>OZ244626.1:0-3592500 GCA_965218495.1 Rhodothermales bacterium
CGAGTGAGTTCTTGGTCCGGTACTTCTGCCCAAGCGGAGCGCTCAGCGTGGCGGGTGGACCGTGGTGGCTTCAGCGCAATGATTGCCGGACTGAACTCGCCTTCTACGGCACAGGACCGCACCTTGCGTGCAGGCCTACAGGACGCGGGAGGCGAATGCCGTAGTATTGTGCCAAGCTACCGCACGAATACGGACCTAGCTACGGAATTGCAGATTCTTGGAAAGGGGGCCTGCGAACTTGGTGGAATCTACGCGGTTGGCTACGCCTAATTGGAGAAGGAAGGCCGCACGGGCAGCTGTGTTGGCCCCGTACCATTCACTCTACAGCGCTTCCAATGCTTCTTCCAGCGTGCCGCAGATGGTGATGATGTGATCGAAGCCACTTATGCTGAAAATCTCACGGATGCTGTCGCGCATGTTGCACAGAACAAGCTTTCCTCCACCGCCGCGAATTCGCAACTTTTTCGCGTTTATCAGTAGCACGCGCATGCCTGCGCTGCTAATAAAGCCAAGACGGGAAAAGTCCACAATCAGCTTGATGTTGCCTTCTGTCACGCGCTCGTGAACAAAATCTTCAAAATCTCGCGCAACGGAGCTGTCGACACGGTCGAAAGGGGTCAGGATCAGTTTGTCGTCAACGTGCTCTGTCGCGATGTGAAGTGTCTTTGCCACCTAGCTACCTCCATTAGGTTAGATTCGGAGCGAAGCGCACAGTAATTGGATTACGGTGCATCATATTCGATAGTAAGCCGGTTTTTCCCGCGGGCGTATTCGTATGATACGCGAGATGCTTGGGATTTTACCAGGTGAAGACCCAAGCCTCCGATCCCGCGGGTCAGTAGATCTGATTCCGTATCTGGGTTCGTCTCCTGGGTAGGATCGAACTGTACGTCGTTCGACTCGATGACAAGCAACGCCGTATTGCCATTGAGGCTGAGTTCAACATCGATGCTGGGCTCAACACCCTCGTCAAATTGCCCGTGCACGAGCACGTTAGTAATCAGTTCATCCAGCGCGAGGTTCATAATAAACGTAGTGCGGTCTGCCAGATGATGGGTTTCACCGAAAGCCTCCACCATGCTGGCTAAGGTCCGCAGCTCGCCTAGCTGGGCCTGTAGGGTTACTCTAAACTTCTGTGGCACGTCCGTTATCAGTCTTGTGGTGTAGTACGAGGCAAGTCATGTCATCAGCCGGTGCCGTACCAACGGAAAAGGTAAGAATATCCGACCATACTTTATCAACGATATCCTGCGGAAGACGGCTACCCGCATCGTCGATCGAGGTCTCCAGCCTATTCTTGCCGAACAGCTCGCCGCTCATGTTGACCATGTCAGTAAGGCCATCCGAATACATGACAAGCGTTTCGCCGGGCATAAACTGCATAGTCTTACTCTCGTAGGGAAAGTCATCCAGTACACCCATGGCCAAGCCACCCGTCATCGGCAAGTTGTTGCGCGAACCGTCTGAGGCCAGGATATAGGGAGGCTCGTGACCGGCACTTACGTATTCGACCATCCCGGTTGACAGATCAACTATGGCCAGGATTACTGTCACAAAGAGGTCCATAGGATTCTGGCTACAAAGTCGCCGGTTAGCTTCTTCCGCAATGTCCGAAATAGTGCCAATGCCCTCCGCAACGGCGTACTTCAAGGCCGCTTGCGAAGCGGCCATAAATAGTGCGGACGCCACCCCTTTGCCTGAAACATCGCCTACCACTACAAAAAGATGTCCGGGAGTGAATTCAACGAAGTCGACAAAATCACCACCGACGCGCAGTGCCGGCTCCATCCTGGCACAGACGGTAAATGTTTTGAAGTCCACCGTGCCTTCCCGCACCAAGGCAGCCTGGACGACCTTGGCCATCTCCAAGTCGCGCGTGATTACTCGCTGAGCTTGACGAAGCTCCGCGTTGGTTGTCTGAAGGGCTTGCGTCCGCTCCGAAACTAGTGCCTCCAAGACCTCCTCGCGGTTGAAGACCTGAATTGCCATGTCTTCAAAGACGCGGGCCAGAGACCCGATCTCATCGCTACGCTTGGTTACCGGGCGGATGAGCTCGTAGTCGAGCTGTTCGCCAGACTCGACCATGTGGGCGGCATCGGCAATTTTCTCGATTGGGCGCGTAAGCAGCTGGGTTCCGAAATAGGTGGCAGCCGCCGTAAATGCCAAGAGAAGGATCGCAATCAAGGCGGTCTGCCGCGCCTTGCCCCAAACGTTTTTGGCGATCTCATCCATGTTTACGAAGAACAGGACGCCCCCGATTCGCTCTTCCCCAATATTGACAGGGGAGGCTACCCATGTGCCTCGTTGCTCAGGTTCAAGCAGCCCGAGCCTGGCCTTGCGTATCACGTCCTGATTACCAGGGGTCATGGCGCTATCAAGTACCGTTCGCGCGGTTGAAGACT
Source organism: Rhodothermales bacterium (assembly GCA_965218495.1). GTDB lineage: Bacteria > Bacteroidota > Rhodothermia > Rhodothermales > Bin80. Next base: position 2,403 of record OZ244626.1, read on the forward strand.
CTGCCACGAGGGAATCAAAAGCCAAAAACGCCGACAGATTGCCACCACCCAAATGCTGCAACGGTTCGCTCTGAGCGGCCGCCGCCAGGTTATTGTCTTGATTGACAATCCACAGGGCTTGAGGATAGCCCTCTCTGACGAGGAAATTAGCTTCATCCTGGTAAACGGTATACAGCACGTTGCCGGACGCGCTTTCAATGGCAAGTCCGACCTGCACGATGCGCTTGCCATGCGCACGTGCAACCGTTACGTACTTGTATGCCGTGCCATGCTCGTTGTCGGATCTGGTTGGATGATCCACCCACTGCTGATCCAACAGGTGCAGGCTGCGCAGCGTATCGACCTGCGGCAAGAAGGGTCTATCATCCGCTGGAATGCTTGTGTACACTATACGTCCATCCAGCGTGGCGACACGGATTTCGCCGATGTTGGTCCTGTCGACCAAAGTGGCGAATACCGTTTCGATGGAGTCTCTATCCCAACCAGCAGATTCGGCAGCCTCGATGAAGTGGTCCAGGATAGTGCCCTTCACTCGCATATGTTGCCCCAAGTTGCCTTCAATCACGGCGGAAACGTCTGCGCGTTCGCGTGCATGGGACTGCCGCAAGAGCTCTTGGTTACCAAAAACGAGCTCATTGCCTACCTGTACGATTCGGCGGTGATCTGTGCCGTTGACGCCGACATACTTGAATGTCTTTTGGTCAACCTCACGCACCTGAGCAGGCTGAGTTACCACTGCAAACGAGTCGGGGGGAGCATGGAGGAGCGGGTAAAACTTGTATGCCTGCGGCTGTTCCGAAGGATCAGGGTGGAAAGCAAAATAAATCAATTCGCCCTCCAACTCGCCCTCTGAGTAGCGGACGTTGGTTAAATAAGAGAATGCCGTGGTGTCGGTGATCCAGAACTCGTCAAGTACGGTTTCCGCCGCAATGGAAGTTAGGATGTCAATGACGGCAGAGGTATCGTATCCTGCCGCTTCAGCTGCCTCCACCAGGTAAGCCGCGATGGCGGCCTGTGCCGTCATGGGGTCGTCCAGAATTACATCGACGGTTTTCGCCACGCTGGCAAGGGAAATCTCGCCAATATCTCCGTACTTGCCTGCAATCAGCCTTGCCAGCTGCTCCGCATTGTCGCTAGTCTGGTCGCGCAGCGATGTCGAAGAGTTGACCAGCAGCGTAATCGAGGTCGCCAAAATCGTGATAATAAGCAGCGCCGAGTTGGCGATAAAGATCCGGGGCGCCAGCCGAAGATTTCTTAGCGTAAACCTGCTACGCCACGACGATTCCGCTTCTTCAGCGCTGCTTTGTGTATCCGTATCGTTGACATCGGATGCCCTTGCCGCCTGGTTAGGAACCAGTTGTTCTGATGAATGCTGTTCCAAAGTCTTATACTGCTTGCTGCCAGTGGCGGATACCGACAAGGATACGGGTTTTTCCTCATTAAAGGCTTTACGGATCTTGCCTCAGGGAAGCCCCATATCCAGACTGTGAAGGCGAGAAAAAGTACTGGAAGGCGGCTTCGGAAAGCGGGGCTGATTGCGGATGCAACTACGCTGAGCCCACACGCGCCGCCAGAAAACGCCATGCGAGATAGGCCATAAAGCCGGAGCCGACCGACAACGCCGCGTCATCTGCCAGGAATCGGGACGTATGAATTGAATGCGGGCACCCGGCGCCAACCTGATATAGCGTACCGGGCACCGCTTGCAAGAAGTACGCGAAGTCTTCACTGGCAAACCACAAGTCCGCGTCCCGCGTGTTTGCTTCTCCTGCGTACTCCCGGGCTGCGCTGCGCGTCAGTGCCGCGGCATCTGGATCGTTGTACAACGCAGGGTAGCCCGTCTTGATGTCTACCGTAGCGGTAGCGCCATAGGCCGCCGCTGTGCTTTGGGCTACGCGACAGAGTATACCGTGCGCTTCGCTTCGCCATCCTTCGTGCATGGCCCTGAATGTCCCCTCCATAGTTACGCTTTTGGGAATAACGTTCGTTGCGCCGTGCGCATCAATCTTGCCGATAGAAAGCACGCTGGGCACATCTGGAGGACTGTGGCGACTTATCACACTCTGCAACGCGACAATCACGTGGGCAGCCGCCAGTACGGCGTCGCCCGAAAGCCGGTGGGGCTCCGCCGCGTGACCGCCCTGGCCTTGAATGTTTACGTACAATTCGTCCGAAGACGCCATAAACATTCCGCTGCGCACACCAATGGTGCCGGCGGGCAGGGAGTGCAGGACGTGCTGCGCGAATGCCGAAATCGGCGCCGGGCGGCCGACCTCCGTAGAAAGGGCGCCTGCGTCAATCATCGGCTTGGCCCCTCCTGGTAACAGCTCTTCACTGGGCTGAAATATCATCCTGACCTTGCCCGGAAGGCTTGCGCGCACTTGGTTCAGTATCATGGCGGAGCCGAGCAGCGAAGCCGTATGGACGTCGTGCCCGCAGGCATGCATCACCCCCGCACGCGCGGATGCATAAGCGGCACCGGTCTCTTCTTGAATCGGCAGAGCATCCATGTCAGCGCGCAGCAAGACGGTGGGCCCGGGCTGCCCGCCGTCCAGGGTTGCGACCAAGCCTGTCTTGGCAACGCCAGTGCGCACATGCAAGCCCAACGGAGTAAGCGTCTCTCGAATCAGACGTGCCGTCTCGTATTCCTCAAAGGCAAGCTCCGGGTTGCGATGGATAGTGCGCCGTATTTGAGCCACGATCGGGAAAACCTGCTCCGCAGCTGCCTTGATCTGGTTGACCATGGAAGGGTGGTGGATCAGATGCTAGTGCAGTCTGCGACGCTTGTTGAGATAGGCGAGTAGCGCCGTGTCGTAGGGTTCGCCGGTGTCGAGTTCGACGAAGTCGATACTATGCTCCAGGCAACGTCGACGGAATTCCTCGCTGTTGGTCTGTACGGCTTGCGCAAATTCGCGGCGCAGTTGTGCGGGGTGAAGCGTGATCTCTTCTTGGGATTCCATGTCGCGGAACACCATAGGCACATCAGGAAAGTTGAAGGACCGCTCCGTGGCGCTTTCCAGGACTCGAAACACCAGCACCTCATGCCCGCGATGGCGAAGGTGCCGTAGGGCGCGAATCAGCGAGTGCTGCGTTCCCACATTATCGAACAGGTCCGTTATGACTACAACCAAAGACCGCAGGGCAATGCGCTCGGCGACTTCGTGGAGCGCGGAAGCGGTGTTTGTGCGCCGGCCATCGGGCGCAAGTCTTGAAAGGTGGTCCAGCCGCGCCAGAATCTGGCGAAGATACCGCATAGTGGCCTTCGGCGGCATCATGGTGTGCACGCGCTCATCGTATGCTATTAGGCTTGTGGCGTCGCGCTGCTTGACCATAAGGAAGTGCAAGGCAGCTGCCAGGTATGCACCGTATTCAAGCTTGGTCAGCTGACCTGCATGCCGGTACCGCATTGAAGGCGAGGTGTCAAGCACCACATAGTGACGCAGGTTTGTCTCTTCTTCGTACTGCTTGACGTAGTGGCGATCCGTCTTGCCGAACACCTTCCAGTCCACGCGGCGCAGCTCGTCGCCGGGATTGTAGGGGCGATGCTCCGCAAACTCCACCGAGAAGCCGTGATAGGGGCTCTTGTGCAGTCCCGTGATAAAGCCTTCCACCACCAGGCGGGCACGCAGCTCCATGTTCTTGAGCCGGGACACCATCACCGGGTCCAGATATCGACGCGAATTGTCCTGTATGCTGCTCATCGCACGCCTAGATTCATAAGCATGACTTGGAACCGGACTACGGGATTCGGTTCCCATTGTGCCCTAAAGTCTGGAATCGAAAATTGTGCGCACTGGCTTTCGCATGCAGGCTGGAAAATGGCGTAAATTACCTGCATGGGTCCGACCGATCTCGTTAAGGCACTGCTTATGGACGCACACGACCTGGAGCGAACGCTCCAGCGGATGGCGCGCCAGGTAGTCGAATTGATGGACCCCGGCGATCTGAATGGCGAGCAGTTTGCACTCATAGGCATGCAGACACGCGGCGTTCATGTTGCGCGCAGGCTCAGAGCTATGATTCGGGATGTCGATGGCATTGACCTTCCACTCGGCGTCCTGGACGCTACGATGTATCGGGATGACTTTCGAAAGCGGCTCAAGCAGCCTGTGGTTCGGGCAACGCGTGTGCCGTTTGATGTGACGGAACGCCACCTCGTGTTGGTGGATGACGTGCTGTACACGGGGCGGACGGTGCGCGCGGCTATGGACGCGCTCATGGACTTGGGGCGTCCTGCATGTATCCGATTCCTGACCGTAGTGGACCGTGGGTTGCGTGAGTTGCCGATACGGGCGGACATTGTAGGACGCAACGTACCCACCATGCCAGGGGAGGAGGTTCGTGTCCGGCTGAGAGAATTCGATGCCCAGGAAGGCGTGTGGCTGGTAGAACGGCGCCTGCCCGACCGGAACTGGTAACCGGTATGGACACATCAGACCACGATACCTTGCCAGAATTACAACACCGTCACCTGCTCGGCCTCTCTACCTATAGCGCGGCCGAGATTTCACTGATTCTGGAAACGACCAAGGAATTTCGGGAAGTCTTGGAGCGGCCGATAAAACGCGTGCCCACGTTGCGTGGCACCACGGTGTGTAACCTATTCTTTGAGCCCTCTACGCGCACGAGGCTGTCTTTTGAGCTGGCCGAGAAGCGCCTTTCGGCCGACATCGTGAACTTTTCCGCCAAGGGATCTTCAGCAAGCAAGGGAGAGTCATTAAAGGATACCGCGCAAAACATCGAGGCCATGAAGGTGGACATGGTGGTAGTGCGCCACTGGTCGCCGGGCGTGCCGCATTTCTTGACACGTTGTACCCAGGCGCAGGTCATCAACGCAGGGGACGGTGGCCATGAGCACCCCACACAGGCGCTCTTGGACCTCTACACGCTGCGCGAACACTTTGCGTCGATACAGGGGCTTAGAGTCTCCATCGTAGGCGATATTGCCCACAGCCGGGTGGCGCGCTCCAACATTCTGGGTCTTCAGAAGCTGGGGGCTGAGGTAACCGTTTGCGGTCCCAAGACACTCATGCCGCATCGCATTGAGTCTCTGGGGGTACGCGTTACCTATCGTCTTGACGAAGCGCTGGAGGGGTGCGACGTGGCGATGGCCCTACGAATGCAGTTGGAGCGCCAGCAGTCGAGCCTCGTTCCCAGCGCCCGGGAGTACCACAACCTTTACGGGATCAAGCTGGCGCACCTTCGGCACAATCCGCGGCTCCTTATAATGCATCCTGGCCCCGTCAACCGGGGTGTAGAGCTCGCCAGCGAGGTAGTCGAGCATGAGCGCAGCATTATCTTGAACCAGGTCACCAACGGGGTAGCAGTGCGGATGGCAGTTCTATACCTCCTTGCTGCTTCAGCTGATCGGCTACGGCACTAGGCTGCGCGCGCCAGGCCGGACCCTATGCACCGCGCCAGGCTTGTCCCGAAGCGAGCCGCCACCATGGCCAGAGAGCACGCGCTGGACCTCTGCGACAATGCAGAGTGCAATCTCCTCAGGAGTCTCTGCTCCGATGTCCAGCCCCACGGGTCCAAAGACGCGTCCAGATGTTAATTCGTCAAGTCCTCCGCCGGGAATGAGCGCCACGCTGCGCTCGCGCGGTCCCAAGACGCCGATGTACGGAATCGGGCTCTTGAGTAGCACATGGACCAGGGCCGCGTCGCGATTCATGTTGTGGTTCATGACGATCGCGGCGCTACGGTTATCCATTCTTACGTAGTTCAGGGCCTGGTCCGGGTGCATCAGAAAAGTGTATTCACTTGCACCCGGGGCCAGTTTCTTGAGCGCAGCGGCGGGCTTGCCGCCTACCACGGATACGGACCACCCAATCGCGCGTGCGATGCACACAAGCGGCCCTACGTCGGGCCCCGACCCAAAAACAATGAGACGAACAGGTGGTCGTGCAACCTCCAGAAAAACATCTACGGAGCCCATTGCCAATTCGTACGTGGCTCCAGGTGGGCGAGCGCCGGACAGCACGCCGAAGGCTTCGCTAGCCACGCAGAGAGCCGGGGGCCAGTTTGCGCTGGCATGTACGGGCAGAGAGGAGATCAGGAGTTGTCTTGCGCCCAAAAGGTCAGGATACTCCGGGCAGCGAATGATATGGGCCAAGACCGCTGTCTGGCGTTGTTCCAGAAAAGGCTGCAGCATGTCGAGGCTGGACGTGCCGGGCTCAATGAGCACATATGCTACACCGTTGCATCCTGCGCCAAAGCCCAGGAGGGCATTCCCTTCCGAGAGGTCATAGCGCCGTACGACGGCACTACCTGTGCGCAGGACCACTAAGGCTTGCCGAACCACGTCGCCCTTCAGGCACCCGCCGCCAAGTATTCCGTGCGCTGTGCCATCGGCCTCCACCAGCATCCTGGCACCAGGCTGTCGGTACGTAGAGCCTTCTTTCTTGACAAGCGTGGCGACGGCAACCGATGTGCCATCGCGCTGAAAGCGAGCGGCCAGGTTAACAAGGTCTGAAAGGCTCTGCATTGCGTTGCAATCGCGTGTTCCGGTTGCAGGGACTAGGTGGCAACAAGTCGCGGGCCGGCCTGGGCCACTTTGGGATCGCAGCGACCCTCGTAGATCTTGAAGTTTTCAGCAAAGAGTTTAGCCAGCTTCGCGGCCTGTTCGTCATAGGCGCAGGGATCAGACCAAGCCTCTCGTGGCAAGAGCATCCCAGCGGGCACGCCCGGGCACTCTGTGGGCACGGCAAATCCAAACAGCGTATCCGTTACAGCTGCTGCCTTTGAAAGCGAGCCATCGTGAATGGCATCAATAATTGCACGTGTATGCTTAAGGCTGATGCGGCTGGCTTTGCTAAAGGTCCCGCCACTTATTCCGGTGTTTACCAGCCAGGCACGTACGTTGTGCCTGTTCATTTTTTCTGCCAACAGCTCCGCGTACTTGGTAGGATGCCACACCAGGAATGCTGCGCCAAAGCACGCGGAAAAGGTCACCTGCGGCTGATAGATACCGACTTCGGTGCCGGCTACCTTGGCAGTATATCCACTGACAAAGTGGTACATCGCCTGCTCCGGCGTGAGCCGTGCTACTGGCGGTAGAACTCCGAAGGCATCAAAAGTGAGGAAGATGATATTGGAGGGATGGTCCCCAACGGACGGCACTTTGGCGTTCTTTATGAAGCTGATTGGGTACGCGGCCCGAGTATTTTCCGTAATGCTGGTATCTGTATAGTCAACATCGTGGGTTACGGGGTCGTACACGACGTTTTCGAGGACTGCGCCAAATCGTATGGCTTGGTAGATCTCGGGTTCTTTTTCGGCTGAGAGATGGATGACCTTGGCATAGCAGCCGCCCTCAATGTTGAATACGCCGTCCTCAGTCCAGCAGTGTTCATCATCTCCAATAAGGCGACGCTGAGCATTTGCGGATAAGGTGGTTTTGCCGGTACCGGAGAGCCCGAAGAACAGTGACACGTCACCCTCAGGCCCTTCATTGGCGCTGCAGTGCATCGAGAGCACCCCATTCAGGGGCATGATGTAATTCATAACCGTGAATACACCCTTCTTCATCTCGCCCGCGTACTCCGTGCCGAGGATGACCATCTGTTGGTCCTCGAACGAGATGTCTACGCTTGTCTTTGACGACATGGACGTGGTGTGCCGATTCGCCGGAAACTTCCCGGCATTAAGCACCACATATTCTGGCTCTCCAAAGTCCTTCAACTCTTCATCGGTAGGCCGAACAAGCATGTGGCGCATGAAAAGGGCGTGGTACGGTCGCTCACAGATTATGCGCACCTTGATGCGCCATCGGGGGCTCCACCCAGCGTAGCCATCGACGACGTACAAGTACGGCCGGGTGTTGAGGTAGTCTGTAGCACGCTCGCGGTTTATCTCGAACGTATGCCCGGCAATCGGGATGTTGATCGGTCCCCACCAGATGTTGTCGGCGCTGTTCGGGTGGTTGGTTATGCGTTTGTCCTGGGGGCTGCGGCCCGTCTTATCGCCGGAAGAGATTGCCAAGGCACCCAGGCGCGTGATAGCCGCAGACGAGTCCTGGCTCATCGCATGTTCGTACAGCACGGCGGGCAACACGTTGCGTCGTACATCCTGCACATGTATCCCGTACTGCGCTAGACTAAAGGATACAGCCATAAAGCCCAAAATCTAGAATGTTGCCAGGATCGGAAAGGCTTGGGCCCTGCTACGTTGAGCTGCGCGTAAACGAATTTCGACGGAATAGGTCCGGGCCTATGGATCAATTCGCCATACCTTCGACGTTGGCGCAGGAGGTAGCCGGCTACCCGCACTAGACCCAGATTCAAAGTTCGTAATGCTATGCGTACAGGGCTTCGATTTGGTCCTGATACTTCTCGCGCACCACTCGCCGCTTCACCTTCATTGTGGGTGTCAGCTCTCCGGTCGCGATAGAAAATGGCGTGGGAAGGATACAGAACTTCTTGACCTGCTCCCAGTGCGGCTTGTTCGCGTTAACGGCGTCAACGATCTTTTGGATTCGCGCAGCAACCTCGAGGTCATTGGCTATGTCCTCTACCGCGCCTACCTTACTGTGTATCGTCACAGGGTCTACTGTGATGAGCGCGCCGCAGAATTTTCGCCCCGGGCCAACAACGACCGCCTGCTCGATCAGCGGGCTACTGCACAGTCCTGTCTCAATGGGGGTCGGAGCGATGTACTTTCCTGTGGAAAGCTTGAAGAGCTGCTTCTTACGGTCAGTTATGTAGAGGTGGCCGTCCTCATCAAGGTGACCTATGTCGCCGGTATGCAGCCAGCCATTTTCGTCAATTACCTCTGCGGTCTTCTCGGGCAACCGGAAGTAGCCCTGCATGACATTGGGGCCCCGAACAAGGATCTCCCCATCGTCCGCTATCCGTACTTCAACGTCACGAATGGCGGTGCCGACGGACCCAGGCTTGATGTGGCCTTCCGTGAAAAACGTTATGGCTGGAGAAGTCTCGGTAAGTCCGTAGCCCTGACCACAGATGATGCCGATGCCATTAAAGAAGGCCTGGATAGTTGGGGCCAAGGCAGCCCCCCCGGACGTGAAGGCCCTCAGGTTGCCACCGAAGTTTGCACGGATCTTGGAGTAGACCAGCTTTTCGGCCAAGCCGTGCCCCAACCCCCCTTTCCCTTTCTCCAGGTCGTAGGACTCCGCTAGCCTGATTGCCCACCGCAGCAGTACGCCCTTAAAACCTGACGTCGTTGCCGCTATCTGGTTGAGTCCGGCATGCACCTTTTCCAAAAGGCGTGGTACCGTCGTCATGTGAACAGGGCGTACTGTCTGGATATCCTCTTTGAATTCCAGAACGTCTTCAATGAAATATATGGGGCAGGCAAGGGAGAGGTAGGCGAGGCTCGCCACGCGCTCAAAGGAATGGGAAAGCGGCAGGTAGGACAGCACCTTGACGGGCGGGATGAAGGGCAGCCGCTGCGCGATAGCCGCCAGATTTGAACCGATGTTCGCATGCGACAGCATCACGCCCTTGGGCACGCCGGTGGTCCCCGAAGTGTAGATTATCGTGGCTAAGTCATTTCCGGTCACAACCGGCTGCTCAAAGTCGGTCAGCGCTCGGCCGCGTGCGAGCACGTTATTATAAGTAAGGTCAGCAAAAGATCCGAAGACGCCCAAGACATGTTCCAGCGACTCAACATTCTTGACATCAGGCGGACACGCGGAATACAAGGTCTCTGTTGATACGATGTACACGCGTGCACCGGCGTTTTCGAGGATGTACTTGATCTGGTCACCAGGCTGCGTGGTATAGATCGGGACACTCACGGCACCCAGGCTCAGGATTGCCTGGTCCATAATCAGCCACTCCGTGCTGCTTTCAGCGTGGAGTGCCACGCGGTCACCTTTGCGGATTCCCAGCGCGTAAAGGCCGCGTGCAAAGTCCCGCATCTGGGACTTGAAGTCTGCCGCCGTCGTCTTAATCCATTGCCCACCGCGTTTGGTGCTGCAGGCTACGCCCCCGTTCTTGCTTAAGCCTTCTGCAACAAGTTCTGGGACGGTGGGATAGTCAGTCATGGCGCTCTGATGATGGCTGGTGCAATTGGCATACCGTATGGCAAAGGTGCTCGCGCCTTGCTATACCATGAATGCCTTGTGCGCAGCCCCTAACTAACCTGCACTAAAGGTACGCCTTCATCCGGCTAGGTGCCACCGCAAATGGGTTCAGCGCACGACTTCCGGTGTGTGGTGGGCAACCTAGTTGTTTGCGCGGCGTACACGCTCTCTTCGCGTCTCACGAATGACTGACCGTATGTCCGGTACACTTTCGCATGTCACGCCTGAAGGAGACGTGCGCATGGTTGACGTGTCCCACAAGCGCGCAACGTTTCGGGTGGCTGAAGCGGCCGGGCGCGTGTCGCTGGGCCATAAGGCCTTCAGGGCACTGCGGGAGCAAGGGCTTCAGAAGGGTGATGCGCTAACTGTGGCAAAGCTCGCTGGCATCATGGGGGCCAAGTACACTTCCACATTGCTCCCATTGTGCCACCAGGTACCACTTTCGTCCGTAACCGTGGAATTTGTGTTGGACGAACCGGATCATGCAGTCGCAATTTATGCAAGGGCAACCTCAACCGGTCCAACGGGCGTCGAGATGGAGGCCCTGACCGCGGTTACGGTAACAGCGCTCGCTATTTACGACATGTGCAAGGCTGTTTCCAAAGCGATCCGTATTGAGGGTATACATCTCGTATCCAAGACTGGTGGCAGAGGAGGCGCATATCGGCGCGAGCATATCCAACCGACAACCTAGACCCTTAAAGCAGAATGGAAAGACTACTTGGACTCGGCAGTGTCTTGTTTATCATTCTGGCCGTAGTCGGCCTGATGATGCTGCTATACTTTGTGCCCGTGCGCCTGTGGATCACGGCTATATTTTCTGGTGTCAGCGTCAAGCTTTTCAGGGACCTTGTAGGGATGCGGCTGAGGCGTGTACCGCCGGACCGTATCATTAAGCCGCTCATCACGGCCCATAAGGCCGGAATCCTGGTGGACGCGCCTAACCTTGAGGCCCATTTCCTGGCGGGCGGCCATGTGCAGCAGGTGGTCAACGCGCTTATTTCGGCAGACAAGGCGGACATCGATTTGACATTTGAGCGTGCGACGGCCATCGATCTGGCTGGTCGAGACGTGTTCGAGGCAGTTCAGGTCTCGGTCAACCCCAAGGTAATTGAGACGCCCCCGATCTCGGCTATCGCCAGGGACGGCATTCAGCTCCGGGCCATTGCCCGGGTAACAGTGCGTGCCAACATAGAGCGGCTCGTAGGCGGTGCGGGTGAAGAGACGATCATTGCGCGCGTTGGTGAAGGCATAGTGTCGACAATTGGGTCCAGTGAGACCCATGCAGCTGTCCTCGAGAATCCAGACAAAATCTCAAAGACCGTTCTGGCGAAGGGCCTGGACTCGGGCACCGCATTTGAGATCCTGTCAATAGACATCGCGGACGTAGACGTAGGCGAAAACATAGGTGCCAAACTGCAGACGGATCAGGCAGAAGCCGACCTTCAGGTCGCGCGAGCAAAGGCAGAAGAGCGCCGCGCTGCAGCCGTTGCGCGCGAGCAGGAAATGGTTGCTATGGTGCAGGAGCAGCGCGCACACGTGGTAGAGGCGGAAGCCACGATACCGGCGGCGATTGCGGAAGCATTCCGTAACGGGCAGCTGGGAGTCATGGACTATTACAACATTCGTAATATCCAGGCTGACACGCAGATGCGCAACACCATTGGTGGCACCGGCACGGAAGGAACTACTTCACAGCTGTAGCCCGCTGTACACTCGAAGCGTGGCGTATGATCTGTTGGCGCTCGATTCGCACCATATCAATTCGGTGGGTGGACGCCTGCTGAATCAGGAAGCGCAAGCTGCCAAAGCTATACTCCTCTTGCGGAGCGGGAATGGTACCCAGCCTATCGAGCAAGTATCCTGCGACGGTTTCGTAGTCGCCGGTAGGTAGGTCCAGACCAAAACGCTCGTTGAGCTCGTCTATTTCGGCTCGGCCGCTGGCAAGCACTGCGCTTCCTTCAACGTGGCGCATGACGACATCTTCGGAGTCAAACTCGTCTTGGATGTCCCCGAAGAGCTCTTCCAGCAGGTCCTCCCGCGTGATTAGTCCTGCGGTGCCACCATACTCGTCAACGACGATGCCGATTGACGACTTGGACTCTCTGAACTCCTTGAGCAGGTCTTTGGACGACTTGGCTTCCGGAACGAATTTCGCTGGACGAATTATCTCCTGGAGTGATCCGGGCGATTTAAAGAGGTCGCGCGCAAAGGCTATGCCGACGATGGTGTCAATGTTTTCCTGGTACACAGGAAGTTTGGAATAGCCGAATTCGATGCACTTCGCGCGAAACTCCTCAACCGACGTGGATTCGTCTACCGCGATGATGTCGGTTCGCGGTGTCATCGACTCCTTTACCCGCTTGTGGTGGAGCTCAAACAGGTTGCTGAGAATTGCGGACTCCTCCTTGTTGAGGTCCAGCGAACCCTTCTTGCGGCCCTCTTCGATCACCAACTCAAACTGCCGCCGCGGAAACTGAGTAGTGCTGGTCGTGTTGGCCCGTAGCAGCCGAAGGACCAGCCGAGAGGTCCACATGGCAAGCATGACCAGAGGCTGAAGCAGCCGGTACGCAACAGTCAGCGGAATCGCCACAGCGAACACGGTGCGTGAGGCAATGCCTCGGACGATGGTCTTGGGCAGGACCTCACCAACGAGCAATACTATGATCCCTGCGACCAAGGACTGGGTAATCAACGCTACCACGCCCAGTGTGGACTCCGAGACTCCAATGGTTCGCTCATAGAAGCTGTGCACGGGCGCAGAGAGGAGCAGCGCCATAATCGTCGAATAGACTACCAGTGCGATGTTGTTGCCAACGAGCGTAGTGGTAAGAAAGTGCGCCGGGTCTTCGAAGAAGCGCTGCACTTGCTCTCCTAGAAAGCCACGCTGGCGAGCTTTGACTTCGACACGTAGCCGGCTGGCGGCGACGAAGGCGATCTCGGATCCAGAAAAAAACGCGCTGCACAACAGTGCCCCAATCACAATCGCTAATTCCGACATGACCAAAAGCTTGTGCTTGGTAAGCTTGAACCGGCTAGACGGTCATTCTGATCTCGACTTCTCACATCAGTGACCTGCAGCAGCGCTTCCGCTCGGCGCTCCGCCTACGATGGGGCGAGCCCGCTACACGGTGGGAAACGCGCGTGCTGTCTTCACCCTCCTGGGCGTAACGCCCTATGCTGTACAGAATCGTCATCTTGGGTGCTTACGATCACCAACCTTCAAGTGCCTTCCAACAGTGTCGGCATCCTGAAATGAGTCGTCCAGAGCATGATGGTCACCTAGCGGGTCTGCCCATGCAGCCAAAACAGTTTCTACCTCGTCAATTGAGGCCCTGGTGTCGGCCACCTGGCTGATAAGTTCGTCAAAGTGCGCCGACATGCCGCCTGCGTCGTCGAGCGTGAGCGACTGCTCGAAGATGTTGCTGATGAGGTCCGAAAGCACGTGGGACTGTGCGTTGTAGGCGCTGAGTCGCTCACGGCTTTCGCGGACACCTTCCAGGCGCTGAGTCAGCACGCCAGCGCGCTGCGCATTGACGTCCCTAACGGCATGCGATTGGTACTTCTGCTCGTCCGAACGGTGTTGGAGGGTGCGCTGCAGAGCAGGCTCCTTTACCGCAGCCAGGTGCTTTTCGTATAGTCGCTTTTGGTTCAGGACCACTAGGCAGGTGTTAAGTAGGTCGTTAATCATGACTTTCTGATCTGCAATAGGTCCCTGCGAGGCTTGGCTAAGCCTGCGGTAGTTGTGCTCGGTGTTGCGTTGCAGTTTCCGCAGGTGTAGGTATTGGCGCTGGTTGCGGGAAGAAAGCCCGCGGTAGTTCTCACTGAGTGCAGTCCGCTTGGAGCGCTGGGCCCTACGGCCGTCAATGCTACGCCTTATACGCGAGTTTATTGCCGCTCGAGCAAAGGCAACAATCGCACCAGACACGAGCGCGAACACGGCGAGTACAGCCCAAAATGTGCTCAATACTCCCAGTGCCCATAGCGCGCACACAACGCCGATGGTGGTCGCAACTACGAGAAGCTGCCGACGCCAGACTAGCGCAAAGGAATACCCATTTTTGCGCCCTTTCATTGCCTGCTACCGTAGTTGTAGCTCATCACTTAAAAAGGTAGCGGTACTCTCCGGTCATGTCGTTACGGTCAGGTGCTTCACGAGGCTATCCGCGCCCGCTAGACGCAAGCAGTCTTAAACGTATACGGCGGGAATCGCTAGTTCGCCCGCGTGCGGTGGCCCCAATTGCCGCGGCTCTGACTGGGCTCTTCCTTGGTCTCGAGTGAGTCGCGGTCGTCGAAATCGACTAACGCCAAGTCTCCGAAGGCAGACTCAATGTGACCCAGGCTAGCTTCGGTCTCCTCTACATCAGTCATCAAGACATCAAGCTGGAGAGAGATTTGCTCAGGATTCTGTAGCGTCATGGACTGTTCGTGGATATAGTCCACCACGTCCTCAATCGTCTCGATCTGCTCGTTAATGATTTCCAGGTGTTCCTGACTCTTCTTGAATCGCGCTAAGCGTTGCTCCAGTACTCTGAGCCGGCGCAGCTTCATGCGACGGACAGAGTCCGAGGCCTCGTCCACGTCCCCGCGAAGCTGGACCATATCGTCCAGCACTTCCTTCTCCTTAACGCGTGAGGCGTACAAGTGGTAACGTTCTTGTTGGTGCATCATCGAAAGGCAGGAAGTCACCAGTCCGTCAATCTTTTGTATGTGGCTCTCCAGCAGTCCCTGAGACGCGTAGCTGAATTTCTGATAGTTGGCTTCAATCTTCTTCTGCAAGTCGCGCAGCTTGACATAGCGCCGCTGGTTGTCGCGGCCCAACTCCGAGTAAATTTCACGGGAAGATGGCGGCTTGGCCATTTCTTTCGCCCAGCGGGCCTTTACGATTTTGCGGAATCGCTTCTGATTGGGCAGACTACCTAGAATGAGCAGCTCAGCACCTGCGGCGAAAAGCAAGATCGTTCGATAAAGCCACTCCCCCGTCCCCGGAATAAAGGCCGCCAAGAACGCCAGGGCCAGGACCCCTACCAAGAACCCCAAATTCCACGGGTGCAGGAAAGCCTCCTTTCTGTAGTTGATTTCCTTGCTTCTCATGCAGTTGAGGCCGACTGCCTCCGATTGTTACCCTGGGTTGTCACTCGCCGGCATCGCTGGGCATGCGTCCAATGGTCTTTGGCGTTTCTTTCGACGCAACGTCCTCTTTTTCGGTGCCTTCCCTTTCCGACTCTACTGCATTTATCTGTGCAACAAGTGCATCTGCCCGTTGCATTTGAGCTGCGTGTGAAGGCAATGAAGGTTGCCGCTCAATGGCCAACTCAACCCGTGCCTCATTTAGTACGGTCTCCCGGTCCAGTTTGTCTATGTACTCGTCATGCGTGCCCAAGGCCTCTTGAATGCCACCCACCAACTTCGCAAGGCGCGTCTTGGTATCTGAATGTACCTTGCGTCGCCGTGCCGCGACCTGCAGCGCCCTGAGCTTACGCAAGTGGGCCTTTTCTTCCTCCTTGAAAAGTTCTCTTTCTTTGGGTGTCATCATGGCAAAGCCGCTTCAAGCGGGCGCCAATGGGTGGGTTGCCTAACGACTTCGAATCAGCGGACGCGCTTCATCGGCGGCCGTCGCTCTTCAAGATCCCCAAAACCCAGTGACTTTTCCACCGAGGACTGCGCCGGGTCCGAGTCTGTCGAAGCCTGGCGCTCTGCCTCCTGCTGCATGTCCAACTCAAATTGTCGGACGATCTCATCCGCAAGGAATGCCTCCGAGTCCTGCTCAAGTTTCATGGCCTGCGTGTCAACGGAATCCAAGGCGACTTCGATTCGCGCTTCGCCGCGCGCGGTTTCTTCATCAATACGTGAAATCATCTCGTCATGCGTCTGATCCACGCCTGCTACCTCGAATTGCTCCAGAACACCTGCCACCTCCGACTGCATCTTGGCTCGCTCGTGTGCACGCAGCGCATGGTTTGCTTCCTCGATTTTGCGCCGCCGCTCCCGCATAAAGACATCTTTGACCTGCAGCGCTTTTTCATAGGCCATCTTGGCTTGCTGAAGCTGTGTTGTGGTGTCCTGCACCTCGCTGCGCGCGCGGTCCAGGCGGATAGCATATTCGCGCGCCAAGTCCTGTCGCCCGGCACGGATGGCTGCCTTGATCTTGGATGTGAGGCCAGCCTCCAGTCCCTGCGCCCGTTTCAGGGTCTTCTCATATCTGATGACGGTCGCCTTGACCTGCGCAATCGTCTCATTCATCTTCGGGACCTGGTCGTTCAATTCCCGGATGTTTTGCTCCAGGATCAGACGTGGGTTCTCCATCGCAGAGATGGCGCCGCCGAATATGGAGCGAATTACGCGCTTAAACCGTGCCCATATAGACATAAGCCCTGCCTCGTGAGTGAACTATGTACAGCCAATATAGTCTATCGTCCAATAAGACGAATAGCCAAGGTGTAAAGATGCATAAGGCTAGATTCTATTGAGAGTCTGCGTGCGCCATCCTTCTGCAGAAAGCCGGTCAGTCACTACCGGGAGAGGCGCATGCGGCGTGGCCGAATACCGGTAAGCCTCCAGTATTGTCGCCCGGAAGTCCTCTGCCAGGTCGGCCTTACGCGTATAGAATGACGCCAGCCGGGCACCCGGCGCAACAGTTTCGCCCGGCCGCTTGTGAAGGTAGATACCTGCACAGGGGTCAACGGCATCCTTCTTGACGGTACGCCCTACGCCCATGGTCGTTGCTGCCATTCCCAGCATGCCGGCATCAATATCGGCGACGTACCCGTTTGCGCAGGCCGGAGCGTACACTACGGATTCCGATGCTTCACGTTGGCGTCGCTCCGGCTGCGTTATAGTTGCCACGTCGCCACCTTGCCACTTTACGAGTTCAGCAAACTTTTCGAAGGCCCGCCCGGAGGTAACGGCAGCCTCTGCCAGGGCGCGACCCGCTTGACCCGTCTTAGCGCGGCCGGCAAGATAGAGCATCTCACCGGCCAGAGACAACGTGACTTCCATGACATCTGGCTCAGGGTCTCCCTGAAGGCAACGAATACTTTCCTCAACCTCCAGCCAGTTGCCAATGGCACGTCCAAGTGGCACATCCATGCCGGTAAGCAAGGCAGTCGTTTTAACGCCAAAGTCAAGGCCAATACGCACCAAGGTCTCCGCGAGGCGGCGTGCCTGCTTTTCGTGCTTCATGAAGGCACCGCGCCCGCACTTTACGTCCAGCACTAGTCCGTCCAGTCCCTCAGCAAGTTTCTTACTCATTATTGAGGCGCTGATAAACGGGATAAAGTCCACAGTAGCGGTCACATCCCGCAAAGCATACAGCCGCTTGTCTGCCGGCGCAACTTGAGCTGTCGGACCGATTATCGCTACCCCGGTGGCAGCGAGCTGTGCGCGCAGCGCCACGGTGGTGAGGTCGGTGCGAAAACCCGGTATGGACTCGAGCTTATCGCGCGTGCCGCCGGTAATGCCAAGCCCCCGGCCTGAAATCATCGGAACAACAAGGCCACAGGATGCTGCAATAGGAGCCAGGATGAGCGATACCTTGTCGCCAACGCCGCCTGTAGAGTGCTTGTCAACCTTGGGCCCGGAGATTTCCGAAAAATCAAGAATCTCTCCAGAGCGTAGCATGCTGTACGTCAGGGCCGCAGTCTCCTCGGCG
Source organism: Rhodothermales bacterium (assembly GCA_965218495.1). Taxonomy (GTDB): domain Bacteria; phylum Bacteroidota; class Rhodothermia; order Rhodothermales; family Bin80. The sequence continues at coordinate 20,102 of OZ244626.1, forward strand.
TCCATCCCGCGGCAGAAGGCGGCCATGAGAAAGGCACTTGCCTGGTAGTCCGGTATCTCTCCCCGCGTATAGGCGTCGACGAAGTCGGTGATCTGGCGTCGCGAGAGCGTCTCCCCGTCGCGTTTGGCCGTGATGATATTGATGATTTCCGCCACGGAGCTAACAAGAAGGGGGGAGCCTGAATGCGCAGGTTACCCCCACAGTGCCAAGCAGGGGCCGTGACCTGACGTTGTAAACGTAGGCAAAGCACACGCTGAGCGGCATGTGGAAGGGCCGAAATGGCTACTTCTGAGCAACTGCGCGCTTCCCGTACCGACGGTGAAACTTCTCTACGCGGCCTGCCGTGTCAACATACTGCCGGCGTCCGGTATAGAACGGGTGGTTGGTGCTGTCAACTTCAGACGCATACACATCCGCCTTCATGGTAGAGCGCGTCTGGAATTCGGTGCCATCGGCCAGCCGTACGGTGATAAGCTTGTATTCCGGGTGAATGTCCTTCTTCATCGGTTTGTGCCCGCTTTGAGTGCAGGAGCGGTCCTACCTTCAGCATTGGGGGTGGGTTCCTCTGCTTTGCCTTCTAAGGAGCGCTCGGCAAGTACGATATCGTCTCGTAGGGCAGCGGCCCGCTCGTAGTCTAAGTTTTCCGCTGCCTCGAGCATCTCGGCCCGCATTTGGGCGATGAGCTGCTTCCTCTCGTCGGCAGAGAGCATTTGAAGCAGCGGATCCAGGTAGGACGTCCTTTGTAGCGTTTCATCGTCGACATGCCGCGAGGCTGCCGCACTGTCCCTGTTTGCTTCAGCGATTACGGTGCCTCGGCGGATGTCTTCGGCATCCTTGCGCACCGTGCGCGGCGTGATGCCGTGCTTCTTGTTGTATGCAATCTGGAGGGTCCGCCGCCGTCCGGTTTCGTCGAGCATGCGCTGCATCGAACCGGTGACACGATCGGCATACATGATGATATGGCTGTTCACGTTGCGGGCGGCGCGCCCGGCGGTTTGGATGAGTGAGCGGTCGCTACGCAAAAAGCCTTCTTTGTCTGCATCAATGATGGCTACCAAGGATACTTCCGGCAGATCGAGGCCTTCACGCAGGAGGTTGACGCCTACCAGGACATCAAAGACGCCCAGGCGCAGCTCACGCAGTAGCTCCACGCGGGCAAGGGCGTAAATGTCAGAGTGGAGGTAACGAACCTTTACGCCAAAGGAATGCAGATAGTCTGCAAGGTCTTCGGCCATGCGCTTTGTCAGTGTGGTCACCAGCGCACGCTCGCCTCGTCGTTCCACGACGCGGAGCTCTGCTAGAAGGTCGTCGATCTGGTTTTCACTGGGTCGTACGCTGACCTCCGGATCCGGGATGCCTGTCGGCCGGATGACCTGTTCTACAAATGCACCACCACATTGCTCGAGCTCATAGTCTCCCGGCGTGGCACTCACAAAGATGACCTGGTGCTGCCGGGCTTCGAATTCTTCAAAGGTCATGGGGCGGTTGTCGAGCGCCGACGGAAGCCTGAAGCCATGCTCTACCAAGATCAGCTTGCGCGCCCGGTCCCCGTTGTACATCGCCCGTACCTGCGGAATGGTGGCATGGCTTTCATCCACCACGAGCAGAAAGTCGTCCGGGAAGTAATCCATCAAGCACCAAGGTCGCTGCCCTTCCGGCAGTCCGCTGAGGTGACGGCTGTAGTTTTCGACGCCGGAGCAGTATCCGAGCTCCTTGAGCATCTCCATGTCAAAGCGTGTGCGTCGCTCCAGGCGTTCCGCTTCCAATACTTTTCTTTCTGCGCGCAGTGTGGCGAGGCGCCACCGCAGCTCCTCGTCAATAGACTCCAGCGCGCGCGCAATCTGATCTTCGGGTGTCACAAATATCTTGGCAGGATATATCGTAAGTAGTGACTCATTGCGCAGGACGTGGCCTTGCGATGGATCAATTGCGTCAACGGTCTCGATTTCGTCACCCCAAAAGGTGATTCGGTATGCGCAGTCCTCCAGATATGCCGGAAACACGTCCACGATATCCCCGCGTACGCGAAAGGAGCCCGGCGAGAAGTCCTGGTCATGGCGCCGATAGTATATGTTGACCAGCTGCGAAAGCAGGGCGTTGCGGGCCACGCGCTGCCCCGGCGACACCTGCACGATTTGCGACTTGTACTCTTCCGGCGACCCGAGCCCGTAGATGCAGGAGACACTCGCCACGACAACCACATCGCTTCTGCCCGACACCAGCGCACTGGTTGCACGTAGCCGAAGGCGATCGATTTTGTCGTTAATGGAGAGGTCCTTTTCGATATACGTGTCGCTGCTTACGATGTAGGCTTCAGGCTGGTAGTAGTCGTAGTACGAGATGAAGAATTCGACCGCGTTATTAGGGAAGAATTGCTTGAACTCGGCATAAAGCTGTGCGGCCAGGGTCTTGTTATGGCTCATCACGAGCGTGGGCTTGCCAACGTTTCGGATGACGTTGCTCACTGTAAATGTCTTGCCCGATCCCGTGACTCCCAGCAGCGTCTGGTTTGGGTCGCCTTGTTCAATTCCCCTGGTTAGGTCGGCAATGGCGCTTGGCTGATCACCAAAAGGTTCAAAGGGAGCCACAAGCTCGAACGACTGCACTTCCTCTGTGACGGGCATGGTGGCGTGGGTCGAGTTTTACCTTTGGGTGCTCTCCCGGTCGGTGCGCGCTACCTGCACGCCGGCAGCCGACAATTGCGTACTTGTGGCGAAGCTCAGGGATCCATCCATGCGTTGGAGCGTTTTGCCCTGCTCGTTCCACACTCCCGTAATATAGCGCCTCCCGCGCAGGCTACAGCATGCGCTATTCGCGTTCAGTGTCTATGAGCTTACGTGCTGCAACTCTTTGGATCGTATCTCTTGCGCTTCCCATGGGGGCGTGGGCCCAGACAATGCAGTGGGAAGACTACGCTCCCAAGTCTACGCTTTCCGTAGAAAAGAACGTGCTGACCAAGGCGAAGTACACGTTTGTAGATGCGCATGGCCACCAGCGCCAAATTGGCACGGCATCAGCCGAGCGGATACGGGAGATTGTAGCCGCAATGGATGCAATGAACATGGGCGCCATGGTGAACCTCAGCGGTGGCAGCGGAGAAGCGTTGGCCCAGGCCGTACGCACCACGGAATTGCATGCCCCTGGAAGGATTGCCCACTTTGCCAATGTGGACTTCAGGCGCGTAAGCGAGCCCAACTATGGCGAGGCAGCCGCAGCACAATTAGAGGAAGATGTCAGCAGCGGCGCGCGCGGCCTGAAGATCTTCAAGAGCTTGGGCATGTATGTGACCGACCACACAGGGGAGCGCGTGGCAACCGACGATGTACGCTTGGACCCCATTTGGGCCAAGGCCGGAGAATTGGGCATTCCCGTGCTGATCCACACGGCCGATCCTGCGCAGTTTTGGCTTCCGCATGACCAGTTCAATGAGCGCTGGTTTGAGCTAAAGGAACGGCCGAACCGCAAGCGCCAGCCGGAACCTACCTGGGAGCAGCTGATAGAGGAGCAGTGGAATGTCTTTCGCAAGCACCCGGGGACGACTTTTATCAATGCACACTTGGGGTGGCTTGGCAATGACTTGGAGCGCCTGGGTGCGCTAATGGATGAGCTGCCCAATATGTACACAGAGTTGGGGGCTGTCGTAGCCGAGCTTGGTCGGCAACCACATACGGCACGCGCTTGGCTCACCAAGTACCAGGACCGTGTGCTGATGGGCAAAGACTCGTGGAACCCGCCGGAATACCACACGTATTTCCGTGTCTTGGAGACTGCGGACGAATTCTTTCCCTACTACCGTAAGCGCCACGCTTGGTGGACCATGTACGGCCTCGAACTGCCAGACGAGGTGCTGCGTAAGGTGTACTACAAGAACGCGCTACGGATCATTCCCGGGCTCGAAACGTCGCTGTTTCCAGATGACTGGAGCATGGATGTCGTAGGTGCTCCAGAGCCACGTCTGAGTCCAATGCGGCTGGCCCGCACGCAAATCGGCGATGCGTACGTAAAGGTCCACTACAGCTCTCCGCACAGGCGGGGCAGGAAAATTTTTGGCGAGCTTGTCCCATTTGGCGAGCTCTGGCGGACTGCAGCCAACGAGGCGTCCGAAATCACGTTCACCGCGCCAGTACTCGTTGGCGGGCAAAGTGTCGCAGCCGGCACGTATTCGCTCTTTTCCATCCCGGGCGAAGAAACTTGGACGATCATTCTCAATAGCGATCTGGGCCAGAATGGAGTCGCAGGCTATCGTGAAGAGGCGGATGTGGTGCGGGTTCAGGTCACAGCCACGCAGCTTGAGGAAATTCATGAGGCATTTACGGTAGCTTTTGAAGAAGCGGAACGCGGCATGGCCCTTGTACTAATCTGGGAGCGCACAAAGGTGTTGCTGCCCTTTTCGGCACCGTAAAGCGGTGCGCCGAAATTAGGAATGACCTAACCACTCTGGTGATGACCTTAAACTCACGGTCTTGGCTCGTTTGCGCTTGTATGGCTGCACTGGTGCAGCCTTCTGTGGCTCAAGTACCCTTTGCTTTTACACCCGTTAGGCTTGATTTACAGGACCTCAGCTACGGCAAGATGGCCTACGCGGACGTGGACGGCGATGGGGACTTGGATATTCTGGGCGTTGGCAATACGGCCACTTCCATTCCTTTCACACCCTCGGCCTACGTGGGCGTCGGCGGAGATGTCGGGCCAGTCTCATTCTTCAATTCTGATCCGCAGCAGACATTTGAGTTGCGCGAGTTGCCTGGAGAAGGGTTATGGAGCAGCGATGCGAGGTGGATCGACTACAATCTGGATGGAATACTTGACGTTGTCATCACGGGCACTACGCACTCGGCGGCCCCCTATGAAACGAGGGCCTTCGAGGGCAACACGCGCCTGTACCGCGGCACGGCAGCAGGTACATACCAACTGGTAAACACCTCTCTGCCCGGAATCTACGGGGGCTCGGTGGTGCCTGGAGACTATGACAACGACGGTGACGAGGACCTCCTGGTCACCGGGCTACGCGACCCATCTACTCCGGTTACGCAAATCTATCGCAATGACGACGGCTCATTCACCCGAACGAATTCCCGGTTGAGGGCACTTGCGTTGGGAGAGTCCAAGTGGGTAGACTTGGACGGAGATGGCGACTTGGACCTTGTGCACTCGGGTGTCAGCGCTTCAAATTCGGTTCATACGATTCTCTACTACAACGACGGGGTAGGCCGGCTGACCGCGGACGAAACGGCACTTCCTGGGTATTTCTTCAGCAGCACGGCTTGGGGTGACTATGACAATGACGGGGACTTGGATGTAGTCATTGCCGGGGCCACCCTCGACCCGGTTGAACTCGTTAAGCCGGTTGCTGACGTATACCAAAACAATGGAACAAGCTTTGCTCGTGTAACAAATGCGCCGATACCTGACGTGTTTTACGGCAGCGTAGGCTGGGCCGACTACGACAATGACGGAGACCTGGACCTAATGGTGACGGGGGCCACGAACATGGGCAATGGCCGCATTGCCCGGATATTCAGGCAGGAGAACCGATACTTCATTGAACGCATATGGTTACCCGCGGTAGCCGCAGGCTCGGGCCTTTGGGGAGATTTCGATGGAAATTCCGTAGTGGACCTGTTACTCACTGGCAGCAATCGGAGTGTTCAGCCGCTTTCTCGTCTCTATCGTAACGAAACTCAGTCCGCCAATTCTCGTCCAGCACCGCCTGAAAACTTGAATGCGCAGGTATCCGGAAGCAGCGTCGCGCTTTCGTGGGGCGCAGGAAGGGACGAGCAAACGCCAGAAGCGGGGTTGATGTACAACCTTCGTATCGGCACGCAGCCCGGCGGCAGTGATGTCATGTCCGCGTATGCGGACCCGAACACCGGGTACCGTTGGTTTACAGGTCCTGGGAATGTCTGGCAAGCCAGAAGCCGTACGCTGCGCCTGCCGCAGGGCTCGTACTACTGGAGTGTCCAAACGATAGACCAGGCTTTTGCCGGCTCGGTGTTTGCTGAAGAGGGCTCCTTTGCGGTCACGAATGCTCCTGGGCTGGGAACTGCAGCGGAGGAGGAGACACTACTGGATTACAATTTAGCACCAGGGTATCCCAACCCGTTTCTGGATGCCACCACTATCGGTTATTCTTTGCGCGAATCCGGCGTGGTACGTCTGGATGTCTACAACATGCTTGGCCAGCGTGTTCGTGGCTTGGTCGCAGAAGATCAGCCTGCAGGGCAACACAGGGTCGTGTGGTCAGGAACTGGCGATGATGGACGCCACTTGGCCGCGGGCGTCTATTTCGTGCGCATGGTTGCGGGTGGCCAAGACCGGACGCAGCGGCTGGTGGTGATACGATAGTACGCTACCTGACTGAGGCGCCATTGAAATCCAATTACAACGGGAAAAACAGGATGAAGCGACTGCTTTGTTATGTGATGCTCCTTGGCGGTGCTACAGGTGTATTCGCACAGGGGCCTGACCCCACGCCGACAGTGCAGGAGATTTTGCTTACAGGAGTCTTGCCCGTCCGGCACGGGGATGTGGCGATGGGAGACTTCGACCAGGATTCAGACCTCGACATGCTGCTTACCGGCGCCAGGGGTGGTCCCTCAAACCCGAACCCTTCCACGGTCCTGTATCGGGTTCATGGTGACACCACGCTACTCGTCGAGATTGATAATATGACTGTGGAAGTGGACGCGGTTCACATGACGATGATTCAGACTGCCGGCTTTCCAAACCTCTGGAAAAGCTCAGCATCGTGGGGTGACTTTGATAACGACGGTGACCTTGACTTGGCCCTCATGGGCGTGGATGCCCGCGGCAATGTTGTCACTGGGGTCTACGCACTTGTCTCTGTTAACGGAATCTTTACCCCCCAATTTCGGGCGCAGGCACCTGTACATTCGGGTGATCTCATCTGGGGTGATGTAGACAACGACGCAGACCTGGATCTGATGGTCTGCGGCACCCAGGAGAATGGAGAGCCGCTGACGACGCTGTACAAGAACCAGTTGTCTGAGGGCAGCGGCGGATTCCAACCTGCTATTAGTGGCGTGGTGAGTGCTGGGCAGTGCTCACTGGATTTGGGTGACTATGACATTGATGGCGATCTGGACGTCTTGATTGCAGGCACGGATGAGGAAGGCAGCACGCTCACGCGAGTCTACCACAATAACGGATTTGGCCAGTTTAACCGGCTACCCCAGACCTTTGAGGACCTGCTGTTCGCGGCTGCTTCATGGGGCGACTATGATGCCGACGGATACTTGGACATCATCGAGAGTGGGGCCCGCTTATCGCCATTGATCATGGAAGGCGGCATCGAGCTGTACCGATACGATACTATGAATACGGCATTCACTCACGTTACCAACAGAATTGAGGGTGCTTTTGATGGCGATCCCGTCAAGGGGCGGTATTTCGGCGCCGTAACATGGGGTGATCTCGACAACGATGGCTTTCTCGATTTCGTCGTAACAGGTGCCGAGTCCCCACGCACCTTCAATGCCACGCAGATTTACCTGAGCCAAGACGGCCAATACCTCGTGAAGTCTCACACGGACAGGTTCGACGGTGGGTTTCGGGGGCGTGCGCTTATAATGGACTATGACTTGGACCGCGACCTTGATGTTGTTGTCTTTGGTGAAAACCCTGGTCTGCCGGAGGAAGGGACCAGGATTCGCATACTTCGCAACAACTTGATTTTCGGCAAACGAGTGCCTATTCCACCAGACGCGATTGCGTCTTCGGTGCGTAGAAATAGCGTTACGCTCGCGTGGTCCCCTGGTCTTGACAGGCAAACAGTCATTTCTGGTCTGACGTACAACATCAGAGTTGGCAGCAGCCCGGGTGCGGCTGACATTGTTTCGCCTATGGCGAGTTTAGCCACGGGCAGGCGTCACATTTCCGGTCGTGGCAATGTAGGTACGAACCTCACATGGACGCTACGAAACCTAAAACCGGGCACCTACTACTGGGCCATCCAGACTCTCGACCACACATATTCAGGTTCGGTGTTTTCGGACGAGGACACTTTTACCATTGAGTAGTACGGCGCGCCTGAAGCGCCGAGCGCGTTGTAGATGCTTAGGATCAATCGACGCTGGTGTTGCCCCATACGCGTCCAAGACGGACAGTGACTTTGCTGGGCGCAATTGACTCCGCGCTGACTGGCGAGTGGGATTCGAGCTTGGTGATTCCTTGAATGAATGCGAGGGAGGTGTTCTATCAGGGCGGAAGGATCCGGCAGAGATTTGCGTTGCCAATTAGCGAGCGCGTGTCACGGGAGCGACGGAATGCGGAACTGCCCGCCACACACCAGGATGCTGACTGCCTGGGCGCCGCCTTACCGGCGTCAGCACAGAAAAGCTTACTGTAGCGCATAGCGCTTGTTGGCCAGTTTGCACGACGTCACACCTGCGGCTCGGTAAAGCGGGCTAAGCAGCATCCGACGATCGGGGTGGCTCTCCGTGCAACGAGACGCGGATGTCTCCGCGAGATCTTTCAAGGACATTCATTTGAATTCCAGCGGCACGTGCCATCAGTCTCGTTGATGACGTAGTATTTCTTTTGCCGGTGCGCCGAAAAGAGCATTTCGTCCGCGCCTTCGTTCGCGCACAGTAAGCCATCAGGCTGACCGCAAAGGCCGGCCCAACTTGCACGAGCCGCGGGCGCCAGTCCGTGCGGGTTATCGTGCACGAAGAACAGGTAAAGCGCCTTCTCCAGGCTTCGCGCAATCACAACCTGATCTAGGTTGCTGGTCCCAACCAGCCTTGGTAGTCCGTGCTTCCGCCGAAGGGTATTGGCTATGCCATGAACCGGAAGCGCCAGTGCAGCAAGTATCCAAGTGCGGCGCTCCAAGCGAGGCCGCCGTGCGCCACGCCGCCGGCTTCGAGAACGTGTGCAGTTCGTGGTCCAACGAGCAGCTTCCCGCGCAGCCCACCACGACCTCAATCAGGACAGGAAGCGCAAACTTGGACTTCCACCGCGCCCTCGCCCTTCAGTAGCAGGCCCGCAGCAGATTGCTTGTAAGGGTGATTTACTGCGCAAGTACCACTACAAAGTTAGCAAGGCATCACGCGACTTGGAATATGATACCGAAGGCTCCTTCATACGGCAAGGGTCAGCGCAGGCTCTTGGACTGGAGCTGGTACTGGTGTAAGCCAGCTGTAGGGGTCATTGCCGTGTTTGACGATGTCAAAAAAGGCCTCTTGAAGCTCAGTAGTCACAGGGCCTCGGCGGCCGGCGCCAATGCTGTGCTTGTCTACTGAGCGAATTGGGGTAACCTCGGCGGCAGTGCCGGTGAAAAAAAGCTCGTCTGCTATGTACAATGCTTCACGAGGCAAACGTTCTTCGACCACTTCAAATCCGCGATCACGGGCCAGGCGGATGATGGATGACCGTGTGATGCCGGGCAGGATGGAAAGGCTTCGTGGTGCCGTAAACAAGACGCCGTCACGGACCAGAAACAGATTCTCGCCGCTGCCCTCGGCGAGGTATCCATCCACACTAAGCATGATACCTTCCGCGTATCCGTTCAGCACCGCATCCATCTTCACTAAGCTGGCATTCATATAGTTGCCGCCGCCCTTTGCCATCGCAGGATGCGTGTTGGGAGCCATCCGATTCCAGGAGGCCACATGCACATCAATGCCAAGCTCAAGTGATTCTTCTCCCAGATAAGCGCCCCACTCAAAGACTGCAATATAGGTCTCAACGGAGTTGGCCAGCGGGTTTACGTTGAGTGATCCCGTGCCGCGGAGGACCACTGGACGCACGTAGCACGATGCCAGCTGACTGTTTTGAATGGTGGCCAGAACCGCCGCTTCAAGCGCAGCCTGATCATAGGGCAGCTCCATGCGGTGGATCGTGGCGGAATCCACCAGCCGCCGCATATGCTCTTGCAGTCGAAAGACTGCCGGGCCTCGGGCCGTATCGTAGCAGCGAATGCCTTCAAAAACCGATGAGCCATAGTGCACCACGTGGGAAAGCACGTGGATCGTAGCGGCCTCGTAAGGAATGAGCTTGCCGTTGTGCCAGATGTCATATCGCATGGTGTTACGAAAGCTTGTGCATGGTTACTGATTACCGGGGGAGCCTGCAGTGGCACCGGGCGGCCCCAGCGACCGGGCTAGCGCGTTCGTCCCCAACGCGAAGCGCAGCAGCGTCCCAACAATCTTGACTGACGCCTTTACAGTGCCAGTCACGGTACCTGTTATCTTCGAAATGCCCGTGCGCCTTCGATACGACACCGGAATCTCCATGATTCGCAGCCCCGCCAGGTGCGCCTTGATTTGCATTTCAATCGTCCATCCGAACGTCTTGTCCTGCATATTCAGGCGAAGGAGGTCCGCGTACCGGATCGCCCGAAACGGTCCGAGGTCCGTGTAGCGAACGCCCCACAGCCGGCGCATTAGCCAGCACGCGAGGTGATTCCCGACGATGGCTTGCGGTAGCATGGCACCCGCTTCCCTTTGTCCGGTGGTGCGGCTGCCAACCACGAAGTCCGCTTCCTGGCGCAGGATTGGGGCGACCAACGCTTTCATTTCGTCAGGATAGTCACTGTAGTCGCCATCCAAAAAGACGACGATATCAGGGCGTAGTTTTTCGGCATAAGCTATGCCGCGCAGACAAGCAAATCCATAGCCACGCCGTTTCTCGGAAACAACGGTGGCTCCAGCTTGCCGCGCGTTGTCTGCCGTCGTGTCGGTCGACGCGTTGTTTACGACCACGACCTCCTGGACCAAGTCCTTCGGGATGTCACCAATGACGCGTCCTATCGCACGGGCCTCGTTGAAGGCCGGAATGATGACCAGGATGCACGCCGGCATAGGCCGCCTAGACCGAGACTATCGTGCCCGTTCGAGTGATCCGATGGGCGCATCCCAAACGCGCGCAGCTACGCCCGGAAAGGCGTCGTTGTCAACGAGCTTGTACCCTAAAGACATGGCGGTGGTATCCTGAATCAGCCATTCCGCGCTGAAGCGTCCAATGGATCCCACATAACCAAATCCATCGGAAACGTTAGACAGCGTTCCCGGTTGCCCAAGGGCTTCAGACGTGAACACTCCGCCCGGCGGCTTGAACTGTTCATCCAACACCGTCATGGTCATGCCCAAGCCGACCAAGTACCCCCTGACGAACATCTCGGAGTAGTTCGCAAGAAGGGAGTCCCGGTCTCGAACCAGATCGATGGAGGTTTCCCAAAATCCTTCGTGGGTATCCGAAGCCCTACTCGTCGGCTTGTGGTTCAGGCGGAAGTCCTCAAATCCATAGTCATCGAAGACGAAAAATCGGTACCACTGCTCAATGTCGTAGGGCTCCTCATCAAGTGACCACCAAAGGAGCCGCTGCGTGGCCACGAGAAATGTGGTCCTGACCCGGTACACCTCTTCCAACTGCACGGAAGGCTCCAAGTGGAATGGAACCAAGGTTGTGGCGCTCGTGACGAGGTCGGACCCAGGCTTCCGGACATCGATCTTGTAAGTCTTGCCAGCAAGCACGCGAAATGGAGCATAGAAGATGTGCCCAACGGAACCATCTTCAAAGGTGTACACGGAATCTTTCCAGGTATGCCGCTCTTCCGTCCCCAGCTGCCTCGACGTGAAGACGGCGTCGAGCTTTTCACTGGGCGTGCTTAGCGTGGGACGAATCTCAATGACGCGAACGAATTGCGTATCCGAGGCCATGTCAAGGGCACCAAACAGCGTGAACTGCCGGTTGGTCTCCAGGATCGGGTTGACAGAGTCATCGCAGCTCACCAAGGAGAAGGCGACGAAGAGCGCAAATGCAATGGAAATAGGGCGCATTGAACCAGCTGTCCGCGTGTTTCTAAAATTCAAGCTTGAGGCCTATTGCCGGGATGAACGGCAGCTGATCCAGGCGTTCAAGCGTGAAGAGGTCAATGTAGAAGAGGTTGGTGCGATCGTAGGCATTGGTACCACTGGCCAACGCCGTCAGCGCCGTGTGGGTCGAAAGCTCGAAGGTGTATTCCGCAGAAACGTCCAGACGGTGATAATCCGGCAACCGGCCGCTGTACGGATAGGAATACAGCACGCGTGTTTCGCCGGGTTCGCCGAATAGATCCTTAGGACCGTCCATCAGGACAAATTCGTCAAATCCGAGTGCCTCGCTGAATGGAAGCCCTGAGCCATATTGCCACCGAGCGTTAAACGTAAAGCCGCCAAAGGTTACGCTGCCCAGCGCATTAACCTGGTGACGCCGGTCGTGCGGCGGCGAATACGTGTAGCCACCAGGCCCGAACCAGTACTCCAATTCCGTCTGCTTGGCCGTATACTCGACCTTCGAGTATCCATAGTTGACGAAGCCGTAGAAGGGCCCCGCATCTACTTCTATACGGGCATCTCCACCTCGTACAGTTCCTTCGGCAGGTTGCAGGGCAATGGTGGAGCGAGGAAACGAGGTCCATTCGGCTACCGAAAGGTTGTCCAGCTTCTTGTAGAAGCCCTCAACTGCAACGCGAAGCCACGTCGTTGGCTGAACCTGGTATCCACCAAGGAAGTGAACGGCTTGCGGCACGTTGCCCGTTGGCGAAGATGTCCATGCCGTAAACACATCCCCGGCGTCACGGCGGTCCGCAAGCCCCACAAACTCCTGGTGGTAAATGCCGGCCGCTGCACTGATGCGGTGCACGCCGTAGTTGTAGATCATCTTGAACCGGGGCTCGACGAAATTGCGTCCCTTGCTCGGAAATGACGACAGCCTTAGTCCCGGTTCAACGCTAAAGTCGGTGACATCTCCGTGCAATAGCGGAATCTCCGTCTGAACATACCCGCCGGCTTCGCTGACGAATTCGGTCTCTTCAGTCTGGTCCTGGAAGATTCCCCCCAGTTCGCTATCAAGCTGATTGAATCTGAAGAACATGCCCCACGTGATGTCGGAAAAGGCGTTGAAGTGGGTAACGTTGGCGGAAGCATTGATCTCCTGGGCCTTAGAGTAGCGCGTTGGCGCTAGTTCCGGGCCGAAAGAGTTTTCTACGGACGAGAGTGAAACCAGAATCTCCGCCTGTACCGGAATACGTGTGGGAAGCAGGACAAAGCGCCCGCCAAAGGCGTAGTTCGTCCAGGTTATCTGGTTTTTCGTGCTGTCGGATTCCGCAGCAGTTTGCGCACCCAGAATGCCACGGTCAAAAGAGCGTAGTCCGGTCACCGAGGCCTGCGTATTCTCTGAGGTGATCGCATGCACCTTGACAAACTGGTCATTGAATGAATACGGGAGCTGTGAATCAATGATTTTAGAGGCGCCCTGGTCTATTACGTCAAAGCGGCCTGACATCAGAATCGACACCCTGTCCTGGATGAGCGGCCCTTCCAAGAGTCCGGCGCTGATGAAAGGCGCCGCAGAAAACTCGCCCGAAAAGCGCCGCTTATTACCGTTACGCGTGGAGATGTCAATCACAGACGACATGCGCCCGCCGTACTTGGCTCCGAAGCCGCCGGCATACACATCGGATACGTTGAGTATAGCCGAGGGGATTGCGGAGTAGAACCCAATGAGATGGAACGGCTGGTAAATCAGCATGCCGTCCAGGAGTACCTGGTTCTGCGTAGGCTCGCCCCCTCGAACAAAGAGTTGTCCGCCCTGGTCACCGCTGGAAACAACGCCGGGAAGTGTTACAAGGTAGCTGGCCAAGTCCCCGGAAAGGTCGGGTGCGGGGATCAGCTGAATGTCTCTAGGCCGAATGGACTGGAGTCCCGCCGTGACGCGCATGCCCCCCTCATCGCCTTCCGCCTCGACCATGATCTCATCGAGTTCGAATCCAATAGACAGGGAGAAGTTGTATGGCCGAATTTCGTCCGCAGCCAGATCAATCGTATCCCGCACCGTTTCGTATCCAATGTATCTGGCCTCCAGGTAGTATTGCCCGGGCGGGATGCCAGAGATGGCAAAAAGGCCATCGCGGTTGCTGGCTGCCCCCAAGAACGCTCCGTCGTCATCGGTCAAGATGATGTTTACGCTTTGAAGTGGCTGACCATCGGACTCATCGGTGGCATATCCACGCAGGACCGCGTTTTGGGCGCGTGCCTCTGCGAAGCAAAACACCACTATCAAGAGCAGAAAGAACCGGTGCTTCATAGCCATGGCTCTGATTGGTGGGGCACGAAAACGGTGGTCAGGCGCGCAATGTGAGTGTGCGTTGACGAACTACGGCTGCTGGAACACATAAGTGGCCCAATGGATTCCACCAGGGCCTACAAAAATATGCAGGATATGCGAAAGTGGCTACGGTGGGGCGTGCTGCTGGTTTTGGTCGGAATGTTCATTGCTGTAATGAGCACGGTGTTTAACCCGTACGGCGACCGGGACTGGCTCGAGATCTCGCACGGTAACCATTCGCACTACGTTCCGCGGGGCTGGGACGGCACGAATCTGGGTAACTTCCCGAATCGGCCGCCCGGACCTAACGAGATAATTCTGCCAGATGGGCGCATAGTGCCGAAGTAAGGGACACGCTAAAGCTCCATATCTTCGTCCTCCGGAGGGCCGAGAGACGACAGCACGCTGCCCATCAGGTCGCTATAGATTGCGCCCGCGCCGGATGCCGATTCCTTGCCAAGGAGAGAGTTTTGGTGCAAGGCCTCCAGCACGAAGCCCATCAGCGATGCATATGCCGCGCTTCCTTTAGGCGGCGCGTGCTTGGCCACAATTTCGCGAAGCCCGCCAACCTTGGCCAGACTGCGCCCATAGCTCCCTGCCTTGGCATCCGGGCGCAGCGATATGGAATTGTCGTTGGCAAACCAATGAAGGATGTGCCGGTAGGCATCGCGCCCCCCACGTTTGTCGGCAGGATCTGGAAAGTACCGCGGGAAGATGCTGCGGACCGCACGTCCAATGAGCAAGCGTGCGACATTTTGTGCTCCTTCCTGCTCGCCTTCATAGACCAGCTCGACCTTGCCGGCGATGGCTGGCTCAATGCATTCCAGGTCACTGATTCGTGCAACAGTAGAAGCTTCGCCGCCGAGGACGCAGCGGCGCTCGGCAGCAGAGATGACCTCTTCCAACGCGGATCGCGTCATGCGTGCAGACACGCCGGACTTCTGATCAACGAATTCGCTTTTTCGGGCCTCAAAGGCTACCTGCTCAATGACTTCGCACAGGTAGCGCGGGACGGTTACCTTCGGTGCTTCTTCGCCGCGCGCCTGCCAAGCTTCTTGCTGCGTGATAGCCACGCCGATCTCTATTGATTGCGGGTAGTGCGTGATGATCTGGCTGTCGATGCGGTCCTTAAGCGGCGTGATGATGTTGCCGCGGTTGGTATAGTCCTCCGGGTTTGCGGTAAAAACCATCATGATGTCCAGAGGGAAACGGATGTTAAAGCCGCGTATTTGGATGTCCTGCTCCTCCATGATGTTGAGCAGTCCCACCTGAATTCGGGCCTGTAAGTCCGGCAGCTCATTGATGGCAAAGATGCCGCGGTTAGTACGCGGGATTATGCCGAAGTGAATGATTTCTTCGTCCGCATACGTCAGCCTGCGGTGGGCCGCCTTGATAGGGTCTATATCACCGATTAAGTCCGCAATGGCCGTATCGGGTGTAGCAAGCTTCTCACCATAGCGCTCGGACCGATGGATCCACGCGATGGGCGTGTCATCGCCTTGGGCCGCAATCAACTCTCGACCGTACTTGGATATCGGAGCCAGCGGATCGTCATTGACCTCGCTGCCGGCAATGGCCGGGAGATATTCGTCAAGCAGATCCGGAAGCATCCGAATAATCCGGCTCTTGGCCTGGCCGCGCAGTCCCAGAAGAATGATGTCGTGCCGCCCTAGAATGGCGTGCTGCACCTGTGGGATGACGGTGTGGTCAAAGCCGATAATGCCCCTAAAGATGGCTTCCCCGCGACGCAGCTTGGCCAATAGATTGCTGCGCAGCTCGTCTTTCACGCTGCGTCGGACATAGCCCTGCGCCTTGAGTGCGCCCAGCGTGGTGATGCTGTTATGGGTCAAGGGTGGCGTATGCGGTTTGGGCGCTGTCGGCAGGCGACGACCAAGTGTAGAGCTGAACCACTGGCTCAGGGTCTATGATGGCCACAGCGATGCGGAATTTGGTGTCAGAGTACTGCCTGACAGCTATGTCGATAGGATAATATTCTTTGTTGTACCCCGGGTCTGGCTCCAGCAGCACGAATCGGAGTTGGCCTTGGCGGTCATAAACGTCGACGCGTAGCCAGCCCGGGCGCATATTAAGCACAAAGAGGAAGCGACCGGCCGGCGCGGCCGAGCTTGCCAAGAGCGGCGCACCGCGCCCTTTGCCTTGCAAAAAAGCGTACGTGCGTGCAAGCATCGGGGAGTCGAATCCCTTCAGCACCAAAGAATCTGCGGGGCCTTGCAGCGACGGCGACAGGACATCAACGACGGGGAAGAATCCCGAAAGGCTTAGTAAGGAGTCTCCCCAGACGCGCAGCGGGCCCGCGTTGTGCCACGTGCTACCGGCAAGCGGCCTGCGTGAAAGCATACGTCCATCCCGGTCCAGAATGGCCAAAAAGGGTACAATGTCTTTGCCAGTCACCTTAATGTACGCGGCCGCTGGGGTGACAGCGACATATTGAAGTGCAGTCTCAGCTATGCCCGCTGGAGTCTGAATGGAGCGCACTGGCACGCCGCTGGAAATGAAGTCGATGCGCCTGCTTCCCGGGCTAAAGACGACGGTAGTGTCGCCGTGGAGGCCGGCAAGATAGGGAAAGGACGCGCCGTCCCATGTGACTTCGCGCTCCAAGGCACCCATTGCATCAAAATAAAAAATGCTGTTGCGTTGAGCATCGCTGACGACAACGATTCCGCGGTCACCAAAGCGAACCGTGCGCGGGTACTCCAGCCGCTGACCATCGGGCCCAACAAGCGCGCCCTCATGGCGCAGCGTATCCGGAATGACGGTTCCAGCAATCTGCCTCGAAAGAGAATCTACAGCTGATATCGCACGTGAAGGTGTACGCTGGCAGGATGAAGGCAGGCATCCAGCACACAGCGCCGCCAGGCCAAGATACCATCCGAAGGACGCGACGTGGAAGGCCATGCGCAATACGCGTGCTAGCTCTCCTGGTGGCCGATGCGCATAGTAAGTTCAATGCGCTGGCCTGTACGAACCACCAGATAGCTCAGCACGTCACCCGGCAGAAAGTCGAAGATCCGGGCTCGGTAGTCGTCAAAGTCTGAAACAAGTTCGCCCTCCACAGCGACAACGATGTCATCAATCAGGAATCCGGCCTGATCGGCCGGAGAATCAGGATCGATCTTGGCTACCAGAACGCCGCGCATGGTTTGCAGCTGCTTGTCAGCCACAATTTCGTCGGTAATTCTCTGGAAGTGCAGTCCGGAATAGTATGCACGATTGACCTGACCTTTGGTACGCAGCTCCTCCACGATGCGCTCCGCCTTGGCGGAAGGTACTGCAAACCCCAGCCCAATCGAACCACCACCCTCGCTATAAATCGCCGTGTTGACGCCAATGACGTCCCCCAAGGCGTTGACCAGTGGACCGCCCGAGTTCCCGCGATTGATGGAGGCGTCGGTCTGGATCATGCCGTAGTAAAAGTGGTCATCTTCCCGACCAAGGTCTCGATTCACGGCGCTGACGACACCCACGGTTACCGAAGGCTCGGTAGCCTCAAAAAGCCCAAACGGGTTGCCGAGGGCAATGGCCCACTCACCAACAATAGGCACATGGTTCTCCGTAAAAGACAGGTACGGCAACGGCTCAGGGGAATCCACCTTGACTAGGGCTAGGTCAGAAATTGCATCCGACCCCACCAGTTGTGCTTCCAGTGTGCGCCCATCATTGAGCGAGACGGTGATCCTGCTTGCTCCGCCAGCTACGTGGTCGTTTGTAACGATATACCCGTCTGGAGAAATGATGAATCCGCTGCCAAGGTTCTGAACCTGCCGGACACGCTCCTGATCAGCGAAGAACTGCCGGAAGATCGGATCATCTGACAGGGCCGCAATGGGATGTCGATAAACCAAGCGTTGCAGCTCGATCACGTTAATACTGACGATGGCCGGGGCCGCTGCCTGGACCGCACGCGTGATTGCGTTTTGACGACTGACCGACACCGAATCGATGGTCGACAGCGTGGTGCTTTCATCCTGCACCGATGCCGGTACCACCTGCTCTTGCGAGCGGGCGCGGTTGCTGCAGCCCACGCAGAGGCCGGCGACTACGTAGATAAAAAGGCGCACCATATAACCTAGCTAGGTTCGGTCAGTGCTACGGAAAAGGCGCGGGACTGGTTTCTATGAAGACAGCATCGCGCGCGCGGCCAGCGCGCCCGGCGCGCACGTGATGCTTCCTCCAGGGTGCGTGCCGCTACCACAAAGAAAAAGGCCGGTGACCGGAGCAGCATAGCCCACCATCGGCCGCACGAGTAGCTGGTCGGGTGCCTGTTCGAGGTGGTAAAGGTGCCCGCCAGGTATGCGAAATACTGTTTTGAGGTCTTCAGGTGTCAAGAGCCGCGACGCTAAGATGGGTCCTGGAAAGTGGGGCGAAAGCTGCGCCACGACGCGGCGTATCAGTTCCTCGCGCGCCGAGCGGGTCCACCCACCCTTAACCCTGAATGGCACAAAATGTACGAGGACAGACAACACGGCGGGGTCTGTATGAACGGCGACTTCCAGTGCGAAATTGTCAGGCAGGGAGCCGCTGTTGATGCGATCAAAGGCGCGCTCAAGCGCCTCAATGCCCGGTGCTACGCGCGCGTAGGGAGCAAGGCTTGGCGTAGCGGATTCCAGTGTCAGGGCAAGATGGGCTGTGGTGCCTCGACTCCTGAGGTTGCGCATTTGCCATGTGAACTCCTGGCCGAGTGCGCGATGGTGCAGGAGCGATTCGAAGACCTCTTTCGGGCTGCACGCGGCCGCAATCAGTTTTCCACCAATGGTTTCGCCTGAGTCCATGCGTACACCACACGCAGCACCGGAACTGGACAGGGCAATTTCCACAACGCGTGCATGCATCTTGATCGTCACACCACAATGCGTTGCTGCCTGGCGCAGGGCCGCTACGAGCGCGGCGAGACCACCTATTACGAAATGCCGGGACATTGCTTCCCGCATGAGGATGTGCAGCGCACCAAAGGGAGCAAAGGGTCCGCCGTAGCTTGCCTGAAATGCCGGCATGGCCAGGGCGGCCTTCAGGCCATCCAAATCGAAGAACTCATCCAGAAAGTCCTTGGCACTCATAGGTGCCAGACGCATGAATTCGTGAATGGCAGGGCTTCGCCACCACTTGAGGACGTGAGGCAGGAGCGGCACAAAGTCGCATTGCCGCTGAGGGACAGGGCGCAGCAGCAGCTTTTCAAATGCCGGCGCAACCCGTCCGCAGAAGGCGCGGTAGCGGCTGTAGCCGTCTGCATCCTTGGGAGAGTAGTACGAGATGGACCCCTGCGTGGCGCCAGTATCCGCTGAAAGTGTTATATGCCGACCACCTTCAAGCAGCACATGCAGGGGTGGTCTCTCCTGCCTCAGCACCAATCCGTGGTCCTGAAGGCGCAGCCCTGACAGCAGGCCTGTGTTCAGGCCTCCGGTATCTTGAAGAATGCAAGGGGCCGGAGCGCCCGCGTGATTGGCGTGTGGTCCAGCCAAGCCGCCAACCTCTGCGCGCTGCTCCAAGAGCAGGGTACTACGACCTGCACGTGCCAAGAGCGCGGCAGCGGTGAGGCCGTTGAGGCCCGCGCCTATCACAATGGCGTCGTAGGGCTTCATGGCCGCCGGGACTTCAGGATTGACTTGGCGGCCATTTCCCCACTCGCTCCCATAATTCCGCCCCCGGGATGGGTGCCCGAGCCGCACAGCCATAGGTTGGTGATGGGTGTCCGGTAATGGGCAAGCCTCGGGGTGGGCCGCTGAAAAAACAGCTGCTCCAAGCTCAACTCACCATGGAAAATGTTGCCTTCAGTAAGTCCGAACTCCTGTTCCAGGTCCCAAGGCGTAAGGACTTGGCGGTACAGAATCTTTTCCTTTAGCCCGGGCATGTACTCCGCTAGTGTATCTACAACGGCATCTCCAAACGCCTCGCGCTGCGTGTCCCAGGTTCCACAGCTGAGATGGTATGGCGCATACTGGACAAAGCAAGACAGGACGTGCTTTCCGGGTGGCGCGACGGACGGGTCAGTCAGGGAAGGAATTACGGCATTGATGAACGGCCGGCGGGAAAACGTGCCGTACTTTGCTTCGTCGTAGGCACGTTCCAGGTAGTCCACATTCGGTGCGATGGCGATGTCCCCACACATGTGGTCCCCAATGCCAGGTCGGCAGGCAAATTCAGGGGCGCTGTCAAGAGCGAGGTTGACCTTTCCTGAGCTGCCGTTGTATTTGAAGCGCCGGAGCTTGGCTGCCACATCGGGTGGGAGGTGTCCTTCGCCAACTAGGCCAAATAGTGTTCTGCGTGGGTCCAGGTTCGATACGACGAGTGGCGCATCAATCTCGTCTCCGCCTTTTAGGACCACGCCTGTCGCGCGTCCATTCTTGAGTCGGACCTGCTCAACTGGGGCCAGCAGGCGGATCTCTGCTCCAAAGGAACGGGCGGCATTGGCGCAGGCCAGGCTTACGCTGCCAGTTCCGCCGCGCGAGATGCCCCAGGACCGAAACGCACCATCGATTTCGCCCATATAGTGATGCAGCAACACGTAGGCAGTGCCTGGCGTGCGGACACCCTTGAATGTTCCGATGATCCCGCTGGCGGACAGGGGCCCCTTAAGGACAGGCGATTCGAACCAAAGGTCCAAAAAATCCGCGGCGCTCATGGTGAAGAGCTTCACGGCCAGAGGTTGCAGCGATGGGCCAAGGTCCTTAAACGCCCGGGCGAGTCGCGTCAGCGCTTGCAGGTCTCGAGGATGCAACGAGCTCAGCGCCGGCGGTGCATGGTCAATGACTACCTTGGCCATTTGCCCCATCCGTGTCATCACGCGGCTGAATTCCGGGTATACCTCTGCATCCCGGCGGCTGTAGCGCGATATCTCGCGGCGCGTGCGGTCAGCGTCCGCCCAGCGGGCCAGCCCCTGGCCATCATGCAAGGGCAGGAACGAGCAATCCATTGGGATCACATGGTAGCCATGGCGGGCGAGGTTGAGCTCTCGAATGATGTGAGGCCGAAAAAGGCTTATTACGTACGAAGCCACTGAGAACGTAAACCCCGGGAAGAGCTCTTCTGACACGGCGGCGCCACCCAGCACGTGTCGACGCTCAAGTACCAGCACCCGGCGTCCGGCCTTGGCCAGGTAGGCCGCGCAAATGAGGCCGTTATGGCCGGCTCCCACGACGATGACATCATACCTGCCGGGCGAATTCATGACGGCACGCTTGTCTTGCGACGCGGGCTGAAGAACCGCGACGGGCCAACGATTGCCGTCACGCTATGGCGCGCGTGCTCCACTTGCATCTCGATCTGCAGCTTTGTTCCTGGAGTCGAGTAGCCGGCGCGCACGGTCGCCAGGGCAATGTTCTTTTTGAGCAGTGGCGACCACGTTCCGCTGGTGGCATAGCCGACCTGGTGCTGCCGAGCGCGGTCGTGGTACACTGGTACTGAGGTGCGCCACGGCTCAGAGCACAGGGCCGGCGGCAGATGGACGTTTGCATAAAGCGTTTCCGTTTCACCCCAGTCGATATCCAACCCTACCAGTGCCCAGGGGGAGCCGACTTCCTTTTCCCGCCTGAGCGCAGCCTGTCCGTTGAACGGGGCACGTTCAAGCTGCACTGTCCAGCCTAGGCTGAGCTCATACGGCGAGGACTTCCGCGCATCAATGAGGGCGTGGAGCGCGCTGTGGTAGTCGACGTGCTTGAGGATGAAACCGGCCTCCAAGCGGCACACATCGAGTGACATCAGGCCGATGGGCCGCAAAGCGAAGTCCTTGCCTGATGCCATTAGCGCATCCCAAATGCGTAGCGCATGTTCGTGGTCCATCCAGAGCTCGTATCCGAGGTCGCCTGTGTATCCGGTGCGGGATACCCACGCAGGGCAGTCGGCGACGGTGGCCTGCTGTGTCGCGAAGTACCGCATTCCCGTGATGTTGGTGTCAGATGTCGTTTGCAAAATGTTGCGGGCAAACGGCCCTTGCAGTGCAAGCGCGGCCAGGTGACCGGTGACATCTTTGACATGGACCGTGTAGCCACCGGCAAACCGGTAGAGCCAGGAGTAGGAGGGATCGGTGGTGGTGACGAGGAACTCTGCTTCGCGGCGCCGCATGACGGTGCCCTCCCCAACAACCTTGCCGGCGTCGTCACACCAGCACGTATACATCACGCGGCCTACCATTAGCTGCCTGACATCACGTACCATTACCTGGGCAAGAAAGGAGGCGCTATCTTTACCACTGACGAGATACTTGCACAGTGGCGTGACATCAAGCAGCCCGGCTGCACTTCGAACCGCAAAGTACTCAAGATCATGCTGCAGGAGGTACGAGTCAACAGCGTAGTACCCGGACCATAACTTCCAGCGCATGCTGTTGCACAATTCCAGTTGGCGCGCAAAAAAAGGTGTCTTAACCATGGATGTAGAGCGGGCACTCGTGCTGCCTAAACTACGGACTGCGCGCGGTACGCGGGGGCCCAAGGAATATGCCTAAGCTGGTCCAGGGCAGTGCGCCGGTGATCCGAGCGCTGGGAGACGCAATCAGCGGCATTGGGTCGCCGCGCGGATTCGAGATGGTTCAGGCGCCTGGTCGCGTGAATCTCATTGGAGAGCATACCGACTACAATGGCGGCCATGTGTTGCCCATAGCTATCGGCCATGTGGTCGGCGTGGCGGCACGCTCAAACTCGCGGGCGGAGCACCAGGTTACGTCGCTTAACTTCCGGGAGACGAGGCGATTTACTGTAGGATCTGTACCCGATGGACCGGACACCAGTTGGGTGCACTATGTGGCGGGGATGCTCAGAGAGATGGAGCGCCATGCAGGGCCATTGCCGCCCTTAGAGCTGTTAATTCTTGGCGACATTCCGCTTGGCGCGGGTCTTAGTTCCTCTGCTGCCCTTTGTATTGCGACGGGGCTTGCAGTGGACATCATCACGGGTTGCGCAACGGATCCCGTGTTGATGGCACGCACTGCTCAGGAAGTAGAGCATTCCTATGCCGGCGTCCAATGTGGCATTATGGACCAGATGGCCTCGCGGCTGGCCATCCCAGGTCATGCGCTCCTGCTTCAGTGCGACACACTTGCGTACCTGCACATCCCAATGCCATTGGATGGTGTCCGGATTGTGCTTATTGACAGCGGTGTCCGACGACAACTCGCCACGTCCAAGTACAACGACCGGCGCCAAGAATGCGCCGCCGCACTGGCATTCGGCCGCCGCCGCAGACCAGAGCTGCGAACCCTGTGCGAAATGGACCTTCAGGACCTTGAGTATGTGCAAAAGACTGTGCTGCGACGCCGGGCGCTTCATGTGGTGGCCGAGGATGCCCGTGTATGCGCAACTGCTAGGGCCCTGCAGCGCGAAGACTGGGCCGCCTTCGGCCAGCTCCTAGTGCAGTCCCATACCAGCCTGCGTGACGACTACGAAGTGAGCTGCAAGGAGGTGGACTTCCTGGTGGAAGCGGCACTGGCTGTACCAGGTACGCTCGGGGCCCGGATGACCGGAGGTGGCTTTGGCGGGTGTACGGTCAATGTAGTGCTGGAGCCTGCTGTGGAAAGTCTTCGTAGTGCAGTGCTAGAGGCATATAAGAAAGAGTTTGGCCTAGACGCCCGCGTGCATGTGCTGCGTGAAAGCCTGCAGGCCGGCCACGTGGTCGCGGCCAGGCATTGGTCATAGTCTCACGCGGCCTGTGCTTGAATCCACATTTTCAGGGTAATGGGCACGAGCAGAAGGCCTATTCACACATTACACTTGATTGCAGGGCGATGTTGTTCATTGCTGGTTTGGCTATGGACCTCGTCGTCAACCACGGACCAGTAGATCCTGGGAATTCTTGGCTTGAATGTTCGGCAGTGCGTGCCAGGGGCACTCGTCCATTCAGACACGAGAGTACGCTGGTCGAGTGGAACGATACGATGGCATCCGCTAACGGGTACAGGCCAAGCTACGTTTCTTGGCACTACATTGCTGCGTGAGATCATGATTGGCGCAGAGATGGGCTTCGGACAGGCAGAAATAGCAAAAAAATGGGCAAGAATGGACCCGCAAAGGGCCATTTGCGCCTAGTTTTTCCCCGAGATTGACCTGCGACATGCTGAAGGTGGACTATCCGCCTGGTGCGCGGGCGGTTGGAGTGTGTTCTTGGGGTCACTGGGACGGTGGTACGGGTGTCAGCGGAAAAAGGCTGGGTGGCAAAGTGGCCAAGGTCCGCATGAGGTAGTTTAAGCAAGATGTCCACGCCGCCCCGGGATTTGATAGCCGGCTGTCCAAGGCCGTACGTGCGGCAAAGCCAAAACTGACGCAGCGCGACAGCGCATATGAACAACGAACTACCGGATGGCATCTACGCGGCGAGTTTAACGCCACTGCGCAAGGACCTGTCAATTGATCATGCTGCGTACGCCGAGCATGTCAGGTGGCTGCTCCAGCACGGGTGCGATGGTGTTGCGCTGATGGGTACGACAGGCGAAGCTACCTCCTTCAGTGTGGCAGAGAGGCAGGAGGCGCTGGAGCGGCTTCTTGCGGACGGGCTTTCGCACGGGCGCCTGATGGTAGGCACCGGCTGTGCCGCCTTGCCGGATACCATTGCGCTGACTGGCCACGCGCTAAATTGCGGAATTGCGCATGTGCTTACGCTGCCTCCTTTCTACTACAAAAACCCGTCTGATGGTGGCCTCTTTGCAGCGTTTGACCAGCTGATCCAGGCTGTCGGGGACGCACGTCTGAGGGTCTACCTGTATCATTTCCCTCAGATGAGCGCGATTCCGTTTAGCAATGCGCTCATTGAGCGGCTTGTGACCACGTACCCCGACACTATTGCAGGACTGAAGGATTCAAGCGGTGACCTCAAGCATATGCTGGAGGTGATACGACTATTTCCAGGTCTTCGTTTTTTGGCAGGAACTGAGCGGTACCTCGTAGAGGTCCTTCGTGCAGGTGGTGCCGGCTGTCTCAGCGCGTCCGTAAACATTACCTGCAGCCTTACCCATATGCTCTACCGAATGTGGCCGACCGGAGATACATCGGCCTTGCTGCAAACGATCATCGGAATCCGTCAGGTCATCGAGGCGCTTCCGGTGATTCCTGCGCTGAAGTTCATAATGGCACAGCTGACGGGAAGGTCTGCATGGCAAAACGTGCGGCCGCCCCACGTGCCGCTGGGCTCAGTTGGCGAAAAGACTCTGGAAGGTGTAGCGCAACAGGTAGCACCGTCTCTACGACATGAGTAGCTCAATGCCTGACCAGGGCGGCAGCAGATTGCTGGGCTCAAAGGCTCCCACATTCGAGGCGCACGAAGCGGAGCACATCGCCGCGGACCACTTTGGCATCGTGGGCATAGCCACAGCACTGCCAAGTCATGTTGACCAAAACTTTCTGATTAAGGCCAGGGATGCGCGGTACGTGCTCAAAATCGCGAATGCCTCAGCTGACCCGGCGGCCTTGGACTTGCAGCATACGGTGCTCCTGTACTTAGCTGAGCGGCGCACGGAATTCGCACACCTGCAGATGACGCGCTCGGGTGCTTGCACCGCACGGGTGAAGGCACCCGGCGGGAGTTTCCATTACGTCTGGATGGTCACGTACCTCAAAGGTCGAACGTTAGGAACGGTACGTCCGCATATGCCGCACCTGCTTCGAGGTCTGGGCACTCTCTTGGGAGGACTGGATCGCGTCCTCGCGGGGTTTGCACATCCTCATGCAGCGCGATACCACGCATGGGACTTACGCCATGCTGCCGGCTTACGCTGCTACCTGCCAAACATCAACGACGAAGGTAGGCGTGCCATGGTGGCGCGTGCGTTGGAACGCTTCGAAGGCAGCATCCTGCCCCAGCTATTGAGTCTGCGCCAGAGCATCATCCACAATGATGCGAACGACTACAACGTACTTGTTACCGGAGCCGGGTACGAAGCACAGGTGTCAGGGCTTGTGGATTTTGGAGACATGGTATACACGCACCTCGTATGCGAGGTGGCCATTGCTGCCACGTACGTGATGCTGGGTAAGCCGGATCCAGTGGGCGTGGCCGCCCATGTCATAAGCGGCTATCACCAAGCCTACCCGCTCCAGGAAGTGGAGCTGGAGCTGCTGTATGACCTTGTCATCGCCAGGCTTTGCAGCAGCGTACTCGTCTCTGCGTACCGTACGACGGTGGAGCCGGAAAACGAGTACCTGCGCATCTCGGAGGCGCCTGCCTGGGCGCTCTTGAACCGACTGTACGCCGGTTCGCGGTCCTTGGCCCTGTACCGGTTTCGGGAAGCCTGCGGACTCCCTGTGTGCCCGTCCACGGAGCGGGCCGTAGCGTGGCTAAAGGAACACGCGGGCGAATTTGCACCCGTGGTTCAGCCTGATATGCGTAAAGTGCTGCCCTTTGTCCTTGATGCCAGCGTGGCGAATCCGCAGATGGGGATGCCCATGCGAGATGTGCACAAGGCATCCCAAGCTCTGCTTGCACGTGTAGGCCGCGCCGGCGCCGCGGTCGGCGTCGGGCAGTACGACGAGCCACGCCTGATCTACACGGCCGCCCAGTTCCGGCATCCGAACAACGAATTCGACGAGCGCCGAACCATACATCTGGGAATCGATCTTTTCCAGGAAGCGGGCTCGCCGGTCTTTGCCCCGCTGGATGGTGTTGTACACAGTCTGGAGAAATGTGCCCAGCCCCTTGACTTTGGCGGCCTTGTCATTCTTCGTCACGAGGTGGACGATGCAACATTCTATACGTTGTACGGGCACCTGAGTCGTGCCTCCGTCGACGACCTGAAAAAGGGATCCGCGGTTTGCAAGGGGCAGCAGCTAGCTAAGCTTGGTACCCCCGAGGAGAATGGCGGATGGGTGCCGCACCTGCATTTTCAGTTATTTGGAGACCTGCTGGAGGAAGAAGGTGCCCGTATGGGCGTGGCACCAGCCAGCCAGCGTGCGGTCTGGTTGGGAATCTGTCCAGATCCCAACCTGATCTTGGGAATCCCCAAGCAGTGCTTTCCGCCCCGGGCTTGGGAGGTCGATCAGATCAAAAGGCTACGGAAGCAACACCTAGGCGGAAACCTCAGCCTCAGCTACCGCACGCCGCTGCACATCGTGCGCGGAATTGGGCGACATCTCTATGACGCGGCAGGGCGCGCCTATCTTGACGCTGTCAACAATGTGCCGCATGTGGGGCATTGCCATCCTGCGGTTGTCCGTGCTGCGCAGCGGCAGCAGCCAATTCTCAGTACCAATACCCGCTACCTGCACGCGGCTCTAGTGCAGTATGCACAGCGTATCGCGGGGACAATGCCGGACCCACTTGAGGTGTGCTTTTTTGTCAATTCCGGCAGTGAGGCCAACGACCTGGCACTGCGCCTGGCCCATGCTTACACAAGCGCTGCCGGAATAGTCGTCCTGGATGGTGCCTACCATGGCCATCTAAGCTCGCTGATTGCCATTAGCCCCTACAAGTTTGATGGACCTGGTGGCGAAGGCGCGCCGCACCATGTCCAGATGGCCTTGACTCCGGATACCTACCGTGGACCGCACCGCGGTCATGACGCGTGGGAACGCTATGCGGAGAGCGTACGCGAGGCCGTGCAGAATCTGGGACGGCCGCTTTGCGCGTTTATTTGCGAGTCGTTGCTTGGCTGCGGCGGGCAGATAGAGTTCCCTCCAGGCTACCTGAAAGCCGCGTACGACTACGTACGGCAGGCCGGGGGACTCTGCATCGCGGACGAGGTGCAGGTAGGCTTTGGTCGGGTAGGGTCCCACTTCTGGGGCTTTGAAACCCAGGGCGTGGTGCCCGATATCGTGGTGTTGGGCAAGCCAATAGGGAATGGGCATCCACTGGCCGGTGTGGTGACGACGCGGACGATAGCGGATGCGTTCGATAACGGAATGGAATTCTTCAGCACATTCGGCGGAAACCCGGTATCGTGCGCCGTGGGCATGGCCGTCCTTGATGTGATGGAGCAAGAACACCTACAGGAGAATGCGCTGAGGACAGGCAACTACCTGCGCGCGCGACTGGAAGCACTAAAGGAACTGCACCCTATCGTGGGGGACGTTCGCGGTCGAGGACTGTTTCTGGGTGTGGAGCTAGTGGTGGATCGCGTTAAGCGAGCGCCGGCAACCGGTAAGGCCGCCTACGTGGCCAACCGCATGTGTGATCGCGGGGTGCTGGTTTCTACGGATGGACCCTTTCGTAACGTCCTCAAGATCAAGCCGCCCCTAGTGTTTACCGCGGCAGATGCTGACCTGCTGGTGGACACCCTCAGGGATATACTAACGGAGGACTACGTCGCGATGTGCTAGTGTTGTGTCCCATTAATAAGCGACGTATATTAGTGACTTCACCATCCATGCCAGAAGTCTATGCGTCGCGGAAGAAAACTTGCGCCCCTAGTTCTCTCTAATGAGCAGCGAAACCAGCTCGTCGCCTTGTCGAAATCCACTACTATGCCCCACGGCATGGTTCAAAGAGCGAAGACCATTCTGGCCTGCGCGGCTGGGGACACCAATGCTGCGGTTGCCCTTGCGTTGGGAGTATCCGCGTCCACCGTAAGCAAATGGCGGAGCCGGTTCTTGGACCGTGGCTTGCAAGGGCTCCACGACGAGCTGCGTCCGGGACGGCCCCGAACGCACGATGACGAGAAAGTGGCCCAGGTGATTAATCGTGCGCTGCAACAGAAGCCCGCCCATGCGAATGCTTGGAGCGTTCGCCTGATGGCCGAGGCCGAAGGCGTGTCTAAGAGCACAGTGCAGCGCTGGTTTGCCCTCTTTGGGCTCAAACCCCATCGCAGCAGGACGTTCAAGCTGTCCAGCGATCCCTTCTTTATCGAAAAGGTTCGCGACATCACCGGGCTATATCTAAACCCGCCCGATCACGCGATCGTGTTGTGCGTGGACGAAAAGAGCCAAATACAAGCACTCAACCGCTCCCAGCCCACGTTGCCATTGGGGCTGGGCTATGTAGAGGGGTACACCCATGACTACATCCGCCATGGCACGACTACACTGTTCGCAGCACTCAACATAGCCACGGGCAAGGTAATTGGGAAATGCATGGCGCGGCATCGGCATCAGGAGTTTCTCTCCTTTTTGCGACTGCTCGAGCGCGAAACTCCGAAGGATCTGGACCTGCACTTGATCTTGGACAACTACGCAACGCACAAGCATCCGAAAGTTATGGCGTGGCTGTCCAAGCGGCCTCGTTACCACCTTCACTTCACGCCTACCTCCGCATCGTGGCTGAACCAGGTTGAACGGTGGTTTGGTCTAATCAGTCGGCGCGCGATCAAACGGGGTTCGTTTACAAGCGTAAAGCAGTTAAAGCAGACCATCGAGCAGTTCATTGCAGCGTACAATGAGGAGGCGACGCCGTTTGTTTGGGTTGCTACGGCGGACTCGATCTTCAGTAAGATTCAACGTTTAACGTCGCGTATTACTGGGACATAACACTAGAGGTTGACCTCTATCATAAAGAGTTCGAAAATCAATGTCGAATTAGGCGGGATTCTGGCTCGGGGGACATCGCCGTAGCCGAGTTCCGGCGGAATAACCAACTGCCGTTCGCCCCCTTCTTTCATGCCGAGCACACCTTGATCCCAGCCGGTAATGACAAAACCGGAACCTAACGTGAATTCAAACGGCTGCTCCCTGGCAAAAGAGGAATCGAAAAGGGTGCTGTCTGTCAGCCACCCGTGATAGTGGACGGCGACAATGTCGCCGTTTTTTGCCGCAGAGCCTTCCCCCTCCCTAAAGTCGTAGTACTTAAGTCCGGTCGGAAGGACAAGATAGTCATCCTCAGCCACGACGCGCGGCTTGGGGAAATCGGCAGGATCTACCGGATCGGGTGTAGCTGGACCATCGCACGAAGCCACAAGCAGCGCCGCGAAGAGCGCTAAACAAGAGCTGCCACGCCAATGGGTCATGGAACGATTTCCAGCTGATTCTCATTATTGCTTACAATTTTGAACGCACGCAAGTTCCGTGCCTAGCTCGGCTCTGGAGCACCCTAAGCCCAACTGGGGCGCCATGCGGAATGTCTTGTCACGCACTGGCAATCTGGTTTCCGTGGCCTTGAGTATCAGTATGCCAATACCGTTCTCGAGCCGCTCTTCCTAAGCGGAAATAGCGGCTTCATGGCCTGTCACTTTGGTACGCAAGCCCTATTATGTTCCGCTGTTCTCAAAGCCATACCTTCTAGCCGATGTTTGCAGCCTCTGTGTACTCCAATCGTAGGAATCATCTTGCCTGTGCTGTTGGCTCTGGCGCTATCCTCTCTGTGGGCAGTGCCGAAGCCCCGATGAACTTCCCCGACAACTGGTATCCGTTTCGGCAGGATAGCTCGTTTCTGTACTATTGGGGACACGCCCTTCCACACCTGGCGGCGCTTATTGACACGGACGAAGGGCGCCACATCCTGTTTGCGGATAGCCCGGCCGTTGATGACATCATCTGGAGCGGGCCGCAGCCCGAAGCTGCAGCTTTGGCGGAGCGCGTCGGAGCAACCGAGGTGCGTCCGCCAGCTGCGCTGGAGGATACATTGCGGCAGTTTGTTTCCTCCGGGCGCCGCGTGCATTTTGAGCCGCCTTATCGGCAAGACGCGCAAGCCAAATTGGAGACTCTGCTTCACTTGCGTGCTGGTACGGCTGGATTACACGCGTCCGGCACTCTTATGCGCGCCGTCATCGCGCAGCGATCCGCAAAGGAGGCGCGCGAAATCGACGAGATCGAGTCAGCCCTTGCAGTCTCCTACGACATGCATACGGCTGCTATGAGGCTCGCGCGGCCCGGTCGTTTTGAGCGCGATATAGCGGGCCACGTGGAAGGGATCGCTATCGCCGGCGGTGGCCGTTTGGCGTTTCCGTGCATCTTTTCCAAGCGCGGCGAAATTTTGCACAACCATTCGTATGGTAATCAGCTCCAGGCGGGTGACCTGGTCGTACACGACAGCGGCGCGTCGTCTGCTTTGCAGTACGCCAGCGACATCACACGCACCGTTCCGGTGAGCGGCACGTTTTCCACGCGCCAACGCTCCATATACGAGTGTGTATTGCGGGCGCAGCTCGCGGCCATTGCAGCGATGAAGCCCGGGGTCTCATTTAGAGATGTGCATCTTATTGCGGCGCGATTTATCGCGAGAGGTCTCAACGACCTGGGCCTGATGCGCGGCGATGTGGACGAGGCAGTCGCGGCCGGCGCGCACGCGCTCTTTTTCCCACACGGACTCGGCCACATGATGGGACTGGACGTGCACGACCTCGAGGGATTGGGGGAGGACTTGGTCGGGTATGACAACACATTTCTGCGCGCTAGCCAGTTTGGGCTGGCGTATTTGCGTTTTGCCAAGGCGCTTGCGCCAGGGTATGTAATCACCGTAGAGCCAGGCTGCTACTTTGTGGGTGCGCTCATCGACCAGTGGCAGGCCGAGCGGCGCCACGAGGCTTTTATCAACTACGACGCGCTGGGCGCGTGGCGTTCTTTTGGAGGCGTGCGAATTGAAGACGATGTGCTGGTGACCGGTGATGGTGCCCGGGTTCTGGGCAAGCCCATTCCGAAGACTACCGCCGAAGTTGAGGCTGCCTGTGCGTTGTAGCCCTAACTTGTGACAGCAACCAGGTCCTCGCGCCGCTCAAGGCGTACAGCTTCGATGTTCCCAACCCGTTCCAGATCGTTTGGGCGTCTTACCCGGATGTAGTTGTCGGTAAAGCCGTACATGTGGCCATTTGATCTCGTGCGCTCCCACAGCACCGGCCGCGAGGTTCCGAGGTGGTCGTCCATAAAAGCCACCTGCTTCTGATTGGAGAGTGTTCTGAGCACTCTATTGCGTTCCGAACGAATATGCTTGGGGACTCTCTCATGTTGCGCGGCCGTCGCGGACACGGTCCCAGGACGCTCGGAATAGGTGAAAGCGTGAAGGTATGTCACGGGCAGGTCTTGCACGAAGCGATAGGTGTTTTGAAAGCGCTGTTGGGTCTCTCCCGGATGCCCGACGATAACGTCTGCGCCTACGCACGCGTCCGGCATGAGCTGGAAAATTCTAGCGACCCGGCCAGCAAAGACATGCTGGCGATAGCGCCGTCGCATAGCACCAAGCATCGCATCATCACCGCTCTGCAGCGGGATGTGGAAGTGTGGAACGAATGATGGCGTGCTCCCGACAAAATCAATGATAGCATCGGTAAGAAGGTTGGGCTCAATGGAGGAGATGCGGTAACGCTCAATTCCCTCGACGGTGCTTAGCTGGCGGAGGAGACCAAGCAAGCCCGCTCCGCCGTCGGTGTCATAAGTCCCTTGCCCGTACAGACCAATGTTTACACCCGTGAGCACGATCTCCTTGATCCCGCGCGCGGCAATGTCGTGCGCTTGCCGCAGGACCTGCCCGGGGGAGGCGCTGCGGCTCTTGCCTCTGGCGATAGGAATTGTGCAGAACGCGCACGAGTAATCACAGCCGTCCTGGATCTTCAAGAACGCACGGGTCCGCTCCGACGACAGCAGTGCTGCGTCAAACGCACGGATGTCACCAGTGCACGACACATCTATCTGCGTCTGCTCGCGCTGCTCGAATGAACGCACCAGCTCAAAGAGGCGGGCTTTCTCCTGCGTGCCCAGTACAACGTCGACGCCTTCGATGGCAGCGACCTCGGCGGGCTGCAGCTGAGCATAGCACCCAGTGACGATGACGCATGCGTCCGGACTGGTCCTGCACCCGCGCCGAATGACCTGTCGGCACTTGCGGGCGGCCTCTGCGGTGACCGAGCACGTGTTGATGACTACCACGTCGGCCGCCTCACCAAAAGGAACTACCGTATAGGCCCGTTGCGCAAAGGCGCGGCGCATCCCGCTGGATTCAGCAAAGTTGAGCTTGCAGCCGAGCGTGTGAAACGAAACCCGTGGCATGAAGTAATTTGATGTTTCACTACTAACAAACTCTTGGGCCCGTGTCAGGCTCCCGGCAGCCATGACAAAGTACCAATGATCGCGAGAGAAGGCTATCCAGTCATCGTGACGGCCTGGGTGTTAGTCTCTTTTGCTACCCTGACCGTGATGTCCACACCGTTGCCGATTTCTGTGCGTGCGGGCATCGGCGTAGGCATGGTTGTGGTCCTTGGAGGCTTGCCGCTGTACTTTTTTCGCGATCCGCCCAGAGAAGTGCCTCAGGATGCCCATGTGCTTTTGTTGGCGCCCGCCGATGGCAGGATTGTCAACATTGCGTTGGAAGACGAGCCGCAGTACCTGCAGGGTCCCGCCCGCCGCATCTCGATCTTCCTGTCGGTCTTGAACGTGCATGTCAACCGAATTCCGGCTGACGGTATCTTGGAGTTTGACCACTACGTTAGGGGCGCCCACCATCTGGCATTGCGCGAAAAGGCCTCGCGTAAGAACGAGCAGTCCCAATTGGGAATCTGCCATCCACTGGGGCACAGAATACTATTCAAGCAGGTCGCAGGCGGCCTTTCGCGCCGCATAGTGTACCACGTGACATGCGGTGACACCGTCAAAGCAGGTGATCGTTTTGGCATAATCCGCTTCGGGTCAAGGCTCGATGTACTTGTTTCTCCAGAAGTCCCCGTCACGGTGCGAGTAGGGGATCGGGTACGCGCAGGAGCAACAGTACTAGGCAGCCTGTCAACGGCATGACGACACCAAGCCTGCTACGGCCAGAGAGTCGCAAGCGAAAGCACAGCTTGCTACGCGAGCAGATCCGGTCGGACCGGTTTTCACGCTACCGGGGACAGCTACCTCGCGTGGCCGTGCCGTCATTCTTCACGCTGATGAACCTCTTCAGCGGATTTCTGGCTATCACACAGGTGCACGAAGGGCAGTATGTCTATGCCTGCTATCTGGTTGTGCTAGCCGGGTTTTTCGACCTGCTTGACGGCATGATGGCAAGGCTGTCGCAGGGACAAAGCCTCTTTGGCGTGGAGCTTGACTCGCTGAGCGACGTGGTCTCCTTTGGTGTGGCCCCTTCGTACCTCGTGTATGCGTTTGCTCTTAGCGACTTTGGAGTGTTCGGAGTCATCGTATCGGCATTGCCTGCCATGTGCGCGGCGGTACGGCTGGCCCGGTACAACGTTGCGTTTGACGGCGACAGCAAAGATTACTTCATTGGGCTTCCGGCCCCGGTCCATGCGTTCGTAATTATTACGTTTGTGCTCAACGCGAGCTCTGAAAACTGGTTGGTTCAGCGTGGGCTGCTTGATGATGCCGCGATGATTCCTGTAGTCTTTATTCTTGCCGCACTCATGGTGACCAACATTGCCTTTGACGGCACGCCAAAGCCCACGACAGCGTACCTTGCGGCCAAGCCGCTGGAGGCATTCGGCTATGGCGCTGGTATAGTCCTAATCATCGCTCTGCGCGAATTCGGCCTACTTCTTGGCCTAGCAGCTTACCTGCTTACAGGCATCATCCGCGCGGTCTATCACGGAGTCCGCGTCATCAGGAAGCGGGCTCTGGCCAACGAAGAATTCACCAAACTGAGCTAAACATGTACAAAGCCACCATCACGGTCACGTTACGCCCGTCCATCCTCGACCCACAAGGGAAGGCGGCCCGGAATGCGCTCACCAACTTGGGCTTCGAGGCTATTGAACGTGTGCGCGTGGGAAAGATTGTGGAGATGTGGATCAACGAGGAGTCCGCGGATGCGGCCTATATTGCGGCAACGGCAGCGTGTGAGAAGCTGCTGGCGAATCCGGTCATGGAGGACTTCAGGGTGAAGGTCGCCGACGAGCCCTCAGAAGGCTAGCGCAGGAACTTGTAGCTGAACTTGACCAGAATCACGTTTGTGGGGAGCACGCCGAAGGTGTCAAAGAACTGGTCTACCGTATGCTGGTTGTAGGGAGAGGGGCTTGTAAGATCTAAGGCGGAAAGTTCCGCACTATTGGACCGGGACTGGGTCCAGACTACAAACAGCGTGGATCCTGGTCGGTATTCCCACCGGACTACCGTGTTGGTCTGCAAGTTATTGAAGGCGAAATCGTACCGTTTCGGGTAACTGTCCACCGGGACCAGCGTGTCCCGATCCCGCAGCAAGAGGAAGCGCTTGTTTTTGCCGCGAGCGGCAAAGAGTTGCCCGTAAAATTGGATGGCGAGCGTCGGTGTAAGCGTGAGGTTGCCGCGGAGCGATACATCGGCCGACTGCGTGCTGCGTTCACCGAATACTGGCACATAATGGCGCCCGAGTGCGTCATCGGGTGTCCGGCGTGCCAGAACCGAGCCTATGCCATCGCTGCCGCTGAAGGTATGCCATACCTCAACGTCTTCAGGGGCGGTGTGCGAGGACTCGCTAATGGTCCACCCGTTCGGACCTGGCGCAAACGCTTCGTTGGAGGCCCACTCCGTTACGCCGTACTCGCGCCCGACGCCTACCTCGAGCGACAGATTGATCCGCGATGACATCGTCCACTCCCCCTCAAGGCTGGCTTCCAGTGATCGGCCGCCATCCCCGTAGAAGCCTAAATCAACCTGTGGAGCCAGCTGCCATGTCCGCCTCGTGTCGGTGGAGTACTCCAGGTCTACGTTAACCTCCCTGGGTTGCGCACGTGGTCCCAAGCCCCGCGTTTCCGTCACGTCATATCCGCCAAGAAGGTAATCACTTCGGGTACTGATCTCGATTTCCTGAAAACCACGGGTAGTCCAGTCGGAAGTGAAGAAAAAGCCCGTACCGTTGGAGATGCCCTCCTTGTATGAAAGCCCGCTGCCAGCGTACAGGCGAATATCGGCCCGCTGGAAGGGGCCGACGGGGCGGCCGCCGTTGATCTGGTGAGAAAACCCACCGTAAAAGTTGGTGTTGTTGTTCTGGCGCAATCGGCCCACATCGTTCGGGTTGTACTTGTCGCTGATCACCGAAAGCCCAAAGGAGTAATTCCATACGGACCGTTGACGGTCGAAGCCAGCGGTCAACGCGAACCCGTTGTCCGCGCTGTCGTCAATCTGGCGACGCGTCACGCTGAGCTGCCCATCAACTTTGTATTGATTCTGCCTGAAGCGTAGGTCCCAGTCCATGCCACCCGCAACGCTGCGGAGATCCGACGCGTTGTCAAAGTACGTCACCATGCCCCCGACATTGGAGAGGTTGCCGATCTGCTGCTGCGCGCGGCCAACTCCGTAGTAATTCGAGGGACTGAATTTGTCGCCTGTGGCTGCACCGAAAAAACCGAAATTTGCACCACGCCCGGTGCGCCCGGATACCTTCGTAGCACCGACAATGGGAGCTTGCGCCCCAATTCGGCGGGTATAGAGCAGCGATCCGCCGTGGTCCAAGCTGTACCGGAAAATCTGCGTGCCTTCGGTAAAGAAAGGGCGACGCTCGGGAAAGAATGTCTCGAACGCCGTCAAGTTGAGCTCGGCAGGATCGGCTTCCACCTGGCCAAAGTCCGGGTTTATTGTTGCATCCAGGGTAATGTTAGTCGAAAGTCCAACCTTGAGGTCTCCGCCGAAGTCGCCGGTTGATGTGCGGCGAATGCTGCCGGCAGTGTCTCCTTCTTCAAAGCGCGCTCTTGCCACGGTGTAGGGCGTGACCTGTATGTTGCGGCGTGCCTGGATGTCGACGATACCTTCCAGGACGCCAAAATGCGCTACGGTTCCGCTGCTCCGCTCTGTGCGGGGAACGAGAACCCACTCATCAGTTTCGCTGAGGCGGGGGATGACGCGCTTAAAGTTAATGCCCCACCGCTGAATTCTCGAATCCGAGAATCGCAGCATCGAATACGGGATGCGTATCTCAGCGATCCAGCCTTCGTCAGTTATTCTGACCTCCGTATGCCATACTGCATCCCAGGAGGTGTCAAAGCCGAAGCCACCAGATCCGCCTCCAAAGGTGCGGCCTACATAGATTCCATCGGCTTGGACACCCGACGCGCTTACCGCGAAGTTGTAAGCAGTCTTGCGGTCATAGTACGAGTCAATGGAGGCAACAAACCAGTCCGCTTGATTGAATTCATCGCGTCGTCCCAAGGGCCTTCGGATCTTTTCCGCTTCGTCGTCGTGGAGCACCACGCCGATGTACAACGCGGCGCTTCCATAGAGCACGCGCACTTCCGTCGGCTGAGTGGCCGGGGCCCCTTCGTCAGGCGAAAACTGCGAAAAGCCCGTGGCAACGGAGGCTGAGGCCCACCCCGGCTCGTCAAGAAAGCCGTCAACGCTGATGCTGCCGGCCGTCGGCTCCGCAGTCAGGATGCACTCATCGGGGCACTTGGGGTCCGGGAATGGTCCAGGTGCCACGACCGCGCCTAGCAGCAAGGCAGTTATCAGCATAGGGGACCCACGTCTGCGTTATTTTCAGTCAAGAAAGGTGCAAGTTCGTCAGCGACCCACGTTGACGAGTGCCATCCACTTTTGGTTCCATGCAGGTCCAGGCGGTACCAGCCTCGAAACCCGTAGTCCGTCGGGATGGGATTGATGCTGGCCCCTGTAGCCTGGCGGGGTGAAGCATCTGAGGCTTGCGTTGCGGTTGGCCAGTGCACGGCTCACCGCAACGCCAGCCTAGCCTCGGTGGCAAGCCGATCTACCTGGTTGTTACGCTCGTTGGTGGAATGGGCCTTTACCTTGATCCAAGTGACCCTGTGACGGCGGGTTTCTTCGAGTAGCCCCCGCCAGAGATCCTCGTTCTTGACCGGACTCTTACTGGCCGTAAGCCATCCGTTTTTCTCCCACCGGCCTAGCCATTTTTGCTTGAAAGCGTTCAACATGTATGTGCTATCGGTATGAAGTCTTACCTCGCATGGCACCTTCAGGGCGCGGAGCGCTTCCAGCGCAGCCGTCAGCTCCATCTTGTTGTTGGTGGTGCGGTGGGCTGCGCCCGTTAGAACGCGTACGTTCTTGCCGTATATAAGCACTGCTGCCCAGCCGCCCTTGCCGGGGTTTGGCTTGCAGCCCCCGTCCGTATATATCGTAACTTTTTTCATGGCATAGCCTGAAGGTATGCGGTTTGTAGACTATGTGACCATAAAGGTACGCAGTGGGCATGGAGGGCCCGGTTGCGTCGCGTTCCGCCGCGAAAAGTTCGTACCCAGGGGTGGACCGTCCGGGGGCGACGGCGGCCGCGGTGGGTCGGTTCTGTTAGAAGCCGACCGCAATCTCTACACGCTGCTCGACCTGCGTTACAATCGTCACCACTTTGCGCCCAATGGCAAGGCAGGGGAAGGGAGCAACAAGTCAGGGAAAGATGGCCGGGACCTGGTTCTGCGCGTGCCTCCTGGTACGTTAGCGCGCACAACCTCGGGCCGTGAGGTGCTAGGTGAAGTTATAAACGAGGGTGATCAGCTTGTCCTGGTGCGCGGCGGCCGTGGCGGAAAGGGGAATGCGTTCTTTAGGCGGGCAACACGCCAGGTACCGCGCTACGCTCAGCCCGGGGAGCCCGGGGAAGAACAAGACATTACGCTTGAGCTGAAAATGCTCGCGGATGTAGGACTTGTGGGACAGCCCAACGCTGGCAAGAGCACGCTCGTAGCCTCCGTATCGGCTGCGCGGCCCAAAATCGCAGACTACCCGTTCACCACGCTTGTCCCGATGCTTGGCGTGGTTCAGGTAGAGTCCTTTCAGTCGTTTGTCATCGCCGATATCCCGGGGATTATTGCCGGTGCGAGCAAAGGGAAGGGGCTGGGGCTGCGCTTTCTGCAGCACATTGAGCGCAATGCGGTGCTGCTCTTTATTATTCCGGTGACCTCGCCCAAGCCGCGCGAAGAATATGATCAACTGCTTCATGAGCTGCGTACATACGATACTGCTGTGTTTTACAAGCCACGTGTGGTGGCCTTCAGCAAGAGTGACCTACTGCCTCCGGCGGGGCATGAAGCATGGTTGGCGGAGGCGTGCGAGGCATTTCCTTCGGACCTCGAGGTGCATCTAATCAGCAGCGTAGCGGGGACAGGGCTGGCCAGACTCAAGCGGGCGTTATGGGCGCGCGTGGTGGGTTTGCGAGCGGCCTCTGCGCAAGGGCCAGCGAACAATGGGTGAGGAGGTAATACAGCTCTACGTGCCGGACGGCAGGCCCCAGCGCATTGATGTGTTTATGGCGGGTGTCGTGCCGGGAACCTCCCGTGCGCGGATCCAGCAAAGCATCAAGCGCGGCGTTGTCTTGCTCAATGGCCGGCAGGTTCCGCGTCCATCGGTTCAGGTGCGGCAAGGTGACCACATCGTCTGGACCGTACCCAAGCCACAGCCCATCGCGGTGATACCAGAGGACGTACCGCTGGATATCCTGTATGAAGATGACTACCTGCTCGTGGTCAACAAGCCTGCCGGAATGCCCACGCATCCTGGGCCAGGTCATAGTACGGGGACGCTGGTGCATGCGCTGCTGTACCATACCGGCGGAAAAGCTGTAACGGAAGCAGACCGCTCGCGAGATGGCGAGACCGGACTGAGCAGTCTCTACGAAGGGCCATATATAAGGCCCGGCATTGTTCATCGCCTTGACAAGGACACATCGGGTCTCGTGGTGGTGGCTAAAGATGACGCGACGCACCGCGGTTTAGCCGCCC
Source organism: Rhodothermales bacterium (assembly GCA_965218495.1). Classification (GTDB taxonomy): domain Bacteria; phylum Bacteroidota; class Rhodothermia; order Rhodothermales; family Bin80. The sequence continues at coordinate 59,640 of OZ244626.1, forward strand.
AATTCGAGCATCGAACAATTGATCGAACGTACCACGGTATCGTTTGGGGGGTGCCGGATCCGCCGGAAGGACGAGTCGAATCCCCCATTGGGCGGGATCCCAGGCATCGCAAGAAGATGGCGGTGGTCGCTGCGGCCCGGGGCAAGCGTGCTGCGACACGTTTTGCGGTAGTCCAGCCGCTCGCGTTTACGGCACTGGTGGCCTTTAGCCTCGAGACCGGCCGTACGCACCAGATTCGCGTGCATGCGCAGCATATGGGACATGCCATCCTGGGGGATCCCACCTATGGCGGGCGAACGGTACGGTATGGGCCCGTCACCAGTCGGCGCAAAGCTACCTACAGCCGGCTCTTTGCCCAGCTTGCCCGTCAGGCGTTGCATGCCAAGGACCTCGCCTTTACGCATCCAAGAAGCGGCAAGACCGTGTCGGTAACCAGTGAATTGCCTATGGACATGCGAGTGGCTTTTGACATGCTTTCGAGTGTAGAGTCATGAAGTTGCCGCGCATTTCGAAACGATCATGGCCCGAAACCTCGTTCGCTGACCGTGAATCGCGGAATGGCCTGCTGACACGCTATGGCGATCTGTAAGCGAGGGCGACTGCCACGAGCGTGCCCATTGCGTGGTAGCCGTGGGGGTCCAGAGCGCGGCTGGCGTTAGCGCAATTCCAACCTTACTGGCATGCTGTGCGTACAACCGCGTTGCCTTTATGAGATCTAGACGGACTCCCCAAGCTACGTGAAGACTGCTTTCCGATCCATTGAGGGGACCTACGACATTTTGCCGGGCGGCGCGTCACCTGTAACACGATTTGAAGCTTGGTGCCATGTCGAAGAGACAATCAGGGCGGTTATGCGTCGGTTTGCGTTTCAGGAGATCCGGACACCGATTTTGGAGCCGTTCGCGCTGATCGCGCGCGGCGTCGGCGAGATGACTGACATCGTGAACAAGGAAATGTTCACCTTTGAGCGCGGAAAGACGCAGTACGTACTGCGCCCCGAGATGACTGCGCCGGTCATGCGTGCGTACCTGCAGCATAATCTTGATCAGCGCCCGGGCGAGCAACGTCTCTTCTATATGGGGCCATGTTTCCGCGCTGAACGACCGCAGAAGGGCCGGTACCGTCAGTTTCACCAATTCGGCGCGGAGATTTTGGGGGCCACGGATGCCCGCGGTGACGCCGAAATTATCGCCTGTGCGATGGAAGTATACCGCGCAGTGGGCCTGACAAACACGGTGCTGCGTATCAACACGCTGGGGGATTCTGAAAGCCGGCCCCGCTACAGCGAAGCACTTCGGGCTTACTTCGGACCACTGGAGAGCCAGCTCTCGGCTACGAGCCTGCAGCGACTAAAGACTAATCCGCTACGGATTCTGGATACCAAGCTAGACTTTGAGCGCAGGTTCGTAGAGAGGGCTCCTCGCCTGATTGACTACGTCGATTTGGGCAGCCGCACGCACTACGAATCGGTAAAAGCGCTGCTCAATGATGTAGGCGTTTCATTTGTGGAAGATCCGTTTCTGGTCCGTGGCTTGGACTACTATACGCGCACTGCATTCGAGCTGGAGAGCCCCGACATCGGGGCACAAAGCGCGCTCGCAGGCGGCGGGCGCTACGATCTGCTGTCCGTGTCAATTGGCAGTGCAAAGCCCGTGCCGGCAGTAGGGTTTGCTGCCGGGATGGAGCGCCTGCTTCTGGCCATGGAAACCATGGGTGCACCATGGCCCGGCGGACCTGTCTTGGACGCGTTTCTGATCGGTCTCGGTGCGGCAGCGTCGCAGGAGATCTTTCGATTGGCACATCTGCTGCGCCGGGCAGGGCTGCGCACCACCTATGGCTTGCAAGGGCGATCCATTAAGGCCCAGATGCGCACAGCGCACCGCCTTAAGGCGAGCCGTTGCGTGATCGTGGGCGACGAAGAATTAGCCTTGGGACAGGCTCAGGTCAAAGACATGAGCTTGGGCACGCAAGAATGCGTGTCATTTGACGCGTTACCTCGCTATCTACTCAGCCACCGCTCCTAACGCATGTTTCCTCGCATACTGGAAATACCTCTCCCATTCGAGGTCTTGGGGGCCGAGTCGCTAACGATCTATTCGTTTGGTGCCATGATGGCCCTAGCGTTCCTGATAGCCGCTTGGCTGTCTCGTCGGGAATTGGACCGCCTGTACCAGGCAGGCCACCTCGGTAGCGTAGCACTGCCGATCAAGAAGAGCAAAGCCAAGGGGCGGCGAAAGGGTGTGGCAAACGTAAGTCCGGCACACTTGGTGGGCACAGTCGTGGTGATCGCAGTGGTGGGTGGGCTTGCAGGCGCCAAGTTGTTTCATATCCTCGAGAATATGAACGACTTCCGGGCGGATCCCGCCGGCATGATCTTTTCCAAGGGTGGGCTGACGTTCTACGGTGGCCTTCTGGTAGCAGGGGTAGGCATTGCATGGTACGTCCGCAAGAAAGGGGTAAGACTGGCTACGTTTTGTGACGCGTTAATCCCTAACGTGCTTCTGGCCTATGGAATTGGGCGTATCGGATGCCATTTGGCCGGCGATGGTGATTGGGGCATCCCGTCGGACCCAGCAGCACGTCCCTCGTTTGTGCCTACCTGGCTCTGGGGGGAAACGTACCCCAACAACATCCGCGGTTTGACATTGCCGGACACCGGGGTCTATCCGACTTCGCTCTACGAATTCGGTATGGCACTAGTCCTGTTTGGCGTGCTCTATGCCCTGCGGAAGCATCCATTCAAGTGGGGCTGGATATTTTCGTTGACTTTGCTCTTTTTCGGCATAGAGCGGCTTCTCATAGAGCAGATTCGCGTGACTGCCAGGAACGATATCTTTGGTCTGGAGCTATCACAGGCTATGGTCTTTTCGTCGCTGCTGATTCTCCTTGGCGTGATTGGGCTGGTGCGAACCACACGGCGCCGCGAGAAGGTATCCACCCTTTGATGGACCTGGGTTCCTGGCTGGAGGAAGCTGCACGGTGTGTGCGCACGTGGGAAGCGTCTTGGGGTACCTTTGGCCGCCACGCGTCTGTACAGGTTAGTGATGACGACGTTCGTGCGGCGTTTGACGCCTTTGTACAGCGTCTGCACGGCAACTATCCGTTCTTCCATCCCCGTTACGCCGGGCAGATGCTAAAGCCTCCACACCCTGTGGCGGCGCTCGGGTATGCGGCGGCAATGCTCATCAATCCTAACAATCATGCGCTTGACGGCGGACCGCCCACTGCCGCCATGGAGAAGGACGTGATCAGGCACTTGGCAGCAATGTTCCAGCTGCCTGGTGAGACGTTGGGCCACCTGACCAGCAGCGGCACTATTGCGAATCTGGAAGCCCTCTGGGTAGCCCGCCACTGCCGGCCGGGCTTGGCGGTAGCCTTCAGCGAGGCGGCCCACTATACCCACGGTCGCATGGCTGAAGTGCTTGCGATGCGGCCGGTAGAGGTTCCGGCGGACCGGCAAGGCCGCATGCAGCTTGAGGCACTGGAAACGCAGCTGAAGACCGGAACAGTTGGCACGGTGGTCCTAACGGCCGGGACAACGGGTCTGGGAGCGGTTGATCCCGTGGCGGACGCCCTTCCAATGTGCCGCCGTTACAACGCTCGCGTGCATGTTGATGCAGCGTATGGTGGCTTTTTTGTGTTGCATGCACATGCGGAATACGGTGGATTGCTCTCTGGTGAGGCCACACGAAACTTTCGCGCCATTGCGGATGCGGACTCGGTTGTTATTGATCCACATAAGCACGGCCTGCAGCCGTATGGCTGCGGATGCATACTACTACGCGACCCGGCGCTAGGTCGCTTGTACAAGCATGATTCTCCCTACACATACTTCACCTCGGACGAGCTCCACCTAGGCGAAATCAGCCTTGAGTGCTCCCGGGCAGGCGCAGCAGCAGCGGCGCTGTGGCTGACACTTCAGGTGCTGCCTCTTGCAGCAGATCGAGGGCTAGGGCCGATTCTGGCTGCATGCCTGCGTGCCGGGCGACGCTGGTTCGCTGCCTTGGAGACAGCGGATGTGCTCCGCCCATTTATAGAGCCGGAACTGGATATCGTGACGTACTTTCCGGCGCGTACGTCCATGTTCGCAATCGACGCGGCCACGCAAGCGCTATTCGAAGCGGCCATGTCCGCAGAGGAAGCCGTGTTCTTGAGCGTGCTGTCGGTGCAAAGCAAGGTGCTAAAGGCCCTTCATCCTGTCCTCCAAGCCGACCGGGAACGTGTACGAATCCTGCGAAGCGTGCTCATGCGTCCGGAGCAGGAAGAGGTATCTGTTGCGTTGGTGAAGCATCTGGACGCTATGGCGTGCACCTTATGAGCGATCCGATACTCATTTTCGGGCGCCATCCCGTGAGAGAAGCGCTGGAACGCGAGCCGGCAATGTTGGAGAAGGTGCTATTGCAGCAGGGTCTGAACAGTCTGGCCCCGTTGCGCCGGCAGGCAAGAGCAGTTGCAGTTCCGGTGCAGGATGTGCCTTTGGCAAAGCTCAATCGGGTCGCGCGGGGGTTGCCACACCAGGGGGTGATGGCTATCCGTACGGCCCTGGCTTATGCTGACCTTGAAGCAATGCTCTACGCCATAGCGCCGGATCTGGATGCCGTCCAGCGAATGAAGCCAAGGCTCCTGGTACTCGACAGCATCGAGGACCCGCGCAACTTTGGAGCGCTGATACGCAGTGCTGTAGCCTTAGGCGTCGGGGGCCTCATCGTCACGATGCGCCGCATGGCGCCACTTGGTGCTGTTGTGGTAAAGGCGAGCGCCGGAATGGCGTCGCGCATACCCATTGCCCGGACGGACCATTTGCCCGCAGCCCTCTACCAGCTGAAAGAGCGGGGATACCATATCGCCGGCACTGCCATGCGCGGCGGAACCTCGGTGTGGTCCGTGGACTGGGACCGGCCAATGGTCATTGCCGTAGGAAGCGAGAGTGCTGGCTTGCGCACCAGCGTGGCGGAGCAATGTGACTTTATGGTTACCATTCCCATGCCTGGCGATGTAGAGTCACTAAACGTGTCCGTTGCTGCCGGCATCGTTCTTTTTGCCGCGACGCGTCCGCGCTAGGGCGAGGTCTTGAAGGTGTGGCATACGATTTCGTGGTCACAGCCGACCCGGAGTCTCGGAGATCTGCCCCCCACCCGCTTCGATTCGAAGCTAACGGAAGCACTGGCGGATTGTATAGACCTGGATGCTTCGGGTGTTGCTCTGCATGCTTCGGCTGCATAACGCGAGAATTTCATTGCTGTGCAGTTCATTGAACGCGGCAGCAATCAGCCCGGTAGTGCGTGCTTTGAGGCGTCATAGCACCAAATGAATCTCGTGCAAGAATCCTGGCGCGGACAGGTGCCATCGTGAGGCATCCTCAAGGTAGGACGTGTCCCGCGATATTCTGCGCAGGCTGCTGACTGCCAGCCCTGGGCTGGTGAGTACGTATGATTCGCCGGCTCAAACAGCCTGATAAGACCTACTTTGCAGACCAGCTAGCCCGCATCGCTCACCAAGCTCTTGAATCGCCATAATTCGAGGCGTCTGTAGGCAGTGGGTCACGGTTTGGGAATGCGAATGCTGATTCCCGCCTTCTGGAGCGAATAGTCGGCGGCAGTAAGCGCTGTTTCGGGCATGTTTCGAGCGGGAATCAAGGCTTTTGTTCGCGCACCGGTGCTTCTTGGATACACGTTTCCAGCAACCACCATGTGGCGTCTATCAATCTGTGGGGTAAGTTGGATCCGGAACGGCCTATGAAGGTGAGGCGCGTGCGCCGCCGTGGGTGGTGTGCACAGCGCCGCGCAGGTTGCTTAGCACGCGCGCGAACAGTTGCTGCCAGGGATAGGCCTCGGGCAAGAGCAGGCGGACTCGGCGTACGCTTACCACCACCAGTGCTGCGATCTTCAGTAGCCGCACACGGATAGTAGCGCACTGCGCCTGCGCCATCGCGGTGCCCTGCAAGCCAAAGGTCTTGATGATGGTCATCAGGGTGTTGGCGACCGTAGAGAAGTACAGGCGCAACTGGTTGCTCTCCATCATGGACGTAGAGGTGCGGTCAGCGAACAGGGTAAGCTGCTGCTCCTTGAGCCGGTTCTCCATGTCTCCACGCGCGCAATACAAATCTTCGTATAGCGTGCGCGCGTCGTACGCGTCTTCGCTGAAATTGGTGACCACGAATCGCGCGTTGTAGCCGCGCGGTCCAGGCAGCCATTCCGCCTTGGCTATCACGCGCCGAGCACAGCTCCAGCTGTCCTTCGTCTGGTACTCGAAGCTGCGGAAGCACCGCGAAGGCTGCCCGCTGGCCTCGCAGGTGGCCCGACTCTGCTCCATAGCCTCCTCAACGATGCGTTTCAGCCGCGCATTGAGCGGCATACCAATGATGTAGTGCAGGCCCTGTGCTTCGCACCATGCCATGATATCATCGCGGCAGAATCCTGCATCTGCACGAATCCAGATGGGCACCTGCGGCCACCGCGCACGGATACGCGCTACCACTGGCGCCAACTCCTCTATCGTGCCCGCTGATGCGTCAATGTTGGAGGGGCGCAGACGAGCGGCCAGCACATGCTTGCCGCTAACGATGTACAGCGGTAAGTAGCAGTAGTGGCCATAGTAACCATGAAAGAAGCGCCCCTCCTGCTGGCCGTGAATCGCGTCATCGGTAGCATCGAGATCCAACACGATATGCTCTGGCTGCTCGCCCGTTACATCCATGAACAAGTCCGCGAGCATGGTGTCGATCTTTTCAGGGTCCGCTACGATGCGCTTGTACCTATGCGATGCGGCCCCTCCTTTGGAGCCGAGCTCCAGTCGGTTCAGTGTGCTGGAACTCGCCAGCGGATGTCCCTGGTCGCGTTCCCGTGCCCGGTGCGCACCTGTTACATCTTCGCAGCCCACGCCCATGGCCAACACGGGATCGTCCCGCAGACGGTCATGGTCGTTCACGTCTTCGTAGCCCAAGCATATCGCGTAGACACGTTGCCTGAGCATCGCCTCCACGGTATGCTCGACCCTGTTGGGATCACGGTGGTCGGTGAAGCAGGCGGCAAAGCGGCCAATGACGTCGAACATCCGGTCGGCCTCCCGTAACAGCAGCGCACCTGCGTCCGAGGACATAGGGCCGCCGTCGAACTTTCCGACCACTTTACGCCGCCCCAAGTCCTCGAAACGAAGCTCTTCAGTATGACAGTCTGTGTTGTTCACGCGCAGTGCACAGGATGGTTATAAATGGTTAGTGAGCATACACTTACGTGGCGCTATGGTTCCAATTGTCGAAACCTTGGTGATTTATCCGGGCTAGGTGTCCTGCTCTCCCGGCCTTTGAGCGTACACTCGGAGCTGAGCAAGCTTAGTGTCTTGAACCGTGAGGATAAGGAGTCCCAATGCGAGGTACAGGATGAGTTGCGCACCGTGTACGAATACCGCATAGGTAGCTGCGAGAGACTCGGGCACGCCGTAGAAAACTGTGAGCGTCAAGATCGTGACATAGTGAAAAGAGCCCACTCCCCCGGGAGTTGGGATGATGACGCCCAAGACGCCGACGAACATAATTACGACGGCATCGACAAAGGTGAGGCTGTACGGCGCTGCCATGCTAAACATCTCAAGCGGGATGTAGGCCATTAGCCCATACATTAGCCAGATCACTACTGTCGTAATGATTAGCATCGCTTTCCGTGGCGAGCGATGCGCCGTCGCAATGCCGGCCAAGAAGGAGGTCCACAAAGGCGCCACATACGTAGCCACCAAGTGCCTCAAGGGTGTCTTCGCCAGGATCCACCACGCAAGTGCAGCGGCTAACACAATCACTGAAACCATTCCTAGCGCGGAGACAGATGACAGACCCTCCACTGCGGGTTGAAGCATCCTTTCGTGCAGGCTCACGCGCTGCTCTCCAGTCAGAATAAGCACCGAAAGCACCGCCCCCATCGCAAATGTCACGAGGTCTATTACGCGCTCGGTGAAAATCGTCCCGAGGACGCCACTGTATGGCAGTTTCTCTCGCCGCGACAGGTTGCCGGCCCGTACGAATTCACCTACGCGCGGCAGGACATAATTGACCATGAAACCGATCATCACGGAACCAAACGCCGTAGTCAGGCGCGGTCGATGCGTGCCTGGCGGAAGAGCCTCAAGAAGTGCCTGCCAGCGCCATGCGCGTACCAGATGGCTGCCGATCATGATGAATGCCAAGGGCACGCACCACCAGTATTGCGCCTGGCTGAATGCAGCCCCAATCTCTGCAAGGTTGGTCCTACGAAGGGCAAGGTATACGAGGATGCCAGCTAGCGCTAAGGAACCAATCCAAACGGCCAGGTGGCGCTTGCGTTGCGTCAGCACGCTGTCAAGAGCGAAGGTCGATCATCTCAGCGCTCTCAGGGAAAGAGAGCTCGAACGTGTCGGGGCCAATTTGTGGACGCAGGTCTATATTCGTCAGCTCGAAATCCATGGTCGTTTCGTTGACGTCTACGGACTGGATGCGTATCACCATCTCGTCTGTGGAACGTACCCAAAGTCTTACCTCCAGGATCGAGGAGTCCGAGTCACGGGGCAAAAGAACTACCGCAAGGTGGCGCGTGCCCTGGTAGGTTACAGGCTGGGTGCTGGCGATCTCGTAGTGCTCTTCAAAGTCTCCGAAAAGCGTCGCTGGAGATAAGGTCGGTTCAGTGGCGGTGATAAGCACCTGGTTGTCAAGCGGACGATAGACATATGTATCAAGCCCGTGCGATAGGATGACCTCGGATTCCGTTTCCACGCGATACTGCACGCCCTGAAGCACCAGGCTACCGTGCATCTCCTGCTGATCATCCCAGTATGCGGACGAAACAGTGTACGTGAAGTCGGCGCGGAATCCGTGGGCCGACGCGGCTAGCTGCTCAAGCCGCTTGAGACTCTGTCCGCAAGCAGGCGCTGCCACCAGGACGGCAGTGATGAGCAAGCATGTTCTGGCTATCATAGTGCAACCAGCGGCTGGCGCTTCATCGAACCCTGCCGCGTGCCCAATGTTCGTTAGGTGAGCGCATGGCAGAACTCGAAATCGTATCGGGTGGGCAGTCTGGCGTTGACCGGGCCGCATTGGACTCAGCACTGACGTGGAATCTTCCGGTTGGCGGCTGGTGCCCTGCCGGTAGGCGGGCCGAAGACGGTCCCATCAGCCGCCGATATCCGATGCGGGAAACGCCGACAAACAACTACCTGCAGCGGACGCGGTGGAATGTGCGAGACAGCGATGGTACGCTGATACTAGGGACCGAATCCACCTCGCAAGGAACTGCTGCTACGTTACTGGCTGCTATAACGTATGGAAAGCCGCTGATGCGCGCAGAATTGGACCAGGTGGAATTAGCACCTTCCGTAGCTGAATGGATGCGGGTGCATCATATCCACAAGCTGAACATAGCGGGGCCCAGAGAGAGCGAAGCGCCCGGCGCGTATCAGCATGCCTGCCGCTTTCTGGATGCGCTGTTTGCACGTATAAGTCAGGCGGGAGTTGAGTAAGATGGGGTCGACACCTGTGACGCCGCTACCAAGGCATCGTGCAGCGCAGCCACATCCTGCTCGTTATTATACACATGGGGCGAGATGCGGATGGCTTCGCCGCGGAGTGAAACTGACACCCCACGACGCTGAAGCGCTTCCTGAAGTCGGGGACGGGCGATATGGTCTGGCACGCGAAGGCCGAAAAGATGTGCACTACTGCCCTTGGAGACAGAGTAGCCCAGTGCTTCGGCTTCTTGCAGCACCTCACGCATCAGTGCATGGCAGTAGGCCTGGATGTTGGCCGGTCCCCACGCCAGCACCTGCTCAAGCCCTTTGATCATCATGGGTACCAAAATGAAGTTACTGCGACCTCCTACATCGTAGCGTAGTGCACCATCCCGGTATGCATCGCCATAGTTGACAAGCGCGTCAAAATTTTCGCTGTCCTGCCGCGCAACCCATGTTTCTTCGAGGGGAATTCCGTCCATGAATCGTGGCCCTAAGTACATCGCGCCGATGCTGTATGGGCCAAGCATCCATTTGTATGCGGCGCAAACCAGAGCGTCAATTCCGAGCGCTTGGGCATCTATTGGCATCGCGCCCACGGACTGGGTGCCATCTACAACGAAAGCAACCCCCAACGCACTAGTACGCCGCCCAACCGCTTCCAGATCGATTCGCGTTCCATCGGTCCAGTGTACGGGACCCACAGCCACCACGGCGGTGTCGCGATCAATCGAGGCGAGGAGCCGCGCATTGAATTCTTCGGCCCGACCCGTTTCGCCCGGTGGCACCACGGTGCGCAGTTCAGCACCACGTTCTCCAGCAAGTCGCCGCCAAGTGTACACGTTGCTCGGGAATTGCTCGTGTAGCACTACGATGTTCTGGCCCTTCTTGACGGCTAGGTTGTGCGCCACGGTGGCGATTCCGTAGGAAGCCGCCGGAATCAGCGCGACCTGCTGCGCGGCAACACCTACGAGCGTTGCAAAAAGCTGACGAACCAGGCTGCTCTCCTTGAAGAACATCGCGGGGGAGATATCGGAGGGAACTCGCTTCAGGTGCATACCCGCCATACCCGCTTCCTCTGCAGCCTTGAGGATTGGGGACATGTAAGCGCAGTTGATGTAGTGCGCCTCATCCGGCAAAGTGAAGAGGTGTCGCTGGCACGATAACATGCGTCAAGTGGTATTGGGCTTAAGAGGCAATTCCATAACTTCTGCGGACGTGTTCGCCCATCCTCTTTGAATGCATGCGGTATATAATTGTTGTAGTGGTAGCATTTACGGCACTCCTGGTACCGAGCGCCTGTCAGCCTTCAGGCTCTGACTCCAGTCCGGCAGAACTCTCGTTGCCCGAGGGGTTTCGCTACGAGGTACTGTACAGTCCCATGGTCGAGGACAGCAGCTCCTGGGTGTCATTGGCTGTTGATGGAAAGGGCCGGCTGCTTGCATCAGATCAGTATGGTGCGCTTTATCGCGTGGAGCCCGTACCCATTGGTGATGATCCGAAAGGTACAAAGGTAGAGAAGCTGGACATTGATATCGGGCGCGCGCAGGGGCTGCTTTGGGCCTTTAACAGCTTATACGTGGTGGTCAACAACGCAGAAGATGCAAAGGGGCGCGGCAGCGGTTTGTTTCGGGTGACAGACACCGATGGTGACGACCAATTTGACGTGGTAGACTCCCTGATGGGGTTTGAAGGGTGGGGAGAACACGGTCCACACAGCATCGTCTTGGGTCCGGACAGTACCAGCCTGTACATCATAGCCGGCAATCATACCGAATTACCAGAAACTCAACGCTCGCTGGTGCCGCCCGTATGGGACGAGGATCAGCTCATGCCGGTCTTGCGCGATCCGCGGGGCCATGCGGCGGACCGACCCGCGCCCGGTGGGTGGATCGTTCGTACGGACAAAGACGGGGAGCAGTGGGACCTCTTTAGCGTGGGGTATCGCAACGCGTACGACATTGCATTCAACCCCGAGGGGGACTTGTTCACGTTTGACTCCGACATGGAATGGGACCTTGGAATGCCCTGGTACCGGCCGATCCGGGTAGTTCACGCCAGCAGTGGCAGTGAGTTCGGGTGGCGTACCGGCTCTGGCAAGTGGCCAGCCTATTACCCGGACAACCTGCCTGCAGTGGCAGATATCGGGCAAGGCTCGCCTACCGGCGTGGTCTCGGGTGCCAACACGCGCTTCCCGCTACGATACCGGCGCGGCGTGTTTGTTTTTGACTGGAGTTTTGGAACGATTTACTGGGTGGACTTGCGTCCCTATGGCAGCACGTACGAAGGCACGGCGGAGGAATTCCTGTTCGGTGTCCCCTTACCTGTCACCGACGGCGTCGTCGGAAGTGACGGTGCGCTGTACTTCACGACCGGTGGACGGCGTTTGAACTCGTTTCTTTACCGCGTATGGTACGACGGAGACGTGGCCCCCGGCCCGACGGCACCTCGCCGCATGAGCGCGCAGCATGCGCTGCGGCGCAAGCTGGAAGCTTTCCATGGAATGCAGGATGCAGCGGCCATTTCGGCGGCGTGGCCACACCTTAGCCACGCGGACCGCTTTGTGCGATGGGCCGCGCGTATTGCCATAGAGCACCAGCCGGTGTCGACGTGGGCCGACAGAGCCTTAGGAGAGCCGGATCCCCTGCGCCGCCTTTATGCCGTCATCGCGCTTGCGCGTCATAGTGATCCGGAGCGCCGGGCGGTTGCGCTTGGCGCTCTCATGAGCATTGAGGAGGCCGACCTTTCGCGGGCGCAGCAGCTCGATCTGATTCGCGCGTACGGGCTCATCATCACGCGTATGGGCATGCCGGAAGGGGACCGAAAGCTATTGGTCACCCAACGTCTAGCGGAAAACTTTCCGGAGGCCGACGAGGAGCTGAACCGGGAACGCGGCCGCTTGCTGGCTGTGCTGGAAGCGCCTGGCATTGTAGGCGTCATGTTGGATCACCTTGGCATGCTTACTGCACATGGACCCCGGGAGATGCTCCTGCTCGAGGAAGATGTCGCCGAGCGAAGTGAGCAGTACGGCGGTGCCATCACTGATATGCGGGCGAAAATGCCGGGGGCCCAGGAGATTGACGTGGTCATGAGTCTGCGCAACGTGCGTACGGGATGGACGATGGAGGATCGCCGCGCGTATTTCCAGTGGTTCTACGATGCATTGCGCAAGAGCGGGGGGCGAAGCTACGTGGGCTTTATAGAGGACATGCGTGCTGATGCCGTGGAGCACCTCACCGCAGAAGAAAAGGAATCGCTGGCGGGACTTGTAGATGCGTTTTCTGATCGCTCGTCATTCCTAGCGACGCTGCCCCAGCCAGAAGGACCTGGCAAGAACTGGAACCGCCAGGAGATTTTCGAGCTCATGAGCGAGGGCTTTGATGAGACGCGTAACTTCGTACGTGGGGAGCGCTTGTACGCGGGCGCACTTTGCAGCGCGTGTCACCGGTTGGGTGCAATCGGCGGCGGCATAGGGCCCGACCTCACGACCGTTGGCACGCGTTTTGGGCGTGGCGAAATCCTGGAAGCAATAGACTCTCCCAGTGATGCCATTTCGGATCAATACGCGGCGGAGCTGCTTGAGCTGCATGATGGCACCATCATCACCGGCCGCGTCGTTGGAGAAGAGGACGGGGTGATTTCGCTGAACCAGAATCCGTATGACCCCGGCCAAGTCGTTACAGTACAGGAATCGGAGGTGGTTCGCCGTGAGTTGTCGCCCGTTTCCATCATGCCACCGCGGCTGCTGAACCGCCTGAGCGGAGAGGAGGTACTTGATCTTCTTGCATTTTTGATCGCGGGCGGCGACGCTGAGCACAAGTGCTACGTAGGCGACAAGGGGTGCAACACGACAGACGAGGACGAGTAGCGGCTAGAGCGGCGGGGCCAATGCATAGATTGTGCCCTGAACGACGCCCTCGACCGCCCTCCCCTTGCGGCCTTCAAGGGAATACTTGAGTTCCACTATCCATGTCGGTGCGATATCGGGAATGTGGAGCTTGACCGATGTGCCGTTTTTCGACACGGTCACACGGTCCACTCCCAGTTCCTTCACGTTGTACCGCTGCGATCCATAGCTACGGGTTCGTTTGAGCTCCCAAGTGGTGACGGTATACCGTGACGGATCCGACGCCACTTCTTCATCCAGACGCGCAGCAAAGGTGAGGGTTATGCCTGATTCAAGGGCTAGGAAGCCTACGGGCAGGTACACCGGTCCTCCCGCATAACGCACGCGATAAAGGCCCCCGACCTGGATCATCTGGTTTGTAGCCCAGGCCGACATGCCGGCGACATAAAGTTGTCCGTCTGCAGGGTTGAATCGTCCGCGCTGAATTCCGGTCGGGAATTGCGGGACAGATAGTTCCGCGATCGCTGCCTGCTTCACCTCACCAACGAACTGCGGCATGACGATAAAAATTTTTCCGTATCCGTAGGACAAGCTGAGGAGGGATCCATCCAGTGCCCCCCAGCGTGTGCTGTTAGCCCAAAGCAGTTCGGCGGGGGATCGGTCGTATTTCTGGTCAATCCACACCAAAGGCCGGATCATGCCTTCATCGGTTGAATCCTCTGGCGCGCCATAGCCGAACATGTTGCCGTAGAATCCTCCCTCTTCAACCCAGTTGACGCGGTTCATAGGATTCCAGTGTCCTTCCTGGTCGGTCACTACGAAGGAACCGTCGTCGTTAAGCAGTACGCCGTTGGCGGCCCTGAAGCCATGAGCAATGATGTCCGAGCGCTCCCCGTCGCTGCTGACGCGTATTAGCGTGCCGTGCTGGGGAACTAGCGACGTGCGTGCGTGCCGGGCGCTCTTGGCATAGTAGAAGTTTCCTTTTTCGTCCGACTGCAGCCCCATCGCAAACTCGTGAAAGTGCTCCGTGACCTGGTGGTCGCTGTTGAAGGCCTCATAGTAGTCGGTTTCGCCGTCGCCGTTAAGGTCACGAAGGACAGCGATCTGGTTCCTGCATCCCACGTAGATGTCGCCGCCCAGCACTTTCACACCAAGGGGCTGAAATAACCCAGTAGCGATGCGGTGCCATTGTAGGGGTCCTTCCTTTAACGTGATGCCTTTCACTCGCCAGACTTCGCCATCAATTGTGGCTACTACCGCTTCATTGCCTCCGTTCAAGAAGTCTATGCCGGTGGGTCGCATGCGGCTCTTCCACGGGTTGTCTTGCGGCAGTGCAAGAACGTCCACTACGTAGCCACGGCCTTCTTCGCGAAAAATGGGCGTAGTGAGCACGGTGTCGTACTGCGCCGGTCCTCCCTGTGTATACTCGCTGAGGTCTTCGGGCGCTGCGCCTTCTTTAGCGAGTGCAGCGACGGCCTCAGGGTTGCCCATGCTTACCCAAAGCGTGATCTGTGCCGGTGTATTTGGCTCAAAGTTGGCGACATGGTACCCATTTTCCACCTCTAGCGAGGCGCCTTGGCCTTGCAGGGCCACGACGACGTGCTCTGGTGCGACCCTCATCTGCAGGGACGTGGCAGCACCGTTCGTATTCAGAGTTCGGCTCAACACGTTCCCCTCGTGGACGGCGTACTTTTCCAAGACCGTTGCGTCGCCTACCGTGTATCGAATGATGAGGCGGCCCGAGTGGTAGTACACCCCGCGATATTGCGTCCATTCCCGCGGAAGCGGTCCGAACTGGCGCCCATCAACGGCCCGAAACCGCGGATTTTCATACGAACCCGTCAAGGGGTTGGCCCATCCAGGTGCGACTGGGTTCTCAAATTCAAGGTGGCCGACGATGCGTGGAAATACGTTGTGCTGATCGTCAAGCAGGATGTCCTCCCAGTCAATAAAGCCTTCCCCGGTCCAGAATGCGGCAACGCGCATCAGGTCGTGGTCAAAGAGCACAAAGGCCTGCCCTGCGGCTACGCCGCCAGGGCCGTCGTCCAGCCGGACAGCGATGCCTTTGTACGCAAAGTTGCGGTCCCGAAAGTCTTCGTTCTTAAGCGGGCTGGGTCCTCTAGTGGTGATCCCCTTGGGGCCGGCGTCGGCTTCGGCAACCTCATAGGTGCGCATCAGGAAGTTACCGTAGTCCATGGCTTTCCATGGGCGCTGGCGCGAAGGTCTGGGACCCAGGGTGTCTCCTTTAGGCAGGGATGCAAGCCACTGGTCAGTGACCTCGAAGTACTGTGTCGGGTTATGCTTCCGGATAAACTCTTCTCGAATGAATCCTATGACGGCATACTTCTCACGCGGCGTCAGGCTTACTTGCGGTGGCATAAGTCCACGGCCGCGCGTTAGCGTCTGGTACATGGCGTAGGGGTCCGCGCCGCCTTGGAAGGGCTCCGTCCAGAATTGGCGAGAGTGCGGAATTGAGCCTGGTTGCTCAATATTGCCATGACAGCTAAAGCAGGCGCGCCGGTAAACCGTTACACCCTGGTGGTAGAATTCCTCGCTGAGCCGCTCCGCCAGCTTGGCGTGATCCAGGTCCTGTTCGTAGTCGGGGAGCGAGGCCTCATCCAGCAAGAATGCGCCGGCACCTGGAGAGATGCTGGGGACAGGTGAGGTTCGCGTACAACCGGCGATCGCTGCGACGAAGAGAGCGGTAACAAGCAGGGCGCGATGGCACATTACGGCAAGCACAAGTGGGACAGACCGAATTTAGGATACGATGTATCAAGAGGGAACGCAAACAAAGCCAAGCGGCGGCGACTCCTCAAGCGAATGTGATCAGAGGCGAGGCACACGGGCGGAGTAACTCGTATCGTTGATGAACGTTTTGCAATGAGGCAGGAGCGAAGAAGTGCGCTGGTCTGTAGGAGTTTACTGGGCAACCGGATACAAAAAAACCATGCGGGCGACAGCTTCGCGCGGTTGTACAGGATTGCGTGACGGAACAGGAGGAGGCGTATGCGTGGAGGCCCGCACATCCGGTCCTGGGAGCGTCTGGCGGTGAATTGTCCCCGAGCGACTCGGCTATCCCCATGGGCAAGCGTGTTGCTTAGCATGTACTGAAGTCTTCGCGCGGGACCGCAGAACAAGGGTTTGCCGCTGGTAGTAACATGATCTAGAGAAGAGGTCTCGATGTTAAGATTAACGGCGAGTAATGGTTTTGGCGACCGCTGAAGGTGCATTATTTACCTGGAGGGCATTCCATGGCGCGCAGAAACCATAGGAAGCCAAAATCCTACGGCGGCAATTCCACAGGCGCCCAAGGTGCCACGACCGGTTACGAGGCCGAACTATGGGAGATGGCCGATACGCTTCGCGGCTCGGTGGATGCAGCCGAGTACAAGCATGTCGTCCTTGGTCTCATCTTCCTGAAGTATATCTCTGACGCCTTCGAGGAGCGCCATGCGGCGGTACTCGCCAAGTGGGGCGAAGAGGCTGCAGAGGATCGAGACGAGTACATTGCTAAAAACGTCTTCTGGGTACCAGAGCAAGCTCGCTGGTCAAACCTGAAGGCCCAGGCACGGCAACCTGAGATCGGTCGAACCGTCGATGACGCGATGGCAGCGATCGAGCGCGACAACCCGGCGCTCAAGGGTGTGCTACCCAGGGACTATGCCCGCCCTGTACTCGATAAGCAGCGCCTTGGCCAGCTCATCGACAAAATTGGTAACATCAGGATGGGAGATACCGACGCCCGCTCCAAGGATGTGCTGGGGCGGGTCTACGAGTACTTCCTATCCCAGTTTGCCAGCGCAGAAGGCAAGAAGGGCGGCGAATTCTATACTCCGCGCTGCATTGTTAAGCTTCTGGTAGAAATGCTGGAGCCGTATCGAGGCCGAGTCTACGACCCCTGCTGCGGCTCGTCCGGCATGTTTGTGCAGTCGGTCGAGTTCATTGAAGCGCATGCCACCGGCAATGGTAATGGCGGCAAGGCGCGCGGCGATGTCTCGATCTACGGGCAGGAATCAAATTACACGACCTGGCGCCTTGCGAAGATGAACCTTGCTATTCGCGGCATCGAGGGGCAGCAGATTACACAGGGCGACAGCTTCCACAACGACCGCCACGCGGACCTCAAGGCCGACTTCATCCTTGCTAATCCTCCGTTCAATGTCAAGGAGTGGGGCGGCGACCGGCTTGCCGACGACAAGCGCTGGCGATACGGTACTCCGCCCAAGCGTAACGCCAACTTTGCCTGGGTACAGCATATCGTCCATCATCTGGCGCCGGGAGGCAGGGCCGGATTCGTACTCGCGAACGGCTCCATGTCTTCCATGCAGTCGGGTGAGGGTAAGATTCGGAAGAACCTGATCGAAGCGGAGCTCGTGGACTGCATGGTAGCATTGCCGGGACAGCTCTTCTACTCTACCCAGATTCCAGCCTGCCTGTGGTTCCTGGCCCGCGCCATTAGCAGCGAGAAGTCCAGCGACCGCCGCGGCGAAATTTTGTTCATCGATGGCCGCTCGCTCGGCCACATGGTCGACCGCACCCACCGCGAGTTGGCGGAAAAGGACATCGCCCGCATCGCAGACACGTACCATGCCTGGCGCGGAGGAAAAGATGCGGGCAAGTATGTCGACGTATCCGGCTTTTGCAAGAGTACGACATTAGAGGAAGTGCGCAAGTACGGCCATGTGCTGACTCCCGGCCGCTATGTCGGTTCGCCGCCGCAGGAGGAGGATGCCGAGCCAATTGAGGACAAGATGAAGCGGCTTGTTGCCCAACTGCAACAGCAGCAGGCTGAAGGTGCGCGGCTGGACGCGGCAATTGCTAGCAATCTAAAGGCCTTAGGGTTCGAAAGCAGTGGGTCATGAATACTGACACGACCTTTCTGCGGCGTTGCATCCACACGATGGAGCGCGTCTTGGGCGAGCTTGGCAAACACCGTGAGGCAGACGATTTCCTGTCCGATGTTTATCGCGCCGCCTGTGTAAAGGAATTCGAATTGATTCTGGAGCAGAGCGGCAAGCTGCTGCGAAAACGTCTCGCGGCTTTCTTCGCCAGCAACCGGCAGGCGGACCGACTGGCCTTCAAGGATCTCTTCCGCCATGCTGCCAGGCACGGGCTAATTGACTCGGAGACGGTTGAACGCTGGCTTCACTACCGTGATAACCGTAACGACACTGCGCACCAGTACGGCCAGGATTTTGCCGAAGCTACCTTGAAGCTGTTGCCGACATTCATTGTCGATGCGAAGGCGCTAGCTGACATAATCGAGGTAGCAAACGATGACTGATCGGCTGCATCTGTTGCCGAAATATCGCCGGGTGCTGGAAACGTTGCTGCGGAAGTATCTTCCCGCTGTAGAAGTCTGGGCCTATGGCAGCCGTGTGAATGGGCGGAGTCATGACGGCAGCGATCTTGATCTGGTACTGCGCGGGCCAGGGCTCGCAGAGATTCCACTAGGGCAACTAGCGGAATTCGAGGATGCAATCCGGGAGTCGAACATTCCGTTTTTGGTCGAGGCAAGAGACTGGGCGCGCCTGCCGAAGCTGTTTCACAGAGAGATAGAGCGGGATTATGTAGTGCTGGTGGTAAGAGAGGGTAAACCGTTGGAAGAAAAAAGCTCGGTTGCGGCTAGTGAGTGGCGGAACTTGCCTTTCAGTGATGCGGTCCAGATCAACCCGCCAGTACCCCTCGACCGAGGGACAACGTATCCCTTCGTTAGCATGGCCTCGGTCAGTGCGGGTTCTAGATATGCCTATCCGTTTGAGCAGCGTGAGTTTAGAGGCGGAGGTTCCAGGTTTCAGAATGGCGACACTCTAATGGCTCGCATCACACCTTGCTTGGAGAACGGCAAGATTGCCCGATACCATGCTCCTGAATCCGTGATACTGGCGCACGGCTCAACGGAATTCATAGTAATTCGGGGACGCTCGAATATTACCGGAAATGATTTCGCATACTATCTGACGCAGTCGGAATGGGTCCGTAATTATGCCACAGGTCAGATGATGGGAACCTCGGGCAGGCAACGCGTACCGACTTGGTCCCTTGACCATCTCATAGTGTCTCTCCCGCCTTTATCCGAACAATACGCCATCGCCCACATCCTCGGCACATTGGACGACAAAATCGAGCTGAACCGGCGAATGAACGACACGCTGGAGGAGATGGCACGGGCACTATTCAAGTCATGGTTCGTCGATTTCGAACCCGTATTGGCCAAGATGGAGGGCCGCTGGCGGCGCGGTGAATCGTTGCCCGGCCTGCCCGCCGAGTACTACGGTCTCTTCCCAGACCGGATGGCGGACTCGGAGCTTGGGGGGATACCGGAGGGGTGGGAGGTGAAGGCGCTGGGGGAGTGTGTAAACTTGAAGATGGGACAATCCCCTCCAGGCAGCACCTACAACGAACATGGCAAAGGCTTACCTTTTTTCCAGGGCCGGGCTGACTTTGGCTTCCGCTATCCTTCGAATCGAAGGTTCTGCACCGCTCCAACCCGAATTGCGCAGCCCGGGGATACACTGGTTAGTGTCAGAGCGCCAGTCGGCGATATCAACCTGGCTTGGAGCCATTGTTGCATTGGGCGCGGTGTCGCTGCCCTTCGTCACAAATCAGGCTCGATGTCGTTCACCTACTACTCTACCAGAGCGATTCAGGCAATGCTTCGAGAGTTCGAGCATACAGGGACAGTGTTTGGTGCTATAACCAAGAGCCAGTTTGGGGCCCTGCGACTGATTGAACCAGACCCTTACGTCCTCAATGCTTTCAGCTCATTCGCCCGGCCGACTGACGTGAGAATTAGGTCTAACTTCGCAGAATCCCGTACTCTCGCCGCCCTGCGGGATGCAATGTTGCCGCAGCTAATTTCTGGAAAGATCCGCGTTTTCGACGCAGGCAAACATAAAAATCAAATACATGACGTAAGTTTGTCACTTTTGCCGACGGACGAGGTGTTGGCATAGTCCCAATCGGTACATATTGGCCGATTTACACGTATTATTCATAGGATATATGCCCGTTATTTGTATCTAAGGCCAATGTAGTGCTATTTTAGTGTTAGTCATCAATACTTCACACAAGCATCGCCCCCATCCGCTATATTGGGCGCAGGCCAATACGAATACGCCGTGTACATCCGCAGGAGAGTCTACAAGCTTAAAAACGAAACGCAACGCACCGGATACGGACTGCTCGAATGCCGACGTGTCAATGGCCAGCCCAATCAAAAAACCATCCTGAACCTTGGCCAGGACTTTGACATTGCCGAAGCCGACTGGCCCACCGTAACCAAGCGGGTTGAGCTGGCGCTGCACGGACAGCGCGCCCTACCGCTGGAAGATGAGAAGATCGAACGCGCCGTGGACGAGATCGTGCGCCGGCTGCGTGAGAAGGACTACGATGTGGACGCCGGACGCGATGACCGCGATGCCATCATTACCGACGCAGTGCATCATCCGGATACACGCACGGTCGGCGGCGAGCGCGTATGCCTGCAAGCCTTGGAGCAACTCGGCTTCGCGGCGCTGCTACGCGCGCTGGGCATGCGAGAAGATGCTATTCGCATGGCCCTGGTTCTGGTGGTTGGGCGCATGTTGTCGCCCGGAAGTGAGGCGCATACGTACCAGTGGATGATGAAGGCCTCCGCCATTTTGGAGCTGGTGCAGCTGGAGGCCCCGTGCGCAAGTACGCTGTACCGCGTAGGCGATCGGCTGTATGCGCTGCGCGAAGCGCTTATGGACGGACTCTATGGCAATGCGCAGCGGCTGTTGGGCTTTGGTGAGACGCTCATCTTGTATGATCTGACCAACACATTCTACACGGGTCGCAAGAAAGGCGCGCTCCTGGCGTATGGACGAAGCAAGGAAAAGCGATCGGATTGTCCGTTGGTGACGTTGGCCTTAATGCTGGACGCGTCCGGCTTTGTGCGTGGCGCAGCCGTCCTTGCTGGCAATGCCAGCGAACCGAAGACGCTTCAGCAGGCCATGGAGAGGCTCAATGGCGCTCGTGCGACCGTCATCATGGACGCGGGCATAGCCACGCGCGCCAATGTGGCGTACTTGCGGTCGAAGGGACTGGATTGGATCTGTGTGCAGCGCACGCAGGCGCCGCCACCCCCTGAACGCGCGCCGGAGGAGTGCTGGAATACACAAAGCGGGGTCTCCATCAAAGCCTGGCGCCTGGAGCAGCAAGAGGGAACGCTGCAAGTCTACCTGCATAGCGAGGCACGCAAGGCCACCGGTGATCGCATACTGAACACCAGGCGGGCAAAGTTCGAGGCTGCGCTGAAGACCCTGCACGAGGGACTCTCCAAGCCCCGCTGCGTCAAGGAATACGACAAGGTGCAACGCAGACTCGGTCGCGAGCTCGAAAGGCATAAGCGCGTCTCGTACCAGTACAAGATCGATGTCTTGCGCAAAAAGGACAGTACGCACGCGAAGGCGGTCACCTTTACACACCTGTCTGCGTTTGAGCAGCAGACGCAAGCATCGGGCGGCTACATCCTGCATACCAGCCACACGGACTGGTCTGCCTCGCAAATCGCACGCACATACTGGAAGCTTGCAGACATCGAGCGCACGTTTCGTTCGCTGAAGTCCGAGTTGGGCATGCGCCCCCTATACCACAGCAAGGATGAGCGCATCCGGACACACATCTTCCTCTCGGTACTGGCCTATCAGGCGGTGCAACTCATTCGCACGAAGCTGAAGCAGTATGACCTCCACAGCAGCTGGACCACGCTGCAGTTTGAGCTGAACCGGTGGCACCGGATCACGACCGTATTGCCAAAAGACCGGCGCTCCTGCATCCTGTTGAAGAAGGATGCAGACCAAGGTCCGCTCCAGCGCCAGATCGCCATGATTATGGGCCTCAAGCCTCACAACTACACCTACAAGGCGCACACAAAACGACCCTGAAATGGTAGTGCTATAGAAAAAGACAGTTTTCGTAAGTGACTGTCTGAAGGGTACTTACTGGCTCTTGGAAAAAATAAAGTGACAAAGTTCAGATGAGTAGTCTGACAGCCGTCCAGAAGCGCTATCTGGAAAAGATCCTTCACATGCGTAACGGCTACGTTCTGGACTTTACCAATGCCACATTCGACGAATTCTTCCGGCGCTATAAGGTGGACATACATGGCCACCAATATCAGATCTTTGGCACATCCAAGGCAAATAAATTGCGCGCGTTCTGGGAACGAGAGTCGGATGCGCTTGTCGGACGCGTTCTGTCTGAGATGCTTGACAACTATGAGGTGGATTGCGATTTAAATGGCCGCGTGCGCAATACCGCTTTGTTAGCAAAGAATCGCGAGATTGTTGCTAAGCTTTCTGGCAAGGCCCCCGTCGTGAAGCCCTTGCCCATCGAAGGCTTTCTCAGCAAGGAAATCGAGATGCCGAATGTCCAGAGATTACCTGTCGAATCCAATGTGGCCAAAATAATTGAGAGCCGGTTGAATGAGGCGCTTGCAGTTCAGTCCGCGCGTGCGCACTTATCCGTCATCATTCTATGTGGCAGTGTATTGGAGGGTGTCCTCCTTGGTGCGGCTATCCAGCAGCCAGCAAAGTTCAACCGATCGCCGACCAGCCCAAAAAGATCTGACGGCAAGGTAAAGCAATTTCGCGAATGGTCGCTGGCGGATTTTATCAATGTGGCGCACGATGTTGGGCTCTTGAAGGCAGATGTAAAGGAGTTCAGTCACGGGCTAAGGGAATTCCGTAACTACATTCATCCGTATGAGCAGGTGGGTTCACGCTTTACGCCCGACGGGTATACTGCCAATGTCTGCCTTCAAGTACTCAAGGCCGCATTGGCCGACGTGGCCGGTGAACGCTAGAGACGCCGTTGCTGCTGTTGCGCAATGGTACGGTTGTCGTGCGTCGCCCGGCTAGCTCAAATGCGTAGGCAAAACCATGATCGGGATCACCGAAGCTGATGTTGAGCAGGCCGTCCTCGACTGGCTATCTAGCCTCGGTTGGCGTGTCGCCCACGGTCCTGATATCGCCCCCGGTATGTCGAGCGCGGAGCGCACCAATTTCGGCCAGGTTGTTCTAAAAGGTCGATTGCATGGGGCGCTGGGGAGGCTGAACCCAACTTTGCCCGCCGAAGCACTCGGCGATGTTTATTGCAAGCTGACCAGGCCGGAAGGGGCGACGCTGGAGGCCCGCAACCGTGCCTTTCACCGTCTGTTGGTGAATGGCGTTTCAATAGAATACAGCAGTAATAATGGAACGATGCGAGGTGCGCAGGCCCGTGCCATCGACTTCGATGATCCCGCAGGCAATGATTGGATCGTGGTTAATCAGGTCACCGTTGTCGAAAGCAAGCACCGACGCCGCCCCGACGTGTTGCTGTTCGTCAACGGTCTGCCGCTGGGTGTGATCGAGCTGAAAAATCCGGCCAATGAGGACGCGACAATCTGGAGTGCTTGGAACCAGCTTCAAACCTACAAGGCGGAACTGCCGTCGTTATTTGTGTTCAACGAAGTGCTTATCGTTTCGGACGGTGACAAGGCACGTGTCGGCTCGCTCACCGCAGGGCGGGAGTGGTTCAAGCCTTGGCATACAATCTCGGGCGAGGCCTTAGCCGATCCGCATGTGCCCCAACTGCGGGTGATGCTGGAGGGCGCCTGTCAGCCAAGACGTTTTCTCTCACTCGTCAGTGATTACATTGTGTTCGAGGATGACGGCAGCGGCGTTCTATCCAAGAAGATGGCGGGTTACCATCAATTCCACGCCGTCGAGGCAGCTGTTAGGGAGACGCTGCGGGCGGCCGAACTGCAGCAGGTCTCAAGCCTCGGAAAGAAACCCGATCACCACGAGCCGGGCAGCAGGTCGGGCGGCAATTCCGGTGACCGACGCATCGGAGTTGTTTGGCACACTCAGGGTTCGGGTAAAAGCTTGACCATGGCCTTCTATGCCGGGCGGATCATCCGAGAGGCGGCGATGGCCAACCCAACAGTCGTCGTACTGACGGATCGCAACGACCTCGACAACCAACTCTTCGGCACTTTTTCCCGCTGCCGAGACCTGTTGCGGCAACCACCGGTGCAGGCTGAGAGCCGGGTTGACTTGCGGGCCAAACTGGCGGTCGAGTCGGGCGGCGTGGTATTCACCACCATTCAGAAATTCTTCCCAGAGAAAAGGGGTGACAGGCACCCCCTGCTATCGGAGCGCCGCAACATTGTGGTGATCGCCGATGAGGCGCACCGCAGCCAGTATGATTTCATCGACGGGTTTGCCCGCCACATGCGCGATGCTCTGCCCAATGCCTCATTCGTCGGATTCACTGGAACTCCAATTGAACTTCGGGATGTCAACACGCGAGCGGTCTTCGGAGACTACATCAGTATCTACGACATACAGCATGCGGTCACGGACGGCGCGACTGTGCCGATCTACTATGAAAGCCGACTTGCCAAGCTTATGCTTGACGAAAGCGAAAAGCCGAATATTGATCCTGGCTTCGAGGAGGTGACTGAGGGGGAAGAGGTTGAGCGGAAGGAATGGCTCAAGACCAAATGGGCGCAGTTGGAGGTTCTTGTCGGTACGGAGAAGAGATTAGGGATGATTGCGCACGACATCGTGGAACACTTCGAGAAGCGCCTCGAGGCCATGGATGGTAAATCGATGATCGTTTGTATGAGCCGGCGCATATGCGTCGACCTTTTTGGCGCACTGAAGCACTTGCGGCCCGATTGGCATCACGAGGATGATGACAAAGGATGCCTCAAAGTGGTGATGACCGGCACCGCCACTGATCCTCCAGTCTGGCAGCAGCATATTCGCAACAAACCCCGACGCGAGGCGCTGGCCAAACGGTTTCGCGATGCATCGGACCCTTTTCAGATTGTTCTAGTGCGCGACATGTGGCTGACTGGCTTCGATGCGCCAAGCCTGCACACGATGTATGTTGACAAGCCTATGCGCGGTCACGGGTTGATGCAGGCGATCGCCCGCGTCAATCGGGTGTTCAAGGACAAGCCCGGCGGTCTTGTCGTCGACTATATTGGACTAGCGTTCGAGCTCAAGCAGGCGCTCATGACCTACACGAAGAGTGGTGGGACCGGGCAGACTGCGCTCCCTCAGGAGGAAGCGGTGCGCGTGATGATGGAGAAGTACGAGATCTGTTGTGACCTATTTTTTGGCTTTAACTATTCCAAGTGGATTACCGGAACGTCGGCGGAACGTATCGGTCTGCTTCCGGCGGCGCAGGAACATGTTCTGGCACAGGAGAACGGAAAAGATCGCTGCCTTAAGGCGGTGCGCAAACTTTCCCAAGCATTTGCGCTAGCAGTGCCTCATGAGGATGCGATTCGTATTCGAGACGAGGTGGCGTTCTTCCAAGCCGTCCGGTCGGTACTTGCCAAGCGCGCTGCCGGCGAGGCGCGTCCTGAGGAAGAAATTGATCATGCCGTTCGCCAGATCGTCTCTAGGGCGGTTGCGTCGGAAGGAGTAGTTGACATTTTCGCCGCCGCCGGGCTGGAAAAACCTGACATCTCGATCCTGTCCGAAGAGTTCCTCGCCGAGGTTCGGGGCATGCAACAGCGCAACCTTGCGGTAGAATTGTTACAGAAGCTACTCAGAAGTGAGCTTGCTGTCCGCCGGCGGAAGAACGTTGTCCAAGCGCGATCCTTCACCGAAATGCTGGAACAAACGCTTCGGCGCTATCAGAGCCGTGCAGTAGGAGCCGCGCAAGTCATCGCGGAATTGATTCAACTTGCCCGCGAGCTGCGCGAGGCGAACGCCCGAGGCGAGGCAATGGGACTCGCCGAGGACGAGCTCGCCTTTTATGACGCGCTTGAGACCAATGACAGTGCCGTCAGGATCCTGGGCGACGAGGTCTTGCGCACCATCGCCCGCGAATTGGTGGCTACCGTGCGCCACAACCTGACGATTGACTGGACAATTCGTGAGTCCGTGCGCGCCCATCTTCGCGTACTGGTCAAGCGTGTCCTTCGCAAGCACGAGTATCCGCCCGACAAGCAGACAAAGGCGACGAGGACTGTTCTTGAACAAGCGGAAGTGCTTTCCGAAGGGTGGGCAGTGTGACTTTGCACCGGAGGCAATCGGCCAAGAGAATTCAGGCCAAGCACTTCTGTACAAGTCATACTCTGTACGTGGCTGGTGCCAGTGATCAATAGCATACCGATAGTTCTCGACATATATTCACTACCCAAGAATTCCTTTTGCGCCTGCAACGGTGAAGCTTTGTGATAGACAGCCTTTGAAGACTTGCACCGTGCTGCAGGTTTGGCGAAACGGCTCCGCTGCGACTCGTTTGTGCCGTATCATTTAGCGGTATCCGCGCGCGGTGCCGTTGCAGGAACCCGTTGACGCTGCTTCTATGAGCGCGCTTCTCAGCCAACAGGACCACGCGATGCTGGCCGGCGAGCTGGGTCCGGCAGCGCAGATGGCCATGCGTATCCTTGAGCGTATGCGGCCTATCGTAGGCGCGGATTCCTTTCTTGACATCAGTGCGGCGCACATCGACAGCGCGCTCTATCAGGGCGAAGCCACGCTTGCATATGCTGAGCGTTTTGCAGGCCTTGGGGCGCGGGTAGTAGTGCCTACAACGCTCAACGTAAGCGGCGTCGACGAACATGGATGGCACGCTTGGGCGGTACCTGAGGGCTGGGCAGCAAGGGCCAGACGGCAGATGGTTGCGTACCAGTCCATGGGATGCAAGGCTACCTGGACATGTGCGCCATACCAAGAGTCCCAGCGGCCGACCTTGGGCGAGCAGGTAGCATGGGGTGAGTCGAGCGCAGTGGTTTTTGCTAACTCCGTCCTTGGTGCCAGAACAGCGCGCTACCCTGATCTGCTGGACATCTGTGCAGCAATTACCGGTCGAGCTCCCGCTGCCGGGTTGCACTTGGAGACAAACCGGGCGGGGCAAGTGCTATTCAGACTGCGGGGCGTTTCGCCGGCACTACAAGAGCGTGACAGCTTCTACGGCGTGCTAGGCCACCTGGTAGGAAAGGAGGTAGCCGATCACATTCCTGTTATTGAAGGACTGGCTGTGCGGCCGACAGAGGACCAGCTAAAGGCCTTGGGCGCAGCTGCGGCCTCCAGCGGAGCCGTGGCACTGTTTCACATGGTAGGGGTAACGCCTGAAGCGCCGACGCGCGCGGCGGCCTTTCAGGGGCGCAAGCCACAGGCGGTCATCGACGTGACTATGCAGAGGCTGTGCGCCGCGCGGGACGAGTTGTCCACAGGTCCGGGATCCACTCTCGACATGGTGGTGCTCGGCAGTCCGCACTTTTCGTTGTCTGAGTTCCGGGCCCTTGCGCCGCTCCTTGAAGGACAAGTGCGGCATGCCGATGTGCAATTTCTGGTGACTGCCAGCCGCGTCGTCAAAGCAATGGCTACCAAGGCTGGAATTGCCACAGCGATTGAGCGGTTTGGGGGCACTATCACGGTCGATACGTGCATTCTGACTACGCCCATGCTGCCGCGGAAAATGAAGACGCTTATGACCAATTCCGCAAAGTACGCCTACTATGCCCCCGGTCTGCTCAACACGCAGATCATCTATGGCGACCTCACGGATTGCATTCAGTCTGCTATCTGTGGGCGCGTTGAACGTGACAACACGCTATGGCAAGAGTAATCCACGGGAGGGCTTTGGTGTCGGGCACAGCCAGTGGCATTGCCTTGGTAGGACGTGAACCGCTAAGCTTCTGGGGCGGATACGACCAGAATACCGGCGAAGTCATCGATCGCCGTCACGTGCTTTCGGGCAGTATTGCACGCCACCGTATCCTTGCCATTCCAGGTACGCGTGGCTCCAGCACTACGACGGCAGTATTGCTGGAGGCGGTGCGCCAGGATACCGCACCGGCAGCGCTGCTGACCATAGGGGTCGATACCTTTCTGGCCCTGGCCTCGGTTGTGGCTGATGAGCTCTATGATCGGATCCTTCCGGTAGTTGCCTTGACTCCAGAGGATTTTGCTCGACTCAAGACTGGACAGCATATCGAGGTCACTTCAGAAGGGTGTGTAATTGTGGTAGGCTAGGTCACAGGCTTCTCGGCCGCCAGCACCTCGCGCTTGCCAGTTGGTCCAACGCGTCGCATGACCCGGAAGCCGGAGCACAATAGTGTGCGCCGAACTTGTCCTGCGGACGAATAAGTAGCGAGCATGCCACCGGGCACGAGGGCATTGAACAACGACTGTACGAAGGTCGGGGCCCACAGCTCAGAGTTAACCTTTGGACTGAATCCGTCCAGGTACACGACATCATAGCGGTCGAGTGGCAGCACTTGCTCTGTGGCATCTCCTATGAGCAGCGTCAACCTACAGCCCGGCAGCAATTCTCGCTCATAGCGCCCTCGTGGCACTACCGGTGGCAGCTCTTGGCGCCAGTGTGCCAGGGCCGCCGCAGGATCGTGCAGGCCATCTATATCGCCATAACCCAGACGCTCGAGGTGCGTAGCTGCGGGCAGTGTCTTCTCAAGGGCTGTATACGAAAGTGACGCGCCGGCACTGCGAGACTCGGCTGCGGTAATCAAAAAGTTGAGCCCTGCCCCAAAACCGACCTCGAGGACGCGAATAGCCCGCCTTGCTGCCAGAATCCTAGTAACTTGCGCACCCTTCAAGAAGACATGGCAGGCTTCCGTTAGCGCAGCGAATGTTGAGCGGTAAGTCTGTCCGTACTCAGTACTTAGGAGCGTACAGGTGCCATCCCCAGTCGGAATGACGCTCAACTTTGTGCGGCCTTGAGCTTGGCAGTCAGGGATCACAGGCGGAGAGATCCGGTTGCATGCAGATGGGCCATCTTGCTAGTTTATGTTAAGTCCCGCGGTCGAAGATTACCTAAAAGCAATCTATAAGCTTCAGGGCGATGGAACGGTGTCGAAGACCAGCATCGCACGGGCTATGAGGGTAACCCCGGCCTCTGTTACGAACATGATCAAGCGCCTGGCCCGACTCAAGATGGTCGAGCATGAGTCGTACAAGGGCGTGTGGCTGACCGAGGCCGGGGAAAAGATTGCCTTGGAAATCGTTCGTCACCATCGACTGCTGGAAACCTACCTGAAGCAGATCCTTGGTTACTCGTGGGCAGAAATGCACGCGGAAGCGGAGCTCTTGGAGCACCATATCTCCGAGGAGTTTGAGGAGAAGATCGACAAGCTGCTGGGATATCCGACCCGCGATCCGCACGGGCACCCCATTCCCACTACAGATCTGGTCATTGACCAGGCGCTCACCGTCCCGCTTACGGCCGTAGAGGTGGGCCGGCGAGTACGGGTGCACTCCGTTTCCGATGCGAATGCCGATATGCTGGAGTATCTGGAATCAATAGGACTCATGCCTGACCAAATGGTAACCATCAATGCGAAGGCACCCTTTAAAGGCCCGATCACAGTGATCCTTTGTGGCAAGCAGCTCGTGGTAGGAAACCATGCGGCCAGCCAAGTCTACGTAAAGGTGGATGAGCTAGAGGATAGTCTTGCCGAATAGGGAGGCGAGCAGGTCGGCAGCCAGCGTAGCTGTACGGTTTTGCAGGTCAATAATGGGGTTGATTTCAACTACATCAACTGAGCCCAAGCGCCCGTCCTCGGCGATGAGCTCCATGAGCAGGTGTGCTTCGCGGGTGTTGAGTCCTCCCGGCACTGGTGTGCCGACGCCCGGCGCATAGTTTGGGTCCAGGCTATCAACATCCAAGCTGACGTGCAGTCGCTGGACGTGCCGCAGTCGGCCCAGCGCCTCTCGGGCCACTGTGGCAATTCCGCGTTCATCGATTTCACGCATGGTGAAGATGCCTATACGACTTTCCCGCAACTCCTGGCGCTCGTCCATGTCGATGGCGCGGACTGCGATAAGTACGACATTCTCCGGTTCAATTTTGGCGCCGGGGCGCCCCACATTGATCAGATCTTGCGGCCCGCGTCCGGTGAGAATCGCCAATGGCATGCCGTGGATGTTACTACTGGGAGAAGTGTTCGGCGTGTTGAAGTCGGCATGCGCATCGATCCAAATCAAGCCCGCCGGACCGGAGTGTGTCGCGCCGCCCACGCTGCCTACGGCAATTGAATGGTCGCCGCCCATGACAATGGGCAGGTCGCCGTCGGCTATGGCTCTGGAAACCTCCTCGTACACACGTTCGCAGACCATGCGGATTGGTTTGACAAAGTCCGCTTCCCCGTCCGAAGGCAGCGTTCCGCGCACGGGGACAGGGATGTTTCCGTAGTCAACCACGTTGTAGTGGAGCTTCCGAAGCCGACTAGTCAGTCCGGCATAGCGTACAGCACTCGGCCCTACGTCAACTCCGCGCAGGCTTTGTCCCAGGTCCATCGGAACACCAATCAGCCGTATCGTTCGCTGCACAGCTTCACCTACATGTATGGTTAGTCATCGATCCCACAGGTGCGCTGACCGGCTGGCCCCGTGACCGGACCACCTACCGCATTGCAAGCATAGTCAACCCCCAGTCGCGGCGTGCGGATCCGCACGTGTGTGAGATACGTTTCTATGCGGCTGCCAAAGACCTCATATGCGACCGCTAGCCCGCGTAAATCACTTCTTCGTTGTCTATCGACGGCTGTTTATACCGGGTTTAGTCTACACGGTCGTTGCCGCAGGCTTTACTATAGCAATTCCCGTAGTCGTTCGGCAGGCTATCGATAGCATTCCGCGGTACGTTGCGCTGTTCCAACAGTTTCAGGGGACCGAAATCCAAGGACAGCTTTTTCAGGATTTGTTCTGGACGCTGCTCTTTTTCGGTTTTGTGGTGGCGGGGCTTAGCCTAGTGAGTGGCCTGTTTTCCTTTCTAATGCGGCAAACGGTCGTTGTGGCATCTCGCCACATAGAGTTCGACTTGCGCAACAGGCTGTATGGACACCTCCAGACGCTCTCCAGTGACTTCTACAGCAGCACGGCGACTGGAGACATCATCACGAGAAGCACCAGTGACATAGAGCAGGTGCGGCGCTACATTGGTCCTGCGATTATGTATATCACGCGTACCGTGGTAATCATAGTGGTGGCCATCACGGTGATGCTCATAATTTCACCTACCCTGGCCTTCTATGCCTTGCTGCCGATGCCAATTCTGGCCGTAGCAGTGTTTTTTTTGTCGAAATACATCCATATACGCAGCGAAGAGCTCCAGCGTCAATATTCCAAGCTGACGAGTCGAGTCCAAGAGGCATTGTCTGGCATTCGCGTGCTTAAGGCCTACACACGCGAGGAAGCCGAGGCCGAGGCGTTTGAAGCGGAGAGTACCTCCTACAAGGAGCGTATGCTTGGCCTTGCGCTTGTCAATGCGGCCTACCGTCCGGTCTTTATCCTCGTTGTGGGCCTTTCGCAGATTCTGGTGGTGTGGGTTGGAGGACATTTGGTGGCTGAAGGAGTGATCACGATTGGCAATATCGCGGAGTACATCATCTATGTTGCCCTGATGACTTGGCCGGTGGCGACAGTGGGACTGGTGGTGTCGATGGTACAGCGCGCTGCGGCCTCTATGGAACGGATCAGCGCAGTGTTGGACGCCAAGCCCTCAATAGCGGACACCGCGTTTGCGGACCATAGTTTCAGCGTCGTGAGAGGGAACCTTGCCTTTGACAACGTCTCGTTTCGGTATGCCCCTGACCACGCATGGGCGCTGAGTGGGATTTCGTTTGAGATTCCGGCTGGCAAGACACTGGCCATCATTGGTCGAACCGGGGCGGGTAAGACTACACTGGTAGAGCTTGTCGTTCGCCTGCTAGATCCGACGCATGGCACCATTAAGGTCGATGGACGAGACCTGCGTTCGGTACCGCTTGGTGTACTTCGCAACGCTGTGGGGTACGTGCCACAGGATATATTTCTCTTCAGTGATTCCGTCAGTAGCAACATCGCGTTCGGGCGAATAGGGGCTGCCATGAAGGACATAGAGCAGGCGGCGTACGAGGCCGAGTTGCTCGAAAACGTGATGGATTTTCCCAAGGCGTTTGATACTTCGGTCGGAGAGCGAGGGGTGACGCTTTCCGGTGGTCAAAAGCAGCGAACAACGATCGCCCGGGCGCTAATTTGCGAGCCGCGAATCCTGATCCTTGACGATGCACTCAGCAGCGTGGACACCAATACCGAGCACCGTATCCTTGGTCATCTGCGGAGGCGTTTTGGCAAGCAGACCTTGGTGATTGTCAGTCATCGGATTTCGACGGTGCAAGATGCGGACTTGATACTCGTACTTGAGCAAGGCCAGATCACTCAGCGCGGGACGCACGAAGAGCTTATCAGCAGCGATGGCCTGTACAAGAGTTTGTATCGTCGGCAGCAGCTCGAAGCTGAACTGGAGGTCTTGTGATCGTCGTTCCTTTGGGTACAAGTGCGGCTGCCCCCACGCGCACGCGGCACCTGTCCTCTATGGCACTTATTGCCGATGGCCGTATTCTGCTGTTTGACTGTGGTGAAGCAACCCAGCTGCGTCTGTTGCACGGCGGCCTGCGACACAGTCGCATTGCCGCCATCTTTATCACGCACTTGCATGGGGATCATTATTTTGGCCTCATGGGTCTGCTGTCCACGTTGGCGCTTGCGCGTCGAAAGGCCCCTTTGGTAGTGGTAGGCCCCGAAGAGTTGACGCGTGTCATACACCTGCTACCCGGCGTGAGAGATCACGAACTGACGTTTCCTGTAGACTATGTCCCGCTACAGGAAACCATGTCGCACGCCGTGGTTTACGAGACTCGGAATTATTTTGTGGAGGCCCGCGCACTAGATCACCGCATCTTTACAGTCGGGTATCGGGTTCAGGAGAAAGTCAAGCCCGGCCGACTGAATGTTGACCGTGCCAGCATGCTGGGTGTCACTAGCTATGCCGACTACCAGCTACTAAAGCGGGGGAGGGAAGTGAGAGGAGAGGGCGGCCGAACGGTTTCGCCGGACGTCGTACTGGATCCACCTCAAGCGCCCCGTGCCTTCGCGTACGTGTCGGACACGCGTCCGTGTGAGGGGGCTGCGTTGCTGGCGAAGAAGGCGACGGTCCTAGTTCACGAGGCCACCTTTGCGGAAGCATTGCGGCAGCGAGCGCATGAAACCGGGCACAGCACGGCGGCGCAGGCTGCCGCTGTTGCCAAGAAGGCGGGTGCGATACAGTTGCTGCTTTCTCATTTCAGTTCCCGCTACAAGGATGTTGCACCGCTAGTGGAAGAGGCTCGGGCAGTCTTTCCCGCCACCATGGCGGCCGAAGAGCTCCGGCGGTATCCACTTGCAGCTGGCGATGGCGAACACTGATGGCTCAGGGAAAAGGGTTTGATCGGAGGATACTGCGTCGCATTGTAGGGTACTTGATGCCCTACAAGTACTGGGTAATTCTGGCGTTTGCGCTGGTCATGGTAGCGGCCTTTCTGGGTCCACTGCGTCCGTACCTTGTGCAGATCGCCATTGACGATTACATCGTGCCGAATCAGCTGGACGGCATGTATGTCGTCATCATCCTGCTAATCGGTGCGGCGGTGCTCGAATCTGTGCTTGGATTTGTCAACTCCTATTTCACGCAGTGGATCGGCCAGAGTGCCATTTACGACGTGCGCGTACGTGTCTACCGCCACATCCAGCGGCAGTCACTGAGCTTTTTCGATCGCACCCCCATTGGACGCCTGATCACAAGGACCACCAGCGACGTGGAGTCACTGAGTGACGTGCTTTCTGCTGGCATCGTACTGATAATGGGGGACCTCTTTCGGCTGATTTTCATCACGGCGTTCATGTTTTGGCTGGATTGGATGCTGGCGATCGTGACGCTTGCGGTGATGCCGTTCATGCTGTGGGTGACCGTCTGGTTCAAGCGCAACGTACGTACACAATACAGGCAAGTACGAAAGCAGGTCGCCAGACTAAATTCCTTCCTGCAGGAGCATGTCACTGGCATGAGCATTGTCCAGCTCTTCGGGCGGGAGAAGGAGGAGATGGAGCGATTTACGAGAATCAACGACCTGCACCGAGCCGCATACCTAAAGACGGTGTTTTTTCACGCGCTGTTTTGGCCTGCGGTTGACATTCTAGCATCGTCGGCAATCGGGTTGGTGCTGTGGGTCGGCGGCATTCGGGCCTTGTCGGGCGGGCTCACGGTAGGCGTGCTTATTGCCTTTGTGCAGTATGCACGTCAGTTCTTCCAGCCGATACGTAGCCTATCGGACCAGTTCAATACGCTCCAGGGCGCGATGGCAGGTGCGGAGCGGATTTTTGACGTACTTGATCATGACCATGCGCTAAAAGAGCCGGAGGGGCCGATTCCGGCGGATCATCTTGCTGGGCACATTGCGTTCCGGAACGTGTGGTTCAGCTATGACCAGGAACCCAACTGGGTATTGCGCGATGTCTCGTTTGAGATTCACCCGGGCCAGACGGTTGCCATCGTAGGAGCTACCGGCAGTGGAAAGACGACCATCATCAGTCTGCTCATGCGTTTTTACGACATCCAGAAAGGGCAGATACTGCTGGATGGTCGTGACATCCGAACGTACAAGCTGGGCTATCTGCGTTGGCGCATTGGGCTGGTGCTCCAGGACGTTTTTTTGTTTTCCGGGTCCGTCGAGCGCAACATCTCGTTGGGTCATCCGGGTGTCACGTCTGCCCAGGTGCGTCAGGCGGCGAAAATGATAGGGGCGGACGAGTTTATCGAGAAGCTGCCGGGTAAATTCCAGCATGATGTGCAGGAACGAGGCAAGTCCCTGTCTCACGGGCAACGGCAGCTGCTTTCCTTCGTTCGGGTGTTGGTTTACGACCCGGACCTCTTGGTGCTGGATGAGGCAACTTCAAGTGTGGACACGGAGACGGAGCACACGATCCAGCGTGCCTTAGGGACGTTGCTGGAGAATCGAACCTCACTCATCATTGCACACCGGCTCTCGACGATTCGCCATGCAGACATGATACTTGTCCTCCACAAAGGTGTGCTTCGGCAACGCGGGACGCACGACCAGCTATTGGCAAAGGAAGGGTTGTACAGGACGCTCTATGCCCTTCAGTACAAGGAACAGGAGGAGCGCGCAGTGGCGTAACGCCGGCACGCCATCCCACTTCACCGTATCCAGCCGACCATGACAAGTTCAGCGGACAGCACGCACCGTCCATCCTGCCCTGTCATTGTGAGCGCTGCACGGCGGTGTTGCAAGTGCGGTCCAGAACCGTCGCCTTTCTTTGCAGCCATCTGACCGGAGGAGCGTCAAACTATAGGCAGCAAAGCCGCAATGCGCAGCGGCGCGCGAAGCGTGTTGCCATTTGGCACCGGTTCTGGCGCAGGCTTCCGGCTTGGGGT
The DNA here is from genome assembly GCA_965218495.1 of Rhodothermales bacterium. Lineage (GTDB taxonomy): Bacteria > Bacteroidota > Rhodothermia > Rhodothermales > Bin80. The sequence goes on from OZ244626.1 coordinate 95,203, forward strand.
TTGTAGAAGTTAGGGTACATTGGCCCGAAGCAAACGGCACTGCCATGCCCTGAAGCTGCTGCCGGAGTCGTGCGTATCGGCCAGCGAATCGACTTGCATTGCTGCGGACGCGGCCCTGCAAGTGGTCAAATCGCAAGCGGAAACGGACGCAACTAAATTCACATGCACTCCAATGGCAGCGGCCGTGCAATGACGGGCCGTACGCGACCGAGGGTATACAAATGCTGTGAAAAGAAGCGCTAATCCCTGTGGATGGCCCAAGGCTCAGGCGTCCACGTTTCGCTTCTTCAAAATGAACATGCCTTCGTTGCCGCTGGTGACGACGATAATCCCACTCTTGAAGAACGGATAGTTGCTCCATGAACCGCCGAAGCTGGGCACGTTCTCGCCGTAAGGCACGGTATCGAAGAAGCCTACCTCCACCGGGCTCGTTCGCTTGGTGATGTCGAGGATACGCAGGCCGCTCTGATAGTTGGACTGGTACATGAGGTCACCGACGATGTACAGGTTGTGGTCGCTGGCCTTGTTCTCAGAAACATGCTCCATAGCCAGCTGCGGATCGTCCAAATCGGACACATCCCAGACAAGTGTCCGCGTGCCGTCCACAGATCCTGCTATTTCATCCAGTTCATCGTTCATGTAGAAGAAGCTGTGGTCCTCCGTGAGCCAGCCCTGGTGCGAATAGCCGTAGTTGGGATACGATGCGTTGGACAACTTGACGGGATTGTCCTTGTCACTGACATCGGAAATGCTGAGCGCCGTTTCGTTGGCGCCGAAGCAAATCTCTTTTCCACGGTGCTCGGCATCGGGCCCGCGGTAGTTGACACACTGCGCATCGTGCGAATACCCGGTGCTTGCCGTTCCCGTTTCGGTATCGGCGAAGCACCCGGCGAAGGTGGGCTGTAAGGGGTTCCTGATGTCAATCATGTGGAGGCCACCACCGCATGTCTCGCCGCCCATGCCGCTGCCGACGGCGTATGCAAAGCCTGAACCCTCATTGATTACGATGTTGTGTGCACTGGCGATGTCGGTATAAAGAGCGCTGGCCTCAAAGGTTACCGGCGGGTTCTCCACGGCACGCAGCTTGCGCAAGTCAAACACCTGCATGCCGTGGTCTCCGGCGCCATCGGCAACGATGAAGGCATGGTTCTGGTACACCTTGATGTCTCGCCAAGTGCTGGAATTCGCCTTATCCGTCTTTGGCAAATCACCTACGAAGATCGGATTGTTCGGGTCGGTTACGTCCACCATGGCGGTTCCGTCTATGCGGCCGACTAAGGCCCATTCCCTTCCAGTGTCGGGATCGGTCCAGCCCCAAAGGTCGTTCACTTCCACGCCACGGCTGCCACCCAGGTCAGCGACGGACAGAAATGACAACATGTCTACGTTGCTGCAATCGAAACGATCAGCTTCTCCATCTTTGCAGACGACCTCCGCTCCAACGATGGAAGGGATGATGCGGGAATCATTGATCAGCTGAGCGCTTTCAGTCCACCTTCCGTCCTTATTCTGCAACACCAGTGCCTTGCCCTCTCCGTGGTCAGAAGCGGGTGCGCCGCAGAGCGCGATATCACCTTTAACAACGAGCGCCTCACACAATCCGCGAGCGCTGGACGCGTCGAAAAGAAGGTCCTTGGGATTAAATTGGGTAGCGGTGCGCCACAGTCTTGTATCCGCATCCCGGCTGTAGTGGTACAAAGATCCCATCCCGCCATTATGCATGGGTGCGGTGGTCCACAGGTCTGACCCATCCAGATTCAATTTAAAGCCCAGCAACCGATAGCCGTGGGTTTGAAAGATGCCCGACAAGTGTCCGCGCCGCTTCCATTCACCCGCGTCGCTGCTCCGCTCAAATCTGAATATGACGCCTTGGTTGTCGCTATACCTCGGAGCAGCTACGAAGAGCTCGTCGCCTTCCATGGCCAACGCATACCCGAAAAGGTGGGCGGGTTCCTGTCCTTCGACATTCAGCGTATCCGTGATGGCCCAGGTATCCGAATTCGGGTCGTGAGAATACACCATCACGGATCCGCCAAATGCCGGTGCGGAGATCGCGGCTGTGTGCTCGCCCAGTGCCATAGCTGGCCCGAAGCCTGAGACAGGTACTACGCTCATACGCCACATTCGTCTCCACTCCGCCTCGTAGGGCCCGGCATCGCTGCCACGCAAGATGGCGTGCTCACTCCATGTACCCGATGCATCATCCCGTTCAAATATGTAGACTGCTCCAGCTTCATAAGACGGGCCAATGGCACTTACTAGCAGCCGATTGCCATGTGCGACAAGGGCGTTGCCAAACCTGTGGTCCTCCGCCGCATCACTCGCGACAAGCTTGGCCGACTCAATCCACATGCCGTCCTGAAGCGTGAATACATAGACAGCTCCATGGGAATCGTCGCTTCCAATCGCGCCAACGAAAAGTGAATTCCCACTAGTCGTCATTGCCCGACCAAAATTATCACTTTGGCCTTCTGCATCTGATGCCACAAGGCGCTGGCGCTCAACCCACGCTTGGGTTTCCGTTTTGCGCCCGAATACGTATACGGTACCGGCGCCGGTGCCGGTTCGGGCTTTTCCGACAAAGATGGCGTCACCCTCCATAGCCAGGGTACTTCCAAAACCGGCTCCCAATTGGGCCTCGGCGGCAGTCGGGATGAACAGGGCGAGCGCGAGAAGCGAGTAGCGTGCTTTCATGGCAACAGGTATCTTGACTCTGACGTGATCGGTGCAACTTGGTCAATATACGAGTGCGGCGTCGGCCACGCCGTAGAGCCTGCGAGAGAATTGCCTGGAGGAAATGAGGCAGTGTTCAAGTCCCTATTGAATGCCTGCGGTCAACGCGCTGTCCTTAAGCGCTGCCGAAGACTCACTGGATAAGTTCCGGCGCATGTACAAGTGCGGGATTTGCCTTGTTACCTTTCGAAGTAGGCGGCATATCCGCGCCGCACCGCATCAGCACTTGGCCCCTATGAATTCCGCCCAAGTTATGCCGATACCAAATCCAAGAAGGTACTGCCACCTGCCGCTATTGTGGCGGTGTTCGTCTCGCCAGACTCTGCGACACACTATGCACAGCAGGGCTTCAACAAGTCACGGAGTTGGGCCCATCTGAACGCGATGCGGAGAATGTCCGACGATAGACGTGCATACTAGTCTGGTAGATCCTGAGTCCATGCGGCGGAGAGATGGGGGTTGCGCTGCCTCGTTTCTGTTAGCCAACTGCTAGCATGCGGCAGATTCAGGCATGTTTTCCTACTCGTTCAGGCAGTGGAAGAGCGGCATTCAGTGCTGCATAGCAGGGGAGACGACAGGAACACGACAAGCAATTGGCTATTCCATCGCCTATGCCCAGCGGGCGCACGTTGGCTGCATAATGGCAGAGCGCCCTTCAGAAGCATACCCATCGCTGACGTACACCTTGCTAGCCATGACCTGCTGCACGACGACGGATGAAGAGCCGCGCCATCAGGGCCGAGTCGGCGCCAGTTGCTGTGCATCCTCGGGGAGTGACTCCGTTCCAGAGGAAGCACAAGCGATAAAGGATGTAGTTCGGGAAAAATACTCCCAAGTTGCCACGGCTGGCGACGGCTGCGGCTATTCCATGATCGGAGATGCCTATGACGAGGTCGACGGGTACGTGGAGGAAGCCGATCTGGGCTTGGGCTGCGGGCTCCCGGTCGAGTACGCTGGGCTATTACCAGGCCAAACCGTGCTGGATCTCGGCAGTGGAGCAGGGCTGGATACCTTTGTGGCACGTCGCATCGTAGGCGAAAATGGGAAAGTCATCGGGCTCGACTTTTCCAAGGCTATGGTCGCTAGGGCGCGTCAAAACGCACAAGGCCTGGGTTATAAAAACGTCCGCTTTGTTCTCGGTGACATCGAAAAGATGCCGCTGCCTGACGACTTTGCTGACGTCATCATCAGCAACTGTGTCCTGAACCTGGTTCCGGCCAAGCAAAGGGCTTTTGAGGAGATGTATCGCGTCCTGCGGCGTGGCGGCCACTTTGCGATTAGCGATGTCGTGCTTTGCGGCCCCTTGCAGGACAGTGTGCGGCAAAGTGTAGAGGCCTATGTGGGGTGCGTCGCCGGTGCGATCGAGCGAGATGCCTATCTGAGTTTAATACGGAAATCCGGCTTCACCAAGGTTCAGGTGATGACGGAGCGACAGATTCCGGCTGCCGCCGGCGCGCTCAGCATCACTGTAACCGGCGTAAAGCTTTGACCACGGACTACGCATGGCAATTCGCTGGCTTTTGCTACGCACACGCGCGCGGCTGGGATTGTGCATTGATGGCTAGCCGGATACTGGTATGTTCCCGCAGAGCTGGCTGCCTTTTGCCGAAGTCTTGTGCAGGCATGCCGGCGTGTTTAGGCCATGTCGCTTGAATGGCATAACCGCTCATGCGTCGCCCAGCCATGGATTCCGGCGGGTGTAGCTCTTGCGCCTATTGTGTTGGGGCGGGTATGCACATTCTATCTGGGTAGCTCCACCGCTTTCCCAGATTAATGGCTTACCTATATAAATAGCGTCTTGATATTCGCGGCATGGTAGCGCAGGGCCAGTTCCTTTGCACGCCGCTGGCCTCGGAGCCGCGGCTTTCCTTCGCCCTTTGAATGCGGTGGGTCGCCATTGCTCGACAGTGATGAACTCGCTATCTCTGTTTCGCCTCTGTGCGCAGCAGCGCACCCAGCCCGGGCCGCTCTAGGTTGAGCGCTTGGGCATGGTTCGTCCATTTCGTATCGTGCGCCCTCAAAAGGAGGGGATTTCGGGTGCTTGTGGACCCCTAATTGTGCCTGCAGGGAGCCAGCGAGGCATCGGTCGCGCAAAAATTGACTTCAGCATCGTCACGTATGATTTGCGCTCGCCAATCGCTGTTTCCGACTCAAAACGGCTTCGCAAAAAGGTCGGGAACATGGGTTGCCCGCCACGAGCAAATAAATACTGCTGCTTCTGACAGGGTTGTTCCAGCTGTGCCACCGGGTAGCGACGCACCAGAATGCAGCACCCGGCTCGAGGCCACAGTCAAGTTAGTAACGCTTCCCATACGCAGCCAAGTTTGCTTCAGCATTGGCAAAGTGGCATCTCGAAAGGGTGGCCACGGGGCACTTCACAAATTGAATGGGTTCATGGCGCCTAGCAATCTCCAAGACGGTCCGGCAGATGTACTGCCCGCGCTATTGCCATGCAAATCCGCATACCGGAGGGTGGTTAGGAAGTCGCACTGAAGGGTCGCCAACAGCACTACGTACGAATTCCGAAAGGAAAGGGGTAGCACGCGCCGTGAATGATCGCGCCTTTAATGTGGGCGGGGACACGTAAGGCTTGACTCTTCATCGCAAGCGAGCATTTATCGACCGAGTAGGAACGGTGGTGGTGGAGAATGGCATGATCTAATGGCTCGACGCAGCGACAGCCCCCGCGGCTGTGGCCACCATGATACACAAGGCAGGTCTATTTTGTACCCACCGCCTAACCTACGAAACCGTTCGTGGCGCAAGGGGGCCACTCCGCGTACCGGGGAGGTACTTCACCTAACACATGCAGAGAGCCAGACGGCTTACTTGACCAGTACCATCCGACCGGTTTCAATGTACCGTCCCGAAGCACCCTTGGCCACTATTTGGTAAAGGTAGTTACCGGAGGCCAAGCTGATCGCATTTAGCTCGATCGATCGGCTTGCGCCCGCCTCAAACTCCTGTGAAGGTAGCGTCATCACGTTCCTGCCGAGCATGTCGAACACCGCAGTGCTCACCTCCGCCGCCTCAGGAAGATCGAATTCGATCCGAGTGGATGGGTTGAAGGGGTTAGGATAGTTACCCAGAAGCGCGAACTCCGTCGGAAGCTCTGTGTTTTGCGTTCCCGTAAAAACCTGGGGGAAGAACGGGTTGCCGTCCGGAGGCACGCCCATGATTGTAACGCCCTCTGCGTTTGACTTACCAGGCCCTGACAGGTTAAGAACAAACGCGAGGCCGGAATACTGGTGAGTCTCCAGGCGGAAGATATCATTCTTCGTGTCGTTGTTCGCCATTGCCACCTCGAAGTTGTATTCGCCTGGGTCCAACGATATATACGGGCCGAATTCATCAAACCAGAAGTTACTGGCCAACAGATCGAGCACGCGTGTGTTGTCGATTGGATCGACAAGACGGATGTTAACCGAGCCCAGATCGCTCGCGCCGTGCACGAAGTAGAATTCAACCTTGTTGCTCGTTGTCGAAAGAACGCGAACATCTTCCCTGACGAAAACTTCCAATACGCCTGTGTCCAAGTTGCCGTGCGCGATCACATGGTAATTCATGTTCCGCCGGAATCGTACTCGCAGCGAGACAAGCGGCTGCGAGTTGTCAGGCGCATTTGCGGCTACTATATCCACCACGTGGGGGCGCGCCCATATCACGCCAAAGGCACGCGCCGTCTGGAATGCAAAATCGTCCTCCACTTTGAAATCGTCTATGTACAGATCCACTGTTGCACCGGCCACGTTGTTGATGAATTGCACGGCCGACAGCGGTATGATGTGGTCGACAATAATGAATGGGTTTTCTAGGAAGTTTGCGGCGATACCGAAGATGTTGCACATCTCCACGTTCACGCTTTCCTGAGTCAGGTTCGGAACTCCGGCGACATAGTCGTTGACAGCAAATGACGCATCATCGCTGGGATCGCTTTCCAAGTCATAGACACCCGCCAAGCGCGGATTGGTCCCGTCGCAGTTCCACTGCACTATACGCAGTCCCTTGATGTTAAAAATGCCTGGAAGTTCGTCAGCTGCAATACGAATGTTCGGCTCATGCGCCGGCACAGCATCAAATTCTACCTTCCAGAATAGGTCGGCCACATTGTCCAGCGTCAGCATGCCGTCAGCGCCATCCACACTCAGATTGCCAGCCGGCCAGTCCATGGAGTCAGCTTTCGCGTCTGCCATAAAGCCCACCGTTGCCATACGCGTACTACCCAAATCGGCCGGGAATTGCATAATCAGCGGACGGTAGTAGTCAGGACCGCTCTCATCGGCACTGCCGACAGGGAACAGGTAGCCACCGGTTACCACGCCTCCGCCTTGGTTGCCCACGGACACTGACCGAGTTACGTAACCGTCTACGTAGCTGTCGCGTGAGCCATATCTGACAACGCCTGGCTCGTCTGCCCCAATGGAAACACGCCCTACCAGGGTGTCCTCAATCGCCTCGTTTGCCAGCATCCAGCTGTTGTACGTGCCACCAGAGCTGACCACACCATTCTTGAGTGTAAGCTCACCGTACTTGTTCTGCATCACATCGCTCCCCATCATAACCATGCCAGCGGACCCGCTGGGACCTGACATAATGGCCACATTGCAGAATGAGTTCATCGCGCCGCTGTGCGAAACCATCGAAGTATCATTGCCAATAAACGTTACGGTTCCTCGCAGTCCCAGCACATCCGTTTGACTGGCATCAAAGGCATCACCGGCACCATAGTGCATGTAGTCCCCGTACACGATCAAACCGGCATTAACCGTGTAGTCATCCATTACCATGGTGTTGCCCGTACACGTGTTTCCATAATCTCCGGCCGTGTTTGGCGCCTGCAGAGCGTAGATGTGCGTAGTGTCGGGATGGAAGCCGACTCCGACGTGAAAGTCTCCCATCTGGTAGTGTGTCCCTCCCTGCAGCCACACGTCAGATACCGGACGCAATGAAGAGCCTTGGTTGTAGTCACCGCTGACCGCCAACACGTTGCCGTTCACCGCTATGGTTCCGCCTACGTCCAAGTCTCCACCTACCATGAAGGTCGACTGGGGGTGTCCGCCACCGCCACGGATTTCCAGCTTGGTATTGTGCCCGACCACAGCGTCATCGCCGACCATCACATGATCAAACCCTTCAAACTCGACGTGCCCCCCCGAACCGGTCTTTTCTCCTACCGCTAACATCAAGCCTGGAAACATGATCTTGTCTGCCATGTTTGGCTTAACCGGTGCTACGGCATTTGAATAAGTCCCACTACCCGAAAACGTGACCTGTGTGTATGTGCCAATCTTGACCATAGGCATATACCAATCAAGCCGGTCTTGGCTTGATTCAATGGTTACCGTTATAGGGCCTTGGTATGGGTCGCCTCGCAAGGGTTCTATTTTGGCATAAAAGTAGGCTGCTCCAATGCTGTCAGCTGCCATTTCCGCTGAACCACGCGAAGCCGCATAGCTCGCTCGGGCCTGCGCCAATTCAGCACGGGTTTCCGGTGTATCTGAAAAATGGACAGCTTCAAGTGCACCGGAAAGATTCATGAGATCGTGATTTGCTCCACTTCCAGTGCACGGAGCAGAGCCGAGAGAATCACACAGCCGGCCCATTGCACCAACAGTCACATTGCCTCTGGCCACTAAGACGTTGCCATTCAGATCCAGCCTACTACGATTGAGAATTGCGAGACCTCTAACGGGAGTATGACCCTTTTGCAGCGTAATTGTGAAACCACCATCGTAGCTTGCGGTCTCAGGACACCCGTCTAGGTAGACATAGCTGGCCGTATTGGCGTCTTGTGCTCCAGACAACGTCGTATATGACGGCAGAATACTAGACGAAGTGCGTGCCCCCTTGCCTCTAAAAGTTACAGTGCCGGAATCACTCAGGCTCCATATTCCAGTCCCATCCTCGTCGACGTATCCATTGCCTACTTCGACGGTTGTGGGCGCCTCTAGGGTGATGCCAGACGGAATTTCCAGTGTGCCCTGCGAAAGCCGCAGCACACTGCCAACCGTAATATTGGTCAGTATTGCAAGCTTCGTGGTAGACGTGCCCAGCCACGTTTCAACTTCATCAACCCACATCTTTTCGTACAACTCGTCTCCCGTGCCCATTGAGGCCAAGCTACCCGTGTACACAATGTATGCCGGTATTCCGACGGTGTCTGTGGGACTTACCATCGCGTATGCATGATTGCCGGTACCTTTCTGGAGATCACCTACTGAGCCCTGGTCCTGGTTGATGAACAAATAACCGTTGTGGACATCTAACTTCCCATTTGTGGTTAGCATCCCACCTTTGATGTCCACGCTCATCGTGGACACCGTCAAGTCGTTGAAGTAAACCTGTTCCGAGGTAGCTTTGTCTACACGGAGACCGATACCCCCTAACTTCAGGTTCCCTCCGTTGCCCACTAATGTTTGTGTCTCAGAGCCCGCAAAGACAAGGTGCTTTCCATATGAACTTGGCGCCTTGGTTGTACTCGCACAAATGTCACCCCTTTGCACGACAACGTTCTTAGTGGCATCGCGCTTCCTAACCACTACCTCTGTCGCGTTACGGACATCGAAATAGGGCCCGTACAATGTTACATCATCATCAATCATCAAGTGTGTAACGTCGTCCCCGACCACGTCACCCAAAACGGAAGTCGAAGCCATAAAGTAGATTCCGCCGTAACAGGTAAACTCATTCTTCACGACCTCATCACCATCTTCCCAAGCCCCCTCCCTATCTCCTGGGTCGTTGTATACACCCGTCCTCTTGATGCCTGCTTCAAGCTCTACCACGCCGGATACAGTACTGCCTCTGCCCCTAAAATAGATGCCGCCTGTCAGGCCACGGCTTCCTAGCAAACGAGGGAACACGTCCGAAGCGTCATAACCATCACTTGTGTTTCCGAAATACAGATTGTTGCTCTGGCCCTGCAAACGGTCCGAGTGATCGTAACACTCTAGCATTGGCTGTGGCAAATCCTCGCCGCCAGCATCCGCATTGGCCGAACCTATTCCTCTCCGTTCTGGCGCTCCGTCCGCCGGTAAAGTGGGGCCCTTGACACCCACATTATTGCTGATGACCACCCTTACTTTGAATTCAGTCTGCGCATAGCCGTTGTTTTCAAAATCCCCAGATACGTTGCTCGCATAGGCATACAGCACTCCTCCGTTGTTTGCCGATGTTGCCCCCGAGCCGAAGTCAACGTCAAGTCTTACCCCGGCCTGCGTGGTCTTGATGATGTCTAAATCAATCCTGCCACTGCCGCTAATATGATAGGCGTGAGCGGGCTCATTCTGCCAACCCAGGTATGTCGGAACAATCTTGACCAGCGTGTCCACAGTCGCACCGTCGATGGTCTTCTGTTCCGCGTTCTCGAATGTGGTGTCTGTCAGCACCTCCTCTTGAACTTGGATATACAGCGTACCTCGACCATCCGATGAAGTAACAGTGCCACTAATTTCGGCCCTAGGCAAAGAACGATCTGTGCCCGCATAGGCGGAGTCTGCTCTCGAATTCGGCCTGGGTGCAATCAAGTGCAGGTCGTGGCCGCCACCGAGCACGAGCTCGCCGTCAATGTCCAGGACGTTCCAGACGTAGATGCCTGTGGTGGATTCAACTTCATCGGCAAAACCAGGATTGCCAAGGCCCGCCGTGCACGTACCTTCCACGCTGACCACAGCCCCGCGTGCTATCTGAAGGTTTTCGAATGTAGGACAGCCGCCGTATACGTCAATCGTGGCGTCTTGTCCTATAACGATGTTGCCTCGAAAGACGGAAGCAGTGCGAAATTCCGCAAACGCACTGGGATCGTCAGCGTTGGGAGTGACCGCAGACCCAGTTACGCCAATCCTGCTGGCGCTAATCGTCAGCTTCGATTCGGACTCGTACGGACCAAAGCCAATAGCTTCGCCCATCCCTATGCCTACCGTGCCACGTAGCTCAAGCTCACCATCCACTAGGTAATAGTTAGCCGCTAATCCGTAGTCTTCATTGTACACGGCAAAGTTTACGGCTTTGCCATAGAGTTCCACTGCAGATACTACCAACGCGCGCCCGCCATTACGGCGCACGCGTACAGCGACAGTGTCCTGCCCGGCGGCAGCGGCCATAATGGCCCTGTTAACCGTACACGGGTCCGCGACCGGGCAAGTGGCGCCAACAACATCGTTCCCACCGCTTTCGAGCGCGTAGTACACATCCTGCCCGAGGGTTTCCGCAGCAAACGACCCGCCCAGCAGTAAGTGCACCGCCGCAGGGATTAGAAGGCTATTGAATGTCTTAATAGCTCCAGGTCTGATAGTACCATGTCCATTTCGGGACAGGCTAGTTAACGTGCGCCGCGGCTGGGCTAATCAGCATTCCAGCACCCAAAAACAACAGTCTCTGCACTTGGACCATGCCGTCGTACTTGAGCTACATCCGATGGCGCGCCTGCATGCAACCCCCCGTGGACAAAAAAGGCACTCAGCCCGCACACGGCTTCGCCTCGGACCATGGCAGCCGTTGTATGCGCTTGGTAGCCCGGAGTACGTTAGCCGCACGAGTAGTTTGTCGTCTGGTTGCAGCTGGGCATCATGCGTGTACTGTTCCACGAACGGTTTCGCTAACCGTTGAGAGTCGGTATTCTGCGTCAGACGCATCACACAACCTACGCTGGATTCTTCCAGCTTCGAGTAGACTCTCCCGTCGCCAAGGCCGCGACCGGTCGAGCGTTCACGCTATCGGCCAAATGGCTGCGCGTCCGTTGAGCTTCCGTGCGGATGAAGTTGTGGCAACTACCTGCGGCATGTCGGTTGCCTCGGCGCAGCTTTTCGCGGAGGATGTCGCCGGCTGCCCCACAAGCGGCTGTCAGCGGAAGCAAGAAGGTGCGTCCGTAAAGTCCCTTTGTGCGCGCTGTCCTGCTGACGGCCATTTGTTTCAATTGGTAGGCTGCCAATGTTTACCACTAGCGTCTTGTAGCGCTGGCGGCCGTTTCTCAGCAGCAAGTACTCCAAGCTCAGCGCGGTTTACATACAACCCAAGACTGCCAAAACGCACTGAGGCTCGAAATCCCCAGCTGCCGAGAGTTGGTAGGCTGCGGTCCGTTTTGTCTTTGTACGCTGCCGCAGCCCACGTCAAACAGGACGCCACGCGCAGGGCCAAATCATGCTGCATATCGCCGCAATCCTGCTGGTGCCCCAGCCCAGCAGCACCCGCTAAAGGCACCGCGAGGGCCTCGGCACGGATTCGCCGTTCCCCGAGCTCACCGAAAAGCAGGAATGGCGTTCGTCCTCCCTCTACGGCGCACAGGTACGCCACATGCGCTTGCGCTCCGATAAACACCGCACGGGGCCCTTCGTGTCTTGGTAAAGCCTCCGAAAGGCGCTCGTACAACCTCACGTTTGCCGTGCGCCGTGATAAGGCGCTTTCCTGTGGCGGGTGCGAATCCCGCCCAACATCTCGTTTGAAAAATAAAAGCAAGCCATACCTGCCCCTTCCCGTAAAAATGGCTTGATTTTACAGGACGCCTACCACCACCGCCGTTGTATTCGCGCGCGTTCTTGGGCGATCGGTTATTGAGTGTGCGTTTCCACGCTACATTTTGCGGATGCGCATGACCTCTGGAAGGGCTTCACATTTGCCATACTCGTTTGTGAGACTCAAAACCACATGCGGTTCTGATCTATGGTCATATGGGGCTTGAAGGCCGAGGATCTATGCTGTCGCAGAGCTTCCATTCAGTGGAGCTAAGATGTTGGTGGAGATTTCCTCGGCTACCCTTATCCGCCAGAGGTGGTCTTGCAAACTCAACCGATGCGCCGCATCGCGCAATTACGCTGCGGCCTGGCTCACTCTGAGAAAAAGGTCGGGGTTATAGGCTACGTTCCGTTTCCATATGCTCCAGAGCACCGCAAGAATCTTCCGCTGCGTATTGAGCCGCGCACGCGTTGCGTTGTGCGTGCGTTCGAGCGATGCCTCGTAGAATTGGGATACCTCATTGGGCTTCGATATCCGCGTGGCCGTCAGCCAGGCGCGATAGCTCATAGCCTTGAGCTCACCGTTGCCGGCGCGGTCCAGCCGCTTGTAGGCCAGCGGCTTACCATTACTGCTGCGATCAACGATGCCGAGCCTGCAGTAGCGCCACAGCTTCTGCTTGGTCGCAAACCGATGGGGCGTTTGGACATACGCATCAAAGACATGGGCTCCGATTGGACCTACTCCCGGCATTTTCATGAATTGCCGGATCTCGCGGTACCGCCTGCCGAGCCGTATCACCTGCTGGCGTGCCTTATCTTGCGTATCGACCAGCACATCCAGTACACCGTAGAGCTGCTCTACCATGGTGCGTACCGCAATGTCCTTGATCTGCGCCAAGTACGCCGCACGATGCGCCGCACTGTAGACGCAATCCCCCTGCACCTCCATGACGCCAGCACCTCGATACTTCGCCTTTATCTTGGTCTTCAGCGCACTTTGCTGATTCCGAAGGTCAAAGTAGTGCTGCACGGCGCTCTTAAAGGAGGCACGGTGGTCATCTTCCGGATGGTAGACGCCCCTGAGCTCCCCCAGTCGCAGCAGCTTGCACAGGTTGTAAACATCACTCTCATCACTCTTATGCGCATTGCGGCTTATGAGGGCATTCTGGCGCGGATCACATACGGTGATCTGGTCCACGTACTGACGAAGACTCCCCGACAGCCAGCCGGCTAGCGAGGACTCTTCCAGAACCAGTAGCTTCTCACGTGCCTGGATCTCCACTATGTGACTAATTAATACGGATTCCGCGGTTCGAAGTCGTTTGCTGAACAACAAGTCTCCACGCGTATCCATGCCTCCAAGAACGCAGTGACTGGCGTGAGCATCCAAACCAAGGTAAATCAGCTTTCGCATGAGGCCCTCCGGCGTATTTGTGAACGATGCGCTACGCCTACGATACGTCAAAGGCGTCCGCTTTTTCATATTACCTGTCGCTCCAGTTGGTAGCGGTCACAGCGTATTATGGAGGCAACGACATGGTATGAAGCACTGTGATTAACGGGCTACGTGAGTAGCTTAGCGACCATGCGGGCCGGAACGTGAGTGAACGCTGAGCAGGCCCCGAAACGGGTGATGCGAGTGTCGACTTTCCGGTGATATGGGGAAGACCGCTGCGGCTCGGGAAGCGAGCGACAAAGGCACCGAGTCCGACTCGCCGGGGTATTGGCGCTGGCACGCATGGAAGATCAGGAGAGTTGCAACACGGGAAGCCCTATTGGTGGTGTGGCACGCAGTAACTGGAAGCTCTTTGAGCCAGGCCAGGCTGATAGGGTGGCGGAGTGGCCCGTAGTACTGAAGACGCGGGGTAATGCCCGTCGAGGGAAGGGACTCCCTACCCTTTATGCAAGTAGGAAAGAAGAAAAAAGTAGACGTTTAGACCAAAAAGCGACGCAACTGCAGGCTGGGTCGGGAAGACAGCGAGTGGTGGGTAACTGCGCATTTGAAGCCGGAGCCATCGTACTCTGGTGAGGATTTGAAAGGGATCCGCAGCGTCCTTTTCCAACTTTGTCATTTTGATCCTGAACAGTGTATATGCACATATATACATTTACTAATAAGTGAGTGTACAACCATCCCCATTGGTACTACATTTCTTCCGCATTCATCGTTGAGGCCCAAAAACGGCCAAAACAGCCTCGAAAAGGGCCAAAGACGACTCGGATCGCCTGTGCTCGCCCCCCAGAGCAACGGTAGGCTCAAGAAGGTGACGAAGTCGGGCTTTTGCACGCAGAGGGGGTCAGTAAATTAACCGGCGGCCCTGGTGTCGTTACATTTACTTTGATTCTGTGGTCGGGTGCGCCAGCGCTTGGGTGGCAGCAGTCACGTGGCCGGGATCGAACGGTGTGCCGTTTCGCAGCATGGCGCAGGCTACGGCCAGCAGCCGGTCTGCGACGGAGCGTAGGGCGCGGCCGTGCGTGTGGCCGCGGGCGCGCAAGGCGCAGTACTTGGCCTGACTGATGGGATCGTGCTGGGTGGCCACCCTGCTCCAGTGATAGAGGGCGTTTGCCAGGCGGGGCTGGCAGGCCCGGCGGCGCACGACGCGCCGTGCCTTGCCGGATTGCCGGGTGACCGGTGCGACGCCGCACAGGCAGCGCAGGGCCTGGTAGTCCCGGGAGTGCAGGGGGCCGGATGCCTCCGAGAGCAGTGTGGCCAAGACCACGTGCCCGACGCCTGGCAGTGACGAGAGGATCGCAGCGTCGCGCAACGTACGGGGCTTCCCTGCGGTGGGCTCTTCGCTGGCGGAGAGTGCTTCGACGAGGGCGGCCATGGCGTGCTTCGCGGCGCTCATATGCTTCCCGAGCTGCTCGAGCTTCTCTGCGAGCACCCGGATATGCAAGGTTGCGGCCTCGACGACGCCGGGGGCGGCGGTTACGGGTTCGGCACGCAGCGTCTGGATGACCTCCTCGGCTTTGAAACGCCGTATGCGGTGCTTCTTCAACAACTTAGCTACGGAGGACGGGCGGACCCGGCGGGCATCCTCTGGCGTGGATGCGAGCTTCCAGAGGGCCAAGGCCCATGGCGAGGAAAGATCGGCCCCGAGCTCGAGGAACTGCGGGTAGTAGCGCCAGAGCTGTTCGCGGAAACGGTTGGTGAGGCCGGTGCGCTCGGCGGTCAGCTCATCGGCCATGCGCGACCATTCGCGCAGCTTAACAATATCGGCATCCAGCGGGCTGAGCGCGCGTAGGCAGTCCGGGTCGGTGCGGACGGCGCCTGCCAGTACGCGAGCGTCACGGCGGTCATCCTTGGCGCCAGCAGGCGAAAAACGATCCCGGAACCGGTCCAGCTGCTTGGGATTGATGGAAAAGACCTGAAATCCGCGATCAAGAAGGCTATCAACGACCGGGCCGTGAGGAATCTCGATGGCGACCGCAACCTGATTAGCCTCGCAGGCCGCGCAGTCTAGAATCCAGTCGAGCAGCTGGCCGAGCCCCTCGCCGGAGTGAGGAAAGGCCTTCTCGCCGAGGACGGCGCCGTCGGATCCGAGAACACAAACCTGATGTGACTGCGAGCCCCAGTCGACGCCAGCGAAGGCGGTTGGCTGAGATTGAATGAACATGGGCGGTTACTCCTTTGGTGTATGGTGGTCTATGGCTGCGAGTCGCCGTGACGTTCCATCAGTCCCTGTATCGGTGCTCCAAGGCACGAACTCCCTACGGGGGGTATATCACAGCACTCACCCGGGGCACAAATCCCTTCCAAGCGCTCAAGGCAGCGGGGGCCGATTGGTTGCTCCCGGGGAGTTGACTCGCCGTGACGTGACGCAGAGCGGAGCACAACGCTTTCGGCGACCGCAAAAACCGGTCTGGCCAAGCCCGGGATCAGTGATTCGCAGCCATCGCTGCCGCAATTTCCACATCAAGGATCACCCTGTCGATGTACCCCATCAAACATCACTTACAAGATACAGGGCCGCAGGTGCGGAGCGGTGTTCAAAGGGTGAAAGGCCCCGGAAATAATGGCATAGCCTACTATCCGATCAGGGTCGGTGAATCCAGCGACACCACATGCGTAAGTGAAGGACCCGTAGGCCAGTCGCATTCTATGCGATGCTGGCGTACGGGGTTGTCAGGGCGTAAACAGGCCTGTCAACCCGTTATCCGCGGTATAGGGTGGCTGTAGGGAGCGTGTCGCTCCTTGCGTAGTGGAAGTCCTATGCGGCAGGATAAGCGGCCCGAGTGCGAGTTGCATGATCCGCCTGGAGAGCCGGGTACGGGAAAACCGTACGCCCGGTTCGGTGGGCGGCGGGAGGAAACACGGTGATGGAAGCCGGACTGAGGCCCGGAGCGAAAGCGACGGAATGGCCACCGGATCCTAAGGCAGGTGCGCCTCCCGCCGACCCTACACAGTCTTGCGCGTGCAACGGGAATCCCCATGCCTGCGACGGCCTCCCGTGGCACTTGCGAATTTACCCTAAGACCTCGGACAGAATATCTCAGCTCTCGTGCAAAATTGGCCCTCATTCACTTGGCATTTCGCAGGTTGTGCAGTCAGTGCGCGACAAATGAGCCTCAAAGCAACATGGCGCTGATGTCTGAATGAAAATGACATGGACTTGGCTTCTAGCCGACCGCGGCTGCCGCATTGACACCTCGATAGCCTGCCAAGAGGACTGCCGCCTGTTCTGCGTGTGCCTTCAAAAGGGACTGCGCCCTCCGCTATGCCTGCCGTGCGGTTACACTGGCGGACGTTGCCCGAACACGAATTGTGCAGGAGTGTACGAACCAAGTAGGCGCGCAAGGCTGGCCGTCCATAGGGCCTTGGCGCACATGAATGGACGGCAAGTTCCGCCGCTTCCGGCGCGCATGGCATCCTCTTGCGTGGCACAATCGCGCAACAAACGGAACACGAATTCCACCGCTCGTTTAATGCGCGCACCGGTAACGGAAATGGACCACTACTACCACAGGGACCAGCTGCCGCGATTTGGGCAGATCGAAGAGGGCAGCAAAGAACTTGCAGATGCCTTTTTTGCGTACTATAACAAGGTCTTTGAAGACGGCGCCCTAACGGCACGTGAGAAGGCACTCATAGCCCTTGCTGTGGCACATGCCGTCCAGTGTCCTTATTGCATCGACGCGTACACGACCGACGCCCTGGAGAAAGGCTCGGACTTGGCGCAAATGACGGAGGCGGTTCACGTCGCTTGCGCGATCCGCGGCGGCGCCTCACTGGTACACGGCATACAGATGCTTGACCAGGCCAAGCGCCTTTCTATGTAGTCCCGATGGTGGTTGACACCGAATTCATTGCGCTCGACACGCTAAACGGTCGCAGACCGGCAGTAGAAGGTCCCCGGGCTACCTCGTCCATGGCCTTTCGCGGCGCACCGCTGGTGCAACCCAGTGAACAGTTCAGGATACTCGAATGCGTGGGAATTCGCGGCGGCCCCTCCGGATCCGGCCAGTTTGACCGCGACCTGGAAACGGCCGGCTGGCCAGTGCTGCAGCCACAGGCGCTGGACATTGTACAAATCAACCTCGGCAAGCTCTGCAACATGACCTGCCGGCATTGCCACGTTGATGCCGGTCCCGACCGCACTGAAGAGAATATGGACCGTGCTACGGTCGAGGCGTGCCTCCGTCTAATAGATAGGGCCGGTGTGCGGGTGGTGGACCTTACGGGTGGCGCGCCGGAGCTGAATCCTCACTTTGAACACATCGTCGACGAGTGCGTCAAGCGTGGCATTCACGTGATGGATCGCTGCAATCTGACGATCCTGTTGACGCGCCGCTTTAGGCACTTGCCGGAATGGTTCGCAGAAAGAGGCGTAGAGGTGGTCTGTTCTTTGCCGCACTATCGCGAGTTGGGTACAGATGCACAACGCGGCAAAGGTGCATATGCCAAGTCACTTAGGGCGCTGCGCAACCTCAACAAAGCCGGCTACGGGCTGGGAGACAAGCGTCGTTTCTTGACGCTGGTGGCTAACCCGGTCGGTGCATTCCTGCCGGGGCAGCAGGCATCGCTAGAGCGCGAATGGAAGGTCGCGCTAGGCACAAACCACGACGTGTACTTTGATCGGCTGCTGACTCTTAGTAACATGCCGATGTCCAGGTATCTGGAGTGGCTTGTGGAGACTGGACAGGTCGACTCATACCTGAACCGCTTGGTTAACGCATTCAACCCGGCTACCATTGCAGGTCTCATGTGCCGCAACACGCTTTCGGTCTCTTGGAACGGGTATTTGTATGACTGCGACTTCAACCAGCAGCTTGACATGGTCATGGATCTTCCAGGCCACACGTCGCACGTAAAGGACTTTGATCTGGCGGCTTGGAAGCGACATGTGATCCGCACGCAGCGGCACTGCTATGGGTGCACTGCGGGTGCAGGAAGCAGTTGCGGCGGAGCGATCGCGTAAACCGGAATTGCAGGACAGCGAGTGCGGGCTTTATCGCGGGGTGACTCGTCAGTAAAGCCACATATCGAATGCGCGGCGGTGGCGCCGCGTCAGCTCATGCGTCGGTCCGAGAATTGTAAAGATGGACACGCCCAGCTTGCGCGCGGCATCGTCCTTGTAATACCGGTCCGTCTGCAATATGGCGATGATGCCTGTTAGCGCCGCGTCGAAATCACCGGCGCCAATGGCCGTGAGCACGGCATCGTACAAAGAGCGCCCAGGCTCCGCGGGCAAGGCTTGGTCAGCCTGGGACTGCGCAAGTGTCTTGATAGCCTCTACTATTGGTCGCAGGTCGTGGTCGGCGATTGTGCCGCGCACGAGGGTGGCCGCGCCTGTGAGGTCACGCGTGACCAGAAGCTGCGCCAGCCGAATTCGCGCACGGTCATGCTCCGGGCTATGCTTGAGAATCTCCTCAAGAATCGCAATGGCTGCTGCAGGGTCACCTGATGCGATGACCGCCTCGGCTTGCCTTACCTGTGCCTCGGCTGGCGAGGGCAGCGCCTCGCGGAGCCAGGCCCGTACCTGAGCCTCACCTAAAGCGCCGGTAAAGGCGTTTACTACTTCCCCGTTGACAAACAGCTTGACCGCAGGTATGCCGCGGACGCCATAGCGTTGCGCAATGCCAGGTGCCTCATCGGTGTTAACCTTGTATAGCTCCCACGATCCTGAGTTTTCAGCTGCAAGCTTGTCCAGCGTAGGACCGAGCGCACGGCAAGGCCCGCACCATGGTGCCCAGAAGTCCACCAGTACTGGGACTTGGGAGCTTCGCTCTATGACATCCACTGCGAAGTCGACGGGCATTGCGGCGTCTGTTTCGTTTCCAGGAGGCAAGTGCTTTTTGTACGCAAAAACCTGCTCGAGTGCCCCCGCAGGCTCCGCAGGAATTCTTGACTGTTTCACCAGACGCAGCTACCTGGCGTAGGCGCGTGTCTGTATCGTTACATTTTTCACCACGAGACTAGCAATGCAGAAAACGGTTGTCCTGCTTTTCCTGGTGATGAGTGCCTGCGAAACCACGCAACCCGACACCGCAGAGAAGTACGATGGATCCACTGACTCGCTGCGCATTGCCGGTGAGATGCACTTGCGCAATGTGCGGCAGCTCACCTTCGGAGGCAACAATGCGGAAGCGTACTGGAGCTTCGACGATACGCGGCTCATCTTCCAGTCGGACTGGAGCGGCATCAACCCGCTAGGATGTGACCAGAATTTCGTCGTTGATGTGCGCGAGTCGGGGCCGCCCAGGCTGGTATCGACGGGCTTGGGTCGTACGACCTGTGGATACTTCTTGCCGGACGGCCGCTTCCTCTACGCCTCAACGCATGCCACATCCACGGCGTGTCCACCTCTACCGGCTGCGAGGGACAGGTATGTCTGGCCGATCTACGATGAATACGACATCTATGTGGCATCACCAGAATCCAAGCAGTCGCCCGAACTCTTGATCGGCGGGCCAGGGTACGATGCCGAGGCCACCGTGTCGCCGGACGGGCAATTTGTCGTCTTTACGTCAAACCGGTCGGGAGACCTCGAGTTGTGGCGCTTCGAAATCGCCACGGGCGAGCTCTTGCAGCTAACCAGCACGCTAGGCTACGACGGCGGCGCCTTCTTTTCCTATGACTCGCGGAAGATTGTCTGGCGAGCTAGCCGGCCAAAAGGGGAGGAGGCAAACATCTACCAATCGCTCCTCGAGGAGAACTTGGTGGAGCCGTCGAGGATGCAGATTTTTGTCGCAGACGCCGATGGTGCCAATGCCCGCCAGGTGACCGACTTGCCTGGCGCCAACTGGGCACCGTTTTTTCACCCGCGAGGAGACCGAATCATCTTTGCGTCAAACTTCGAGAGCGTAGGCCAAGGGCGCCCCGTGTTCGCTATCTACATGATCGACACCACCGGCGGCGAACCCGTCAAGATCACGCATTCGAACACGTTTGACGCTTTTCCGATGTTCTCCTTTGATGGTACCAAGCTTGTCTTTGCCTCCAACCGTAACGCAAGCCGTTTGCCCAGCGGCGACACCAATGTCTTCGTCGCAGATTGGGTTGAGTTTCCTGAAGCGGCCGACTCGAACTTTGTATCAATTCGTTAGTGGTGGATCTTTAGGTTTATAGGGCGTTAAAACTATTGTTTGCCCTGCCTAAATTTACCTGTGGACTTGATTAGATCAGCACGGCTCCGCGCGCTGCCCTTGGTGCTTTTGACGCTTGCAGCCTGCGGCAAGGTGGAAACTGGCCCGCAGCCTATAGACTTCTCCAGCCGGCCGATTCGTGTGGTAACCACCACCACGATGATTGCAGACCTGGTTCGCGCGGTGGGTGGGAGCCAGATAGTGGTCGACGGCCTGATGGGGCCGGGGGTGGATCCGCACCTGTTCAAGGCGAGTGCTCGCGACGTGGCGACGATGGCGGGAGCCGATGTCATCATTTACAATGGCTTGCATCTTGAAGGCAAGATGACGGATGTCTTTGAAGAGATGCGTAAGCGAGGCGTGCCGACTGTAGCAGTGGCTGAAAGCATTCCGGTGGAATTGCTGCGTGAGTCCGCGCTATTTCAAGGCAACTACGACCCACACATTTGGCTTGATGCGGGCTTGTGGAACCGCGCTGCAGGTGCCGTAGCTAGCGAGTTGGCCACGTTGGATCCTGACCATGCCGACATGTTTCGGGCGCAGCATGCCGCGTATGCCGATGAACTGGAAGAAGTCGATGCGTACGTGCGCGCAGCCGTCGAACGCATTACACCGCAGCAGCGCGTCATCGTTACTTCGCATGATGCATTTGGCTACTACGGTCAGGCATATGGGTTCGAGGTGCAGGGTCTTCAAGGCATCAGCACGGCAACGGAGGCGGGCACGGCCGACGTACAGCGCGTGGCTTCTCTGGTTGCGGAGCGCCGAGTTCCCGCGCTGTTTGTTGAATCTTCTGTGTCGCCGCGCGGCATCGAAGCCGTGCGGGAAGCCGTTCGCGCGCGCGGGTTTAACGTCTCAATCGGAGGAACGCTCTTTGGTGATGCCCTGGGCGCACCGAACACAGAATGCGGCACTTACCTCGGAATGCTTCGCCATAACACGGACACGATAGTAGGGGCACTGGCGCATGCAGGCGGCGATTGAGGTCCGCGACTTGACGGTCGCATATCGCGAACGTCCGGTATTGTGGGACATTGACCTTACAGTGCCGAGCGGCGTGTTGATGGCTATTGTCGGGCCCAATGGCGCTGGCAAGACGACGCTAATCAAAGCCATCCTCAACCTGGTGGTTCCGTCCGCCGGGCAAGTCCGCATCTTTGGCAAGCCATACGCCAGCGCCAAGTCCTTCGTTGGGTATGTGCCACAACGCGGCAGCGTGGATTGGGATTTTCCTGCGAACGTGCTGGACGTCGTGCTGATGGGGCTCTATGGCAAGCTGGGCTGGGTCCGACGCCCTGGCCGCGCCGAGCGTGCCCGCTCGTTGGAGGCCCTAAAGCAGGTGGGTATGGACCATCTCGCGCATCGCCAGATCAGTCAGCTGTCAGGTGGTCAGCAGCAGCGCGTGTTTCTGGCGCGTGCGTTGGTTCAGGACGCCACCGTTTACTTTATGGACGAGCCCCTGCAGGGCGTTGACGCAACTACGGAACAGGCCATCATTGCGCTGCTGCGCAACCTGCGGTTACGCGGCAAGACAGTCGTTGTGGTCCACCACGACCTGCAGACCGTATCCGCGTACTTTGACGAGGTCATGCTGCTAAACGTGCGACGCATCGCTAGCGGACCGGTCGATGAGGTTTTCACACAGGACAACCTGCGCCTCACCTACGGCGGGCGATTGGCGTTTCTTGAACGCCCTTCCTAGAGACGTGGACCAACTGTTTACGGACTACACGCTGCGCACTGTGGCACTGGGTGCTGCCCTGTTGGGGGCAGTTAGTGGGACCTTGGGTACATTCGCGGTGCTGCGCAAGCAGAGTCTTTTGGGCGATGCCATCTCGCACGCAGCACTACCTGGAATTGGACTGGCGTTTCTGCTTACTGGCAGTAAGATTCCGCTTGTGCTGATGATTGGTGCGGCGCTCGCCGGCTGGTGCGCTACGGCACTGGTGATGGCTATCACGGGCGTCACGCGTGTAAAGTATGACAGCGCGCTAGGGTTGGTGCTGTCGGTGTTCTTTGGTGTGGGCTTGGTAATCTTGACCGTGATCCAGAAGATGCCCAATGCCAATCAGGCGGGGCTGGACGCATTCCTCTTCGGGCAGGCCGCCGCGCTTGTCGAGCAGGATGTGCTGACGATGGCCGGGCTGGGTGGCGTGGCACTGCTGTTGGCTGCGTTGTTCTGGAAGGAGTTTCAGCTCCTAGCCTTCAACGTGGACTTCGGGCGAAGTCTTGGCCTGCCCATGCGGAGGCTGGACATTCTCCTGACAGCGCTCCTGGTGATAGCGATCGTCATCGGCCTGCAGACAGTAGGAGTCGTTCTGATGAGTGCGATGATTGTTGCACCCGCAGCAGCGGCACGGCAGTGGACTGATCGGCTGGGGAAGATGGTACTTCTTGCCATGGGGTTCGGCGCGCTGGCCGGCGTAGTCGGTGCGCTGATTAGCACGAGCACGGCGCACCTGCCGACCGGGCCGACGATTGTGCTGACCATAAGCGGCATAGTGGCGTTTTCGATGCTGTTTGCGCCACGTAGGGGCCTGATTCTGCGGGCCGTGCGCCATCGGCTCAGCAACACGCGGTTTAAGCGCGAGGCTGTCCTGCTGGATTTGTATCAGCTGGCACAACAGCACGCCACTTTTGAACATCCTCATCCTGAGGCTACGCTCATGGCCATGCAGCCCGGATCCGGGAGTCTGCGCGCACAATTCAAGGTGCTGGCCGACCAGGGGCTGATACGGCCTGCCGGCAAGCACGAATGGGCGCTTACACTTCAGGGTATGGCTGAGTGTGAGCGGCTGCGCCGTGAGCGGAATCAGCCATGACGGCGTTTCAGCTGGAGATACAGCTCGTTGCTGCGATTGTGGCAGGTGCTTGTGCCTTGCCGGGTACCTTCTTGGTGCTCCGCAGCATGGCCATGATGAGTGATGCCATCAGCCACGCAATTCTGCCCGGGCTGGTGGTGGCATTTTTCCTGACGGGCAGCCTGTCGTCCCCGCTGCTCCTGGTGGGCGGGGCAGTCGTGGGTGTGTGTACCGTGGTGCTAGTTGAACTCGTGCGCCGGACGCGCTTGGTGGGTGAGGACGCTGCGATAGGTCTGGTCTTTCCGGCGTTGTTTTCCGTGGGGGTGATCCTAATTGCCCGCTATGCAGGTGATGTGCACTTGGACACGGATGCGGTGCTGCTGGGCGAATTGGCACTGGTGCCGTTTGACCGGTGGGTTATAGGTGGCTATGACCTCGGTCCGCAGGCGCTCTACGCCATGAGCGCAGTATCAATCGCCTCGGTGCTGTTTATCATGTTGTTCTATAAAGAGCTACAGCTGGGTACGTTTGATGCCGCGCTGGCGGCTACTCTGGGGCTCATGCCGACGATGCTTCACTATGCACTGATGGGGCTGGTATCTGTGACCGCCGTGGCGGCGTTTGATGCAGTTGGCTCCATCCTGGTTGTAGCGCTAATGGTAGGCCCGCCGGCAGCGGCGCACATTCTGACGGATCGGCTGGACAGGATGATCATGCTAAGCGTCGGTCTCGGCATCACTAGCGCGGTTGCCGGGTACTGGTTGGCCTATGCGTTGGACGCCTCCATAGCCGGGTCCATGGCGGCCGTGGTCGGCATCGCATTTCTGGGGACCTTCCTGTTTGCTCCGGCGCGTGGCGTAGTTGCCGTGTTCCGCAGACGCAGGCGGCAACGTTGGACCTTTGCATTTAAGATGTTGACCATCCACCTTGCTCAGCATGAGCATCGCCACGACGCGGCCCGGGAGTGCCATGCTGACCACCTGCAGGATCACTTTGAATGGGAGGTGGGCTTCGCTGGGCAGGTCGTGCGACAGGCGGAACAGGCCGGGATAATTGACAGGGATGGCGGCCTGCTTGTGCTGACGCCAGCAGGGCGGCGCCTGGCCAATGAAGCTATTGTGCGCGACTAGCTCGTCGGCGCCGGAAATTGACTTCAGCGGCACGTCGTACCACCGACAAGAAGAAGCCCACGGTAAGCATAATCAGCCCGATCCACACCAGGCTGATGGCTGGCTTTTCATAAGCCTGTACGATCACATAGTCCGGGCCCTCGATCCCTTCCAAGGCGAGGTTGATGGCACCGCTATTTACGTCCATGCTCTTGAAGTACGCGGTCAGCGCTTGGCCGCGCGCGGGCACATAGTGTACCGACCGGTCCTCGCGTACAGCATAGATCGGGCGCAGCACTTCATGATCTCCCGATTCCCAGTTCGTTAACTGAAGGACAGCACCAACGGCGATCTCGGTGCGTGCAGCTTCTTCTGCGCCCATCTCTGCGACTAGATCGATTGCAGTGTCGAACGCATCAAAGCGAAGGCTGTAGCGACCACCCTCCAAGAGGACGCTGTCACCGCGAACAAGCGTGACCTCGCTGTCTCCCGAAGGATCCACCATGGCGCTTGGAGAGACAGCCACGAAGATGTCCTTTTCGACATACAGCTTGAGGTCCGGGTGCTGAATCCACTGCCCGGTAGAGGATTTGTAGGCAACGGGTTTCATGGTAAAAGCGTGCCCGCGCGGGTCGGTCCAGTTGAGCACGAACTTCGTGTGACCACGAGTTCCGGACTCCGTGCCCACATACTCGACGCGATAGCCTTCTACATCCAGTGGCCGGCCACGCTCAAGGATGAAATTCTCGCGCTCGGAGCGCGGCGGGGCATTGGAGATCGCGTCGCTGAAGCCTGCCGAAGCAATGATGCCAATGACCGCGATGCCCAGCCCGACATGTGCCAAAGCTCCGCCCGCAAGCTTTATGTTTCCGCGCGCGATGCGCCAAAGCACCGCGAGGTTTCCATAAAACGCGAAGAACGCAGTGAAGAGTAAGAGCAGGAGCTGTAAACCGTACCCATACTGACTCCAGAACCCGGGTCCGGGGTTCACGGACGCGCTAGCAAAAGGTGTCAGAGTCACCACGAGCGTCGTACTCAGCACTGCCAGCCCAACAGGCAGGATGAGCGTTCGGTTGATATTCGCGATGCTCATCTTGTGCCACCAGAACAGCTGCCCGAGTCCTGCCAAAAAGACGAGGCCGACCGATAGCGGCAGCGTCCAGCCATTGTAGAAAGCTATGGGGACAGTAGCCGGGTTGTCGCGAAAGATGCGCCCAAAGATTGGAGCGCTCGTGCCCAGGATGACTACAGCAGCGATGACGCACAGGATGACGGCACCACTGAATACCATAAACTCCCGTGATAAATAGTTCGCCTCCTGCACCGGACCCGGTAAATCTTTATAGCGATACGCAAAGAGCCCAACGCCGAGGATGCCCATCGCCAGGATCCAGATCAGCAGCTGATTATACAGACCCAAGTCCACGAACGCGTGTACGGATGCCTCGCCCAGGATGCCGCTACGCGTAAGGAACGTCGAATACACAACCAACATGTATGACAGGATGCACAGAAACAGGGCCCCTTTGTGGCCAATGCCCCCCTTACGCTGGATCAGCATCATGTGGATGGCCGCTATGCCGACGATCCAAGGAACAAAGGAAGAATTCTCGACCGGATCCCATGCCCAAAAGCCACCGAAGCTCAGCGTTTCGTAAGCCCAATACCCACCCATGGCGATGCCAACGCCCAGACACATCACGGACACCAGGGTCCAGGGTAAAGCAGGGCGCACCCACTGCGTGTACTGCCGCTTCCATAGGGCGGCAATGGCAAAGGCGAACGGCACGACCATCGTCGCAAAGCCAACGAACAGCATGGGGGGATGGATGACCATCCAGTAGTTTTGGAGCAGGTCGTTGAGCCCCGTGCCATCCATCGGCACAAAGCTAGGGTCGCTTTGAAAGATGGGTGCTTGGGGATTGGCTTCCGCAAGCGTAGCGAAGGGGGTGGCCCCGATTTCCAACGGTCCGAACTTAAGTCCAACAATCATGGAAAGCAGAAACACCTGGCAAAGTGCCACCACTGCCATTACGGGCGCCGTGTAGCTTTTTTCCGCCCAGCGGATCAGTGTGAGACCGACCAGACAGTTTAGGATAATCCAGAGCAGAAACGAGCCTTCTTGTCCCTCCCACGACGCGGAAAACAGGAAATGGGATGGCAAGTCGCGCGACGAGTGCGCCCAGACGTAGTTGTACTGAAACTGGTGCGTAGCAATGAGCGCGATCACAAGCAGCCATGCGGCGAAAAGGCACCCCGTCATAACACTCCACAGGATGCGCCCGTACCGCGCATAGTCTACGGCGTCATCGACCTGTGCCGCCCGGAAAAACGCATAGCCACTAAGGGCCGCGCAGACAATGGCGGTAAGGATAAGAATTTGGCCGAAGTGCCCTGCCATAGGTCTACTCTCCGTTGCGTAGCGCCGACAGCAACCGGCTATGCAGTCCGCCAAAGCTGCCGTTGCTCATGATAAGTACTACGTCATTCTCCTGGAGGGATGCAAGGAGTGCGGGCAAGAGCGCGTCGCATTCTGAGAATACGCGTGTCGGTGTGCCGCGCTGGCAGATTTCACGGGCTAGAGCGGCCGTATCCATAAACCGTGCCGGATCGTCGTTATGGCGAAATGGCGGGGCGCTGATAAAGGCCAGCGCAGCGGCGTCAAACGCATGCGAATACAGTGCCTCAAAAATCTTGCGGCGACTTGAGTTAGTCCGCGGCTCAAAGACGGCCAAGAGGCGGCGCGTTGGCCAGCGATCGCGTGCCGCCTGAATCGTTGCACACACCGCTGTAGGGTGGTGAGCAAAGTCATCTACTACAGCTATGCTGCGAACCTCGCCCAGAACCTGCAGGCGCCGCTTGATGCCTCGGTAACCTGAAAAAGACAGTGCCTCGCTAGGCAGGCCTTCGGCCAGCGCAAGGCTGCAGGCCCCGAGCGCGTTAAGCAGATTGTGGCGCCCAAAAAGCGGCAGGTGCAGCTCGGCGGTAGGCTTGCAGCCGATAGTCAATGTGAATTGCTGCCCGTCCGGCTGGATCTGGATGTCCGAAGCAGACACGTGCGAGGTCGGCCTCAAACCGTAGGTCAGCACGGACGCGCCTGTAGCGTCGGCCAGCCGTGAGACTACCGGCTGGTCATCACAGAGCACGAGCGTGCTGCGTACGAGGTGTGCGAACGCGGCGAAGGCCTCCTGGTACTCGGCGAAGCTGCGGTAGATGTCCGCGTGGTCGAGCTCCATCGAAGTGACAAGTCCCGCATGCGGCTTGTAGTGCAAGAACTTCGGCCGTTTGTCAAAATAGGCGCTGTCATACTCGTCGCCCTCAACTACGAAATGCGGTCCACTTCCCAAGCCGTAGCTCGCGCTCCTGCCGGATATGATCCCGCCAACCAGGTAACTGGGATCTCGAGCCCGCATAAGGTGGATAAGCAGGCCCGTCGTCGTTGTTTTGCCGTGCGTGCCTGCGACTACGACCGAGCGGCGGTGTCGCAGAAAGAAGTGCGCCAAAGCCTCGGGGAAGGAGAGCTGGGGCAGACTGCGATCCCGCGCAGCGGCCGCTTCCACATGCGTGGGCGGACACGCATTGCCAACGATGACAAGATCTGGACCGTAGTCCAGGTGGGAAGCATCATACCCGGAAAGAAAGTCGATGTCGAGTTTGGCCAGATGCGTGCTCATCGGCGGGTAGATGCCTGAGTCTGAGCCACGGACGCGATAGCCAGCCTCCTTGAGTAGCCCGGCGAGTGAGCCCATGCCGGTGCCGCAGATTCCGATCAGGTAGACATCACGCACTCGATCCGGCACCGGCGGCCGATCAAAAATGCGCAGGTGGGCGTCCGGAAACTCGGAGAGCTTTCTCATCAGGCACCGGCGCCCGCACCTGCACCAAAAAGGCTTCGCAGGCGCACGATAAGCGAGTCAAACACGGAGTACATCACCGGCACGATCACCAGTGTCAAAAACGTTGCAAATGTCAGGCCGCTGATGATGGCAGTGCCCATCGCTCCCCAGAATTGGGAGTTTTCCGATCCAATTTGAAAATTTGGTGCCCAGTCCGAGATCAGCCCGACGAAGTCAATGTTGATGCCGAACGTAAGTGGAATCAGGCCAATGATCGTCGTAAGGGCGGTCAGGACTACTGGCCGCAGACGCGTGGCGCCTCCTTCAATGATGGCTTTTGCCTTGTCCAAGCCGCGCTCGCGCAGCTGCTTGATATAGTCAATCAGCACGATGTTGTTGTTGACTACGATACCCGCAAGGCTTATCACGCCGATAAACGTCATCAGCCCGAACGGCGTGTGAGTAATGATCAGCCCCAGCAAAACGCCAATCAGGCTGAGCCCTACCGCGACGATGATGATAAGCGGTGCGGCTACGCTGTTAAACTGGGCGATCATGATGAAAAATATCCCGATCACGCCGATGAACAGGGCAGTAGACAGAAAGCCAAAGGCTTCGCGTTGCTCTTCGTTCTCTCCTGTGTAGGCGAGCCGGTACCCGGCAGGCAGCGAGCCTTCATACTCGCTCAAGTATTGCTGCACCTCGGCAAGGACGGCGTTGCCGTTGAAGCCAGGTTCCACATCGGCCGTGACCGTGGCGACACGCGCGAGGTCCAGTCGCGTAATAGACCCGTAGCCCTCGGCCACAACAAACTGGGCCACCGCGGTGATAGGAATCTGTTCTCCATCATTCAGTATCGTGAGCCGCTCTATTGACTCCAGGCTTTCCCGCTGCAGCTCGTCCAGGCGGACAATAATGGGATATTCGTCTTCGCCCGACCGATATTTGCTTGCTTCAAAGCCGTTGATAGCGCTCCGGACGGTTCTGGCAATCTCCTGTGTGCTGAGTCCGAACTGCGCTGCACGTGCGCGATTAATGACGACTTGGAGCTCCGGTCGGCCGGTATTCAGGTTGTCCGACAGGTCCACGAGCCCTACGACCTCACCGGTGCGTGTAGCCTCGTCTAGCATCTCGCGGATGTCTGTAGTAATTCTGACGATCTGTTCAAATGCCTCACCACTGATCTCAATATTCACAGGCGCACCCACGGGCGGACCCACCTGGTCCGGCTCGATATCGATTTCCACGCCGGGCAACCCTTGAAGCTCGTTTCTAAGACGAGACATGGTGTTGCGGCTCGTTTCCGGCCGATCTTCATAGTCCACCATGTTGAGGGTTACCGATGCATTCTCCGCGCCTTGGTTGCCGCCTCCAAAGAAGGAGTCACCGCTGCCGGCTCCAACGTTGACCAAGATATTCTTGACGTTGGCCTGGTCATTCAGGTGCTCGGAGAGAAAGCTGTCGATTCGCTCTTGGGCCTCTTCAGCAACTCGATTGGACTGCTCAACGTTTGTACCCAGCGGTCCCTTCAGCGAGACAAGGAGCATGCTCGGGTCAGTTTGCCCGAAGAATTCCGTTCCCGGTTGTGCTGCTGCAAACAGCCCCAGTATTGCAAAGAACCCTCCGAGCGTTGCGGACAAGAGTTTTGCCCGGTTGTCGGTAAGCAAAAGGAATTTGCGGCGCTTGAATACGCGACCATTCAGCAGAAACCCAGACGCGCCCACCAGGATCACGATGCTGGGAAGCGTGATGAGCACGGCCATGGTGGCCACCTCAATGCCGCGCGTAAAGTACATGAGCACGAGGAGAAGGCCCACAACCATGCCAAAGGCGACACCGCTGCGAATGGTCGCGCGGCCACCGACATAGAGCACCTCAAGAGTATGCAGGAGAATGCCCAAGGTGCCCATAGCCAACAAAAAGATTCCTGGCAGAAGCAGGACAAGCCCGGTCGATTGTCCCGCAATCATGCTGATAATGCCGCCGGCGCACAGCAGCGCAAAGCCGCTCGTAAAGGATCCAAGGGAAAAGACGTTGCGGAGCCACGCATTCCTAGTCTTGACCACAGCAACAAGTGCCAGCACGCTTCCAACTAGAAAGAACATAAACCCGACCGGCATCAGTGCGCCCGCTTGAGCGCCAAATGCTGATTGCCCTGCCGGGTGCATGCCAACGCCCATTGCCAGGCACCCCGCAAAGCCCAATACCAAGACTACACGCCACAGCGCTTTGCGAGCGAAGGCGGGCTGCGTGCTGGAATAGTCACGATCCAGCATGGTGACCAGAAAGCGCCGATACCATTCCAACAGACGCGGCAACTGGACCCTCACAACTCTCCTGGCTACCGGTGTGAGGACGTGACGATTCAATAGAACGAAGCCGACAATCGCTATCACAAGAACGACCAGTGACTTCCAGTTCATGAATCCGAGCACTATGCCCAGCGTGATGATTGCGGCCGTTGAAAAGCGCTTGAATACTACGGTCCGGTCTTGCTTGCCTTCACTGTCGAGCCGCACGAAGTACCCTGTGATGACAGGATTAATTACGATCGCTACAAAGAGTGAGCACGACAGTGTGATGATGAGCGTCATGGGCAGATACCCCATGAATTCGCCGATGATGCCAGGCCAAAACATCATCGGAGCAAACGCCGCGACCGTGGTGGCTGTTGACGCTATGACGGCACTCCCCACTTCGGCACTCCCCTTACTTGCCGCGTCAAAGCGGGAGTAACCCATTTCCCGGTACCGGTAGATGTTTTCAACAATCACGACGGCGTTATCGACGAGCATCCCCAGGGCAATGATCAGCGAGAACAGCACGACGAAATTCAGTTCCACACCCAGGATCTGGAAAACCATGAAACCGCAGAACATGGACAGCGGGATGGCGATGCCTACCAGTGAAGCATTCCGAACGCCCAGGAAGAACAGCAACACCAGAACCACGAAGATCAGGCCGCTGATGATGTTGTTCTCCAGGTCCGTAACAAATGTCTGGACCATCTCGCTCTGATCACCGGTGATTTCATAGTTCGTGCTTGGCGGAAACGCATGCGCTGCCAGGACTTCTTTTACCGATGCAGCCGTCTCCAGGATATTTTCGCCCGAGCGTTTCTTGACACCAAGGCTGATGACGGGAAGCATGCGGGACGCCTCGTCAGGCAAGCGACTCAACTTGTTGTCCTGCTCTTTGTGCAAGAGTCGCAAGCGCGCGTAGGTTTGGCGTTTCTTAAATCCGAAGTCCACGTGTGCTACATCTCGCACATAGATGGGCCGACTATCTGGGCTGGAGAGTACCAGGTTGCTGATATCCCGCTCAGGATCCGAGAATTCACCGTTAATGCGTACGAGGTAGTTTCGGCGATCCACGTTTATGGATCCGCCCGGGATATTCTGGTTTTCCTGCTGAATAGTTGAGATGACATCCTCGAAGGCGAGCCCGTAGCCTTGCAGCGCGGTAAGGTTGACATTCACCTTCACTTCGCGTTCGAGTCCACCGATCACGTCTACTTCTAGTATGGTCGGCAGCGCCTCCAGTTCATCCGCGAGGGTTTCCGCCACTTCCTTCAGCCTGGCCAGCGAGTATGGCGCAGACAGGTTTATGCTCATGATGGGAAACTCTTGCAAGTCGATCTCCTGTACAAGCGGTTCCTCAACGTCTTCGGGCAGCTCCGCAATAGCGACCTTGTCGCGCACCCGTTGCAACGCGTGTTCAATAGACACGTCCGGGTTAAACTCAATCTGTATGCTTGAGACGCCCTGAAGCGACGTAGAGCGGATTTCCTTAATCCCTGTGATGGATTGTACCTCTTGCTCGATCGGCTGCGTGAGCAGGGTCTCAATGTCATCCGGGCTCGCGCCCGGATACAAGGCGGTAACAATGATGTTAGGAATCGCAATGGATGGGAACGACTCTTTTGGGATCGTCAGATAGCTGGTCAGCCCACCAAGAACCAGTAGCACCGTCAGGACCGCAATGCTAGGCCGGTACCTAATGGCCAAGTCGATGATCTTCATGCCTTCTCTCTATGCGTCTTGCCTGCTTACAGGTTTATTGGCAGGGTTGTGGCCTGATTTGCGACCGGAATCCCTTCTTGATCCAAGCGATGGTACTGCGTTGCGACCTCTACGGCGGCGCTTTCCGTAAGGGTTTTATGCCCTAGAACAATAATCTCATCGCCGGCCGACAGCCCGTCTTCCGCAATCACGCGTTCGGCATACATGGCGCCCAGCGTGACCATTTTCCGGTTCGCGGTGGGAGGGTCGGTGTTGCGGTTGACGACATAGACGCTGTTGCCATCTTCATCCCTGACTACGGAGGCACGCGGTATAATCAGCACGTCTTCAATCCGCTGGCGTGAAATCAGTACATCTGCAATCATCTCGGGCTTTAGACGCCCGTCCTCGTTATTCACTTCGGCTTCTATGGAAAAGGTGCGGTTGCTGGGGTTGATAGAGTTAGCGGCGAAGGTGACCCTTCCCGTGCGCTTTAGGTCGCCCAAGGCAGGGAAATCCAATTCTACACTGGCACCTACCTTTATGTCGCCCGCATAGCGTTCGGGAATCCCGATGGCAATCTTCACGCGCCGTGCATCTATGATGCGGATCACCGGCGAACCAGGTCCTACCCGTTCGCCCACCACCGCGCGGTGTTCTTCGACGGTGCCGGCAAAAGGGGCCCTAATGAGCGTGTTATCCAGCTGCTTCTGCGCCTGCGATCGCTGCGCGATGGCCTGTCGCATGGAGGCACGCGCCTGTTGCAATCGCGTCTGGACCTCTTGGAATTCCTGCGCACTGATGATCGAGTCCCGGTGCAGCGGCTCCATGCGGCTATAGCTGTCCTCCGCCAAAGCCAAGGAAGCTGCGGCGTTGTCAACCGCAGCTTCAGCCAACTCCAGCGCAGCCTGGGCCAAAACTTGGTCGAGCCGTGCTACGACGGTCCCAAGGTCGACCTGCTGCCCAAGCTTTGCCAGCATTTCCACCGTGCCGGCGGCTTCGGCTGAAAGCAGCGCGTCGTCAATGGAATCTACGTCACCGGTAATCTCTATCACATCATCGAATACATCTGGTGCTAGGACGAGCGTTTCCACTCGCGGGTTATTGCCAGTCCCTTCCAGATTAATGTGCGAATCGGTTGGCGAAGGTTCGCCTGCGCCTGCGCATCCGGCCAGCAACACGACCAAGGCCCCAAGCCCCAATATGGAGCGTCTCATTGTCTTCGCGTATGCTGAACTCATGCTATCGCGCTACATTGCTTGTAAAACGGAAGTCGGACTGGTCTGCAAGAGGAATGCCCGCAGCGGCCTCGAACGTGCTCTGCGCAATAAGGAAGTTGTACACCGCTTGCAGGTAGTTTATACGACTCTGGTCAAGCTGCGCGGAGGCGTCCCGCTCTTCCAATGGCGTGCCAACGCCCTCGGTAAGTCGGGCTTTGGCGAACCTGTAATTCAACTGCGCGTTGGCAACGTTCTTTTCCTGGCTACTAATCTGAGACCGAGCCGATTGCAGATTGCGGAGGGCGGCGGCTACCTCCAGCCAAATACCCTGGGTGGTCCGTAGGATATCCAGCTCTGCCCGATTAAGCTGGATCTTGAGTTGTTGTACCCGTGCCCGACGCGCGAAGCCTTCAAACAAGGACCACTGCAGGTTGAGCCCCACGCTGATTGCAGGCTGCCAGTACGATCTGCTGAAGTAGCCGTTGGTTTCGCGGGAAAACATGAACGGGTCATCTTCGCTGGCCTCTCCAAAAGTGCGGTTGGACGGCACAGAACCGATGTAGCTGAAGTTGGCAACGGCATTTAGCGTAGGAAGCCTTCGTCGCTGGTCTGCGCCTAGGCTAACCTTGGCAAGGTTGCGCAATGCCTCCAGTTGTTGCAGGTCCGGTCGCATCTTTTCCGCTTGCGCGAATGCGCTCGCCTCCGATACCGTCAGATACGGGGTTGTGATATCCGCTTCCAGCCGCCCGGACAGGCGCACCGGTTGGTCCACGGGAATCCCCAGGATGAATTTCAGGTTGTCCAGGGCCGTAAGGGTTTGGTTCCGAGTTTGAACCAGCTGCGTCTCCAGGTTTGCCAGTTGCACCTCGGCGCTTAGTCGCTGCACAATCGGGGCTACTCCCTGGGCGACCAGGCGGGCCGCTTCGTTTGTAGTCTGACGTGTACGTTCCACGCTCTGGGCTGCCACCAAGGACTGCTCTTGAAACAGGAGCGTCTGATAGAAGGCCTGACGCACCTCGTCAACGACAACCTGCTGTTGCCGCTTGAGTGCGCCCTGAAGCGCACCGCTGAGGTGCTTAAGTCCCGAAACGTTACGGAATGTGCCCAGGTCAACCACAGTCTGGGAGACTGAAATTGTGTTTTGGAACTGACTGGCGACAGCAAACGGATTGTCTGACATGTCGACTGGCAGTCCCGCGTCCATCATACCCTCATCAACTCGGTCGCTGTACTCATCGAAGGTGAGCACGCCTGTCGAGGGGTCGTCGTCCGTTCGTGCATCCTCATTGTATGCGAGCCATCCGACGAAGCCAAAACTGTTGAACAGCGTGCCGGCGTTGCTTCCCGCAAAGGGGTTGGCGGTCCTAAGGTTTCGCGTGTATCCACTGCTTGCCGTAACATTTGGCAAGACTGACCCTATCCCTTCACGTACCCTTGCGTTAGCGTCTTCCAAGTCCATGCGTGCTGCCTGCATGGCGTAGCTATTGAGGAGCGCGATCTGGATAGCCTCATCCAGCGTTAGCGTGATAAAGTCCAATGGCACGTCCTCCATATCCTGTGCGCTCAGTGGGGCTGCCAATAAAAGGAGTGCGAATAGGGGTGCGAGCTTTGGGCGCATGCTACAGGGTTCAGTTAGGGGGCAGGCTGCACCTACAGCTGAAAGGGTAGGCGGCGCCACATGCGGGAGTTGTAAGCAGTCTTGAACAGTACTGCGTGGTGGTTGCGGATCCGGCGCAAAAGGGAATGCCGGAGGGACCGTTCTGACCCGTTGGCTTTTGTGTTAGGCTACCACCTGGACAACCGGTCTGTCTGGTGGCGTATGTGAAAGGCCCAAGAATACCGGTCATAGAAACTCGGTAAGCCGGTGCGCATGCAGGTATTCGACAACGTTCTTGACATGTTGCGCGCTTTCGCGGTGGCAGATCAGAAGCGCGTCATCGGCGTCAACGACCAGCGCGTCGTGGATCCCTACCAAAACGACCAGCCTTGAGCCGGCGCGTACCATGCAACGGCTGGCGTCGTGGACGATGACGCGGTTTTCCAGGACGTTCCCGTGGTTGTTTTTCCGGCTCAAGTCATAAACCGCGCGCCAGTCTCCTATGTCGCTCCACCCAAAAGATCCCGGTACGACTTGCACGTTCCGGGCCCGTTCCATGACTCCGTAGTCCACCGAAATGCGTGCGCTCCGGTGGTATGCAGCCCGTATGGCTTCCGCTTCGCACGGTGTGCCGAGGGCTGTGGCGGCCCGCTCAAATGCTTCATAGGTTGCGGGAAGGTGCTCCTTCATCTGAGCAAGGATCGCGTCGGCACGCCAGATAAAGATGCCGCTGTTCCATAGGAAGTCGCCCGAATCCAGAAAACGCTCCGCCGTTGCCAGATTGGGCTTTTCTGCGAACGTCCGTACTGGATAGGCGCGCAGTGGCCCGTCCGTTGAGCCGTCAAACTGTATGTATCCGTAGCCGGTGGCAGCGTACGTTGGCTTGATGCCGATGGTGATGAGGGTGCCGGGCGTCTGGGCGGCCTGGATGGCTATCTGCAACACGCTTCGAAACTCTTTCTCGTTCTTGATCTGATGATCGGCCGGAAGCACCACCATGGTGGCGTCCTTGTCCAAAGCACGCAACACAATTGCCGCATATGCTATGCATGGTGCGGTGTTGCGGCTTATAGGCTCGGCCAGAATATGAGCATCGGGAAGCTGCTGGCGGGTAAGGTCCGCGTAGCGTTCATGTGTAACCACGTAGCTGCGTTCAGCGGGGACCAGCGGCCGGATCCGCGCCAGCGTTTGCTGCAGCAAGGTGGTTTCGCCAAAGACACTGAGAAACTGTTTCGGATAGGCCTCGCGACTGCGTGGCCAAAACCGGCTCCCAATGCCACCGGCCATAAGGACGCTATACGTCATTGCTTAATCGAAACCCTTTCGCTAAGCAACTTGTACGCCTAACTCATGCATAGGATACCGAAGAGGCTCAAGCCCAAAACTGGAGCTGGCCGCAAATCTATCGGCACACTTCGTGGTTAAAGCGCCACCTTAACAGTCTGGATTCGTACGATATGAAAGTTGCCATCATAGGCACCGGCTATGTGGGCCTTGTCACGGGGACATGCTTTGCGGAGATGGGTAACGAGGTTATCTGCGTGGATGTGGATGCGGCTAAGGTAGCGTCGCTGCGCCGGGGTGTTTTGCCCATCTATGAGCCCGACCTTGAAGTCTTGCTTCGTCGCAGCCTGCGCGTGGAAAGGTTGCAGTTTACCACTAATCTGCAGACGGCACTCGTCCACGGTGACATCCTCTTTCTCGCACTTCCTACGCCCCCAGGCGCGGAAGGCGAAGCAGACCTGACCTATGTCCTCCAGGTGGCGCACGATATCGCACGCTTCCTGACCACGCAGGCCGCGCCAGGTTACAAGATCATCGTTAACAAGAGTACAGTTCCGGTCGGGACCGCAGAAAAGGTTGCGGCGCTGATGGCGGCGACAGGGGCTCAGGACTTTGACGTGGTTTCCAACCCGGAATTCTTGCGGGAAGGCGCGGCGGTAGATGACTTCATGAAGCCTGCTCGCATCGTCCTGGGCGTGAGCAGTGATCGCGCGGCGACGACCATGCGCCGCCTTTACGAGCCATTTGTGCGGCAGGGAAACCCGATCTACGTGATGGATACCCGCAGCGCCGAAATGACCAAGTATGCAGCCAACGCTTTCCTGGCCACGCGGATCAGCTTCATGAACGAAATCGCCAACCTGTGTGATCGCGTTGGAGCAGACGTAGACCACATTCGCATGGGTATTGGGAGTGACGAACGTATCGGGAAGCATTTTCTGTACGCCGGAATCGGCTTTGGTGGCAGCTGCTTTCCTAAAGATGTGCGGGCCCTGCTGCAAACCTCGAGGAGCCATGACTATGAATTCAAGATTCTATCCGCGGTCTTGGACGTGAACCATGAGCAGCAAGCAGTCCTGCTGGGGCACATCCTGAGCTACTTTAATGGCTCGGTTGAAGGCTTGGTTTTCGCGGTCTGGGGGTTGGCCTTTAAACCCAACACAGATGATGTGCGCGAGGCTCCGGCCCACAAAGTGATTCGTATGCTGCTGGCTCGCGGGGCACGTATCCAGGGGTATGACCCTGAAGCCATGGAAACGACTCGGGAGGTATTGGGTGACACCATTGCCTACGCCAAGAGTGCGTATGCGGCGTTGGAGGGCGCGGATGCGCTCGTGATCTGTACCGAGTGGCCCGAGTTTCGACGGCCAAACATTGAGACGGTCAAGCAGCTACTACGCAATTTGGCTATTTTCGACGGGCGCAACGTATACAATGTCCACCGAATGGCGGATCAGGGCTTCGACTACTTCAGCATGGGTCGCCCATACGTAGAGCCCGGCCCGGCCCAGGGTCGTTGATGGATTCCCACTCCTGGATAACGCTTGCAACTGTCGCCGCGATCGCTGTGGCCCTGGTGCGGGATTTGGCTCGGCCAGACCTCATCTTCCTGAGTGGTTTGGGCGTGCTGCTCTTAGCGGGTGTTATTACGCCGCATGAGGCGTTTGCAGGATTTGCCAGCACAGCCGTAATCACTGTAGGGGCCTTGTTTGTGGTAGCGGCTGGCATTGAGGAGTCCGGTGTGCTGCGTGTCTTTGATCATCTGTTCTTTGGGAAAGGTGCCAGCCTTCCGCGCCTGCTGCCGCGCTTTATGCTTCCAGTGGCCGGCCTGTCGGCCTTTATAAATAATACCCCAATCGTCGCTATGCTTACACAGCCCGTACAAAAATGGGCTGTGCGCCGCGGCATCGCGCCTTCAAAGTTGCTGATCCCATTGTCGTATGCAGCCATTGCCGGAGGGATGGTGACTTTGGTAGGGACTTCTACCAACGTGATTGTTTCCGATCTGCTTATCCAACAAGGGTATGAGCCCTTCGGCCTTTTCGACCTGGCTTGGACCGGCCTGCCAGCGCTGCTTCTAGTGGTTGCGTTTATGGCGACTGTAGGAATACGCCTTTTGCCATCGCGCGGAATTCTCAAGACTGGCGCACGGCAGAGTCTAAGGGAATGGACTTTCGAGGTGCGCGTAGGCAAGCGTGCCCTCATGGTTGGACAGACCGTGGTTCAAGCCGATATTCAGAGCCTAGGTGATGCGCAGCTCGCGCATGTGCGGCGCGGCGACTTTGTGCTTACAGTCGAGCCGTCGACACGCCTTATGTACGGGGACGTTCTTGCTTTCAGCGGGGATGTAACCGCGCTGGAGGAACTCTTGGAACGCCCGGGGCTGGAGCCCAGCGTACCCGTCCAATTTGGAAAGACATTGCCGCTCTATGAGGCCGTAGTGTCCGATACTTCGTTCCTAGTCGGAAAGACGTTGGGCGAGGTGCACTTTGGCGAGCGTTACGGTGCGGTAGTCTTGGCCGTAAACCGCAAGACCGAGCGCGTTGAAGGGCCGCTGGACCGCGTGCCCATTAAGGCCGGGGACCTGCTTCTGGTAGGCGCAACGGAGGGGTATACGGATCGGTGGAATGCCAGCTCTGCTGAATTCTACTATGTAGCGGCACGCGGAAAGTCCGGCAAGCGCTTCAATCGGCGCGGGGCCTATACCGCGCTCGCGATTTTGGCTTTAATGGTAGTCGCTGTCGGCACCCATCTGGTGCCGCTGGCTACGGCCGCCTTCGCGGCGGCGCTGGCCATGATTGCGTCAGGGTGCCTGACGATGCACATGGCTCGGCGCGCACTGGACCTGCAGGTCCTGATGCTCATAGCGGCGGCGTTGGGTCTGGGGCAAGCCGTGGTAAAGACGGGCTTAACGGATGGCGTTGCCGATGTGCTGCTGGGACTCTCTGGCCTCGGTGTAGTCTTTGTGATGGTAGCGCTGTACATGTTCACCAACCTCTTGACCGAACTCATCACGCACAAGGCCGCAGCCGTGCTTATGCTCCCTGTGGCTTTGGCTATGGCCGTGCAACTTGGTGTCGAACCCAAAGCCTTTGCCCTTACCGTCGCGGTAGCGGCGGCGGCAAGCTTCATGACCCCCGTAGGTTACCAGACGAACCTTATGGTCATGGCCGCCGGCAAGTATCGCGTTAGGGATTACCTCAGGGTCGGACTGCCGGTAAGCCTTCTCGTGATGACGGGCGCTATTATTGTGATACTCTTCAAATGGGTCTAGGTACCTTATGTCTGCAAAGGCATCTTAACAGATTCTTACCTTGCGGCGCTGACGTGCCGGCTTGCCATCGTGCCACGCCTTTAACCACTGCCGAATCTATAGAATGCGCCCTTCACGACTGAATCCGCCCCACGGTGGGTACCTCTGTCAGCTCTTGGTTGACGACAGGCGTGGCGTGGAGTTGTTTAAGGCCGCAGTGCATCACCCGTCGATCACGCTTTCGCCCCGCCAGATTTGCGACCTTGAGTTGCTGCTTAGTGGTGGGTTTTCACCGCTGACCGGCTTCTTGAATCGTGATGACTACGATAGTGTAGTAGACACAATGCGTCTGGCCGATGGTACGCTGTGGCCTATGCCTATCACACTCGACATCACGCAGGCCGACGCTGAGCGGATCGAGGGGCATGACCTGGTGGCGCTGCGCGGCCAAACGGGGTTGCTGCTTGCGATCCTGCGGGTAGGAGATCTTTGGAAGCCCGACAAAGTTCGTGAAGCCGATACTGTATTTGGCACCACGGATATGGATCACCCTGCAGTGGGCTACCTGTTCAATCAGGCGGGCGAGCACTATCTGGGCGGCGCTCTCGAAGGGATTCAACTGCCGGAGCACTACGACTTTCTCGATTTGCGCAAGACGCCGGCGCAGCTGCGGGCGTATTTCCGGGAGCACCGCTGGGAGCGCGTCGTTGCGTTTCAGACGCGCAATCCGATGCATCGTGCGCACAAGGAGTTAACCGACCGGGCTGCCCGCGAAATTGGCGGGCAGCTTCTGATTCACCCGGTAGTCGGCATGACCAAGCCGGGCGACGTTGACCACTTTACACGCGTGCGCAGCTACAAGCGACTACTGAAGTATTATCCCAGTAACGCGGTGGCTCTTAGCCTCCTGCCGTTGGCCATGCGCATGGGTGGTCCACGGGAGGCGCTCTGGCATGCCATTATCCGAAAGAATTACGGATGTACGCACCTGGTGGTTGGGCGCGACCATGCGGGGCCCGGCAAGGATGCCAAAGGAAAGCCTTTTTACGGGCCCTATGAAGCCGTGGACCTCGTAACCAGGCACAGCCAAGAGGCGGGAATCGAGATCGTGCCGTTCCGGCTAATGGTGTATGTTCCTGCGGAAGGCGCGTACAAACCCATTGACGAGGTCCAGCCTGACGAAGAGTTGCTAAGCATCTCCGGTACGGAGCTGCGCCGCCGCCTGGCAGACGGCGAAGAGATCCCCGAATGGTTTTCGTACGCGGATGTCATTGCGGAACTGCACAACACGCATCCACCACGTAGCGGACAGGGCTTTGCCATCTTTCTTACAGGCCTATCCGGGTCCGGCAAATCCACTATTGCAAATGCATTGCAGTCCAGACTTTTGGAAATCACTACCCGTTCTGTCACGCTTTTGGACGGTGACGTGGTGCGGACTCATCTCAGCAAGGGTCTGGGTTTTTCCAAGGCGGATCGCTCAACGAACGTGCAGCGCATCGGGTATGTGGCTTCGGAGGTCGTCAAACATCGCGGCATAGTGATTTGTGCTCCGATTGCGCCGTACAAGTCCGATCGTGCCGTAAACCGGCGCCGGATTAGCCGCGGCGGCGGCTACATTGAAGTATTCGTCAACGCTCCGCTTGAGGTGTGCGAAGCACGTGACGTGAAAGGGTTGTACGCCAAGGCGCGGGCAGGCCTCATCAAGGGGTTTACGGGCATCGACGATCCATATGAGGCACCGGAAAACGCAGAGGTGGTCTGCCATACCGACCGTGAAACCATCCGCGGAAGCACGGACAAAGTCATCAGCCGTCTGGTAGAGTTTGGATTCCTGACGGCAGCACAGAAAGTACGTTAGAGAGACAGCAAGGCAGTGACAGCGCAGCAACAACTCTTGGACAAGATCGCAGCACGCGAGGTGCGTGTTGCCATAATCGGGCTGGGGTACGTCGGGTTGCCACTGGCGGTAGCGTTTGGCGAGGCCGGGTTTCGTGTCATCGGAATCGATATTGATGAGCTCAAAGTACGCCAGATTAACGCAGGGGCGTCGTACATCGGAGACATTCCAGCAGCGCGGGTGGCAAGTCTCGTCGATGCCGGCATGCTGAACGCGATCACCAACTACGCAGCGCTGGAGCACTGCGATGTGATTAGTATCTGCGTTCCCACCCCGCTTGGGAAGACGCGAGCCCCGGACATTTCGTATATAGTACGTGCTGCGGACACTATTGCACGGTACCTGCATCCGGGCATGTTGGTGGCGCTTGAGAGCACCACGTTTCCTGGTACAACTACCGAAATCATCCTTCCTCGTTGCGCGCAGGCGGCGGGCGGATTGACGGTAGGGGAGGACTTCTTCTTGTGCTTTTCGCCCGAGCGCGTAGATCCGGGGCGCAAAGACTGGACAACGAAAAACACGCCCAAAGTCATGGGCGGCATGACGCCTGCTTGTCTCCAGGTGGCTACCGCACTCTATGGCGCGGTCATCGACTGCATTGTGCCGGTTTCTTCGCCCGAGGCAGCCGAGATGGCCAAGCTGCTGGAGAACACGTTTCGGGCGGTCAACATTGGCTTGGCCAACGAGGTGCTACTCATCTGTGACAAGCTTGGCCTGGATGCCTG
Organism: Rhodothermales bacterium; assembly: GCA_965218495.1. Lineage (GTDB taxonomy): Bacteria > Bacteroidota > Rhodothermia > Rhodothermales > Bin80. The sequence continues at coordinate 137,697 of OZ244626.1, forward strand.
GGAGGTCATTGAAGCTGCGGCTACCAAGCCGTTTGGATTCATGAAATTCTTGCCGGGTCCGGGGCTTGGTGGGCATTGCATCCCGGTGGACCCCCAGTACCTTTCCTGGAAGATGCGCACGTTGGGCTATACAGCCCGGTTCATTGAACTTGCTTCCGACGTTAACCGGAGCATGCCATGGTATTGGGTGCGCAAAGTGCAGGACGCACTCAATGACGCAGGAAAGGCCATTCAGGGTAGCGCCATTCTGGTTATTGGCGTCGCGTACAAGCGTGATGTAAGCGATCTGCGCGAGGCGCCGGCACTAGACATCATCACACTCCTACGCGAGAAGGGTGCGCACATCACTTATCACGATTGGCACGTACCCTCCTTCACGCATGAAGGTTGTACGCTGGTATCCGTGGATGACCTCAAGGCGGCCATTACAGGTGTCGACTGCGTGCTGATAACGGCAGACCATACCGGCTACGACTGGGAGGCGATTCATCGGGAGGCGCGGCTCGTTGTGGACACGCGGGCCACGCTGAGGCCGGCCATCATGCCTTTGCAGCAGGAAACGGATCCGCAGGGCGCGTAGACGCTACGCGGTGGGGGCACACTGCTTAGTCGTCCGCGTCGGCCAGCCACCCAAGCTTAGTTCGCGCAACGAAGTGCGGGCGGCGTTTGACTTCATCAAAGATGCGGCTCAAGTATTCTCCGATAATACCAAGGACCATGAGTTGAATGCCGCCAAGGAAAAGCACTATCACGATGAGTGAGGCCCAGCCAGGTGGTAGCGTTTCTCCCAGTGCATACAGGGCTACTATATACAGCAGGAAGACGAACCCTACGAGGGCGGCTGCGGCACCGGACCAGCTTGAGATGCGTAGTGGAACCGACGAAAATGAAAACAGGCCGTCAAGCGCTAAGCGAGTGAGGCGTCTCGTACTGTAGCTGGACTTGCCCGCCTTGCGTGCCGGGCGCGCATACGGGATTCCGATCTGACTGAAGCCAGCCCAGCTGCGAAGCCCGCGCACAAAACGGTTGTGCTCAGGCATCGCGTTGATGGCATCGACCACGCGCCTGTCCATGAGCGCGAAGTCGCCTGCATCGCGTGGAATGTTGATAGTAGCCACCTTGCTGAGCAGCAGATAAAAGAGCCAGAATGCTGCTCGCAGCGCCCAAGCCTCTTTACGATTCCTTCTGATACCGTATACCACATCGTATCCTTCCCGCCATTTCTCAATGAAACTGCCAAGCAGTTCCGGCGGATCTTGCAGGTCGGCGTCCAGCACCGCAACCAGGTCTCCCCGCACCTGCTGGAGTCCGGCCGAGACCGCGGTCTGGTGCCCGAAGTTACGTGAAAAGCTTAGGCATGCCATCCGCACATCCTTACTGCAAGCCTCTTGCAGCAAGGCGAGCGTTCGATCCGTGCTACCGTCGTCGACGAACAGGACGGCGAGTGGCACGCCGAGGTTTAGGTGCCGAAGAGTATCTAGGAGCTGTGGCAGTACAGCCTCCTCGTTGTGGACGGGAACTACCAGTCCGAGCTCCGGCGAGTTCGGCCTTATCATGAGCCTCCTTGGTTTTTGAGTGAGACCGCGCACCGGGACATTGGACCGCGTGAATTCATTCCAGCATACACAAGCTGGCGCTAGCGTTTACGTGCAATGACTAGGATAGAGACGCCGGCCGGGAAGTTCATCCACCTCAGCAAATGCTGCTCCAGGGCAAAGACTCCGAACAGTAACTGGTTGAGGCCGCGCATTCTGAACTTGGTGTCGCTGACTTCTTCCTTTGAGCCCATGAGGCGCCGCACGATGCGAAAAGCGGACAAGGGTACAAGCAGAAGGGAATTGAAATAGGTTGCCCGCTCGATTCCAAAGCCGTGCGTACGCAGCAGCTTGGTCAGTGGGCGCAGTCGGTACCGCCGGTTGTGGCCCACGGTCACATCGTGCATGGTCCACAGCAGCTTATACGCGGGCACGGTCAGGATAAGTACCCCGCCCTCGACCAGTCGTTCGGCTACCATAGCCAAGACGCGGTGGTGATCCTCGGTGTGCTCAAGCACATCAAGCATGGCGACTGCGTCGAATGACTGGATATGTACAGGAGAAGGGAGTGTTTCCGCTGTCCCCATGTAAACTGGAATGTCGCCGCGCCGTCGGGCAGCGGCGACAAGCTCAGGGCTGGGCTCAACTCCACAAAGCTCAGAATCTTTCGGGTAGATGCTATAGAGGTTGGCACCAGGGCCTACGCCGATGTCCAGAATGCGGGCGCCCGCGGGGAGCGCAATTCCCTGGATTACGGACTTGAGAACGCGCCGTCTGGCGCGATACCACCAGTGACTGCTCTCATCGCCTTCAAAGTCAGTGCTATAGTACGATTCGTACATGAGTGGATGTAGGCGCCAGTACCCCTTACGCAGACATAGGTGGCGGGATGTGCGCCGGCGGCCCACCGGTTATGCCGAGTCCAAAGAATGCAAAGTCATACCGCGCAGGATCCTCTGGGCAAAGGCAGCGGCAGACTCTTGTAAGTTCCTGGGCAGCCTTCCAGTCGTGGCTGCTTCGTGCGAGTACGCCCATGTCCCGCGCCTGCCTGCCTGAGTGTACATCAAGTGGCAGCACAAGTTGGCGCTTATCAATGGCCTGCCACAAGCCAAGGTCAACGGGCCCCGTGCGTACCATCCATCGCAGGTACATACACAGCCGTTTAGCGGCGCTGCCTCTCAGGGGCCGAGCAAGGTGCTTTTGCAGGCGGGGTGGCGTAGATGCGTGGGCGCGCATCATGCGCTCACTAAAGCCCTGGATGGCCCGTCCGGTGTCCATGGCACTGCGTGAGTGGTCGGCAGCAAAGATAGCTTCCACAGTCTTGTGCTTCTGCAAGAGACAGCGCAAGTTGACGGTGAACCAAATGGCGTCACCCGATGTGAACGTCCGGTGTTTAAAGCCATCCAGCCGAGTGGCGTCGCGGGAGCGGTCGAAATCTCGCACAAATGCATACGGCCGCTGTTGCATACGCTCGCAGAGCTCCATCAGCTTTTCAAGGATCGTTGCGCGACGTCCCCAAGCCAGTAGCGCGGCATAGAGGCCAATCACCTCCTGGTCACGTGGGTCATCAAAGCCGTGGCATGCAGCGATAGGGTCGTTGTCAATGAACTTCGGCTGCTCATAGAAGGCGACGAGGCTATCGAGGTACGGCTTTAGCCGGTGCGGCGTACCACTTGCTTGTGTCGCAAATCGGCGCGGTGCCATCACGGATTCCAGGGCGCAACTGGCACTATGGGAACATAGACTGGGAAGCGCTCTGGTCCTATGCCCAATCGTAGTCGTTGTTCGCTATGCAGTATTGCCCAGTGCTCACAGTAAGCGCATAGCAAGAGATCTCGTACTTGGCGATTGCGTGGCAGCGCCTGACAAAGCCAGCATTCACGCACTTTGATGCAGACCGACGGCGCAATGGACTTGGAGGGTGCAATTACCGTTTTAGGCGCTCAGCTCCACGCATAGACCTCTGCGCCGCAAGGACTCTCGCACGGCCTGCAGGATGCGGACTACTGCAAGGCCATTGCGGGCGTCAGTTCTAGGCGTGGAGCCCGATTGCACGCACTCCAGAAAATGTGTGCATTCCGCACGCAGTGGCTCATTCACAGGGATCTTGGGGATATGGATGTCACCTGTGCGGATAGCCATAGACTCCCCAAAACCCAAGTATCGCGGTGACCCATAGCCTACCCCCTTGTCGTACACACGAACTTTCTCGGTGCCGGAGGTGTCATCAATCACGGCCATCTTTTTGCTGCCCACTACGGTCACTTTGCGAACCTTGTGAGGGTCAAGCCAACTGGTATGCATGTGCGCGATTTGGCCATCTTCAAAATACACGGTAGCGAAGACGACATCCTCTATGCGGCGCTGCAGATAGGCCTGGCCATTGGCCACCACTGCTACCGGCTTCTTGTTCAGGAAAGCAAGCGCAACTGACACGTCATGCGGCCCCAGGGAGTCGAATGCGTTTTCATGCTGCCGAATAACGCCCAGATTTACGCGTACACTATAAAGGTAACGTATATCGCCCAGCGTGCCCGTGCGGATCATATTCTCCACATATATGAAAGCCGGGTGATACAAGAGCAGGTGGCCCACCATCAGGTGCCTGCCCTGATCGTCTGCAAGCCGTACCAGATGTTCGGCTTCAGCCACGGTTTGGGTCATCGGCTTTTCGACGAAGACGTGCTTGCCGGCCGATAGGGCGGCAGCTGCCATGCGGTAGTGAAGCTGCGTCTCCGTAGCGACAACGATGCAATCAATACTATCATCGCGAAGCAGGTCTTCAAAGTGCTGCGTCACGTTCAACGCTGGCGGGGCCTGCCCAGCCACGCGGTTCAGGACGCCTTGCGCCTGATCGCACACCGTGACTACGTGAGCATTGGGGAGTGTCATGAAGTTGCGCAGCACGTTGCGTCCCCAGTGCCCGGCGCCTACATGACCAACACGGATAGGCTTGCTAGCCATGGGCTGCAGAAGCGGCTAGTTGAGGTGAAGGCACATTTGGGCGGGCATAGAAAGCCTTGACCGCGTCCGCTACGTATTCCTGCTCAGGCAAAGTAAGCTCCGTGTGCATCGGCAAGGATAAGACCTCGCCTGCGGCACGCTCGGTTTCGGGTAGCGGCCCGCTGCGGACACCGCCATGCTGAAATACGGGCTGGCGGTGCAGGGGAACGGGGTAATAGATCCCATAGGGTATGCCTGAAGCCTTCAGATACTTAGCCAAGGCATCGCGGCTGGCCGCGCGGACCGTATACTGATGGTACACGTGACGACCATACGGCGCTTCAAGGGGAGTCACGATCTCGTCAACGCCGGCAAACAGCGCATCATAGTGCTTGGCAGCCGCACGTCGCGCTTGGTTGAATGATTGCAAGTGGCGCAACTTGACACGCAGGATTGCAGCCTGCAAGGCATCCAACCGGCTGTTCACGCCTACTACCTCATTGTAGTATTTGTGCTGCCCGCCGTGATTAGTGATCATCTTCATGCCCTTATGCAGCGCGGCGTCGCGCGTTACAACTGCACCACCGTCACCAAAAGCACCCAAATTCTTAGACGGAAAGAACGAGAGGATAGCAGCCTTGCCCAGGCTGCCGGTCCGGCGGCCGCGATAGGTTGCTCCAATGGCTTGTGCATTGTCTTCAATCACCGGTATACCGTAGCGGTCAGCAACTTGCAGGATAGGATCCATGTCGGCGGACTGTCCATACAGATGTACCGGCACGATGGCCTTGGTACGTGGCGTAATCAGAGCCTCAACCCGACCGGGGTCCAAGTTGAATGTCTGTGGATCAATGTCCGCAAACACGACCGTAGCACCGACCAGGGCTGCTGCCTCCGCTGTGGCGATGAACGTGAAGGCTGGCGTGATGATTTCATCGCCTGGCCCGATGCCAAGCGCCATATAGGCGATATGAAGGGCATCAGTCCCATTGCCGACGCCATGTGCATAAGGAACCCCGAGATACTTGGCAAGCGCATGATTAAACTCGTCCACCTCTGGCCCGCGGATAAAACGGCAGGTATGCAGGACCTCATCGATGGCCTCGTCAATTTCGGTCTTCAGCCGCTGGTACTGACCTTGTAGGTCAACCATCCGAACCTTCATGGCAGGGCCCTTGCTTATTGGTTCTCGAGTAGCTGCGCCTTCGAAACTTTGCGGAAGTAGCGGGCCGGGTTGCGCGCCCAAACCTCGTGTTCCGGCACGTCCCGTGTAACTACGCTGCCACCAGCCACGAGTGCATCTTGACCGATTTCTTTCCCGGGCAAAACAACAGCGCCAACTCCAATGCGCGCGCCGCGGCGTGCGATGACTCCCTTGAAGTGCTTGAACCGCTCCTTGGTTCGCCCGACGAAGTTGTCGTTACTCGTCAGTACCCCAGGCGCCACAAAAACGCGATCCTCCAGCGTGGAGTAGGCGGTGATATAGGCATTTGCTTCAAGCTTGCAGTACGCACCAATGGTGCACGAATTCTCTACGGCCGCGCCGCGCCCAATAATGGTGCGCGTGCCTACCGAAACCTCTTCCCGCACCGTAGCGAGGTCAGCCACCATTACACACTCGGCCAACGTACACCCTTTGTAGAGTACGACTCCCGTGCCGATCAGGCAGTGCGCACCAACTTCGAGTGAAGCAAGCAGGCCGCCGCCGGATCGCGGGGCGCTGTTGGATGCCAGCATGGGCGCCTTGCCCAGCACGGAGTGGTCTCCGATGAGTACCCCGTCACCGATACGGGTGCCTGCGCGCACCACGACGTGATGGCCCAGGCGACACGCGCGGCCGATTGTGGCGCCGTCCTCAATGATGCAGAAGTGCCCGATAGTTGTGCCTTCGCCGATAGAGGCAGAGGGAGCGATGACCGATGTCGACATAGGCTTTGGTGGCAAACAAAAAGCCCGCCATCCGAATGGATTGCGGGCTTTTTGGGCGGTCATTCCGCCGAGCTTAGAGCGTGGAGAGGTAGTGTTCCGCCGAAGGCTTGTACGAGCCGTATAGTGAGTTTTGAAAGGAAATCTTGGCACCGTCTGTATCGCCGATTCGCACCTGTGCCTCGCCCTTGACAAAGTGGATCTTTGCCGCATCGGTGCGGCTGCCGCGGTGCAGCGCCAGCGCCTGATCGGCGGCGGCGATCACCTCAGCGCTATTGTTCTTAGCCAGCTGTGCGACCGCAACGAAGAAGTAGTGGTCGGCATCCGGCTCGACATATTGCCGCGAGCGCTCCAGCGCAGCAAGGGCGCGGTCGCCGTCGCTGGCCGAAGGGTTGCGTCTGCTCACAGCCGAGGAGGCCTGGTAGTTGAAGTGTTCGCGAATCGCGTTGGCGGCTGCAAGCGCAGTCTTGCGGTCCTGCGTGTTTTCCAAGATACCCTTCCACGCCTCAAGAGACTCGTCCATGCGGCCAAGCTTTTTGAGTGCCAGGCCCTTGCCGTACTGATTCTTGATGTAAGCCGGGTAGATGGCCACGCCGTTTTCGTAGTGTCCTAGTGCAGTTGCGGCTTCATCAGCCTTAATAGCTGCATTACCCAACCTGTTGTCCATCTGGGCGGCCGCAAATCGGGACTTGCGCGCTACGTTTGCATCGCTGGCGGCATCGGCCCCATTGGCTGCTTCAGCGAAAAGGGGGCGTGCCTTAGCGTAGTCCTTGGCTAAGGCAGCCTCACGCGCGACGTTGAAAGTCTCCTTGTACTCTTGCGCCTGAGCTGGTACAGCCAGCAACATGAGTGAGGCTAGGAGCAGGCCTGTTCTACAGAGTGCGTTCATCTGACGTCGAGTGAAGGTTGGTGGCGGAGGTTGAAGGACAAATTAGTCTTCCACAGCCCACGCGCAAGGCGACGCCGTAGAAAATCGTGTTAAAGCGCAACGGCGGGAGAGGTTTCAGCTTCCATAAGGCAAACTCAATGCACCGCGCCGTAGCAGGAAAGTTCCCGCCGCGAGGTGGAATCGGGGTAAGCCACCTAACTTGCCGGCTATATGTCTATAGACTTCTTCTTAAGGAAAAAGACTCCTTCCCGGCCGGAGGTCACGACGATGACACCGCTCTTGAAGTACGGGTAGTTGCTCCAGGCCCCCAGCACCGGTGAGTTGTCGTTGGGACCATACGGCACCGTATCGAAGTGACCGATCTCGGTCGGATTCTCCGGGTCGGTGATGTCTATCAGGCGCAACCCCTCAACGTAGTTGGTCTGGTACATTGTGTTGCCGCGAATGTACAGGTTGTGGTCTATGGCACTGGAGGGCCCCAAGTACTCGCCGGCTACGAGCGGATCGTCTAGGTCTGCGAGGTCAAAGATCAACGTACGCGTCGCATCAACCAGCCCAGAAGCCTCATCGCCCTCATCATTCAGATAAAAGTACCTGTGATCCTCCGTGAGCCAGCCTTGGTGTGTGTATGCCACGTTGGGGTACTCCACAACGGAAATGGCAACAGGGTTCTCTTTGTCCGTGACGTCGGCTATGGAGAGCGCAGTGCCGTTGGAGCTCAGGCAGATTTCCTGTCCCCGGTAGGCGGTGTCCGGCCCGATGTAGGTTACGCACTGCGCGTCATGGGTCGATCCCGTGCCCCGGCGCCCGGTGCGGGTGTCGGCAAAGCAACCGGCAAATTCCGGATTGACGGGGTCCTGGACGTTGATCATATGCAGGGCACCCCCACACGTTTCGCCACCGGAATCGTTGCCGACGGCGTAAGCAAAGCCGGTTTCCTCGTTGATGATGAGGTTATGAGAGCTGTAGACTCCCTTGTATATCGCCGTCTCGGTAAACTCAACCGGCGCGTCGTCGCCCACCTCTCTCAGCTGCGTGAGATCAAAGATCTGCATATGGTGTGCGCCGGCGCCATCGGCCACCACAAACGCGTGGTTCTTGTACACCTTAATGTCACGCCACAGGCTCTGGTTAGCTGTGGCGGTCTTGGGCAGGCTGCCCAGGTATCGCGGCCGTGTAGGATCAGTGAGATCAATAAATGACGTCCCGTCGGTTCGCCCTACCAGTGCATACTCGCGGCCGGTTTCAGGGTCTTCCCAGCCCCAGACATCGTTGACCTGTATTCCGCGCCGGGCACCGATTTCGCGGCGCGTAAGAAATGAGATCATGTCGACCTCGCTACAAGGAAAAGCCGCGGCTTCTCCATCTTCACATGCTACGCGCCCGCCCGTTACGGACGAAAATTCAGCATCGTGGTATATCGGGCCTTCGACATTCCATGTGTCGTCCGCCATTACCAGTGGAAAAGCTGCGCCTTCAAAGTTGTCATGCCCACGCGCGGCTGCGACAACCAGATCTCCCGCCGCCGCCAGGCGGCTGCCGTAGTTGCTTCTGAATTGGAGCATGCCCGGCTGATGCTGCCCGGGTGCAGTCTCCCCATCAAGGGATGAGAAGACGTAGGTTGTACCGGTGCTCTGATTCTGACCCGGCGCACCAACCCAGAGGGTGCCATTCGTGTAGGCCAAGGCCGCGCCGAAGAGTTCATTCTCGGCGCCTTCGGCGGGCGAAAGGTGACCGCGCGTTCGCCACTGGCCCTCCTCGTCCATAGAAAAGAGCGGCACTGTGCCTGCACCCTTGCGGGGTGCGCCAATTGCTACGTTGCCATCGGCAAATGCGACTGCGCTGCCAAAGGCGTCACCGGTGGCACCGTCCTCAAAGCTAATCTGGCCGCTAGCTTGCCACCCTCCGCTATCAGCGTCGAATTCATAGGCAAATGCTGCGCCTGCGCGTCCATTGGCGGATGGCACGCCCACGACCGCAAGAGATCCTTCCAGTGCTATCGCGCTACCGTCCAGCCGCAGATCTGCTTCCAGCACCAATGTGCCAGCGGCCTCCCACGAGCCTTCAACATGCCGATACGCGTGCACCATTGGCACTGCGTCGGCGTTTCCCGTTGAAACCACAAGGAGGTGGTCACCACTTACTGCCACCGATTCGCCGAAAGCAGGGGCGTCCGACTCCAGATGTGCGCGCTGGGCCCACTGGCCATCGCCATTGCGTGCAAAAACATATACGGCACCTTGAAGCGGCGCACCAACTGCCAGCACGTCACCCCCTGCCGCTAAGGAGCGCCCAAATCCCAGGGCTTCATTGCCACTGGGCTCCGGCTTCAGCGTGCCAACTTGCTCCCACGTTCCGTTACTGTCCCTCTCGAAGATGAATACATTTCCCGGAAGCAGGAGGTTGCGACCTTCGCCGGCGAGAATCTGGTCTCCGCTGACAGCAACCGCATCACCAAACATTAGAGCATACTGAGCAGAAGTAGCCGTGCTGCTGGCTATGCACAGCGCGAATACAACGAATAAGAGTCTCATTGTTCGTTGGACCTTGGTGGAATAAAGTAATCCTGCAATAAAGCACAATTGCCGGACACTTTCCACTCGGGTTTCTGGAGAAAGCGCTCTTACGTTTTACAGTGGCATTCTGCTGCCCGCCCGGTGAGCCGAAAAGCCCGCGCCAGACCCAATGGCAGCCCGCCTTTCTGTAGCTACACCTGGCTTGCGGCGGTCCATCTAGTATGGAGTGGGGAGAGGTTGTGCCTTGCGCAGCCCAGGTGCCGGCAGGCCAGGCTCTGGCCCTGCTGTAAGGTGGCTTGCGGACTACTAATGCCATATGAAGCAGTTGATGCACGTCCGGCTACAACTCGCTGCAAGTGGATTGGCAGCTCGTCATGCCTGCCTGTGCAACCACTCGTGTGCGATCCTAGTTCGCCCTCCGGCTGGAGGTAAATGCAATCCGCAGCTGACCGCATGGGATAGCGCAGCTACTCCGATGTCGCCTGTCCTTTGATGTGCGCGCGGTTCACGCTGCATCTTGGTGCCGCAGTGAGGGCGATGGAGTGTCAAAGGGCTCTACTATGCGCTCGGGTGCCCTTGGAGACGAATGCGCTCGCCATCGAGTTGCACCGGTTGGAAGTCCCGGGCAGCCGGCTGCGAAGCAAGCACGCTTCTGGCTTCTGTGCAATGCGTTGGAGTCGAGTTCAACGCATTGCGGATCGGCGATCTACCATTTATCTCTTCCTTCTGCAGCTAATAGTCGATCAAGGCTACCAGTGTACAGCCGAATGGTACCGCGCAGGGCACTGCAGCGCCTGTCCTTATGTACTCGCACGCTTGGCTATGGCCAGGGGCAAACGCTTGGACCCGTCGGCTGTTGGAGGCCGAATTCGCGGGCCGCTCCCCGGGCACAGGGCCGTTTGCTGCCAGTCTAGGAAACGGCTTCTCAGAGCTGGGCAAGGATTGCCGCTCGCAGCACGTGCCTCGATTGCGCTGCGGCATGCGGGATATGGTGGGCCAATTCCTACCTGCACATATGAAGCGACGGCGAACCCAGGTGTGATTAGGTTAGTGTTGTAGGTAGTATCAGCTGGCTCAAGGATCGGGCAGTGATTGTCAGTGGAATTGCACCAACGAATAAAGCAGCCAGCAAGGGAGTAGTCGAACGTCAATTGTGGGACCCGGCAGTGCATGGGTCTGTGAGGGACTGGATTCCTCTACTGCGAGTTATCGCATGTCGCATGATGCTGAAAGGGATTCACCTGGTGCGACGGGCGCAGCCAGCAAGTGCGCGGACTGTGGACTGGGCCCGTGGTAGTGGCGCCATGCGAATGGCACATTCGATCCCAAGCATGCGTACGGCATAGTGCCGAAAATCGGCCTGGACAAGTGCGAGGCACAAGCGCAGCAGCAGCTGTCCAGACGGAAAGGAGCTGCAAAGCCCTTGTCCGTTATACACCCTGTGGAAGCATGCGCGGCTATTCCGCCTGTCCAAGGGCGCGAAGGAGTCGGGACTTGTCACCGGTGAGCTCACAATGGATAAGCGTCGTGGGAATGACACCCGCCCGGTTGAAGTCATCCATGAACGTAGACAACACGATTTTTCCTTCTCGCTGCCGCGCATATTCCGCGATTAGGTGCTCTATTTCAATCTTGCCGATGACGTAGCTCGTCCCGTAGGCAGGCTGCTGCAGGTAGAACTGTTCCTCGTGCTGTATTGTGCTTCCGTCCGCCGGGAGCAGTCCCCACGGTGTCCACTTGGAAGCAAACACGGTAGCTTCGTCGAACGTCATCTGTAGCCCGTGTTGGTACAACCCACCCAGGCCGCGCGCTGCTCGTTGCGCCAAGAGGATCCAGACGAGCTCCCGAGCAAGCGGGCGATCGTCGAGGAGTCCGGCGTGCATCATCATCTCCTCCATCCCGGTTGCCATACCCTCTGCGCGCGAGTCGAATGCGTTGTAAAGAAGCGGCGTCTGCCTGATTCGGCTCGGGTGCGGCTCTTCGCGCATACGCGCAAGATCGAACCAGTGGTAGTGGTGCGTGCGCATCACGATGGGATCGCGGTATGTGATCTCTGAAAAGAAGCCGCGCAGCCCGCCTGAAGGGACAAAGGACCCGATACGCTCTCGCAGGGCGTGGTCCATATAGTCCTTGATTGGGACCACATCGTTCTCGGTCAGAAATGACATGTACTCGGTTACGGCAGCATTTAGCCTCACATCGAATTCCACGGCCGACGCTATGCGCGAAAGTGCTGGCAGCGCCCGGTTGCGGTGCTCCTCAAGGCGCAGCGCCGCATGAGCGCGGGCAAGCTCCCGCGACATGATCAGGACCTCGTCTTCCCAAGAGTAGGGGAGCAGGTGCACGTTTTGGAGCTTCCAGGTGTGATTCTCCTTGCCTATGCCAGATGGTCCGGCCTTCAACGGCAGTTGGGCCACGATCCATGCTGCAAACGAGTCCGAAGCCGCCTGTGCTTCCTGTGCAGCAGCCCCAAGGATAGGGTGCGCAGCTTGCACGTTGGCAGCAAGCTGAGCCAGATCTGCGCTCTGCTCGCGGATCGACCGTTCCGAGGTAGTCCAGAGGTCCCGGCCGTCCCCGGTCAAGTTGGTGCGTGCCGCGGAATAAAGAGATTCCATCACACGAAGGCGCGCAGCGATCTCCGCAGCATCTTCTGCGGATAGGGGCCAATGGTAGCGGGACAGCTCAATGGCCCCATGGATTGTAGGACCTTCGCGCTCGGGCACGTCCGTTGGAGACGGAAAGTACCATACGTAGAACGCCGGATCGCGCGCCCACGGCTGCAGTACACGGTGGTCAAACTCCAGCCCATTCATCTCAGCCCATACGAGGTACCAGTCAACCTGCTCTGCCACGCTCCAACCAGTAGTGTCGGTGCTTGCAAGCGCGGCCCGCCAGCCCACCAGTGCAGCGTGCTGGGCTTCCATGTCCGCTGCGGAGTATTCTGGAACGCCATCAATCATCCTAGGCGCATTAAAGGCCCGCCATTCAAAAAAGAAGTCTACCAATTCCGTGTGGCTTGCTGGTGGACCCTGGGCCAGCTCAGGTGCTGACGATGTGCACGCTGCTATGAAGCAGGCAAAAAGTGCGACAGTAACTTTATTATCCTGCATAGCATACATGTAGTGGGCCGCCGAAAGGTAGCTACTGCAGCCGACATTAGGTATGGAATTGCAGTGATGCACCGTAGTCAGTCGTGATGAGGACGTACCCACCGCATGCAGAAGCCGCGCTGGGCTTTGACGTCGTATGCGCATTTATTCGTAGACATCTCTTAGGTACGCTGGGCGAAGATGCACTAGCCCAGATCACGGCGGCGAGCACGCTGGAGGAGGTGCGCACCCGCTTGGGTCGCGTCGCGGAACTGCAGCGCATCTTCCAGTTGCAGCGCGGGGTGCCCATAGACGACTTCGTTGATGTGCGGAGTACCCTTGAGCGCATTGCGCCTGATGGTGCGTACGTAACCGGTACCGAGCTATGGGACGTGCGCAGGGTATGCAGAGCGATGCGCCGGCTGCGCACCTGGTTTGCAGGCACCGAGTATCCACTGCTCAAGCAGTTGACTGCGCACATAACGGTGCTGCGGCCGCTGGAGGACCATATCGAAGCCATACTGGATCCTGGCGGCGAGGTGCGGAGCAGCGCCTCAGAAACGCTGGCCCGCCTGCGCAACGCGCTTCAACGCCGCAAGGAAGCACTTCGCGCGCGGCTCCTGGTTGTCTTGCGCGACGCCCACAGTCGCGGCTACGCCACCGAAACACTTCCGACCGTTCGCGGTGGGCGGATGGTCGTACCCATTCGCGTGGAGGCCAAGCGTAAGGTCAATGGCTTCATCCATGGCGCCTCTGCCACGGGACAGACGGTGTACATCGAGCCCGCAGCATGCCTTGAATTAAATAACGAAGTTCGGCTCCTCGAAGAGGAAGAGCGTAGGGAGGTCGAGCGCATTCTCCGTGCAGCGGCCGCGCGGGTACGCGAACATAGCACAGCGCTTCGAATCAACCTGGACTGCTTGGGTTACTTCGACATGCTCCAGGCCATAGCGCGCCTGGCCTCGCGGCTGGAGGCCGCATGTCCCAAACTCAACCGGAGCGGCATCATCGACATCCGCAGGGGACGGAGCCCCGCGTTGCTGCTACACCTTGGGACGCCGGATGCCGTAGTGCCATTTGATGTTACGCTGGGAGATGAGGTGCGCACACTAGTGATAACCGGGCCCAATGCGGGTGGCAAGACGGTGGCGATGAAGGCCCTGGGTCTGCTTTCCATCATGATTGCCTATGGGATGCCGGTGCCAATTCACCCGGAGAGCAACCTGTGCCTGTTTAACCAGGTAATGGTGGAGATTGGCGACAACCAGTCCATTGAGCAGGATCTGTCGACGTTTAGTGCCCGCATGAAGGGACTTAGCACCATGGTTGCCGAAGCGGGACCCTGTACGCTGATCCTGGTCGATGAGATAGGGACTGGAACGGATCCGGCCGAAGGGGCTGCGCTGGCGCAGGCCGCCCTGGAGCGCTTTACCGAAGCCGGTGCGCGCACCGTAGTAACTACCCACCATGGTACACTCAAAGCGTTCGCGCACAACGCAGCTGGCGTAGAGAACGGCTCTATGGAATTTGATCGGATGTCGCTTAAGCCCACGTTTCGCTTTAGGCAGGGCATACCGGGTTCGTCATATGCCTTTCTTATCGCGGAGCGGCTGGAGCTGGACTCTGGCGTACTCGCGCAGGCACGGGTGCTGTTGGGGCACGCTCAGGTCTCGCTGGAGTCGCTTCTGATTTCCGTGCAAGAGCAGCGCAAGGCGCTTGCCAATAGGCTCCAGGCGCTGGAGGGGCGGTTGGTGCGAAGCCGCATCCTTAGGCGCCCGCGTGTTAAGGTGTCCAGCCGCACCAAGTCTTCCAAGAAGCCTCGGTCGATGGCAATGAGGCGGCACCCGGGCGTAGCGCGCAAGGAGCATGTGCCGGCGTTTATTGCAGTTGGCGCACGTGTTGTGCTTGATGGAGGAACCACCGAAGGCGATGTGGTTGCGGTGGAAGGCACCCAGGTCATGGTTGCATTCGGGTCAGTGCGTGCAAAAGTTGCGGCGAAACGCCTGCGGCCCGCGCCCGAAATGCGCAAGGCACGCCCCATGATGAAAGAGACACCGTACGATTCGCGAGCGGCATTGGATTTGCGTGGATTCCGGGTGCAGGATGCCGTGCAGGCTGTCGAAAAACTGATAGACAACGCCGTGCGGGCCAACATCTCTGCTGTACAGATTCTCCATGGCAAAGGGACGGGTGCACTCCGGGAAGCTATCCATACACACTTAGCCGAGTCGAGCGCGGTGGAAGAGTTTTCTTCGCCACAGGTCAACCCAGGCGTGACCTATGTACGCCTCGCATAGCGTGCTATGCCATGCCGATCCGCTTGCGCAGCACCCATTCCGTGGTGAGCAGTGCTAGCACGAGGGCGAGAAGTAGCGGCCATTGCCACAATGCGCGTTCGCGAGTCTCGACGGTAGGCCTTGGCACAAATAAGCTGTCCGCGGCAAGTATGCGCTCCAGTGCGTCCATGTCGTGCACTGTGAGGTACCGGCCACCCGAGCGATCAGCAATCTGGCGCAGGAGTGGCACATTGGCGCGCGTTTCGGAGTATTCCAGCACCAGTGCGCCGACCGTGAAGGTGCCGGTGTCCGTTCCAAGAGCGGCCTCAGCCCGCAAGGCGCGAGCTTCGTAGGAATACGATCCTTCCGGCAGTGTGCCAATGTCTGCGGCGTAGCGGCCGTTGCCTACGCCCGCCAGCGTATACGGGAACCGCGTACCGTCCGGCGCGGAGACGTCAAGAATTACGGAAGCGCCGTCAACGCCCTGCAGACTCTCGTCATAGACTTGGCCTGAAAACTGTACTGCCTCGCCACCCGCAAATGTCTGCTGAACCGGCCTGACGCGAACTCTGCGGTTATCTTCCGGCGCCAATAACCACTGCACCAAGTTATCAACAAGAGCAGGCCACCAACCGTCACTTTCGGCAAGGTCTTCTGGAAGATTCTGCCAGCGCCACGTGCCGGACCCGAGCAGTGCCGCGGATCTTAGGCCGCCGCGACTGCGGACAACAAGCAGGGGGCCTTCCATGTTGATGCCTCCGACGTTAGCCTGTGCTAAAACGCGTGCGTCTGGGCTTACTTGCCATCGCGTTGCATTGAACAATATTGGGGGCAACTGCAGCGTGGATATGGGTGGCAAATTCTGCAGCGTAGCATGTTGCCTGCCCAATGGTGTTAGTTCAAAGGCCGCTTCTCCGTAGAGAGACCGTCCTTGTACCGGTACCACTGGCAGCGACTCTCCAAAGAAGTCACGCAGTAAGGCGATGCTGGTCTTTTGGGTCAGCACAAAGAAGAGGCGCGTACCAGACGCAGCGAGGCGTTGGGCTATTCGGGGACTGGCGTTGGGGCCTGGGAAGCCTACAAGGACGATAAGGTCAAAGGCCGCAAGCGAGTCAGGGATTGGTCCCTCGTAAAAGGTCTGCGCATCCTTTTGAACGCGGGTTGTCACTTCGCGCTCCTCTTCGTGGAGGAGGATGCTGTGTATGGCTGCGAAGTCCGGGTGAGGCGCTCCAGCAACCAGTAGCACACGCTGCCGGTTTTCCAGAATATTGAGGGGCACTGTAGCCACGTTGTTCGCGTGCGTGGCTTCACCGTCAAGGCGTGAGATGCTTGCAGTCAGTTGATGCAGGCCAGCGGATGGCGGTGTGTATTCCATGCTGACCGGCAAATTGATGCCATCTGCTGGCAGCGTTGTGCGTACCGTACTCAGGACGGTGCCGCCGCGTGCAATGGATACTGCAACCTGCTGGTTCTCGTAGCCTCGGGCCAGAAGTGAAATCTCGACCGGCATTTTGGTGCCAGCGTAGCCAATCTCGTTGGTGAGCAAGCGCCGGATCTGAATATCTCGTTGCTCCAGAGTGTCCCCAACCGTCATAGTATGTACGGGCACGGAGGATTCGGCCGCCACGTAAAGCGGGTTGCGTCCTGTGTTATACTGCCCGTCAGTCAAAAGCAGGATGCCGGCCAGATGATTATTAGTGAACTCAGCTTGGACGGTGGCGAGAGCGCCGGCAATGTCTGTACGCACCCCTATGGCCTTGAGTGAGTCCGCGGCACTGAGCGCACGAGGTTCGCTGCTGAACCCGTAGAGTCTTACGTCGGCCTCAAGCGTGGGCAGAGCCTGGAGCGCAGACCGCAGCACGGAGTCGTGGCGCGCGATACTGAGGCTTTCGTCCACCAAGACGGCCAAGACTGGTGGCTCTTCGCGTCTGACATCGTGGTGCCAGAGTGGCCGGAGCAGCAGGGTCAAGCACAGAAAGAGTGCGCAGAAGCGTAGCGCCGGCAACACCGCGCGCCACGGCATCGGCGGGCGAAAAGCACTATACCAATAGGCCAGAAGGGAGGCGGCAAGCGCCAGCGCAGCACACGGGAGGAGCAGTAGCCAACTGGTCCCAAATTGAATCATGCGTTACTCATAAGCACTCGTTCGCCGCCGAAATACACAATTAGCGCAAGGCGCAAGCGGCCGGGGCCGCCTTGCCTGAACTGCTATGGTGCGCCAACCTTATACGAGCACTTTGCTGATTTGTGCATGCGTCAAAAAGAGCGCGAAAGGTGCAGCAAGCGCCTTGATCCTGAAATGCCACGCATGCCGCCCCGCTCCGGATGTGCTTGTTGAGCGCATGTGTCCAACAACTATTCGTGCTTTTCCTCTTTGCGGCATGCCCCATGTACTCGAAGCAAATTGCTAGAGAGCCCAGCCAGACCTCTCAGCACTATGCCCGAAGTATCCAAGCAGTGGGCTTTGCCCTAGCTGCAGGAAGATGGGCCAAGGATCAGAGTTTGGTCAATTGCTAAAGTGCGGAGGCAATGGATATCAATTCGGGTCAGGACTCGCCGACTGAAGAAAAAACGGAAGGCGACGCAGAGTGACTTGGGTTCGCACTTGTGGGCGGGGCTAGGTTTTGGCATCATTTGGCGAGTCCGCTGCAAATAAAGGGGATCCTGGTCCGGATTGCTGGCCAAGTCCTCTGGCTCAGCTTCGTTAGCTGGATATGGGAATTGCCTCAACGCGCATTCCGGTTGCCTGTCTCTTGTCCTCCAAGCGCGGGTGCTGCAAATGGGCTCCCGGAAGCTTGCGCGATGGGCAGCTGTCGAAGCCGTGCGCCGCGCGCCTCCATGGACGCTGCCAACGCAGCCCGCCATTTCAGCCTATGCACGGTCGGGTAAGCACAGGGACTCGAGCCGGCGCAATTCTGAGCGCAAGGTACTTTCCGGGCCGATGTCTGAATTGGGCCGGGGGTGCACTTGTTGATTCTTAGGACGGTATTTAGCCCGGTCGCGCGGACGCACCCTGTGAACACTTGCCTCCAACAGTTCAGGGGGTGGCTACGCCGGCTGGTGTCCGACGTGCACTGGCAGCAGTGTTGGCACTCGTGCTTTGCGCTATAGCCTGTGAAGACTGGCACCTCGATTCTGACATGCCGGAGCAGAAGGTCCAGCGGTACACAGTTACGGCTGGCTCCTAACGCACGTGAACCATCAGTCCGGCTTGCGTTTCGCCCCCGGCCTCTACCATGTACGTGTAGAGCCCGGCTGGCAAGGCCTGACCTTGGATAGTGATTGTATGTGTTCCGGCACTAAGTGGGCCTACATGCGGGACTAGGACACGCTGGCCAAGGATATTTCGCACGGTAATCTGCACATCACTGATTGGGCGCAAGAGTTGCACCTCGAAGAAGGCCTTGTCCCCAAACGGGTTAGGATAGGGTTGGCGGACAACAAAAGACGATGGTACGGGCGATACATCCGCCACGGCCATGTCGATCAATTTGGCCTTATCAATCGCTGCCTGAGCATTTACTATGCCCCAGCCCAAGTTGTTGTCTGGGCTTGCGGACTGACTTGCGGTCGAGGTTAGAACCTCCCAGACCTCTTTGGGATTGAGATCGGGATTTACCTGTAGTATCTGGCAGACGATCCCCGTAACCATGGGGGCAGAAAACGAGGTTCCGCTGGCGGGGCCAAAAGTTCCTGAAGAATAGGCAACACGCACAAAGGCCCCTTGTGCAGAAACATCGGGCTTAGTGCGGCCGTCAGCTGTGGGGCCCACGCTGCTGAAACCAACCTTTGTGCTGTCCGGGTAAACGGCTCCCACAGCGATAACAGAATCGCCATCGGCGGGCGTGGTAATGATACGCCAGGACGAACCGCCTGCATTGCCCGCTGAGGATACCGGGACTACGCCTTTCTGGGCAGCAAGGTCAAAAGCAATGGTGGTTACCCCGGTATTTCCGTCCATGTCGGAAGTTTCATAATTTACTTCGAGGGTATCAAACGTCGAGTAACCCAGGGAAGAGTTAATAACATCCACGCCAGAGGCTTCCATCCATTCGACGGCGGCAACAAAATTATCTTCTTCCACATTCCGTTCCAGTGGGGCCCACTCGGTGTGCGCGACATACACGGTGTCGGCTCCGTAGCAAGGACCTATCAACTGATTAGGAGCATTGCCAAAGGTCACTGAACTGGTGTTCAAACCGTGAAAGCTGAAATCCTGCTGCGTGCCAATGCCGGGGTCGTCGGCCGTGTAGTTGCGGTATTTCACTCTGTTGGCGTTGGCGAGATGGGCCGTTGCAGGGTGTCCAAGCTGCACGCCGTTGTAATCGAAGCGCGTGTCGACGAATCCCACGATAATGCCTTGCCCGTTGATGCCATTGTCAAGCGGTGTGATTGCGTTCACGAGTTGCAGTTGCCCACAGGATGGTCCGCAGTCAAGCCGCCTGGAAAGGGGATGGGCAATAACTGGCGGCACTGGAATCGGTGGTGAAATGTTCGTGGAAAGTCCCGCCACCGGCTGTAGCTTGCGGACAAACGGCATTTGACGAATTGCATGGCGCTGGTTAGCATCGAGATAGGCCGAGACCGCATTCAGCCATCGACTGCGACGGACGACCTCCACACCCTCTGCTGCCAATGTGCTCAGATATAAGGGCGAGATGGGGGCATCATGCGCTGCCGTCCAACTGCTGCCACGCCGATGGCGTCGTTCCGCGGCTCGGTCGCTGATGTAGCCGGCCTCAACCTGCGTGGTCTTGCCGACGCCGTCCAGTTTGTCGGTGAGAAAGATCCACGTCTTCTCCACATTCTGAGCGGACGCGAGATGCGTGGCCGAAGTAAGGCAAAGAATTGTGAGGGCGGTAAGGATTTTCATAGGGACTGATGTGGATTGAATTGATCAGGCCGAGGGCGGCTGCCTCGGCTTTATGGGCCGCCTGCGCCAGTATCTCGAGCAGAAACGCCGCAACAACCGTGCCTATCGGTGGCTCAGGAAGTCGCGGCTTCCGCTGTAGAAAACGCTGGATACTCTTGATCGGGGGCGGGTTCCCTTCTGAAAGCAGCGCGAAGGTGCGAAGTTCCTGAATGTTCGGAGCGTGTCCTTGGCACTGCCGCAGGCATCTGAACCAGCCTGCACAGCGAAGACTCAGGCTCCAGCTCCGAGGGCTCACTACCACTCGCTGCGCAAAGAGGGTAGAAACTGGGCATAGACCGCTTCCCGTTGAATGCACGAATTGACCACGCCGTCGATGTTGGGATGCACAAACGAGCAGGATGGGGCTCCGGCCAAAAATTAGGCGTGTTGGCGGCTGAAGCGGATTCGCGAAGCACTGCGCGTACAAACGGTCTCTGACTAACTGCCTTTCGCTGGGTGGGGTTCAAGTAGACCGTGACGGCGTTGAGCCGGCGACTTTGCCGCAAGACCTCAACCCCTTGTGCTTCTTGGGAGTTGAGGTAAACAGGCGAAAGGGGGCATGCAGCGATGTAGACCACTGGCTGCCGCGACGCTCCAGGGCTCGCGCCGTGACATAGCCTGGTTCAGCGATGATACTCTTGTCCATGCGGTCAAGCTTGTCCGTGAAGAATACCCACCTTTTCTGAATACCTCGCAGCCTCAGGGGCTGCGCTGTTGCCAGTAGTTTCATGGCAAGAATGGCAGAATCAACTCTCACAGCGAAGAATCAAGACGTTAACCGGAATGGATACAGGCAAGCCATCAGAGGGTATCTAAAAAATGGGTGCCGCAGCGGCCACAAGCTGGAATTAGGGCCCGGCGCGCAGAGCCCACAGCCGTATTAACTGTGGCTTTGCATGTGCCTGACCGCTGTCCGCAGGCCAACTGCAAAGGTCAGAATTGCGGTACGTACCTTGGCCAGGTCACTGCGTTACCTCCAGCCATACCTTGCAGAGGCTGTCTAAGCATAGCGCAGTGCCGATCCACTAAAGGCCGTTGGAAGAAGCTCAGCAGCGGGGTATCCTTCTGGCGTGGCGGCTCCGCGGTCAAGCCATACCATGGAATCCGGAGCCCACTCTATCATAAGCTGCCGGCAGGCGCCGCACGGGGTTCCTTGCGTATCCTGCAGACACGTCACGTATACGTCAACAAGGTCTGTCAATCCCAGTGATATGGCGGAAGCGATGGCGCTCCGCTCAGCGCAGACCGCACGCGTCCAGTCGCGATGTTCGACATTGACTCCAGGAACCAGCTTGCCTCCACCCGTGCGGACGATGCATCCAACGGGAAAACGCGAATATGGCGCTAGACTTCTGCGGGCAGCGGCGCGCGCTAGGGCGACCCCGCGCTCAGGTAACAGTCCTTCGGGCACCGGGGCAGTGAGGTCGAGCATGCGGCCCGGGGAGGGAAGAGGGTCACCGGATGCAAAGACATCGGGAGCCATAGCACTCAGGGGGCCCGTTGGGGCTTCCGCCAGGAAGGCGCGATCCTCAGGGCGCGCAGCATCGCTTAGAGCTACACTCACGACGTCGTGACGCCCCGCTGCTACTGCGGCTGCAACGGCAGCCGTGACGGCCGGAATGGTCAGCGAAAACGAGGCGCTCTCCACACGCACGCCTGGTATCCAGGCCCCGTCCGACAACAGCAGGGCGGCGCCGCGGGGCTGGTTAGAGTAGGGCGCGCGCGAATGCTCTGTAGCATTCGACGCCAATGTTCGCAGCACATAAATAGGCGACGTATCGGTGCGCATAGGAACGGTAACGCGGGCGCACTCGTTCACTTCGGAAGGGCCGGGATGGCGGAATAGGTAGACGCAACGGACTTAAAATCCGTTGGCCCGAGGGCCGTGCGGGTTCGAGTCCCGCTCCCGGTACTAGAGTCCGAAGAAGCCCGCCTTCTTGCCGCGGGGGCGATAGATGAACTTGAGCATCACGTAGCGTCCCAGCGACAACACGCGTGAGGTTTGTACATACGTTGGGGCATTGGTGTAGTTGATGCCTGAATTCCTGTCGAAGACGTCAATCACTTCCAAGCGTATTTCTCCGCGTTCCTTCAACAGCAGGTGCGAGGCGGACAAGTCAAGCCTCAAGATGTTATCCTGCCTGCCAAACTCGCTTGAGCCGCTTCGATTGTCTTGGCCACCAAATGCGTCCTGGTCAAAGATCCGGTACCATAGGTTTGACTCCAGGGTGAACTTGTCCGACGGATGCCAGATCACGTCGCTGTGGATGGTGCTGTTTACGTAGCTCTGGTTGGCCTCTTTGTTCAGCGAGTAGCGGTTGTTATTGAAGGTAGCGTTGATGCCAGCGTTCACCTCAACCAGATCGGTAGACCGGTTTCGCACGCGTAAGCCCAACCTGTTTGTGAGCCGGCGGTTTTTGTTTTCGGCATTGTTGATGAATTCGGCACCTGTTGCCAGGTTCACGCTATTACTCAGATCTACTGCGATGCCCAGCGGCCGGATGGGCGTTTCGAAGCCGACCCTACCACTTGCATTCCAGCTACCCACGTCAGAGTTGACGGGACTACGTACTTGGCGCAACTGCGCGTCAACGGTCCGCGTGGTCACGATCTCATTGTTTGTAATTCCTACGCTGAACCCGGTCGAGAAACCCACAAAAGAGAATTGGTCGTAGAAGTTGAATTCGCCTCTAAAGGAGTGCGTGTATTCAGGGCGCAAGTCTGGATTACCGACGTATATACGCAAAGGGTCAGAGTTGTCCGTGAAGGGCTGCAGCTCCGTGATCGACGGCACGCGTGAGCGGCCGCTGTAGCGCAGCGATATCCGCTTGCCGTTTCCCAGCGAATGGCGGTAGCGTGCCCACGGCAACAGGTGCGTATAACCACTGGTGATCTCTTGCCGGGCATTCACGATGGTACCCTCCAGGGACGACCGCTGGACCGTAAGGCCGCTGGAGATCCAGACTTCTTCCTTGGGATTGATGCTCAGCTCTATGCCGCTGGACAAGTACTGGTATGACTGCTCAAATTCATCGCTGAGTCGCGCATTCAGGATCCGCTGGCCATCCACCAGGTCGTGAAACGCCTTGTCCCTACTACGAGTGGAGGTGCGATGCCTCGCAAATACCTCCAGCGTCCGTCCCTCGCCCAGTGGCTGTGTCAGGGCCAGGCGCTGGGAATGCTCGAGCTCAGCGCTGGCTTCTTCTTGTTGCTGGAGCAACTCCTCATCGGTCTGGAGGTCGCCCAGCGTTTCCAGCCTGGTTAGCGAGTTGAGGTTGCCGAGGGCATCCGCGCTTTGGGCCTCAATTTTGCCTTCGGCGACCAGGCTGCGGCCGTTTTCCGAGAGCCGTTTTCGCCACACTAAAGACAAATCGCCGTCAAGATTGTCGGTCTCTTTATCGGATGCGGTGGTAACGCCTACATGTAAAGCAGTCCGGGTATCTACCATGGTATTTTCAACGGCGTTTCGCGCCATTGAGGCGTTTCCAGCAGCCAGGTTGCCACGGATCCGCAGGTCGTGGCCCGTTCCAAGGTTTATCCTTGCGTACACATTGGCGGTGTGTCGCAGGTTTTTGTTGTCTTGATTGCTGACAAGACTGCTACGTGCCGACACTCCCGACCCAAGTACCTGCTGCTGATGGGCGGTTCTGTCCCGGGTGGCATCAAAGTGGCTTACGAAGTAGCTACTGTTGATGCTGCTCTTGGGTGCGAAGTCGCGGCTTAGGTTAAGCCCTACGTTGAGTGCCTGCGAAATCCCACCACCAAGCCCGCCGGAGACGTCAAAGTTGCTCCAGACGCCTCTACCCATTAAGGAAATTGCCCCCGAGCCAATCAAGGAGAACAGTTGTCCAGCGCCAAACCCCTGTCGGCTAACGTTGTTAGCACTCGAAAGTACGGACATCTGTGTGTTAGGGGAGAACCGAAATAGGTTGCCCTGCATGTCATAGCGGCCCTGTTCAGTATTCTCGCCGCCAAGGCCCCCGGTAAGATTGCCGAAATAACCGGTCTTGGCGTCCTCGGTGAGAGCGAGATTGATCGTCTTTTCTTCGTTCCCATCCGGGACGCCTGTCAGCTCGGCTTTGTCCGACTCCTTATCATAGACCTCGACCTGGTCGACAGACTGCGCCGGCAGGTTCTTGGTCGCGATCGTGGGGTCACTGCCAAAGAACTCCTTTCCGTCCACCAGAACATTTTCAACATTCTCGCCGTGGGCTTTTATGGAGCCGTCCCGACTCACCTCAATGCCGGGAAGGCGGCGCAAAAGGTCCTCCGCCACTTCGTTGGGACGCGCTCCAAAGGCTTTAGCGTTGTAGGTGATGGTATCGCGTCCAACCGACATCGGTACGCGGTCAGCGCTTACAACAAACTCATCCAGCGCGACTGTCTGCTCCAGCATGGTGAGCTTGCCCAATTCGATATCGGCATCCACCACGTCAAAGTCATGGTACAGCGTCTGGTATCCGACGTAGGTGATCTGCAGAATGTATTTGCCCACTTCGAGGCGGCGCACTGTGAACGTGCCGTCTGCCCGGGTGGTGCTGAATCTGGTCAGGGTAGAGTCGGCGCGCGAAAGCGCTACGATGGTAGCGCTCGGCAGTGCAGTGCCAGTGGAGTCGTACACGGCCCCAGATACGTTGTGCCGGGGTGTTTGAGCCAAAGCGGCGCTTGGAAATATCAGGGTGGCAGCCAAGGCCACCAGTGCGAGGTGCGAGTTACGCATAACGATTTTCATTTGGGCTCTAGAAGCCAAATCCTTGATTGCGCATACGGGAGAAGGACTCTCGGAACTCTTTGTTCTTCTCCTCGACGATCTGACTAAAGTCCTCCGCTGTCACTTCGCGTCCCTCGTGGGGGCGGATGACCTCGGGGGTGCTTTCCAAGTCAAGCCTTGTGGCTGTATAGGTCTGCTTCCCGCCATCTAGCGAAATCACCAAGATGAGGCCCGGCAGCCCACCGTACAATGCAGGACCTGCAGGTACGGGAATCTCGGGTGTAAACCACGCTTCTACATCCACGGAATCCTGCATCGCCGTAGCCTTGAGGATGCGGTGCCCGAGAAAAGAACGTTCTTCTCCTGACAGCCTCCAGGAGGGTAACTCCAGCTCGCCGGTGACCCGAAATGTACGGTCAAGGACAAGGCGCTCCTGCGTGTAGGTGCCCTCGTCAAAGTTGACGTACGTGTCTTTTGGCGGCATTGCAGCTAAGTCCATATCGACTACCGATATCGAATTCATGAATGCCATTCCAATCTCCATCATCTTTTCGGGGCCAAGGTCCTCCATTAGCTTCATCGGGTCAAAACTCGCCATGATGCTGTCTCTATGTTCTGTGTCCTCATACATCAGCGACGCCGTAGCATCGAAAATCAATAAGTGCCGCTGGGCCTGGTGTGTCGGGAACTGCGCCAAAAGCCCCTCTATGCCCTCCATGTCCTTGACCTCATCCGGGAGCTCGTAGTCGGTCGCGGTGGTTTGGTCATAGTACACCGTGCCCTGCTGCGCAGCTGCCGCAGCCGGGAGAACTGTCAGGGCAATGGCCCAAAAGAGGTATTTGGACATTTGGGATGGCTGGCTGGTGAAAACGCACTGGGCGCACGCAGGGGGCCCAACAAGTGTCGCCAAAGTCGGGCGTCACCTATGAGACGAAAGCGCGGCGTAGGGGTTGCGCTCACCTCGCTTTGGGGCTAAGTTTTCTATATGCCGACGCGCATAGTGCCACTTCGGCGGTGCCAGTGCACCGCGAGTGTTGGCCCGATGGCATCTAATGCTCGAGGCGGTCGACTACTGCCGCCGAATGACGACATCGAACTTACCCTGTCCGCGTCGTGTTTTCTCCAGCTCCTCAAGCTTGTCGGCTACGATCTGGTCGTATTCCGCCTGCGTCACATTGCGGCCCTTGGTCGGCTCTTCAAATTCAGGGACATTCTCAAGGTCCAGTTCTACGGCCGTATAAACCTCGCGGCCCTCATCAATGGAAAGCACCAGGATCAGGCCCGGAAGGCCGCCAAAGAGGTCGGGGCCGCCGGGGACAGGAATCTCGGGCGAAAACCACGCTTCTACGGCGACCGTATCCTTCATGGCCGTAGCCTTGATGACATGGTATCCAAGCATGGTACGCTCTTCTCCCGGGAGCCTCCACGCAAGGGCATCCTGCTCTCCGGAAACCAAGAATGTGCGCCCCCTAAAGTCGCGCTGCTGCGTGAAGGTAGCCTCATCAAAGTCGACGAAGGTGACGCCTGCCGCTCGGTTTCCACTGGGCACCCTGGAACTAAGAGCGTACATGACTTGCCCTCTCTCGCCAAGAGATTTAACAGTGACGGCCTCGCCGCCCGGAGCGCTTGCGGCGCCATCTTCAGTGGTCTCATCGACCTTCATGAGAGACGAGGTGGCATTGAATGTCAAGATCTTGCGTGTGGTGAATTCCTTGGGCATTTTGGCAAATGACGCGCTGAGACCTTCGATTTTCATAGCTGCGACTTCATCCGGGAGTTTGAAGTCAACGGAGACGGTGTGTTCGTAGTGCACTGTGCCGTGTTGTGCGTGCGATAAAGCCGGAAGAAGCGCTACGGCAAGCGCAATGCAGGGGTATCGGTACATGGTAGTCAATCTATGGGTTGGTTTGTAGTTTGACGTGCGTAGCGGGGCTTGGCAGGCAAAGCGGACCCCTTCCACCTTCGAGAGGGTAGCCACAGAGGCTCGAAATGCTGCATATTTCCCTTCGCGGATTCAGCTTCGTTCCAAAGTTCGCCCGTGTCTTTCTAGAACGTGCCCTTCATCAACTTATTGCGCGTGTGTGGCAGGGAGCGGGTGGGATCCTCGGCTCGAAGCATTTGACTACGACTGCCTGAATTCCATCCGGGAAGAATCCTGTCGACGTCCAGCATTGCCCAGGTTCAGAAGCCTGTCGGCTACGATCCGGCCGAATAGGCTCTAATTCATCGTGTTCTCAGTTGTGGGCCTGGCAGTCTTCGTCGTGAACTCAAGGCTTGCGATTCCTTGGAAGTGAACCTCCACCCTTGCCGATAGAATGCTCCAAAATTAGGCCTGGGAGGCCGCTATAGTGGACTGCCGCCGGGGTAGGCAACCTTGGGCGCAAACCATGCCTTGACAGGCACAGCGCCCTTCATCGTCGCGATAAGCGAAGGCTGACCGCCCCGGTGGCCTTGCCGAGTGAGGCGGTATTGGGGTGGGATCGGCGCAGGTCGCAGGGTGGTGTGATCATATCAAATCTTGCCAGCCTGCTTTTGCACGATGGCTTTGAAGGAGGGGCGTGCGCGTCAAAAGCAAACCGCATCGTTCGTCGCATCCGGCCTAGGTCCCGACCCTGCGCCAGCCGTCCGTCCGGGCGCTGGCGGGCACGGTGCCAGGCGAGTCGACCTTATTCCGGACGTTCGCTCAGTTCGCTGCGGGCGTCGTGCCGGGGAAATTGCATGGGGCGCTGCTGGGCCGGTCGCTGCCGGATATCATCTGGCGCAGAACATGAATCGGGACTCGACTGCGAATTTGGCACGCGAGAAGCTGGAGGAGGCGAAAGCCAAGCGGAGACGGCCACGTAAGGGCGAGGTACGGCCACGGGTGTCGACCCGTTTGCAGTGGCAGACAATGATGACGCTGGATGCGCCGCGTGAGGGGACTGCCGCGGGATTGCACATTTTCAAGTTGGGAATTGGAAAGTTGCTGTGGAGGTGGACCCTAGCCTCCACCATTCCTTTCCAATCATATGAACCCCTCACAGCCTGATTTGGGGAGCACTGAGGCGCCTGCAGACGCCCAGATCAATCCCTCCGGTGACTCGCGGCGGCTTCTGATGAAGCTCTGCACGCACATACTGCAACAATTGACCACCGACTGGCCCATTCCGGCAGCGCATCAGCAGCCGGTGCCACCGCCCGTAGTGATCAAGGCTTCTGCTGCGGCCCAGGACACAAAGCCAGACTCGGCGCAGTTGAATGAAGCGTGGCAGCTGTTGCATTCGCGCAGTCTGCAAGACGACCCGATCGTTGCGATTTGGCTGCGCGGGCTGTGCCCACGCGGCGTTAACATCGTTCTTGGAGCGGGTCTGACCATCACGGGCTATCGCCGCATACTTGGCCTGGTAGCGTGCTACCCTGAGAACGTCTCTGCTCTTGCGTCCTTTGTGCAGTCGCTGTCCGATCGTGGTCTTTCGGCCGCCGACGGGCTGCTCTGTGTGCTGCCCAGCAGTACGGGACTGCAATCGGCGGTGCGCCAGGTGTTCGGCCCCAGGGTCGCCATACAGCGCTGTCTCAATACGCTATTGGATCAAGTCACCTGTGGTCTTCCGGAAGACCTTGTTCCTGTGTATCGCAATCGCCTCCGCCAGGCATGGAATGGGTTCGATGCCCGGGAAGCTGAACGCGCACTCACCCGTATTCACCAGGACTTGACGCGCGTCAATCGGTCCGCAGCGAAGGTTTTATGGGAGGGCCTGGAGCAATCTCTGACGATTCAACGCACGGGCATGCTGCTCAAGCTCGACAGGGGGCTGCGCGTGATGCGCTTCATGAATGCCATCAGTCGCAGGTTGCAGACCCCGGCCAGCGCCGTTTTCCAGCGACGCGAACAGATGGCACTGGCACTGTTGGAACACGAGGCTCAGCTGCGCCGTGTGGCCCATGCGGCCTATCTGCCACAACTTCGTGAGATTCTCATCAACATCAACGCCGTATGATGACCAATACCCCTATGCTGGATCAATCACTCATCGAGGACCTTCGCGGGCTTGCGCAAAGGAATTTCATCGGCCTGGCCAGCTGCCTTGGATATCTCGATGATCTTCTTACCAAGATGGCCACATGGGTCATGGAAGCCGAGGCCCACTTCATATGCGGCGCACGTGGGAAGCACCATAAGACAGGCTTTCAGCGCTGGGGGACGAATCCGGGTTCCATCCGCGTCGGTTTGGAGCGCATTGCGGTCCGCGTACCGCGCGTGCGGAATGTACGAACCCGAAGGGAGCGTCCTCTGCAAACGTACCGCCTTTTGCGCGAGCGTGGGCTTATGGACCGGGAAAGCGTGGTAAGAAGGTTGCTGTGTGGACTGTCGCGGCGCAATTACAGGCAGGCGGCCCAAGTCTTCACCGATAGTATGGGGTTGAGTGCCAGCAGCATAGGCAACGCCTTCATTACGCAGACGGCAGCGCTACTGAAGGAATTTGAGACGCGCCGCTTCGATCAGCACACCTTTGCGGTGCTCCTGCTTGATGGCAAGTATCTGGCCGATATGCAGATGATAGTAGCGATGGGCATCACGACCGAGGGCGAGAAGGTCGTCCTGGGCTTTGCGGAAAGCCGTACCGAGAACAGTGCGCAGGTGGAATCGCTGTTGCAGGATCTGTTGCATCGGGGCTTCACCCATACCGACAAGCTGTTGGTACAGGTGGACGGCAGCCGCGGGCTTCGCAAGGGGATCGGCGCGGTGTTTGGGGATGCGGTCGTATTCCAGCGCTGCCAATGGCACAAGCGTACCAATGTGACGCGTCACATCAAAAGCGAGCCAGCGGCCACGCATATGAAGCGTCGGCTTCAGGCGGCTTGGGAGCTACCCACGTACAAGGAGGCACGGGCGGCGCTTGTGTCGCTGCATGGAGCGCTGCAGCGATCGTATCCGAAAGCCGCACGCAGTCTGGAGGAGGGTGCGCCAGGCTAACTGGCAGGATATAGCGGGTGAAAGTCCCGTGTTATGAAGCTTAAACCAGGTACATATCTCCGCGAGCCGTGCGTGGTCATCCGTGAGGGTGGGCGCGAAGCGTCGGTAGCGGTACGTGTGGCCAGGGACATTGAGCACCGAAAGAGACATTATCTGGGTCGCCGAGGTTTTCCTCTATGCCGAAGGCAACATGTTCGTCCTCGCTATGGTGAGAGGGCGGACAGGCCCACGGTGTCCGAGACCCCATGGACGCACGCAAGTATCCTGTCGGGACCTGGGAGGTCTCTCCACTACCTATCCCTTTGGGGAAGGTCGCCAAAGCGTAGGCTAAATGCTGATCGGAGGACGTACGGTGGAGAGAAGTCAGATGCGACGATACAGTGTGCTGGGCAGCGCCCAGATCAGGTGGGTTCAAATCCCACTGGCGCCCGGATAGGGGGTGCCATATCCAAAGACGGGGGTAATGCCTCGTCGGCCGGGATGTACCGATAAGCAAAGGTCTAAACGGGCACCGAGTTGGAAACGACGGAAACAGCCAAGACAGGCGCTAAGTCGGGACATTGTCGCGAGACAACCGGAGGGCAGGGTGTCCACCGCGAGGTGGAATCTGAAGGGCTTGAGGAGCAGTACCGGGCCGTAGTCAAGGGGGCGACCCCACGGACGAATCGGTCGGCCAAAGACGGGGCAAGGTCGAGCCGGCTGTATTTCGGCGAAGGCGTTCTTATCCACCCGTCGAACCAAGGTGTGTGCGAACGGCACGGTACGGAAGATCTGGACGTAACCCCAGGAGGGCTCGTCACGTTCCCGGGTGGCACCGGGATAACAGCCCCTATAACCCGAAAGGGGAAGTGGGAACGGATGCGTGGCGAGTCGTCGGACGGCTGCATAGTACCACAAGCCCGTCGAAAGTCGGGTGACCGCGCAAGCGGCGGCCGGGTGGGTCGGGGAAGGCAGTCGGCAAAGGTGGTTTGGAATGGAGAGATTGCGATCAGCGAGTAAAGTCGATGAGGTGGAACAGTTCCTTTAGTGAAAGACCCGTACATCATCGGCTGAGGAGACTGTCGCATTGGGCACAATCCAACAGGGGAGAGGAAGGTCTACACCACAGTGGAGTACGGCCATGTACGATTGATTCCACTGAAACCTTCCTTGAACCCTCCACGAGACACCTTTGTGAAAGCGGCTTACGGGAAAACCGTACGAGCCGTTTGAGCGGCGGACGGAGGTTAGCCCTTCGGGGCGTCTCCTCCGACCCGACGTGTGCTGGGCAGCGCCCAGATCAGGTGGGTTCAAATCCCACTGGCGCCCGGATAGGGGGTGCCATATCCAAAGACGGGGGTAATGCCTCGTCGGCCGGGATGTACCGATAAGCAAAGGTCTAAACGGGCACCGAGTTGGAAACGACGGAAACAGCCAAGACAGGCGCTAAGTCGGGACATTGTCGCGAGACAACCGGAGGGCAGGGTGTCCACCGCGAGGTGGAATCTGAAGGGCTTGCGGAGCAGTACCGGGCCGTAGTCAAGGGGGCGACCCCACGGACGAATCGGTCGGCCAAAGACGGGGCAAGGTCGAGCCGGCTGTATTTCGGCGAAGGCGTTCTTATCCACCCGTCGAACCAAGGTGTGTGCGAACGGCACGGTACGGAAGATCTGGACGTAACCCCAGGAGGGCTCGTCACGTTCCCGGGTGGCACCGGGATAACAGCCCCTATAACCCGAAAGGGGAAGTGGGAACGGATGCGTGGCGAGTCGTCGGACGACTGCATAGTACCACAAGCCCGTCGAAAGTCGGGTGACCGCGCAAGCGGCGGCCGGGTGGGTCGGGGAAGGCAGTCGGCAAAGGTGGTTTGGAATGGAGAGATTGCGATCAGCGAGTAAAGTCGATGAGGTGGAACAGTTCCTTTAGTGAAAGACCCGTACATCATCGGCTGAGGAGACTGTCGCATTGGGCACAATCCAACAGGGGAGAGGAAGGTCTACACCACAGTGGAGTACGGCCATGTACGATTGATTCCACTGAAACCTTCCTTGAACCCTCGACGAGACACCTTTGTGAAAGCGGCTTACGGGAAAACCGTACGAGCCGTTTGAGCGGCGGACGGAGGTTAGCCCTTCGGGGCGCCTCCTCCGACCCGACAGCTATGAAGCCGGCGAACAAAGCGGGGGTGCCCTCGTGGCGGAGTCAGTGGAGCGAAGCGTCGCACCCAAGGGGAAATCGTGAAGTTTCACACGTACCGGACACAGCGTCGGATACTGCGTGTCACAGGGGACGGATCGGTTACGGCTGCGGGTCGGTTTGCCGACCTGCTAACGTCATGCGCGACGGCGCGACCCAAGGGAGGAGCCGGATGCGTTAACGCGCACGTCCGGATCTGTGCGGGGCCCCCGGGAAATCCGGGGGCTACCGCGATGTTTGGAGGATACGCTGACACTTCACCGGTTGGGGGTGCGGAACCAGGCTGTCAGAGACAGTCTGAAGACGACGAACATCATCGAGAACCTCAACAGCATTATTGCGAACCGATCACGGAACGTGAAGCGCTGGAGATCATCGGGGATGCGTCAGCGCTGGTGCGGGGCGATATTCATGCAGTACGAGTCGAATCTGAAGCCGATACGCCGGGAGGACATGAAGGAGCTGACCAAGGTCCTGAGCACCTCCGGGGGTCGATGGGTTAGTGGGGATTCGGTCTGCCAGCCCCAAAGGGCTGCAAAGGCAACACCTGGCGCTGGATGCCGCGCGCAGTAGCGCGCTGCTGACGCTGGCATAACGCAAAACCCGCAGCTGTCTGGACGCTCTGAGGCGTTGCACCCTGCCAAGATCGCCGCTTACGCGTGCAATCAGAGGATACCTGCGGGATATCATGCCCGGAAAGTCACTCCACGAGCCTGCCTACGCCCGAAAATCCGCGTGTGAGCACGCAATTGGGCCCACACAGGCATGCACCGCCCCATTTGCACCCATACAATCGGCCCAAAGCGCAATCCATTGCCAAAAGATACCTACTTGAGGGCCCATCTCGGCAGAAGCCGCCGAAACCCAACTTAATTTTGTGCAATCCCGTCAATAGTGTGCTGACGTCGCCTTCGGTCCAGAATAGCCAGTTGCCGATGCTGTCGCCTACAATGGGGGCCGGCCGAGTCGGCAGCCTGCAATACTCTAAGAATTGATTGCCCGAAAAAGGCCTATCGGGAGCAACATGCGGGCAGATTGTGGGTGGGCGGTAGGCCTGTAGTCGCGGTCAGGGGTGTGCGCAAGGCGCGCAGCCCCGAATATGAGTGGATTCGGCACAAATCCGTGGCCTTCAGCCAGCTTTTCATGCCATTGCACTACAAAGAGGATATAGGTTTGCGCTCTCCCCATTGCAAGGAGTCTGGCTTGCTCCGGTGGCGGCGCTGGTAGGGCCCTACTGCGCCCTACTGCGTGCCTGGTGCCACTTTCGTCGGCGCGCTTCCTTCTGCTTCAGAACCTGACCTATGCGGTGCACATTGGTGGCCACCACTACCAGTGCCAGCGTCCTGTCGAAGCCGGTCTTGCCATGGGTGCGCACTAGTGACATGCCCCGGTGATGGAGGTTATTGATCGCCGACTCTATGGCCGGGTGTTGACGCCGGGCTGCCACGAAGTCCGGATGGGTCTCCCGTTCGCGGTCCGCTTTACGGTGCCGCCCCTTTCGGGGCATCACGTTCAGGTCCAACAACTTGTCAAGCTGCTCGCGATTCTCTGGTGTGTAAAACCCCTTGTCCATGCTGCATGATGCCAGCGCCGGATAGCGCCGCTTCGCCTCTGCAAGGAATGGTACGATCATGTCCTGGTCGCCACCTTCGTGTTGCACGTAGTGGCGCAGAATGAATTGGTGCTGATCCTCCAGCACGCACACCGGTACCCCCAACTCTGCCATCACGCCCGCCTTCCCTTTGTCGATCCAGCGCGTGTGGGGCTCATGCACGGAGAAGAGCTTCTGGCCGTGCGGAATCTTCTCGCCCTGGATCAAACGGCGCGACACCTGGTCTATCAGCTGCTCTCCAGTCCGCAAATACCACGACACTTCCGCGCTTTCAACATCGTTTTGCCTCAATATCGCTTGCGTAGCCGCTGCCTTCGACACGATAGTGCGGCAAAGTGCCAGGTAGTTTGCCACTTTCGACGTACTACGCCACTGCCGGGAAGTGCGCACGCGATAAAAGGCGCGCTCCATTTTCTTGATCCAGGCCTGCGACTTGCGCCAGCCCGCTATCGCATGCTGTTGGCAAAGACGCGCCAGCTTCCTGATCAGACGGCGCAGCGCATCCCACAGCAAACGGACATCGGTGGGCCACTCCACATGGGTCTTCGCAACCGCTGAGTCGGCCCGGCAGTGAAGCGGATCCGATGACCTGTGCTTCAACAGCTGATGCCCACGGGCCACCACCACCGCATTGATCTGCTGCAGCGTCTCCTCGGTAAGCAGACGCACGTTGTCAATAACGGTCTGCAGGCGATACTGGTGCTTATCTCCAAAATCTGCATGCCCCAGCATCTGGCGCAACGCCGTGTGAAAGTTCGCCAATTCCACCAGACGGTCGAAGTCGCAGTCGAGCGCCTTCTGCAGCGTGCCCAGCACGAAGATCCGCCACAGACACAGCCCGGGGCGACCACGCCGCAAATTGACCTTCGCGCCTAACTGCTCCCGCAGAATCGCGAACACCCGCTCGCGTGTCGCACGGTGCGTGAAGATGTCCTGCAGTCCACGCAGTACGGCCGGAATATCGTCTCTGGACCGAGCGTCAAAGCTGATCTCTCCAATGGGCGTGTGCCCAAGCTCAAACTGTGGCTCGAAGATCGCGCGCATGGCAGTAAATCGGGCGAATGTTGGGGCAGAAGCACTAATCACGCCAATAACGGTACTAAGATCGGACAATGAAGCAACATTCGCCAAAACAACGTGCAACAGGAGTTGGGGCGATTGCCCTGAAAACAGCCGCTCGGGGCGCTATAATGCCCGATTTCTTGCCGTTCTCACCCGTACATCTACCTTATACGCTCAAAACTACTGATCTGCAGAGCCCTTCACGTATTTTTCGGGCAATCACTAAGTAGATCTGGGCCGTACCAAGTTGCCTGGGCACGTGCGGATCATAGATATTAGCATGGGTCAGAGCACAGAACAGAAGCGCAAGGCACTGGTACTGCGCGGCACTGGGAGTGTGACGCTGGAGAAGGTGCGCAATTGGGAGCTCGCGAATAAACGTCCGATGGACAAATTCGGAGGACGACCTCCGCGGGTGCGCAGGCATGGCAAAGCGCACAGCCACTTATATTCGGCGTGCTGGCGCTGGCGGCAGGCCAGTTGCTGCGCCAAGTGCTCTGAGCACACTCGTCGCTTTCGAGTTGAAGCAGGCGTCGCGTCCGCTAACAGGGTGAGATGTGGCCGGTCGCGGCTTGCCCCACGAGCTAGAGCTGCAGTCCAGTTGCATATCTCTGAAGGCTGTTTGTCAACATAGGCGAATCGATCCGAGGGTCCCATTTTGGAACATACTGCCGCCGCAAATCTAGAATCGCCACCATTATTACAAATCTGACTGCAATACTCTTCACAGGAATACCGGGACGTAATCACTGTCGATGAACGCAAGGTTGGTCAAGGACCGACGGCGGACGACGTCTCCGAGAGCATTACCACGCAATTGAGTGACTGGCTGACTTGTTCGGCCATGCGGGGGCGGATGCGCAGAGTACTGGTATTGCGATAGAACCGGTGGACTTCACACCGAGGCACCGGGTGGACACGCCACCATAGAAACCACAAGGAGGAGACACATTGGTTAATTCTCAAGATTTGGCGCACGATTTTCTAGGTGTCGTCGAGCACGTGGCGATTGCCGCCGCACACACTATAGGCCGCGGCGACCGGTTTCATTCCGATCATGTCGCCGTGGCGGAGATGCGGACCCGACTAGAAAACGTACCGATCGACGGGCGGATTGTGATTGGAGAGGGCGAGCGAGACTTGGCGCCGATGCTACACGTCGGCGAGTGCGTTGGCCGTGGCGGGAGCGAGTTTCCGAAGATTGACATTGCCGTCGATCCGCTTGAGGGGACCAACCTGTGTGCTATGGGCGCACCGCGGGCCATTTCCGTGTTGGCTGCGTCCGAGCGTGGCGGCTTGCTTCAGGCGCCAGACATCTATATGCAGAAGCTGGTGGTGGGGCCGCAGTCGAAGGGCGCTGTTTGTCTGGATGCGCCCGTGAGAGACAACTTGCGGGAAATTGCCAGGTGTCTTAGCCGAGACATGTCGGAGGTCGTGGTCGCAGTGCTCGACCGCAAGCGACATGAACCTCTTATCGCGGACATCCGTGCCGCTGGCGCACGAATTCGACTAATTGGCGATGGCGACCTGACTGCGGGCATTGGGGCGGCAGTGGCCGATAGCGGCATCCATGCCGCTATGGGCATCGGCGGTGCACCGGAGGGAGTGCTAACAGCAGCAGCAATGCGCTGTCTCGGCGGAGAGATCTACGGGCGGCTGGTCATCGATACGCCAGAGATAGCGGCCCGAGCACGGACCTTGGGAATCGACAATCCGCAGAGAGTCTATACTTCATCGGATCTCGCATCTGGAAAGCAGATCCTTTTTGCCGCGACCGGCGTGACTGATGGCATTTTCATGGAGGGGGTGCGTTTCTTTGGCGAAGGATGTCGAACAAGCTCGATCGTCATGCAGCTAGATCCGCATCTCGTCCGGTTCATCGACACGATGCACATTTCCGCGCGGCCCCTGCGGCGAGGGCTTCACTTCTGACATTTTCGGCAGAAAGCGTCCGTAGTAGGCGTAGAGTTGGGGTCTAGCACGTCGTTACTTAGATTTTGTAGCGGGCAGGGCGTCTTGCTCGACGTTAGCTCGCAGGCCGATGCCATTTGCCTGATGCTACCCACTGCCATGCAAAGCAACAAGTGATATCGTTGGCGGCAACGCTCGTCACTCCTAATGAACCCAGCACCAACAGACCCGGAAAAGTGTTCGAATTCACTCGAGTCGAGTGTACGGAATCGCCCGCAATGAGTGTTCGATTACGTCAAAATAGCAGCGCGCAGGCGGGCAACGAAATCAGCTGCACACTCTGCGCGACAGTAGTGCAGCCATAAGCACCTGGCGTCGCCCTTCTAAACGCTGGCCACAAAAAGCACGGCCCGCACCTCTCGGTGCGGGCCGGTTAACATACTAACATACCTTACGGGCTAGTACCCCGGGTTTTGGACCAGTTTGGAATTGGCCTGTAGCTGCTGCGTCGGTATGGGCGCCACGTTACGAAATGCGGGCGAGACATCTTTGAATTGCCAAGGATCGTTGTAGCGCGTCTCGCCGCCCTCGACCCCAGCAAAGCGAATGAGATCCTGCCTGCGGGCATGCTCCCAGAAGAGCTCCCGACCCCGCTCACCCAGAATCTTGTCTGCATCCAACTCGGTAAAGCCGTCCACACCGGCGCGTACACGAATCTGGTTTACCAGTGCCAGCGCCTCCGATGAGCTCGGGTTCATCCGCCAGAGGGCCTCTGCCTTAAGCAGGAGCACGTCGGCATACCGGAAGATCACATAGTCGTTGCTCAAGCTACTACCTATGCCATGTTCGAATTCGTACTTGCCGATACGCGCGCCGCACTGCCGACATGCGACGGCTTGCAGATCGTTAATCGCTGGAGTGAACGTGAGCGGGGGACCGTTCAGGTCAAAGTCGGAATAGATGCCGGTATCCGTGATTCGCTCGCCTGCTGCAGTGTATTGTGGGCCTACGATAAAGTTGCCCAGCCGATCATCCATCGTTCCCTGGACACGCTCCAGCCCCGCATCGTCGGCAGTGGGGTTTACGCCCCACACCTCACCCTGCGGGCCGGGATTCTGGGCCGGATCGATGACTGACTCGTACAGCCTCTGCGTAGCAGACCACCCGTTCCATGGCTGATTGCTGAAGTTGTACGTATTCTGACTTCCGTAGTGCAACGTCATGACGTGCAGGTTGAAACCAGTCAGGAAGACCTTGTCAAACGGCACGACGAAGATGTTTTCCGGAGAACCCTCATTGGCCGTCACGAAGTTGTCGTGGTATTTGCCCGCTAGGGTATAGTTGCCGGAATTGATGATGGCGTCCAGGTGTGTGAGCGCGTCGCTCCAGCGAGGCGTGCCCGTGTATACTTCGGCGTTCATATAGAGCTTTGCCAGCGTATGGTGCGCTACCCACTGATTCATGCGCGCATAAGTGCCGCTTGCGTCCGCGCTTAGGTTGCCCACGTTGTTTATTAGCTCGGATTCGACAAAGTCAAAGACTGCCTGGCGCCCTTGCTGAAAGTCCGAAGACGGCTGAGACGGCGCTTCCGTAGCTGTGAAGTCCGTCACAATGGGGACGTTGCCAAACGCATCCAACAGCCAGTAGTAGTAGAAGGCCCGCATGGCGATGAGCTCCGAAATAAATGGCTCTGCGGCCGCCTGCGTGGTGGCGCCGTCCTGGACAGCGGCTTCAAACTGGAATGTCAGACGGTTGGAGTTGTTAACGCCATTAAAATGGTCTCGCCAGAAGCCTCTAAACGTCCCTTCGTCCGGCGTCCACTGGTGGCTGTTGGTCCGATACCAGAAGCCGCCTTCCGACCAGTCTTGTCCCCGCGCAGGGACGATGATTTCGTCGCTGGTAGCTTCATTGAACTGTGATGGACTGCCACCACCACCACGACTCCGGAGTGCACTATAGGCATCCCCCATGGCCGAGATGAATTGCTCATCCGTCTGGAAAAAGTTCTCGGCAGTCACCTGGCTGTCGACAGGCTCCGAGAGGTCCGTGCACGCTGCCGCAAAGGCCATCAAGAGACCAGCCAGAGCCCACGTGCAAATTGAGAAGAGATTGTTTTGTTCCACGGTACTGTCCTCCGCGTAGGTTGGTCGTAAGGGTTAAAAATTCATGTTAACACCGAAGCTGAACGAGCGAGCGGTAAACCACTCGATCCTCCGCTCGATGCCAGGAGCCAGTGAGCCGCCACTGTTTCCCTGCTCCGACTGCCCCTGATTGTAATCTACGTAGCGTACCTGCGGGTTGAGGCCGCTATAGCCCGTAAAGGTTGCCAAGTTGTTGGCAGAAACGTAGATCCTCAAACGGCGAATGGGGCCTCTCTCGAGCGCCGACGCGGGCACCGTATAACCAATACTTGCGTTGTTGATACGCACGTAGTCGGCGTTCTCAATGTAGTAGCTGGACCAGCGCGGGTCGTCCTTGAGATCCTTCAGGTCAAAAGCATCCTTGAGCACGTTATAGGACGAAATCTGCTTGGGCGCAGTGTAGAAGAGGCTGAACATGTTCGCCAACTGGTGCCCGAACACTCCTTCGATGAAGAATCCGAAGTCGAAGTTGTTGAGGCGCATGCTGTTGGTCCAGCCTAGCTGGAAGTCCGGCAAGCCGTTGCCCAGAATCTGCTCATCATCAGGAAAAGTGAGACCGCCGTATTCAACCTCCGTACCATCCGGCTTAAAGAAAAGCCACTCGCCATTTTCGCCTATGCGTGAAAACTTGGGTCCCCACAGCTGCCCGATGGGTTCGCCTTTCTTGATTCGGATGAGGTCTGGGTTGTTAAGCCCGGGGGAGCCTGGGCTGGCGAGGTATTGCACCTCATCGGTCAGGTATTCATCCAACATCGTTTCACCGTAGATGGACGCGATCAGCCCTGAATTCCAGCTTAGTCCGCCCCACGTGCCACCGCCTTGAAGAATGTCAAAGTCGACAGACAGCTCCAAGCCGCTGGTGGAGAGCTCTCCGACGTTAGTCCACGTGGTCGGAAACAGGTTGGGTGGGACGGGTACCCCTACCTCAAAGAGGAGGTCGCTGGTCGTGGCATCGTACCAGTCAATACGACCGCTAAGCCTGTTGCCCATGGCCACGAAGTCGGCGCCTATGTTGATCTCTGTCTTCTCTTCCCACTTCAGGTCCGGGTTCTGGTTGCTCACCGGTCCAAAGCTCTGGATGAAGGCGCCGTTGACAAAGAAGTTGCCGGCGGGTGCAAACCGCTGCAGCGAAAGGCCACTGCTGGGTGCATCCTGTCCGGTCTTGCCGATACTAGCCCTGAGCCGCAGGCTGCTTATGCCCGGGATGTCGGTGAGCTCGGCAATCTCTACGCCTATCCCAGCAGACCAGAACAGGCCCCATTTGTTGTCTGCGCCAAAGCGCGAAGACCCCTCCCGGCGCACGCTGGTGTTGAGGAAGTAGGCGCCATCATAATTCAGGTTGGCTCTGCCAAAGAACCCGATCAGGCGGTGCGTGCTCCTGAAGCTGTTGACGGAACCTTCGCCCTGGCTGAAGTCCTGGGCGAACGAGAAGTTGTTCCATTCGACGTTGTCCGCAATGAAGTCACCGCCGCCGGCGCTAAAGCCCTCGTCTATGAAGTCGTTATACGAATAGCCAGCGATAGCTTCCAGGCCAAGAGCGTCAAGGTCACGCGCGAGATGCACGGTCGATTCGAACAGTTCACTGCTGCTGTCCAGATATGACTGCTCCGCAAATCCCGGTCCGCTTGCAGCCGCCGTAGCGCCGCCACGCACCTTGTGGTGCCGGGAATAGAAATTCCGGTTTACCCGGTCAAGCGTTTGATACGAATAGCTGACGGCGAAGGAGAGTCCTTCCAAGCCCTGGTTTAGCCCGCCCAAGTTGTATTCGCTGCGGAATGATCCGCTGTAGTGCTTCCGCTCACCGAGCCGCGAGCCTTCTTCAATGATAGCGACGGGATTAAAGTAGTTGAACAGGGGCTGTTCAAAATAGCCACCCGTATTCTCAAAGCCATCCGCTTGTACCGGCGCCGTGGGATTCATGATGCCGGCGAACTTAAAGGCGTCGGCAAATCCGAAATTCTGCTCTTTAGTCGTGCCCGCCAACTGGATCGTAAGCTCCAGGTTATGATCCATCGCCCACTGCGTCAGATTCAGACGGCCACTGATCTGCTGGAAACCTGTGTAACGCTGGATGCCATTACGATTGCGGAAGTTGCCGCTGGCGCGGTACACCGTATTTTCGTTGCCGCCTGAAAGGGCCAAGCTATGGACCATGTTCGACCCCTGCTGCGTGATTTCCTCAAACCACACCGTGCTATTGCCCAGATCCGGGGCGTTGAGCCCGGTTTGTTGCGCAAGGTCGCGGTACTCGTCGCCCGTCAGCACTTCCAGCCTGTTTTCGATGCCCTCAAACGTGTAATAGGCGCTGTAGTCCACTGAGACGCCGCTACGTGCCTCTCCTTGCTTCGTCGTAACCAGGATGACGCCCGCTGAGCCGCGCGTGCCGTAGATTGCTGCGGCCGAGGCGTCCTTGAGCACGTCAATGGCCTCAATGTCATTCGTGTCGAGGTTCTCAAATGATGCACCGACCACGCCGTCAACAACCACGAGGGGGGACTGGTTGGCCCCAAAGGATGAGATGCCACGCAGCCGAATTTCAATTTTATCGTTCGGGTTGCCATTGCGTGTGGTGATCTGAAGGCCGGCCACCTTACCCTGAATAAGCTCCGCCGGGGTACTCACGTTGCCCGAGACGAAATCCTCCTCATTCAAATTGGCTACGGAGCCCGTGATGGTTCGACGTTCCTGGGAGCCATAGCCTGTCACTACGAGCTCAGAGCCCACATCGTACCTAGTTTCGGCGAGCATCATGTCAATCTGGCTGCGACCGTCAATTGCTACCTCCACGACCTGGTAGCCCAGATACGAAAACACCAAGGTGTCGGTCATGGAAGGAACCACTAACGTGTAGCTACCTGAGAAATTGGTCGCGGTGCCTATTGTGGTTCCTTTAACGAACACGTTTACGAACGGCAGCGGTTCGGTGGTCGTGGAGTCCCGGACCGTACCCGTTATCTGCCCCTGCGCGAG
This sequence comes from Rhodothermales bacterium, assembly GCA_965218495.1. Taxonomy (GTDB): domain Bacteria; phylum Bacteroidota; class Rhodothermia; order Rhodothermales; family Bin80. Next base: position 179,319 of record OZ244626.1, read on the forward strand.
TACTACTGTGGGCAGTAGCAGCAAGAGTGCCAGGAACAGGAGAGGCAAAAGTCTTCCCTTCATAGTAAAGAGTCCTGTTTTTGGGTGGATACCTGTGTGATACAAGCGGACCCGCCGCTTTGCGTACTATCCTAAAGGTAGCAACTTCCACCACGAATAGCTAGCTGCAACAGCAGGGCAGTAAAAAAAAAGGCTCTTCCCCTAATTAGATGGGTGCAGTGTTGTATTCAACGGGAAACGATATGAGATGAAGCGGATTCATACCCGTTTCAAGGCCATCATCACGATGGCGCACACGTTTTCTAACCCCAGCAACGATATGTCGCAACTAAAGAAAGACATCGGTTGCCTCTTGGGCGTCCAGGCTCCCTGGAAGGTTTCCGAGGTGACGTTTGCGCATGAGGCGCAAGAAGTCCGGATTCATGTAGTTTGCGAGGACGGCCATCAGCTGCCTTGTCCGGAGTGCGGCTCGGCGTCTCCGGGCTACGATCACCGTCGCCGGCAATGGCGTCACCTGGACCTGTGCGAGTATCGCACCATGGTGGTTGCGGAACTTCCCCGCGTGGAATGTCCGGAGCATGGAGTGCGCACAGTGTCGGTTCCGTGGGCGGAACCTATGTCACGGTTCACTGCAGGGTTTGAGACGCTGGTGATTGATTGGCTGCAGGAGGCGAGTGTATCGGCGGTGTCCCGTCTGATGGGGGTGAGCTGGAATGCGATAGACGGGATCATGCAGCGCGCGGTGCAACGCGGCCTTGCGCGGAGGAAGGAACGGGATGTTGCCCATATTGGCGTGGATGAGACCTCTTTTCGCAAGCGCCACGCGTATGTCACCATTGTTTCGGATGCGAAGGCGGGAACGGTGCTGCATGTGGGCGAAGACCGTAAGAAAGAAACACTTACGCGTTGGTATGCTGGGCTCACTTTGGAGCAGCTGGAGGGCATCGAGAGTGTCAGCATGGACATGTGGCCGGCCTACATCAACGCCACGCTGGAGCATGTGCCAGAGGCGCAACGGAAGGTGGCCTTTGACAAATTCCACGTAGTGAAATGTCTGGGAACTGCCGTGGACAAGGTTCGGCGCCAAGAGCACCGGGCGTTGATGAAGGAAGGTCTGGAAGACCTCAAGGGAACCAAGTATGATTGGTTGACTCACCCGGCCAACATGTCTGCTAAGCAGAAGGCGCGCTTCCAGCAGTTGCGTACCAGCACGTTGAAGACGGCCCGCGCGTGGGCTATCAAGGAAATGGCCCTGCAGTTGTGGCATTATGTCCACCGCACGTGGGCGCGCAAGGGTTGGGAGCGATGGTTGTCGTGGGCCATGCGGTGCCGGCTGGAACCGGTCAAGGCAGCCGCCAGAACCATCAAGACACACCTGTGGGGTATCCTCAATGCAATCATCCTGAAGGTGAGCAATGGCCCTGCGGAAGGCATCAACAGCCGGATCAAAACAATCAAAGTGCGCAGCAGGGGCTTCCGCAACAAACGGCGGTTTGCTAACGCCATTTACTTTCACCTCGGAGGCTTGGATCTATACCCCGAAAGCGTCCGCAGGTGAGCTTACCCACTAAAAGAGGGGTAGAGCCAAAAAAAATAGTACATGCGAAGCGTCATTGCAAGGGAGGCAAGACTTCAGCCTGCAACGCGCAGAGGGCCTTCACCAGCGACGCGGCCTGACGATAGGAATGCGTCGTTGGGTCCAAGAGCAGAGCCTGAAGCAGCTTGTTGCGCGACTCTTCGGCGAAGGCTTCTACCAGTAGCCGGTTAATGCTCGCTTGGGTCCTCAGAATCGCGAGTACGCTTTCCGGCAGCGCCGGCATGGCACGCGGACTGAGGCCTAGTTCATCCACCACAGCGGGCACCTCTACCACGGTGCCGGCTGGCAGCCCGGGCACGGCGCCGTCATTCGGTATATTCACCGCATCCAATGTCTGAGGCACGCCGCAGCGCAGGCCCTCGACTATCGGAATCGCCAATTCTCCAGATGGCGCAATTGCAGCTTCATCAGTTGGTGCATCGTCTCCAAACAGCGGATGATCCGTAGCCTTTTCGTGAAGGTTATAGATCCACGGCGGCACTTTGCCGGTTTCCCAAGGGTGCCCTTCCGCCGGGTCGTAGTAGAATTGCAACAGGCTGCTGCCAAAAAATTCCTGAGCCCATCCGATATATTCGCCGATATGATTGGTGCCTGGAGACGGGTAGAGCCCAAAGGTGCGTAGGAGAATACGGCTCAGCGCTATCTCATCCCACTCTCCCAGCGGATGCGCTTCGCGCTCCCGGGCGCGCAGCTGCGGATAGAGGTCTTCGCCTGTGGTGCGATGCGTGATGGTCTGAAACCACGTGCAGTGGTTCAGTCCGCTTGCGTAGGCTTGTATGTCACCCAGAGGAATCCCCAAGAGCCGACTAAGCTGCTTCTTGCCGGCAAAGACGCCATGGCAAAGCCCGACAGTACGAATGGGCGACAGCATGGTCAGCGCCTGGCACAGCTTGGTGAGCGGATTGGTGTAGTTGAGCAGCCAGGCCTCTGGGCAGTGGCGCTCCATAGCGCGCGCGATCTCAAGCGAAGGCCCCATGTTGCGCAGCGCATGGAACAACCCGCCAGGCCCACCATTCTCTCCGTAGATTTGCCGGAACCCAAATTGCCGCGGAACATGGAAGTCCTGAGCCCAGTGGTAGTATCGCTGAATCTCAATCGCGGTAATGACAAAGTCTGCACCGCGAACTGCCTGGTCAATATGCGTAGTGCAGGTGATTCTCGGGTTCCGCCTGAGCATATCCGCGACATGCTCCGCGTAGACACGCGTAGCGGACAGCTGCGTGCTGTTGATATCCATGAGCGCGATTTCAACTTCCTGCTGGTTTATTGGGTCGCTCAACAGGATGTCGCGAATGGTCGCGGGCCCGAATTCCTTACTCCCGGCACCTACAAGGACTATCTTCATAGGAATGCGTTACGGCTGTGGCAGTGCAAAGTTAGGGGCAAAATGAAGACTTGCAAATGAATAAGCTTTGGGTCATGGTGCTGGGGTGTATAGTGCTGTGCAGCGCTGTCCCGGAATGTGCCGTCTATCCCGTAGAGGAAGTTGCTCGCTACGAGAACGCCAGAACGGGCGGCAACTACATGTACAACTTTTACCTGCCGCCGCCGGGCGGCAGCCAGCCTTGGTGGCCTGCGTGGTCGCCCGATGGCAAGTGCCTCACCTTTTCCATGCATGGCTCTATCTGGCTGACGGAAGTCGGCAGCGGCTCGGCGCGAGAGATCGCTCGAGACGAGGCATACCTCTCCTCGCCAGAATTCGCACCCGATGGCCGGCATCTGGCATTTGCCGCCGATGATGGGCGTTCAATCAACCTGCGCATGATTGACCTGGAGACCGGCAAGGTCGAGTTCATCACAGACGATGACCATGTGAATGTGGATCCCGCCTTTTCGCCCGATGGGTCTAGGCTGGCCTACGTGTCAACGCGTCCCAATGGATACTTCAACGTGTTTGTGACCAGCATGGAGGACTCCACCACGATTCAGGTCACGTACGACAACCCGTTTGGGCGCAGCCGTCTGTACTTTGGAGACTATGACCTGCACATCCAACCTGCGTGGGAGCCGAGCGGGGACACGCTCTTGATCCTGTCTAATCGGGGCATCCCGTTGGGCTCAGGTGGCCTCTGGCGTGTGCCGGTGCAGGAAGACGCTATGAAGCAGGCCGTCCTCATTCACAAGGAGGAAACGCTCTACCGGACACGTACGGACATCGCACCGGACGGCACACGTTTCGTATACAGCGCCCACCTGGGAGGACAATTCAACAACCTCTTTGTGCTGCCAACGAAAGGCGGAGAGCCGTACAAGCTCACATTTGGCGAATGGGATAGCTTTCATCCGCGTTTCTCGCCCGACGGCCACCAGATTGCCTATGTCTCGAACCAAGGTGGTTTGCCGCACCTGCGACTACTGCAGACGTTTGGGGGGCGAGATGCTGCAATATCTGTTGACACGCTGCACTGGATGTCGCCCACAGGGCAGCTAGTTGTTCGCGTGCAGGACGCGGCCAGCGGCGAAAGGCTGCCGTCGCGCATCTACCTCTATCAACTCCACGGAGATCGACAAAAGTTCTTTGCGCCTGCTGGGGCCTACCATCGTCAAGGGCGTCTGGCTGAGCACTTCTTCCACTCCGACGGTGAATTTGTGATGACCGTGCCTACCGGCAAGTGGACAGTAGAAGCTGTGCACGGCTTTGAGTACGTACCCATGGCGGAGTCGGATAGCATTGCGAGCGACGACACCACGCGCATCACGCTTGCGCTTGGCCGCATGGATGATCTGGAAGCCAAGGGCTGGTACAGCGGCAGCAACCATGTCCACATGAACTATGGCGGCAACCTGCACAACACCCCCGAAAACCTAGTCTTTATGGCACGGGCAGAGCACCTGCATGTCATAGGAGAATTGGTTGCAAATAAGGACAATCGCATCCTGGACTACCAGTTCTTCACGGGGGAACCGGAGGAAGCCGAAGACTACGTGCTCTACTTCAACGAGGAGTACCGGCCGCCCTTTTACGGGCACATATCCCTAATTAACCTCACTGAACATCTCATCTCTCCTTTTACAACCGGTTACGAGGGTACGGCAATTGGAAGCTTGTATCCGTCCAACACGCAGATCTTCAAGCTGGCAAGGGAGCAGGGGGCGCTGGGCGCGTATGTTCATCCATACTGGGGAGATGAGGACCCCTTGGAAACGAATCTTGGCGTGGCAAAGGCGTTTCCGGTTGATCTGGCACTCGGAATGCTGGACTACCATGAACTGGTATCGGGCGCGGGTTGGGCGGCCTACCGCGTCTGGCACCATGCATTGAGTAACGGCTTCCGCATACCGGCTGTGGGCGGAGAGGACGCGATCAGCAACTTGCATCGGACTGCCATCATTGGTCAGATGCGTGCGTATGCACACATGCCTGACGGGTTGAGCTGGGATGCCTGGATGTCAGCCATCCGCCGGGGGGAGATGTTTGTCACCAATGGGCCGCTGCTGACGCTTACAGTCAACGGCGCAGGCATCGGATCCACCGTTCACCTCCCAGAGAGTGGAGCGGTGACGATCAGCGGCACCGTGTCAGCCTTTGCACCCATAGAAGCGCCGCAGTTGCTCGTTGGTGGACATGTCATAAACCTGGAAGATGAGCTTGACGAAGCCTACGATCTCTATGACGACTCTTCGTACGTGACGGTGACATTTGAACGCGAGGTGCAGGTCGCGGGCAGCGAATGGGTAACGCTACAGGCCTTTTCCGACGAGGCCTATCACCCCATCGACGACATATTCCTTCAGGCGACTACCAACCCGATATGGGTTATAGTGGGGGAGGAGCCTGTGCGCTCTTCTGAATCCGCGGAATACTTTGCGCGCTGGATTGAAAAGCTGACGGCCATGGCCGAGGCGCACCCTGGCTGGCGTACAGACAGGGAGAAGGCACACGTCATTGGTGAGTTTCAGGAAGCTCGCAGAGTGTACGAGAGGCTTCTAGTAGAGGCCCATGAAGCTGGCCGCTGAATTACGCTGCCAGCACGAAGGCCGCGCGTCTGCGCAGCCAGGCGTTGGCGAACGGCTTGGGGCACCAAATCCAAGCTCTGCGCATCAATACGCTGGCTTTTCGAAGCCGATGAGTCACATTCTCTCATTGTGTCAGGCAACTGCCGGGCTTCACGCTGAAGGACACGTCTGCACCAGATGCGCCTTCGGAGAGCTTGACGGCCAGAAATTAAACTTGCAGCACCCCGGCGCGCGCGATACAGCATGCTCAAATGCATTCTGGTAAAGTTGGAATGAGAGTGGCTCTTGCATAAATGCGCTGGCGGAATTGTCGGTTTCGGCAATCGGCGCTGCAATTCATGGCGCATTCAGTGGGTTGAAGGAAAAAAGACGCCGATGTGGTTTTCGCACTCCGACAACACTAACCGTTGTAGTGATTTCGACCCGGAAAGACAGATTTCGGCGATTAACTGTGACAATCACGCACACCGATCCTGCACACCTGGCACGACAGGCACCTTTCTGCGCTCAGGTGAGGTCGTTTAGCCCAGCAGTCGCACCATTTGGTCCACGGTCAGCGCGAGCATACCGAATATGAGGTGACACTTCACCTTCGCGTTGCCACGTACGCGAACGTGACGACCGCCATACTCGTCTTTGAGGCGACCAAAGACGCGCTCGACGGTCGAACGCTCCTTGTAGCGTTCGCGCGCTGGCGGTACAAACCCAGCCGCACGCTGGGCCTTCGCCTCACGCTTTAGCGCCTCCTTCCCAGCAAGTGTACGCGGGTGCTGGTCAATGATCGGCACATGTCCAAGACGCTGGCTGTGGAGGCGTATTTCCTCCACATCATAGGCGCTATCCATCACATCATATAAACTCGTTACCAGCTCCGCGGACTTGGCCCCCAGTGGAATGGCCACCTGACTGTCATGCACCGACGCGGACGTCATGATGCAACTGATCGGTATGCCCCCGTCTGCCACATCGGTGTGCAGCTTATAGCCGCTCCAGCTTTGCCTGTAGCCCTTGGCATTGCGCTTGGCTCCCCGGTTGCACTCCTTTGGAAGGTCATCTTCCATCTCCTGCAGACTCATACCCAACTGGCGTACGACACGCCGTTGCTTCCTTGGAGATTCCTCCCCCTTGCGCGGTCGCCCAGGCTTGCGCTTGGCAGGCGCCGGCTCCTTCGCAGCAGGGCGCTCGCGCGCCTGAATCGCCGTCGAATCACGTGAGATATGTCCAACCACCTCCTCCTGGTAGCACGAGTCGATCAGTGCACGATGCATCTGATTTGGAAGACTAGTCATGGCAAACTCTGCGAATGCGCGTGAAAAAGTCGCCTCGCTTGGAACCAGGTCTTGATGTTCCCACCCACACAGGCGGCGCAGCTGTGGGTCAGAGCAAATCCGGTCGATCAACGCGCGGGTCGTACCAATATTGTAGACCGCCTTCGGCAGAAACGCCCGCGCAAGCGCCGCACGATCCTGCATCGGACGCTCGCGCGCTGCCGTGGGATCGCTGCGCAAAAAGTTCTCAACGTGAACAATTTCCAGCACGTTCAGAAGCTTCATCTGCAGCTGGGTCAAAGGACCGAGCAACTCCTCCGCGCAGGAGAAGAGCTGCATTTGGTGGCTTATCCAAGAACACAGTATCTTCCTTCCAGGGGACATGGCTGCCTCCGTTGTCTTAGAGATTAATGACACCTCTGAAGATACCGCAGTCGGAGGCGCCAGTCCCCTATCTCCCTCGCCTGCAAAGGGAAAAACCACCTGTTTCGTGGGTTTTGCAAGAGGCTCAGCAAGGCCGTAATTTTGTGCGCCGAAGCCTCTTTGCGCTGAATGCATAGCGTGAATTGCCCCGTCGGAAACTTAAGCTTCACGAAGGGTCCAGATCGGGATAACTTCTTGCATTTGTCCGGCTAAGGTGTTCCCTCGTTTCGCTCATATGCTGATCGGTCCTGCCTGTATTCCTCTCTAAATTGGCGGAATTCTTCATGCAACCCCCTAACGTCAGTCTCGACCGCCTCGGTGTTGTCAGCCATCATCTCATCGACAAAAACGGCGTTGGCGATGGACAGACCTACAAGTCCGCCAACGAGCACGGCTACCGTAAAGTAGGCTCGCATGCCAAGCAAGTACTGTCCGCTGACACCGAGTCGCTCCATCTGGTCGGGTATCTCGTACCAGCCTTCAATGGTGAAGACTTTGAACATGGAGTACATGGATCTGAACGGGTCGCCAAAGTATGCGCGTGCCTCGGGCACATCCCCAAACAAAAGCGTGGCTCCGAGACCGAAGATGACGTTGACAATAAGCAGGACCAGAACAACACCGACGGACGCCTTCAGGGCCCGACCCACGCCCTTCAGTATCCTGGTTGCGTTAGGCACGTACTTCAGCACCCTCGTAAAGCGGAGCAATCGCCCCAGCCGGAAGAGCAGGATCAGAGCGAGGTCGTCGAATTCCGGCCGGACAAATGGGCTGATGAGAACAGGCAGGCTGATCGCGACAACTACAAAATCGAGTCTGTTCCACCCTTGCGCCCAATAGTTGCTAAAATCGCGAAGCCCCCTGCTCTTGGCGAGGACCTCTATGATGAAGAAGATGAGGCACCCGTAATCAATCCAGTGAAGGATCGGGCCGGCCCTTTCGTGGACGAGCGGAAACGCGTCCAGAAAGAGCGCCAGTGCATTGGCCAGGATCACCGAAAGCACAATCGTCTCGCGCGTGAATAGCCAGCCGATCTTGGCCAACACTGCCTGCTTACTACTCATAGCCCTCCTCAATACGCAAAATCATTCGGAATTGCAGAATATGGGAGCCGCCCATGTATCCCTTGCGCCACGTTGTCCATCAGATACAGATTCACATTTTCAGTGACGGGAAACTTCTTGCTTTAGGGCTTGCGCCGCTACAGGACAAACTCTACGCCGGCAAGTAGGGGTGTTATTTCAGTCGCGGGCCAAGTTAACAACAGTTTATGGGGCGGTGCGCAAGCGGTGCGCCAAAGATAAGGGATAGGAGGCCAAGGCAGTTCTAACTTGCATTCACTGCCGGTTCTCGTGCATTTTGCGACATAGGCTGTCGCACAGGTGATTGGTGGTTTTCGTGAACGGCGCAAGGCTTACGGCACCAGCGATACCTGCCACAATCGCCAGCACGGGCGGCGGGCCTTGGCCCGGGAAGAGCCCGAATCCTTTCTGGGCGCTCACTCGGAATCAGTGACTACTCACCTCGTGCTCGTCGAATTCATTTTCGTAGTGCGAGCAGAAGTGACTTTACGAGTCAAAGAGCAGATCTGCAGAGGCACTATGCCCTTCATCAGGGCCACAGCACGCAACGCTCGGGCCCTCTCAGAGGAAACTCTCCTCGCGACTATCCGAATCCGGAATTCAGCAGGCGGGTCTTCCACAGCATGCCGCCGGTAGATGAGAGATCGGTCCGTGAGAACGTGCAGTCAGAGTTCGCCGATTACATTGCTTGCGTCGTTGCACGGCACAATTCATTCGCGCCAATGGTCACAGGCGCGAAGGAATCCAGATTCATAAACTCCGCGACAGTCTGCTCCTGCCGCAAGACAAAGGGCGAGCCGGCTTCGAAGGCAAGTCAGCAGCCTTTTGACACCCGCCAACGCAACCGGTAGGCATCCTTGTGCAGTCTTCGTCACGCACTGGTCGGCTGCTCTACTGCTACAGTCACATGCCAGCTAGTGCCGCGAATCCCGGGAAGATGTTCGTTGCATCGAGCTACGCTTGCAGAGACTTTGGTACGCGTTTATTGGCTACCCAAAGAAAGCAAATTGGCAAAGAGCCGGTACGCCCCCGCGACACTATAGGGTAGCTGACGGTGAATGGCCAGGGCGGCGTACGTGTAGTGCCCGGCGCCGTAAGCTGCGGTCAGAAGTACACCTGCCTGCGGCGCCTGGTTCGTGTCGTGCATTTCGACAAGCGGCGAATAGGTCGCATCCCATTCGGTGAAAAACTTTGATCCGCGTTGCTCCACCCACCCGTCAAAGTCGGCCGCAGTGATGCGGTTGGGACCAAGGAACACCTGCGCCTCCGGCGCAAGAATGGTTACCGGCGCGTCTTCTTCAGAAACCTCCTCCGCACCGCGCGGAAGCAGCGCCGGAAACGGCGCCATCTCGTTGGGCACAAATTCCTGAGTCTGGTACAAAACGACAAGGTTGCCGCCACTATGGGCGTATTCCAGCAAGCGACGGTTGTAGGTAAGCAGGTCTTGGCGCACCGCGTAGGCGCGCGTACCGATCACGATCGCATCAAATGCAGACAGGTCCGCTCCTGCAAGGTCGGCGGCAGACAGCAGGCTAACTGTGGCGCCGAGCTGCTCGATGCCACTGGGAACATCGTCGCCTACGCCCATGATGTAGCCGACGTTTAGGTCGGGTGCGATAGCGACCTCGAGTCCACTTACCTGGACCTCAGCTGGTCGGTATAGGTAGCGCGTCTCCATGTGGGAATGCCGGATAATTTCGTACCCGTCGGTGAACTCCTCGCCCATCGCCGTGGCGACGGCGCGGATGAGGTGCTCCTCCTGACCAAGGCTCGGAACTGTCACTTGGAAGTTGTAACCCTGGCGCTGACCAGCTTGACTGAAGGTGAGCTCGTGCATGTCCGGGATGCTCGCCCATTCATCCGGTAAAGCCAAGTGAAGCCCGCCACTGATGTCGCCGCTGTAGTTACTCATCACGTCAACCGACACATCAAACGTGCTGCCACCAGGCTCCGCCACAATGACGCGCTGCCGTGGGGTTACGCTCACCGCAAGCGCAGGTACTACCTGAAGCTTCCGCATGACGTATCCGTACGGGAGGTTGGCTTCCCGTGTCTGAATGGGGACGCGAATCATGATTTCCTGACCCAAGACGTCGCAAGTGATAACCGCCTCCAGCGCAGCGGGGCGACTTGGCAGGTGGCGCCAGGTGAGGTCCCTGAACTGGTAGTGATTCTCGCGGACGGAGTTGCGAAAGAAGTACGGCTTTGAGAACGTCGCATCGCCTGGCACTTGTACGTCAAAGCTTGCCAGGAAGTAGGGCTCAAGCTCAGGAGCGTGCGCCGCAAGTGCCCAAGCCTCCATGGAGGCGCCGGTGTGGTCTTCGAGGCTGGCACGCAGCCCGGTTGCGGGCACTTTGGACGAGATGGTGCAGCCCACATCCACACGGAATGCCTGTCCGCGTACCACGGGACCCATGACGGCCGGTGCGCTCCACGGGCTGGTGCCTTCCTCAGTGCCCGGCGCTACGGCCATCGCAGTGCACGAAATGCCGAGCGCTGCGCTAACGGCGTCTATGAACTGCCGCTCTTTGATGCGCAGCATAAAGGCTACGTCGCTGCCGGCGGGCAGCATCGCCAAAGCACTACGCACGGCTCCTAGGCCCGCAACAAGGTGTGGCGCCACGCTTTCAGGACGCAGCATGTTCAGATTCATAAACGCTTGATCTACATGGAGTTGTGCAGACGTCAGTGCCAGGGCGGCGCCTTTCGGTGCGCTTTCGCCGGTGATCGTAAAGACACCAGACAGGGACGTATCCAGCCCGTCAAAGAACGACGCTTCCTTTACTTCGGGCCCGGTTCCAAGGAGCTCGTAGTAGTACGGTACGGGTCCCAAACGCGACCGCGAGCGGCCGCTCGTCTGAGAACGCTGCAGGCTCAGGCCAAAAGAGCCAAAGTTTTGGTACGTGTCGCCAAGCCATGGGCTGTGCGCGCCTACGTCCAGCTCGACATGCCACGGCTCGCCCGCTCGCACTCCGCCACGATACAACTTGGGGGTTACCCATGGCCGCAACCCTTCTTCCACAATCTGCTCAGGGTACCGCGCAGGGTCGCCGGCTGCAGCCACAGCTTCGGGCGTCAGCCCACCCACCGCCTGGTGGTTGCCGTGCCCGTCGCGTACGGACCCATGGAACCGGGAAATGACCGCCAGAGGTCGGTTCAGGCGGATCACACGCACCATCTCGCCGAGCACTAGGTCACGGTCCCAGCTCCGCATGGATTCTTCCAGCGTCTTGGAATAGCCGTAGTCCAACGCTCCCGAAAAGTATTGGTCGTCCAATCCGTAGTATCGGTCCGACAGGCGCAATTCTTCCGTCCGGATGAGTCCCAAGGCATCGAAGAGTTCGGGCCCAATGGCGTTTGCGCCTGCCTCGCCACGGTTGAGCGTAAGGAGGGCAGTGCGCACGCCCATGCCCCGGCTCAAGTACGTCAGCAAGCCGGCATGCTCATCGTCTGGATGCGCCGTGGTGTGAAGCACGCTGGCCGTGGTGCGCAGCTTTAGCATTCGCTGCAAAAGGCCCGTAGATCCCTTATCTGCATCAAGCGTCGGGCCACCTTCAATGCTCAGTGTGTTGGTAAGCACCAGGTCTTTGGGAACCTCTTGTGCCGCAGCGGCGGCTGCAGGAAGCATCAGGGCGACGAGGGGGAGTAGATATCGCATGGTGGCTGGGGAGTTACGCGTTTTGATGGGATGCTTCGGGAGAGACAATCTTGAGCGCGACCGCGATTGTTGCTGCCGCTGCAATAGCAGAGAGCGCCAATAGTGCGATGCCCGCGGGCGTTCGGCCGGTTACGACGTATCCAACACCGAGTAGGCTGCACCAGATAAACAGTAGGCCCAGTCCAAATGCCATCCACTTACGTGCAGCTGAGGGGCCTGTTGCCACATCCGGGCACTTCGCGGCAATCGGGCCCCACCAGCCGCCGGGCCGAACCTGGCGGTAAAAGGCTATGAGCTTGTCTTCGGAATCCGGCTTAGTGCAGAGGGCAACCACTACCCACACAATGGTGCAGGCCACCAGGATACACACGGCGCGTATGATGTCCCACTCGCTGCCATAGAAGGTCTGAATAGCCGAATACGTATTGTCGGTGAGCAGTCCTGCGCTTGAAAGCAGCTTGGCCCAGATGAAGCCATTGGCCACGACAAACGATCCGATGATGGCGCTGATTTCTGCCCAGGCATTGACGCGCCACCAGTACCATCGGAGTAGCCATACTAGGGCGATACCGGCGGTAATCTCAATCACGTAGATCCATCCGCGTTCAATAGACTCCATCTGCCAAGCGGTCAGGATAGCAAGCACAACCAGGATCAAGACGCCCACACGGGAGGCAACCACATAGTGCCGTTCGGGCTTGTTCTTGCGCATGAAGCGGCGGTACACATCATTGACGAGGTACGAGGCACCCCAACACAGGTGGGTATCCATTGTGCTCATGAAGGCCGCAAGAAATGAGGCAACGAGCAGCCCGCGCAGCCCCGCCGGCATCATTTCGCCTATCATCATGGGGTAGGCCAGTTCGGGATCAGCCGCCAAGGCAGGGCTTGCAGTCGCCACCGGAAACGCCAACACCGAGCCCAGCCCGACAATAATCCACGGCCAAGTCATGAGGACGATACCGGCAAAGCAAAACCACAGGGCGGCGAGTAAGGACTGCTTTTCGTCGCGCGTAGCAAAAAGGCGCTGCGCAATGTAGCCATCACCTTGCCCGCTACGCGTCCACAGGACAAAGATGAGCAGGAAGAATGAAATCGCCTCCAGCGAGCTGAGGTGCGCCGGGTTAGGAATGATATCGAGCGTGGCGGGGTTGCCATGAAAGTCCTGAATGCCTCGGGCCATCTCCGCTGGGCCCCCGAAATGGTAGAGCACGATGCCAGCCAGGATCATCGTGCCGATCAGGCCTGTAGTGAACTGGAGCAGGTCGGTTGCGACCACGCCCCAAAGCCCGGAAGCGACGGTGTAAACTACCGCGAGGACTCCGCACACAATCAGCGTGAAAACCGGGTCCCAGCCCAAAAGCACCTGGCTGAATTTTACCATTGCCAACATCACCCACCCCATGACGACGCAGTTCTTGAGTACGCCCTGATACACAGCGGAAAACCCGCGCAAAAGGGCAGCGGGCCGGCCCGCATAGCGCAGCTCAATGAATTCTGCGTCGGTGATGATGCGCGCGCGGCGCCAAAGGCGTGCATAGAAGAACACCAGCATCATAACACCAGCGGCCTCATACCACCAGAGCCAGTTACCAAAGATGCCGTCCTGCCGCACTAGAGAAGAGACCACCAGCGGCGCATCTGTCGCAAACCATGTGGCGGCTATGGAGGTACCTGCCAGCCACCAGGGCAGGGTGCGACCTGCGACAAAGAAGTCTTCAACACTCCCACTTGCGCGGCGCGTAAACCACAGGCCAAGCAGGACGGTGATCGCTCCGTAGATGGCTACGACGACCCAGTCCAGGGCGACAAGCTGCATGGCGTAGGGGTGTTGTTTTACCAGTTCGCCACAATATACCCCAATTCCGGGCGCATCGTCATTGCCAAGCCCGAATCTGCTGCGCGGAAAGGGACGCTTCTATGCACGGTGTCAACAGGTGCGCAATGCCTTGCTGAGTAGACGCCTATGGACGTGAGAAGCGAAGGGCAAGTGGCCCCTAGTTATCGCGAACTCACTCGGAAGACCTGTGGCTGCCCGCCCGTGTGCGCTACGACCACGGCTGTCCCAAACGCGTTTGTGCGAATAACGTGCACACCCCGGGCTTCGCCGCGTACCAAGAGTCCGGTGCCCTCCGCAACAACAAACGATCCGTTACCTTTTCCCAACAGGAGCGTGCCGTAGCTGGCGTCGTAGCGGCCTTGGGTCGTGCTCCCACCAAAGAAGTTACCGACGGCGAGAATGTCCAGTGTTCCATCCCTATCGAAGTCGTGGCTAACAAAGTCCAAGACAGGCGCCCACTGCACTTCACTAGGCATCGCCCTAGCTTCAAACGTACCTCGGTTTTCTAGGTACAGCGAGGCGAATGTATGCACGCGAGACGCCTCGGCCGGTCCTAACTCTACCAGGTCGGAGGCGCGCGTGTTGGAGTACATTTGGTATGTAGGGACAGAAGCAGCTAAGGACGGCATTTGGTTCAGCACCGCGTCCCGCCGGGCCCATGGTTGGCCGGTTGCCCCCCATACCAGCAGCGGATCGCTGTTGCCATCATGGTCAAAGTCGTGCACATAGAGATCCATCGGCGTTGTCAGCACGCTGTTAAGTCCTAGATTGCCGACTACGAGGTCGGTGTCGCCGTCCCCGTCGAAATCTCCGGGCAACACACTTTGCCACCACCCGCCGGTTTCGGCAAGCCCTAACGCCTCGGAGACGTTTACCAGCTTGCCACCGCGATTCTCGAGTACCGTGATTGGCATCCATTCGCCGACGATAATGAGGTCGGGTGCGCCGCTCCCAGTCACATTCGCCCATGCAGCGTCCGTAACCATGCCAGCATCAAGAAGCGACGGTGCCACTAGGGCAGTAGCATCGCTAAAGGTGCCCGCGCCGTCGTTGAGCAAGAGATAGCTGCGGGGCCGAACTCCATAGGCACCGGGAATCGCCCGCGAACCGATAAAGAGGTCGGTATCCCCGTCAAGGTCAAAATCTGCTGCGCTTGCGCAGCACCCATTTGCCAAGAAGTGTGGCAGGCTGCTGGAGTCCGAAGCAAAGTCCCCGTGGCCATTATTGATGTACAACCGGTCCGTCCACTGCGTGGAGTCCGGCTCGCCGCCTCCGCGCACAACATACAGATCGAGGTCACGATCGTTGTCGGCGTCGAAGAATGTTGCGTCAACGTCTTCGGATGCCGCATCATCGTCAAAGGCGGGTTGAAGAGACGGGTGTGCTCCGCTCAGTAACAAATGGGCTGCCTGTCCGTGAGCGCCCCCAAGATAGATGTCGTCCTGTCCGTCGCCGTCAACATCTGCCACCGCAAGCGCCGGACCCTGCGTCGAAAGCCGGTGAGGAATCAGCGGCTCATAGGCGAAGTCTTCGTATACGTTTTCCAAATGCACCCAGGGGATGCTTCCGGGCAGCTCGGCAAAGGTTGGCGCGTCGATGGAGTCCCGTGTATGCGGAGCAAAGCGTGTCGCCTCTTGCTGGCGAAGCAGCACGTGTTCGCCCGCGGCGATGCCGTGAATCGACTGTGTCATCCCGTCCGGCCAGCGCACCTGGAGCGAGTCTGCGATGCCCATCGTACCTAAGCCGAAGGTCAGCACGTGCGACACCGATGACTGAAAGCCTCTGGTTGGCATCTGCTCTTGGACTTGGACATGGCCGCCTGCATAAACCACCACGCGCGCGCCGATGCCGGTGGTGTTTAGGCCCCCTCCCGCAAGCGACACCGTGAGGTAGCGCACATGCGTGCTATTGTTGCGGTACACTGAAGCGGGCTGATTGAGGTTGTTGACCACCAAGTCGATATCGCCGTCGTTATCCAGGTCGCCATGAGCCGCCCCGTTGGATACGCTGGATGTATTCAGGCCCCATTCACTGGACACGTCAACGAACGCGGTGCCGCCGGCATTCCTGAATGCGTAGTTGCCTTTGACAGCGGCGGGCATGCGTGCGGCAACGGCTCGGATTTGGGAAGCGGATCCGCTGGTAAGGATTCGCTGCACCGAATGTTGCCCCACATATTCTACATAATCCAGGTCGTTAGGCCGCTGAGGAATTCCGTTGGACACAAAGAGGTCCTTCCATCCGTCCCCGTCAAGGTCCGCCAGGAGAGGTGTCCAGCTCCAGTCCGTCGCATACAGGCCCATGGCGGCACCGACCTCACTGAAAATCGGGTAGCCCTCGGCATCCAGGCCACGGTGCACCTGCAGGGTGTTGCGCGCCACCTGCGGGGCATAGCCAAAGTCGCGCTTGATGCGTGCGATGCCTTCTTCGTCCGGGCCGCCGGAGGCCTGATAGGTGGCCCAGTCCGCAGGCATCATGTCCAGCGCAACGATATCGGGCCACGTGTCGTTGTTAATGTCGGCTATGTCCACGCCCATAGTGGACTGGCTGGTGTGGCCTATGGCACGCTGCAGTACCTCGGTAAAGGTGCCGTCGGTACGGTTGAGGTACAAGTAGTCGTTTTCGTGGAAGTCGTTTCCCACGTAGATGTCTGGCCACCCGTCGCCGTTGACGTCGCTGACTGCCAGGCCCAATCCGTAGCCCAAGGCGCTGCTGTATATCCCCGCGTTGGCTGTGACGTTGGTAAAGTGCGTACCACCTTCGTTGCGGTACAGGCGATCGCCGACACGCGGCGCATCAACGGTGCGGCGCCATGCAGGCACGAAGGATGTGCTTGAATGCACCGAATGGTTTAAGACGTACAGGTCGAGGTCACCGTCCCGGTCGTAGTCAAAGAATGCAGCCTGCGTCGAAAGCCCCTCAAATGCCACGCCATAATTCACTGCTTCTTCAGAGAAGGTGCCGTCTCGGTTGTTGATATAGAGGTGGTTGCGACCAACTTGGCTCTTGTAGCTGACTTGGCACACGTAAAGGTCCAGCCAACTATCGCCGTTGATGTCAGCCATGGTGGCGCCAGTGGACCATCCGATACTTGCGACCCCTGCACCGTCGGTGATGTCCTCAAAGCGCAACTCACCTCGGTTGAGGTACAGCCGGTTGGATACCTGGTTGCCGGTCAGAAAGATGTCTTGGAGTCCGTCGCCATTGATGTCGCCCAGTGCGACGCCACCGCCGTCGTAAAAGTAGAGGTACTCGATTAGGTTGAAGTCCTCCTTGAAGGTGACGGTGTTTTCGAAGGCGATGCCATTCTCGCGCGAATCCATCAGCGTAAACTGCAGTTCGTCCTCGGACGCGCTGCACCGCGCGAATACGAGCAGCACAAGCAGTGCAGGCCGTCGCCTAATGCACATATGCAAAAACGCTAAGGGAGTCGTTGTTTAGTGCCACCACTATCAGCTGCCGGTCTTGTACGCTGATGGGGAGAATGGCCCGAACTGCGCCGTCAAGCCAGAACCCCGTCTGAGCCCACGGCACGGCCTCCCAATCACGGCCAAGGACGGTACCATAGCTGCCATCGTAACGTCCCACCTCGGGCTTAGCTTCGTAGAGGTTGCCGCCAAGAAGGATTTCGGTGCCGCCGTCACCACTGATGTCCAACGCCAGTGCAGCATAGATTGGGGTCAGCTGCGCCTCCATGGGAAGGGCCGTCACGGTAAACTGTCCTGCGCCGTCATTAATCAGCGCAAGGCTTCGCAATTCCGTAGCCTGCAGATGAGTGGCGGCCTGCAACTGCGCCGGAGTAAAGATGTCTTGTACCGAGGCCCCCGCAAAGGATTCGTACGTCGGGTACTTGAGCAGGAGCGAAGGGATTTGTTCCACCAGGTCATGGCGCAGCGCCATTGGGTATGCTATGCCGTCCTTATTCACGGCAATAATCTGCTCCGCACGCCCGTTGCGATCGAAGTCCGCGGTCCACACCTGCAGCGGTGCGTCGGGCCCTGCGCGAAAGCGGCTGTTCAGTCCATGGTTGCCGGCGACAAGGTCCAAGTCGCCGTCCCGGTCCAGGTCTGCCACATGTACCGACTGCCACCACCCGCGTGACGCCTCAACGCCGGTAGGCCGCGCAGCCAAGGTCCCGTTCTCGTTAAACAGCACAGTCAGCGGCATCCATTCGCCGACTACTACGAGGTCCGCGTCGCCGTCACTGTCCATGTCGCCCCAGGCCGCGTCCGTAATCATGCCGAGATCCCGAAGCTGCGGCGCACGCTCGTCAGTCATTTCGCGAAAGGCACCAGTACCATCATTGATGAGGAGGTGCCCATCCACCGGCACGCCGTACGCAAAGGGTTGCAGGCGTGCTCCTACGAAGAGATCCACGTCGTCATCCCCATCTACGTCTGCAGCTGCCACCGCTCCCGTCGACTCAAAGCCATGTCGGCCCGAAATATTAAAGGACGTGCGGCGGCTTAAGAAACCGGTGCCGTCATTGTCATAGAGCCGGTCCATGAGCGCCGAGCTGCTGGCTGGCAGCTCGCTCCCGCCGCTAGCAACGTAGAGGTCCTCATCGCCGTCGCCGTCGTTGTCAAACCACAGGCAGTCCGTGTCTTCGGACGTGCTATCTTGTGCGAACGCTGGCATATGCGGCGATTCAAAGCGGCCCTCAGCGGTCTGCAGCCAGAGCGTACCTGCCTGGTCCTTGGCTCCGCCGAGATAGAGGTCGTGCTGCCCATCGCCGTTGGCATCACCGGCGCACAAGGCCGGGCCCTCCGTCGAACGCATATGAAAGAGCAGCGGCTGCTGTACGAAGTCACTGTGTACGTTTTCCTTATGCCGCCATGCCAAACCGAGGGACTTTGGGCTGATGGACGTCATCCATGGCTCGGGTGAGGGCGCGGCGGCGGGACCCTGCAGTGGCGCGTCTTCCTTCACAGCGAGCCGCTGGCGGGTTGTTACCGAGCGCATGCGGCTTACGCGGCCGCTGGGCCAGGACACTACCAGCGAGTCGAGCGTTGGCACAGAAGGCCCAAGCCCTAGGTGCATCACGGGATCAACGCTGGACTGAAACCCGCGTACGGGCTGCTGTTCGGCATACCAGGCACGCCCCTGATGCCAGGCGGTTACCTGCGCGCCCACGCCAAACGTGTTGGGAGGACTCCCGCGAAGCGACAGCTGCAGCCAAGTTCGGCGAGGATAGCGCCGAGTGACGCGGTTTTCGTACAGGCTGGCTTCCTGACTGATATTGTTTATCACCAAATCGAGGTCGCCGTCATTGTCTAAGTCCCCGTAGGCACTGCCGTTGGAAAAGCCGGGTGCACCGAGGCCCCAGGATTCTGTGACTTCGCTGAAGTGCATTGCGTCACCGCCTGCAAACATGTGATTGCCCACGGGATTCGATGGAATCATCGCGATCAGTGAGGCCCAGTGTACCGAGTCCTGGCTTATGAGCGATTCCATGGTTTCGGGCCTGCTCACCTCGACCAGGAAGTCAGCATTGGTGAGGTCCTGATAGACGCCGTTGGCCACAAACACGTCGCGGCGCCCGTCGTGGTCAAAGTCTGCGATCAAGGCGCCCCAGCTCCAGTCGCTTGCGGCGACCTGTGCATAGCGCCCGACTTCGGTGAAGTGGACCGGGTCACGCGGCGAGCCGCCCAGGTTCATGTGAAGCGTGTTGCGCGTAAACTGATGGTAGTAGTCGTCACGCACGTATTTCTGGTACCGTGGCCAGTCATCAAACGAGGTCACGGTTTTCAGGCGCTCTTCATCGCTGGGCAGCATGTCTGTGACAAAGATGTCTGGGTAGCCGTTCCCACTAAGGTCAGCCATGTCAGCACCCATGGCAGCAGCACTGACACTCTTGATGCTGGACTCCAACGACTCAATAAAGGTGCCGTTGCCGCGATTGATGTAGAGATAGTCGCGCTCAAAGAAGTCGTTTGACACGTACAGGTCGGGCCAGCCGTCGCGATTCACGTCTCCAACGGATACGCCCAACCCAAAGCCGATCTCGCTGCCGTAAATGCCGGCTTGCGCGCTCACATCAGTAAACCGGTTCTCGTCATTGCGGTAGAGCCGGTCGCCGCCTGCAGCGTGGCGCACATGGCGGGTATTTTCTTCAAGATCAAAGTCTTGGATGCTCCGAAACGAGTTGTTGACCAGATACAGGTCGAGGTCTCCGTCCCGGTCGTAGTCCAGAAAGGACCCGTGAGTAGAGAGCCCTGCGTCGTCAAGGCCAAAAGCAGCTGCCCGCTCCACAAACGTTCCGTCGCCTTGGTTCAGATACAACTCGTTGCGCTTGTCGTCTCCCGCGACGATGCCTGAGTTGCAAACGTATATGTCGAGCCATCCGTCGCCATTGACATCGGCCATGCTGACGCCGGTAGACCAGGCACGCGTTCCGGCGATGCCCGCCGCTTCCGTGGCGTCCTCGAAGGTCCAGTCCCCCTGGTTCAGGTACAGCCGGTTGTCGCCCTGGTTGGCGGTAAGGACAATGTCGAGCCACCCGTCACCATTGACATCGCCGAGCGCGACGCCACCGCCATTGTAAAAGTTGCGATACCGGTACACGTTGAATTCATAGGCGTAGGTGAGCTCATTCCTGAATGTCACGCCGGTTTGCTGGCGCAGCTCAAAGAGCGGTGCTGCGGGCTGGTTACAGGCCAGCGGCAGTAGCGCAACGGCCCAGAAAATGAGCCTACTCAGCCTCATCGCGCGCCGCAGCCATCCGCTGCTCCGCCTCCAGGTCTGTAAGAAGCACGCCCACCTCTATATCGTCCAAGACGCCCACGATGATGCGCCGGCGGACGTCTACCTTCGTGTATTCCACTGTGGGTTTGCCATAGGGGCCCGAGACTATGTGCTCTTCGAAGCCTTTGCCGCACCACGCTGTCATGAGCCTCACGACATCCGGCAGGAGGCTGTCAGCATGCAGGAACTTGTTCCACGGCGCCCATGCATCATAGCTAAAGCGCAGACGCATCCGCGCAACTTTGCCGTCATAGAAGTCGGGGTAGAACAGCATCGTGGCCTGATAAGCGAGCGTGCTGTCCAGTTTATACTGGATATGCTGGTTCTGGGGCCCTTGCCTCACGAGGCCCTTCCTGTTGAGTGCCCAGCTATGCTCATAAAAGGAGTCGCGGGGCATGCCCAGCCAGTAGCCCAGGAAAAGCGAGTCCTTGCCGTCGCGCACCAATTGGCTTTGATCCGGCGGATTGCCGCAGGCGGCCAGTGCCGCTGCAATGGCCAAGAGTACCAGGCTAATTCGCGTCATGCTCCCGCAAGACGATTCGTTGGTTGGTTGCTACGGCCTGCAATACTTCACGCCGCCCGCTTGGCCACCGGACCACGAGCGAGTCGACTTCGGCTATGGTGCCCAGTCCCAGGTGGAGCACCGGGTCCACGCTCGACAGGAAGCCCCGCGCCAGCTGCTGCTCCATCAACCACTGGTGCCCGGCTTGCCATGCGGTGACCTGGGCACCCACGCCCATTGTGTTTGGGGGTGCGCCTTGCAGTATGATGCTAAGCCAACGTGCGTCCACAAGGCGTTCCGCGCGGTTTTCGTATACAAAAGCTTCCATATTGACGTTGTTAACGACCAGGTCAAGGTCGCCGTCGTTGTCAAGGTCGCCGTAGGCCGATCCGTTAGAAAACCCTGGGTCCGCGAGACCCCAGGCGCCGCTCACATTCTCGAACGCCATGGCGGTCCGCTGCGCAAACAGAAAGTTAGGCAACGGCTCCGAAGGCACGCGTGAAAGGATTTCCATGATGGGTTCACGCGCCGCATGCACGATTGCACGGAGCGTATCCGGGTTTGACATGCGCCCGACAAAGTCCTGGTCCAGCAGGTCTTTGAAGATACCATTGGGCACAAATAGGTCGCGCCGCCCGTCCAGATCGAAGTCTGCTATGAGTGCGCCCCAACTCCAATCCGTCGCTTCCATCTTCAAGAGCCTGGCAATGTCGATGAAGGAGAGCGTCCCCTCAGGGCGCGGCCCCTTGTTTAGTTGCAGCGTGTTACGCGTGGCCTGGAAGTGGTAACCCGACGCCGTGGTGGCACGCTGCTCTTGCCACGACGGAAACGACATCTTTGACTGTACGCGTGGCTGCGCAAAGGGCAGCATGTCGGACACAAAGATTTCCGGCCACCCATCCCCGTTAAGGTCCGCTATGTCCCCGCCCATTGAGCTCAGGCTGACGGTAGCCATGGCTTCCGGAAGTATTTCAGAAAACGTGCCGTCTCTGTTGTTGATATAGAGGTAGTCCCGCTCAAAGAAATCATTTGAGACGTAGAGGTCAGGCCAGCCGTCTCGATTCAGGTCGCCGACCGATACCCCGAGCCCAAAGCCGATCTTGCTGCTGTAAATGCCAGCCGCCTGGGTAACATCCGTAAAGCGGTGCGCGCCGTGGGGCACCAGCTCGTTTTGAAAAAGCTTGTTGCCGCCCTCCGAGTCATGCACCTCGCGCAGGCCAGGTGCAGGGTGCAGGTCATCCAATGATCTGAGCGGATTGCTGAGCAGGTACAGGTCCAAGTCGCCGTCCAAATCGTAGTCAAAGAGTGAAGCGTGAATCGACAATGCCTCTACGGCGAGGCCATAGGCATCGGCGCTGTCGACAAACGTGCCTTTGCCGGTGTTGATAAGGAGCTCATTGCGGCGGCGAGGCCCTCCAGGGGGACCGGACTTGCAGAGATACAGGTCCAGCCAGCCATCGCCGTTGATGTCACCCATGGTTGCGCCCGTCGTCCAAGCGCCTGAAGAGGCTAGGCCGGCGGTTTCGGTCACATCTTCAAAGCGAAACTCGCCCCGGTTCAGGTAGAGTCTGTTAGAGACCTGGTTGCCAGTCATGAAAACGTCGGCCAACCCGTCGCCGCTCACATCACCAATAGCGACGCCGCCGCCATTGTAGAAGTTGCGAAAGAGGTATGTGTTCAGCGATTCGGTCGGCGTAAGCGTGTTGGCAAAGGAGATGCCGGTGCGCGCTGATGGTAGCCGCCGAAAGAGCGTGTCGTCTGTCGCGCACCCGCTGGCCGCCCAGCCCATGACCAAAAGCAGTGCGGCGGCTGCAACAGGCACGCGGGCACGCGATCCGGCCATCATGATGCCCGCTTATCGGCGAAGCAAAGCCTCGAGGCTTCGGGTCGTTTCAACGAGCGGCACCCTGCCAACGATGCGGTCGGTGATGTAGCCGTCCTGGTCTATCAACAGCGTTGTCGGGAGGATCGGGACTGCGTTGCCGCCGAGCAACGCCTGCGCAGCCTCAACGCTGCCATATACTATAGGATATGTGATGCCCAGCCGGGCTACTAACCGGTCTATAGTGGATTTATCCTCCCCGTCAATTGCCAGACCCACCACGGTAAGGCCCTTCGGATTGAGATCGTTGTGCAGTGTATTTAGGTCAGGCATTTCCTCCAAGCATGGCTTGCACCATGTAGCCCAGAGGTTGAGTAGAACTACGCGCCCGCGCAAGGAAGAGAACTGCAGGGAGTCGCCCTCTGCGGACAGCAGAGTGAAGTCGCCTGCCGGCCGCAGCGATCCGGGATCCTGGGCTGGCGCCTGCCATGCAATGCACGCGAGTGCCAAGCTCATGAGCAAGCCGAGAGCACACAACTTCATGCCAGATTCTCCACAGCCTTGCGCACGGCGCTGGCTGTCACGCCGAGGTGGGACGCATTAAATACGGGCACTTCGTCCTTGAGCAGGATTACCTGCGGCGACTCATGCCGGATGCCCAGCGCGCGCTCGATCATGTTCGAGAGCGGGCGCGCAGCTTGCACCACGACTGCGAACACCGGCGGGTCATCGAACTCTGTTAGGCGCAACAATTCTTCTTTGGCCGCCGCGCAGAGTTCGCACTGTGTGCTGTGCTTGTAAATGAGTACCGCTTCACGCCGTGAGCGTGCGGAAACTGCGTAGTACTCCGCGTCGGTGACGATAGGCAGGTAGTGAGGGTGATCCATGCGAAAGTGAGTGAAGTATACAGACAACAAACAACACATGCAGGCGGGAAATGTTCTTCACGCCAATGTTGGGGTCATGCTACGGTGCGGGCTTTACAGAAGCTGAATGCGAGTGCTGCATTCCTATCTGCGAATTCGGTGCAGCTGCCAAATTAAGCATGGGCGGCTGTATCGTATTTACGTGCAGCCCAACGCGTAGTGCAGGATCTGCGAACGACCGATGTGCTCAGCGGGTGGATACGCTGCCTGGGCATCGCTATTTCTGCCCTGTGTTTTGCACTCGGTGCCATAGCCGGCTTGCAGCACGTCATGCGATCGACCGCAACTCGTGTCTGCACCGGGCCAGAACGTGCAGCAACATTGGCTTTTGTTAGTCTCTTCCTCGCCTCTGGCCGGCAATTCTATCTTTTTGGCCCGTGGTCCGACACGGACCGAGCCCGAAGCCGCAGCGTGGGGAACGTGATCAACCTCCATCAGCTGCTGTCCAGACCTGCTTGGTCGCCGAATGCTACGACCTCGTCGCCCGAATTCATGTGGTCAAGCCGTGGGCCTTCAGGGGTTCTAGGCCGTCTGGTTTGGACCGTTTCTCGCTGTTTCCATAAGGCGAGATTACCAAATGTTGGGAAGGTGCTCGGCGGGTTGGCTGGAAACCTGCATTTTATGCCGCAACGTCAGTGAGTGTGGGCAGTGGCTACTGAAAAGAGTACCTGGCTTTGCCGTTCCGCCAGCCGTGATCAGTGCCTCCACAAGAAACATTGCGAGTGCTTCAGTACTACCCGGCAGGACGCTACTTGCGTAGCAAGGCCTTCGCCTTGCGCCTCATCCATCCAATCGGTACAGAGCCAACGTATGCTTTTGCGATATTCCCTTCTCTGTCTATTAGGAGTGATGTCGGAAAGAATAGTCCTCCTGTCGGCCGAATCCCTGGACTGCTTTCACGGATCAGGTCAAGTCTGTTTCGCATAGTTGGAGAGAGGTGTTCATCAATATCACCGACCAAAGATTTTGTTACTTCGTAGCTACCGTATACCACTGGATAGGTGACGTCCAGCCGTTCCACGAGCTCGTCTATCTTAGCCTTCTTGTCGCCGTCAGCCGCAAGGCCTACTACCGTCAACCCGTTTGGGCTATATTTTTCGTGTAGCTTGCTTAGATCCGGCATCTCTTCAAGGCACGGTTTACACCATGTGGTCCAGAGATTCAGCAGCACTACGCGTCCGCGCAGAGACGAGAGCTGCAGAGAGTCTCCTTGCGTTGTCTGCAGCGTAAAGTCACCTGCCGGGTACGCGGGCTCAGGCTGAAGGGCTGACGCGCGGTATGGACTAAAAGTCAGCACCAAGTACGCGAGGGCCCCGAAGATGGGTAGTTTCATGGCAGGTGTATCGTTGCTGTGTGCACAGCACGGGAGGCTATGTCGCTGTGGGAAGAGTTATGAATCGACTTTTCTCTGTTGCTCGGCACCTCGTTGAGGCACGTGCCGAGCGCCAAAGGTGCGCCCTGCACCATGACATTCCTCGGCGAGGGGGATTCGGACTCCGCGGAGCGCAGCACTTTTTCGTTAACCATTGCGGAGAGTGCATACCGTGCAATAGTGGCAAAGGTTGCCTCGCGCTGCAGGTGAGGGATGCCGCGGGGTGCATCGCGAAAGCAGCGATGAATGCGGCCCTCGGTGTAGCTAAGAGAGTTGCGGGTTGGATCCAAGCCAACAACCCTTCCCAATGTTTGTTCCTTGAGAGGAGGCGCGCCATAAACCGAGAAGTGGCAAGAATAGCTTATGTCCGTCAGATATCCGGGAGGCGACTTCCGCTCCTTCGCTACTAGGAGTGCGAATGGCCCTGTTGTGCTGCCGCGCGCTGAAGCGCCGGTCCTGCCAAGGGCCAGCAGGGCAGCCATTTCGATACGCAGCCTAGTCAAATCGGTGGATGTTGCGGCCGATGGCTTGGGTCATTCACGGCACCTTGTCCGTTCGGGTTTGCGCGCTGTCGATCAAACCCCGAGCTGCAACTGAGACTGACAATTGAATTGACCCTTGCTGGTGTCTGCTTCGCTCGCCCCCGCCGTGGATAGCTCCACCCATGATAGCTTGCGCGGGAGCTGTAGCAGCAACCAGGATCAGCCAATATGCAGCAGATGCTCCAGCAATATGCGAAGCGGGACGCGGCGACCTCGGCAGCCGACCGTTGGCCTACACGAGGTTCCTTGGGTACGATCAGCTTCGCTATTATGAACCTGTATGAGCGGCGGTCGGCCGAGAAGTACTCTAACCGGGAGAAGCGAGTGAGGTTGCGACTAAGCCGGGGAATTGAGAGTGGCAATCGCTTTGCAAGCGCGCGCTTACCGGAGAAGCCTGGAGCGCATCCGGCAGCCCATTCAATTTGCCGCCAGTGCTGCCCATCGCCGCACGCAGCCCGTCCAGTGTGCAGGTATGAGCTCCGTGTCTAGGGCTCTACGGGACTAGCATGGCTTGCAGCATTCGCGACATCTCTTCTTTCGGCATGATGCCAACGATACGCTCGGTGATGTGTCCGTCCTGGTCTATCACGAGCGTTGTCGGCAAGGGGACCATTTTGTCCAACTCTACGATCACCCTGGCGCCATTGAAGATATTATCATAAAACCGTGCGGGAGGGATGGAGTCTCCACTCACAGCCAAAATGGACTGCGCTACCTCGGTGCTGCCGTAGACTACTGGATAGATGATGTCCAGTTGTTCTATTAACCGGTCCACGGCGGCCTTTTCCTCGTCACCGTCTGTTGCAAGACCTACCACGGTCAGGCCATCCGGGCTGAGGGATTCATGCACGGTGTTCAGGTCCGGGATTTCTTCAAGGCACGGCTGGCAAGTGGTGGACCAGATGTTAAGTACTACTATGCGCCCGCGCAGAGACGAGAGCTTCAGAGAATCACCTTGCGATGTTTGCAGCGTGAAGTCGTGCGCTGGAAACAAGGGCGCAGCTGACTGGCCATGCGCCTGAGCCACACCACATAGTAGGATCACGCAGACCAGGGCGCCCACAGTAAACATTTTCATGGCGGGCTCATTGTTGGCTGGCGCACAGCACGGGCTGCCGCGCAGCGTTAATAGTTATTGACCGGCGCACCCACCTGTGAGCAAGGCAGCATGCGGCAATTCGAGAAGAAATAAAAGTCCGTCTGGTCTGAAAAGCAAGTGGACGTGCGGCCAGCTCAGCGAATTCGTGCAGCGCAGGGTAACAGAATTCTGTCAAATGCAGCATCGACTCTTGGCCTCCACGGAGGTTTAACAAAGCACGCTGTGCTCACCTATGAGGACTGCACCCCAGCATACGTGCCCGGCCG
Organism: Rhodothermales bacterium; assembly: GCA_965218495.1. Lineage (GTDB taxonomy): Bacteria > Bacteroidota > Rhodothermia > Rhodothermales > Bin80. Next base: position 206,417 of record OZ244626.1, read on the forward strand.
TTGCAGAGAAGCATGAACCCGGGACGCTACGCTGCGGGGTGTGTTAGGTGGGTAGTGAAACAACAATACTTTGCAACAGGTGTACCACGCGGCCAAATCATTAGGCACGCTATGGCACAGATGACGACAGGAGCAGAGGAGGTCCGCTGGGACCTTACGGACCTATACGCGAATGAGGAGGCCCTAAAGGCCGACCTTGCCACCGCGGAGGAGGACGCCGGAGCCTTCGCGGCGGCTTACCGGGGCCGCATTCACGTCCTTAGTGCATACGAGTTGTCCGAAGCGCTAGAGCACCTGGAGTCCGTGTACGACAGGGCAGCGCGTGCCCACACTTATGCGTACCTCCACTGGTCGACGGCCACGCTGGATGCAGCGCGTGGTGCCCTGCTGCAGCAGGTAAAAGAGAGCTACATGCGCATTACCCAATCAATGTTGTTCTTTGACGTTGAGTGGGTACGGCTGGAGGAGACTCGCGCCCTGCACCTGATAGAGTCAGCTGAACTCATGCGGTATCGGCACCATTTGGAGCGCGAGCGGCTCTACGGAGATCATGTGCTGTCGGAAGCAGAGGAGAAGGTCCTGGTAGCGACGAGCATGACCGGGCGCAGCGCTTGGGTGCGCTACTTCACAGAAACCATGGGTGGCTTGCGCTTCACGCTGGATGGAGAGGAGCTTTCGCAGCAGCTAGTCCTGGCGAAGCTGCACGAGAGGGATCGCGCGCTACGCCGGCGTGCTGCGCTGGCGTTCACCGAGGGACTAAGATCGCGAGAGCATACGCTAACATTCATATTCAACACGCTCCTGACCGACAAAGTCACGCACGACCGCCTACGTGCCTATCCGAACTGGATTCGCAGCCGCAACCTTGCAAACGAGATCAGCGACGAAACGGCCGGTGCCCTGATAGATTCTGTAACGCAGCGCTTCGACCTCGTCGCCCGGTTCTATGCGCTCAAGCGGCGCCTTTTGGGGCTCGATACGCTGTTTGATTACGACCGCTATGCGCCGCTCCCGGAGGCTGACACTCACTATTATTGGAACGACGCAAAAGCGCTTGTGCTGGATGCCTATGCACGTTTTCATCCGCGCATGGGGCAGATTGCGGAGCGATTTTTTGTGGGTCGCTGGATCGATGCGCCCGTGGTACCCGGGAAGCAGGGTGGGGCGTATAGCCACGGCGCGGTCCCGACCGCGCATCCGTATGTGCTGCTTAACTATACCGGCAAGGCGCGAGACGTGCAGACGCTGGCGCATGAGCTCGGGCACGGCGTGCACCAGTACCTCTCGCGTGATCAGGGTGTGCTGCAGGCCGATACGCCGCTTACCACTGCGGAGACGGCCTCCGTATTTGGAGAACTGGTGGTCTTTCAGGAGCTTTTGCAGCGCGAAGCGAATCCGCGCAGCCAACTCGCGTTACTGGTGTCCAAGATTGACGATACCATGGCAACGGTCTTTCGCCAGATTGCGATGAACCGCTTCGAAGACCGGATCCATGTGGCACGTCGTGAAGGAGGAGAGCTATCCAGTGAGCAGTTTGCCAGCGTATGGATTGAGACGCAGGAGGCAATGTTTCAGGGGAGTGTGACGCTGGAGGATCACTACAGGCACTGGTGGAGCTACATCCCACACTTTTTGCATACGCCTGGGTACGTGTATGCATATGCATTTGGCGAGCTCCTGGTACTTTCGCTCTATGCTCGGTTTGAGGCGGACCCTGACGGTTTTCCGGAGCAGTATTTGGCACTTCTCGCTGCCGGCGGCAGTGAATGGCCGCACGTTCTCGTCGGGCGTATGGGAATCGACCTAAAGGACTCAGGCTTTTGGCACCAGGGGCTGCGAGCTATTGAAGCGCTTATTGCCCGCGCCGAAGTGCTGGCAAAGGCCACTGCGACCGGTTAGACTTGCAGAGAATTCGGATTGTCACGTCTACTTAGTGCTTGTCCGAAAATCCTTTAAGTCTGTACACAACAACCAGTTATATCTACCAATTGGCTGTGAATCTGAGGGACGTTTAGCCGATTTGGGCGTTTAAGGGCACAAAACGGCTCACATTCGCCAAGAAAACCATGCGCAAGATTGTCCCGGAGTGCCGTGCACTCGACAGTACGCCGATTGAGGAGATAGCCATAGACCCGAGAATGCGCGACGACATGAGTGCGGTGCTCAAGGGTCTGCAGTGCGTCTACTGCAAGGCGGAATCGCGTGCGGCCTTGTTCACGATTCTGGAGACGCATTTTCAGCCGGGAACGCGCAGAGACGTGGGGCGACCGGGGTTGGATCTATGGCGACTCATCGTGTTTGCCATTGTGAAGCAGTGCCTGGATCTGGACTACGATGCGTTGTTGTACCGGGCGAACAATGATCTTTTGCTGCGGGAGCTGTTGGGGCATGGCGAGGCCGGGTTTGATGCGGTGAAGTACAGCAGGCAGCGACTGGTGGACAACGTTCAGCTTTTGACGCCGGAGCTGATCGACGAGGTGATCCATTTGATCGTGCGGACCGGGCACGAGGTGGCTGGCAAAAAGTCTGGAGCCGCGCTACGCGGTCGCTGCGATTCCAGGGTGGTTAAGACGCATGTGCACTATCCCACCGATGTGAGCCTGTGCTGGGATGCGGTTCGGGGTCTGATACGTGTGAGTGCACGGGCGGCTACGGCATTCGCTCTTCCGGGCTGGCGCAAGCATGCGGATCGCACGAGGAAGGTGCACCAGGCCTTCAGCCGGGTGCGGACGGCCGCGCGCTACCGGCAGAATCCGAAGGGAGTGAAGGCGTACTTGCGCCGGTGCACGCAGAATGCCGCGCATGCCCGGACGCTGCTGGATGCCCTGGCCACGGTGGAGAAATCGGCGGCGGCACAAGCGGAGATCACGTATTACCTGCGCCATGTGGACCTTTTGGTGGATCAAATCAGGCGTCGCATCCTCTTGGGTGAGAAGATTCCGCATGCGGAGAAGGTGTTTTCCATCCACAAGCCGCATACGCGGTGGATCAGCAAAGGCAAGGCGGGGGTGCTGGCGGAGCTGGGCCTTCCGGTTGCAGTGGTAGAAGATGAGTACCAGTTCATATTGGCTTATCACATCCTGTGGGACACGTCGGATGTAGAGGTGGCGGTACCGATCATTGACGCGGTTCAGGCAGCTTTTCCAGAATTCAATACGTGCAGCTTTGACCGGGGCTTTCACAGTATGAAGAATCGAGAGGCATTGGATACGCGGCTGGCGGTCAATGCGCTTCCGAAGAAGGGCAAGCTTTCTCTGGTGGAGCGAGCGCGGGAGCGCGCGCCTGCGTTCAAGGCAGCGCGGCAGCAGCATCCAGCCGTCGAGTCGTGTCTGGCCAACTTTGGACTTCGCGGCGGTGCGCTGGTGCGGGAGAAGAGTCCGGAGAACTTCGCGCTGATGGTGAGCCTGTCGGTGCTGGCGGTCAACGTGCACCGGCTGGGCTGCCTGGTACGCGACCAGGAACGGGCTCGAATAAGGCGTCGGCGAAAGCGCGCGGCGTAGGCCCGCTACCACCTCGTAGAAAGGTCCCCAATTCGCGGCCCCGCACAGGGCGCAAGGGACACGTATGCCCTCCCGATAGGAATACAACGTCATTCGAGCCGAAAACTGCCCGTGCGCGTGCGCAAGAGACGCCAGCCTGGCCGAAACACTCGAAGCGGACCGTGAACGAACTCAAAAAACGACTGCACCTACGCGCCCTACGCCCGGCAAAGGGGGTTTTCGGTCAATCACTACTTAAGCACTAGGGCCAACAGTGCGAAGCCGATGCCGATCTTCTGGCGTGGTCTTCTCAGTACAACCCATCAATCTGCGACTGCTGCGCATCAAACCTAGCATTGCGTTCAAACTGCAGGGCATCAAGGTGGGCGGTGATGTTGCTCCCGCGACCTCCCGAGTCTCTTCAACGAATCTGATGGCTGCTTCCTAATCAGCGTCAATCGTGCGCATGGTGGTGAGAAGGAGTCCTGTGTCGCCTCAAGTACTGTTTGGACTCTCTAAAATTGTTGTCCGTCTTGCGCAGAAACCTGCGGCAGGGGAGTGAATCTGGTAGCTCGCCTTTCAGCAGAGGCCGAGCCAGAGCGATGCGCCATCAATTGCCTGATGGTGGTCAGCCAATGCTAATAGGGCGTGCCATGGACCCGAAAACCCTAGACGATAGGAATTATCTAGGGTGATGCAGAGTCGAGTCGGTCGAGCCATGCTTGCTACAGCATACAGGGCTGCGCCAAGGCATCACGAAAGTGCGCGTCCAGAGGTCAATGGAAGGGTCTGCTCTGGGCAGCTCCCAATACCAGACGCCTTCGAGCAGTCTGCGTCTTTGCTGTTCGTGCGCCGACCCGTCGTAGTCATATCAGTTACACAGAGCACCAGGTACAGAACTCCAGGAACACTACAAAGCAAAGCGCGATTGCCCCAAGGCAATGAAGAAAAGGCCAAGCACGAGCATGCGATGAGTGCAGCGCCCAAAGGCAAGAAAGTCACCCAAGCATCGTGCGCAACGGTCGCCTGGACTGACAAGTCGTGTTTCCCTGATCTTTGCAGGCGAGAAGTCGTCCTTGATCACACCCCTTGATTTGGAATATCTATGGTGCCTACCGCTTCAACGAGGTCACCAGCCACCTTTGAATTGGTGCCCACTATGTGCGCTGGCTGGCCAGCTGTCTGGCCGCCAAAGTGACGTGCCGATAGCACTGGAGGCGACACTACAGATTTGCTCTTCGAGCAATAGCTCATGCTCGCAGGGCACTGGGCCTGCGAATACCCGGGCGCGCACCGAGCCATCTGCGCTTCGGCACGCTTACGAAGCCGGGTGGTTGGCTCCCCGTGGCACAAGTTCTACGTTGGGGGCGGGAGCCAGTGCTATGCCGCAGCTGTCAGAGGCCGCTTCCTGCGGACTAGGGCGGACCGCTTCACGTAGGCCTCGCGCGCAATCTCCACATCCTCCAGGAACAGGGGCAACTCCTCCATAAGAAGGGCCTGGGGTCCATCAACCAGCGCCGCGCTGGGCCGCGGATGAAAGTCGACCAACACGATGTTGGCACCGGCAATGATGCCCTGAGCTGTGGCATGCATGAGGTCAAGCAGACCGTCCGGGCTGCGCTGGCGACTGCCTACGGCGTGCGAAGGGTCAACACACACCGGCATGCGCGTAAGGCGGTGAACCACCGGCACATGTGAGAAGTCCACCAAGTTGCGGTGAGGATCACCCAGGTTGGTCTTCATGCCACGTAGCGCAAAGACGACATTGCGGTTGCCTTCACTGGCGAGATATTCAGCCGCGTTGAGGGACTCGTTCAGTGTGATGCCGAATCCACGTTTGAGCAGCACGGGATGCGTCTCTTGGCGGCCTGCGGCCTTAAGCAGCTCGAAATTCTGCGTGTTGCGCGTACCGATCTGTAGCATTACGCCAGTGGGGTAACCCGTGAGCTCCAGAGCGTCGTTAATCTCGCAAATGTGCGATTCGTGCGTCACCTCAATGGCGATGACTTTGATGCCGTACTTACCGGCCAGCTCGAACACATACGGCAGGCAGTCGGCACCGTGGCCCTGGAATGAGTACGGGTTGGTGCGTGGCTTGTAGGCTCCCATGCGTGTGCACTCCAGCCCATTGTCATGGAGTGCGCGCATCATCATCTCCACGTGCGCACGCGTATCTACCGCACACAGACCCGCAAATACGTGGAGGCAGTCTTGGTCGAACGTCACTCCGTTGTATTCGAATCCGTGCTGCATTGCTTCATCACCGTGGCGCCCAAGGTACCGGTACGCTTCTTGCACGCGCACGACCCGGCTGACACACGGCAGGCCCCGCATAAACTCTCTGGAGAGCGGCTGCGTGTCGCCGATGAGATAGATTTCCGTCAGGCGCTGCCCGGCCCCCTGAATGTGGCGTGCCTCGTGCGTGACGCCTCTGAACGAGCCCAGATAGCGCAGAAGCAGCCGGTATTCTTCAGAGGAGGGGTCTGTGTTTGGCTTCAGTATCAGTATCACTTCAATTGAGGGAGCTTGGCAAGTCGGGAGGCAGCGGCCTCATCAAGAAGTACGTGCACGTCGGTGTGGAGCTGCAGCGCGGTGGCAGGTACGTCGGACGTAACCGGCCCCTCCAGTGCGCGGGCTACCGCCATAGACTTGCCCGTGCCGCAGGCAATCAGCAAAATTGTGCGGGCCTCCATGATCGTGCCAATGCCCATAGTCAGGGCTGTGCGTGGCACATGGGCCGCACTCTTAAAGAAACCTGCGTTATCTGTTATGGTGCGTCTGGCCAGCGCCACGCGCCGAGTGCGTGAGTCCAAGGGCGAGCCCGGCTCATTGAATCCGATATGACCATTGCCTCCAATACCCAGCACCTGCAAGTCAATTCCTCCGGCAGCCGCGATACGGGCCTCAAAGGCCTCGCCACCTTCTGACTCTCGGGGAATACGCACATTCGCCGGCGTGACGTTAACATGCTTGAACAGGTGCGCCCACATGAAGTGGTGGTAGCTCTGCGGGTGCTCTGGTGCCAAGCCGGTATACTCATCCAGGTTGAATGTCGTTACGCGGGACCAGTCCAGCGTGGCAGCCGACAATCGCTGATAGAGCCCAACAGGCGTGCTCCCGGTGGCCAGACCAAGGACGCATTCAGGATAGGTGCGGATTCGGTGGGCCACAGTGTCAAACGCACGATCACTTACCGCCTCGTAGGAGGGCAGCACTTGAACAGCCAAAGGGACGGAAGGCACCTACTGCTCGAGAATCAGGTTCAGGAGATGTATGATCTTGCTGCGCAGCTGGCGTCGATCCACAATCATGTCGACAAACCCGTGATCCTGCAGAAACTCAGCGCTTTGAAAGTCGCTCGGCAGGTCCTGACCAATAGTTTCGCGGATGACGCGAGGACCGGCAAAGCCGATCAGCGCACCAGGCTCCGCAATGTTGATATCGCCGAGCATCGCAAACGATGCAGTCACGCCTCCGGTAGTCGGGTTGGTCAGCACTGAAATGTATGGCATCCCCATCTGGTCCAGGAGTGTGAGGTTTGCACTGGTCTTGGCCATCTGCATGAGGCTGAGCGCGCCTTCCATCATCCGGGCGCCGCCGCTCTGTGAGATCACGATCAGTGGCACCCTGCGCTGCGTGGCGCGCTTGATGGCGCGCGTCACAACCTCGCCCACCACCGATCCCATGGATCCCCCAATAAAGCTGAAGTCCATCGCGGCCACTGAAGAGGGATGCCCGCCGATGTTACCGGTCGCTGAGCGAACCGCGTCGCTCATCCCGGTCTTCTGGGCTGCCACTCGGAGCCGATCCGCATAGGCCTTGCGATCTGTAAACGACAATGGATCCTGTGACGCCAAGTCTTCATCATGCTGTGTATACTCAGCGTCGTCAAACAGCAGGTCTAAATACCGCATTGAACCAAAACGGAGGTGGTGGTCACATTTGGTGCATACCCATACATTCCGTTCCAACTCACGGCGGTTGCTGACCTGAGAGCACTGCGGGCATTTAACCCAATGGCCAGCCGGAACGTCGTTCTGGTCGTTGCGAGTGGTAAGGATGCCCTTCTGCTTGCGCTCAAACCACGCCATAAGGTCGCAGGGATAGGATCCGGCGGCGCTTTAATCCGTACCGGAACGTTGTGTTCACGGCGCCGCCGCGGCGTGCGTTAAAGTGCATATTATACGAAAAGCCGCGCTAGCCCGATTCCTGCATTGACTTTAACGGCCCTTGGGGTATTTTCCCGCGCTGAACTTCGCAGCAAACGTATCTATGAACGTAATTGACACGTCTCGCATCCGCAACATAGGACTGGTGGGCCATCAGGCTGGCGGAAAGACTTCGCTCGCAGAGTCGATGCTGTATGTCAGTGGTACCACGCATCGTCTGGGCACGGTTTCAGAAAGGAATACAGTAAGCGACTATCACCCGAGCGAAAGGGAACGGCAGATGTCCATATTCTCATCGCTCCTGCATGCGCAGTGGGAGAGGCGCAAAATCAACATCATTGATACGCCAGGCTATCCCGACTTTATAGGGGAAGTCGTCGCGGCCATGCGCGTGGTGGATACAGCTGTGTTTGTTATGAGCGCCCAGGACGGCGTAGAGGTGGGCGCCGAACTTGCTTGGAGCTGCGCAGCCAGCAATGGGAGGCCTTCCATGTTTGTGATAAGTCAAATAGACCGGCAGCACGCCGATGTGGAGCGCCTGATCGGCCAGATTGTCGACCGATTCGGGGCGAGTGCCTCGCTTGTTCAGTTTCCGGGCGGGGACGCCAACACGATCATTGATGTCTTGCTGATGAAACAACTCACCTACGCTGAGGACGGCAAGCAGACGATCAGTGACATCCCTGCGGCTTTTCAGGGGCGTGCAGAAGAGCTCCACAGCAAACTTGTGGAGGACATCGCGGTGAACGACGAGGAGCTTATGGAGCGGTACTTCGAGGAGGGGGAACTGACCGAGGATGAGATGCGCCAAGGCCTGCGGGCTGCGATGATTAGCCGAGAGCTATTTCCCATCTTCTGCGCGGTGGCCACAAATAACGTAGGTACGGCCCGCATCATGAGCTTTATCAACAATGTGTGTCCGTCTCCGGCGGACATGCCGCCTGCGGAAACGGATTCCGGCGACCCGGTACCGGCGGACCCAGCAGGAAGCCCAATCGCCTTCGTGTATCGCACCATGGCAGAGCAGCATGTGGGAGACTACTCGTTTTTTCGCGCCTACGGGGGTACCGTGGAGCACGGTATGGACTTGGAAAACGCACAGACTGGGACGGTGGAACGGCTGGGGCAGCTCTACGCACTTAACGGCAGGGAGCGAGAAACTGCGTCAAGGATGGTCGCTGGCGACATTGGGGCGCTGGTCAAGCTGCGTGGCACGCATACCAACAACACTCTGCGCAAGAAGGGCAGCACTGTGGTGGTCAAGCCCATTCAGTTTCCTGCGCCTCGATATCGCGCGTCGATAAAGCCGGCCAACGAGGGCGATGAGGACAAAGTTGCCCAGGGGCTCCACCAGATCACAGCCGAGGACCCATCACTGGTGGTCGTGCACGACCCGCACCTGAGCCAGATCACGCTCGGGGGCCAAGGTGAGCTTCACCTACGCGTGGCGCAGTACCGTCTCAAGAGCAAGGTAAACGTTGATATCGAATTCGGGCGTCCTCGCATTGCCTACCGCGAAACGGTCACGTTCGAGTCTCGCACCTCTTATCGGCACAAGAAGCAGACTGGGGGTGCTGGCCAGTTCGCTGACATCTCGGTACTGATTGAGCCGCTGGACGGAGAGTTTCGCAAGCGTCCTGACATCTCGGTGCGTAAAACGGTAAAGGTCACCACGGGATGGGGGTCCACCATCGAGTTTATTGATGGCATCGTTGGTGGCGTCATAGACATGCGCCGCTTCTTCGGGGCAATCCAGAAGGGCGTCCTGGAGGCTATGCAGCGGGGGCCCGTGGCAGGCTACCCGGTAGGTAACGTGCGTCTGGTCATCATTGACGGCGGCATGCATTCGGTGGACTCTAACGAGGCCGCATTCAAGACGGCCGCGCGGATGTGCTTTCGTGATGCGTTTCGCCAGGCCAGACCGGTGATTCTTGAGCCCATCCACGACGTGGAGGTGACCGTTCCCGAGTCGTACACTGGTGATGTCATGGGTGACATGAACACTCGGCGCGCCCGAATTCAGGGCATCGAGGCCGCAGGTGCCATGCAAAAGATCAGGGCCCAGGTTCCAGAATCGGAGCTGTATCGCTACTCTACGTCGGTCCGGTCTATGACGCAGGGACGTGGCATCCATTCCTCAGTATTCAGCCATTACGAGGCGATGCCGCGCAACGTGCAGGACCAGGTTGTAGCCGAGGCTGCACGCGCGGATGCGGACTAGGGGAGCCCAATGGGGCAAAGCGTCTGCAGCGCTTGTGCAAGTGCCAGGACGCCTTCTTCTCCTTCGGGTGGTCCCACCAACTGCAGGCCGACGGGCAGCCCGCGGCTGTCCAGCGCACAGGGCACGCTGGCGACAGGCAGACCGGTAAGCGATAAGACAAAGGTGGATGCGAACCAGTCATAGTAGGTCTTCATCGGGCGCCCTTCAACATGGGTCGGGTATGGCTGGCTAACTGGAAATGGTGGAACGGCTGCGCAGGGGGTCAGGAGGTAGTCGTAGCGCCTGAAGAAGCCTTTAAACCGTTGCCAGAGCCGTGTGCGCGCGCGTTCGGCAACGGCAAGTGCACGCATAGGGGTACGAAGGGCCGATTCCAGGTTGGAAGCGAGGCTGGGTCCCAGTTGATCCCGCCGGTCCAACCGCTCTTTGTGCGTGGCACAGAGTTGGTACGCACGCAATGCGTCAAAGGCCGGGCGTGCCCAAGAGAGATCCATGGTGACTTCTTCGACCTTGGCGCCGACCTGAACCAGTTCCAGGCTGGCACGCCGGCAATTGTCAGCAATGCTTGAGTCCACACCAAGCCCGGCTATGTCATTGCAGTAAGCGAGGCGCAGACCACGCACGGGGCCATTCCTGACTGCTTCAACAAAAGCGCGCTGTCTGTACGGCTGGCTAACAGGATTTTCCGGGCTCGGTCCATGCGTGGCCTGCAAGAAAAGTGCCACATCCTCGGCGGTTCGGGCCATGCCGCCGGCCACCGACAGGGTGTCCCACACGAAGGCCGAGGGGGCAGAAGGGACTAGGCCTGGAGACGGACGGAGTCCCACAATGCCACAGAAGGATGCAGGCAGTCGGAGTGAGCCGCCCAGATCCGTGCCGTCCGCGAGGGCGACCATGCCAGCGGCTAGCGCGGCGGCACCGCCCCCGGTGGAGCCACCGGGGGTAAGGTCCAAGTTCCATGGGTTGCGTGTTGGGCCGAAAACAGCGTTGTCCGTAGTGCCGCCCACGGCAAATTCCGGGGTGTTGGTCTTGCCTAGGATGAGTGCACCGGCTGCTTTCAGGCGCTGCGCGATGAGGCCATCCCGGGAGGGCACGAAGTCTCTGTACCGTGGCGAACCGAACGTAGTGCGCAACCCGGCTACGGGTGTGGTGTCCTTTATGCCCACTGGAAGCCCGTAGAGGATTCCATTCCTGGAGTTGTTGCGCTCCAGCTGGATCGCCTCATCAAGCAGGCGCGAGTTCAGCGTCACGATGGCGTTGATGGCATCGTTCTGCTGCCGGACACGCCGCAAACAGGCTTCAGCCACATCGACGGGCGACAGGTCCCCCCGGCTCAGCGCAACCGCGAGGCGGCAGGCAGGCCAACCGGCTATGTCGTTCATGGTAAAGGGGCGAAGCCTGGTTTGAGTCGAGCGAGCACCGCCGTGGAAGGAGCTCCTGTTGCCGGGGGTAGCGAGGCAAGAGTCAAGCCGCGTTTGGATGCGCGTACGGCAACGACTTTGAGCACAGAACCGCCACGGCTTCGCAGATCAGGTGTGCGCACAAATGCGCTTGGCAGATTACTTCTGCACCGAGATGGCTCCCAGGGGGAAGGTCTGTGCGGGGCCGTCTGGGAATCTTACCTTCACCATCCTGCGAAAGATGTCTACCTGACCGACCTTGCCGGGGCCTGTTTCGGTGTCTACCGTGGCACCCAGCCGCGGGAATTCTTTCAGCGCCTCCACGTACTGATCCAGCTCATAGTTAAGGCAACACTTGAGGCGGTTGCATCGTCCGCGCAAGCGATCGGGCGACAGTGGAAAATGCTGCTTCTTGGCCGCGGAAAGCGACACGGTTGGCACGACATGCATCCAGGACGAGCAGCACAGCTCCCTTCCGCACACACCGATTCCGCCGATGCGTGCTGCTTCTTGTCGTTCGTTGACGCGCTTCAGGTCTACGCGTGCCTTGAACCGTCTGCCGAGCTCAGGAATCAAGCTGTGTAGCCCGACCCGGTCCTTGGCGGTGTAGTAAAAGGAGATGCGTTTTCGGTCATGCTGCCATTCTGCATCGACGACCTTCAGCTTGAGGGCGCGCCGCCGTACTGCTACGCGAAAGGTGTTCACGGCCTCAGCCTCCGACTCTCGGTTGGCCTCATGGCGTTGCCGGTCGCGATTGCTGGCAATCCTTATCACGCGATTGTATTTGGCGTCAGCTTCTGCGCGTAGCAACACGAGCTCTCCGGTCATGGTTACGTGGCCGAAGTCGATTCCGTCCCTAACGCCAACGATAATATAGTCGCCCGCCATCAGGTCGACGTTGCGGTCGTTGCGAAAGATGCGTCGCCGCCTGTGCTTAAATGCGACCTCAACCAGATCCGGCGAAGACGGAGCCCTGTCCGGCATCCAATTGTGAACATTGACGGTGGGGCAGGCGAGGCCACATCCGCCGCCGGACCCGCACCCACATCCGCCTTCGCTGCCTGCACTACATGATCCACATGCCATCTGTTCGGTGTGTTTGTGCCGCTACGAGAGCGGCACGTAGAGATTGCCTGCGTTGGGGGTCCGCATGGCGCGACCAATCGCGTGGGAAAGCGTGACAAGTAGAATCTTAAGGTTTATCTCTCTTCCGACAAATACCCGGCATTCGTCCACCAGCCTCGCCATGCCATCGAAATCTGCCCGACCAAGCCTACTAGCAAAGCTGGCCACGGCTTTCTCCATGTCGACGTTGGTGATTTTCGCGTCTTCTTCAAGCACGCGCCAGAGCGTCAGGTCCCGTATCCACACAAGGATGTGACCGAGAACGCTTTTTATGTGATCCCGGCCACCTTTGATAAGCTCGTCTATCAAGGGCAGCTGGTTATCCGGGCGTCGCATGTACGAGTGCTTGAGGAATTGCAGCGCTGACTGCCGCTCAGTCTGCAGTGCTTTGCTTGAGGCCAGGTCAAGTGCTGCGGAGCAGGACCCACCGGCCATGCGGGCGTACAATTGGGCGGTACGTGCTTCCGAGCCATGCCGCCGCTGAAGCGCCTCGGCAATAATCGATTCTTCCAAAAGCCCAAACCGCACGCGCTGGCATCGTGAAAGTATGGTTGGGAGTAGCAGGTCCGCGCGGCTGGTCGTAAGTATCAGCACTGTTTCGGGGCCGGGCTCTTCCAGCAGTTTCAGGAAGGAATTGGCTGCCGGCTCCTTCATGGCATCTGCCTGCGTCATCACTACTATGCGATATCGCCCTTCGCGCGGACGCAAGCTGAGTATGTGATACAGGTCATCCCTGATGCGGCTGATTGGGTAGAATGCCTGTTTGTTCGACACCGGTTTGCCGCTGGCACGATGATTGAAATCAACGGTAGCATACGGGTCCTCTGCCAAGGACCGCAGGCGTTCACTGACTTCTTCCTGCGTCGCATCATTGGGCTGGGGTAGCAGTACATGCACATCGGGATGCCGCAACTCGCGGACTTTGACACAGCTTTGGCACGTGCCGCAGGCGGCGTCACTGGCGAGATCGCACTGGAGCACGCACGCCAATTCTACGGCCACTGCGCGTTTGCCGACCCCATCCGGTCCATGGAACAGGTACGCGTGTCCAATTCGACCTGAGGCGATCGCGTGGCGCAGTAGGCTCACAGCCTGCTGCTGGCCCAATATGTTATGCCAAGGCATCGACGACGCAGAGAAGGATAGGCCTACTAACCCACGTGTTACCGCGCATTCGCCGGTCGGTTGCAGCAACCTTTTAGTCTTATACGCTTACACGGAGTTCTTGCGTGCAGTATCACGCGGGCCACGGCGTGGTAGCTCAGCAGGTTAGAGCGTGCGACTCATAATCGTAAGGTCGAGAGTTCGAGTCTCTCCCACGCCACCAATTCTGCAATGCATGACCTTGCCTCTCCTTGAGCGCGCCGAAGGGCACGGGGGGCGCATCGCCATCGTTGATACCGCTGGCACGCACACCTACGCCAGCATCGTATTACAGGCAACAGCGGTTAGTGCTGCCCTACTCGGATCCAATACTGACTTGGAAGGGGGTCGTATAGCATTCATGGCGGCGCCGGGCCATTGGTATGTAGTTGCACTGTATGGCATCTGGATGGCTGGTGGAGTTGCAGTCCCGTTGTGCACTGCGCACCCTACGCCAGAATTGCAGTACGTGCTTCGTGACTGCGTCGTCCAAACCGTTTTGGCGGATACTGTGCATTTCGCGCGCGTCTACGCCGCCACTCAGGACGTGCGATCATTGGAGCAGATGGCCAAGTCTGCGCCGCGCGCCTTGCCTGCCGTGGCGACGACGCGCCGAGCGCTGATGCTCTATACAAGTGGGACCACCAGTCGGCCAAAGGGTGTCGTGACAACGCACGCGAATATCAAAGCTACGATACTTCAGCTGGTAGCGGCTTGGGGATGGCGCGGTAGTGACCGCATTTTGCACGTGTTACCACTCCACCATGCCCACGGCCTGGTCAATGCGCTGCTTTGCTGCCTGTGGGCAGGTGCGACATGCGAGATGCTACCGAGGTTTGACGCCGAAGAAGTCTGGAGGAGGTTTAGACAGGTGACACTCTTTATGGGGGTGCCAACCATGTATCATAAGTTGCTACGCGAGTGGCGCGAAGCGCCACCTTCCACGCGTAAAGTATGGGCGACAACGGCTGCCAGGCTACGCCTGATGGTTTCCGGATCTGCTGCCTTGCCAAAGACGCTCTTTGATGCATGGGAACAGGTCACAGGACAGCGGCTCCTTGAGCGCTATGGCATGACGGAAACTGGCATGGCGCTCTCAAACCCTCTCAAGGGCGAGCGCCGCAGTGGCACCGTCGGTCAACCACTACCCGGGATCGAAGTGCGGCTCGTTGACGACAATGGCCAAGAGATTGTTGGGGAAGGCGTGTCCGGCGTGCTGCAGGTCAAAGGACCAACTGTGTTTCTGGAGTACTGGAAGCGACCGGTCCAGACACGGGAGGCGTTTCGTGTGGGTTGGTTTGTAACCGGTGATGTGGCGGTCGTAGAGCGTGGGTACTTCCGGATTCTCGGACGCACCTCGGTGGACATCATCAAGACGGGTGGGTTCAAGGTATCCGCGCTGGAGGTTGAGGAGGTGCTCCGCACGCACCCGTGTATAGACCAGTGCAGCGTGGTGGGTGTACCTGACGCAGAGTGGGGAGAGCGCGTGTGCGCTGCCGTTGTGGTTCGGGCGGGTTGCACGCTGACCACTGCGGCGCTTCGCATGTGGGCAAAGGGGCGAATGGCTGGCTACAAGGTGCCCTCGCGCGTGGCTACCGTCGATGCATTGCCACTCAACGTGATGGGCAAGGTGTTAAAGCCGGCGCTGCAGCGCACATTTGAAGAGGGCTAAGGCCGCCCAACCTCCAGAATCTCGTCGATGATGTCTTCGCGGTTGGGGCGGACGAGCGCCAGGATAGCGTGGTGGGGCAGGATGAGGTATTTCTGCTCCTTATAGGTCAGCTCGACCGACTCCTTGCGGACAAAGAAAGCAAAGTCTCCGGCCTTGGCCTGTAGCGGCAGGTAGCGCCCTGCTTCTTTGGAGGCATTCCATGGCTCGCCTTCGACGAATTCGGGGTTCGGAACCAGGTGCCCCGGTCCGACGGAAACGACATGGCCAAAGCCTACTCGCTCTCGTTCTGCGACAGTGGCTGGCAGGACAAGGCCGGACGCGGTCAGCTGCTCCCCGTCATCCGGCTCAATGAGGACGCGGTCGCCGACAACAATCAGCTCTGGCATGGGTAACGGATTTCCGCTGCGTGATGCGCGACATTAACGGGGTGGGGACGTAATTGTGCCGATTTCATTGTCCACCGCCGCGAGTCTGCGTGGCGACCTTTTCAGAAGGGGATTGCAATGAGTCAGGCTGCTCGTTCTCACGGTTGCTACTTCCGCATAGAGCCGGCAAATGGCGTAAACATACTCGCGAGTCTCACTGATTTGGCCAGTAATTGACGGCGTTGAGTCTGCCCTATTGGCCTGGGACACGCGACTAAGCGGCAAGACGTGGACCAAGCCAGGGGCGGCTTGGTCCTCCGAACCAGCCGCACAGACTGAGACCTGCAACACCTTGACGCCACTTATTACCGGTCAACAGAGCATGAAGCCATCTTCTGCCCGCCGAATCCTGCGGTGGGTATCCGGCCGCTTTACCACGGCAATCACGTGCCCAGCGCATATCAGCATTGCGGTTCACTCCTGTCGCACCGTGCACCTGAACCGCACACGATTGAAGGTGCAGGGCACCCACATCAGCTGGTAGAAGCTACGCCAGAAGCTGAGCGCGCGGCAACGGGTGATGACGACTATATAAGGACAACCAAGCTAGGTGATTGTCAATGTGCAGGATGAGCGCCCAAGAGCAGAAATGGATCAGATAGCACGAATCTGCGGCGTCACTCCCAGCCTGCATCGGCTCCGCTAAGTGCGCCAGGACTAGGGCGCCGAAATGCAGAAGAAAAGTAGTGCCAGGGAGGCGGAAGTAAACCCGTTAGTTATATGTGCACAATGTGTCTCCGTATACTGCTTGCATCACAAAATGACGAATTCGGGTCAGGATATAACAACTTGGGCATAGAGTCGTCAAGCAAAGCTGAAGGCACGCATACCACTCGGGGAATAGGCTCTGCGGAGTTGTTGGACCCGGGAGCGTACAGATACGGGTTAGTGGCCCTACGGGGCAGCAGGACGGCGCTGCGATCGTCTTCTACGGTACCGTCGGCCCCGACGCTTAACGGTAGCCGAAAAGGGCGCGCGGCGTGGTTGTTTTCAGCCCGTGGCCTACCCTGGTTGCCGGCAGGCGGTAGAGTGGCCGCGAGATGCAGCAGCGGCAGGCCCTTGATGTGCAAGCGGCTTGATCGCGCTGGCAATGGCGAGCTGACGGTCGCGAGCTCGCGTGGCTGCAGCTGCGCGTATTGCCTCGCACGCAGCGACGCCCAATGAGGTGTGGCGTTTCTGCAGAGACTCGCAGGTGCAAACGAACTACAAACCCACCCGTGCATGGCTCAGTGCGCAGCGCACGGTCTTGGCAGTGCTTTGAGCATGTGGAGACGAATCGTTGCCTATAGCCCAAGCCTTATCCCTAGGCCGATCCAAACCGTAGCACAAGTGAGTGGCACGGCACTTTGACAGCGATTGCCTTACCACCGCTGGTGGATCGGGGTAGCTAGGGAACGCTCCAAGCATGATTTAACTCCGGCTACCGGAAGCTTCAATGCAGGCTAGCATCTCGGTCTTTTGGCCCCAAATGACACCATATGCCGGGACCTCTATGGCGCCCACCAGGCTTCAGCACAAGGAGCATCATTTAGAACTCGGTTCTTTAGAGTCGTCCCTCGGCTTTAGGTCCCACCAGAGCACGCCAGCCGCGACTATCGCAAGAGGGACGAGCCACGCAGAGGACGCGGTATTTCCGAGGATGACGTGTCCCGTGCCGAAGAGTGTGGCAAAAATCAACACGACGCCGGTAATCCAGCGGCGGCACAGGACGCCTATGGGTGCTCCTGGCTGGACATCTGGATGGGCAATTGCGTGCGCACGCCAACCTGGGCCAGCAGGGCGGACGCGCCGGTAAAATGCGTCCAGGACCGCGCGAGGGGTTGGAGGCGTCAAATACGTGACCAAAAGCCATAGCGTGGTCGACACGCTCACGACGACGAAAAGGTTTGTCGGAAATCCTGCGCCAAGCCCGGGCACGGGGACGCCGCACAACTCCAGCACTACCAGGATGATAGGAGTAAGCGTAGCTACCAGTTCACTCCACGCGTTAATGCGCCACCAGTACCACCGGAAGATCAGGACCATGCCAAGCCCCGCAGATGCCGTCAAAATCAACTGCCATGCCCCGCTGATGGAGTCCAGCCGCGTTGCCACGACAATGCTGACTAGGCCAAGTGCAAACGTCAGAACCCTGGAAAGCGTGACGTAGTAGCGCTCGGACCGGCTGCGCGCAACAAACCGGCGCCAGCCGTCATGTACCAGGTACGAAACGCCCCAGTTGAGCTGGGTTGACACGGTGCTCATGAATGCGGCCAGAAATGCTGCCAGCACCAAGCCCAAGAGTCCGGAAGGCAGCACATCGCGCATCACAAGCACAAATCCTTCGCGCGTGTCCGCGAGGTCAGGGTAGAGCACGAGCGAAGCCAGCGCGACCAGAATCCATGGCCATGGTCGCAGGCAGTAGTGCGCAATAGTGTATGAAAGCGTTGCCAGCAGCGCGTGCCGCTCGTCCTTGGCGCTCATCATGCGCTGCGCGATGTAGCCTCCGCCACCTGGTTCGGAGCCAGGGTACCAGCTTGACCACCACTGGATGCCAATGAAGGCAACAAAGGCCGGGATAGTGAGGGTCATGGCGGCCGCACCCTGGGCGGCATTGCCGAGCGTGGGCAAAAAGTTGAAGGTGCTGGCTGGAAGCTGTGCCTTTAGCCCGGAAATGCCGCCCACATCCGGGTGCTGAAGCACCAACACCGCCATGAGAATAGATCCGCCCATCGCAAGGAAAAACTGGAAGGCATCGGTGACCATCACGCCCCAAAGGCCAGCTAGCAGAGCATACACAGAAACCACCATTACCAACACGCTGACCAGGACCAGGGCGCTGCTGATCTCAAGGCCCAGGACCACAAACGACCGCCGCCCAAACAGCGCCAACTCTGGAAACAGCACCTGAATCACCGTCTCCATGGCCAGTGAGACCCAGCCAATGATGACCACGTTCATCACCAGCCCGAAATACACCGCCTTGATTCCGCGCAGCAAGGCGGCCGGCTTGCCCGTGTAGCGCAATTCCACAAACTCGACATCGGTCTGGATTCCGCTGCGCCGCCAGAGGCGCGCAAAAAAGATGGCCGTACACATGCCGCCAAAGGCAAAGCTCCACCACAGCCAGTTACCGGCGATGCCGTTAGCGGCGACGAGCTCTGTGACAGCCAGCGGCGTATCGGCAGCAAAGGTCGTCGCAACCATGCTCGTACCCGCAAGCCACCACGGCATACTGCGCCCACTGAGAAAGAAGTCCGAAGTGCTCTTTCCAGCCCGGCGGCTGTAGTAAACCGCTATTAAAAAGGTGAAGAGGAAGTAAAGCCCTACTAGTGACCAGTCGAATGGCGTCATGGATAATCTTCAGTCAAGTAGCCACTCCCAGGGCGCGAGTTCAGAGGGTGCGGCTGCAAAGGTAGGGCGCACGGAGCAGCCTAACGCCTAATCTAGGGATGGGGCCTAAAGCGGGCGGAGTTTGTCCGGATAGGTCTCGCGGATCAGGGCGCGCGCCAGAGCACGCGCAGGATCGACAATCGTGGGGTCGCTAATATCCTCAACGGCGAGCGGCAGTTCGGTACAGCCCAGGATGATGATTTCCGCACCACGCTCTCTCAGGTGCTTCATGGCGTCGCGGACCATCTCGGACGCCCGAGCAGTAACGGGTGAGGACTGCGCCTTGATGCCAAATGTCGGGTCATAAATCGCGCGATGTACTACCCTGTCCTGCACCTCCTCTGTAGGCATGACGGGCTCCAGTCCTGCGGCTTTTATCGCTTTTTCATAGACGCCCTGGCGAAAAGTCCCCAGCGTCGACAGCGGCCCGATGCGCCTGGCCCGTGGTAGCGCCACCTGCACGTGCCGTATCGTCTCGTGAATGAGGTGCAGAATTCGGATGCGGTGTCCGCCGCTGCGTAGCCGCTCCATCAAAACGTCAAAGATGGGCGGCATATGCGCGGAGTTGCAGGACATGCCCGCAACGGTAGCACCCAGCCTATCCAATTTGATGGCTACAGCTGCAATCGCGATGCCGGGATTCTCCTCGATGCGACCGAGCACGTATGCACTGCGATCCTGAATCGTGTGCCCATAGGAGAGAAGGGCCACTGGAAGGTGATCCTGATCTGAGCCGGCAATGGTCTCAGAGAGGACCTTGCTTACGAGATCCAGTCCGGCAAACGGACCCATACCGCCCAAAACGCCGATTACCGGCTCCCGCTTCATGGCATCACGCGTTAAAACCGTACTTTACCAGAAGTGTTAAACGGTGTTTCTTGTGCCTCTTGGCGGAATGCAGCCATTCTTCCTTTACCGCAATGCTCCCGCACTTGGTGCTATCAGGCTGAAGCGCCGCGCCTTGATGCCCGGTAGTCTAATGGCAGGACAGCGGCCTTTGGAGCCGTTGGTGGAGGTTCGAATCCTCCCCGGGCAACACTATCGGAGCCTTAGCCAGCTCAGTATTCCCACTCTTCGAATCTGATTTACTTACTGATGGTCAGGGATTTACCTATTGGCCTGTTTACAGGCGGCAGTAATCCACAGTTGGCGGCGCGCATCGCCCGCTTGTTTGGACAAGAGCTCGGGCAGCTAACCAGCAAGGTGTTCTCCGATGGCGAAATTTACTGTCGTTACGAGGAGTCCATCCGGGGCATGGACGTGTTCATCATCCAGAGCACGTTTCCCAATGCCGACAACTGGATGGAGCTCCTGCTGCTTATTGACGCCGCCAAGAGGGCTTCCGCTGCGCGCATCACTGCAGTGGTCCCGTACTTTGGCTATGCCAGGCAGGAGCGCAAGGACCAGCCGCGTGTCTCAATCGCTGCCAAGCTGATGGCGGACATGCTGACGACGGCGGGGATCGATCGCCTGCTCACTATGGACCTGCACGCGTCCCAGATCCAAGGATTCTTCGATGTTCCGGTGGATCATTTGTACGCGTCCGTAGTTTTTACGGATCATTTTCGGCAACTAGATCTAGAGAACTTGGTCGTAGTCGCCCCGGATGTCGGGGCAATCAAGATGGCGAGAGCCTACGCCAACCGGCTCGACTCGGATCTGGCTGTTATCGACAAGCGGCGCCCTAGCCAGAATCAGGCAGAAGTAGTGAACATCATTGGCGAAGTGAACGGCAAGAACGTGCTGCTCATTGACGACCTCATTGACACGGCCGGGACGCTTACCAATGCGGCCAATGCGCTGCGACGGGCTGGTGCGCGCGACATACAGGCTGCATGCACCCACGCGCTGTTGTCAGGACCGGCCTACGAACGCATTGAGGCCTCGGCCCTAAGTAGAGTCGTAGTATCCGACAGCGTCCCGCTAAAGCGTTCCTCGGACTCCGTGCAGGTAGTCAGTGTGGCGGGCTTGTTTGCCGAAGCCATTCAGCGTATCACCACTGATGCCTCAGTGTCCACGCTCTTCATGACGTAAAGCCCACCGGTTTCTAATGAACATCATTTCGCTAACGGCGGAATCGCGACAGCTTGGCAGAAGCGCCGCGCGCGCCACACGGCGCGCTGGCAATGTGCCTTGCATCCTCTATGGGCGTCACGTTGACGCTGTCCCTTTTAGCGCCTCCGAAAAGAGTCTGCTTCCGCTCATCCACACGGCCGAGGCCCACTTGGTGCGAATCGCCATGGGCGATGCGTCGTGGGAGTGCATCCTGAAAGACATGGCATTCCATCCGGTCACGGATCGTCCCATGCACGCAGATTTTCAGGTCCTGCAGGCAGGAGAAGCCGTAACCCTGACAGTGCCGGTTCGCTACGCGGGACCGTCAATAGGCCAGTCTCGCGGTGGCCGCGTGCAATTTGCGATCACGGAGCTCACCGTGTCGTGCCTCCCGAAACACATCCCGACGCAAATTGACGTCAACGTCACGGATGTCGACATTGGTGACGCGATCCACGTACGAGATCTCAAGGTGGAGAACCTTGAAATTGGTGCACCGGGCGACCAGATTCTGATGTCCGTTGAGCGGCCGCGCGCCCAGATTGAAGTGGATGAAGAAGACGAGGACGAGGGCATTGAAGAGGCCCCGCAGGACGAATAGCACGTGCAGTTTGTGCCATGGCGGGAACGCGGAGGCTCATAGTCGGGCTCGGTAACCCGACTCCGCAATACGCGGCTACTCGCCACAACGTAGGCTTTGAGGTGCTGGATCGCCTAATCGGAAAGGGGTCATTTCGCTCTGATGGCCGTGCTCAGGCGCTCGTGGCCGACCGGCGGCTCCGCGGCCGCCCCGTAGTCCTGGCTAAGCCGCAGGCTTTCATGAACAGGAGCGGCAATGCCGTCAGGAGTCTGGCGCAACGGTACTCCTTGCAATCCGAAGCCATCATGGTAGTTGTGGACGACCTTAACCTGCCGCTGGGCATGATTCGCGTGCGAGCGCAAGGCAGCGCAGGCGGCCACAACGGGTTGCAGGATATCATCGATCACCTGGAAACGAACGCCTTTGCACGAGTTCGTGTTGGCATCGGAGGCGAGTTTGAGAACGGGCAGCAGAGTCGCTACGTACTCGCGTCCTTTGCGGTTGCCGAGTTGCCGGTGATTGAAGAGGCGATTGGACGCGCCGCAGAGGCGGTGACAGCCTATGTAACCGATGGCATCACAACGGCGATGAATCGCTTTAATCGCCGCGCCGCGAAAACGACTCAGCCAGACCAGTCCAGCGATCAGCAGACGGGGACACAAGGAGCACCGTCGTGATGTCTATGAGCTTGAATTCTTCGCGCAATCGCACTGCGCACTCATCCCGATTGTACCCTGACATACGCTGAGCCGTTGTAGGAACCTTGCAAGCGATTCTATAGCTATTGCTTTTCCCGGCGTGTGCTTTTGCCGGACACCTCACTAGTCAACGCGATGAATTACCAACTGGTCACGATTCTTGTCCCCGCAGCGGGCGTCATAGCACTTTTGTTCGCACTTATGCGTGCGCGCTGGATCCAAAAACAAGATCCCGGCACCGAGGCTATGGTTGAGATCGCGGGTGCCATCTCGCGTGGTGCGCGTGCATTCCTTCGACGTGAGTATCGCGTCCTGGCCATCTTTGTCCTCGCCGTGGCCGCGCTTCTGCTCTTCGTTAACCTGCAGGAGCGGCAGATGGGTGGGGAGGTCGTCAACTCTCCGCTTCTGGCAGTGTCGTTTCTGGTCGGTGCCTTGTGCTCTGGACTCGCCGGTTTTATTGGGATGACTGTCGCAACGCGCGCCAACGTGCGTACTACGCATGCAGCGCGCACGGGCTTGGCGCCAGCATTGAACGTAGCGTTTTCAGGCGGGCTCGTTATGGGCCTGAGCGTCGTAGGCCTAGGTGTGTTGGGGCTTGGAGTGCTGCTATTGGCCTACGATAACCTGACGGACTGGACGCCGACACGCATCGTTAACGTGATAGCGAGCTTTTCGCTGGGTGCTTCCTCCATCGCGCTGTTTGCGCGCGTAGGGGGCGGCATTTATACCAAGGCGGCGGATGTCGGGGCGGACCTCGCTGGCAAGGTTTATGAAGGCATTCCGGAAGATGACCCGCGCAACCCCGCGACGATTGCGGACAATGTCGGTGACAATGTCGGGGATGTGGCCGGTATGGGAGCAGACCTCTTTGAAAGCTACGTCGGCTCCATCATCGGCACCATGATATTGGGCACGGGCTTCCTGACCGTCTTTGAGGGTTTTGACCTGCCAACGGGGGCGTTGGGCCCTGTGCTGCTTCCGCTCGTACTCGCTGCCACCGGTATCCTGGTGTCCGTGGCCGGGTCCTTTCTTGTTCGAACGAGGGAGGGTGGTAGCCCGCAACGGGCGCTCAACTTCGGCGAGTTCGGCGCCAGTGCCATCATGGCGGTGGTTGCATTTTTTGTTATACGATGGATGCTTCCTGAATCTTGGGCCGCCACCACGCCCATCGTTGGTGAATTCAGCTACACGTCGCTGGGTGTATTCTGGGCCGTCCTGATTGGACTGACGGCTGGTGTCCTTATTGGTCTGGCAACCGAGTACTTCACTTCTACGCATACGCGGCCAACCTTTGAAATCGCGCGGCAAAGCATCACGGGGCCGGCAACCAACATCATCTCAGGCCTCGGGTTTGGAATGTATTCTACGGGCCTGCCGGCGCTGATTCTTGCGGGCGCCATAATTGGGGCCCACGCAGTTGCTGGACTCTACGGCGTGGCAATTGCGGCGGTGGGGATGCTCTCAGTCACCGGAATCCAACTTGCCGTGGATGCCTATGGCCCTATTTCCGATAACGCCGGCGGAATCGCCGAGATGGCCAAGCTGCCGCCGGAGGTCCGCGAACGGACCGACAAGCTTGATGCAGTTGGCAACACAACGGCAGCGATAGGAAAAGGCTTTGCCATCGGCTCTGCTGCGCTGACCGCGCTGGCGCTGTTTGCGGCCTTTATGCAGCAGGCCGGCATGGAGACCATCAACGTGGCTAAGCCACACATTCTGGCCGGATTGCTGATAGGTGCAGCCCTGCCATACGTGTTTAGCGCCATGGCGATGGCAGCGGTAGGGCGTGCGGCGTCCGACATGATTACCGAGGTCGGGCGTCAGTTTAAAGAAATTCCCGGGCTCCGCGAGGGCAAGGCCGTTGCTGAGTACGCGCGATGCGTTGACATCGCAACAGCCGCAGCTATCCGCGAAATGATTGCACCGGGCCTGCTAGCGCTGGTCGTTCCGGTCACCATCGGATTCATCAGCAAAGATATGCTGGGTGGACTGTTGGTCGGCGTGACGGTGTCCGGCGTGCTGCTGGCCATCTTCCAGTCGAACGCCGGTGGCGCTTGGGACAATGCCAAGAAGCGCATCGAATCCGGGATGGAGATCGGCGGCAAGGCGCTGTACAAAGGCACCGAAGCTCACAAAGCTGCCGTGGCGGGCGACACCGTTGGCGATCCGTTTAAAGATACCTCCGGGCCAAGCCTGAACATACTTATCAAGCTGATCGCAGTTGTAGCACTAGTAATAGCGCCACTTCTAGCCTAGGGTCACGTGATGCGGAATACTCTACAGGGCCCAAAGCCGTACCTTTCCATGTTTCAAGGAGGACGGAGGTAACTGATGGCCACGGTAGACGTTCTTATGCCCAAGATGGGCGAGAGCATCACGGAAGGGACCGTCATCGCCTGGCACAAGAAGGTCGGCGAGGAGGTAGAGCTGGATGAGATTCTCCTGGAGATCGGCACCGACAAGGTAGACACAGAGATTCCAGCTTCCAGCGCAGGAGTGCTGGCGGAGATTATTGTGGAAGAAGGCGCAACGGTGGATGTCGGTACGGCGATTGCAAGGATACGAACGGGCGCGGCTGCGGCTGAGCCAGCGCCGCCGGTGCCCCCTGCTGCATCCGCCGAGACTCCTCCGTCCGTTTCCGGAGGAGCCAAAGTCAACGTGATCATGCCCAAGATGGGCGAAAGCATCACCGAGGGTACCGTAATCGCGTGGCATAAGAAGGTCGGAGACGCAGTCGCACTGGATGAGACGATCCTTGAGATTGGCACGGACAAGGTGGATACTGAAGTGCCGTCGCCGGCCGCAGGCACGTTGGCGGAAATCCTGGTGCCCGAAGGCGCAACCGTGGATGTCGGCGTCACCCTGGCGCTTATCGCCACTGGTAAAGGAAAGCTGGTCTCGAGTGTACCCACTCCGGCTCCAACTGCACCAACAGCCGAGCCCATCGCTGTGCCGGAAGAAGACACTGCCGCTTCAGCACGGCACCTTAGCGATGGCCGCTTCCTGACTCCCTTGGTGCGAGCCATTGCGCAGAAGGAGGGGGTCACTACGGGTGAGCTCGAGGGTATCAGCGGCTCTGGCAGTCGAGGTCGCATCAACAAGCGGGACATCCTCGAATACCTCCAGACGCGCGAGCGCCTGGAGGCATCACCCAAGCCCCCGCCAAAGCCGCTACGCGTCGAGGCGCCGGAGGAATCCCCCGCTCCCGGGACCCGTGAAGAGGTCATTGAGATGGACCGGGTCCGGCAACTGGTAGCGCACCACATGACGCTGTCGCGCAGAACCGCCGCCCATGTTACCTCGTTTGCAGAGGTTGATGCTACCAACCTGGTGCGTCTGCGCGAAGCAAACAAACATTCGTTTTTTGAGCGTGCGGGGATAAAGCTGACCTACACGCCGTTTCTGGTGTATGCGGCAGTGGAGGCCCTGCGTGAACATCCGATTCTGAATTCCTCCGTTGACGGGACACGAATAATCCTCAAGAAGGACTTTCATATCGGCATAGCGGTCAACATTGACAACACTGGTCTGATTGTTCCGGTCATCATGCATGCCGGGCGTCAGCGCGTGGCGGGGCTCGCGCACGCCGCGAATGACCTGGCCCAGCGGGCACGGTCCAGCGACCTTCAGCCGGACGATCTGCAGGGTGGCACCTTTACCATTACCAACCTGGGGTCACTGGGCTCGATCATGGGGACTCCCATCATCCTGCAGCCGCAGGTCGCGATCCTCGCTACGGGATCAATAAGAAAGCGCCCAGTGGTAGTGGAAGACCCGGTCCTAGGGGACGTGATTGCCATCCGGCACATGATGTACCTGTCGCTTTCGTATGATCACCGTATCATCGATGGCGCAATGGGAATCTCGTTTCTTCGTAAATTCGCAGCAGTCATTGAGAATTTCGACTCCACGGCTGAGGTCTGAGCAGCAGTTAGGAGCAGGCAAACTGACTATGCAGGAATTCATTGCCACAACAGCGAGAGCAAGCGGGCAGGGCGCCCAGGTGCTAACTGTGGGCGAGTTGCACCACCGGCAGCAGGTGTTTCTGACGGAGTACCTTCGAGACAAAGCCAAAGCTACGAAGGGGACATACGACCGGTGCCTCAACGAGTTTGGCCGATGGCTGGACGAGCAGGGTGGCTACTGCCCAATGACGCCGGCGGCCATGGACGACTATCAGGACTACCTGACCGTGGAGCGAGCCTTAAGCGCAAGGACTGTGGCCACCTATCTGACGGCGTTGCGGCAGTTTTCCAAGTACCTAGTGGAAACCGGGTTTCTGACCGAGAATCCCACGGTTCACCTCAAGACCGTCTATCAACCAGCAGCACACGCAACACAGGCGCTTTTCGAGCAGGAGATCCTCGGGCTACTAAGCGTGGTGGACACGGATACCCGTATGGGCAAACGCGATATGGCCATCATCTACGGGATGCTCTATGCAGGCCTGACTGAGACGGATATCGAGCGGGCGAACGTGGCAGATATGGAGCGGACCTTGATGGGGATCCATATACGGGTACAGGGCAAGGGGAGCCCCAAGAAATCGGAGACGGTTCCGCTAGACGACCTTGTGATGCGGAAGTTCGCGGAGTATCTGGAGACACGTCCCGCCCATGGTCCCGAGGATCCGCTGTTCTTGTCGCAGTCCCATAGGAGTAAGGGCGGACGGCTTGACGCGCGATCAATTCGACGCAGGATAACCACCTATCTCTCCAAAGCCGGCCTTCGGCGCCCAGGCGTGACCACGCAGAGTCTGACACTGACAGCACTCATGCTGTGGCTGAACGACGGGATGAGTATGGCCGACATAAAGCTGCGAGTCCGCGGCCGAGGTCTCAAGGCGAAGGTGGCGCACCTTCGGGCAAGTGGCCTGCTCCTGCACGGCTAAAGCCGCGCGCCTACCGTGAATTGGTGCAAGCCGGCAAAGGACCAGGACGAGTACGCGTAGTCCAACGCAAACCCCCTTATCCGCAAGCCAAACCCCATCCCGGCTCCCGCAATATCCAGACGGCTGCCCGAAGAGAGGTTTTGGTGCCGCCGGTGATTGTAGCCCAGTCGAAGCGTGAAGGCAGTAATCACTCTAAACTCCATTCCAATGATGGTATGCGATGCAATGTCGCTGAAGGTGCTGCCGCCGGGTGGCATACCCCCGATGTCGTGGAGGTTGTAGGCCGTAAGTGTGGCGTATAGTGGCACGTAGCGCAATCCCTTGCCTACGCTTACCCGAAGATCCATAGGAACCTCGTCGGCAACATTGCCAAGCGAGCTTAGCACCAAGCCCAAATTGTTGACCGACGCGCTGGCCGTAAACTGGCGTGCTGGCTCGTGGTACACCACGCCTGCATCAAACAGCATCGCAGTTGCGCTGTATTCATCCACGCCCGAGTACACTACGTGCAAGCTGGCGCCGTAGCGCACATTTCCGCGGTAGGCCCTGCCCATGCCGAGCGTCAGTACCAAGTCAGATGCGGTAAAAGTGCCGCTGCGCATGCCGGTCTGGTCGACCCGCTCGAAGTCGCCATAGTGCAAAAAGCGCAGACCCACGGCTGCGCTACCGAAGCCCTCAAAGTGGCGGCCGTATGCCGCAAACCCCGCGTTCAGGTCGTGAAGATGATTCAGATACGATGCTGACAGTAATCCGTCAATGGAAGCGCTAAGCAGCGCAGGGTTGTGGAAAAACGCGCCCAGATCATCGCAACACACTGCGGAAAGGCTGCCGCCCAAGGCTGCTGCGCGCGCAGACGGCTCTACACGCATGAATGCAAATCCCGTCACCGGCCCGGGCTGAGCAGCGGCCGGAAGGCATACTGTGGCAAGTAGAATAGCGGCCGTACAAAGGCGATGAAGTCGCATGGCGTGGTTTCCTGATGCAGTGGTCAAACCCCTAGCCAGGGGGAACGGATCCACAGCCAATGCCTTTAATTGCCAGACCCGCTGACATAAGAATCGGCCTGCTCCACGTGCTAGTTCCCACCTCCATAGCCTCACGCGGGAGCATCAAAAACAGTCTATGCCCAACGTTTTTACGCAAGTCTATTCCAGCCTCTTTGGTGACAAGAATCAGCGTCTGATTGATAAGCACTATCAGCCTGTCGTTGACCAAATTCTGAGCTTTGAGCACAAGGTGCGCAACCTGTCCGATGAAAAGCTGCGTGCTAAGACGGATGTGTTCAAGGCGTTGATTCAGGAAAATGTCGCAGAAATTGAAGCGCGCCAGCGGGAGATAAACAACATACTCCGCGGCGTCAGAACGCCGACTGGAGTCAACGGCCAAGAGAGTTCCGCTGCACAGGAGCTGTCACTCAAAGATCGCCAGGATTTTTTTGAGGAACTTGATGAGTTGGAAGACGAATGGTTGGACGTCGTCCGGGGGACGTTGGATGACATCCTGCCTGAGGTCTACGCGGTCGTGAAAGAGGTTTGCCGCCGCTTCGCGAATAAGGGTGGACTTACAGTTAAGGCAACTGACCATGACCTGGCGGCAAACAAGAAGCGGGGCTACCCCACAATTCAGGGATCGGCGGCCCGTTGGACGAACACGTGGGAAGCTGGCGGCACGAAGATTACGTGGGAGATGGTGCCCTATGACGTACAGCTTCTTGGGGGCGTCGTACTGCATCGCGGCAACATAGCTGAGATGAAGACCGGCGAGGGAAAAACGCTTGTGGCGGTGGCGCCCGTTTATCTCAACGCATTGGTAGGGCGGGGCGTGCACTTGGTGACCGTGAACCCGTATCTGGCCCAGCGCGATGCGGAGTGGATGGGGCCGATCTTCGAGTTTCTGGGGCTGACGGTGGATGTCATTGATGGCCACGATCCGCATTCCCCTGGGCGTCGCAACGCATACCGCGCCGACATTACCTATGGTACCAACAATGAGTTTGGGTTCGACTACCTAAGGGACAACTCGTTTGTTACGGATCCAGAGCAGCTGGTGCAGCGAGATCACTTTTACACTATCGTAGACGAGGTGGACTCGGTGCTCGTTGACGAGGCACGGACGCCGCTGATCATTTCCGGCCCGGTACCGACGGCCAGCCAGAGCCGCTTTGATGAGCTGAAGCCGGCAGTAGAACGCATGGTGCAGAAACAGAAGCGCATAGTAGCCGGGTTTGCATCCGATGCGGAACGCCTGCTCAAGGAGCGAGATGAGGCCTTGGCACGCGAAGATGCCAAGGCGGTCAAGGAGTTGGAGCAAGAAGCAGGCCTTGCGTTGTTACGAGCTTCGCGCGGGTTTCCGCGCAACAAGAAGCTTATTAAGGTGCTACAGGAGCCCGGGGTAGCGCAGCTCCGGCAGAAAACGGAGTACTTCTACCTGCAGGACAACGCGAAGAACATGCCGTTGGTTGATGAGGTGCTGAACTACGCGTTGGATGAGAAGCAGCACGCCATTGAGCCAACAAACCAAGGGCGGACTTTTGTGGCCAGTGCCGCAAAAGCGGAGGTGGATCTGTTCATTCTGCCGGATGTTGGCGAAGAGACGGCAAGTTTCGAGCAGGAATACGAAGAACAGAAGCATGCGCTCTACGACGAGATCAAAGCGCGCCCGGACTTGACCGAGGAAAAGCGCGAAAACAAGATCCAGAATGACCTGCGCGTCCTCAAGAACAGGCTCGAAGACCAGAAGCGTGAGCTCTATAACACGTACGCGGATCGGGCGGAGCGTCTGCATGCCATAGAGCAGTTGCTAAAAGCCTATACCCTCTACGAGCGTGACACCGAATACATCGTCGAGAACGGCAAAGTCCAGATTGTAGACAAGCACACCGGGCGCGCACTGCCCGGCAGGCGCTATTCCGACGGGCTGCACCAGGCGATAGAGGCCAAAGAAGGCGTCAAGGTGCAGGCGGCTACGCAGACGTATGCTACCATCACGCTCCAGAATTACTTCCGTATGTACACCAAGCTCGCCGGCATGACGGGAACGGCAGAGACGGAAGCGGAAGAATTCCACAAGATTTACGATATGGACGTCGTGGTCGTGCCCACCAATGAGCCTATTGCGCGCGCAGATAAGGACGACCTTATTTTCCGTTCACGCCGTGAAAAATACCGGGCGGTAGTCAAGAAGATCGTGGAATATCACGCGTCCGGGCAGCCCGTCCTTGTGGGTACCACCTCAGTGGATGTGTCGGAGACGCTGAGTCGCGCGCTTAAACGCAACAGCATCCCGCACAACGTACTCAACGCCAAGCGGGACCGGGCGAAGCAGGAATCCCTAATAGTAGCCCAGGCTGGGCAGCGTGGCGCTGTCACCATCGCCACCAACATGGCAGGTCGCGGCACGGACATCAAGTTGGCGCCCGGCGTCAAAGATCGCGGATTGGCCATCATCGGAACGGAACGTCACGAGAGCCGGCGCATCGACCTGCAGCTGCGCGGGCGATCGGGCAGACAGGGCGACCCTGGAGTAAGTCAGTTTTATATCTCGCTTGAAGATAACCTCATGCGCCTGTTTGGTCCAGACCGCGTGGCGAGCGTGATGGACCGCATGAAGGTTGAAGATGAAGCGGTGATTACGCACAGCTGGATTACCAAGAGTATTGAGCGCGCGCAAAAGAAGGTGGAGCAGAACAACTTCGCGATCCGCAAGCGGCAGCTGGAGTACGACGATGTGCTCAACTCTCAGCGCGAGGTTATCTATGACCGTCGCATGCATGCCCTCAAGGGTGAACGCATGCAAGGGGAGGTCCTGGAAATGCTGCGCAAGGTCGTCGAAGAGATTGTCTACAAGCACCATGGCGAGGGCAATGTAGAAGAGATGCGCATGGACCTTCGACGCCTCTTCGCACTCGAATTCGAGATTGACCGAGAACGATTCTTTGCGCTGGGCGAGGAAGGAGTTTGCGAAGAGGTGTTCGAGCGGGCTGTAGACTTCTACGATCGCAAGCGGAGGGCATTGGCCGAGCCGTTTTATCGCTCTATTGAAGAGGTCACCGAACGTGATACCGAAGGCAAGCTTGAGCGCGTCTATGTGGACTTTAGCGACGGGCACCGGCGGATTCGTTCGGTAGTTAGGATCAAGGATGTTTTGGCCACACGCGGTCAGGAGATCACCAATGGATTGGAGCGCAGCACGATGCTCACGCTCATTGATGAGCGGTGGACTGAGCACCTTCGCTCGCTAGACGAGGTAAAGGAAGGCATAGGGCTGCGTGCATATGGCCAGCGAGATCCGCTTGTCGAATACAAGATGGAGGCCTACAAATTGTTTGCGGATGTGATGGAGCAAATCAGCCGCGATGTCGTGACGTTCATCTTCCGGGCGGGTCCTCTGGTAGAACGATCCGAGAAGGGTCGGCGGCCTCTGGTCGCAAGTGCCGCTGCACGGCGCCGCACCATGTTGGATCGGCAACGTGCCAAAACGCACAAAGACGCGCCGACATCCAACTTTGGGGTGGCTGGCCCGCGGCAGAGTGCGGCAGGGCGCGATCCCTCGGCCCGTAAGCAGCCCGTGACAGCCGGCGAGCGCATCGGGCGCAACAGCATGTGCCCTTGCGGAAGCGGCAAGAAATACAAGTACTGCCATGGACGCACGTAGCCCGGGAGGCCTCGTGTGCTGAGGACGCTCCACATCCGCGACTACGCACTGATCGAATCTCTCGAGGTAGACTTTGAAAGCGGGCTGAACATCCTGACCGGCGAGACGGGGGCGGGCAAATCTATCATCATAGGTGCTCTGAAGATGATTCTGGGCGAGCGGGCCTGGACTGGCGTCGTACGCACGGGCGCGCGCCGCGCCGTCATAGAAGGATTCTTCGACGAGGTGACATCGCCATCGGTACAAGCGCTCTTGTCTGAGCACAGTCTGGAACCGAACTCGCATCTGATCCTGCGGCGAGAGATAGCCTCCAGCTATAGCCGAGCCTTTATCAACGATTCACCTACGACCCTCCCCGTCATCCGCGAGATAGCAGCCCACCTCATCGACCTGCATGGGCAGCACGAGCATCAATCGCTGCTGCGGACCGATACGCACCTAGAACTCCTGGATCACTTCGGCAGCCTGGGTGGCTTACGAATTGACTATGCACGGCGCTACGAAGCAACGAGCGCGTTACTGATGCGACGCGCGGAAATGGAGCAGCAGCAGAGCCAATCCCACGCGCTAAAGGAGCGTCTGGCGTACGAAATCAGGGAGATTGATGCCGTAAACCCGCAATTGGATGAAGAACTGGCCCTGGTAGATGAGCAGCGCAGGCTGGAGAATGCCGAGCGTCTTTACAGTGCGACCGCCTCGCTCTATGAGATGCTCTACGCACGTGACGGGGCCACTGGAGATCAGTTGATCGTGGCGCGCAACGAGCTGCAGGCCTTGGCACGTATTGACAAGGTGTTCTCGGCAGCCTGCGAAGAGATACGGTCCGCGCAGATTGTCGTGGCGGATGTGGCTGCGCTGCTGCAGGACTATAACGCGCGCATTGAATTTAACCCAAACCGCCTGGAGGTTATTCGGGAGCGGCTGGGCGAGCTCGATCGTCTGAAGCGAAAGTATGGCGGCACAGTGCAGGCTGTTGTGGAGTATCGAGCCAAGATCGGAGATCAGTACGACCTGATCGTAAACTATAAGGAAGCGCTCAGGCAACTGCTTCAAGCAATACAAGAGCAACAAGCATTGTTATCGGACGCTGCTTTGCGGCTGAGCAGCAAGCGACATGAGGTCGGCGAGCGTATAGAGCGGGCGGCCGCCTCCGAGCTTGACCGTCTCGGCATGCCAGATGCCAAACTCACGGTAAGCTTTAAGCGGCGTTCCGATGACGAAGGCTGGATTTGGCTACCCAGCGTGGGTCGGCGTGCCAAGCGCTATAGAGCATTCCGTCACGGAATGGATGAGGTGGAATTTCGTGTTGCAACGAACCAGGGAGAGGTGCCGAGGAGCCTCGGGCGCATTGTCTCCGGGGGTGAGATCAGCCGCATCATGCTGGCGCTCAAGACCATCCTTGCCAAGAGCGAGAGCCTGCCGATTCTGGTGTTTGACGAGATTGACAGCGGGGTTTCCGGGGGCATTGCGCGCAAGGTGGGCAGAAGTATGGCGGAGCTCGGCCGCTACCATCAGATCATCGCCATTACCCACCTTCCGCAGATTGCAGCCCTCGGGCAGGCCCATTTCGTGGTGGAAAAGCGTGTAGAGGAGGGGCGCGCCAAGACCTATCTGCGCCGCTTGATGGATGAAGAGCGGGCGGAACACGTTGCGAGGCTGTTTTCGGGTACAGAGGTAACCGACGCCATGCGGGAGAGCGCGCGCGAATTGATGGACACGGGCGACATGAGCTAACGGACGACGTATGAACGCGAGCGCTGCAGAGGCTCTTGATGTCGACAGGCTGATAGCGGCCTACTTTACGCGTGGGCACGGCCGCGTGAAGTTTGGCACCTCGGGGCACCGGGGTTCTTCGGCTCTAGGGACTTTTAACGAAAACCATGTCTTAGCAATCTGCCAGGCAATCTGCGACCTGCGAGCGAATGGTGGGCCGCTATTTCTAGGAATGGACACGCACGCGTTGTCGGCGCCGGCGTTTGCGACCGCACTTGAGGTCTTTGCGTGCAATGGCGTAGATGTTGTTGCGCAGGAGGGTGGGGGCTTCACTCCGACTCCTGTCCTTTCCCATGCGGTGTTGACATACAATGCCGGCCGGCGGGCGCACATGGCGGATGCAGTTATCCTTACGCCGTCCCACAACCCGCCCGCTGATGGCGGGCTCAAGTACAACCCGCCTAGTGGTGGGCCAGCCGGCAGCGGGATCACGGGTGCCATTGAGGCGCGCGCCAACGCATTGTTGGCGGATGGTCTGCGGGGTGTTCAGCGTAGCCGCAGGGGTGCTGCCCGGCAGGTTGACTGGCAGACAGCGTACATCGAAGATTTGGATCGCGTACTAGACATGGATGCAATCTCCAAATCTGGCCTGAAAGCCGCGGTCGATCCTATGGGCGGGGCAGCGGTCCGCGCCTGGGCACCTATCGCGGAGAGGTACTGTCTGGATCTGGAGGTGGTCAACAAGGCTGTCGATCCCGCGTTTAGTTTCATGCCGCCAGATCATGACGGCAAGATCAGGATGGACTGCTCCTCCCCAGACGCGATGGCCAACCTGATCCGGCTAGCTGACGGGTTCGATATCGCCTTTGGCAATGATCCAGATGTGGACCGCCACGGCATTGTGACGCGCGCCGCCGGCCTGATGAACCCCAATCACTACCTGTCAGTAGCAGCGGACTACCTCTTTGCGCACCGTTCCGCGTGGCCTGTAGCAACAGCAGTCGCGAAAACACTTGTGACGAGCGCAATGATAGATCGAGTCGCTTCCAGTCTCAAGAGGCCGCTAGTAGAGGTGCCTGTCGGATTCAAGTGGTTTGTGGATGGGCTTTCGGGTGGGGCTTACGGCCTTGCTGTTGAAGAAAGCGCGGGAGCTACATTTCTCCGGCAGGAAGGCAGCGTGTGGACAACAGACAAAGACGGGATCGTGATGGCGCTACTTGCAGCCGAAATAACTGCCGTAACTGAGCGTGATCCCAGTGAGCACTATCGTACGCTGGAAGAGCGGCATGGGCGGGCTTACTATCGGCGCGAAGATGCGCCAGCTACTGACGACGAGAAGGCGGTCCTGTGCAGCCTTTCACCAGCTATGGTGGAGGCCGAAACGCTGGCGGGAGACAAAATAATACGCACGCTCACGCGGGCGCCTGGCAACGATGCCCCAATAGGAGGGCTTAAGGTGGAAACGGGCAGCGGGTGGTTTGCCGCGCGGCCTTCCGGCACCGAGGCGATATACAAGATCTATGGCGAGAGTTTCAGGAGTGCGGACCACCTCAATGCCATCCTTGAAGAGGCGCGCGCATTGGTTGCCCAGGCGCTGGAGGCCGCGGGAATATGAAGCGCGAAGCAATTCGATTCGGCACCGACGGCTGGCGCGCCGTTGTTGCGCGGGAATTCACATTTGCCAACCTTACGTGCGTTGCGCGTGCCACGGCATCGTGGTTGCATGGCATTGCTGCCAATCCCACTGTGGTGATCGGGCACGATGCCCGCTTTATGGGGGATCGCTTTGCACAGCATGTTGCGCAGGCGATGGCATGGGACGGCATACGTGTCATACTTGCCGAAGGCATCACACCGACTCCAGCGATCAGTTGGGCCACCAAAGCCTACGGCGCTGATGCCGGCGTAGTTATCACAGCCAGTCACAACCCGGCTCACTACAACGGATTCAAGATCAAGGCGTCCTTTGGCGGTCCCGCCACGCCTGCAATAACGGCCGCGGTAGAGCGCGCCCTGCCTCTGGTAGAGGCGAAGGCGCTGGCGGACGAGCCGGGTGCGATCGTAGCTGCAAATGTGCATTCGGACTATGCCGGCTACCTCCGTGAAAAGTTCGATATGGCCGCGCTGCGCCGATCTGGACTCAAGATGGCGCACGATGCTATGTATGGGGCGGGCCAGGGATTCTTCAGCATGTTTCTGGGCAAGGAGAATGTTGTGGAATTGCACAACACGCAGAACCCCAGCTTTGGCGGCCTCGCGCCGGAGCCCATAGGGCGCAACCTGGGCCCATTCATGTCGCTTGTGGCCAGGTCGCAGGTGGCTATTGGCATAGCAAACGATGGAGACGCAGACCGCATTGGCGTGGTCAATGAGCTGGGCCACGAGGTAACCAGCCACCTGGTGATGGCGCTTTTGGTGAAGTACCTGTACAAGGAGTGCGGCCTGCGCGGGTCAGTCGTAAGGACTTTTGCAACCTCCGCAATCCTGGAGAAGATGGGCCGCGCCTATGGCCTGCCGGTGGAGACGCTGCCCATAGGATTCAAGTATGTGGCGCCGCGCATAGTGGAGAGCAATGTGCTATTGGGGGGCGAGGAGTCCGGCGGTATCGCGCTGAAGGGACATATCTGCGAGCGCGACGGAATCTACGTGGGCTTAGTGCTGCTGGAAATGCTCTTGCGGCGAGGAAAGCCTCTATCCGGCCTGGTGCAAGAGCTATATGACGAGTTCGGGCCCCACGAATACTATCGGTCGGATGTGCGCACGACCGAGCAGCGGGCGATCATCGCGCGTCTGCGGACCGAGGGGGGCTTAAAGTATATCGCCGGAAGCCCCGTCGTTAGTCTTGACGCGCTTGACGGGTTTAAGCATATCACCAAGGAGGGTTGGCTCCTGGTCCGGCCGTCCGGCACCGAGCCGGTTCTGCGAATCTATGCTGAAGCACCCTCCAAGGCTCGTGCCAAGGAATATGTAGCGGATGTAGCCAAGCAGTTTGGCCTCAAGGTATAGGTCCATTCTGCGCCCTGCACTGAATTCTGCGTTTCTGTGCAAAGAGCATGCATTGGTCAGGGTGCTCCAATCAGCAAGTCATGGAGCGCAGGGCCGCTGTCTGATCTACCTCCCCGCCGCCAGTGGATGCCCTCGCCCGGTTTGAGCTGCCTGAGGGCTTGATCACGGATGCCGCGCGCAGCGTTTAGGCCACGATCTAGCACCCTGCCACACACTTAGCAAACGTATGTGCGCATCGCACCGGCGTCTCTGGACTGGGGGGTCAGTGAAGGTGCTCGTTAAAGAATGCGACCGTTCGCTCCCAGGCAAGCTGCGCAGCCTCCTCGCTATAGCGAGGTGTGGTGTCGTTATGAAAGCCGTGATGCACACCCGGGTACAAGTGCGCGGTGAATTCTTTGTCGTGGCCCTTAAGGGCGGCTTCATATTCCGGCCAGCCCGCGTTGACGCGCGTGTCGAGCTCTGCAAAATGCAGTAGTAGTGGCGCCTGAATAGCGGGCACATCACTTGCAGGGGCAGCCCCGCCATAGAACGGTACGGCCGCACCGAGTTCTGGCAAACGCGTCGCCATAAGGTTGGCGATTGCGCCGCCAAAGCAAAACCCCACTACTCCAATGCGGCCGGTGCACCGTGTATCGGTCCGGAGCGCTTCGTAGGCCGCAATGAAGTCCTCCAGCATCACGCCGCGGTCTCGGCTCCGCTGCATGGCGCGCCCGTCGTCGTCATTGCCCGGGTATCCGCCG
The DNA here is from genome assembly GCA_965218495.1 of Rhodothermales bacterium. Taxonomy (GTDB): domain Bacteria; phylum Bacteroidota; class Rhodothermia; order Rhodothermales; family Bin80. Next base: position 243,756 of record OZ244626.1, read on the forward strand.
AGCGGCGAAAGCATATCCGGTGCAATGGCCAGGAATCCCGCGAGCGCCGTCCTGCGACACACGTCCTCTATGTGCAGGTTGAGTCCTCGGTTTTCGTGCACCACGACTACGCCTGGCAGCGGAGTGGTTGTATCTGACGGCCAGGCAAGTAGCGCGCGTATCGTACCTCCACCTTTGGGGGAAGCGTACTCTATGTATTCTTCATCAAGCCGCGGGTCACCGGCTGTAGTCTGCTGGGCGGTGGCATAGCGTGGCGAAAGGTACTCCAGGATGGCAGCTACGGTAAGCCCTCCGACCGCATATGCGCTCAGCTGGCTCACGAATTCACGTCGGCTGATTTGGCTGTGTACGTATCGATCGAAAAGCCTGAATACCGCCGGGTGGAGATCCTCGTTGTTGACGTCGGCCATTGAGTGTAGTTGGTTGGGCAGGATTTGTCTTTTGTGACTGACACGCGGTGCATGGCTGCTGCAACCTAAGGCCCGCCCAATGGTAACAAGATTTTTTCCTCTTACGACGCAACATGACTAGGTTCCACCGTGCTTCTCTGCTTCTAATCCTTGCGCCCATGTGCGCGCTGGTCTCCTTGGGGCAGGATCTTCCGTCCGATGAGCAAATCATTACGAACCTCCGATTTCAGATTCCCGAGCTGCGGGAAGCGGACCTCGTGATGCAGCCAATGGTCGCGAGCGCCTTCGAGGGATTTCACCAGGGGGTCGTGGTGGTCAATGAGTCGCAGCAGCTGCATTTCCTCATCGAAGACAAGACTGCGCACGTGCTACTGCTGCTGTCACCCGTTCCCATTGATGTTGGGCTGTCGCCAGACCAGGTGGCAGCGCTCCAGGAAGAAGAAGATCAGGCAGCCAAGGTCGCCAATGAGGAGCGGCATCAGGCACTTTTGCGATTCTCGGAAGGCATGTCGTCACGGGGGCCCAGCGAAGCGCCGGTTACCATCTTTGAATTCTCCGACTTCCAGTGTTCGTACTGCGCGCACGGATTCTCAACGATAGAGGAACTGCTTAAGCTGTACCCGGACAAGGTCCGCTTTGTTTACCTGCATCTGCCCTTACCGAACCACAACTGGGCCAAGCCGGCAGCGATCGCCGCTGTGTGTGCGGCAGACCAGGCCGACAGGGCATTTTGGATGTTGCATGACAGTTACTTCCGCAATCAGAGCCAGGTCTCGCTCGGCAACGTAATCGAGTTAAGTCAAAGTTACCTTGAAGACAGCGGCATTGACATGGATGTGTGGACAAAGTGTGCGAGCGATAGGAAATCGGCGGATTATATGAATGCAGCTGCAAAAGTAGAGGCATCCATTGCGTCGGCTGAGTCTGTGTTCGGCGTGTCTGGTACGCCCGGGTTCTTCGTCAATGGCCAGTTTTTGAATGGCGCCCATCCCGTCGAAACCTTTGAGGCGCTCATTGAAGAGCTTACGAGCTCTCAAATCTCACAATAGGGCTAGATGCCTAGTCCGCCGGTTACCTCCAGCGTGTGACCGGTGACGTAGTTTGCTAGCGGTGAGGCAAGCAGAAGAATGGCGCCGGCCGCCTCTGCAGCAGTGCCATATCGCTGTAGCGGGATCTGGGCCATGATGGAGGGGCGCAGCTTCGCCGGAATGCCGAGCACTACCTCTTGGCCTGCCACCGAGAATGTGTTCCCGTGCTCTGCAGGCCTCGTCAGGCGCGTGTCGATCATGCCAAAGGCCACAGCATTGCACCGGATGCCAAAGGGACCCCACTCTTTGGCAACCGTTTTGGTTAGCCCGACGATACCCATCTTGGCCGTGGCATAATTGATCTGGCCGATGTTGCCATGCAAGCCTGTGGTGGATGAGACGTTGACGATGCAGCGCCGGACATGGGTTCCGGTTGCCACCTCCGCCTTGGCAGCCGGGCGCCAGTTCGCTGCTGCCGCACGAATGAGCCGAAACGGCGCCAACGTATGTACATCCTGGATGCGCTGCCACTGCTCATCGGTCATCTTGTGGAGCATTCCGTCCCACAGAAATCCTGCGTTGTTTACTAGCACATTCAGTCCGCCGTAGACCTCGTAGGCGCGAGCGATCAGCTGCTCTGCCATCCCGTCGCGTGTGACGTCACCAGATGCCGCATGCGCCACACCGCCCGCTGAGGTGATGGCGTTGGCTACCACTTCGCAGTGCTTCGCCGTTAGGTCGTTTACGACGACCGAAGCGCCGTGCGCTGCAAACTGCTGTGCTGCAGCAGCGCCGATGCCGCGCCCGGCCCCCGTAATCAGAACTACTTCGCCCTCAAACATGTGTTTTGGCTCGAAATGGTAGGTCGCAGTAAAGCTTCAGCGGACCGATGCGTTCCACCAAGGACGCAGTGGATGGTCAATTTGCTCGTAATGCCAGTCTAAGCGCCGAATTGCCCGCCGTAAATGCCAGGGGTAGCAAAAGTGGCAGCGTGGTGCCACTTGCCAGGGCTGCTGCATGCAATGGTCAGGTCCAATTGCGACGGAAATTTCAGTAGTGCGGGCGTCGGGCGCAGCAGTCGCCCGTGCACTGGGTTTTCGCTTGCGCTAATTCGCGCGACATGCGGCTCGCTCTTGACGTTTCCTCAGGCGCGATGCAGCGACATGCTATGCGCTGTAACAAAGCCGATGTCACATCACTCGCGAACTAGTAAGGAGGTATCACAGCCATTGCAGCTTTGGCCGAGGTGACATCTGGAGCCAGGCGCCAAACGCGATGGGCCCGCGCAAATGGCGCACAGGACCGAGCCGGATTTCACGCCAGCTACAGCGTCTCACCAGCGTAACAACTAGTGTTGCTGATACGTAGCGGTTACGGCACTTGGGAGACCTCTTCAGCTCATCACTGCAACGCGCATCATGAATCGCCTGTTTGGAACGCTCTTCGTGTTGTTATTCTTCTCAATCACTCTGACGGCACGCGTAAGTGCCATTCAGACGATTCAAGCGGGTGCTAACGCGGAATTGGCGGTAACCCCTGCATTTGAGCCCAACATTTTGCCTTCGCTGAATGTGCGCCCCGCCACTACGCCCATCGTGGTGGATGGAGAAGTCAATGAGCAGGCCTGGCACTTCGCCGCACAGGTGCAAAACTTCTCCGAGGTGTTTCCAGGTGATCAGTCAAAGCCGCCCATCGGCGTCGTGGCGTACATGACCTACGACGCAGACAACCTGTACGTTGCCTTCAGTATAGAGGACGATCCGGCGCACATCCGGGCCAACCTGAGCGATCGGGATGCCCTGTGGCAGGACGACTACGTTGGTATTGTCCTGGATCCGAATCAGGACGGCCAGTCCCTCTACTTCATAGCATCCAACCCGCTTGGCATCCAGGGCGACACCAGAATTTCTGTCAATAACGAGGATGACGGATTCAACCTGATTTATTCCAGTGAAGCGACCATTACCGATACAGGGTACGAAGTGGAAATGGCGATCCCGTTCAAGAGCTTGCGCTTTCCCAACAGGAATGTGCAGACGTGGCGGGGAACCTTCTGGGTCACACATCCACGTGCCAGCCGTAACCAGTACTCCTGGGCGGCAATGGATCGGGACAACCCATGTTGGCCCTGTCAACTGGGTACGATCACGGGCATACAGGGTGTGCATGCAGGGCGCAACCTGGAAATCCTCCCCGCACTCACGGGCGCCAGCGCCGGTGCGCTGCGCGATGCGAATGACCCGGCAGGGGGATTTGACAATGATCGTATCGCGCTGGAGCCATCACTGAACGTCAAGTATGGACTTACCTCTGAGCTAACCGCGGACGTCACCCTCAATCCCGACTTTAGCCAGATCGAAGCGGACGTCGCTCAGATTGATGTAAACTCCACTTTTGCGCTTTCCTACGACGAACGGCGCCCGTTTTTCCAGGAGGGGTCGGATCTGTTCAGGACGGAGATCCGGACGGTTTACACGCGCAGCATTAACGATCCCATCGTAGCCAGCAAGCTTACTGGGCGTTGGGGAGATACGGATGTCGCCTACATCGGCGCGCGGGATAATACATCGCCGCTGCTCTTGCCATTTGAGGAAGAGAGCAGGCTGCTGAGCGCTGGAAAGAGCGTGTCGAACATCTTGCGGATCAAGCACAACTTTCCGGGAAACTCGTACGTCGGAGCACTGCTGACCGACAGGCGCCTGGACATTGGAGGCGCCGGCAGTACCATCGGGGTTGACGGCCAGGTCCGATTCTTCAAGAAGTATCGGCTCAGTGGCCAGCTGGTTGCCAGTCGCACGGCGGAGCCGATCGATAAAGAGCGGTCCAAAGAGGTGGCGGGTATCACTTTCGGCCCAAGAGACTATACGGCGGAGCTGGACGGGGAGCGCTTTGGCGGACTAGCTGCCACGCTTGAGTTGGATCGGGAGGGGCGCTACTGGAGCTTTGAGGCCGGCTATGAGCAAAGCTCCCCTACCTTTCGGGCCGCAAATGGGTTCGTTCGCCAAAACAGTGTACGGCGCTTCTTTATATGGCAGGGAGCTACGTTGTACCCGGAGGCGGTCGTACCCTTTATCGATCGTGTCCGGCCCAATATCGCGGCCGGTCGCCGGTGGAACTACCACGGTTTGCACAAGAACGACTTCGTTTCGCCCGGCATCGGCATTCAGATGAAGGGTCAGACCAACGTGCAGGCGCGCTATACGTTTGAGCGGGAGCGTTTTGCAGGTGCTATCTTCGACGGCATCCAGCGCTTTAGCGTGGACGCATTCAGCAACTTCAGCGAATTCGCGAGCCTGTCTGCGGAGGTTGCCGTCGGGCGCGACATCGCGCGATTCCTTGAGGAGCCTGTGCTTGGCAAGAGCCTGGACTTGTCGATTTCCGGGTCGCTACGCCCCAACCAGCACCTGGCCCTGCAGCCGATGTTTGCCTACTCACGTCTGAAACAAACGGCCACTGGAGAAAACTACTTCAGCGGCTACATTGCGCGTGTGCGAATAAAGTACCAGTTCACGCGAAGCTTCTTCTTCCGAACCGTGGTGCAGTACAACGATTTTCGCAATGCGCTCGAATTCGATCCGCTACTCACCTATAGGCTCAATGCCTTTACTGCACTACACTTGGGCTCCACGCACAATCTGGGCCAGTATGCGCGTGTGCGGGACGACGCGTCACACTATTTTCGGGAGAGCAGCCGACAGGTATTCTTCAAGTTTCAATACTTGGTACGTACCTGAACGGCCTACTGGAAGCGAAGCGATAGAGCGCCCGGCGGGGAATCTTCCCTTGCCGGGCGTTTTGCTTTGCGACGCCAGGGATTCGACCAATGATTGATGACCTGCTTGGGCACAGGGCGAATCGCTCTCGGGGAGTGTGTTCCAGTTTCCGCTTTGCACATGCCCGTGCAAAATAAGCACGCCATAGTGTATCTTGAAGCCACAACAACGGAGATTGCTATGAACATTGATCGCAGGACATTCCTTATGCAGGCCTCGGTCGCGAGCGTTGGTATCGGCGTGCTGGGCGCAGGCCGAGCGTACGCGTCACCAAATAACAAACTTGTTGCTGCGGTAATGGGAGTGAACAGCCGCGGCCATGTCCTTGCGCAATCATTTGCGAATGCGGAAAACTGCGAGGTCGCGTACGTATGCGACGTGGATTCGCGAGCGATAGCCAGAACCATCGCAGGTGTGCAGGAGGTCATGCCGCTGGCCGTGCCGAAGGGAGAAGAGGACGTACGACGCATCCTTGAGGATGACGATGTCGACATCCTTGTAATCGCAGCACCCGATCACTGGCATGCGCCGGCTGCGATAATGGCCGCACAGGCGGGCAAGCACGTCTATGTAGAAAAGCCGTGCAGCTACAATCCGGGCGAAGGTGAGATGCTAGTTGCGGCACAGGCGCGCTACAACCGCGTCATTCAGATGGGCAACCAGCAGCGTTCCTCGGCCGAATCAGCGCAGATCATTCAGGCCATTCGCGAAGGCATCATAGGGCGCGCCTACTACGCGCGGGCATGGTACGCGAACACACGCGGCTCTATTGGGCGCGGCAAGACGGCGCCTGTGCCGAGTTGGCTCAACTACGACCTCTGGCAGGGCCCGGCGCCACGCGTCCCCTACAAGGACAACTACATTCACTACAACTGGCACTGGTTTCGGCACTGGGGCACCGGTGAGCTCTGCAACAACGGGGCGCACGAAGTCGACATCGCACGCTGGGCCCTAGGTGTCGACTATCCTGCGAGGGTTACCTCAGCCGGAGGACGATTCCATTTTGACGACGACTGGGAGTTCTTCGACACGCAGATTGCTACGTTTAATTTCGACGGTAACGTAGCCATCACTTGGGACGGGAGAAGCTGCAACGGGCGCCCCGTCGAAGGTCGCGGCCGTGGCACGGCCATCCATGGTGAGTACGGTACGGTCATAATGGATCGGTCCGGCTACGTGGTCTATGACCTGGATAACAAGGAGATCTGGAAACGGTCGCGCGCCTCAAGTCAGGAAGCAGCGCTGGACATCAGAGGCGGCGGTGGTCTCACGGATCGGCATATCGCAAACTTCCTTGCGGTGATACGAGATGGTGCGCCGCAGGCGTCGCCTATCAATGAGGGTCACAAGAGCACGCTACTGTGCCACCTAGGCAACATCGCGCAGATGACGGGGCGAACCCTAGAGTGTGACCCTACTAATGGTCACGTCCTACGTGATGAAGAAGCCATGGCATACTGGAATCGGTCCTACGAGCCTGGCTGGGAACTGGCAACCTAATGCCCGCAAGGTGTATCCATGGTTAGCGTTACTCGTCGCAACTTCCTGAAAACCAGCGGAACTGCTGCAGCGACCTCCGTCTTGGTCGGACCAAACATTCTGGCGGCAGAGCAGCGAAAGAAGATGCGCGTTGCACTGGTGGGGACCGGAATTCGGGGTATCGGCATGTGGGGCCGCAGCGTAGCCAGAGATTACGCAGATGTGGTGGAATTCGCGGGCCTCTGCGACATCAACCCCGGAAGGCTGGCGTATGCCAAAGAGCAGATCGGAGTCGACTGCCCGACCTTCACGGACTTTGACGAGATGCTGCGCATGACGAAGCCGGATACGGTCATAGTCACCACCACGGATGCCTTCCACCATGAGTTCATCATCAAGGCGATGCGCGCGGGCTGTGATGTGATCACCGAAAAGCCCATGACCACCGATGCCGCCAAATGCCAGGCGATCCTGGATGCCCAGGCGGTCACGCGCAAGAATGTAACTGTCACCTTTAACTACCGGTATTCGCCGCACCGTCAGCGGATGAAGGAACTGCTGATGGCAGGCCGCATCGGGCAGGTCCGGTCGGTGGACTTTCACTGGTACCTTGATGTTTACCATGGTGCCAGCTATTTCCGGCGGTGGCACGGCAAGGAGCGCTTTGGCGGCACCTTGTTCGTGCACAAGGCGACACATCATTTTGACCTCCTGAACTGGTGGCTGGAGTCAGAACCGGAGGAAGTGTTTGCCTTTGGTGCCTTGGAGTACTATGGCCACAACAATGGTTTCAGGCACACCAACTGCCGCGGATGTCCCTTTGCAAGTCAGTGCAGGCACTATTGGGACATCACGGGGAGGGAGTCGCTCATGAACCTGTATGTGACGCACGAACATCACGACGGATACCTGCGTGATGGGTGCGTGTGGAGCGATGAGATCGACATCTTCGACAAGATGTCGGCTCAGATCAAGTACTCCAACGGCATCCATGTAAGCTATTCCCTGACGACGTATTCGCCCTACGAAGGGTATCGCATCGCGTTCAATGGCACCAAGGGGCGCCTTGAGGCGTGGATCAAGGGCCGGCAGCCGTGGAAGGCACCAGCGTATGACGAGATACGGGTGACGGACAATTTCGGCGAAACGGAACTTATCCAGGTTCCCCACGGCGGTGGAGGACACGGCGGTGGAGATGCTCGCCTGAAGGATCGTATATTCAGGAACCCTGAGATGCCGGACCCGCTCCGGCTGGCGGCGGGGTCGCGAGATGGCGCGATGTCTATCCTGATTGGCATAGCAGCGAGGGAGAGCGTGAAGACAGGAGAACCGGTCAGGATCGGTGCGCTTACATCGCTGAAACCCCGCGCAATACGACCGTAGCAGCTAGCTAGCCTTCTTGCTCATGTTATTTGCCTCTCTGCGCCCGGCCTGCGCATTTCTTCTGGCCCTATTGATTGCCGGCTGTGCCGGCTCTGGCAAAACCGCCATGGACTCCGAGCCACCGCCACACCCGCTGGCTGGTGACTGGATGTACTCGGTTGACACGCCGCAAGGCATGTACACCGGAACTGTCAAATTCAGCACGGAAGGGGACTCGCTCGTAGGGGCGGTCGTGATGGACATGGCGCCCGAAGACGAGATTCCATTTGGCGCGGTCTACGACGACGAAACGGGGCAGGTCAGTTTCTCGTTCGATAGCGGCGAGTTTGGTGTCATGGATGTAGAATTGTTGTTGGAGGACGGTGCGCTTGCAGGGCAGCAGTTCGTCCGCGACTACAGCATGCATCTGGATGTGACGGCCACGCGTAAAGAAGAGTCCGCATCGCAGTAACGCGCGCCCTGGTAAGGTACCTGTGCAGTCATGTACCACCTGATCGGCAAGCGCGTCAAAGTGTATCTCTACACTCGGGAGGGGGCTATGCTGGGTGAGATCAGTGGACGCGTAGCAGATGTCGCGAAAGAGGTCGAAGTGGCAGCCGGCATGAAGAAGGACCTTGCGTACGTCGTCGACATCGAAACGGGCAACCCCGAGGTGCGATACCAAAACACGTCGGGTACGGAAAACGAAGGCTGGTTTGCAATCCAAGACATGGAGGTGATTAATGACAATGGCCCGCGGTGGTTTGTCAATTAGTGCTATCGGTGTTCTGTGCCTCATGGCCTCATGCCAACTGGAGCTGGGCTCACTAATGGTGGGGAGCAGTCGCATTGGAATGGTGCCCGAACAAGGTGAGGTAGAGCTTTTCACGATGCGGAATGTCCGCGGAGCGGAGGTTAACATCATGACCTATGGGGCCACCGTCACGTCGATTCGGGTGCCCGATAGGGATGGCGAAATGGAGGACGTAGTTCTCGGATTCGAGTCGCTCGGAGGGTATCTGAGCGATAACCCATACTTCGGATCCATTGTCGGCCGCTACGGCAATCGCATCGCGAACGGAATGTTCACGCTTGACGGCGAATCCTATACGCTCGCGCGCAACAATGGACCAAATCACTTGCATGGCGGGCTGGTGGGCTTTGACAAGGTCATCTGGGATGGACGGGTGTCCGCCTACGACGACAACGCGGTAGCCGAGTTTACGTATGTAAGCGAAGATGGAGAGGAAGGTTACCCCGGCACGCTTTCCGTGAAGGTCACCTATACGCTCACGCCTGACAATGAACTCATCGTCAATTACGAAGCTACGACGACCAAGGCCACACCGGTCAACTTGACCCAGCACTCCTATTTCAACCTAGGTGGTGACGGAGCCGGTGACGTCTTGGACCATGAGCTCTCCCTGAACGCGAGCTATTTCACGCCCGTTGACTCTACGCTGATTCCGACGGGCGAGCTACGAAGCGTGGTAGGGACGCCCTTTGACTTCAAGAGTGCTCCCGTGCCGATTGGTGCTCGCATTGACGACGATGACCCGCAGCTGGTGATCGGCGGCGGTTACGACCACAACTTTGTGCTTGATGGCGGGGGAGGGTCGCTGGCACTGGCCGCCAGTGTATACCATCCTGCTTCCGGCCGAACCATGGATGTTTACACCACCGAGCCCGGTGTCCAGCTCTACACAGGTAACTTTCTGAATGGGCTGCCCGGCAAGGATTTTCACCTCTATGGCCGCCATGCCGGCTTCTGCCTGGAGACGCAGCACTATCCGGATTCGCCAAACCAACCGAACTTTCCGTCCACGATCCTGAGGCCCGGAGAGCGCTATACGTCGCAAACCAGGTTTACCTTTGGGACGCGCCGCCGCTAGGTGAGCGCTTGCTCAAAGTCTGCGATAAGGTCGTCAGCGGCTTCGATGCCGACGGAGATCCGAACTAGGTCATCCGAAATCCCGATCTGAGCACGCTCTTCGGGCGTGAGCGAGGCGTGGGAACTCATCGCAGGGCGTGTGACCAAGGATTCTACCCCGCCTAGGCTTGGCGCAAAGAGGGGCAGATGCAGGTGCTCCACCAAATGACCGGCGGCCGGAAGCCCACCGGACAGCTCAATGCTGATCATTCCGCCAAAGCCTTTGAAGAGCCGTTTGGCCCTGGCGTGACGGAGATGGGTAGCCAGCCCCGGATAGTTAACCTTTGACACGGCAGCATGCCCTTCAAGGAAGTCCGCCAAGGCTAGGGCATTCTCATTGTGGGCGCGCATCCTGAGCGCGAGTGTCTGCAGACCGCGGTTTAGCAGGAAGCAGGCATGCGGATCCAGTGCGCCGCCCAAGTGCTTGAGCGTATGCTTGGCCCGCTGAACCAGGTCTGCGCGTCCAACAATGGCACCGGCAACGATGTCCGAATGGCCGTTGAGGTACTTGGTCGCGCTATGCAGCGAAAGGTCAAACCCGTGTTCCGGCGCACGGTAGTTGAAAGGCGACGCAAATGTGTTGTCTATGAGCGACACCAAGCCCCTTGCCTGGGCAAATGTTACCACGGCCTCAAGGTCGCACACCTCCAGGAGTGGGTTGGTGATCGACTCCACGTAGATGGCGCGCGTACGAGGCATGAGGAACTGCTCCCATGTGTCCGGCTGATCTGCGTCAATGAAGGTGACGCCAATATCAAAGTCGCGCAAAAGGGACGTGGCGAAACTGTGCGTGCCGCCGTAGAGGCTGGCCTGCGCCAACAGGTGGTCCCCGGGTCTGAGGACCGACAGCAGGGCGCCCGAGATGGCGGTCATGCCGCTACCAGTGACCAGCGCTGCTTCCGCTCCTTCAATTGAGGCAAGCTTCGTATTGATTGCCTGCTGATTGGGCGTGTTGTTGTACCGGATGTAGCGCAGAGGACCTTCGTCATGCGCAAACATGGCAGTCTGGAAGATGGGTAGGCGCACCGCGCCGTCCACGCGCTGGTCACTCTCCCCTGCGTGGACGAGGATTGTGTCAATAGCTTGTTTCATGGCAGAAAGTATTCCAGAATTAGTCTGTTGGCGGGTCCATTCACAATCAGCGGCGCAGCACAGTGGGCGTGCTGATTATCAAAGCGTAAGTGTTCCGCGTATAACAGTGACGGCGCTGCCGCCTACCTTTACCGCTTCAATGTCGCAGGGTGGGCCGATAACCTCCACTGACGCCAAGCCGGGCCGTCCCATCCATTCACCCTGTTCGGCGGAGAAGGCGGGCTGCGGGATAAGCCCGAAGTGCCACAGGAATGCGCCCATGCCTCCAGTGGCAGACCCCGTGATCGGGTCTTCGAATTCGGGCGCGAAGTGGCGCGCAAAGGTTGATATGCCGCCATCCTGCACGCAGAAAAGGTGGGCACTGAAGAACTTGGCCCTTTTGCCAAGCGCCGCGAGTTCACGATACCGGACGTTCAGTCCCCGAAGCGAGCGTTGCTCACGTACGCAGACCATGAGTTGCGGCGTGCCGGTGCTTACGACCTGCACGGGTACGTCGCTATGCAGGTCGTCGAGCTCCAGGCCAAAAATGGGACAGATACGCTCAGCTGAGAGTTCGGTCAAGAATCGTGGCTTGAGCTGCGTCATTACCACGCGTTCGGGAGTGCCACCGCTACTGTAGATTTCTACCGGAATGGTTCCAGCCGACAGCTCCAGCCTGATGGTAGAGTAGGGGGGCTGTATTGGTAGACGGTTGGTTTCGGCCAGCGCGTGAATGGTAGCAATAGTCGGGTGCCCAGCAAGCGGGATCTCTGCCAAAGGCGTAAAGTAGCGGGCGCGTACATCGGCCACGGTGGAGTGCAGCACAAAAGCGGTTTCGGAAAGGTTTTGCTCCTGCGCGATGGCTTGCATCTCTTGCGCACACAGGCCATCTGCCTCAAACACGATTGCGCACGGGTTGCCACCGAGCGCCCTGGAGGTAAAGGCATCAACCTGCATAAACGGGAAGGTTCGCATGGAATAAAGTGGGGATAACGTTCAGCGGCTTGTACGCGCGCCAACAAATTCGGCGCCCTGGAGTAGCAGTATGAGTCATTTACGGGGCCGTGCCCATCGGTGTATCCAACAACTCTGCACGCTATGCAACGTCTCGGCGCCATCGCTTCGCTCGCATTTGCTTCGCTCTTTTGCGCAGCCTGCAGCCAACCAGGGGAGGAATTGCCGGAGCCCTCGCGCCTTGTAGCTATGAATCTGGCAGCGCATCCAGACGACGAGGACGGTGCGACCATGCACTACTATCGGCAGGCCAAGAACTACCGCGTATACAGCGTCATCTTTACCCGTGGAGAGGGCGGGCAGAACGAGATAGGCCCCGAGCTCTATGAGGCGCTGGGAGCGATTCGTTCCGAAGAGACCGAAAAAGCTGCACGAAGTCTGGGCACCCAAGTACATTTCTTGAATTTCTATGACTTCGGGTACTCCAAGACCGCTGAAGAGACGTTCGAGGCATGGGGTGGCCGCGAAAAGGTAACCGCTGAGCTTGTGCATATCATACGCCGGTTGCGGCCGGATGTGATCTTTACCAACCACGACACGGTGACAGTAGGCCCGGCGCGGCAGCATGGGCATCACCAGGCTGTCGGTATCGCTGCGTATGATGCATTCGCGCTGGCAGCAGATTCCGGATTCTATCTGGAGCAGTTGGAGGCTCCCAGCGTGGAGGTTTGGCAGCCCAGACGTTTGTACCTGCGGCACTGGCGCATGCCGGAGTCATACGATGCTATCGTACCTGTGGGAGACCGCAACCCGACTGCAGGAGACTCCTATGCCGCGGGTGCCGCGGATGCGATTGGGTTTCATGCGTCGCAGGGGATGGGGCAATTCGCCGAGCGCGTTGCCGGGCTAAGCGCCAACCACTTTTCCCTATTGCGATCTGTTGACACACCGCCGGCAGGCGGTGACCTCTTCGCGGCGCTGGTGCCTCAGGCGTCGATAGCTCCGCATATTACCTATATGATAGATTCTGGGCGCATCGAGCCTCTTGCTACAGATCTGCTCACCGTTAATGACGCGCTCGTGGTCCGGGGCCAGGAGGTTTCGCTGACGTGGGCGGCGACTGAAGATGCACGCTTGGAACTTACCGGCGCCCTAGATACGGTGCTAACGACGAGTCCTGTCACGCTTCGCATTCCGCGCGATGCCCACTCTACCCGACCGGCGAAAGTGTATCAATACGGCAGGCAAAAGAATCATCCGCCCCTAGTCTACAAGGTTTTTGAGGATGACGTGCCTTCGCCCGCGTACGCCGGATATCTTCCGCTCCACATTGCACCGCCGGTTCATATAGAGCCCGCCAATGCGGTTGTACGCCTTAGACCCGGGGACAACCAGGTACCGTATCGTGCGCACGTTTTAGACGAAAAGCTGGAGGAGATCCGGATTTCGATCAGTGTTTCCCGCCAAGGTTCCACTTTGCCGCTTTACGAAGGCTCTGTCCGTCTGACCGCGAGGCCAAAAATGGAAGGCTCCTTGGGCGTGCCGCTGCCCGGCGATCTTCCACACGGGGACTATGCCATAAATGTGCGCGGTCCCGGCGACGCCGGCTTCAGCATTGTCGGGCGCGTTTTCGAAGTGCAGGTGGCGCCGGGGCTTAAGGTCGGAGTGGTAACTAGCTACGACGATACCCTGCCGGCGGCGCTTGAAGCGCTCGGTGTGGACTTCGTCATGCTTGACTCCATGGCGCTGGCCACAGCCGCTTTTGAGGGTCTCCATACCATCATTCTGGACATCCGGAGCTACCTCGTGAGGACGGACTTGCGGCAAAGCAACGATGCGCTAATTGGCTGGGTCCATGGCGGTGGACACCTGATGGTCAACTACCACAAGACGTTTGAATGGAACAGCCAGGACGGCTCCTCGCTGGCGCCGCTCAGGCTGGAGCTCGGGCGCAGTCGCGTCACTCGCGAAGATGCCCCGGTCCGGGTACAGAACCCCAGCCATCCCGTGATGCGCTGGCCCAACGTGATTGGGCCGGACGCGTGGGACGGATGGGTGCAAGAGCGTGGCTTGTACTTTCCTGAGACATGGGATCCTGCGTACGAGGAGCTCTTTTGTATGAATGACCCGGGCGAGCCATCCCACTGTGGTTCGACGCTGCTAGCCTCAGTAGGAAAAGGGACGTACCTCTATACCGCATTGGGATTGTACCGGCAGCTTAAGGTGCATCATCCCGGAGCTTATGCCCTATTCGCAAACATGATTAGCCTTCCGCGGGCTCGCCATGAATTGAGCAATTTCTGATCCAAGTGGTAGCAGTGGATGCCTAAGAACGTATTGGTCGAGCCAGTGGCAATTGCCTCACGATTGGTTTGAAAGCGCCTCTGGTTGCGTGTATTCTGAGCCGCGAACCGCGATTGTGCGAGCCAGCCCGTCCTAATTGTCCATGCGTCCAGTACAATCGTTTCCTGGGTGGATTCTCGCGTACGTTGTAGAAGCTGGCCTGCGTAAACAGGGCATGAAACAGATTGGCGTTTTTCGTCTGGCACAGACCGCGTGTCTGGCGGTGGCCTCAGAGGTACTTTACAACCTCGAGCGCACGCCCCGCCCGTGCACGGATTCGATTGATCGCTTTGTCGAATTGCTGGGCCTTATTCGTTAACGCTCACGCGGGAGGTTTTACGCAACGTGCTTCGCGCCTCGATTTATCATTGTTGCGTGCGGTCTTCATGCACGACCCTTGACGCGGCAGGTCATTCCTTGTTGCGCAGGATCTGCACCATTATCGCCGCGTCATCTAGGTTGGTAGGCGACACCCCAACAATGTGGACGTTTGCATTGCTGTCGGTGCCAATGGGGCCCTTCATTCGATGATTCCTCTTTTGGTGGGTCTCGTCCTGGGATCCCTTCGCCGCGCCATGTGCTTCGCCCTTTGCGGCACCGCAGTGATGGCTGCTTTCTCTGCTGCGAGCCCGCGTACCGCTAACCCATGTGTCTCCGAGTGCTCCTGACCGAGACTGGGCGGCTCTCTGGTAAATTCAGGCAGCTGCAGCCAGTGCCTAAATGTGCAGATCATGGCGTCTGCGGGAGCAACGTCCTACCGCAGTCCAGAAAAGCGGCACAGAGTTAAGTTGTCGCATTGGACATCGTCCATGCCTGGGTACACCTAGCAAGGCCGGTGCAGCAGGAAGCCTACCCGCAGAATCAGCTCGAGAAATATGAGCGGCGCCCGCTGTCTCTCTTCTGATAGCGTGACGTAGCTCCGCAAGTACTATTCTCAGCGGCAATGCGCGCTTGGTGCACCGGCCGATGCACTCGGGTAATTTGATCTAGAGATGATAGGTACGGTCAAGAGTTGGCGCACCGAAGCCAATTGTACGTCAAGGGATCCTTCCGAATGGTTCAAATACTTGAACCTGCACTGCTTGTGGACTCTATTGCTCGTGTGGTGGGGCGCGACTTTTTTGAATTGCGCATCGGCGCAATCAGGCAGGCGAGGGTACCCAGGCCTGAACCGCTCCAACAGGACGAATTCCACGCTACGTTGGTCCGTTGCCTCACTGTTGTCAGGGGCAGCGCGTTGGCTGCGTAGGTAAGGAAGATCGCACCGCCCGTCGATTGTCCAAGTGCGGGCTGCGTTCGGATGCGCGTTCCGGATCTTTGCACACCGCATGAGCACCGCTCTTGAGAATCAGGAATGGCGAGCATTGTGAGGGCCTAATCTCGGAGCGTTTCTTCGATCATTTCACAGGGCTTGGCCCGGATGCGTCGCTGATGTGGCTGGCGGCCGGGAACCGGCCGTCGCACAGGGAAAACTGCGAAGAGACTGTTGGCACAATGATAGTGCAGGGTATGCGGCAGGGGAGTAGCGCTGCAAGATGAATCGACAACGATTCTAGACAGTGAGCCTCAGGTGTGGTATTTTGGGACTGTGCCAACAGCACCTGCCATGAACCGGAAGCAAAAAAGAGACCTGATAATGGCTTTGGGCATCCTGGCTGTCGTAACGGTAGTGATCGTCATCGCCGTGCGCCTAATAGGGTAGTTTTGCCCACTGGCCGAAGGGGCATATTGAATGCAGGCGTTCTCTCGGATACGTCGGGGGCTGCCAAGACCTCTTGTAGCCGTTTCTCCGGTTATCTGAGTGGTGTTCGCGCAACACTTTCGCGGGTTCTCCGCCCGCAGGCGATCTCTGCTGCTTTTAGCAAAGTGCGCAAATCCAGCAGTGAGTTCCCTTTAGCACGTAGCGGGGCGGCTGCGACCATGCTGCCTGCACGGTCACAGGCTTCGCTGCAAAGTGCAGGGTATGCCATAGGAAACTCTCCAGTACTCGCAGCACGCCGAAATCGGCGTTGGAAGATGGTCTGCAGTGTGCTAATCGACAGCGTGGCAGAAACGCCAATGCTGCCCTATTGGGGAATGCCGCTCTAGTTCAGCGTGCCCATGAGGCGTCTGGTGGGAGCTGCGCCCTACTTGAGCCATCGGATTGACGCCGTGTAGCCTTCCAGATGGGGAACATGAGTCCACGACATATTCTGCGGTGCAGTCTCATGGTCGTTACAGCCGCCATTATGGCCAGGCCCGGTGGTGTGCGCCTGAATGGGTAGGCCTAGCAGCACTGGTCGCACGGGCACATCGCACGCAGCCGACCCCATGTGTATATGCCGCTGTTGTGGCCATCATCCCATGTGAGGCGCAGTCCGATGCTGCCAGCCACCTCAACCTTGACCCTGCGCCATTGTACAAGTGCCGGGACCCGAAAGATGGCCGGGTCCGGCAGCAAATGCATCTTCTCGTGGCCTTGGCACCCGGCACATGGGCACGCGCGCCGCAGCCCGTCCAACGGGAATGTGCCTATGTGACCATCCTTCCAGGATATGACAAACTCCTGCGCCCCGTGATCTACGGTGATGCGCGCAGGTGTGTGCGAAGGTTGCAGCGGTGCGCCGCGAGAACGCACAGTCCTAATGAGAGACTTCGGCTTCCTCCTCTTCGGCCCAGAACGGGTAGATGTCCTTTAAGAGCCCCTGAAGTTTTGTACGGCCACGGTTTATGCGGCTTTTAACCGTGCCCATCGGCAGGCCTGTGATGGAAGCGATCTCTTCATAGGATAGCTGCTGAACATCGCGCAGCACAACCACCTCGCGGAAGTTGGGCGGGATCCGGTTCAGGGCTTCCTGAATGTACTTATCCTGCAACGTGCTTTCAGTGTGTTTGTCTGGGGAAAATGACTCGTCAGGAATGGCCATTTCGTACTCTTCGTTGTCGCGGTTTACAGACTGGATTGAGTACATGCGACGGCGCTTGCGCTTACGGTATTCGCTACGCGCAAGGTTTCCTGCTATCGTGTACAGCCACGTGGAAAACTTCGCGATTCGCACATAGGAATGGCGATTGCGGTGAACGCGCATGTACGTCTCCTGCAGAAGGTCCTCACAGCGCTTCGTGTCGCCAAGAAAACTGTACAGATAGTGCATCAGGCGCTCACTGTAGCGGTCGAAGAGGATCTTGAATGCGTCCTCCGTACCCGCCTGGAAGTACTCCATCAGATCCTCGTCCGGCATGAGCTGGAGCTGCTCCAGCCGAGTCAAGGCCTTCCGTTGGCGATCTTCCGTCGACTTGCGTATGATACGTGCTATGGCCATTCTACTATTGGTGTCGAATTTAATTGTCTCTGCCTACAAGGATTACCACTTATCCGATAGCAGTACGCAAAACCGCGAACTTCGTTACGCTCTACATGTACCATTAGATTGTCATCGCTTGTAGACAGTAAATATAAGGCCGCGCCGGCAAAAGAGGCTCTGTAGACTTGTCCCTTCACAAATCTTTGCGTTGCTACGGGCCTTCTGCTTTTCGAAATTGCCGGGCGCAAGGTTGTCTGGTGTAGAGTACAGCCACGCACAATATGTGTCGCTGCGCCGATAGGTCTGGTAGTTTCGGCAAACGAGCGAGAGTGTCTGCTGCGGAAATTTCTTGCTGCACTTCGTACTATGCAAGAAGCCGTACAACAAGGCCGTCAGGCGCTCGTTGAAGCGTCTGGTGTGGACGGTAACCCCGCCCTGCGTGCCCGCCTGGCCGTTCACCGTCAGGTCCTCGTCCCTTACCAGCTGGAGCCCGTCGTGCCAACGGGAGGCGCTGTGCTGCATCTTTTCCGTCAATTCGAGCACGAATGCCTGTTGTAGGAGCTGCATTACGTGGTACCTGCTTGCAAGCTTTGCCTTTTTGCGCCGGTAGTATGCAAGAGCGTGAACTTCCTTGCTCTCTCCGCATTGAAACGGGTTGCCGCGCATTTTAGTACGTCAAATCTAAAAAGCGCACTATTGTCGTCGCTCGAATTTCCCTCTAATTCTGTGCCAAGATTTGGCACAGTAAAAGCTACGGCTTTGTAGCGACAAAGCCTTGAAGAGCAAGGTTGTTAGGCTACGGGCGCCATGCGCGATACCAATCTGGCATAGAAGCCCGCTTGTCTCTGTCCCCGATGGGGTTTTGGGCGCAGAAGGTGCTGCATGTGGCCCGATCTTTGCCGTTGGTTCCGGTAACGCATTCCACTCCAAACAAAGTAATGTCATGCAACGACCAATGGTTATAGGAATTGCGGCTATCCTGCTGGCCGGCTGCGTAGAAGCTGTTGGCCCTGTTGGCCCTCCGGGCAACGCGAACGTTCATTCGGTAACAATCAGCTTTTCGCTCCAGGATGCGGCCCTCAACGGCAGCGTTGCATCCCAAGGATACCAGGTGCCGGACATAACCCCGTCAGTGGTGGATCGCGGCGCGGTACTTGTGTACTTCAGGGACCAGCGCACATGGACGGCGCTACCGTTCACGGTTGGCATTGAGAGTTCCGATGTAGTGGCGGTCGACTATACCTTTACTATGGGGTATGCCTACGACGATGGCTTCGTGGAGATCTTTATTGAGGCCTCCACAGATGACGAAGTCATCTGGAGCGACATCGTGAACCTGCTGCCAGAGGAGTACATCATGAAGGTGGTCGTAATCGATGGATTCGACGCGGCGCGAGAGGCCGGGCTTGATCCAGCGGACTACGGGGCAGTCCAGGCGTTCTACGGTCTTGATGCACATTGACGGGTTTTGGTGCTAGCGCCTTCGTGCTAACTGACCAGGTGCCATGGTCGATCCCCTTGCATATCCAATCGACGGCGTGCTTGATTTGCATGTCTTCAGTCCACGCGAGGCCCGTAGTGTCGTTCAGGAATACCTCAGGGAGTGTCGGGCGCGTGGCATTCTGCGAGTGCGGATTATCCACGGCAAGGGGCGCTCCGTGTTGCGGGGCATGGTGCACCGCCTGTTCGACGCGGACCCGGCGGTGCTGGAGTACCACGCCGCAGGGGACCGAAGCGGCTGGGGCGCGACAATCGTCTACCTATCACCCTTGGAAGGTGGCTGACGACCTACTGCTGGCTGCTTTGGATTCGTCGCAGGGCATCCAAGTTCGAGCGAACGTGTGATGCTGATTGGCGCAGGAGTGTGCTTTCTTCGCTACTTAGCTCGACCTCAATGATGTCCTCCACGCCATTTCGGCCGAGGCGTACGGGCACCCCTATGAAGAGGTCGTTATAGCCGTATTCGCCTTTAAGCATGACGGCGCAGGGTAAGATGCGCTTGGAATCCTTGACGACAGCTTCGACCATCTCGGCGGCCCCGGCACCGGGAGCGTACCATGCTGAAGTGCCCATCAGCTTCACGAGTTCGCCACCTCCTTTCTTGACCCGCTCGATGATAGCGTGCGTACGGTCTGCGTCCAGGAGCTCGGCCAAGGGAATCCCGCCAACAGTAGTGTAACGGGGTAGTGGGACCATGGTATCGCCATGGCCTCCCATCAAGAGCGCCTGAATGTCCTTCACGGAGACGCGCAGCTCCGTCGAAAGGAAGCAGCGGAAGCGTGCTGTATCGAGCACTCCAGCCATACCCATGATACGGTGGCTCGGGAAACCGCTAGCCATGTATGCCACGTAGGCCATGACATCCAGTGGATTCGAAACCACGATGATGATGGCATCCGGGCTCTGTGCCGCAATGGCCTCCGTAACCGAGCGAACGATCTTTGCGTTGATGGACAAGAGGTCGTCGCGGCTCATTCCGGGCTTCCGGGGTACGCCCGACGTAATGACGCAGATGTCGGATCCGGCAGTCGCGGAATAGTCACTCGTCGACCCTGTCACGCGCGTGTCGAAGCCGTGAATCGGCGCCGATTCTGCAAGGTCCAGTGCCTTGCCCTCGGACAGCCCGGGCTTAATGTCAATGAGAACAACCTCGTTGACCATGTCTTTTCGCGCTACGCACTCCGCCACGGTCGCACCGACGTTGCCTGCCCCTACTACGGTTACCTTGCTCATGCCAACTCCGGCTATTGATGAGTAGTCCGAAAATACCAAATTCCAGCTTCAGCACCCCTGGGCGCAAGAGCGTGCAGGCCCGCTGCGGTGGCATATCCCATACCTTAAGCCACTATGCTATCGGCGAAGCTGGTGAGGTTCGGCCTAAAATCCGTCCGGCAGTGACACACTGTTGTCAGCGGTGCAGGCTAAAATGACAGGAAGAGCGCCACTTGTAAGCCATGAGCTTCCCATGCTCCTAGATGACGCAACCTTCGTCGCTGTGGATACTGAAACTACAGGGTTGCGCTCCAGCAGAGACCGCATTATCGAGGTCGCCGCCGTCAAAGCTCGCAAGGGCAAGGTGGTTGACCGGTTTGTGACCCTCATCAACCCTATGGAGCCGATACCGACGCGCATAACCAGGATCACCGGCATTAATAGTCATATGGTGACGCATGCGCCACTGGCTTGCGAGGTACTGCCTACATTCGTAGAGTTCCTGGGTGACGCCGTGGTTGTGATGCACAATGTGCGCTTCGATCTGAGCTTTATTAATGCCGAGCTCAAGCGTGCCGGCCTGTCGCCGCTTGCCAACGAGACAGTTTGCACCGTTAGGCTGGCGCGCCGACTGCTGCGAGGGCTGCCCTCGAAATCGCTTGCTAGCTTGAAGGCGTATTTCGGCATTGAGGTTGATGCCGCGCACCGCGCTCTCCCCGACGCCATTGCCAGCTTCGAAATTCTCCTGCACCTGATCGCGCGCCTGAAGACAGAGCGGGACTTGAACACCGTCGGCGCGCTGATCAGATTCCAGCGCCGCACGTACAGAAAGACGGGCGGCACGCCCAAGAACATTCAGGCGCTGCGTGAAACGGTCCTGCACACAGTACCCCATTCGCCCGGCGTGTACTTTTTTCGCGACAAGGCGGGCAAGCTGCTGTACATCGGCAAGGCCAAGGACTTGGCACGGCGCGTCAGAAGCTACTTTGCCGGCACTGAAGGGAAGGACCAGTGGACGCGGCAGTTGGTCCAGGCAGTACACAGCGCTACATGGACCGAAACGAAGACGGAACTCGCAGCCATGCTTCTTGAGCTCCGACTTCGCAAAGAGCACCAACCACCGTTTAATCGGGCGGACAAAAGCACGAGCAACAAGCGGTTTTCGGCCCCGCCATTCCTTCGCATAGGCACGTGTCACACAGACCGCCGAATCACGGTGGTGCGACATATCCGTGATGATGGCGCGGAGTACTTTGGTCCGTTTTCCAGCGATAAGAGGGCCGATACCATAGCAAAGGCGTTCTTCGCCGTATACGGTGAGCGCCGGAGGCCAACGCTCGAAGGCCAATTTGCGAGCCTGCGATCAGCACATCTGGGTGGCACGCTGACAGCGCATGGCCTTGTCGAGGCACGCGCATTTCTGCGAGCGCCCCGCGCGGAGGTGCTGCTACGCTTGGAGAAGCTCATGACAGAGGCGTCGCACGCGCTGGATTTTGAGCGTGCCGCAGAGTATCGCAACTGGCTTGGGGTGCTCATGGACCTGAGCCGGAAACGCTTTGTTGACGGCGAACCCGTACACGACCGCAACGCTGTAATTGTCGTGCCGCATGCCACGGCCACCGAAGTGCACTTCGTGCGCTTTGGCCTGCCGGTTGATGAGATGGTTGTTTCGAACCCGATACGGCCTGCCGAGGTAGCCGTCGTGCACGTGCATGTAGCGAAGCATTTCTTCGGAGGTACGGCTCGCCCTCGGCGATACACATTTCAGGAATCTGATGAGATCCGGCTCTTGTCCGCGTGGTTACACCGGGAGCAGAGCACGGTGACGGTGATTCCCTGGGATAGCAAGACGGAGCCAGCCGCATTCGCGCGTGAGATTACCGCCGCCGTCGAAAGGCACGAAGGTGTTGTGGCTGTATGATTCGACGGCGCTAACCGTTATTTGGAGCCGCCTACACGAATCAGGCGCTGCGACGTGGCGAGGCTCAGACCTATGCTCCAATCGGCAACCTTGATAACGCACGGACTTCTGGACCTATTCTGTGCACAGCTACCCAGGCATAGGACGTCTCAACGCACAAGCAGGCCGCGCTGGATGCCACAGAGGCGCTGGCTGGCGAGATCTGCCACGTGTCTGTGGCGCTGGGGGATTGCCCGGAAACCGCGCGGAGGGAGATGCAGTCCGCCGAGCTGCTGATTGGTATTCAGGAGTGCTACGGATTCGCCATTGAGCGTGGAGTAGCGGGCATGCCAGCCGCATTTATGGCCCGGTACGGCCAAGGCCGCCCCGTCATCGGGGTCCTGGCTGAATACGACCCACCCCCGGGGTGGGCAGCGCCGTGGGGTCTGCTCGGCAGCCACGCGCCGATGGGGTTACCGCGGGGCAGGGCTGTGGCCACAACCTCTTTGAGGCGACCTCCGTTGGCGCCGTGCTGGGCTTTGGGCGTGTCACGGAAGACGAAGGGCTACCAGGTTCGGTCGAAGTCTGCGGCACTCCTGCCGATGAGGCGTCATCGGGAAAGTGTATATGGCCCGGGATGGCCTTTTCAATGACGGCGAGGCCGAGTTGGGCTGGCACTTTGGCTTCAGAGTCGAGGTTTGGAGCCAGCCGGGTCGCGCAATGCAATTTTTGTGGCAGAGTTTTTCGGGCAGGCGGCACATGCCTCCACGGAGCCGAGGAACGGGTGCAGCGCGCTGAACGCAGTGGAGCTTATGAACGACGGCGTCAACCTTTTTCGCGAGCGCGTGAGGCCAACCACGCGCATTCATTATGTCATGCCGAGCGGGACAAAGGCAGCGAATGTTGTGCCGAAATATGCCATGGTGTGGTACTTCGTGCGCGATACTGACCGCGAAGGCGCTGACCGCCGGTACGCGTGGATTCTTGACAGTGCCAGCGGTGCCCCAGAGAGCACTCGCGCTTCGCACCAATTCTTTTTGGCAACTGGTGTCCGCCAGTATAACCTCAACCAGCCGCTCCAGGAAGCGCTGCAGGCAAATCTTAAACTGGTCGGCCCCGCCCAGTGCGTAAAAGAACAGCAAACCTCTGCACGGGCGCTGCAGGCGCACCTGGAAAATGAAGAAAGGGGCTACAACCCCGACACGAAGCCACTGGCTTCCGAGGTGCAGCTGGTTCGGGGAAGGCCCACCGATGTGGCTGAGGTGAGCTTTGTTTCGCCCACTGCAGGCTTCAGCGTCACGGCTGCGGCAGCAGGCGTGCCATCGCATAGCTGGGCCACCTTGGCCAGACGTGGCACGGAATCGGCCGTAGAGGGCGCGATGGTTGCAGCGAAGGTTTTGGCCGCGACGTGCAGTGATCTGCTTACTAATACCAGTCTGCTGACTTGAGCTCAGGCGCACGTCCAAGAAAAGACCGCCGGCAACCTGCACCAGTCGCCGTTACCGGACGGACGGGCCGTACCGCAAACGACGGAAACAGGCCAACAGGGGAGCCCTTAACGCGATCTTTTCTTTCGCTTGCCATGCAATTTTATGTAAATTAGCGGGTCACTTGTCTGCTATGCACCGACGCACAACAACACGGCTCGCCTTCTGTCTTGTTCATGCTAGCTGAGTCGCTTTTCATCCTTCTGGGCGGTGTATCGGTGGTCGGAGCGCTGGGGATGGTGATCGCGCGCAGCCCGGTGACGAGTGCGCTGTGGTTGATTCTGACACTCTTCTGCGTGGCAGGGTTATTCTTGACTCTAGGCGCTGAATTCATTGCCGTTGTACAGGTGCTCGTATACGCGGGTGCCATCATGGTGCTGTTCCTTTTTGTCATCATGTTGCTCAACTTGGGCTCATTGCCACTGTTGGACACGATGGACTGGAAGAAGGCGGTGGGGTTTGTTTTGTGCGTGATTGTGCTGACGCAACTGGTGTTTGTGGCCACAACAGGCCTTCAGCTGCTCCCCGAGCCCACAGTGGTTGAAGCGGATACAGGTTCGGCAACAACCATCGCCAAAGAGCTCTTTACCCGTTACGCACTCGCATTCGAGGTAATTGGGGCATTATTACTGGTGGCCACTGTGGGTGCGGTCATGCTGGCAAAACGCAGATTCGTCTAGATCATATGGAAGTTGCACTCAGCTGGTATCTCACGCTAAGTGCGGTGCTGTTCGCCATTGGCGTGATGGGTGTCCTGTTCAGGAGCAACCTGATTGTCATCCTCATGTCGATCGAACTCATGCTCAATGCCGTCAATGTGACGCTGGTGGCACTTAGCCAGTCAATGGGAGAGGTGTCGGGCCAGATTCTGGTGTTCTTTGTAATGTCGGTGGCAGCCGCGGAAGCG
The DNA here is from genome assembly GCA_965218495.1 of Rhodothermales bacterium. Classification (GTDB taxonomy): domain Bacteria; phylum Bacteroidota; class Rhodothermia; order Rhodothermales; family Bin80. Next base: position 268,396 of record OZ244626.1, read on the forward strand.
GCTATCGGACTGGCCATCGTCATTGCCATTTTTCGCAATAAGCTTACCGTCGACATCAATAATATCAACCTATTCAAGTGGTAGCTGCTGCCTAATAGCAGGCTGCAATAGATGAACGCTGATCTTCTGATTCTCTTGATTGTGCTGCTTCCCGCTGTGGGTGCGGTGCTGAATGGGCTCTTGCCCTTGTTCTGGCCGCACCTCAGGCGGAGCGAAGCGCTTATTGGCACGGTAGGAACAGCCATGGTGGCGGTGCCCTTTTGCCTCACCATAGCGCTCTTCTTGCAGGGATTCGATGAGGCTCAAGTGACCACATTCTACACGTGGATGGGGGCCGGCGGCTTTAGCGTGTCAGTGGCATATCGCATTGATCACCTTTCGCTGATCATGACGCTCGTGGTTACGGGCGTGGGTGCGTTGATACACCTCTACTCGATCGGTTACATGCATGGTGATCGATCTTTCTGGAAGTTTTTTGCGTACCTGAACCTCTTCATTTTCATGATGCTCAACTTGGTACTGGCAGACAATCTGCTAGTACTATTCTTGGGCTGGGAAGGGGTAGGGCTGTGCTCGTTTCTTCTCATAGGGTTCTGGTACGAAGACCTGAAAAACAGCGCGGCAGCTACGAAGGCTTTTGTGGTCAACCGCATAGGAGATTTCGCTTTTTTGCTGGCGATGTTCATCCTGGTGCGCGAGGTTGGCAGCCTAAGCTTCGCTGAAGTGTTTGCGGGCGCGAGCGAGATGTCCCAAGGCACGCTTAATGCAGTGGTCTTACTTCTCTTTATTGGAGCCACAGGCAAGAGTGCACAGATTCCGCTTTTTGTCTGGCTGCCTGATGCCATGGCAGGCCCGACTCCCGTATCGGCACTCATTCACGCGGCCACGATGGTAACCAGTGGCCTGTACCTGCTCGCCAGGATGTCGTCGGTGGTGCTGTTGGCGCCGACCATAATGGGGCTTATCGCGGTGGTTGGTGCCCTGACGGCGCTGGTAGCCGCGTCTATTGCGATTGCCCAAACTGATATCAAGCGGGTCCTGGCCTATTCTACCGTGTCACAGTTGGGTTTCATGTTCATGGCGACGGGTGTCGGGGCCTTCTTTGTTGCCATCTTTCACGTGGCTATGCATGCGTTCTTCAAAGCCTGTCTATTCTTGGGCTCTGGAAGCGTGATCCATGGAATGCACCATGTCGAACATGAGTTGCGCGACAAAGGATATGAAGGGGAATTCGACGCGCAGGACATGCGCACGATGGGCGGCCTGAAGCAATATATGCCGCGCACACGATGGACATACCTGATTGCCACGCTGGCGATCAGTGGGATACCGCTAACGGCCGGGTTCTTTTCCAAGGACGAAATTCTGTTCAAGGCATTTGAGTTCGGCTTCGACGGGCATGTCTTTGCATGGTTTGTATGGGCGGTAGGCATTGGAACGGCGCTGCTGACGGCATTCTACATGACGCGGTCGTACATGCTCACTTTCGAAGGCACCGTACGGTGGCCCCGGGCCCAGGAGGTGCACCCGCATGAGTCGCCATGGACCATCACGTTTCCGCTGGTAGTGTTGGCGTCACTCTCGCTGGTAGGCGGGTTCATCGGGCTGCCAAAGCTGGCCGAGAAGGTGGGCCTGCACAGCTGGATTCACGGCTACTTGGTGGGCCATGGGGAGCACCATGGTCCGGTGGCGGAGGCTGCGACAAGCACACACGTAAGTGTGGGGATGGAAGTGGGGCTGATACTGTTGGGCTCTCTCATCGCCGTCGGTGGTGTCTGGTGGGCGTGGCGCTTCTTTGCACGCTATGAGTTGTCGGGCGACGAGCTGATTCGCGGGCGATTTGGCGTGTTATACCAGTGGTGGAAGCGTAGCTATTTCTGGGACGAATTCTATCAGAAGGTGGTGGTTAGGCCTGTTGTCGGCGCCGCGGAAAACGTGTTGGCGCCTTTCGACAACCGCATCATTGACGGCTTGGTTAATGCGGTCGCCCGTACGGCGCAAGGCATTAGTAGCATGGTGCGATATCTGCAGACGGGCGTGGTGCAGGTATATGCCTTGGCGATTGTATTCGGGGTCGTGGTAGTGATCGCACTGATGGTGTTTTAGCGCTGTGCAAATGCCAGATCTCCTGTCAATAGTCATCTTTCTGCCGCTGCTGGGCGCGCTGTTTACGATGGCAGCGCACAGTGCACAGGCAATCCGCGTAGTGGCACTGGTTGTGACTACCATCACGTTCGCGATTTCAGTGCTACTGTGGACTGGATTCAGTGTCCAGGACGCGGCCGACCTGCAGTTCGCCAGTGGCGGATTCAGTCTGATCAGTGAGGCGTACGACATAAAGTATCTCGTGGGCATTGACGGTATCAGCCTGCTGCTAGTACTGCTTACGACGCTTCTGGGGCCGATCGTGGTGCTTTCTTCGTGGAAGTACATTGGCCAGCACGTCAAGGGCTATTACACCCTGCTACTTGTCCTGCAGACCGGTATGACCGGAGTGTTCTGCGCCTTTGATGTCGTACTGTTCTACATCTTTTTTGAGCTAACCCTGATTCCAATGTATTTCTTGATCGGAATCTGGGGCGGTGAGGAGCGGATTTACGCCGCAGTAAAGTTTGTCATATACACAATGGTCGGATCGCTACTAATGCTAGTAGCGATTCTTTACTTGGGCCATGTGGCGGGGCAGGCCGTAAATGGCGGCGTTTTTACCACGGATTACTTCAAGCTTCTGGAATTTAATGTCCCCATCAGTACGCAGGCGTGGCTCTTTGTGCTGTTTGCCTTCGCTTTTGCCATCAAAGTGCCGATGTTTCCGTTCCATACCTGGCTGCCGGACGCCCATGTCCAGGCTCCAACGGGTGGCTCGGTGATTCTGGCCGGTGTTTTGCTGAAGATGGGTACCTATGGTCTGATCCGGTTCTGTTTGCCGTTTTTTCCGAATGCTGCTGCCGAGCATGCTGTGCTTTTTGGGACGCTGGCCGTTATTGGGATCGTCTACGGCGCGCTCGTGTCTAGGGCCCAGCCTGACGCCAAGAAGCTGGTGGCTTACTCCAGCGTAAGCCACCTCGGCTTTGTTGTTCTGGGGATCTTTGCGTTTACGCTCACAAGCCTGCAGGGCGCGATGATTCAGATGATCAACCATGGCTTGTCTACGGGTGCCTTGTTTCTCTTGGTTGGGATGCTCTACGAAAGGCGACATACGCGCAAGATGTCTGACTATGGCGGCATTGCCCGCAGCGTGCCACTGCTTACGTTCTTCATGGCGCTATCGGTGCTGGCATCGGCCGGCTTGCCCGGGCTCAACGGATTCGTGGGAGAATTCCTTATCCTGGTAGGGTCGTTTGGCAGCAGCACGCCCGGAATGCCGATACTCACCGTGGTGGCTACGACGGGGGTAATTCTCGCTGCGGTGTATCTCCTGTGGATGCTAAGCCGAATGTTTTTTGGGCCGGTCGATAAGGAGGAAAACCGGTCCATACCCGACCTTAGTCGTCGGGAGATTGTTACGCTGGCGCCACTTGCGCTGCTGATGATCATCCTGGGCGTGATGCCGCAGCCGTTTCTCAAGCGAAGTGAGCCCGCGACGGCACATTTGCTTGCGTTGATTCAGGAGAAGCAGGCTGCGGCTCCGGCGAAACCCGTGCCCTGGATTCCAAGGGAAGTGCCCAAAACTCCGCAGCAGGAGGGAGAGACCCAGGCGACGTTGGAGGCGCAGGTGAGCTACCCTGGCTACCAAAGTCAGGCGGCCAGCGCCAACGCTGGCATTGTTTCTGTCCAGGCGGGGGATCCCCAACAATTCTAAAGCATGACCATTGCATCTAGGGCTTGTCAGCTAACGCTGGTGCTGCTGTTGGTATGTGCTGCCCCAGTCATGGCGCAGGACGCGCACGACGGCACGGTGGCAACCGACCAGGCGCAAGAAGAAATTGAGGCTGCGGACGTTGCTACAGTAGACGGCCACGAGCAGGAAGGAGCCACCGATCGCGAGCCATCCGACGAGCGCCAGCAGCACAGCCTAGCGGCAGCGCAACATGGCACGGTGCCACCTTTGTGGCTGGTCGTCCCGTTTATCGGGCTGCTGCTAATGATAGCCACAGGCCCGCTGCTATACTTGCACCACTGGCATCATCACTACCCGAAGTACGCGTTGGGATTTGGGCTTATCGTGACGCTGTACTACGTCTTCGTGTTGCAGGATGCAATCTCGATGATGCATGCGCTCCAGGAGTTCCTGTCATTTATTGCGTTGGTTGCTTCACTGTTTATCGCTGCTAGCGGCATCTTCCTCAAGGTGAATGCACGCGGTACACCACTGGTCAATGTAGGGCTGCTTTCGGTAGGTGCCGTTGTGGCAAACCTTATCGCCACGACCGGGGCCGCGATGCTTTTCATCAGGCCCTACATGCGGCTGAACAAAGGCCGCCTGAAGGCCTATCACATCGTCTTCTTCATCTTCATCGTAGCAAATGTCGGCGGTGCGCTGACCCCTATCGGCGATCCACCGCTTTTTCTGGGCTTCTTGCGCGGCGTGCCTTTTTTCTGGACCGCGACGCATGTGTGGTACGTGTGGGCGCCGACGATGCTCGTGCTGCTGGGCATCTTCTTTGTTATGGATTCCCGCAACAAGGCCACCAGCTCTACGGAGCTGACAAAGGGAAAGGTGGTAGAGCTGGAGGGGAACCGGAGCTTTATTTTTGTGCTCATCATCATCCTCTCAGTCTTCGTTGATCCCAATGTCTTCACGGGCATGAAGGGTACGCCGCTGGATTTCGTAGGCTCGTACCACCTCCCGTTTGGCTTGCGCGAGGTGATCATGTTTTCGATGTGCTACGTGGGCTACCGGTTCTGCAAGAAGGAAGCGCTGCTCAAGAACGAGTTTTCTTTTGAGCCCATTCGCGAGGTGGGCTGGCTTTTCCTCGGTATTTTTGCTTGCATGGTACCGGCTCTGGCGCTGATCTCCAATTATGCCAGCGAGAATTCCGACACACTTACTACTGGCGTATTCTATTGGGGGACCGGTTTCCTCTCTGCCGTACTGGACAACGCACCAACGTACCTTAACTTTCTTGCGGCTGCGATGGGCAAGTTCGGTTTAGATGTCAACGTAGCTGAAAATGTCAAAATGTTCGCCGCCGCAGAGGAGTCCTTGCTGTACCTGCAGGCGATTTCGGTCGCGGCCGTGTTCTTTGGTGCCATGACCTATATCGGTAATGCCCCCAACTTCATGGTGAAGGCCATTGCGGAGTCCAATAACGTGGACGCGCCGTCGTTCGCAGGCTACCTCTTCAAGTACGCGCTTCCGATCCTGGTTCCAGTGTACTTTGTAGTGTGGTTGGTTTTTTATTCGGGCTGGGTGCTCTGAATTGAACTATGAAGCGCAAGCCGTTAAACAGCAGCCAAATTGAGTCGGCGCTTGAAGAGCTCCCGGGCTGGGCATTCAGCGATGACAGGCTTAGCAAAGCCTTCCGGTTTGGCAACTACCGCGAGACCATCAGCTTCGTGATTCGCATAGCCTTTGAGGCGGAGGCGGCCGATCATCATCCCACACTGGTGGTAGGCTACAATCAGCTCTCTGTCACAACCTGCACGCACGATGCGGGCAACAAGGTTACGGCGATGGATGTGGCGCTTGCGGCGTCCATCGAGGCATGCACTATCAAGGTATAGATCAAGCCGCATCCATGGAACTGGGCGGAGCCTACGACAGCATCCTGTTTGACCTGGCCGGGGGATTCTCACTGATTCTGCTCTTGGTCGCCGGCATCATATGCATCGTCTGGGACATCTACCAGAATGACGATCCGGTGCTGCCAGCCGTTGCTGCGATGGCGTGCGTGGTGGCGATAGGGTGGGAGGTGCGCAACCTTGATGCTGGGGGCACCACAGCGTTTTACCGCCTGATACGTGCGTACGGGCTCGCCTCGTTCGTCAACATCACGATTCTGCTTAGCGCTTTGGCTACGGTGATCTTGAGCGTGCCATATCTGAAGCGCATTAAGCGCGGATATGGTGAGGTCTATGCGCTCATACTGTTTGCCACCGCGGGCGCGGTGATGCTGGGCAACGCGAACAGCCTGGTGACGGTGTTTGTAGGTCTGGAAACCATGTCCATTTCATTGTACATCTTGGCAGGCTTGGTCCACAACGACGAAGGAGGTATCGAGAGCGCGCTTAAGTACTTTCTGCTTGGCGCTTTTTCTACAGGTTTTTTTCTGTACGGCATCGCGCTGCTCTTCGGGGCAACGGGGACGATGTACCTGCCGGAGCTCGCCGCGGGCTATGCCGCGCGCGGGAGCCTGACGCTTCTGTTCTGGGCGGGCGTCGCTCTCTTCCTGGTTGGGTTTTTGTTCAAGGTCAGTGCAGTGCCATTCCACATGTGGACACCCGATGTCTACCAGGGGGCGCCTACTCCGCTGACAGGGTACATGTCGACGGCGTCTAAGGCAGCGGCCTTTGCTGCGCTGGTTCTGGTGCTCTACTATGGCCTTGCGGACATGCCCGTAGCCGAGTGGCAAACAGCGCTGGCTTTGGTGGCGCTGGTGACGATGGTAATGGGTAACCTTCTGGCCCTGGTGCAGAACAATGTCAAACGTATGCTTGCGTATTCGTCAATTGCACACGCCGGCTACGTGCTTGTGGCGCTTGCGGCTGGTACCAGTGAGGGATATGCCGGCGCGGTGTACTATCTGCTCATTTACTCGGTCATGAATATTGGGGCCTTTGGGGTGATGGCGTTGCTCGAGTGGGATGGCAAGGAAGGGCGTTTGCAGACGATTGACTCGCTTTCGGGCATTGGCTTTCGCAAGCCCATTCTTGGCGTAACCATGGGCATTTTTATGTTCAGCCTAATTGGATTCCCGCCCTTTGGGGGTTTCTTCGGCAAGGTCGCAGTCTTTACGCCCGCAATACAAGCCGGCTATACGTGGCTGGCGATCGTTGGCGTGCTCGCCAGCGCGCTATCCGGGTATTACTATCTGCGTGTACTTTACGTATTCTGGATGCGACCCAGTGAAGGGGTAGCGCCCAGTATGCGCGATCGTGCCTTTCCAGTAACGATACCTTCGGCGAGCGTGCTGGTCACGTGCGCGCTGGTGCTGATAGTTATCGGATTCGTGCCATTCGTGCGCGACTTAACGCTTGGCTATTTTGGCGTATTCGCACTAGCTACAGTGCCGTAGCCAGCTTGCCGCGTGCGAATTGGCTGCAGGCCTGATGATTTCATAGTCTGAGCGGCCCGTATCTTTCGAGACGGCAACGCGTACACACAGTCCAACATTCAGCAAGTTAGGCCGCGTCATGGCGGTGCCTGCTCTATGCCGGTGGAAGCTCTGGTCAAAGAATTGATTCCGCACGCACCGAATTTGGGCGTGTACGTACATCCGCACATTCCGGACAAGCTTCTGCGCAATGCAATTGAGGACTATGCGCCCGAGATGGCCGCGCAGAAAGTAATGGCACTCCTGGATCTCACCTTCTTGAAGAACGCGAAGGACGGGGCGCTACTTGGAGCTGATCGGATGGTGTTTCAGAATACCGATCTTGCGGCTCCGCAGATGGTCCAGTACCGCGACATCGTAGGCGTAGAGAAAAAGCGCAAGATATTTAGCTGCAAGCTGCATCTGGATGTCAATAGTGGGCGCGCGACATTCAGGGTCACGATCGACTTTGCAGGCAAAGAGAAGGCCATCGGCTATTTTCATAAATTCTTTCAGGAAGCCATGCTCGCCTCAGACTAAGGAAGGCGAGGATCCCAAGGGTGCCTGCGCTTGTTCTGGCCGGCTGCACTACTAGGATCGCGGGGCCATTGTGCTCTACCTGGAAACCAACTAGAGCTCTTCACAGTTAAGCGTCCCTATTTCACCAAATTGACCCATATCACGATGGCTTTTGAACTGCCGGACCTTCCGTACGCCTATGACGCACTCGAGCCCTACATTGATGCGCGAACTATGGAAATCCACCATACGAAGCATCACCAGGGCTACACGAACAAGCTCAACGCTGCTCTAAAGGGAACGGAGCAGGAAGGTGCGGCCAGCGGAATTGCCACTATCCTGCACAGCGCCAGCCAAGCGGCACAAAGTAACGGTACGGTAGTCCCGGCCGGGCTGCGCAATAACGGGGGCGGCTTTGCCAACCACTGCCTTTTCTGGAACGTTATGGGGGCGGGCTGCGGCGGGGATCCCATCGGAGACCTTGCGACCGCCATCAAGAAGGACTTCGGATCTGTGGACAAGTTTCGTGCCCTGTTTAGCAACGCTGCTGCAACCCAGTTTGGCAGCGGCTGGGCATGGCTGGTCTACGACCCGGTTGGCGCAAGACTTGAGGCCTATTCCACGGCAAATCAAGACAGCCCGTATATGGGTGGCCATGTACCGTTGCTTGGGCTCGACGTTTGGGAGCACGCCTACTATCTGAATTATCAGAACCGTCGGCCGGACTATATCAAGGCATTCTGGAATGTGGTGAATTGGGCGGCGGTGGCAGACAACTTCGCTGCGGCGCCAGACGTCAGGTTCTGAATCTGCCCGGTAGCGTTAGTTCTCTGTCCCAGGTAGTCGGTATGGAATTGCCGCCGGACATCGATATCCGGTGGGCCGAGGTAGTCGAAGGGTCGGAAGTGTCGCAGCTGTCTCTCTTGTCGGCTGCAGAGCGCATGCGGTTTCAAGGGATTCGGCACCCTCGAACGCGGCAGCACTTCCTGCTGGGGCGTGTGGCACTTCGTTCGCTACTGGCCGAGCGGCTCTCGATGCAAGCGGCAGCGGTACCTCTGGTCGTAGCGCCCGATGGCGGCGTTGATGTGGCTACCAGTCCTGTACGCGTGAGCATTGCTCATTCTGGCCAGCGCGCGGTGGCCGTCGCTGCGCTGCGCACGATCGGTGTTGATCTGGAGCACATCCGGCCGAGATCGGAGGACGTGTCAGACTTCATACTCCATGCATCTGAGCGTTGCGATTACGAAGCACTAACGCTGGACCCGACGCGCCGCCTCATCCTGTATTGGACGCTAAAAGAGGCGGTGCTCAAAGCGTTGCGTGCCGGCCTCAGGCGTTCGCCCAAGACTATCCGTCTGGCTATCAACGTATCGTATGGCTCTGGCTTGGCCTTCCTGGACGACCGGGCACCTTTCGAACTGCGCTTTCAGGAGCACGATGGGTTCTACGTGTCGGTGGCGTATGAGCGGTAGCTAGTTGGTGATGGCGTCTATCGTCAACGCGAGCTACCTTGCAAACGCGGGCGCCTTGCGGCTCGACTGCAGAGTTGTAAAGGCCAATAGTGTGGCGGATCCAATAGCTGCCAGTCAGTTGACCAGATCCTTGATAGTGACACGACCTACCCGGTTGGAACTGCTCTGGTGAATGAGCAACTCGCCGTTGCGGGTTACCCAGACGTGTCGGATGATACCCACACCCGAAGGGATAGCCCAGCTTTGAAACGTCTCTGTCTCGGGGTCGAACCGCACTAGCGCGTCAGGACGCATGCCCGACTCATTGTACCAGATTTTGTCGTTTATGACCGCCAGTGCATAAGGGTGCGAACGGGGTCCGCTCGGCGACTCCCACTCCTTGATCTCACCCGTGGCGGGGTTGAGCCGCCCAAGGCGCCCCATAGTCGAGTTGACAAACCACACCATTCCGTCGCTTGAGATGCCCAAGCGTCGCACGCGGCGGGATCGCACAAATTCAAGTTGGGAATTGGAGAGTTGCTGTGGAGGTGGACCCTGGTCTCCACCATTCCTTTCCAACCATATGAACCCCTCACAGCCTGTCTTGGGGAGGGCTGAGGCGCCTGCAGACGCCCAGATCAATCCCTCCGGTGACTCGCGGCGGCTTCTGATGAAGCTCTGCACGCACATACTGCAACAATTGACCACCGACTGGCCCATTCCGGCAGCGCATCAGCAGCCGGTGCCACCGCCCGTAGTGATCAAGGCCTCTGCTGCGGCCCAGGACACAAAGCCGGACTCGGCGCAGTTGAATGAAGCGTGGCAGCTGTTGCATTCGCGCAGTCTGCAAGACGACCCGATCGTTGCGATCTGGCTGCGCGGGCTGTGCCCACGCGGCGTTAACATCGTTCTTGGAGCGGGTCTGACCATCACGGGCTATCGCCGCATACTTGGCCTGGTAGCGTGCTACCCTGAAAACGTCTCTGCTCTTACGTCCTTTGTGCAGTCGCTGTCCGATCGTGGTCTTTCGGCCGCCTCCGGGCTGCTCTGTGTGCTGCCCAGCAGTACGGGACTGCAATCGGCGGTGCGCCAGGTGTTCGGCCCCAGGGTCGCTATACAGCGCTGTCTCAATACGCTGTTGGATCAAGTCACCTGTGGTCTTCCGGAAGACCTTGTTCCTGTGTGTCGCAATCGCCTCCGCCAGGCATGGAATGGGTTCGATGCCCGGGAAGCTGAACGCGCACTCACCCGTATTCACCAGGACTTGACGCGCGTCAATCGGTCCGCAGCGAAGGTTCTATGGGAGGGCCTGGAGCAATCTCTGACGATTCAACGCACGGGCATGCTGCTCAAGCTCGACAGGGGGCTGCGCGTGATGCGCTTCATGGATGCCATCGGTCGCAGGTTGCAGGCCCCGGCCAGCGCCGTTTTCCAGCAACGCGAACAGATGGCACTGGCGCTGTTGGAACACGAGGCTCAGCTGCGCCGTGTGGCCCATGCGGCCTATCTGCCACAACTTCGTGAGACTCTCATCAACCTCAACGCCGTATGATGACCCATACCCCTATGCTGGATCAATCACTCATCGAGGACCTTCACGGGCTTGCGCAGAGGAATTTCATCGGCCTGGCCAGCTGCCTTGGATATCTCGATGATCTTCTTACCAAGATGGCCACATGGGTCATGGAAGCCGAAGCCCGCTTCATTTGCGGCGCACGTGGGAAGCACCGTAAGACCGGCTTTCAGCGCTGGGGGACGAATCCGGGTTCCATCCGCGTCGGTTTGGAGCGCATTGCGGTCCGCGTTCCGCGCGTACGGAATGTACGAACCCGAAAGGAGCGTCCTCTGCAAACGTACCGCCTCTTGCGCAAGCGTGGGCTTATGGACCGGGAAAGCGTGACCAGGGGGTTGCTGTGTGGACTCTCGCGGCGCAATTACAGGCAGGCGGCCCAGGTCTTCACCGATAGTATGGGGTTGAGTGCCAGCAGCATAGGCAACGTCTTCGTTACGCAGACGGCAGCGCTACTGAAGGAATTCGAGACGCGCCGATTCGATCAGCACACCTTTGCGGTGCTCCTGCTTGATGGCAAGTATTTGGCTGGTGTGCAGATGATCGTAGCGATGGGCATCACGACCGAGGGCGAGAAGGTCGTCCTGGGCTTTGCGGAAAGTCGTACCGAGAACAGTGCGCAGGTGCAGTCGCTGTTGCAGGATTTGTTGCGTCGGGGCTTCACCCATACCGACAAGCTGTTGGTACAGGTGGACGGCAGCCGCGGGCTTCGCAAGGGGATCAGTGCGGTGTTTGGGGATGCGGTCGTATTCCAGCGCTGCCAATGGCACAAGCGTACCAATGTGACGCGTCACATCAAGAGCGAGCCAGCGGCCACGCAAATGAAGCGTCGGCTTCAGGCGGCATGGGAACTGCCCACGTACAAGGAGGCACGGGCGGCGCTTGTGTCGCTGCATGGAGCGCTGCAGCGATCGTGTCCGAAGGCCGCGCGCAGTCTGGAGGAGGGTTTGGAGGATACGCTGACGCTTCACCGGTTGGGGGTGCGGAACCAGGCTGTCAGAGACAGTCTGAAGACGACGAACATCATCGAGAACCTCAACAGCATTATAGCGAACCGATCACGGAACGTGAAGCGCTGGGGATCATCGGGGATGCGTCAGCGCTGGTGCGGAGCGATATTCATGCAGTACGAGTCGAATCTGAAGCCGATACGCCGGGAGGACATGAAGGAGCTGACCCAGGCGTTGACCACCTCCGGGGGTCGAGGGGCTAGTGGGGATTCGGTCTGCCAGCCCCAAAGGACTGCAAAGGCAACACCTGGCGCTCAATGCCCGCGCGCAGTAGTGCGCTGCTGACGCTGGCATAAGCAAAACCCGCAGCTGTCCGGACGCTCTGAGGCGCTGCACCCTGCCAAGATCGCCGCTTACGCGTGCAATCAGAGGATTCCTGCGGGATTTCGTGCCCGAGAAGTCACTCCACGAGCCTGCCTGCGCCCGAAAATCCGCGTGTGAGCACGCAATTGGGCCCATATAAGCTTGCACCGTCCCATTTGCACCCACACACTCGGCCCGTAGCGCCATCTATTGCCAAAAGATATCTACTTTGAGGGCCCATCTCGGCAGAAGCTGCCGAAACCCAACTTAAAAATGTGCAATCCCCACGCGGCTACCAGGATCAGGGAGGGTATAGTAACGAACTTCCATGGATTCGGGGTTGAGCGCGCCCAGCTTGTTGGTGCCATTGTAGGCTACCCAAATCGTTTCGTCCTGGGCCACCACGATGCCATACGGACGCTGCTCCGTATCAACCTCGGTGAGTTCGCCGGTGCTCGGGTCCAGTCGGCCCAGCATGCCAGCCCGCTGCGAGGAAAAATATAGCTTTCCGTTGGGGTGCCAGGTCATCGTATGCGGATCGCCCGCTTCAGTCTTGTATTCGGTTATCTCCCCTGTTGCTGGGTCAAGTTTGCCAATGGTTCCGTTGCTGTTGCCCGTGTACCAGATGTGCCCCTGCTCATCTGGCACGATGCTGTGCGGCTTGGCGGATGGCGGAAGCGGAAATTCCTCCATCTCACCGGTTACAGGGTCCAGGCGGCCGACCAGGCTGGCCCACATTCCGGTCCACCAGATCGATCCGTCCGGTGCCTCAATAGGGTCTCGAGAGCGCTGCCCAAGTGTCGGCACCATCCATTCTTCAAACTGTATCTCCACGGGGCCGTCGATGAGGTTAGGCCTGCGCTCCTTCTGCTCCGGAAAATGTTCGGCCAAATAGTCCGCAATTGCGTTAGCCTCGGCTTCTGACAGTTGTACCATGGAAGCCGACACGGCTTTCCATGCTTCCAGAGTGTTGTAGCCGGCCGATCGGTTTATAGTGCGGGCCGTATGGCAGCTTGTGCAGTAGCCCTCTACAAGCGCTTTGGCAGGTCCGTCTGGGAGCGTAGCGGTGCCGCCGCGCTCCTGAGCCTGCGCGGCCTGGTAGCAGCAGACAAGCATGGCAAAGACAAGTAGGGTGCGAATAGTGAAGTCCTCGTGTTGGCGCATTGGGCGGCGATAGGGGAGCTTTGGTGGCCTCATTGGATGAAGGTGTAGGTGTACTTCAAGAGCAACGTGCGGCTTTCCAGTGCGGGGAGCACAGGATCCACCCCGTACCGATCAGTGTTGCGGCCCTCGTTGAATACTATCCAGAGGTCGTTGCCCTCGCGGAAGTTATAGCGGAATCGCAGGTTGGCCAGAAAGTTGTCGGTTGAGGCATTGTACTGCAAAAACGCGTTGAGGGACATCTTGGTCGAAAGGCCGATCTGCGTACGAATGCGCCCGATGTGGACACTGAATCCGTCGTTGCGCACCGGAAAGCGAACACGGTTAAACTGGTAGGCGGCCCCGAGCTCCAGAAACCGGGTCACATTCCACGTGGGCTCGATTTCTAGGCCAACATTGCTGCCGTCGTAGAAGGTCCCCGCGGTGGCCGTCGCATTGGTGCGCAGCAGATGGCCATCGCTCATCTCGTAGCTCCACTCCACCACTGCGTACCGATAGTGCCCTTCCGGAACGACAGTATTTTCGGGAAGCTCAAGCGGCTCACGGAAGTCCTCAACGTTTACTTCTAGGGTGGCGGCATGCAGGTCCCCATCCTTGAGCGCGATTGGGACTTCAAAGCGATAAAAGGCCCAATCCAAGCTTCGATCATCGTCCCTGAAGTAGTGGGTCATCAGAAACTCTCCCCGATAGGACAGCACACGAGAGGTCTCCTTGGCAAACCAGCCATACCCGACGATAAAGAAAGGGTTGAGAAAGCCCGCCCGCGACAGGAACCCAATTCCCGGCAGAAAGTCGCGGCCCTGCCACGTACCTGAAAGCGTGTAGCTGAGGCCGATTTGCGTTCGACGCTCCAGCCGAATGCGTGCAAAACCGCTGGATCCAGCCTCAAATGGGTCCAGACCTGTATCGTCGGAAAGCACTTGGGCCCACTTTAAGATCAGGTAGTTGCTTGGCGAGAATCGTAGCTGGCTGTCGAATCCATAGACGTGGTTGTAGGATCGGTCCCACCCGATGCGCGTGGTGACTATCCCGCCGACAAAAGAATTGGCGTTGAATACATCTCTGCGTAGCCGATAAACGCCAAAATTCTCTCCGGGCAGCCCGCCCGCCTTTGCTGTCTGCATGTTGAGCATGCCCACATCCCAATGCCCTACGCGGCCGACCAAGCGAACTCCGCCGATGATTGGCACCGTCTGGCCCTCATGAAGGCCGATCCTCCGAGAATGGAAAATACGGCCAAACCGGCCTAGCGTACGAAACTCAAAGATGCCCGCCCGCTCCTGAAAGAACTGGCGCTTCTCTGGAAAAAACAGCGGGAACCGCGAGAGGTTGACCTGCTGATCGTCCGCTTCTGCTTGCGCAAAGTCGGTATTAAGTGTGACATCCAGCGTAAGGTTGTTCGTTAGGTTGTACTTGAGATCAAGGCCTAAATCCCCATCCAGGTCATCACTTGCCTCGTAACGGTCCCCTGCCTCCGTCAGCTCATTAAGGCGGGAGGCGCCACTTGCCACGTAGGGGGTAATGTACAAGGGGCGGTTGGATACGGCACCTTCAAAGCGTACGCGAGCGTACTGAGAGGGCTTTGCGTACCCCATATCCCAGTTAGGCGGAATGGCTGGGAAAACATGGGTCTCTGCTTTGCTGGGGATCCATCGCCCCAATGCCATGCCCATCTCCACTGTCCCGTCCTGGTCCTGAAAGCTCAGGCTGGAAAACGGGATACGGATCTCGGCAAACCAGCCTTCACTCGTACGTGTTGTAGCTGCGTCCCAGTACGTATTCCAGCTCTGGTTAATGACGCGATCGAATGGGTCACCCCCGCCAAACTCCAGATCGTTGGAGATGGCATAGTCCATTCGAACGCCATTGGGATTGGTGGAAAACCAAAGCCCATGCTGCTGATCGTTGAATGTGTCCAGGAAAACCGAGAATACATCGTCTCCACTATAGCGGTCACGGTACATCGAGTTGGCGCGCATGTCAGCAACATCATCGTAATAGAATTTTGCCGACGCGTAGATATAGTCATTGTCGTACCCAACGCGAATCTCGGTGCGCTCGGTTGCCTCTCCCAGGAATACCGGTTCGTACATCACCATCGGTATGGGATCCAACGTTTCCCACACAGGATCGTCTAGCACGCCGTCCAAATGGATGTGCCCAGTGACGCGTTGCAGGTAGTAGATGTCCTGCGCACGAATATTTTTCGCGTAGATGAGCGAAAGCGAGACGAAAACGAACACGGCAAAGGCCTCCCGGCGCAATCTCATCCAGGCTCCGTCTAGTATTGGTGGAATGCCTGGGAGATGAATTCAAGTACGACGGGCAGGCTATGGCGCCAATACGTCCAGGTGTGGCCGCCATCGCGAATCCGAAACTCGTGCGGGATCTCGCGCTTCCGCATAACGATGTGCGCGAGCGAGTTACCCTCATACAGGGAGTCGTCATCCCCGCAGTCTATGAACCAGCGAACTGACTTGATGTCATCTTCGGGCAGGGATTCCAGTAGCTTGACGGCATTGTGGCGCGATACATAGGCGTCCATGTCTTCGTCACTCACGTCTGCCACTTCGTTACCCCAGCGACGCATGGTGTTTCGCAATTGCTCTCCAGAGTCGGGCCCGACCCAGGCGCTTAGTGGCGCAGCTGACGAGAAGAGGTCCGGGCGGTGTAGGGCATACAAAAAGGAGCCACCTCCGCCCATGGACAGGCCCGCGACAGCGCGGTAGCGCTTCTGGCTCTTGATCCTGAACTTCTCCTCGACATACGGCATCAATTCGTCAAAGAAAAAGTCCTCATAGCGCCACTGGTAGGCCACGTCATTGAAATACCCACGCACGCCGGTGTTGGCATCGGGCATGATGATGACCATTGGCGTGGCCTTGCCTTCTGCGATCGCCTTGTCAGCAATATGCTGGACCTCTCCAAACTGCACCCAGCCCGTTTGGTCGTCCCCTGCTCCATGGAGCAGGTACAGCACCGGATAGCTGCGCTCGGAGGTTTCGTAGCCGGGTGGGAGGTATACGGCGTACTTGCGGGCCGAGTCGAGGATTTCGCTGTTCATCTCCAGCGCATCGTGCACCACGGAATGCTGCGCCTGTGCGGATGCCGCCAACGCTGTGGCAAGAAGAAGCAGAGTTGCGAGGTAGCGGCGCGCGCCTAGAACGAGACAAGGTGGCACCTTGCTGTAGTTGTGGGCCATAAGGGCTTCGTTTGATGGAACTATTCTAAAGTACGATGGAGGCCGAATTTAAAGTACATGATTTTAGACCCAGGCTACTCACACGCTTGAGCAGCCGCAGCGGCCAAAGACAGAGATACAAACAATGCCGCAAGGATTGGCGTACACACGACTAGACACCTTGGACATATGACGCCTGCAAATAATTCCGCGCCGTATCGGGCCCAAAACACGGTGCGATTTGTTACGGCTGCAAGCCTCTTTGACGGTCACGATGCTGCTATCAACATCATCCGGCGCGTACTGCAAGCATCTGGTGCCGAGGTTGTTCACCTTGGCCACAACCGCTCTGTCCGCGAGGTCGTTTCTACAGCGATCCAGGAAGACGCACACGGCATCGCCGTGTCCTCGTATCAGGGGGGACATCAGGAGTATTTCCGGTACATGATTGAGCAGCTGCGCAAGCGGCAGGCGCAGCATGTCCGGGTCTACGCGGGAGGAGGTGGCGTGATCACGGCCCCGGAGGTGGCTGTCATGGAGGCGTACGGAGTCTCCAAGGTCTTCACGGCGCAGGATGGCATGCACATGGGGCTGCAGGGTATGATCAACCTGATGCTGGAGCAGTGCGACTTTTGCGTGGCAAGTAGCGACGCCACGACGCCGGCTGTGGCCCTCCCGCGTCAACTCTCTCGCCTGGAAGCTGGAATTGAGTCGATGCCAGCGCTGCGTGATCGTTCGCGGTCCCTGACTCTGGGCATCACCGGTACTGGTGGTGCCGGAAAGTCTACGTTGACGGACGAATTCGTGCTGCGATTTCTCAGGGACTTTGCCGACCTGAAGGTGGCAGTGCTATCGGTGGATCCCACGCGGCATCGTACGGGTGGCGCACTACTCGGTGACCGCATTCGCATGAATGCTATGTATGGCGAACATGGACAAGATCCGGTGGGCGACCAGCGGGTTTTTATGCGCAGCCTGGCCACGCGCAGGGCGCACCGGTCTATCAGCGGAAAACTGCGCGCCTGTATTGATGCCTGCCAGATTGCGGGGTTCGACTTGGTCATCGTGGAGACGGCCGGGATCGGCCAGAGCGATACAGAAATAGAGGAGATGGTCGATGTGTCGCTGTACGTCATGACGGGTGACTATGGCGCGGGCACGCAATTAGAAAAGATTGGCATGCTGGATGCTGCGGACTTCGTGGTACTAAACAAGTTTGACCGCCGCGGCAGCCGCGATGCTCTTCGCGACATCCGAAAGCAAGTTCAGCGCAACCGTTTGGCCTTTGGGCAACGACCGGAAAAGATGCCCGTCTACCCGACTATGGCGTCGCGATTCGATGATCCTGGTGTGTCGCGCCTATACGTGCATGTGATGGAAGCGCTGCACCGAACGCATGGCTTCGAGCGAAAATCCACGCTTGAAGTACCCAGCGAGGAGCCAGTGGATGATCTCATCATCCCCGCGAGGCGGCAGCGCTACCTTGGAGAAATCGTAGAAACCTGTCGCAATTACCGCGAATGGGCCGAAGCTCAGATTAAATATGCACGCAAGTGGGGCGAAGCGGTAGGCGTGCGTGAACAGGTAGCCGAGTGGGCACCCGAGGACGCTCGGCAGCTCACTTTGCGGCTCGACACTATGGTGTCGCACTGGTGGAAGCGACTCGCGCTGCGCAGCAAAGACATCTTAGAGCATTGGGACAGCCGCAGCGCGGAGTACCAGCAGGAGACGTATTCCTACGCGGTGCGAGGCAAGGACATTCGCGTGCCGCTTTTTCAAACGACCCTTTCAGAGCTCAAAGTGCCGCGTGTAGCACTGCCGCAAGTGCAGGATGCGGGACAGCGTCTCCGCTTTGCGCTTCTGGAAAACCTGCCCGGGTACTTCCCTTTTGCCGCGGGTGTCTACCCATTCAAGCGTACGCAGGAGGATGCGATACGGATGTTCGCGGGTGAAGGCAGCCCTGAGCGAACGAATCGGCGGTTTCATCTGGTATCGACTGGCATGCCGGCACGCCGCTTGTCGACCGCTTTCGATTCTCCAACACTGTATGGTTTTGACCCTGACGAGCGACCCGACATCTATGGCAAGGTCGGCAATGCGGGTGTGTCGATCTGCACGCTGGATGACATGAAAAAGCTGTACAGCGGATTTGACCTGGTCGATCCCCGTACTAGTGTATCCATGACGATCAACGGTCCTGCGCCGATGATCCTGGCCATGTTCTTGAACACGGCAATCGACCAGGCGACCGAGCGCTTCTTGCGTGCGGAAGGCCGGTGGAACATGGCCGCACGCGTCATCGCGGAACAGCTCGACCCGCATCGGCCTGCATACGTGCCATATGGCCCAGATGGCGAAGAGGATGCCCTACCTCCTACGCACGACGGTAGCGGGCTCGGGCTTCTGGGGTGCTCCTCTGCGGACCTGGTTGGCTGGAAGGTGATTTCCGATGAGGAATATCGGTCGATAAAGACGCGCGTGTTGTCCACGGTGCGGGGTACGGTACAGGCGGACATACTAAAGGAAGATCAGGCGCAGAACACGTGTATCTTCTCCACGGAGATGGCGCTTCGCATGATGGGCGACATTCAGCAGTACTTCGTCGACTATGGCGTTCGCAACTTCTATTCGGTCTCGATTTCCGGGTACCATATTGCAGAAGCGGGCGCCAACCCTCTTACGCAGTTGGCGTTCACGCTAGCCAACGGCTTCACATTCGTCGAGTACTATCTGGGCCGTGGCATGGCCATTGACGACTTTGCGCCGAACCTGTCTTTCTTTTTCTCCAATGGAATGGACCCCGAGTATAGCGTCATAGGCCGTGTGGCGCGGCGCATTTGGGCGGTTACCATGCGGAACAAGTTCGGCGCGAATGAGCGAAGCCAGAAACTCAAGTATCACATCCAGACCTCGGGTCGCAGTCTGCACGCGCAAGAGATTGAATTTAACGACATCCGCACTACGCTGCAGGCGCTGTATGCGATCTACGACAACTGCAATAGCCTGCACACCAATGCCTACGACGAGGCCATCACAACGCCTACCGAGGAAAGTGTGAGGCGCGCCATGGCTATCCAGCTCATTATCAACCGTGAGCTCGGTCAGGCCAAGAACGAAAACCCGCTGCAGGGCTCCTTTGTCATAGAAGAACTCACGGACTTAGTCGAAGAGGCAGTGCTGCTAGAATTCGAGCGCATCAACGACCGTGGTGGGGTGCTGGGGGCAATGGAGTCGATGTACCAGCGCGGAAAGATCCAGGACGAATCCCTCAAGTACGAGTGGCGGAAGCAGTCGGGCGATCTGCCCATTATAGGCGTGAACACATTTAAGGCATCCGAGGAGGAGTCCAGCCCTGCGGTGCAGCCACAGTTTCTGTCACGATCCTCCGAATCGGAAAAAAAGCATCAGATTGCTAACTTGCGCCAATTCAAGCAGCAAAATGCGTCCAAGGTTGAAAACGCCCTGGCGCACGTGTCCCAGGTGGCACGTGCGCGCGAAAACCTGTTCGAGGCGCTAATGGATGCGGTCAGAGTCTGCACACTAGAACAGATTACACAGGAGCTATTCCGGGCTGGTGGCCAGTATCGCCGGTCCATGTAGAATGAGGTCATGCTAATTGCGATAGAAGGAATAGACGGTTCCGGAAAGCGCACTCAGGCAGAGCGCTTGGCAGAGTCGTTGGGCATAGCAGGGGTTTCTACCTATCGGATGTCGTTTCCGCAGTACGGCAAGACGAAGGCCGCTGAAGCCGTAAGCAAGTACCTCAATGGGCAGTTTGGTCCTCTGAAATCTATTCCACAACGCCTCGCCGCGCTGCTTTTTGCCGAGGATCGGTTTCAGAGCCGCGACATATTGGATTCGAAGTGTCGCATCCATGACATTGTCTTGGTGGACCGCTACGTGTCGTCCAATCTGGCATATCAGGGTGCGCGGTGCCCAATGCCCGCACGCAATACCTTCATTGATTGGCTGGCGAACGTAGAGTACAACATGTTCGGCATGAAGCGCGCTGACCTCACCGTGTTTCTGGATGTGCCTGCACCGACAAGCGCCAAGCTGGTAGCCAAGAAGGCAGCCCGCGAATACACGGATCTTAAAGCCGATCTACATGAGAGCGACGTAACATACCTTTCTGTCTGCCGTGAGGTATATATGGACTTGTATGAGCGGCAGTACGGTTCGCGGTGGTTGAGGATCAACTGCATGGATGAAAGTGGTTTGCTGCGCAGCATCGAGGCCATCCACGAAGAGGTGGCGGCCAGAGTAAGCGATATCTATCACAAGTAGCAGCAAACATCTGTAGCACGGCCCATGTGCCGCTCGACCGCTGTACATCCACATGAACCTAATTTGGCTTTTGCTACGTAATATTAGCGATCGCTGCCAAGACTCTACAGGCAATCACACTAGGCGGCCATGAGACCAAGAGTATCTCGATATTGCCTCTTCCTGCTAGTCGTTGGCGCGACTAGCGCATGCAGCCAGTCTACGACAAGCCCGGCTGGCATGGATGATGAGGACAAGCAAACCCAAGAAGGGCTGCAGGAAGGCGCTGAGACGGCGAATGGGGAATTTGCCAATGAACTCGCGGATGCCTTGGAGCAGGTCGCAGCCCTGTTGAGCGAGCGCTCGGACGAAGGTGAACCTGCTCATCTGGAGGACCTGGTGAAGTTGCTGCCGAACAAAGTTGACGGTCTGGCCGCGGTCCTGTCCGACAGCCGCAAGAACTTTATTGGCCTTGGCGTGGCAAACGCCAGTGCAACGTATGCTGGAGACGACATTCAGATCTCCATTGACATAGTCGACCTGTCTACTTTGGCGCCGCTGGCTTCCGTGGCCAATCGGTGGCTGGTCCAGGAGATCGATCGAGAGAGCGACCGCGGGTTTGAGCGCACGAGGAAATTCCGGCCTCGTTCGATCGAGTATCAAGTTATCGAATCTTACAGACGTGACAATGACCACTCGGAATGCGCGACTATGGTCTGGGTGGCTGACCGCTTTATTGTTTCTGTGAAGGGGAGTGGAGGCGAGGTTGAGATGGGAGACTGTACCGACGCCCGCGATGTGGTTTCATATCGCAAGTTGGAGCGACTTGCGAGGGCGCTGGCGGACGGGTAACAGGCGCGAGGTCCGGTCTTGCGCGCGGTCGTTTCGTGCTCTTATGTTGGCGCAGATCGCACCCTGCCGATTGCGTAAGGCCTTCGGCGGCGGACGCGAGCATTTCCACGCGTGAATTGTGCCGCCGTGGATTCCAGAATTGCCCGCGGAAGCGCTCATTGCGGACTGGCAGGCAGCCCAATTCAGCACTCCTAGCCCAAGTTTACCATGCACTTTTCACAAGTCCTTTATATTCAGGGACATACGTCACCCTAAAATGCCTCTTCTGGCACTACAATGGACTTCGGAAGGACTTTTAGTACTGCCGATCAGACGACGGTCTTCTTCGTAGAGAGGGGCTTGTAATCTATTCCCAAGGCGTCATAGATCGACCGGAGCTCGGGGTCGGGCTGTGCAGTTGTGCGCACATGGAGCGTACGCCCGTCGCGGCACGGGAACACACTGGTCGTGCGCGCTTGTCGCTGAAGGATGCTTCGAAGCGTCGTCCAACTGGAGGAGAGCCCTCGGCTACGCAGGCGAGTACGGATTACCTGCACGAGCTGATACGCGATGACCGAGATGAACAGATGCCCTTCGGCGCGCAGGCCTGTGGAGTGGTAGATGGGTCGTAGGCCCAGTTCCGACTTCAGGGTTCGGAACACGGCTTCCAAGTCGGTGAGCCGGATGTAGGTGCGCCATAACGCTTCGTCGGTCCAGTTCACCAAATTGCTTCGCAGGCAGTACACGCCTGGATGCGTCGCCATGGACCCCGGTAGCAGTCTCTGCTCCCATTGAATCGTGTGCGCGCGCTTGCCGCTTTCGTCAGGCTGCACCGTGATGTCGTAATGCTGTCCTATCCCTCCGTATCGCTCCTTCAGGCGCCCGAGGCGCTCAGAAACCACCTCGAGTCGCTTATGCGTGCGCGGGCGGGAGAGCCCGTCGGACAGTTTCTTCAGGGCCTGCTCAAACGCTGCGGTCTGCCGTGCCACTATGGCTTGCTCCTTCGCAGCCCGGGACGCAGAGTAGCAATAGAGCCGCACCTGGTCGTCCTGTACCTGCCGGTATAGGGATAGACGCTCACCACCGGCCGTCGTAAGTGTTTGCGCTGCCTCAGGATCAAAGACCCGCCTGCGCTCCCGAGCGACCACAATGTACTGGTACTTCTGCGCATGCAGCCATTGTATACGATCTTCGGTCGCTATGCCCCGATCCATCACCACGAGCGCCTCGGGACCCGCTTGCAGTACCGCCAGCATCTCCTCTAGCGTGCGGTGCTCCCGCACATTGCCCGCGAAGACCTTGCTCTTGCGTACGAAGCCGCTCCCGTCCAGGACCAGGGCCAAGGTCAATAAGGGACAATCGCGGCGCCGCTCCTTCGAGTGACCACGCTTTGCCTTGTCTATGTTGGCCCCGGTACCCTCCAGAAATGTGTTGGTCAGATCGTAAAGCGTGACCGTTGGACGCGCAGCAAACAGATCCAGCGCCTGCGTAAAGAGGTGCTGCTCTATGGCTTGCTGATGCCGCACGAGCAGGTCGCTTGCCCGATAGAGGTGCATGGGTCCCATCGCTTCATAGGAACCGCCCACAAACTCGTCCAGGCCACTGTTGCGCTCCAGCCAATGCTTGGTGGCCCGTTCACTGCCCGGCTGCGCCAAGCGTCCGATGATGCTGCCAATGGCAGCGCGCCGCATGGAGGGGGTCATCTGCAGCCTGTCAAAGAGCGCGGGCATCTTCAACTGCTCCATAGCCCACAGCCCTACGTGCTCCACGCCCACCGTACGCGATCGGATCGTCTTGATGGCGTTGGCATTGACCACACGCCAGTCTGCCACGGCCCCGTTGCGGTCGGTATGCTCGATCACCTCCGCGCCACGCGCCGCCAACAGGGCCGCGATGCGCTGCGCTTCGCCTTCGATGTGAGCGGACAAGTCCGGCCATAGCTCGAGCTGCCCCATCAGCACCGTCTCAATACGCTGGCACAGACATCGCCAGTGCTTCTTATCGACCTTGAAATGTGCGCCGAGGTTCAGCAGCGTCCGTTGTCGCACCCGGTCTCCCTCCCGCTTGGCCTGACACAGCCGGAAGGTGTAGTAGCGCGTACCGTCCGCTCCGGTTCGCGTGAGTGCGCGGCGTATAAACACAGTAGTGTACGGCGTGGTTGGGATAGCCCTGATGCCAATATAGTCACCGGTCGCCGTGTAAACAAGCACGCCAGTACGATTATGGCACTACATTGGCGAGTAGCGAGACGATATATTCAGAAGTGGAGTAAACTCGGAGGCAAAGAGGGGAAATCAGGCACATAATGTGCCCACAAACAGGTCATAGTGGGGGCAAAGCGGTGAATCGTCCCTAATCTTCCTCGCAAGGGCGCCAAATTGTGCCGGAATTGAGGCCGCAAATGTTAAACCCGGGCTAGTGGCGCACATTGGTGCCCTCCATTGGCGTACCTTAAGGCTTGGACCACTCCACGATGAGGATCATGCGTACGCCTGCACTTTGTCTTGTTTTGCTCATGGCCGTGGCGCTGCCTGCCCAGGCACAGGAATCGACAGAGTCTTTGCCGATGTCATCGCTTGTGGATGCCACGCCCGCGGCGGAGCGACTGGCGAGCTTTGCGTCGAGGATGGCCCGACGCCACACCTCTCTGCTCCACAACCTCGAGTTTACAAATGTAGGGCCCACGATTATGAGTGGGCGCATCGTGGATATTGATGCCAACCCCGATGACCCAACACGCATGTACGTTGCATACGCGTCGGGTGGGCTGTGGCGATCCGTAAACAACGGGCAGTCCTTTGTGCCGCTATTCGACCATGAGGCGGCTATGACCATTGGGGACATTGCCGTCGACTGGGCCCGTGGTGGGTCCATTTGGGTGGGAACAGGCGAAAACAATTCTAGCCGCTCGTCCTATGCTGGAACAGGCATCTATCGCAGTGACGATGGCGGCGAAACTTGGGAGCACAAGGGGCTGGAAGAGACGCACCGCATCGGGCGAATCGTGCTGCATCCAAATGAGAGGGAGACACTGTGGGTTGCGGCCTTGGGCGCTCTTTACTCTCCCAATGCCAATCGAGGAGTATACAAGAGCAACGATGGGGGCGTCACTTGGCGGAAGACGCTCTTTGTAAGCGATAACGCCGGTGCAATCGAATTGGTCATCGACCCGCAGAATCCAGATGTGCTTTATGCCGCGACGTGGCATCGGCAGCGGAGGGCCTGGAATTTCGTTGAGAGCGGCGAGGACTCCGGCATCTACAGGTCCATAGACGGTGGTGAGTCGTGGACACGGCTGTCATTTCCTGAGGGGTCGGGCATAGGGCGCATTGGGCTGGCGATGTTCAATTCGGACGTGCTCTATGCTGTAATCGACAACCAGGATCGGCGACCACCCGAAGTCGACGAAGAGACGCCGGCTCTGACGCGCGCGCTGCTGCGTGAAATGACACGTGAAGAGCTGTTGGCGGTAGACACCACGGCGCTGACCGAATACCTCGATAGCAACGGCTTTGGCTCCGAGTACCCTGCAAGCACCATTCTCCAAATGGTGCGTGATGGGGAGATCGAGCCGATTCACCTGGTGTGGTACGTGGAAGATGCAAACCGAGAGCTGTTTGACACGCCCGTCAAAGGGGCCGAGGTTTACAGGTCGGACGACGCGGGCGCTACTTGGCGCAAGACGCACGAGGACTACCTGGATAGCGTGTATAACTCATACGGCTACTACTTCGGCGAAATCCGCGTAGACGCAACCGATCAAGACATCGTCTACATCTTGGGTGTACCGCTACTGCGCTCCGGCGATGGGGGCGCTACCTGGGCTTCGATTGGGGGGCCGCATGTGCACGCTGATCATCAAGCCCTATGGATTAACCCTAGCCGCGCCGGCCATCTGATCAGCGGAAATGATGGTGGGATCAACATCAGTTACGATGACGGCGAGACCTTTTTCAAAGCCAACACGCCGGCTGTGGGCCAGTTTTACGCTATCGCTGTTGATGATGCGCAGCCATACCATGTTTATGGCGGACTGCAGGACAACGGCGTCTGGGGTGGTCCCCATACGTACCAGCATTCGTACGGGTGGTACGCCAGTGGCGAATACCCATACGATCGCTATTTGGGTGGTGACGGAATGCAGGTTGAGATAGATACGCGTACCAACAATCTTATTTATACCGGGTCACAATTCGGCTCTTATGTCAGAATTGACAAGGCGACGGGGGAGCGAATGGGCATTCGCCCGGGGCACACGCTCGGGGAGCGCCCGCTTCGATTCAATTGGCAGACGCCAATCCACCTCTCGCGGCATAGTCAGGATGTGCTATACTACGGCTCGAACAAGATGCACCGCTCATTTGATCGCGGCGAAAACTGGGAAACTCTGTCGCATGATCTGACCCTAGGGGGCGACAAGGGTGATGTGCCATTTGGCACGCTGACCACTATCGATGAGTCGCCAAAGCGATTTGGCCTGGTTTACGTCGGGTCTGACGATGGACTGATACACGTATCCAAAGATGGGGGATACACGTGGGTGCGCATCTCAGATGCTCTGCCGGCCGACCTTTGGGTCAGCCGCGTGGAAGCCTCAAATCATGCAATTGGGCGCGTCTACGCAACGCTCAATGGCTACCGATGGGATCACTTCAACGCGTACGTTTTCCGGTCCGACGACTCCGGGGCATCGTGGACGGACATTGGGAAAGACCTGCCTCGCGAGCCGGTTAACGTGATTCTGGAGGACCCGGAGAACGAGGACCTCCTGTACGTAGGCACAGACCACGGCTTATATGTGTCGCTGGATCGCGGTGCGTCATTCATGAGTGCTGGGCCGTCTTTGCCACACGTATCGGTCCATGACCTCAAGTTGCAGGCGCGGGCCCGGCAACTCTTGGTGGGTACCCACGGTCGCTCCATCTACAGGGCAGACGTCGGCCACCTGCAGCAGCTGACGGAGGAGCTTACGGCGAAGCCGGTGCATATATTCGCGATAGACCCGGTAAACTGGTCGAGTTTCTGGGGGCGTCAATCGGCAGTTTGGAGAGTGCCCGCTGAGCCTTCTGTCACTGTTGCGTACTGGGCCGCGAATGCGGGGGAGGCTATTGTCAGCATTGCCGACAAGGACGGTGCCACCGTTCAGACTCTTACCGACAACGCCGAACGCGGGCTGAACCACGTTGCGTACGGCTTGACCGCAGACAGCGCACATGTAGAAGCCTCTGAAGGCGAGTGGCAGATTGCCGATAACGGGCAGTACTACCTGGTGGCCGGTGAGTACACGGTTGATGTAGCGGTAGGGGCGAATAGTGACACGGGTACGCTAGCGGTCAGAAGTCCGCGGCGCGGTCGCTAACTTACCCGGCAAAGCCGCCTGCCCGCTGGGCCCGCCACTATCGGCAAGCGGTGCCCTTGGCGTAGCTGAAGGGCGGTGCTGAGCCCGTAGGCAGCATTGGTCCGTATTGCAAACTCTGCGTAGCTGCAGCAATTCTTGACGGACGGCACTGGCCACAGCCTTCCGCCCGGACAGTGGGCTAGAAACGTACTCGGGGCGACCTGTGGATTGTTCAGGCCGGGTTGTGGGAGGGCCTCAGAGAGGGCTCAAGGCGCCGTTGCTAACACCAATGTGGGTTGGTGTCAGCACCGATGAGGAGTTCGTATGCCTTATCTAAGGCGGCCATGGACGGGCCGCGAATGATGGCTTGTACGACCAGGATGGCGACGCCAGTAACGAACGCGGCAGCTTGCGCCAGCCCGCCAATATTTGCGAATTCCTGTCTGGCAAAGCCGATCAGCGGCGGCCCAAGTGCATGCCCATTTTCTGCAAGAAAAGAGGAACTCGCAGAGACAGGAGGCGGCCGTCATTCCAGCGTGGCAACGCCATCCGCCCGAAGATGCGTCAGCCCTTTGGACAGACTGTTTGAGGCCAGCCTTGGCAGGCGGTGGATCGTTTCTGGAAGCGGGTGGGGCCGGTTGGAACTCGCGGATCAGTTAAACTGATAACCTCATTCTCCCAGGAGGTCCTGGCCGCCCTAGCGTCCACAGTGGTGACCGTACGGTCTATCGGCCACAACCGCCGTCCTCCACATCAGGCCAGAGGTACGATTCCTAAGGCCCGGTTTGCTTTCCTATAGTTGCAAGCCGGGTTCGAATGTCTCGCGCAGAATGTCAAATAGCGCGCGATCCTTGGCGTCAATTGGGGTTGCAGGTGGGAGCGCAAGCTCCAGAGGATCTACCTGTCGTCCTCGCAGCCAGAATCGATAGCAGACATGGGGCCCGGTGGCCAAGCCTGTGCTTCCGACGTAGCCGATCACGTCACCCTGCCGAATGCGCTGGTTGCGCTTTACGGCGATGCGAGACATGTGGAGGTATCCGGTCGTGTAGATGTCGTTGTGCCGAACCTTGACATATCGTCCGTTGCCGTTGCCATAGCCGGCGGCGACTACCATGCCGTCGGCTGTAGCTACTATCGGGGTACCGTACGGAGCAACGAAGTCTGTGCCCAAGTGAGACTTAAAGCGCTTCTGAACCGGATGAAAGCGACGTCGCGAATAGCGGCTGCTGATACGTGTATATTCCAGCGGTGCGCGCAAAAACTGGCGCTTCAATGCATTCCCCTCGGCGTCATAGTAGCCTATCGTGCCATCGTCTTGGCGAAAGCCGTATGCGTCGTAGTCCTGCCCGCCGTGCTGGAAGCGAGCAGCGAGGACTTCAACTGCGATAACGGAGCCGTCGATACTACTCTCTTCATAGACCACAGAAAACTGGTCGCCCTTATTCAGGCGGTAGAAGTCAACCTGCCATGCGAAAACGCGCGCCATCTGCATGGCAAGTTCTGTGCTGGCGTCCACTGCGTCTAGGGCCTCGTAGAGTGATTGCGAGATGATGGCACGCGTTTCGTTGCGAGTTACCGTCGGCTTAATGAAGCCAGCGTAAACGGCAACCGAGTCACGGAAATCAAACACTACGTACCGCGTCGGCTCGGCCGGGTAGACAAATATGGGCGCCGAGCCTGTGGCTGAGTCCGCATACACATAGAGCGAGCTTCCGGCCCTGATTTTTCGCACATCAAATACAGGCTCTGTGTCTAAGCCTGCTCGGCCAATTGCCTTTGCAGGGACGTTGTGATCTCGTAGAATGGATGCAAGCGTTTCGCGCGGCTCTACCGTATAGAGCTGTCGCTGGTAGGCGTGTACTTCTATGCCATATCGATCTCGCTCTACCGTGGGCTTAGCGAGTGTAGGGCCTTCCCCTAGGTTGGGAGCCTGAATCATCACGGCCAGTGCAAGAGTCGTGCACAGCAGTGCACGTAGCCATTTCCGGTTCATATCGAGAGTCACCCTTCTCTACAAGTCGCAACAGAGAAAAATAACGACCTGCAGAGACACTTGCCAGAGTGTCGCGCAGTTTCATTGAAACTTATGCCCTTAGCTGCCGATGTTGCCTTTCTCATTGGCTTGTGGGATCCACGGTATGTCGTTGATTCCTTCTTTTCGGTTTACGCAGCGCGTAAGCACGAAAAGCAGATCAGATAGCCGGTTGAGGTACTGCAGCGCGAAAGCGCCAGTGTCTTCTTCTTCAAGTGCGCCAACCAGGTAGCGTTCTGCTCTCCGGCATACGGTTCTGGCAAGGTGTAGCATGGCAGCTGCGGGCGCGCCTCCCGGCAGGATGAAATTCTTCAGGGGTTCCAGATCTGCTTCGTGAGCATCAATGGCGTCTTCCAGCCGCTTCACGTGTCTGGGACCTATGCGTGGTACAGCTACTCGGGCACTTTGCGGCGTTGCAAGGTCCGACCCCAGGTCAAATAGGTCATGCTGTATGGAAGACATGAGGGCCTCCAGTGAGCCAGGGTCAGGCAGCAGTGCCAGCGCTACGCCGATGGAAGCATTTGTCTCGTCGACCATGCCGCATGCCTGAATGCGCGGGTGGTATTTCTTTACGCGACCTCCGCCAAAGAGACCGGTAGTACCATCATCTCCGGTACGCGTATAGATTTTCATGTGGATTTGTGGGAAAGGCCGGAAAGCGGCATTTCGTAGGCGATGCGTAGCGTTTCGCCGTGATTAGGAACGATCTGGGTCCGCATTTTGAACACGGAAGCCAACAGAGCTTCCGTTACCACCTCTTGTGGAGTGCCATCTGCTATCAGACGGCCCCTGTCTAGAACGAGGAGGTGCGTACAGAAGCGGGCTGCCAGCTCAATATCATGAAAGACTGCAATGGCGCTGCGACCCGCCTCTACAAGCGCGCACACCAGTTGCAGGAATCCATGCTGGTGGTGCACATCCAAGTGAGTAGTGGGCTCATCAAGCAGCAGTAAGCCTGCGTCTTGTACCAGAGCCTGGGCCAGAAAAACCCGCTGGCGTTCTCCGCCGCTTAGCGACAGTATGCTTCGTCTCTGGTATTGCGCCAGATCAACCTGCGCCAGGGCCTTGCTCACACGCTCGAGGTCCTCAACGGATGTGCTTTCCAGGAGCCGCTTGTGGGGCGAGAGCCCCAGCAGCACCATCTCCTGGACATTAAAGTCAAACAGGAGCTGTGCACCTTGCCGCACGATCGCTACGCTGCGCGCGAGCGAGCGAGCATTCCAGGAGGTGAGCTCCTTCCCGTCCAGCGTCAGTGATCCTGCATAGCGCACCAGGCCGCTTACTGCCCGAAGAAGTGTAGTTTTCCCACTCCCGTTTGGCCCCAATAGGCCCACCAGCATGCCCTGCTGCATGCAAAAGGTGACATCACGCAAGATAGGAACGGGTTTGCGGCCCAAATTTACACCCAGCCGCGTGGCTTGGAGCAGCGGGGCTGGATGGCTTTCACTATCGGTCATAGGCGCGGGATAAGGGCGGAACAATTCGAAGCCGAATCAGCATAAAATGTAGTGGAAGCATTCGTGATGTTGCTATGAAAGAATCGCTTGCTTGCGTGCTACTGGTTGTATGGGCTTCGTGTGACACGCAGGATTTGCAGCACGAGTTTGAGGCGCAGGCCTTCGCCCCAGCTGCCGGCTATACGCAGACCACGGAAACAGGCGAAACGATTTCCACCGACGAGGACGACTGGCGTACCGCGCCCGCGTACCAGACGCGCATCGAAATTGATCCCGCATTTCCGAATCCTCCAGGCACCAGTGCCGTGGTAACGGTACCCGTTAAGGTGCGTGATTTCGACGCAGTTCAGGGAGGGTTGGAGCTCGTCCATTTTGACTCCAACCGAATTGCCCGGCGTCTCGACAACATACGCTCCGCGCGCAGTCCCGGAGCGTATGTGTTCAAATTCACGCCGTCACTGATCGGTAAGACAGGTCTGGTTCGCGTCTTTGTTGTGGACCCTTTGGGTGAGTTGGTATCCTACGGTGATTTGCAACTCGGACGGTAGGGTATGATTCGACGCGCTTTTCAGCGCAGCTTCTTTGCCGTGGCGCTGGCTTGTGCGTGTGGAGCGAGCGCCGAGGCGCAGGTAGGGTCGGAAGACCCCGTACGATTCGCCAGGTGGGTGGTCGGCGATATGACGGCCGCCGCGAACGGGGTCGCATCGGCGCGTGTCGTGCTTGCGGCGGGCGGGACCGTAGGGGCAATCCTGCTTTTGTCTTATTTGGACGAGCCGCTGACCAGAAACGCGATGGTCCTTGCGGAGAGCACACCCACGCGCGTGCGGCGCATCCTGCACGAGACTGGCAACGTGAAGGTAGTCCGGCCGATGGCCGTTGCACTGTTTCTTGGGTCTCTAACCAGCGGCAGCGGGAAGTTTCAGGATGCCGCCTTCACATCCATGCAGGCAATCCTTCTGTCCAATCTGGTCACAAATGGCCTAAAGCTGGGCGTAGGCCGCGCCCGGCCAAACGACAACGCGGGGGCCCGAAGAGTCAGGCCGTTTTCCGGGAGACGGTCCTTTCCTTCGGGGCACGCCACCACAGTGTTTGCCTTTACGATGCCGTGGCTCCTGTACTATCCGCGCGTAGAAACGTACGCTCTAGTGGGCTTAGGAATGGGGGCCGCGTTTGTCCGCATGGTCGACAACTATCATTGGTTCACAGATGTGCTCATCGGCGCAGCCATAGGGGCTGGTACCGGTTATCTTCTATCTAAACGCCACCGCAAGGCACTTCCGCATGTCCGCCTACGCCCCGTTGCCCAATATGGCGGCGTCGGTGTCCGCGTGGTATTGAGCATTGGGGCCGGTCGGCCTGTGTAAAACCTAGCCCGCATCGCTCACCAAGCTCTTGAATCACCTTGCCGGGTAAGAGAAATGAGCGGCAAGTAGGAATTGAATCGCCGGCTCTACTGCCGAAACGGCCGGTGAGGCAAAGCTGCCGACGTTACGCGGCGGCGGCCCGCCGAAGACGATCTGCGAGTGCTCTGCCAATCCCGGCCTCGGTTGTCATCTGGCAGTATATCGTGTGGATTCCCGTCAATTCGCATTGCCGGAAAAAGTCGAACAGTGCCCGAGCGTAGCCTTGTGTGTCTTGCGCATGGAGGAAGCGGCCAAAAGCACCGGGCTCATCTACGGGAGCGATCCCGATATATGCATGCTTGGGATGGGGCACCGCTTCGCGTGGCGTTTTCACTAGCTCAAGGTGGACCTTGGGCGCATAGTGGCGGTGACGCATGCCCGGGCTGCGAACCGCTGATTCACCGGCGGTCTGCGCCACGCATAGCGAGGGAACCACCGCCAGGAGTTGTTCAATACTGATTGCACCGGCACGAAGCAGCTGAGGCGGCCCCGATGTGCTGCAGTCCACCACGGTAGACTCGATGCCCACCGGAGAGGGTGCGCCGCGTAGAATGGCGCTAATTCGACCTTCCAGGTCATCGCGAACGGCTTGCCACGTGGTTGCGCTCGGGCGCCCGGAGCGATTGGCAGAAGGTGCGGCAATTGGACTCGCACAAGCAGACAAAAATCGGCGAGCCAATGCATGCGAGGGCATCCTAACGGCAACTGTATCGAGCGCTGCGGTTACCACCGGCGGCAGTGACGCATGCTTGCGTAAAACCACAGTAAGCGGGCCCGGGAAGAAGAGGTCGATAAGAGTTTGAGCCTCACGCGACAAACTGCTGGCTATGTCCACTATCTGGCGCTGACGGACAATGTGCACGATCAGCGGGTTATCCACTGGACGCTCTTTTGCGTCAAAGATGGCTGCTACTGCATCCGGGTTAAACGCATCGGCGCCTAGGCCATAGACCGTTTCGGTAGGAAAGGCCACCAGTTCTCCGCGCCGCAGCAACGCAGCGGCAAGGGCCGGGTCATCTGTCAACAGGGTCTTCAATGCGGACCAGGGATACGAATTGTTGTAAACGCCGATGGGAGCCAACCGGTGCCATTTGAGTAGCACGCACCAATTAAACACCATTTTACGTGCAATGAAGTTGTCCGTGATTCTGTGTATAATGCTGGTTTTTGCCAGCACAGCACAAGCCCAGGAGGAGCCCGTAAGGGTTGGCGTCGTTGGCCTCGTGCACGGACACGTGGGCTGGATCCTCGGGCGTCCATCCCGTCCTGACGTTGAGATGGTGGCTATTGTCGAACGTGATCGCGAATTGGCGATACGCTTTGCGGATCGATTCGGCTTTGACCCGGCGATAGTTTATGACTCCATCGACGAGATGGTAGCCGCCGTGGATGTCGACGCCATTACCGTCTTTTCCAGCATCAAGGATCACCTCGCTGCGACCCAGGCCGCTGCCCGCCACGGCATCCACGTTATGGTAGAAAAGCCTATGGCCATTTCGCTGGAGGATGCCAGAATGATGCACGCTGCCGCAGACTCTGCCGGCATCCACCTTCTCGTGAACTACGAAACGTCATGGTATCCAAGCGTGCACTATGTGCATGCCCAAAGGGGGGCACTCGGCTCGCTACGAAAGATTGTGGTACGCGATGGCCACCCTGGCCCCAAGGAGATTGGCGTGGGACCGGAGTTTCTGGAATGGCTGACCGATCCAAAAGAAAATGGAGCCGGTGCTCTTATGGACTTCGGATGCTATGGTGCCAATATCGCTACGTGGCTTATGGACGGCGCACGCCCGGTGTCGGTGACCGCCATTGCCCAGACGATTAAGCCTGATACGTATCCGCTGGTCGACGACGAAGCGACTATCGTGGTTACCTATCCAGAGGCCCAAGGCATCATCCAGGCGTCCTGGAACTGGCCATTCAACCGCAAGGACATGTCAGTCTATGGCACCGACGGGTACGTGCACGCAGATAATGCGACAGATGTGAGAATGCGGACTCGAGGCGACGCAGCGGAGCGGAAAGGGGTGGCAGAACGGACACTGGCGCCCAGTGGTGATCCATTCTCGTATTTGGCACGCGCAATTCGGGGCAGCATAGACCCGGCAGGAGGACTTTACTCACCGGAAATCAACCTGGTTGCAATGGAGATTCTGGAGGCCGCCCTGCAATCTGTCCGTACGGGAAAAACAGTCTACCTCTCAGGAGAGTAGGGGATCCACTGCGGCGGCCGATACTCTTTTGGCATACGGTCGCCAAAGCGCTCAAAGGCGAAGTAGCCATAGACGGTGATGCCGTAGGGATCAATTACCTCGCCAGCCTGGTCAATCAGTGTGGGGCCATCATTAAGCTTGATGAAGGAGCGCTGATCTCCTAGTCGCGTTGAGGCTGAACCGCGTTGCCACCTGCGAAAGTCGGGGGACTCTTTTTCACCCGTGTAGACAATCTCTAGGAAGCCGCTGAAGGTTAGCTCCTTTTCCAGCGGCGTGGGGCCGCCGCGTAGGAGCGTCCCGGTGTCGACAAGAAACGACGCTCCGTCCGCGCCCAGCTTATAGCGTCTGTACGTCACAAAGCCTTCCTGATCCGTGCGCTGGTCCAACAGCGCCAGAAAGTAGTGGCGCTGCGACCCATAAAAGGCCGCCTCCCTGTTTGCGGTCCAACGAACGGCTTCTTCTTCACTGGACGGTTCCAGCTCCCTAAACAGCGGATCGCCGTCATACTTGACCGTGGTGCCGAAGTAGAAAAACTCCTTCAGGAAGTACTGAAGCTGGTATCCCAGCGCCTGGTTTTCGATGATCAGTGGAGCAGAGGCGGTGACGGACAACCGCCCTAGCTTTGCCGTAAAGCTCAGGACTTCAGGGTTCTCGATGGTCGTGAATTCACTGTTACTGGTTTCTCCCAGGAACAGCCGCGTAAACTTGATGAGTCGCCGCTGCCATCGGCGCGCTTCGCGCGCACTGACGACGATCTCTTCAAGCGCAATCGTTGCGGGTTCCAGTTGTATATCGAAGGTGTAGGATGTGGATGCACGAAACAGCGAGTCGCGTTCATACGGCGCGTACCCCACCATGGAAACTACGAGGCGGTGCGCGCCTGCCGGCACATTGGTGAGTTCAAAGCGCCCCTCAGAGTCGGAAGTGGTACCAATGAGCGAGGAGGCAATAAAGACATGGGTATTCGGAAGCGGATACTGGGAGTCTGCAGCGGTCACCCGGCCTACGATGCGTGCGGTACCCCCCTGCGCAAATGAGGCTTGCGGAAGGATCAGCAAGACCAGCGCAAGGATGAAACACGGATGACAGGGCGAACTAATTCTGAGGGCCCGGTCGGTACTCCTTGGGGACGTCATCGGCGATGCGCTCATAGGCAAAGTAGCCGCCATAAAAGGTTACGCCATACGGGTCCAGCGTGTCCCCCTTGAGATCGACTATAGTGGGGCCCCGATCCAGCTGAATCGGCGAGGTCTGGTACTTCGGGCGGCGCCGCAGGCCTTCTTGCCTCAGGTAGCCTGGTGACTCCAACTCACGAGTATACACGATATCCAGCATTCCCTCAAATTCGAGAATGCGTTCGTCCGCGGCCTCGCCGTCGTGGATGATGTCGGACGCCTTGAGTTCCATACGTGTGCCTCCAGGAAAGAGAGAGCCGGAAGAGAATCGGCCACTGCGAGGGGTGGCGTAGATTTTGAATCCGTGTTCCTCCAGCTGATCGTTAATTAGTGCTAGCAGAAAATGGCGGAAAGACCCATAGAAAGTAGAGTCCCGCTTTGCATTCCAGCGGGCAGCCTCTTCCGGGCTGCTTGGCTGAAGTGACTCGTAGAGTGGTTCGCCATCCCAACGCCAGCTCGAGGGCTCCGCAACGAATTCGCTGAGGTAGTACTTGATACGATAGCCCAGCGCCTTGTTCTCGATGATCAGTGGTGCGCTCGCCTGCGCCCGAAATTCGCCTCCACGCCCAGAAAAGTCCAAAACCTCGGGATTCAGGATCGTGGTTTCTGTGGCATTTGGACTATAGCCTACAAAGATGCGTGTGAATCGCTCAAGCTGCCGTTTCCAGCGTTCGTTGTTGGCGCTAACTGTAAGCTCGCCCAGCTCGTAGACTGCCTCCTGCAACACAAAGTCGTGCTCGACAACGCTCGCGTCACGTATGAACATGTCCACGTACTGCGATTCATAGCCAATACTGGACACGTACAGGCGCAGCGTACCAAGCGGGACGCCGGGCAGCACGTATAAACCGTCGTCCCCCGTTACGGTACCCATGGTAGAAGATGCTATAAACACCGACACGTCTGCAAGCGGTGCTCCGGTGGAGTCAGTAACCGTGCCGGTAAGAGTCGCGGCGATCTGGCCCATCGACGGAGTCGTCGCCAACAAGAGCGAGGCTACACAGAGTATTCGTGTCATGTATGCTAGGACTTATAAAATTCTACCTTGCGGCCCGCCATGTCGGCCACCCGTGCTACCAGTGTGGTTCGCTCTGCTTCGTCCATGCCCTCGAAGGAGCGGGCCAGCGCGATCTTCTCGTCAAGCTGCTCGAGGTTGTCCGGGCCTGTAACAACGACGGACACGGGGAGAGACCATGCAAAATGCAGCGCCTCTCGGATGGAAATCCGGTCCGGTACCACTCGTGGATTTGGCCCATGCTGGCCGTGGCGAGATCCGCCAAAAAATCCACCGTTAGCCAATGTCTTCATCGCAATCACGGCAAGTTCGTGCTGGACTGCCTGCGGTAGCACGTTGCGCGTGAAGCTGCTATAGCTCGCGTCTGCGACATTGATCGGCATTTGGCAGGTCTGGGCGGTTGTCTGGTACGCGAGCATGTGCAGGTGCGCCTTGGGGTTGCTGTGGCCGGTAAATCCTATAAAGCGCGTCTTGCCTTCGCGAACCGCGTCCTCCATCACCTTCCAGACGCCACTCGCAAGCCGCCGGTCCACGTCCTCAGGGCTGCCAATGGCATGCATCTGCCAAAGGTCCATGTGATCCGTATTCATCCGGCGTAGAGAGTCCTCCAGATGGCTTCGGGCATCGCGGGCCGTACCCGCAGTGGTCTTGGTCATGAGAAAGACTTCATCGCGGTATTTGGGCACCAAAAACCGTCCAATGTAACGCTCGCTGCCACCTGCCTGATATGACTCTGCCGAATCAAAAAAACGGATGCCACCGGCAATCGCGGCCTCTACTGCCCGCTGGGCGTCTCGCTCGCTCATACGGCCGAGATGCCAGCCACCGAGGCCGAGCATTGTCACCTTTTCTCCGGTTCGCCCGAGCTTGCGCTTCGGCAACAAGTCACCGTGACGATCACGCGTGGCAGCTGAAGCAGCGGGCAGAAGAACGCTGGCCGACAGCGCCCAGTGAACGAAGGTTCTTCGATCCAAATTCGAGTCCGTCAGTTAAGTGGTGACTCGCAACAATGATGCCAAGGCCATCGGACACAAGTATTGAGCTGCGGCAACAGCACGATGTCCGCTTTGCCCTTTAGCACCAGTGTAGTCACATGCAAGCCGGCCAGGCGAGTTGCCGCAGCTTTAAGAGTTTGGCCTGTAACAGCTACATCATCCACCAGGAGTACACGGCGCGCACCTTCGGGAAGGCAGCTGCTGCCAAGCAGCTTCGGTGTTTCGTAGACGGGCTTGTTGTCACACCCTCGGTAGTTGTACCAGTCCATGCATAGCGGGACGCCAAGCCGGAAGGCTATAAGCGAAGCGGGAACCGTACCCCCGTGTCCGATTCCTAAAACGACATCGCACGGAGGGAATTGCGCGTCACGGATCGCCGCAGCAATATCTACGAAAGAGACGGATGGGGCCGGAGTTTCCATTCCGCTGGCAAGCATTGACTACCAGTGTAACATACGCATTGGCTAGGAGGTTTGACTGGCTAATGATAGGTCGTCGCATCTTTGACCATCGGGCCGCATGATGCGTACAAGGCGAGGTCTCTTACGCCGCGCGACAATACTATGAGCCTCATCGTCGTCACAGGAGCCAGTCAGGGGATAGGGCAGGCCATTGCTGAGCGCTTTGCCTCAGAGCCCGAATCGCGGCTCTGCCTGATGGCCCGCTCTGCAACGAATCTGGCAAAGGTCGCGGCACGGGCTCGGGTGAAGGGTGCACAGGCGTGGGCCTTTCCGTGTGACGTTACCGACGATGGCCAGGTGACGGCCAGCGCGCAGCAAATCCAGGCGGACTTGGGTGCACCCGACATCGTGATAAATAATGCCGGATATTTCGAAACTGGCACGGTGCTTGACACGACGCCGCAAGCATTCCGGCAACAGATTGCGGTCAACCTCACCAGCGCATTCGTCGTGACGCGGGCCTTCCTGCCCGCGATGGTGCGGCGTGGCAGCGGCCACATTGTCTACCTTGCTTCTGTGGCGTCTATTCGGGCGTACAGCGGGGCGGTAGCCTACTGCGCCGCAAAGCACGGTCTTCTGGGCTTGGCGCGTGTGGTTAGAGAAGAGACGAAGTCGCTCGGAGTCCGTGTGACCTCATTGTTGCCCGGCGCGACAATGACTCCGAGCTGGCAGGGGACCGGCGTTGCCGCAGAGCGTCTGATGGCGGCCGACGATGTTGCCCGCGCGGTGGTTGACGTTTGTAAGCTGAGTAGTCGCACTGTGGTAGAAGAAGTCCTGATGCGCCCGCAACTGGGTGATGTATGAGCTGCCGCAACGGGCCGGGGGCCGGCAAAGACCTATGCGGGCAGGTGGTGGCGCGAAACCGAAGTGACAATCGATTCATCGGCGTGTACATTTGCACAGAGAATCCAGTTGCATGCTGTGCATTGCCAGCTACAGCTACTGCGAACCCTGTCTGCGGCATCCACCCAAGCACCGAATCTAACTAGGTCCAATAATGAGCGACGCCCTTCGATACCCCATAGGCCGTATGCAAAGGCCGACCGTAGTGACGTCTACTCATCGCCAGGAAATGATTGGCCAGATTGCTGCAGCGCCGGCCCTGTTGCGCGCAGCTGTTGACGGTCTTACGGAATCACAGATTGATACGCCTTATCGTGCGGGCGGCTGGTCCGTGCGGCAGGTCGTCAGCCACTTGCCGGACAGCCATATCCACGCGTACGTTCGCTTTCGTTGGACTCTGACTGAAGAGGTACCTACGATCAAGACGTACGATCAGAGCCTTTGGGCTGAGCTCGCAGATGCCAAGTCGAGCGACGTTGAGACATCACTCGTACTCCTGGAAACACTACACAGGCGGTGGGTAACGTTGCTGCGGTCGCTAAACGAAGAGGACTTCCGGCGAGCACTGCATCACCCGGAGGACGGGCTGATGACGCTTGACGACCTACTTTGTACGTACGCGTGGCATGGCCGGCACCATGCGGCGCACATCACCGCACTGCGGGCGTGCAAGGGTTGGTAGTGCCTCAAGTCAAGGTGGGCAGTGCCTGATCTGGCGCCTGCAGGCTGCCATAGCGTATGTCCACGCTTTCAACAAAATACACTACGTGGCGGGCGATGCTCTTTGCGTGGTCGGCGATCCGTTCCAAGGACTTGCTTATGGCTGCAAGGTGCAGAAGCGCCACGGGGTACGAACCGTTGCTGGGGCCTAGCGCCGCAATGGCCGCGAAAGCTTCTCGATAAGCGCGGTCCACTTGGCGATCATATGCCAGCACTTGGCGCGCCATGAGCCGGTCCTGCCGTACGAAAGCATCACGCGCGGAATGCATAATCCTGCGCGCAGCGTCAGCAATATCCACGACGGATGTTCGAGATTGCCAGCTTGGAAGCGAACCAATGTCTGGTACTGCCTTGCACACGTTTTTGCATTGGTCACCGATTCGCTCCAGGTTCGAGCTGATGCGCAAGGCTGCGATCACTGTGCGGAGTACAGTGTCTTGCGGCCTGTAGGTGTTCAGGATGTGAATGCAATGTCGATCGTGTTCAAGCTCCATAGCATCAACCGTGCGATCCCGTGTCCGCACTTTTGTGGCCAGTGCCTCATCAGCCATGACCAGCGCGTTTACGGTATCGGCCAGTTGCTCGTCGACCCGGTCGAACATGACGTTAAGTCGTTCGTGCAGATCCTGCAATTCTACGGCTATTCCGATCACTTAATATTCCAGTTTGGCGTACCTGAGCTCCTGTAGTACTCAAATGGGGCCGTGCGCACCCTCTATGAGGACGACTTGTTCCACAGGAGTGGATGGGTCTTCAAATGGGGTCGTGTAGTTGCGCGTAGCGAAAATGATGGCCAGCGGTATCACGAAGAACACCAGCGCGATATATGCAAACGCGTAGACGCGGTTCCTAATAACAAGTCTGCCTAAGGAGGTCGCCAGCCAGACGGGCACGGCGCGCAGCTGCTTCAGCGGCAAGACAAGCAGCACGCCACAAACGTTAAATGTTAGGTGTGCAAAAGCAACATGCAGTGCGGCATGGCCGGTCGCCCCGCCGTCGCTTGCCAAGACCATTGCGGCGAGGAGCGCAGTCACGGTGGTGCCGATATTGGCCCCCAGTACAAATGGAAAGATCTGCCTGATCGTCACAATGCCAGCGCCCACGAGCGGGACCGTGATGGAAGTCGTGATTGATGAGCTCTGTACCATCACAGTAACTAGTGTTCCGAACAGCAGGGCGATTGGCGCTGGACCAAACAGATA
Source organism: Rhodothermales bacterium (assembly GCA_965218495.1). Classification (GTDB taxonomy): domain Bacteria; phylum Bacteroidota; class Rhodothermia; order Rhodothermales; family Bin80. The sequence continues at coordinate 308,741 of OZ244626.1, forward strand.
CTTGTTGATGAGCTTCTCCGAGCGGCCCAGAAGCAGCGTGCGCAGCAGGATTACCAGACAGCGCAGTGACGCAAAGAGCAGGACCACACCCAGCGCAAGAACGATAATGCCATTGCTCTGACTCAGCCAGATGATTCCTTCAACGACGGGGTCCGTGAGTGCCGTAACGGGATTAAGCAGGCTCAAGCCTCCCGCGTTGGCAAGACCATTGGCCAGCCCTTCCGCAGCAGTCGAAAGGAAGCCCGTCATGAGCTCGAGCGGAAAAAATACCGCGACTGCCAACAGGTTGAAAAAGTCGTGCACGGTGGCCGCTCCCATGGCACGTTCGAATTCGTCCTTACGCGCGATATGCCCAAGCGACACAATTGTATTGGTGATGCTTGTACCAACATTTGCGCCAAGGACGATGGGGATGGCACCCGCCACCGTTAACCCGCCACCGGCAACGATTCCTACTATGAGAGATGTTACGGTCGAAGAGCTTTGCACCAGCGAGGTTGCCAGAATCCCGATAAAGAGTCCTACAAACGGATTCGAAGTAGTGGACAGGAGCCTTTCTGCAAAGCCGCGACCCAACAGCTTGAATGAGTCGCCCATGAGCTCCAGGCTCACAAAGAACAGAAAGAGAATGCCGAGAAGTCCCACCGTGCGCCACAGCAGATCATATCGTTTCATGGTCCAGGTATTAAGACGCTGGCATGGATTGGAACGCGGCGCAGCATTAAGGTTTTCATGTAAGTGTTCCGGGCCTGCCGGGCCCTGGCCCCGCAGGCCTAAATCACAAGCGTCATCCTACGGGCAATGCAGTCGTCTTCAGATTCGAGCCGATAGAGGAACACGCCGGAGGCCAAGTTGCGCGCATAGAACAAGGCCTGAATCGGGCCTGCGTTGGTAGTGCCCTCACAGAGCAAGCGCACTTGACGCCTGAGCGCATCGTATATGGCCAGGCGCACGCGCTGTGCACGCTCAATACCGATTGCGATGCAGGTTACCGGGTTGAACGTATGTTGGAATTTCTGATGTAAACTAACACCGGTTCGAAGCTCATTGCGTACTTCTTCAATGGCAACCACGATGTCTCCGTTGTAGCCCAAATTGTCCAGAGCCGTCCAGCCGCGCGTCCAATTCGTGCGGCCGAATGCGCCGTTGAAGTTTACCGGCGTGAAGAAGGGACCGTCCGGATAATCCGCGCTTGCCGGGCTAACCGCTATTGAGATGTCTTCCGGGCGCGGGTCAAGCTGCCCGGTGCCCGTGGTTCCCCGCTCCATGCCACGCAGCTCAGGGTCGGTCGGTTCATTGGAGCAATTATTCATGTAGTCCATAGTCTGATTCTGAAAGCCCAGATCACCGCCGGTATTGATCCATACTATGGGATCCTGTCCGTTTCCGAATGCTCAGAAGGCGTTATGTGACAAGTCCATATTACCCGCTTCAAGGCGGGTGCGGCTGTCCTTCGCCCTGGCACTTGAACTGTCAACAACCTCTAGCTTAATCGCGCAGCCGTCCTCATTTGTCCGCAAGTCCGTGAAGATGGTGCTGAGATAAAATCCGCCCGTTTTGTCGCGGAAGATGAGCATCTGCCACCGGTCGGATTCTGGATGGTTGCTTACGCCCGGGCCCACGAATGTTGCGCCGACCAGTGCTTCGCCAGTTTCGCCATCAATCAGTATCCCGGCGAGAGTGCCCGGCTGGCCGGGACTTCTAGAGGTCTGAGCAGACGCCACACTGGACCACAAGACCCAACATAGCGCCGCACAAAGTAGCCTGCATCCGCGCAGGTGTAATACTATTGCCATATGGATGACTGTTGTTGGAATGCGTTGCAAAGTTACTGTACCTGAGTCCACACTAAGTTTATCTTACTGTTACAGAATGGTTAACATTTCCGCACCAGATCATGCCAGTGTTAAGGATCTCCCACAAACACGAATTTGCGAGACTGGCATACCCTTCGGCACGATGTTTGACTTTCTACAGGACAGGATTCAGATCCCGTGGCTGGCGCTTCTTTGCGGCGAGTTGGCGAGGGATTGGGCGGGGCGAAACTTGGGTGCTGTTTAGTTGTAAAGTCATGCTCTTGACTAGTTGACAGCGCATCAAGTCAGGCTTCGTCCATGCCAACCGCAAAGCATCTGGAAACTGACATCAAGGTCACCACGTCCGGCAACGGTGCTGCTACGCTCCCGGAGAGGTTGCCGGACCTGGATGATTCGAGCCTCTACTTTAACCGGGAGTTGGGGTTGCTGGATTTCCAAAACCGAGTATTCGAGGAGTCGCAGGATGAGCGCAACCCTCTGCTGGATCGGCTGAAGTTTCTGTCGATTGTTGCCTCCAACCTGGACGAATTCTGCATGGTGCGGGTAGGTGGGCTCAAGAAGCAGGTCGCGGGGGGCGTGACCGACCCCTCCCCAGATGGCATGACCCCGTCAGAGCAGCTGGTCGCGATACGGGATGCCGTCCATTCGCTCATGGAGAATTCGCACGCCTACCTCGTCCATACGCTCATACCACTTCTTGCCCGTGAGGGCGTACACATCCTCAACTATGAGGAACTCTCGAAACAGAATCGCGCGAAGGTAGCGCGCTTCTTTGAATCCGCGATTTTTCCGGTGCTAACGCCGCTGGCGTTTGACTCCGCACACCCGTTTCCGCACATCTCCAACCTCAGCCTGAACTTGGCGGTGCTGATTAAAGACGAACACGGAAACGAGCGATTTGCCCGTGTAAAGGTCCCAGGGACCATCAGCCGGCTTTTGCCAGTTTCGCGCAGCTCGGGACGTCTTCGTGCAGACGGCAAGCGGCGAACCGAAGAGACTTTCATATGGGTCGAACAGGTGGTTGCGGCCAACCTGCAGGCGCTCTTTCCCGGGATGCGCATCGTCGAATCACATCCATTCCGGATCACGCGCAATGCCGACATGGTCATCCAGGAGCTTGAGGCCGATGACCTGTTGGAAACAATGGAGGAGGGCGTTCGCCAGCGTCGCATGGGGTCTGTGCTGCGGCTGACGGTCACTAGCGACATGCCCAAGCGCATTCGCAACATCCTGCTCCAGAACCTGCAGATCGACAAAAGTGACTGTTACGTGGTAAGCGGTCCTCTGGGGCTTGGCGGTCTTATGGGTCTGTACGAAAGCTCCAAACGCTTTGATCTGAAAGACACGCCGTTTGTGCCATTTACCGCGCCGCGGCTGAAGGCAGAGGCAAGGGATGGCGATGTCTTTGCAGCTATTCGCACGCAAAACCACCTCGTGCATCATCCCTACGACTCGTTTTCGCCAGTTGTAGACTTTCTGTACTCGGCGGCAGCCGACCCTGCCGTATTGGCGATCAAGATGACGCTGTACCGCGTGGGTTCCAATTCTCCTGTGGTAAAGGCTTTGCTGAAGGCGCGTGAAAACGGCAAGCAGGTGGCCGTGCTGGTGGAGCTGAGGGCACGCTTTGACGAGGAGAGCAACATTGGATGGGCCAAGCTGCTGGAGCGCCAAGGCGTGCATGTCATTTATGGAATCATAGGCCTAAAGACGCATTCCAAGATCGCGTTGGTCATTCGAAACGAGGACGGCTGCATCCGTCGGTATCTCCATCTTGCCACCGGAAACTACAACGCGGTCACGGCTCACATATACGAGGACATCGGCTTCTTCACCAGAGATGAGGCATTGGGGGCCGATGCTACCGACCTCTTCAACTTTCTCACGGGATACTCAGACAAGCGAGACTACAGCAAGCTCTTTGTTGCGCCGATCAACCTGCGCGCACGCCTGGGAGCGCTGATAGATCGCGAGATCGAGCACCAGCAGCATGGCCGACAGGGCCAAATAATCCTGAAAACCAACGCCTTGGTGGATAAGCCGATGATCAAGCGGCTCTATAAGGCTTCCAGGGCAGGTGTGCGGATTGATTTAGTTGTGCGGGGGATCTGTTGCCTTCGTCCAGGGGTTCCCGGTGTCAGCGAGAACATTACGGTGACCAGCATAGTCGGGCGATTCCTGGAGCATAGCCGGGTCTACTATTTCAACAACGGGGGCGAAGAGCAGGTGTACTTGGGGAGCGCGGATCTGATGCCACGCAACCTTACGCGCAGGGTGGAAATCCTATTCCCCATACAAGACGCTCGGCTCATACGATACCTTCGCGATGAGGTCTTGGGAACGTATCTGGTAGACAACGTGAAAGCGCGCCGCATGCGGTCCGATGGCACCTACCGTCGCATCAGAGCAGCCAATGGCGAGGCGCAAGTATGCGTTCAAGAGCACCTGCTGAAGATGCGTGCTGCCTGGGTGGAGGCGGAAAAAGAGCACCCTTGGGAGCTGTTTTGATCGGCACTGCCTTGTCTCGCGCAGGTGTGGGGCGCACAGAGAGTACGAGTGCTTCGCGGATCGTGGTTCCCTGGACCTGCAGCAACACATCAAGCGAGCGACGACGCTCCCATTGCGCAACACACGAATTCGTACTGTCTACGGGTAGAGCTGGTACGTTTGCCATCCGTGGTCGTGCTTTTCGAATACGATTCGTTCATGCAGGCGGTTGGGCTTACCCTGCCAAAACTCGATGCGTTCAGGAACAACTCGCCAGCCGCCCCAGAAAGGTGGCAGCGGAACCTCTTGGTCAGAAAAGCGCTTCTCTATGTTCTGCACGCGAGATTCCAGTACGGAAATTGCAGGTAGGAGCGCACTCTGGAGGCTAGCCCAAGCGCCAATCCGGCTGCCCCGCGGCCTGGTCCTGAAGTAGGCCGCGGCCTCCTCCGCGTCAACTTTGGTCACAATGCCCTCTATGCGGACCTGGCGATCCAGCGCAGCCCAGTGGAGCACTAGTGCGGCGTGCGGGTTTTGCCTTAACTCCTCTGATTTGCGGCTGCCAAAATTCGTATAGAACACAAAGCCGCGCCGATCAAACTGCTTGAGCAAGACCACGCGTGCGGAAGGATGACTGCTCGACGTACATGTAGCCAGCGTCATTGCTTCCGGCAGGTGCACGCCTGCGTCTGTGGCCTGCCGAAACCACTCGCCAAAAAATGCGATGGGGTCGCGTACCGTGCTCGCGGGCAGGCTTCCTTCAGATTCGCTTGCTAACTCGCGGGGTGCGCGATCGGTGTTGATCAGGGTCATCGGTGTCTATGCAGATCCTGTGTCCTAACCTGATCACGTTCAACCGCACGCAACTACAGCGGTTCGTACTCGCGCTGCACTGCAGACCGGTTCCTAGAACAATTCAGGGACGAAGCGCTGAGCCTCCATGGGTGTGCGTACGTAGCCCGTGTCGTGTTGCAGCTCCGGCAATGCGATGGGTGGCGGCTCGATGTCCTTGATGGGGATCTGGTCCAGCAGATGGCGTATGCAGTTCAGTCGCGCGCGGCGCTTGTTGCTGGCGTTGACGACAAACCAGGGCGATTCCGGCGTATCGGTGTACAGCATCATCTGGTCCTTGGCACGGGAATAGTCATCCCATCGGGCTCTGGAGTGCAGGTCCATCGGGCTGATCTTCCACCGGCGCGTAGGGTCGTCAATCCGCTTCTGAAATCGCCGCGCCTGCTCGTCTGCGCTGACGGAAAACCAGTACTTCAGCAACTTGATGCCGGAGCTTATGATCATGCGCTCAAATGAAGGGCATGTGCGCAAGAATTCCATATACTCTGCAACCGTGCAGAACCCCATCACGTGCTCAACGCCCGCGCGGTTGTACCAACTTCGGTCAAAAAGCACCATTTCGCCCGCTGCGGGCAAGTGTGAGGCATACCGCTGGAAATACCATTGCGACTTCTCGCGGTCATTCGGCTTGTCGAGAGCAACGACACGACACACCCGAGGGTTGAGCGGCTGTGTGATGCGCTTGATGGTGCCGCCCTTTCCTGCCGCATCGCGCCCCTCAAAAAGCACGCAGACCCTTAGTCCCTCTGTACGTATGTAGCGCTGAAGCTTTGCCAGTTCGACATGAAGAGCCGCCAGTTCCCTGTCGTAGTGCTTCCTTGTAAGGCTAGGAGTGGAGTATTCGGGCGCCGGAGAGTCAGTGTGGCCTGCCATGGAGTCATCGGAATTGTGAAGATCTCTCTGCCTTTTCGCGTGATCGGAACACACCTGCCAGTCTTGGGGTGAGACCAGCCTATTCGGCAGCCGCACGAAGCACGCAATGAGTCAACAAGATAACAAGGATAGAGGTCGTTCGTTCGGCTTTGATACGCGCATGCTGCATGCTGGGCACATCCCCGATGCAACTACTGGGGCTCGTGCTGTTCCGATATACCAGACGACGTCCTACGTTTTTGAAAGCGCAGACTACGCCGCGCAGCTCTTTGATCTGAAGCAGTACGGCAACATCTACACGCGCATCAACAACCCCACCACGTCGGTCTTTGAGGAACGCATGGCATCGTTGGAGGAGGGCGCAGGTGCCATCGCCACCGCCAGCGGCATGGCCGCACAGCTGACGACCATGATGACGCTCCTTGAGCCGGGCGACGAGGTCGTGTCTTCGCAGCACCTCTACGGCGGTACGCGGACCCAGTTTGTGCACACCTTCCGAAAGCTTGGCGTGACTGCCCACTTTGTCGATCCAGACGACTTCGACGCGTGGGAAGCCGCGATTACGCCAAACACTAAGGCACTTTATGGCGAAACGATCGGCAACCCTCAGGGAAGCGTACTCGACATAGCGCGTCTGTCCGCGCTCGCGGAAGCAAACTACCTGCCGCTGGTGATTGACAACACCTTTGCTACACCCTACCTCTGTCGTCCCCTGACCTTTGGCGCTAACATTGCCTTGCACTCGGCGACGAAGTTTATCGGCGGGCACGGCAACTCCATCGCCGGCGTCATCGTCGAGTCGGGCGAGTTTGATTATACCCACTACGGCACGATAGCGAATCCTTCGCCTTCGTATCACGGCCTTCGGTTTTATGATACCTTTGGGCACCATGCTTTCCTGATGAAGGCGCGTGTGGAAACCCTCCGTGATACAGGAGCGTGTCTGTCGCCGTTTAACGCATTTCTGCTGGTGCAGGGCCTTGAAACGCTGTCACTTCGAATGGAGCGTCATGTGCAAAATGCAATGGACGTGGCTACCTACCTGGAAGCCCACCCGAAGGTAGACTGGGTCGCATATCCTGGACTGGAGAGCAGCCCGTACTACGCGCTGGCGAACAAGTACTTGCCCAAGGGGCCCGGCAGCGTGTTTTCGTTTGGACTATGCGGCGAAGGTACGGCAGTGCGCGCGAAAGGAAAAGCATTTATCGAGTCATTAGACTTATTCTCGCATCTCGCCAACGTGGGAGATGCGCGCAGTCTGGTCATTCACCCGGCTTCTACCACGCATCAGCAGCTATCGGACGAAGAGCTGCTAGCGAGCGGCGTGGGACCGGGAATGATCCGTTTATCTGTTGGACTGGAAACGATTGAGGATCTACTATGGGATTTGGATCAAGCCTTGCATGCGATCTGACGCTGAATTCCGTACTGACGCCCGCACTTAAGGCGAAGTACCAAGACCAGGGTGCTATTCGACGTGTGCTCGGACAGGCACGTACGGTAGCGATGGTGGGTCTTTCTACGCACCGCCAAAAGGCCAGCTACTTTGTCGCAACGTATCTGGCCTCCCATGGATTTCGAGTCATCCCGGTCCATCCCAAGGCGAAAGAGATTCTAGGCGAAAAGGCCTATCCCACGCTCCTCGACGTTGAGGGGGCTGTGGACGTGGTCACGGTATTCCGGCCAGCGCACGAGGCGCCGCGGTATGCGCGGCAGGCCGTGAAAATTGGGGCGAAAGCCTTCTGGATGCAGCTACGGATCGTAAGCGAGGAAGCTGCGCGGATTGCAGAGGCCGGCGGCCTGACTGTCGTGATGGATCGGTGCGTGAAGATGGAACATGGTCGCTACGATGGCACTATGCACTTCGTCGGAATGAACACGGGCATCCTTACAGCGCGACGTGCTCGGCGCTGGCTCTAAAGTCTAGAGCTCAGCGGATGCAAGGGGAATCACGTAGCGTGGCGATACCAGTTCGGTGTCTTCGAAATACTCCACCACCTGCGCCAGGAGATTCGAATTCGGCTGGAAGACTGTCACGGCCTTGCACACGTGATCGCCGGCTGACTCCCATGCGTGTTCTATCGACTTGACTTTGCCCACCTCTAGCGGTCCTACGGCATCAAGCCGCGGAAGTGTCTCAGGCGGATCCTCCAGGCTGGAATGAACTACTAAGCCGTCGTGGGAAGCGACGTAGATCTCAGCCAAGGGGCTTGTATCGGAGACGCGACGCAGGCACCCGGCAACGGTGGCGGCTGACCAGCCAGCCGCTGCAGCGCTGTTGACCAGCGCGGCCACAAGGGTGCAGTGGACAGCCATCTGCTTGGAGAGTATCGCTTCAAAGACCGAGCGGACTTCCGGGGAGCGCGCGGTACTCGCAGCGTCCAGCAGGTCGTACTCTCCAAAGGCAGCCAGCACCGCCGTCATTACCGGCGACGCGTACGTATCGGTAAGCAGCCCTTGCTCTTCAAAGGCGAGCGCATTGCCGACCTGTATGATGCGACGCTTGTCAACCCCGTTGACGCCTACGTACTTGAAGATTTCCCAGTCGATTTCGCGGTTCTGGGCCTGCTGCACGACCACGGCGTTGCTTTCTATCGGCTCGCTTAGCAGTGAATAGAACTCTGAAGCCTGTCTTTGAATGGCGGGATCGGGGCTGAAGGTAAATGCCATCAGATTACCGCTCTCGTCCCGCACGTTAGTCAGGTAGGCACGGCCGGTTTCATTGGTGATCCACAACTCATCCAAGACTGTGGATGCCACTACCTCATCCAAAATGCTGATTACCTGCTCTGGGGAGCGCCCGGCAGCCTCGGCCGCGGCCACCAGGTGGGCGGCGATGCGAGCCTGCCCCGTCATCTGGCGGTCCAGCATCTGATCAAGCGCTCTGGCGACCGTGCCTAGCGATAGTCTTCGCATGTTTGAGCAAATTGTGCATGTCCGACTCGCATGGAGCCTGTGCAGTCAACGTGGGACTCAGCTCGAGTGCAGCCTCCCGCGACCCGTAGCAATATTCAGCATACGGACACGTAATTTACGGATTCTAATGGATTCGAACAACGCTATTGATATGCGCATAACAATCTCTTTCGGACTCGTCTTTGCCCTTACGCTTTGCTTGGCGCTCTCGTCGGGAGCGCAGGCCATTACCGGCTTTACGGAAGAGGGTGCAAGGGCGCAGCGCTCCCTGGAGCAGCAGTTTGACGGGCTGCTGGATACGGAGAACCTGCGCTCGTGGATGCAGCGGATGACCGCCAAGCCTCAGCATGTCGGCTCGCCCCATGCCAAGGCGAACGCGGAATTTATGGTGAATCTATTTAACCAGTGGGGCTACGAAGCCCGGCTTGCGCGGTACGATGTTTTGGTCCCGATGCCCATTACGCGTCACCTTGAGATGCTTGAGCCTAGCAGCTTCGTGGCCAAATTGATTGAGCCCGGACTTGCTCAGGATGCAACTTCAACAGTCCGTGAGAACCGGTTGCCGCCGTACAATGCCTACTCCGCGGACGGAGATGTGACGGCGGAACTGGTGTATGTCAACCAGGGTCTGCCGCGTGACTACGAAGTGCTGGACCGACACGGGATCGATGTTGCTGGCAAGATAGTCATCGCGCGTTATGGCGGCTCGTGGCGTGGCCTGAAGCCGAAGCTTGCTGCAGAGCACGGCGCAGTGGGGTGTATCCTGTATTCTGACCCACGCGACGACGGCTACTTTCAGGGGGACGTATATCCCGAGGGGCCGTACCGCATGGGCTATGGCACCCAGCGCGGCTCCGTGCTTGATATGCCCCAGTCTCCGGGGGACCCTTTGACGCCTGGCTACGGTGCGACGCCTGATGCTGAACGGCTGCCCTTGGAAGAGGCAAAGGGCCTCATGAAGATTCCGGTACTGCCGATCGGGTATGCGGATGCCGAGCCGCTGCTCGTGGCGCTGGCTGGCCCCGTAGCCCCGACCTCATGGCGGGGTGCGCTACCAATAACTTATCATATCGGACCCGGACCGGTGCGGGTGCGAATCAAGCTAGAATTTTCCTGGGATGTAGTGCCGGCCTACAACGTTATTGCGCTGATGCGGGGCAGTGAGTTCCCAGATGAGTGGGTGTTGCGTGGTAACCACCGCGACGGCTGGGTGTTTGGGGCCTCCGACCCCATTAGCGGGATGGTGGCACTGATGGAAGAGGCCCGGGCAGTTGGAGAGCTTGCCGCGCAAGGGAAGCGTCCAAGGCGCACGATAATCTACGCCGGGTGGGACGCCGAAGAGCCCGGTCTTCTGGGCTCTACCGAATGGGCAGAACACCACGCGGATGAGCTACGTGAGAAGGCCGCCGTATATATCAACTCCGACGGTAACGGGCGTGGCTTTCTGGGAGCCGGCGGGTCCCACACGTTGGAGCGCCTAGTAAACGAGGTCGCTGCGTCCGTCACCGATCCACAGACTGGCGTGTCGGTGGCGGAGCGCCTGCGAGCCCGGCGTCAGGTTAGCGGCAACAAAGAGGCTGATGGAAACGGAGACCTGCGCATTTCGCCCTTAGGATCGGGTTCCGACTACTCGCCGTTCTTGCAGCACTTGGCGGTCGCGTCGCTCAACATCGGCTTTGGCGGTGAGAACGGCGGAGGTTCGTATCATTCTGCCTTTGATTCGTTTGACCACTACACGCGGTTTCAGGACCCGGGCTTTGCCTATGGACGCGCTTTGGCACAGGTGGGCGGGCGCCTGACGCTACGCATGGCAAACGCCGATATCCTTCCATTCAGGATACAGAACTGGGTGTTTCAGGTGGCAAAGTATGTCGACGAGGTGGAAAATCTTACCGGCACTATGCGCGAAGAGTCCGCGCGCCACAATCTCCTCACGGAGAGTGACGCCTATACCTTGGCCAGCGATCCTCGCAAGTCTTTTGTTGCCCCGGATCCCAAGGAGCCTGTACCCCACCTGAATTTTGCGCCCCTGCGAAACAGCCTGGTTGTACTCAAGGAGCGCGCAAAGGCGTACGATGCCGCAATGCAGGCACACGGCACGAGCCTGGACCGGCAGCGGCAGCAGGCACTAAACGGAATCCTCATGCATCTGGAGCGCGCAATGTCGCGGAACGAGGGACTACCCGGCCGCCCGTGGTACCGCCACCAAATCTATGCGCCCGGTTTGCTGACGGGCTACGGAGTAAAGACGCTGCCCGGCGTGCGGGAAGCCATCGAGGCGCGTGACTGGGATGAGGCCGAGGCACAGGTCGAGATTGCTGCTGGCGTTCTAGATCGGGTAGCCTCGGAGGTCGCTCGGGCCACGGAGATCTTGCAAGGACAGTGAACGAAGGCCTTAGCCACCAAGCGTTACACGTTCAGAATGTGCTGGCCGGCAAAGGCTTGCTTGTTGAAGTCCGTGAGCTCTCTGCCTCTACGCGCACGGCGCAGGATGCGGCCAACGCGATTGGTTGTGCGCTTGGTCAGATCGTGAAGTCGCTAGTGTTTAAGACAAGGCGCACGGCGCAACCCATTCTGGTTCTAGCCAGCGGCTCCACACGCGTAGATACCAGGAAGCTACGCGTTCTGGTCGGCGAGAAGATCGGAAAGGCGGATGCAGACTTTGTGCGAATTCATACTGGGTATGCCATTGGCGGGGTCGCGCCCGTGGGGCATCCTGCACTGCTGAGAGCGTTTGTGGACCGGGAGCTACTACAGTACGACTGCGTGTGGGTCGCGGCGGGCACGCCGCATGCGGTCTTTTCGTGCGCGCCTAGCTTTCTGGCAAGGCTGGGTCCAGTAGCAGATCTCAAACTGGATTCAGCGCCATGAGATGCCGCACACCTCGCAAGACGAGGTCTGGATCTACATGGTTGATGCCAGAAACGTGTTGGTGCAGAAAGGCGTGCCACCCTCCGGTGACCACCACAACACGCCGTTTTCCGAGTTCTGACGTGAGGCGGTCCACACTGCTGCGGACGCGATCTATGAGGCCATAAAGGACTCCGGACTGCAGCGCCTCATTCGTTGTCGTGCCGATCATTCCAGGTAGCCGGTATACGGAGATGCGTGGCAGGGCAGCCGTGCCACGGGAAAGGGTCCGCCATTCCAGTTCAGGTCCGACCCCTATAGATCCACCGAGATACTGCCCATCCCGAATCACATCCACGGTAAGCGCCGTGCCGGCGTCGACGATGATGGTTGGTAGGCCTTGGCTGTAACAATGCCAAGCCGCGGCCGCGGCGGCGAGCCGGTCCACGCCTAGGGTGCCGGGAGTGCGGTACTTTAACGCAAACGGGAGCGAGAGTCCGTGATGCACGGCAAAGATGGGGATGTTGGTGGTGCGCTCTAGCAGCGCCCGAACGCGAACCTGCTTAGCCGGCACAACGCTGGAGATCCCAACGCGGACAGGCCCATACGCCCGAAGGTCGTCTGCAAGCCGTTCTTCCCATGTCTCCGACCACGCGCTGGAGCGGACAACTATCAATTCATCGTTGTCAAAAAGCGCGGTCTTTATCCGGCTGTTGCCTATGTCTACAGTGAGCCACATCCTATGCCAGCACTGTCAGCAACGCTGGGTCGCCTGCGTGGATGATGCATTCTCCCTCCGCCGTTTGCAACCGCAAAGCCCCGCGATTAGTTACTCCTATTGCAGTACCGGTCGCCGGTGGGGGCCCTTGGACATGCATCACTTGTCCAAGTCCTTGCATCCGGCGGGTGTAGGCTTGACAGATTTTAGAGGAGTCTTGAAAAAGGGTTTCGTAGCGCTCCTCAAGATTTGCCAAAACACGGGCCAGGAGCGCCGCACGCGGGACCTGCCGGCCCAATTCTAAGAGCAGAGAAGTCGCACGCTGTTCCAACTCGGGCGGGAATGAGTCTTGGTTCACATTGAGGCCAATTCCCAACACGACCACATGTGCGCCGGTGTGCGACAGCACGGATTCGAGCAGCATGCCAGAGCACTTGCGCCCGCAGAGCAGTATGTCATTGGGCCACTTGATGGAGACCTCTAGCGGCGTGGCCACTTTGTGTATGGCATCTGCAACTGCAAGGCTCGCTGCCAAGGTGATGAGTCCGAGGTGCGTCGGCTTAAGGCGCGGCCTAAGGACAATGGAAAACATCAGGTTCTTTCCCGGTGCGGCTTCCCAGCGCCGGCCATGGCGTCCACGCCCTGCACGCTGATACTCGGCAATCAGCACGCTACCTTCCGGAGCGTTCGAGTCGGCCCACGCCATTGCAAGGGTGTTGGTTGAATCCGCGACGTCATAAGCGCGCAGCGAATGCCCAAAAGTCCGCGTGGTGAGAAGTGTCTGGACCCGCTTTGCCAGCTCATTCATCGCAGACGCTTCATTAAGTGCTGGCGGCAGTCTGTCATTGGGGCATAGATTCGCGGTAGTCGTACACCGTCGTGGATTGCCCCAAGCGGCGCGCGAGCCGCAATGGAAGTGCGAGATTTGTTGACATGTGAATGTGATGGGGGACCCACGCACCATGCGCGTCGGGACGAACCTGCAGGAAATAGCGGGTGTTTTCCGAGAAAAAGAACGATTGGCGTACCTGTTCCCAATAGAAAGCTGTGAGCGTTCCCTGGTCAAGGTAGTATCGGGCCTTCTGCACAGGTTGAGCCGAGTTGGGCCGTGCCTCTATTGCAATTACCTGTACGGGGCGATTCCACATCACCGTGTCCAGCAGGATTCGATAGATAAAGTCCTCCGCGAAGCGAGTGCTGAGGTGGGCAGGGTTTTTTTCAACAATATGTTCGGCCAACGCGCCTACTCGGAGCAAGCTAGCTGGTGCGCCGGCGAAGCCTTCAGCAAACGAGCCCGTCCTGCCTTCGGCTACGATCACCGCATCCCTGCCCAGATCTTGGCGTACAACGCGCATAACGGTAGCCGACGGCCGCTGTCCAATTTGCTGCCACATGCGCGAAAAACGAGTATGTGCGCGCGCACTAACTTGAGCAAATGAATGTGTGAGTGTTGAGTCGTCGGCAGCGCTAAGGAGCGAGAGGGCACGCGCTGCCTCGGCTTCTTCTGCTGGCGAAGGGGGCTCAGGCCGCGCCGCGCATCCTGACAGCATCAAGAGCAATATCAAAGTGCCGATGTACACCAGAGAATTGGAAATAGCCATCCAAGCGGCGCAGGCCGCTGCGGGACTGATCCGAGCCCAGGCTGGGAAAGTCCCTGACGCTAAGATTCGGGAAAAGGGCTTCAATGATTTGGTTACTACCACCGACGAGGCCGCGCAAGCTACCATAATACGCACCTTGCGTGAAGCGTTTCCCCAGTACGGTTTCTTAGCCGAAGAAGCCCCTGGAGGCGCCCCGCCCGGGGTGCCGCGCTGGATCATTGATCCGATCGATGGCACGGTCAACTTTGCTCATGGAATACCACCGTATGCCGTAAGCATTGCTTTGGAGGTGTATCGCCAGATACAGATTGGGGTGGTGCTGGAAGCTGCGTCAGGAGAGCTCTTTACAGCTATCCGCGGACAAGGTGCATTGCGGAACGGCGAGCCTGTATCCGTGAGTAGCCGGCCGCGTCTTGCGGGCTCGGTGGTAGCAACGGGATTTCCTTACAAAGATTTTAGTACTGCTAAGCAGTACTTGGAGGTGCTTCATCGCTTTCTTGCGGAGACGCGCGGGGTGCGCCGGTTTGGGGCCGCGTCAATAGACTTGGCGTACGTAGCGTGCGGGCTGTTTGACGGCTTCTTCGAAACGAGACTGCGGGCTTGGGATGTGGCGGCCGGCTCCCTAATCGTTGCCGAAGCAGGCGGACGCGTAACGGACTTTGCCGGCGAAACCAACGCAACCTACAGCGGGAGTATCGTCGCGTCCAACTCGTGGGTCCATGAGGAAATGTTGCTGCTTATCACGCCGCTGAGGCTGGCGATGTGAACGTTTGACAAGGCAAAAGCGTTTACATATGCTTAATCAATAATGGACTGCACTCCGGCACGTGCCACGGTACAATGAGTAGCAAAGGTTACGGTTTGCTCGCGGGCAAGACGGGCGTCATATTTGGTGCGCTTAACGATAAGAGCCTCGCGTGGGCTATCGCAGAGGCCGTGCATCGTGAGGGCGCTCGGTTTGTGTTGTCCAATGCTCCGGTGGCCAAGCGTCTTGGGGCCCTGGCGAGCCTGGCGGAGAAGACTAATAGTCCATTGCTTTGGGCGGATGCCACCAAAGACGAAGACTTGCGCATCCTCTTTGAGGAAGCACACAAAGCCTTGGGGCCCATCGACTTTATTGTGCATGCCATCGGCATGGGTGTCAATGTTCGCAAGCGTCGCGCCTATGAGAAGCTCAACTACGACTGGTATGCCAAGACGCTGGATATCTCCGCCGTAAGCTTGCATCGCATCGTGCGCCACGCGCTGGAAACCGGTGCGATTGCGGACGGTGCATCCATTGTGGCGCTGTCGTACATCGGGGCGCAGCGGTCATTCTCCAAGTACCAGGAGATGGGAGATGCCAAGGCGCTCCTGGAGAGCATCGTTCGTACCTGGGGGGCGCGCTTGGGTCAACGCAATATTCGCATTAACGCAATCTCGCAGAGTCCAACCCGGACGACGGCAGGGACGGGAATCGCGGGCTTTGACGCTATGTACGAATACGGCCGTCGGCTTTCGCCCTTGGGCAATGCAGACGCGGCTAGTTGTGCCGACTATACGGTCACGCTTCTGAGTGATTTGACCCGTATGGTGACCATGCAGACGCTCTACCATGATGGCGGCTTTAGCAGCATGGGAATCACTGACGAAATTGTTGCAGCGTTGGCGTGCGACGCACCGTGACTATTGGACGCCGCTGTTGCATAAAGGTGTTTGCCACACTTTCATGATTTCCCTGCGCTGGATGCGCATCCCGACCTTGGTCATATGCTTGGTAGTGCTGGTACCGGGCGCCTATGCCCAATCGGCGCCGCCGGACCCGGTCGACATGGGCGGTGCAGTCTACTACGCGGTGGAAAGGCAGGCCATGGTCTATTTTGAGCCCAACAAGCAGCGTCCCTACGTGCGCCTCGGCTTTCGGGAGCCGGTTTATGTCCTTTCGTCCGACGATGGCTGGAGCCGCGTGCACACGCAGGATGGGGCCTATGGCTACGTGTCCAATGAGGCCATTTCTAATGTGTGGATACGAGTCTCGAAGCTGCTCAAACGCCTCTACCTGTATCAGGGAACAAAACTGGTGATGGAGTCGCCCGCGGACTTCGGGTTCAACTCGTATTCGGATAAGGAAAAAAGGGGTAGTGAAGGTGAGCGTAACCATTGGCGTACGCCTGAAGGTGCATTCTTCGTGGTTCGCAAGAATCCACGCAGTCAGTTTTACAAGGCATTGCTTCTCAACTATCCGAATGCCGAAGATGCCGAGCGTGGATTGCGCAAGGGGCTCATCTCACAGTCAGAGCACGACGCGATAATGGCGGCAGAAAAGGCGTCAAAGGTTCCTCCGATGGACACGTCTCTGGGTGGAATGATAGAGATCCATGGCGCTGGCACTGGCCTCTCCACCAACTGGACGCAGGGGTGCGTGGCTGTGGAGAATTCGCAGATGGATCGGCTTTGGGGGTGGGTGCAGGAAGGGACCCCCGTAATCATCGAAAAGTAGCCCGGTGCCTGTTGCAGTAGATGCCAATCAATACGAGAGTGCCAACATGGACAGGCACGCTCGCACTGGGCGCATCGCCCGATGGCACCTTCGTAGCATAAACGAAGCCATCTTTCAGTTGGTAACGAAGTCGAGGGCGCAGTCTGTCCTTGACGCTGGATGCGGCGAAGGCTTTGTCACTGGATATCTGGCTGAGCGGAATCCCAGCCTTAAGCTTACCGGCATAGATTTGAGCCGTGATGCCATTGCCTATGCACGCAAGCACTTTGGAAATGCTGCGACTTTCTCCACTGGCAGCGTGCTTAAGCTGCCGTATGAAGACGCCTCATTCGACACGGTCGTATGCAGCGAGGTCCTGGAGCATATTGTGGATTGGGATGGTGCTATTGCAGAGCTCAAGCGAGTAGCGCGACGCCATGTGGTCATCACTGTGCCACATGAGCCGTATTTCAAAGCACTTAACGATCTGGGTCGGGCAGTTCGGTTCTGTCAGGATCCGGGCCACGTGAATTTCTGGTCCTGGTCGGCCTTCAAGTCGATGATAGGGGCGAATTTCGCAACTGCGATAATGCAGCGAAAGCACGTCATCTACCAGCTTGCGCTGGGGCGTTTGTAGCCGACTGTTGCTCGGCCTGCTCCATGATGCCGAAGTTGCTCTCTGCTTACTGCCCGGACAAGGGACACCGGAAGAATGAAACCTATAGGAGTTACCGTGGTGCTCCAGATCCGAAATAGCCGATTTCGACTGCAGGTTGCCTGGCATTGGGGCATGATTCAGAGCTTTATCCCATTGCAAGGCCATGCCTTGACGGATTTCGGGCACGGTATCATCGTGTGCCCCGGCCGATGGAAGGCCTGCAAGGAGCTTACGAAAACGGACGCTAACTGATGTGAATAGAGAAACTCGTCAAAATGGATGTGCTGATTTTGGACGATGCGGGCCTCGGCTACGTCACAATTGTGCAGCAGTGGTATTTGCCAGAGCTGATGGGCGACCGGGCCGCTACCCGCTCCACCATCGTCGCCAGCCAATATCCCGTCAACAATGGCATGTGGCAGTGGTAGATCCAACCCTGGCTGCCGCCATTCCGGGCCGCTTCATCCACAAAGCGCACGGAATTCCACTGGTGGGAGAATCCATGCGCAAAAAGCACGAGTTGAACGCGAGATCAGAAAACCCCCGAACGTAATGCTCCCGGATTGGGTACGCACAAGCCAAAGGGCCCAATTCAATCGGATGGGTGGCCCGCTTAAATCTTACAGAGTTGGCCACGTGACCGGAGTACGCAACTCCTGAGTTGGGTCCAAGGTAACCGTGGAAAGCAGTACTGATAACAGGGATCCGTGGGTATATTTGCGACGGTGTCCGTATTCGCTCGAGGTCGTGTCGAGACTCGGCAGGATCATTTCCTGGCAATCCTGTTATGTATGGTTTTCACCTTCGCAAATAAACGCGAATTAGATGGGACGAAGTAAAGGCGCTGAGGTAATGTCGTTGCAGAACTGGAACGGAGCCCGGTGGTGGAAATGTGATCTTCACACGCATACACCCGCATCCTACGACTACGGCAAGGGCCCGTGTCAAGCAACACTTCGCCAGTGTACGCCGCGTGATTGGCTACTCGGCTACATGCGCGCGCGTATCGACTGTGTGGCGGTCACGGACCATAACAGCGGAGCATGGATCGATCGTCTGCAAAACGACCTAAGGCAACTGGAGGGTGAAAGACCTGAAGGTTACCGGCCGCTGCATCTGTTCCCCGGCGTCGAGATAACGGTACACGGAGGTGTGCACCTCCTTGCTATCTTTTCAAGCGAAACATCCGGCTTAGACATAGACAATCTGCTCTACTCGGCTGGTTGTACAGGAGAGAGTAACCAAGTGGCTAGAGAGCCTTTTGAGAGGGTCGTTGAAAAGATTGTGGAAGCGGGTGGCATTGCGATTCCAGCGCACGCTGACAAAAAAAGCGGCCTCTTGAAGGTGTTCAGTGGCGATACGTTGGAGCAGGCGTTGTGCTGCAATCAGCTATTCGCCATGGAAATCGTGGATCCTGAATTCGAAAAGCCACAGCTCTACTGCGACAAAAAACTGCATTGGACCGAGATTCTAGGCTCCGACTCCCATCATCCTTCAGGCAAACCGGGAGAATGTTTCCCTGGGAGCCACTTCACCTGGGTGAAGATGGGCTCACCCAATCTGGATGGACTGCGGCTTGCTCTGCTCGACGGCCACCTCTCGGTGCGCCGTCCAGACAAATATCCCGACACGCCGAATCGACACGCCGAATACCTTTTGGAGTCCATCAAGGTATCCCATACTAAATACATGGGCCGGAAAAGCTCATTCGTTACATCACTCAACCCGTGGTTGAATGCCATCATCGGCGGACGCGGCACTGGAAAATCGTCCCTTATAGAGTTTCTCAGAATTGCGTTGCGCCGCGAGGATGAGTTGCCAGACGAGTTGAAGCCAGAGTTTGAGAAATATGCCAATGTCTATCAGACTCGGGACGACAATGGATTGCTAACCGATGAGACGAATATTTGCGTGACCTACTCGAAGAGCGGGTCTGAATTCCGCATCCAGTGGGACCCGGATGGCAGCTCGAATGCGATCGAACAGAAGACGGAGGACGGAGGGTGGTCGCAGGCGGAGGGCGATGTTATTCACCGCTTTCCAGTACGGATGTACAGCCAGAAACAGATTTTTCACCTGGCGAAGGCGCCCAGTGCGCTTCTTAGCATCGTGGACGATGCATCAGACGTGGACCGCCAATCTTGGAGCAGCCGCTGGCGAAAGGAGGAAAGCCGCTTTCTCTCTTTACGGCTGAGGATTCGGGATATAGAAGCTGAGCTGGAGAAAAAGACTCGGCTAGGGGGTGAACTTGACGACGTGAAACGGAAGCTGACGATCTTCGAGAAGAGTGGTCATGCCAATGTTCTACGATCGTACCAGTATCACCGGAACCAACAGCGAGTAATCGGGAATTGGCAGGAACAGTGGGCCGATGCGGGCAAACGAGTACGGCAGGCGGGGACAGATTTCGTTCCGGACGCTCTTGAAGTCATCTATATTGATGCCGAGGCGAAAACGGACTCGCCACTTTTGGCAAATGCTAACGCCGCTCGGGAACGCCTTGAAGCCATTCGGAAGCAACTGGAGAAGATCGCAATAGAAGCGGACACAATGCTCGCTGAATGGATGGCGACGCTGGATCAATCGGCTTGGAGACAGGCAGCCAATTCGGCTGATTATGCCTATGAGTCTCTGTCGAAGCAATTGGCAGAGAAAGGGGTCAGTGATCCGAAGGACTATGGCTCACACGTGCAACGCCGACAACTCATTGAGCAGGACTTGGACAAGTTGGAAAGTCTGGAAAAGGAGGTGAAGAGCTTAAGGGTCCAAGCGGATGACAGCCGCAAGCAGTTACTTAAGATCCGCCAAGAACTGACCGAAACCCGTCGATCGTTCCTGGAAGGAGTGCTAATGGATAATCCCTACGTGCGTATTCAGGTCGTGCCCTACGGAGAACAAGAGACAGTCGAGACTGAGTTCCGCCGCCTGATCCATAGGGACGATGAAAGCTTCGAGAAGGACGTTCGATCACTCTTGGATCCGCTCGAAAGTTTGCAGAAAGCGAACAGTAGCCCAACACAAATCGAAAAGGAGTTGGAAAAAGTAAAGCAAGGGGTCCGTGAGATCGTTGAAGGCTCTCACCGCCCCTTAGATATGCGTTTCAAGTCTCATCTTAGCAAGATGAAACCGGAGGTATTCGATCACCTCGACACATGGTTTCCCAAAGATTCCTTGGATGTCCAATACAGTCCGAAAGGTGACGGCAAGAATCTTCGACCTATCAGTGCGGGCTCGCCGGGTCAGAAGACCGCGGCGCTCTTGGCATTCCTGCTCTCTTACGGTCGTGAACCACTAGTTCTGGATCAGCCGGAAGATGACCTCGACAACCGATTGATCCACGAGTTGATCGTTAAGCAGATCCGTGAGGAAAAGCAGAAGCGGCAAATTATTGTGGTAACGCACAATCCTAACATTGTGGTCAACGGCGATGCCGAGCTCGTTGTCGCGCTTGCCGCCAAGAATGGCAGGACACAAAAAGAGTGCGTAGGTAGCCTACAGGAAAGAAAGGTGCGGGAAACCATCTGCACAATTATGGAGGGAGGTCTGGAAGCATTCAAGGAGCGGTATCACCGCATCACCATGGGAGTATCTGATGTCTGACAGCCCAAAAGAGCTACTCCGCAGGATACAGCTGGGCGAAGATAGCTCGCTCGAACTCAAGGAAGTCACGTTCAAAGGAGACAATGTATCGGGACCCAGTCGCGATGCGCTGGCTGACGAACTTGCTGCCTTAGCCAACACGCGCGGCGGTGTTCTCGTGCTAGGCGTCGAGAACACAACGCGGGACATCGTTGGAATCCCGATTAATCGGCTCGACACGGTCGAACAATTCGTATTCCAAATCTGCAACGATAGCATCGAACCGCCGCTTCCGTTCCTGTCTTTCCGGACGGAGCTGCCCGATGCGGTCGGGGAATTGCAACCTTTGCTCAAGGTGGAAGTCCCGCGCGGCCATTTAGTTCACCGGAGTCCAGGGGGTTACTTTTGCCGACAGGGCAGTTCGAAACGCCAGATGACTACTGAGCACCTCCTGCGCCTCGGGCAGCTGCGGGGACAAGCGCGTCCGTACCGATTCGAGGAGCAACCAGTGCCTGGAACGACTTTCGCCGACCTCGACCCAGATCGACGGCAACGTTTCTCGACGGCCAGTGCCGACGACCTTGTTACTTTCAAGAAAATGAAACTCGCGACGGAAGACGAGTCAGGCACAACACGCGCGACCGTCGCTGGAATCCTGATGTGCTCGTCGAGTCCGCAGGACTGGCTCCCCAGTGCATTCATTGAAGCGGTATGCTACCGAGGTGTTCGTCAGGATTCAAACTATCAACTCGATGCGCAAGCAGTCACCGGACCTGTGGATGAGCAGGTCGCGGCGGCGGTGGTATTTGTTCGGCGGAACATGAAAGTGGCCGCCCGCAAGGCCCCTGGTCGCGAGGACATCCCGCAGTTCAGTCTGCGAGCGGTCTTTGAGGCTATCGTGAACGCGGTGGCACACCGTGATTATGCCGTGCATGGGTCGAAGATCCGCCTTTTCCTTTTCGCGGATCGGCTAGAACTCTACTCGCCTGGTCCGCTGCCGAATTCTGTCACCGTCGACTCACTAGCTCTTCGGCAATCGACCCGCAATGAGTTGCTGACGACTCTGTTGGCGAAGTGCCGGGTGGAGGACCCAACAGGTGAATTCGCGCGGCAATTCTTGATGGAGAAGCGAGGGGATGGCGTGCCAATCATATTGAGCGAGAGTTTCGAGCTATCCGGCCAGCGGCCGAAGTACAGGATAATTGACGATGCGGAGGTACTGCTCACGATTTACGCAGCGGGGTAATCGAGATAGGCGAATACCCTGCGCGTATTCAATGAAGTGGAACTCATGTAATAATGATGTCTCCCTTGAATACTTAGGTCCCTAATCAAACGATCGGCCTTGCGTCAAAGCTAGTTGGTGATTGACCGAAAACCCTGTTTGCCGGGAGTAGGGCGCGTAGGTGCAGTCGTTTTTTGAGTTCGTTCACGGTCCGCTTCGAGCGTTTCGGCCAGGCTGGCGTCTCTTGCGCACGTGCACGGGCAGTTTGCGGCTCGACTGGGGTTGTATTCCTATCGGGAGGGCATACGTGTCCCTTGGGGCCTGCGCGGGGCCTGTGGTTGGGGCCTTTCTGCGAGGTGGTAGCGAGCCTACGCCGCGCGCTTTCGCCGACGCCTTATGCGTGCCCGTTCCTGGTCGCGCACCAGGCAGCCCAGCCGGTGTACGTTGACCGCCAGCACCGACAGGCTCACCATCAGCGCGAAGTTCTCCGGACTCTTCTCCCGCACCAGCGCACCGCCGCGAAGTCCAAAGTTGGCCAGACACGATTCGACGGCCGGATGCTGCTGCCGCGCTGCCTTGAACGCAGGCGCGCGCTCCCGCGCTCGCTCCACCAGAGAAAGCTTGCCCTTCTTCGGAAGCGCATTGACCGCCAGCCGCGTATCCAATGCCTCTCGATTCTTCATACTGTGAAAGCCCCGGTCAAAGCTGCACGTATTGAATTCTGGAAAAGCTGCCTGAACCGCGTCAATGATCGGTACCGCCACCTCTACATCCGACGTGTCCCACAGGATGTGATAAGCCAATATGAACTGGTACTCATCTTCTACCACTGCAACCGGAAGGCCCAGCTCCGCCAGCACCCCCGCCTTGCCTTTGCTGATCCACCGCGTATGTGGCTTGTGGATGGAGAACACCTTCTCCGCATGCGGAATCTTCTCGCCCAACAGGATGCGACGCCTGATCTGATCCACCAAAAGGTCCACGTAGCGCAGGTAATACGTGATCTCCGCTTGTGCCGCCGCCGATTTCTCCACCGTGGCCAGGGCATCCAGCAGCGTCTGGGCATGCGCTGTATTCTGTGTGCACCGGCGCAAGTACGCCTTCACTCCCTTCGGATTCTGCCGGTAGCGCGGGGCCGTCCGCACCCGGCTGAAAGCCTGATATACCTTCCTCGTGCGATCCGCATGCTTGCGCCAGCCCGCAAGACCGAATGCCGCAGCCGCCCGTGCACTCACACGTATCAGACCCCGAACCGCATCCCAGCACAGGCTCACATCGGTGGGATAGTGCACATGCGTCTTAACCACCCTGGAATCGCAGCGACCGCGTAGCGCGGCCCCAGACTTTTTGCCAGCCACCTCGTGCCCGGTCCGCACGATCAAATGGATCACCTCCAGGATCAGCTCCGGCGTCAAAAGCTGCACGTTGTCCTCCAGGCGCTGCCTGCTGTACTTCACCGCATCAAACCCAGCCTCGCCATGCCCCAAGAGCTCCCGCAGCAAAAGATCATTGTTCGCCCGGTACAACAACGCATCGTAGTCCAGATCCATGCACTGCTTGACAATGGCAAACACAATGATACGCCATAGGTCCATGCCCGGTCGTCCTACGTCTCTGCGCGTACCCGGCTGAAAGTGCGTCTTGAGAATCGTGAACAAGGCCGCACGCGATTCCGCCTTGCAGTAGACGCTCTGCAGACCCTTGAGCACCGCACTCATGTCGTCGCGCATTCTCGGGTCTATGGCAATCTCCTCAATCGGCGTACTGTCGAGTGCACGGCACTCCGGGACAATCTTGCGCATGGTTTTCTTGGCGAATGTGAGCCGTTTTGTGCCCGTGAACGCCTAAATCAGCTATGCGTCCCTCAGATTCACCGCCAAGTGGTAGAAATAACTGGTTGTTGTGTAAAGACTTAAAGGATTTTCGGACAGGCACTAGATCACATCGAGGTACGGTCTAGGGCGGGTCGGCTCTCCAGATAAGCGCAATTATGTCGGGAACAGGATTACCCCCGGGTGCTATGACCTACACAGCCCTCACCCCCGGCCGCGAAGCCTACCTCAAATTGATGAGTCCATGAGGAAGTCAGAACGCCTCTATACTGGCACGAACGAACGTGGAGCGGGGATATAAGGAATACTCGCTACAGAGTGGCGAGCGAAAGCACAGCTTGTTCCGACTGGCACGGGAGGCGGACCCGGTGCAGGAGCCCTTCTTGACGCAGGAGGACGAGCCGGAAAAGTTCAACCGCCGGCTGCATACGCTGCCGCCCGGAGTGTAGCAATTGCCATTCTCTCGCGCGGAACGCGCCCGCAGGGGCTACGTATTACAATTGCAGTCTATCTATCTCCCTCCTATTCGCGTTATGAACCCCTCAGGCCTCCTATCCGCCGTTGCACTGAATCTATTGGTCCTAGCCTGTGCATCGGCCCAAGTCCGATCCGAGGTCATGATCAACGCATCCTTTGACCCTTCCAAGGCCGAGTCCCTTATAGTGAGCGTGCTTGACGCAGATGTCGATATCCAATCCGGCCTGGAAAGCGACGTAAGTGTCGTGGTGGCCATTTCCGACAAGGATTTAGCCAAGGGCCGCGAATACTTCGAGAAGCGAAATTTTGATGTGCGCATAGAGGATAATGCCGTACGCATTAGCAGAGAAGTCCTAGAACATCAGTCCCGGAATGACAGGCGCAAAGCGCCCGAAATCAATGTCCACGTCCGCATCCCCGAATCTTATAGCGTCAGCGTCCGCACAAGTGACGGCGATGTAGCTGTAAATAGGCTCCGAGGCGACCTTCACATCAAGACATATGATGGGGACATCACGATAGGCTCCGTGGATGGCAACGAAGTGGAACTGCGCACCTCCGACGGGAACATCGCAATGGAGTCAATGGACGGCGGATCTATACATGCGAAGACCTATGACGGAGGCATCACGCTCGGCGATGTCAAAAGTTCGCACATCGACGTAAGCACCTCCGACGGGAACATCGCAGTAGAGTCAATGGACGGCGAATCTACGCACGCGAAGACCTATGACGGGGCCATCACGCTTGGCGACGTCAAAGGTATGCGCATCGACCTACGTTCCTCCGACGGGAACATCGCAGTGGAGTCAATGGACGGCGGATCTATACACGCGAAGACCTATGACGGGGCCATCACGCTTGGCGACGTCAAAGGTATGCGCATCGACCTAAGATCCTCCGACGGGAACATCGCAGTGGAGTCAATGGACGGCGGATCTATAAACGCGAAGACCTATGACGGGGCCATCACGCTTGGCGACGTCAAAGGTCAGCACATCGATCTACGTTCCTCCGACGGGGACATCTCCATGAAGCAAGTTGAGGGTAATATCACCGTCTCAGATTATGACGGAGATATCTCTCTTACGCTTGTTAGCCCTGGAACTGTGGACGCCAGTACATCGACTGGCAGCATAGACATCTTGCTGCCTCGAAAACACCCAGCCTTACTACAGTTGTCCGGCACAATCATCGACATCGAATCGGGATTGGGCTTTTCCGGAAACATCCAGGGCAAGAGCGCTAACGGTCATGTCAATGGTGGCGGCGACCTCATTAAGGCCAGGTCCTACAGCGGCACCGTTAGGCTTCGGGCCTTGCGTCCATAGCTGCGCACCACAACGCTCCGTCATCTGAGGTTTTTGTACTTCAGTCAAGAATTTCTCCGTTTGCCATTGCTCTGTTGACGGTCCTCAAGGAGCATCGGCTCAGGGGTACCGAGATAGCCTCGGCTCAGTACGCAACCACCTGTATGAGGCTACTGATGATCGCCGCGATCATCCTTTTCAGCACACGGCGGTCCTGCATGTGGGGCTTGTCGCACAGCTAGTAAGAGTTGCGGCGTCACGAGTGATGCACTGGATCTTGCCGCCTGAAGCCCCGGCTCTCCGTCTAATGTTGGCGGTGCTAGCGGACCAGGACGAGAGGTGGATGACGGGCATGTATTACTTCACCATACATGAATACTACACCACGAAATAAGAGTTTAATGGTGCTCCGGGCTCCCTCGGCGGCTCTCGTTCTCCCCACTGCCTACGACACCGCCGGAAGACCCGAGTACAGCACAATTGGGACTTGATTCATCGTAGCGGCCCCGTAACATTGTCTCAGTTCGGCGCAAAGTCTTGCGCAGTGTTGCTGCGATTGCTACGACAGTCAATGGAGCTTGGGCACTAAATTCCGGAAACGCCGTAGCCCAAATACCCGTGCAGTCAGTGGCGGACGGACTGGACGGGTCTGCCTGTGGCTCCAGGATCTTGTGCCAGTTGACAGACTCTCGCTTTGGCTTGGTCGGGGTCGCTGCTCAGTACGCGTTACGGTGCACGAATCCCCTCCAGACGGTCAGCAGCATAATCTTCAGATCAAGCGCAAGCGACCAGTTCTGAATGTAGTATAAGTCGTACTGGATGCGTTTCTCCAGGGAAGTATTGCCGCGCCACCCATTAACCTGGGCCCAGCCCGTTATGCCCGCTTTCATCTTGTGGCGCAGCATGTAGCGCGGGATGTGATCCTTAAATTTGTCAATAAAGACCGGTCGCTCGGGTCTCGGACCTACCACAGACATGTCGCCCTTGAGGACATTAAGGAACTGGGGCAATTCATCCAGCGATGTGCGACGCAAGAACCGCCCCAACGGTGTGGCTCTGGTTTCGCCTGACCTGGCCCATACTGCACCGGACTTGGCCTCCGTGCCAACGGGCATAGATCGAAACTTCAGCATATCGAACCTATGACCGTTCAGGCTCATACGCTCTTGGCGATAAAGGACTGGGCCTGTTGACGAGAAGCGAACTGCCAGCGCGATAGCCAGCAACAGCGGCGAAATCACCGCCAGGAGCACTACAGAAAACACCACGTCCATAACGCGCTTCGTGATCCGCCTGAAGTCAACAGGCGTTTCATCCATGATGTGCAGTATGGGCATTCCGTCCACTTCGCTGATGCGGCTGTTGATGATGTCGTGCTGCAGCAGATCTGGTACCAAGCACACGTGGACCAGGCGAGTGGAGAGTTCGCTGAGGAGTGCCTCAATGCGTTTCGCGGCGGCCAAGGGTAATGCGATGTATACGTAGTCGATAGGCTCCTTGGATTCGTCTACCAGACGGGCCGTCTCTGCAGTAGTGCCGAGCACACCGGGTTCGCCCTCCTTGTGGTCATCCACAAACCCAACCACCGACAGACCCATCCACGGATACGCTTTGAAGCATTGCTCCAGGCGTCGCCCGGCTACGCCCGCACCTACGATCAGAACGCGGCGCAGGTATCGCCCCTGACGTCTGGCCCTGCGCACGAACACGTACAATAGGAGCCGGAGCGCCATCATGGTGAATGGTGTCAGCACGGCGAAGATGATGATGGTCAAACGCGACACATAAAAATCCCGGTAGAGCGACAAGAATGCCATCAGGACGATCAATGAGATTCCGACTGCCTTCAACACGCTCAGAACCAGCCGGGTCAGACGTTGTGCGCGGTTGGGTACATACAGGCCACTTGCCCAAAACACAATGGCTGCAACAATTAAGATCCACGGCAAGAACGCGAGATAGCGACTTAGCGGCAGCCATTCCGGCAACGGGCGAGGCCAGATAGCGAAGACCTCGAAACGCAGGTAGTACGCGGCAATCCAGCAGGCGCCGCTTAGCACCATGTCCGTGGCGAAGAGTAGCTGCTGAAAAAACCTGCTCTGCTCCTGCAGCATAACTCGGGGGTTGGAGTGTGGCGCTGATTAGGGGTGTGCCAAAAGACGCCGCGCCGCCTCAAACAGCGTCTGGCAGCCCCGTACGCAGTCGTCCCAACTGGTGTCCTCCAAGGCCGAGTGGCTGTAGCCGCCTCTCGAGGGCACGAAGAAGAGACCGGCGGGACAAAGTAGCGCCATGCTTTGCGCATCGTGCCCTGCTAATGACGGAAGGCTTCGGGTTGTCAGCCCTAGGCTTCCCGCCGCGGCCACAAGCGTACTTTGAATGTGCACGTCCATCTTGCGCGGATCCACGGCTTCCAAAAACTCGAACTCCACCTTCAGGTCGAAGTGCGCCGCCGCCTGGCTGGCGTCGTAGCGAAGTGCCCCTTCCAGCGCACGGGCCCGATCGGCATCGCTGCTGCGCAGTTCCATGAAACACTTCACAGTACTCGCTACGATGTTGAACGCACCTGGAGAAAACGTCATGTTACCAACATTTGCTACGCAGTCCGGAAAACGCTCCATGACGATGCCGCGAACCTTCAGGGCAAAGGTACTGGCTCCTTGCGCGGCATCGCGCCGCCGGTCCATGGGTGTCGTACCAGAATGATTGGCAGTGCCATGGAAGGTAACCAGATACATGTAGATGCCCACCATGCCGCTCACCACACCGATGTCGGTGCCTGATGCTTCCAGGCGCGTTCCCTGCTCAATGTGGAGTTCGAGGTACGCCTTGAAGGCCGCAGCACGCCGCGAAGCGCCCAGGATGCCGGCCTTGGTGAGTTGGGCCCGCGCTAGAGATTCTTCGAAGGCCTCGGAGTTGCCGCGCGGGTTTTCCAGGTCTTGTGCCTTCAGTTGTCCACTCACTGCGCGGCTACCCATCAGCGACACCCAAGTGCCTTCCTCATCGGTGAAGTCAATGACCTCAACGTTTGCCTTGGCCTTGTGTCTCCCGTCGCGAAGCGACTGGAGCACTTCAAATGCTGCGGCAATGCCAAGCGTCCCGTCAAACCGGCCACCATCGGGGACCGAATCCAGATGTGAACCAAGGAGCAACGTGGGCGCGTCCGGGCTCGCTGCGGCCCACCGTGCGGACAGGTTGCCCGCCCCGTCTGTGTGGGCGGCAAAGCCGCTGCCGGTAATCATCTCTGCAAATCGACGGCGGGCAGCCAGGTGTGCGAGACTAAGCGCTGGTCGGTTCAACCCGCCCTGCGACGTGCGCCCGTCGGTAGTTAAGGCTTCAAATGTAGCCTGGAAACGGCGCTCGTTAATTCCCATTGTCGTTCCCATGCAGGAATTCTAGTGCGATGTCCATGGCGCGGACAGAGTGAGTGAGTGCTCCGCACGATACGTAGTCTACACCGGTAAAAGCGATTGCCCGTGCCGTGTGGGGCGTGACGTTGCCCGATGCTTCCGTGGTGTATCGTCCACCTATCTGGGCGACGGCAGCAGAAAGGCGGGAGGTGTCCACGGCCCCTTCGGCGCTTACTGTCACCATGTTATCCAACAGGAGCTCCTGGAAGCCTCCGGTGGCCAGTGCTTCCAGGAGCTCCGCATGCGTTCGCACCTCAACCTCTACAAGCATGCCCGGCGCGTGGCGATCTCTGTACTCGCAAGCGAGGCGGATGGCGGGCGCGATGCCTCCAGCCGCCGTTACGTGGTTGTCCTTCACGAGCATCCGGTCATACAGTCCCAGCCGATGATTCTCGCCGCCGCCAATGCGTACCGCCCATTTGTCAAGGAGATTGAGGCCCGGCGCAGTCTTCCGCGTGTCTCGCACGCGCACCGGGTGTGCAGCCCGCGCCAGCAGATGCGTGGCAGTTGCGATGCCGCTCATGCGGTGCACTAGGTTGAGCGCCAGCCGCTCTCCCTTGAGAATGGTGTGGGCGCGCCCGCAAATGGTTCCCAACGTGTCTCCCGGTTGCATGCCTTCGCCGTCCATGTACGACCAAGAGATCCTAGTGGCATGATCAAGTAGCGCGAAGACGCGTGCCGCCAAATAGAGACCGGCAACGATGCCGGTTTCTCGGGCCACAAACGCAGCTGTCACCTCGGAGTGGGCATCAACGGTGGCCAGGGTCGTGACGTCTCCTGCGCCGATGTCTGCTTCCAGCGCGCGCCGCAGGAACACGTCCAGACCCGCAGGATCTAGGTAGTAGGGCAGTGGGCTGCTATTTGGCATGCGCCACGCGCGTCCCGGTTTGTCCTAAGACTCGCCTTCACTGTAAATGCCGACACTGTCTAGACGATCAAGGCGCCGCGCCAAGAGCTGCGCCGTGTTCAATTCGCTCAGTTCCTTCATCACTTTGGTTACCGCATGTCCAACGGCGTCATAGGTCGTATTGGGATCACGGTGTGCTCCGCCTACAGGCTCCGGTACTATGGTGTCAATGACGCCAACTTTTATCAGGTCCGTAGCCGTAAGCCGCAAGGCACGAGCAGCCTCTTCCTTGAATTCCCAGGAGCGCCAAAGGATAGAGGAGCAGCTTTCCGGAGCGATTACGGAATACCACGCGTTTTCGAGCATAAGAATGCGGTCGCCAACACCAATCCCCAGTGCTCCGCCGCTTGCTCCTTCGCCAATGATGACCACAATGATGGGTACCTTCAGGCGCGCCATCTCAAACAGGTTTCGGGCGATTGCTTCGGCCTGCCCGCGCTCTTCGGCTTCCATGCCCGGGTATGCGCCAGGCGTGTCCAAAAGGCACAAGATCGGCTTACCAAACTTCGCTGCCATCCGCATCAGCCGACCCGCCTTGCGGTACCCTTCCGGGTTCGGCATGCCAAAGCGCCGGTACTTGCGTTCCTTCGTGTCACGCCCTTTTTGGTGTCCTACAACCAAGATCGTGTGATCTCTGAAGCCGTAAGCCGAGCCACGAAAGGTGGCAAAGCCGCTCACGATAGCGGGATCGTCTGCGTAGTTGCGGTCACCGCGTAGCTCGGCAAAGCCCGAAGTGAGTGCTTCAATATAGTTGAGCGTGTACGGTCGAAGCGGGTGCCGTGCGATCTGGACGCGCTGCCATCGCGTGAGGTTTTGATAAATCGAGATGCGGAGCTCATCAATACGCGCGGCCAACGCTGCAATTTCATGGGTTAGATCCACCTGGCCGGAATCGAGGGTACGCATCTCGTCAAGCTTCTGCTCAAGCTCCACGAGCGGCTTTTCAAAATCCAAAAGGTATTTGGTGCGACTCTTTTGCATGGGCCCGAATCTACAGGCATGTATCTGGTAGGTTTCCTTGGGAGCGCACGGACAGGCAGTCATGCCAAGCTGCAGGGTGCCGCATCTCGCATCGAGATTGCGGCCTCAGCACACTCCTTTGCATCAAGATGTGAGGGGGCACACGCCCGCAAACGTGTAGCCGACTCTTCCTAATCCAGCCCACGGGCCCCCGGCTTGTTGTGGGTGGCATGGTCTCGGCGCAGCTGCTTTCACGGCTCTGAGGGCCTACGCCTTCCCATCCGTGCCGGCCCCCATTTTCAGCGCATCAACCTGATGGTACGCATCACGATAAGCCAGTCTACGATTGCGGACTGGCGTCTCACATAGGACCAGTACACCTGCTCGGCGTCGTCCCGCTTGCCGGTGTAACGCGGTCCCAAGGAGTCCGTTACTGCAAAGATGCCAGGGCGTAGCGCCCATTCCTTGGGTGGGACAAACCCTTCATCTTTGCGGTATCCTACCAGTGCGCAGCTCCCTGCCAAGACCTCGGGCCATCGGCGGGTCCGATCTCCGAGGGCTCGCCAGAACGCTTTGGCTCTCATGAGGCGCGATGCCATCATCACCATCGGATGAAACAGGGCCGCCAGAAGTGCCATGGCGCCATCGAATACACGATGGGCAGCCTTACTGCGCATGTATCCGAGTGCCTCCTGGGCTTCTAGTAGGGCGGCGCCCTGCAAGAGGTCTACCGACGCTTTGCCGATAACGTGGGCATGGTTCTGTGCCAGAATTCTGGCTTCTACCGGCAGCCCGTTGAGTCGCCGCGTCAAGGTGAAGATCGTCTTGTTTGATAAGCTGGCAGATGCAAGGATGACGACCTGTACCTCGTGAGCCTGCACCAATTCACGAAGAGCTTGCAATGGGCCCAGGCATGGTATTTCAATTTCCGCATCGCCTTGCGGCCCAGTGGGAACGTAGCCCACGATGGAAAATGGCGGTGATTCGAGGGCATGCTGGGCCTGTTGCAGGCGCTTGGCCTCACTGGCATCGCCTACAAGTAGGGTACGACGGGATGCCACCTCGCGCGGCAGCCGCGCAAATCTGTGGGCTGCCAGAACCAGAATGCTTGCCGGCAGGCTAGCCAAGACTACCGCTCGCGAAAATGCAATGGATTTCACAAAGAAAGACGCAGCGGACAGCAGGAGTACTGCCAGCGATACACCAGCTACCACGGCTCCCAGTCGGCGCCCTTTGCTCTGATAGCCACCCAGGATGCCGATAGTGCTGACAGCAATCAGGGCAAAGGATGGTGCGATTAGCCAGTAAAAAAGCCCGGGAAACACAACGCCCATTTGCATCGATCGAAAAAGACCCAAGACGGCCATGACCCCGAATACAAGTACGGCATCGCGCAGAGCGCGGTGCTTACAGGCTTGGATGAGAGCCGAAAGGCAGCCCCGGCCAACGACAGCCGCGCGCAAGAGCCACAGAAAAACGGGCGGGTACCGGCGGCTCAAGTGCTTTTCCGCAAATCGGATCATGGCACCGTAGAAGAGGCGCACGTAGCGCAGCTGATTCTTCTTGGTGCTTTCACCCTTGTAGTGGATGATGGAGGTATCCGGCGTATAGAAAATCTTCCAACCGGCCTGCTGGAGCCGGTAGCACCAGTCGAGATCCTCACCGTACATAAAGAATCCCTCATCAAAGACGCCCGCGCCATCGTGACCGGTAATGTCACCCGCACGGGCCTCAGCTGCGCCGCGTTGTCCAGCCTTGTCCAGCGCGCTGTACGAGGCCTTGGAGTACGAGATTGCCGCCCGACGGACCATCATGCAACTGCCGCTTAGCGCGTCGACCTCGGTGACCTGATCCCTAGGAAGGTAGCCGAGGTTGTAGCGCCCAAAGACACGACTTCTTGGAAACAGCCGGCTAAGTCCCGTCATCCGTGAAAGAGCTACCGTTGCCGTAGGAAAAGCTCGGCGGCTCTCCGGGGCAAAGGATCCGTCAGGGTTCAGGATCTGGCAGCCGACCGCGCCCGCCGCCGGATGGGCATCCAAAAAAGAAACGAGCGTACCAATGGTGTCCTCTGCTACAATGGTGTCAGGGTTCAGGATCAGCAGGCACCGACCCCGGGCACGAGCGATGGCCTGATTGTTTGCTGTAGCAAACCCTACGTTGTCCTTGTTCGCGATAAGATGCACGCTTGGAAATTCCCGGCTCACCATTTCGCACGAACCATCAACGCTGTAGTTGTCTACCACAAAGATCTCTGCGGACAGTGCTCCCACACTGCGCTGAACGCTTCGGAGGGCTTGCTCCAGAAACGCGCACACATTAAAGTTGACGATAATGACAGACACGTCCACAGTAGCGGGACGCGTTGGAGAATGGGCGCTCATGTGCCGTAAAATACCAATCAACTCCCTATAGCAAGATACCATGATAGATGGCAACCGCGGCGGAATGCTGGTCAGCCGCAAGAAACGGATGTACCCGGTTCAACCGAGTCTGGACGCCTACCTGCGACGCTACGGGCGAATCATAGAGCAAGGCATCCGTTATAGTGATCTCGCCCACCATGAGGACGCGGTGCCGCTTTACGATCAGGATGGTAACGATACGCTATGGGCAAGCGTATTCTTTCCTTCCAACGAGCAACGCGAAATCCACCAAGACTTGCTGCTAACCTATGCGCTCCTACGGTCAGACGGGGATGTCACGGCCGTAA
The DNA here is from genome assembly GCA_965218495.1 of Rhodothermales bacterium. Lineage (GTDB taxonomy): Bacteria > Bacteroidota > Rhodothermia > Rhodothermales > Bin80. The sequence goes on from OZ244626.1 coordinate 342,372, forward strand.
AGGATCTTTTTGTGGATCGGATAGACCTCTGCCTGTATGGGAACACTCTGCCATACCGTGTGCGGATAGTAAACGCGCTAAATGAGAATTTTGACTACTTCTACGTTAAGAAAGCGGACGCGAACCGCATCTACGGCCTGGAGCTCGAGCATCTGCTCTCGCCCAGGCGTATCACATGGTTCTTGCGCGGAAACACCATTATTGAAGACCACATAATCGGCATTCCGGCCGATGGGTTTCTGCGTGACCTGATGCCCACGAATCGATTTGACTGCGTGCGGCTCGCGAAGCAGTTTGTTAAGTTCGACGTACGTTGCACGGTGCGGTTGTTGGGCGACATGCATGCCGGCAACTTCGTCATTGATGTCCGTCACGACTTTGAGCAGCTGCACTACGTTTTTCGTCCCATCGACTTTGACCAGCAGAGCCATCATCGAAAGCTGCAGGTCTATCGTCCTCAACAGTATCCCAACAACGCACCGTTTGCCGAAGGCGTTGGCAAATTCCTGGCGCCGGCAAACGTGGTACAATACCAAAAGGAAGAGCGGGCTCTGATATACCACCGGGTGCGGGTGTCGGATCGACGCGTTGATGCGCTGCTGAATGTCATGAGCAGTGACCATATCGCGGATCCTGAGCACACGCGGCTTCTGGGTGCAGAGCTTGCCATACGCTATCCTGACGTGGGTTTTGAGGCGTGCACCACGATGGGCGCCCTGGTCAGGCATTCTATTCAGCGGCTCTCAACCACCGACACCGCGCGTGGCGTCCTGCTGCAAAGCAGCGCATTGGACTGGGCACAATAAGCATGTCGACGGACACCGCAGCTGCAGCAGAGGCAAGCGGGACGGCGGTCGAAGAGCTCGTGCTGCGTCCGAGAGACGACATGTTCGATCGGCGTCTGGTTGAGCCGAAACCTGCCCAGGAATGGGCGGAGTCTGGCCTGGTGCTACATTCCAATGTTGCCAATGGCGCGTTGACGTATGCGGCGAGCCAGGTACTCATGGATGCCAGCGATCCTACCCGTGCGCTCGCACGAACCAACCGGCCGATCATGACACCATTGGCTGAGATGGAGTTGGAAGGCCAAGTCACAAACGTTGTGTTTGTGCAGGAACTCATAGATTGGGGCGAGAAGCCCTGCAATACTTCGGAATGGCTGATTCGGGCATAGGCGGCGCCACGGCGTTATGATGAAGACCCTTGGTATCCTGATAGCGCTGGGCGCGTCCGTATTGCAGGCGCAGGGCCAAGATCTGGACATGATTCGAAGTCAGCGGCACGGGGAGCGGTGGATGCTGAGCAAGGCCATGCCGCATGCAGCCCACGTGCAAGCCAGTCAGGCAGATTCGCTGGTGCTCGTAGACCTCTACAACCTGACGCAAGGTGCGTCTTGGGTCCAACGCACGGGGTGGCTCTCCGACCCCGTCAGCAGCTGGCACGGTGTCGCGCTGGGCCCGACGGGGCGAGTGGCGGGACTTGACCTTCAAGCAAACGGCTTATCGGGCACGCTTTCCGATTCGTTGGGGTCACTTGACTCGCTGCGTATCCTGTATCTGGCCGACAACTTTATCACTGGTGGACTGCCAGCCTCGATAGGTGAGCTCATAAGCTTAAGGACGCTCAGCCTTTGGAGTAACGCGTTGAGCGGATCCATACCGGTTTCATTGGGGCAGCTTGTGCACCTAAGAGACCTGTTGCTGTTTGACAACAACTTGAGTGGTCCTATTCCAGAGTCGCTCGGCGGACTCACTGCGCTCGACCGGTTATGGCTTGACTTCAACGCGTTGGAGGGTCCCATTCCTGCTTCACTGGCGAATCTGACGCAACTCACGGAATTTTTTCTAGATGCCAACAAGCTTTCCGGCCAGCTGCCAGGCGCGCTGTCGGGCCTGAGCAGCGTCATTTCGCTTTACGCAGGCTATAACAAGCTGGATGGCCCGATACCGCCGGACCTTGGGTCGCTGCCGGTTCTCCAGAACCTCTCACTCGCCGGCAACAACCACTCAGGTCCTGTGCCAACAGAGGTGGCGCAGATCCCGAATCTGGTAAAGCTCTTCCTGAGCGGAAACCAGCTTACTGGCGGAATTCCGCCGCAGCTCGCCACGCGCCAGAAGCTGACTACCGTGGACCTTGCCCGTAACAACCTTTCGGGTCCCATACCGCAGGAGGTTGGCGCCATCCGGGAGCTGCGAATCCTCGACCTGTCCCACAACCAGTTGACTGGCGCGCTGCCGGGCTCCTTGGGCCGGGCTACCGCGCTGCATACGCTCAACGTGGCGGGCAATCAGCTGAGCGGCGCGCTGCCGTCGTCGCTGTCCAGCCTCACCCGCATGGAATTCCTGGACCTCTCCGGCAACCGGCTCGAGGGCGGCATTGAACCTATCTACAGCATGACACGCCTGCGGGTGATACGGCTTGGACAAAACAACTTCACAGGGACGCTTGGCGCAGGCTTTGGGTTTATGCAGCTGCTTGACGAGGCCAACTTGGCCGACAACGCCTTTAGTGGCACCCTGGACCAAATGTTCAAGCGGCCCACGCCACTCAAGGTCCTGCATATTAGTGGCAACAGGCTGGAAGGCGACGTGCCGCCAGAAGTTACGCAATCCTCGCAGCTGGCGGACCTGCGCCTGGCGCATAATCGCCTGGAGGGCCTGCCGCCACTGGCAGCGCTGCCGCTCTTGGACACGCTGGATGTCTCGTACAACCGGTTTACGTTTGAGGACCTGGAGCCCAATGCCAGCGTGGCGCCCGGGGACTTCACCTATGTCCCTCAGGACTCTGCTGACACCGCCCTTGCGCATGAGGGCGCAGATTATGTCTTTACCGTCAGCGTTGGTGGCACGCAGAGTGCCTACCAGTGGTACCGGGACGGCGTGGCAATCGCAGGAGCAACCAGCGACATTCTGCGCGTTTCCGCCTCGGATCCCGACGCCAGCTATCACTGCGTGATCACGAACACCTTGCTGCCGGCACTGACGCTTACCAGCCGCGACCGGAGCTCCACAGACATCCCAAACGCGCTGGTGCCCGCTACAGCGCCACTGGCGTTTGCACTGCAGCCCAATTATCCTAACCCGTTTCGCTCGCGCACAATGATTGCGCTGGAGGTGGCCCGCGAAGTGCATGCCACGGTGACGATTTACGACTTGCTGGGACGTTCGGTCATTCGGTTGTTTGACCGACGGCTTGTACCGGGGCGCCATGCCGTGCCGGTAGATGCTGCGTCGCTTGTCCCGGGTACGTATATATACCGAGTCACGGCAGGTGAATTCCGCGCTGCACGCACGATGGTGCTGATCCGATGATTCGGAGAGACTTCTTGAAGAAGGCTGCACTTGGCGCGTTGTCGCTGTCTGGCCTGCACGGCCGCGAGCTAGCGGCCGATGTCGCAGTAATAGGCGGGACTCCCTACCATTTTGTCAAGTACGAAGCAAGAAAAAAATGTCATTCAAATCGAAAAAAAAGCGCAAGCCCCAAGCAGGTTCTTGGAGACTGCGAATGATGTGTCATTGCACGTCTGACTCTGGAGCCATCGCTCAATGGCGAGGGCTTGGAAAGGTCCGTAGCCTCCTTTACTGCGCAGCGGGCATCGGTTATTGTCCATAGGCTTCTGATATGATCCTTCAACTTTGGCCTTGAGGCCGGATGAGCCAGCGATCAGGCGGCAGCAGTCCTGCGACCGGAATCGAAGAGTGTGCCGTCGCGCAGCATGGCGCAGGCGACGGCCAGCAACCGGTCTGCGACCGAGCGCAGGGCGCGGCCGTGGGTGTGGCCGCGCTCGCGCAAGGCGCGGTACTTGGCCCGGCTGATGGGATCGTGCTGGACGGCCACCCTGCTCCAGTGATAGACGGCGTTTACCAGGCGGCGTTGGCAGGCCCGTCGGCGGACTACGCGCCATATTTTGCCGGATCGTCGGGTGACCGGTGCGACGCCGGATAAACAGCGCAGGGCCTGGTAGTCCCGGGAGCGGATGGGGCCCGATGCCTCCGAGAGCAGTGTCGCCAGGACAACGTGCCCTACACCTGGCAGTGACGAAAGGATCGCGGCGTCACGCGGCGTACGGGGTTTCCCAGACGGGGGCTCCTCGCTGTCAGCGGGCCCCTTTTCGCTGTCAGCGGGGTCCTTTTCGCTGTCGGAGGGGTCCTTTTCGCTGTCGGAGGGGTCCTTTTCGCTGTCGGAGGGGTCCTTTTTGCTGTCGGAGGAGGCCTCCTCGCTGTCGGAGAGTCTTTCGAGGATGGCGGCAATGGCGCACTGGGCACCGCTGATCTGCTTCGCGACCAACTCGAGCCGCTCTGCAAGGTATCGGATATGAGAGGTTGCGGCCTCTACGACGCCGGGGGCAACGGTTACGGCTTTGGCACGCAGCGTCTGGATAACCTCCTCGGCTTTGAAGCGCCGTATGCGGTGTTTCTTCAACAACTTGGCCACAGAGGAGGGTCGCACCCGGCGGGCAGCCGTTGGCGTGGGCGCGAGCTTCCAGAGGGCCAGCACCCATGGCGCGGAAAGATCGGCCTTGAGTTCAAGGAACTGTGGGTAGTAGCGCCAGAGCTGGTCGCGGAGGCGGTTGGTGAGGCGGGTGCGCTCGGCGGTCAGCTCATCGGTCATGCGCGACCATTCGCGCAGCTCTACAATCTCGGCATCCAGCGGATCAAGCGCGCGCAGGCAATCCGGATCAGTGCGGACCGCGTCTGCCAGTACACGAGCGTCCCTACGGTCATCTTTGGCGCCCGCAGGCGAAAAACGATCCCGGAAGCGATCCAGCTGCTTGGGATTGATGGAAAAGACCTGAAACCCGCGCTCGAGCAGGCTGTCTACGACCGGGCCGTGAGGCGTCTCGATGGCGGTCGCAACGTGCCCGGCCTCGCAGGGTGCGCAGCCGAGCATCCAGTCGAGCATTTGGCCGATCCCCTCACCGGAGTGCGGGAAGGCCTTCTCGCCGAGGACCGTGCCGTCAGAGGCGAGAACGCAGGCCTGATGGGACTGGGAGCCCCAGTCAATGCCAGCAAAGATGGTCGGTTGAGAATGCGTGGATATGGTGGTTACCTCCTTTGTGAATGATGAGTGATGTATGACTGCGAGTCGCCGTGACGTTCCATCAGTCCCTGTATCGGTGCTCCAAGGCACGGACTCCCTACGGGGGGTATGTCACAGCACTCACCCGGGGCACAGATCCCGCCTAGGCGCTCGAAGCCGCAGGGGGTAATTGGTTGCTCCCGGGGAGTTGACTCGTGCTGACGCGACGCAAACGGAGCACAACGTTTCGTCGAAAGCAAGAAAAACGAGCTGGCTAAGTTTGGGATCATAGACTGTTAATCATGACTTCCGCCTTCTCCACCCCATAGATCACTCTACCGACTTACTCCGTTAAGCATCACGAACAAGATACAGGGGCCTAGGGGGATGTGCTGCCGCGCTGGCGGCACTTGAACAAGGTTGCTCGGTGGTGATGACCGAGCCTACGGACTGGATCGGCGGGCAGCTAACGCAACAGGGAGTGCCGCCCGATGAGCACCGATGGATCGAATCCTTCGGTGCCACGCGGAGCTACCGAGCGTTTCGAAGCATGTGGCGCACGCACTACCGAATGAGGTACCCGTTGGCACCTGCGGGTCCGGACGCGGCCAATCTGAACCCAGGCTCGTGTCTCGTATCGCGCCTCTGCGCAGAGCCCAGCGTGGCGCTGCACGTGCTTAGGTCGCTGCTGGAGCTGTACCGGGAGCGGGGGAAGCTTCGCATATTCCTTTTCGCTGAACCTATAAGCGCGGAATTGGCCGGCGACCGCATCCTGGCTGTACGGTTGCGGACACAGGCCGGAGAAGTAGATGTGCATGCTCCAATGTTTGTGGAAGCTACTGAAGATGGGGCGCTGCTGCCGCTGGCGGGCGTCGAGCATGTGTCAGGTGCGGAGCCCGATACAGGCGAGCTCCACGCGTCGTCCAATGCTTCTCCAGAAAACATGCAGTCTGCTACGTGGTGCTTCGCCATGGAATATCGCGAGGGCGAAGACCATACGATCGAGCGGCCTGCGGACTATGACTATTGGGCTGAGTACGTGCCGCGCCTGTCACCTACTTGGCCCGGCAAGCTGTTTAGCTTGACGTATACGCACCCCATCACGCTCGAGCCGCGCGAAGCCAGCTTTGACCCCAGACCAGGCGCAGAGACCAAGCACTTCAACCTGTGGACGTATCGTCGGCTGATCCACCCGGGCAACTTTGCGCGTGGGAAATTCGCCGGGGGCATCTCGCTGGTTAACTGGCCGCAGAACGACTATATGGATGGCAACCTAAGCGGTAGCGTGCAGCACCAGGCAGGGGCGCGGCAGCTCAGCCTTTCGTTACTATACTGGCTTCAGACTGCGGTACCGCGTGAAGACGGCAGGGTCGGGTGGCCCGGACTGCGGCCCTGCGGCGAGGTGCTGGGCACAAATGATGGCTTGGCCAAGGCGCCGTACCTGCGCGAGTCACGTCGCATCAAGGCGCGATATACCGTGCTTGAGGACCATGTTGGCAAAGAATCTCGGGGTGGGCCGAAGGCCGCGCACTTTGAAGATTCGGTAGGCATTGGCTACTACCGCATCGATCTTCATCCGTCGACGGGAGGCGACAACTACATTGATGTCGACTCGCTGCCATTTGAGATTCCGCTGGGCGCAATGATTCCACAGCGGGTGCAGAACCTGCTGCCTGCGTGCAAGAACATAGGAACCACCCACATCACCAATGGGTGCTACCGCCTGCATCCGGTGGAATGGAACATCGGGGAGAGCGCAGGCACCTTGGCTGCCTTTTGCAAGCGCCTTAATACCAGCCCGCATGCCGTGTATGACATGCCGACGCTTCTTCCGCGCTACCAGCGGCAGCTCGAGGTGCGAGGTGTGGAGTTGCGGTGGCCAGTGGACCTGAATTGAAAGTCCGGCGTTCGCACGTTGTGGTGACCGGTGACTTTCTGGTGTATGATGATGGCACGCCGACTTCGTAAACGATACATCCTGCTTCCCAAACGGCAGCGCAGGCTTGTGGCCGTGCTTTTGGGCGGCTATGTCGTGCTGCTCGTCAACAGTCTGTTGCTCTACCTCTTTGAGCGCTCTACGGCGCTCATTTACATGAGCAACGTGCTGCTGCACATCGGCTTGGGGACGCTGTTTGTAGCGCCCACCGCAGCTTTTCTGGTGCTGCACCTGTCCAAGATGCCGATTCGACTGAACTGGAAGGCCACAGGCGCCGGCATCCTTACCGCATCCATGCTACTCACGCTCCTGTCTACGGGCTTCGGGCTGGTATTCCTGGGCGCGAGCTATGCGAGCGGCGCACTGCTCGTTGTCCATGTCGTGAGTGCTGTCGGCGCCATTGTGGCTTTCGGGCTCCATGTGTCCATGAAGCAGGGCATTCGCTATCGCTTTCTGGAATGGGGCAAGAGCTTCCGGGAAGGCGATGGCAGGGCCTGGCGGCATCCTATGTCACTCACGCTGGGCGCGGGCTTGGGCCTCATCATTCTTATGATCACGCTGCAGTGGGCCGGCAATCGCAGGGCGATCTATCGCGCGGAGGATGCCGGGGACCCGCTCAGTAGCGCGGAGGCGGTTCTGGTCCACAATGGATACCTGGATGACGCCGACCTCATGCGCTCAGAATCTTGCGGGCAGGCAGGGTGCCATCCCGACATCGTGGCGCAATGGGAGACGTCGGCGCATCGTTTGTCGTCGTTCAACAACGAATGGTACCGCAAGAGCGTCGAAGCGCTAGTGGAGCGCGGCGGCAATGACCCTGCCCGGTGGTGTGCGTCCTGCCATGACCCGGTGGTGCTCTTTGCCGGGCGCCTGACCGATGACATTACACTCGATATGGACCACCCCACCGCGCTCGAGGGCCTGACCTGCCTTTCATGTCACGCCATTGAGGCTCTGCGTGATGTAAAGGGTAACGGCCGCTACGTGATAGCAGCGCCTGACGAGTATCCCTTTGCGCGGGCAACGGGTGGCGCACCCAAGTGGGTTCATAACACATTGATACGTGCGAAGCCGGAGCCGCACCGGGATGCGATGCTCAAGCCCATGCACCTCACTAGTGAGTTCTGCGGCACCTGCCACAAAGTAGGGTTGCCGCCCAATGTGAATCTCTACCGGTGGAAGCGCGGACAAAACGAATACGATGCCTGGCAATCCAGTGGCACCTCCGGTAGCACCGTCCGCTCCTTCTACCTGCCGCAGGAGTCAAAAACCTGTGTGGACTGCCACATGCCCAAGGTGCCTTCACAGGACCAGGGTAACGACGGCGGCTTCGTTCGAAGCCACCAGTTTTTCGCAGCCAATACCGCGCTGCCATACCTCAACGGGCATCACGGGCAGCTGCGCGGATCCCAGGAGGTTTTGGCCTCTTCAGCGGTGGCAGATATCTTCCGCGTAGTGGTCGATGGCCGGATATATGGGCCGGAGGCATCCCTACCCGCACTGCGACCCGGACAGTTGGTCGAAGTTACCGTGGTCGTGCGCAACCTGTCCGTTGGACACCTGCTGCCGGGGGGCACCAATGACTCCAATGAGCTATGGCTGGAGCTGGTCGCAGAGGATGCGATGGATCAGGTTATCCTGGTCAGTGGGCAGCTGGACACCCAGGGGCGCGTAGACAGCACCGCGCACTTCTGGGGCACGGTGCAGGTTGACCGGGCGAGTATGGAGATTGAGCGGCGCAACGCACAGGACTGGATTTCCACAGTTTATATGAACGCGATCTCGCCGGGCACGGCGCACACCGTGCACTATCGATTCGAGGTGCCGAGTGGGAGGCCCGTGGCTGCGCTGGAGGCCCGGCTGAAGCATCGAAAGTTTAAATGGTATTTCAACAACTGGGTATTTCGTGGCCATGTGCCGCCCGGGCAGCCTGATTCGTTGGCACGTCCCGAGGTAGACCTCCGGCGGTGGGCGCTGGGGCCGGAGCCCGCCCCCGACTTGCCAGTCACGGTCATGGCGACGGCCCGGCGGGCCGCCGGAGAAGCACTAACGTCTGATCGGCCGCTATGGGAGCGCTGGAACGACTATGGCATCGGCCTCTTGCTGGAGGAAGACACACGGGGTGCGCTAAGCGCATTTGAGACGGTGGGGCGCATCGCGCTGGATAGCCCGGAAGGACCAATCAACGAGGCCCGAGTGCACTCGGTTGAAGGAAACTTGGCGGGTGCAGCAGACGCGCTGGCGGAAGCCGAGCGGCGTCGGCCGGCATTCCTCAAGACTGCATACTTCCGCGGAGAGGTTCACAAGGCCAACGGAGACTACGGTGCGGCGCTTGCGGATTGGGCGCGCGTAAATGATGCGTACCCGAGCGATCGAGTCTTGCTGCAGAACATCGGCCGTGTACACTATCTGGCAGGCCGCTATGAGGAAGCGCTAACGTGGCTTGACCGTGTGTTGGATATCGATCCGGAGGATGTAGGCGCCCTGTACAACCGGATGCTGGCCTTGGCTGCCCTGGGGCGCACAGAGGAGCTCACAGCCACGCAGGGCAGATACGAGTACCACAAAGCCGACGAAACGGCGCTCGCCTTGACGGGGCCCTACAAACAGCGTCACCCCATGGCGAACCGCGAGGCGCAGCCTATCCATGTGCATGAGCTGTGGCCGGTGCGCTAAGAGCCCTCCGTCGCGCAAAAGATCGTAGATTTTCGCTCCCTATCCGGACCCATCGTGCTACGCCATCGCGATCCCAAAAGGGCGCAGTCTTGGTGCGTATGTTCAGGACCACCCCAACGTGGCGGTAACGGAGTGCCTGCGGGGTGATAGGCTAGTCGACTGCCGGAGCTGCGAATTCGTCGTACTGAACGCGCTCAATGTCGATGCCGCACGCCGAAAGCTTATCCTCCAGCCGCTCATATCCGCGGTCCAGGTGGTAGATGCGGCCGACATGCGTGGTGCCTCGCGCGACCATACCTGCGAGCACCAGTGACACGCTGGCCCGCAGATCAGTACTCATTACGCGGGCGCCGCTGAGCGGCGTCCCGCCATGTACCGTTACCGTGTCTCCCCGAACTCGAGCCTGCACGCCCATGCGGGCGAGCTCCGGGATATGGTTGAAGCGGTCGCCGTAGACTGTGTCCCGAACGGTGCTGGCGCCGTGACACTGGGTCAGTAGCACAGTCCACTGCGCCTGCAAGTCGGTCGGGAAGCCCGGGTAGATACCGGTCGCGACGGACACTGGACGCAGCTCGTCCGGCGCGGTCACTTCGACCGTATTCTCAAGGACTGCGCAATCGGCTCCGGTCCGCACAAAGGCTTCCAGGAAATCGTTGCCCAAATGCTCAGGCCTGGCATGTGTGAGTCGGAAGGCTTCGCCGGGGCGCCCTGCGATAGCGGCCGCGATCATGAATGTGCCCAGCTCTATTCGGTCAGGGCAGTTGCTGAAGGTGACAGTTCGCAGGGCGGGAACGCCCTCGATCTCGAGGATACGTGTGCCGACCCCATGCAGCCTGGCGCCCATAGCCTGCAGCATCTCGCAGAACACCACTACATCGGGTTCTATAGCTGCATTCTCGATGCGCGAATTGCCGCGCGCGGTGGCGGCTGCGAGAAGGATGTTGATGGTCGCGCCGACGCTGGAAGGCTCCAGCCGAACGGAGCCACCGGGCAGGCCGCCCTGCGGAGTCTTGGCCACTACATAGCCATCGTCCAGATCAATAGAAGCGCCCAGCGCCTTGATGCCTTCCAGGTGCAGATTGACGGGCCGCGGGCCCCAGGCACAACCACCGGGAAGTGAGACGCGTGCCCGTCCACAGCGCCCAACAAGCGCACCGAGCATATAGAATGACGCTCGCATCTTCTTGACAAGCGCGTAGGGTGCCTCCGGGAACCCTATGCGCGTCGTATCTACCTGCATGGAATGCCCCGCCAGGCTGACGTCTGCACCCGTAATGCGCAGAACATTAGAAAGCGTTTCGATGTCGCGCAGACGCGGAATGTTGTTCAGGGTTGTGACGCCGCTGGCAAGAAGGGTTGCGGCCACAAGGGGCAAGGCGGCGTTCTTGGAATTGCTAATCCTAAGCGTCCCTTCTAGAGGATGCCCGCCCTTGATTACGAGTTTTTCCATGGATGTCGCAGGTGACGGTTGGTCTAAGATAACGCCCGATGCCGCGAAGCGGTATGGGACGGGGCCTGCGGGAACCGCAGGGCCAGGCGTGGCTAGCATGTGCGGATGCGGCATGCCCAATGATTGGGCACGCCTTTTTGCAATAGTCGTACAAGATAGGTTATGGAGCGAATCTATCTGGATCATGCAGCGACCACACCGCTTGATGAGCGTGTGCTGGCGGCCATGTTGCCGTATTTGCAGGGCCAATACGGCAACGCATCCAGTACGCACAGCTTGGGGCGCGCTGCGCGTGTCGCAGTCGAGACAAGCCGGGAGCGCATAGCGGCGCACCTGAATGCGCATCCCTCGGAAGTCATGTTCACCAGTGGGGGCACCGAGGGTGATAACGCGGCGCTCCAGGGAATGCTGGCGCATACGCGCAAGGGCCTCATAACTTCAGCGGTGGAGCACGCCGCAGTGCTGGAAACCGCCAGGGCAATTCAGGCCGCCGGACATCCCGTTACGATTCTGGCGCCGGGCCCAGATGGCCGCGTAACCGCTTCGCAAGTCGAAGACGTGCTCACGCCGGAGACCGGCTTGGTATCTATTGCGCTTGTTAACAATGAGATCGGCACCATCGCTCCGATTCGCGCAATCAGTGGCGTGTGTCGGCGTGCGGGTGTGCCACTGCACACAGATGCAATCCAGGCGCCCACGGTGATGGCGCTGGACGTCAAGGCCTTGGGAGTAGATCTGATGACGTTGTCAGGACACAAGATCTATGGCCCGAAGGGGATCGGGGTATTGTACGCAAGGGCCGGACTCGACTTCATGCCGTTTGTTTTGGGAGGCTCACAAGAGCGCGGGCGGCGAGGAGGTACGGAAAGTGTAGCGGCAATCGTAGGGATGGCTACGGCGCTGGATCTTGCGGCAGCCTGCCGCGAGGAAGAAGCGGCGCGTCTTGCGGCTCTACGGCGACGATTGGAAATTCATCTTAACGAGGAACTTGGCGATACTTTTGTTTACAACACGCCGGTAGATGGGAACGCGGCGCCGCACATTTTGAGCATTGCCTTGAAGCCGTCAGGTGCCTACCAGATTGATGGCGAAATGCTTCACTTGAATCTCGATATGGAGGGCGTGATGGTTTCGGCCGGCTCTGCATGCTCCAGTGGCGCCGTCCAGGTCAGCCATGTACTGAAGGCCATTGGGCTGGATGACGCAACAGCGTCGGCTGCGGTGCGCTTTTCGCTAGGGCGAAGTACGACCAGCGACGCCGTGGAAGAAGCGGCGCGGCGCCTGGTACGCATCTCACGTCGCATGCGGGAAAGACGCACCGTATGACGTGCCTCATCGTATTGGCGAAGGCGCCTGTGTCCGGTGCGGTCAAGACGCGGCTTTGCCCGCCGCTAAGACCATGGGAGGCGGCCCGCGTCGCGGAAGCATTCCTGCTTGACGCGCTTGAGCAGTACGCGTCTCTCAAGGTCGATGTGCGGTTGTGCCTCGCGGGAGCATGGACTTATGGCAACGAATCGCTCTGTGGCGCGTCCATTTTCCGGCAGGGCGAGGGATCCCTCGGTGAGCGGCTAAGCCACGCTTGCCGAGAGTCTGAGGCACACGGGTATCGGAAACTGATCGTGATAGGCGCGGATCATCCAACCTTGCCTACGGCATGGGTCGCGGAAGCTATCGAACGCCTGGAAGCGCCGGGCGCTGCCGTGATCGGGCCGACCACAGACGGGGGCTTCTACCTCTTGGGCATGCATCCCTACGCGCCTGTGGCCTTTGCCGGCGAGTTCAGCCATGCCGGAGTATTTGAGGAAACGTATGCACGCTTGGCGCAGGAGTGGAAGCCGGTACATGTGCTTCAGCCGTGGTATGACGTAGACAGTGCTGCGGACCTTGAGCGCTTGCGGCACGATCTTCGTGCGGTGCAAGGTTGCAAGCGCACCCGTGAGGTGTTGGGCTTTGGCGAATTGCAAAAATGAATGGTGTGTCCAAGCATTTGGGCGCCTTCACAAACGATAGGGTTGACTGCATACAGCACGATGGCGGAAGGCATGCGCGGACGGGGCGCCGTGACGGCAACAGCCTTTGGGCCGGCGTCCATGTCGAATCTGGGTCCCGGATTCGACACGCTGGGTATCTGCATCCGAGGATATGGGGATACTGTGACCGCTACGATTACCGCAGCGCCCGAAGTCACTGTTCAGAGCAGCATCCCTTTGCCAAGTGATCCAGAAAGGAATACCGCAGCGCGGGCTGCGCAGCTAGTTCTGCAAGCTGCCGGGGCAGATTGCAGCGTGCACCTTCATATTGACAAGGGCATCCCGCTGGGCTCCGGCATTGGTGGCTCCGCGGCCAGCGCGGCAGCGGGTGCCTGGGCTACTAACCTGGTACTCGGTCGTCCGTTTGAAAAGGCTAGCCTAGTGGAGGCCGTGTTGGAGGGCGAGGCCGTAGCGTCTGGCGGCGCACGCCATGGTGACAACGCGTTGCCGGCACTGTTCGGCGGCATGGTACTCACCTCGCCTTGCAACGCGGCGGACTATCGCCTGATTCCGCTTTCCAGACCGCTCTACGTGGCCCTGCTTTTGCCGCAGTTGGCAATACTTACCGCTCCAGCACGCGACATCTTGCCGGAGCATGTGTCGCTACGAACCGCGGTGGAGAACGCGAGTGATCTGGCGTTCCAGATGCACTGCATAGCCGCAGGTGACTACGAAGAGGTGGGTGTCTACATGATGCGGGATCGACTGGTGGAGCCTGTGCGCAGTAGGCTCTTGCCCTTCTATGACCAGGCGCGTGCCGGCGCCTTGGCCGCGGGTGCCTGGGCATGCGCCATAACCGGCAGCGGTCCCGCGATGTTTGCGCTTGCGCCGAGCCACGCCGTGGCGGAGGCCGCCGCGGCTGCTATGGTTCAGGCGGCAGACGCAGCCGGAACCAATGCAACAGGTGTGGTCACGGAACCCGACCTGGAGGGTGTACGGGCAATCTGATGCTTTTTCGCAGTACACGCGGTGCAAGTGGCGCCTCGCTCAGAGCAGCGCTCTTGAGCGGCCTTGCGCCGGATGGCGGGCTTTACATTCCTTCGCGGATTCCACAGGTTTCTTCTTCTTGGCGTGAGCACGCCCGATTCGCGGACCTGGGACTGGATATTCTGAGGCCATTCTTGGCAGGAGAGTTGCCTGCAGATCAGATGGAGTGCATCGTGCATGGCGCCTTGGATTTTCCGGTTCCGCTTGTGCGGCTGCAGGGCTGGGAAGAGACGTATGTTGTTGAGCTGTTTCATGGACCTACACTGTCCTTTAAGGACTTTGGTGCGCGCACCATGGCGCGCTTGATGGGCTACTTCGCTGGCGGCGAGCCGGTAACGATCTTGGTAGCCACTTCAGGCGACACGGGCAGCGCAGTAGCGGACGGCTTTGCAGGGCAGGACGGGCTGCGGGCGGCGCTGCTGTTTCCCGAGGGGCAGGTCAGCCCGACGCAAGCGCAGCAGCTCACGCTGCGACGGCCTGGAGTGCGCGCTTTTGCGGTGCAGGGCACCTTTGACGAGTGCCAGGCGATGGTAAAGGGGGCACTCGCTGCACCGGAAGGGCTCGCACTGTCGGCTGCGAACTCCATCAACGTGGGGCGCCTCTTGCCGCAAATGCTGTACTACTATTGGGCAATGGCCCAAGGTGGCTTTGATGAAGGGATCATCAGCGTACCGTGTGGCAACCTGGGCAACCTTACAGGGGGCGTTATGGCAGCGCTGGCCGGACTGCCAGTGTTGGAATTCCTGGCGGCACACAACGCCAACCGGGCTTTTCCGCACTATCTTGCAACGGGCAGGTACACGTTTGGGCCGTCTGTGCGTACACTCTCGAATGCCATGGATGTGGGCGCGCCCAGCAATTTCGAACGCCTGCAGCAACTGTTGCCGGACATGCGTGAGCGGATTACGGGCTATAGCGTTTCCGACGGGGAGATGCTGACGAGCATGCGCCGTGTTTACGAGGAGACAGGCTATGAGGCGGATCCCCATACGGCGGTGGGGCTGGAGGCCGCGCGACGCCACCGGCAGGCCACGGGACTGCGAGCGCCATGCATAGTACTTGCCACGGCACATCCGGCGAAATTTCCCGATACGGTTCGGTGCGCACTAGGCCGAGCACCCTCGGTGCCGGATGCGCTGTCGGGGTTGTCAGCAAGGCCGAAGCGAGTAGTGCCTCTGGCGGCCAGCCGCTCCGCGCTGATGCGCGCGCTCCGGGCATGGCGATAGGAGTGTGAAACCGTTTGAACCCGACATATGGCCTGTGGCTCAGCGCGAAGCGGCGGCTGCCCTATGGGCCTTCTATCGCGCGCTGGATGCTCCGAGGCCAGGCGTACCCGTGGCAGCTGAGGTGCAGCAGTGCGAGGCAGGCGAGGTCCTGGAAATCATTCCACCGGCGGTGGCGACACGCGCCTATGAGGTGTGCCGCTTGCACAGGCTGGATCGGGCGCTCTTGGCGGAGCAGGTGAGGGCCGCGGCATACCTTGTGCCGCCGGTGCGCTTTACAACGGCGGCTGAGCTATTGACTTTTGTCCGGCTTCGGTGCGGGGCGCATGCCCAGCTTCTGGCGCACCTGGCGGGGCAGCGCGGGAGGTTCAGGACTCAGGGCACGCAGGAATTTGCCAAGGCGTTGTTCCTTACAAATCGACTTTGTTATCTGGTGCAGGATCTGGCGGAGGATCGGCTGTTTCTGCCGCTTTCGGAACTGGCGCAATTCGAGGTTTCCGAGGCGCAGCTGATGGAGGGCCGGATGGAGGAAGGCGCCCGCCGCCTGTTGTGGAAGCAGGCGGTGCGTATCCGCGATGCCTATGGAGCCTGCCAGCGGCTGGGGCATGACCTGAATGGCTGGCCAAGGCGACAGTTCAGGCGGCACTGGATGGAGGGTTTGTACCTTCTGTCCGTCGTAGAGAAGCGTAAGTTTGACGTATGGACGAAGCCTGCTGCCTTGTCAGGCACGCAGCGGCTTCAGATGCGCTGGCAAATACTTGTTGGCAAGACCAGCTTTCGATAGGCGATGGCGACATACAAGGATACGGGGGTCGATCTTGAGTCTGCAGCAGCGGCATTCGGCAAGATGGGACCCTATGTACAACAAACGCTCACGACTGGGGTCGTCGGCAAAGTAGGTGCCTTTGGAGGCTTCTACGAATTGCCTGGCGGCTACAATAACCCGATACTTGTGTCCTCCGTTGATGGGGTCGGGACCAAGCTGAAGGTGGCATTCAGGGCGAACCGGCACGACTCGATCGGAGAAGATCTGGTTAATCATTGCGTCAACGACATCGCGGTATGCGGCGCAAAGCCGCTTTATTTCCTTGACTATTTTGCTACCGGAAAGCTGGACCCAGGCGTATTTGAGGCCGTAATTGCCGGCATTGCGCGTGGCTGCAAAGCCAACGGCTGCGCATTGATCGGTGGCGAGACGGCAGAGATGCCGGACTTCTATACTGGGGGCGAGTACGATTTGGCAGGCACCGTTGTCGGCATCGTGGAGAAAGTGGATATTTTGGATGGCAGTCGCGTAACCGAAGGGGATTCGCTTGTTGGCATCCCGTCGGACGGGCTGCATACCAATGGCTATACGCTTGCACGCTACGCGTGCTTTGGCACCGATAGCCCGTACGGCATTGGCGACTGCCCCAAGGAGCTGGAAGGTGAATCCGTTGGCGAAGCCTTACTGAAGGTTCATCGATCGTACTTGCAGCCAATTCGAGCGCTCTGTGAGGTGGGGCTCGCAAATGCCTTTGCACATATTACCGGCGGCGGTATCGAGGGCAATACGCGGCGCGTAGTCCAGCCGCCGCTTACGTTTGCCGTACACTATGATTTGTGGGAGCGTCCGGCCATATTCAACTTTATTCAGGGCGCAGCTGAGGTTCCGGAGACGGACATGCGACAAACCTTCAACCTGGGGATCGGTCTCGTCGCGGTAGTGCCGCAGTCCAATGTGGAAGCGGCCCTCATGCTGCTCAGAGAAAGCGGCGAAGATCCTGTGGTGATAGGCAGAGTTTCGCGCCTTTAGATGTTACGCCTTACATTAACACTATGCTGTCTCTAGGTCTCATCTTGATACTTAGCTACCTGGCCGGTTCCATACCGGGCAGCGTCTGGATAGGAAAGGCACTATATGGCCTGGATGTCCGCAACTATGGCAGTTGCAATGCCGGCGCTACTAACGCTTTTCGCGTCCTTGGATGGAAGGCTGGCATGCTGTCGACCGTAGTCGATATAGGCAAGGGGCTTTTTGCAGCTGGCCTCATCGCAACCATCCGCCTGGATGATGGCCTGCCTAGCGGGTTTGCTTTTTGGCAGGTCGAATCGGTGGTGCGGCTCTTGGCTGGCATGGCCGCCGTCACGGGCCACATGTGGCCGATCTGGGCGCGCTTCGCGGGTGGCAAAGGAGTGAACACGGCCGCGGGCGTGTTGTTTGCCTTGACACCCATCACGATGTGGATCGTGCTGGGCACCTTTGTGGTGGTTCTGGTTTGCTCTCGGTATGTGTCGCTGGCCTCGATGAGCGCTGCTATTATGTTTCCGACCGCTGTGGCGGTTCGAAGATTTGTCTTTGGTATTGAAGGGTTGGACAGAAGCTTGCTACTATTTGGCATTGTCCTTACGGTGTGCATATTCATTGCCCATCGTAACAACATCGCACGACTGCTTAACGGTACGGAAAACAGGCTGCGCAGCTTTAGACTTGCACGCGGCTTGCGTGGTCGCGGTCAACTCTAGTGCTGATCGTGCGCCACTGACACAACGGGGCATGCAGCATGGGCGAGAAGGAGCGCAATACGAGATTCGCACCCTTCCTAGGCTCATGCGGCACGTCCTACGAGGCCGCTCTGTGTGCTCAGTGCTACTTAGCGGCCGCCCAATGGGTAGGCAGCGTTTCACTGAGTGGATCCGGGCGAAGATTCCAGTTGGCGTCTCCGGGCGCGCTATGTATCAATTGTCACAAGCGGAGTCTCGTCAGCACGCACCATGACACGATGGTTTGCTGCGTGACATGTGGATCGAATGAGCACGTGCCCGATGGCGGATCCGTGTGCGATCAGTGCTATTCGGCGCGGCGGCGCATATCGGAGCGCGCCCGCGAGGAATTTGTGTTCTACGACGAGTGTGATTGGTGCAGCCAGCCTTCCGAGTTCAATGGTTGGGGAATGGTACTCTGTGCCCGCTGCTGTGCGAACATGAACTAAAGATAACCGGCAGCGCTCAAGGCGGCGCGCATGATCCACGAAGTAAGGCACCTTTAGACGTGTCCTCATTCGGCAGGGGGCGGTACGATCTGATGTGCTGTCAGAGCCTGCCGGTAGCGCACAGGCATCTACCCCGGCGAAACATCAGGTGCAATTGGCTTATTTTTGTAGCTACGCCTGTCTAGATTCTTGCTGCCATGAGCTACGCGGCACCCCTGCTTAGTCTCTGCGTTGTTGCGTTCTGCATCCTGCAAGGCTGCGCCCAAAGTGATGCCACGCTGGATTTGCCCGAAACGGTCGACTTCAACTACCACATCCGGCCGATCCTATCGAATTCGTGCTTCGTGTGTCATGGCCCGGATGTGAGTACGCGGGAGGCAGACCTGCGGCTTGACACGCGTGTGTATGCAACGGCGCGGCGCGAAGACGGCAAGCGCGCCATTGCGCCACGCAATCCCGGCAGAAGCCTGCTCATCAAGAAGGTTACAGCGGATGATCCGGACCAGCGAATGCCGCCGCTAAAGACCAACAAGATTCTCACGCCTCGTGAGATAGCACTGCTAACCAAGTGGATTGAGCAAGGAGCACAGTACAAGCAGCACTGGGCGTTCATTTCGCCAGAATTGCCGATGCTGCCAGAAGGAGCCAATGCAATCGACTGGCTTTTAGAGGACAGAGTCCAACGCGCGCGGCTTATTCCGGCGCCGGAGGCACCTAGGGAGGTACTGCTTCGACGCGCTGCGTATGTGCTCACTGGACTGCCGCCAGAGCCTGGCATGGTGCATGGGTTTCTGGAAGACCGCAAGCCCGATGCCTACGAGAGAGCGATAGATTCGCTACTGGCTTCTCCACACTTTGGTGAACGCTGGGCCCGCCACTGGATGGATCTTATACGTTACGCGGAGTCCAAAGGACACGAATTTGACTTTAGTGTCCAAGGGGCCTGGCAATACCGCGACTACCTGATTCGGGCTTTCAATGCTGACGTGCCGTACGACCGGTTCCTAAGTGAGCACCTTGCGGGAGACCTGCTGAAAGAGCCCCGCAGGCATCCCGAACACGGCTATGAGGAGTCCTCGATCGCAACGGTTTACTTTGCATTGGGAGAGGGTAAGCACAGCCCGGTCGACACGAGAATTGACGAAGCCGAGCGCATCGACAACATAGTCGATGTCACCACAAAGACGTTTCAGGCTTTGACGGTGGCATGTGCACGGTGCCATGATCACAAGTTTGACCGCATTCCGACGACGGACTATTACTCGTTGTATGGCATTGTGGAAAGCGCACGTTTTGCGCCCACGCCTCTGATCACTTCCAGCTATCAGGCTCGGCTGGATTCCGTCACCGATCTTGCCCGCGATCTCAGGCGCCGCGTCGCGGAGCGCTGGCAACGCTCGGTTACGGTCGCTACCGCCGCGCCCCCGTCCATGACTTCGCCGCAACCTGTTCGTGAGGACTCCGTCGGTTCATCTGTTGTGCTGGGCGATTTTCGTGGGGGCGCCTACGACGGGTGGTTTGCCGAAGGCCCCTCATTCGCTGGCGGTCCGCAGGGCGGTGCGCCGGTGTACACAGGTACCAGGATTGACAGCGTGCTTACCGGTGTGGCTTCAAGTAGGGGACGCGTGACGGGAATCCCGGGTGCGCTCCGCTCACCCACCTTCACCATAGCCCATGACTCTATTGTTGTGCTGGCCGCCGGACACAAGGCAGCAATTCGCATAGTTCTCAACAACTTCCAGCTGATTCGGGCCCCGATACACGGCGGGCTTGACCGAGAGCTCACCACGGCGATGCTCACGCCCTATGTATTCGATGTCGCGATGTGGAGGGGCACCAAGGCCTATATAGAGCTCCTTGTTGGTACATACGACAAGGGGCAGTTTATCACCGAAAGCCATACGCTAAGGCTCGCCGACTCGTCCTTCTTCGATGTGGCTTATGCCATAGCATACGACGGCGTCCAGCCTGTCCTGGATGGGCCTGCAGCGGACCCCGCAGTTTCGCTCGCGGACGCGATCAGCGCATGGTCCAACGAAGAGGCTTCGCCGCAGCATGCGCGGATCATCAATGATGCGCTCGTTAAGGGTAGGCTTTCGCGGCGTGCGCCTGGTGCAAGTGCACTAACCGAGGCACGGCTTACGGAGCCGGCCTTCTATATGGGATTGAGTGACGGGGATACGGTGACCAGCGGCGTGTTTTTTCGCGGCAACGCCAAAATGGAGGGTGAGGAGCGCGTGCCACACCGGTTTTTCACCGCTTTGGATTCTGAGCAGGTGCCCTTTACCGCTTCTGCCAGCGGGCGGTTGGACCTGGCGCACGCCATGGCGGACCCTAGGAATCCGCTTACAGCGCGCGTGATGGCGAACCGCCTTTGGCACCACGTATTCGGACGCGGCATCGTGGCCACCGTAGACAACTTTGGCGCGCAGGGCGCACTACCTACGCATCCCGCGCTCTTGGACTACTTGGCGCTGCGCTTTGTGGAGCAGGGCTGGTCCGTCAAGGCGCTGCTGCGTGAGATAGTACTCTCTCGTGCCTTCCGGCGCACCACACAATCTCCAGAGGGTCTGGAGGAGGTAGATCCTCAAAACCTTCTGCTCAGCCACTACCCCGTGCGTCGGCTGGAAGCTGAGGCGATTCGAGATGGGATTCTCGCGGCTAGTGGCCAGCTTGACCGGACGCTGTTCGGGCCGCCTGTGCCGATCCACCTGACGCAGTTTATGAAGGGACGTGGGCAGCCGGAAACCTCTGGGCCACTCGATGGGCAGGGGCGGCGAAGCCTGTACATCTCTGTGCGGCGAAATTTTCTGTCGCCTATGATGCTGGCGTTCGACAAACCAATCCCATTCTCCACCTTCGGCAGGCGCAATTCGAGCAATGTGCCTGCGCAGTCGCTCACGATGTTGAACGATCCGTTTGTAGCCTCCCAGGCCGAAGCCTGGGGCGCGGCGTTGGTTGAATTGCCGCACGCCACCATCCAGGAGCGGATCACGTACATTTACTTACGGGCAGTCTCGCGCCAGCCGTCCCCTGATGAAGTTACGCAAGGTCGCACGTACCTTGAAGCATTGGCGCAAGAAATGGGACTGGTCGCCGCCGCCACTATGGACGATTCTACGCTGTGGGCAGCGTACTGCCATGTGATCTTCAACCTCAAGGAGTTCATCTTTCTGATCTAATGACAAATCCTCATCGCCTCAAATGCCGTATGACGCGGCGTGAGATGCTGTCCCTGTGCCGTAATGGCTTCGGAGGTGTCGCCTTGATGGGCCTTATGGGCAGTGCACCCTTTGGCCGGGTCCTTGGGTCGGATGGTACGCCGGCGCCGCTGCGTCCCAGCCCGTCCCATCTCGTGCCCAAGGCGCGAAGCGTCATATTCCTCTATATGGACGGAGGCGTGTCCCAGGTCGACAGCTTCGACCCCAAGCCGCGCTTGGCGCGCGAGCACGGAGAGAATCCGCATGACAAGTTCGCGGTCGATGCCACGCAGTTCAACAGCATCGGAAAGATTCTTAAAAGCCCTTGGGACTTCAAACGCTACGGAGAATGCGGCATGGAGGTCAGTGATCTCTTTCCGCACATTGGGGGCTGCGCGGATGATCTGGCAGTGATAAGGTCTATGGTGGCGGACTTCCCCGAGCACACTAATGCAAACTATTTCTTGCACACGGGCCACGGCCTGCAGGGCCGGCCTTCAATGGGGTCATGGGTCACCTACGGCTTAGGCAGCGAAAACCAGGATCTTCCCGGCTATGTTGTGCTGGATGGCGGGCTGATTCCGCCTGGCGGACTTGACAACTTCAACAGCGGATTCTTGCCGGCCTCTTACCAAGGATCGATATTCCGGGCGGGCGATGCGCCGCTGGCAAACATCGACCCGCTGGAGCCTACACGCACGATGCAGCGCCGCAAGCTGGCATTGATCAACAAGGCCGACGACACCCTGCTCGGGCGCATCGGGTTTGCAGATCAAATAGAGAGTGCCGTCTCGAACTATGAGTTGGCTTTTCGCATGCAGGCTTCGGTGCCGGAACTGACAGATCTATCAACCGAGTCCGAAGCGACCAGGAGGCTGTACGGAATGGACTCCGAGTCCGAGCATACTCGCAGTTATGCGGCCCAGTGCCTGTTGGCGCGGCGGTTGGTGGAGCGCGGCGTGCGATTTGTGGAGCTAACGTGCCCGCGCGTTGCCGCTGACCGGTGGGACCAGCACGCCCGCCTCATGGTTGGACATGCGGCCAACGCCCATGCTGTCGACCAGCCCATCGCAGGGCTCCTGAAGGACCTGAAGGCACGCGGAATGTTTGAGGACACGCTCGTTGTCTGGGCAGGCGAGTTTGGCCGCACGCCGTTTGCCCAAGGTACCGATGGTCGCGACCACAACCCGTCAGCCTTTAGCATTTGGCTGGCCGGCGCCGGCATCCGCGGCGGGACGGTGTACGGTGCTACAGACGAGTACGGGTACCGTGCCATCGAAAACATCACTACGATTCACGACTTGCATGCGACCATGCTGCACCTGCTGGGCATGGAGCATGAGCGTTTGACCTATCGCTTCAGTGGACGCGACATCCGTCTGACCGATGTGGCCGGGAATATCGTCGAGGCAATACTTACCTGACAGCCCATCTCAGTGACTTTTTCGCTTGTCAATCGAGTGGCCCTGGTAACTGGCAGTACCATGGGCTTAGGCAAGGCCATGGCCTTTGCGCTGGCGCGGGCCGGTGCGAGGGTTGCCATGAATTTTTCTAACAATGAGGAACGTGCACGGCAGGCCTATGCTGAATTTGAGGCCCTGGGTGGCACCGGCATCCTGGTGCGCGGGGATGTCACCAACGAGCAGCACGTTACGTCACTGGTAAGCCAGGTAAGTGAGGCGCTGGGTCCCATTGACATTCTTATCCCAAATGCCACGCCGGCGCAGCCGATGCGGCCTTTGGAGGAGTACTCTTGGGAATTCTACCAGGAGATGCTGGACTTCTTTGTCAAGAGCCCGTACTTGTTGTGCCGTGCCTGCGTGCCGGCCATGAAGCGCCGCCGCTGGGGCCGCATCATCAATATCATTAGCGAGGTTTACTCCATGGGCGTGGCCCCATTTACGGCATACGCCGCGGCGAAGGGCGGGCAGGTCGGATTCTCACGCAGCCTTGCAACGGAGCTGGCGCCGTTTGGAATTACGGTAAACATGATTTCCCCGGGCTGGATACCTACGGTGCGGCATGCGAATGACTCACAGAGCGTTAAGGATGCCTACTTCAAGACTATTCCGACCGGGCGTTGGGGTGGGCCTGACGACGTAGCGGGTGCGGCAGTATACTACGCCAGCGAAGAGGCGGCCTTTGTGACGGGGCAGTTCGTAACGGTCAACGGCGGGCGCGTGTTCGCGATATAGCACTTCCAACTGATGACGGGGTGACGCTGTGTATCAACGTCTTTGCCACCGCTTTACCGGATTCTGTGTCCTTGCCTTGACTCTGGCCAGCGGGTGTGCGCCCCAAGACGCCAATGACCAGAAGCCGCTGGTCGGCTTTATCACCAACGGTATAGCCTCCTTTTGGGTAATCGCGGATAAGGGGGCGGAGGATGCCGCCGAGGAATTCGGTGTGGATGTAGCGGTATTGATGCCGCCGGATGGCACGGCCGCCGACCAGCGACGAATGGTGCAGGACCTGTTGGCGCGTGGAGCAAATGGCATAGCGATCACGCCTCTGGACCCTTCAAACCAGATGGGCCTTCTGTCGGATATTGCCCGGAACGCCTACCTCATCACGCACGACTCGGACGCTCCCGACAGCGATCGCCTCGTATACATTGGCATGGACAACTATGTGGCTGGCCGTATGTGTGGGAGCCTGCTGAAGGAGGCGATGCCGGAAGGGGGTTCCGTGGTCCTCTTTGTAGGTCGTGTGGGCCAACTCAATGCGGACCTGCGTCGCCAGGGCGTTATTGACGAACTCATGGACCGAAGCATGGACAATACGCGTCGTGATCCGGTAGATGCCCGCATAGAAGGGGAGCGCTACACAATTCTTGATACTCGCGTGGACCAGTTCGACTTTGCGCGAGCGAAGGCGCAAGCCGAGGATGCCCTAGCGCGGTATCCCGACCTTGATGCAATGGTCGGACTTTTTGTCTATAACCCAGTCCAGATTCTGGAGGCTGTGCGTGAAGCCGAGAAGTTGGATCAGGTCACGATCGTTGGATTTGACGAAGATGACGTGGTGCTTCAGGCGATCAGGGACGGAACCGTTGCCGGAACGGTTGTGCAAAACCCGTATCGGTACGGGTACGAGTCCGTGCGCGTCTTGGCGGCACTGGCCCGCGGCGACCGTTCAGTGCTGCCGGAAGGGCAGTTCATTGACATCCCTGCCCGTACAATCACGCGTGACAACGTGGACGCCTTTACTGCCGAGCTGAAGGCGCTGGTCGGCGAGTAGATGGCGCAGCGTCCTCTTCTGGTGGCGGAAAAGGTCACTAAGCGGTTTCCGGGCGTGGTGGCACTGCGCGAGGTGGATGTGTCGGTTCGCTCCGGTGAGGTAGTGGCGGTCATCGGCGAAAACGGCGCGGGCAAAAGCACGCTCATGAAGATCCTTGCCGGCATCCTTCCGATGGATGGCGGGACGCTGACGGTGGATGGGGCGCCGGTGGAATTCAGTTCAGTGCGGCAGGCAGCGGCGCAAGGCATTGTGCTAATACACCAGGAGTTGAGCCTGCTCCCTAACCTCAGCGTAGGTGCGAACATATTCTTGGGCCGCGAGCCGCACCGGCTCGGCTGCATTCGGCAGCGTACAATCGCGAAGGAGGCCACGCGCATCATTGCGCGCGTGGGGCTGGACTTGTCGCCGGATGCCTCCGTCGCGTCGCTGCCTATAGGCCAGCGTCAACTGTTGGAGATCGCGCGCGCACTCTCCGCCAACGCGCAGCTGATCATCATGGATGAGCCTACCTCCAGCCTTTCCGAAAGCGAAGCCGACCGCCTCTTCGATGTAATTGGCGAGCTCAAGAAGGCCGGTGTCGCGATCCTATACGTATCGCATCGTTTGCGCGAGGTTGAGGCCATCGCGGATCGGGTGGTAGTCCTCATGGACGGGATGAACGCTGCAGAGCTTCTTGGCAGCGACATTTGTCGCGACACGATGGTGCGCAGCATGGTAGGCCGCGACATCAGGGGCTTCTATTCGCGCAAGGCAAGTCACAAGGGTGGAAGCGTGATGGAGGTGGCAGGCCTAGCGACCACGGCGTGGCCGGACCGCGAAGTATCGCTCAGCCTCAATAGCGGCGAGATTGTCGGGCTGGCTGGCTTGGTGGGTGCGGGGCGTACTGAACTGCTGCGGGCTCTCTTTGGCCTAGACCCGGCGCCGCGCGGCGAGATTCGCATCAACGGAAGAGCCACCAAGCTTGGTGCACCGCGAGATGCGATGGACGCCGGAATCGCGCTGGTGCCGGAAGACCGTGGCAGCCAGGGCTTGGTGCTCAACATGATGGTGCAGCACAACATGAGTCTGCCATCACTGACCCAGCTTGGCACGTTCGCGATAAGTAGCAGATGGGAAAGCGCATTCTGCAAAGACATGATCCAGCGCCTCGGCATTGATCAGGCGCGGCAAAACAGCGAGGTGCGACTGCTGTCGGGAGGCAACCAACAGAAGGTGGTGCTCGGCAAGTGGCTGCTGCTGGGTCCTCAAGTACTTCTGCTGGATGAGCCCACGCGCGGAATCGATGTCGGAGCCAAGCAGGAAATCTATCGCGAGATGGTGAAACTAGCAGACGCCGGAGTGGCGATCCTCTTTGCCAGCAGCGAAATGGAAGAGATCCTGGGCATCGCAGATCGGGTCCTCGTGATGCACGAAGGGCGTCTGGCTGGCGAGTTGCCGCGGTCAGCCGTGACTGAGCAGAATATCATGCATCTTGCCGCAGGACAAGGCTGAATAGTACAATGAGAAAAATCCTTGGCATCAGCGGTGTGCTGCTGGTCGTTTTTGTCTTGACGGCTGTCCTGGAGCCCAACTTTCTTTCCGCATACAACCTGCAGAACACGCTCCGGTGGACGGGGCTTTTCGGCATCATTAGCATCGGGGCCGGCTTCGTAATCATCAGCGGGGGCATTGACTTGTCGGCTGGCAGCGTGGTAGGTCTGGTCGGTGTTATGGTGCCCATGCTCCTGGTGGGGCAGGGTTGGCCCGTGCCGCTTGCGCTGGCGGCGGCCTTTGGCGTCGCCCTTCTTGTGGGGCTTTCGCACGGCATCCTGGTTACCAAGGTCAACCTCCAGCCGTTTGTCGTTACGCTTTGCGGGCTGTTGGTCTACCGTGGCTTGGCCCGTTGGATTACAGGAGACCAGACACAGGGTTTTGGGATGGGCTTCGAAGGGCTCCGGCAGCTGGCAATCGGGAGGATTCCGATCACATCATCGTTCGGCTTGCCTATTCCTTTTGTGATACTCCTTGTCCTTGCTTTAGTCAGCGCCCTGCTGCTCAACTACACAATTTGGGGTCGGTACATAAAGGCACTTGGCCACAACGAGGAGGCGGCGCGCTTCAGCGGAATCAATACGGACCGCATGGTGATTCTCGCCTACGTCATTGGTGCGCTTACCGCTGGGCTCGGCGGCCTGCTGTTCTCACTGGATGTCAACTCCGTGCAGCCCGCCGCCCAAGGAAGCTTCTACGAGCTGTATGCAATTGCGGCGGCCGTCCTTGGCGGGTGCAGCCTGCGGGGTGGAGAGGGGTCCATCGCAGGGATAGTCATTGGCGCCGCGGTACTCAGGCTGTTGTACAATGCCATCAACATCCTGGGAATATCGACGCAGCTGGAATTTGCTATTATAGGCGCGGTTATACTGTGCGGCGTGACGGCAGACGAGATGGTAAGGCGCCTTGGGGTGGCGCGCGCAGTCCGCAAGGCTGCATAACAACCAGAAATAAGAGCCATGCATCTTGCGATACACAACTGGATGAAGGTCGAGTCCATCGACGTCACCATCCGCCGGCTGGCTGGCTACGGCTACAAGAGTCTGGAGATTCAGGGAGAACCCTACAAGTACGACACGAAAGCGGTACGTGCGCTTCTCGAGTCCCAGGGTGTGGGCTGTTGGGGAAGTGTCACACTGATGCTTGACAACAGAAACCTGTTGGCCAAAAGCGAGGAGCAGCGTGCCAGGAGTGTCACCTACGTAAAAGACTGCATCACCATGGTGATGCAGCTTGGCGGTGAGGTGATTAGTGTGGTGCCGGGCACCGTGGGCAAGATCGTGCCTGATTCCACCCCCGAGAAGGAATGGGCCTGGTGCGTTGAAGCGCTTAAGGAGTGCTATGACCATGGGCTCAAGTGCGGCGTCAAGATCGGAATTGAGCCCATTAACAGGTTTGAGACCTACTTTGTCAATCGAGGTGCCCAAGCGCTGGCACTCGCACAAGCCGTAGGCCCGGAGTGTGGCGTATGCCTTGACATTTTCCACATGAACATCGAGGAGGACGACCCGCTGGAAGCGATTCGCCAGAGCGCCGCCAGGCTTGTCAACTTCCATGTAGCCGACAACAACCGCATGGCATGCGGCATGGGCAACCTGGACTGGCCCGCGATCGTTGCGGTGCTGCGAGAAGTGGGATACAACGGCGCGTTGTCAGTGGAGTTTTGCCCGCCGCTGGACCGGACACCGGCCAATCTCTGGCCCGACAGCGTCGACGTGAACCCTGTGGGTATCACGGATTCGGAGCGCAAATTTCTGGAGGACCACGGCAGCAGCGTATTCAGCGCGGGATTCTACGACATGCATGTGCGCCGTTCCGCCGAGACGCTCCTGCCACTGATCTGACGGTGCCTGGGTTGAGCGGCGGGACCCGGTGCCACCAATCGTGGTCATTGTCTGCGAGTGGGAGGACTTGGCTGAATAGGACTTCGCGAAAATGCCGCTCGCCCTTACAGATAGTCCCCTTGCGGTGCCCCGGTGCCCGCGGGTTGCAGTAGTCTTGGGGTCAGGGCTCGCAGAGCTGGCCAGCTTGGTGCAGGATGCGGTTGTATTCAATTGCCGAAATATCCCCGGGTATCCACCTCCTGCGACCGAGGGCCACGGCGGCCGCATCGTCATTGGGGCACTTGCAGGGCGCAAGGTCGTGATTATTCAGGGCAGAGCGCACCTGTACGAAGGGCGTTCTCCGAGGCAAGCAACCTTTCCACTTCGGTTGGCTCAAAGGCTAGGCGCGCAAAGCGTTGTCATCACGTGTGGTGCCGGGGGCCTTGGCCTGTCGCCAGGTGAAATACTCTTTCTCACAGATCATATGCGGGCTGGGCCAGGGCCGTCCCTGGGAGCTCAAGGTTGCGCTGTGCCGTATGACACTATGTGGACACGCTTTGCCCAGCGCGCCGCGGACGAGTGCGGCATAGCAACAACGCGCGGCACTATTGTGTGGACCCAGGGGCCAAGCTACGAAACCAAAGCGGAAATCCGGTACTTCATGCAGCGCGGCGCACGTGCCGTCGGCATGTCTACTATACCGGAAGTGTTGGAGGCAAAGAAACTAGGGATGCATGTTCTGGGTCTTGCGCTTATCACCAATGCCGCGGCAGGGCTTGGGACAACACTTCTGTCGCACGCCGAGGTGCTGGCATGCGGGGCGCAGATGGATGCCGTGCTGAAGCGACTGCTGCCGGAGATTGTGCGAGTCGCCCCGTAGAGAAATGACTGCAGCTTCCTAAAAAGTGCGGTTGCGTTTGCAGCCAGAGTTTCGCATCTTCCGAGTCTAAGGGCAAGAAGCTGTGGATAGTATTATGAACGATTCTTCCTCGGGTTCCTCAGAGGAACAGGACTACGGCGGTGCGCGCGGGGGCAAGCGGCGCAGGGAAGGGGCCGACCGGTACCGCGACGAGGTCTATTCGAAACGCGTCCCGGCAGGACGACGCACGTACTTTTTTGACGTAAAGCCGACTCGATCGGGCAGGGATTTCTTCATCATCGTGACGGAGAGCAAGCGGATTGACGAGAACCGTTACGAGAAGCACAAAATTTTCCTGTACAAAGAGGATTTTGCCAAGTTTATTCGCGGGCTGAGTGATACCATTCAGCACGTTCGGCGGGAGCATCTGCCGGATTTTGAGTTCCATGGTCTGCCCGAATTGGTCTTTCCGTCGTCGCAGGATGCGGACGGTTAGGGCGTTCAGCGCCATCAATGATCCCCATTCTTGATTACCCCGCGTGGAAAAGGCGGTGCACAGCGCCGCTGGACGGAGAAGTAGAGGATAGTGTACGGGGCATCATTGACCAGGTAAACCGTGATGGAGACAAAGCACTCCGCGCCCTCACCGAGCGCTTTGATGGCGTTCTCCTGGATGAGATCCGTGTTCCGGAGGCTGCCCTCGCGGCGGCACACGAGCAGGCACCGCCTGAGTGGCGTAGCCTGATAGAGACCGCAGCAGACAACATCCGCCGTTTCCATGTCCACCAGTGCCAGGAGTCTTGGTATATCGATGACGGCGACGGCGTCCGCCTAGGGCAGCGCATCGTGCCACTTGAGCGAGCAGGGCTGTACGTGCCGGGAGGCACGGCCGCCTATCCGTCAAGCGTGCTGATGAATGCGATTCCCGCCCAGGTGGCGGGCGTTTCTGAGATCCACCTGGTATCGCCGCCGACAGAGAGCGGGCGGCCCCATGACGGCATCATGGCGGCAGCGCATGCGCTCGGTCTCACCCATGTCTATGCAATTGGTGGCGCACAGGCGGTGGCTGCACTAACGTATGGAACGGAGACGGTGCCAAGAGTAGACAAAATCGTAGGGCCGGGCAGCACTTACGTCGCCGCCGCCAAACGGCAGGTCTACGGCTTGGTGGACATTGATTCTCTGGCGGGGCCGAGTGAAGTAGTGATCCTTGCCGACCACACTGCTAATCCGGTATGGGTTGCGTATGACCTTTTGGCCCAGGCAGAGCACGATGTGCAGGCCCGAGCTATCCTGGTCACGCCCGACGCCAACATTGCGCATGCGGTCCAGCGCCATGTCCAGCGCCTGGTGCCTACGAATCCGCGCCGGGACATTCTGGAAGAGGCGCTGCGCGATCATGGGGCCTGTATTGTTGCCAATGATTTGGATGAAGCCGTGTCAGTAGTCAATGAACTGGCGCCGGAGCACCTGGAGTTGCTGGTAGAGGACCCGTGGGCGATGCTTGAGAGGGTGAAGCATGCAGGAGCGATCTTTCTGGGGCCATGGTCCCCCGAGCCTGTTGGTGACTACTTTGCGGGCCCCAATCACGTGCTCCCGACAGGGGGCACTGCGCGGTACGCCTCTGCGTTGGGCGTGGACGACTTTATTCGCAAGCAGAGCGTGATTGCATACACGCGGGCGCGTCTGGAGAAGACAGCAGGGGCGATTGCGGCATTTGCGCGCAGCGAAACATTGGAGGCACACGCGCGAGCGGTGGAAGTGAGGGTCAACAAAGGCATGGCATGATGGAACTGGCCGAGGCCATCGCACGCATACGTCCGGCCGTGCGTGCCGGGCGGGCGTATCATGTTGGCGGGCCGCCGCGAGCAAGTGTCAAACTCAACCAGAATGAGAGTCCGTTTGACCTGCCGGACGACCTCAAGCGCGAACTTATCGAGCGCTATTGGCGCGAGCCCTTTAACCGGTATCCTTTCGTGCAGCCAGTGGCGCTGAAGCGTGCGCTGGCATTGCAGGTGGACTGGGATCCCGACGGCATTCTGGTAGGCAACGGTTCCAATGAACTTATGTCTACCGTAAACCACGTGCTGGTTAGCCCCGGAACGGCAGTGGTGCTGCCACATCCGATGTTTTCGTTTTACACACGACTGGCGGTGCTCTATGAGGCGAAACTTGTAGCGGTGCCGCCTCGCAAGGACCTTAGTTTCGATGCCGATGCCATCACAAACGCTGTACGTGAGCACAATGCTGGCTTAGCGGTGCTCACCACGCCCAACAGCCCAACGGGACTTGCGATGCCGCTGGCCGAGGTACGTGCTGTACTGGAGAGCGCGCCTGGGTTTGTGCTGGCGGACGAGGCATATGGCGAGTTTAGTCGCGAAGAGAGCGCCTTATCGCTACTCGCAGAGCACCCAAACCTGCTATTGCTACGTACTTTCTCAAAGGCATTTGGCTTGGCCGGGTTGCGCCTCGGCTATCTTATCGGGTCCCCTGGAGTGGTCAGTGAAATAGTGAAGGCACGTGTGCCGTTTATGGTGGACAGGCTGTCTGAATTGGCTGCATTGGCGCTCCTTGAAAGGCCAGGGTTGATACAAGAACGCGTTGCATACCTTCAGCGAGGCACCGAATGGCTCTTCAAAGCACTGTGCGGAATTCCCGGCGTAGAGGCTTTAGAATCGCAAACAAACTTTGTACTTTTCCGTAGCCCCATGGACTCAGATGCGTTGATGAAAGCTCTTGTACACCACGGAGTGCTTGTGCGGAGTATGAGCAGCTACGAGGGTCTGGCGGGTTACGTGCGTGTGAACGCAGGGACGGAGGCGGAAAACCAAATCTTTGTTCGGGCGTTGACCAAAGTGCTGCGATAAGAGCAGCGTTCAGCGGCGCACACGTCATGGATATGATACAGGTAGACATCATCGCCCTAACGCAGAGTCGATCCAGTGAGTCTAGTGCGTTTGCACTGGTCCTTGGCGAGGTTGACGGCACTCGTCGGCTACCGATCATCATTGGCGTCTTTGAGGCGCAGGCCATCGCTCTGGAGTTGGAAAAGGTTCAGCCACCGCGACCCATGACCCATGATCTCCTGCGCGACCTCTTGGTGGAGACCGGTAGTGAGGTGCTTGATGTCATCATTGACGAGCTGCGCGAGGGGACGTTTTTTGCCAAGATCCGCTTTTCCCATGATGGTCAGGAGGCTAGCCTGGACGCGCGGCCCAGCGACGCGGTAGCGCTGGCAGTGCGCTTTAACGCTGCCATCTTTGTTGCGCCGTCTGTGCTGAACGATGCAGGGATTCCGATGGAGGACGACGGATCTGAGGGTGAAGGCCCGAAACCGATAGACAAGAAGCTGTCGCCCAAGGAGGACATGGAGCGGCTGTTGGATGCGGCCATAGAGCAGGAGGATTATGAGGAGGCCGCTCGGTTGCGCGACGCGCTGGCCGTGCTCAAGGGTCCGCAGTAATAGGGATGGGGGTCGGCCTGGGAATCTGCGCCATAAAAACGCTGATGCTACCTAAGTGGGGTCCTCCGTCCAGATTGTGCGCGCCACGGGGCGGTTTGCGGGACTTGCACCCCATGGTGGCTCCCAGATTCGACGCATAGTGGGCCCGCGCGGGGAACATGAGTCCCCGATATTGTCTGCGGCCCAGGGTCAGAGCGTCTCATATTGCAATTGTGAATAATGACAAGCTCCATGCCAGGGGTGTCTTACGCACGCCTCCGGGGTTTTCCGAAACTGTTTGCGACTTATTGCGCAGATTGGGACCGTTTAGCGGCATTTTTTCCATGGGACTGGCGCAGAGAAGAAAGCTATCGCACGCTAGCAAGGCGAATTCAGTCTTCGACACCCACATCTCTGGCGGACGCGTTGGCCCGACAGAACGAAGGGTGGGGGAACGCGGTTGGCGCCCAGATTGATGCGCTCCAAAGCCCTGGAGCGCTAGCTGTTGTTACAGGGCAGCAGGTAGGACTGTTCGGCGGACCGCTGTACACACTCTACAAGGCACTCACGGCGGTAAAGCTGGCGGAGAGGCTGTCGGGAATCTTGCAGCGACCAGTCGTGCCAGTGTTTTGGCTGGAAGGCGGTGACCATGACCTGGCAGAGGTGTCAACACTGAACCTGCTAGGAAGCGGAACTACAGAGTCCCTTACTTACCAGGGCCACGCGCCTGCGCGGCGGGGTAACCTGGGCAGCGTAGGGCCGCTAGTACTGCGGTCTGATATCGACCGGGTGCGTGAGGAATTGCGCCAGGGCTTGCCTAACACGGAGTTCAGAAGCAAGGTGCTAGACGACTTCTGTTCTGCGTACCAAGTCGGGACGACCTTTACGGACGCCTTTGCGCGCACTATGGCTGCTTTCTTGTCCGGCAGTCCACTGGTGCTGATGGACCCTGAGGATTCAGAGATCAAGAAGCTTGTGGCGCCGCTTTTTGAAAGAGCGCTCTTGGAGCATGGCGATGCCTATGCGAGGCTAGAGTCTACCACGCAGATTCTCCGAAATGACTACCATGTCCAGGTCCAGCCGCGCTCCACTTCTCTGTTCTATCAGGACGAGTTTGGGCGCAATGCGCTGCGCCCCAATGGCGCCGACTTTACGTACCGAAGCAACGGTCAGGCCATGTCGGCGTCTGAGGCAGTAGACCGCATACGGACGCAGGCGTACAGGTTCAGTCCCAACGTAGCCCTAAGGCCCCTGGTCCAGGATTCGTTGCTGCCAACGGTGGCGTATGTGGCGGGGCCAGGGGAGGTGTCGTACTTCGCCCAATTCAAGAGCCTGTATGAGTGGGCAGGTATTCCCATGCCCATTATATATCCACGGGCGAGCATCACTATCCTTGAGTCCAGGGAGCAACGTGTCATGCGCAAGCATGGACTGGAGTTGTTGGATCTCCTAGAGAGTGTTGAGGTGCTACTGGACCGGATCTTGGTGCAAGGCTCACGCGTGGACGCCGCGTTTGTGCGCGCCGCGGCCGAGCTGGCCCGAGTAGCGGCGGACCTGTCTCCAGCGGTCACTGCGGTTGATGCCACGCTTGGGCGCACGGCAGATGCCACGCGGGCGGCTTGGGTCAAAGAGCTCGAAAAGCTGAGGCGCCGTGTGATTCGAGCTGAAAAGCGGAAGCACGACACGTTGCAGATGCAGTTGGCGCGCAGCCGGCAGGCGGTGTTTCCAAGTGGCAAACTTCAGGAGCGAGTACTGCCAGCGGTCTACTACTTGAGCAAATACGGCCCGAAGTTTCTGGCGACGCTCAACGACAACCTCTCGCTGCAGACGGCGCGCCACCAGACTCTTTTGCTGTAGCCAGGCATACGAGCGGCTACATGCAAACCGTTTGCGGCCAGGAACTCCATATAGGCACACCCCTCCCTCTGCGCCAATAAAAAGTGAGACAGTTCAATACATGATTAGTGTAGCCGCGTTGGGGTGCAAGCGGCAGGGCTGGTCAGGTCATAAACCGTGATCTGAGGAAAAGGATGGGTACGTACGGTGTACATGCGGTCGGCTGTCACGGCATATACCGGCGGCATCGTGTCAGTTACGAAAATCGCCTCGCCGGTCCGCGCCGACATTAGATATGTTCGTAGTTCGGCATATCTCTCCCCGTCCTCAGACCTAATACTCTCGGGCGTAATGGAGGCTATTTGTACAATCACATGCCTTTCAGGGAATTCCACTGCACCATTTATCACGTCATACGTATTGTAAAAAACATTCATACCCACCCGTGAATGTCCAGGGGTTCCTGATTGCTCTTCTACTATGTCAAGCGATTGGTGCTTGGCAATTTTTGCTACCCACTGCATGTCGCCCTCGTATGAGTAACCGTAGATAGCCGGAAGAAATTGGGGAAAATACATCACGCTTGCAGGTTGACGCATGCACACGATGCGCCCGGGCGTCAAGAACGTGCGTACTTCTACGGAACTGGACTCGTAGCTGGCACCGAATGAGCCCAAGCTGTCACCAGACAATGAGAAACTGAAAATGGTACTAAGGTCTTCTGCCCTAGAACCCTGGACATGGAGAATGTCATTCTCGACACACATGCCCATTGGCGTGAATGAAAGTGGCACCGTCGCTGCTAACCCGTGCGCGTCACCAGTTCGCTCAAATATCTTGATGCCGTAGTACCGGTCCGCAACAAATACTCGACCAGAACGATCTACATCGAGAAACCTAGGGGCGGTAAATTCATCGGGACCTTGGCCAACTCTTCCGATCGCATATTGAAAGGTGCCTTCTGCGCTGTACACTCGTACTTCACTAAACTGTGAATCCAGAACATACATGTTGCCGTCGGCATCCACATCGATGCCGGCAATCGATCCAAACATCTCATGTGTTTCACCTTCAAGTATCCCCAACGTCATGGTCTCTGTTGCCGATAACAGGGCCCGGACGTCGGCCTGCAGGTCGCTGTAACCGTCTGTAGCAGGGTTGGCGACGATGAAATCATGGGCCTGGTCGAAGCCGGGAATAGCCATTGGTATCGGATGAACAATTCGCTGTCCTGCAGTGATTGCTTCATCGGCGTCAGGACTCTTGCACGCTGTAACACTGACTAGCACGGTAATGAGGAGCAGCGGCACCATGCGTGGAAGGCTACCCCCTTTAACGACCATGGCATCGCTCGGTAATTTGTCCCGGTCTGCAAAAGTTGCAGTCCTAGGTAACGGAAGGGCCACCAGTCGCTAAATCGTCTTTGACAGCGATCTGAATGATAATTTTCACCTTACCATAGGTGAACGATCGTTTCCAATGTACAGCGGAGGCTCTTGCATAAATGGGCTGCCGGGATTGTCAATATAGACAATCGGCGCTGCAATTCAGGGTGCATTCCGTGGGTTGAAGGAAAAAAGACGCCGATGTGGTTTTCGCACTCCGAAAACGCTAAGTGTTGCAGTGATTTCAACCCGGAAAGACAGATGTCGGCGATTAACTGTGATAATCACGCACACCGATCCTGCACACCTGGTACGACAGGCACCTTTCTGCGCTCAGCTGAGGTCTTCTAGCCCAGCAGTCGCACCATCTGGTCCACGGTCAGCGCGAGCATACCGAACATGAGGTGACACTGCACCTTCGCGTTGCCACGTACGCGAACGTGACGGCCGCCATACTCGTCTTTGAGGCGACCAAAGACGCGCTCGACGGTCGAACGCTCCTTGTAGCGTTCGCGCGCTGGCGGTACAAACCCGGCCGCACGCTGGGCCTTCGCCTCACGCTTTAGCGCCTCCTTTCCAGCGCGTGTACGCGGGTGCTGGTCAATGATCGGTACATGTCCAAGGCGCTGGCTGTGAAGGCGTATCTCCTCCACATCATAGGCGCTATCCATCACATCATATAAACTCGTTACCAGCTCCGCGGACTTGGTCCCCGGTGGAATGGCCACCTGACTGTCATGCACCGACGCGGACGTCACGATGCAACTGATCGGTATGCCCCCATCTGCCACATCAGCGGCAGCTTATAGCCGCTCCAGCTTTGCTTGTAGCCCTTGGAATTGCGCTTGACTCACCGGTTGCACTTCTTTGGCAGGTCTTCTTCCATCTCCTGCAGACTCATACCCAACTGGCGTACGACGCGCCGCTCCTTCTTTGCAGGTTCCTCTCCCTTACGCGGTCGCCCAGGCTTGCGCTTGGCAGGCGCCGGCTCCTTCGCAGCAGGGCGCTCGCGAGCCTGAATTGCCGTAGAATCACGTGAGATATGGCCAACTACCTCCTCCTCGTAGCACGATTCGATCAGCGCACGATGCATCCGATCTGGAAGACTGGTCACGGCAAACTCTGCGAATGCGCGTGAAAAAGTCGCTTCGCTTGGAACCTGGTCTTGACGTTCCCACCCACACAAGCGGCGCAGCTGTGGGTCCGAGCAAATCCGGTTGATCAGCGCGCGGGTCGTACCAATATTGAAGACCGCCTTCGCCAGAAACGCCCGCGCAAGCGCCGCACGATCCTGCAGCGGACGCCCGCGCGCTGCCGTGGGATCGCTGCGCAGATAGCACTCAACGCGAACGATATCCAACACGTTCAAGGGCTTCGTCTGCAGCTCGATCAAAGGACCGAGCAACTCCTCCGCACAGGAGAAGAGCGTCTTTTGGTGACTTATCCAAGAACACAGTATCTTCCTTCCAAGGGATATGGCTGCCTCCGTTGTCTTAGAGATTTAGAGTACCTCTGAAGATACCAAAATCGGAGGCGCCAGTCCCTTATCTCCCTCGCCTGCAAAGGGGAAAACCACCTGTTTCGTGGTTTTTGCAAGAGGTTCAGTGGTACAGAATGGTGCTTCAACCTTTAGTATAAAGTTGCCGTGAACAAAGTGCTAACCCATCGTTAACGTGCGCCGTGAATAGGCGCACGTTACCCTTGGGCTAATGAAAACGGAACGGCTGACGGAGACCAAGCCGAACGCATGGCGCGACATGGACATACACGCGCGGACGAGGGCGATAGCCAAGCGGCTGTTGTCAAGCCCGCCGAAACCCCTTAGGCCCGCGGCTTAGGCGGGAACAGGTGCACAACAAAGTATATAATTCCCCAAATTAACTGGCCGGCCACACTCTATAGGAGGGAATCTCTGGCGGGAGAAGAGACAGCTCGCAAGTACAGGATGGTTTACCGGGCTGCAAGCAGGGAAACGCCCCTCGTGAGTCCTTCGCGCTGTGGTTCTTCCAATCGAGTTGAATTGCCGAGCTATTCACTGCTTGGAACGGCTGGCATGACCTGGATTCGAGGCCTATCGGCTTGCTGCTTCGGGCGGCGTATGTTTCGACAGCAGAAAAGAACTGCAGCTCTTCGGGCTTGTCGCCGCCACTAACGCTGCGCAGGTTTTTCTCGAAGGCATCATCCTGCGTGGCCGATGTACACTTAACATTCCAGGCGAACAGGTCCTATGTCATACCCTAAGTACCGACTTCTTTGCCACGGAGCCCTCATGCGCTAAGGCCAATTGTTCCGGTCTAAATGGCGGCTGCGTCCCGCTTCGCGTAGCGCATCCAAGGCGGCTTGCATGGTGGCGGCCGTTTCCGGGTGGGTAGCAAAAAGGTTGATCGTCTCAGCAGGGTCGGATGACAGGTCGTAGAGCTGCGCGGGAGGATCCGAGGCGCTGGTGTCCACCCTTGTGAATCCGCCCGAACCCTTGCCCTCAATGTACTTCCATGATCCCTGCCTAAAGGCGAGCATCCCTCTGAGCGACTGGTGCACCGCATTGGTTCGCTGCGACTCCGCTGCACTACCCAAGAGCACTTGGAGGTGGCTGAAACTGTCTTCGGCGGCGTTTTGGGGCAAGGGCGCAGCTGCTGCGTCTACCAGCGTGGCGAAGAGGTCGGTGTGCACCGCAAGTTGATCCGTGGTAGTTCCTGCAGCGATTCGGCCGGGCCAGCGCACGATGAATGGCACCCGGTGGCCTCCCTCATGGATATCGGCCTTCATTCCGCGCCAGTCGTGGTTGGCTCGGTGGCCAAAATCCGCAATCTCCTGCGGTCTCCAATGGGCGCCGTTATCACTCGTAACAACCAGAATCGTGTTGTCGGCAAGGCCGGACTCTTCCAAAGCAGTCATCACGACACCTACCGTAGCGTCAACCTGGGCAGCAAAGTCGCCGTACATGCCTGCGCCACTGGTGCCTATGAACTCTTCAATAGGTAGCCATGGGGTATGGGGCGCTGACAACGGAACATACAAGAAAAAAGTGTTACGATCCTGCCCCCGGTCGCGGATGTATTCGGCCGCCTTTTCCGTGATGATCGGCAGCACCTGTGTGTGTTTAAAGCTTGGCGCGATCGCCCCAGAGCGCCAATTCGCCCCCCTGCAGCACCCGTCCGGGCTGTCGCTGTGATTGGTTGGGGCTTCTTCAAGCGATTCGTTCTGTACCCAAACGTAGGGCGGCATGTCGAGCGATGCGGGAATGCCATAGAAGTAGTCGAAGCCTATGGCACGCGGGCCAGGGCTAAGTGGTAGCTCGTAGTCGGTTGGCTTGGTCGGTCCCAGTCCCAAATGCCACTTGCCGATTGCCCCGGTAGTATATCCATGTTCTTGCAGCACCGAGGCAACCGTTGCGCGCGTGGTATCTATAGTCAGCGGGCTGTATCCATTTGTGACGCCTCTCTTGAGTGCTGGCAGTCGCCACGCGTAGCGCCCCGTGAGCAGCGCATAACGGGTGGGCGTACAGACGGCCGAGGGAGAATGTGCGTCGGTGAACCGTATCCCCTCAGCTGCGAGGCGGTTCATATTGGGTGTGGGCACCTTGGAATCCGGGTTGTAAGCTCCGACATCGCCATAGCCCATGTCATCGGCCATAATCACAACGATGTTTGGCGGCGCTGCTTCCTCTGTCAAGTTGCAGGCGGTACAGGCAAGGGCCATCACTAGGCTGGCGAGGGCAGTTTTCATGTGCTTGATGTTGTTTTGCAGACGGTTCATGGCGAAGGTACCAATAATGACGTATTCATGGTTGGCACTGGCGGGCGGGTAAGTTCTTTCGGGCGCTGGCTTGGCGACGCCAGTAGCATTGATGCCCGTTTGTGGTAAGGCCGGGCGTGCTTTGGTTTGGCAACGGTCGATGCTCTGTTCCTTTTTGGCCCGCGTAACCTGCATACGGTTCACTAGAGATCGGCCAATGTCAGTTGACTCTTGTTTTCTCCAGTTTTCACTTATTTCATAGCGCCGATATCTCGATGCTGAGTGATTCGGCGCCGCCGATGGCAGCAAAGAGCGGTCCTCAGCAGGCGTTGGGCTCAACTGTGTGCTTACGCATAAGTCACACCGCAGGCATGCAAGGAGGGCGTGCGGCACTCGGGTGCTGGTGGCTTCGTATGTTCTTTGCCAAATCGGCCTTCCATGCGTGATCCCTACGAAGTAAGCAGCGAGACTATCCTCGCGCCGCCGGCCACCTTTGGCAAGCGGATGCGATTCCTCGGGCCGGGCTTCATCCTCTCTGCGTCAATCGTTGGATCGGGCGAGCTTATTGCTACCACTAGGCTGGGTGCAGAAGCGGGCTGGGTAACGCTCTGGGTGATTTTGGTTAGCTGCCTGGTAAAGGTGGTCGTTCAACTCGAATTTGCCAAACAAGCCATCTACTCAGGCCAGACAACCATGCAGGCGCTCAATGCACTTCCGGGACCGCGCTTTGGCAAGGTGAATTGGTCCATCTGGACTTGGCTCGTGCTAATGCTTGTCAAGCTGCTACAGGTTGGTGGCATAGTCGGTGGCACCGCTCTGGTTCTGCAGATCGTCCTTCCACAGGTGCCGCTGGGGGTATGGTGTTATGCCCTGGCGGCGGTGGTGTCGCTGATCATATTTCGAGGCGCGTACGCCCCCATCGAGCGCATTTCGATCGTGCTCATTGTGCTATTTACGGTATTGACACTGGCTTCGGTTGTCGCTGTGCAATTCACCCCCTTTCGTATCAGCGGGAGTGAACTTCTGAGCGGGCTGGAGTTTCGACTGCCACCGGAAGCCGTGCTCATAGCCATCGGCGCCTTCGGCATCACCGGCGTAGGCGGCGACGAAATTATGGCCTACAACTATTGGCTTCTGGAAAAGGGCTACGCACGATACACGGGCCCCCGCACGGGGTCCGAAGAATGGGCCGACCGTGCGCGCGGGTGGATCCGCGTCATGACGCTGGACGCGCTGCTGTCCATGGTGCTGTACACGGTCATGACCGTGGCGTTCTATGTGCTAGGTGCTGCGATCCTTCACTCCCAAAGTCTTTTACCAGAGGGCATGGCGCTAATAGAAATCCTCTCGCAGCTCTACACGCAAAGCCTTGGGTCGTGGGCAGGCACGATGTTTCTGATCGGCGGGTTCGTAGTGCTCTTCTCAACGCTCTTTGGCGCACTGGCACTGTGGACGCGGCTGTTTTCTGATGCCTTCGGTCAAATCGGCTGGCTCGACTATCGCAACCCGCGCCAGCGGCACGTTGCCATTGCCATCGTTGCATGGGTCATGCCGTTACTGTGGGCAACGCTATTCCTGCTGGTGAAGCTGCCCGCGCTAATGGTTATTATTGGAGGCGTGGCCGGCACAGGCATCCTCTTCATCGTCGCTACCGCTACAGTTCACTTTCGCTATCGGCAGCTGCCGCGCAGCCTGACGCCTTCCAAGACGTATGATGCGCTGCTTTGGGTGAGTCTCTTGGCCATCCTGATGGTAGCAGCCTATGGAAGCTATCAGGTGCTCGCTTGATCCATCTTTAGATGGATGTGTGGGAACGGGATCTCAATATTGGCCTCGCGCAGGGCCTCCAGAATGCGCTCGCTGTAGTCGTACACCAGTTCTCTTTCACGAAAGGGTTCCTTGGGATACATCCAAAACGACATATGAACACCGGAGTCACCAAGGCTGGTGACCACTACGCGCGGCGGTTGATCCTCGCGAAGGCGCTCATCGTCATCGGCAAGCGCCAGAACCGTTTCACGTGCTTCATCGGGATTCTCGCCGTAGCCGATCGAAAACTGCAGTTCTACCCGAAGAGGCACGCCCACGGAGTGGTTAAGGACGAGTTCGTTAGCCATAAGCTTATTGGGGACGACGAGGATCTCGTTTTTCGGCGTGCGAATGCGAGTACAGCGGAGTGTGATCTCCTGAACGGTACCGTACGTACCCTGGATGATGACGTAGTCCCCAATTCCAAACGATGCATCCGCAAGGAGGCTCACGCCCGACAAAATGTTCTCCAGGGTGTCGCGCGCCGCAAGGCTGAGCGCAATGCCGGCAACGCCAACACCGGTTAGGATGGTTTTGATATCAAACCCAAGTTGTCCCAGCACGATGATGCCAATAGAGACCAAGCTTAGCAGCCGATACGCCTGCAGCACCAGCGTCTCCAAGCCGCGTCGCACGTACTTGGCCCGTCGAAGTACACGTCTCAAAAGGCTGTGCAGGAGCCGGTACAGTGTATAGGAAATGGCAAAGACCAAGACCGCCCCAACTAGGATGGGTATCTTCTGGGCCAACAGGTTGGGCAGGTTGTTCACTAAGGCCTCCAAGCTTGCCAGCACTTGTCCCTCAAAGGCCAACTCGCTAGCCTCGCTAATGCGCTCATGGAGCTGCAGGCCCTCTGCAAGGGTGTCCGAGGCCTCCTGCATATTGGCAACGG
This sequence comes from Rhodothermales bacterium, assembly GCA_965218495.1. Lineage (GTDB taxonomy): Bacteria > Bacteroidota > Rhodothermia > Rhodothermales > Bin80. The sequence continues at coordinate 384,416 of OZ244626.1, forward strand.
TGGTGTCGGCACGTGTGCTATCGGGTGCTACTTGATGTCCAAGCATTCTTCCTATGTGTGGTGACCTGCATCCCGGCGCCGGGCGGCCAAGTACGTGTTATTCAGAAGCATGGCAATTGTCATGGGACCGACGCCACCCGGTACCGGCGTGATCCAGCCTGCCACTGCGCGGGCGGCCTCGTAATCTACATCTCCTACCAGGCGATAGCCGCGTGCGCGGGAGGGATCGTCAACGCGGTTGATGCCCACATCGATCACCACTGCGCCCGGGCGAATCATTTCTGCGGTCACCAAGCCTGCGCGCCCAATGGCGGCAACAAGGATATCCGCTTCGCGGCAGATTGCCCGCAGGTTCTTGGTGCGGCTGTGGCATACGGTAACGGTAGCGTCTGTTCCCTTTTGCAAGAAAAGGGCTGCCAGGGGTTTTCCTACCAGGTTGGACCGGCCAATCACTACGACACGTTTGCCGCTGGTCGCAATGCCTGAGCGGCGGAGTAGCTCGATGATGCCAGCGGGAGTGCACGGCACAAAGCCAGCCAGGCCCGTAGCCAGTCTACCGGCGTTGACTACGTGGAGCCCGTCAACGTCCTTGTCGGGGTGCAATCGGGCGATGACACGGTCAGCGCTTATGTGGGCGGGCAAAGGCAGTTGCACTAGAATGCCATCAACGCCGCTATCCTCGTTAAGGCATTGGATGACACCCAAAAGCGCCTTTTCCGAAAGGCTAGCCTCGAAGTGCAGGGTTTCTCCCTCAATGCCCGCTTGGGCGGTTGCCCGCATTTTTCCGCGAACATAAGAGGACGATGCGGGGTTATCGCCCACCAGCACTACCGCGAGGTTAGGTGGACGGCGACCCTGTGAAGTCAAGGTATCGACCTTCGCCCGGACCTCCACCCGGATCTCTTTGGCGATGGCCCTGCCATCAATTGTGTTTGCTTCCGGCATGACGAGTATTTTTGGGCAGGCCTCTTTAACGCATCTCTGCTGCGCAGGATTAGGGCAATTGCGCACGGGACGACTATCCTGGTGGAACAAAATGGTAAGGGTCTGCGGCTTAGGGATTTTGCTATGCGCACTTCCGTACGCAGCTCTGGCCCAGCCGGCATTGGTACGAGGCTTTGTCACCGTAGCCACTACAGGTGAATTCCTCTTCGAGGTCAACGTCGCGCTCATCGATGCGAACGAGAGCGTGTTTGGCAGCGCGACCAACAGCGACGGTTTCTACGTCGTAAGCGGCCTCACACCGGGACGCTATCAGTTGCAGGCCTCGTTCGTCGGCTACACGGCCTATACCGACACGCTGATATTGGCAGCTGGAGAGATACGAGACCTTGACATTTCCCTCGCCCCGCAAGGGCAAAGACTCGAGATGCTCATAGTCGAGGGAGAGGAGGAAGGCAACGTATCTGATCTCGTTGCCGGAATGGAGCGCATCGAGCCCGCCGATATTGACCACATTCCCGGACCTGATGTGTCCGGAGATTTGGCGGCCTACCTCACCGCGATGCCCGGGGTCGTGATCATTGGTGACCAAGGTGGCCAATTCTACGTGCGGGGCGGCGAGCCAACGCAGAACCTTGCACTCCTGGACGGCATGGTGATCTATCAACCGTTTCACATCCTAAGCTACTACTCTGCGTTTTCCCCAGAGGTGCTGCGCAGCGTGGACCTCCATGCTGGCGGTTTCGATGCGCGCTTTGGTGGGCGTATCTCGTCGGTGATAGATGCCTGGAGCCGCAATGGTAACAACCAGCGCTATGCTGGCTCTGCCCAAGGTTCACCGTTTGTCGTTGGTGCGCACGTAGAGGGGCCCGTCGGACGGAGTCAGAACTTCTCGTTCTTAGCATCTGTGCGCCAGTCCGTGCTGGAACAGGGTGCTTCGCAACTGATTTCCCGGGACATTCCACTGGCATTCAATGACATCTTTGCGAAGCTGCAGGGCAAGACGCACCGGCATGGCCGCATCGCTTTGTCTGGTCTTACTACGATGGATCGTGGACGAATAGGTGAGGATACGGGAAGGGGGCAGCCGGATGAGGTGCGATGGAGCAATGATGCTATTGGCGCGCGCTACCTCTTTCTACCCGGCTACTTGCCTATTCTCGCCGAGTTTATGATTTCGATTTCGCGCCACACCAATGAGATTGGCGATCGCAACGTGGCCGTCCGAGAGTCCCAGACAGGACGTCTGAATCTGGAAGCCAACATCACGCACTACACGCCGTACACAAATATCCGGTGGGGCCTGTTTGCACGTACATTGACGTTTACCAGTGATTTGGCGGGGCTCTTCCAGGACTTCGAGTCCTCCAGGGAGTACGTCACCGAGGCAGGTTTCTACCTGGCACCGCATTTCCAAATGAATGAGCGTACATCGCTGTCGCCCAGCATTCGCATCCACAACTTTCCCAGTAAAGGTGCGGTGTACATAGAGCCTCGCCTGCGCGGTCAGTGGGGCAGGGGACCGCACACTTTTTCGGGTGCGGCGGGTCTCTATCATCAGGAGATTGTAGGGATTTCGGATCGTCGCGACGCCGCCAGCGTGTTTACGGCTTGGAGTGCGACACCTACGGGGCTGGGCGTCCCCCAAGCGCTGCACCTTATCGCAGGCTACCGGCGTGATCTGGCATGGGGTGTTGAGGTGGCAGCAGAAGGGTACTTCAAAAGAATCAGCGACCTCTACCTTGCGGAGTGGACTCCGCGCCCACGGCTCACTACGACTTTGCAGCAGGGCCGCGGCCGCATCTTCGGACTCGACTTAAGACTGGAGATGCGGAGGCGTGGCGTATACGGTTACATCAACTATGGACTGTCCACCGTACGATATACCGCGACGCAGCCGGAACTTGAGGTATGGTTTGGCAATGCGACGTATTCATTCCGGCCTGCGCATGACCGACGCCACCAGGTGAGTGCCTTGCTGACGGCAACGATTGCCGACATGACAGCCAGCGTACTATGGCAGTTTGGCTCGGGGCGGCCATTCAGCCGTGCGCTGGGGTACGATGGATTCCTGCTGATGGATGGGCGAGTTAACGTGTTTGAGGAGCCTGGCGAGCGGCGCGTAATTTATGAGCGCCCCTTCAACGGGGTGCTGCCTCCCTATCACCGCTTGGATGTGTCGCTGGAAAGAAGTTTCACCGTTGGGCTTGCCGAAGTGACCGCGCAGCTCAGCGTGATTAACATGTATGATCGCGCAAACATCTTTTATCTTGACATTTTTACGCTGCAACGGGCGAACCAGCTGCCGGTAATTCCCTCTCTTGGCCTGAAGGTATCGGTCTGACTGTGCGACTACACTTCTTCATAGTAGCGACCTTGGCCCTGATCGGGTGTACGGACTCGGTGGACCCGGTGCTAGAATCGGGGCGAGCGTACACGCTCTACGGTCTTTTTGATGCACATGCGGATACTCAGGCCGTCCGCGTCTTTGCAATAGAAGGGACGCTTAACCTAATCAGTCCGGCGCCGCTGGGCGCTGCGGTTACTTCAACTGAAATAGGCAGCGGGCTCCAGCACAAATGGCAGGAGTCCATAGTGCAGTTCTCCAACGGGCGCTATGGGCATGTCTTCTGGGCAGCGTTTCGTGGCGAATACGACAAAACTTACCGCCTTGAGCTCAGGCGCCCGGATAACGTGTTTACGTCGGTTCAGGTGACGATGCCGCCTGCGGCAGAACCAATCCTGCTGGACCCAACGCTGGGTTTGGGCTATGCAGTGTTACCAGTCCTGTGGCGCAGGGCCCCTCGCCTGCATGACATCAGGGTGTCGTACAAGACGAACTACGGCACTTACGATTTCGACTATCCACTCGACCAGGAAGTTCGGCAGAACGGCGTCGAGGTGGACATACGCCTCAGTCAGGATGCACGAAAGATCTTCGGCGATCTCAATCGGGCCCGCATACCTATAGCCAACCTGCGGCTTACAGAGGTCAAGCTCACGGTGCTGGTTTCCAGTAGCGTATGGGCACCCCCAGGCGGCGTGTATGATCCGGACGTGCTGATTGAGCCGGGGGTGTTTTCGAATGTTGAAAACGGATTCGGCTTTGTCGGTGCTGGCTACGACACTTTGTTCGCATTCGATCCGCCCGATAGCGTTAAAATTGCTGCAGGCATACCCGTAGGTGACAACTAACATTCCTTGCGCTTCAGCACGAGCATCGTGACGTCATCCTTGAGGGGCTGCTCTGCCCGCCACGCGCGTCCGACTCTGCGGATAATGTCGACGATTTCTTGCGCGGTGCTGTGGCCACACTCTTCAAAGAAGATTTGCAGTCGTTCTTCCGTAAGCATTTGCCCGGCTGGGTTAACGAGTTCCGTGATGCCATCACTGACAAGTAGCACAGCGTCGCCCGGCGCGAGTTTGATGGAGCAGCGCTCGTAAGGAAACTCTGTAAAACTTCCAAGGGGCATGCCCTTCAGCACGACCTGTTTTACCTTGCCGGTATTCTGACGATAGAGGAACGCGGGTGGCATGCCTGCCACTACAAGATCCAGCATATCATTGTCGTAACGCCCGAGCGTCAAGTGCATGTAGAGACCGCGCAGGTTCAGGCTCTTGAGCGTTGTAGTGAGCTGGCGCACCAGTATGAGTAGGTCTGGTACGTTACCTAAGACCTTGAACAGCGCCTTTGTGGCCGTTACCATCATACCAGCCTTAGCACCGTGCCCGGTGGCATCCCCTATAGCAAACGTCAGCACGCCGTTGTCCCCAACGTTAAAGTCGTAGTAGTCCCCACCCACTTCAGTGGCGGTCCGCATGAAGGCGGCGATGTCAAGGTCTGCGTGGGCAGGGATGGGCGAGGTGAGAAGCGACTGCTGGGCGGCCCTTGCAGTGTTCAGCTCAGTCGTCTTCCGGTCGTAATCAGCCTGCAGCTCGGGTGAGGCCAGCGTGGGTGGCAAGTCTATTACAAACCTGTCGGGCCCGACATCATTGTAGCGCAAGATCAGCCGCTTTACCCAATCCTGCCTGTATCCCGTGACCTGAGCTATGTCGGCGACTACCTTGCCTAGGCACTTCAGGTAGATGATCTGCCAGTACGTGCGCTCCTCGGCCCCGAGGCTTCGCCGGTATCTGTCGAAGATGGCATTCTTCGACAGGTGATGTTCCAGCGGTATGTACTGTTCCTGGGTTATTGCCATCTATGCGCGGCCATTAAGACCAATACCATACCCGCTAGCCGGTGCGATTGACGTCCGTTCGTTGCGACTTAACAAATAGTTGACCAAGCCGTGTGCGACCAGCGTGGCAACCGGGCCCCCACACGCGCTGGCTTCCCGATTCAGCAAGGCCGCCAGAGAGCTAAGCTGGCCACCTTGTCGCAAGGGGCAGGTCCGGCAACGAGGTTGGCCTGAGTCATTGTCGCTACATGCGCCTGAGAGCCCGGCCCGGGCGCATGCTCACACATAATACGGCATATCGCCAGAAACGGCAGCCAGAGATGTTCAACAGCTGAACAACTTCCGGTAAATTAGGCCTCTAAGGATTTTGCGGTGGGCGTACACTTTGTGCGCGCCATGCGCACGAAGGCACGTGCCTAATGCCACATTTGCTAATGGTCCTCAATGGCTCAAGTCTTGCGCAATAGGAGTCGCAATGCGGCTCCACTGATGCGACGACTCCGGATTTGGTCAGCGGCACACGGCCTACGACACTATGTGCAGAGACCGAGTGCGCTTCCTGGAAGCGCGACATCCGGCAATGTCTGCCTTGTGTGATCCCAAAGGTGCAACTAGAGTCGGCCCGTGGGGTGGCATGCGAATCCGCAGTGCATGCCGATCCTGCTGCGGCTATGTCTTGTGTGTCGGGCCGTGCCCTACAGGCTGAGGCTCGTGGCGAAGACCAGGAATGAGCGCTCGAGCGTTGGGTTCAGTATGTAGGTTGCGGAAATTGGAAGGCTGAACGAATCAGAAATCTTGATTTCTTTTTCGGCGGAGATACTCATGTTCACCACAGAGGCGGACTCCACGCTGTAAAAGGCGCTCTCTCCAGATACCATCCCCAACGTAGCGCCCATAGAAGTTCCGGCTACTTCAAAGGGCACATTCCCCTCCACGTACAGCGAGTTGTCCGGGTCGTTGTGTACCATCATTGCCGCATACAGAGTTATTGGAAATGAGCCCGGTGCAGAGTAACTGAGGTACGGTTCCAGCCAGTGCGACCCTTCACCATCTCCGTCGAAGTTGAAAAAGTCGTCTCCGTCCGGGGCCGGGAAGTAGTAGTCTGTGAGGCCAAAGCTGAAGGCCCCTGCGCTCTCGGTCTCGACGTTGTATCCCACCCAAAGATCATGCTCGTTGGCCCCTGCACCGTCGGCCGAAATAGAGTAGGACGCCCATGAGCCGATTTCGAAGTTACCGCCGGAAACGGCTAACGAGGGCTGCACACTAAAGGACTCCCCGAAATCGAAGCCGCGCCACACGTAGCGATTCACGAAATCGGCGCCAAGGCTGACAGACTGTGCGCTGGCGGCAACAGGCATCAAAATAAGCACGAGGAGGGCGCAGTAGTAGAAGCGACTGGTCATCATGGCGTTAGCGTTCAGTTAACAGGTTTGCTCGACTGACAACACTCAAAAAATACCATTTGCAGCTACAGTTAGTCAACCGATCTGTGAACTAAAAGTGAAGCGTCCTAACCCGGCCGATTTGGGCTCAAATGGCTCTGAAAGTCGGGTTTTTGCCGTGATGTGAGGCGATTGTCAAGCTGCTGGATTCGTTTTATGTCTGCCCATGTGTCGCTAGTTCACGGTGAACTACGAAACGGCATTATTTGTGGAAATAATGTCATTATTTTCGCCTTTTCTTGCATTTATTGTTGCATTTGCGTACCTTATGAGCATACGAAATCATAGCATATCTGCCCATGTATGTAGAGCGCATCCCGAATCGGAACTCAAACCCCACGTGGCTGCTGCGACAGTCCACCTGGAAGAACGGCAAGAGCGTGAAAACCACCCTGCTCAACCTGAACCCGGTGCCGCACGAGTTCAGAATGCAAATCCGTGAGCTGTGCAGGGGTGGCATTGTTGCGCGCGACGTGCTGGGGTTTTTCAAGGAGGTGTACCAGAGCGCGCAAAGCTCGCCACACGGACACGTGGCCGCTACGCTGGGGACCCTGCGCAAACTGAAACTCGATCAGCTCATCAGTTCGCGCACCACGCGGGTGCGTAACATCGTGCTGGCCCTCATTGTCAGTCGCATCCTCAACCCCGGCAGCAAGTATGCCACCGCCAGCGCGCTTCGGGAGGAAGACCAGACCAGCAGCCTGGGAGGAGAACTCGCGCTGGAGAACGTGCACGAGAACGAGATCTACCAGGCCATGGATTGGCTCTACAAGCGCAAAGACGCCATTGAAAAGGAGCTCGCTGCCCGTCATCTGAAGGAGGGGTCGGTTGTGCTTTGTGACGTCACATCCACCTACGTAGTAGGCCACGGCGCCGATCTGGCTGAATTCGGCTACTCCAGAGACAAGAAGAAGGGCACCAAGCAGATCAACTTCGGTCTGCTCTGCGATAAGGAGGGCCGGCCGGTGGGAGTGGAGGTGTTTTCGGGCAATACGGCCGATCCCGCTACGCTTACTGCGCAGCTGCAGAAGCTCAAGAATCGTTTTGGCCTTACTCGGGTCACGATTGTAGGAGATCGCGGACTGCTCACGCATGCGCGGCTAACCGAAGAAGTGCAGCCTGCGGGCTATGACTGGATCACCGGCCTGCGCAAGGGGGGCATCCGTCGCCTGGTGCAAAAAGAGGACCTCCAGTTGACGCTGTTTGACGAAATGGATCTCGCAGAGATCACCAGCGACGACTATCCCGGTGAGCGGCTGGTCGTGTGCCGCAACCCGCTGATGGCCGAGCGTGCAAAGAATAAACGCCAGGCATTGCTCCAGGCTACTGAAAAGAAGCTGGATGCGCTGGCAGCGGCCACAGTGCGCAAGCGGAGGCCGCTACGGGGCACTGACAAGATTGCCCTGCGCGCAGGCGCCATCCTGGGCCGCTACAAAATGCAGAAGCACATCACGGTTGTCATCGCCGACGATGCATTCAGCTACAAGCGCGACGAAGCGTCCATAGCGCAGGAAGCCCGTCTGGACGGCATGTACGCGATTCGCACCAATCTGCCGAAGGACGAGCTCGCATCCGAAGAGGCCGTCGCTTCCTACAAGCAGCTGGCGGTAGTGGAAAAGGCCTTCCGCAGCCTCAAGACCGTCGATCTGAAGGTGCGGCCCATCTACCACTATCGGGCCAGCCGCATCCAGTGCCACATCTTCCTGTGTATGCTGGCCTACTACGTACAGTGGCACATGAAAGACAAGCTGGCCCCCATGCTGTTCGCGCAGGAGGACCCGGCGGCGGCCAAGGCGGCCCGCGCCAGCGTGGTGGCGCCGGCGGAACCCTCCCCGGAAGCACAAAGCAAGGCACGAACCAAAAAGACCAGCGACGGCGCTCGCGCCACCAGCTTCCAGTCGCTGATGAGCCACCTGGCTCAGCTGGGCAAGTTCAAGCTGGTAGAGAAAAGCAAGCCTGAGGAGACGATCAGGCTGGTGCTGCAGACGCTAAGCCCCAAGCAGAAAAAGGCCTTCAGGCTGCTCGGCGTAAGCCACCACTAGGCTGGCCGACAGCGCAGCCAGCCAGCTGCACTCGTCGCAAATTCCACAAAACCCAAGCGCCCTCCCTGTCCCCTTGCCGGGCAAAGTACTATGAAGTTCAGTTTTGAACACCGCTCCGCACCTGCGGCCCCTTCCCTCGGCGAGCATTACCCCGCTTCCACGGTAATACGGGCCACTCCGCCACCCTGTTGACCCGGCCTGGCTCTTGCGAGCTTCCAGTTGGTGTGCCCACCATCAACAGGGTTTCCCGTGTTGCGTCTTTTCTCATCTTCCGTACGTGCCAGTGCCATTACCCCGGCGAAAACAGCTCGGTGCCTGTGTCGCTCGCTTCCCGAACTGCCGGCGGCCTTCCCCTACTTCATGGAGGGTCGGCTTTCGCATTAGCAGTTTCGAGGCCTGCTCAGCATTCACTACGCGTTCCGGCCCGTACGTTCGCTGAATCGCAAAGCGATCCTTTTGCCAAAGTGCTTCAGTCCATGTCGTTACCTCCATAAACCGCCTTGGCCGCTACCACCTGGAGCGACAGATGATGGATGGGATTCGCACCCACCAGAGAAAAGCGCCTTGTCACGGCGCACAACAAGTTAGCGCTTACGGGGTGGGGCATCCTATGGAAGCCTGACTGAGTGCCGGAGTGAAAGCGACGGATAGCGCACAGGGTCCTTCGGGATCGTCCCATCCCTTGACTCTACAACTCGCTCATCACCAGACCTCTTAAGCCCAGCAACAGTTGGTGGTTTGCAGCCTCCGCCTGAACAGCGGCTGCAGGGGGGCCGCCCCCATCCCTCACGCAGTTGGGGGACTATTCCACTACTTCATACGCTCACCTCCGTGTCCCTACGTGACGCACAGTACTATAAAGTTCAGCCTGGACGGTAGGGGTTGTAGCGATTTGCCACAACAATATTCACAGAATGATCACTACTTGTATGACAGAAAGCACAGTACGATCACAAAGTATAGTGTATGTAAGGGTTATTTTTCCACATCTTAGAATTCTGGCAGGGAGATGACTTGAAGTAATGCTTCTCAGCTTCGTCGCTGGACACACTTTCGGATTCGGAAATCGGAGAACAACACGATGCAAAACTGCAAACGATCCGTATTGACGGCGTTAGGGGGGTTCTTCACCCTTGGTGCGCTTCTGCTCTCCTGTGTGGATGGGCCGTTCGAGCCGGCGGTCGACGAAGTGGTGGAACGGGAGCTCTCGCTGGAAGAGCTTCAAGAGATGTTCACGAAGATCGCGGAGGCCATGGAGATGCTGTCAGGAAATGAAAAAAGGGGGGTAAGCTACGCCGGAGCGACTTCAGTGGACACGATTCCTCCGAGCCTTGTGAGCGTGACGACCGACGGGTCGGGCGAACACATCATTCTTACCTTTAGCGAACCGATCACGGTGCCCGCCTTCGTAACGGAGGTCAGTGAGTTGGTCAATGTGGATGTGGAGGTCTTCTATAGGGCGGTCATGAACGTGACCATAGCCGGTCATACGGACTTTATCTACTGGGCGACGGTTATGGATTCGATTCTGACGCTTAGGGTTACAACCCCCAGCATCGAGAAAGGGCAGGAAGTGCTCGTGTCCTACGACAACCCATTTGCGTTGGATGCGACCAACCTGGATGCCGGAGGCCTGATCGTCGACTCGGCTGGCAATCCGCTGGGGACCTTTGCCGCCCAGACGGCGGTTAACGCCGTATCGCACGACCATACCACCGAGTGGGTTCCGCCTCCGGCGGTGTCGCCGAACGCGCTGGTGATTTCGGAATCCGGGGACGGGTCGTCGTTTTCGGTGGTCCTTTCTTCACAGCCTTCCGATTCAGTCTCGATGGCCGTTTTCACCGCTCCCTACGTGGTCGGCGCGAGTCCGCGAAGTTTGACCTTTAATGAGGACAATTGGGACGAACCGCAGACGGTGGTGGTCACCGGAAACCGAGACAACAACTCCTACAATGCATGGGCTCTCATCGCATTGTCCGTGCGAGGCGTCAACGCCACTCACACTCGCGAAGCCTTTGTCCGCGTTGTAGTTGTGGACTCGGATTGAGGGCTTTAGAGTTAGAGCTTGACGGCGGACTGAATGAAATGCTGGCCCGAGCGACCAAGCTGGCCAACCGCGCCGCTGCAGCACGACCGAATGATGGCGACCACGGCGTTGACACTCCCGAAAACCTGTCCGCGAAGGGTCGTGTGGAATCCCGTCTGGAAAAGAGGAAGCCGTTCGGACCCGAACGGTAGCAGGTACCGCCAATTAGTGCCTGCCCGAAAATTCTTTAAGTCTTTACGAGTCCATCAGTTATATTTACGGCTCTACCCCTCTTTTAGTGGGTAAACTCACCTGCGGACGCTTTCGGGGTATAGATCCAAGCCTCCGAGGTGAAAGTAAATGGCGTTAGCAAACCGCCGTTTGTTGCGGAAGCCCCTACTGCGCACTTTGATCGTTTTGATCCGGCTGTTGATGCCTTCCGCAGGGCCATTGCTCACCTTCAGGATGATCGCATTGAGGATACCCCACAGGTGTGTCTTGATGGTTCTGGCGGCTGCCTTGACCGGTTCCAGCCGGCACCGCATGGCCCACGACAACCATCGCTCCCAACCCTTGCGCGCCCACGTGCGGTGGACATAATGCCACAACTGCAGGGCCATTTCCTTGATAGCCCACGCGCGGGCCGTCTTCAACGTGCTGGTACGCAACTGCTGGAAGCGCGCCTTCTGCTTAGCAGACATGTTGGCCGGGTGAGTCAACCAATCATACTTGGTTCCCTTGAGGTCTTCCAGGCCTTCCTTCATCAACGCCCGGTGCTCTTGGCGCCGAACCTTGTCCACGGCAGCTCCCAGACATTTCACTACGTGGAATTTGTCAAAGGCCACCTTCCGTTGCGCCTCTGGCACATGCTCCAGCGTGGCGTTGATGTAGGCCGGCCACATGTCCATGCTGACACTCTCGATGCCCTCCAGCTGCTCCAAAGTGAGCCCAGCATACCAACGCGTAAGTGTTTCTTTCTTACGGTCTTCGCCCACATGCAGCACCGTACCCGCCTTCGCATCCGAAACAATGGTGACATACGCGTGGCGCTTGCGAAAAGAGGTCTCATCCACGCCAATATGGGCAACATCCCGTTCCTTCCTCCGCGCAAGGCCGCGTTGCACCGCGCGCTGCATGATCCCGTCTATCGCATTCCAGCTCACCCCCATCAGACGGGACACCGCCGATACACTCGCCTCCTGCAGCCAATCAATCACCAGCGTCTCAAACCCTGCAGTGAACCGTGACATAGGTTCCGCCCACGGAACCGACACGTTGCGCACTCCATGCTCCGGACATTCCACGCGGGGAAGCTCCGCAACCACCATGGTGCGATACTCGCACAGGTCCAGGTGTCGCCATTGCCGGCGACGGTGATCGTAGCCCGGAGACGCCGAGCCGCACTCCGGACAAGGCAGCTGATGGCCGTCCTCGCAAACTACATGAATCCGGACTTCTTGCGCCTCATGCGCAAACGTCACCTCGGAAACCTTCCAGGGAGCCTGGACGCCCAAGAGGCAACCGATGTCTTTCTTTAGTTGCGACATATCGTTGCTGGGGTTAGAAAACGTGTGCGCCATCGTGATGATGGCCTTGAAACGGGTATGAATCCGCTTCGTCTCATATCGTTTCCCGTTGAATACAACACTGCACCCATCTAATTAGGGGAAGAGCCATATTTACCAATTGGCGCTACCTTAAGCAGTTCTTCGCTCAGTTTATCATTCCCCCGTTGGATGTTATCCGCGAAGAGTTGGTTTCCTCACTGCGACTAAACCTGGGTGCCAGCCAGAATTTGTGTGCTGAAACGCCCAGCCATTGTCGTAAGCTTCAGTTGGATCGGCCGGTGCTCTCCAGCGCAGAGCTCGCGCGGATACGTGCCCACAGCTTACCCACTACTACGCTTTCGATCTGCTTCCAGGAGGGGAATCTTGCCTCTGCGCTAGCAGGGCCGCAAAGGGAAGCCGCAACCGCGATACGTGCTGGAAGCCAGCCCCTGGTACTGTCCAACCGAGGAGCAGGTAAGGGCGCGATGCCGATCCCAGCGCTTCTGGCCACAGCCGCGGTGCACCATTACCTGATCCGCAAAGGGCTGCGCATGGGTTGCGGCCTCATCGTGGAAAGTGCGGAGCCTCGAGAAGTGCACCACTTTGCGCTGCTGATCGGCTATGGCGCAGAGGCTATCAACCCCTATCTCGCGCTTAAGACCGTTGAGCATATGGAGCGAACGGGGCAGCTTGACGGCAATAAAGACGGGCACGCGGCCAGCAACTACGTAAGGGCAGTTGGGAAGGGCCTGTTAAGGGTCATGTCCAAAATGGGTATTTCAACGCTGCAGAGCTATCAGGGCGCCCAGATCTTCGAGGCAGTCGGTATCTCCCGACGTGTAAGAGATGCCTACTTCTGTGGTACACCATCGCGCGTCGGAGGCATCGGCCTCGACATCATCGCAAAGGAGGTCGCAATGCGTCACAGCCGCGCCTTTCCGCGGAAAAGGATCGCCGGCATGTTGTTGATGGACCCCGGCGGCATCTACCAGGGGCGCCGGGGCGGCGAGCGGCATCTCCTTTTGCCCACATCCATCGCGCGCATAGCAGGACGCTATTCATTCAAAGCGCCGATCTTCGTACGAGGCCTATGCCGAAGAGGTCAACGCGCTAGGCCTGCCATTTACCCAAGTTTTCCCCTTAACATTCTAATTTATGCCGCATAGATTAGCGGCATGTTCCAGCAGAATCAGATTCTTCGTACGCTGAGCGAGGCGCAGTCCCGGGCGCGCCTGGGCGGCATCTTGGCTGATGAGGGTCTGAAGAATCGTGCTGCCATCGCCCGGCGTGTGTGTGCGGCATTCGACTTTGTTGACGCACGCGGGCAGTTGCAAGTAGCCAGTTGCGGCAAGGCGCTCTCGAAGCTGTCCGACCGCGGCCGTATTGCACTGCCGGCGCCGATGAACGACCACGCTGCCGGCGCGTCCCCCCGGCTGCTGAAGGAGGGCGTGCCCATGCCGAGTGCCCTTCCACGCTCCGTCCGCGAAGTGGAGGACGTGTCACTGGTCATGGTCACGGACGACGACCAGCGCGCCGTATGGAACACGCTGCTGGACCAGGAGCATCCGCGGGGCACTACGACGTTCTTCGGCGCGCAGGTGCGCTACCTGGTGCATAGCGCGCAGGGCTATCTGGGCGCGCTGGGCTTTTCGGCCTCGGCCCTGCGTCTGGCCGCACGGGAGCGATGGATGGCCTGGAGCGATGCGCAGCGCCAGACCCACCTGCATCATGTGGTGTGTTTGAGCCGCTTTTTGATTCGGGGACCCTGCACGCACCTGGCGAGCCGTGTCCTGGGCCTTGCGCTCAGGCAGCTTCCCGATGATTTTGAAGAGCGTTACAGGTACCGCCCTTGGGTTGTGGAGACCTATGTGGATCCGAACTGGAAGGGCACATGCTTCCAGGCGGCAAACTTTCTGCACATTGGTTATACTGCCGGCGGCAAACGGCAGGCCGACGATGAACCCGAGCCGCCCAAGGCGCTGTATGTGTACGAACTGGACCGCGGGTGGCGCAAGGAACTCGGCGTGCCGGCGGTGGAGCTCAATCCTGTGAGAGCACCCCACGAGGCGTTGGACCGTGACCAATGGGCGGAAGCCGAGTTCGGGCACGCTCCACTGGGCAATCGGCTGCGATCCACGCGTCTGGTACGGAGTGCGTCGATGCTGGCTTCGGTGATGGGCCAGTCCATTACGGGGAATACTGACTACGATCGTGCGGCGGTCAAGGCGCATTACCGGTTTCTGGAGAGCGACCCGGCGTCCAAGGTCACTCCGGAAAACATATTGGCGCCGCATCGTGCGCGCACGATCGAGCGCATGCGCAGCCAGAAGGTGGTGCTCTGCATCCAGGATGGCAGCAGACTGCGCTATGCCACGCGTCCGGCCTGCACGGATCTGCAGGTCACCGGCCGCAACCAGACCACGGCGCAAACGCGTGGGATGCATGTACATGCGACGCTGGCGACCACCCCCGACGGTCTGCCGCTGGGCGTGTTGCGCTGCAGCTACCGGGATCCTTCGCACGGTCCCCTGAAGCCGAAGGCCCAACGCTGGCTGGACGCCTACCTGGACATCTGTGCGGCGGCCGATCAGATCTCCCGCAAGATTCGGGTGATCTGCGTTATGGACCGGGAGGGCGACAGTTTTGCGCTCTTTGACGCCCAGCGTCGTCAGGGCCGCGTGGAGATGCTGGTCAGGGCGCGGATAGATCGCAGGCTGGCCAACGGCAGGAAGCTGTTTGAGACCCTTGCGGGCGGCCCGGCGGCCGGCAGCGTGCGGATCGAGATCAAGAAAGTCACCGCGCGCCCGAAGTCGCGGGGCAAGCCCGCCCGCCCCGGGCGCAGCTATCGCATAGCGGACGCCGAGGTGCGGTTCCGCCGGGTGACGCTGCCGGCCACGGCCAAGGAGGCAGATCCGGTGACGATGTACGGGGTTCATGTCCAGGAGCAGGCCCCGCCGGAAGGCGAAGAGGCCATAGAATGGTATCTGCTTACCAGTGTGGCGGTGCACACGCTGGAGGAGGCCCTGCAGGTGCTGGACCACTACGTGAAGCGGTGGCGCATTGAGGACTTCTTCCGGGTGCTTAAAAGCGGCTGCAAGGTGGAGCGTCTGGCGCTGCGCACGGCGCTGCGTCTGGAGCGTGCGATCGCGATCTACTGCGTCATTGCCTGGCGCCTGATGGTGCTGACGCTATTGGGGCGAACCGTGCCAGAGTTGGACTCGGAGGTCTTCTTCACGGAGTTGGAGCTTCGTTTTTTGACGGGTTATGCCGGCCGTGTGAAGTTGCCCCGGCCCGGCACGCTGTAAGAGGCCATCCTGCTGCTGGCCGTACTCGGGGGGTACCAGAATCGCACTCGCGACGGGCCGCCCGGTCACCAGATCATGTGGCGCGGGCTGGAGCGATTGGCGCTGGCCACGCTGGGATACGAGGTCCGTGACGCTGAGTAAGGGCGGCACTGCGCTGCGATAACCCGTGGACTGTGATCCTGTCACAAGGCAGGATCCCTATACCCTGCCGGGGCTGTATGTCCACGGTAAGCAAGGCCTCTGCCCGCAAAGCAGGTGTAGACCGCGTTGAGCTGAACGAAGCGTCCCTGCACGACCAAGCCTTGAGTCCACAGCCAAGACCCCTGTGCCACATGGACACCCCCCGTGTCGCTCGGCAACGACTGGACATGCTTCTGATACCCTCAAATACGTAAGTCTGCCAGGTAACTTGGGTAAACGGCAGCGCTAGGCCTACCCCTCGGCAACATTTCCGGCTTGACAAGGTGGCCTCGCGGCCGATTGCACGGAAGCCAGCCTTTCGCGCGGTGGTTGGTCCGTGTAGATAGTGCAACCAACACGGCCACAATGCCCGACTAAGGGCGTTGATTTGGGGTTGAAGAGGCTTGGATTGGCAGGCGCAGCAATGGCAAAAGCTGTATCGTGCGCGTGCATGCTTCACAGGCACGCACCTATCCTGCCGATGCTTTTGCGGCATCGTGACGATCCGTGGTCCTGATCAATAGCCCTCCCTGGTGAACCCTACGGCGAGCCTTCTTTCTGTGTTGACACCCTATGGCGGCCACAGTCCGTACTTCTTCTGAAGCAGGGAGAACAGTACCGCCCCGGTCTCCAACCGGATGTAGCCGCGCGACATGATTTTGGCGCCAGGCGGCGGATCGCTTTTCCGATTCATGTATCCTCCCATCATGGCCAGCAGCAGAATGGCTGCAGCCAGATCATCGGGAGACGCCAGGTTGAATCCTTCGGCGTATTCTCGTAGCACGCACAGCTCAATATCTGTAAACAGGATCTCGGCCGGTGCTTCCGGGTCCTGGCGACCCAGTAACGTCATCAAGTGCAGGCGCCACGCCATCACCATGTTGATGGTGATGGCCAGGTGAAGACTGTCGGCCTTCTGCAAGCGCAACTCCTGCACCTTGCACACACTCTTGAGAATCCGGAAGCCGTCTTCCACACGCCAGCGTAACATGTAATAGTCGACCATTGTTACGGCCTGTGCCACCGAGGTCACCTCCCTTGTCGTGAGCAGGTACCACTGAATCGCTTTCTGTCCTTCTGGCGGGTCCGCCTCTCCAACATGTATGGCGGTGACCTTCACCGGGCCGCCCTGCTGTCCACGGGTGGGCGGAAGCATGACCGTACGGTAGCGTACCTCCATCTGTGCGATGCGGCCCGCACGGCCCTTATGCTTGACACGGCCCGAATTCTCGCGACGGCTCAGCCGCTGTATCGCTACCTCAAGGGTACCTTTGGGCGCCCCCTGGCGCATGAACTCAAACAACAACGGACCCTTTCTTCCCAGTCTCCGATTCGCCTTGGCCCGTACTAATAGATCCACCCGTCCCACTTGTTGCTGCGCGGCGAACAGGGCAAAGATGTCCGCTTCCCGATCCATGACGCAGAGTACGCGGGTCTTGCTGCTGAGGTGTGTGGCCGCCTCGGCCAGGTCATGCAGCCCGTCGATCCATTGCTGCGTCTTAGCTGCGTGCTTTCCCGCTTGGGTCCTGTAGGCACAGCGCAGCACGCCCAGCGGCAACCCCTCCGCACTCAACGCCAACGTCGTATGCAAATGCACCCCCCGTGCTTTCGCGGTGGTCTGGTTGCGCCCGATCACTTCCAAGCCCTCGCACGCAGGACGGGTGCTGTAGTTGATGTCCGTGCCGTCCTGAAGGCACAGCACCGTCTTTTCCGTGCGCATCCGCTCGATCGTACGACGGCGATGCGGCGCCAGGATATCCGCGGGCGTGGTTCCCCGCTCGTTGGCCTTCTCTATGAAGCGATAATATCCCCGTATCGCGGCACGATCGGATTTCATGGTGGCCGTTATGGACTCGCCGGGCGCTCGTGCCAATATAGTGACACTGTTGACCAGGCGGGTGGTCCGCCGCTTATCCCCCAGCTGTGCGCCTCCAAACTCCTGCGCCGCCCAGGTCTCGGCATCCAGCCCCGCGCCAGCCTCCAGTTTGGGATACGCATCTACGTGCGCCACCCCGAGATGCTTGCGCCACCGGCGGTCCAGATCATAGACGAACACCGCCTTCTTCGTCCGGGTACACGCCTTGGTCTCGGCATGGCGACCCCGGCCGGTGGTCCTTCCCACATATTGGAATCCCGCCGCACGGAAACAGGTCCCCCGCTGCTCAGGACCCACGAAGGTCTCAACGACCCACGGAGCATAGCCGTAACGTGCCTGAAAATCCACGGGCAACCGCTTGAGCACCTTCCCCAGAAGATGACTGGCCAGGTTCTTGACCTTTACGCCTGGCCGAATTAACAGCCGGTTCAGGCCCACTACGCGCATCAGATGCTGCTGGCGCTGCGCGTGCGTCCAAGCCATCCACCGGTCGCGCGGTCCCACATACAGGCCGGAAGCCGCAAAACCGATCGCGCCCAGATACCCGTGATCGCTCCGAAACAAATACTTTATCTGCGCGCCCGCAAACTGCCTCACCCCCTGCGGATGCTCCGCTGCCATCAGGGTGTTCCAGCGCGCACGCTGCGCCGCATCCTCCACCAACTCCAAGGCCAGGCCCTTGATCTCTTTGAGCGAAGCGGGCACCTCCACTGGTTCCGGCACCGGCCGGTCCAACAGCCGGGGCGTACCGCTTGCAATGGTGCGCCTGGGCGCGGGCAACGACAGCCTGTCCTCGGATTCCAGCGTCTTGAGCGCCTTCAGACACCCGGTCTGCTGCAGATTCCCACGCGCATCACGAAAGCCGAATGCATGGCACACCTGGCGGCTGATGGCCGTACGGCTTTCACCGGTATGCGCTTCCAATGTGCGCAAAAGCCGCGACTCAGAGGTCCGCAGCGTGCGAAGAATCTGGCTCTGCGTAAGCATGCCGCAAAGCTACACGGCACGAATTACAAAGTTAAGTCGCTAATTTGGGGAAAGGGTAGAGTTAGCCTGGCGCACCCCGGACTTTTTTCCAGCCACCTCGTGCCCCGTCCGCACGATCAAATGGATCACCTCTTCGATCAGCTCCGGCGTCAAAAGCTGCACGTTGTCCACCAGGCGCTGCCGGCTGTACTTCACCGCATCAAACCCGGCCTCGCCATGCCCCAACAGCTCCCGCAGCAATAGATCGTTGTTCGCCCGGTACAACAAAGCATCGTAGTCCAGATCCAGTTCGTAGCGGAGGATTTGAGAGCCATAATGGCGCGCCTTGGCTTTGAAAGTCTGGACGAAATGCGGGGTCGTGTGGATGTCCTAAGAATGCGCGACGACATCACGCACTGGAAAGCCAAAACCCTTGACCTGTCGTCCACAATAGCCAAGCCTGCCACGCCCGAAGTTCTGCGTGCATTCGAGACCGACACCCAGGACCATGGGCTAAAGGTAGCCTTGGACCACACGCTGATTCGGCTGGCGCAGCCTGCTTTGGAAAAACGCAAGCCGGTAAGTGCAACGGTCGGCCTGCGTAACACGCACCGAACAGTTGGTACGATGCTCAGCCACGAGATCACCAAACGGTTTGGCGAGGAAGGGCTTGAAGAAAATACTGTCGTCATCAAATTAAAAGGGTCGGCCGGACAGAGCTTTGCGGCATTTGGTGCACCCGGACTCACGTTTAAGATTGCGGGTGACGCCAACGACTACTTTGGAAAGGGGCTCTCTGGCGCCAAGCTGATTATTGCGCCACCACCAGAGGCGACCTACGAGCCGCACAAGAATATCATCGTTGGCAACGTCGCCTTGTACGGGGCTACCCGCGGCGAGGTGTATATCCGGGGGCGGGCCGGTGAGCGTTTTGCCGTGCGCAACAGCGGGGCCGATGCAGTCGTCGAAGCAGTAGGAGACCATGGCTGTGAGTATATGACCGGCGGACGCGTAGTAGTCTTGGGCCGTACGGGCCGCAACTTCGGCGCCGGTATGAATGGTGGCGTGGCGTACGTGCTTGACGGAACTCTCGACTTTCGGTCTGGGCGTTGCAACCGTGATTCTGTTGAGTTGCTTAGAGTCACGCGTTCTGAGGACAGGGCGGATCTAAGGGCGTTAGTTCAGCGCCACTACCGTTACACGGGAAGCCGCGTAGCGCTCTGGGTGCTGGACCATTGGGAGCAAGCCTTGCGCGAGTTTGTCCAGGTCATGCCCATCGAATATCGACGAGCACTAGTCCGACTAACCAATCAGGCGCAATTCATACAAGCTCAGGCGGTCGCCTATCCGTTATGGCGAAAGTTATCGGCTTTATGGAGTATGGGCGGGAGTGCCCCGAAACACGCCCGGTCGCAGAACGAATCAATGATTACAGTGATGTTTATCGCCGTTTTCCTGAGTGGAAGGTCAAGAGGCAGGCGTCGCGTTGCATGGGTTGCGGTGTGCCGTTTTGCCAGAGCGGCTGCCCGATTGCCAACCTGATTCCTGACTGGAATGACCTGGTGCATCGCAGCCAGTGGAAATGAGGCCTACGAACGGCTGCGCGCCACAAACAACATCCCTGAATTCACGGGGCGCATTTGCCCTGCGCCCTGCGAGTCTGCGTGTGTTCTTGGAATCATTGACGAGCCGGTTAGCATCGAGCGCATCGAGCAGGAAATCATTGAGCGTGCCTTTGAGGAGGGGTGGGTAGTGGCTGAGCCTCCCGCCCATCGTACTGGCAAGACGGTGGCCGTAGTGGGGTCCGGGCCTGCAGGTCTCGCTTGCGCGGATCAGCTCAATAGGGCAGGGCACCGGGTTACGGTCTTGGAGCGGGACGACCGAATCGGTGGGCTATTGCGGTACGGGATTCCAGACTTTAAGCTGGAGAAGTGGGTGGTGGACCGTCGCATCGAACTCTTGCGAAAAGAAGGTGTCACATTTTTGACCAACGCGCACGTCAGTGAGAACTATCCGACGGAGTGCTTATCTGAGTTCGATGCCGTGGTGCTGTGCATTGGCGCCACATCGCCGAGGGATTTACCCATACGGGGCAGAGAGCTGCGGGGCATTCATTTTGCATTAGACTACCTGCGGCAGCAGAATAAGCGTGTTTGCGGCGACAACTTGGCACAGGAGGGGCTGGCGCCGATTAGTGCCACCGGGAAGCACGCCATTGTGATAGGGGGTGGCGACACCGGAAGCGACTGCGTTGGAACCGCCAACAGGCAGGGGGCGAAGTCAATTACGCAATTTGAGCTCCTGCCGACGCCACCGGTGGGGCGGCCCGTGGACCAGCCATGGCCATTCTACCCAATGATCCTACGGACCAGCACTTCGCACGAAGAAGGGGTGGACCGCCAATGGAGCATTATGTCCAAGACCTTCGAAGGGAGCAACGGGCGTATCGAGCGGCTGACCACAGTATTGGTTCGCCCGGAGGGACGCGGATTTGTTGAGGTGCCTGGAACGGAAGAATCTTGGCCAGCGGAATTGGTACTTCTGGCCATTGGATACACAGGTCCCAAGCAATCGCGCATCGCTGCTAAATTGGGAACCGAGATCGACGAGCAGGGCAATTTTGCTACAGCACAGAATTACGAAACCAGCGCCCGCAGCGTATTCGCTGCGGGTGATGCCCGGCGGGGCCAATCACTCGTAGTGTGGGCGATCTCGGAAGGACGGGAAGCAGCACTGCATGCCGATGCATACCTCAGTGGATTCGTGGCGCTACCTGCAAAGGGCGCGGGCGACCTTCCACGCGCTCAGTGCACTTTGGAGAAAGGGCCGGGTCGTTGATTGTACTCCGTCTTTGCCGTGTATACCCTTCAGACGACACGTTTACGTGTTTGCTCATCTAGAAGGGCGGAGGGTTCAGGCCCTTTGAAGCCCTGGCAACCCCCTACGTGGCCTTAGACGCCACGGACGGAAGGTGCCACTTCCTGCCCCGCCGTATGTGGGGAGAGATGAGCGGGAGTTGGCTGGCAATGTCCAGCGAGGTGTACCACTACCTCTTCCGCTATCTTTCAAACGGGAGGGGTTTTTTTATTGCTCCCTTCTTGCGGCAGGATGCGCAGTAGGCAGTCCTACTGCCCTCTGGATGGCGACGCATACACGCGTCATGACCACCGTTTTTAACCATCCAGTACACAGCATCATGCCGAAGAACCACTCTTTGCATTTCGATACGCTTCAGCTCCACGCTGGCCACAGGCCAGATCCCGCCACGAATTCGCGTGCAGTCCCCATCTATGCGACGACGTCGTATGTCTTCAACGACACGCAACATGGAGCTGATCTCTTCTCGCTGAAGGAATTCGGAAACATCTATACGCGGATCATGAATCCGACCAATGACGTGTTCGAGCAGCGCGTCGCGGCGCTGGAAGGCGGTGTTGCGGCGCTTGCTACGTCCAGCGGTCAGGCAGCCCAGTTCTTAGCGATCGCCACGATAGCGGGCGCTGGTGACAACATCGTGTCGACAAGTTTTCTGTACGGGGGCACCTACAACCAATTCAAGGTTTCGCTGCCGCGCCTTGGCATCGATGTACGTTTTGCCAAGGGAGATAGTCCGCAATTGATCGAGTCGCTCGTTGACGAGCGCACAAAGGCCATTTATCTGGAGACGATCGGCAATCCAAGGTTTAATGTGCCGGATTTTGAGTGCGTTGCAGAGGTTGCAAGGCGCAACGGGATCCCGTTGATTGTGGACAACACCTTTGGCGCAGCGGGCTACTTGTTTCGGCCCATCGACCACGGCGCCGATATAGTTGTTGCCAGTGCCACGAAATGGATTGGCGGCCACGGCACTACCATTGGCGGCGTAATCGTGGATGCCGGCACGTTTCCCTGGGACAATGGCAAGTTCCCGGTTTTCACAGACCCCTCACCTGCGTATCACGGCTTGAGCTTCTGGGATGTATTTGGTCCGCGCGGCGTCACAGGTGTCAACGTGGCTTTTGCCGTTCGCGCCCGCGTGGAGTTGCTGCGTGACTTCGGGCCGGCGCAGAATCCATTTGGATCGTTCTTACTTTTGCAGGGAATTGAAACCCTTTCGTTGCGCGTGCAGCGGGCATGCGACAATGCGCTGGCACTCGCAATTTGGCTGCAGGACCAGCCCCGGGTGGCGTGGGTTAGCTACCCTGGTCTGGCCGCGCATCCGCATCATGACCGTGCAAAGCAATATCTTCGCAACGGATTTGGGGCTGTTCTGGCATTCGGTGTCGAAGGCGGCCAAGAGGCGGGAATGGCCTTTGTGAATAACGTCGAGCTCGCAAGTCACCTGGCTAATGTCGGCGATGTCAAGACGCTGGTGATCCATCCTGCGTCGACTACGCACCAGCAACTTTCCGAACGCGAACAACAATCTGCAGGTGTCACTGAGGACCTTGTTCGTGTATCGGTCGGCATTGAACACGTAGACGATATCAAGGCGGACTTCTCGCAAGCACTGGCGCAGTCTCGAGTGCCGGAATTCGCGTAGCATTGTGCAACGCTATGGCAGAGACAGCCATCATTCCATCCTACACTCTGGAAAGCGGTACGGTGCTGCAAAACGTGACGCTGGCGTACCGGACTTGGGGCACCCTTAACGAGGCAGCCAGCAACGTCATTGTTGTTGGCCACTCGCTTACCAGCTCGGCAGATGTCTCCTACTGGTGGGCCGGAGTGTTGGGGCCTGGCCGGGCCCTCGATACGGAGCGCTATTTCGTCGTGTGTGTCAACATTGTAGGCTCACCCTATGGCTCTCTCTCGCCTCTGACGGTGGACCCGAAAACGGGGCGACCCTACGGGCCATCGCTGCCACAGGTCACGGTCCGGGACACCGTTGGGCTGCAAAGGTGCCTGCTGGATCGGCTCGGTGTGCGTCGAATAGCTTTTGCCATTGGAGGGTCCATGGGCGGCATGCAGGCGCTGGAGTGGGCCTTCTACGGGGACTATGTGCGTGGAATAGTGCCAATCGGGGTTGGCGGGCGCCATTCTGCTTGGTGCATCGCCTTCAGCGAGTCGCAGAGGCAATCGATTTATGCAGACGCAAATTGGAATGGGGGGTGGTATGACGCGGATCATCCGCCATCTGCTGGGCTTGCTGCCGCGCGCATGATTGCGATGGTCTCCTACCGCTCATTTGCATCGTTTGAGCAGCGATTCGGACGGGAGCGCCTTGGAGACATGGCGGATTCGCTGTTTACCGTAGAGGGCTACCTTCGTTACCACGGAGCCAAGCTCGTGGATCGCTTTGATGCAAACTGTTACGCGTACCTCACGCGGCTGATGGACTCGCACGATGTGGCGCGCGGGCGCGGGGAGTATGTGGAAGTCCTTCGCAGCATCGAACATTCAGCCTTGGTCGTGGGTCTGCGGTCAGATGTGCTGTATACCCTGGCAGAGCAGGAAGAGCTCGTTCGGCTCATGCCTAACGCACACCTTGCGGCAATGGACCAAACCCATGGTCACGACACGTTCTTGATCGAACAAGAGGCGCTTAGCGGAATTGTACGGGAGTGGAGGGAAGCCGTAATTGATCCGCAAGTGTTTTCGAGAGTCTGAATCAGATAAGAATTGATGAGAATCAGGCAGCAGCTCCAACCACGGCAGCAGCCGCAGTTTCGAGTCGGCATACTAGGAGCCACCGGTGCAGTAGGGCAGAAGTTTGTAGAGATTCTGTCCGGGCACCCGTGGTTTGATATCACGGCACTGGCTGCGAGTGAGCGATCGGCCGGGAAGCGGTACGGCGCGGCGGCAAACTGGATTGGAAGCACCCCGATACCACCGCAGGTGGCCCAGATGGAAATTAGCCTGCTGAAGTCCAATCTGGACTGCGACTTTGTATTCTCAGGGCTCTCGGCCAGTGTTGCAGGCAGTGCGGAGCGTGATTTTGCCGAGGCGGGCTACCCGGTGATTTCGAATGCACGCAATTTCCGGATGCACGCCGATGTGCCGCTACTCATCCCAGAGATAAACCCGGACCATACGGCGCTCATCGAAAACCAGCCCTGGAGCGGCGGAGGCTTCATTGTTACCAACCCCAACTGCTCCACGATAGGGCTGACGTGTGCCCTGCGGCCGTTGCACGACGCCTTTGGCGTGGAGGCAGTGCAGGTGACAACGCTCCAGGCCCTTTCGGGCGCGGGTCATCCCGGCATATCGTCTCTGGACTCGCTGGGCAACGTGCTGCCGTTCATTGCCGGAGAAGAAGAGAAGATGAGCACAGAGCCACTGAAGCTCTTGGGTGTGTTGGTAGGTAACCGCATTGAGCACGCCTCGATTAAGATCAGTGCACAGTGCAATCGAGTTCCGGTTTTGGAAGGGCACCTTGAATGCGTGTCGCTGAAGCTGAGGCGTCAGGCGAGTCTACGAGATGTGCGGCGCGCGTTGGAGGAATTTGGTAGCCCTATTGCCGAATACGACTTGCCGAGCGAGCCCATGAAGCTGCTGCACGTCTTCGATGACGAGAGCTTTCCGCAGCCTAGGCGCCATGCGTTCCTGGACGGAGGCATGGGGATAGGGATAGGTCGCCTTCGGGAATGCGAGGTGCTGGAGTTCAAGTTCGTCGTGCTGGTCCACAACACAATTCGTGGAGCGGCAGGCGGCGCCGTATTGAACGCAGAGCTTCTCGTTCGGCAGGGGTATTTGGCTCGCGCAACGGAGGCCGTCCTGACTACCAGCTGAAAGGTCAGAATCTTTCGCTGCCGTGTACTGTAAAACCAGTTTGTACCGCGGGAATAGCTCAGTTGGTAGAGCATCTGCTTGCCATGCAGAAGGTCGCGAGTTCGAGTCTCGTTTCCCGCTCCCTTTTGCGTCGTATTTCCTTTCCTATGTCCTGTCGAGATGCGGCTCCAGGGAGGGGGGCGCTGCTACCAGTCAGCGGCCAATGCTCAGTGCGTCAGGAGCGCGAATCTATGGTGGTGCGCCGGATGTAACGCCAGACGTTTCGAGGCGCCGCGGCTAATTCACACCACACTTTGAGCGTCTTGCCAGAAGCCCTTTTAATGGCTGGCTCCAAGAGGGGAAGACTCAGGCAAATCCGAAAGCGAATGGAGTCGTTGCCCAAGCCCCGGGTGAGATGCGCAATGTCGGACTGAGTAGAACTACGGTTTCAATTGTTGGCTCTACCCCTTTTTTAGTGGGTACTCTCACCTGCGGACGCTTTCGGGGTATAGATCTAGGCCTCCGAGGTGAAAGTAAATGGCGTTAGCAAACTGCCGTTTGTTGCGGAAGCCCCTACTGCGCACTTTGATTGTTTTGATCCGGCTGTTGATGCCTTCCGCAGGGCCATTGCTCACCTTCAGGATGATCGCATTGAGGATACCCCACAGGTGTGTCTTGATGGTTCTGGCGGCTGCCTTGACCGGTTCCAGCCGGCACCGCATGGCCCACGACAACCATCGCTCCCAACCCTTGCGCGCCCATGTGCGGTGGACATAGTGCCACAACTGCAGGGCCATTTCCTTGATAGCCCACGCGCGGGCCGTCTTCAACGTGCTGGTACGCAACTGCTGGAAGCGCGCCTTCTGCTTAGCAGACATGTTGGCCGGGTGAGTCAACCAATCATACTTGGTTCCCTTGAGGTCTTCCAGGCCTTCCTTCATCAATGCCCGGTGCTCTTGGCGCCGAACCTTGTCCACGGCAGCTCCCAGACATTTCACTACGTGGAATTTGTCAAAGGCCACCTTCCGTTGCGCCTCTGGCACATGCTCCAGCGTGGCGTTGATGTAGGCCGGCCACATGTCCATGCTGACACTCTCGATGCCCTCCAGCTGCTCCAAAGTGAGCCCAGCATACCAACGCGTAAGTGTTTCTTTCTTACGGTCTTCGCCCACATGCAGCACCGTTCCCGCCTTCGCATCCGAAACAATGGTGACATACGCATGGCGCTTGCGAAAAGAGGTCTCATCCACGCCAATATGGGCAACATCCCGTTCCTTCCTCCGCGCAAGGCCGCGTTGCACCGCGCGCTGCATGATCCCGTCTATCGCATTCCAGCTCACCCCCATCAGACGGGACACCGCCGATACACTCGCCTCCTGCAGCCAATCAATCACCAGCGCCTCAAACCCTGCAGTGAACCGTGACATAGGTTCCGCCCACGGAATCGACACGGTGCGCACTCCATGCTCTGGACATTCCACGCGGGGAAGTTGCGCAACCACCATCGTGCGATACTCGCACAAATCCAGGTGACGCCATTGCCGAGAACGGTGGTCGTAGCCCGGACACGCCAAGCCGCACTCCGGACAAGGCAGCTGATGGCCGTCCTCGCAAGCCACATGAATCCGGACTTCTTGCGCCTCATGCGCAAACGTCACCTCGGAAACCTTCCAGGGAGCCTGGATGCCCAAGAGGCAACCTATATCATCAGTCTTTAGTTGTGACATATCGTTGCTGGGGTTAGAGAACGTGTGCGCCATCGTGATGATGGCCTTGAAACAGATAAGAAACGGGTATGAATCCGCATCATCTCATATCGTTTCCCGTTGAATGAAACGCTGTACCCATCTAAAATGGGGAAGAGCCCAATTGTTTACTCCATTCTTGCTGCAGTCCAATTCCACTGCGGGCGTAGAAAGCTCCTGTGCCGCGGACCCAAACGACGCCGAGCATTGCGGGCTGCGGCACGTTAGGCAAAGCACCCGCCAATTGCCTAGCACTGCCGTTTACCCAAGTTACCTGGCAGACTTACGCATTTGAGGGTATCAGAAGCATGTCCAGTCGTTGCCGAGCGACACGGGGTGTGTCCATGTGGCACAGGGGTCTTGGCTGTGGACTCAAGGCTTGGTCGTGCAGGGACGCTTCGTTCAGCTCAACGCGGTCTACGCCTGCTTTGCGGGCGGAGGCCTTGCTTACCGTGGACATACAGCCCCGGCAGGGTATAGGGATCCTGCCATGTGACAGGATCACAGTCCACGGGTTATCGCAGCGCAGTGCCGCCCTTACTCAGCGTCACGGACCTCGTATCCCAGTGTGGCCAGCGCCAATCGTTCCAGCCCGCGCCACATGATCTGGTGACCGGGCGGCCCGTCGCGAGTGCGATTCTGGTACCCCCCGAGTACCGCCACCAGCAGGATGGCCTCTTGCAGCGTGCCGGGCCGAGGCAGCTTCACACGGCTGGCATAGCTCGTCAAAAAACGAAGCTCCAACTCCGTGAAGAAGACCTCCGAGTCCAACTCTGGCACGGTTCGCCCCAATAGCGTCAGCACCATCAGGCGCCAGGCAATGACGCAGTAGATCGCGATCGCACGCTCCAGACGCAGCGCCGTGCGCAGCGCCAGACGCTCCACCTTGCAGCCGCTTTTAAGCACCCGGAAGAAGTCCTCAACGCGCCACCGTTTCACGTAGTGGTCCAGCACCTGCAGGGCCTCCTCCAGCGTGTGCACCGCCACACTGGTAAGCAGATACCATTCTATGGCCTCTTCGCCTTCCGGCGGGGCCTGCTCCTGGACATGAACCCCGTACATCGTCACCGGATCTGCCTCCTTGGCCGTGGCCGGCAGCGTCACCCGGCGGAACCGCACCTCGGCGTCCGCTATGCGATAGCTGCGCCCGGGGCGGGCGGGCTTGCCCCGCGACTTCGGGCGCGCGGTGACTTTCTTGATCTCGATCCGCACGCTGCCGGCCGCCGGGCCGCCCGCAAGGGTCTCAAACAGCTTCCTGCCGTTGGCCAGCCTGCGATCTATCCGCGCCCTGACCAGCATCTCCACGCGGCCCTGACGACGCTGGGCGTCAAAGAGCGCAAAACTGTTGCCCTCCCGGTCCATAACGCAGATCACGCGAATCTTGCGGGAGATCTGATCGGCCGCCGCACAGATGTCCAGGTAGGCGTCCAGCCAGCGCTGGGCCTTCGGCTTCAGGGGACCGTGCGAAGGATCCCGGTAGCTGCAGCGCAGCACGCCCAGCGGCAGACCGTCGGAGGTGGTCGCCAGCGTCGCATGCACATGCATTCCACGCGTTTGCGCCGTGGTCTGGTTGCGGCCGGTGACCTGCAGATCCGTGCAGGCCGGACGCGTGGCATAGCGCAGTCTGCTGCCATCCTGGATGCAGAGCACCACCTTCTGGCTGCGCATACGCTCGATCGTGCGCGCACGATGCGGCGCCAATATGTTTTCCGGAGTGACCTTGGACGCCGGGTCGCTCTCCAACAACCGGTAATGCGCCTTGACCGCCGCACGATCGTAGTCCGTATTCCCCGTAATGGACTGGCCCATCACCGAAGCCAGCATCGACGCACTCCGTACCAGACGCGTGGAGCGCAGCCGATTGCCCAGTGGAGCGTCCCCGAACTCGGCTTCCGCCCATTGGTCACGGTCCAACGCCTCGTGGGGTGCCCTCACGGGATGGAGCTCCACCGCCGGCACGCCGAGTGTCTGGCGCCACCCGCGGTCCAGTTCATATACATACAGCGCCTTGGGCGGCTCGGGTTCATCGTCGGCCTGTCGTTTGCCGCCGGCAGTATAACCAATGTGCAGAAAGTTTGCCGCCTGGAAGCATGTACCCTTCCAGTTCGGATCCACATAGGTCTCCACCACCCAAGGGCGGTACCTGTAACGCTCTTCAAAGTCATCGGGCAGCTGCCTGAGCGCAAGGCCCAGGACATGGCTCGCCAGGTGCGTGCAGGGTCCCCGAATCAAAAAGCGGCTCAAACACACCACATGGTGCAGGTGGGCCTGGCGCTGCGCATCGCTCCAGGCCATCCATCGCTCCCGTGCGGCCAGACGCAGGGCCGAGGCCGAAAAGCCCAGCGCGCCCAGATAGCCCTGCGCGCTATGCACCAGGTAGCGCACCTGCGCGCCGAAGAACGTCGTCGTGCCCCGCGGATGCTCCTGGTCCAGCAGCGTGTTCCATACGGCGCGCTGGTCGTCGTCCGTGACCATGACCAGTGACACGTCCTCCACTTCGCGGACGGAGCGTGGAAGGGCACTCGGCATGGGCACGCCCTCCTTCAGCAGCCGGGGGGACGCGCCGGCAGCGTGGTCGTTCATCGGCGCCGGCAGTGCGATACGGCCGCGGTCGGACAGCTTCGAGAGCGCCTTGGCGCAACTGGCTACCTGCAACTGCCCGCGTGCGTCAACAAAGTCAAAGGCCGCACACACACGCCGGGCGATGGCGGTGCGATTCTTCAGACCCTCATCAGCCAAGATGCCGTCCAGACGCGCCTGAGACTGCGCCTCGCTCAGCGTACGAAGAATCTGGTTCTGCTGGAACATGCCGCCAATCTATGCGGCATAAATCAGAATGTCAAGGGAAAAACTTGGGTAAACGGCAGGCCTAGCACTACCATGTCAAATGAGCCCGCTCACAATACTTGCTTGTGGAAGGCGCGGTACCGAATCCAGATAACCCAGAAAGCAAAACCGACAAGGCAAAGGCCGGCGGGTGTAGTGACACCTCGCCAGCTAGGGTTCGTTAGCACGAGTGCCACAAACGTTGATCCTAGCGTTAACGCAACCCAGAAGTGCGTTTTCTTCGCTTCGGTCCTTCGAGCACTTTTGTACTCCTCCCAGACGAAGTAGGCAACAATAAGCACCAGCAGCTCCAGAAAATACACTGATCCACCCGGTTCTGGATTCGTCACTACAAGCAGCACAAGCGCCGGGCCGGCGCTCAGCGCTATCCAAAACTTTCCCTTAGGCGTGCCCACGATTCCAGAACGGCGCACAAGAAGATAAGTCACAACAGGAATGGCAACGATGGCAATCAGGGGAAGGTATTCATTCATGGGTTCGAAGGGTTGCCGGACCACGTGAAACTGTTGGCAAGATCCGGCATTCTTGGGCTAAGCGCAACATCTGCACAACAGCCTTAAGCTGTCTGTCCCATTGTTGCTGTGGTCCAGTCCCACTGCGGGCGTAGACTCCTGTGCCGTGGACACCAGCTACGCCGAGCGTCGCAGGCTGAGTCACGTTAGGCAAAGCACCAACCCATCGCCCAGTGCTACCATGCCAAATGAGTCCGCTTACAATACTTTCTTACGGAGGGCGCGGAACCGATCCCAGACAACCCAGAAAGCAAGTGCGACAAAACCAAACTCGGTAGGTATAGTACCACCCCGCAGGGTAGGGTTTGCTAGCATGAGTGCCACGAGAGCGGATCCCAGCGCAAGCGTAATCCAAAAGTAAGTCTTTGGCGTTCCCGTCATTCGAGCGGCTTTGCGTTCGTACCAGCCGAACCCGGCAACCAGAAAAATCAGCAACTTTGAAGCACGTACTGATCCACCTGGCTCTGGGCCCGCCACTGCAAGCAGCACAAGGGCCAACCCGCCGCTCAGCCCTATCCAAAACTTTCCCTCAGGCGTACGTGAGATTCCCAAACGGCGCATAAAAACATAAGTTATAACCGGAATGGCGACGATGGCAATCGTGAGGAGGTATTCATTCATGGCATCGGAGGATGGGTGGGCAACCTGAGACAAACGATAGTATACGGTACTAGTGATCCGCATTCAACTTTGGCACACGAGCCTTCAGCAGGGGCAGTCGTTGCCGTCTATCCGTTTAGCTACTCGCTCAGCGTGGCAACGCAATAGGCCGCAATGAAAGTGCGGCAGGCCCAGAGTGCCGGTCTGCGTGGCATTCAAGCGAGATTCGGAACCATCTGATTTCGCAGTTGGAATATGCTCGGCCAAGCAGCGTGCATGGGCTTCAAAGGCACAGCGCCGGCGCAATTACCTTGAAATAAGATTCACAGTGTGAGGGCGCCGTGTACTTTGGTTCAATCAAGAGTACTTAAGGAGTCAGCGCCGGGCTTCGCAGGTACACGCGTGCCGGTGCGCATCTGGGTGGAATACCTAGAACCCGACGACCGGCTTGTTCAGTACCAATCATATTAAGTGTGCACGCTGTCGAGGTGCTCGGGCTTGGCAACCCATGTGGAAGTGGCTGGAGCTGGACGAGAATCCGCCATGACCTCTTGGTGCGGGCTTGCCCTCTACATTTAAAGTCTAACCTGCGCAGGGGAATTGCTGGACAGGATTGCAGCATGGCCCCGTGCAGCAGTGAGCTTCTGCCCAGGATCTTGATGAATTACTCGCAATGGATAGAGGTATCAACGCCAGCACAATCCGTTTGCTCTACCGATCCCAGTCCAGATTCTCCACGTTACCCGGTTTCGAATGCAGGGACTGCGGCAGCTTATTCCCGAAATGGCTGCAGCATCGGGTCAAGAATTGGGTAAGCGCACTTATCACGTGCGTGCAAAAGGTGATCGGACAGGCGGGTGCCGAACGCAACCAAGCGTACCGTTTGCCTTGGCATACTGGAGAAAGCGTTTAGCTGCGGGTCGTTTGTTGCTCCCAGATTGCATGGTCGTACCCGGTCCGGCACATTTGCAGCGTCGATTGTGGCACCCTGAACGGGGTAGCAGATCGTCGCTCGGGACACCAGGTTCTTCGCAGAAATGTTGATGTGTCCCGCGCAGGCTACTAACCCAGTCCTGTGCGTTGGTGGTAGACTGGAGTGCCAGCGCAAAGGCGTAATGCCGACGGCAGGGAAAACACGGCTGTTACGGCTTCGTACAAGCTTGATGCGGCTATTGGTCCTCCTGTTGATGATGTCTGCCTGTGAGAAGATGTCCACGGAGCCGGTTATCGAAGAGATGCAGCGCGAGGGCGAGCCCATGCAGGAAAGCTGGGGGGTCCACACCTTCGTGACCCAAACACCTGTCGGAGAAACCGAAAGTCGTCGCCGACTGGAGCTCATCGCAGACTATGTGGCCTGGCATGAAACGGAGCGCGAAAAGTATCAACTTTTGAAGAGCGTCACCAACCCTGTAGTCGTTCAGCTGTATGACGCCAACGGCGATACATCTGCCACGGTAATGGCGCGCGAAATGCGCTACTACGATGCGGAAAGCCGCCTCGAAGCCTCCGGCGATGTCAAAGTGTTTACGAAGGATGATACGCAGCTTGCCACGGATGCACTCCAGTGGCGGGAGCAGGACCATACCATTCGCACCGACAGGTTTGTACGAATCACTTCCCCCACGGAAGATGTGCAAGGCTTCGGCCTGATCGCAGACGAAGGCCTTGAGACGTATCAGCTTGGCCGCTTTTCTGCACGCGTTGTCATCGAAGAGTGAAGGGGTTCCAACAGCTCTTGGGCCTTCTCCTGGCAGTTGTGCTGGTGAGCGAAGGCTACTCTGCACAAGGCCTGCCGCGCATGCGCGCGGATTGGGCTCGCCCAGACACAGATACAGTGCGGCAGAAAATCGCGGTGATCAGCGGAGAGTCGTTGTCCGGCTATGTCGAGGGTAGTACGCGCGTGCAGGTTTTTAGAAACGTGACGGGCACTCAGGATAGCACGCAGCTGTATGCGGGATGGGCCAAGCGATACATCGAGACGGGCCGCCTGCTGTTTATTCGGGACGTGGTAGTGATCGACAAGGGTGACACGTTGTGGGCCGACACTGTGCATTACAACGAGCCGGACAAGATCGCGCGGGCTACCGGTTCGGTGCGGCTGTCGGATGGCGACATAGTCGTGCACGCGCCTGAGGGCGAGTACTTCATTGACGAAAAGCGGGCGGTATTCCACCATGGTTTGGAGCTTGTGGACAGCGCCGCGACGGTCACTGGTAGTTCGGGTACATACTGGACTGAGGAGAAACGTGCAGAAATAGGCGGGGATGTCCGCTATGAGGGCGAGGAAACTTGGCTGGAAACTGACTCCTTGACGTACTTGCGTGAGGAAATGGTCTCGATTGCCCGGGGCAACGTCGCAATGGAGAGAATTGCCAGAGAGGAGGATTCGGTGGTGCGAACACAGTTGTTCGGCGACTGGGCGCGCATTCAGGAGGAGGCGGGCACCAGCGAAGTGCGTGGGCGCCCATTGATGTTTCAGTTCCGACAGGACACTTCCAGCGTAGACACGCTTGCAATGCAGGCCGACGTAATCACTACACAGGACACAGACACCCTGCGACGTATGACGGCTTTGGGTGGCGTACGATACTGGGCGCAGGATCTAGCTGCGACTGCTGACTCTATGTTCTACGTGGAGCGCGTAGCAAGCGACTCCAGCGCAGCGAGATTCGACTCGACGAATGTGGGCACTGGTGTTATCCAGCTGTATGGCGCGCCAATTTTATGGACGGAAGGCGCACAAGTCACAGGGGATTCGATGCGCGCGGTCTTGGCTGACCAACAGGTGGACTCGCTTATTGTGCAGGGCGAAGCCTTCGTAGCGTTCGAGGATACCGTGCTGAAGCGTATCAACCAAGTGCGCGGACGTGCACTGGTAGCCTGGTTTGGTGAGGAGGATCGGCGCACGTTCAAGATCAGCCCTAACGCTGAAATCGTATACTTCGAGCGCGACGATGAAGATGCGCCGGATGGCGCCCTCCAGATTTCTGGCGACGAAGTCATACTTGATCTCATTGGTGATGAGCTTAAGGAGCTCAGCTTTGGTGAACACCAAGGCACTCTCTACCCGGAAAGCGTACTCGAAATGCCGTTGGAGTTGGACGGCTTCCGGTGGAACCCGGACCGACGCCCAATGGTGGAGCAATTCTTTGCCAACGAGCGATATGTTGCCTGGATGCGTCGCAAGGCAGACTCATGAGCAGAGACGAATCCTTAACGCTTCGAACAGAGGGGCTAACCAAACGGTACAAGCGCCGCGTGGTTGTCAACGACGTCACCATTGAGGTGCAGTGTGGTGAGATAGTCGGCCTGCTCGGTCCCAATGGGGCAGGAAAGTCGACTTCATTCCACATGATTGTGGGGATGGAAAGGCCGGAGGAGGGGCGCATTTACCTGGGCGACGAAGATGTTACTGCGCTGCCGATGTACAAGCGTGCCAGGCGGGGTATAGGATACTTGGCGCAGGAGTCATCGGTGTTTCGGCATCTCACGGTAGAGCAAAACCTGCATGCCGTGCTGGAATTCCAGAAGGTCTGTCGTGCAGAGCGTACCGAGCGCGTGGATTTGCTACTGGAGCAGTTCGGTCTCAATTCGGTGCGCGGCTCCAAGGGCTACATGCTCTCGGGCGGCGAGCGCCGTCGCACGGAGATTGCTCGCGCGCTGGCGCTACGCCCGCGCTTTTTCTTGCTGGACGAGCCCTTCGCCGGGGTAGACCCCATCACCGTTGAGTACATCCAGGAAATCGTGACCGGGCTCAGGCAACGAAACATCGGCGTACTGATTACAGATCACAACGTTCACGAAACACTTGCCATCACCGATCGCGCGTATCTGCTGTTTGACGGCAAAATCCATCAACAGGGTACGGCAGAAGCGCTGGCCGCCGACCCGGAGGTCCGTGCACGCTATCTGGGCGAAAAGTTCACGTTGGAGCGCTACACGAAACAGGCACTTTGAACGAATTATACCCGTCGCGGGTTAAAGTATAGTTTACGGTACAGCTATGGTTGTCATAATGGAGACGGGGGCCACGGAGCCCCAGATAGAATCGGTCATTGAAAACCTGAACGAGCGTGGCTTTGATGTGCATCGCTCCAGCGGTGTTAAGCAAACGGTGCTAGGTGCCATCGGGGTCAAGCCGGAGTTCGATCCGCGTATCATACGCGTCCTGGAAGGCGTGGCCGATGTGCAACGCGTCACGGAAGCCTACAAGTTCGCCAGTCGCAGTTGGAAGAAGGAGCCCAGCGTCTACGACATTAATGGCGTAGAAGTTGGGGGAAATGAATTCATCTTGATGGCTGGCCCCTGCTCAGTCGAAACCGAAGAGCAGATCGACGCTACAGCTGCCCATGTCGCCGCGCACGGGGCTACCTTCTTGCGCGGTGGCGCCTTCAAGCCCCGGACCTCGCCTTATTCATTTCAGGGTCTGGGAGAGGAGGGTCTTCGGCTCTTGCGTGCTGCGGGTGACCGGCATGGGCTGAATGTGATCACGGAAGTCACAGATGTGGGCAAAGTTGACCTGGTATACCGGT
Source organism: Rhodothermales bacterium (assembly GCA_965218495.1). Taxonomy (GTDB): domain Bacteria; phylum Bacteroidota; class Rhodothermia; order Rhodothermales; family Bin80. Next base: position 419,849 of record OZ244626.1, read on the forward strand.
TTGCAGACGTGTTCCAAGTAGGTGCGCGCAACATGCAGAACTTCGACCTGCTCAAAGAGCTGGGGCGTAGCGACAAGCCTGTCTTTCTCAAACGCGGGCTTGCGGCCACTATCAACGAGTGGCTTATGGCGGCTGAATATGTCATGAGTCAGGGGAATCCGCACGTCATCCTGTGCGAGCGTGGCATCCGAACCTTTGAAACTGCTACGCGCAACACGCTGGACCTCTCCGCTGTTCCGGTCGTCAAGAAGAAAAGCCACCTGCCCATCTTTGCGGACCCAAGCCATGCTACCGGAATTCGGGGTAAGGTGATTCCCATGGCTCGGGCGGCCGTGGCAGCCGGCGCCGATGGTATTATCGTTGAGGTGCATCCCGAGCCGGGCAAGGCCTTAAGTGATGGCCCCCAGTCCTTGTTCTTTGACCAATTTGTGGCCCTAGCTACGCAAATCCGTGACATCGCGCGCGCGATTGGACGAACGATGAAGGAGCCCGTGTACGCATAAGGATCCACTAGCATCATGTGGCATCGCTATTTGAACGCAAGTCTGGTATGCACCCTGCTTCTGGGTGGTTGCGCTGCGTCCGGCGGTAGCCAGTCTCCGAACAAGACGGGCACAATTACACAGAGCGAGATCGATGAATCCGGCCTCATATTTGCGACCGCGCACGATGTTGTGCGGCAGTTGAGGCCTCGGTGGCTGATCGAGCGCGGCGTGTCCTCATTCATTCCTACGGGGGTTTCCGATACGCTTCTGGACTTTATCGCTGTGTACGTCGACAATCAGTTGCTGGGGGACCCGGAATCGCTCAAGGGCGTCTCGCCTCTGCTTATTACGGACATAAGATTCTTGGATACGGCAGAGTCACAGCGCCTGGGATCTCGCAGCCACATTCATGGCGCGATCGTTGTCAGAACAAGGTCGCGGTAAGGATCACGCGAAGTTTGGATGATTGACATTTCGAAGCTTCAGGATGTTAAGCGTCGACTGGAGGAGGTCAATTTGCTCATCGCCAGTCCCGGAGTAGCCGCCGATCCCCAAAAGATGGCTCTGCTGGGACCCGAGTATCGCGAGTTGAGCGAGCTCGTCGCGCTCATCCAAGAGTACGAATCACTGCTGCAGGAGCGAGAGGAATTGGGGGAGATGATCCGCACGGAAAGCGACGAAGAGTTAGTCAGGCTTGCCAGAGACGAAGTTGACGCGCTTTCATTGGTGCTGCCGGAGCGCGAGCGTGCGCTTCGCCTGAAGCTCATCCCCATGGACCCGGAGGATGCCAAAGATGCCATAGTGGAGATCCGGGCCGGCACCGGAGGCCAGGAAGCGGCACTTTTTGCCAGAGACCTTTACCGGCTCTACCACCGATTCGCTGACGGCAAGGGATGGAAGGTCAGCATTATGAATACCTCTGAGGGTGGAGCGGGCGGCTATAAGGAGATCGTTTTTGGCATCAGCGGCAAGGATGTCTACGGCTGCATGAAGTACGAAAATGGGGTCCACCGCGTGCAGCGCGTCCCCGAAACGGAGTCAAGTGGACGTCTCCACACTTCTGCGGCTTCAGTCGCGGTATTGCCTGAGGCAGACGGTGTCGAAGTCGCCATTGAGCCTCAGGAACTCAAGATTGATGTATACCGGTCCAGTGGCCCAGGCGGGCAGAGCGTAAACACTACCGACTCGGCAGTACGCATTACGCACATACCTTCGGGCCTGGTGGTAACGTGCCAGGACGAGAAAAGCCAGCACAAGAATAAGGCCAAGGCACTGCGCGTGCTCCGCTCCAGGCTTTATGAGCTGAAGATGCAGGAAGCCAACGCGGAGCGTGACGCTGTGCGCCGCTCCGCGGTAAGCAGTGGGGACAGGTCGGCCAAAATTCGGACGTACAACTTTCCGCAGGATCGCGTGACCGATCATCGCCTTGACGGCGACTTCAAGAATTACCCGTTACGCAAGATCATTGACGGCGATCTTGGTGCGCTTATCGGGGCGCTGCGCACGATGGATAACACGGAGCGTCTTGCAAACCTATAGCCTGTTCTAGGGCAATTCACGAAGTGGCAGCGGATCAGATAGCGTGTACAATGAGTACAATTAGGCTGTACCCTGCTCCCGGAACGGGGGCATGACCATTCTAGTCATTCCATAGGGCTTGTTATGAGAGGAAACAGACAGATGTACGAGCTCACGTACATCCTGACGTCGGTGCTGTCATCCGAACAGATTGCCGAGGTCGTTAGCAAGATCACTGCTGCGGTAGAGAACGTTGGTGGCGACGTCCAGCAGGTAGACCAGTGGGGCATGAAGCGTCTGGCTTACCCGGTGGCCAAGAAGCGTAACGGCTACTACGTCAACATGTACTTCGAGGGGCCGACCACCATGGTGGCTCGGATTGAGCGGCTCCTTTCGATTGACGACCACGTGTTGCGATACCTCACGCTTGTCATGGACAAAAAAATGCTCTTGGCTCTCGACACGAAGCGCCGTAGCAGCGAGGCTGCTGCAGATTCGCAGGAAGGCGAGGATACGGCCGCCCTGCAGGAGATCTCCACTGCTCGGGGCCCGCGCTACATTGATTTCAAGGAAACTGAATTCCTGCAGCGTTACATCAATGAGCAAGGCAAAATGTTGCCGAGGCGGTTTACCCTTGTTTCAGCAAAGCGGCAACGTGCCATCACGCGTGCCATCAAGAGGGCGCGCCACTTGGCGCTTATGCCTTACGTTGCGGACTTTGTTCGGTAGTCCGGTGAAACCTGTATTGTGAGACGATGAAAGTCATACTCCTTAGTGATCTGAAGAATCTCGGCGAGGAAGGCGAGGTCGTCGCGGTAAGAGCCGGCTACGCGCGCAACTACCTCATACCGAAGGGTTACGCGCGCATTGCGACACCCGGTGCGGTGCGTGCACGCCAGGATCAGTTGCAGCAGCAGATGCGCAAGCATGCCCAAGAGCGCGACAATTCGGAATTGCTTCGCCGGGAACTTGAAAAGGTCGTCGTCAGGGTGGAAGCCAAGGTCGGCGAGGAGGATCGCATCTTTGGCACGGTGACGCCACAGCAGGTTGCGCTGGGCCTTGCGGTCCAGGGTTTCCAGATTGATCGGCGCACGGTTAGCTTTTCCGAAGACATCCGCTCCCTGGGAGTGTATACGGCTACCATCAAGCTTGATACTGACATCCAGGCCAAGGTTAAGGTGCAGGTGATGCCTGAGGGCAGTACAGGTTAGTTGCATCAAGTCCGCAAAAGCCGTTTTGCGATGGCATTCGTTCGGTATCTAGTCCTTTTGGTGCTGCTGTGCTGGCTACCAGTGGCTGCCAACGCTCAGGTTCGAAGCCACGCACTGGATGTCATCCCGTGGCACGTGCGGGTGGAACCGGACACCGTTCGACCCGGCGGCGTTGCGCGCCTGGTATTTCAGGCTAGGCTGGGCGAGTCCAAGGACGGCCCATGGAAGATGTACGCCTTGGGTTCACCGCGCCCAAGCCGCGCCGTCAGTATCACACTGAATTCACTTCCTGAGGGTATCCGGCAGCCGGGTCCGATGGAGCAGTGGGGCGCAAAAAGAGGATTCGACCAGTGGTTCGATACTACGGTCGTGTATTTCGAGGGGCATGCGCTACTGTGGAGTGATCTAGCTGTTAGCACTGCCTCAGCGGAAGGGGTCCGCGAGGTTCGTGGCGAGATCGCCTTCATGGTATGTAACGACCGCATCTGCCTGCCGCCGGCTACGCTACCGTTTGCAGCCACTTTCAAGGTAAAGCACGATGCCAGCGGATCGCTGCCGCCCACACCCCCGAAGTATGTGCCAGCATTGATCGGGAATGACGATTCCCAACTTTGGCCGGTGCCAGATTAGGCAGCGGCCCACCACTGGCGCAACGCAGTTTCGTCGGCGGACTTGTTTCATGTGGCTTGGAAAACAGGCAACCCCAATGCGAAACTGCCTTGGGGTCGCCAATTCGGCTTTGGGAGCCAATGCCATGCCGACATTTTGCTGGGTGAGTCGGTATGTACAGCCAGGCAGGTCACGAAAACACGTTGCACCTAGTTGTCGCGCTGCGAGTCTGTACGCGCTAGCTGGCGCACTCGTCTGATTCGTTCCAGGCGTGGACAGCATTGTTTTGTGTCACGCAGGACCGTGGTCACTGGTCCCACGAGGCCAAACGTGGCCAAGTGCTGTACCATTTTGGCCATTTTCCAACTGTTGAATCCCATGAATTCATTTCGTCCACCCCATCGAATCCTCATGGGCCCCGGGCCTTCAGATGTAGCCGCTCGGGTCCTAGAGGCTATGGCGCGCCCTACTATCGGCCACCTTGATCCTGAATTCGTGACCCTGATGGACAGGATCAAGTCCCAGCTTCAGCGCGCATTCAGGACCGCCAACTCGTTGACCATGCCGGTCTCTGGCCCTGGAACCGCGGGCATGGAATCGTGCGTGGTAAACATTCTTGAGCCGGGCGACACGGTCGTCGTGTGCCAGAATGGTGTATTCGGCGGGCGTCTTAAGGCGATGGCTGAGCGCTGTGGAGCCACAGTGGTACATGTCCAGGACGAGTGGGGCCGCGCCGTGAGTCCGGAAAAGCTGGAGTCGGCGCTGGCTAGGACGCCGGCCGCTGCCGCGGTGGCATTTGTACATGCGGAGACGTCTACTGGGGCGCTATCGGATGCAGAGACGTTATCAAAGATTGCGCAGGACCATGGATGCCTTACGATCGTGGACACGGTAACGTCGTTGGGCGGCTCGCCGCTGCACGTAGACACATGGGGTCTGGATGCTGTGTACTCAGGCACACAGAAATGCCTTTCCTGTACGCCAGGCCTGTCTCCTATCACTATGAGTCCAAAGGCATTGCAAAAGGTGGAATGCCGCAGCACACCAGTACAGAGTTGGTTTATGGATGTCGGTCTGGTGATAGGGTATTGGGGTAGCAGCTCAATGCGATCCTACCATCACACGGCGCCGATCAATGCCCTGTATGGCCTTGACGAGGCCCTATTGATGCTGCACGAGGAAGGATTGGTGGCAGCTTGGGCGCGCCATGAGCGCAATCACCGTGCCCTTCGGGCCGGCCTCGAGGTACTGGGAATGCACTTTATCGTGCCGCCAACGGAGCGCATCCCGCAACTCAATGCAGTTCAGGTCCCTGATGGGGCTGATGAAGCAAGAGTGCGCGGGCGACTTTTGGAGGAGTATGACCTGGAAATAGGTGCAGGTCTCGGTGCGCTCGCCGGCAAGGTCTGGCGCATCGGTCTTATGGGCTACAGTAGCCGCCGCGAAAACATCATGGCGGTCCTCACGGCGCTGGGTCGCGTCTTGTCTGAGGAGGGACTGAAGGTTTCCTCCGCCGAGGCCGCGGCGGAGGCAGAGCGTACGTTAGCCTAATCAGTTATTGCGTTATGCAAGGTGCCATGGATTTCTTCTGGTATGATTATGAAACGACAGGCCGGTGGCCGGTTGAAGATCGACCGGTCCAGTTTGCCGGAGTTCGCACTGATGCTACGCTTCGCGAGATACGGCCGGTGGAGACACTCTACTGCCAGCCTGCGCCCGACTGCCTTCCCAAGGTCCGCGCCTGCCTCGTTCATCGGATTTCGCCTCAAGAGGCAAGACGTCGAGGCGTAACAGAACACGAATTTGCTTCGAGGATTCACTGCCTGCTATCGGAGCCGAACACGTGCGCGGTGGGCTTCAATGCAATGCGGTTTGACCACATGTTCACGCAGCTACTGTTCTATCGCAATCTGCTGGACCCATACGCATGGCACTATAAGAACGGCAATGCAAAGTGGGACATCATAAACCTCTTTCGTGCGGCTTATGCACTTCGTCCCGAAGGTCTCAGCTGGGCCAAAGATGAAGACGGGAAGCTCTCATTCAGTCAGGAAGATCTTGCGGAGGCAAACGGCATCCAGTTGGCATCAGTGCACGATGCGACGGCAGACGTCAAGACCATGTTGGGCCTGGCACGGCTGATCAAAAAGAAGCAGCCCATGCTGTGGGACTACTACTTGGGCCTTTGCAAAAAGGCTGCGGTTAGTGCCCAGTTGCAGGACACCTTCATCTACATTTCCGGGTCGGTGCTGCATTGGCGTAGAAGCGGCACGGTCGCAGCAATCCTTGGGAGAGACGGCAGCGGACGCGTGTACGCCTTCGATCTTTCCTACGACCCGCGCAGCTGTTTTGATACCGCGGACAAGGCGCTGCTTGCGGACGGTAGCACCAGCAGGAAGGCGTTGCACCGGTTTCGAGCGAATGCCTCGCCTTTTGTAGTGAGATTTGACATCTCCGGGTCCCTGTCCGCAAAGAGACGCGCGGAGCTGATTCAAATGGGATTGGACCTGGAAACGCTGCAGCGCCACTACACGATTTTGGAGAAGAATCGGAGCAGTTACTACCAACGGGTCGCGGATGCATTTGAGACAAGGTGGAATGACAACAACGATTCGGACGTTGACGTTGCCCTCTTCAGTGGCGGTTTCATTCCCAACGTGGACCGCCGTCAACTGGAGAGGATCTTGGCGTCAATAGATACTCCGGTCCGGTGGGAGCAATTCAAATACAGAGACAAACGGCTCCCCGAGCTGGTATTTCGATTTCGTGCGAGGAACTTCCCAGAGTCCCTTTCCAGAGAGGACGCAGCGCGCTGGCGAGCACACTGTAGGTACCAGGTATTCGAGAAACAGGATGCGGATGGGCTTACGCCTTTTGACCACTACAAGAATGATATCGACGAGAATCGGCGGGAAGACATCGATGAGAATACGCGGAGGTTCCTCGATGACTTGGAATCATATGGCGACGAGTTGAAGGCCAAGCTGTTGGACTAGCGTATTCCGGCCGTTGTATCGGAGCAAGGGCAGTGCTGCACCCGGGCGGCTGGCGCCGGACATATGCAAGCGAGTCGTGACACGATCGCGTGCGGGCAACGGGTACGACGCGACGACCGCATGTCTCCGCAGGTGCGAATGAATCCCGCCTGGGCCCGTAGCGGCGCTTGTGCAGATGGAGCGTTGCCATTAACTTCAGTGAGGTTACATTTTTATATTGAACAGCCAATGAAGCGATTAATTGGCAGTGTTGCCCTGCTGCTCGCCCTTGGCGTACTGACTGGGCACGACATGTTTCTGAAGCTGCCCACGTACTTCCTCAGTGCGGATAGCCCGGCAACCATCGCTCTGCTTAATGGCACGTTTGATAAGAGCGAGAACGTCATCACCCGTGACCGAATGCTGGATGTCAGCATTGTAGGTCCCGGCGGCAAAGTGACGCACCCGGATACGTTGGCTTGGACAGACAAGGGCAACACAGCTTGGCTGGAGTTTCAGACCGGTGCGGCGGGTACGTACGTCGCCGGCGTCTCAACGGGCTCGCGGGAGATCGAGCTAAGCGCCGAGGACTTTAACGAATACCTTGCGCACGATGGCGTACTCGACATCCTGGAGGAACGAACCCGCATGGGGACAGCCGACGAGGATGCCAGAGAGCGGTATTCCAAGCATGTAAAGGCGATATTCCAGGTTGGGGAGGCGCGCTCCGGCTCGTTTGCGCACGAGCTGGGATATCCAATCGAAATCATCCCGCTCGAAAACCCGTACGTGCTGGGCGTTGGCGACATATTTCCGGTACGAGTTCTGCTACGGGGTGCGCCCTTGCCATCCCAACTCGTATACGCCAGTTACGATGGATACCACGCGCATGATGCCGATGGAAGTCATTCGGAAGCAGTGAAGACGCGAACGGATTCGGTTGGCGTTGCCTACATAACGCTCGAAGTCGAGGGTCGCTGGTACGTGCGCCTCATTCATATGGAAGAGAGCGAGGAGGCAGGCGTGGATTACGAATCGAATTGGGCAACTTTAACGTTTCAGGTGCGCTAGGCCGTCCGGCCGCAAGTTAAGCTAACTGTACTCGTTTTCCCTGTTCGCGATTTGCATATGCGCAAACAAACTGCAAATAGCGGATCGGCTTGATGTGGCGAATATGGCACGGCCTCCGTGGCCAGCAGACTTACCTGCAAGGACGACTACGTTTGGAAGGCTAAGCCACAATCAAGGATTCTGCTGGGTGTCGAAGCTCGCGCCGCGTCATGAAGCCGCGCATTGCGGCAGGGTCCTGGAGTTCTGGATTAATGCTGACCACCACGACTACAACGCTGCTGGATAGGGCTTCGAATAGAGGTACCTGTGCACTCACGAAGCGCTCCGTATCTCCGCCTTTCTGCACGTCACTACGCTTAAGTTCACCGAGCCAAACTCACCAAACAGTAGGCTACAGTGGCGTGACCTTGGGTCACCTGAAACCTCTCGAATGCGCCGTGCCGCTAATGCCAGTTAGCTGCCGTTAACCAGGCACAACTGGGTAATGTCCTTGCGGGCCAAAAGCGCTGGCACACCGCTTATACTTGGCGGATGCAGGCATGGATATCGGGGCTCAGAACAGCCAGCGCCTGCCCCGGACTCTACCTCAACGCGCCGTCGATTCGGTTTGCACTAGAAAAGAGCGATGCGTACATTAATCTGGGTGGGCCTCACAATCGTAGTCAGCATATGTGTCCTTCCGATTATAAATCGCGCCTGTTGGTGACCGATTATGATGCTGGAGCACTACCGCTACGCTGGAATTCTTGCAGGGTCTCCGGTGCAGGCCGTAGGAAACGCCGGATGTCTTCAGCCGAAGTGCAGGTGGCTGCGAAATGACGTCTTTTGGCGTTGTGCCCATTCAACAGCGTAAGGCGAGCTTCAGCATAGAACGATGATTGCAGAGAGATTTCGGTCTTCTTCCAGGGGCGGCATGTAGGCCTGCCGGTTAACCCTTGTCCCATTAGCGTTATGGAAAAGTTCATTTGCCTCCTCCTAATGGGCCTCGCGCCTGTCGCCGCACGTGCCCAGATTATGGTGAGCGGAACGGTCACCGATCTTGGTACGGGTGAGCCCCTTCCGTACGTTTCAGTTGCTGTAGAGGGCACCTTTAGCGGAACGACGACGCGCAGCGACGGAACTTACGTGATTGAGATCCGGTCATTAGACGACATGTTAGCCTTCTCCTTTGTCGGGTACAAGCTTCAGACGCACCAACTCGAGCCGGGCCAGACCACGCTGGACGTACAAATGGAGGCAACCGTGCTGGGTCTGGACGATTTGGTCGTGGTTGGTACTCGGCGAACGCCACGGCTGATCACGGAGGTTACAGCTCCGATTGATGTCCTTTCGCCGAGGGACTTGGAAGCTGCGGCCAGTGTGGACATTGATGATGTGCTTAGGTCACAGATTCCGTCCTACAACGTGCAGCGACATGAAATAGACGGATCGACTACGTTTGTGCGTCCGCCGACGTTACGGGGCCTTTCGCCAGACAACACTATTCTTCTGGTTAACGGCAAACGGCGTCACCGGACTGCCTCCATAGCGCTGTTCGGTAGTGCGCTTATCCTGGGTGCACAAGGTTCGGACATCAACATGATTCCCAGCATTGCGATCAAGCAGTTCGAAGTGCTTCGCGATGGCGCGTCTGCGCAGTATGGCGCCGATGCCGTTGCCGGCGTGTTCAACATGCAGCTGAAGGACAGCCCCTACGGATTCACGGTCCGTTCTCAGGTAGGTCAATACCATCAGGGCGATGGCAGGTATGTCAGTGCTGGGGCGAATGCAGGTCTGCCGCTGTCGGACAGGGGCTTTATCAACCTCAGCCTTGAGTATCGTAATACGGAACCTACCATTCGTACCGAGCAGCGCTCTGACGCGAAGCTGTTGGCCAGTCGGGGGTACCCGGTTGCCGATCCCACACAGATTTGGGGCAACCCCGACATTGACCATTCAGTCGTTGGATTCGTCAATGCCGGGCTCGACCTGGGTAATTCGGCACAGGCTTATGCCTTTGGTGGCTACGGGCAGCGCTCTGGCAATGGGAGTTACTACTTCAGGGCCCCAGGCACGGGGGGTGCCCGTCTCAACGTTTTTCGATTTGGGTCCGGAGCGAGCGCCACGCGTGCCGTGATCGATTTGGATCTTGAAGACAGCATCGACTGCCGCAACTTGGGGAATCTGCCCTCGCTGGATTCCGATTTTGCTGCCGTGACCAACTTTATCAACTCCTACAAGGGTGACTGCTTCTTGTTCAACGAGCGCTTCCCTGGTGGCTTCACGCCACGCTTTGGCATTGACATATCCGATGCGAGCGGGGTGGTGGGAGCCCGTGGTATGCTCAAGAGCGGGCTTCGGTGGGATGTGAGCGGCGGCTTCGGGCGAAGCTTTATGGACTACTTCATCCACAACACGGTTAACGCGTCTTACGGCCCGGACACACCTACGTCATTTCGTCAGCGAGATTTCATACAGCAGGAGTACAGCGCAAGCTTGGAAATGTCGTATCCGTGGACTGTAGGGTTCCTGCATTCGCCGCTCAACACGGCTTGGGGGGCGACGTGGCGCACGGAGATTTTTGAGACGCGCCCCGGTGACATTTACTCGTACAGTCCTGGCCCCTATGCAGTGCAAGGCTTCAGTGTGGGTTCGAACGGCGACCAAGGCATTCCACCAGAGTTTACCGGCACTTGGCGCCGCCCCAACTACGCCGCCTATCTGGACCTTGAAGCCGATGTTTCGCCAACGTTCCTGTTGAATGTCGCACTCCGTATGGAGGACTACTACCAGAGCTTCGGTACTACAGTAACGGGCAAAGTGGCCACCTTGTGGCATGCTACGCCGTGGCTGGGCCTGCGTGCATCCGCCAGTACGGGATTCCGTGCGCCAACGCCCGGGCAAGCCAACCTGCAGAATATCCAGACAAACTTTTCTGGAGATGGTGGGCTAATTGATGCAGCGCAGTTACCGTCAACCAATCCCATTTCCATGGCTCTGGGTGGAAAAGAACTTACAGAGGAAACCTCGCGCAGCTTTGCGGCGGGCTTCGTTGGGCACATGTCCGAGTCAATGACGCTGACTGTCGACTACTTTAATGTGTCGCTGGAAGACCGCATTGCCCTGACCGGCAGTATTCCACTCTCGGACGAAATGGCCGACATCCTCAACAGTCAGGATCTGCTGGCAGGATTTGAGACGCTCCGGGAAGTCAAGTTCTTCTCCAACGACTTCAGTACACGCACGAGTGGCGTTGACTTGCTCTTTTCGTGGGACCGAGAGTGGAGCGATGGGCGCGCCTCGATCATCAGCGCCGCCTACAACTGGACGCGAACCGAGCTGACACGGTTCTCCGTCCCGCGTATGATAGACACGTTCCTTGGCCTAACGCTGGCCGACCCCGCTACGGTAAGCATCCTTTCTCCACGTCGTCAGATCGAGATCGAAAAGGCGAATCCGCAGCACCGCATTGTTCTGACTGGTAGGCAGATTAAGGATCCGATACACGGGCTCGTACGACTCCATTACTACAGCGGTTGGCAGGCCTGTCTGTATTTCAGTTTCTCCTGTACCGTAGGCGGTCTAAGCGGTTTGCGAGACTACAGTGGCGGCTGGATAGTTGATTTAGAAGTCGGATATCGGTATAGGGAGGCTTATCGGATTGCTCTAGGGGTGAATAACGTTTTTGCTCGTGCGCCGGATGCCGATCCTATCGAGATTGCCGGGCAAGGCAACTTGCATCCACCCAGCACGCCGTGGGACTACAACGGCGCGGCACTCTACCTGCGCCTGTCGACGCATCTGTAGCTTCGAGCTTTAATTTTCGCTGTAGGACATACGTTGCTGAAGGCAAATGAACTTGCCCGTAGCGCGTGGGGCATTTTCCGGCGCATTCGGGAGTACCACTAGTGGTCACCAGTGGCGAGAGGCCGTGCGCTTTGTACCCGCCAACCGGAGACAGGGAATGAATCGCATCTGGCATGGATCAAAGTCCTGTCGGGCAGGTGTGCGACGCGTAGGTACCCCCGATTTCTGCTTACATGAAATCAGACGCCCGAAGCACTGATGATCAGCTTTTGCAGCGGGCACGTGAGGGGGACATGCAGGCGTTCAGGTACCTCGTGGAACGTTACGACCGTTCCGTAGCGGGTACCGTAATCGGCATGCTGGGTAGAGGGCAGGAGGCCGAAGATGTTGGCCAGGAGACCTTTATCCGTTTCTACCGGGCGCTTCACAGCTACCGGGGCGAAGCCAGCCTGAAGACCTACCTGACACGTATCGCCATAAACCAGTCACTCAAGGCGCTAAAGAGGCGAAAGACATGGAAGCAGCGGTTTCAGCTGAGAAGCGACGTGACGCCACTGCACGAACCGTTTGTCGATGGCGGGGACATCATCAACCAGCAAGAGCGCATTCGGTTAGTGCATCAGGCGCTCGATCGGCTCACTCCACAGCATCGCGCAGTAGTCGTGCTGCGCATGTTGGAAGGCTGCAGCACGCGCGAGGCGGCGGAGGTACTAGGGATTCCTCAAGGCACCGTGATGTCTCGCTTGTCTCGGGCTATGGCCAGCCTGCAGTCCATCCTTAACCCGTTGCTACGCGATGAGCCTCATGCATAAGGGTACCTACAATGATGATGCCACCTACGGTGAGCTCGGGCAATTGCTTCGGGCCAGTCGCGTGGACTCATTTGCTCCATTCTTCAGTGATCGCGTCATAGATCGTCTGGCACCAGAGTTCGCAGCGAGCGGTGCCGAAGCGCTATACGATTCGCTGCGTTGGATTTTCGTGCGTACGAGTGCGCTTGGGTTGGTCGCTGCCGCGATCCTCTGCTTGGTAAATGCGCTCGCGTTTCAGGACTTAGGGGTGGTCACTACCCTTGTCGACACCCTTTTCGGTCTTCCTTCTGCGTCTCTGTCTGATGCCTTGTCGTATGGAGCGTTGTAGGCTATGGCCATGAGCGCACGAGTCAAGTCTGCTTTGCTGCTGCTGATCTCCGTCGGAATTGGCATGCTGCTCGGCGCACTTTTGCAGGCGCGTTTGGCAGAGCAGCGGTTGGAGCGCCTAGCGCTACTGCGGACTGAGATGGGGCTGGCACGGGCACTGGAGCGCATTGTTGAGCCAACTGACGAGGCACAGCGTCAGGCAATACAAGGCGTGCTGGAGTCTTCAGTCCAGAACATGGCCGCGCACATGAGGCAGAACCGCGAACGGTCTGTAGCACTGCTTGACTCAACCATGCAGGCGCTGCATGCTGTCTTGAGCGACGAGCAAATCGAGCAACTCAATGAGCAGATGGAAAGCTGGCAGGAACGCATGCGCATGCGCAGGGATGGCGCGCGCAGGCAACTGCCGCGGCGGCGAGGCCCGCCGCCTCAGCCATAGGACGCTTGCATTCCGGAATCGGGGCGTCTATTCTTCGTCGGACACCTCAACTGAAGACAAACATCAACCGGGCAAGAGCCGCACTGCCAAGAGCCAACGGCCGGACTCGAACCGGCGACCTGCTCATTACGAGTGAGCTGCTCTACCAGCTGAGCTACGTTGGCTGGCAGCGCAATTCCACGTCCATTAGGAGTAAAAGATCCTAGCCCATTCGCGTGCTTAAATGATAGAGCTGAGAGGGGTATCCAGAACCTATGGCCATACTGTTGCACTTTACGATACAGACCTCTCGATAGCTCGGGGAAAGACCACTGTCTTGATTGGTCCCAGTGGCTGCGGTAAGTCAACGCTCTTGCGGATTACCGTCGGCTTGGTCATGCCGTCTACAGGTGCGGTGCTCTTTGATGGCGCAAAGCTTAGTCCCGACAACGTACGGTCCATCAGGCTCCGAACCGGGTATGTGATACAGCAGGGTGGGCTTTTCCCGCATATGACCGCCCTGGCAAATATCACGCTTATGGCACGCCATTTGAAGTGGGATAAAACCCGCATCAATGCGCGTGTTGGAGCACTTGCGGACCTTGTCCACCTGCCATCTGCGTGCCTGGGTCGCTTTCCCCGGCGCCTGTCCGGCGGAGAATGTCAGCGCGTTTCCATCATGCGTGCGCTATTTCTGGACCCGGACATGCTACTGATGGATGAGCCGCTAGGAGCATTGGACCCCATGATACGGTTCGGCTTGCAGGAGGAGTTGCGGTCGATTTGCCGTGATTTGGAAAAGACCGTCATATTGGTTACGCACGATATGGCAGAGGCCGCGTTTTTTGGCGACACCCTTGTGTTAATGCGCGCTGGAAAGGTGGTTCAGCGGGGCGCGATCCAGGACCTGATTCATCACCCTGCCGATGAATTCGTACAGTCGTTCATGCGGGCACAACGCGGTCTCCACGAATGGGCATAGGCATGCGTACAAGAATCTACAAGACTGGCCTCACTGTGCTGCTTCTGTGTGCACTGTCCCTGACAAGTGCCGCGCAGCCTGTACGGATTGCAAGCAAGTTATTCACCTCCAACGTGATCTTGGGTGACATCGCCCACCAATGGCTGCGGCAGGCAGATGTGGAAGCCGAGCACCAGGCTGAATTTGGAGCCACACGCTACCTCTGGCAAGCCTTGCAGCGGGGCGATATCGATATCTATCCAGACTATACGGGAACGCTGATAGAGGAAACATTGCTGCGGCAAAACCTGGAGTATTCCGACTTGGACTCGGCGCTAGCATCCTACGGCGTGGCGATGAGCATTCCGCTGGGGATTGATGACACCTACATCCTTGGCTTGAAGGAGACAAAAGCCAGGGAATTGGATGTCCATACTATATCGGATCTCAAGCGGTTTCCAGAGCTTCGTTTCGGGTTTTCGAACGAGTTCATGGAGCGGGCGGACGGGTGGCCGCTGCTAAGGACCAAATACAACCTGCCGCAGACCTTTGTGCGCGGGATGAACCATGACCTGTCCTATGTTGGGATTGAGGCGGGCACGATTGATGTAATGGACCTCTACGCGCTTGACGCCGAGATCACAATCTATGACATGCGTCCGCTTGAGGATGACCTAGGGCATTTTCCTGAGTACCAGGCCGTGTACCTGTATCGGTCCGATCTCGCCACGCGGGTCCCCGGCGTCCCAGCGCTCCTGGACAGCTTGGGAGGCACACTGACAGCGGACATTATGCGTGCACTCAACGTGCGCGTTGTGCGGGACAAGGTGTCCGAGTCACTGGTCGCGGCAGACTTTCTCAGCGGCGAGTTTCAGCTGGAAACGCCTATCGTAGTCGAGGAGATCACCATGTGGTCGCGGATCTGGCAGCACACAAAGGAGCATGTGATTCTGGTTGCAATCTCATTGGTGGCAGCCATACTTCTGTCGATACCGCTTGGCATTGTCGCTGCCAAGGCGCCGCGTATAGGTACCGTCATTCTGGGTATCGTCGGCGTGTTGTACACGATTCCTTCCTTAGCACTCCTGGTGTTCATGATCCCGCTGATGGGTATTGGGGGACCGCCTGCCGTGGTGGCTCTTTTCCTCTACAGTCTGCTCCCCATCGTACGAAACACGCATGCGGGCTTGATCAGCATTCCCCAACCCCTGTACGAGTCAGCTGAGGCCATCGGCCTGCCGGCGGTGCCGAGGCTGTTTAAGATCGAGTTGCCGCTGGCCGCCCAATCCATAATGGCGGGTGTGCAGACTTCTGCAGTTATCAACATCGGGACCGCAACGCTGGGCGCGCTTATAGGCGCTGGGGGATATGGGCAGCCTATCCTGAATGGGATTCGAGTTGATGACACGGGCCTCATCTTGCAGGGAGCGATTCCAGCAGCGGCCCTTGCCCTGGTGGCGCAGGGGATATTCGCTTTGGCGGAACGTGTGATCATCCCAGAGGGACGCAGGCAGTAAACCCTGAGCCGCTGTGAGCAATTACAACGAGCTATGCAGACTGCTAGGCACGATTGACGATCTGCAAAAAGCTGCGGAGCTACTGGAATGGGACCAGGAAACCTATATGCCCGGCGGGGCTGCCAAGTCGCGGGCCCGTCAGGTTGCGACGCTGAGGAGGCTGGCCCACGAGCGCTTCACGGATGAGCGAGTCGGGACACTGTTGGAGCAACTTTCGTCCGAGGACCTGCATGAGACGGGCGCGGACCTTGTTGTTGTGGCAGCGCGTGACTTTGAACGTGCACGAAAAATTCCACCGCGCTTGGTGCAAGACCTTGCAGTAGCATCTGGGCTCGCCAAAGAGGCCTGGCGCGTGGCTCGCAGTAACAACGACTTCGCGCACTTTTCGCCGCACCTGGAGCGCATCATTGACCTCAGCATCGAAAAATCCGAGGCACTGGGCTATGCCGAGTGCCGATATGATGCGCTGTTGGACGAATACGAGCCGGACATGCGAACGGCCGCCGTGCAATCGCTATTTGAGTCTTTGCGCAGGGAAGTCGTTCCCATCGTGCAGGCTATAGGGCGGTGCGATGTGCCGGATTCAGCTTTCTTGTATGAGGACTTCGATACCGGCGCGCAGTGGTCATTTGGCATGGAAGTGCTCAAGAAGGTGGGGTTTGATCTTGCACGCGGTCGGCAGGATGTCAGTGCGCATCCTTTTAGCACATCCTTTTCGATTAGTGACGTTCGGATCACCACGCGCCTGCATGCGCGCTATTTGCCATCGGCGTTTTTTAGCACGCTGCATGAGGCTGGCCATGCCATGTATGAGCAAGGCATCGATCCGTCGCTGGAAAACACGCCGTTGGCCAGCGGCACATCACTCGGCATGCACGAGTCGCAGTCCCGCCTGTGGGAAAATCAGGTGGGAAAAAGCTTGCCGTTTTGGGAGCACTTCTTTCCGGACCTGCAGGCGCGCTTCGGCGACCAGCTTGGGGGAATGTCCCTGGATGCTTTCTACCGTGCTATCAACCGGGTGAAGCCTTCATGCATTCGCGTGGAGGCGGATGAGGTGACCTACAATCTGCATATTATGCTTCGCTTCGAGCTTGAGCAGATGATGGTAGCCCAGCAAGTTACAGTTAGCGAATTACCTGCGCTTTGGAACGCCAAAATGGAAGAATACCTAGGCACTTGTCCAGCGACGGATGCAGAAGGTATCCTTCAGGACATTCACTGGGCGTTGGGGGCTATTGGTTACTTTCCCACATACACGCTGGGTAATCTCATGTCTGCACAGATCTTTGCATCCGTACAGGAAGCCTTGCCCGACCTAGATCGTTCTACTGCAAGCGGGGATTTTACAGATTTACTGGCTTGGCTTCGTACGCACATTCACTGGTATGGGCGCAGGCGATCGGCTGAAGCGCTCATATCGGAGCTGACAGGAAGGCCGCTGAGTGCGGCACCTTGGCTTGCGTACGTATGTCGAAAGTATGGAGCCCTCTATCCCAACATACGAGTCGCCCGGACCAACTGAGGAGGATGCTATGGCTAAACGAGCAAGCGCACGTACAGACTTTGCTATTGAGTATGCGGTTGAAGATGCGACATTTACTGAGGACATGAAGTCCAAGGTGGCTGGCCGCATGCAAAGACTCGCTGGCGGACACAAAGACATCGCAGGTGCCGCGGTAGCGATCGTGAATGTTAAGGGCACCAAGCGCAACGCGAGCTATCGGTGTCGGCTGGTCGTCTACATCAAGCCTGCAAATATCGTGGCCGTACACAAGGCCGCAACGGAAGCAGCCGCGTTGATGGACGCTCTAGACGCTGCCGAGCGTCAAGTGCGACAGCAGAGGGAACGTTTGAGGGAGCGGAATCGCGCCAAGAGAGGCTGAGCAAGCGTCCCTGGTATACGACAACGCCGCCGCATGGGACGAGCGACTGGGCTGGAGTTGCCGACCCCGAAGCAGCAAGTGGCCCTCAAGCCGCTGGCTTCAGGTCAAATGTAGCCTGCCAGCCATAAGATGCCATCTCCTTGGTAGCCGGATTCTCTGCAGGGTCAAACTTTGGACAAGCAGGCAATTGGCGGCATGAACGGCACCTGCCCCTACTGGACGGGCGCGGAAATGGTCACGGAGGCTGACGGAAAACTCTCCAGACTTAGATTCATGAAGTAGGTAGAGTCCGGCGCTGGCTCGCCCGGAACCCTGCCTCGCAGCAGCTCCAGGGTCGATCGGCTATCGGGATCCGGGTCGGGGTCGGGTTCCACTGTGACTATGACGAAGGCGCCGTCCAGCCGAAGCGGGAAGTTCACGCCGGGAGGTGGATTGTGCAGGAAGTCTTCGCCTGGAAAGCCGAGCGTGGGATTCGGACCGCTGTACGGAGCGGCCAGGTCGTCACTGCTGTGGTCTGTGATAACACCTGTAGAGAGCGTGGCTCCTTCAGCCAAGACCCAGCCCTCGTAGCGCCATCCCTCAAGAGGGATAGGTATGCGCAGTCCACGGCCTCTGTCTCCACCCGTAAGGTTGACAAACCAGATACCCGACGTTTCGTTGGTGCCGGGGCCGTCCGTCGGCGTTGCAAGAATGTAGGTGCCCACGGATAGAACCAGGCCATCTTCCAGGCCCTCGAAGTTGGTCACCTGAAGATTGGCTTCAAGGTCTTGGACGAGCCCACCCATCAGCCGCGTCGCGGACGGCGAGTCATTGACGTCGCCCGGCGGCTCAATGGTGATAAAGGCGTAAAGCGACGAGTCCAGATCGAAGCCGGTTTCAAAGCGGCCTGCTGCTATCGGCGAGCCGTCGAGAGCCTCAGGCTTGCCGAGGTTGTCTACGTTGAACTTTCCGAAGGACTGGTCATTCCCGCCGATGTTTACCCAGCCTTCGTAGTGATAGTCGTTAGGTTGTGGGGGGACGTCCACGAGGCGGAGGAAGAGGGTCCTTGCTCCAATGTCCTCAACGGCACCACTACTGTCACAGCCTACCCAAAGTAGAGAGATTGCGACTAGCAGAGGTAGGAAAGCCTTCATAATCAAGTAGCCTAATGGTGAATGCTCGTTTACGAAGCTGCGGCGCTTACGTTGCTATGCTGCCGTGCTACAGCGGCCGTTCTCTTGCTACACGCCACTGGTGGTGGCGTACCTAATGGGTGTGACTATGCTGCGGTCCTTGGCGGTGAGTGCCTATGACTCTTCCGCGTTGATGCCCGTGCCAGCTCTGCCGGGTACTCCGCGCCCAAGTGGCACTGTGCCTAGCTCTACCCTGTCCCCAAATTAGCGACTTGACTTTGTAAATCATGCCGTGTAACTTTGCGGCATGCTTACGCAGAGCCAGATTCTTCGCACGCTGCGGACCTCTGAGCCGCGGCTTTTGCGCACATTGGAAGCGCATACCGGTGAAAGCCGTACGGCCATCAGCCGCCAGGTGTGCCATGCATTCGGCTTTCGTGATGCTCGTGGGAATCTGCAGCAGACCGGGTGTCTGAAGGCGCTCAAGACGCTGGAATCCGAGGACAGGCTGTCGTTGCCCGCGCCCAGGCGCACCATTGCAAGCGGTACGCCCCGGCTGTTGGACCGGCCGGTGCCGGAACCAGTGGAGGTGCCCGCTTCGCTCAAAGAGATCAAGGGCTTGGCATTGGAGTTGGTGGAGGATGCGGCGCAGCGTGCGCGCTGGAACACCCTGATGGCAGCGGAGCATCCGCAGGGGGTGAGGCAGTTTGCGGGCGCGCAGATAAAGTATTTGTTTCGGAGCGATCACGGGTATCTGGGCGCGATCGGTTTTGCGGCTTCCGGCCTGTATGTGGGACCGCGCGACCGGTGGATGGCTTGGACGCACGCGCAGCGCCAGCAGCACCTGATGCGCGTAGTGGGCCTGAACCGGCTGTTGATTCGGCCAGGCGTAAAGGTCAAGAACCTGGCCAGTCATCTTCTGGGGAAGGTGCTCAAGCGGTTGCCCGTGGATTTTGCGGCGCGCTACGGCTATACCCCGTGGGTCATTGAGACCTTCGTGGGGCCTGAGCAGCGGGGGACCTGTTTCCGTGCGGCGGGATTCCATTATGTGGGAAGGACCACCGGCCGGGGTCGCCATGCCGAGACCAAGGCGTGTACCCGGACGAAGAAGGCGGTGTTCGTCTATGATCTGGACCGCCGGTGGCGCAAGCATCTCGGGGTGGCGCACGTAGATGCGTATCCCAAACTGGAGGCTGGCGCGGGGCTGGATGCCGAGACCTGGGCGGCGCAGGAGTTTGGGGGCGCACAGCTGGGGGATAAGCGGCGGACTACCCGCCTGGTCAACAGTGTCACTATATTGGCCCGAACGCCCGGCGAGTCCATAACGGCCACCATGAAATCCGATCGTGCCGCGATACGGGGATATTATCGCTTCATAGAGAAGGCCAACGAGCGGGGAACCACGCCCGCGGATATCCTGGCGCCGCATCGCCGTCGTACGATCGAGCGGATGCGCACGGAAGAGACGGTGCTGTGCCTTCAGGACGGCACGGACATCAACTACAGCACCCGTCCTGCGTGCGAAGGCTTGGAAGTGATCGGGCGCAACCAGACCACCGCGAAAGCACGGGGGGTGCATTTGCATACGACGTTGGCGTTGAGTGCGGAGGGGTTGCCGCTGGGCGTGCTGCGCTGTGCCTACAGGACCCAAGCGGGAAAGCACGCAGCTAAGACGCAGCAATGGATCGACGGCCTGCATGACCTGGCCGAGGCGGCCACACACCTCAGCAGCAAGACCCGCGTACTCTGCGTCATGGATCGGGAAGCGGACATCTTTGCCCTGTTCGCCGCGCAGCAACAAGTGGGACGGGTGGATCTATTAGTACGGGCCAAGGCGAATCGGAGACTGGGAAGAAAGGGTCCGTTGTTGTTTGAGTTCATGCGCCAGGGGGCGCCCAAAGGTACCATTGAGGTAGCGATACAGCGGCTGAGCCGTCGCGAGAAGTCGGGCCGTGTCAAGCATAAGGGCCGTGCGGGCCGCATCGCACAGATGGAGGTACGCTACCGTACGGTCATGCTTCCGCCCACCCGTGGACAGCAGGGCGGCCCGGTGAAGGTCACCGCCATACATGTTGGAGAGGCGGACCCGCCAGAAGGACAGAAAGCGATTCAGTGGTACCTGCTTACGACAAGGGAGGTGACCTCGGTGGCACAGGCCGTAACAATGGTCGACTATTACATGTTACGCTGGCGTGTGGAAGACGGCTTCCGGATTCTCAAGAGTGTGTGCAAGGTGCAGGAGTTGCGCTTGCAGAAGGCCGATAGTCTTCACCTGGCCATCACCATCAACATGGTGATGGCGTGGCGCCTGCACTTGATGACGTTACTGGGTCGACAGGACCCGGAAGCACCAGCCGAGATCCTGTTTACAGATATTGAGCTGTGCGTGCTACGAGAATACGCCGAAGGATTCAACCTGGCGTCTCCCGATGATCTGGCTGCAGCCATTCTGCTGGTGGCGCTGATGGGAGGATACATGAATCGGAAAAGCGATCCGCCGCCTGGCGCCAAAATCATGTCGCGCGGCTACATCCGGTTGGAGACCGGGGCGGTACTGTTCTCCCTGCTTCAGAAGAAGTACGGACTGTGGCCGCCATAGGGTGTCAACACAGAAAGAAGGCTCGCCGTAGGGTTCACCAGGGAGGGCTATTGATCAGGACCACGGATCGTCACGATGCCGCAAAAGCATCGGCAGGATAGGTGCGTGCCTGTGAAGCATGCACGCGCACGATACAGCTTTTGCCATTGCTGCGCCTGCCAATCCAAGCCTCTTCAACCCCAAATCAACGCCCTTAGTCGGGCATTGCGGCTGTGTTAGTTGCACTATCTACACGGACCAACCACCGCGCGAAAGGCTGGCTTCCGTGCAATCGGCCGTGAGGCCACCTTGTCAAGCCGGAAATGTTGCCGAGGGGTAGGCCTAGCTCGAGAGCTTGGTGACTGCGAAGGTGGACACGTCCATGGTGGGGCACTAGCCAAGAAAACAATAACGTCACGCCTCTGACCGACTTGTGAAAGGAACTTTGCCGGAACGGGAAACGCCGCGTCACGTGAAGTCGTTCTAACGTGTTTGCCTATTGCAACTCTATTTCTATGGCTACTGCTCCTCTAAGCTGGCACCCGGGATCCTGGCGCTCCAAGCCGGCGCTGCAGCAGGTGCAGTACTCCGATCAGGCGGCACTGCAGTCGATTCTCGCGGATCTGGCCGCGCTGCCGCCCCTGGTAACCTCGTTTGAGGTCGAGGCTCTTCGTAAGCAGCTGGCCGATGCTGCATGCGGCCGGCGGTTCCTCCTGCAAGGCGGGGATTGCGCGGAGCGATTTGACGACTGTCGCGAAGAAATCATCAAGAATCGTCTGAAGATTCTGCTTCAGATGAGCGTGGTCTTGGTCTACGGTCTACAGATGCCGGTAGTACGGGTAGGCCGCTTTGCAGGGCAGTATGCAAAGCCACGCAGTGAGCCCGTGGAAACCAGGGGTGGCGTGACTCTGCCGTCGTACCGCGGCGACAACATCAACGGGCCTGCCTTTACGGCACATGCACGCAAGCCAGATCCCAGACGACTCATCACCGCGTACCATAGCTCGGCAATCATCCTGAACCTGGTTCGAGCGCTTGGGGAGGGAGGATTCGCTGATCTCCACAACGTGGACTTCTGGAACTTGGGATTTGCAGAGCGCTCGCCCTTTTTCGGGGAATACCGCACAATTATCGCGCGAATGCGAGATGCGCTCCGCTTTGCAGAAACCGTTTCTCAGCAGCCCATCGGCGGCCTTCGGCGCGTAGACTTCTTCACCTGCCACGAGGCATTGCACTTGCCATACGAGGAGGCCCTAACGCGGTCTGCGAAGTACCGCGATGGGATGTACAATCTGTCCACCCACTTTCCGTGGATCGGTCAGCGGACCTTGCAACTCGACGGTGCGCATGTTGAGTACATGCGCGGTATTCAGAATCCCATTGGCATAAAGGTCGGGCCTGATCTGCCTCCTTCGGAGCTAATCGGCCTGGTACATCATCTCAATCCCGCAAACACCCCAGGCCGATTGACCCTTATCACACGCATGGGCGTTGCCGACATTGAGCGCACGCTACCACCATTGGTGGCGGCAGTGCGTGCCACTGGACATCCGGTGCTCTGGTGCTGTGATCCCATGCATGGTAACACCGAACGGGCGCAAGGCGGCTACAAGACCAGACGGTTCGACAACATCCTCGGAGAGCTTGCACTCGCCACTGACATCCACCAGAGTAGTGGTACTACTCTAGGCGGCGTGCATTTTGAGCTCACCGGAGAGGATGTGACCGAATGCGTCGGCGGTGCCAGCGGAATCAATGAAACGGACCTCAGGCGAGCCTACCGCTCGAGCGTTGATCCCCGCCTAAATGCGGAACAGTCCCTTGAGATGGCCTTGCGCATCGTGGGCAAGCACAAGCAAATGGGGCGTGTATAAGATGCGCGTTCTAGATCTGATCGCGCCAAGGCAATTTGCATGGCGAGAGGCCGCCGAGCCTGTACCAAGACCCGGAGAGGAGCTTGTCCGTGTGCGGTTTGTCGGTATTTGCGGCACGGACATTCACGCCTATTCTGGGCGGCAACCATTCTTTTCCTACCCCCGGCGTCTGGGTCATGAGTTGAGTGTAGAGCTGGTCAATGGCCCGCCAGGGGTGTATTGCGCCGTGAACCCGTACCTCCATTGCAGCCGTTGCCAGCCTTGCCGCGCTGGTCGAACGAACTGCTGCGAGAACCTGGAGGTCTTGGGCGTTCACGTCGACGGAGGCTTTGCGCCGCTGATGTCTTTGCCGCCAGCCCACGTGTACCCAAGCTCGCATCTTTCGGCGGAGGAGATGGCGCTGGTTGAGCCGCTCGTGGTAGGGCGGCACGCTGTAGGCCGCGCCGGAATTGCCGCCGGCGAAACTGTCCTGGTGGTAGGTGCGGGACCTATAGGGCTGGCCGTAGCCCTCTTTGCAGAAAGCCAAGGCGCAGACCTGGCGCTGGGCGAGGCACGGGCGGATCGGCGTCAGGCGTGTCGCGAGATCATCGGCACTGCCCAAGTGCTGGCGCCCGGTCCAGAATTCACGCTACAGCTGCGAAGTACATTCGGAGGAGACCTGCCCCAGGTTGTGTTCGATGTGACGGGAAGCCAAATGGCTATGCACAGAAGCTTTGAGCTTGTGGCGCACGGCGGGCGCTACGTCTTCGTGGGGCACTACCCGGGAGATTTCACCTTCTACGAGCCGGACTTCCACCGGCGCGAGCTTACGCTTCTGGCAAGCCGGAATGGAACGCACGAAGACTTTCTGGCCGTAGTCCAGGTGCTGGATGAAGGGACGATAGACGCAGCCGGTCTTATAACGAATCGCTACACCTTTAGTGACGTGCCCCATATCCTGCCGGAATTACCCACGTTGCAAGGTGTGATTAAGGCACTGGTAGCGATGCCGTGAACTGAGCCGTTAAGCGTTGCGTTCTATGGGAGCGAGAATTCTCTATTTCTAATGAACACCACTGCCTTTGCTTTGCAGCCCGTGGCACACCTGGATGCCAGCTCACGGGCCACATTCCTCATGCGCACGTATGGTCACCTCACGGGTGCGGTGCTGCTTTTCGTATTCCTGGAGATGTATTACTTCTCGACCGGACTGGCGGAAAGAATAGCTTCGGCACTGAGCGTGAACTGGCTGTTTGTGTTGGGCGGCTTCATGGCCGTAGGTTGGCTCGCCAGTAGTGTCGCTCATACGACCAGATCGCGACCGATGCAGTATGGAGCCTTGGGTGCCTTTGTGGTGGCGGAGTCCCTGATCTTTGTCCCGCTGCTGTTCCTCGCGGATGCCGTTGCACCAGGTGCTATTCAAAGCGCTGCCTCGGTTTCCATACTGGGCTTTTTGCTCCTCACCGCAATCGTCTATAGATCCAAACGCGACTTTTCGTTCCTGGGGTTCATGCTTCGATTCGGGTTCGTGATGGCCCTCATTGCTATCGTTGCAGCGGTGATTTTCGGGTTTGAGTTGGGCATATTTTTCTCGTTCGCCCTGGTCATTCTTGCCGGAGGGGCGATTCTGTACGACACTTCGAAGGTATTTCACCACTACTCTGAAGACCGATACGTGGGCGCTGCGCTAGAGCTCTTCGCGTCAATAGCGCTGCTGTTCTGGTACGTCCTGTCGATCTTCATTCGCAACCGAGGATAGCAGGTGGCACAATCGTATGATTTGCTCACGATGGGGCGTTCGTCCATTGATCTCTATGCAAATGAGGTTGGGGCGGCATTTCCAGATATAAAGAGTTTTGCTGCCTATGTTGGTGGATCCCCGACGAACATTTGCGTAGGGGCACGGCGGCTAGGACTGCGGACGGCACTGTTAACTGCCGTAGGCGAGGATCCCGTAGGTGACTTTGTCGTCCACTTCCTTCGAAGTGAAGGAGTCGATACGCAGTACATCCCCCGCAAGGCAGGTCGCCGCACCAGCGCAGTCATTTTGGGTATTGAGCCCCCGGACCGCTTCCCGCTGGTGTTTTACCGCGACAACTGCGCCGACAACGCGCTGGATATCGACGATGTTCTTGCTGCACCGGTAGGGGCTTGTAAGATTTTCGAGTTTGCCGGGACCAATCTGAGCCAGGAGCCCTGCCGCAGCGCGACGCTCTTTGCGGCACAATGCGCTCGCGAGGCCGGGGCCCGTGTAGTATTCGATATTGACTTCCGCCCCGATCAGTGGCACGATCAGCGCGCCTTTGGGCAGAATGTTCGTGCTGCCGTGCCTCTGGTGGATGTGGTACTTGGTACGCAGGACGAGATAAACGCTGCTAACCTAGATGGGGCGCACCAAGTATCACTTACGCATCAACAGGTGTCGGATGCACGTGTTTCTGGTGACCTGGCCTCAGCGATTCACATGTTGCTTGGCCTGGGCCCGGAGGCGGTAATAGAGAAGCGCGGTCGGGAAGGTGCGCGGGCTCACCTGCAAAGCGGCGAATCAATCGATGGGCCCGGCTTTGCAGTTGAGATTCAAAACATCCTGGGTGCCGGCGATGCATTTGCTGCAGGTTTTATCTACGGTCAGCTCCAGCGCTGGTCCTGGCGTAAATCGATGCGCATGGGAAACGCTTGCGGCGCCATCGTGGTTACCAGACATGGCTGTGCCAACTTTATGCCTACGCTAAAGGAGGCGCTGGAGTTTGCGGCTGTACGTGAGGGCTTGTAGTGTATGACTTGGCGCTGCTGTGCCGGCAGGCAGTTGCCCTGACCCACCATCTGCGGAGGAATCGTCGCTACCACTCTAAAAGTGGCGTCCATTGTACGAAGCCGTTCCAGTTGAGGCGGCAGGTGGTAACCTAGCCAGTTGAGCTCAGCCACTGTGTCAACACCGTGTGCTGTGGTAACGGTAGTACTATGAAGATACGCAGAAGATAAGGGGGCGGAGTGTCTTGACAAGGAATAGTTGCGGGCGCTTTTTTTTCTGGAAGACGCCGCGACATCGGGCATAGTATTTGGCGCAAAAACCGGCGCACACGTGGAGGCGGCGCCTAAGCCACACGGTCGCAACGGGCACTCCAGTTGAGATGTGTGACAAGACGGGCCGGGTTATGCTCCAATACTTGCTGCCTATCATCACGGGACAATTTGCCGCACTATAGCTATAGCCAGGCGGGTTGAGGCTTAGAAATCGGTCGTGGTCGACAAGCGGCGCAGCGGCGGTGCCATGGGACGCCGCACTGGGCTGGGCGCGACGCGGCCCACAGAACGAATAGACGGAATCGGGTGTTCTTGCGGCATGTACCTGCAACCCCTAGAATGAAGTTTGGGACGACGTAGATTTTTGGACGCCAGAAGATCTCAGCGAAAATTCAGGATCGCCAGCCACATTGCGAAGCGTTGCCGAGCTGCAGGCACCTGCGAGCAGAGTAAAGCACAATCGAGGCTGAGGCAGATCCGGCGTGTGCCGTAGCCTGCTAATTAGTGCTTGCCCGAAAAATGCCTGATCGGCTCTGCAGACCGGCAGTCTTGGGCGCATAGGGCGGATGTACGGGCGCGTGCGGCGGAAAATCGGGCATTTTGGAGTGTCGAGCGGCTGTTATCGGGGCAGTTTCCCCAACGGCTGCCTGCGTTGTTTTAGCGAATGTTGCGCCGTTTTCCGATCTTAGTACCGTTATTGGCGTGATTAGTACGCTTCTGCCCCAACATTCGCCCGATTTACTGCCATGCGCGCGATCTTCGAGTCACAGTTTGAGCTTGGGCACACGCCCATTGGAGAGATCAGCTTTGACGCTCGGTCCAGAGACGATATTCCGGCCGTACTCCGTGGACTGCAGGACATCTTCACGCACCGCGAGACCCGCGAGCGGGTGTTCGCGATTCTGCGGGAGCAGTTAGGCGCGAAGGTCAATTTGCGGCGTGGTCGCCCCGGGCTGTGTCTGTGGCGGATCTTCGTGCTGGGCACGCTGCAGAAGGCGCTTGACTGCGACTTCGACCGTCTGGTGGAATTGGCGAACTTTCACACGGCGTTGCGCCAGATGCTGGGGCATGCAGATTTTGGAGATAAGCACCAGTATCGCCTGCAGACCGTTATTGACAACGTGCGTCTGCTTACCGAGGAGGCGCTGCAGCAGATCAATGCGGTGGTGGTGGCCCGTGGGCATCAGCTGTTGAAGCACAGAAACTCGGATCCGCTTCACTGCCGGGCCGACTCAGCGGTTGCGAAGACCCATGTGGAGTGGCCCACCGATGTCCGTTTGCTGTGGGATGCGCTGCGCCGTCTGATCAGGAAGCTGGCGCGTCTTTGCCAGCAGCATGCGATAGCGGGCTGGCGCAAGTCGCAGGCCTGGATCAAGAAAATGGAGCGCGCCTTTTATCGCGTGCGCACTTCCCGGCAGTGGCGTAGTACGTCGAAAGTGGCAAACTACCTGGCACTTTGCCGCACTATCGTGTCGAAGGCAGCGGCCACGCAGGCGATATTGAGGCAAAACGATGTTGAAAGCGCGGAGGTGTCGTGGTATTTGCGGACTGCGGACAAGCTGATAGACCAGGTATTGCGCCGTTTGATCAAGGGCGAGAAGATTCCGCACGGCCAGAAGCTCTTCTCCGTGCATGAGCCCCACACGCGCTGGATCGACAAAGGGAAGGCGGGCGTGATGGCAGAGTTGGGGGTACCGGTGTGCGTGCTGGAGGATCAGCACCAATTCATTCTGCGCCACTACGTGCAACACGAAGGTGGCGACCAGGACATGATCGTACCATTCCTTGCAGAGGCGAAGCGGCGCTACCCGGCGCTGGCATCATGCAGCATGGACAAGGGGTTTTACACGCCAGAGAATCGCGAGCAGCTTGACAAGTTGTTGGACCTGAACGTGATGCCCCGGAAGGGGCGGCACCGTAAAGCGGACCGCGAACGGGAGACCCATCCGGACTTCGTGGCAGCCCGGCGTCAACACCCGGCCGTAGAGTCGGCGATCAATAACCTCCATCACCGGGGCATGTCACTAGTGCGCACCCACGGCAAGGCTGGCTTCGACAGGACGCTGGCGCTGGTAGTGGTGGCCACCAATGTGCACCGCATAGGTCAGGTCCTGAAGCAGAAGGAAGCGCGCCGACGAAAGTGGCACCAGGCACGCAGTAGGGCGCAGTAAGGCCCTACCAGCGCCGCCACGGAAGCAAGCCAGACTCCTTGCAATGGGGAGAGCGCAAACCTATATCCTCTTTGTAGTGCAATGGCATAAAAAGCTGGCTGAAGGCCACGGATTTGTGCCGAATCCACTCATATTCGGGGGCTGCACACCTTGCGTACACCCCTGACCGCGACTACAGGCTTACCGCCCACCCCCAATCTGCCGGCATATTGCTCCCAATAGGCCTTTTTCGGGCAATCACTAATTATGCTCACCAGCGCCGAAATGGCGAAATTGTCAGAGCCAGCCAGAGAAAGGACATCGTAGTGGCAGACAAGTCGTATGTGTATGTGCTGGGCCGACTCGACGCGATGAACCGCACAGTGCATCGCCATTCAAGCATGGCGGGCTTGTGGCAGGATGCGGACCGTCTTCAAGTGCCCAGTTGTGAAGAGCTATGCCAGAGTCATCCGGTGCAGTGGAATCGTGCATGACCGTAGGCATGTTGTCGGCGCAATCCATCAAGATCTTAAGAACGATTTAGGCGTTCAGCGTTAGGAAAGATGGGAGCTTCGGCTAGCAGAAGGGGCCTGCGACACAGAGACCTGCATATGCTAGTGCCCTATGCAGACGTGCGGCACGCTGGTTTACCGGCGACCCACTTCTTAATGAACAAGGTGAGGCGTGGTCTGACTGTACCATCTTTCAGTCACGCTTTGGCAAATTCAGGGAATTTGGCGCACGCTTGGTCACTCACAAGGCTCACTGGTGTTGCCCAAGATTGCGCGAGCACGCTGATGTTACTTCAGCGCCCGCGCGTTAGCCACAATTGTACTGGATCGATGCGAGCACATACTCAAAAATCCATCAACGGGTAGAAAAGGCTGGTCGCCAAGACAGGTCGCAGGCCTGAGGTGCCAACAAGGCTGACGAAGCTACAACATTCAGCATCTACGTAGATCCTGATCCACGGTGTGAACCCAAGCGCGTTCTTCCACTATATTGTGTCCCCCGCGAAGGTGGTATGACCAGTCTGCCCAAGGCCATGAGAACCATTCGATGCACGATGGCGCAAGCCATCATCAAATTCCTGAAGAACCAGTACGTCACACGTGATGGGAAGGAGCAGAAGTTTTTTGCGGGGTGCTTCGGCATCTTCGGGCACGGCAACGTAGCAGGCATAGGGCAAGCGCTGCAGGAGCACAAGGACTTTAGGTACTATCAGTCCCGCAACGAACAGGCCATGGTGCATGCCGCTGCGGCCTTCGCGAAGATGAGCAACCGTTTGCAGACCTTCGCATGCACGACGTCTATCGGCCCCGGTGCCACCAATATGGTCACCGGTGCCGCCGTTGCCACGGTTAACCGGCTGCCCGTCCTACTCCTCCCAGGAGACATCTTTGCCCGTCGCAACGTGGCACCCGTGTTGCAGCAGCTTGAGTCCGAGCACTCTCAGGACTTCAGCGTTAACGACTGCTTCCGGCCCGTTAGCCGGTACTGGGACCGTATCAACAGGCCGGACCAGATTGTAACAGCCTTGCCGGAGGCGATGCGAGTGCTTGTTAGTCCCTCAGATACCGGCGCCGTGACGCTGGCTTTGCCGCAGGATGTGCAGACCGAGGCATACGACTACCCAGCAGTGCTATTTGAAAAGCGCTGTTGGGCTATCCCGCGCAACCGTCCAGATTTTGAGGCCGTGAAGCATGCGGCGAGGTGGATACAGGCGAGCGAGCGCCCCCTCATCGTGGCCGGCGGCGGAGTTCACTACAGTGGCGCCACCAGTGAGCTAGATCGCTTCAGTCGCACCGTGCACATACCCGTCTGCGAAACGCACGGCGGCAAAGGTAGTGTGCACTACGACCACCCGTACTGCTTGGGGGCAGTCGGGGTCACGGGCACATTTGCTGCCAACCGCATTGCGAAGGACGCGGACTTGGTGATTGGCATCGGCACGCGATACAGTGATTTTACTACAGCCAGCAAAACGCTCTTCGAGAACCCAAATGTGCGGTTCATCAACATCAATGTTGCGGAGTTCGATGCCTTCAAGCACCATGCATTGCCACTGGTTGGCGACGCGCGTGTGGCACTTGGCGAGCTGCTCGG
The DNA here is from genome assembly GCA_965218495.1 of Rhodothermales bacterium. Classification (GTDB taxonomy): domain Bacteria; phylum Bacteroidota; class Rhodothermia; order Rhodothermales; family Bin80. The sequence goes on from OZ244626.1 coordinate 450,245, forward strand.
AATTTTGGAAGGCAATTGGCGCGCACCATCGGAACACAGTGAAAGGGCGGCGCGGCTCGCCAATGCTTGGAACGCTGAGGTGCAGCGCATATACGATATCCGGCACGTGCCGCTACCCAGCCAGGGAGAGGTGATTGGTCTTGTTAATGAATGCGGTGATCCGGCTGGCGTCATGGTGTGTGCCGCGGGGAGTCTGCCCGGCGACCTCCACAAGCTCTGGAGAGCCCGGCATGCTAAGCAGTACCATATGGAGTACGGGTACAGCACGATGGGCTACGAGATCGCTGGGGGGCTTGGCATCAAGATGGCCGACCCGAGTCGCGAGGTTTACGTCTTAGTAGGGGATGGCAGCTACCTCATGCTGGCGACGGACCTTGTTACCAGTGTACAGGAAGGATACAAGTTGACTATTGTTCTTTTGGATAACCATGGGTTTAAGAGCATAGGGGGACTGAGTCGCTCGCTGGGACAGGACGGCTTTGGGACCCGGTACACGTACCCCCAGAATGGCGTGCTGACTGGTGATTCAGATTCCGGCGCGCAAACCCTGCCCGTGGATTTGGCCGCCAACGCAGAGTCACTGGGGGCGCATGTCTTCCGGTGCCGCACGCACGAGGATGTGAAGGCGGCCCTTGAGGAGTCGAAGCGCACGACGACGACGTGTGTGATATACGTTCAGACGGATCGCTATGCGGACGTTCCTGGCTACGAGGCCTGGTGGGATGTACCGGTCGCTGAAACGAGCCAAATGCCAGCGGTACAAGATGCGCGCCTCGACTGGGAGGAGCAGCGCAGCAGAGAGCGCTTTTACCTTGGATAGAATAGCCCAGTCCCCTCACCCTTGCAGGTGCACGTGGCCGTGGGCCTTGGCACTAACCTGGTTGCTGATCATCGGTGGCTGCGTAAACGGCGAAGAACCAGTCCGTTCTTCTCGGTTGCGTTTCGTTTTTGTTACGCACGGCCAGGCGTCCGACCCGTTCTGGTCTGTTGTACAGAACGGCGCCACAGCTGCGGCACGAGAGGTAGGTGTACGCGTTGAGTACCAGGCACCTGATTCATTTGACTTGGTCACCATGGCGCAGCTTATTGATGCGGCAGTGGCGTCCAGGCCCGATGGCCTCGTTGTAAGCATTCCCGATGCGGAAGCGCTGCGGCCCGCGCTTGAGTCTGCTATCTCGGCCGGGATACCCATAATCAGCATAAACTCGGGTGGCGATGTAGCCAGGAGCCTGGGTATGTTACTCCATGTGGGGCAGTCGGAATACGAGGCAGGCTATGCTGGCGGCGTGCGCCTGGCAGAAGCCGGCGTCACGCGGGCATTGTGTATCAACCAGGAAGTTGGCAACTTGGCACTGGACAGTCGCTGCGCAGGGTTTGCAGAAGCACTTGCGGAAGCTGACGGTGCCGCTGTACTGCTGGCAACGGAACTTGCCGATCCCACCGAGTCACAGCAACGAATCCAGGCGGCACTACGTGCGGATCCTACCATTGATGGACTATTGTCGTTAGGCCCTACCGGCGCGCTGCCCGCGCTTCGCGCGTTGCAGGACATGAATCTGGTCGGGAGCGTACGTTTGGCAACCTTTGACACATCACCTGAAATCCTCCAGGCCATTGAGGAGGGCGCGATAGCGTTTGCCCTGGATCAGCAGCAATACATGCAAGGCTACCTTCCGGTGGTGCTATTGGCTCTTCGGCTTCGCAATGAGAATGCACTTGCCAATGATGTCATCCGCACGGGACCTGGCTTTATCACACGAGACAACCTGTCGCGCCTGCGAGAGCTTACGCGGCAGGGCACGCGATAGCGATGGCCGTCGCAAGGGATGAACGCCTGCGCGCAAGAGGCCCGCTGCTCCGCCTGCTGTCGCGGTCGGAATTTGGCGCATTGGGCGGCGCCCTCGTCGTTTGGGTATTCTTTGTAGTTGTAGCGGGCGACAAGGGTTTCTTAAGCCTTCGCGGCACTGCGACATACCTGGAAGTAGCAGCTGAGCTTGGAATTGTTGCAATCGCGGTGGCGCTGCTTATGATAGGCGGGGAGTTCGACCTTTCGGTAGGCTCTCTGATGGGTGCCTCCGGGATGCTTCTCACGATACTGGCGGTGCAGTATGGCTGGAACTTCTGGGCAGCAATTGCAGCCGTTGTCGCCTTCGCGATCCTGGCTGGGCTCTTTAATGGATACTTGGTAATTCGGACCGGGCTGCCGTCGTTTATCGTTACACTTGCAACCCTGTTCATCTTCAGGGGCGGCACCATCGGCCTGACGCGCATGGTCACCGGGCGCACGCAGGTCGGTGGCTTGCAGGAAGCTGCCGGCTATGACGTGGCTCATACACTGTTTGCCAGTGACATCACGATCGCGGGTGTGGGGTTTCCGGTGAGCATCGCTTGGTGGCTGGCTCTGGCGGCACTGGCAACTTGGGTGTTGTTTCGTACTCCATTCGGAAACTGGATCTTTGGGACGGGAGGGGATGCCAAAGCTGCAAGCAGTGTAGGGGTCCCGATAGGGCGCGTGAAGGTAAGTCTGTTTGTAGCTACGGCACTTGCTGCCGCGCTAGTTGGTGTCATACAGGCTGTTACGTTTAGTGGGGCGGATGTTTTGCGTGGCGAGTTGCGCGAGTTCTATGCGATCATCGTCGTGGTAATTGGCGGTACGCTCCTGACAGGTGGTTACGGCTCCGCCATCGGGGCAGCCGTTGGCGCACTCATTTTTGGCATGGTCCGGCAGGGTATCGTGTTCACAGGTGTGGATGCGGACTGGTTCAAGGTGTTTCTGGGAGGTTTGCTCCTTACTGCGGTATTGGTCAATCACTGGATTCGCCGACGCGCGACAAATGCATGAGTATGGATTCGGCCATGCCGCTGCTTGAGACGAGAGGCCTAAGCAAGTTCTTCGGGCGTGTTATCGCGCTCAAGGACATTGATATGCGTCTGCATGAAGGTGAAGTAGTGGCACTCTTGGGAGACAACGGTGCAGGAAAGTCTTCGTTGATCAAGTGCCTGAGCGGCGTACATGCGCCTGACGAAGGGTCTATGCTGTTGCGAGGCGTGCCAGTACGATTCAAGGAGCCGCGCGACGCGCTGCGGCACGGCATATCCACGGTATACCAGGACTTGGCAATGATTCCGGAACTTGGTATCGCGCGTAACTTTGTGCTGGGCGCGGAGCCTACCAAGGGCTGGGGACCCTTTAGGCGACTTGACCTGAAGGCGGCTACCCGTACTACGCGCGAAGGGCTGGAGAGGCTTGGCATTGACTTGCGTGATGCGGCGGAGCCCGTAGGAACGCTATCGGGCGGCGAGCGGCAATCCGTTGCCATAGCTCGTGCACTGCATTTTGGTGCGTGCGTGCTCATCCTTGATGAGCCGACCTCGGCACTGGGCGTGGCGGAGTCCGAGCGTGTATTGCAGGACATTGACCGTGCACGTCACAGGGGCGTAGGCGTTATCTTGATTACGCACAATGTGCATCACGCATATCCTGTCGCTGACACGTTTACGATCCTCAGACGCGGGCGCAGCTACGGTACCTTTGCCAAGGGTGCGGTGACTCGCGAAGAGGTACTGGCCATGATGGCAGGGCAATAATTACATCGAACTATGACGCCTACTGTGTTACTTCCCAACTTTATCGGAGGTGGATGGAAGAAGTCCACTGCCTCGGAGTACCTCCACGTAACCAATCCGGCTACCGGCGAGGTCATGTCTGAGGTGCCGCTCAGCCCTGTTGAAGAGGTTGCCCGTGCGGTAGAGATTGGGGCAGAGGCCTTCAAGTCCTGGCGACGCGTGCCGGCTACGGACCGCATCCAATTCCTCTTTCGGTTCAAGAATCTTCTTGAAGAGCATTTTGAGGAGATAGCCCGGACCATGACCGAGGAATGCGGCAAGACGATCGGCGAGAGCCGGGGCGAGTTACGCCGGGGCATCGAAAACGTGGAGGTCGCCTGCGGTATTCCCAGCCTTATGCAGGGCTACAACAACGAGGACATAGCGCGTGGCATTGACGAGCATATGGTGCGTCAGCCGCTAGGGGTCGTGGCTTGCATCACGCCATTTAACTTTCCGGGCATGATTCCGCTTTGGTTCTTGCCTTATGCTATTGCGACCGGTAACTGTTTCTTGCACAAGCCGAGCGAAAAGGTCCCAATGACCAGCCAGTGGCTTATGCACCTGCTTGGCGAAACCGGGCTCCCTAGTGGCGTGGTCCAGATGGTGCACGGGGGTAAGGCCGCCGTGGATGCGCTATGCGACCATGTTGGAGTGCAAGCTGTCAGCTTTGTGGGCTCAACGGCCGTGGCACGATATGTGTACTCGCGGGCTACCAGGAGTGGCAAGCGTGCCCAGTGCCAGGGAGGCGCCAAGAATATGGCGATCATCCTTGACGATGCCGACATGGAGATGACTGCACAGATCGTCGCTGATTCCGCCTACGGCTGTGCCGGTCAGCGGTGCTTGGCAAACTCGCTGGCGGTCATGGTGGGGAATGCGCGCGGCCCGTTTACGGAAGTCATGCAAGAGGCGACCATGGTGCGTCGCGTAGGGTATGGACTGGATGAGACGTCCCAAATGGGTCCGGTTATCACGTCCGAGAGTCGAACCCGCATAGAAAGCCTGATTGGGGTTGCCGAGCAGGAAGGTGCAAGCGTGCTGGTGGATGGGCGTGGTAGCGTGGTGGACGGGTTTGAGAACGGTAACTGGGTGTTTCCGACGTTGCTGGACGGCGTGCCCCCTGGGGGAGCGATTGCTACGACCGAAATTTTTGGCCCCGTTTTTGGGCTCATGCACGCCGAAAGCCTGGAAGAGGCAATCAGGCTAGTCAATGAGCAAGCATTCGGCAACATGGCGTGTTTGTTTACAAGTAGTGGAGCCGCGGCGCGACAGTTCAGGACGGAGGCTGAGGCCGGCAACATCGGCATCAACCTCGGTGTTGCCGCGCCGATGGCTTTCTACCCGTTTAGCGGGTGGAAGAACAGTTTTTTTGGCACGCTGCATGCCCAGGGCCGGCACGGCGTAGAGTTCTATACGCAGACGAAGGTCGTCATTGAGCGCTGGCCTAGTGCGTGGACACGAAAGTTCTAGGTATCGGGGCATCCAATCGTGAGTACAGCAACTACTCCTTACTGTACGTCAGTACCCCGGAGCGTGCCTATGATGCGCATGCGTATCGCCTTAATTTCCCTGATTGGCTTGTGTACCTTGCTAGGGTTGCGGGCCAGAGAAAGTGTTCAGTTCCCAACCTTGGGAGCAGTTCAACCCGTTGAGCTCGTTGAACTTTGGCGTATGGGTGATTCAGAGGATGACGACGTATTGTTTGGACGCATTGCTGGCATGGCGATCAATGGCAAAGGCCAAGTTTATGTCGTGGATTGGCAGAATGATGGGATCTACGTAATCTCGGGCGACGGGGCTGGGGTCAACGAAATTGGACGCAAAGGGCGCGGACCAGGCGAATTCGTAAGCCTCGTTGGGGTCTTTATTGGCAAGTCCGACACGGTTTTTGCATACGACAGACGCACCCAACGTATGACAATCCTTGATCCCGCTAACCATCACGTTGTCGAAACGATTCAAGTACTGGACGACAAGGTACTAGGTTATCCTTCACAATTGATTGGTGTTGTACCTGAAGGCTTCATCTTGGGGTATACAACGATGTACATGTACGATGACCTTGCAGCCGAGAAAACACTGGATGTGAAATTCGTCGATCGAGGGGGCACGAAAGTCGGAGAACCACTGGCGAAGTTGCCCGTCAGACGATCGGTCGTCTACAGCTTTCCAGGGGAACGCGGATTCTGGTATATGCCATTTAGCCCTAGGCCGAGGGCTACCATGGATGCGAATGGGCTGCTGTATTCAGGCTACGGCGATGCCAATACCATTGCGGTCCGGTCCGTGGACGGGCAGATGCAGCACACCATCAGATGGACTCACAATCCCGTGCCCGTAACCTCGCGGGATTTGAAGGCCGTGTTCGACGGTAGATCTAGGCGGTACCGAAAAACGATGCAAGAAGCTGACTTACCAAAAAACAAGCCGGTATTTCAACATTTCGTGATTGATGACCAGAAACGTGTATGGGTGCAGCTCAGCGTGGCTTACGGTGCAACCGAGACCACATGGGTGATCCTGGACATGGATGGAAACCAGATTGATAGAACTGAACTACCGACGACAGTGCGTTTGGAAGCTGTCCGCGGTTACCGAGCTTACGGCGTTTTGAAGGAAGATAACGAAGCAGACGTATTGGTCGCATACGCGATCCAGTAGCGTCGGGCTCAGAGCTCCCGATTCCTGTCCCATGCAGATACTCAAAATCACCCTGACCACGGTGCTAGTGGTCTGTGTTGTGATTGTGACGGCCTTGGTTGTCCGGCGCGAGTTGTTCTTAAGCCGGCAGATCGCGGCGCGACCATCTGGCCGTGTGCTCAGCGATACGTTGTGGCAGAAGGTGTCATACGATCGTGCGGCTCTGCCGCCCACATCTGCACAGGTTAAGCTGGTTGAGTTTTACTCCATGTTTCGATGATGTGGGCCACCGAATCTCACCCAAGTGGGCCACTTGAGTTGGGGTGAAGTTAGCGAATTCATTTCTTTTTTTGCGGTGTATTTGGCCATAGGGATCACTTCTTCCGCAAACTTGAAGGGAACGCTGTAGTAGCATTGGTTGATCGACACGTGATAGTTGCACTGCACCTTGCGCTTGCCTGTCCACTCACCGTAGCGGTAGGGCGTGCGCGGTAGCGGGCGCAGCGCAGGCTTGTCCAATTCCACAAACCAGCTGTGACGACTGCCCTCTTTCTTCGGCTCTACCCCTTTTTTAGTGGGTAAACTCACCTGCGGACGCTGCGGGGTATAGATCCAGGCCTCCGAGGTGAAAGTAAATGGCGTTGGCAAACCGCCGTTTGTTGCGGAAGCCCCTGCTGCGCACTTTGATTGTTTTGATCCTGCTGTTGATGCCCTCCGCAGGGCCATTGCTCACCTTCAGGATGATCGCATTGAGGATACCCCACAGGTGTGTTTTGATGGTTCTGGCGGCTGCCTTGACCGGTTCCAGCCGGCACCGCATGGCCCACGACAACCATCGCTCCCAACCCTTGCGCGCCCACGTGCGGTGGACATAATGCCACAACTGCAGGGCCATTTCCTTGATAGCCCACGCGCGGGCCGTCTTCAACGTGCTGGTACGCAACTGCTGGAAGCGCGCCTTCTGCTTAGCAGACATGTTGGCCGGGTGAGTCAACCAATCATACTTGGTTCCCTTGAGGTCTTCCAGGCCTTCCTTCATCAATGCCCGGTGCTCTTGGCGCCGAACCTTGTCCACGGCAGTTCCCAGACATTTCACTACGTGGAATTTGTCAAAGGCCACCTTCCGTTGCGCCTCTGGCACATGCTCCAGCGTGGCGTTGATGTAGGCCGGCCACATGTCCATGCTGACACTCTCGATGCCCTCCAGCTGCTCCAAAGTGAGCCCAGCATACCAACGCGTAAGTGTTTCTTTCTTACGGTCTTCGCCCACATGCAGCACCGTACCCGCCTTCGCATCCGAAACAATGGTGACATACGCATGGCGCTTGCGAAAAGAGGTCTCATCCACGCCAATATGGGCAACATTCCGTTCCTTCCTCCGCGCAAGGCCGCGTTGCACCGCGCGCTGCATGATCCCGTCTATCGCATTCCAGCTCACCCCCATCAGACGGGACACCGCCGACACACTCGCCTCCTGCAGCCAATCAATCACCAGCGTCTCAAACCCTGCAGTGAACCGTGACATAGGTTCCGCCCACGGAACCGACACGTTGCGCACTCCATGCTCCGGACATTCCACGCGGGGAAGCTCCGCAACCACCATGGTGCGATACTCGCACAGGTCCAGGTGACGCCATTGCCGACGACGGTGGTCGTAGCCCGGAGACGCCGAGCCGCACTCTGGACAAGGCAGCTGATGGCCGTCCTCGCAAGCTACATGAATCCGGACTTCTTGCGCCTCATGCGCAAACGTCACCTCGGAAACCTTCCAGGGAGCCTGGACGCCCAAGAGGCAACCGATGTCTTTCTTTAGTTGCGACATATCGTTGCTGGGGTTAGAAAACGTGTGCGCCATCGTGATGATGGCCTTGAAACGGGTATGAATCCGCATCATCTCATATCGTTTCCCGCTGAATACAACACTGCACTCATCTAATTAGGGGAAGAGCCCTTTCTTCTGGAAACGCTGTGCGTTGAGTGCTTCCAGCAGCGGGGCGATGGCCGCATTCAGGTCTGCCAGACTGTAGAAGCGGCGATTGCGAAGCGGCGCCAGTATCTGCTTCTGTGCCGTTTGCACGGCTTTTTCTACGGATGCTTTGTCTAGGGTTTTGGACTGCGCACAAGTGATACCAGATAGAACTTCGTCCTTGTACTATGCTGACTCCGATACTTGTCTGAACTTCATAGTACTTTGGCCAGCACGGGGGCCGAGAAGGCGCTCGTTTTTTTGCGGAATGTGCGACTAGCGCAGGTGGCTGGCTATGGTGGCAGCCAGCCTAGTGGTAGCTTACGCCGAGCAGCCTGAAGGCCTTTTTCTGCTTTGCGCTTAGCGTCTGCAGCACCATCCTGGTCGTCTTCTCGGGCTTGTTTTTCTCTACCAGCTTGAGTTTGCCCAGCTGTGCCAGGTGGCTCATCAGCGACTGGAAGCTGGTAGCGCGAGCGCCGTCGCTGGTCTTTTTGGTACGCGCCTTGCTCTGTGCTTCAGGGGAGGGTTCCGCCGGCGCCACCACGCTGGCGCGGGCCGCCTTGGCCGCCGCCGGGTCCTCCTCCGCGAACAGCATGGGGGCCAGCTTGTCTTTCATGTGCCACTGTACGTAATAGGCCAGCATACACAGGAAGATGTGACTCTTGATGCGGCGGGCCCGATAGTGGTAGATGGGCCGCACCTTCAGATCGACGGTCTTGAGGCTGCGGAAGGCCTTCTCCACTACCGCCAGCTGCTTGTAGGAAGCGACGGCCTCGTCGGATGCGAGCTCGTCCTTCGGCAGATTGGTGCGAATCGCGTACATGCCGTCCAGACGGGCTTCCTGCGCTATGGACGCTTCGTCGCGCTTGTAGCTGAATGCATCGTCGGCGATGACAACCGTGATGTGCTTCTGCATTTTGTAGCGGCCCAGGATGGCGCCTGCGCGCAGGGCAATCTTGTCAGTGCCCCGTAGCGGCCTCCGCTTGCGCACTGTGGCCGCTACCAGCGCATCCAGCTTCTTTTCAGTAGCCTGGAGCAGCGCCTGGCGTTTATTCTTTGCACGCTCGGCCATCAGCGGGTTGCGGCACACGACCAGCCGTTCGCCGGGATAGTCGTCGCTGGTGATCTCTGCGAGATCCATTTCGTCAAACAGCGTCAACTGGAGGTCCTCTTTTTGCACCAGGCGACGGATGGCCCCCTTGCGCAGGCCGGTGATCCAGTCATAGCCCGCAGGCTGCACTTCTTCGGTAAGCCGCGCATGCGTGAGCAGTCCGCGGTCTCCTACAATCGTGACCCGAGTAAGGCCAAAACGATTCTTGAGCTTCTGCAGCTGCGCAGTAAGCGTAGCGGGATCGGCCGTATTGCCCGAAAACACCTCCACTCCCACCGGCCGGCCCTCCTTATCGCAGAGCAGACCGAAGTTGATCTGCTTGGTGCCCTTCTTCTTGTCTCTGGAGTAGCCGAATTCAGCCAGATCGGCGCCGTGGCCTACTACGTAGGTGGATGTGACGTCACAAAGCACAACCGACCCCTCCTTCAGATGACGGGCAGCGAGCTCCTGTTCAATGGCGTCTTTGCGCTTGTAGAGCCAATCCATGGCCTGGTAGATCTCGTTCTCGTGCACGTTCTCCAGCGCGAGTTCTCCTCCCAGGCTGCTGGTCTGGTCTTCCTCCCGAAGCGCGCCGGCGGTGGCATACTTGCTGCCAGGGTTGAGGATGCGACTGACAATGAGGGCCAGCACGATGTTACGCACCCGCGTGGTGCGCGAACTGATGAGCTGATCGAGTTTCAGTTTGCGCAGGGTCCCCAGCGTAGCGGCCACGTGTCCGTGTGGCGAGCTTTGCGCGCTCTGGTACACCTCCTTGAAAAACCCCAGCACGTCGCGCACGACTATGCCACCCCTGCACAGCTCACGGATTTGCATTCTGAACTCGTGCGGCACCTTGGTCAGGTTGCTGAGGGTGGTTTTCACGCTCTTGCCGTTCTTCCAGGTGGACTGTCTCAGCAGCCACGTGGGGTTCGAGTTCCGGTTCGGGATACGCTCTATGTACATGGACAGATATTGAATGATTTCGCATGCCCATAAGGTACGCAAACGTTGCGATATATGCAAGAAAAGGCGAAAATAATCGCATTATTCCCGCATATTGTGTCGTTTCGTGGTTCACCGTGACCTAGTGACACATGGGCAGCCCAAAAACGAACCTAGCAGGTTGACAATCGCCTCAAATCACGGCAAAAACCCCACTTTCAGAGCCATTTGTGCCCAAATCGGGCCAAAAACGACTCAAAAAGGTGCCAAAATGGATCTTCTGACTTCGCCGCGGGGGCGAGGCTGCACCCTAGTACTATGAAGTACAGACTTGTAGCCAGGGCACGACCGCAAGTATTGGAGTAGGCTACATGCGCAGAGAGTTCGTAATTTGTAAGAAACGCCTTACGAGACTTCGCTGCAGAGCACGAGAATGACCGAAGAACGACTGAATGCGACGTGCCCCGATTGTGGCACCTCCGATGTTCCCTGGGATGGTGCCAGGTGTAAACCATGTTATTCCAAGTTCAGGCGACAATCCGCTAATGGAAGCGGGCAGCGCTCTTCTGAGAGCTTTGAGTGTCGCGGGTGCGGTTCAAATGAAGCCCCTTGGGAAGGGGCGCTTTGCCGCACATGTTTCAGAGAGGAGAGGCAGCGCTCATCGGCCAGTTTTACATGCCCGGACTGCAAAGAGGAAAACGCACCGTGGCAAGGCGCGCGGTGCAGCGAGTGCTTCGCTGAGACCAGACAGCAGCGCACTGGCAATTTTCCGTGTCCCGAGTGTGATCGAAACGAGGCGCCTTGGGAGGGCGCACAGTGTGGAGACTGCTATTCCAAAGGTCGCAAGGCGCCACCGGGCGCAGCTTCCTGTCCGGAGTGTGGAAGCAGCGAAGTGCCGCAGGACGGGGACATGTGTAGCCAGTGCCATGCCAGAGAAGCCCAAGGAACAAATGGCGATTCAATTCCCGATGATTTGCCGTTTTAGTGGTGGCAGTGCTGCAAGTGACTGGTACCAAGGCGCGTGAGGGGTCATTCTCGGCTTTCACGTGGCTGACCAGCCAGAGTGCTGGCTGGGTGGCGCCGCAATGGCTGGGTGATTTGGCGCGCTGAACACTAAATTCAGCGGATGTGAGTGACAGGAGATCGCAGGCGCTGGCCGCGCCTTCACCGACCAACCGGACACCGGGCGTGCAGACCTCAATTGCAGTCTTGGGCGCTGGCAGCTGGGGTACTGCCCTGGTCGTCAGCTTGGCGGCAGAGGGTCACGACACCACACTGTGGGTGCGCCGCTCCGAGGTCGCTGCGACCATTGAGCAAGAACGCCACAACCCCCACTACCTTCCAGAGGTGCGAATTCCGAGGTCGGTACGGGTTACCGCCAACTTCGGGGCGGCCGCGCGTAAAGGAAGGCTATGGCTGGTCGCCACCCCCTCACATGTCGTTCGAAGCATAGCCGAGCAGCTGCTTCCCTTTGCTGCAGGGGAACGGACGGTCGTCTCCGTTGCGAAGGGTATTGAAAATGATACACTCCTGACGACGACCCAGGTGCTGGAAAGCGTCCTGTCGCCTGCGATCTCTGCAGATTCCATCGGAGTTTTGTCTGGGCCCAGTCACGCAGAAGAGGTAGGGCAAGGCAAACCAACCACACTCGTGGCGGCAGCCAGAAACCGGCACGTTGCAGAGCACATTCAGCAGGTGTTCATGTCGCGGCGCCTGCGTGTGTACGTCAATGAGGATGTGCTGGGGGTAGAGATAGGGGGGTCTGTAAAGAACGTGATCTCCATAGCGGCAGGCATCAGCGATGGTATCGGATACGGAGACAACGCCAAGGCGGCCTTGGTTGCCCGCGGAATGGCTGAGGTGCAGCGTCTGGGCGTGGCTATGGGTGCGCGTGCAGAAACGTTCGCGGGCCTAGCTGGGATTGGGGACTTGGTCGTAACCTGTACAAGTAAGCACAGTCGCAATCGCTACCTTGGCGAACAGATCGGTCGCGGATTTGCATGGCAAAAAGCACATGCGAACATGCAGATGGTAGCGGAAGGGGTACGCACTACGGCATCGGTTCGTGCACTGGCGCGCCGCTATGGTATAGAAATGCCGATAACGGAGGCCGTATACGCGATACTATTTGACGGCAAGCAGCCGGTTGATGCAGTGCAAGAGCTGATGACACGCTCTGCAAAACACGAAGACTGGCTGCCTGGACTTCAGACGGACAGATGATGTTGCAGCAACTGGCAGACCGAATTGCTCAGGGCGAAGGGCCGCACCTCGAATTCAAGCAGCGAGTGCCTGCACCTGAACGCATGGCCAAAGAGGTGACTGCCTTTGCAAACACGCGTGGCGGCCAATTGCTCATCGGCATTGGTGACGACGGCACGGCGACAGGCGTGAAGGATGCCGCCGAGGAAGAGTATGCGCTGCTGATGGCCCTGGCACAATACGCATACCCACCGGTGGCGCTCGAAACTACCCGCGTGCGTGTGAGCAGAAAGCGAGACGTAATTATGGTCACCGTTCGTGAAAGTCCGAACAAGCCGCACTATGTGACCAACCCTGTTACCGCCCGCCGCACTGCTTATATCAGGTTGGAAGACAAGAGTATCCAGGCCAGCCGGGAAGCCAAGAGACTGATGCGTCATAGACCCGATCGAAACATCCTCATCAAAATCGGAGAAAAGGAACACATCCTGTTACGGCATCTTGAGCAGTACGGACGCATCACGGTTAGGGAGTTTGCGCGTCTGGCCGGCATCTCGAAGTCAATGGCCTCGCATACGCTAGTTCACCTTACCAGAGCCCACATGCTGCGCCACTATGCTGACCTGCACGAAGACTATTTCACGCAGGGCAGGGAGCTGCTTTCACCATAACAGGCGTGTGGACAAGAGTCAAACAATGCTGGCCAGTGGTTAAGGCTTAGTCGTCATTCCATTTGTATCCTTTGCGCAGAATTGCCGTGAACATACTATAGCGCATGGCGCCTGTTAGCTCCATACCTCTGCACGAAACAGCGCGATCTCGGTATCTCAACTATGCACTATCTGTCATCACCAGCCGGGCGCTGCCTGACATCAGGGACGGGCTGAAGCCCGTTCAACGACGGATCCTGTACACCATGTTCGCGAGCCTGCGGCTGTATCCAGACGCGCGGTATCGCAAGAGCGCCACCATCGTGGGCGACGCCATGGGCAAGTACCACCCCCACGGCGATTCGGCTATCTACGATGCTATGGCACGTATGGCCCAGGACTTTTCTCTACGCGATCCACTGGTAGATGGTCAGGGCAACTTCGGGTCGGTAGACGGGGACCGCCCGGCGGCCATGCGATATACGGAAGCCAAGCTGCGCCCACTGGCTATGGAGATGCTGCAGGAACTGCGGCAAGCCACTGTACCCTTCCGGCCCAACTTTGACGGCACGCTTTTCGAGCCGGTAGTCCTGCCGTCCAAAGTGCCCAACCTCCTTGTTAACGGTGCAACCGGGATTGCCGTCGGAATGGCAACCAACATTCCGCCGCACAACCTGGGTGAGGTGATCAGCGCTGCCATGTACATGGTAGACGGAAGGCTCAAGTCTGGGGACGGCGAGTGGCCGAGTGTTAGAATCCGAACTCTGGTCAAGCGCTTCATCAAGGGGCCGGACTTTCCAACAGGAGGGCGCATCCTCAACACGGAGGACGAACTGGTAGCGATCTACACGAAGGGAGAAGGGCCAATCAGTCTCCGGGGCGAGTACCGAATGGAGGGCAAGAGCCGCGTCACTATCAACTCGATTCCGTACGCGGTCAACAAAGGTGATCTCGTTGAAAAGATTGCGGAGAACATCGCGTCGGAAAGGGTGCCGCAGATCACTGATGTACGAGACGAGTCGACCAACGATGTCCGCATTGTCTTGGAACTCAAGCGTGGGGCCAGCGCAGACGCTGCACTCGGATACCTTTTCAGGCGCACGCAACTGGGCACACGGTTTCATGTGAACCTAACTGCGCTCGTGCCGACCGACAATGAACAGATAAGTGCGCCACAGAAGTTCGACCTGTGGACGGCACTAAGGCAGTTCTTGGATTTCCGGCTGGACGTGGTCACACGCAGGCTTCGTCACGAGCTGGAACAGCTTGAAAAGCGGATTCACATTCTTGAGGGATTCGAAGCAGTTTTCGACGCATTGGATGAGGCAATTAAGATCATTCGTTCCTCAAGGAACCGCGCAGACGCAGGACAGCGCCTGCGGCACCGGTTCACATTGACAGAGATCCAGGCGGATGCCATCTTGGATACACGGCTCTACAAGCTGTCACAGATGGAGATTGTTGCCATTCGGGAGGAGCTGAAGGCCAAGCGGAAGCGCGTGGCCGAGATTCTAGCGCTCTTGGCGGACGAGCATGCCCGGTGGCGCATAGTTCGGGCGGAGCTCAAGGGAATAAGGGACAAGTATGCCACGCCACGGCGCACCACAATAGGAGGCCCGGATGAAGACACGTACAGCTACTCGGAAGCAGATTTCATAGTAGACGAGTCGACCATCATCGTGGTAACGCGCGATGGCTGGGTCAAGCGGCAACGCTCTTACACTAATGTAGGCAGTATTCGTATTCGCGAAGGGGACCAAATCGGCTGGATCTTGACGGGCCGAACGCGCAAGACGGTAACTTTCTGGACAAACTTCGGCCGCGCCTATACCGCGCGTGTCAATGCCATTCCGATGTCGTCGGGATACGGCATCCCGATGCAGAAACTGTTTGACTTTACAGACAGGGAGCTGGTAGTCGGTGTGACGTCAAATTACAATGAAGCATTGCCGACGGTCACCTTCGGCAATGAGCAGCAACTATCTGAGGAGGATGGCGCTGGTCCGATCGGATTTGTGCTGGCGTTTTCACGAGCGGGCAACTGCATAAGACTTGGGCTGGACGCCTTTGCAGAGCCCTCAACCAAGTCCGGCCGGTACTACATGCGCGTGCCAGATGGGGACGAGATCCTGGGCGCCTGGCCGGTTGGCGGCAAAGAATATGCGTGCCTCGCGTCGCATAACGGCAGAGGGCTTGCTTTTGCCGTTTCAGATGTGCCGCTACGCAAGAGTGCCGGCAGGGGTGTACAGTCTATAAAGCTGGACGACGGCGACTTTGTGCTCGGCGTGACCGTTAGTAAGAAAAAGTCCAAAGGCTTGGTCGTAAAGACCCAGCGCGGCCGCATGGTGACTGTTCGGGCAACGAAGTCGTATCACGGTCGCCGGGCTGCCAAGGGACGCGCGATCATAAAGAGCGGCAGCCTTGCCGAGGTTGTTGAAACTCCGTTGGAGTAGTGCCGCTAGCAACGCGTACCGCATGGAATCATCCAACACATATACCGGCAAGGACATTCAGGTCTTGGAAGGCCTTGCGCCGGTGCGCAAGCGACCTGGCATGTACATTGGCGGTACTGGTAAGCCAGGGCTTCATCACCTGCTTTGGGAGCTGGTTGACAATGGAGTGGACGAGGCCACCAATGGCTATGCTTCGCAGATTGACGTGACTCTGCACAGCAATGGTAGAAGTGTTACGGTAAGTGATAACGGCCGCGGCATTCCAGTAGATAGTCATCCCACCAAGAAGGTACCGGCGCTCCAGGTCATTCTCACTACCCTGCATTCAGGCGGCAAGTTTGACGGAAAGCAGTACAAGACTGCTGGCGGTCTTCACGGCGTAGGGGCTTCGGTGGTTAATGCGCTCTCGGAGCGACTGATAGCGACCATCAAGCGTGATGGAAAGATGTACGAGCAGCGTTACAAGCGCGGCAAGCCGACCACCAAACTCAAAGTCATCAAGGATTCCGTGCGTGGAACCGGTACGACCATATACTTCGAACCGGACGCGGACATTTTCGAGTCAGTTGCCTTCGATGCGGCGTGGATTGCCGAGCAGCTGGAGATCAAGACTTACCTCAATCGCGATCTGCGCATCATCTTCAGCGATCAAGTTAGCAATACGAGCTATGAATACTACCACGAGGGAGGTGTAATTGAGTATCTGACCCACCTGATCAAGTCGGCCGGCGCTACCCCGGTCCATTCGGACATTTTCATCGTGATTCAGGACGAGGTGGAGGACGGGGTGCGCCTCGAATTAGCCCTTCAGTGGACCGAGGCGCCTGCCGAAACTGTCAGATCATTTGTCAATGGCATTCCGACGCGAAGTGGGGGGACGCATGAGCAGGGGTTCCGGGATGCGGTTCGTATGGCCGTGCGCGCCTTTATGGAGACGCACAACCTCATGCCGCGCAGCCTGAATGTGACCAGTGACGATATCCGCGAGGGGGTTTTTGCGGTAGTCAACATGTTCATGGAGGACCCGCAGTTTCAAGGTCAGACCAAGGAAAAGCTCAATAACCCGTCCGCGCGCTCCGTAGTGGTCAGTGCAGTACGTCTGGCGCTGGAGCAATTTCTGAATGCACATCCAACCGCCAGCGACACCATTGCGGCCCGTGTCATTCAGTCCGCCAAGGCGCGCCAAGCCAGCCGCTCGGCGGAGCTTTTGGTTCGGAAAAAGTCGAAGGCGCGTCGCCGCCTGAACCTACCCGGCAAGTTGGCGGACTGCTCGTCCACGGACCCGGCCGAAGGCGAACTCTTTATCGTGGAAGGTGACTCGGCCGGTGGTTCGGCCAAGCAGGGACGTGATCGAAAATTTCAGGCAGTATTGCCGCTTCGCGGCAAGGTTCTAAATGCGGAGCAGGCATCGCTGAAGCGGGTCTTGGCCAACAACGAGCTGTCCAACGTCACGCAGGCCCTTGGATGTGGGCTCGGTGACCGACTGGACTTGGAGCAGCTTCGGTATCACAAGGTCATCCTGCTCATGGACGCAGATTCCGATGGGCACCACATTGCAACCCTGTTGCTGACTTTTCTATATCGGCATATGCGCCCGCTCATTGATGGTGGGCACGTGTTCGTGGCAGAGCCGCCGCTGTATCGCCTGGATGCAGGCAAAGAGACCTATTGGGCCTTGGACGATGCCGACAAGGCGCGCATCACTCGCCGCCTCAAAAGGAAGCGCCCCAACATTAAGATCGAAGTGCAGCGCTTTAAGGGATTGGGAGAGATGATGCCTGCAACGCTCAGGGATACTACGCTAGACCCCGCCAAGCGGCGGCTCCTGCGCGTAGAGATACCGGCCGGAGAGAGAGTCGAAACCGACAAGACGATCGCAGGCCTAATGGGAAAAGATGCGTCTATCCGGTACAAGCTCATCATGGAAAACGCTGCGACGGTTGAGGACCTGGACGTATAGTCCGCCGAGTACTGCGGTCTGGGCGGCAGCACGGCGGACGAGCGCCGTAGTCGCTCTAGCTACGTGCATTTGTCACCTGCGAGGCCGCATTCAGGGCCACGGCGCCGGCCTATCGGTACGGTCGGCGAAGGAGTAGTTCTCGGAACCTGCGTGAAGGAGCAGCCCCTAATACCATCTGCTGAATGCTCTGTGCCACAGGCATTTGGTTCGCCATAGGTTCAGACAAAGTTGTAGTCTTTGCTACAACTTGTAGGCTCATTGTCGCACCTTGGTAGCAAATTCCACGGGGTTGAGTAGCAGGTAGCTCATCGTGCCCAAGCTGCGGCGAACGATTCGCTTTCATCTGTTTCGGGGACGGTTGGTTGCAAACGGGAGGGCACATCCGCCGAGGCTCTCGTGTTTTTGTTCTGGCAACCGCCATAGGCTGCGCTACGAGGTATCTCTCACGTGAAGACCTGTCAAGTTCGGGGCAAACCCAAGCCGGGCCTTGGCACTGTGCGAAAGAAGGCTTGACCGCAGGCACCCTAGCGACCAGACCAAGGGTGAGGTGAAGGTCCAGACCACGAACGGGGTTGGCAGGCAGCGGAAGCTGTGGCCGTTTAGAAACGAGACGGTTGCGGGCTTGAATCCAGCCCCCCCGCTACAAGCGGACACGCAATTTTAACTCGGGAGCGTCGACTCTGTGGCCGGTACGGCCTGTCGATACAGGGGTTGTGCGGAGACCGTTGGCAGGAGGCGTTTCCGTCTGGCCCAATCCGCGTCGGACGCTCGCAAGATGCGCTGATTCGGGTTCCAGGTCGCCCCATTCGCCTTGCGACATTCTCTCGGATGACGAAGCTCCCTAGTGAGGCATTTCATCTTGCGACGGAAAATGGCCGCCCCTATTGCGAGAATGGCCCGCGGGACTTCGGGACTGGCTATGAAGCGTTCGGTCCGCGTTTCCTGCCTCAGCAGTTTGCCCGCCATGCTGCGCAAAGGCGGTTTGCTCGATGATCCAAACCATAGTCGATTTGACGATTGCGAGGGTGCGTAACCGAAGCACACTACAAACTGGGCCAAGTTTCACCAGTGTCCCGCACCCGGGGAGCCTGTCGCTTTAGCTGACGAGAGCCGTCACGGCACATTTCGAAAGGATCACCAGCCAATTGATGAGCGGTCCGCCCGCAGCGCTTTTAACGGCTGCAGCGCTCTAGAAGGACGCAATTCGGCCAACAAAATGGAATGAGGCAGGCCGGATTCGACTGCAGAGCTGGCAGTGCGTGCGGCACCATCTTGAGCTGGAGGCTAAGTCGTAGCCGGCAGCAAACGAAAGACGCAATACATCTCAACCCGTGCACACCAGTGCGCGGACCTAAAATGCTGGCATACGCTGCGGCAATATTACACAGCTCAGTACTCCTGCAATAGGGGCGCCGTCGGCTGATTCACTCCCGGACCGAGCCGTCGGGAGCTGGGCAAGATGACCTCCGCCGTCAACTGGGCCATTCGCATTTTGATAGTCCGAGGCCTTCGTTTGGAAGGACCGAAGTGCCGATCCTATCGCTTCTGCCGTACTGCGATTTACGCTGCCTCCTTCGACAACGTGTCTTTCCCGAAGCGCTCGACGGCTTCGAGGGTCTCACACACATCGCCCCAGGTCGTGGTGTGGTTGACGATGCACATCCTGAGCGCGAATGTATCGTGCAGCAGCGTCGATGACATGAATGCGCGGTTTTCCCAGAACATGCGGGCAAGGACGATCCTGTTGACCTCATCCAGCAACTCCTCGTCCAAGCCGACGCCAATAGGATGGACACGGAAGCACACGATCCCAAGCGATGCGCCACTTAGGAGTTGCAATATCGGATTTGCGCGGACATACTTCTCCGCCCGGGCAGACAGCTCCATCCCCTTCGCTACCGCCCGCCGGAACGCAGCCATCCCGAAGGTTTGAACCGACATCCAGACCTTCAGGGCGCGAGCCGAATGGCTCAGTTGCAGGCCGAGATCTGAGAAATTTGGATGGTCCTTACCCCATTCTGTGTCTTGAAGAATGTCCGGCCGAATCGCAAAGGCCTTCTTGGGCATGTACGTGTCCTTCACTAGGAGACAGCCGGCCTCGTAGGGCTGGAAAAACCACTTGTGCGCATCAATCCCGATCGAATCGGCGCGCTCGATGCCGCGCAGAAGCCGCTTGCCCCGCTCGGTCACGGCCGCAAAGCCACCATAGGCGGCGTCGACATGCAGCCACAGTCCTTCAGCAGCGCAGAAACTAGCCATATCATTTAGCGGGTCAATGGTTCCCGTAGAGCTTGTTCCAGCGTTGGCCGTGACCGATATGGGGGCGAGTCCGGCAGCACGGTCTTGGGCCACGGCACGAGCAAGCGCCTCCATGTCCATCCGGAAGCTTGCGTCGCTCGGAATCGTTCGTATACTGTCACGCCGTACGCCGGTGATAAGCGCCGCACGGTGATGCGCGCTGTGACTCTGGTCGCTCATATAAACGGTGGCATGCTCGGGGTGGCCTGCAGCCTCCCGCGCCGCAACAAAGGCATTGAGGCTGGCCGCCGAGCCACCGCTCCTAAAAAGCCCGCCCGCGCCGTCAGGATATCCGAGCCAGCGTCGAAACCACTCTATCACCACCAATTCTAACTGGCTCGGGCCGCTCGCAACGAGCCAGGTGCGCTGGTTGATTTGGAACCCGGCAGACATGAAGTCGGCCAGCACGCCAGGCCAAGTGGGTGATGACGGGATGAATCCGAAGAAACGTGGGTGATCGTTGCGCGCCGTAAGGGGAAGGATTTCGCGCGCGGCCCTTTCCACAACCGCGGCAGCTGGTTGGCCTTCCTCGGGCGGATCCTCGACTAACTCATCTTCGAGAATCTGCCGGAACTCGCCCTCCTAGGCGTTCTCATTAGGCAGATTCTCGATCCGCTCTACCACGAGTTGGAGCACCTTGTGGCCGAGCTCGAGCATCTGGCCCCGCGGCATACGGAGGCCGTCTGCCTCCTTGGTGCCAACGGGCACTTCTACACCAGCCCCCCCGTGGTACAGGCCCTCATCTGGCATGGCCAAGGCTCTCGATCAAGTTTTGCTGCACGGGGAACGGTGCATATGCGATACGCCTGTAAGCTCGGGTAAATACTCCCTGTGAATTCCTGAGTGGGCTACGCCGGTTCCGATGGTGTGCCAGGTCGGCAGCAAGATGCCTCCATAGCGCACATTCACCTAAACTACTCTCGACCGGCTGACTTTTTTGGTATAGTCGTCCCAGTTATCCAGCAAAGCCAGGACTTTCCAAAACAAACCATGTGAGCAGCCCGAAGCTGAATCTCATCAATCCGATAGCCTTCTTCCGTTAAGCAGGACATCCACCATGCCACGTCTGACTTCATCCTGCATCTGAATGAGGCGGCGGCAACACCGGAACCCAAAGTAGCAAACTGCGGGGCCTTGAGCGGTCCTGCACGCGCCGCCGTCGTCGCATGCGGCCTTACAAGCTGCGCGTCGCTACCAAGGTGCCGGCGACAACCATGGGATTGCACAATTTTGAGTTGGGTTTCGGCGATTTCTGCCGAGATGGGCCCTCAAAGTAGATATCTTTCGGCAATAGGTGGCGCTTCGGGCCGAGTGTGTGGGTGCAAATGGGCCGGTGCATGCCCAAATTGGCCCAAATGCGTGCTCACACGCGGAGTTTCGGGCGTAGGCAGGCTCGTGGAGTGACTTCTCGGGCACGAAATCCCGCAGGAATCCTCTGATTGCACGCGTAAGCGGCGATCTTGGCAGGGTGCAGCGCCTCAGAGCGTCCGGACAGCTGCGGGTTTTGCTTATGCCAGCGTCAGCAGCGCACTACTGCGCGCGGGCATTGAGCGCCAGGTGTTGCCTTTGCAGTCCTTTGGGGCCGGCAGACCGAATCCCCACTAACCCATCGACCCCCGGAGGTGGTCAACGCCTGGGTCAGCTCCTTCATGTCCTCCCGGCGTATCGGCTTCAGATTCGACTCGTACTGCATGAATATCGCCCCGCACCAGCGCTGACGCATCTCCGATGATCCCCAGCGCTTCACGTTCCGTGATCGGTTCGCTATAATGCTGTTGAGGTTCTCGATGATGTTCGTCGTCTTCAGACTGTCTCTGACAGCCTGGTTCCGCACCCCCAACCGGTGAAGCGTCAGCGTATCCTCCAAACCCTCCTCCAGACTGCGCGCGGCCTTCGGACACGATCGCTGCAGCGTTTCATGCAGCGACACAAGCGCCGCCCGTGCCTCCTTGTACGTGGGCAGTTCCCATGCCGCCTGAAGCCGACGCTTCATTTGCGTGGCCGCTGGCTCGCTCTTGATGTGACGCGTCACATTGGTACGCTTGTGCCATTGGCAGCGCTGGAATACGACCGCATCCCCAAACACCGCACTGATCCCCTTGCGAAGCCCGCGGCTGCCGTCCACCTGTACCAACAGCTTGTCGGTATGGGTGAAGCCCCGACGCAACAAATCCTGCAACAGCGACTGCACCTGCGCACTGTTCTCGGTACGACTTTCCGCAAAGCCCAGCACGACCTTCTCGCCCTCGGTCGTGATGCCCATCGCTACGATCATCTGCATGTCAGCCAAATACTTGCCATCAAGCAGGAGCACCGCAAAGGTGTGCTGATCGAATCGGCGCGTCTCGAATTCCTTCAGTAGCGCTGCCGTCTGCGTAACGAAGACGTTGCCTATGCTGCTGGCACTCAACCCCATACTATCGGTGAAGACCTGGGCCGCCTGCCTGTAATTGCGCCGCGAGAGTCCACACAGCAACCCCCTGGTCACGCTTTCCCGGTCCATAAGCCCACGCTTGCGCAAGAGGCGGTACGTTTGCAGAGGACGCTCCTTTCGGGTTCGTACATTCCGCACGCGCGGAACGCGGACCGCAATGCGCTCCAAACCGACGCGGATGGAACCCGGATTCGTCCCCCAGCGCTGAAAGCCGGTCTTACGGTGCTTCCCACGTGCGCCGCAAATGAAGCGGGCTTCGGCTTCCATGACCCATGTGGCCATCTTGGTAAGAAGATCATCGAGATATCCAAGGCAGCTGGCCAGGCCGATGAAATTCCTCTGCGCAAGCCCGTGAAGGTCCTCGATGAGTGATTGATCCAGCATAGGGGTATGGGTCATCATACGGCGTTGAGGTTGATGAGAGTCTCACGAAGTTGTGGCAGATGGGCCGCATGGGCCACACGGCGCAGCTGAGCCTCGTGTTCCAACAGCGCCAGTGCCATCTGTTCGCGTTGCTGGAAAACGGCGCTGGCCGGGGCCTGCAACCTGCGACTGATGGCATCCATGAAGCGCATCACGCGCAGCCCCCGGTCGAGCTTGAGCAGCATGCCCGTGCGTTGAATCGTCAGAGATTGCTCCAGGCCCTCCCATAGAACCTTCGCTGCGGACCGATTGATGCGCGTCAAGTCCTGGTGAATACGGGTGAGTGCGCGTTCAGCTTCCCGGGCATCGAACCCGTTCCATGCCTGGCGGAGGCGATTGCGATACACAGGAACAAGGTCTTCCGGAAGACCACAGGTGACTTGATCCAAAAGCGTATTGAGACAGCGCTGTATAGCGACCCTGGGGCCGAACACCTGGCGCACCGCCGATTGCAGTCCCGTGCTGCTGGGCAGCACACAGAGCAGCCCGTCGGCGGCCGAAAGACCACGATCGGACAGCGACTGCACGAAGGACGTAAGAGCAGAGACGTTTTCAGGGTAGCACGCTACCAGGCCAAGCATGCGGCGATAGCCCGTGATGGTCAGACCCGCCCCAAGAACGATGCTAACGCCGCGTGGGCACAGCCCGCGCAGCCAGATCGCAACGATCGGGTCGTCTTGCAGACTGCGCGAATGCAACAGCTGCCACGCTTCATTCAACTGCGCCAAGTCCGGCTTTGTGTCCTGGGCCGCAGCAGAAGGCTTGATCACTACGGGCGGTGGCGCCGGCTGCTGCCGCGCTGCCGGCATGGGCCAGTCGGTGGTCAACTGCTGCAGTATGTGCGTGCAGAGCTTCATCAGAAGCCGCCGCGACTCACCGGAGGGATTGATCTGGGCGTCTGCAGGCGCCTCAGTGCTCCCCAAAACAGGCTGTGAGGGGTTCATATGATGGGAAAGGAGTGGTGAAGGCTAGGGTCCACCTCCACAGCAAATCTCCAATTCCCAACTAGAATTTGTGCATTCCCACAACCATGAGGGCACCCAGTATGCAGAGACCATTGGGGATCTCCCCCAAAAACATGAGTCCCCACTGCGCGGAAAACAGGATCTGCACGTAGCTGACGGACATGGCCCGGCTGGCCTTTTCAAGATTCAGCGACTTGGCAAGGTAGATCTGCGCGATCTGAGTGCAAACCCCAATGCCGATAAGAAGTAGCCATTCAGTGGGCGTGGGGACAAGCATGTCCGGAATTACCATCGGTGCGCAAGCCACTACAGACACCAGTGGGAAGTAAAACACTACCACCAGGTGGTGCTCGGTTTCCCGCAGCTTGCGAACCGTTACATAGGCACAGGCACCCAGGGCAGCTCCCAGGATACCCACCGCGACAGCGACTATGTCGTGCCCGTGCGAAGCACCACCAAACAAGAACTCGGGCTGCGCCACAAGCGCAACGCCAATAAGCTTATGACAATGCCTACGATCTCCAATAGGCGCAGGCTTTCTCGCAAAAAGATGGCCGCGAGGACCGCCGTAAATATTGGCGACGTATAAAACAACACGGTGGCTTCTGCCAGTGGCAAGCGCGCCAATGCCCAGAAAAAACAAAGCAACGCTCCAGTGCCCGCGAGGCCGCGAAAGATCAGAAGCCCCCTGCGTTGCCCCCATAGCCCGATTCTTGCCGCTCGCAGCATCCAGTAGCCCATCACTACCCCTACGACGCTGCGCGCCATCACGAGCTCAGTGGTAGGCAGGCGGTTTCCGGCAAACTTAACCAGGAGCGTCATGACGCTGAAAAAGAATGCCGCAAGCACCATGAATTGCAATCCCTTCGGGACTGCACGCCGGCGAGCTTGGGTACATTGAGTCATGCGCGGAGGCTGCCTTACAGACTAATTCGCACATTGGTCTATGCGGTCGCCGCGCTAAAACTAAGCTGCCTTGCACGACGGATCTTGCTCAGGATGCTCACGAAATTGTACGGATCGTGAGAAATAGCAGCGCAGCGGTATGAAACGCAGGCCCGTAGGCCGGGCGTCTAACGTGGGGTGCAAACGTGCCGGGTAGGGGACGGCCTGCCGTGCTTCCTAGACAGGGCGCCCGTCACGAACCGGCGGCCATGAGCCGCTCAATAAGGTCGACGCGGCTTACGTCGTCGGCCTCCGCATTGAAATTCTGGATGATCCGGTGCCGCAAAACGGGAATCGCCATTGCACGGACATCGCTGATAAGCGGCGTCAGCCGGCCATCCAAAGTGGCAAGCGCCTTGGCACCCAGGATGAGGTATTGCGACGCACGCGGACCGGCGCCATAGGATACGTAGTTATTGACGAAATCAGGAGCAGCATCATTGCCCGGACGCGTCTTGGTTGCTAGCGATACAGCGTACTCAATCACATTATCGGCAACGGGTATCTGGCGCACTAGGGACTGAAACGTCAGGAGTTCCTGCCGACTCATGGCCGGGCGTACCTCCGCAGCCTGCGAACTGGTGGTGCTTCTTACGATGGCGATCTCCTGCTCGTACGTCGGGTAATCAAGCCACAGGTTGAGCATGAAGCGATCCAGCTGTGCCTCGGGCAACGGATACGTGCCTTCCTGTTCAATGGGGTTCTGCGTGGCGAGAACAAAAAACGGCTCCTCCAACATGAATGTCTGCCCAGCAGTGGTTACGTGGTGCTCCTGCATGGCCTCAAGCAGGGCGGCCTGCGTCTTAGGAGGGGTGCGATTGACCTCGTCGGCGAGCACGACATTGGCGAAGATGGGGCCGTGTACGAATCGAAATCCGCGCCTGCCCGTCGCATGATCCTCTTCGATAATATCTGTACCCGTGATGTCGCTGGGCATGAGGTCGGGCGTAAACTGGATCCGACTAAAATTCAGGTCCAGTGCATCGGCCAGCGTACGAATCAGGAGTGTTTTTGCCAGTCCTGGCACCCCGACCAAGAGCGCATGCCCCTGTGCAAGGAGGCATACCATTACCTGCGTAATGATGTCGTCCTGACCAATGATGACCTTGGCAATCTCTCCACGCAGACGTGCTTGGGCCTCTACCAGTGCTTGGACCGTTGAGGGACTAGCGTCTGACAAGACGAGTGGCATAAATCAACTGTTGACGGGTCTCGGTGATGCGCACATACTGATCAGTTGCCAGCACTATGTTGCGCCGCGCTGAAAAGCTCTAGTCCCCTGCCACGGAGCTCGACATAGACTTCATCCCGAAGTGAGTCAAGCCACTTGCGCATCTCAATGTTTCGCTTGTCGTTCAGCGCAAGCTGTTCGATACGGGCGCCGTCGGTATCTATGTCCACGCGGTGTTCGGGGATAAGCCGCTGAAGCTGTACGATATGGTAACCCAAGGTGCCATCCAGCAGCGCCACCGGCCCGGGGAGGCTTATCTCCCCAATTTCCAGCGTGTCGGCAAGGTTTTGCCAAGCCTCGCCGAGCGCCTCCAAGAACAGGTCACGCTCACCGGTTTGCGGGTCCACTATACGTCCACCGATTTCCGAAGTAGATTTTTCGTCAGAATGTCGCCGCGCCAGCAACTCGAAGGGAACCTCCGAAGTGAGTAACGAATCCCGCAGGGTATTCAACATCTCAATTGCTTCGCTCGGGTCCGATTTGCTCTTGTCAATGTTTATCAGGACGTGACTGAAGTCTACCTGATCTCCGACACGCGAGTTGACACGCAGAATATGGAATCCAAATGGGGACTTGAAGGGCGCGGAAAGCTCGCCCGGTGTCGCCCGTGCAGCGACCGCCGCAAATTCCGGCACCAAGTCTGCGAGTGCCATTGCCTCATAGCGTCCGCCGTTGTTCGCAGACCCCACGTCTTCCGAGTACCTCCGTGCCAATTCTTCCAGCGTGCTGCGCCCTGCCTCAATGGAGTCGCGGATGGCGCTAACTATCTCCAATGCTTCTTCTTCCGCCTCCTTCGACACCTCTGGATACTGTACGATGTGGGACGCGCGTATCACCGTGGGCAGGGTAGGGAGGGAGTCGGTAGGGAACTGTGCAAACCACTCTCGGACCTCGGACGGCGTGACGGTGATAGTCTTGAGTTTTGTATTCTGAAATTGCTCTGCCATCAAGCGCTCACGGAAGCTGGGGCGCAAGTCCTCGCGGATCTCTTCCACGCTTTGCCCATAGATCTCCTCAAGGCGGGTTACGCTGCCGACCTGCTCGGTCAGCACGGAGATGCGCTGATCAATAGATTGGCCAACCTGATCATCCGTTACGGTGATATTCGTGTCACGCCGGGCATGTTCAGCCAACACGCCCTGGTCAATTAGCTGGTTTAGCGACTCCACCCAAAGCGCGTCCGAGTATGGTGCGCGCTGCTGCTGCAAGATGCCCAGTACAAGTGCGTCAACGTCCGATCGGAGGACGATCTTGTCGGCTACGACGGCGACGATTTCATCAATGACCTGCTCCTGTGCGCTCGCTGGGCTGACAAGAAAAAGCGGCAGGAGAATTAGCGCACAAAAGGACCGCCGCACAATGAAAAGCAGACTCATACACGCGTGTTGGTGGCTTTCTGCTTTAAACGTCCGCAGCCTGCGAATTATTGGATCACGCGCCGCAGGTACAGTTACTTTCTGATCACGAGTACTTCTCGCGCGAGCGCCTCCGTCCTCAGCCGTTGAACCTGCCGATCGTACAGCTGTTTCCGGAGATCAATGGCGCAGTGTGTGCGCACTTGCTCCTTAATCCACTCAAATTCTGGCACGGTCCCTACCGGGACACGGTCTACAACCTCAACGTAGTAATGCAGGCTGTCGACTGCAAATACCCTAGCGGTTGATGGCGAGAGCTCTTGCACAACCTGCCGTATCTGCGGCTGGCCTGTAAACAGACGGCTTTCAGGCCAGTAGTTGGAAGCCAGCGAGTGCGAGAGTGCCGGGTCCGTGGAATGCCGAAGTGCCAGACGATCAAATAACAGATCCGCTTCGTCGTTTGGAGCACCGCGCATTTGGTTCTGCACAGCCCGTGCCGAATCGCGTCTCGGCGTCTCCAAGTATCGTATCAAGACGAAGGGCTCGATTGTCCGTAGGCGCTCCTTGTGAGTATCATAGTATGAAAGGAGGTCCGCGTCCGTAAGGCTGGCAGCCGATTCGTCAAAGAGGGGTGCAATGAAGGCGTCAATGAGCACGGCTCGTTCAGCATCCTTGAGTTGCTGCCTGACGGATTCCTTGGATCTTAAGTTAAGGCGCAGGGCTTCTTGGTACAGGAGCTCGCTTTCGACCCACTGGTCAATGATCTGGGCGCGGGCGTCTGAGGTACCCAGGTCGCCGTAAAAGCCTTCCAGTGCGGCGTTCAGATCGGACTGCAGGAGAATTGCGTCACCGACACGAGCCACGAACTCTATGGGCTTGCCCCGCTCCTGGCACGCTGGAAGGAGCACGCTGGCCAGGACAATCCATATGGCTGGACGCATGGTGGGCCTAAGGATTGCGTACGGCTTGAATGGCCCGCTCAGGGTATTTTCTAACGTTATATTTGGCACGCAGCCGCTCAATAAGCTTTTCTTCCCGAATCGTCTGATACTCGCTGATGACTTCGGAACGGGCCTCCTCAAACGTCTTTTGCCGGGCTGGTTCAATGCCATCATTGAAGAGCGTCAAGAATCCGTTCCGGTAAGGGATGATATCCGACCGTGTTCCAGGCTCCAACCCCAGTGCACGATCATAAACGCTGCGCGTTGGGCCCTCCACCAAGACTGTGTCAAATCTGACCTTTGTGACCGAATCTTTCCGCACATAGTCGTAGAAGTCGGGCCACGACATCCCGCCATCTAACTGAAGGACCGCGGCTTCATGCAAGGAGTCATCGTACGCGAACACCTCCAGAATGCGGTGGCGGTCATTGAACCGGAAACGGTCCCTGTTGGCCTCATAGTGTGCTTGCAGGCCGACGGAATCTTTAGATGCGGCGGCCCACACTGAGTCCTCCATCAGCTTAAACAACAAGAGGCCGTCCCTGAAGTTTTTCATGATATGTGCAAACTCCTCGTCTTCATGCTCCAAGTCCAGCGCGGTATGGGTAATGGCAGCGAAGTCCAGAAACGCGTTTCCAGTACTGATGGCCTGCTCATTGGTGGTTTGCCCGTTACGGATGCGGTTATTACGATCAGCCGTAAACTTGCTCAGTTGCCGAACCGTGTACACGGAGTCTGCCACCTGACCGATGACCACCTTGGCAAGCGAGTCATCATTGGCAATCGTGCTGAAATAGGCACGGACAGAATCTCGGGTTATGCCGGCGACCAGAGAAGTCAAGGCTACTGTATCTAGCGATGCGGAGTAACGGGCTCGCGCGTCTTGCGCCAAGGTGGCCTCCGCCTTCAACATGCGAGGTAGGTACTGTGCCTCGCGCTTCAAGTCCTCGAACTCAGATTCGTAGGTGCCGAGCGTGTCGCGCCCGGTAAGCTTCAGGATCTGGAATCCGTAGCCCGTTTCTACGATGTCTGTGACGTCGCCCACCGCTGGGATATTGAAGGCTATCTCTCTAAAGGTGCTGTCGATACCGCGCTTCAGGTAGTTGATGGAGCCTATGTCGCCCCCTCTGTTGCGGCTGGAAGTCTCCTCGGATAGCTCGCCGGCGACAAAAGCGAAGTTTTGCCCGGCATCGAGGCGTGCCTTTGCTCCCTCGATCCTCTTCCGTGCAACGACCACACTATCCGGGGAAGAACCGTTGATTCTCACAAGGATCTGTGACAGCTGGATACTCGGCACCGACGGCCTGCGGCTATGAACCAATATCACGTGGTAGCCATAGTCTGACCGAAATACCTCGGACGGCTGACCTATAGGCTCGGCGTAGGCACGGTCTTCAAAGGGCTTGATCATCATGCCTGCGGTAAACCACCCCAAATCACCACGATAGCCCTGCGGGGCCGCCGCATTCGCCGCCGAAGGGTCCTCCGAGTACAGCATGGCCACCTCACCAAACTGCATTCCCTGCAGCACCGAGTCTCGCAGCGCCTGCGCACGGTTGTAGGTGCGCAGCGTGTCTGCCGGCGGCATGTCCGGCTGCAGGCGCGTGAAGATGTGGCTGGCGTGCCCGATCTGCTTCTTTTTTTCGTAGTAGTCCAGCAGAATCGGGGCCAGCACTTCGCGATCAATCAGATACGGCCGGGCAAAGGCCGCGCGGTACGAATGGATCTCATTGATGACTGTAGGATCCTTGTCATATCCGGCGGCCTCGGCAGCTAGCACCTTCAGCTTATAGTTGATATAGCGGTCCAGGAATTCTTCGGGCGAATCTGTCGGGCCGGGAGCTGCGAGGCCGGAGTTTTGGCGGTATTCCCGACTGAATTCATCCTGGTGCAGGGCCTGGTCTCCGTAGATCGCTACGATCGTCGTGTCCGACCCGCCGGTAAGTAGCGGCGCACTACCGCCACACTTGGCGAGAAGCAGTACGGCCAGGCCAGCCAATCCAAGTCTGAGTCGCAGAGTCATAAGTAGCATGTTGTTGCATTAGATAGCCTCTAAAAACCTTGGGCAAGCCATGCTGTTCCAGCCTGGCAGGAAAGGCAACCATTTGGGTTCTGGTGTGTCCATATAACACTCACCCAGAATGCTATGGAGACGATGGCGCACGAACTCGAACTGATCGAGGCATTCCAGAAAGGCGACGACTTCGCATTCGTGTCTCTTTACAACCGGTATAAGGGATCAGTCTATTCATTCGCCGTGCGTATGCTGCAGGACCGTGATTCGGCGAAAGATGCCATGCAGGAAACCTTTTTGCGCATCTACGAAAACCGGGACCGCCTGTTGAAGACACATGCTTTTCGGGCGTGGCTCTTCTCGGTCGCGCGCAACCAGTGCCTGAACATGCTTCGGCAAGGAAATCGGCGTGTCCGACTCGATGAAGATCTGAAGGCGCGCCTTCAGCAACCTGCCGGCGGAACACTGGAGAAAGCAGAGCAAATCGCGATAGTGAACCACTTTCTCGGTCGCCTAAAGCCCGAGTATCGCGAAGTGATTGTTCTTCGCGAATTCCAAAACATGTCGTATGCAGAGATCGCTGCAGTGACCAAAAGCACTCTAGCTGCTGTCAAGTCGCGCCTATTCAAGGCACGCCGAAAGCTAGCGGAAAGCATGCTGCCGGTTATGCAACGCGAAGCGCAACGACTAGCCGCGATGCAGTCATGAAGGCACCGTGCATCCAAGAAGAATCCGTCCACTTATTTTTGGACGGTGAGCTCTCGCTGCGTCTGCAGCCAGAACTCTTTGCACACTTGGCGGCGTGCGAGGCGTGCCGTGAGGTTATGAACGCGATGATGGAGTTTAGGCGCATGAGCCGTCAGGAGGTAATCCATGTGCCGCCGCTGGCAGATGAGGCGGTATTGACCACGCTCGAGCGGTCCAAGAAGCGCAGATTCCAGCGGGACCGATACTATGAACGCCGCCCGTTGTGGCAGGCGCGTGCGTCGCTTTCGCTAAGGATGGGCGCGGTGCTGGCCGTTCTGTTCTTTGCGTCGGGGGTAAAGATAGCGCATGATGTGGGCGCTACGCGGTCGCTGGAGCCGCTAATGGAACAGGAGGCCGCACAACGGCTATTAGGCCCGCAGATGGAATTCCGGTATGTTTTGTCCCCTGGACTCCTTGTTGAAGCGTCGCGCCACACGGAGTCGGGCGATAGACAATAACAATGGGCTGCACCCTGAGCGGCCGCACGTCTAACATGGCCGTTCGCGTCCGTTTTGCACCGAGCCCGACTGGATACCTCCATATCGGAGGATTGCGCACTGCGCTATTCTGTTACCTCTTCGCACGTGCCCAAGGTGGTACTTTTGTGTTGCGTATTGAGGACACGGATCGCTCACGTTTCGTGGTCGACGCCGAAGAGGACACTATGGCCTGCCTCGCCTGGGCTGGCCTTACCATTGACGAGGGACCGCATCTAGGTTCGGGCTACCGTCAGAGCGAGCGTACCGCTTTGTACCACCGGTACGCGCAAGAGCTGCTAGTGACTGGCCACGCGTACCATGCTTTTGACACTTCCGAAGCGCTACAGGCGATGCGCGATCGGGGCGCGGCCTACGATAGAGCGACCCGGTACGAGATGGACAACGCCTTTACCCAGTCGCAGGATGAGGTTCGGCGCAGGATAGAACAAGGAGAGCCGCATGTCCTGCGGATGTGCGTGCCCAAGAGTGGCAGCATAGCGTTTGCGGACCTCATAAAAGGAGACGTAGAGTTTTCAGTAGGCAGCCTGGACGACCAGGTGCTGCTGAAGTCGGACCGGCAGCCAACGTACCACCTGGCCAACGTTGTTGATGATCACCTGATGGGGATCACACATGTGATCCGAGGTGAGGAGTGGTTGTCGTCGACGCCAAAACATGTGCTGCTCTATGAAGCCCTAGGCTGGGAGCCACCTCAAATGGCGCACCTGCCGCTCATCCTGAGCCCCAATGGGGGCAAGCTGTCGAAGCGCAGTGCCTCGCGCCTGGGGATTCCCGTTAGCGTGCGTGACTACAAACGGCATGGGTATGAACCCGAAGCGTTGGTGAATTTCCTGGCACTTCTGGGCTGGCACCCAAGTACGGAGCAGGAGGTGTTTACGGCAGCGGAGCTGACTGAAGCCTTTTCCTTAGGCCGCGTGACGCCGTCTCCCGCCAAGTTCGATCTGGACAAGCTCCGTTGGTTTAACCAGCAGCACCTGCGGAGGCAGGGGCCCGCCGCGACTTGCGCTCGCGTCAAAGCCTCGGTGGACAAGGCTTTTGGCTGCGTGGACGACGCTTACCTGCAGCGCGTCCTCGCAGTAGTAGGGGACCGCATTGTGCTACGCGAGGACCTGCTCTCAACGTTTGCCTACTTCTTTGAAGACCCAGAATCGTATGATTCGCGTGGCGTCAAGAGGCGTTGGATGGCCGACTCTGCAGGGCTCGTAGACGCCTTCGCTGATCTCTTGGAAGTCCTTGCCCCGTTTGATGCCGCAAACCTGGAGCATGCCTTGCGCGGCCTTGCTGAAGATCGCGGCGTTGGCGCCGGCCGCGTCATTCATCCGGTGCGCTTGGCCACCAGCGGCACTACTGCAGGTCCCAGCCTGTTTGAGATGCTCGCGACTTTTGGGCGCGCGCGATGCATCCGTCGCCTGAGACGCGCGGTACTCGTCCTGGGGCGATGACCTACAACTTGCGGGTCCTTAAAGGACGCTTTGCGGTATGCCGCGTGCCAGAAGAAGCCAAGGTGCCTTCATGGGCGACAGTAGGTTTGTTCTGGCAGGTGATGCGTGCTCCCGGAGAGCTCACCATTGTATGCGCTGAGCATGTTGTGCCAATGGATGTGCCTTCCGAGTCGGGGTGGTACGCGCTGGAGGTTGGCGGACCGCTGAGCTTCGACCTTAGCGGAGTGCTCCACGAACTCTTGACGCCGCTCGCCGACAGCGGCGTTGTGGTTATTACTATCTCTGGCTACAGCACTGACTATCTATTGGTACGAGACCTTGAGGAGGCCCTACGGGCTCTTCGGAATGCAGGTCACGCAGTGTGCTGATCCAGCTGCTCCTGCAACAGTGCGCGCACTAATTTGGGTGGTGCGGCGCCGCCTGTTGCCTTGACTACCTGACCGACAAAGAAGCCCAACAGACCCGTCTTACCCTTCCGATACAGGCTTACCTTGTCCGGGTATCTGGAAAGCAATTCATCTATTATGGTGCGCAGAGTGAATTCATTGTCCAGCGTGCTGGCCTGCTTGGCTTCAAGAAGGATGTCGGGGTCGCCGCCCGCGAGGACCATCTCGGCAAGTACTTCACGCGCCTGATGTGAAGATGCCTGTTTCGCAGCCACGAGTGTCACAAGGCGTCCAAACGTACGAGCTTCGAACGGCAGCGAGGTC
Organism: Rhodothermales bacterium; assembly: GCA_965218495.1. GTDB lineage: Bacteria > Bacteroidota > Rhodothermia > Rhodothermales > Bin80. Next base: position 483,762 of record OZ244626.1, read on the forward strand.
AGCTTCTTGCCCTTGGCTGCCGGTAGCAGCTGATTTACCAGCCAGCTTGCCAGTGGCTGCGGCGAAGCGGCACCGAGCGCGTCCTCAAAGTATCCTCTTGCGCCGGGTGCACGCAGCAGCGCACGGCCGACGGATTCGGAGAGCCCATGCTGAGCAAGCCACGCTTGGTCCTCTTCGGACAATGCCGAGGATCCGGCGTCCTGGATGACAACGCGCTCAGCCGGAGACCTCGGCTTTGGAGTCGGAACCGCCTTCAATTTTGTCCAACTGTCACGCAGAGATGCGATGCGGTTGAACACCAGCGGGCCATTCGAGGGGTGTCCCGGGTCTCGCCAGAAGTACCCAAGCCGCGTGAACTGGTAGCGCACACCGGCCGGATCGTCCAGAACACTGGGCTCAACCCGGCTATTTCGCATTACCAACTTGGAGGTAGGGTTGAGCTGCGTTATGAAGTCTTCACCCGGGACCTCGACGGAAAAGAGGCGCTCATAGAGTCGTACCTCTGCAGGGAGCGATGCTGATGCATCAACCCAATGAATAGTGCCGCGCGCTTTTGGACCTTGGCCATCGCCGCCACTTCTGGACTCTTGAAACCACGTGCACAGGACCTCGACCACCCCGCCGGCCTCATCCCTGATAACGCCATCACAGCGGATGACGTAGGCATACCTCAACCGCACGTACGCGCCGGGCGACAGGCGTCGGAAGCCCTTCTTCGGATTCTCGCTAAAGTCGCTCCGATCGACGAATAGCGAAGCGGAAAACGGCACAGGCCTCGTGCCTTCGCGGCCAATGTCGTGCGGCCAATAAGGTGCGTGGAGTGTTTCCCGGTTGTCCGGAGGGTAGTTGGTCAGCGTGACCCTGAGTGGGTCCAACACGCACATCACTCTCGGCGCCTGGCGGTTCAGGTCATCGCGCACATGGTGATCCAAAAGACCCGGATCACTGATGCTGTCTACCTTGGTTGTTCCCACGGCGTTGCAGAACGAACGAATGGCCGCGGGCGTGATGCCCCTACGCTCTACACCGGCGAGCGTGGGCATCCGAGGGTCATCCCATCCGTCAACATGTCCTTCGGTTACCAAGCGCAAGAGCTTGCGCTTGGAGGTGATGGCATAGCCAAGGTTGAGCCGCGCGAATTCGTACTGGAATGGGCGTGGGCTGATGCCGAGAGCGTCCAGGTACCAGTCATAGAGCACGCGGTTGGGCGTGAACTCCAGCGTACAGATTGAATGCGTGATGCCTTCGATGGCATCACTCTGGCCGTGAGCCCAGTCATAGAACGGGTATATGCACCAGGCATTTTCCTGCCGATAGTGATGCGCATGCCGGATGCGGTACATCAGCGGGTCGCGCATCTTCATGTTGTGGTGCTCCATATCGATCTTGGCGCGCAATACTCGCGTGCCATCGCCGAATTCGCCTGCACGCATTCGCGCAAAAAGCTCCAGGTTCTCTGCTACCGAGCGCTCGCGGTATGGGCTCTTGCGGCCCAGCTCGGTCACCGTGCCCCGATACGCACGAATCTCTTCTTCTGGCAAGTCATCTACATAGGCCAGCCCTTTGCGTACAAGCCGGCAGGCCCACTTGTATAACTGCTCGAAATAGTCTGATGCGTAGAATTCCTTTTCGCCCCAGCTGTATCCGAGCCAGGTAAGAGCGCTCTTGATCGCTTCTACGTATTGGACGTCCTCTGTTGTTGGATTGGTGTCGTCAAAGCGCAGGTAGCACGTGCCGCCGTATTCAAGGGCCAACCCAAAATTCAGGGTGACACTCTTGGCATGGCCGATGTGCGGAAATCCGTTGGGCTCGGGCGGGAATCGAGTGATGATCTTACTGCACCTGCCGGCTCGCAGGTCGTTGTCAATGATTGCACGAATAAAGTCCCGCGCATTCTTTTCAGCCATGCTATCAGAAAATGGTTCGTGCTTGTGCGCAAACTGGGAGGTTACAATTCCGTCAGGTTGAATGATACAGGCGCAAGAGTTCGTCAGCAGCGGCCCATGCGGTCTGCTCACCGCTGGCAACCTCGTCTTGCAGTGCCCGCAGCCTTGCTGACACCGCAGGGTGCGCAAGAAAGTCAGCGCGCAGCGCCTCCTCTGCGGCGCGCCGCACATCAAGCCTTATCTGGATTGCGCGATTTCGCTCAAAGTATCCGCTGCCTTTTGCTGCCTCCGTATATGCCCCGACGGCTTCCCACACCCTGTCGATTCCGTCTCCGGTGACGGCGGAGCAGCTCAGCACGCACGTGCGAATACCTGAAGGTCCGGCTGGGAAGAGCTTTAGCGAGCGCTTGTACTGCCTCTGTGCCTCTTGTACTTCTGCCATTGCCGGGCCATCGGCCTTGGCTATGGCAATGATGTCGGCTGTCTCCAAGATGCCGCGCTTAACGGCCTGCAGCTCATCCCCGGCCTGAGCCAGGACAAGAAGCAATACTATGTCCACGATGCTGCGCACGGCGACCTCGGACTGGCCGACGCCCACAGTTTCGACGAAGACGATTTCATAGCCTGCCGCCTCAACCAGGAGTATTGCTTGGCGTGCCACTTGCGTCACCCCACCCAGGGTCCCGGCAGAGGGTGATGGTCGTATGAACGTATGGTCGCTGGCTGCCAGCACAGGCATACGCGTTTTGTCCCCAAGGATGCTGCCGCCCGTGAGCATGCTCGTTGGGTCCGTCGCCAGAACCGCCACGCGTTTGCCGCAGGCCACGAGTCGGCACCCAAGGGACTCTATGAGCGAGCTCTTGCCGACACCAGGGGCGCCGGTAACTGCAATGCGAAGTGCACCCCCGGCGTGCGGCTGGCATTGAGACAACACCTCGCGTGCCAGCGCCTTATCCGCTGGCCGGGTGCTTTCCAAGAGTGTGATCGCACGTGCCAATAGGACACGATCGGCCGCCAGGGCGCCATGCACGAAGTCGGACGCTGCTAGCCTCGGGCGGGCCTGGGCTTGCGTCATGGTGGGGTTGATTGCCGGCACGTTTGCCATGCCTACGACTTGCTAGACCCCCGATTGATTAGCAGGCGAAGGATGTCGGCGGCAGCCTCGGCGATCACCGTGCCCGGCCCGAAGATTCCCATTACGCCCGCCTGGTACAAAGATGCATAGTCTCGTGCGGGAACGATGCCTCCGACAATAACCAAGATGTCCGGCCGGCCGAGCACCTGGAGTTCTCGAATCAGCTGTGGCACCAGTACCGTGTGCGCACCGGCAAGGCTGGAAACCCCCACCACATGCACGTCATTCTCCATGGCCTGACGTGCGGCTTCTAACGGCGTCTGGAAGAGTGGGCCGATGTCCACGTCAAAGCCCAGGTCAGCAAATGATGTGGCTATAACCCGCGCACCTCGGTCATGGCCATCCTGACCCAGCTTGGTTACAAGTATCCGGGCACGCCGACCCTCCGAGACGGCGAAGTTGTCCGACAGGGCAAGCGTTTCCTGAGATGTGGCCGGGCCTTCAGACAAGTATACGCCAGGTGCTGTGGGTAGTGTCGCCTGATGCCGTCCGAAGACGTCCTCCAGCGCGAGAGAGATTTCCCCCAAGGTAGCACGGGTACGGGCCGCACGCACGGCGAATTCAAGAAGGTTACCGTCTCCGGTACGTGCTGCGCGGCGCAGTGCCGCCAGCGCAGCGCTTGTCGCCTCGCTTTTGCGCCGTGCCTTAACGCGCGCGAGGCGTTTAAGCTGGCGCTCCAGCACAGCGCTGTGCGCGACCTGCAGCAGATCAAATTCAGCCGGGTTGCCCGATCGGTACTGGTTGACACCGACCACGATGTCCTTCCGGCTGTCGATGCGCGCCTGCTTGCGTGCGGCCGCTTCGTCGATGCGAATCTTCGGAATGCCCTTGGCGATCGCCCGCGTCATGCCGCCGGCGTCTTCAATTTCCTGCAGGTGGGTCCAAGCCCTATGCATGAGACGGTCCGTAAGGGTTTCCACATAGTACGAGCCAGCCCACGGGTCAATGGATCGTGTGACATGCGCTTCCTCTGCCAGGAAAAGCTGCGTGTTTCGCGCTATACGAGCGGAGAATTCAGACGGCAGGGCGAGCGCCTCGTCTAGTGCATTGGTGTGAAGTGACTGCGTCTGGCCAAAAACGGCCGAGAGTGCTTCGGATGTCGTGCGCGCGACATTGTTGTAGGGATCTTGGGCGGTCAGGCTATATCCAGAAGTCTGGCAGTGCATGCGAAGCGCCAAGGACTTCGGATTCTCTGGTTCAAACGGCTTCAGAAGTCGAGCCCATAGCACGCGCGCAGCGCGCAGCTTGGCAATCTCCATGAAATGGTGCATCCCAATGCCGAAGAAGAACGACATTCGCGGCGCAAACGCATCAATATCCAGTCCGGCCTTGAGACCGGTCCGTACGTACTCCAGCCCATTGGCCAGTGTGTATGCAAGTTCCAAGTCCGCAGGCGCCCCGGCCTCGTGCATATGGTAGCCGCTCACCGATACGGAGTTATAGCGCGGCATGTGTGCGGCCACGAAGGCAATGACATCGCTGGCGATTCGCATGGACGCACCCGGCGGGTAGATGTACGTGTTGCGAACCATGAATTCCTTCAGAATGTCATTCTGGATAGTCCCATTGAGCGCATGGGGTGACGTGCCCTGCTCCTCGGCGGCAACGATATAAAATGCCATGACCGGAAGAACCGCCCCGTTCATGGTCATGGATACCGAGTGATTTGCCAGAGGAATGCCGTCAAAGAGGATCTTCATGTCCTCTACGCTATCCACGGCCACACCGGCCTTGCCGACATCACCTGCAACCCGCTCGTGATCGGAGTCATACCCGCGATGCGTTGGAAGGTCGAAGGCAATCGATAGCCCGCGCTGGCCGGAAGCGAGTGCCTTGTGATAAAAGGCGTTGGACTCTTCGGCCGTAGAGAAGCCGGCATACTGGCGTATCGTCCACGGCCTGCCGACATACATCGTGCTGTATGGGCCACCCAAGAAAGGCGGGAGGCCTGGCACATACCGAGATAGCTGGGCCTTGCGCAGGTCTTCCGCGCTATAGGTTGCCTGGATGGGAATGCGCTCGGGCGTCATCGATGGCGCCTGGCGCGGGCCTGGCCAGGGAGTGGCCCCGATTCGCCGGTACGGTATGGATGCCAGATCAACGCGCATGCTCTGCAGTATGGCGCTCGTGAAGGTAGTCAAGCAGGCTGTCCAACACGAATGTCATGCGGCACCCAGGATAGATGTTGAGCTCAGTACCGTCCGGCTCCTCCGTCGTCGTGACGATCACCTGCAAAGAATGAGGCTGGACCGCAGGGTTCGGTGCTGCGCGGCCAAACAGCACCAAGATTTCGGCATTGTCAGGGCCCGCTTCACTCACCACGAAACCACCAACTCGAAGGACTCTTTTTGCCAATGATTCCAGAGACCGTGGCGCATTGTTTGCGCAGACGAAGTGCGCGATGGGGCGGCGCCCAAGGAGTGAAGTTAGCTTATCTGTCCTGCGGTGGACACGCTCAATGCTCGCCGCCACGCGAAACGACCCCTGATAAAAAAGGCCTAGGCCATTCGTAGGTATTGGGATGGAGGATGCTGTGGCGGGTGCCGGGTATGCATTGATGCCCACCAAGGCGACCTGACCCGTGTCTATGGCTGCAGCCATGCGCCGCCGCTCTTCTCGAAGCATCTGACCGATGGATCCGCCGCGGAGTAGCGATTCAAAGCCGCCCTGCTTTTCGAATTCCTGGAGCATATTCCATGCTCTTCGGCCCAGCTCATCCGTGAGTGCTTCAATGTAGTACGCCCCCGCACTAGGATCGCCTACGAGATCAAGGTGTGCTTCATGCTCAAGGATGAGCTGCATGCGGCATGCAAGCTCCGGATCCCCCAACTCTACCGTCAGCGCATCGCATCCACCAATTATGGCGCTCATGGCCTGACTGCTCGCGCGAACGATGTTCGTCGCGGGGTCAATGCCACTGTGAGACCGCTGCGAGGTTTCGGCGTGAATGAAGGCGGGCGCCCCCGTTGAACCAAAGGCTTGGAATAGCTGGGCCGCGAGATGCCGCAGGGCGCGTAGTTTGGCAACTTCTGGCAGGTAGCTGGTCCCGACGTTGACGTCATAGTATAGTCGATGTGCGATCTCGTTGGCATGTAGGCCTTGGTTTGTCAGCCTGGCAAGCAACGAAACGGTAGCACCAGCTGCGAAAGCGAGTTCCTGCACAATGGTGGCGCCGCTCTGGTGATACGGGCGCACATCCACGCGCACGGTGCGCCAGTGTGTCCCGTTGGCTGCCCTTGTCAGTGCAGCGACTTCGTGCAACGCCTCTGGTACTAGCGTGGCGTCGCAGCCCATCGTGCCGCGAAGCGAGGTCGAATCAAAGCCTAACGTTTTTGTTGTTTCCTGCAGCCGGCGCAGAAGGGTGGCGTTCCCGGCGGCCCAATGAAGCGGAACCCGATCCAACGGAACTGACTGCAGCAGAGCTGCCAAGTCACTCCCTTTGCTACTGCATAGTCCTAGCGCGGTGGCGCCGCTCTTCAGCGCGGCTAGTACAGCCTTGTTGGCCCCCTCCGCAGGTACATTTACGCGGGACTGCCAAGCTCCTCGGGACCACAGCGGGCCCGTGCAACGCGGCACATCTTCATGTGTATACAGCGGCTTGGCAACGAATCCGTCTGGAGAATGCCACGTCAGTTGCTCAAGGTCTCTACCCTGGTTGTCAATCTGCTGCGCCCACGCCTTTGCGCCGACTGGCGGGAAATACTCTTGAAGGTCCAGTGGACCGAGCGACATGACTAGCTATGACGATGAATTCGGGTAATAGTTGAACGCCCGCGCCGCACTATGGGTGCATGGAGGGCAGAAGGGCAAAGTTTGAGCAGCCGACAGCTATGACCCCAGCCCCAAAGAGCTCCGGTATCCCCGCACTATATCGAATATGGCAATGCCGTACGCCACAGCCACGTTCAGTGACTGTTTGGCGCCATAGAGTGGGATCTCCAGCGCATGGTCGGCCAGTGCCAGCAATTCATCGCGTACGCCGCTAAGCTCATTACCCACTATGAGACACAGCGGAAACATCGAAGGTCCAACTCTGGTGGTCAGCGTGGGGTTGGTTGTGATTTCCAGTGCAGCAATAGTGTAGCCGTTTCGTTTAAGCGCCTTAACCGCTGCTAGGCTGTCTTTTTTGTAGACCCACGGCACGGTATCCTGTGAGCCCAGCGCAGTCTTATGTAGCCCACGGTTTTCCGGCGTGCCAGTGATGCCGGTCAGGATGAGCCGCTCTACTAACGCCGCATCACTGGTGCGAAAGATCGCGCCAACGTTGTAAAGCGAACGAACATTGTCAATGAGAATCGTTACAGGATGCCGCGCCGTCCCATGAATGTCTGTCGGGCTCAGGCGTGGGATCTCGTCGTGTCTGAGTTTTCTCAAGCTACACTCCTATATTTCTCCGACTTAATCTGCCTCGGCCCCATTGATTGTAGCCATAGATGGACCGGCAGGATCCGGCAAGAGCACTACGGCACGTCGTGTAGCTAATGCTGTGGGCTTTTACCACCTGAATTCGGGCTTGATGTACCGGGGGGTGGCGCTCGCATTCTTGAGACACGAGCCGCCCCCTACGGGATCGGAGGTTGCACACTTTCTTGGCACACAACCGCTGACGGCCGCCTACGAGAAGGGAGCATTCTGCCTCCGTTTGGCTGGTGAAGATGTCCGTCCTCTGCTCAGGGGGCCAGAGGTATCCGCCATGGCGAGCCAAGTTGCTGCGCTCCAGCCTGTACGTACGGCCTTGGTGACCATGCAGCGTGCGCTAGGCAGAAAGTACGGTGTCACGCCGGGCCTGGTCGTGGAAGGTCGGGACATAGGAACGGTGGTCTTTCCAGATGCTGAAGTGAAGATATTCATGACGGCTTCACTCGCGGTGCGCGCGCGCCGCCGGCATGCTGAACTACTAGCCAAAGGGGGGCAAGAAGTGACTCTTGATGCCATAGAGGCGGCCATCGCGCTGCGTGACCAGCAGGATGCGCGGCGGAAGCATTCTCCTTTACGCCAGGCGCGTGACGCGATCGTGCTGGATACGGATTCCTACTCCATGGAAGAACAGGTCGCGTTCATCCTGGCACGCATCCGGGAACACGCGCTACGATAAAGCGGTACACTTACGTCTTTGTACTCGCGGCAGAGTGAATTGCTCTGCCTTTTTTTGCCACCCAAAACCGGAGAGTAGCAGTTTCCGGAACTTACCTCTCGTTCATGTCAACTAACCCAGGAGCTGATGAAACGGCCGCCGACCAGGTTGAGGTCACCCCGGAAGAAACAGTAGACACCCAGACATCAGACAATGACGCGGCGGATGTTGCAGCAGAATCGGCACCCATAGACACCCAGGCATCAGACAATGACGCGGCGGATGTTGTAGCAGAATCGGCACCCATAGACACCCAGACATCAGACAATGACGCGGCGGATGTTGCAGCAGAATCGGCACCCATAGACACCCAGGCATCAGACAATGACGCGGCGGATGTTGCAGCAGAATCGGCACCCATAGATACCCAGGCATCAGACAATGACGCGGCGGATGTTGCAGCAGAATCGGCACCCATAGATACCCAGACATCAGACAATGACGCGGCGGATGTTGCAGCAGAATCGGCACCCATAGACACCCAGACATCAGACAATGACGCGGCGGATGTTGTAGCAGAATCGGCACCCATTGCCACGGCTGAAACGATTACCGCGCCGAACGGTGCGCCATCATCAGAAGGAGACACTGAAGTCTTTGACTCAGAGGGGGAGGCTAGTGCCGCGCGCGGTGATGAAGGCCACCCACCCGAACAGGGCGTAGAGACGCCTGCTGCCATAGAGGCGGCGTTGCCGGTTGCCGAAGAGGAGGCCCCCGAGGCGGGCGATGTGCCTGAGCCCCCGGTCGTGCACATGTTTGGCCATACGGGCAAGATTGTCGGACCAGTATTTCGGCTGGAGGAACTAGAGGGCACCGCCGAAGACAAGCGGCGCGAAGCACTTGACCGTGAGGACCTCTTGGCCCTGATCGAGCCTACGCTAACTAAGGTTTCCAAGGACGAAATCGTCAGCGGCCGCATCGTTGGCATTGGCGACAAGGAGGTAGTCATCGACATTGGCTTCAAGAGCGATGGCGTCGTGTCCAAGAGCGAATTCGTCAATGACATTGAGGTCGGCGCCGAAGTCGAGGTCTTCCTTGAGCGCATTGAGGACTATCACGGGCAGCTCGTCCTCTCGAAGACGAAGGCCGACAAGGTGCGGCGCTGGCAGGCCGTGGTCAGTGCGTTCGAAAACGGCTCGGTGCTTGAAGGTACCGTCAAGCGGCGCATAAAGGGTGGCATGATTGTCGAGCTGCTCAACGGTCTGGATGCGTTCTTGCCCGGATCGCAGATTGATGTTCGGCCTGTGCGCGACTTCGATGCGTATCTCGAGCGTCGGATGGAGTTTAAGATAGTCAAGATCAACGAGGCCAATGAGAATGTTGTCGTTTCGCACAAGGCGCTGATTGAGAAAGAGCTGGCAGCGCAGCGCAGGCTCATCCTTGACACGATGGAGGCGGGCCAGATCCTGGAGGGATCCGTCAAGAATATCACCGACTTTGGTGTGTTCGTAGACTTGGGCGGCGTTGACGGACTGTTACATATCACAGACCTCTCCTGGGGTCGTGTATCGCATCCTTCCGAGGTCGTGGGCTTGGACCAGGAGCTCAAGGTGGTGGTCCTGGACTATGACAAGGAGCGCCAGCGCATCTCGTTGGGATTTAAGCAGTTAATGCCGCACCCGTGGGACGATGTATCCCAGCGGTTCAAACCGCAGGACACCGTTGAAGGCAAGGTCGTGTCAATCACGGACTACGGCGCCTTTGTGGAGATCGAGAAGGGCATAGAAGGGCTGGTCCACATCTCCGAGATGAGCTGGACCGACCACATTCGGCATCCGTCGCAGAAGGTATCCCTTGGCCAGATGGTCAAGGTCGTGGTACTCAGCCTGGACAACGAGAACAAGAAGATTTCCCTGGGAATGAAGCAGTTCGAGAAGAATCCCTGGGAAGGCATTGCAGTGCGCTACGCGCCGGGCACGGTGCTCAGCGGTACCGTTCGCAATATCACCAACTTTGGTGTCTTCGTCGAAATTGAGCCAGGGATCGACGGTCTCGTGCACATCTCCGATTTGTCATGGACCAAGAAGATCCGCCATCCCGGGGAGCTCGTCCGGAAGCGGCAGGAGCTGTCTGTTGTGGTGCTTGATGTTGATGAGCACCGCCACCGAATTTCGCTCGGGCACAAGCAGATTGAAACAAACCCGTGGACCGGGTTGGCCACCGTTTACGAGGAAGGGTCGGATCATACCGCGAAGATTTTGCGCGTCGATAACAAGGGAGTGGTAGTTGAGCTACCGCTCGAAGTCGAAGCCTATGTGCCTGCGCGCGAACTCAAGAATACTGAGCGGAGCATCTTCAGCTCGTACCATGAGGGAGAGGAGCTTGAGTTGCGCGTCATTCGCATGGACGTCAGCGCGAAAGAGATCATCATGAGTGAATCCGCGCGCGAGCGGCAGCAAGCGCGCAAACAGCGCGATGACGAGGCGAGAGAGAAGCGAGTCGAGCGCCAGCGCGAAGAGCGCGTGGTGCGCCAGTTCACGAACCGCCAGAAGGCGGCCTCGGGCCCCACGACACTCGGGGAGCTGAGTGGCTTGGAGGGTCTGAAGAAGAAAATGGCAACGGCGGAGAATGAGGAGCTAAAAGCCGCAACCAAAGAGCAGCCGGTCGAGGACGTACAATAAAGCCTCGCGCGCATAGCCTTTTTGTGGAATTCAGACAACCCTGCTTCCCGGCATGACAGGGAACGAAATCCTGACGTCGCTCGGCATCGCTAGCAGGCCCTTGGGCTTGGCAATAGGCAGCAGCTATGCTGCCGGTAGCGGGCCGGCCATTGCTACCTACAGTCCTATAGACGGAAGCCTCATAGCCGAGGTGGGGTCAGCGGCGCCGGTAGACGTCGGGCGAGCCACCAAGGCGGCCCATCAGGCGTTTGAGGCGTGGCGCGTCGTTCCCGCGCCGGCGCGCGGCGAGCTAGTTCGGCGCTATGCTGCCGTGCTGCGTGAAAACAAGGTCGCGCTCGGTGCTCTAGTGACGCTGGAGGTCGGGAAAATCCGGGAAGAGGCCGAAGGTGAAGTCCAGGAGATGATTGACATCTGCGACTTCGCCGTAGGCCTAAGTCGTCAGCTTTACGGCAGGACTATTCAAAGCGAGCGCCCGGCTCACCGCCTCATGGAGCAATGGCACCCCTTGGGGCCGGTCGGGGTAATCTCGGCATTCAACTTTCCTGTAGCGGTGTGGGCTTGGAATGCTGGGCTCGCGCTGGTGTGTGGGGACCCAGTTGTCTGGAAACCCTCAGAGAAAGCTCCGCTGTGTGCCTTCGCATGTCACCGACTGTTGCAGGAGGTGGTCCAGAATTATGACCTGGCGCCGGATGCCTTGAGCTCCGTAATCAACGGCGGCCGCGAGGTAGGCCAGGCAGTTGCGGCCAGTCCGGATTTGCCACTGATATCGGCGACGGGATCGGTTCCAATGGGACGTAGTGTCGGCCAGGTAGTTGCGGCCAGACTGGGACGTTCATTGCTGGAGCTGGGAGGAAACAATGCACTGGTGGTCACTCCTACGGCTGACTTGGATCTGGCACTGAAGGCCATCACCTTCGCCGCTGTGGGCACAACAGGACAAAGGTGTACGACGCTTCGTCGTCTCATTGTGCACCGAGCCATAAAGGAAGACCTGGTACGGCGGCTGCTGAAGGCATTTGGCACCATCAGGATCGGGGATCCTCGTGAACCAGGCGTCCTTGTCGGTCCACTGATAGATCAGCAGGCAGTCGACAGCATGAATCAGGCACTGGCACAAGCACGTGTGCAAGGCGGCATCGTGCATGGGGGCGGACGCGCAGAAGAAGGAGTTGCTGGTGGCGCGTACGTACGGCCGGCCATCGTGGAGATCGCCCATTATGCGCCGATCGTCCACAGGGAGACGTTTGCCCCAATCCTGTACGTGACGGGCTATGACTCATTCGAAGAGGCGGTAGCTTACCAGAACGAGGTGCCCCAGGGCCTCTCCAGCGCAATTTTTACTGGGGACATCCGCGAGGCAGAGCGGTTCTGCTCGGCTGAGGGGAGCGACTGCGGCATTGCAAACGTAAACATCGGCACCAGCGGTGCCGAAATAGGCGGTGCGTTTGGTGGCGAAAAAGAGACCGGCGGCGGCCGCGAAAGCGGGTCCGACGCTTGGAAGAGCTATATGCGTCGCGCCACCAACACAGTCAACTACGGCCGGTCCCTGCCTCTGGCACAGGGCATCCAATTCGAGTAGTTCATATGTCTCGTTCCATCGCAGCTCGCGCACGCTCGGTGCAGCCGAGCGGCATCCGTCGTTTCTTTGAGATAGCGGAATCAATGGATGATGTTATTTCGCTGGGCATTGGGGAGCCCGACTTTGTCACGCCCCAGCCGGTGATTGAAGCTGCAAAAGCGTCCTTGGCGCGGGGCCAGACCGGATATACCTCGAATGCAGGCCTGCTTGAGTTGCGTGAGCTTATTGCCGCCATGCTTAACCGGCGGTACGGTCTGGACTACGAGGCTGACAACATCCTGGTGACGGTGGGGGTGAGCGAAGCCCTTCAGTTGGCAATGCTGGCGCTGCTGGATCCGGCAGATGAGATCCTGATTCCAGAGCCGTGCTTTGTTTCGTACGCGCCCGCCGCTTCATTTGCGGATGCGAAGGTCGTACACGTGCCCACGTCCGCAGCGCGCAACTTTGAGGTTACTGCCGAAGACATCGCACGCCGCATAACGCCGCGGACGAAAATGCTTTTTCTCTCCTATCCCAGCAACCCGACCGGAGCGGTATTGCGACGGGAGACCATGGAAGAGATTGCCGAGCTTGTGGTGCAACACGACCTTTGGGTAGTCTCAGATGAGATCTACGACCTGCTTATTTACGGTGAGGCCCGTGAAGCCGGCCATACGTGCGTGGCCGCTATAGACGGCCTGCGTGAGCGGACGGTGCTTCTAAACGGGTTTTCCAAGGGGTACGCCATGACCGGCTGGCGCCTAGGTTACGCTTGCGCGAAAGAGCCGGTATACGACGCTATGTACAAGATTCACCAGTATATGGTGATGAGTGCGCCTACTATGTCGCAGTATGGTGCCGTGGCTGCGCTCACCGAATGCGATGATGATGTGGAACGCATGCGACGAGCCTACGAAAAGCGGCGACGCCTGATTGTTGACGGGCTGCGTGGGGCAGGGCTGCCAACGTTCGAACCGGGCGGTGCCTTCTACTGCTTTCCGGACATTCGCTCCGCCGGTATGACATCGGAGGCATTTGCGCAGGCGCTCATTAGCGAGGAGCGCGTTGCAGCGGTGCCGGGCGATGTATTCGGACCGAGCGGTGCCGGGTTCTTGCGATGCAGCTACGCTACGGCGTACGACAAGATTGAAGAAGCCGTGCGCCGAATTCAATCGTTTGTTGCGCGTCTTAGGGCATGAAGGGCGCGCGCCTTAGGACGGCGTGTGGAGTGGCTGCTGCCCTGGCCATCCACTTGGTGATAGGCTGGGCGTGGACGATAGTGGTTGCGATTGGCGTAGGATTTTGGCACGGGCGGGGCGGTTGGCTCGTAGGAGCGGCGAGTGTGGGCCTGAGCTTTGCAATTCTGATCGCCTACAACTTTGTCGTGGCGCCCGCGCCTGTAGGACGTATGGGAGAGGTGATGGGAGGCATTCTTGGCGGCATGCCGGCCCCAGCCATCTTCATTGGAACAGGCCTCATAGGATTCTTGATAGGAACCGCGGGGGGCGGCCTAGGATCAGGTGCGCGCCTTATGATAACGTAAGCCATGTCTAGAGAAGAGATACAACGCCTGCTAGAGCGCACTCACGCGCTCGGAGGATACCTTTGACGTTGCGGGACGAACGGAACGTATCAGAGCACTAAGCCGAAAGCGGCTGGCGGCCGGCTATTGGGATGACCCACTATCGGCGCAGCGTACGGAAAAAGAGATTGCGGCAGAGCAGGATTGGGTGGACAGCTACACGCGCCTGGTGCGGCTGGCGGATGATGTCGAAACCCTTGTGATTCTCGCCGAGGAAGAAGAAGATGAGAGCCTTGAGCCTGAAATTGAATCGACGGTGCAGGCGCTCAGAGAAAGCCTGGACGGGCTGGAGCTGCGGAGCATGCTTTCCGGTCCGGATGACCACCGCGGAGCTATTGTTACGATAAACCCGGGCGCCGGTGGCACCGAAAGCCAGGACTGGGCCGAGTTGTTGCTGCGCATGTACGTACGGTGGGCGGAGCGACAAGGATACAAGCATGTCCTGCTGGGATACCAGTCCGGCGACGTTGCAGGCATCAAAAGCGCATCGCTGGGCGTGAGCGGGCGGTTTGCCTACGGTTACCTCCGCAGCGAGTCCGGCGTGCACCGGCTGGTGCGGATTTCTCCCTTTGACGCCAGCGGGCGCCGTCATACATCTTTTGCCAGCGTATTTGTCTATCCCGAGGTTGATGACACCATCGAAGTCAATCTTCGTGCAGCAGACATTGAGCTTCAGACCTTCAGATGCGGGGGCCGTGGAGGCCAAAATGTGAACAAGCTGGATACGGGTGTGCGACTGGTATGGACCGGTGTGCTATCCAATGGTGAGAACGTGCGCGTAGCTGCAGAATGCACCGAAGAGCGAAGTCAGCTTCAGAATCGAGAACGTGCCCTGAAGATGCTCAAAGGTCGACTCTACCGCATGGAGCAGGACATCCAAGACGAAGAAAAGAACAAGCGCGAAGCTCAGAAAAAGAAGATTGAGTGGGGCAGCCAGATACGGTCGTATGTGCTTCAGCCATACACCATGGTCAGTGATCATCGGACGGAAGTAAAAACGACCAACGTGCAGGCGGTCATGAACGGAGATTTGGAGCAGTTTATCAAGGCTTATCTCTTAGGTCAGTCATGACCGGCGGCCGCTACGAATACGACTTCCTTGTCATCGGCAGCGGCGTCGCCGGGCTCTGGTTTGCGCTGCACGTAGCGGATCACGGTCATGTAGCGATCGTGACGAAGAAGGAGCAGGCCGAATCGAACACGAACTATGCACAAGGGGGTATCGCTGCGGTATTGACGGCGGCGGACTCGTACGAAAGCCATATTGAGGACACCCTCGTGGCTGGCGCAGGACTCAGCGACCCGGACGTAACCCGAATCGTTGTTACCGAAGGCCCAGGGCAGGTAAAGGCATTAATGGCACTCGGTGCGTCTTTTACGCACGAGGGCGGCGAGCCGCACCTGGGGCGCGAAGGTGGGCATGCCGTGCCGCGGATCGTACATGCACGTGACGCCACCGGCTACGAGGTTGAGCGGGCACTCTTGGCGGCCATTCAGGTGCATCCGAGTATCACGGTTTTTGAATACCACTGCGCTGTAGACCTGATTACGGAGCACCACCTTGGGCAGATTGTTACGAAGTTGCGGCCCGATGTGAACTGCTTTGGGGCATACATCTATGATGAGCGGGCCGATGCCGTGCACACTTTCTTGGCAAAGGTGACGATGCTCGCCACAGGTGGGTCCAGCGCAGTCTACCTGCACACCACCAACCCGCCGATTGCCACAGGAGACGGTGTTGCGATGGCGTACCGTGCCAAGGCGCGCATCTCGAACATGGAGTTTGTGCAGTTTCATCCAACGGCCTTGTACCGGGGTGAAGCAGCGCGCGTAGGCGGTAAGTCCTTTCTTGTTTCTGAGGCCGTCCGGGGCCATGGTGCGTACTTGCTTAACCAAGCCGGAGGGCGTTTCATGCCTACATACGACCGGCGTGCTGAGCTGGCTCCCCGCGATATCGTGGCGCGCGCCATTGATGACCAGCTCAAGCAGCGGGGCGACGACTATGTGTTGCTTGACATCTCGCACAAGTCCAGAAAAGAAATTGAGGCGCACTTTCCGACGATAGCGGACGCGTGTCGAGCGCACGGCTATGACATGGCAGTGGAGCCGGTCCCGGTCGTCCCGTCTGCACACTACCAGTGCGGCGGCGTTGTGGCAGATCACCAGGCCCGAACGAGCATCAGGGGGCTCATGGCTACCGGTGAGACGGCATGTACCGGCCTGCACGGGGCAAACCGCCTTGCAAGCAACTCTCTACTGGAAGCGCTGGTATTTAGCCGTCGCGCAGCGGATACGGCGCTGCAGCTCGCCATGGGTCGAAACATCAATCAGGCAGTGCCCGATTGGGATGCCACGGGCACGCTGCGACCTCAAGAAGGCGTGCTGGTGTCACACAACAGGGACGAGCTTCAGCGCGTGATGTGGGACTATGTCGGTATTGTGCGTTCCACGTTCCGCCTGGACCGGGCGTTTCGGCGCACGCGGCTTCTATATGAAGAGGTGGAGGAGTTTTATCAGCACACGCACCTGTCCGGCGGGCTTTGCGAGCTCAGGAACATGATAGCGGTCGCCTATCTCATCATTCGAAGTGCGCAGATGCGGCGCGAGAGCCGGGGCCTCCACTACACTGTTGACTATCCAGATCCGGTTGACGCAGAGTGTAGGCCTAGCATCGTCTAGGAGGCAAACAATCTCTCCTCAGTGAGTAGACAGGAACTGGTATCTGGTAGAATTGTGACCCATCGAAGGTCGTACCGTGCATCAGCGTGCCGCAGATAGTGTGTAGCAGTTGTCGCGTGGCCGCTACGATCACCACCACTGGTTTTTTTGGCTCTACCCCTTTTTTAGTGGGTAAACTCACCTGCGGACGCTGCGGGGTATAGATCCAGGCCTCCGAGGTGAAAGTAAATGGCGTTGGCAAACCGCCGTTTGTTGCGGAAGCCCCTGCTGCGCACTTTGATTGTTTTGATCCGGCTGTTGATGCCCTCCGCAGGGCCATTGCTCACCTTCAGGATGATCGCATTGAGGATACCCCACAGGTGTGTCTTGATGGTTCTGGCGGCTGCCTTGACCGGTTCCAGCCGACACCGCATGGCCCAGGACAACCATCGCTCCCAACCCTTGCGCGCCCATGTGCGGTGGACATAATGCCACAACTGCAGGGCCATTTCCTTGATAGCCCACGCGCGGGCCGTCTTCAACGTGCTGGTACGCAACTGCTGGAAGCGCGCCTTCTGCTTAGCAGACATGTTGGCCGGGTGAGTCAACCAATCATACTTGGTTCCCTTGAGGTCTTCCAGGCCTTCCTTCATCAATGCCCGGTGCTCCTGGCGCCGAACCTTGTCCACGGCAGCTCCCAGACATTTCACTACGTGGAATTTGTCAAAGGCCACCTTCCGTTGCGCCTCTGGCACATGCTCCAGCGTGGCGTTGATGTAGGCCGGCCACATGTCCATGCTGACACTCTCGATGCCCTCCAGCTGCTCCAAAGTGAGCCCAGCATACCAACGCGTAAGTGTTTCTTTCTTACGGTCTTCGCCCACATGCAGCACCGTACCCGCCTTCGCATCCGAAACAATGGTGACATACGCATGGCGCTTGCGAAAAGAGGTCTCATCCACGCCAATATGGGCAACATCCCGTTCCTTCCTCCGCGCAAGGCCTCGTTGCACCGCGCGCTGCATGATCCCGTCTATCGCATTCCAGCTCACCCCCATCAGACGGGACACCGCCGACACACTCGCCTCCTGCAGCCAATCAATCACCAGCGCCTCAAACCCTGCAGTGAACCGTGACATAGGTTCCGCCCACGGAATCGACACGGTGCGCACTCCATGCTCTGGACATTCCACGCGGGGAAGCTCCGCAACCACCATCGTGCGATACTCGCACAGATCCAGGTGACGCCATTGCCGAGAACGGTGGTCGTAGCCCGGACACGCCGAGCCGCACTCCGGACAAGACAGCTGATGGCCGTCCTCGCAAGCTACATGAATCCGGACTTCTTGCGCCTCATGCGCAAACGTCACCTCGGAAACCTTCCAGGGAGCCTGGACGCCCAAGAGGCAACCGATGTCTTTCTTTAGTTGCGACATATCGTTGCTGGGGTTAGAGAACGTGTGCGCCATCGTGATGATGGCCTTGAAACAGATAAGAAACGGGTATGAATCCGCATCATCTCATATCGTTTCCCGTTGAATGAAACGCTGTACCCATCTAAAATGGGGAAGAGCCTTTTTTTTGTGTTCGGCGATCAGCTTTTCGCGGGATGCGCGTACAGGCGGATCGCAGTGCATGGCCACATGGGTGAGCCTGCACAGGGTACGTCTCAGGCGTGCGTGGCTGGCGCGATAGGTACGCCGGGACCGGTCGCCCCGCAGCGCGTCCAGCACCCGGATGTCTACTGCAAGCGGCATCGGTGTTCCCGGTTACCTCGACTCCAGGTAAACCAAAGCAACATACAGGAACCATGTCAGATGAACATATTAGCACTTATGGTGCTCCGCCCCCCTCACACCGGGAAGTCCGCGCGCGGGCAGGAACGGCGGGCTGCCGCGCGGCGTTAACCCCGTCCGGCAGCCGTATGGCGTCCGCGTCGCGACGGGAGCGGTGAGGGGGTTGCTCTGCCTCGATAGCACCGCCCGCAAGCCGCCTTGCAAGAGCCCCGGGTTTGGGCCTACTTGGTACGGTATGAATGCGTCTGAAGAACGGGAGCCTTCCGTGCCGTCGTGGCAGCGGCCCGACCTAGTGCTTGTCGGGTGCGTGAAGACCAAGCGTACGACGAGGAGCGCGGCGAAGGATCTCTACCGCTCACCCCTCTGGCGCTGCCGGCGGACGTATGCCGAGTGCCTGGGTGTTCCGTGGTACATTCTCAGCGCGTTACATGGGTTGCTGGACCCAGACCAGCGCATTGATGCCTACGATCTCGCGTTGACGGATCTCCGGCATGAGGCCCGGCGAGCATGGTCAGCCCGAGTCCTCGATGAATTGAAGCGTCGGGTCCCGTCGATACGAGACAAGCTGATCGAGATCCACGCTGGCGCGACCTACGTGAACCACGGGCTCGAAAGAGGACTGCGCGATGCGGGCGCCGTAGTTCGTCGACCCCTCGCGCACATCACGGGGGTTGGCCGCCAGCAGGCTTGGTATCGGGAGAGGTTGCACGTCAACGGAAAGGCGGATCACCTCCACTTATCCGCCCGCAACCATGCTTGTAGAATCGCAAAGCTGATCGCGGACGACTTCTACGGAGGTGGACTCGACCTAGCTTCCCGCGGCATGGCTCCGGGCCATCCATGGCTTGACATGCCCGAGGTCGAGGCCTTGCACCGGCTGAGGGCATCCGGGGCCTCGCCCGAAACTGGGCAGGATTCGGCGCTTCTGTATAGCGTTCACAGCGTTAAGCACGTTCTCTCCCTTGGCGGCACCCACCGCGCCGCACGCCTTTTTCTCACGTTCATTGCCGCGATGGACCGGGCCCGGGACGCCACCCAACTCTGGAACGCCGGGGTGGGCCTTTACAAGGATCATCCGGAGAGCTTCGATCCACAGCATGTGGCGGGGCTTGAGGTCGACGCGCTCGCCAGGGTGCTGAAGGCCGCGCGCGTCAGCCGGAGGCACGGTCCCGACTCGAATGCGTGGCACCAGATCGCTAAGAGCTTGTCCGCCGGGCTCGACTCTCCCGTGAGTCGGGTGATCGACGCTGGCAGCGGTGAGGCCAAGGAACTGCTCCGGGACCTCAAGTCCTGCGACAACTGGGGTCGCGCTCGATTTCCGATGCTGCGCGGCCCGAAGGTCGGGCCAATGTGGATCCGAATGATGGCGAATCCGGGACAAGCGCGGATCGAAGGCATCGAAATCATTCCTGTGGCGGTGGATATTCAGGTGCGGAGGGCTACCGAAAACCTGGGCGTGACCACGACGCGGGGGTTGCCTCTTCGGCAGGCCAAGCCCGTCATCCAGCAAATTTGGCAGGATGCCGTATCGGAGGCGGAAATCGCAGGACCAGCCGGAATCGAGGGTACGTCCGCGGCCCTTGACCCAGCGCTGTGGTTCTTCGGCCGGCACGGTTGCGGACATTGCAGGAAGGCGGGACAGCTAGTGAGTTTCGGTCGCGCATGCGACTTCTGCGTTCGCTTCGGCTAGTTCGGCTCGCAAAGCTGGCAGCCAGCGAGTTGGACAACCGCCGTCAATTCCGTCCTGAACGCCGGTTCGCCCGTCCGCTTGGCATTCGTGGTCCGCTATCCATTCGTCCACCGTTCCGCTGCACGGTTGCATCCCCTGCCCGCTGAAACGTTGGCCGGCCATAAAGACTGCCCTGCCTCCGCCGTGAATACCGGCGCACTGCGCGGGCTGTGTAGGGATAAGTCACCGGAAAACCTCTTGCGGACGCTGCTGATCCACTTGGGATGCGGGCACTTGCTGCGGGAATACGCCCAGGCCTCCGATGGCGACTATCAGAGGCGTGACGATGGACAAGATGTCAACCGCGGTCATGAACATATCGGTTTAGTGCGTGGGGCGGCGTAACGTTCACCCGTTCGGCTGAATGGTACACACTTAACACATTTGCACGACTTTGTGCCTGTGAAACTGCCACCTATTTCTGGTCACGAAAAAATGGGCCTACACAAACAGGGTTTGCGAGAACTCTCGTTCAAGCTCGAAATAGGTGAGCAGTTTGCAATCGGTACGTCGCTGAAGCGTGCTTAACGTGGCATTCTGCTGATTGCCGAGTTCGCTATCCAGTGTAGCGGTCTCAACAATGCAGAAGCGCCATTGATCAAGATTCAATGGGTCAATTGGAACGCATGGGCCGGGGTCCAAAATCGCAAACACGTAAAGGTCGGCATGCCGCTTGGGTTTACCAACGTACCCACCCAGCTTGGAATCCCAAGCACGCTTTTTACCGATTCCAAAGGATAATCGCGATTTCGTCTTCTGATTCCAACTACTGTAACGACCAGAGGTCTTAACCTGCACCGTACGTCCGTCTGGCAACTTCAAGTCGAAGGGTCCCCAAGTATCGTAGGCTCCAGCCGTTGAAGCCCCGATTGCACGTGCAACGATGAACTTGGCAAGGATGCCACGCCACGTATTGTCATTGAGGTCAGAACAGGCCCAGCACCAAAAGTCCAGCAGTTTGAAGGCGAGCGGGCGGCCATTCAGGCAAAAGGGTTCTGCGCCGTCCTTATGACGCGCTTCGATTCTTCCAAGGTTGATGTCCACAAGGCAATTGCGTTAGATTGGAACAACATTGCGCTCACCGTGAGCGCCTTATCGGAGAAAAGCAACAGGTACGTATATAAGCCTCTACGATAAGTACAATTTTCAAACGAAACTCTTGGGCCCGACGTTGCCGATTTCCTGCGTGAGATCCTGCGCGTTTCTGCCCCATCCGGAACCCTTGACAGGCGCGGTCGAACTCGGTCGGATCCACAGCCGCCTCACTTGATGTGCACGAAGCGTCCCACCAGCACGCTCACTCCCTCGCCCGCCTGAGCGCTCGCTTGCACGCGATACAGGTACGGACCCGAAGGCAGAGTAACACCGCTCAGGTCTATGCGGCGTTCCCACCCTCCCGAGATGGGCTGAGAGGGTATCGAGAGCATGCGCCGACCCAGCACATCCAGCACGTCCACGGTTACATCGGCTCGCCACGGAAGGTCAAAGACGATCTGCGTGGCACGCTGGAAGGGATTAGGGTAGTTGCCCCGCAAAGCGAATGCTACTGGTAGCCCGTCGCGCTCATCGTCCCCTGGAGAATGGACGCTGATGCTGGACACCAGATGATCGGCGGGCGGGTCCGTGCCGCTGGCCGACCCGGGTCCTTCGCCCCGCCGGCAACGCGCCGTCCAGGCGAGCAGGTCGCCGAGGTCATAGCTTCCGTTCCCGTTCCCGAGACTGTCCAGGGCGGCGAGCCGGTCATCGCTCATGTCTCCGTCCTCCCACAACGCCGCGGCCGCCGTTGCCGGGGTTATGTCGTCTCCGCCAGCCAGCGCTGAGCAGAGGCGCACGGCCCGGTCTTGCTCCATGGTCCCCGCCGGACCGCGGAGGGTCGCGGACAGCGCGTGCGACAGCGGGCGGCCATCTCCGGTGCAGATGGCGCCGTCCGCGCCGCAGTCGGTCGTTGCCGGCAACGTGATCGTCACCGGGCCGTTCGAGTTCGGTTTGACTGTCATCTCCCACATCCTGTTGCTCCCTTTCTGTAGGCGCTTGGCACCGCGCACCGCGCCGCCGCTGGCCTGGAACGCATGGTCGCACATGTCATCCGCGCTCGTCGCCACGTCTTCGCTGAACGCGATCCGGAAGCTGAACGCGGTCTCGCCGCCGTATCCCTCCGGCGGCAACCCCTCGAACTCCGCAGTCAGCCCCGCCGCATCTCCGCTTTGGCCACTCTGCACCACCGTCACCGTCACCCCCGGCAGCGGCCAACGGTCGTAGGCGTAATACGCGCCATCGGCAGCGTGGGTCAGCTTCGCCGTCGTGCCGGAGGCCGAGGCCGCGGCGCTCACCGTCACCGTCTGGCGACGGAACCAGTTCTCGCTCGTGAAGCTCACGCTCACCGGCGACGCCGTCACCGCGCTCACGTCCGAGCTTACCGTCACCTTTACGGGCTTCGCGGCCCTGGCGTTGGTCGTGGCCATCAGGCGCACCCGATACGTCGCCGAGCGTCCCGCCGCGACCTCGAGGCTTGCGTCGCCCTCGCCGTCCGCCACCTGGAGCTTCCTGCGGCCCTGCCGATCCACCAGCAGCTTCGTCAGCTGCGGCAGCGCCTCGAACTCGTCGAAGGGGAGCGAAGCCAGCGGCGGATTGTTCTGTAGTTTCAGACTCTCCAGCGATCGCAGGTCCGAGAACACCCCCGCGGGCAGCGACTGCAGCTCGTTCTTATTCAGCTCGAGCTCCTTCAGTTTCACCAGCCCGTCGAACACCGCCGCGGGCAGCGACTGCAGTCCGGTCTCCCTCATGTACAGCCTCTCGAGGTTCACCAGCCCCTCGAAGTCGCCCCCTTGCAGGCTCATCGTGAACGGTGAGTCGATGCTCGGGTTGCGGCCCAGGTCGAGCGACTCCAGCTTTGCCAGATGCGTCTCCTCCACCCCGGAGCAGTCGCCCTTGTAGCTGTGCCGGTACTTCAGCAGCACCAGCATGCGGTCGCGGACGCGCGGAGTGCGACCGCAGATGCCGGTGTTCGGGTCCGTCGCGCCGGTTCCCGCGTCGGACCACGCTCCTGTGCCCTCGTCGCTGGTCGCCCGCACCTGCACCTGGTACGACGTGTTCTCCGAGAGGCCCGTGAGCGTCGCCGTGGTGGCGGTGCCGTTGTAGCCCGCGTCCGTCCAGCTCCCGCTCGTGCCCGCCCGGTACTGCACGTCGTAGTCCGTGATCGCCGGGCCCGCGTTGTCCGGCGCCAACCATATGACCGTCAGGCTGGAGGACGACGCGGCCGACACCGACGGTGCAGCCGGCGCGGCCGGCGCGGCATCCAGCACCCTCAGCGGCAGGTCGGTCGCGGACTTGACGAAGGCGTAGCCCTGATGGCTGCTGGGCAGGTTCTGCTCGGTGGTCATCAGGTCGATGTCCGCGGTCACCGCCCCGGTCGTGCCGTCCGTGCGGGTCACGCCCACCCACGCGCTCTCCCGCGCCCCGATGGGGACCGTGAGCGTGCTTACATCACCCGCGAGGCCGCCGTTCGCCACGCTAACGCTCAGCGGCACCGCGAACGGCGCCGCGGCCGGCACCACGGCGCGGATTTCGACGGCGTCCGGGTTCTTCTCCAGCGTCACCGCCAGCGCCAGCGGGTCTACGGCGTTACGATCCAGATAGAGGTACTGCAGCGCGGTCAGGCCGGAGAACACGCCGTCGGGAAGCGAGCTGAGGTCGTTGCCGCCCAGATTGAGAGTCGTCAGCGCGGTCAGGCCGGAGAACACGCCGTCGGGAAGCGAGCTGAGCTCGTTGTTGTGCAGATAGAGCGTCAACAGCGCGGTCAGGCCGGAGAACACGCCGTCGGGAAGCGAGCTGAGGTCGTTGTTGCGCAGATCGAGCCTCGTCAGCGCGGTCAGGCGGGAGAACACGCCGTCGGGAAGCGAACTGAAGTCGTTGCTGCTCAGATTGAGACTCGCCAGCGCGGTCAGGCCGGAGAACACGCCGTCGGGAAGCGAACTGAAGTCGTTGTCGTTCAGATGGAGAGCCGCCAGCGCGGTCAGGCCGGAGAACACGCCGTCGGGAAGCGAGCTGAGGTCGTTGCCGCCCAGAGTGAGACTCGTCAGCGCGGTCAGGCCGGAGAACACGCCGTCGGGAAGCGAACTGAAGTCGTTGTCGCGCAGATTGAGCCTCGTCAGCGCGGTCAGGCCGGAGAACACGCCGTCGGGAAGCGAACTGAGCTCGCTGTTGTGCAGAGAGAGCGTCTCCAGCGCGGTCAGGCCGGAGAACACGCCGTCGGGAAGCGAACTGAGCTCGTTGTTGTGCAGAGAGAGCGTCTCCAGCGCGGTCAGGCCGGAGAACACGCCGTCGGGAAGCGAACTGAGCTCGCTGTTGTGCAGAGAGAGCTCCGTCAGCGCCGTCAGCTCGGAGAAGTCGCCCGGGTGCAGGGACTTGATGCCGGCTACGCTGAGGTCCAGAACAGTCACGCCCGCCAGTTGCGTCGTCGTTACGTCGGCGCAGTCCGAGACGTTGGCAATTGTATCCACGATCGCGTCCCGCACCTGCTCGGTGCGGCCGCAGACGCCGTCCTTCGGCGTCACCGGACCCGCCTCCACTGCGGTGCTGGCGTCGCCGCCGGCGTTCACCGTGCGCAACTCGAACGTGTATGCCACGTCGTTGGTCAGGTCCGTTACCACGACCCAGTCCTCGTGGAGCCCGCCCGGCGCGCTGTCGTTGATCTCCGTCCACGCGGCGGGGTAGACGCCGGTGGTCCTGAACCGGTACTCGTGGCGCGCGATGTCCGCGTCCTCCGCCGGCGCATCCCAGGTGAGCGTCACCTGCTCGTTGCCGTTCGACGCCGCGAAGCCCGTCGGTGCCGCCGCCCGAACGTCCCCCGCCCGCAGCACCGTCAGCGGCAGGCCGCTCGCGGACTCGGCGAAGGCGTAGCCTCGGTGAATAGGCGCAGGGGCGGCCGCGTGATCGGGTCGATGTTCGCGGTCACGCCCCCCCCCCCTTTTTTTGGCGCGGGTCACGCCGGCTGGCGCGCCGGCGTCAAGCCCGTCGCCGCTCCGGTCCGCCTCCCACATCGTCGTGCCGTTTGACCAGATGCCGATGGCTCCGTCAGCAATGGCCCGAGTGGAGGTTGAACTCCCTGTCCTGCTGTCGGCGGTATGGGCCGCGGCGGAGAGGGGCCAGCCCAGCAGCAGGGCACTGCTCATGACCAGTACACCCGTCCACGCCCAGCGGTCGGTATGAATATGAAGAGGATGCATCCGAATGCAGGCTGGAAAATTAGGGGAGTGGAGTAGCGATACGAGGATAATACAAACTGATGCTGTAAAAGTGACCAAAATGTGATATTATGAATTTCAGTTGTGATCATATGAATATAGTGGCAAATTGCTACGTAGTGATTGCCCGAAAAAGGCCTATTGGGAGCAATATGCGGGCAGATTGTGGATGGGCGGTAAGCCTGTTGTCGCGGTCAGGGGTGTGCGCAAGGTGTGCAGCCTCCGAATATGAGTGGATTTGGCACAAAGCCGCGGCCTTCAGCCAGCTTTTCATGCCATTGCACTACAAACACGATATAGGTTTGCGCTCTCCCCATTGCAAGGAGTCTGGCTTGCTCCGGTGGCGGCGCTGGTAGGGCCCTATTGCGCCCTACTGCGAGCCTGGCGCCACTTTCGTCGGCGCGCTTCCTTCTGCTTCAGAACCTGACCTATGCGGTGCACATTGGTGGCCACCACTACCAGTGCCAGCGTCCTGTCGAAGCCGGCCTTGCCGTGGGTGCGCACTAGTGACATGCCCCGGTGATGGAGGTTATTGATCGCCGACTCTACGGCCGGGTGTTGACGCCGGGCTGCCACGAAGTCCGGATGGGTCTCCCGTTCGCGGTCCGCTTTACGGTGCCGCCCCTTCCGGGGCATCACGTTCAGGTCCAACAACTTGTCAAGCTGCTCGCGATTCTCTGGCGTGTAAAACCCCTTGTCCATACTGCATGATGCCAGCGCCGGATAGCGCCGCTTCGCCTCTGCAAGGAACGGCACGATCATGTCCTGGTCGCCACCTTCGTGTTGCACGTAGTGGCGCAGAATGAATTGGTGCTGATCCTCCAGCACGCACACCGGTACGCCCAACTCTGCCATCACGCCCGCCTTCCCTTTGTCGATCCAGCGCGTGTGGGGCTCATGCACGGAGAAAAGCTTCTGGCCGTGCGGAATCTTCTCGCCCTGGATCAAACGGCGCGACACCTGGTCTATCAGCTGCTCTCCAGTCCGCAAAT
The DNA here is from genome assembly GCA_965218495.1 of Rhodothermales bacterium. GTDB lineage: Bacteria > Bacteroidota > Rhodothermia > Rhodothermales > Bin80. Next base: position 510,096 of record OZ244626.1, read on the forward strand.
ACCACGACACTTCCGCGCTTTCAACATCGTTTTGCCTCAATATCGCTTGCGTAGCCGCTGCCTTCGACACGATAGTGCGGCAAAGTGCCAGGTAGTTTGCCACTTTCGACGTACTACGCCACTGCCGGGAAGTGCGCACGCGATAAAAGGCGCGCTCCATTTTCTTGATCCAGGCCTGCGACTTGCGCCAGCCCGCTATCGCATGCTTTTGGCACAGACGTGCCAGCTTCCTGATCAGACGGCGCAGCGCATCCCACAGCAAACGGACATCGGTGGGCCACTCCACATGGGTCTTCGCAACCGCTGAGTCGGCCCGGCAGTGAAGCGGATCCGATGACCTGTGCTTCAACAGCTGATGCCCACGGGCCACCACCACCGCATTGATCTGCTGCAGCGTCTCCTCGGTAAGCAGACGCACGTTGTCAATAACGGTCTGCAGGCGATACTGGTGCTTATCTCCAAAATCTGCATGCCCCAGCATCTGGCGCAACGCCGTGTGAAAGTTCGCCAATTCCACCAGACGGTCGAAGTCGCAGTCGAGCGCCTTCTGCAGCGTGCCCAGCACGAAGATCCGCCACAGGCACAGGCCCGGGCGACCACGCCGCAAATTGACCTTCGCGCCTAACTGCTCCCGCAGAATCGCGAACACCCGCTCGCGGGTCTCGCGGTGCGTGAAGATGTCCTGCAGTCCACGGAGTACGGCCGGAATATCGTCTCTGGACCGAGCGTCAAAGCTGATCTCTCCAATGGGCGTGTGCCCAAGCTCAAACTGTGACTCGAAGATCGCGCGCATGGCAGTAAATCGGGCGAATGTTGGGGCAGAAGCGTACTAATCACGCCAATAACGGTACTAAGATCGGAAAACGGCGCAACATTCGCTAAAACGACGCAGGCAGCCGTTGGGGAAACTGCCCCGAAAACAGCCGCTCGACACTCCAAAATGCCCGATTTTCCGCCGCACGCGCCCGTACATCCGCCCTATGCGCCCAAGACTGCCGGTCTGCAGAGCCGATCAGGCATTTTTCGGGCAAGCACTACGTAAGCGTCCGATCATCTCGTCATGTGCCAACAAAAACGGCTCTACCCCTGTTTTAGTGGGTAAACTCACCTGCGGACGCTTTCGGGGTATAGATCCAGGCCTCCGAGGTGAAAGTAAATGGCGTTAGCCCGGAAAACTCACCAGAGTGCCAAGAATTGGAACTCAATGCCCCACGTAAGTGTTTGATATGCAATCGGTTATAACCATCTTTTTCAGTGCGAGTGAACAAAACAGACTGTCATACTGAAGCGCTTCGTTTCGAGAACTTGGGACGGCGTAAAGTGGTCGGAAAGTTCGACGGTGGCCCCATGTCCTCGGACGCAGGTGCGCTGCTGTTACGGGAGGCCGACCGGAAGTTCGACGTCATAGGCCGCTTGGCCGCCTGCTTCACCGACCACCGTGATCCCAACAGAGTCGAGCATACCGTGGAGGCGATGCTCAGGCAACGGGTCTACGCGATATGCTTGGGCTACGAAGACGTGAACGACCATGACCGCCTGCGGGACGATCCCGTGTTGGCCATGGGCGTGGGCTGCGAGGATGTAACAGGTGCGCACCGGGCACGGGAACGCGACCAGGGACATCCGCTGGCGAGTTCCAGCACACTGAACCGACTGGAGCTCGGCTCAAAAGAAGGGGCCGCATCGCACAGGTACAAGCGCATCGTAGCGGACCCTGAAAAGATCGACACCATGCTCACGGACTTGTTCATGGATATCACGGACGAGGAGCCAGAGCACATCGTGTTGGATCTCGATGCTACCGATGACGCGATTCACGGCCAGCAGGAGGGGCGCTTCTTTCATGGTTACTATGGCCACTATTGCTACCTGCCGCTGTACATCGTTAGCGGTAAGCATGTGCTGGCCGCTCGTCTGCGCCCCTCCAACATGGACGCATCAGCGGGCACGATAGAGGAGTTGGCGCCGGTGGTAGCGCGTATCCGAGCGCGGTGGCCGCAGGTACCCATCTGGATTCGTGCAGATGCAGGATTCTGCCGCGATGATATCATGGCATGGTGCGAAGCGCAGGGCCTGCACTACATCATTGGTATGCCGCGCAATGCGCGGCTGCAACGCATCATTGAGGAGGCTATGGAGCAGAGTCAGGCCACCTGCGAGGCCAGCGGGCAGCCTTCGCGGCGCTTCCGCAGCTTCGAGTACCGAACGAAGGAGAGCGCCAGGCTAACTGGTGCCAGTACAGGGAGTGCAAGTCTCCCGTTGCGAATGATTAACCATCCACGCATCTCCTCGAGCCGTGCGTTTGTACCCGTGAGGGTACAGGCGAAGCGTCGGCAGAGGCGCGTGTGGGCAGGGCTAATGAGCACCGAAAGACGTATAGTCCGGGATGCCGAGGCTTTTTCTTCGGTCGAAGGCAACACCTTCTTCGCCGCTCAAGGTGAGGCGGAGGAGGCCCCCGCGGTGTCGGAGAACCCATGCACGCACGTACGTACTGCACCGGGACCTGGGAGGTCTTCAACTCGCCCCGCGGTCGTGCGGGGCCGCAAAGGAAAGGCGCTTGCGCCGTAACCGGAGATGCACGAGTTGAAGAAGTCAGATGATCCCATACGGTGTGCTGGGCAGCGCCCAGATCAGGTGGGTTCAAATCCCACTGGCGCCCGGATAGGGGGTGCCATATCCAAAGACGGGACTCCCTACCATTTTGTCAAGTACGAAGCAAGAAAAAAATGTCATTCAAATCGAAAAAAAAGCGGGGATTGCACATTTTTAAGTTGGGTTTCGGCGGCTTCTGCCGAGATGGGCCCTCAAAGTAGATATCTTTTGGCAATAGATGGCGCTACGGGCCGAGTGTGTGGGTGCAAATGGGACGGTGCAAGCTTATATGGGCCCAAATGCGTGCTCACACGCGGATTTTCGGGCGCAGGCAGGCTCGTGGAGTGACTTCTCGGGCACGAAATCCCGCAGGAATCCTCTGATTGCACGCGTAAGCGGCGATCGTGGCAGGGTGCAGCGCCTCAGAGCGTCCGGACAGCTGCGGGTTTTGCGTTATGCCAGCGTCAGCAGCGCACTACTGCGCGGGGGGCATTGAGCGCCAGGTGTTGCCTTTGCAGCCCCCTGGGGCCGGCAGACCGAATCCCCACTAACCCATCGATCCCCGGAGGTGGTCAGGGCCTCGGTCAGCTCCTTCATGTCCTCCCGGCGTATCGGCTTCAGATTCGACTCGTACTGCATGAATATCGCCCCGCACCAGCGCTGACGCATCCCCGATGATCCCCAGCGCTTCACGTTCCGTGATCGGTTCGCAATAATGCTGTTGAGGTTCTCGATGATGTTCGTCGTCTTCAGACTGTCTCTGACAGCCTGGTTCCGCACCCCCAACCGGTGAAGCGTCAGCGTATCCTCCAAACCCTCCTCCAGACTGCGTGCGGCCTTCGGACACGATCGCTGCAGCGCTCCATGCAGCGACACAAGCGCCGCCCGTGCCTCCTTGTACGTGGGTAGCTCCCATGCCGCCTGAAGCCGACGCTTCATATGCGTGGCCGCTGGCTCGCTCTTGATGTGACGCGTCACATTGGTACGCTTGTGCCATTGGCAGCGCTGGAATTCGACCGCATCCCCAAACACCGCGCTGATCCCCTTGCGAAGCCCGCGGCTGCCGTCCACCTGTGCCAACAGCTTGTCGGTATGGGTGAAGCCCCGACGCAGCAGATCCTGCAACAGGGACTCCACCTGCGCACTGTTCTCGGTACGGCTTTCTGCAAAGCCCAATACGACCTTCTCACCCTCGGTCGTGATGCCCATCGCTACGATCATCTGCACACCAGCCAGATACTTGCCATCAAGCAGGAGCACCGCAAAGGTGTGCTGATCGAAGCGGCGCGTCTCAAATTCCTTCAGTAGCGCTGCCGTCTGCGTAACGAAGGCGTTGCCGACGCTGCTGGCACTCAACCCCAGACTATCGGTGAAGACCTGGGCCGCCTGCCTGTAATTGCGCCGCGACAGTCCACTCAGCAACCCCCTGGTCACGCTTTCCCGGTCCATAAGCCCACGCTTGCGCAAGAGGCGGTACGTTTGCAGAGGACGCTCCTTTCGGGTTCGTACATTCCGTACGCGCGGAACGCGGACCGCAATGCGCTCCAAACCGACGCGGATGGAACCCGGATTCGTCCCCCAGCGCTGAAAGCCTGTCTTATGGTGCTTCCCACGGGCGCCGCATATGAAGTGGGCCTCGGCTTCCATGACCCATGTGGCCATCTTGGTAAGAAGATCATCGAGATATCCAAGGCAGCTGGCCAGGCCGATGAAATTCCTTTGCGCAAGCCCGCGAAGGTCCTCGATGAGTGATTGATCCAGCATAGGGGTATGGGTCATCATACGGCGTTGAGGTTGATGAGAGTCTCACGAAGTTGTGGCAGATAGGCCGCATGGGCCACACGGCGCAGCTGAGCCTCGTGTTCCAACAGTGCCAGTGCCATCTGTTCGCGTTGCTGGAAAACGGCGCTGGCCGGGGCCTGCAACCTGCGACCGATGGCATCCATGAAGCGCATCACGCGCAGCCCCCTGTCGAGCTTGAGCAGCATGCCCGTGCGTTGAATCGTCAGAGATTGCTCCAGGCCCTCCCACAGAACCTTCGCTGCGGACCGATTGACGCGCGTCAAGTCCTGGTGAATACGGGTGAGTGCGCGTTCAGCTTCCCGGGCATCGAACCCGTTCCATGCCTGGCGGAGGCGATTGCGATACACAGGAACAAGGTCTTCCGGAAGACCACAGGTGACTTGATCCAATAGCGTATTGAGACAGCGCTGTATAGCGACCCTGGGGCCGAACACCTGGCGCACCGCCGATTGAAGTCCCGTACTGCTGGGCAGCACACAGAGCAGCCCGTCGGCGGCCGAAAGACCACGATCGGACAGCGACTGCACAAAGGACGTAAGAGCAGAGACGTTCTCAGGGTAGCACGCTACCAGGCCAAGTATGCGGCGATAGCCCGTGATGGTCAGACCCGCTCCAAGAACGATGTTAACGCCGCGTGGACACAGCCCGCGCAGCCAGATCGCAACGATCGGGTCGTCTTGCAGACTGCGCGAATGCAACAGCTGCCACGCTTCATTCAACTGCGCCGAGTCCGGCTTTGTGTCCTGGGCCGCAGCAGAAGGCTTGATCACTACGGGCGGTGGCGCCGGCTGCTGCTGCGCTGCCGGCATGGGCCAGTCGGTGGTCAATTGTTGCAGTATGTGCGTGCAGAGCTTCATCAGAAGCCGCCGCGCGTCACCGGAGGGATCGATCTGGGCGTCTGCAGGCGCCTCAGCCCTCCCCAAAACAGGCTGTGAGGGGTTCATATGATGGGAAAGGAATGGTGGAGACCAGGGTCCACCTCCACAGCAACTCTCCAATTCCCAACTTGAATTTGTGCGATCCCAATTAACCAAGTTGAACGCAAGTACCTATACAAGTTGGCTTTCATGGGTACGCGCACCCTTAGCCATGCCGCCGAGCCTTCGACGCTGGCGGCGACTCGGAGTCGTCGCCACGCCGACACAACCTTGCTAGTTTCTTCGGGTACACCGCGAGCCGAAACCACGAAAGCCGATGGGACCGGACCCAAACACCAATACCGCGATCAACGGAAGCACCCCAGTCGGCGTGGGGGGCTGGCTCCTCGTTTACCTCTATGGCTCCATCCCCTTTCTGCTCTTCCATTCGGCGGGCCTGTCGGGATGGTTTTTCGAATATCCCCTCTGGCTGCTGGTCGCGATCTTCCTTTTCCTCGCGTCCCCGCTCGCGCTCATCCTCCTGAAGTCGCCGCGAGCCCCGAGGTGGAACGTTGTCGCGCTTTGGGTCGTCGCCCTCCTGATCATGCTGCGCGCGGCCTACGTCCCTTTCAATCTAGAGACCGGCGAGGCAGTGCAGCGGAGGAGCCCCGAGGAATGGGTGGCCGCGATCGCGATCCTCGCGATCATCGTGGTCGGGTCGCTGGCGTGGGCGACGGTTTGGACGGTCTATTTCCGGCGATCGCTCCGAGTTCGGAACACCTTCCCTCCACTGGCGGTCGATACCTAGCGCGAGCCTTGGCCGAGGTTCATCGCCCGTCGTGAGAAAGCGCTCCCTCCCCGGCCGCAGGCATCGCCCGGCCCGTCAGAAGGAGCCCCCGACCTCCCTGCTCCGCACCGCCCCTCGAAGAACTGACACATTCTTCAGTCCTTGAAGCTTGGTATCATGTGATCCTATTCTATGTCCTGTTACGGCATACGTAAGAGGTTGGTCGTCCACCTGACCGCGAGGCCCGAACTTGGGGATCTACGGAAGCGGTCTACCCGGTGCGGAAAGGACTCCTCAGGCTTGCAGTGATTTACATGCGAGAGTGGCAGGCTCTACGGTTCGAATCCCGCCGAAGGTGGCTTGTGGTTCTGATCTGCGTATCGTCAAGCAGTGCCGATTCCTTCCTTCGCGCGATGCTGTTACAGGCAATTCGGAACCGGCTGGTGAATGACGTGTTAACACGCGCGTGAGGATGATCCGTAGGGGTTGCGAACGCCGCGCCCTTGGGCGTATATTCGTTGCCTACGGTATGTAAGGAAGGGGGGCTCGACGGGCCACCCTTTTTTGTTGGGCTTATTGCAGGATGCACCACGCCCGTCGCGCAAGTCGAGGCCGGGCGTTTTTTGACATCTACAGCTAGCATGCCAATTGCGCTAGATACACTGCAGGACCGTGTGACCGCCTTGGTGCAGGGTGTCCTTGACGGAGGCCCGTGCTTTGCGGTCGAGATCGTCGTTCGAGGCAGTTTGGGCTCGCACGCAGTTGATGTCTTTGTTGAAAGCGATGCGGTGCTGGATGTGCAAACTTTGGCAAAGATCAGCCGTGAAGTTGGCTTCGGACTAGATTTGGAAGATGTCATGCCAGGTCCCTATACACTAAATGTGTCTTCGCCCGGCACAGACCGCCCGCTGCGTTTGCCCCGACAGTATCGCAAGATGGTCGGACGAGCATTGCGGGTGCACTACCGGTTGCCAGACTGCAAATACACTGAAGTAGTAGGCACACTGGAGGAAGTAGATGTAGAGGGAATCACCGTCGCGGCACGCAAATCGCCCCTTAGCATCCGATTCGGCGATATTCTGTGGGCTAAGGTGCAACTGCCGTGGTAAGCAGTTTGAACAGGTAGACGCTATGCAAAGCACGGACCTTGTTTCCTCATTCGCGGCAATCGCGCGCGACAAGGACATAGACCGGGACCGACTCCAGCTGATCGTGGAGGATGTGTTCCGCGCGATGATTCGCAAACGGTATGGATCCGATGAGGCTTTTGAGATAATCCTCAACCCCGATCACGGGGACATCCAGGTTCTGCATATCAGGGAAGTGGTGGATGACTACGATTTGGAGGATCCGGTCACGCAGATTGAAATCAGGGAAGCGCTCCTGATTGATGAAGATGTCGAGGTGGAAGACGACGTGGCGGAAGAGATTTCTCTTAAGATGTTTGGGCGGCGGGCAGTCGCTATGGCGCGCCAGAACCTGCGTCAGCGCATTAGGGACATCGAGAAGGAGAATATTTTTGAGGAATATTCAGATAGGATTGGCGAAATCGTGGTGGGCGAGGTGTACCAGCATCGTCGGCGCGAGGTACTGGTTATGCATAACCGTGTCGAGCTAATTCTTCCACGTGAAGATCAGATTCCGCGGGATCGCTATCGCAAGGGCGACATGCTCCGGGCCATCGTGAAAGACGTTCGGAGGGACGCAGGCAACAACGTGCATGTCATCATCAGCCGAGCTGATCCGCAGTTGATGGAGCGCCTTTTTGAGCTTGAGGTTCCAGAGATCGACGAAGGAGAGGTGGAAATTAAGCGTATCCTGCGCGAGCCCGGGGATCGTGCCAAGGTCGCAGTGATTAGCCATGATGATCGCATTGACCCCGTTGGTGCCTGCGTTGGGCTTAAAGGTAACCGCATTCACGCGGTGGTGCGCGAACTCAGCAACGAGAACATTGATGTCCTGGAATGGGCAGACGATCCCTATACGCTGATAAAGCGGGCGCTGTCTCCGGCAAACCCTATCTCCATTACGCTCAATGAGGAACTTGACCCGCCCCGTGCGAAGGCGATCGTCAGGGCTGACGAGGTGAGTCAAGCCATCGGCAAGGGCGGCATCAACATCCGGTTGGCCTCGCGAATGTCGGGTTATGAGATCGACGTGTACCGCGAGATTCCGCCGGACGAGGAGGACATCGAGATTGGCGAATTTGACGACGAATTCGATGAGGATACTCTTCGTAAGTTGAAGGACATTGGCTGCGACACCGCCAAGGCTGTGATGGAGCTTTCCAGTGACGAGCTGATTCGGCGTAGCGGCCTTGAGCCCGAAGTTGCGCGGATGGTGATGAGTGTCATCAAGGCGGAGTTTGAGGTCGAGGTGGAAGAGGAGGAAGTCGAAGCTTAGTCCGTACGGGCATCAAGTACCACGAAGACGGCGTTTATGGCCACATCTGCAAAGTCATTCAAGAAGAAGAAGCTCTTCAAGGTAGCTAGGGAGCTGAATATCCAGACCGATCACATTGAGTCCTTCCTCAATGAGAGCGGCCATGGCGATGCACTGTCGGGCTCCGGGATTATGGCCTCCATCACGGATGAGGTTGCGTACAATGCGCTGTTGGACCGATTCAGGAGTGACAAAGCCACTGCGGCACGTGTAGAGAGGCTCAGGGAAGAGCAGCAGGCACGCACGGCCGAAATTGCGGACACTACGGGCGACTCAGCGCCTGTCGTAATTGCAGATGTGGAGCCGGTTGTGCCACCGGTCCAGCCGTCAGCAATCACAATTGAGCCGGAAGAAAAGCAGGTCGGGCCGACCATTGAGGAGGTCATTCCCCCGCCGCCTGACGTGGCGGAGCCGCCGGAGGTGCTGGAGCAGCCACCTGAGCCGGTGGAGGAAGTGGCGCCGGAACCTGTGGCTGACGTCTCGCACACTCCTACGGCGGAGCCGCCGGTAGAGGAGCCGGCAGATACTGCGGCCGAAACGCCAGAACTCACACCGCTGGAGCCGGAGGCCCAGGTACCTGCCAGCGAGGAGCCAACAGACCAGGTGCCTGACGTCGTACCGCCTGCAGATGTACCGCCGACAGGCGAGTTGCCGGCGTCAGTGGAGGAGACGCATAGGGAGGCATCCGAGCTGGCTGAGATTGAACGGGAAGAAGGTGTCGAAGTGCCCAAAGACGGTGGGGTCATCAAGGCGGCAGATCGGGTTAAGCTCCAGGGCACGACTATCGTCGGACAACTGGATCTGAAATCCGTTGAAGAGAAAAAGCCCGCAGCTGCCGAACGACCCAAGCGCAAGCGCAAGCGCAAAGGAACCAAAGTGGTCGCGCCAGCGGCCGCATCCGTATCGCAGGCAAAAGCCGATGCCACTCCCCAGCGCAAAAAGTCCAAAAAACGCGGCAAGACCACGGTCAAATCGGAGGCTGTTGAGCAAACCGTTCAGGATACGCTGCGTACGGTCGAACGTGGCTCATCGCGTGTCAGGCAGCGGCGCCGGCGGGCACGCCGCCAGCAGCGTGCCGAAGAGCGGATGCACGAGCGCCAGGAAAGAGCAGAGCTGGAACAGAAGGTGCGTGTGACGGAATTCGTCTCTACCGGCGAGCTTGCTGACCTCATGGGAATCTCCGTCACTGAAGTTATCAGCATGCTCTTCAACGCAGGCATGATGGTATCTATCAACCAACGGCTGGATGCGGACACGATTTCCTTTGTGGCTGACGAATTCGGGTTTGAGGTTGAATTTATCACCGACTTCGGTACTGAAGACATTGAGCTTGAGGAAGATGATGATCCGGCCGACCTCCTGCCGCGAGCGCCGGTCGTCACGGTTATGGGTCATGTCGACCATGGCAAGACGTCGCTATTGGATTTCATCCGCCGCGCCAGCGTTGCGGTTGGAGAATCCGGCGGCATTACACAGCATATTGGTGCTTACAAGGTGAAGCTGGATGGGGGTCGCATAGTGACTTTCCTGGACACACCGGGCCATGAAGCCTTCACTGCTATGCGTGCGCGTGGCGCCAAGGTTACCGATGTGGTCATTCTGGTAGTGGCGGCCGACGACGCGGTCATGCCGCAGACCGAAGAAGCCATCAACCATGCGCGCGCCGCCGACGTATCGATTATTGTGGCGGTCAACAAAATCGACTTGGCTGATGCCAACCCAAAGCGCGTGATGCAGCAGCTGTCGGAATATGGCGTATTGGTAGAGCAGTACGGAGGCCAGGTGCAATGTGCGCACGTCTCTGCAAAGTCTGGCCAAGGCGTGGATGACCTGCTGGAAAAAGTGCTCCTGGAGGCTGACATTCTTGAGCTGAAGGCAAATCCGGCTCGCCGTGCTAATGGCATCGTGATAGAGAGTCGCCTCGACCGCGGCCGAGGAAATATCGCTACTGTTCTGGTGCAGAATGGCACGTTGCGCGTGGGGGATCCATTTGTTGCTGGGATCTACGGAGGGCGCGTACGTGCAATGTTTAATGAGTTGGATGTTCGAATCACCGAGGCGGGGCCATCAGAACCGGCCCTGGTGCTTGGTCTGCCAGGTCAGCCCACCGTCGGAGATCAGTTCATTGGCGTTGAGGATGCGGACGAAGCAAAAGAGATTACCCAGAGACGGCAGCAGATCTGGAGGGAGCAGAAGCTGCGTCAGTACAAGCATGTGCGCCTGGAGGACATCGGGCGTCGCATGGCGCTGGGTGACTTTAGTGAGCTCAACCTCATCATCAAGGCAGATGTGGGCGGCTCAGTCGAGGCTATCAGCGATTCTCTGTTGAAGCTCTCGACTGACGAGGTGGCGGTCAACATTATTCATTCGGGCGTGGGTGCGATCAACGAGAGCGACGTGATGCTGGCGTCCGCGTCAGATGCGGTCATCATTGGATTTCAGGTGCGTCCCACCCTGGGTGCGCGCAGTGCCAGCGAGCGAGAAGAGATCGACATCCACACGTATTCGATCATCTACGACGCCATAGAAGATGTACGCGACGCGCTGGAAGGACTGCTGCAGCCTGAAGAGATTGAAAAGGTCATCGCTGTCGTTGAGGTGCGTGACCTCTTCAAGGTACCGAAAGTAGGTACGATTGCGGGCTGCTACGTCAGTGAGGGCAAGGTGCGGCGCAGCGGCACTTTGCGCATCCTGCGCGAAAGTATCGTCATATACAACGGCAGGATATCCTCTTTGCGCCGCTTCAAAGAGGATGTGCGTGAGGTAGCCAGCGGCTACGAGTGTGGTATCGGGATCGAGAACTACAATGACCTGAAGGTTGGTGATCAGTTTGAGGTCTATGAAATCGTTGAAACGAAGCGGACTCTGGACTCACAGTGAGCGTTCGTATGCAGCGCGTTGCGAAACTTGTGCAGCGCGAATTAGCCGCCATCCTTGCGCGTGAGTTTCCGCAGGAGCTCATGCTGACTGTCACCGACGCACGCGTGACCAAGGACCTCAGCATCGCCTATGTGTATGTAAGCGTGATGGGGGCCACGGTGGAGCAGCGTCAGGAGACCTTGGCGAATCTCCGGGACCAGGTGGTGAGGATCAGGGAGGCGCTGGCACAGCGCATTCGGCATCAGCTGCGCAGAGTACCGGAGATCCAGTTTTTCTTGGATGAGTCGTTCCAGTATGCTTCCAAGATGGAGTCGCTTTTTAAAACGATTCGAGAGGAGCGGGCGCAGCGTACGGAACCGTAGCACGTGGGATGACGCAAGAAGTGGAAGTGTTCGGCCGGGGCGCATTGCCTGCTGACTTCTCCGGCGCGGTGCTACTCATGGACAAGCCTAAAGGCTTGACTTCCTTTGAGGTGATAAGGCGGCTGCGTCGACTATTGCTGGTGCGAAAGATTGGGCATGCCGGTACGCTGGATCCGGCGGCCACCGGCCTACTCATCTGCCTGGTGGGTCGCGCCACGCGGCAAATGGTGTCGTTTATGCATATGCCCAAGACATACGAGGGCGTGATGCGGTTGGGAGCGGTGACGCCGTCCTATGATGCTGAGACGCCCGTGAGCCAGCGGTCCGAGTGGCGGCACCTGACATCTCAGGACCTTGAGCGGGTGCGGCAGATGTTTGTAGGCAGCATTCAGCAACAGCCCCCGATGTACTCGGCAGTACGGGTCCAGGGCGAGCGGCTGTACAAAAAAGCCCGGCGCGGAGAAGTGGTCGAGCGCAAGTCCAACACGGTTAATGTGTATCAGTTTGCGCTTTCCGGTTGGGAAGGCGCAGATGTGGCATTCATGGTCCGGTGCAGCAAAGGCACGTACATCCGTGCGTTAGCCCACGACATGGGGCAGGCACTGGGGGTCGGGGCGTACCTGGCGGCTCTTCGGCGCACGGCGATTGGAGCGTACCACGTACGGGACGCATGGACTATAGACGGGCTGGAAGCGGCCTTGCAAGCTCGGTCACCTTCATGAAGCTCGAGTACGGACTGGCCGCTATCAGGCGAGAACCCACCTCCATCGTGACAGTGGGCTCTTTTGACGGTGTCCACGCAGGGCATCAGGCCATTCTCTCCTACGTTATTGATCGTGCACGCGCACAGCGCGCCAGCAGTACCCTTCTGACGTTTGAGCCGCATCCGCGGGAGGTGTTGACGGGCAAAGTGATGCCGCTTCTCACATCTGTAGAGGAAAAGGCCGACATCCTCGAATCGATGGGTCTGGACCGCTTGATTGTGGTTGAGTTTTCCCGGGAATTTGCCAGCATGTTGCCGGAGGAATACGTGAGTGGCGTCCTGGCAGCGCGTATTGGACTTCAAGAGATTGTCGTCGGGCATGACCACGGGTTTGGGCGTGGACGCAGGGGGAATGTGCGCCTGCTTCGGAGCATGGGCGACGAGCTGGGGTTTTCAGTGGATGTGCTTCCGGCGGAGGTGGTAGGGTCGCGAGTGGTTTCTTCACGCGTGATTCGGCAACTGATCGCCAGAGACGGAGACATGGTTGCTGCTCGCGCGATGCTCACGCGACCATTCGAGATTCGCGGTCGCGTGATAAGGGGCGCCGGGCGCGGTCGAACGATCGGGGTACCTACTGCCAACCTCCTAAGGCAGAACGAACGAAAGGTGGTACCGCGGCGCGGCGTTTACGTTGTGCAGGCTGCCCTGAAGGGCGCGATCCACCATGGAATGATGAACATTGGGTTTCGACCGACGGTGGATGAGAGTACCGAGCTGCAGTTGGAAGTACATCTATTTGACTTCTGCAAGGATATCTACGGCGAGGTGCTTGCGATAGAATTCCTGCATCGTCTGCGTGACGAAGTAAAGTTTCCATCCATTGAGGCCCTCACGACGCAGTTGGCACAGGATGCGGCGGAAAGCCGCGCACTATTGGGGGCGTGTCTATATACTTAGTAGTTGCCGCATGCAGGTTGTGGTGGCGTCTTCAGTCGGTCGGCCCGCGGCTAATGTGCAGTTGTGGATGATACGGCCAACAAGCGATGCGTTAGCGTGGCGCATCGCAAGTTGCCGAAGGCAAGAGTGCGCCGTCAGAAGCAGATTGCGGCATTGGTCCGTGCCAAGGCAATCCGTTTGCGTGATGCACGCGACCGGGCTACGGCCAGCATCGCGAATGGCAAGCACGCCAACATTGACCGCGAAAAGTCAACCTTTACGCCGCTGTTCGTAGAGGCGGCAGCAGGAAGCAAGGCTTGAGCCGCTTGACTGCCCGATGACACTCCCGCGCCAGCTACCATACAAAGCCAATAACGCTGGCGGGATGGCTATATCAGTGCCTGCACGGCACACTACGCAGCAGAACGGTGGATGTAGTGAGTTGCAACGCTGCAAGATTGGATCGTATGTTCGCACGTGCGCTTGCGAGCAGTGCGGACTGGCCCTGGACCGTGATATAAATGCGGAAATCAATGCGTCTTGCAGGGGTGCGGCTCTTACACTGGATGGAGAGCACGTCCATCACTGTGCCACCGGGCAGATGCAAGATTGTATGCGCCTGGACGCGATCCTATTCTACTAGGTGTGCCAGCTACGTAGAAAGGTATGCCATTGATCGGGTGTAGCAATTACCTTTCTTCTGAGTACAATGGAACCCGCCAACAATCCGTTCGTACTAAGAGGCTGATTCGTTCCGGTCCGCAGCAGACAGCTGGCTTTGGCCTTATGCCAGTGATTGACGGACGGGGACGTGATCAAAAAAGGCCAATAATGAAAACTGCAACATGATATCTAAGGAGCAGAAAGCAGAGCTAATTGTACGGTTTGGCAAGAACGAGCACGATACAGGCACTTCTGAAGTTCAGATCGCGATCTTTTCTACGCGCATCCGGGCGCTTACGGAGCATCTCAAGTCCAATCCGAAGGACCATGCCACGCGGCGAGGGCTGTTGAAACTGGTAGGTAAGCGGCGGCGCCTACTGAATTACCTGATAGAGACGGATATCGAGCGCTATCGCACCGTTACGCGAGACCTTGGAATTCGCAAGTAGCCCGGTGCGCGGTTCAGCCTTTCAATGCCACCCATGTTGCTATTACTAAAGCGCCGCGAATGCGGCGCGACTCACTAAGATTGATTCATGATACCTGAAAGCAAGACTATACACGTTGATATTGCCCCTGGCAAGGCGGTGACGCTGGAAACCGGGCGCTTGGCCAAACAGGCTGGTGGCGCCGTGGTGGTGCGCATGGGCGACACGATGGTGCTGTGCACCGTCGTGCTGTCGAATTCTGTCAAACCAGGGCAGAGCTATTTTCCGCTGATGGTTGACTATCGGGAGAGCTTTGCTTCCGGTGGCAGGATTCCCGGCGGCTTTATCAAGCGTGAAGGACGCTCCAACGATAAGGAGATTTTGACCTCGCGTCTGGTGGACCGCGCTATCCGACCGCTTTTTCCCAGCGGCTTCCGCAACGAGGTCCAGATCATTGGAACGGTCATCAGCGCAGATGACGAAAACAACAGTGACATGCTCGCCGGCGTGGGTGCGTCCGCCGCGCTGTTATTGGCCGGCGCACCGTTTGATGGGCCCATCGCTGAGGTGCGTATCGGTCGCATAGCAGGCAATTTTGTCATAAACCCCACGCTCAGCGAGACTGAGGCCAGCGATTTCAATCTGGTGGTGGCCGGCAAGACTGATGCCATTGTCATGGTTGAGGGAGAGATGGCTGAAGTAACCGAAGAGGAGATGGTGGAAGCGCTTGAGGTTGCACATGAAGCCATCAAGGCGTTGTGTGAAGCGCAGCATGATCTTCTGGCATTGTGCCCCACACCGCCGCCATTTGCACACGAGTGTGATGAACCGGCAGCGGAAATTGTACGAGCGGTAAGGGACCAAATCGGGGAACGAGTGGCGGCCCACATCCAGGCGCCCTACGACAAAGCCAGATTCTACAATGGTCTTGACGCGCTGAAACTGGAGGCGATAGAAGTCCTTACCGCAGACGAAGCGCTGGGATATGATCGCTCCGATGTAGAGAGCGCGGCTGGGATTGTGTCGAAAGAATTGATGCGCGAGATGGTGCTGTCACAGGGGCGCCGCATTGACGGGCGTGGCCCGGCAGACGTGCGACCCATATGGTGCCAAACGGGGTATCTGCCTCGCGTGCATGGATCCGCGGTCTTCACGCGTGGAGAAACGCAGGTCATGGCCTCGGTCACGTTGGGCACTACGCGTGACGTGCAGGCAATAGACCAGGTATTTAGCCAAGATGACAAGGCTTTCTTCCTGCACTATGCGTTTCCACCGTATTCAACGGGCGAGGTCAAGTTTTTGCGCGGCGCCAGCCGCCGCGAGGTTGGTCACGGGATCTTGGCCGAGCGTGCCCTGGAAGGTATGCTGCCCAGCAAGGATGTGTTTCCCTACACTATCCGGGTAAACGCGGATGTATTGGAGTCAAATGGTTCGTCCTCAATGGCCAGCGTTTGTTCGGGCAGTCTTGCCCTTATGGACGCCGGCGTGCCGTTGCGCAAGGCGGTATCGGGTGTCGCGATGGGCCTTATTTCGGACGGCGAGCGTACCGTGATATTGACCGACATCCTGGGTACCGAAGATCACCTTGGCGATATGGACTTCAAGGTGACGGGCACCCGTGACGGCATCACAGCGTGCCAGATGGACATCAAGATCAGCGGGCTTTCGCGGGCACTGATGCTCAAAGCGTTGAATCAGGCACGTGAGGCGCGGCATCATATCCTTGACCAGATGGAAGCGGAGTTGGATGCACCCAGACCGGAAATGTCGCCCTACGCGCCGCGGCTCACGCAGATCACGATTGACGCTGAGCTTATCGGCGCCGTCATTGGGCCTGGCGGAAAGATTATCAAGGCGATTCAGGCGGATACTGAGACAACAGTCGACATAGAGGAGCGGGATGGTCTGGGTTTTGTGACCATTGCGGCTTCCAGGGAGGAGCAGGCGCTGCGTGCCATTGAAATGGTGCGTGCCATTGTCACGGTTCCTGAGGTTGGGGAGCAGTACGAGGGTACGGTTAAGGCCGTTCTGGAAATCGGCGCGGTGGTAGAGATTCTTCCAGGCAAGGAAGGGCTTGTGCATATCTCGGAGCTCGATCACGGTTACATCAACAATGTAGCCGATGTCGTACAGGTCGGGGATACTGTCAAGGTGCAGGTTATAGAGAGCCGTGATCGCGGTAAGCTTCGGCTTAGCCGCAAGGCCACGCTGCCACGCCCGGAAGGGGCGTCGGAATTTCGTCGCCCCCGCAGTGGTCCGCGCCCAGGTGGGTCCAGCCGCAGCGGCCCGCGCAGGGGAGGTGGAGGTCCGCCGCGGCGAAGCGCAGGGTCTGGCGGCCGGGGCCGTAGTAGCCCCGGCGGCGACCGCGGCAGGCGCCAGTAGATTACTCTCAGCAGCCGTGTTCAGCAAGACGCTTCTTGAAAGCGGCGTTCGTGTGATTACCGAGGCGATACCGACGGTTCGTTCGGTTGCTGCCGGGGTGTGGGTGCATACGGGAAGCCGAGACGAGGCCCCACCTCAAGCGGGAATCAGTCACTTCATTGAGCACATGGTGTTCAAGGGCACCCGAAGGCGGCGCATGCAGCACATTGCGCGGCGTCTGGAGTCCGTGGGTGGTTACCTAAATGCCTTTACCTCCAAAGAATACACGTGCTTTGAGGCGCGAGCGCTGGACATTCATCTGGCGCGGGCTATAGATACGGCGGCCGATTTGGTAATTGACCCGCTGTTCCCGGAAAAGGAGTTGCAGAAGGAGAAGTGCGTGGTGCTGGAGGAGATAAAGATGTACGCAGATGTGCCTGAAGACATGATCTTTGAGCAGTTTGAGCGCATCGTCTACGCGAATCATGCATTCGGCCACCCGATTATTGGCCTCCCGCAAACGGTGTCGGCGCTCTCCCAGGCAGACCTCTTTGCCTACCTCAACAGGCGTTATACGCCAGAGCGCATTGTGCTCGCGGCTGCCGGCAACCTCTCGCACGAGGCGGTCGTTCACGCGGCGGAAAGTGCGTTCAAGGGGCTGCGTAAAGGCGATGGCCCTGAACTCCGCGAGGGCGTTGGTGGCTACATGCCGCAGCGTCTGGAAGAAACGCGCCCGATTCAGCAGGCCCACATGGTGCTGGGTCGGCGCGGCTTGGGCGCCGGGGACAGCCATCGGGCCGCAATGAACGTGGTCAGCACCATACTGGGGGGCGGCATGTCGAGCCGCCTGAACCAGAATATCCGCGAGAAGTACGGGTTCTGTTACAACGTGTTTGCTTTTCTCAACATGCACTCCGATACGGGGGATTTTGGTGTATATGCGGGCACGGATACAGCACACATTGATCGCGTGGAGAAGCTAATCTTCAGAGAGTGCGCCAAGCTTGCAGGGCGTCCGGTGAGTGCCCGGACGTTGAGTCAAGCCAAGAACCAGATCAAAGGCTCCATTCTGCTTGGGCTGGAGAGCATGAACAACCGCATGACCCGCATTGCCCGCCAAGAGCTTTTCTTTGGCCGTTACATAACGCTGGACGAAGTGCTGGAAGAGCTTCACAATGTCAGCGCCGCCGATGTACAAGCGGTGGCGCAGGAGCTTTTTGTGCCGGCGGAGTTTTCGCGCATGGTCGTGTTACCTGAATCGTAGGAGCCGGGTGCCATCGCGGCGTGGCTATGGACTGGCTGCAGTCGCACAAGTGAGTGGTAAGGCGGTTGAGTGGTAAGGCGGTGTGTGGAATGGCGCGATCTAAAGGGCGCATTTCTGGTCACGAGCGCAAACAACAGTGCTCGTACGAATAGCGATATGCACGTATGCAAGTACGGTGGCATGCAGGTCAATTGCGGGCTGAGATGCAGCAGAAAAGCAGCCCTATGGCCGTGGACGCATACGTTGATAGTTCAAGAGGGGCCTACGACGCGCTCTACGCAGGTTGCGTGGCCTGACCGTGAATTCGGGCTCGAGACAGCGTAGTGCGAGGCCTGCCTGCTGACACCTACATTCGTAGTGTGGTCCAGTCTGCCGGCTTAGTCTGGAATTCGTCCTAACCGGAAGGAGTGCACTCGAGATCATCAAATGGGACGGCGTGCGGCATACTCTGTCCGGCAAGCCGAATTGGTAGGGGGACAGGTTGGATCCATCTGGACAAACGCATGGTGCTACGCTGCAGCCCGCCACAGGCAGTGGAATCTGCGCGAATCACGAAGAGCGACAAAAGTAGACCGGTAGGTCTGTCGTTGCAGCTGTACGCCGCAAAGGAGGTCCCCGCCGAAGGGATAGTGACGCCTTGTATCGAGTGGGCAATGTCGCGGATGCTGGCCAACGAAGAGTTGGTTCGAGGGAAGGATTCAAGCGGGCGGCGTTCACGGTCAACGGGACGTAATTGCAAGGGCCGCAATGGAGCCATGGAGTACCTGTGTGCCATTCGCAGCAGATTTAAGCTGCTTGCTACACATACACGTTTCCAGAACTGCAAGCGACTTTCTGCACTGGAACGGGCCGTCCGAATTTTAATGCAACTGCGGCACGCCTCCCCGACCGGCAACGTGTAGCGCCAGACCGGAGCATTGCTGTGGATGACGGTACTCTTTGCACAGCGGCGCATCAGACAACAACCAGCCTCATTGCTCAGGAGGGCAACGGGCGATGCGCGGCATCGCCAAACGGGGGCCAGGGCTACCGCCACAGGTGAACGTTCTCGGTACACTGGCGCGTACCGGGCCATGAATCTTCCGCTGTTACGGGTGGTGCATCTGGGCACACTGCCCCAGCTTGGACTACAGGCAATTGCGGGTACAAGCAAGCGCCCTTTGTGATACGTGGAGGCATGGCCCCGTTGCCAGGCGGGGCATGCGAGCTACTCGGCACCGGGGTAGAGCGGGAAGCGTACTCATGCAGTGCACCGACAGGCAGGTGCGGGCTTCTTTTTGCCCCGTTGGCCAATGCGGCTCAACTTCAGAATGAAACCATGATGAGGTTCATTGTACTTGCGGTGATCAAAAGGATTGGCCACCCATACGCAGTCGGATTCACAAGTAGCTACGTGTACTTCCGCGGAATAAATTGGAACCATACCTACCCAGCTTCATACCATGGCCGCTCTGCCTGCAGAGTAGACCGCCACTATTGCAATGCGCGCATGTTGGGCGCGTTAGTCGAGTATGGCATAGTGGGCTCGGGAGAAGAGTTGAGTTCGACTACCTCATTAATCTCTATCCGGTGCCAGTCGGCGGTAGCGCTGATGCCGGCTTAGCCTCAATTGTACAACTTAAACTAGAATGGAGTCTTATGAGACAGCGAGAGAAATGGGATGAGCTGTTAGCATCCTGGCGAATGGTTCTGTTGCCTCTGGTGATGCTGCTCGGAGTATCTGCGGCACAGGCGCAGGTGCATACTGTGGTGGGAACGGTTGTCGGTGCCGTAGATAACCTGCCCCTCATCGGCGTGAACGTTGTGGAGATGGGCACGCAAAACGGCACTGCTTCAGACGTTGACGGAACGTATGTGCTGGCCGTATCTGGTCCTAATGCATCTTTGGTCTTCACCTATGTCGGGTATGTGTCGCAGACCGTGCCGATAGATGAGCAGGTCGAGATAAACGTAGCTTTGGCCGAGGATACGCGCCTGTTGGAAGAGGTGGTTGTGACGGCTGGTGGCATTGAGCGCAAAGAGCGCGCACTGGGCTACTCGGTCGGCGAGGTGAGCGGTGAAGATCTTCGTGAATCACGGGAGATCAACATTGCCAATTCTCTTGCCGGCAAAATTGCAGGCGTTCAGGTCACGAAGCCTGCTACGGGGCCAGCAGGCTCTAGCCGTGTGATAATCCGTGGCGTCTCGTCCCTGGGTGAAGATAGCCAGCCGCTATACGTAGTCGATGGCGTTCCGATTGACAACACTACGCTTGGCACCGCAGGCATGTGGGGTGGCAGCGATGGTGGCGACGGCATCTCGTCCATGAACCCTGACGACATAGAGAACATCTCGGTCCTGAAAGGGCCGTCTGCTGCCGCGCTTTACGGGACGCGTGCCAAAAACGGCGTGGTGCTGATCACGACCAAGAAGGCCACGCCAGGATTGGGATTGGGCGTCGAGTTCAGCAGCAACACCACTTTTGAAGAGGTGCTCGTCAAAACCAACTGGCAGGACGTATATGGCCAGGGAACGCGTGGCAAGATACCCTCTTCGGCAGAAGACGCGCTCAGGACGGCCGACTTTGCATGGGGTGCGGCCTTGGATGGGGCTCCAGTCGTGAGCTGGGATGGCACGATGCAGCCATATTCAAAGGCGGCCGATGCCGTCAGGAGTTTTTACAACACCGGGGTGACATCCGTAAACAGCCTGGCGCTAACCACCGCAACGCAGACTTCTTCTCTGCGCATGGGGTTCTCGCATCTTAACAACGAAGGCATCAGTCCCAATTCAGGCGTCGTTCGCACCTCCTTTTCCATCCGAGGCACATCGGACTTTGGCTCGCGCCTGAGTGCAGACGCAAAGCTCAACTTTGTGCGGGAAGTGGTAAACAACAGGCCCCGCCTGTCGGACTCGCCCGGCAACGCAAACTATACTGTCTATCAGTTGGCCCCCAACGTAGACGTTACGACCCTTGAGTGTCCACCGGAGGATGAGGCCTGCACGGAACCAGGCACGGACGTCGATGGGCAAGAGCTGCACCGCGGCCTCTTCGGCAACATCTACCAGCAGAATCCCTACTGGGCAGCGAATCAGTTTACCAATGCGGACGAAGACCGGCGAATTATGGGCTTTGCTGCGCTGACGTACCAGTTCGCGGACTGGATATCGCTGATGGGCCGTGTAGGCGGTGACACGTATACGACTCGCAGAACCGGCATCACGCCTTGGGGCACGGCCTACAGTCCACTGGGAGGCCAATCCGAAACCGAATTTCGTATCACCGAAGTCAACACGGACTTCCTGCTGAACATGGCGCGGGAGATCACAACAGATTTCGGAGTTCAGGCCACCTTTGGTGGAAACATGCTCTTCCGTGAGCGCGAGAATTTGACGCTGAGCGGTGGTGGCGGATTCAACGTGCCGGGTCTTGAAGTGGTGACCAACCAAAACACCCGATCGCACGGCTATGGGATCAGCGAGAAGCAGATCAACTCGCTATTCGGGTCAGCTGAATTTTCCTACGCGGACTACCTATTCATCACACTGACGGCACGGAATGACTGGTCAAGTACACTACCAGTCGACAACAATTCGTACTTCTACCCGTCCATCAGCGGCAGCTTTGTCTTTTCAGATGCCTTTGAAGTGCCTTCATGGCTAAGCTTTGGAAAGCTCCGGGCATCGTGGGCAGAAGTCGGCGGAGACACGAATCCGTATAGCTTGGCCCTGACGTATGCGCTGTACGGCAGTCATCTTGGCCAGCCGCGGGGCGGCGTTGCCCAGGGCCGGATTCCGTTGGCCAGCCTGAAGCCATCGGCCAGCATTGGCATTGAAGGTGGGTTCGATATCCGGTTCATGGACAACCGCTTTGGAGTTGACTTCACTTACTACACCCAGAGTGCTATCAACCAGATCCTTTCCACAACGATTTCAAGCGCCTCTGGCTTCGGAAGCCAAACGATTAATGCCGGCGAAATCAAGAATTCCGGTATTGAGCTGCTGCTCTCTACGACACCATACAGAACCGGTGACTTGCGCTGGGACTTTGACGTCAACGTGTCTCGTAACAAGAATGAGGTGGTGGACCTTGTTGAAGGCCAAACCTCGCTGACGTTGGCCGAAAGCCGCCACCGCGGCAACTTCGTCACAGCGGAGGTTGGAGAGGCCTACGGGAGCATTAAGGGACGCAAATACTTGCGCCAGAATGTACCTTCGGGTGGCTCTGACTGTGACGCAACGGGCCCCATTGTGCATGATGCGGACGGACTACCGATGCGCACTGGGGATTTGTGCATCGTGGGGAACGGTACGCCCGACTTCATTGGCGGCATCGGAAACTCGCTTCGCTGGCGAAACGTGAGTCTGAGCATGCTATTCGACATGCGTTTTGGTGGAGACATCTTCTCGGTCACCAACAGCGCTGCGTATGACAACGGTCTGCACAAGAACACGTTGCAGGGCCGCGAGGAGAAAGGAGGCATGGTGGGTGAGGGAGTGGACCAGGAAGGCAATCCCAACGCCGTACAGGCAGATCCACAGGACTACTGGGGACGGATTGGCGGCGGATTTATCGCTGAGGAGTTCGTCTATGACGCGAGCTTTGTCAAACTGCGGGAGCTTCAGATAAGCTATCGTCTACCGCCCAACGTCCTTGCCCGTACGCCCATCAAAGTTGCTACGATTTCTCTAGTGGGTAGAAACCTCTGGCTGATCTACAGCAAGGTCGACAACCTCGATCCTGAATCCATCTTCAACAATACCCAGAGCGGTATTGGACTGGAGCACAGTGGCGTCCCGCAGGTACGCAGCATTGGAGTCAATCTGAACGTGCGCCTGTAGCGCAACCAAGGTGCGACATCCATAATCCCAAAACCGAATAACTCATGAACACGACGAAGAAATTACTGGGATGCGCTGCGCTGGCATTGTGCCTGCTGGCGCTTCCCTCCTGCGATGCAGGCTATGAAGAGCTCAACGTCAACCCGACTCAGGCGTCGCAGATTGATCCTAACTTCAAGATCACCAACATACAGGTACAGATTTCAGGGCAGCGCTACGAAAACTGGCGTACGAACCTGATCTACAGCTCGGTGATGATCCAGCACTTTGCTACTCTCCCAGGCTACTGGGCCGGAGACAAGTACGGCTATATAGCCTCGTATTCGGCAGCCATGTGGGATCGTTACTACCCGAACATTTCCAGGCAGATTGAGGATCTTCTGGTCCAGTGCTCCGAAGATTCCAACATGACCAACATCTGCCACATCACCCAGGTCCTGCGAGTGATCATGTACCATCGGCTCACGGACCTTTACGGCGATGTGCCGTACTCCGAAGCCGGCAAGGGTTTTTTGGAGGGCATCACGAAGCCCAAGTATGACCGCCAGCAGGATATCTACGCCGACATGCTGGCAAAGCTGGAAGCTGCGGGTACGGGCCTCGATGCTTCTTCGCCTTCCGCTGGGGCCGGTGACGTCATGTACCAGGGCGACGTGGAAAAGTGGCGTAACCTAACCTACTCGCTAATGCTGCGCCTCGGAATGCGGATGGTGAAGGCGGACCCGGGAGCTGCGCAGAGCTGGGTCCAGAAAGCCATCGCGGGTGGCACAATGGAAAGCAATGCCGATATCGCGTACGTACCGCACAATGATCCCACAGGCTGGCGCAACGGCAATGGCCAGGTGTTCTCTGCCGATGGCAGCCCCCGGCTATCGAAGACCTTCGTGGACTGGATGGTGGCCGGTGGAGATCCGCGGCTGCACGTCTATGGCGTAACTCCGGTCGCGGGCGCGGACCCCGTGGGGATGCCTAATGGCAAGGTCGCCGGCGGCTCCGATGCCAACCATGGCATAGAGAATGATGCGAGCTGGGTTTCCTGCGACACCGGTGCCACAGCCTGTGGCATGGATGTATATATGGTGCCAAATGCGTTCATCAAGGGGCAGGACGACCCGATGTTTTTCATGACGTATGCCGAGGTTGAGTTTCTGAAGGCGGAAGCTGCCATTCGCGGCTGGTACTCGGGGGATGCTGCTACGCACTACGAAAACGGCGTGCGTGCGGCGATGGAGTATCTCGTCATGTACGACGCGAGTGCAGCGATACCGGCGGCGGACATTGACGCATATCTCGCGGCCAACCTGTATGATCCGGCCACCGGCATGGAGCAGGTCAACACGCAGCTCTGGGCGGCCGTGCTCTTGAATGAGTATGAGGCCTTTGCCAACTGGCGGCGCACGGGCTATCCCGTCTTGACGCCGGTCGACTATCCCGGCAATGTCACAGGAGGCACGATTCCGCGCCGCCTTCGCTATCGTGAGGCGGAGCAGGTATCGAACCCCGAGGCGTACAGCGCTGCGATCGCAAACCAGGGACCGGACGAGCTAACCACTCGCGTCTGGTGGGATAACTAAGTAGTACCCCAAGCCACTAAGTGGTTCGAGGGCGCCTGCAGACGCAGGCGCCCTTTGCCTTTTGTGTCTCCAGGTGGGCCGCCGCGTTTGGGTGCCAAGCCTACATGTCTGGTGCTGTGCGGTGGTCGTTAGCGGTTGCCATTCTGCTTCGCTAAGCCTTCGGTCGCAGCCTCAAGCTGCGCAGATGATCAGTGGCTGCAGCTGCCTCTTTGTGGCGGTTTGGCCGCCCCTGTGCTGGAAGAGCTGTGTCCCACACTCTGTCGCACGCAACAAGCCAGATGGCATTGCAATCGCCAATGGACAGGCGAAGTGGATCCTGTCTGGATGCCTCGCACTATTGCCATGCAGAGTAGAGCGTTGCGGTTTGAAGGCTCCCAAAGCGCGAATGTTGAGCATATACATGATTCGTCAACGCGAATGGCTACGTTTGGGCACGTTGCGTGTGACTCGAACTCCGACTGATCCGCTACTCGCTCCGACCGGGAGAAGAGCTCATAGCCGGCAGTGCCAGCTGCCCCTTGGGCCAGCCTTCCGAGCATGCCGGAATTTGCGTCGAGAGTAAATTGAAAAGACGCCGCTCTAGCCAATACTCTTCGACTGAGGCGCAGCAACAAGACCCAGAAGGTGATGAATCTTGAATACTTGTCAGAAGCGCCGATTTTTGTGTACGTTCAACTACTTTCTTCGAAAGCATGTAATTAATGTATTACTTTAAGGCAGGGATACTTGTACCCATTCTGCCAGAGCATAGTTAGATGAAGATAATCATGTCGTTAAAGTTAGGATAGATGCCGAAGTGTCACTAATGCCGGTTTGCGGCCAGAGACCTTTGACCGGTTTTCGGCCTACAGTAACGCCGATGGAATCAAAGCCCAACTCGGTGTGGTGCAAACGCCTAGACCGCGAAGTTGAAACGGATTGCTCGCTCAATGGACTGCCCTGAGACCTCATCGGTAACACGCACCGTGATGACCAGTGGCCCGCTCACGTCCCATGAGCTAAGGTCCAGGCTGACATGCTCTCGGGCGGTGCGCGTTGGCGCACTATGGCTGGAACCCACGGTGATTGGGGCGCGACTTGGGTCATCTGCGCTCTCAACGCGGTACTCCAAGGAGTAACGCGCCATATCGTCTTCCCCGTACGTCAGGTGGTATACCTCAAAGTAGAGCGCCGCGGGAGGCTGGTGCGAAAGGTCTTCGTACGGATAGAATAAGGCGTCGTCAAGCGGCCCCCCCACCGGCACCATTAGTGACTTGATGTCGCTCATCTCAAGGCGGGATGGATCGGCATGCAGGGCCCTTAGGGAATCCAGCGTTCGCGTTCCAATCTTTAGCGTCGCGCCTGCGCTGATGCTGCTATCGTCTTCGTACTTGGCCCAACGCTGCTCCCACTGGACAGCAAGGTGTGTCAGGGGCTCTGTGCTTACAGTTGTCCAAGACTGTGCGCGCAAGTTGCTGCCGAGCGTCGTGGAGACCGAATAGTGCCGCGTATCAACCTCTTGGGTCTTGAATCTGTCGTCCCTTCTGGACACCGAAAGAGTGACGAGGTAGCGCGCAGTGGCCTTATGTCCCTCGCGTTCGAGCCGCCGCAACAGGCTACGGCTCGGCGCAAGGGCGCCGTTGGAAAGGCCCCAGTACAGCTCAATACGGGTCTGCCCCCCGGGCTCCAAGAAGCGTGCCCACCTCAAGGCAGGCGCAAGGTCTTCGGCACCGCCAAGCGCGTTGGTGAACGCTACCGGTATGATGTGGTTACGATTGCGGTCATAAAAGTCTTCGTCCAGGCGCATCTTGTCCATCAGGCGGCGCACAAACTGATAGGCGCCGGTGTTACTGCCACTGTATCCGGGAACGTTGAGATAGCTGTTAACAGCATCGTAGGTAGTCCCGTAGTGCGGATGGGCAAGAGCAAGCTGCGCAAAAATCTCTTCTAGAATGGGCAAAAGCAGCCCTATGCGCCGGCGACTCGCAATTAGCTCACGCGGAATCAGATCTTCTGCGGTAGCAATCTTAAATGGCTTGCGGCGCGAGGTGCGGACAAAGAGGTAGTGTGCTTCCTTGTCTATTTGCCGGTAAACCCAGAAGTCATTGTCGGGAAGTCGCGCCGAATAGGGGTTCAGCCAAACCCCGGCAGACACGATTTTGATCTCCTTGCTGCGTGCGGGCGCGCCGAGTCGTACATAGATTTCCCCGCGATCATCAAAGCCCCGCTCATCGTCTTCGTGCGCATAGTGCTCCAGGGCGAAGGCTATGCGCATGAGGTGCTCCTGCAGCCGTTCGTTGTTGGTGGAATAGGGCAGAGGATCCTGACGGTGCCACCAGCTGACCAGCACTTCAATGTCGCCACCACCACCAGACAGGAGGCGGTCAAGCACCGGCCGCGCAGGGTCATTCGCTGCCATAACCATCCCCGTATATCGAAGGTGCCGACGTGCGATGTGCCGATCTTCGATGTCAGCAGCCGCAGGAACTGCACGAAGAAGTTCCAAGTATTGCTCTGCGGCGTAAGGGTATGCCGCAAACTGCTTGTTGGAGAATATGCCGGTTATATGCCGATTCAGGGCCTGAATGCTAGGCGCAGGCGTGTCCGCGGGTTGGGCGTACGCCCAGAAAGGGAGGGCGCCAAAGAGTGCTATTAGCCCCAAGCGTCGCATAGTTCGTGTGAATTGTGAACCCTTACGCAGTCTTATTGGTACGCGCGCATCCAGGAACAGGTCGCTGATCTATCAAGGTTACGCATTTGAGGGCACGAAGGCGCCAAATGGCCAGACGACGCTACTGGTTGCAGGCACCTCTAGTGTCTAGCCTGATCTTGTTATGCGCGTGCTCTCGAGAGGGTTCTCTGCCGCTGTTCACGCTCCTGCCGCCGGAAGTAACGGGCATTGACTTCGTAAATGCGATCCAAGAACAGGAAGGGTTCAACGTCCTGGAATACGAATACTTTTACAACGGAGGCGGTGTAGCGGTAGGGGACATCAACAACGACGGCTTGCCAGACGTATACCTTACGGCCAACATGGCGCCGGACAGGCTGTACCTGAATCAAGGCGGGCTTGTCTTCACGGATGTCACCGCCCAGGCTGGAATCCGCCACGAGCGCACCTGGAACACCGGTGTCACTATGGTGGACATCAACGACGACGGCTGGCTGGACCTGTACGTGGGACGCAGTGGCAATGTGGCCTCCGACAGGCGCGGCAACGCTCTGTATGTCAACAATGGCAACCTCACCTTCACCGAAGAAGCCGCAGCCTACGGCCTAAATGACGCGGCTTACACCAACCAAGCGGTATTCTTCGACTACGACCGAGATGGTGACTTGGATGCGTACCTGCTCAATCATTCTATTCGGCGATTCTCAAACTTCCTCGTGGAGTTCATGCGGGAGCAGCGAGACTCGCTCGCCGGCGACAAGCTACTGCGCAATGATGGGGGCCACTTTACGGATGTCAGCGAGGCTGCTGGCATCATTGGCAACCCGCTGGGGTTTGGCCTCAGTGCAGTGGTGAGCGACATCACTCTTGATGGCTGGCCGGACCTCTATGTGGCCAACGATTACATAGAGGACGACTACCTGTACATCAACCGGCAGGATGGCACCTTTGCCGAATCCATTCGCGAGTACTTGGACCATACCTCATATTCGTCTATGGGTGTCGACATCGCGGACATCAACCATGACGGCCGGCCAGATATTGTTTCACTGGACATGTTGGCGGAAGACAACTACCGCCAGAAGATTCTGAAGGGTCCCGAGGATCATGTATTCTACGCCAAGCTGCGAGAAGATGGTTTTCATGAACAGTACATGCGCAACATGCTGCACGTGAGCGCGGGTGACGACTATATAGAGGTCGGGCAGCTTGCCGGGATCTCTAACACAGATTGGAGCTGGGCTGCGCTTTTCGCAGACTTTGACTTGGACGGAAACCAGGATCTACTGGTTACCAATGGGTACATGCGTGACTACACTAACCTGGACTTTCTGAAGACAACCCTGGTAGAGGCCTACCAAGCGGCCAGCACTGGCGGGACGGCGCTTTCGTCGCTGGAAATGGTTCAACAAATGCCGTCTACTCGTGCCGGCAACTACATCTTCCGTGGTGGAGCGGATCTGAAGTTTACGGACCAGACGAGCGCGTGGGGCCTGGGACATGTGACGCATTCCAACGGAGCCGCGTACGCAGACCTTGACATTGACGGAGACCTTGACATTGTCATCAACAACATCAACGAGCCGGCACACGTCTATCGCAACGAGGCGCAATCTCGCGGCGGGCGCAGCATTACGATCCGCTTGGAGGGACCACCCGGCAACAGTCAAGGCATTGGAGCGAAGGTCGAAGTCACTGCAGGCTCCCGCAAGGGGTATCAGGAAATGAGTCCTGTGCGAGGCTATTTGTCGTCGGTTGAGCCTGTCCTGGTTTTCGGCATGGGAGAGGCCGCGAGCGCCACCGTTACCGTTACGTGGCCCGATGGCCGGCGCCAGTCCTACCCTTCCGTACCGGCAGGCGAGTCGCTAACGGTACATTACGGCGGCACGCTGTCGGCAACGGCATCCCCTCCGCAGTCCCAGGCGCTGTTCGCACGGCTGGAGGGAACGGGCCTTGATTTCAAGCACCGGGAGAATGCCTTCGTAGACTTTGATCGAGAGCCGCTCTTGCCGCAGATGCATTCACGAGAGGGACCCGCGTTAGCCGTCGCAGACATGAATATGGATGGTCTGGAAGATGTCTTCATTGGAGGCGCCAGGGGCCAAGCGGCTGCGCTTTTCTTGCAGCAGGCCCAGGGGACCTTTCTGCCAGTGAGATCGGAAGCGCTAAGCGCCCACAGTCACTTTGAGGATGTCGACGCGCTCCTATTCGACTATGACGGAGATCACGACCTGGATCTATACGTGGCAAGTGGGGGAAGCAGCGAGCCGGAGGGCGATCCTGCTTACCAGGACCGCTTGTACGTCAATACAGGCTTCGGGCGCTTGAAATACAAGCCACAGTCCTTGCCCGAGATGCACTCGAGCACTTCAGTCGTGGTGGCAAGCGACTTCGATGGGGACAGCGACCTCGACCTTTTTGTGGGCGGACGCGTTCGGCCTGGCCAGTATCCCTTGCCGCCACGCAGTTACCTGCTGGAAAACACGCCCGATGGGTTTCTTGACGTAACGGAAAAACTGTCGCCAGCCCTCACCCGGCCGGGGCTGGTAACGGATGCTGTGTGGGCCGACGTTACCGGTGATGGCATGCCTGAACTGATAATCGCGGGAGAGTGGATGCCCCTGCGCGTGTTTGCGCGCCAAGGGTCTGGCCGCCTCGAGGAGGTTACCGCGCACATGGGGTTGGATCAAACCCACGGTTACTGGAATGTGTTAGCAGCCGATGACTTGGATGGGGATGGCGACCAGGACCTCGTGGCCGGCAACCGCGGCCTGAACACGCAGGTCAAGGTGGGGGTTCAAGTGCCAGCGTCGTTGTATGCAGCGGACTTCGACCGGAGCGGGACGATTGATGCGTTCATGAGCACATTCATCAAGGACAAAGAGGTGCTGGTTCACTGGCGTGATGCGGTGGTGACCCAGGTGCCTTCGTTTGTTGAGCGCTTTCCGACGCATGAGTCGTATGCCATCGCCACGGTGCAGGACATCCTTACCGAAGAAGAGCGAATGGCTGCCACGCACCTTGTAGCGCATATTGCGGAATCCTCTGTCTTTGAGAACATGGAGGGCCGCACACTCCACCGCGCAAGCCTTCCGCAGCCGGCACAGGTAGCACCGGTGCAGGACATCCTCATAGGGGACTTCGACGGAGACTCGCGCAAGGACATGGTGGTTGCAGGCAACCAGTTTGGCATGCGCGCTGCAGTGGGCCGGCTGGATGCCGGCCGAGGCCTGGTAATTTTGGGGGATGGCCAGATGCGCTTCAGCAGCGCTGGGCCGGCAGGATTGGATGCGGCACAGAATGTGCGGGGACTCAAGCTATTGTCCGCGTCAGGAAAGACGCTGATGCTGGTCGCCAGCAGCGATGGCGCACTTGAGGTCTACGAGTGGCTGCGGTGAAGGGTGCTCAAAGCCAATAGTCCTGAATTGTATGGAAGCAGAGCAGGTCAAAAGCACTGCACGCACCAGATAGTGCCATGAAGATCCTTGTGACAGGCGGGGCAGGCTTTATTGGGTCCCACGTGACGGAGCTACTTATAGCCGCGGGCCACGAAGTCCACGTTCTTGACGACCTCTCAACGGGGCACCGGCAAAATGTCCGTCGGGGTGTGCCGCTGCATTGCCTGGACATTCGCGACAGCGCCATAGTGGACTTGTTAAAAAAAGAGTGCTATGAAGTCCTCGCACATCATGCGGCGCAGATGGATGTGCGCCGCTCGGTAGAAGATCCGGTTCATGACCTGAGCGTCAACCTTGCGGGGTTCTTGAATCTGATGGAGGCTGGCCGGATGCATGGGCTAAAGCGTGTGATCTTTGCCTCTACAGGCGGAGCTATTTACGGCGAGCCCGAAGAGGTACCCCAAACCGAAGCGCATGTGCTGCGGCCTGTTTCGCCGTACGGCATCACGAAGCTGGCTACGGAGAAATATCTTCATTTCTATGCCACGCAGTACGGCATTCCGTACGTGGCCCTGCGGTATGGCAACGTCTTTGGTCCGCGCCAAAACCCGCACGGCGAGGCCGGCGTGGTAGCGATTTTTACGCAGCGAATTCTAGACGGTATGACCGTAGTAATCAATGGTGACGGCTTGCAGACGCGCGACTACATCTATGTAAAGGATGTTGCCCGTGCAAATCTTGCTGCGCTGTCCTACGATGGCCCGTCCTGCGCGATAAACATCGGAACGGGTCGTGAAACCAATGTTGTGACGTTGTATGAAGCGATCCGCAGCGCTGTGGGCGTTGCTGCTCGGGTTCGTTATGCACCCGCCAAGAAGGGTGAGCAGCGGCGAAGCGTTCTCGGGTGCGCCCTGGCAAAGTCGACGCTGGATTGGTCTCCTGAAGTTTCGATGCGCGAGGGCTTGGAAGAGACCACCGCGTGGTTCGCTTCGCGCTGGCAGCCGTAGGCTATGTACCGCATTCGGCTTGAGGAATTCGAGGGACCGCTGGATTTGCTTCTGTTCTTGATCCAGCGTGAGGAGATAGACATTTTTGACATTCCGATTGCACACATCACCGATGAATACCTGGCGCATGTGCGCCTGTTGGAGTTCATTGATCTTGATGGCGTGGCTGACTTCCTGTACCTGGCTTCGCTCCTTATCGCCATCAAGGTGCGTATGCTGCTACCACGGCCCGTGCTGGAGGCCGAAGGGGAGCCCGTTGACCCACGGCAAGAGCTGGTAGAACGCCTGCTTGAATACCGGCGTTTTAAGGAGGCGGCGCAAAAGCTGAAAGAACAGCAGGAGCAGCGTGCCGCCCACTTTACGCGTGGAGAGGCATCTGCGTCTTCGTTTGCCGAAGCGCCGGAAGACCTGGTAAACACAACAATCTATGACCTGATCAGTGCACTGCGGCGCGTCTTGGTGGATGCGCCTGACGAGCCAACGCTTGCCATTACCTCCAGGGACTATTCGATAGAGGAGCAGCGGCGATTCGTGCTCCAGGCGGTCGAGGCGGACGGCGCGGTGGCATTCACGGAACTGATGCGCCTCAGAAGCAAGCAGTTTGTCATCACTACCTTTCTGGCGATCCTGGAAATGGCGCGGCGCGGCCAGATAGTCATTGTGGCTGCGCCCTCGGACGATGACTTTATAATAGAGCAAGGACCAGCCGATGAATAGTGCCACGAGCGAAGAGGTATTGTGCGCCGTAGAAGCGCTGATCTTTGCAGCGGACTCGCCCGTAAACGCGGCACAGATCGCGCGCATCATCGGTGAAGTCACATTGACGTCCGCGCCCGCTGGCGCAGTAGTCGAAGCCGCCGTTGTGCAGCTGAATGCGTGTTACGAGGAGCAGGGCCGGCCTTTCCGGATACAGCGTTGGGCCGGGGGGTTCAGGATGACGACAACTGAAGCGGCTGCGCCGTATTTGCAGGCGTTTTTTCGGCGGGATCGCAGTCGACGACTGACGCGGCCGCTCATGGAGACCCTGGCGATCCTTTGCTACCGCCAGCCGGCCACCAAACCCGAAGTAAGCCACATTCGCGGTGTGGATTCTGAATATGCCATACGGCGGCTGTTGGAAGTCGGGCTGATTGATGTAGTGGGCCGGGCCGACGCGGTCGGACGACCGGTGCTCTACGGGACGACGGATCGCTTCTTGGAGGAATTCGGGCTGGCGGATCTCGGACAGCTCCCGAACCTTCGTGAAGTTGAGGAGTTATTGGCAGATCCCTCTTTCAGCCAGGAAAAGGCACGCCTCTTGATGCTCAAGGGTCTAAGCAGTTCGGAGGGCAGGGATCCGTAGCATCGGGCACAGCACTGGGCTGTGCCTTTGTCATATAGGGACGCAGGGTGAAGGACATCCGCACTAACAGGGGCCGCACGCGACCCGCTTCGAAGCCGGAAGCGCTTGAGGCGGGAAGGCTTAACCGCTACATCGCTCGAGCGGGCGTCTGCTCGCGTCGCGCGGCGGACGCACTCATTGACCAGGGCGTGGTCAAGGTCAATGGGCATACTGTGCGCGCGTACTGGCACCAGGTGGAGCGCGGAGACTCCGTTGAGGTGAACGGCCGCCTGGTGTCTCCGCGTCCGTACGAGTACCTGCTCATGAATAAGCCGAAAGATACCATTACCACAGCGCGGGACGATCGTTCACGTCCGACGGTGTTGGAGCTCATCCCAGAAGCAGTTCGCACCGGGCTCTTTACGGTGGGGCGTCTGGATCGTGACACGGTAGGCGTGCTGCTACTGACGTCAGACGGGGAGCTTGGCCACCGACTTATGCATCCCAGCTACCGCGTCCCCAAGCGGTACGTCATACGCACGCGAAAGCCGATAAAGCCTCACGACGTTGAGCGCCTCCGCACGGGTGTCAAGCTGGAGGACGGCATTGCCCAGGCGGACATGGCTGCACCGGTGGATCAGAAAGACCTTTGCCAACTTGGGCTGGAACTGCATGAAGGACGCAATCGCCAGGTGCGGCGGATGCTCGAGGCGCTCGGGTACCAGGTTTTGGCGCTGGAGCGCGTTTCCTATGCAGACCTTACTGCGCAAGGTGTTCGCCGCGGCAAGTGGCGACGCTTGCGGCCTCACGAAGTCACGCGCCTGCGACGTCTCGTAGGCAAGCGGTAACGAATCGACCCGCGGAATGCTCGATAAATTGCTTGAAGAGAAAATCGGGCTGGAAGGCCTTACCTACGACGACGTGCTGTTGGTGCCGGGTCGCTCGCGCGTGATGCCCCGGGAGGTATCGATCGAGAGCCGACTGACGCGCAGCATCGCGCTGAACGTGCCGCTGCTGTCGGCTGCCATGGACACTGTCACGGAAGCGCCGTTGGCCATTGCTATGGCCAGGGAGGGAGGAGTGGGCGTGCTGCATAAGAATATGCCGATAGAAGCGCAGGCCCAGGAAGTGCGCCGCGTCAAGCGCTCGGAGAGCGGCATGATTCGCGACCCCATCACGCTGAATGTGGACAGTTGCGTCGGAGACGCACGTGAGGTCATGGGACGGTATAGCATTGGAGGCATCCCTGTCGTCAATGGCCAGGGACGCCTGGTAGGCATTGTTACCAACCGCGACCTGCGCTTCGAGGCCGACGCATCCACGGGCGTGCGAGAGGTCATGACCCCAATGCCGCTCATCACCGTGCCGATGGGCACTACGCTTGCTCAGGCCGAGCAGATTTTGCAGAAGCACAGGATTGAAAAGCTTCCGGTGGTTGATGCGGTAGGCAATCTCACGGGGCTGATCACCTTCAAGGACATTGACAAGAAGCGTCGTCATCCCCATGCCTGCAAGGATGAGCACGGGCGACTTCGCGTGGGTGCTGCTGTCGGGGTAACGGCCGACCTGGTGGAGCGGGCTAGGGCGCTGGAAAAAGCCGGGGCAGACTTTGTTGTTGTCGATACCGCTCACGGGCATTCGGAGGGCGTGCTAAGATCCGTATCCCTGGTGAAGGAGCACTGCGAGGCTGCAGAAGTCATCGCGGGAAACGTGGCAACCGGTGAAGGCACGGCGGACCTAATTGCCGCCGGCGCAGACGGCGTGAAGGTGGGAATTGGCCCGGGGTCGATCTGCACGACACGCGTGGTGGCGGGCGTGGGTGTGCCCCAGTTGACAGCCATCATGGAATGTGCGAAGGTTGCAGCGGCACACGATGTACCGCTCATCGCGGACGGGGGCATCAAGCAGACCGGAGACATCGCCAAGGCGCTCGCCGCCGGCGCGGAAAGCGTCATGATCGGGAGCCTCTTTGCGGCCGTGGAAGAGAGTCCAGGCGAAACGATTATCTACGAAGGGAGAAAGTTCAAAAGCTATCGCGGTATGGGATCTCTCGGAGCAATGCAGGTCGGCAGCAAAGACCGCTACTTTCAGGACGCAGAGGATGACCTTCAGAAACTCGTCCCGGAAGGGATAGAGGGCCGCGTCCCGTATAGCGGACACCTCAATGAAATAATCTTCCAGATGGCAGGAGGTCTGCGCGCCGCTATGGGCTACTGCGGCTGCGCCACATTGCGGGAATTCAGGGAGCGTGCCCACTTCGTGCGAATTACCCCTGCCGGGCTCAGAGAAAGCCACCCGCACAGCGTGCAGATCACGAAGGAAGCGCCGAATTACAGCTTCCGCCGCTAGAGGTCTACTGTACGACCTTCGCGTACGGAGGTGTCGGCGGCAAGCACGATGCGAAGGCTGTTCACGGCGTCCTGGATGTGGTCGGTCAGGTCGTGATCGTTTGCGATGGCGCTGAGCAGGAATTGCTGTTCCAGGGCACACAGCTCGTCGTGGTCGGGCTCGTCAGATGTGTCGACAATTCTATCGGCTTGGCTGAACGCCCCGGATGCGTCCCTGGCGCTATGGTGCACGCGCAAGCCTCCGGTCTGCGTGTGCCCTTCGATGTCGTCCGACTGTTCTTTGGCCTCGTCTACGATGCTGACGCATCCTTTGGGGCCCACTACATCCTTGACAAAGGAGGCCGTCTCGCTCATCATGGGACCCCAGCCGGCCTCGTACCATCCGACCGATCCATCAGCAAAGGTTACGAGCAGGTTGCCGTAGTTGTACATCGCGGAGTCAATTTCGTCGGAGAGGCGCGCGCCGATGGCGCTGACTCGCACGGGCGTAGAGCGCGTCATCTGGCACATCACATCTACGTAGTGCACCCCGCAGTCCACGATGGGTGACATGGACTTCATGAGCGACTTGTGGGTTTCCCACTGTGCACCGCTACTCTGCTGGTTCAGGTTCATGCGCATCACCAAGGGCTTGCCAAGCGTTTGAGCAATGCTGATAAACCGTTTCCATGCCGGGTGGACGCGCAGGATGTACCCGACTACCAACTTTTTCTTTACCTGGGCGGCCAAATCGGCCAGCGCTTGGGCTTCGGCTACGGTGTTTGCCAGTGGCTTTTCGACAAATACGTGAGCACCGCTACGGAGGCTCTGAGCTACGTAGTCGGCATGTGTGTCGGGATACGTGTTTATGGAAACGACATCCGGCCGCGTGGCCGCGAGTGCTACTTCAAACTGCGAGAAGGTCGGGTACCCACCAAGCTCTTGCGACAGGCGCTCCCTGGATCCTGGCGAGCGGCTGATGAGTCCTACGATGTTAAACTCCTTCATAGCATGATAAGCCCGGGCGTGGGAAGTTCCCATGTGCCCGCAGCCCGCGACCAGAACATTTAGCTTGCTCATTGAACAGTGGAGGTCCTTGGATTCTCGATTGGTACCGTCGGCGTCGTGCCGGACGCGTATACGCACTTCCCCGGGCGTTGGTTGATTGCACTTTTGCAATGGTTTACTGACCGCTGCGTAACTTGCTGTGAATCACTAGCCAAGACCAGTCATGTGCGGACGCATTGCGCAGGCACATACCGCTGACGAACTCCAGGAGCTTCTCGGCATCACAGTGGGGGCAGACCAACTGGAGGGGGTACGTGTATCGTACAATGTGCCGCCTACCACCATGCTTCCCTCGCTGATAGCAAGTGACAGCGGCCTCGAATGGTCCGCGTTGATGTGGGGTTTTCGGCCAGCCTGGATGCGGAAGGGGCGCCCTATGATCAATGCACGAAGTGAGACTGTGCGCGAAAAGCCGTCATTCAAGCGCGCGATCCGTAGCCGCCGCTGCGTGGTAGTGGCAACCGCCTACTATGAGTGGTTACCGACCGCGAATGGAAAGCAGCCTTATTGCATCAGGTCGGAAGACGATGCGCCGCTTCTTATGGCCGGGATCTTTGAGAACGGGACATGTGCCATCATGACGCGCACGGCCAGGGATGACTTGGCATTCATCCATGACCGCATGCCCGTGCTAATGCCCCGATCGCTTGTAGGCCCTTACGTAAGTGAAATCGGAGCGCTGGAGACTGTTTTTGAAGCTGCCAATGTACTTCCCTTGTATTCATACACGGTGACACGGAGGGTTGGCAATCCGCGTTTCAACGGGCCAGAGTGCATTGCGTCGCATGGGACATGAGACTCGGCGAACGGGGCAGGCTTTGAGCTTGGTCGTAGGGGTTCCGTTGCATTAGGACATGCATTTTGTTCAGCTCTACTTAGGCATGGTGGGCGCATTCGTTCTCGGCAACCGTTAGTGGAGCCTACGGCAACTTCATCCGGCGTTGTAGCACGGCAATGACTGACGCTCCTGCGGACCTGTTGAACCTGCATGGTGTAGATGCTGCGATCATCAGTCACCATTCGAAAGTGCGGCGGCTGTGCGGCTTCACGGGCTCGCGCGCCTTGCTACTTATACGACCCCGGACCCGGTACCTGGTCACGGACCCGCGTTATTCGGAACAGGCGAAGTTGGAAGTGCGTGGGGCTACGGTGGTGATTGGAGACGGCGAATTTCAGGCCGTCATGGTTAAAGAGCAGCTGCTAGATGGTGCGAATCAGGTCCTTTTCGAAAGTGACCACTGGACTATTGCGGAACTTGCCGCCTGGAAGCAGGCTTTTCCTGCGACAAGCTGGGTGGCTGGAATGCGTCTCTTGCAACGTTTTGTGGCCTGCAAATCCAGCGCTGAGCTTGGGCTGATGCGCAAGGCGCAAAAGGTCACTGAGGCAGCCTTTGAGCATATCCTTAGAATCATCCGGCCAGGCATGACCGAGCAGGAGGTGGCCGCAGAGCTCGTCTACGCTCACTTGCGCCGCGGAGCCGACCGTATGTCATTTGACCCAATCGTGGCGTCCGGGCCGCATTCTGCGCTCCCGCACGCCCGCCCAACGGATCGACGCATCCGGCAGGGAGAGGTCGTATTGTTGGATATCGGGTGCATTTACCAGGGCTATGCCTCGGACATGACACGCTTAGTTGTGCTGGGTGAGCCCGATGAAGATGTTCGTCGCGTTTACGACGCAGTCCTGCGCGCGCAGAGCAGGGCGATAGCTGCCGCGAAAGCTGGGATCCAGGCTAGCGCGCTGGATGCCGTAGCCCGCAGCGTAGTGGAAGAATCGGGATACGGCCCCAATTTCATTCACGGCCTAGGACACGGCATAGGCCTGGACGTACACGAATGGCCACGCGTGTCCAGGCGGTCCCAAGACACCATGCCTGCCGGTGTGACCATAACGATTGAGCCCGGCGTCTATCTGCCAGGAAAGTTTGGCATCAGAATAGAAGACACCGTAGTGCTCAGGGAAGGCGGATGCGAACGTCTTGGATCGTTGGGCCGAGAACTCTTCGTCGTCTAGCGGCAGCGCGAGCCATGGGGCATTCTGCAATGCAAAAGAAGCC
Organism: Rhodothermales bacterium; assembly: GCA_965218495.1. Classification (GTDB taxonomy): domain Bacteria; phylum Bacteroidota; class Rhodothermia; order Rhodothermales; family Bin80. The sequence goes on from OZ244626.1 coordinate 548,396, forward strand.
GGCAGACAGCACACAGTGCCGCGTTCTTGTGATGGCGTACTACTTTCCGCCGCTAGGCCTCAGTGGGGTGCAGCGCGTGGCGGGTTTTGTCAAGTACTTGCCTGACTACGGCTGGCACCCCACGGTCATTACCGCGAGACCTGCCGGATACTTTGCGTACGATGAGAGCCTACGCAGGGAGGTGGAAACCGCAGGTGCCACCATTCATGAGACCCGAAGTATGGACCCGACCCGGCTGTTCGGCAAGCGCCACGTGGTGGCGTTGCCTGCAGAATCGGTGCGGCGCCCGCTTACGGCTGTGAGTCGTTTCTTGTTTGTACCAGACAACAAGATTGGCTGGGTGCCGTTTGCGATTCGTGCGGGCAAACGGCTGCACCAGTCGCGCCCATTCGATGCCGTCTTCGCTTCTGCGCCCCCGTATTCGGCCCTCTTGGCTGCACTACACCTGGCAAAGCTACATGAGCTGCCGCTGGTAGTTGATTTTCGAGATGATTGGGTAGGGCGCCCCATGCACCGATTTCCTTCGCGGTGGCAACGGCAAATTAATGTTCGTATGGAGCGCCGCGTGCTCGGTAGAGCTACCGTCGCCACGGCCATCAACCGCGTCATCCGCGACTCCCTTGCCAGCCGTAACCCCCATGCAAACAACGTGGTGGTGTTGCCGCATGGCCACGATGTGGGCACGCTGCCGGCGGCGCCAGTTCCACGCAATGGGCGCAAGATGCGCTTCCTGTACGCTGGTGTCTTTTACGACGCGCAGACCCCGGACTTCTTCTTGCGCGCATTGGCTACCGTAGGTAGGACGCACCCTGAGGTTGCACAAAACCTGGAGGCTCACTTCCTGGGTCTCTTGCCAAGTCAGTCGCAAGCATTGATCACCAGGTTGGGATTGGACGGTATGATACACTATGGTGGTTATGTACCCCATGCCGAGGTTGTCGCGGCGCAGCATGCTGCAGATATCTTGTGGATGACCATTGGAGATCGCCCGGGTGCGCACGGAATCACCACCAGCAAGTTGTCAGAGTACATGGGCTGCCGGAAGCCAATCCTGGCCCTTATTCCGCCAGGCACGGCGCGAGAAACGCTGGAGCCCTATCAAGCGGCCCGCATCGTCCACCCCACCGATGTCGTCGGCATAGCCCAAGCCATTGTTGGCTTGTTCCGTGCGTGGCAAGGCGGTACGTTGCCAGTCCCAAATGCGGAGTATGCGGATTCGCGTTCACGAAAGCGTATCACTGGAATACTAGCTGGGTATCTTGAAGCCGGACTGGTTTGACGTGCTTCCCGTAGCTTCCAAATGAGGATGTCGCGCGGCAGTACCGCATCCCAATCAATTGAAACCTTCGTCTCGCTCATGTCTTCCGAGAATGCTAAGACCTTGACCCTCACCCTGCCTAGCACTTTCGACGCGCTTGAGCAGGCGGTAGAAGCGGCGCAGGAATTCCTGGCGTCCCGAAGGGTCGATGATGAGCTAGCCTACAACGTGGTTTTGCTGGTGAGTGAGGCCGTGACTAATGCCATGGAGCACGGAAACCAGTGGGAGGCAGAGAAACACGTAACCCTTGCAATCACCAGCGAAACAGATCGCATTGAAGCGTCTGTCACGGACCAGGGCGAGGGCTTTGATGTGTCACGGCACCCACGCCCATTTGATCCTGACAACATGCTGAAGGACGGTGGCCGTGGCCGATTTTTGATGCAGGAGCTGGCGGATGAGGTGTGCTATGACGAATGCGGGCGCCGCGTGCAAATGGTCTTTCACATTAGAGCATAAGGCTCAATCCGCTCAGGATTGACAAGCACGAATTCGTAGGCGCCGGAAAAGAAGGGGTCACGAGTCACGTGATAACCACGATGGAGAATAGCCTGAACGACTTGCGTTTCCTGTAGGCATGCGTGACAAGCGTCATTGCCTCGCTTGTACCCCTCATCCAAGAGGGAAGAACTTCTTAAAATGGCCGACATCGTGCTTTGCTATTGGGGGCCACCGTACGCGACACTGCGCTAATAGTACCGTGGCTGAGGAAAGTCTTGGCAATTTACGGAGAGATAGAAGGCGGGCCCGAAGGTATGTTCGTGGTATTTTGGAAGCCGCCTAATAAGTGTACCCCTACGATGCCCACAGCCAAGACGCCGGAGCTGGACGCGCTGTACCGTGACAAGCTGGCGCGGCGAGCGACAGATCGTGCCCGTGCGGTCTTTGAGCGTGCTAACGGCAGCATGGCTGAGCGCGCGGAGCGCAATGCCGCTCACGCTCGGCAGGTGCTCCTCTTGAGCCTCCGCCAGCTTCTGCGGGGGTACGCGGGACCGGGATCCGCAGCAGTCCGTGCCGCACTGACTGCTGGCCTCACGAAGCTCGGCCTGGATGGGGCGTTGGCTATTGCGTTACAGCACCTTGCCCGCGTGGGATCCCATCTCCTGCCAGGAAACGGCGCGAAGGGGGTGACGGCGCCGTACCTCTTGAGCCAGAGCTCCGGGCTTATGCCACGGCGCAGAAAGCGAGGCCGTCCGCGGATCGCCTTGCAGCGTGCCAGCGGGCGTCGGAAGATGGGGAAAAGGCGCTTCGTGCTGCGCGCGGAGCGCAGGCCGTGCTGGCGCAGAGCACAGAGACGCACAGGCTGGCTTCAATGGAGGAACGCCGCAGGGCGCTACCCCGTGAGGAAAGTGCGGCGCTCGCTGCCTTCGAACGTGGTCGGAGCAGGGGGCACGAGGTATCGGAGCGCGGGCTGTAGCGGGCACAGACCCCATAAGCGTTAACTTGTTTGTGTTTACCTGTTCCTGTATGTTGCCTGTACCAACACTGAGTTGTTATCACCAGGAGTGATAGTGCTGCTTGCTGTAGGCAGTTGCGGGCCACGACAAGCAGGAATGCCGGGCGGCATAGCGTGCTCTTGAGCCGCGACGTGGAAAAATCTTTGTAACCTCATCGCCATTCGAGAGAAAAGATGAAGGGAACCGTCTCCAGGGCAGCGGGCGACGAGGAATGGGGCGTGCTGGTGTCGTTCCTGCCCGCAAATTGGCAAGAGCTGGCCGCATCCACCGGTGCACTGCGCGGGCTGCGTAAGGACAAGTCACCGGAAAGCCTCCTTCGGACATTGCTAATCCACTTGGGGTGCGGACACTCTCTGCGGGAGACCGTCGCGCGGGCGCGCCAGGCTCAACTGGCCGATTTGTCTGCCGTAGCATTGCTCAAACGGCTGCGTAAGTCACGAGACTGGCTCTATGCAATGTGCATGGAGCTGTTTCACGAGCATGGTATTGAAGTGTCAACAGGCCGGGGATTTCAAATACGGGCATTTGACGCTACTGTCGTGCGTGAGCCGGGTCGTACTGGCTCAACATGGCGGCTGCATTACAGTGTCACCCTACCATCATTGGGCTGCGATTTCTTCAAGTTAACTGGAACGACGGGGGCTGGCACAGGGGAATCGTTCAAGCAATTTCCAGTCCGTTCAGGCGACTACATACTGGCGGACCGCGGGTACGCAACCGGTACGGGTATCCAACATGTGACCACAGCCGGTGGCTACGTAACGGTGCGCGTCAACACCGGTGCATTGCACTTTGAGAAAGCATCCGGCCAACCCTTTGACTTGTTATCTTCGGTGGAAACGCTGCAGCAGGCGGGGGCAGTGGGAGTCTGGAGCGCAGCCGTTAAGGCAGAGACACCAGTGGCGGGTCGCATTTGTGCGCTGCGTAAGACGGAGGAGGCGATCGAGGAGGCGCACAACAAAATCCACAAGACCGCGCAGCGAAAAAGAAAGAAGCCTCGTGAAGAGACCTTGCGCTACGCTTGCTACGTCATCTTGTTTACCACCTTTCCCGAGGCAAAGTTTTCAGCAACGGAAGTGCTTCAGTGGTACCGGCTGCGCTGGCAGGTTGAGCTGGTGTTCAAGCGCTTCAAGTCGTTAGCCCAGCTGGGTCATTTGCCAAAATTCGACGATGATAGCGCTAGAGCCTGGCTCTATGGGAAGCTGCTGATAGCGCTGTTGACCGAAAAAATAGTCCGTCATGCGCGGACGCTTTCCCCCTGGGGCTACGACATGCAGGCGTACGTGCAGTACGTGGAGGGACTTCAAGTTCGCGCTAAACCAAGTCGTGCGGACCATTGAGCCCGGGTGCTCGCTATCGGAGATGATCCAACATTGGTCCACTATTTCCGGGCTGTTGGCGGCGCCTCCGAGAGCCAGAGTCAATCAAATTGAACGCTACTTCCCGAGTTTGTAAACAAGTTAACGCTTATGGGCACAGACCCCCGGGGAGGAAGGTGTGTAGAATAGAGCGAGGCGCACTGGAGTCCTCTGCAGCGCAAATAGTGGTCAAAAGGGGGTGTGAGGACCACGCGTGTAGGAGGCGCGCTAGAAGCGAGTTCTGGGCCCTCTAGAGGCTTTTCCTACAAAAAGCACAAATCATGAGTAGTGGATTCCAACAAACTTTGGACTATATCCGGTCCCGGTCTGACTCCGAGGCCCGTAAAGGCCGCCTCTTCGAACGGCTGATAAAAACATTCCTCCAGCAGGATCCGCTGTACGGGCAGCGATTCAGCAAGGTGTGGCTCTGGGCAGAGTGGGCGCACCAGCATGAGGGATTCAACGGGCAGGACACGGGTATCGACCTAGTGGCCGAGGAGCGTGATGACAGCGGCTTTTGCGCCATTCAGTGCAAGTGCTACGCTCCTGCGACGAGGATCTCGAAAGGGGACCTGGACTCTTTTATTGCTGCCTCGAGCCGCAAGGAGTTTTCCTCGCGCATGATGGTCGACACGGGGGCTGCGTGGGGAGCGAATGCGACGAAGCTAATCGAGCACGTCACACCGGCCTGCACCGTTCTGCGCTTCGATGACCTTAAGGATCGTCCGATAGTCTGGCCCGATCTGCTGAGCCGCTCGCCAGAGGACCTGGTCGTCCGCCGCGAACCGTTCCGTCTGCGGCCGCATCAGCAAGCCGCCCTTGATGACACAGTACGAGGCTTCGCGGGCGAGTCCCGCGGCAAGCTGATCATGGCGTGCGGTACGGGCAAGACCTTCACCGCGCTACGGATCGCAGAGGCGGTCACGGGTGCCGGTGGCCGCGTGCTCTATCTGGTGCCGTCCATATCGCTGTTTCAGCAGACGATGCGGGAATGGGCAGAGCAGCGCACGGTGGCTCATCGCTATGTCGGTATATGCTCAGACACGCGTGCTGGGCGCACCGATGAGGATGCCCCCATGCAGGAGCTGGAGATTCCGGTAACGACAGATCTAGGAGCGATTTGCCGTGCTCTGAATAGCGTGCCGTCGGATGCGATGACTGTGGTCTTCAGCACCTACCATTCGCTCGGTCTGGTAGAGCACGCACAGGATGCTGGAGCGCCGGCGTTCGACCTGATTCTATGCGATGAGGCACACCGCACCACCGGCATTGATCGTCCCGGCGATCGCACCTCCCCCTTCGTGCTGGTGCACGATGCGCAGAGGATACGCGCAGCCAAGCGGCTCTACATGACGGCGACGCCGCGCCTTTATACAGAAGGTGCCAAGAAGAAGGCTGCCAGTCACAACGTCGAAGTCTTTTCCATGGACGATCCGGCGACCTACGGACCGGAGTTTCATCGCCTGCCGTTTTCAAGGGCTGTCGCACAGGACCTGTTGTCCGACTACAAGGTGGTGATTCTCGCGATGTCCGAGGCGCACATGGGGGCCCACCCTCAGAGTTACCATGTCACCAGCGGCGGCGAGATCAATTTATCGGATGCAGCCCGGATCCTCGGTTGTTGGGGGGTGCTGCGGAACCCGGAGCACACAGCCCCTGGCGAGGCGCCGATCCGGCGTCTGCGGCGCGTGATTGCGTTTACCAACACCATCAAATCCTCAAAGCGGCTCGCGTTTCATTGGGGAGGCCTCGTTGAAACAGCCATTGCGTCCCTGCCGGAGGCGGAGCGGACAGGTGCCCTGCGATGCAAGACGCGTCACGTGGATGGGCAGCATCATGCCCTGGAGCGCAAGTCTCGTATCGATTGGCTGAAGGGCGAAACGCCGGGTACCTGCCGCATCCTGTCTAATGCGCGGTGCCTGTCGGAAGGGATCGACGTGCCCGCGCTGGATGCGGTGATGTTCATGAGTCCGCGCAATAGCCCGGTGGAGATTGTGCAGGCGGTAGGACGCGCCATGCGCAAAGCGAAGGGCAAAGAGTATGGGTATATCGTGCTTCCGGTCGTAGTGCCCGCGGGGGTCGATGGGGCGGAGGCCCTGAATGACAACAAACGGTTCGCTGGCGTCTGGAGCGTGCTGCGCGCGTTACGTTCGCATGACGACCGGTTCAATGCCGAGATCAACAAGATCGACCTCAATGACAGTCATCCCGCCCGAATCATCATCATAGGCGAGGATATTAAACCGTGGCCGCTCCCATTCCCGCCGCTCGACCTGCCGCCCGATGCGCTCTACGCACGGATTGTCGAGAAATGCGGTGACCGCAAATACTGGTCGACCTGGGCCAAGGATGTGGCGGACATCTTCTCCCGCCTCGTCCACCGCATCAAGGCCCTGCTAGACGCCCCTGCCAATAATGACCTGCAGGAGTGGTTCGAGGCGTTTCACCAAGAGCTGACGGTCTCCATCAATGACTCCATCACGACGGCGAGCGCCATTGACATGATGGCGCAGCACATCCTTACGCTTCCTGTCTTTAAGGCGCTGTTTGAGCAGTATGATTTTGCGGCACACAACCCGGTGTCTCAAGCGCTGGACTCTCTGCGCAAGGACTTCAGGGATTTCGGTCTTGAGGGAGAAATCCGTGATCTGAAGCCGTTCTATGAAAGTGTTCGCTTGCGAGCGCAGGGCCTCGACAACAGCGAGGCGCGCCAGCGCGTGCTCATGGAGCTGTACGAGAAGTTCTTTGCGACCGCGATGAAGAAAGACGCGGATCGCCTGGGCATCGTCTACACGCCGGTGGAGGTCGTTGACTTCATTCTGGCAAGTGCCGACAAGGTGCTGCGCGACGAGTTTGGCCGCTCCCTGAGCGATGAGGGCGTGCACGTCCTGGACCCGTTCACAGGCACCGGTATCTTCTTGGTCCGGCTGCTTCAATCAGCACTGATCCGTGGTGATGACCTCGTCCGAAAGTACCGCGAGGAGCTGCATGCTAACGAGATCGTCCTGCTCGCCTACTACATCGCCGCCATCCATATTGAGGAGGCTTTCCATGGCCGGCTGGGCGCCGATAGTGCCTACGAGCCGTTTGGCGGCATTGTCCTGACCGACACCTTCAACCTCCACACCGACAGGGCGCGGTTTCCGAAGCTGTGGCTGCCGGTCAACAGCGCACGCGCGGAGCACCAGCAGAAGCTGCCGATCCAGGTCATTGTCGGCAATCCCCCTTGGTCAGCCGGGCAGCGGAGTTCGGCGGACGACAATCCCAACGTGGAGTACCCCGAGCTCGAAAAGCGCATCGCGGATACCTATGCGGCACGGTCCCGTTCGGCAAACAAGAACAGCCTCTACGATACTTACAAGATGGCGATTCGGTGGGCATCAGACCGAGTCGGCAAACAGGGGATCGTTGCCTTTGTCACCAACGGGTCCTGGATCGATGGCAACGTCGATTCAGGGGTCAGGGCCTGCCTGGCCGAGGAGTTCAGCTCGGTCTACATTCTTAATCTTCGGGGCAATCAGAGAACCCAGGGAGAGCGCTCGCGGCAAGAGGGCGGCAAAGTCTTCGGTCAAGGTTCCCGGGCGCCGGTGGCAATCACCCTCCTGGTCTGCAATCCGAACGCCTCCGATAGCGTTTGCCGAATCCTCCACCACGACATCGGGGACTATCTCAGACGCGAGGAGAAACTGGGCATCCTGCGCCAGGCGGAATCCATCGCTGGCATTGAGGACTGGCAGACCATCACGCCCGACCGGCACCATGACTGGGTGGGGCAGCGTGATCAAGCGTTTGAAGGACTCTACCCGATGGGGACGAAGGATGCCAAGGCGGGCAAGGCGGACGATGCGATCTTCACTCTGTTCAGCAACGGCTACAAGACCGGCCGCGACGCACACCTCTACAACTTCTCCCGCGAAGCCTGCGCCGAGAACGCCCGCAAGGTGATAGACGATTACTTGGGAGCGCTACGGGAATTGAGAGAATGCAGGAACCCTGACTTGACAGTGAAGGAGATTGCTGGCCGTCATGCCTCGAATGTCAGGTGGGACTCGGCGCTGGAGGACAACCTGAAGCGGCACAAGGCAGTCACGTATTCACGGGACAACGTATGGGCGACCTCGTATCGACCGTTCGTCAATCAGCATTGCTACGTGGAGTACATGCTGGCGCAGAGAAAGTACCGGATGGACCGCATCTTCCCGGCCGTGGGCAGCAAGAACCGTGCAATCTGCGTTCCGGGAATTGGCTCCACCAAGCCGTTTTCCGCCCTTGTGGTCGATTCGATGCCGGATCTTGAATTGATATCGAAAGGCCAGTGTTTCCCACGCTACCGTTTTCCGAGGGCCGCGAGTGGGCAGGGATCACTTTTTGGACCCAAGCCAAAGCAGGAGCGGATCGACAACATCTCCGAAACAGCCTGGAAGGCTTTCTGCATGCACTACCACGACCACGCAATCACCAGGGACGCGATCTTCGACTACATCTATGGCGTGTTGCACGCTCCCGTCTACCGCGAGCGCTTCGCGAACAATCTATCCAAGGAGCTACCCCGCATTCCCTACGCGCCCGATTTTTGGGCCTTTGCTGACGCTGGGCACGAGCTGGCCGAGCTTTACCTGGGCTACGAGACGGGCCGCGAGTACCCGCTGGATATGTGCCACGTCCATCCCGCGGAGATACGCCCGGAGCATTTCCGGATCGGAACGACTAAGATGAAGTGGGGCGATGCGGACAGGACGGTTCTCATCGTTAACGACTATATCCGGCTGGGGGGCATTCCCGCCGAAGCGCATCAGTACCAGGTCAACGGTCGCACGCCTCTGGAATGGTTTATTGACCGCTACCGAATCACAAAAGACAGAAGAAGCGGTATTGTCAACGATCCCAATGGTTGGTTCGACGATCCAGCGGACCTGATCACGGCGTTTCGCCGGATCGTGCACGTCAGCGTGGAGACGGTCCGCATAGTTGCAGGCCTGCCGGAGGTGTTCGTAGATCAGGTCGACCGCTCACTAGCATAGTAGACCTAGCATCATGATATACGATAACAAATGTGCGATCTGGCAAACGCCTGCAGAATGGAGACAGGAAGACGTTGATCGTCCTGTGATAGTCTCTCCGCGAGCCGGCGGAGCGTATCAGATACGCAAAGATCTCTCTTATGACGGCAGTCCTTTATTGTTGTTAGACGAACATGGTAAAGCGCGACTCACTACTTGGCTGGTAAACCAAAGAAGGGGCATGCCATGTCCGGTGGTAACCGACAAGGGCATAGAGGTGGCCAAAAACGCTCAAGACATGCGGGTTAGCGAGCGGGCGGACCGCATTCTTCAACTCCTGGCCAAGAAGACGCACAAGCTTGGCACAGCCGTTGAGGTAGACCCGTTCCCTAGCGCTACCGGCTTTATGTTCGAAGGCAGAAAGACGTATCTAGAATTGCTGGCACACTCTGAAAGCGTCGGGGAGTCTCGAGCAAGCGCGGGTGATGATCTGAAGTTTCTCCTTCGCTATCTGAAGGGAAGAGGGATGATGATGATAGGTGGACCTCGTCATGATGACCTCGATAAATATTATCTTACTCTCACCGTGCTAGGGCACGATCGGGTAGCAGAGCTTGAACATGTAGTAAACGCAACATCGGGTCAGGTATTCGTGGCCATGTGGTTTGGTAAAGACCTCAAGACCGCGTACGAAAATAGCATCAAGCCCGCCATTGACGCGGCTGGTTACGAGGCCATCCGCGTGGATAAGCAGCACTACGTAGGCAATATTGTTGACAAGATTATCAGTGAGATTCGCAGATCCCGTTTTGTTGTGGCAGATTTTTCACAGGACAAGTGTGCGCGCGGCGGTGTCTATTACGAAGCGGGTTTTGCGCGCGGTCTGGGTTTGAAGGTCATTTCTACGTGCAGAAAAGCCGACGAGAAGAAACTGCATTTCGATATCCTCCAAGACAATCACATTCTCTGGGAGACGGAGGATGACTTGCGAAAGCGCCTGGAGGAGCGTATATCGGCTGTCATGGGAGACGGCCCCCTCAGGGACCCTGAATCCGCATAGCTAATTGCCACCCCGCAAGTCGCGGCCAGGAGATGGTAGAGGGTGCTGGCCCGGTGTGTGGCGCGGCAACCCCGCCGCGACCGAGAATGTCATGCTCCAGCATGCGGCCTTTACCCGGAACTTTGTAACTTTATTTTTTCCAAGAGCCAGTAAGTACCCTTTAGACAGTCACTTACGAAAACTGTCTTTTTCTATAGCACTACCATTTCAGGGTCGTTTTGTGTGCGCCTTGTAGGTGTAGTTGTGAGGCTTGAGGCCCATAATCATGGCGATCTGGCGCTGGAGCGGACCTTGGTCTGCATCCTTCTTCAACAGAATGCAGGAGCGCCGGTCTGTTGGCAATACGGTCGTGATCCGGTGCCACCGGTTCAGCTCAAACTGCAGCGTGGTCCAGCTGCTGTGGAGGTCATACTGCTTCAGCTTCGTGCGAATGAGTTGCACCGCCTGATAGGCCAGTACCGAGAGGAAGATGTGTGTCCGGATGCGCTCATCCTTGCTGTGGTATAGGGGACGCATGCCCAACTCGGACTTCAGCGAACGAAACGTGCGCTCGATGTCTGCAAGCTTCCAGTATGTGCGTGCGATTTGCGAGGCAGACCAGTCCGTGTGGCTGGTATGCAGGATGTAGCCGCCCGATGCTTGCGTCTGCTGCTCAAACGCAGACAGGTGCGTAAAGGTGACCGCCTTCGCGTGCGTACTGTCCTTTTTGCGCAAGGCATCGATCTTGTACTGGTACGAGACGCGCTTATGCCTTTCGAGCTCGCGACCGAGTCTGCGTTGCACCTTGTCGTATTCTTTGACGCAGCGGGGCTTGGAGAGTCCCTCGTGCAGGGTCTTCAGCGCAGCCTCGAACTTTGCCCGCCTGGTGTTCAGTATGCGATCACCGGTGGCCTTGCGTGCCTCGCTAGTGATTGACCGAAAACCCCCTTTGCCGGGCGTAGGGCGCGGGATTGCACATTTTTTAGTTGGGTTTCGGCGGCTTCTGCCGAGATGGGCCCTCAAAGTAGATATCTTTTGGCAATAGATGGCGCTACGGGCCGAGTGTGTGGGTGCAAATGGGACGGTGCATGCCTGTGTGGGCCCAATTGCGTGCTCACACGCGGATTTTCGGGCGTAGGCAGGCTCGTGGAGTGACTTTCCGGGCACGATATCCCGCAGGTATCCTCTGATCGCACGCGAATGCGGCGATCTTGGCAGGGTGCAGCGCCTCAGAGCGTCCAGACAGCTGCGGGTTTTGCGTTATGCCAGCGTCAGCAGCGCGCTACTGCGCGCGGCATCCAGCGGCAGGTGTTGCCTTTGCAGCCCTTTGGGGCTGGCAGACCGAATCCCCACTAACCCATCGACCCCCGGAGGTGCTCAGGACCTTGGTCAGCTCCTTCATGTCCTCCCGGCGTATCGGCTTCAGATTCGACTCGTACTGCATGAATATCGCCCCGCACCAGCGCTGACGCATCCCCGATGATCCCCAGCGCTTCACGTTCCGTGATCGGTTCGCTATAATGCTGTTGAGGTTCTCGATGATGTTCGTCGTCTTCAGACTGTCTCTGACAGCCTGGTTCCGCACCCCCAACCGGTGAAGTGTCAGCGTATCCTCCAAACCCTCCTCCAGACTGCGTGCGGCTTTCGGATACGATCGCTGCAGCGCTCCATGCAGCGACACAAGCGCCGCCCGTGCCTCCGCGTATGTGGGTAGCTCCCAAGCCGCCTGAAGCCGACGCTTCATTTGCGTGGCCGCTGGCTCGCTTTTGATGTGACGCGTCACATTGGTACGCTTGTGCCATTGGCAGCGCTGGAATACGACCGCATCCCCAAACACCGCACTGATCCCCTTGCGAAGCCCGCGGCTGCCGTCCACCTGTACCAACAGCTTGTCGGTATGGGTGAAGCCCCGACGCAACAAATCCTGCAACAGCGACTGCACCTGCGCACTGTTCTCGGTACGACTTTCCGCAAAGCCCAGCACGACCTTCTCGCCCTCGGTCGTGATGCCCATCGCTACGATCATCTGCATGTCAGCCAAATACTTGCCATCAAGCAGGAGCACCGCAAAGGTGTGCTGATCGAATCGGCGCGTCTCGAATTCCTTCAGTAGCGCTGCCGTCTGCGTAACGAAGGCGTTGCCAATGCTGCTGGCACTCAACCCCAGACTATCGGTGAAGACCTGGGCCGCCTGCCTGTAATTGCGCCGCGAGAGTCCACACAGCAACCCCCTGGTCACGCTTTCCCGGTCCATAAGCCCACGCTTGCGCAAGAGGCGGTACGTTTGCAGAGGACGCTCCTTTCGGGTTCGTACATTCCGCACGCGCGGAACGCGGACCGCAATGCGCTCCAAACCGACGCGGATGGAACCCGGATTCGTCCCCCAGCGCTGAAAGCCGGTCTTACGGTGCTTCCCACGTGCGCCGCAAATGAAGCGGGCTTCGGCTTCCATGACCCATGTGGCCATCTTGGTAAGAAGATCATCGAGATATCCAAGGCAGCTGGCCAGGCCGATGAAATTCCTCTGCGCAAGCCCGTGAAGGTCCTCGATGAGTGATTGATCCAGCATAGCCCGACTTCGCCATTTTATGACTCAAACAGTATAGGTAGACACATTCTCCACATATAAGAAAAGGGTGTACTCCCGCCTGCTTGGCACTACTTTTCTTCCGCCTGTCGCCTGCCTTAATCCTGGCGCACGTAGCGTTGCCGATGCAGGCTGGGCGTGACGCCGCATATCCGTGCTATCTGAGCCAGTTCTGCCCTTGGGCGCTCGTCCTGCACGTTGACAATCACCTGGCCTTGGGTGTCCTTTAGGGTCGTCATCACCCGTTGCCAGACGCTCAGCTGCTGGCGAAGCGTCTTCCAGCTGGTGTGGATGCCCTGCGCCTTCAAGCGTGTCCGGATCAGGTGCACGGCGTGATAGGCATATACGGCTATGCTGATGTGCGCTGCGATGCGTGCGTCCTTGCTGTGGTATAGCGGCCGCATCCCCAGTTCCGACTTCAACGAGCGGAAGGTGGCCTCCACCTCGGACAGCCGCCAATACGTGGCTACAATGTGCTTAAGGTCCCATCCCGTCTGACTGGTGCGTAGCACGTAGCCCCCCAGGGCCCCGTCGGCCTCTTCCCACTGCGTCTTGCGTGCAAACTTCACGGCCTTGGCGTTGGGGCCACTCCCTTCTACAACCGTCACTTCGTACTGATGAGATACGCGGGCATATCGCTCTTTTATGCGTCCGACCTGTTCGACGACCTTCTTGAGCCGCTTGGTATGGTAGGGCTTCTGCAGCCCTTCGTGCAGCGAGGTGAGGGCCGCTTCCAGTAGCGTACGCCGGCGCTGGAGGATCTGCTCTTCCTTGTGCTTTCTGGCTTCGCTGACGGCATAGAGCAGCATTTCCTGCTTCGTCTGCTGCAACTGCCACACGCGTACGGCGTGTCCGGCCTGCGTGGTCAGCGTACTGTCGGGCTCCCGCTCTGGCGGCAGGGGCCGCCGGCCGCGGTGCACGCAGATCCAGTCGTAGCCCTGTTCTGCCAGCCAGGACACGTTCGCTTCCGTAGCGATCCCTGCATCCATGATCACCGTCGGCTTCTGGCCATCCACGCTGGCGTTCAGACGCTCGATAGCGTCCTGCAGCGTGCCGGGCTCCGAGACGTTGCCGGGCAAGATCTCGCAGGTGCGCGGGAAGCCCGCGCCATCGAGCACCAGCCCGAGCGTCACCAGCGGACAATCGGAACGCTTTTGCTTCGAACGTCCGTAGGCCAGGTACTCGCCGTGCTGTTGGCCATGATAATGGGTGTTGGTAACAACGTGGAATCAAAAGCGCCATTGCGTCTGGATCGTGTCATTGCCCGGCCCTCACGGCGAATCAGTTGAAAATGATCATATACGTGTTGTATCTTATGATACATGAAGCGAGCGTCCCTAGCCGAACGCGCCGCGCGCGTGGCCACAGCCCAAGCGCTCTGCCAAGAGCACAGCGCTACGGAGGTGGCGCGAATGCTGGCGGCCCGGTACGCGCTCTCGAGAGCGCAGGCTTGGCGCTATGTCCGCGCGGCGCAGGAGGATTCTTCTCTGGCTCGTGCCGAGGCCACCGCGCCCCTGAACGTCCGGATCCCTGCGGCCTTACTCGCACGTGTGCGTGCCCGGGCGCGCCATACCGGCGTGAGCCTCGGTGTACTGGTGGCCCGGGCCCTGGCACGCTTGTTGGACAACGATCCACCGTGAATGGGCCCCCTTCGCCTGTTATCCGTACCGAACCGGCTGGCGCACCAACGCCTGGAGCAGGCCTACGCGCTGCTGGTGCAACACCGAACCTCACGGCGCAAGGCAGCGGCGCATGAAGTACGAAGCACAAAAGATTGCGGCAGCCTACGTGCGCGTCTCGAGCGAAAGTCAGCGGCGGCAGCAGACCATTGAGAGCCAGCTCGAGGCGGTACTCACCAGTGCGCGTGAACGGGGCTGGACCATCGCGCCGGAGTTGATCTTCACCGACAACGGCTACAGCGGTGCGAGCCTGGATCGTCCCGGTCTGGACGCTGTGCGCGACCAGGTCGCCCAAGGTGCGCTTGCGTATGTGCTGGCCTTGTCGCCGGACCGGGTCAGCCGCAAGTTTGCCTATCAGGTACTGCTGCAGGAAGAGTTCGAGCGCTATGACACGAAGCTCGTGTTCGTGGAAGCGCCCGAGGAGGCGACGCCGCAGCAAGTGCTGCTGCGCCAGATCCTGTCCGTACTGTCCGAGTATGAACGTGCGCAGATGGCCGAACGCTCGCGCCGAGGCAAGATTTATCGGGCACGCCAGGGCTCCCTGAACATGATCAGCCGGCCCCCGTACGGCTATGACCTGATCCGCAAGACGGAGACCTGTGGAGCACAGCTGGTGATCAACGCGGCCGAAGCAGCGGTGGTACGTCTGATTTTCTCGCTGTATATCCAGAAAGGCGGCACGATGACGACGGTAACGCGCAAGTTGCGCGCCTTGGGCTACGTGCCCCGGCATGGGAAGCATTGGAGTATATCCACGGTGGCGGTCATCCTGCGCAACGAGGCCTACATTGGCAGGGCCGCCTACCAGAAGACGATGAACACGGGCCGTCGGGCTCGGCGCAATCGCATCGGACGCAGCAAGAAGGGGGCCGTCCGGCGTTTGAACGGGCGCACGACTCGTCCGCGCGAAGAATGGATCATCCTGCCGGTGCCCGCCATCGTAGATGAGCAGACCTTCCAGCGTGCGCAAGCGCAACGCAAGACGAACCGGCGCTTCTCCCCCCGCAACACGCGCACGCCTACGCTCTTGCAGGGACTCTGTGTCTGTGCGCAGTGCGGGTATGCGATGTCGCGCCTCACTCCCAAAGGCATGCGCAACCATTACTACCGGTGTTTGGGGACCAACTCCTGGCATTTTCCTGACGGCGCGGTCTGTGACAACCCTTACGCCAATGTCCAGGATCTCGACGAAGCGGTGTGGAATGCGGTGATGGAGGTGCTCAAGAGCCCCGACCTCATTCAGAACGAGATTCGTCGTCGCATCCAGGCGGCCAAGGACCAAGGTCCTGCACAGCGCCGTAGGGACGAATTGCAGAAGGAGCGCACCCAGTGTGAAGCAAAAAGCCGGCGGCTGATTGACGCGTACCAGGAAAGTCTGCTCAGTCTGGATGCGTTACGTACGCGAACCGGACCGTTGCGTACGCGTCAGCGGGCGATTGAATCCGAGCTCAAAACGCTGCAGGCCCAGGAGCTGGACCGCTCGACAACCCTGACGCTTGCCCATAGTGTGCAGCAATTCCTGGCGCGGATGTCCGAAGGCGAAAAAGCACTGTCCATCACGGAGCGTCAGCAGCTGATTCGACTACTGGTTAGCGAAGTACGCGTCGGCAAGACCGACGTCACGGTGTGCCATTGCATACCGCTCACGCCTTCAGCAGACCCCGACGCGGCACCAGGCTCCAGTCCGCCGCCGCGATCGAGCGACAGCGCCGCGGAACTTTTGATTCCACGTTGTGGTCAGGTCATAAAAAACAACGGTCTCCGGCAGGCTCAAGAGCGTCCGCTCCTTTTGGAAGAGCGCTTGCTGAATCGCCTGGTTGTGCTCCCAGAGCAGGTCCCCGATGCGGTACAATTTCGCTAACGACACTTTCCTGCCGGGACGTAGTCCCAACAGGTCCAGCGTCGTCGACCTGCTTTGCAACCACTGAAGCGTAGCCCGTTCGCTGTTGGGATGCAGCATGCGTGCGACCACCAGGGCTACGGCCAGACGCGCGTCGCGCTCCTTGGCACCAGCCTGGATCAACGTGTCTTTCAGTCCCAGATCCTCGAGCGCCTGAAGGCAGACGCGCTCTGCACCCACGCTGCGGGCATGCTCCGGGTGCTCAAGGGAGTCCATGTCCACCGTCATGACGCTGTCAGGCTCACCCTCCGGCTTCGCGTGTGCACCTATGCCGCGTGCGCGCAGCTGCGCGACAATGGCTTCGGCCGTGTGCTGCAGGTCGGGATCGAACACGAGTGTCGGCTGCCCCTGCAACAAATTCTCTATGTGAAGCACCAAGGCGCCCCACTGCTCACGGGGCGTGTCAAAGTGGACGCCCAAGTTCAGCAGGGTAGACTGGCGCACCTTCCCGCCGATGCGGTCGCTGCGTACCAGGCGGTAGCTGTGTCGCGCTTCACCTTTCTTTGCGTGGGTTTTGGTCGCCCGTATGTACATGGTGTCTCCAGGTCAATGCCGACTCCAATATAGCGCATGGGCGCACCTGTAGCAAGTTCCCACCAACAATCCTGGCACTACAATGGCCTTCTTAAGACGAATACGCTCAACTTCACGCATTCTTCACCGTAGAGCCCCGAAATACGGCTGAAAAGGGGCTGAAAAGGGCGAAAAGTGGGCTGGGAGTACCTGGTTTAGCCCCCCTGGGGCAGCGGCGGGTTCCCAAAATGTAGGGTCGGCGGGAGGCGCACCTGCCTTAGGATCCGGTGGCCATTCCGTCGCTTTCGCTCCGGCCCTCAGTCCGGCTTCCATCACCGTGTTTCCTCCCGCCGCCCACCGAACCGGGCGTACGGTTTTCATCCCGGTAGCCCCCGGGTTTCCCCAGGGGCCCCGGACAGATCCGGACGTGCGCGCTAACGCATCCGGCTCCTCCCTTGGGTCGCGCTGTCGCGCATGACGTTAGCAAGTCGGCAAGCCGACCCGCAGCCGTAACCGATCCACCCCATGGGGCACGCAAAATCCGGCTCAGCGTCCGGTACGTGCAGGGCTTCGCGGTTTCCCCTTGGGTGCGACGCTTTGCTCCACTAGCTCCGCCACGTGGGCACCCACGCTTTGTTCGCCGGCTTCATAGCTCTTATCATCGCATCTGACTTCTCCCTGCCGTGCATCCTCCGCTCGGCTTTCGCCTTGACTTTGGCGGCCCCGCCCGAAGCGCTGGGCAGCAAGGAGACCTCTCAGGTCCCGACACAGTACGTACGTGCGTCCCTGGGTTCTCGGACACCGCGGGACTCCGCTCCTCCTCACCATAGCGGTGGAGCAGATGTTGCCTTCGACCATACGGAAAGTCTCGGCATCCCGGACAATAGCTTTTTCGGTGCTCATTAGCCCTGGCCACACGTGCCGCTACCGACGCTTCGCTGTCACCCTCACGAGGGACAACGCACGGCTCGCGGAGACATGCAGTTGGTTAAACTTTCATGACACGGGACTTTCACCCGCTGTACTGCGTCAGTTAGCCTGACGCACCCGTACCCGGCTCTCCAGGCGGATCATGCAAGTCGCACTCGGACCGCTTCTCCTGCCGCATAGGACTTCCACTACGCAAGGAGCGACACGCTCCCTACAGCCACCCTATACCGCGGATAACGGGTTGACAGGCCTGTTTACGCCCTGACAACCCCGTACGCCAGCATCGCATAGAATGCGACTGGCCTACGGGTCCTTCACTTACGCATGTGGTGTCGCTGGATTCACCGACCCTGATCGGATAGTAGGCTATGCCATTATTTCCGGGGCCTTTCACCCTTTGAACACCGCTCCGCACCTGCGGCCCTGTATCTTGTTCGTGATGCTTAACGGAGTAAGTCGGTAGAGTGATCTATGGGGTGGAGAAGGCGGAAGTCATGATTAACAGTCTATGATCCCAAACTTAGCCAGCTCGTTTTTTCTTGCTTTCGACGAAACGTTGTGCTCCGTTTGCGTCGCGTCAGCACGAGTCAACTCCCCGGGAGCAACCAATTACCCCCTGCGGCTTCGAGCGCCTAGGCGGGATCTGTGCCCCGGGTGAGTGCTGTGACATACCCCCCGTAGGGAGTCCGTGCCTTGGAGCACCGATACAGGGACTGATGGAACGTCACGGCGACTCGCAGTCATACATCACTCATCATTCACAAAGGAGGTAACCACCATATCCACGCATTCTCAACCGACCATCTTTGCTGGCATTGACTGGGGCTCCCAGTCCCATCAGGCCTGCGTTCTCGCCTCTGACGGCACGGTCCTCGGCGAGAAGGCCTTCCCGCACTCCGGTGAGGGGATCGGCCAAATGCTCGACTGGATGCTCGGCTGCGCACCCTGCGAGGCCGGGCACGTTGCGACCGCCATCGAGACGCCTCACGGCCCGGTCGTAGACAGCCTGCTCGATCGCGGGTTTCAGGTCTTTTCCATCAATCCCAAGCAGCTGGATCGCTTCCGGGATCGTTTTTCGCCTGCGGGCGCCAAAGATGACCGTAGGGACGCTCGTGTACTGGCAGACGCGGTCCGCACTGATCCGGATTGCCTGCGCGCGCTTGATCCGCTGGATGCCGAGATTGTAGAGCTGCGCGAATGGTCGCGCATGACCGATGAGCTTACCGCCGAGCGCACCCGCCTCACCAACCGCTTTCGCGGCCAGCTCTGGCGCTACTACCCACAGTTCCTTGAACTCAAGGCCGATCTTTCCGCGCCATGGGTTCTGGCCCTCTGGAGGCTTGCGCCCACGCCAACGGCTGCCCGCCGGGTACGACCCTCCTCTGTGGCCAAGTTGTTGAAGAAACACCGCATACGGCGTTTCAAAGCCGATGAGGTTATCTGGACGCTGCGTACCAAAGCCGTAACCGCTGCCCCCGGCGTCGTAGAGGCCGCAACCTCTCATGTCCGATACCTTGCAGAGCGGCTCGAGTTGGTCGCGAAGCAGATCAGCGGTGCCCAGTGCGCCATTGCCGCCATCCTCGAAAGACTCTCCGACAGCGAGGAGCCCCCCTCCAACAGCAACGAGCCCTCCGCCGACAGCGAAAAGGCCTCCGCTGCCAGCGAGGAGCCCTCGTCTGGGAAACCCCGTACGCCGCGTGACGCCGCGATCCTTTCGTCACTGCCAGGTGTAGGGCACGTTGTCCTGGCTACACTGCTCTCGGAGGCATCGGGCCCCATCCGCTCCCGGGACTACCAGGCCCTGCGCTGTTTATCCGGCGTCGCACCGGTCACCCGACGATCCGGCAAAATATGGCGCGTAGTCCGCCGACGGGCCTGCCAACGCCGCCTGGTAAACGCCGTCTATCACTGGAGCAGGGTGGCCGTCCAGCACGATCCCATCAGCCGGGCCAAGTACCGCGCCTTGCGCGAGCGCGGCCACACCCACGGCCGCGCCCTGCGCTCGGTCGCAGACCGGTTGCTGGCCGTCGCCTGCGCCATGCTGCGCGACGGCACACTCTTCGATTCCGGTCGCAGGACTGCTGCCGCCTGATCGCTGGCTCATCCGGCCTCAAGGCCAAAGTTGAAGGATCATATCAGAAGCCTATGGACAATAACCGATGCCCGCTGCGCAGTAAAGGAGGCTACGGACCTTTCCAAGCCCTCGCCATTGAGCGATGGCTCCAGAGTCAGACGTGCAATGACACATCATTCGCAGTCTCCAAGAACCTGCTTGGGGCTTGCGCTTTTTTTTCGATTTGAATGACATTTTTTTCTTGCTTCGTACTTGACAAAATGGTAGGGAGTCCCTTCCCTCGGCAGGCATTACCCCGCTTCAACGGTACTACGGGCCACTCCGCCACCCTACCGGCCTGGCCTGGCTCAAAGAGCTTCCAGTTGGTGCGTGCCACACCACCGAGAGGGCTTCCCGTGTTGCTACTTCCCTGATCTTCCATGCGTGCCAGCGCCAATACCCCGGCGAGCCGGTCTCGGTGCCTGTGTCGCTCGCTTCCCGAGCCGCAGCGGTCTTCCCCATATCACCGGAAGGTCGACACTCGCATTGACCGTTTCGGGGCCTGCTCAGCGTTCACTCACGTTGCGGCCCGCATGGTCGCTAAGCTACTCACGTAGCCCGTTAATCACAGTGCTTCATACCATGTCGTTGCCTCCATAATACGCTGTGACCGCTACCAACTGGAGCGACAGGTAATATGAAAAAGCGGACGCCTTTGACGTATCGTAGGCGTAGCGCATCGTTCACAAATACGCCGGAGGGCCTCATGCGAAAGCTGATTTACCTTGGTTTGGATGCTCACGCCAGTCACTGCGTTCTTGGAGGCATGGATACGCGTGGAGACTTGTTGTTCAGCAAACGACTTCGAACCGCGGAATCCGTATTAATTAGTCACATAGTGGAGATCCAGGCACGTGAGAAGCTACTGGTTCTGGAAGAGTCCTCGCTAGCCGGCTGGCTGTCGGGGAGTCTTCGTCAGTACGTGGACCAGATCACCGTATGTGATCCGCGCCAGAATGCCCTCATAAGCCGCAATGCGCATAAGAGTGATGAGAGTGATGTTTACAACCTGTGCAAGCTGCTGCGACTGGGGGAGCTCAGGGGCGTCTACCATCCGGAAGATGACCACCGTGCCTCCTTTAAGAGCGCCGTGCAGCACTACTTTGACCTTCGGAATCAGCAAAGTGCGCTGAAGACCAAGATAAAGGCGAAGTATCGAGGTGCTGGCGTCATGGAGGTGCAGGGGGATTGCGTCTACAGTGCGGCGCATCGTGCGGCGTACTTGGCGCAGATCAAGGACATTGCGGTACGCACCATGGTAGAGCAGCTCTACGGTGTACTGGATGTGCTGGTCGATACGCAAGATAAGGCACGCCAGCAGGTGATACGGCTCGGCAGGCGGTACCGCGAGATCCGGCAATTCATGAAAATGCCGGGAGTAGGTCCAATCGGAGCCCATGTCTTTGATGCGTATGTCCAAACGCCCCATCGGTTTGCGACCAAGCAGAAGCTGTGGCGCTACTGCAGGCTCGGCATCGTTGATCGCAGCAGTAATGGTAAGCCGCTGGCCTACAAGCGGCTGGACCGCGCCGGCAACGGTGAGCTCAAGGCTATGAGCTATCGCGCCTGGCTGACGGCCACGCGGATATCGAAGCCCAATGAGGTATCCCAATTCTACGAGGCATCGCTCGAACGCACGCACAACGCAACGCGTGCGCGGCTCAATACGCAGCGGAAGATTCTTGCGGTGCTCTGGAGCATATGGAAACGGAACGTAGCCTATAACCCCGACCTTTTTCTCAGAGTGAGCCAGGCCGCAGCGTAATTGCGCGATGCGGCGCATCGGTTGAGTTTGCAAGACCACCTCTGGCGGATAAGGGTAGCCGAGGAAATCTCCACCAACATCTTAGCTCCACTGAATGGAAGCTCTGCGACAGCATAGATCCTCGGCCTTCAAGCCCCATATGACCATAGATCAGAACCGCATGTGGTTTTGAGTCTCACAAACGAGTATGGCAAATGTGAAGCCCTTCCAGAGGTCATGCGCATCCGCAAAATGTAGCGTGGAAACGCACACTCAATAACCGATCGCCCAAGAACGCGCGCGAATACAACGGCGGTGGTGGTAGGCGTCCTGTAAAATCAAGCCATTTTTACGGGAAGGGGCAGGTATGGCTTGCTTTTATTTTTCAAACGAGATGTTGGGCGGGATTCGCACCCGCCACAGGAAAGCGCCTTATCACGGCGCACGGCGAAGTTGGGTTACGACGGCCGGTGGTGAGCGTCTATCCCTATACCGACAGGAACAGGACGAGCAGATGCGGCTCTATTGCTACTCTGCGTCCCGGGCTGCGAAGGAGCAAGCCATAGTGGCACGGCAGACCGCCGCGTTTGAGCAGGCCCTGAAGAAACTGTCCGACGGGCTCTCCCGCCCGCGCACGCATAAGCGCCTCGACTTGGTTTTTGAGCGCCTCGGGCGCCTGAAGGAGCGATACGCAGGGATTGGGCAGCATTACGACATCACGGTACAGCCTGACGAAAGCGGCAAGCGCGCGCACACCATTGAATGGGAGCAGCGACGGCTACCGGGGTCCATGGCGACGCATCCAGGCGTGTACTGCCTGCGCAGCAATTTGGTGAACTGGACCGACGAAGAGTTGTGGCGCACCTACATCCGGCTCACCGACGTGGAAGCCGTGTTCCGCACCCTGAAGTCGGAACTGGGTCTACGACCCATCTACCACTCGACAGGCCTGCGCGCCGAAGGGCATCTGTTCATCTCGGTCATCGCGTATCAGCTCGTGCAGGTCATCCGTACTCGCCTGCGTAGCCGAGGGCTCTGCTCCAGTTGGACGACGCTTCGAAGCATCCTCCAGCGACAAACGCGGACTACCAGTGTGTTCCCGTGCCGTGACGGACGTACGCTCCATGTGCGCACAACCGCACAGCCCGATTCCGAGCTCAGGTCGATCTATGACGCCTTGGATATAGATTACAAGCCCCTCTCTACGAAGAAAACCGTCGTCTGACCGGCGGTACCAAACGTCCCACTGTAATCCATTGTAGTGCCAGAAGAGGTATTTAAGGGTGACGTATATCCCTGAACATAAACGACTTGCAAAAAGTGCACGGTAAACTTGGGCTAAACCTTCCGATTCCAGCCACTCCTTCGCAATGCATCGATGTATGTGCTGGGACTAATCGTACTCGCTCGCGAGAGCCGCCCGGGAAATATCATCTCTTCTCCGCTTCCGTCATTTATGTAGAGCGTGTAGGCACCCGCACCCGAAAACGTTGCCCACGCAACCGCCGCCGATAATGGTGCTCGCTTCAACTCGACCAATGCGACACATTCGCGAATTATGCAAACCCTCCCCACTATGGGGCCAAGCAGAGTGACTAGGTCAAGAATGAAGCGAAATGCATACCACGCCGACGCAGCCCCTCGTTCTTGGTCAACGCTGTCCAAGCAATCCACGGCCATTCCCAAGGAGTGTCCACACGCGAGGACGTGACCTATCTCGTGCCGACTGCATCGTTCAAGTCTTGGATAGGGCACTGGCTGTCTCGGTGCGCTGGGGTCGAAACATAGTTGGAGAGCGAGCCTAGGATTTGCTGGACGCCCCTCCGACGAATGATAACGTACCCCTGGGGAAAGAGAAAGTCTCTTCGGGCGAACACGTCCTGCAGGTCCAGCCACGATGTTTTCGTTAACTCTTTCTATACGCCAGCGTCTAGTTTCTTCCTCGCGGAATGCATGGTAACGGCAGCGAATCCTTCCACCACATTGCTCGAACAGAATCACGTCCGGTCTGCTTTCCTCCTGAGCTGGAAACGGCGTAGGAATTTCATCCGGTGACGTCACCGTCTCTTCAATGACCTCTTCGCTTGAACGCTCGGATCCATTGTCGTCCTCTCCCCAAGTAGACCTTTCATGCCTTCGCCGCCGCACACGACGGCTGTACCTGTAGCCGCTCGGCGAGACTGTCTCCGCGTGATCCGGCGCGTTGTCGATAGAAACTGCCATCTGGCTAGTGCTTGACCTGGTGTCAGGGAACCTGACCGGCGAGAGGCAATCCCTGAGTATGCCCGATATAGGCAGGTAGAAAACAGCCCCTATGTCAGGCTTGATTGACAGTAAGGCAAACCGATATTCCCTTTGAGGGGTATATTCCCGGGACTTCACGAATATCATGGCGCACATCGACTCCCAACCCTCGGCTGCCTCGGAGATGTAACGATATGCATCATCCACATACAACACTGGTCCGTGTAGGACCATCTGAGTCTTCCGATGTACCTCGACAGTTCTGAATCCGGTGAACTTGCTACGCACTAGGCTCGGTTTTCCACGCAGGCCGATTTGTTCGCAGATTCCCAGACCGAGGCCCTGGGCAAACTGTGTGGGTCGATAGATGTGCGACATGCTCGTATAGTTATCCGGTAATGCCCTTTTCCAGTTGTCTTCTTCGCCTGCCGGAGGACATATTGACGTGCAGTAAATGAGCCAGTCCCGTCCGAAATTAACTGCGGAGCCAGTGGACTTCGTCTTCACCGACTTTGTCGGGGACTTAATCGACATTTCTTGTGGACCCAGTTTGAGGCCCACACTGATTGCCTTTTCCCGTTTGCGCAATTGCTCCGCTTCCCCTGAAGGTGCCTCAATTATCTCACTCTTCGCTGTCCGGGCCCGGCCCTCCTGGGTGTCTCTAATTAATACCTCGCCTGTCTCGCGAAACACGGCTGGCCGCGAAAGTCGGATTGAAGACGTGACAGCTAGGTTGAATTGAGGCTCTGAGGCTTTGACAAGGCATAGTGTGTTCCTTCGCAAGTCACCTGCCAAATCGACATAAACCGATTGAACCTGATCCCCTTGCGGCGTTACAAACGCCCCCTCGCTCACTATTAGGGCATTAGGGAAAGTCCCTCCATTCTTCTTTATTGCCATTTCTGATAAGGCCTCCAGTGGATTCGATTACTCAATGCAAGGGGTTTCGAACCTCTGCTCCGATTCATGGTGAACACATGGCTTGCAGTTACCGAACGTAGCCTCGAAGACGGCCATACCCGCACGGCCGCGCTTCCACAGGAAGGCCAGGAGCGTGAGGGTATGTCTCCAGGGGCGGCCGGTGTCGGTGGCCCAGGCCGTGTAGGTTTTAAGGCGCGGGGTGTAGGCCCCGGTGGTGGCACTGCTTAATGCCGCGAGCCAGCACAACAGTCGCCATTTGGCGGCACCCTTGGTCCGACACGTGCGTAACCACGACTCATTATCTTCGACCGAACCGAAATCATGCTGGACCATCTCACGACACCAGATTACGTTACGGCCACGGGCCTACTGCTTGATGCCGTGGGCTTCGCATTGTTATTCATGTATGCCCCTGAGAAGATTCGCCATCCGGCCACGAAATGCTCTTTTCCGAGCAAGGATAATATCGATAAATACAATGATGGCGCACTGCGTGCTACGCGCCTGGCTAGTTCGAGCCCTCTGTGCCAATAAGAAGTGAGACAGTTCAATACATTACTAGCCTGAATTTCCGCGGAGCGTTTAGTAGGTGCACTGTTCGCAGGCCTTTTGCGTGATTTTGACTTCTATTACCGGACTAATGCCATCTTGTATGCATAGTAGTTGTGAACGTATGAATAGATATTCACTGATATAGCAGTATATTTCTGGCACCCTACCACACTGCCACTCTCAGCGAGATTGTCGTCTTGCTGCCCTGTAACAGCACTATGTGTGTCTAATATTCCCCAGTTCCGCCCTGAAACCGGAATAATATGCCGCTTACAAGTACCTGATCTTGATTTTTTAGTATGCTGTTACTATATTGGTAATGACTTCATACTTCATACCTTACGATCATGCGCCGATCCGACTTCTTCGCCCAACCCGACGGCCTGCCCATGAGGCGGTACGAAGCCATCAGAGCCTACCTCCATGAAGGATGCTCCATAGATGAAGCCGCCAGGCGAGGCAACTATACTCCGGGTTCCTTCCGCAACCTCCTGCGACGATTCAGAAAACAGCCCTCTGCCGACTTCTTCTGGCCCCAACCCGCCGCTTCGACTCCCGCAGCCAAACCCCCTGATCGCCGAGCTGCCCGCATCGTCGCCCTCCGCAAAGAGCACAACGCCTCCATCTACCAGATCCAGCAGCTTTTGCGCCAGGAAGGCATGTCGGCCAGCCTGGGCTACATCCAGAACGTCTTCACCAGAGAAGGCATCCAGCGCCTGCCCCGCCGCCCGCCGCATCAGCGATCTCCGGTGACCACCATAGCCGACAGGCGAAAGCTGGACCTCGCCTCGCGCACCTTTCACACCGACTTTGCCGGCCTTTTTCTGTTCGCCTTCGATCTGGCTCGTATGCAGCTTGATCCGATGCTGACCGCCGCAGGCATGCCCGGCACACGCATGATACCGGCCGGTTGTGCGGTGCGCTCCCTGTTGGCACTCAAGCTGTCCGGCATCGGTCGGCCTTCCCAAGTCATGGCCGAAACCCTCGATGAGGGCCTGGCCCTCTTTGCCGGTCTGAACGCCATTCCCAAGCGCACCACGTTGACGGAATACTCCATCCAGGTGGATCCGACCTTTGCGGGACCCCTGATGCACCAGTGGTACCATGCTGCAGCAAAGCTGGCCGATGCCCTTGGCCCCGGGCGGTCCATCGACCTGGACTTCCACACCATTCCCTACCACGGCGATCAGGCGCTCTTGCAGAAGCACTACGTCTCCAAGCGCAGCCGCCGCCAACGCGGTGTGCTCACCATGCTGGCACGCGATGCCGAGGCCCGCGTCTTTTGCTATGCCGACGCTACGATTCGCAAGGAAACGCAAAATGACGCCATTATGCGCTTTGTCGACTACTGGAGAGCCCGCACCGGGCAGGTTCCGGGAGAGCTGGTCTTCGACAGCCGGTTCACCGTGTACGCCAATCTGGCCAAGCTCACCGCCTTGAACATTGACTTCATTACGCTACGGCGCCGGCATGCCGCGCTGATCGAGCACATTAACGCACTCGACCAGTCGGCCTGGAGGCAGATTCGCCTCAAAAACATTGGCCGCGCTTACCGCACGCCGCGCATTGCCGACGAGGTCGTAAAGCTGCGGGGATACCCCTATCCCCTACGGCAGATCATCGTCAAGGGTCTGGGGCACGACAAGCCGACCATTCTGATCACCAACCGGATGAAGCGGTCGCCCGCACAGCTGGTTGACCGCTACGCCCGGCGCATGATCATCGAAAACGTCATCAGTGATGCCATCGACTTCTTCCACATGGATGCATTGAGCTCCGCGGTACCCATGCGGATCAATGTGGATGTGCAGCTGACGGTCATGGCCAGCGTGCTCTACCGACTCCTTGGCGCACGCGCAGGCGCAGGCTATGAAAAAGCGGAATCGCGCACGATTTATCGCGACCTGGTGCGCCATAGTGGCAAGGTCACCATCACCGAAGACGAGATCCTCGTCCAGCTGCGCGCACGAGCCAGAGCCCACTACTTGGTCTCTGCGGGATACCCCGAATTACGCGAGCGCATCCCGTGGCTCGGCAACAAGACGCTCCGCGTACAGCTATCGAAACGACCCTGATTGTCACAGGGCTAAATTGCCGCGGTAATTGAGGCTAGTGTAGCCGCGTTGGGGTTCAAGCGGCAGGGCTGGTCAGGCGATTTTGCCAAACCAATCCATCATTTTCCCCTATTCAATCATGGAATCCGATTACCCTTCCAACACGACCGGTACTGCAGAGGTCCCGCCGACTGAGGTGGTTCCCAGGGCCAAGCGCCGCAGGTTCACCGCCAGTTACAAGATGCGCATTCTGCACGAGGCCGAACTCTGCAGTAAGCCTGGAGAGGTCGGTGCGCTTTTGCGTCGGGAAGGCCTTTATTCGTCTCATCTGGCCCAGTGGCGCAAGCAGCGCGAATATGGAGCGCTTTATGGTTCGACCCAGTCCGGGAAGGAACTTCTGGCCAGGGACGAGGAGATTCGGCGGCTGCGCAAGGCGCTTGGTCAGTCCCGGCAGCAGCTTCAGAAGGCGGAGGCCATCATAGAGGTCCAAAAAACAGTCTGCACGCTCTTTGGCATCAGCAGCGAGAGCGAGGCCGGGTAGCGATGAGGGAGATGGTCAAGGCATTGCGTCCGATTCTGGGTACGGTGGCGGCCTGCCGCCATGTGGGGATCTCTCGCGCCTCCTATTACAGGAGTCAGCGTGCGGCGCCGCAGCAGCCGACGGTTGTCGGAAGCTCGCCGGGCGGAGATTCGTGCGATACTGAACGCAAAGCGGTTTGTGGGTAAGCGTGCGGTCAACTACATCTTGCGTGGAGGCATAGTCAGGTCGGAACTTGTGGTCCACACTAAAGGACTCAAGAACGACCTATGCGTAAGTCAATACGTACGGCGGAGGAGATGTTTCCGCTGGTAGAGCAATATCTTCAAAGTGGCCAGACCCGGAAGGCCTTCTGTGCAGCGCACGGGATATCCGTGAGTCAGTTGTACTACTGGCAGGGCAAGTATCCACGTAAGGGCGCCGATTCGCAAGGCGCGGCATTCCTGGAGATTAGTGCGCCTGCTGCGGGTGAGCGGGCGGTAATGGAAGTGGTCTACCCTGGTGGGGTGCGTCTGCGTCTTTTCGTGCCGGCCTCCGCCACGTTTCTTCGGTCTCTGCTCCCGTCGGAGGTTGCCCCGGCATGATTCCATTGGGTCCCTCTCACCGCTTCTGCCTCTATCGCGAGCCGGCCGACATGCGCAAGAGCTTTGATGGGCTCTGCGGTCTGGTGCGTTCGGGTCTGAACCGGGATCCGCTCTCGGGGGAGGTGTTCGTATTCATCAACAGGCGGCGCACGCATATCAAGCTGCTGCTTTTTGACCGTAGCGGCTTCGTGCTCTACTACAAGCGGTTGGAGTCGGGGACGTTTGAAGTGCCGACGGCATCTGCACCCACGTGGGCGCAGATGGTCCTGCTACTGGAAGGGGTATCGCTCTCGTCGGTGCGCTACCGAAGCCGTTATTGCCTTTCGCAAGGTAGAAGTAATAAATGTATAAACTGTTCATAATAAGTGGGGATCATCTGTTTAGCTGATGCATTTACCGGGCATGCAGGCCACGGTACCGCTTCTTGATGCCCCTCTTGCGGAGCTTATCAGCGCGCGCGCAGAGATCGACCGCCTCCGTGCTGAGAATGATAGCCTGCGTAAAGAAGTGGCCACGCTCAAGCACCAACTGGACGAGCTCAAGCGTCTGATCTTTGGTGCTAAGAGCGAGCGTTTTGTGCCGGCCTCCCACGTCAATCAGCCTACGCTGTTTGATGAGGAGGACGCGCCTGCAGAGATGCCCCCGCAGCAGACGACCTTCATGGTAACACGGCAAGAACCGGCTGCAAAGCGTGCCCCTTCACGTCAGCTTTTGCCGTCCCATCTGCCCCGCGAAGTGATCATGATCGAGCCTGAGGGAGATACCTCTTCCCTTAAGAGGATCGGCGAGGTAGTGACTGAGACGCTGGATTACGTGCCGGGCAAGTTGAAGGTGATTCGTCGTGTGCGGCCGAAGTACGTGGACCCTGCCGATGAGGAGCGCGGGGTTATCATCGCAGCGCTACCCAAGCGCCTGATCGAGAAAGGGATCGCGGAGCCGGGCCTGTTGGCGCATGTGATGATCGACAAGTATGTGGACCACCTACCCCTGTACCGACAGCGGGCGCGCTTTCGGCGTGCCGGGATCTCGTTGCCGCCATCAACCCTGGGGGGTTGGATCGCAAAGTCGGCGTGGCATCTGGAGCCGCTGTACGCCGCACTCAAGCAGGAGATACTCCAGAGCGGATATCTTCAGGCGGATGAGACGACGATTGCGGTGCAGGACGCTCAGAAGAAGGAGGGCAAGACCCATCGAGGCTACTACTGGGTGTACCATGCGCCGCAGGAGGGTCTGCTGGTGATGGAGTATCGTAAGGGGCGTGCGCGGGAGGGACCGAAGGCCTTTTTGGGCGCCTATACCGGCGCTTTGCAGAGTGACGGCTATGCGGTATACGACGGCTTTGACGCTGTGGAGGCGATCACGACCTACGGGTGCTGGGCACATGCACGTCGTTATTTTCTGAAGGCACTCGCCAGCGAGGGTCCTCGGGCCACGCAGGCACTGGAGCAGATCAAGCAGTTGTATGCCATAGAGCGCCGGCTGCGTGCGCAGGGGGCTTCGCCGGCGCTACGCACTCGCGTGCGCCAACGCGAGGCCGTGCCCATACTGCGGGCGTTGAAGGCGCGGCTGCAAGCCTATGCGGGTCTGCCCAAGAGCCCGTGGGGACAGGCGGTGCACTACAGTCTGCAGCGGTGGGAGAAGCTGTGCCGATACGTAGACGACGGGCGGATCGAAATTGATAACAACCGGGTGGAAAATGCCATCCGTCCCATCGCCTTGGGACGCAAGAACTACCTATTTGCGGGTTCGCATACTGCGGCCCAGCGCGCCGCAGTGATCTACTCGCTGCTGGGTACGTGCAAGCAGCATGACGTCAATCCCCAGGACTGGCTAAGCGATGTGCTGGCCCGCATCCCGACGCATCGCGCGAAGCGGGTCCACGAGCTGTTGCCCCATCGTTGGCAGGCGCCCGCGTAAGCCGCTCCCGCATCGGTAGCAGAGCCACCGTGGCGGAATGCAACATCGTCTGTTCCAGGAATCGCCAGCGTCTTCATCGCGTAGCGTACCACGCCGGGAGACCGCATACGTGAGATAGCGGCCGGCGACAAAGAGGAGCACGGCGCCTGCCGGTCCGCAGCGGAAAACCCCGAGGTGGCCTGCCGCATGGAAGCCTGTGCGACCGCCTGACCCCAGCGGCTCCGTGGTACACTCGGTACCTACTCCCATCAACCAGGCAGGAAGTGGATAACGTATGGCCTGATCAGATAGCGCACTCCCCAGCGGGGGCACACCTGCGACAAAAAGGGATGGCCTATTCTCCACGTCCCGCCCGGCCTACGAGGCACTCTCGGCGAGCCGGGGTGTACACCACCGCACGCATACGTTTGTGGACCTGCCTCCACGCCAGATCTGGGCCACGCTCCTGGATGAAGGCACCTACCTGTGCCACTGGCGCACCATGTATCGTATCCTTAGTGAAAACAAGGAGATACGCGAGCGCAGGAATCAGCGCGTACATCCTCCGTACACGAAGCCGGAGCTGTTGGCCCAAGCCCCGAACGAGCTTTGGACGTGGGACATCACCACGCTTCGGGGCCCGGTCAAGAGCCTGCACTTCAAGCTCTACGTGCTACTGGATGTCTTCAGCCGCTACGTGGTGGGATGGACCCTTGCTTCGTTTGAGTCTGCCGCGCTGGCCAAGGATCTCGTCCTGGCCACATGCGCGCGTCAAAACGTCAGAAGAGACCAGCTGTCCTCCATTCGGATCGCGGCCCAGTCATGACAAGCAAGACGTATGTACAGCTATTGGCAGAGCTGGGAGTGGAAGGCTCCTACAGCCGTCCGTATCGCTCGAACGACAATCCCTATTCGGAGGCGCACTTCCGCACGGCGAAGTACCACCGGACGTACGAGGTGCGCTTCGGCTCCCTGGAGGACGCCCGGAGCTGGGCGCGGCAGATCTTCCATTGGTACAACAACGAATTCTACCACTCGGGGATTGCGCTGATGCATCCCTCGACGATCCATTACGGCAAGACGCGCGAGGTATGGAAGGCGCGACAGCGCGTCATGCAGGAAGCCTATGCGCGAGAACCGGAGCGGTTCATTCGGGGGACTCCCAAGGTACCCATGCCACCGCGGAAGGTGTGGATCAACCCGCCAGACGATCCCCAGGCTGCAGTAAAGCTCGTAGCGAAGAGCAACGGCCACCAGTCCCGCAACTTCGTAGTCACACGCGACCAGTTACTGCCTACATGGGTTCCGTCCGCTACACTAATTCCGAAGCGAACTTGTCTCATTCTTGTTGGCACATACCGTCAACGCATCGTGGGTGGGTAGAATTGCACCACAGTGCAGGCCGGCCGCCGAATGACTTACTCTGAATATGGCTCCTTGAGGCGTTCGTGCGGTTTGCGGGCCATCGTGGTCAGCCTTGCAGAAATGGATTGAGCGCCTTCTCGCGCCCGATAGTAGTACTCGGGCCGTGTCCCGCGTAGACGACCGTGTCCTCCGGCAGCGCTAGCAGCCGTTGGTGGATGGATTCCATAAGTCGGGGCAGATTGCCGCCCGGGAGGTCGTAGCGTCCAATGGAATCCTGGAATAGCACGTCTCCAACCATCACAAATCCGGCCTGCCGGTCATAGAAGCACACCGATCCGGGCGCGTGGCCGGGCGTGTGCAGCACCTCCCAGGCGGCTTTGCCAAATGTAACCGCGTCACCCTCTTGCAATTGCAGAATTGGGAGCGGCGGCTTGTCCACCGGCGTGCCAAACATGGCAGCCTGCGCAGATGCATACCGCAAGAGTGGCGTGCTGTCGGCATGCGCGCTCCACTGCATGTCGTAGTGTTTTCCGAAGTACGCGCACCCGAAGATGTGGTCTATGTGCGCGTGCGTAAGGAGCAGGTGGCGTAGCACCAGTCCTTGTCTTTGCAGAAACGACACCACTGCCTTTTTCTCCTGCGGATCGTAGGCGCTCGCATCCACCAAAACGGCTTCACCTCCACTATAGCAGACGTAGCAGTTGGTTTGGTATGGGCTAAAGGTGAACGTCTTAACCTTGGTCATGCCTCTTTAGCGGTTTGGACTTATCACGATGACGATCTCTCCTTTGATGCCTGGTTGCGCTTCGTAATGCGCGCAGAGCGCTTCAAGCGTGCCGCGCCGAATCTCCTCGAATCGCTTGGTCAGCTCGCGCCCGACGGCTGCCTGGCGGTCTGCCCCGAGTGCATCCGCAAGATCTGCCAGCGTCTTCACCAGGCGATGCGGCCCCTCATACAAAACAACTGTTCGAGGTTCCTGCGAAAGCATCTGAAGCCGCGTGCGGCGCCCCTTCCTGGGTGGTAGGAAACCCTCAAAGGCAAACCGATCCGAAGGAAGGCCGCTGCTTGTCAATGCAGGTATCAGCGCGGTTGCGCCGGGGAGTGGCACAACATCAAGGCCTGCTTCATGGCAGGCGCGTACGAGGAAAAAGCCCGGATCGGAAATGCCCGGCGAGCCGGCATCGCTAACCAGCGCCACGCTGCTGCCCGCCTTCATCCGAGCCACAAGCTGCGGGGCTTTTCGACGCTCGTTGTGGTCATGGTAGCTGGTCGTGGGCGTGGAGATGCCATAGTGTGAAAGCAGGGTGGCGGTGCGTCGCGTGTCCTCGCATGCGATAAGGTCTACCTCCTTCAGTACGCGCAACGCGCGCACCGTGATATCCTCCAAGTTCCCAATGGGAGTGGGTACGAGGTACAGCATAGCTACCGGTCGCGTTTCTTCCTGAACCTTGCGTTCAAGGGCAAGGTGGCTCGCAGGTCCAACGCTACATATACGAACAGCGCAACGGCAACAAGGCCCACGATGACGTTGGCAATCCACA
This sequence comes from Rhodothermales bacterium, assembly GCA_965218495.1. Classification (GTDB taxonomy): domain Bacteria; phylum Bacteroidota; class Rhodothermia; order Rhodothermales; family Bin80. The sequence continues at coordinate 581,729 of OZ244626.1, forward strand.
TGCTGATCCATGGGCTCAAAAAGCCTCGGTCAGCCAGCTTTTCTCCTTGCACCAGCGTCGTCCAGTACAAAAGGAACACGGCTAGGGCTACGAGCGCCGAAATTCCAAGTCCGCCGCGGCGAATGCTAAGGCCGAGCGGCGCCCCTAACAGCATGAAGATGAGGCATGCCGTTGCGATAGAATACTTTTTGTGGATTTCAACGCTGTACCGGTTCATCCACCGCTGTTGGCGATCGATGGTCCTCATGAGACTGGTCGCCTCGTCCGAGGCCATGCGGGCGGCCTCGTTGGCAAACGCGTTCACGCGCATCGGGTCGTCCGGCGTCATGCTGCCCATTGTCAACGAATTCGCCACAAATGGCGCGGAGGCCCGAATGTCAGCGCGCGAAGTTTCGATGCTTGCCTTCAGCGAATCCACCACACGAACCATCACGGAGGTGCGGGTGGAGCGATCTGACCGGCTGCCGTCTGCTGGATTGGTCCGCTCGAAATCGAACTCCGACAGGTCTAGCGTCAAGTGCAGCCGGTCAAAGCTCGAACGCTGGTACCGCTCGTGGATGTCCGCGTCTGACTTGGGGAGGAATTGGTGCACCTCGCCGCTACGCAGGTGGAGCACGGCGTTCGTGCCGCGAGATTCAAGCGTGCCTGTCTGTGCCTTAATGGTGGTTCCGGTGCCGCGGGATCGTGAATGGTCGTAGATCAAGATGTCACGCAAATCGTTGCCAGTCCGATATTTGACCAAGATCGCATAGTCATCCAGCCCGTCATAGAATACCCCAGGCTGCAGGTCAAAACCAGGCCGCTTGGTATGAATGTCCTGCCAGATATTCCGGGCACGAAAGTTGGACTCTGGCAGCAGGACGTTGTTGAAGTAGGCCATACCAAGCGTCAGCACGCTGCCAGCGGCTAGCGCGGGCCATATGATGGAGAAGGCGGAAATGCCGCTGGTCTTTACCACGACATAGGCACGTGACTCGGCCAACGAGGCAAATGCCATAAGTGAAGCCAATAGTGCGGACATGGGCACAGCCAGCACTACCATATAGGCCACGTTGTATGCGATCAGCTCCAGTATGAGACCCAGCGGAAGGTCACGACCTGCGAGATCCGGCAAGTACTTGATCAGAAACTGCATCAGAAGCAGAAACAGCAGCAGCCCGAGCCACCCAAAGAAGGGGCCCGGCAAGCCGCGTAGTGCCATCCGATGAAGATGCTTCATAACCTACACCTAGTGAGGATTGCCTCCGAAGTGCGCTCCGATTGAGGCCGTCGCAGGCAACATGCACGGTACGCAATCGTTACAAAAAGTGGTCCCTTGGAAGTATAACTGGTACGAAATGAACTGGACGCGTATCGATCGCATAGTAGCAGCGTGTGTTTTTGCGTTCGCACTCGTGTTGTACGGACTCACCGTGGCCCCGACGGCCAGCTTCTGGGATGCCGGTGAGTTCATCGCCATCGCAAGCGGGCTTCAGGTGTCTCATCCTCCCGGTGCGCCCTTCTACATGCTGGTTGGGCGGCTGTTTGCCATGTTCGTGCCGCAGTCGACGGTTCCACTGGCGGTCAACATGGTTTCGGTGCTCTGTAGCGCGGCGACGATTCTGTTCACGTATTGGATCATTGTACGGCTCGTGCGCGAATTCCACGGCGAGAATCCGTCTGAAGGCCAACGCATCGCAGCGATGGTCGGAGGCGTTATCGGTGCGTGCTCTTTTGCCGTGTCCGATTCGTTCTGGTACAATGCGGTTGAGGCAGAAGTGTACGCCATGTCCATGCTATTCGCTGCATTGGTGGTCTGGCTGATTATGCGATGGAGCGACATGGCCCGCAAGTCGTCACGTCAAGGGGGCCCCATCGGGCTGCACGAGAATCGGATCCTCGTCCTAGTGGCATACCTATTCGGACTTGCCATTGGCGCGCACTTGCTTAGCCTGTTAGCGCTCTTCTTTATCGCGCTCATAGTGTTCTTTGTAAAATTCGATCGCGCCGAGTGGAGCACGGAAGGCAAACCGGAATGGCGTTCCGCCAGGCGCTGGGGCGGAATCCTCGCTGCCCTGGTGGTCGCGTCGGTGATCTTCGTAATCATATACCCCGGCATCATCCAGAAGCTGCCGGTATTCGCCGGAAGCACGGGAAGGCCACTGACCGCGATGTTTTTCGTGGCGGCGGCCGTCGTGGGTCTTGTCGTCTTCACGCACAGGCGCCAGTGGCCTGTGCTGAATCTGGCCAGCGTCTGCCTCTTGGTGGTGCTGATCGGCTATTCTACGTACGCTGTCATCTTTATTCGCAGCGCCTCGAATCCTCCGATAGACGAAAACGACCCGGAGAATCCTGAGATGATCGTATCGTACTTGAGCCGGGAACAGTACGGAGAAACGCCACTCTTGAGCGGACCCGCGTTTGATGATCGTACAAGCCAGACTTCTAGCACGAAAAAGAATTTCCCGCGTCGCTATTCGCCGTCGCCTCAGCATTGGCGTACCTATGCCCAATACGGCTCGGACCTCGAGTTCTTCTGGAAATACCAAGTCGGGCACATGTACATGCGGTATTTCCTGTGGCAATTTTCCGGCAAAGAAAGCGACATCCAGGATGCACGTGCGATAACAGGCATACCATTCCTGGACGGGGAGTACGAGACCTTTTTCCAGACGCCCAGTGAGCGGGCCAGCCGAAACAAGTACTTTGCGCTCCCCTTGCTCTTGGGGCTCCTCGGGATGATGTATCACTTCACGAAGGACTGGCGCCGCGCCTTCAGCGTGCTCGTTTTGTTCCTTTTGACAGGCATCGGCATCATTCTCTATCTCAATCAGACGCCGATGCAGCCGCGCGAGCGCGACTATTCGTATGTCGCGAGCTTTTTTGCCTTCAGTCTCTGGATTGGTGTTGGAGCAACGGGATTGATGCAGATGGTGGCGGACGTAGCGCGGGAGACTTTGGGCAGGGCCGCTTCCTGGGGCGTGGCGGCAGTAGTGCTTCTGGCCGTGCCTGGGTTGATGCTGGTCCAGAATTACGACGACCATGACCGCTCCGGTCGTTACACCGCACCGGAGTATGCCTACAACATGCTCAACAGCTTGGACCAGGATGCGATCGTCTTCACCAATGGCGATAACGATACGTTTCCGCTCTGGTATGCCCAGGAAGTTGAAGGCGTCCGGCGCGATGTACGCGTTGCCAACCTTTCGCTTCTGAACACGCCGTGGTATATCAAGCAGCTCAAGAATCAGTGGTCCCGCGAATCCGCGCCGCTGCCAATCTCGATGCCCGATAGTCGCATTGACTACATTGGGCTCCAGCAGTGGGAGCCGCGCACCGTATCGCTACCGGTGGACACAACCGCTCTCAGAAACAGCTCCGAAGTCTTTGCCAGTCAGGTCGACATGGATCATGTGGAGAGTCCTATGCAGTGGACGCTGACGGGGCGGACCTTGGGACAAGATAGGAATGGGAAGCCGGTAACGGTTCTGTACGCGGCGGACCAGGCGGTACTGGACATCCTTAACACCAATGCGCAGCAGGGCTGGAAACGCCCGGTGTATTTTGCGGTCACCGTGTCTCCGGATGGCCGTCTGGACCTGAACGACTACTTTCAGCTGGAAGGCCAAGCCAACCGAATCGTACCTGTCAAGCACGATGAACCAATGGGCCGAGTCGATCCAGTGTATTCTCCCAGGGTGCTAAAGCGCTTCAAGTTCACCAACCTGGACAACCCGGATGTTTACTACGATGAAAACATCCGAGGCATGGTGGACAACTACCGCAACGTGTTTGCGCAGACGGCGATTGGATTGATTGAGGCAGGCCAGGTGGAAGAGGCCTTGGAGATTCTGGATACGATCATGGCCAAAGTGCCGTACGAAACGATCCCAGGTGACATCACGTCATTTGTATACCCCGCGCGGGCGTATGAGATGGCCGGCAGGCTGGACAAGTCGATAGAGATCTTGCAGGCTTCCGAGCCGTATCTGCTTCACCTTGTTTCAACTACCAGAAGTTCGTCACGGCAGGGGCAACTCTTACAATTGGTGCAGGAAGTGCAGCGCATGTACCTGGGAGCTCGAGACTACGAGGCCTACGCGGCGTTTCTCAACAAGTTGAATGGCGTGACGGGCGACCCAACTGTGGTCACTGCAGATTCCGTGCGTGCCCTAGTTGAGGGGGCCCTGAATGCAGTTGCAACCGACTCCTCTGTCGGGCCGGATTCCGTGGAAAGGTAGCACCGGCTACATACGCGGCGAGACATAGGAGTATGTTTGTATAGGTATCCTTAGCCTTTCAAACGAGTTTGATACAGCATGAGATTCACGTTCACCAGCGAGGATTTTGAACGCATTAGTGAGGTATTGGGCACGGAAGTCCGTCGTGAAGGCTCCAGCGCCCGCTACAGGCTGAAGGACGAGGCGAGCGGCCGCGCTATCACGCTCGAAATTACGTGCGGCCTGACCACGCCGGAGTCCATGCAGCGCGAGGAAATTGATAATCTGGTAACGGTCATGACCTCGAATTCATTGCTGCAGCTCCAAGGTTGTACCGGCTTTATCGAAAGCCAAGAGCTGGGAGAGGTCATCTTCTTTGCGCGCAGCGGCGGTGTCACAAATGGACTGGTGGTGGAGCGTGAAGCTGGGTGTTCGCTGTATGCGAACTTTGACAACCGCTTGCTCTCGACAGACTTTACGCAGCTTGCCCCAGAGCTCATCATGAGCGCGGTCGCGCTATCGTTGACTGCAGAGCTCTTTAACGATCTGTCGTAGGGCTTGGACGACCTCTGCATTGCACAGGAGCATGCCTCGCTCCGCATCGGTGAAGCTACGCTGATTGCGCTAGTGCGCCATGCGCTGGCGCAAGAATCGCGCGAAGTAGACTACCTCGGAATAATCCTGGCGGACAGTGCTTTGGTGCGGGCACTCAACAAGCGGTATCGCGGTGGCGACTATGATACGGATGTGCTGAGCTTTCCACTGGGAGAGGGCGAGGCAATCGATGGCGAGGTATACGTTAGCCTGGACTTTGCGGCAACTCGCTGTGCGGAATTCGGGGCCTCATTTGAAGAAGAAGCGCACCGCTACGTCATACACGGCCTCTTGCACCTGATGGGATATGACGACGCCGACGAGGCTGGATGCAAAACTATGCGTCGCCTTGAGAACCGATACCTAAGCGATCTTGCGGAGGCGTCCCACGACGCGTTTCACAACTTTCGCACTCTGCATGATGTAGAAATGAATGCAGGGAACACCGTAGTCGAATAGCTCTTCGCACTGACGAATCGCCCACTGGATACCCACTTCCCGAATATGCTCAGGGCGGGCCTCATCGACTTCGCCGGCCAAGTCCTCGGGGATCTCGATGTGAAATCGGAGTGGAAGGATCTCAAGTTGCCTCTTCGATGTGAAGACTTTCAATCCCGGTACGATCGGCACCGTTATTCCGGCGTCGCGACAGCGCTCGACAAAGCGGATAAAGTGCGCAGTGTTGAAGAACATCTGCGTGGTGATGTAGGTGGCGCCCGCGTCCACCTTACGCTTCAGGTATTGGATGTCCCAGGTCATGTTGGGCGCCCGGAAGTGCTTTTCGGGATAGCCTGCAACGCCGATGCAGAAGTCGGTGGGCACCGCATCCATGAGGTCCTCAAGGTAGCGTCCACGGTTCATGGACGAGATCTGGTGCACCAGCTCGATTGCGCTGCGGTTAACGGTCGTGCCGGGCGGCACGGTCTTCTGAAAGCCCGTGTCGTCGCCATGTAGTGCCATGATGTTGTTGATGCCGAGATAGTTGAGTTCTATCAATGCGTCTTCGGTCTCGCTGCGTGTAAAGCCATGGCACAAGACATGCGGAACGGTTTCAACACCGAAGCGACTCTTGATCGCGGCGCAGATCCCGATGGTACCCGGGCGTTTGCGCTTGACGTGCCGGCGCCACGTGCCGTCGGGAAGCTCTTCATACTGGGCCTCCGCCGAATGACTCGTCACATCGATAAACGGCGGCTCAAAGGGCAGGAGCTCTTCGACTACGGCCATCAGTTGCGCCGCAGAGCTGCCCCGCCTCGGCGGGATGATCTCAAAAGAGATCAGCGGCGCACTTGCGCCCTCCAACAGTTCCGGGATCCTCATGTAAGTCGATGCGGCATGCTGTGGCGCTACTAACGGTACCTGAACTGATCCAAAACGTCCGGGTCTTTACTGCGCTTTAAGACATCACCGGAATGCACATCGCGAAACACGATCTCTCTTGGGCGCGGAGTGACATCGGCCAGAAACAGTGCCCACCCCCAGATGCTGTAGCGCGCCTGTGCGACGACAGCCGGATCTTTACGCAGCGCCTCGACAGTGTCCGCAGATGATCGTGCTTCAGGCACGGCAAAGGTCTCTACCGGGTTGACAAAGGGGCCCTCTTCCGGCACTACATGCATAAGGATTTCCTTGGCTCGCACGGTGCGGCTGGTAACAGGCGCCGGACCCTTGCGCCTGAACAGATAGTGGTCAGAAGACCATGTGCCGGGTCCGTAAAGGAAGATGAGTACCAGCAAGAACAGGGTTAGCGCGGCCAGCTCAAAGCCTTGCGAGCCCTCGTTCAGGGCAAGATGGACTTCGGAAACTATGAGGGCCCCAACAAGCACCGGCACCTGAATCAAGGCAGCCACGCGCGTAAGTAGCCCCGCAGTCATCATGAAGCCTCCAAAGATGTGCGTCAGCGCTACGTAGTGCAGCAGCACCGTGGACTGCAGGCGTGCTGCCGAGTCGGGTGACACCAGATCGAAAAAGCTATTCGCATCCGCAATGAATTGAGTGCCGCGGACAAAGAGCGCAACGCCGAGATACATGCGTAGCATGTCAAACCCAGGGGCACGCAATGCGTACAGCTGAGCCAAAAACTTTTGCCAAGGATACTTGCGCTGAATGTAGTGGTCTACGGACCACCGGCCGGAGCCGCATATCAACACCAAGACCAGCAGAAACAGTACCAACGACGAAAGCTGGAATGACTGATCCGCAGAAAACATTCCAGACACGCTCAGAAAAACGGCGCCAAACAGCACCGGAACCTGTACCAAGGTCGCTAGGCGCGTCCAAAATCCTATGGCGATGGCAATGCCACCGATGATGTGAATCAAAGCGACAGCCGTCATCACCGCCGGATCCACCAGCCATTCAGGTGCGCCGGCGGGGAGGAGAGACATGAAAAGCTCCCGCTCGTACACAAAGAGTACGCCACGGGCGAATAGGCCGATACCCAGGTATATGCGAACCAGGTCGAACGCGACTTCACGGTACTCGTCGAGCCAAGCAACAAGCTTTTGAAGCATCTGATCGCGGGGTTATTAAACCGTGATGATACCTCAATTGCGCCGAAGCATCAAATCTTTTTCCCATACGACTGGGAGTCCGGCTGAGGCGCCGCACTCCCACTCATAGGAGCAGTCTGGCTGTTGCACGGCATCATCATGCAAGAGCACCACCGGCGCCTTCCGTAGCACTACCATAGAGGGGCGGCGCCGGGGTTTGGAGCTGCGGCGCACACGGGAATACAGCCTGCGAATGCCCAAGGCTGTGGCAACAAAAAGCACCGGCAAGAGCACTGCGGCAACGAATATGATGACAGAATCCAAAACTTGCGAAATACTTGGCAGTCAGTAGCAAGGGAAATGCACCTGGACCAGTACTGTTCCGCATCACTGTTTGTGAGTTTGGCTTCAAACGCCCGGATCAGCGCGGTGAGCTGGCATACCAGGGCAGCAGATGATGCCGCAAATACGGAGGGTATTGCTCACGCCCGAGAGCAGTGGTCACTATACATGGTTTGCGTATGCGTCTGCCTGCAAACAGTCCGCAAAGAGTTGCCGAACATGTGAAGCCCCTGGCGCCAACAGAATGGCGGTTGGCGGAGTTGCACCGGCACTGCGCCGGGCAGATCTGAGTGCCATCCCGCCATGCAAGACTGGACTGACTCCGATGCGTTGGATTCACTTCCGGATGGTATTGGGTGCGCGCTTGCAAGAGTGGGTCTGCCCTTGGTGCACGGCCAGTCCGGTCGCAAATGGCTTTTCAAGCCGTAGGCGAATTCGTCTGGGCCGGGCCTGCAGTCTTGCTCGCATAGCAGGTGGCAATGGCGATCGCCCTGGGCTCTTGCTTCCCAATCCATGGACGAAGCTGCTGAGCCTGAATGCCATCGAGGATCTTGCGTAGCTGTACGCAATTCTACCTAGGCAATTACGTATTATTTCCCCGGAAATTGACACTGGAGAGGCGGCTCGTCAATGTCGCTTGCAGTAAAGTTCAGTACAGATTGCATGGCGATATGATGAATTCGCGCTTCCATACGAGATGCCTATGATACGCCCTTGCCGCGCCACGGTCGTGCGCGCTCTTCTGGTCGGGCTGGTTGCCGTGGCAGTGATGGCCCTGGCTGGCGAGCCGGCGCTCGCCGCGCCGCAGGAGGCTGATCCGGATTACCGGACCCTGCCGTTTATCAGCAGCCGCGTGGCGATGTGGATGATCGCCGAGCTGCACCTGATGTTTGCGGCGTTCGTGCTCGCGGTTCCGATGTTTGCGCTGATTATCGAATTCATCGGATACAGGACCGGGGACAAGCGATTCGATCAGCTGGCCTATGACTTCACCAAGCTGTTGTCGGTATCGTTTTCATTTACCGCCACGCTGGGAGCGCTGCTCACCTTTGGTCTGATCGTGCTGTACCCGGCGCTGACAAAGTATCTGGTGAAGGTATTCAGCTGGACGTTCCTGCCCTACGTCTTGCTGTTCTTTCTTGAGGCCGTCTTTCTCTATGCCTACTACTACGGCTGGGGCAAATTCTCGCCTCGTGTTCACCTATTCCTGGGCCTCATGCTAAACATCGTGGGCACGGCCATCATGTTCATTGCGAATGCCTGGCTCACATTCATGAACACGCCCAGCGGTATCGATGACATGGGCAACCTAACCAGTCTCTGGGATGCCATCAATAACTACATCTGGATGCCAATCAACATCCATCGTCTGATCGCCAACATGGCTTTTGGCGGAGCCATTGGGGCGGCCTACGGGGCGTACAAATTCTTGGGTGCGCGAACGCTGGCGGAGAAAGCCCACTATGACTGGATGGGCTATATCGGCAACTTCATAGCCATCTGCGCGCTGCTGCCGCTGCCGTTTGCAGGTTACTGGCTCGGCGTTGAGATCTATGCCTATGATCAGAGCCTGGGCATCACGCTCATGGGCGGGACATTTTCGTGGCTTTTCATCGTCCAGGCCGTTCTGATCGGCAACCTGTTTCTGGCGGCCAACTACTACCTATGGCTCAGTATGGGCCGGATCGCAGGCGCGGAGCGCTATCGTCGGTTCATAAAGTATCTGCTGGCTGTCATCACGCTCTGCTTCATCGTCTGGGCCACACCGCACTCACTGGTCGCCACTGTAGAGGAGGCGCGCGCCATGGGCGGGTCTCATCACCCGATTCTCAATGTACTGGGTGTGATGAGTGCGAAGAACACGGCGGTCAACCTCCTCATCCTCACCACCTATGTCAGCTTCCTGCTGTATCGTCGGTCCAACAAGGAGGCTACCGTAAGATGGGCCAAGACGGGCAACCTGGTGCAGTTTGGCATCTTTGCAGTGGTAGTGATCTTCGTCGTCTTTCTGGGCGTCTATGGCTACTTCGTAGATGCGCAAACCCGTATCGGGCTATCCCAGCCACAGGTGTTCTCGGTGCTCTTTGCCATGGTGTCGGTAACCGTGATTGACATATTTCTGTTCAGGGGCGCATCGAAGCGTGGAGACATCGAATGGGGCAAAATCCCAGCTCGTGCGCAGTACGCGCTTTTTTTTCTGGCGATAACCTTCGCCTGGCTCATGGGTCTTATGGGCTACGTTCGTGCAGGCATGCGGCAGCATTGGCATGTCTACGGTGTGATACGTGACACGTCCGTTGACGCCTTTACGCCGACGCTGGGCTTTGCGGGCCTCGTGGTTTCTATCACGGTGGTCATATTTTTCCTGTTTCTTGCCATGGTATTTTTCCTCTCGGGCCTCTCCTCCCAGAAGAACTGGACTGCGCCAGCCAAGAGCGCCCGGCGCTGGTTCAAGCGTGCAACACCAGAACCCGAAGTGGACGCTGGCACCTTACCTACAGACGCCTCGTGAAACACGCACTCGCAATATTTGGCTTTACCATCCTGGTATCGGCATTCTATTGGTACGTGAGCCTCTGGGTGCCGCAGACGCGCACGGAGCCGCCGGAGGACATCGTCATAAGTGCAAACCTCTCTACTGAGGAGATGGTCGCGACCGGCGAGGAGATCGTCGGGGGCAAAGGCATCTGCCTGACGTGTCACACCATGGGAGAGAGCGGCACCGCGCTGCGCTTCCCGGACCTTGGCAACATCGGGGCTATCGCTGCTACCCGCGTCGAAGGGCAAAGCGACGTTGTATACCTGGCCGAGTCTATGTATGACCCCAATGCGTACGTCGTGCCGGGTTTTGTGGCTGGCATGCCGCCTGTGGCGCGGCCTCCGGTCTCGTTGACAGACGACGAGATCCTCACGGTGATTGCATATCTCCAGTCGCTCGGCGGCACGCCAACCGTCACCATGGACACGGAACTTGAGTGGCAGGGCCAGAACGTGGGTGCCGCAGACGCTGTGCCGGTCGCCACAGGCGGAAACAGAGATGCCGAAACCCTTTTTGCAGCCTACCTTTGCAATACCTGCCATAGTCTCGACGGCACCGTTGGGGCTGGCCCGTCCTTGCAGGGTATCGGCGACCGGCTCACCAAAGCCAAAATCTACGAGTCGATTCTTGACCCTGATGCAACGGTGACCGAGGGTTTCGCGGCGGGGACTATGTCGATCATGCTGACTGCGACCGGCTTTCATGAGCAGGTCTCGGCCCAGGAGCTCAACACGCTCGTCGAATACCTTGCCGAACTGTAGAGGCCTATGAACATCTTCGCTTTCTTGCTGATTGTTGCGGCGCTGGTAGCGATTCAGTTGTTCGTGACGCGTTGGGTACGCCTTAACCGGTTGGCTTGGATGGCGATCTGGTGGGCTGCGACCTACGCCGGACTGGCCTTCGGAATCAACCCGCCACTGCCCAGTTCCATCATTGTGCTGTTCATGGCGATAGTCACGCTTGCACTGGTGGCCTACCTCTCAGCGGACTCTGACGAGCTCGCCTCTGCGATCAAGACGATCACCGCGTTCATGGTGGAGCAGCGGTACAGGGTGGCCCTCCTCGTGGTCGTTACCGCCCTGCCGGTGCTTGTTGCGCTGAAGGTATACATGAACCTGTCGAGTCCGCCACAGCTGCCCTCCAGCTCGCGTACAATCCACCCGCCGCCCCCGGCGTCCATAAACTTCAAAGGGCGCACGCTTCAGCTGGCGACCGCCAACAACCCGTATCGGGAGCTTGAGCACTCCGACGAAGCTGCGTTCTCCCGGCATGTGGAGAATGGCCGGCGCATATACTTTGAAAACTGCTTCTACTGTCACGGCGACAACATGCAGGGCGCCGGCATGTTCGCACACGGCTACGACCCGATCCCGGCGAATTTTAATGATCCCACTACGATCGCGATGCTTCAGGAGTCCTACCTGTTTTGGCGCATCGCCAAGGGTGCGCCGGGATTGCCTTCGGAATCCACCCCTTGGTCCAGCGCCATGCCGGCCTGGGAGAATTTCCTGACCGAAGAGGAGATCTGGGATGTCATCATCTTCCTGTATGACTTCACCGGTTATGAGCCCCGCGCGCAGGGCATGCCGCACTAAGCCATGAGACGACTGGTCCTATTCATAGCAGCCTTGACCCTGGGGCATGTGGCCTTCGGCCAAGATCTCGGTACGGAAGAGCAGCTGCGAAGCGGAAAGGCACTATACGATGCAAAGTGCGCGCATTGCCATGGCGCCGAGGGGGATGCAGTCAGCATTGCTAATGCGTACCTGCGCCCAACGCCGCGCGACTTTGCGTCGGGGCAGTATAAATTTCGCACGACGGGTAGTGGCGAGCTTCCTATCACCGAGGACATCAAGCGCAGCATCCGGGAGGGTATGCCCTATACGAGCATGCCGCCGTGGGAGGGCATCCTGTCTGAATCGGAGATTGAGGCGTTGGCTTACTACTTGAAGACCTTCAACGGGGACTTTGATGGGCCCTACGGCAACCCGGAGGTGATCAACATCCCGAAGGCGCCCGCCTACAACGAGGATAGCCTGGAGCGCGGCCGACAGGTGTTTGAGGCTAACCAGTGCGCCGACTGCCACGGCGAAAACGGCCGTGGGAATGGTCCTTCGGCATTGGAACTGGAAGATGAGTGGGGCTACCCCATTCGGCCAGCCGACATGACCAAACGCTGGACCTTCCGTGCCAGTGCCACGCGCGAGGATGTATATCGAACCTTCACCACGGGGCTCAATGGTACGCCAATGCCGTCGTATCAGCAGACCATCGAAGAAGCTGATCGCTGGGCTTTGGTAGATTACGTCTGGTCACTGTCACGGGACGAGCCGGACTACAGCACTGTAGTCTCCGCCGTCGGGACGGCTGCCGCGCTTGATGTCACACAGGGGGAGGCCCTCTTTGTGGATGCACCCAAGTCGTACTTCCCAATCGTGGGACAACTGATTGAGCCTGGCCGCTCGTTTTATCCGGGCGTAAATGGGATTGAAGTACAGGCGGTCTTTAACCAGGAAGAAATAGCGTTCCTGCTTTCCTGGCATGACATGACGGCTGAGCAAGGCGGCGCAAACCACCCCGGGCTGTCGGTGCCGCTATTTGACCCAATGGCGACAGACACGACTACGGGAGGATATTCCGACGCGGTAGCGCTCTTGCTGCCGGCGGAGACACCGGACGGCTTGGAAAGGCCTTACTTCATGCTTGGCGATGGCAAAAGAGCCATGAACATCTGGTTTGCCGACCTTGCTACCGATACAGCCTCAGTGCTTATGGGGAATGGTTCGGCGAGCATCACCGACACGGGTGAGGCACTGGAGAGGTATGCAGCATACGAGGACGGCGTGTGGAAGGTGATCTTGAAGGGCAAACGTCAAACGAGCAGCGGCTTGCACTTCGGTGAAGCGGCATTTACGCCGGTGACGTTTTCGGTTTGGGATGGCCTGAGCCAGGAGCGTGGCAACAGGCGCGGGATTTCGGCTTGGTACCACGTATATCTGGCACCTATGGAGGCACAGTCTGCTGCCCTGCCGATGGCGAAGTGGGCTTTCATCGTTTTGCTTCTTGAACTTGCACTGATTGGCATCGTGCGCTGGCGGCATCATGCTCGCGCTGCATAGCCCGAATGGAATACAGGCCATCTCTTGTTTCTTGGAATCTCACCAAGAAGTGCAACCTGCACTGTCCGCACTGCTATATGGAAGCGGGCCGTGCGGCGGCCAGGGAACTAACGACTGGCGAGTGTCTTGCGCTCCTTGGCGAGATGCATGCGCTCGGGACGGAGATGCTCATCCTTACCGGTGGCGAGCCGCTGCTCCGCAAGGACATCTTCCAGATTGCGCAGGAGGCCTCCCGCTTGGGCATCTGGGTGGTGATGGGTACCAATGGGGTACTGGTAACCAACAAGGTGGCCGAGAAGATGGTGGAGTGCGGCGTCAAGGGCGTGGGAATCAGCATAGATTCTGCAGACCCTGCGCGGCACAATGCCTTTCGTGGTGGCCGCAACGCCTGGCAATTCTCCGTGCGTGCACTTGAAATTTGCCGTACACACGGCTTGGAGGTCTTGGTGCAGACTACGGTGATGGAAGAGAACTACGACGAGATTCCTGCGCTGCTTGACTTTGCCAGGGATAAGGGGGCTTGGGCATTCAACCTGTACTTCTTGGTCCAGACGGGGCGCGGAAAGGGCATGACGGACCTATCGGCCACAGCAACCGATGCCATGCTGAACCGGCTCGTAGACCTGCAGGATGCGTATCGTCCGATGCTGGTCCGCAGCAAGTGTGCGCCTCAGTTCAAGCAGATCGCATATCAGCGCGGGCGCGGTGGCCTGGAAAGTGGAGGCTGTATGGCCGCCACCGAATACTGCCGTATCACACCCGAGGGCGATGTTACGCCGTGCCCGTACATGACTGCGGTTGCCGGAAACGTGCTTGAAGAGCCTTTTGCCGACATCTGGCGGAAGTCGGAGGTCTTTGAGCAACTGCGCGACCTTAGCCAACTCAAGGGACGGTGCGGAGCATGCGAATTCAAGGGGCTATGTGGTGGATGTCGCTGTCGTGCGTTTGCCGCAACGGGAGACTACCTGGACGAGGATCCCGCCTGCACATACCAGCCTACCGGAGTACCGTTGGAGCTACGTGGTATCACATGGGATCGGGCTGCACGCGCCAGGCTGGAGCGCATACCTATCTCGTTCATCAGGGAGAAGACCCGCAAAGGCGTTGAAGCCTATGCGCAAAGTACGGGGGCAGATGTGATCACTACCGCAGTGATTACGGGTGCGCTCAGCGGCATGAAGCGGACGCGGATGTTCACGCGCCCGATGGATTCAACTCCCGTGCACCTTGTTTAGGGGTCATGCCATATACGATTACGGAAGCGTGCACCGCCTGCGACCAGTGTATTGATGTCTGCCCAATTGAGGCGATCTCAGTGGGCGACCCCATTTACGTGATCGATGACACGTGCTGCGACTTTGAGGAGTGCTTGGTAATGTGCGACGAGCAGGCCATTGTGCCTATTGAGGAGTAGGAGACCATGGTCGAAAACGAGATTCAGTATGTTCCGTGGAAACAGTTTCAGCAGATGGTGCCATCCATCTTGGGGCTTGAGATAACCCGGCTTTCGCGGCACCTCAGAGCGGAGAATCCTCTAACAAGCGAGCGCAACATCATCGTGAAGGTGCGATTCGACATACGTCGGTTCATTGAATGCGTAGCACGCGTAGGCGAGCAGGATGTGCAACGTTGCGCGGAGCACCTGACCTCAGCGCTACTAAATTCTGCACTGCTGCCGGAGCACCCGATCCTGATGTACGTCATCGATCGCCTGAAGTACGTGCGTGACCGGATGCCCTATATCTACTGACTATGTACAAGAAGATCTTTGTCCCCGTAGACAACTCCGAGCACTCTGTCTGTGCCGTTGACATGGCCGTTGAGCTGGCGAAGGCTTTTGACGCCGAGATCGTCGCCAGCCACGCCTATGCCGCACGCATGCATGACTACCGGTTCAAGCAGATGGAGTTTACGCTGCCTGAGGAGTACCTCGTTGAGGATGCTATGGAGAAGCAGCGCAAGATTCATGACACACTGATCACGATGGGGTTGGAGTTGATTTCCGACTCATATCTCGTAGTCGCAGACCAGCGGTGCAAGGCGGCGGGCATTCCGTTTCACCCTAAGATGTACGACGGCAAGAACTGGAAGGTGATTGTCAAAGACATTGAGGAGAGCGACTATGATCTGGTGATAATGGGAGCGCTGGGGCTTGGGGCAGTAAAAGACAGTCAGCTGGGCAGCGTATGCGAGCGCGTAACGCGCCGCGTGCGTACGGACACGCTGGTAATAAAGGACGTTGCGCCGGACCTGAGTGTTGGCGACGGTGCTCATGTCAGCGGCAACATCGTGGTAGGCATCGATGGCAGCCCCGAGTCGTTTGCCGGCCTCAAGACCGCGCTGAAGCTCGGGCAGATGACGGGTCGGCAGGTTGAAGCAGTGTCCGTCTACGACCCATATCTACACTACGCGATGTTTAACAGCATCGTGAATGTGCTGACCGAGAAGGCCTCCAAGGTGTTCCGGTTCAAGGAACAGGAGCAGCTTCACGAAGAGGTGATCGACACAGGGCTGGCGAAGATTTACCAGTCCCACCTGGAGGTTGCGAGACGGATTGCAAGTACGGAAGGCGTGGACCTCAAGATCACCCTCCTTGACGGTAAGGCCTTTGAAAAGATGATCCAGTATGTGCGGCGCGAAAAGCCGTGGCTTTTGGTACTGGGCCGCATAGGCGTGCACAGCGATGAGGACATGGATATCGGAAGCAACACCGAAAACCTCCTTCGACAGGCACAGTGTAACATATTGCTGTCAAGCCAGCGCTTTGTGCCACCCGTTGACGTCAGCGCCGAGGAGACGATGCTGTGGACAGAGCCTGCTACGCGACTCCTCAACACCGCACCGGAATTTGCGCGCGGGATTGCCCGTACGACGATACACCGCTTTGCCATGGAACGCGGGCATTCGGTGATCACGCGCAAGATTGTGGAGCAGGCCATGGGCAATATTCTGCCGCGCTCGTCGATGATCAAGATGGGCATCCTTGCAGAGGAGACCGCTGTGCGGGAAATCGTTGCATCCGACGCGGCGGTATACGTGTGCGCTGAATGCGGCTACACGGCGCGCGGCTTCGAGCCAGTAAAGTGTGGCGTGTGCGGATCGTCCGCAGCGGCGTTTCAGAGGCTGGACAAGGAAGCCATCACGCGGTTGGCCCGGCTTGAGGGTGATGCGGAGGAGATGGCCACTTTTGATGACGTAAAGCTCAAGTGGACGAAAGAGGCGCGCGATGAATTGCGCCAGATCCCGGACGGATACCAGATGCGCCGGGCCAAGGCCCAGATCGAAAAGCGCGCTCGGGTGCGCCAGATTCCAACGATTACGCTGGACATGGTGCTCAGCGTAACCCAGGAACATGCCGATGACACGCAGTACCTTACGCCTCGTGGCTCGCTGAAGGTGGCGGGGCCGGGCGCAGCGGGAGATCGGGGTGCCAGTTCCGGACCTGCTGCGGAGGCACTACTCAAGGACGGGGAATTCTTGTGGACGAAGGATGCTCTCGTGCGCCTTGACCGCGTGCCGGAAGGCTTTATGCGTACTCGCACAAAAGGCCGCATAGAGGCTGTGGCAAAGGATCAGCATACCAGCCTCATCACGCTGCAGGTGGTAGAGGAGGGCGTTAAGGAGAGCCTCAAGCTTATGGAAGAAATGATCCGGGCGCAGGCCGAAAGCAGCGCTTGAAGACGTATCACGACATCGCTACCGACGGCGGCTCCGATGTCATTGGCCAGGTCGCCGAGCAGATGTCGCGTCTGCAGGATCGGCTGACCCAGGTCGGCCATGTTGTAGCCATCATGAGCGGCAAGGGGGGCGTGGGCAAGAGCACGATGACCACCGTCCTGGCTGAAGCGCTGACTTTGCAAGGGTATCGTGTTGGCATCGTCGATGCTGACATCAATGGACCTTCGATGGCGCGCATGACGGGCGTGCGGCATCAGACTCCGCTGCCGGGTGCAGGGGGTATGCAGCCTGCCGTCAACGCAGCAGGCACCAAGGTCATGTCCATGGATCTCTTCTTGCCATCGGATGCCACGGCCGTGGTGTGGGACGCTCCTACTCAGGACCATGCATTTGCTTGGCGGCAGATGCTGGAGATGGGTGCACTCCGTGAACTCATCGCCGACACGGCATGGAACACTCTCGACGTGTTGCTCATAGACCTTCCGCCAGGCACGGACAAGCTGCCTAACTTGGCGGGCCTGATTCCGGGCCTGACGGGAGCTATCGTGGTGACCGGTCCAACGGCCGTGTCACAGATGGTGGTGGCGCGGTCGATCACGGTGGCCACCGAGGTAGCCGGTGTGCCAGTTATTGGGCTGGTAGAGAACATGTCAGTCTTCGTCTGCAGCACTTGCGGACAAGAGGAGTGGCTTGACGCCTCCGGCCGAGGTGCGGAAGCGCTCGCGACAGCGCACGGCGTGCCGCTTCTTGGGCGCGTGCCCTTTGATCCACGGTTGGCGCTTGGAGCTGACCGAGGTGAGCCCTTTTTAGTCAGTTACTCGAACTCACCCGCCGGCAACGCCATAACGGAGATTGCCGCGCATGTACAGCACTACCTTGAGGCCTGAGCCATGAAATTCCTTTGTGTTCCTTGTGATGAGCCCATGGCCCTGCGCGAAGCGCGAGGGCCTTTTGAAGGGACGATGTCAATTGTTTATGGTTGCCCTGCCTGTGGCCACAGCATGGCGATGCTGACCAATCAGATGGAGACGCAGATGGTGCGGTCTTTGGGCGTCAAGATTGGCGGCAGGACGCATGAGGCCGCTCCCAT
Source organism: Rhodothermales bacterium (assembly GCA_965218495.1). Taxonomy (GTDB): domain Bacteria; phylum Bacteroidota; class Rhodothermia; order Rhodothermales; family Bin80. Next base: position 599,782 of record OZ244626.1, read on the forward strand.
GGAGATGCTCCGGTCAAACCTGCAGGGAAGGCGCGAAACAGTATCGTCGCCAACTCCAGCGAATTCCGCGTCCAAGTGCCCATTCACGGGCGTTGTGACGGAGGCCTTTGCCAGCGAGACCTTGGAGTGGACGGCGGAGGCCACAGCCCGCGTTGCCCGCATCCCGGACTTCGTCAGGCCCATGGTGCTCCGTAATGTGGAAGACTATGCCAGGAAGCACGGCCATTCGAAGGTGGATGCGGCCGTGATGGATGCTATGAAGGGGCAGCTTGGGATTTAGGCTGCGCGACTGTGCTTCCTGGAGGCGCGGCGAAAAGGCCCGGTTGTGCTGGCTACCCTGCGAGTCACGACTCGGCTATTTGCGGAGTGTCTTCTCCACGCAGGCTGGATAGTAGCAGGCGCGGAGGCTTTCTCGCCAGTGAAGCGACGGCTGCGCGTATCTGGTCCGGGTTCGGGTCGAGTTCAGCGAGCACATACGATGCGTGTTTCAGAATGCTTTGCCATGAGTCGTTTTCCGGGAAGAAGCCGCGCCCGACTATGGAGTTGGTAACAAAATCCAGCCGGAGCTCAAAGAAGCCGTGGAAGCGTGCCAGACTTTCCAATTCCGCCTCGGTGAAGCAAGCCTCGAATTTCGCTATCTGTTCTTCAAATTGCGCGCCCTTTAGGCTGTCAACGTAGGCCTTCCCAGGAATATAGATGTCATCAAACCACACGCGTGTGAGTGCTGCAGCCAGCTCCTCCGGTTTTGCGTGGCGCTTGCAGGCGGCAAGGCATTCGGGTGAAGTAAGGAAGGCCAGAAAGGCAACGATACGGTCGTGCCAGTTAGCGGTAGCGATTGTCGGCGATACGTGCGTCACGGGGTAGGGGCTCCGCGCTAAAAGTTGATTTCGGGCATGTCCTCCCAGAGAGGTGGGCCGTTGGGCTTAAAGTTCTTTGTAGATACGAAGTGCCACCCCTCGTGGAAATTGAGCTTGAACTTGCCACCCCCGTAGTGCTCCCGCAGGTAGTGCATAGGGTCATTTAGGAGATCGGTCATCTCCAGCACGCTGCCTCGTTCCAAGCCCTTGAAGCGCACGGAGTTCGGAATCGGGACCTGTACCAGGATCGTGACCGAAGACTGGCTCATGGACCGCAGAAAGGCGGCCTCCAGCTCCTCTTCCGAAGGGGAGGTGTTGCCGCCGTTGGCTAACTTCTTAAGGATGTATTTCTCGTAGAGCTTCCATACCCAGGTCATGGCGATGCCCGATTATAAAGACTGCGCGAAGGGTTCACAGAACTTCGGACTATTTGCCGGAAATCAGAATAATCTACGGCGTATCTTTGCGCCGTGGAATACTGCAGGGACAAATTCAACTTACAAACTCTATACCTATGCGATCTTTAGCGCTGGCACTTGTTGTAGTTCTATTCGCAGCCGCCTGTGGAGGCGGTGGCAGCACGGACGCGGATTCCGAAGCTCCCGCTGATGCTGTTGCGGATTCCGAGAGCACACCTATGGGGGCCGCTTCCATCACCGGCGTGGTCTCCTTCGACGGCGAGGCGCCCGCTCGCACGCCTGTACGGATGAAGCCTGAATGTATGGACCAACACGACTCGAATCCTCTGTCCGAGGATGCCATCGTGAATGACGGTGCCTTACAGAATGTGTTCGTTTACGTTTCGGCGGGCCTGCCCGACGGGTACTCATATGCCGAGCCGGCAGAGTCGGTAACACTTGACCAAGTAGGCTGCATGTACGCACCGCGCGTGATGGGAATGCAGGCCGGGCAGACCCTACGCATTGAAAACGGTGACCCGTTCCAGCACAACGTGCACCCGTTCCCGGAAAAGAATCGCTCCTTTAACGAGTCCACTCCCAACGAGGGTGACTATCTGGAGAAGACATTCCTGGTACCCGAGGTTATGGTGTCTGTGAGGTGCGACGTGCATGCTTGGATGCAGGCATACATAGGCGTGCTGGACCATCCCTACTTTTCGACGAGCGGTGCTGATGGCTCGTTTACAATCAGTGGACTGCCGGCTGGCACGTACACGGTCATGACCTGGCATGAGCAATTCGGCGGACATGAGATGCAGGTTACCGTTGGGGACGGAGAATCAATGCAGGCCGATGTCAGCTATTCGGCTACGAGCTAAGATAGAAAGCGCCCGGCACCGGGCGCTTTCTTGATCCAGAAGAGTCATTGCGATGGAAGACCATCACACAGAAACACACGAGTCGCATGAGGGCCACCACGTAGGATTTTGGCGCAAATACTGGTTTTCGACTGATCACAAGGTCATTGGCATCCAGTACGGGATTACCGCGCTGATTTTTCTGCTGTTCGGCTTCATCCTCATGCTGCTGATGCGGTGGCAGCTCGCCTCACCGGGCATAGAGATTCCGCTGCTTGGTGCACTCACCCCGGAGATGTACAACCAGTTTGGTGCCATGCACGGCACCATAATGGTGTTCATGGGCATTGTGCCGCTGGCGGTTGGCGCCTTTGGCAACTACGTTGTTCCTCTTCAGATCGGGGCGGTCGATATGGCTTTCCCGCGCCTGAACATGGCGAGCTACCACTTCTTTTTCTGGGGTGGTATCGTAATGCTAGCGAGCTTCTTTGTGCCGCAGGGTGCTGCCAAGGCGGGATGGACATCCTATCCGCCGCTGGCCGACATTGAAACTATGGGCCAGACCATGTGGCTCTGGGGCATGGTGCTGCTCATCACTTCGTCACTACTGGGCGCGATAAACTTCCTCACGACTATCATCCAGCTACGAACGGAAGGGATGACCTACTTTCGGATGCCGTTTTTCGTGTGGGCGCAGTTCATCACCGCCTTTCTCCTTCTGTTGGCATTCCCGCCGCTGGAGGCCGCAGGGATCCTTCAGCTCGCTGACAGGCTCCTGGACACCAGCTTTTTCTTACCCAGCGGGCTGGTGACCGCAGATGGACCCTTAGAGGTATCCGGGGGTGGCAGTCCGCTGCTCTGGCAGCATCTTTTCTGGTTCCTGGCCCACCCGGAAGTGTACGTGCTGGTACTGCCGGCGATGGGGATCGTAGCCGAGGTTATAGCCAACAACACGCGGAAGCCGCTTTGGGGTTACCGGCTGATGGTATACTCCCTGATTTTCTTGGGCTTCATGTCCTTCATCGTGTGGGCGCACCACATGTTCATCACGGGCATGGGCACGGCCATCAGCGCCTTTTTCCAGGTGACGACGATGATCATATCGATCCCGTCGGTAATAATCCTCTCTGCGCTGATTATCACGCTGCGCGGCGGTTCGATTCGGTATTCGACGCCCATGCTGTTTGCACTGGGCTTCTTGCCCATGTTCGGCATTGGCGGGCTAACCGGCCTGCCGCTTGGCCTCGCACCGACCGATATTCCGCTGCATGACACCTACTATGTAATTGGCCATTTCCACTACGTCGTTGCGCCCGGCACCATCCTGGCGCTCTTCGCCGGAATCTACTACTGGTTCCCGAAGATTACGGGGCGCACCTTGAATGACACGCTGGGTAAGGTGCATTTCTGGGGTACGATCATCGCAATGAACGGCATCTTTTTACCGATGCTTATCCAGGGGATGGCAGGTGTATCGCGGCGCCTGTTTGATGGCGGGCTGGCCTACAGCTTCTCCGAGCCTGTGCTGCACTACAACGTGTTCATGTCCATTTCGGCCGCAGCGTTGTTTGCATTCCAGATCCCGTTCATCGTCAACTTTTTTATGAGCCTGAAGGGAGGCAGGAAGGTGGCGAATTCCAACCACTGGGAAGCTACCACGCTTGACTGGTCAGCGACCCCCACGACGCCCGTGGCACATGGTAACTTTGAGACAGTCCCGCGTGTGTATCGCGACCCTTACGAATACAGTGTACCAGGCAGCGAATTGCCGTTCTTGTCTCAGGACTATGCGCCTCCGGCAATGCCTACAGAATCCCAGGAAGAGGTAGAAGCGTAGCGCTATGGAATTGCTTATTCCTTACGAGGTAACGCCACGACGCGATACCGGCGTCAATAACGCGAAGCTTGGCATCTGGCTCTTTTTGGCTTCAGAGGTCATGTTGTTTGGCGGGCTATTCGCCGCGTACATATTTCTGCGGATGGGAGCGGACGCGTGGCCTGGCATGGAGACGTTCGATACGCACGAGATGGCTATTCGCGCCGATCAGATCCTTAGCGTGCCACTGGCCACGCTGAATACCGTGATACTGATCGCATCCAGCGTAACCATGGTGCTTTCGTGGGCTTCGCTGAAGATGAACAACTTCAAGGGGTTCAAGCTGCATATGGGGCTGACCATACTATTGGCATTTGGATTCCTGGTTGTCAAGGCCTTTGAATATGGCTCGAAGTTCGATCACGGTGTCGGGCCGGAGACCAACATCTTTCTGGCAATCTACTTTGTGCTCACGGGGCTGCATGCCATTCACGTGACCGGGGGCATCATCGTTAACGCGTACTTCTGGGGGCCGGGCACGAAGATGTGGCTGAAGGGCAACGCGCGTGACAAGGCTCACTTTACTAACCGGATTGAGGTCGCCGGCTTGTACTGGCACTTTGTGGATCTGGTTTGGATCTTCCTGTTCCCAATGATTTACCTCGTGTGATATGGCCGAAGAAATGACTGTAGAGGAAGTCAAGCGGCACGTCAGGGTATACCTGATGGTGTTCGGGGCGCTGTTGGTTCTGACCCTGGTTACCGTGGCCGTTTCGCTCTTGGACATCTCGCTCGGGCCGGCTCTCACCGTGGCCCTTGTCATCGCGGTGATCAAGGGCTCGCTGGTGGCTATGTACTTCATGCACCTGATCAGTGAACGGCAGGTCATCATGTGGGTACTTGCCACGGCCGCCGCCTTTCTTATTGGGATGTTTGCCCTTTTCATCTCTTCGCTGCTGGACCAGGCGGAGGTAGCGCTGCTGCTCAGTGTCGCTTAAGACCTTCCATATCGTTTTTATTGCGGTTTCCACGCTGGTTGCGTTTTTCTTCGGCGTGTGGGCAATCTTCCGCGGCTTGGTCGATAGCAGCTGGGTGATGACGGTAAGTGGCCTGGTGGCATTTGGTGCTGGAGTGAGCCTCATATACTACGGCGTCAGGTTTATCCGAAAACTCAAATCCGCGGGCATCTACTAGGTGACATGAATACGCTTTGCAGAGTTTCTGTACTTCTTTTGCTTGCGCTGCTGCTTCCGCTGGACGCGTGGGCGTGCGAGCAGTGTTTGGGTATCGGCGGGGCCAACGGCCCCACGATCAGGGCGCTGATGTTTTCGATGGCAGCGCTCCTTTCAATAGTGAGCTTTGTGGGGGTGGGAATCGGCATGTTCTTCATAAACACGGCTCGCAGGAGTCAGCAGCTGTCTTCAGGAGACTTGGAGGTGACCTCGCAGGGCGACCTTGCGCCTCGGACCACGGTTTAGAATTTTTGCGCCATGTTTGACTTAAGCAAGCTGATGGGCATGCCGCTGGACGCATCGGGACACGGTGCGCCCATTGACGCGATGATGAGCTGGGTGCACTGGCTGATGTTGGCACTGTTCCTCTTTTGGGCACCCTTCTTTTTGTACACGCTGTGGCGATACAGTGAGAAGCGTCAGCGAGTAGCTAGCTACCACGGCATCAAGAGCAAGTGGTCTTCCTGGATCGAGGGTGCAGTGGTAGTTGCGGAGGGAGTGCTCTTGGTGGGATTTGCGTTTCCGATCTGGAGCGAGATCAAGAATGACTTTCCGGCTGAGAGAGAGTCTACCGTCATCAACGTGATGGCCGAGCAGTTTGCATGGAACATCGTTTATCCGGGTGCGGACGGCGAGTTTGGACGTACCACGCTCGAGAAGCCGTTGGAGGTAGACTCGGAAGATCCCAAGGGCGACGATGACATTATTGTTCCTGACGAGCTGCACCTACTTAAGGGCAAGCCCGTCATCATCCAACTCACCTCTCGTGATGTTATTCACAGCTTTGGGCTGCCTAACATGCGAGTGAAGCAAGACGTAATCCCAGGCCTCACAATACCGGTTTGGTTCGTGCCGGAGATGTCTACCAGGGAATTCCATGCGGCGATGACCAAGACTATGCCCATCTCCGCGGACCAGCAGCGTCGGCGGCAGTACCCGCCGTACCGGTGGATTGCAATGAACGATTACGCGGCCAGTGACGGTACGGTCTTGGTTGAACAGGGTAGTCGGTTGTCGACGCGCGTCTTGGACAGGCTGTTCGAAGCTGGCTTTACAGAGGTTTCAGCGGCGCCGGACATGGAGATCAACTGCGCGCAGCTCTGCGGCGGCGGCCACTACAGCATGCGGGGCACCGTGATTGTTCACGAGTCACAAGAAGCGTTCGACGCCGCGCTGGCGCGGTACGATTTCTAGGTTTACCGAACAACGGGTCTTACGAGGATGGTGCGACAGGTTCGCACCCCGTCACCGGTACCCTGGTGCCAAGGAATGGCAGCTCAATCCTGCGAAGCGGTCTGGAAGTTCCGGCACTGCACAGGCGCCACGAATGGGCCAGTCGGCGCACTCCATAAGGGTCGAGCGGTGATGCTCGCCAGGCAAGTCTTCCGCGCAAGAGCGTACCCGTCCGGCTACTTCACGTGGTTTGTGGCCTTTACTTAAGGATCACGAACTCGTTGCCTTGTACTTGCCCAACCACCGATTCGTATACGGCCTCCCCAAACAAACCAAAAGAAAAAGGCCCAAAGATCGTGTCTAGGTTTCGTGTCTCTGCCAGCGCTTCACGAATTGCATCCGACTCGAAGCTTTCAGCGTTGGCTAAGGCGTTTGCCAGGATATGGGCGGCTGCGTAGCCGCGCGCTGCATAGTCGCCGGGTTCCTCGCCGTACCGCTGACGGTAGCTCTCCAAGAACGCGAGACTGCGCGGATGCTCGGAAGCGGCCAGCCAAGCCTGCAGGGTCACGGCTCCTTCCGCTGCGCCGGTCGCCTGCTGATTGACCTGCTTCACGTCGTCACTGGAGAGCAGCGGAACAATAGCGGGTGTTTGCGTGATGCCGGCGGCATGCATTTGAAGCAGTACGCCCGTGCGGTCAATAGCGTTGCCTAATACAAAGATGGCCTCGGGATTGGCGGCCTTCAGGGTGGCCATCTCGGCGGAGAGGTCAGGAACGCTGTCTGATGTACGGTCCCGGAGGTAGACGACTTCAGCTACGATTCTAACGTCTGGATATCGTCCAAGTGCAGAACCGAGGATAGCGGAGATGCTGCTGAACATAGTAAACTCGGCGCGGTTATGGACCACTGCGACTCGCGAGTAGCCCAGACTCTGTTTGGTAGCCTCAATCCCGCTGGGCACCAGCCGCTCCACCGTAAGGGAGGACCGAAAGAGGAATGGCCTCGGTATGCCGAAGCCAGGTGCATCCGACGTGGGACTCAGCGCGACCATGCGCTCCTAGGACAGGGGTCTTGCGATAAAAGCCGCACTTGGAGATGTATGCGGCCCCAGGATTGCAGGTACGCCCTCGTCTTCGGCCAGCTCCTGGAGCTGACGAATGGTATTACCAGGGATACCCATATCGTCTCTTATCACAAATTCCAACGACGCATCATGCCCAAGAAGCCTAGAGGCATTAACCTCCTCTCTGGCCAGTTTCATGCCCCGTAGCAGCGCGTCGCCATTTGAGCTTAGCGGGCCCGACAGGGACAGCAGGACGCCGACCTCTATTGGTGGATTGGATTCCTCTACAGCATCACAGGCTGTGAGGGCAAAAGCCGCAAGAATTACAGGAATGAGTCTCGACATGGGCTCTGATGGTTTGCGTTTGGCTTGCGCAGCCTGTACAACTATCGGGCTGAATTAACACAAGCGGGGAAGGCAACCGTCAGGTTGCACATACCCAAGCCGGGTGTGCCACCCAAGATGTCCAGGTCCGGGTGCAGGATCACCTGGGTGTGTAGAGGCGGAACGGAAAGGCTGCTATTGCAAATTAACGAATTCATTGTTCTTGACCTGAGCCACTATGGGATCGTACAACGCGTCACCGTCCCCATCGAAAGAAAACGTTCCGTAGATCATGGCAAGGCCCTAGGTTTCTGCCACTTCGCTTCGGATTGAAGCAGCCTGGCAGTTAGCCGCATTCGCGATTGCGGTCGCCGCGATGTAGGTAGTGGCGTAACCACTTGCGGCAAAGTCCTCTGGCGTTTCGCCATGGCGGGCTGTGTAGCTGTTGACAAAGGCCTTGCTCAAGCTTACTTCTGAAGCGGCAACCCATGCTTGCAACGTGATAGAGCCTTCGGCTGCGTCTGGAGCCTCCTCGTTGATACTGTGAACATCTGTGGTCGCAAGTAGCGGGCAAATGAATGGGGTGTCCACAATGCCAAGGGCGTGCGCTTGTGTGATAACGCCTATGTAGTCCTCAGGTAGGCCGGACAGAAAGATCACGTCCGGATCGGCATTTTGGACTGCCGTCAACTCGGATGTGAGGTCTCCGATTCTTGTGCCGGCAGCACGGGAACACGACTGTGCCACTACGATAGCGACATCCGCATCCGCCTGAAGCACCTCCGTGATTTTTGCATTGCCGCTTTTGGAAAAAGTATCCTGGTCGTTGACGATCGTTGCCGCTCTGGTGTAGTTCAGGTGCCTCTTTGTCACGGCGATCCCAAACGGCACCAACCGATCTACTGTTAGAGAGGCACGGAAGACCCATTCGCTCCTAGTGGCTATCCCAGTAGCGGAAGAAGTGGGGCTAAAGGCCACGATGCCAGCAGCATCTGCTAATGAGACCATGCGGCTGGTGGAGTTGGACGTCAAAGGTCCCAGGAACGCGGGGACACGGTCTTTGCTGATCAGCATGTCGAAGGCGGCGACGGTTTGATCAGGCGAGCTTAGGTTGTCCTGAACAAGAAGAGACAGCTTGGTATCACCGAGCAACCCAGACTCATTGATTTCGTCCTGGGCCAGCATCATGCCACTTTGTATTTCGGTGCCAGCGTCTGCGAGGGTGCCTGAAAGTGGAAGGACGACTCCGAGACTGAGCACGTTGTCCACGTCAGCGGAGTCGCATGCCGCAACAGCTACAAAGGCGCTTGCAATGAAGATTCTCATGGTGCCAAAAAGACAATGTTATCGTGGCGGTAACACGGAGCAATGCTATTTGCTGAATGCGCGTATTGCGAATGAGTGTCTGCAGGGGGTGCAGCAATTCAGGAGGGGCCATATGTGTACCGATCGCGTCTGCTGCCAAGCTATTACCCACAAGCGGCAGGCCCAGTGCCGCATATGCGTGAATTGTTTCGGGATAGGCAAGGCAAACTGCACGCAGGTCCTAGCTGCTAGTTGAGAATTGTGAATTCGTTGTTCTTTACCTTGGCCACGACAGGATCGTAGATTGCGTCGCCATACTCATCAAAGGTGAACGGGCCGTAGATAGTTGGCAGGTCCTTGGTGGCCGCAAGCGCACTCTGGATGGACCCAGCTTGGAAATTCTCCGCATTCGCGAGTGCTTCGCCCAAGATGAACATGGCCGCGTAGCCGCGCGCTGCAAAGTCGTCGGGCGTTGCGCCATGACGGGCAGTGAAGCTTGAGACGAAGGTCTTGCTCAGTGGAATGCTTGAGCTGGCAAGCCAAAGCTGAAACGAAACGAGGTTTTCAGCGGCGCCCTCTATCGATGCGTTGATTCTTTTCACGTCAGAAATTGCGAAGAACGCGGAGACGTACGGGGTATCGGTGATTCCCAGGATGTGTCCCTGTGTGATGACACCAAACCTATCCTCCGGTAGGCCCGAGAGAAAGATTGCATCCGGGTTGGTGTTCAGAATCTCCGTCAGATGAGTCGTTAGGTCTCCAATCATCGTACCGGGTGGGCGGGAATATGACTGTGCGGAGACTATTGTGATGTCCGGGTCGGCGCTGAGCACTTCAGTGATTTTCTTGTGGCTGCTCACCGAAAACGTGTCCACGTCGTTGACGATCGTCGCTACACGTCTGTAATTTAAGTGGTCTTTTGACACCTTGATACCAGTCGGCACGACCTGGTCTACGGTAAGGGATGAACGAAAGAGCCACTTGCTCTTGGCGCCGAGGCCACTCGAAGCCGACGTGGGACCAACGGCCACCACGCCGGCATCGTCCACGGTGGAAAGGACCAGGCTGGTGGAGATAGACGTGAGAGGACCAACAATTACCGACACGCGGTCCTCATTGACTAGCTTGTTGACCGCAGCTACACTACCATCGGTAGTGCTTTTGTCGTCTTCTGTGATGAAAGCCAATTTTGTGTCACCCAAGCGTCTGGAGTCGTTGATCTCATCCCGGGCAAGTTCCACGCCCTTCATCACCTCGTTGCCGATGTCTTCAACCGTTCCCGAAAGGGACAGCACAAGACCTATGTTGAGCACGTTGTCGTCGATTGTAGAGTCGCAGGCGGCCAGCAGGAGTACAGTACAGCAGCTCAGACCCAGAATTCGATTTCTCATGGAGTTTAGGGGGATGGTTGCGAGAATGGCTCGGGCAGCGCGAACGTGTGTAGAATGTGCCGGACCTGAATGTTTGGCGACATTTGGACTTTAGGTCAGCGACAATTAGAATAGCGGAGAGAGCGTTGGACGATAGTTCCGTGCTACGGCATTCGTCCGCGGTAAAGTGCGGCCACGCCTTCTTCAGGTGCGCTTCGGTTGTCGTGTACAAGAATGGCAAGGTTCGTTGGCAAGTAGTCCGAATTGGTTGATCTTGGCCTGAGTTGGCACCTTGCAGCTCTGTATTACGGTGTCGTATTCTGCGAGCCATCCTCAATAATGGCAGCGTCGCCGTGAGGTTGAGTACGTTTGGTTCGTTGGCCGAGCCACATTTCACTAGAATTGCGCCGGCAGTTGTGACGCAGATTCTCTATTGGGCGGCGAGACGAAGAGTATACGCCGAAGCGTGCCTCGCTGTTGTGCTTACGCTTCGCACAACCGGCGGCACCCTTGCAGTAATTGGTGCTCCAGCGCTTCACAGACAGTAGGCGAGTGCTGGGCACGTAGGCTGGCGCAAGCAATGGCGAAGCCGCGACCCGCGATCCGCCAGTTTGGCGTCGCATCCGCGTGCATTGAAAGTGGGTAGAGGAGACGGAGCGCGCGCTGGTTAGAACTGCTAGTTTATAATTGTAAACTCGTTGTTCTGCACTTGGGCCACAATAGGATCGTAGACCGCGTCACCGTTCTCATCAAAAGAGAATGGGCCAAATATAGTCGCTAGGCCCCTGGTTTCAGAAAGCGCACTCTGGATAGAAGCTGCCTGGTAGTTCTCCGCGTTAGCAAGCGCTTCGCCCAGGATGTGCATAGCCGCGTAGCCGCGTGCTGCAAAGCCGTTGGGCGCAGCACCATGGCGGGCAGTGAAGCTTGAGACAAACGTCTTGCTCAGGGCGACATCAGAATTGGCTATCCAAACGTGAAACGTGATTACTCCTTCAGCTGCACCTGCTGCAGCCGCGTTGATCCTTTTCGCGTCAGCGATAGCAAACAATGTGGAGATGTACGGGGTATCCGTTATACCCAGGGCATGTGCCTGTGTGATGACGCCAAACCTGTCCTCCGGGAGACCGGAGAAAAAGATAGCATCCGGGCTGGCATTCATGATGTCCGTCAGCTGAGGTGTAAGGTCCTCGATCGTTGTGCCGGGTGGGCGTGAATACGACTGTGTGGAGACTATTGTGATGTCCGGGTCGGCGCTAAGCACTTCTGCGATTCTTCTTTGGCTGCTCACCGAAAACGTGTCTGCGTCGTTGACAATGGTCGCTACACGTCTATAGTTCAAGTGATCTTTTGACACCCTAATGCCCGTCGGGACCAGCTGGTCCACGGTAAGAGTTGAGCGAAAGAGCCAATTGCTTTTGGCAGCGAGGCCGCTCGCAGCCGACGTGGGGCCGAAGGCCACCACGCCTGCACCATCTACGGCGGAGAGGACTCGGCTGGTGGAGCTGGACGTGTACGGACCGACAATTGCCGGTACCAGATCCTCATTGATAAGCTTGTTGTACGCAGTCGCGCTTCCATCGGTCGTACTATTGTTGTCTTCGGTGATGAGGGCAAGCTTGGTGTCACCCAGCTGCCCGGAATCGTTGATCTCATCCCGTGCTAACTCAACGCCTTTCATCATCTCGCTTCCGACATCTTCTAGCGTACCCGAAAGGGGCAGCACTAAACCAATGTTAAGCACGTTGTCGTCGGAAGCTGAATCGCAAGTTGCCATTGCTAATATCGCGCAACAACTTAAGGCCAGAATTCGATTGATCACGGCAGACGGAACGATAGTGGAATGAATATAGCTACGCCAAAGCGCGCAGAATGTGCCGTACTTACAAGCAGGCGAGGAAGGCCGCCTATTCCCGCTCTCAGGATTATAACAAATTCACATTCGCGCACGATCTAGCACATGCGTAACCAAAAGATGGTGCTCTGTGGTCTGGATGGCTGCCCTGTGTGCCAACAAAGAGTGAGACAGTTCAGGACATTCTTGGTGCAGCCGCGGTGGGGTAGTGGTTGCAGCACTGATTCAGCCTGAGTGACCTTTACGCAGCACGGTACAGGGAGGCAGGCTTTCTGGCTCATACCAATGAAATTAGTGCGTGCAAGGCGGACCAGCAGTCTTAACGAGCGCAGGCAAGTGCACCATTTTCGCGGTGAAAGGCCCAATAGATTCTGACGGTGCCGCAGCCTGCTTATCTGGCTGAATGCAGCAACTTGGCCGCAGACCCTACTCGGGGGGCCCGGGTTGCAGCTCGACGAATTCGTTGTTCTTAACCTGTACTACGATCGGCTTGTAGATTGCGTCGCCGTGCTCATCGAAGGAAAACGATCCCAAAATTGTCTCCAAACCCCTTGTTGCGGCCAGCGCGCCTCTAACTGAGGCAGCGGACTGGTCCGTTGCCCGGGACAATGCGTCGCCCAAAATGTTCATGGTTGCGTAAGCCTGGGCCGCAATGTCGCCGGGAGTCTCACCAAACCGTTCCTCGTAAGCGGCTACAAATGCTTGGCTACGAGCATTCTGACTGGAGGAGAGCCATAAAGTGGTAGAGATGACGTTTTCGGCGGCTCTTGGGCTGTCAGCGTTGATTCGCTGAATTTCATCAATAGATGCATAAGTGAGAAAGAAGGGTATGTCCGTGATACCGAGTGCGCGTGCCTGAACCAATACTGCATGCTGGTCCTCTGGCAGTCCCGAGCTAATGATCACGTCCGGCGCAGCATCCCTGATGCTGGTTAGCTGCTCTGACAAGTCAAATTCCGCTGCTTCAGCCGTTGGATCGCCTACGTACGTCTGCTCGTTCACAATTGAGATTTCAGGGTACTTGGCAAGCTCTTCCATCACCTTTGCATTGCTGCTGGTTGCGAATGCATCGGTTTCGTTGACAATTGTGGCCACCTTGGTGTATCCAAGGCGCTCATGAGAGATCTGAATTCCAGCCGGGACACTTTTGTCAACCGAAAGTGCGGCGCGAAAAAGGTATTCGCTTTGCGCAGACAGTCCGGCCGCTGTCGATGTCGGGCCGACGGCAATAACACCCGATTCATTGATCAGTGGGATGATGGCCTGCGTACTAGTTGATGTGGCCGGGCCCAAAATAAACTGAACGCCGTGCTCAGCAATCAATGATCGGACTGCAGAAACGGCGCCTGACGCCGTGAGCGAGTCATCGGCTGTGATGAAAGAAAGCTGCGCCTTTCCTAGTCGTCCCGACGCATTGATCTCATCCACAGCCATGGTAATGGCATTGAGCGCATGTTGAGCTTCGGTTAGCATCGGTCCGCTTAGCGGCAAGGCAACGCCGACGACGATGTCGTCTGGCTCAGGGGCTGAGCTACAGGCCGTGGCCACGCACAGCGCGAAAAGAAGGGCTTTGACTTTCATTGTGCTAGCCATCACTAAGGCAATCGTGGGGGCATAAACAGAGGACTAAGCGCACCCTGAAGAAGGGCGAATCCATAGTTGGTGTATGGCACACGCCCAAGTTAGCATTTACACAAGTGGTATGCATACATGGTCACATAGCTCCAACCACGAGCCTGTCTCGAATTCATGCACGCGGCGTATTTCCATGCAGAGTGTTCAATTCGGTCACGGTCCGTATTTAAGGTTCTGGCCGAAAGCGCAGGGGGCGATTCGACGTGGCGCGTGTTCTTAGAGTCAGGAATTTGATTGCTTGAAGGCGCGTGTTTCGTACGTCTGGGACGCGTAGCAAGAATGGCGGAGTGGGCTGCGATCATGGACTGGCTAGCCAAGAGTTGGCACAACGAGGGGAGACACAGCGATGGATTAGCAGCATGGCCGCCGAAGTGAGCGGCTGGCACCAGCATGAAATCGCTTTCCTGCTGGTAGGTATGCAAAGGCTAGACCTGGATGCGTACGAGTTAGCGGATAGGGGTCTGTAGGAGGTATAGGAACTAGGACGAGCAGACAAGAATGCGTGCTTCGAAGGGCGGATTCAGGGCATGAACCGCGTAGACTGGGTGCCGCTTCGACCCTTCAGGTGCGGAACGGGGGGGGTAATACAGTCGTTAATTCGTCGGAGCTTGTCGCCAGCTTGTCAGGCTACCTGACGCCCGAGGAGCACGCAGCAGTCTTGCACATGCGTCGCAAAGGGGATGGTTGTAGAGAGCGGAGTTGGACGCTTTGAGATTCCTAGCCCATCCCATCCTTGCCGGTTTGTGGACAGCTATCTGTCCGCGCGTGCCCTTCTGCCCGCATTGTACTCAGATTGAATGCCGGCTCAAGTCATGAACACGCATACTCTCCAAGAGGGATAGGAAGAGAAAGAGTCCGTGGATCGAAGCGGTCGAGGCATTCTCTTGACGTGGGTTGAAGGTCCGAGGGGAACGGGATTTCCTTTGTATCATAGTTTGAAAAGGGGCCGCGCAGCGGAGGTGTGCGGCGGCGGCGGTTCCAGCGGTCGGGCGAGGCTACCGTTTCCGCAAGGCCGGGAGCATCGACGCAAGAGTTGTTCAATACGCAGCAGCCGAGTAGTAGCAGTGCGGTTGCCACGGGAGACACTGCGTCAAACGGCGTGGTGGCGTGGAACGGATTCTGCTACCCGTCAACGACCGGCGTAACCAGTCGGGATCCTTACAACTCACTACTGCGCTTCTAGAAACGTTACGAGCGCAGCGAATTCTGCGTCGGAAACGCCATCGTTGAAGCCCAATACACTCAAAGTGGTCGCCATGACTTGGCTTGGGAAGCCTTCGACCAACTCCGCTTCAGGGTCACGGATGGACAAAACAATTTGTTCGCGGGTGCGCGCCTGCCCGATACCCTGGAACGTGGGCCCTGCGCCTATTGAACCGTCAAGAGTGTGGCATGACTTGCAGTACTTCGAATAGATCTCTTCACCAGTTTGAGCAGGCGCGAGGTCTTGTTCGGAGATATCTTCGGCCGGCTCGGCGGCGTTTTCGTCTAACTCATGGACTGCGGCCTCCACTTCGAATGGGATATAGCCGCGCTCCTGGATTCCGAATGCACCACGAAGTGCCGTATCTGTTAGCGTGATGGCCAGAAACACAATGGCAAAGATGATGCCCAGGGACACGACGACCATGTTCACGGGGTTGTCATACTTCAGAGCCATAAACACCGCCGCCACCACTATGGCTTTGCAACCCGCGATTGCGACCGCCAAAGGCACGTTCAGTGGACCAAGGTCGACCTGAGACAACACTACCGTGATGAAAGTCAGCGCAACCAGCACCCCAAACACGATGGCCAGTGTCCTAATCGGAACGATATGGTGCGAACCGTGCGCCATGGTCGGCTAGATCAGGTAGAGGAGCGGGAAAAGGAATATCCAGATGATGTCTACCAGGTGCCAGTACAGTCCGGTGAGCTCAACGGGTGTATAGTACTCTGCAGAAAAATGACCGCGGATGACGCGCGTCACAAGCCACACGAAGACACCCATGCCGACCAGCACATGGACGCCGTGAATGCCGGTCATCACGAAGTATATGCTGAAAAACTGGGGCGCGTACGGGATGTTGAATTGCGCATAGTCGCCATGCGGCGCAAAGCCTGCCCCAGGAAATACCCCGTGCGACCACTTGCCCGTATACTCGAAGTACTTGACTACCATGAACGCTGCAGCGCACAGCAGCGTAAGTAGCAGCAAGACGACCACCTTCTCCTTGTCGTTCTTCTGGATGAAGTGGATGGCAAGAGCCACTGTGAAGCTGGACGCAAGCAGTACCAAGGTGTTGATCGCCCCCAGACGCCAGTCAAGCAGCTCACTGCTGACGGAAAACACCTCAGGGTACCAAGCGCGGTAGACCGCATATGCCACGAACATGCCGCTGAAGAGCAGAATTTCAGTGACGAGGAACAGCCACATGCCCATCTTTGCAGCATCGAATTGCTGCGCCGAAGAGACAAAGTAGTGCTTGAATGTTCCGGTAGATTCCGCCATGTGCGGTTTATGTAGTATCCTTTGCTTCGTCATGTTTGCCAAACACGTCATCCGCCAGGTGGAAGTCGTACGGCCCGCGCGTTACAAGTGGCACTTGGCGAAAGTTGTGCGGGTCTGGCACTGGGCCGGTGTGGGTCCACTCCAGCGTTACCGCACCCCACGGATTCGGCGGTGCCTTCTCGCCACGGTATAGCGAATACAACGCATAGGCCAAGATCATGACGAGTCCTACGGCCAGGATATAGGATCCAACCGTTGACGCCAAGTTGTAGGCGACAAATTCCGGGTACTGATCCAAGAGGCCCGAGTAGTCGTGATAGCGACGTGGCATGCCGCGACTGCCAATGATGAACTGAGTAAAAAACGTCAGGTTGAAGCCAACGAACACAAGTACGGCCGCAATGCGACCTGCCGTCTCGTTGTAGAGACGGCCTGTGATCTTGGGCCACCAGTAGTGAAGTCCCCCAATCAGGCCTATGAGGGCACCGCCCATCATTACATAGTGGAAGTGTGCCACGATGAAGTAGGTATCGTGGAGGTGTACGTCAACGGCCAACACACCCACCATGATGCCTGTCAGGCCCCCGATGGTGAACAGGAACAGGAACATTAAGGCATACAGCATCGGCGTCTTCAGTGATACTGATCCCTTGTACATCGTGGCTACCCAGTTGAAGATCTTGATACCCGTAGGTATGCCGATCAGAAAAGTCAGCATAGAGAATATGATCGAGCTTATGGCTGACTGGCCAGCGACGAACATGTGGTGACCCCACACCAGAAATCCCAGAAAGGCGATCGCCACTGAGGAGAGCGCAATAAACGTGTAGCCCGAAACCTGCTGCCGCGAAAACGTGCCCATCAGGTCACTTATGATCCCCATGGCTGGCAGGATCATGATGTAAACCGCGGGGTGGCTATAAAACCAGAAGAAATGCTGGAACAGGACCGGGTCGCCCCCTAAGGCAGGATCGAAGATTCCGATCTGCAACAGCCGCTCCAGAAACAGCAAAACCATAGTGATGCCGATGACCGGCGTGGCCAAAACCTGGACAATCGCCGTGGCATAAATGGCCCAAACAAAGAGGGGCAGCCGGTTCCAAGTCATGCCAGGCGCCCGCATCTTGTGTACGGTGACAATGAAGTTGAGCCCGGTGAAGATCGAGGCGAAGCCTGCGACAAAGACTGCAGTGGTTAGCCAGAGTACGCTGTTGGAGCCCTCCGCAGAGTATGGGGTGTAGAAGGTCCACCCGGTGTCCACCTGCCCGATTACCAGCCAGCCGCTCAGGGCAAGAAGCGCGCCCAAGATGAAGATGTACCAGCTGAACAGGTTCAGCCTAGGAAACGCGACATCCTTGGCGCCAATCTGAATCGGTAGGACGAAGTTGCCCAGAATTCCCGGGATGGCTGGGATGATGACCAGAAACACCATCACCACGCCATGCAGCGTAAAGGCTTGGTTGTAGGCGTCCTGGCCCATAATCGTTTCCCCGGGGGCCGCGAGTTCCGTGCGCACCAAAAGCGCAAAGATTCCACCAAGCAGGAAGAATGTCGCCACAGCCACCGCATACAGGATGCCAATCCGTTTGTGGTCCGTGGTGAGCAACCACGAGCGTAGCCCCCTGTTGGCGGTAAGATAGTTTTGCCCTGAGGCGCTCATGAACTATTGCTCTTTGATGAAGGCAACCAGTGCATCAATCTCCTCGGGTTCCAGCAGCGCGTACGTTGCGGGCATCAGTGCCGCGAAGCCTTGCACGATTCTCGCGGCAGGCTGTGTGATCGCTTCGCGCAGATAATTGTCATCCGCTACTGCGCTGGTGCCATCGGTGAAGACACGCTCGGTCCCGGCAAGACCCTGCAACGTGGGTCCGGTCCCTTGCGTACCATCCAGCGAGTGGCAGGCGAAACAGCCCTGTTGTGTATATAGCAACTCACCACGCTCAGCCGGCGATGCGTCCTCAGCCAAAAGGCTTTCCTGCAACCAAGCGTTGAAGCTGTCCTGGCTAAGTACTATAACGGACGACAGCATGTTGGAGTGCTGCTGACCGCAGTATTCGGTACACATCAGCGGAAAGGTATCCTGGCGCGTTGCCTCAAACCACGCATATGTATACCGGCCCGGAATCACATCCTGCTTAGTGCGAAATGCCGGCACAAAAAAGCTGTGGAGGACATCCGCACTGCTCATCTTGAGCTTAACGGGACGGCTGACCGGCACGTGGAGCTCAGTGAACCGTGCGCCGTTGGGATACTCGAACAGCCAGCTCCACTTCTGCGCGCGCACCGTGATTTCCATCGCATTGGGCGGTGGGACATTCATCTGTATGAAGACGCGAAAGCCCCATACAAACACGATGGTGACGAGAATCGCCGGTACAAGGATCCACGAGGTTTCGATGACCTTGTTTTCCTTGACGGGCGTCGGCCTATCGGATGCGCTGCGCCGCCGAAAACGCCACGCAAAGAGCACCATCGCAGCCACAACCCCAACGAAAATAATGACGCTGGTGACAAGGATGAAGTAGAACAGTGAGTCCACGTCCCCGGCGTACGTCGAGGCCGCCTCTGGAAGCCACAAGGCTTGCTTTTCTTCCATCACACTGCCGGGGATGCACGGGTGAATTCTCGCCGCCACAGGAAGGCGAGAAATCCTACCAGCAGGAGCGCCGCGAATATGCCGCCAATGCGCATGGCGCGCGTGGCTGCCAAGACGTATGAATTAGACGTCGGATCGTACTGAAAGCAGAAGAGAAATGCCCGATCCAACAGCGACCCGATAGTCCCTTCAGATGCTTCCACAAGCGAGGCGCGCACATCACGTCCATGGGGCGCCACATCCGCCAAGTATCGCGTAACTACACCGTCGCTGGTAAGAAAGATGAGCGCTGCCGGGTGCGCATATTCGCCCTGTGTTTCTACCCACGTATAGCCGAACCCAACGGATTCGGCCAGCATGCGAAGCGTTGCTTCGTCGCCGGTAAGAAAATGCCAATCGGCCGCAGGGCGGTTGAGGCGGCCAAGGTAGCGAGCGCGCTGGCGATGCGCGATTGAAGGTGTCTCGTCCGGGTTGATCGACACCGTTACCAGATCGTATTGCTGTCCCGGCGTCCATGGCACCGACTCAAGCGCGCGCGTCAGGCCGTCCAGCAGTACGCTGCAGAGCATCGGGCAGGTGTGGTACACAAAGGTGAGCAGCGTAGGTCGCTGTAGCAGCGTGTCAAGCCTTACTGCCGAGCTGTCGCTGCGCATGAGTACTAGGTCTGTTGGAATGCGTGCACCGAGCTTTGGTGTCAGCCCTACGCCCTCATAGGCGCGCTCGACGTGCGCTTGGTTCTGTGCACACACCGTCGTTGGCGCCAGAAATAGCAGTAGTAGCGTAGTCCTACCTACACGCATCTTAGTAGCGCAATTCAGACGTTAAGGCAGCATCCGGTCTAGACTCTTGGGCCAACACTTCCATGGCGCGCTCGATAGGGAGCTGAAATACCCCGTCCACTTCACTTACAATCCGGTAATGGCCCAGCTTATTGCGGGCATTCATCTCTGCGTGCTGAAGCTCCGGGTAGCGTGCGTTGGCCGCCGCCACTGCTCTGGCGGCGTCCGCTTCCCGCTGCAACCACAATGTGGAGCCGAACACCCCACTGCCAAGCACCAGTAGCGCGCCAATCAAAATGGCCATGAGCGGCCCGGCTTCAATTCCTTCTCGCTGTGCGGCCGGTCGGCTTGTCCAGCGGGGTGCGCTACCATCATTACTCATCGCTACGCGTTTTCAAAACGCAGCGACTTTGCCAAGAGCGGATCACCCTGCGGTACCAGGGCATGCCGGCTCAGCCGCCACAGAAATGCACTCACAAAGAGCGCCGTGAGCCCGATCCAGCAGCTAATGTCCAGCCAGTGAAACGTAGCGTGTTCGTAGTGGAGCACCGGCATGGCTATCCAGTGGTGGTCAAACCACTGCATTACCAACAGCCACACCGCCATGATGGCGAGCAGCGGTAGCGTGCGCTTGACGCCACGCGGCAGCAAAATCACAAAGGGCAGGATAAAGTGCGCCACCAAAAGAATGGCGCTGTGCGTTTCCCAGCCATGCTCCAAACGGTGCCGAAACCATACGGTCTCTTCCGGGATGCCACCGTACCAGTACAGCATGTACTGGCTGAAGGCGATGTAGGCCCAGAACACCACGAAGGCGAACATGAGCTTGCCCAAGTCGTGGTAGTGCTCCTTCGTAACCACGCCACGGAGCATGCCACAGCGCTGCAAAAACATGCAAGCCAACGCAATAAGGCTGAAGGCTGCCATGAAAGCACCCGCAAAGAAGTAGACGCCGAAGATGGTCGAAAACCAGTGCGGATCAAGTGACATCAACAGGTCATAGCTTCCAAAGGCCGTAGTTATGGCCACCAGCGGCAAGCCCCATGCACTGACCTTGCGCTGTTTTGGTGCGATTGCCGGATCGCCGCTAAGGTCCTGCCGCAGGCTGAGGGACCAGAGCTTGGAAGACACCAGTGTCCATATGAAAAAGTAAAACGCGAGCCGAATCAGAAAAAACGGCTTGTTCAGATAGGCGACCTTGCCTGCCAGGACTTCGTCGAAATGACTGCTGCTTGGGTCAGCGATGCCTTCCACACTCCAGTGATGGTAAAGGCCGTGACCGTCAAAAAGGCCAATCAGGATCGGGATAGACAGTAGTGCCAGAAGCGGGAACGACACTGCCAAAGCTTCAGGAATGCGCCGCACAGCGACGATCCACGACGCCTTGGTGAGATGCTTGACAAGCACCACAAAGAGGGCACCGAGCGCCAATGACAGGCAGAAAGTCCAGCCCACCAAATACGAGAAATAAAACTGTTCCCTAAAGCTTTCCGTGAAGCCTACGACGATGCTGACAGCCAGTGTGGCAATACCGACAAGGGCCGGAACTAGGTAGGTCCGGGCGCCGCCCTTCCACTCGTACTGCGCAAGAACACCGCTACGGGTTGGCTCCACCGTGTCGATGAACTTCATCAAAATGGGACTACTTTGCAGCGTGTCGGCCACAGGATCAGGGAGTAAGTCTAAGCTCAGACAATATGTCCGCCGGGACATCCGCGGCGCTCGCATGCTGGCTCCTTTGCAGGGCCCGCATGTAGGCTACGATAGCCCAGCGATCCGCTACTGGAATCTGCTGCGCGTATGCCGGCATTGTGCGTATGCCCCGCGTGATGGCCTCAAACAGGTAGCCGTCCTCGATGGCGCGAAGCCGGTCGTTATGGTATCCTATCGGCGCGAAGCCGTAGCCGCCTGTCATCACGATGCCCTGGCCGTCCCCTGCCTTACCGTGACAGACCGCACAGTATATGTCGTAGCGCTCCTGACCACGCAGGTATAGGTCGCGTGTCTGAGGGATCGGTATGACCTGCACAAATGCGCCCGTGGAGTCTCGGCCGGCGAAAAAGCGTGTGTCGCTGCGCAGCATTCCGCGTGCAACGGTGCCCGGCACCGGTGGACGCATGGCGCGACCATCTTCAAAGAAAGCGTTCGCCTCCTGCGCCTCAAACCGCTCCATGGCGTCCATATTCGGATTGATATGGATGGGCGGCTTGTCCGTCACGCGGCCGCGACAGCCTGCCAGGACCAGCCCGCACAGCACAGCTATGTATAGCGGCTTACGCATGCAGCTGCGAGTATCCTTGGTCATGAATAACCTCCACGCTCAGCGCGCGGGCTTCGCGCAAGCACGCTTCCGTGCCCTCCAGGTCGAAGAGCCTATCACTGGCAGCGACATGGAGGAAGTAGGCATTGTCCGTCACTCGCGCAAAGCTGCGCGAGTAGAATAGCGGGTTATAAGGCCTCGGGAGGCCGTTGAGAAGCAACATGCCACCGACCGCAAACAGCGCCGCAAACAGCACAGTCAGCTCGAACATGATCGGAATCGACGGTTCGATGGCAAAAAACGGCTTTCCGCTGATGTTTATCGGGTAGTCCACCGCGCTAGTCCACCACTGGAGCCAAGTAGCAAGAGCCAACCCCGCCGCACCGCCAATGAACGTGATGTAGCCGACTTTTGACTGGCCCAGCCCCATGGCTTTGTCCATGCCGTGGATAGGGAACGGGCTGTGCGTATCGAAGTGCTTATAGCCAGCCGCATGCACTTGCCTTGCTGCTTCTAACAGCGTACCCGGATGCTCGAATTCCGCGAGTAGACCGTATAAGCGATCCTCCCGGGCCACATAGATGCCCATTGTCGCCTTTATGTCCCTGATGATTCTCTTGAGCATGTCAGCCGCGGGTCTAGCTGTCGTCTTTTTCGTAGTGGTGCGGATCTGATTCCGGCAACACCATCTTCACCTCCGCCATCGCCACCATGGGAAGGAAGCGAAGGAATAGGAGAAACAGCGTAAGAAACAGCCCAAAGGAGCCCACTAGTGTTAGTACATCCACTATTGTAGGGTTGAAGTAGTCCCAACTCGACGGCAAGAAGTCGCGATGAAGACTGACAACCGTGATCACAAAGCGCTCAAACCACATGCCGATGTTAACGACAATAGAGGTCACGAACAGGAATGGTATGCTGCGGCGTAGCCGCTTAATCCAGAAGAACTGCGGGAAGAGCAGGTTGCAGGACATCATGGTCCAGTATGCCCAAGCGTATGGGCCCGTAGCCCGATTCAGGAAGGCATACTGTTCGTATTCGACCTGAGAGTACCACGCGATAAAGAACTCCGTGATATATGCAAAACCAACCATTGACCCCGTCAGCAGGATGATGATCGCCATCTTTTCCAGGTGGTCCATGGTGATAATGTTTCGAATGCCATACACCTTGCGTGCAATGATCATCAGTGTCATAACCATCGCGAAGCCGGAGAATATTGCGCCCGCCACGAAGTAGGGTGGAAATATGGTGGTATGCCACCCCGGCACAATGGACACCGCAAAGTCGAAAGACACGACAGAATGGACGCTGAGTACCAGTGGAGTGGCAAGCGCAGCCAGTAGCAGGTAAGTCTTCTCGTAGTTGCGCCAGTGGCGATTGGCACCGGTCCATCCGAGCGCAAAAAAGGCCGTGAGCCGGCGGCGGAGCGCCGTCCTGGCGCGATCACGCAGCGTGCCGAGGTCCGGAATCAGACCCACGTACCAGAAAATCAGGGAAACAGTGAAGTACACGCTGACTGCAAAGACATCCCAAAGGAGCGGGCTTTTGAACTGCGGCCACATCTCCATCTGATTTGGAAGGGGCAGCGTCCAATAGATCACCCATACGCGTCCCACGTGAATCGTGGGGAAGAGCAGGGCGCATATGACAGCAAATAGCGTCATCGCCTCTGCGCTGCGGTTGATGGCCGTGCGCCAACGCTGCCGGAACAGGAACAGGATCGCCGAAATCAGCGTGCCGGCGTGCCCGATACCGACCCAAAACACGAAGTTGACGATAGGCCATCCCCAGCCAACCGGGTTATTGTTGCCCCAGACGCCGATGCCATTCCAGAATAGGTAGGCGATCATGACGAGCAGTACCGCCAGCAGCGTGGAAGACACAGCAAACGCCAGGTACCACGAACTTGGCGGGCGCTTTTCGGTGTGGTAGGAAACCAGCTGGGTTATTTCGTGGATTCCCAGGTTGCCGGTTACCAGCGGTGCCTCTTGGTAAGGCGGAGCAATTGATTTGGTTTCGGCCACGTACCTATGGGCTAAGCGGGCTCGAGTTCGCTGTTTGGATTGCACACACGCGCCAGATACGAGACGCGGGGCCGTACGTTTAGCTCGGCCAGCATCGTATAGCTGCGTGGGTTTTTGTGCTGCACAGAAACGCTGCTTAGCGCGTCATTCAGGTCACCGAACACGATGGCGCCGGACGAACAGGCTCCTTGGCAGGCGGTTGTTACCTCGTCGCGCGCAAGCAAGCGATCTTCGAGTCTAGCCTGCTTTTGCGCGCCGCGAATGCGCTGCACACAGAAGGAGCACTTCTCCATCACTCCGCGGGAGCGCACCGACACGTTCGGATTCTGCGCCATCTGCACGGTCGGCGGGATGTGCTTGGACCAGTTGAAGAAGTTGAATCGGCGCACCTTGTATGGGCAATTGTTGGCGCAGTAGCGCGTCCCGATACACCGGTTGTAGATCATCTGATTCGTACCGTCGGGAGAATGCACCGTCGCAGCAACAGGGCATACCGATTCGCAGGGTGCGTTTTCGCAGTGCTGGCACGGCATCGGCTGGATGACCATCTGCGGGTTTTCCGCTAAAGGTTCATCACCACCACTGATGAAATAGCGATCCAGCCGCAGCCAATGCAGCTCCCGTCCGTTTCCGACCTCGGTTTTGCCCACCACTTGGACGCTATTCTCGGCCTGACAGGCTATGACGCATGCATTACATCCCGTACATGTATTCAGGTCTATAACCATGCCCCACTGGTTCCGGAAAAATCCGCTGTCCATTGTGGCGGGATCTCGTTCCGGGTGATTCTCTTCCCACAGTGTGGGGTAGTCTTCGAACCTGGTCTTCTCGTCCTGGCCCGGCGTTGGTGCCTCCTGCTCCAGGGCAAAACCCGGGTTCTCGCGGAACGTTGCCAACGTGCTCATGCGGACAAGTGGCCGTGCGTCGACATCAAGAACACCGTGGTCTTGAGTGGTGACAATCCGATACTTGCGACCCGCAGGCGTAACGGTGACGTCGCTGCGGATCGCAGTTGCATTCCTGTCACGCAGCACAGAAACGTTTTGCCCAATGCCCGTGCAAAGTGCCCCCTGGCCATAGATATCGGTCTTATCACCCGTATCCCAGATGGGTGTGCTGCGTCTGGAGCGATTTGAAATCGCTTCCCGCCCGTAGCCCAGGGTCACCGTTATTGAGCGATCGGCGTGTCCGGGAAGGATCCACACAGGCAACTCAACGCTGTGGTCGCCAGCGGTCAGCGTTACCAGGTCAACATCGTAGCGGCCCTTGTTGTATTTAGCCGTGACCTGCAGCTCTTCGGCTGTCTTGGGGCTCATCACGGCCACATTGTCCCAGACGATCTTCGTAATAGGATCAGGCAGTTCCTGGCACCAGGCGTTGTTCGCAAAGCTGCCGTCGAGCACGGTGGGGTCCAGCCTGAAGACCAGATCCAGCCCGCCAAATCCGGCATTGGCAGCACGCACTGGCCCCGCCTCGGGCGTTACCGACGCATAGCCCGATGCGGCCCAAAAGCCGTCGTGGATCACTTCGCGCCATTTTGCCTCAAAGGGCGTGCTCAAAATCGGTTGCCAGGTTTCGCGAACCAGGTCATATCCGGACCGCGTGGTGCCAGTAACCAGTGCGTTCAGCACCTCTATCGGGCTCTTGGCATCGCTGTACAGTGGTGCAATCAAGGGCTGTATGACCGACAGCGTGCCATCGTGGGTACGTCCGTCGCCCCACGCTTCCAGGTAGTGGGCCTGCGGCACGTGCCAAGTTGATGCCTGAGCAGTTTCATTAACATGCAATCCGACATGGATTGAGTCTCCAACGTGGGAGAGTGCGTCAGCAAAGTTCAGTTCAGGCGGTGCATCATACACCGGGTTCACCCCCAGCATCAGCAGCACATCTACATTGCCGGCCTGCATGTCACGCGTCAGGGCAATCAGGTCGGTGTCTTCGGCCACCTCGCCGGTATCAAACAGCGTAACCGTGGTCCCAATGGCTCCAATGGCACTGTTTATCGCTGCACAGATCGCATGCACCTCGGGGGGCTGGTGCTCGCCCGCCAGGACAACCGCGCGGCTGCCCGCGCGTCGCAAGTCGTCCGCTATGATGTGCGCAGTTGCATTTGGTACGGCGAAGTCGCTGGCGAGTACGCCCAGTTCGGCGGCCAAGCTGTTGGCAAACGTGCCGATATCGGCTGCAGCCATGCGATAGCGGTGATCGGCCATCGAACCGGTAGTGGAATACGCGCTTTCGACAACGTACAGCCGGCTCATCTCGTCACCCGAAGTGGAGATGCGCCGGCCGCGCGCAAAGGACGCAGCTGAGTGCGCCGCGTTTCGTGCAACTGGCCCCAAAAAGTCTGCATCAAGGCTTAGAATGACTTCTGCGCGATCGAAGTTGAATTGTGCACGCAGCTGCTGGCCAAAGGTGGCTTGCAGCCCTAATGCCTCGTTGTCATTTCCCTCGGAGCGGTAGGTAACCCAAGTCGCGTTGCTGAAGGACTGCAGCAGCTGTTCCCGAAGGGCCGATGTGGTGGGAGAGGATGTCTCTTCGCTCAGCACCACGATGCGCCGGCCTCCGCGCCCCACTCGCTGGCAGAGCACCAGAAAGTCATCCCAACTGGCGGTGCTGGCGGCACGCCGCAGGCTGCGTGAACGGTCAGGGTCATACAGGCTCAAGATGGAAGCCTGTGCAAAGACGTTCGTACCTGCGGCTGCGGTAGGGTGCTTCGGATTAGGCTCGACCTTTGTGGGTCGGCCATCGTGACTCTTGACCAGGATGGGGTGCACGCTGCCTCGGAGCGGCATGGCAGTCGCATAGAACAGCGGAACCCCGGGGATCAGCTCTTCAGGGCGATTGGCGAACGGCATGACGTGTTCGACGGGCCGACGGCAGGCCGCCAGACCTGCCAAAGCCATCGAAGCGCCCAGGATCTGAATGAAGTTGCGCCGGGAAACGTCACCGGGGCGGTCGCTTGCACCAGGAAGGAACTCCTCCTGAACCATTTCGGCATAGCCATCCTCCTGGTTTGCGTGCGGCAGGCTGCGCCACGCCTTGAGCTTTGTAGCAGCGACCGGAGCTTCGACTATAGGAAGGTCAATCATGCTAGTAGTGGCACGCGCTGCAGTTGGTAGGCGGGTGGATGCCTTCGGTGCGGATACGCTCCAGGTTGCGCAATACGTA
The DNA here is from genome assembly GCA_965218495.1 of Rhodothermales bacterium. Taxonomy (GTDB): domain Bacteria; phylum Bacteroidota; class Rhodothermia; order Rhodothermales; family Bin80. Next base: position 626,991 of record OZ244626.1, read on the forward strand.
GTCACTGCTCTGGATATATCCCATTGTGGTGATCTCGTCATTGGGGCGCAGGTACTGCTCCGGCTCACGATGGCATTCAAGACACCAGCCCATGGACAGAGGTTCGACCTGACGGACCACGTCCATCTGGTCTATTCTTCCATGGCACGTTTCGCAGCCCACGCCGCTGTTGGTATGCACGGCATGGCTGAATTTGGCATAGTCAGGAAGCTGGTGCACCTTAACCCACGGAATTGAGGCATCAGTGGCCCAGCTTTCGCGCACAGGGGCTAAGGCCAAAGACTGCGGTTCAACCACCGAATGGCAATTCATACACGTTTCCGTAGGCGGCACGTTAGCCACGTCGGCCACCTTTACGAAGGTGTGACAGTACTGGCAATCGATGCCGAGCTCATCCACGTGAAGCCGGTGGCTATAGGGAACAGGCTGCGCGGGTGCGTACCCGACATCGGTATATTCCGGGGAGAAGTAATACCACACGAAGCCTAACACTGCTACGCCGCCAAATAGCATGCCCACGAGCGACAGGAGAGGAAGTGCATTCACCTTTCTGGGAAAGACCTGCGGCATGCTGAGGCTGTCTAAATCGACCGCCGGCTAAGTTACAACACTAGAAAGGAAATCTGCCGAGGCCCACTACCGGCCTTGATTCGTATTCCAAGAAAATTGAAATAGGTCGTCGGGAGCGAGCAGCCAGCGAATATTGTACAGGAGACGATGGTCGCAGCCAACTTTTGCGGGCCAGATGCTCACTCTTTCTGCGGCTATCGTCTGACGGGGCAGTCCTCAACGCCGCCTCCCGGGCGATGTTATGGCACTATGCTTTCCGGGCGAGCCGCGAGCTGGCGAGGCAGGAACCCAGTGCCCCGTAGGGGCTAACACTAGCAGCTCTCGTAGTTGCCGCCGGCCCGGCGATTTTGCTAACCTACCCGATTGGATATGCCCTATGTGCCACAAAAAGATGGAACAGGCTTGCACCCTAATTTAGGGTGCAATGGCGGTCTTCTGGTCGCTATTGTTGTGGGCGATCTTTTTGTCACGTAGATCGGAAAACGCCATGGATTCAAAGCTTCATAAGGACTGTGCGGCACCGCCGCAGGTTCCACCCACGGAGGTCGTACCGCGGGCAAAGCGCCGCAGATTCACCAAGGCCTATAAGCAGCGCATCGTCAACGAAGCGGACGCTTGTCAGGTACCCGGAGAGATCGGCGCGCTGTTGCGCCGGGAAGGCCTTTACTCGTCTCAGCTGTCCAAGTGGCGCCAACAGCTCGACAGGCCGGAGGCTGGGACGCATTCCACCGACAAGGTGCACGCGCTCAGAAAGGAGCTGCGTGCGGTGCGCAAGACGCTTGCGCGTACGCGTCATGAGCTCAAGCAGGCCCGGACAGTCATCGAGGTTCAAAAAAAAGTCTCCGGACTGCTTGGTCTCGAGATCCCCGACGAGCCCGGGCAACCAGGTTGATTATGCTGGAGGAACTCACCAAGGCCATGGATATGACTGCCGCGTGCCGCTACATGGAGATCTCCCGTAGCACCGGGCACCGATGGTTGCATCCAGGGCCACGCAAGCCAAGGAAGCGGCAAAAGGGCCGGCTCGCCATCGGTGACGCGTGGCGCGCACAGATTCTGGCACTGTTGTGTTCGGAGCGGTTCATGGATCTGCCGCCCCGGCAGATATGGGCTACGCTGCTGGATGAAGGCACCTATGTGTGTCACTCCTGACTTTCGCGGTTTTGCCGAGGAAGGGGCTCCGCCGCCAGCCAGGATGAAGCGGTAATTCGATCTTTGGACGCTTCGGCCTGAGGTGTCCAGATTACGTGTGGATTAGCCGAATTGGTGGCTACATTGTCCGATTTGGGCCCCTTTTTGCGCTTTTTTAGGGCAAATCGATCCATTGTGGTACTCCTGGCGTGCGTTGAGACACCAAGGGCGGTAGTATGCAGTGTTGGATGTGATCCCCAAAACATGTGCCAGGGCATCACGCGGGCCGTGTCGATTCGGGCGATGCTGATTTGTAGTGTTCAGTCCTATTTAGTGCTTGACATTGTTAAGATGCTGATGTACCTTAGGGCGTAGCGATACTCGCAGCCATCCCGCGCTCAGCATGTTCGTCCGTACCGTCCGACGCAAGACCACCCAGAACGTTAGCGTACAGATTGTCGAATCGACCCGCGTACCCGGCAAGGGACCGCGGCAGCGGATCGTCAAGCATATGGGCTCTGCCCCTGAAGGGCCGCTCTTGGAGGCGCTGGTGCGGCTGGCGCACCGGGCGAAGCTGCGGCTGCTGGAAGAGCGGCAGCCCTCCCTGTTTCCGATAGATATTATAGAAGGGGCCGGAGAGGGGGCACAGGCTATTTTGCCTGTGAGGCGCAGGCGCCTGGACTTCATCCTTCTCCATAGACCTTACAACCCCATGAACCACACCATAAGTGTCATCCCTTCTCAGAAGTCGGTCTTCGTCGGGCTGGACGTACATAGAGACACGATCGCGGCGTGCGTATACGATCCGGCTTCGAAGAGGGTCTGTCTTGAAGTGGAGCTGCCCAGCGACGACAGGGCCAAGCTGCGTAAGCTTATGGCCCGTATTCGTGGTTCCTTTGGCGAACCCCGGTGTTGTTACGAAGCGTCCTCGTGTGGCTACACGCTCTATAGAACGCTCAGTGACGACGGAGTCGCCTGCGCGGTCATTGCACCTTCGTCGATTCCACGGCGTGCCGGTGATCGAGTCAAGACGGACCGTCGTGACGCGGAAAAGTTGGCCCGCTACTACGCGGCGGGCCTACTGACGGCGGTTCACATCCCCGACAAGGCGTTGCTTGCCGCCCGAACGCTGGTGCGCCGCCGGGTTACTCTGGTCGAAGACTTGACCCGCACCAAGCAGCGCTCCGTGCTCTTGTTGCAAAGCCGCGGGCATGTGTACCGGGCGGGAAAGAACTGGACGCAGAAATTCTGGCGGTGGCTGGAAGGCCTCGCGCTTGACCCCGTTGATGCGTGTACGCTGCAAAGCTTGTTGAACCAATGCCAGATGCTCGAAGCCCAGATCCGGGAGATAGAGCAACATATCGAAGAAGAGGCACAGAAGGCATGCTATCAGCCCACGGTGCAGGTATTGCAAGCCTTCCGTGGCATCGGGCTGTTTACAGCGATGCAGCTGACTTGTGAAATCGGTGACATTCGGCGTTTTGCACACCCGAAAGCACTGATGGCATACCTGGGATTGGTGCCCTCGGAGCATTCCTCCGGCCACCGCACCCGGCACGGCTCGATTACCAAGGCCGGTAACACCCATGCCCGCAAGGCTCTGGTCTCTGCGGCCTGGAAATATACCCACTACCCCCGGCGTAGCCAGGCGCTGCACCAGCGCCAGCACCACTGCGCTGCGGAAGTGATTACCATCAGCTGGAAGGCTCAGCGGAGACTACACAAACGATACCGCAGCCTGATTCAGCGTAAAGCGCCCACGAAAGCCATCGTGGCCCTTGCGCGCGAACTCGTGGGCTTTCTCTGGGAAGCCATGCAGACGGTGCCGCCAACACCGGTGGCCCTTGCGGCCTAAACATGCCCGAAACGCTTCCGAGAACAGAACAGCTATGGGAAAAGGGGCCCTGCGCACGGATGGAGAGTCCATGCCGATACTCTGCGATAGCCCTTGTGGCGAGCTCGCGAAAATAGATTATGGTAGCTCCCGACGAATTCAATATCAGGCGTTACGGTCGGCATTGCCGACCCAGCACGCGGACACCAGGTTGATAAGCCGTCGAAGATGCCAGGGCCCCTTTTCCGACAGCCAGCTCATGAAGATTATGTGAACTTGCCGCGCACATATCACCGCCCCCTTGACCCGGCCCCTTCTACACCAGGCCGTTTTGCCGCCTGCTTCACCGACCACCGTGATCCCAGCAGGGTCGAGCATACCGTGGAGGCGATGCTCAGGCAACGTGTCTACGCGATATGCTTGGGCTACGAAGACGTGAACGACCATGACCGTCTGCGGGACGATCCCGTGTTGGCCATGGGCGTGGGCTGCGAAGATGTAACAGGTGCGCACCGGGCACGGGAACGCGACCAGGGACACCCGCTGGCGGGTTCGAGCACACTGAACCGATTGGAGCTCGGCTCAAAAGGAGCGGCCGCATCGCATAGGTAGTGATTGCCCGAAAAAGGCCTATTGGGAGCAATATGCCGGCAGATTGGGGGTGGGCGGTAAGCCTGTAGTCGCGGTCAGGGGTGTACGCAAGGTGTGCAGCCCCCGAATATGAGTGGATTCGGCACAAATCCGTGGTCTTCAGCCAGCTTTTTATGCCATTGCACTACAAAGAGGATATAGGTTTGCGCTCTCCCCATTGCAAGGAGTCTGGCTTGCTTCCGTGGCGGCGCTGGTAGGGCCTTACTGCGCCCTACTGCGTGCCTGGTGCCACTTTCGTCGGCGCGCTTCCTTCTGCTTCAGGACCTGACCTATGCGGTGCACATTGGTGGCCACCACTACCAGCGCCAGCGTCCTGTCGAAGCCAGCCTTGCCGTGGGTGCGCACTAGTGACATGCCCCGGTGATGGAGGTTATTGATCGCCGACTCTACGGCCGGGTGTTGACGCCGGGCTGCCACGAAGTCCGGATGGGTCTCCCGTTCGCGGTCCGCTTTACGGTGCCGCCCCTTCCGGGGCATCACGTTCAGGTCCAACAACTTGTCAAGCTGCTCGCGATTCTCTGGCGTGTAAAACCCCTTGTCCATGCTGCATGATGCCAGCGCCGGGTAGCGCCGCTTCGCCTCTGCAAGGAATGGTACGATCATGTCCTGGTCGCCACCTTCGTGTTGCACGTAGTGGCGCAGAATGAATTGGTGCTGATCCTCCAGCACGCACACCGGTACCCCCAACTCTGCCATCACGCCCGCCTTCCCTTTGTCGATCCAGCGCGTGTGGGGCTCATGCACGGAGAAGAGCTTCTGGCCGTGCGGAATCTTCTCGCCCTTGATCAAACGGCGCAATACCTGGTCTATCAGCTTGTCCGCAGTCCGCAAATACCACGACACCTCCGCGCTTTCAACATCGTTTTGCCTCAATATCGCCTGCGTGGCCGCTGCCTTCGACACGATAGTGCGGCAAAGTGCCAGGTAGTTTGCCACTTTCGACGTACTACGCCACTGCCGGGAAGTGCGCACGCGATAAAAGGCGCGCTCCATTTTCTTGATCCAGGCCTGCGACTTGCGCCAGCCCGCTATCGCATGCTGCTGGCAAAGACGCGCCAGCTTCCTGATCAGACGGCGCAGCGCATCCCACAGCAAACGGACATCGGTGGGCCACTCCACATGGGTCTTCGCAACCGCTGAGTCGGCCCGGCAGTGAAGCGGATCCGAGTTTCTGTGCTTCAACAGCTGATGCCCACGGGCCACCACCACCGCATTGATCTGCTGCAGCGCCTCCTCGGTAAGCAGACGCACGTTGTCAATAACGGTCTGCAGGCGATACTGGTGCTTATCTCCAAAATCTGCATGCCCCAGCATCTGGCGCAACGCCGTGTGAAAGTTCGCCAATTCCACCAGACGGTCGAAGTCGCAGTCAAGCGCCTTCTGCAGCGTGCCCAGCACGAAGATCCGCCACAGACACAGCCCGGGGCGACCACGCCGCAAATTGACCTTCGCGCCTAACTGCTCCCGCAGAATCGCGAACACCCGCTCGCGGGTCTCGCGGTGCGTGAAGATGTCCTGCAGTCCACGGAGTACGGCCGGAATATCGTCTCTGGACCGAGCGTCAAAGCTGATCTCTCCAATGGGCGTGTGCCCAAGCTCAAACTGTGACTCGAAGATCGCGCGCATGGCAGTAAATCGGGCGAATGTTGGGGCAGAAGCGTACTAATCACGCCAATAACGGTACTAAGATCGGAAAACGGCGCAACATTCGCTAAAACAACGCAGGCAGCCGTTGGGGAAACTGCCCCGATAACAGCCGCTCGACACTCCAAAATGCCCGATTTTCCGCCGCACGCGCCCGTACATCCGCCCTATGCGCCCAAGACTGCCGGTCTGCAGAGCCGATCAGGCATTTTTCGGGCAAGCACTAGGTACAAGCGCATCGTAGCGGACCCTGAAAAGATCGACACCATGCTCGCGGACTTGTTCATGGATGTAACGGGCGAGGAGCCAGAGCATATCGTGTTGGATCTCGATGCTACCGATGACGCGATTCACGGCCAGCAGGAGGGGCGCTTCTTTCATGGTTACTATGGCCACTACTGCTACTTACCGCTGTACATCGTTAGCGGCAAGCATGTGCTGGCCGCTCGTCTGCGCCCCTCCAACATTGACGCATCAGCGGGCACGATAGAGGAGTTGGCGCCAGTGATAGCGCGTATCCGTGCGCGGTGGCCGCAGGTGCCCATCTGGATTCGTGCAGATGCAGGATTCTGCCGCGATGATATCATGGCATGGTGCGAAGCACAGGGCCTGCACTACATCATTGGTATGCCGCTCAATGCGCGGCTGAAACGCATCGTTGAGGAGGCTATGGAGCAGAGTCAGGCCACCTGCGAGGCCAGCGGGCAGCCTTCGCGGCGCTTCCGCAGCTTCGAGTACCAGACGAAGGACAGCTGGAGCTGTGCTCGGCGCGTGATAGCCAAGGCGGAATGGCTGCCTGGACCGCGCGGCTATAACGCGCGATTCGTGGTCACCAATTTCAGCGAAGACGCGTACGACGCGCGCACGCTATACGAAGATTTGTATTGCGCGCGTGGCGACATGGAGAACCGGCTCAAGGAGCAGCAGCTTACCCTGTTCGCTGACCGCACCTCTACGTCCATGATGGAGAGCAACCAGTTGCGCCTGTACTTCTCTACGGTCGCCAACACCCTGATGACCATCATCAAGACCTTTGGCTTGCAGGGCACCGCGATGGCGCAGGCGCAGTGCGCTACTATCCGTGTGCGGCTACTGAAGATCGCAGCACTGGTGGTGGTAAGCGTACGCCGAGTCCGCCTGCTCTTGCCCGAGGCCTATCCCTGGCAGCAACTGTTCGCGCGCGTGCTAAGCAACCTGCGCGGCGCTGTGCACACCACCCAGGTCGGCGCACGCGCCTCACCTTCATAGGCCGTTCCGGATCCAACTTATCCCACAGATTGATAGACGCCACATGGTGGTTGCAGGATACGTGTATCCAAGAAGCACCGGTGCGCGAACAAAAGCCTTGATTCGCGCTCGAAACATGCCCGAAACAGCGCTTGCAGCCGCCGACTATTCGCTCTGGAAGGCGGGAATCAGCATTCGCGTTCGCAAACCGTGACCCACTGCCTACAAACGCCCCGAATTATGGCGATTCAAGAGCTTGGTGAGCGATGCGGGCTATGGGCTTTCACGAGGTCTTCGGGGCGCTGTACGATCGGCTGGGCTTTCAGAAGGTCTTCGGGGCCCGCAAAAAGATGGCGGCGCGCCTGTTTCGTCAGGCCGTGCTGATGCGACTGGCCGCGCCGGGCTCCAGCAAGCGCGCGTGCTGTGACAAGCTTTCCAGGCACCATGGCGTGGAAGTGAACCCGGACAAGTTCTACCGCATGATGGACGCGGTCAATGATGACCGGATTGCGCGGCTGCAGTCGATCGTCTCGCACGAAGTGCGCGGACTCTTGCAAGAGCATGTGGACGTCCTCTTTTTCGACGTAACCACGCTTTTCTTTGCCAGCGACAAGGCCGATGATCTTCGCAAGAAGGGATTCAGCAAAGACGGTAAGCCGCAGAAGGTGCAGGTCGTTCTGGCCTTGTTCCAGAGCGTGGAGGGGCTGCCGATAGGGTATGAGTTGTTTCCAGGTAGCACGACCGATGTGCGCACGCTCAAGCCGGCACTGAAGGCCCTGCGGGAGCGCTTTGAGATAGGCAGGGTGGTCTTGGTTGCGGACGCCGGGATGCTGAGCCAGGGCAACCTGGACCTGCTCGCCTCCCAGGGTTGGGACTGGGTGGTCGCGGCGCGCCTGCGCAGCTTGCCACGCAGGATGGAGGCCGAGCTTTTCGAGTCCCATGACTGGGTCGCGGTCAGCGAAGATATCAGCGTCACAGAATTGCAATTAAAGGGCCAGCGTCTGGTGTTGCGCCACAGCAAGAAGCGGGCGGCCAAGGATGTCCATGAGCGTGATAGAATCGTAGAGAAGCTCAAGCGTCGCCTAACGCAAGGCATTAAGGGAAGCGGCAAACGAGGCCGCTTTCTCAAGGTGGACCGCGATGCCGTGGAGCTGAACCAGGATGCCATCGACCGGGACGCATGCTTTGACGGGCTCCACGGCGTGTGGACCAGCCTGGATCGCGAAAGCCATCCAGCACAACACATCTATGCGTACTACGGGGAGCTGTGGCGCATCGAAGAGGGCTTTCGCGTGCTCAAGCACACCATGGCGACGCGGCCCATCTATCACTGGACTCCCAGCCGCGTCAAGGCGCACATCGCGATTTGCTTCGTCGCTTTTGCCTTGCTGCGCCTGCTGCGCTACCAGCACAACACCATGCATGCGGGCCAGGAGCCACTCAGCGAGGCCCGTATCCTGACAGAGCTGATCGGATTGCCCAGATGGTGGCGAAAATGGCGCTGGAGCCAGCATTGGAACGCGTGTTCCATGCGGACTCTTACGGGTATCGACCGAACAAGTCAGCACACCAGGCCTTGGCCCAGACGCGGAAGCGTTGCTGGAAGCGGGCGTGGGTCTTGGATCTGGACATCAAGTCGTTCTTTGACACGATAGACCATGATCTGTTGATGCGTGCGGTGCGGAAGCACACCGACCAGAAGTGGGTGCTGCTTTACATCAAGCGCTGGCTGACGGCCTCGGTGGTATTGCCCGATGGGACGGAAGAAGCCAGGGATCGGGGCACGCCGCAAGGCGGTGTCATCAGTCCGCTGCTGGCGAATCTGTTCCTGCACTATGGGTTTGACCGGTGGATGGAAAAGTACTTTCCGTCCATTCCGTTTGAGCGGTACGCGGATGATGCGGTGTGTCACTGTGTGTCCGAGCGCCAGGCCCGCGATCTCTGGGATGCATTAGCGCGTCGCTTCAAGCAGGTTGGGTTGACGTTACATCCTGTGAAGACCCAGATCGTGTACTGCAAGAGCAGTAACAGACGGGGTCGCTATCCCACCACATCTTTCGACTTTCTCGGCTACACGTTTCGGCCGCGGAGGGCAAAGAATCGTACGGGACAGCTGTTTGTGGGATTCAACCCGGCCATCAGCAACAAAGCGGCCAAATCCATTCGGCAGACGGTTCACAGTTGGCGGATACTTCGTCGTAGCCCGCTACAGTTGGCAGACCTTGCCGGCAGGTATAATGCGACCATCCGAGGATGGGTTAACTACTACGGGGCCTATCGCAAGTCCAACCTGTACAGGTCGCTGCAGTCCATTGACTATCACTTAGTTCGGTGGGCCATGCGGAAGTACAAACGCTTTCGCAGGAAGTGGCTCCGTGCATATTGGTGGATAACCGACTGGGCTCGCAGAGATCCGACGCTATTCGCGCACTGGCCCTTGCTGTACGGTCCGACTTTATTCACATCCAGCCCAACTTCGCCATTTTGGGAACCCGCCGCTGCCCCAGGGGGGCTAAACCAGGTACTCCCAGCCCACTTTCCGCCCTTTTCAGCCCCTTTTCAGCCGTATTTCGGGGCTCTACGGTGAAGAATGCGTGAAGTTGAGCGTATTCGTCTTAAGAAGGCCATTGTAGTGCCAGGATTGTTGGTGGGAACTTGCTACAGGTGCGCCCATGCGCTATATTGGAGTCGGCATTGACCTGGAGACACCATGTACATACGGGCGACCAAAACCCACGCAAAGAAAGGTGAAGCGCGACACAGCTACCGCCTGGTACGCAGCGACCGCATCGGCGGGAAGGTGCGCCAGTCTACCCTGCTGAACTTGGGCGTCCACTTTGACACGCCCCGTGAGCAGTGGGGCGCCTTGGTGCTTCACATAGAGAATTTGTTGCAGGGGCAGCCGACACTCGTGTTCGATCCCGACCTGCAGCACACGGCCGAAGCCATTGTCGCGCAGCTGCGCGCACGCGGCATAGGTGCACACGCGAAGCCGGAGGGTGAGCCTGACAGCGTCATGACGGTGGACATGGACTCCCTTGAGCACCCGGAGCATGCCCGCAGCGTGGGTGCAGAGCGCGTCTGCCTTCAGGCGCTCGAGGATCTGGGACTGAAAGACACGTTGATCCAGGCTGGTGCCAAGGAGCGCGACGCGCGTCTGGCCGTAGCCCTGGTGGTCGCACGCATGCTGCATCCCAACAGCGAACGGGCTACGCTTCAGTGGTTGCAAAGCAGGTCGACGACGCTGGACCTGTTGGGACTACGTCCCGGCAGGAAAGTGTCGTTAGCGAAATTGTACCGCATCGGGGACCTGCTCTGGGAGCACAACCAGGCGATTCAGCAAGCGCTCTTCCAAAAGGAGCGGACGCTCTTGAGCCTGCCGGAGACCGTTGTTTTTTATGACCTGACCACAACGTGGAATCAAAAGTTCCGCGGCGCTGTCGCTCGATCGCGGCGGCGGACTGGAGCCTGGTGCCGCGTCGGGGTCTGCTGAAGGCGTGAGCGGTATGCAATGGCACACCGTGACGTCGGTCTTGCCGACGCGTACTTCGCTAACCAGTAGTCGAATCAGCTGCTGACGCTCCGTGATGGACAGTGCTTTTTCGCCTTCGGACATCCGCGCCAGGAATTGCTGCACACTATGGGCAAGCGTCAGGGTTGTCGAGCGGTCCAGCTCCTGGGCCTGCAGCGTTTTGAGCTCGGATTCAATCGCCCGCTGACGCGTACGCAACGGTCCGGTTCGCGTACGTAACGCATCCAGACTGAGCAGACTTTCCTGGTACGCGTCAATCAGCCGCCGGCTTTTTGCTTCACACTGGGTGCGCTCCTTCTGCAATTCGTCCCTACGGCGCTGTGCAGGACCTTGGTCCTTGGCCGCCTGGATGCGACGACGAATCTCGTTCTGAATGAGGTCGGGGCTCTTGAGCACCTCCATCACCGCATTCCACACCGCTTCGTCGAGATCCTGGACATTGGCGTAAGGGTTGTCACAGACCGCGCCGTCAGGAAAATGCCAGGAGTTGGTCCCCAAACACCGGTAGTAATGGTTGCGCATGCCTTTGGGAGTGAGGCGCGACATCGCATACCCGCACTGCGCACAGACACAGAGTCCCTGCAAGAGCGTAGGCGTGCGCGTGTTGCGGGGGGAGAAGCGCCGGTTCGTCTTGCGTTGCGCTTGCGCACGCTGGAAGGTCTGCTCATCTACGATGGCGGGCACCGGCAGGATGATCCATTCTTCGCGCGGACGAGTCGTGCGCCCGTTCAAACGCCGGACGGCCCCCTTCTTGCTGCGTCCGATGCGATTGCGCCGAGCCCGACGGCCCGTGCTCATCGTCTTCTGGTAGGCGGCCCTGCCAATGTAGGCCTCGTTGCGCAGGATGACCGCCACCGTGGATATACTCCAATGCTTCCCATGCCGGGGCACGTAGCCCAAGGCGCGCAACTTGCGCGTTACCGTCGTCATCGTGCCGCCTTTCTGGATATACAGCGAGAAAATCAGACGTACCACCGCTGCTTCGGCCGCGTTGATCACCAGCTGTGCTCCACAGGTCTCCGTCTTGCGGATCAGGTCATAGCCGTACGGGGGCCGGCTGATCATGTTCAGGGAGCCCTGGCGTGCCCGATAAATCTTGCCTCGGCGCGAGCGTTCGGCCATCTGCGCACGTTCATACTCGGACAGTACGGACAGGATCTGGCGCAGCAGCACTTGCTGCGGCGTCGCCTCCTCGGGCGCTTCCACGAACACGAGCTTCGTGTCATAGCGCTCGAACTCTTCCTGCAGCAGTACCTGATAGGCAAACTTGCGGCTGACCCGGTCCGGCGACAAGGCCAGCACATACGCAAGCGCACCTTGGGCGACCTGGTCGCGCACAGCGTCCAGACCGGGACGATCCAGGCTCGCACCGCTGTAGCCGTTGTCGGTGAAGATCAACTCCGGCGCGATGGTCCAGCCCCGTTCACGCGCACTGGTGAGTACCGCCTCGAGCTGGCTCTCAATGGTCTGCTGCCGCCGCTGACTTTCGCTCGAGACGCGCACGTAGGCTGCCGCAATCTTTTGTGCTTCGTACTTCATGCGCCGCTGCCTTGCGCCGTGAGGTTCGGTGTTGCACCAGCAGCGCGTAGGCCTGCTCCAGGCGTTGGTGCGCCAGCCGGTTCGGTACGGATAACAGGCGAAGGGGGCCCATTCACGGTGGATCGTTGTCCAACAAGCGTGCCAGGGCCCGGGCCACCAGTACACCGAGGCTCACGCCGGTATGGCGCGCCCGGGCACGCACACGTGCGAGTAAGGCCGCAGGGATCCGGACGTTCAGGGGCGCGGTGGCCTCGGCACGAGCCAGAGAAGAATCCTCCTGCGCCGCGCGGACATAGCGCCAAGCCTGCGCTCTCGAGAGCGCGTACCGGGCCGCCAGCATTCGCGCCACCTCCGTAGCGCTGTGCTCTTGGCAGAGCGCTTGGGCTGTGGCCACGCGCGCGGCGCGTTCGGCTAGGGACGCTCGCTTCATGTATCATAAGATACAACACGTATATGATCATTTTCAACTGATTCGCCGTGAGGGCCGGGCAATGACACGATCCAGACGCAATGGCGCTTTTGATTCCACGTTGTTACCAACACCCATTATCATGGCCAACAGCACGGCGAGTACCTGGCCTACGGACGTTCGAAGCAAAAGCGTTCCGATTGTCCGCTGGTGACGCTCGGGCTGGTGCTCGATGGCGCGGGCTTCCCGCGCACCTGCGAGATCTTGCCCGGCAACGTCTCGGAGCCCGGCACGCTGCAGGACGCTATCGAGCGTCTGAACGCCAGCGTGGATGGCCAGAAGCCGACGGTGATCATGGATGCAGGGATCGCTACGGAAGCGAACGTGTCCTGGCTGGCAGAACAGGGCTACGACTGGATCTGCGTGCACCGCGGCCGGCGGCCCCTGCCGCCAGAGCGGGAGCCTGACAGTACGCTGACCACGCAGGCTGGTCATGCTGTACGCGTGTGGCAGTTGCAGCAGACGAAGCAGGAAGCGCTGCTCTATGCCGTCAGCGAAGCCAGAAAGCACAAGGAAGAGCAGATCCTCCAGCGCCGGCGCACGCTACTGGAGGCGGCCCTCACCTCGCTGCACGAAGGGCTGCAGAAGCCCTACCATACCAAGCGGCTCAAGAAGGTCGTAGAGCAGGTCGGACGCATAAAAGAGCGATATGCCCGCGTATCTCATCAGTACGAAGTGACGGTTGTAGAAGGGAGTGGCCCCAACGCCAAGGCCGTGAAGTTTGCACGCAAGACGCAGTGGGAGGAGGCCGATGCGGCCCTGGGGGGCTACGTGCTACGCACCAGTCAGACGGGATGGGACCTTAAGCACATTGTAGCCACGTATTGGCGGCTGTCCGAGGTGGAGGCCACCTTCCGCTCGTTGAAGTCGGAACTGGGGATGCGGCCGCTATACCACAGCAAGGACGCACGCATCGCAGCGCACATCAGCATAGCCGTATATGCCTATCACGCCGTGCACCTGATCCGGACACGCTTGAAGGCGCAGGGCATCCACGCGAGCTGGAAGACGCTTCGCCAGCAGCTGAGCGCCTGGCAACGGGTGATGACGACCCTAAAGGACACCCAAGGCCAGGTGATTGTCAACGTGCAGGACGAGCGCCCAAGGGCAGAACTGGCTCAGATAGCGCGGATCTGCGGCGTCACGCCCAGCCTGCATCGGCAACGCTACGTGCGCCAGGACTAAGGCAGGCGCACGGCGGAAGAAAAGTAGTGCCAAGCAGGCGGGAGTACACCCTTTTCTTATATGTGGAGAATGTGTCTACCTATACTGTTTGAGTCATAAAATGGCGAAGTCGAGCTATGTGGGCCCAATTGCGTGCTCACACGCGGATTTTCGGGCGTAGGCAGGCTCTTGGAGTGACTTTCCGGGCACGATATCCCGCAGGTATCCTCTGATTGCACGCGTAAGCGGCGATCTTGGCAGGGTGCAACGCCTCAGAGCGTCCAGACAGCTGCGGGTTTTGCGTTATGCCAGCGTCAGCAGCGCGCTACTGCGCGCGGCATCCAGCGCCAGGTGTTGCCTTTGCAGCCCTTTGGGGCTGGCAGACCGAATCCCCACTAACCCATCGACCCCCGGAGGTGGTCAGCACCTTGGTCAGCTCCTTCATGTCCTCCCGGCGTATCGGCTTCAGATTCGACTCGTACTGCATGAATATCGCCCCGCACCAGCGCTGACGCATCCCCGATGATCTCCAGCGCTTCACGTTCCGTGATCGGTTCGCTATAATGCTGTTGAGGTTCTCGATGATGTTCGTCGTCTTCAGACTGTCTCTGACAGCCTGGTTCCGCACCCCCAACCGGTGAAGTGTCAGCGTATCCTCCAAACCCTCCTCCAGACTGCGTGCGGCTTTCGGACACGACTGCTGCAGCGCTCCATGCAGCGACACAAGCGCCGCCCGTGCCTCCTTGTACGTGGGTAGCTCCCAAGCCGCCTGAAGCCGACGCTTCATATGCGTGGCCGCTGGCTCGTTTTTGATGTGACGCGTCACATTGGTACGCTTGTGCCATTGGCAGCGCTGGAATACGACCGCATTCCCAAACACCGCGCCGATCCCCTTGCGAAGCCCGCGGCTGCCGTCCACCTGTGCCAACAGCTTGTCGGTATGGGTGAAGCCCCGATGCAACAGATCCTGCAACAGCGATTCCACCTGCGCACTGTTCTCGGTACGGCTTTCCGCAAAGCCCAGGACGACCTTCTCGCCCTCGGTCGTGATGCCCATCGCTACGATCATCTGCATATCGGCCAAATACTTGCCATCAAGCAGGAGCACCGCAAAGGTGTGCTGATCGAAGCGGCGCGTCTCAAATGCCTTCAGTAGCGCTGCCGTCTGCGTAGTAGGGTCGGCGGGAGGCGCACCTGCCTTAGGATCCGGTGGCCATTCCGTCGCTTTCGCTCCGGGCCTCAGTCCGGCTTCCATCACCGTGTTTCCTCCCGCCGCCCACCGAACCGGGCGTACGGTTTTCCCGTACCCGGCTCTCCAGGCGGATCATGCCACTCGCACTCGGGCCGCTTCTCCTGCCGCATAGGACTTCCACTACGCAAGGAGCGACACGCTCCCTACAGCCACCCTATACCGCGGATAACGCGTTGCCAGGCCTGTTTACGCCCTGACAACCCCGTACGCCAGCATCGCATAGAATGCGACTGGCCTACGGGTCCTTCACTTACGCATGTGGTGTCGCTGGATTCACCGACCCTGATCGGATAGTAGGCTATGCCATTATTTCCGGGGCCTTTCACCCTTTGAACACCGCTCCGCACCTGCGCCCCCTTCCCTCGGCGAGCATTACCCCGCTTCCACGGTAATACGGGCCACTCCGCCACCCTGTTGACCCGGCCTGGCTCTTGCGAGCTTCCAGTTGGTGTGCCCCACCATCAACAGGGTTCCCGTGTTGCGTCTTTTCTCATCTTCCGTACGTGCCAGTGCCATTACCCCGGCGAAAACAGCTCGGTGCCTGTGTCGCTCGCTTCCCGAACTGCCGGCGGCCTTCCCCTACTTCATGGAGGGTCGGCTTTCGCATTAGCAGTTTCGAGGCCTGCTCAGCATTCACTACGCGTTCCGGCCCGTACGTTCGCTGAATCGCAAAGCGATCCTTTTGCCAAAGTGCTTCAGTCCATGTCGTTACCTCCATAAACCGCCTTGGCCGCTACCACCTGGAGCGACAGATGATGGATGGGATTCGCACCCACCAGAGAAAAGCGCCTTATCACGGCGCACACGAAGACGTTGCCTATGCTGCTGGCACTCAACCCCATACTATCGGTGAAGACCTGGGCCGCCTGCCTGTAATTGCGCCGCGAGAGTCCACACAGCAACCCCCTGGTCACGCTTTCCCGGTCCATAAGCCCACGCTTGCGCAAGAGGCGGTACGTTTGCAGAGGACGCTCCTTTCGGGTTCGTACATTCCGCACGCGCGGAACGCGGACCGCAATGCGCTCCAAACCGACGCGGATGGAACCCGGGTTCGTCCCCCAGCGCTGAAAGCCTGTCTTATGGTGCTTCCCACGTGCGCCGCATATGAAGTGGGCCTCGGCTTCCATGACCCATGTGGCCATCTTGGTAAGAAGATCATCGAGATATCCAAGGCAGCTGGCCAGGCCGATGAAATTCCTTTGCGCAAGCCCCCGAAGGTCTTCGATGAGTGATTGATCCAGCATAGGGGTATGGGTCATCATACGGCGTTGAGGTTGATGAGACTCTCACGAAGTTGTGGCAGATGGGCCGCATGGGCCACACGGCGCAGCTGAGCCTCGTGTTCCAACAGCGCCAGTGCCATCTGTTCGCGTTGCTGGAAAACGGCGCTGGCCGGGGCCTGCAACCTGCGACCGATGGCATCCATGAAGCGCATCACGCGCAGCCCCCGGTCGAGCTTGAGCAGCATGCCCGTGCGTTGAATCGTCAGAGATTGCTCCAGGCCCTCCCATAGAACCTTCGCTGCGGACCGATTGACGCGCGTCAAGTCCTGGTGAATACGGGTGAGTGCGCGTTCAGCTTCCCGGGCATCGAACCCATTCCATGCCTGGCGGAGGCGATTGCGATACACAGGAACAAGGTCTTCCGGAAGACCACAGGTGACTTGATCCAATAGCGTATTGAGACAGCGCTGTATAGCGACCCTGGGGCCGAACACCTGGCGCACCGCCGATTGCAGTCCCGTGCTGCTGGGCAGCACACAGAGCAGCCCGTCGGCGGCCGAAAGACCACGGTCGGACAGCGACTGCACAAAGGACGTAAGAGCAGAGACGTTCTCAGGGTAGCACGCTACCAGGCCAAGTATGCGGCGATAGCCCGTAATGGTCAAACCCGCTCCAAGAACGATGTTAACGCCGCGTGGGCACAGCCCGCGCAGCCAGATCGCAACGATCGGGTCGTCTTGCAGACTGCGCGAATGCAACAGCTGCCACGCTTCATTCAACTGCGCCAAGTCTGGCTTTGTGTCCTGGGCCGCAGCAGAAGCCTTGATCACTGCGGGCGGTGGCACCGGCTGCTGATGCGCTGCCGGAATGGGCCAGTCGGTGGTCAATTGTTGCAGTATGTGCGTGCAAAGCTTCATCAGAAGCCGCCGCGCGTCACCGGAGGGATTGATCTGGGCGTCTAAAGGCGCCTCAGTGCTCCCCAAATCAGGCTGTGAGGGGTTCATATGATTGGAAAGGAATGGTGGAGACTAGGGTCCACCTCCACAGCAACTTTCCAATTCCCAACTTGAATTTGTGCGATCCCCTCCCGTTTGGGCTGCCTTGACCTCACGGACTATCTCCGGCTCCATCGTTGCGGCGTAGTTGTCGCGAATGGCTGTGACCACCCACGCGCCGGGGTTCTTAATGGTCTCGGATGCCTCGGTGATGATCCCCTCCAACAGGGTGATATTGCGCTCTATGCGACCAGGGTCGGTCTTTTCCAGTGCCAAGAGCTCCTCATGCTTGTGCGCGGCTATCCCATGCTTGCGCATGCGCTCGACCAGTGGCAGTTCCAGCTCTGTGTACTCCCGCGCCGGTCGTTGAGGCTTTCGCAGGCGAGCCTTGCGCTCCTTGACTAGGGGGGATGTGACTGCCTGCGAGGGAAACTCCTGGGTCGCGACCTCCGGCACCTGGCGCGGTGGGAGGAAGTACTCTGGCGCGAACAGTGACGGGTTACGGTTGGGGTGAATGACAAACAGGATGTCAGTAATCCGGCGGTTTTTCCGTCGCAGATGCATCTCCAGACTGATGTTACTGAGGGTGCTGACCTCCTTTATGGCAGGGTTCAGCCCTATGTGCCTATAATGCACGTTACACTTTTGCTTCAGAAATTAGGGAGCAATTTCGGATCCGCCGTTGGCGTCCGACTTGGGCGATTCAGCTTTCATGACCAGCCGTTAGCCCAATGGATAACCCTACCAATACGTTCCAGAACAGCCTCCCTTGCGTTCCTCCTATTGAGGTCGAGCCTCGCGCGAAGCGTAGGACATTCACGTCCGCGTATAAGCGGCGGATTGTAGCGGAAGCCGAAGCTTGTACGGTGCCAGGGCAGATCGGTGCGCTGCTGCGCCGCGAGGGTCTCTACAGCTCTACGGTGTCGAGATGGCGGGGGCAGCAGGCTTCGGCCAGCGCGCAGGGTCGTGGTGGTCGCAAGCCTGCTTCGTCGCAAGCGGAGACGATCCAGCGGCAGCGGCAGGAGATCGCGCGGCTGAAGCGCAAACTGACGAAGGCGGAGACGGTCATTGAGGTTCAATAAAAAACTCTGCGTGCTATTTGGGGCAGACGAGACCGCGCAGGGAGAGTAGCTATGGTGAAGGAGCTTACCATGCGGTCCCCCGCCCTGAAGAAGGCGCAAGCTTGCCGATTGATGGGAGTGTCCCGCATGTGGTACTTACGCCACGCTCCTGGACGAAGGTCGCTACGTGTGCCACTGGCGGACCATGTACCGCATACTTTCCGAGTGCGACCAGGTCCGCGAGCGGCGCAATCAGCGCAAGCATCCGCCGTATCGTAAGCCGGAACGCTTGGCATCGGGACCCAACCAGCTATGGAGCTGGCACATTACCAAGCTTCGCGGGCCATACAAGTGGACGCACTACTCGCTCTACGTCATCATGGATGTCTACAGCCGATACGTGGTAGGCTGGACCATTGCTCCAGGGGAGTCTTCCGCACTGGCCCGGGCCCTGATTCAGACGAGCTGCCGCCGTCAGGGCATCGCGCACCACCAGCTTATCATCCACAGCGACCGGGGCAGTGCCATGACGTCAAAGACAGTCGCCCAGTTGCTGGCGGAACTTGGCGTCGAGAAATCGCTCTCGCGGCCCTACAACTCCAATGACAACCCCTATTCGGAAGCGCAATTCAAGACGATGAAGTATCGGCCGACGTATCCGGGCCGCTTTGGCTCGCTGGAAGATGCCAAAGCCTGGACAGGGCGCTTCTTACTCTGGTACAACCACAGCCACTACCACACGGGACTCGCGCTAATGGTGCCCGCCGGACAGGAGAAAGCCGTTAGGGCGGCCCGGCAACAGGTGCTGAAGGAGGCCTATGCACGATATCCGGAGCGCTTCGCACGAGGGGTGCCGAAGGTGGGAATGCCGCCAAAGAATGTCTGGATCAACAAGCCACCGGACCCAGACGCCTACCGACGGCAAACGAGTCAATCCGGAATAGACGCTGGAAGCATACAACCACAGGGGTCCAATTTAGACCTGCAAAGCCCTAATTGCTCCCTAATTAGTGCTTGCCCGAAAAATGCCTGATCGGCTCTGCAGACCGGCAGTCTTGGGCGCATAGGGCGGATGTACGGGCGCGTGCGGCGGAAAATCGGGCATTTTGGAGTGTCGAGCGGCTGTTATCGGGGCAGTTTCCCCAACGGCTGCCTGCGTTGTTTTAGCGAATGTTGCGCCGTTTTCCGATCTTAGTACCGTTATTGGCGTGATTAGTACGCTTCTGCCCCAACATTCGCCCGATTTACTGCCATGCGCGCGATCTTCGAGTCACAGTTTGAGCTTGGGCACACGCCCATTGGAGAGATCAGCTTTGACGCTCGGTCCAGAGACGATATTCCGGCCGTACTCCGTGGACTGCAGGACATCTTCACGCACCGCGAGACCCGCGAGCGGGTGTTCGCGATTCTGCGGGAGCAGTTAGGCGCGAAGGTCAATTTGCGGCGTGGTCGCCCCGGGCTGTGTCTGTGGCGGATCTTCGTGCTGGGCACGCTGCAGAAGGCGCTTGACTGCGACTTCGACCGTCTGGTGGAATTGGCGAACTTTCACACGGCGTTGCGCCAGATGCTGGGGCATGCAGATTTTGGAGATAAGCACCAGTATCGCCTGCAGACCGTTATTGACAACGTGCGTCTGCTTACCGAGGAGGCGCTGCAGCAGATCAATGCGGTGGTGGTGGCCCGTGGGCATCAGCTGTTGAAGCACAGAAACTCGGATCCGCTTCACTGCCGGGCCGACTCAGCGGTTGCGAAGACCCATGTGGAGTGGCCCACCGATGTCCGTTTGCTGTGGGATGCGCTGCGCCGTCTGATCAGGAAGCTGGCGCGTCTTTGCCAGCAGCATGCGATAGCGGGCTGGCGCAAGTCGCAGGCCTGGATCAAGAAAATGGAGCGCGCCTTTTATCGCGTGCGCACTTCCCGGCAGTGGCGTAGTACGTCGAAAGTGGCAAACTACCTGGCACTTTGCCGCACTATCGTGTCGAAGGCAGCGGCCACGCAGGCGATATTGAGGCAAAACGATGTTGAAAGCGCGGAGGTGTCGTGGTATTTGCGGACTGCGGACAAGCTGATAGACCAGGTATTGCGCCGTTTGATCAAGGGCGAGAAGATTCCGCACGGCCAGAAGCTCTTCTCCGTGCATGAGCCCCACACGCGCTGGATCGACAAAGGGAAGGCGGGCGTGATGGCAGAGTTGGGGGTACCGGTGTGCGTGCTGGAGGATCAGCACCAATTCATTCTGCGCCACTACGTGCAACACGAAGGTGGCGACCAGGACATGATCGTACCATTCCTTGCAGAGGCGAAGCGGCGCTACCCGGCGCTGGCATCATGCAGCATGGACAAGGGGTTTTACACGCCAGAGAATCGCGAGCAGCTTGACAAGTTGTTGGACCTGAACGTGATGCCCCGGAAGGGGCGGCACCGTAAAGCGGACCGCGAACGGGAGACCCATCCGGACTTCGTGGCAGCCCGGCGTCAACACCCGGCCGTAGAGTCGGCGATCAATAACCTCCATCACCGGGGCATGTCACTAGTGCGCACCCACGGCAAGGCTGGCTTCGACAGGACGCTGGCGCTGGTAGTGGTGGCCACCAATGTGCACCGCATAGGTCAGGTCCTGAAGCAGAAGGAAGCGCGCCGACGAAAGTGGCACCAGGCACGCAGTAGGGCGCAGTAAGGCCCTACCAGCGCCGCCACGGAAGCAAGCCAGACTCCTTGCAATGGGGAGAGCGCAAACCTATATCCTCTTTGTAGTGCAATGGCATAAAAAGCTGGCTGAAGGCCACGGATTTGTGCCGAATCCACTCATATTCGGGGGCTGCACACCTTGCGTACACCCCTGACCGCGACTACAGGCTTACCGCCCACCCCCAATCTGCCGGCATATTGCTCCCAATAGGCCTTTTTCGGGCAATCACTAATTAAAATTCAAGAAACTGTCACAAAAACGTTGACACATACCGTTCTGAGTGACGTACTTTAGCGGCAACTAACCCGAGGAATGACTATGCACCCTTCGCGAATTGGACTGCCCATTCTGTGCTGCCTACTGCTAACAGCCTTTACGTCCCCGGTGGCGCACGCCCTCCAGTCGGGGCTTGAGCAAGATTATGCTGCGCTAAAGGCGTTGTACGACGTTACCGACGGGGGCAATTGGACCAATAGCACGGGGTGGGATACGACGCTAACGGGAAGCCAGATTACCGCGCAGGTGATCGGTGGCTTCTATGGTATTACCGTGCAGCAAGGGCGGGTTGCTGGGGTAAACTTGTCTTCTAACACCCTTGCAGGTCCGATTCCCCCCGAGTTGGGTAATCTGGCAAGTTTGGAAGTTCTGGCTTTGTATTCTAACACCCTTGCAGGTCCGATTCCCCCCGAGCTGGGTAATCTGGCAAATCTGGTTTGGTTGTCTTTGTATTCTAATTCCCTTACGCGCCCGATTCCCTCCGGGTTGGGAAACCTTGCAAATCTTGAATACCTACTTCTGGATCAAAACAAACTTACGGGCCCGATTCCACCTGAGTTTGGCAACCTGGCAAAGTTGAAACATCTGAATTTGGGCTCCAACGCCGTGGCGGGTTCGATCCCGTCCGAGTTGGGAAACCTGGCAAACCTGGAATCTCTGACTTTGAGCCGGAATATGCTTTCGGGCCCGATTCCCTCCAAGCTAGGTAGCCTTGTAAGGCTGCAATGGCTGTACCTGGACAGCAATGCCCTGACGGGTCCCATTCCCCTCGAGTTCGGCAACCTGGCAAGATTGAAGTATCTCAGGCTGAACGGCAACCAGATCACGGGCCCGATCCCACCTGGGCTGGGCAACCTCTCTAGCCTTGAACTGCTAAGCTTACACCATAACGCCCTCACGGGCACCATTCCTTCCACGCTGGGAAACCTTGTAAAACTAGAATGGCTTTTCCTTCACTCGAACACCCTTATGGGTCCGATTCCCTCCGAACTGGGAAACCTTTCAAGGCTGGATAGTCTGGCTTTGGACGACAACACCCTTACGGGCCCGATCCCCCCCCGAACTGGGAAGCCTTGTCAACCTGAGGTGGCTAAGTCTGGAAGACAATGGCCTCTCCGGAATGATACCGAGCGAATTAGGCAATCTTGCAAACTTGATGGTGCTGTACTTAGGGAGCAATGCCCTTACGGGCCCGATTCCCTCCGAGTTGGGTAACCTGGAGAATCTTGAGTGGCTGCGCCTGCGCCGCAACATCCTCACAGGTCCCATTCCCCTGGAGCTTGGCAACCTGACAAAGTTGAGGAGTCTCCAGTCAAGCGGTAACGCCCTTTCGGGCCCGATTCCACCTGCGTTGGGTAACCTCTCCAACCTTTATCTGCTTAGCCTGCACGATAATGCCCTAACTGGCTCCATACCTCCCGCGCTGGGAAACGCCTCAAATCTATTATGGCTTTTCCTTCACTCGAATTCTCTTTCGGGTCCGATTCCCTCTGAACTGGGAAACCTTGCAGGGCTGGATTCTCTGGCATTGGACGACAACGCCCTTACGGGCCCGATTCCCTCCGAATTGGGGAAACTTGACAGTCTAACGTGGCTGAGCTTGAATGACAACGTCCTCTCGGGAAACATACCTGGTGAAATTGGCAATCTTAGCAACTTGACATTACTGTATTTAGACGACAACGCCCTTTCGGGCCCGATTCCCTCCGAGCTGGGTAACCTGGAAAACCTGGAATGGCTGCACCTGAGCGGCAACGACCTCAGCGGAAGCGTACCCGAAGAACTCGGTAATCTTACCAGGCTGATAGGGCTGTACCTGCATAACAATGCCCTTGAGGGTACCTTGCCAATGAGCTTGACACAGATAGTTCCACACCCCGGTGGCCCGCTATATTTTCTGTTCTTTGGAGGGGCTGGGGAAAAACTGTGCGCCCCCTTGGACCCCGTTTTCCAGGCTTGGCTGGATGGGATAAATACGGTTATGGGCCCTGATTGTCAAGGTCTTCACTTCGTAGATGGCATTGCCGATCAGGTGTATGTTGCGGGTCATGCAGTGTCGGTTGAGTTCCCAGAAGCAGCCTCCGCCGTACCTCCAATCACCTACACGCTGGTGCCGGACCCTCCTTCCGGGCTTTCGTTCGACGCCAGCACGCGCACGCTGAGCGGAACGCCTACCGTGACCACGCCGCAGGCGACATATACCTACGCGGCGATGGATTCGGTTGCACAGAAAGACTCCTTGCAGTTCACCATCGAGGTAATGTCCGGGCTAGGTGCTGAGCGAGGGGAGTTGCCAACGGCGTTCACCTTGCAGGGCAACTTTCCCAACCCGTTTCAGCAGTCTACACGGATCGTGTTCGATCTTCCATGGCGCGCCAGCGTGAGCGTCGAAGTATTGGATGTGCTAGGGCGGCGCGTGCTCTTGATGCCGGCACGGGATGTGCCTGCGGGATGGAAACGAGGCATAGACCTAAACGCTGCTGCCATTCCCTCGGGCACATACCTGTACCGGCTGCGGCTGGATGGGCCGACGGGAGGCATGGTACGCCCGGGGAGCTTCGTTCGGATCAAGTGAGCATTCGATTGTCTAAATCCACTTCCGGCAAAGAGAGGCAGAGCAGTCCATCGAAGAGTTTGTGACTGCAACGCACGCTCAAGGCGGAGTGATAGTGAGTGCCTGGACAAACTGGCACCGGACTTTGCGATACTGCGGTAGGCGATGAGTTATTCCGGCATTTTCGTGCGCTGATTCCTTGACGCGGACGGCGCGTGTGTTGCTTTTGATCGTTTACTGGCGCTCAGATTCAGCCGTTGGCCACAATTATCGGAAACTATTCAGCCGGCGCGCCATAGGGGCAAACAGTCCTCCCCTCAGCATCCTCCGACCCCGTCCCATGCTCCCTGCCACGGCCCCTGGCGCAGCCAGCCAGGTGGCCCCCGCGCGTAAGTTTGTCACTTTTGCCGACGGACGAGGTGTTGGCATAGTCCCAATCGGTACATATTGGCCGATTTACAGGTATTACTCATAGGATATATGCCCGTTATTTGTGTCTAAGGCCAATGTAGTGCTATTTTAGTGTTAGTCATCAATACTTCACACAAGCATCGCCCCCATCCGCTATATTGGGCGCAGGCCAATACGAATACGCCGTGTACATCCGCAGGAGAGTCTACAAGCTTAAAAACGAAACGCAACGCACCGGATACGGACTGCTCGAATGCCGACGTGTCAATGGCCAGCCCAATCAAAAAACCATCCTGAACCTTGGCCAGGACTTTGACATTGCCGAAGCCGACTGGCCCACCGTAACCAAGCGGGTTGAGCTGGCGCTGCACGGACAGCGCGCCCTACCGCTGGAAGATGAGAAGATCGAACGCGCCGTGGACGAGATCGTGCGCCGGCTGCGTGAGAAGGACTACGATGTGGACGCCGGACGCGATGACCGCGACGCCATCATTACCGACGCAGTGCATCATCCCGATTCACGCACGGTCGGAGGCGAGCGCGTATGCCTGCAAGCCTTGGAGCAACTCGGCTTCGCGGCGCTGCTACGCGCGCTGGGCATGCGAGAAGATGCTATTCGCATGGCCCTGGTTCTGGTGGTTGGGCGCATGTTGTCGCCCGGAAGTGAGGCGCATACGTACCAGTGGATGATGAAGGCCTCCGCCATTTTGGAGCTGGTGCAGCTGGAGGCCCCGTGCGCAAGTACGCTGTACCGCGTAGGCGATCGGCTGTATGCGCTGCGCGAAGCGCTTATGGACGGACTCTATGGCAATGCGCAGCGGCTGTTGGGCTTTGGTGAGACGCTCATCTTGTATGATCTGACCAACACATTCTACACGGGTCGCAAGAAAGGCGCGCTCCTGGCGTATGGACGAAGCAAGGAAAAGCGATCGGATTGTCCGTTGGTGACGTTGGCCTTAATGCTGGACGCGTCCGGCTTTGTGCGTGGCGCAGCCGTCCTTGCTGGCAATGCCAGCGAACCAAAGACGCTTCAACAGGCCATGGAGAGGCTCAATGGCGCTCGTGCGACCGTCATCATGGACGCGGGCATAGCCACGCGCGCCAATGTGGCGTACTTGCGGTCGAAGGGACTGGATTGGATCTGTGTGCAGCGCACGCAGGCGCCGCCACCCCCTGAACGCCCGCCGGAGGAGTGCTGGAATACACAGAGCGGGGTCTCCATCAAAGCCTGGCGCCTGGAGCAGCAACAGGGAACGCTGCAAGTCTACCTGCATAGCGAGGCACGCAAGGCCACCGGTGATCGCATACTGAACACCAGGCGCGCAAAGTTTGAGGCTGCGCTGAAGACCCTGCACGAGGGACTCTCCAAGCCCCGCTGCGTCAAGGAATACGACAAGGTGCAACGCAGACTCGGTCGCGAGCTCGAAAGGCATAAGCGCGTCTCGTACCAGTACAAGATCGATGTCTTGCGCAAAAAGGACAGTACGCACGCGAAGGCGGTCACCTTTACGCACCTGTCTGCGTTTGAGCAGCAGACGCAAGCATCGGGCGGCTACATCCTGCATACCAGCCACACGGACTGGTCTGCCTCGCAAATCGCACGCACATACTGGAAGCTTGCAGACATCGAGCGCACGTTTCGTTCGCTGAAGTCCGAGTTGGGCATGCGTCCCCTATACCACAGCAAGGATGAGCGCATCCGGACACACATCTTCCTCTCGGTACTGGCCTATCAGGCGGTGCAACTCATTCGCACGAAGCTGAAGCAGTATGACCTCCACAGCAGCTGGACCACGCTGCAGTTTGAGCTGAACCGGTGGCACCGGATCACGACCGTATTGCCAAAAGACCGGCGCTCCTGCATCCTGTTGAAGAAGGATGCAGACCAAGGTCCGCTCCAGCGCCAGATCGCCATGATTATGGGCCTCAAGCCCCACAACTACACCTACAAGGCGCACACAAAACGACCCTGAAATGGTAGTGCTATAGAAAAAGACAGTTTTCGTAAGTGACTGTCTGAAGGGTACTTACTGGCTCTTGGAAAAAATAAAGTGACAAAGTTCAGCGCGGAAGCCGCACGCATCGGCGCCGTGCTGCGCGCCGCCTTAAGCCGTGCCACGATCAAAGCCTATGCCCTGCGCCTTACAACCTACACGGCCTGGGCGAGCGCCACCGGCCGCCCCTGGAACCATGCGCTCACGCTCCTGGCCTTCCTCTCCGGACCCGCCAGCCAGCATTCGCACGCGTGGCGGCAGCAGCAGCTGGCCGCCCTGCGCTACGCCTGCCGCGAAGCCGGCACGGCCGATTTTACCCGCGACCCCGCCATAGCCCAGGCCATGCGGGGCCTGCGGCGGGAGCGCCCCCAAAAGCCCGCGCAAGTCACTGGACTCACCTGCGAGGTGATCGCCAAGATTGAAGCCACTCCCTGCGCTCCGCGCAAGGGGCGCGGACACAGCATGGAGTCGGCCAAGGCCGCCACCCGGCGCGGACACGTGGCCATCGCGCTCGTGCGCACGATGCGCGATGGCCTCCTGCGCCGCAGCGAAGCCGCAGCCCTTAAGTGGCAGGACCTGTCCACAGAATCCGATGGCTCCGCACGGCTGCACATCGCGCGCTCGAAGACCGACCAGGAAGCGCGCGGCCACGTGGCCTACCTCACGCCCGCCCGCCACCTGCCTGCAGCGCATCAAGCCTGCGGGCGCGCTGCCCGAGGACAGGATCTTTGCCATGTCCGCGCGCACCATCGCCAACCGCATCAAGGCGGCCGGCATGGAAGGACGCTTCGCCAGCCACTCCGGGCGCGTAGGCTGCGCGCAGGACCTTGCAGCTAGAGGAGCCGACCTCACGGAGCTCCAGGTCGCCGGACGCTGGCAGTCCGCCGCCATGCCGGCGCTGTATGCACGCAACCAGCTGGCTGGCCGGGGCACCGTCGCGAAGTACCTCACGTAGACGCTGACCCCATGGAGCTCGAGGCGAACGCGGCAGCCTATGGGCCGCGCCGGGATAGTGGCCTGTGGACGGACGCTACGGGCTCTGCGCGTCTCCGGCGTATGCGTACGGGTTGACCTGTGTTCAGCTAAAGTGCGGAGAATCAGTTTAAACTGAACTTCATAGTAGTTGGGCGCAGCCTCTCCCCCTCGGCGTAGTCAGAAGGCCCATTTTGGCACCTTTTCGAGCCGGTTTTGGGCCAATTTGGACGCAAATGGCCCTGAAAGTAGGGTTTTAGTCGTGATTTGAGGCGATTGTCAACCTGATTGGTCGATTACCGGACTGCCCATGTGTTACTAAGTCGCCGCGAGACACAAAACGCTTCGTTTTGCGGGAAAAATGTAACTAGTTTCGTCTATTCTTGCATATATCGCAACGTTTGCGTACCTTATGGGCATGCGAAATCATTCAATATCTGTCCATGTACATAGAGCGTATTCCGAACCGGAACTCGAACCCCACGTGGCTGCTGAGACAGTCCACCTGGAAGAACGGCAAGAGCGTGAAAACCACCCTCAGCAACCTGACCAAGGTGCCGCACGATCTCCGGATGCAGTTCCGCGAGATCTGCAGGGGTGGCATAGTCGTGCGCGACGTGCTGGGGTTTTTCAAGGAGGTGTACCAGAGCGCGCAAAGCTCGCCACACGGACACGTGGCCGCTACGCTGGGGACCCTGCGCAAACTGAAACTCGATCAGCTCATCAGTTCGCGCACCACGCGGGTGCGTAACATCGTGCTGGCCCTCATTGTCAGTCGCATCCTCAACCCCGGCAGCAAGTATGCCACCGCCAGCGCGCTTCGGGAGGAAGACCAGACCAGCAGCCTGGGAGGAGAACTCGCGCTGGAGAACGTGCACGAGAACGAGATCTACCAGGCCATGGATTGGCTCTACAAGCGCAAGGACGCCATTGAACAGGAGCTCGCTGCCCGTCATCTGAAGGAGGGGTCGGTTGTGCTTTGTGACGTCACATCCACTTACGTAGTAGGCCACGGCGCCGATCTGGCTGAATTCGGCTACTCCAGAGACAAGAAGAAGGGCACCAAGCAGATCAACTTCGGTCTGCTCTGCGATAAGGAGGGCCGGCCGGTGGGAGTGGAGGTGTTTTCGGGCAATACGGCCGATCCCGCTACGCTTACTGCGCAGCTGCAGAAGCTCAAGAATCGTTTTGGCCTTACCCGGGTCACGATTGTAGGAGACCGCGGACTGCTCACGCATGCGCGGCTTACCGAAGAAGTGCAGCCTGCGGGCTATGACTGGATCACCGGCCTGCGCAAGGGGGCCATCCGTCGCCTGGTGCAAAAAGAGGACCTCCAGTTGACGCTGTTTGACGAAATGGATCTCGCAGAGATCACCAGCGACGACTATCCCGGCGAGCGGCTCATCGTGTGCCGCAACCCGCTGATGGCCGAGCGTGCAAAGAATAAACGCCAGGCACTGCTCCAGGCTACTGAAAAGAAGCTGGACGCACTGGTGGCGGCCACCGCGCGCAAGCGGAAGCCGCTACGGGGCACGGACAAGATTGCCCTGCGCGCAGGTGCCATCCTGGGCCGCTACAAAATGCAGAAGCACATCACGGTTGTCATCGCCGACGATGCCTTCAGCTACAAGCGCGACGAAGCGTCCATAGCGCAGGAAGCCCGTCTGGACGGCATGTACGCGATTCGCACCAATCTGCCGAAGGACGAGCTCGCATCCGAAGAGGCCGTCGCTTCCTACAAGCAGCTGGCGGTAGTGGAAAAGGCCTTCCGCAGCCTCAAGACCGTCGATCTGAAGGTGCGGCCCATCTACCACTATCGGGCCCGCCGCATCAAGAGTCACATCTTCCTCTGCATGCTGGCCTACTACGTACAGTGGCACATGAAGGAAAAGCTGGCCCCCATGCTGTTCGCGGAGGAGGACCCGGCGGCGGCCAAGGCGGCCCGCGCCAGCGTGGTGGCGCCGGCACACCCCTCCCCAGAAGCACAGAGCAAGGCGCGCACCAAAAAGACCAGCGACGGCGCTCGCGCTACCAGCTTCCAGTCGCTGATGAGCCACCTGGCACAGCTGGGCAAACTCAAGCTGGTAGAGAAAAACAAGCCCGAGAAGACGACCAGGATGGTGCTGCAGACGCTAAGCGCAAAGCAGAAAAAGGCCTTCAGGCTGCTCGGCGTAAGCTACCACTAGGCTGGCTGCCACCATAGCCAGCCACCTGCGCTAGTCGCACATTCCGCAAAAAAACGAACGCCTTCTCGGCCCCCGTGCTGGCCAAAGTACTATGAAGTTCAGTCGGGAGTTCGATGGACTGTCCAGCCTGGTTTATGCTGAGCCGCACTTTTTTGCAAGCGAGACATCTCGCCTGCAGGTCTTATCCACCCGTCTTGAATATGTGGCCATTGCGCCATCCCGTTTGGTTTCCGCCGCGATTGGCGGGGGCCTTTCAGCAAGTGCCACGTACCTAGACGCCCCGTGTCCCATGGGGCATGAGTTTCGGGTTTGCTCGCGGGAAACAGAGGCGCCCTATGAAGAAACCAAACCATTTCTACCTTCACTGGGTATCGCACAACCGCCGATGGACCTCGTTGCGGTTGGGGCTACGCCAGAGGGTTTCTGGCTGAGGGCGGCTTTGGGTACTTGGTTGCCGGCGAGATGGCAGCGCTAGCCTGGCACGTGGAAGAGGAAGTGCGCACGCTCCTGGGCTTCCGTGTCATCCGGGCTACTGCTGTACAGGATTCGGTGGGTCTGGAGGCATGGTTTGCGCCGGACATCCCTGTGCCTGCTGGCCCGCTGCTTTACGGTGGGCTGCCAGAACTTATCCTTGAGCTGACGCTAGGCGGTGGGGAAAAAACGTACACTGCCACGGAGGTTGATCTGGAGAGCGTCCCGGAGGTCACTCCTCCTACCTTAGGGGTGGCTGTGACCGCAGAGGAGTTTGAGCGAATTGCCGCGACCATGACGGCGGCTATACGCCAGGCTATTGAGCAGGCTTTCTAGCTGCACCTATGCGGCAGAGCCTGCTGGCAGCTAATCCGGTGTGTGCGCGAAGAGCGTCGGCGTGGAATCGGCACTGACAAGGGGCTCAGTATGAGTATATCTGGCCTGCATACTTGGAAGGCGTCACTCGTTGCGTCGAATGCGGCGCGACAGTAGCCGGAAGCGTAGCCCAAGCATACACGAGGCGGCAAGGAGCCCTGCCACCAGGCCCCACCAAAACCCCTGCGCCCCCAAGTCGGACCAAAACCCAAGAATTGCTGCAATCGGCATCCCTAAAAGCCAGTACGATATAAAGCAGAAGATCATGGGAATACGGGTGTCCTTAAGGCCCCGAAGCGCCCCTGCGGTCGACACTTGGAGCCCGTCGACTATCTGAAACAGGGCGGCAAGACCCAGAAGCGAAGCCCCAATTGCAACCGTTGCCTCGTTCACCGGGTCATTCAGGTTAAGGAACAATCCCACGATGGGGCGAGGAAACAGCCAAAACAAAATGCTGGTGCACAGCATGAAAGCCACTGCCATACTCATACCCAGGTAGCCTGCCCAGGCCGCGCGTACGGGCTCCTGTCGTCCTACCGCCCGGCCCACTCGGACCGATGTGGCAATGCCGATTCCGAGCGGCACCATAAAGGTGAATGCAGCACACTGGATGGCGATCTGGTGCGCGGCCAGCGGAACGGGGCCGAGCGTGCCAATAAAAAACGCGACCGCCGAAAACAGCGTGACCTCCAAGCCGTAGGAGGCACCGATGGGAAGCCCAATTCGCAGCAGCTCTCGAATCAGGGGAAAGTCTGGAAAGCGGAGATGCTTAAGTGCCGCTAGTACGCGGAAGTTTGCACGGCCCTGAACCAGGGCCAGCAGCGCAAGGAACATGAACCAGTTCACGATGGCGGTGGCCCACCCGGTGCCTACAAGACCGAGAGCCGGAAGCCCGAATTTGCCAAACATTAGCGCGTGGTTTGCCAAGGCATTGAGGCCTACGCCGGTCAGTATGATAAACGTTACGGGCCAGGGCCGGGAAATTGCTTCAATAAAGCTGCGCAAGGCAATGAACCACAGAAACGGCAACAGTCCCCAGACCGCGGCTCGCAGGTAGGCTTGCGCCATCGCAATCGTAGCAGCATCCTGGTGCATGTGCTGCCAGAGGTGGGCGACATTCCACAGCACGTATACTACAGGGCCTGTAAGCGCCAGACCAAGCCAAAGTCCCTGCCGCGCACTGCGCCCGATGAGGTCGTAGTCCTCCGCGCCGTAGGCCTGGGCAACCATCGGCCCTACGGCCATAAGCGTCCCGATGCACACCAGAACGAAGAGGAAGTACGTTGCATTGCCCAGTGCCACGCCTGCCAGACTGGCGGGCCCGAGCTGCCCCACCATAAGCACATCAACGAATCCGTTCGAGATTTGGCCCAGCTGCATAGCTGCGATGGGCCCAGCAAGGAGCGCCAGCTCACGGATCTCGGTGCGAAGTATGTAGCGTAGTTGATTCATGCTCGGCGGCCCGAAGATACGCTGCAGCAGCTCGGATCCTGCACGTGGTACAGCAGGTATACAGTAGGCATCAATAACAGCCTAACTGGTCCCATGAAGCTGGCGCTCTTGTTGTTTGTTGTATCCCAGCAGGCCATGCCGCCGGACACCTTGGTGGTAGATCCCCCTAGCGCAGTAATTGCCGTAGGCAATACGCAGCAATTCACCGTGCGCGCCTACGATGAAGGCGGCAAGGAGATGCAGGACGCTTCAGTCCGTTGGTTTGTGCAGGAGCCGGAAATCGCAAGCGTGGATGCTGAGGGACTGGTGACTGCGCGTGCACCCGGGATGGCACTGATTGCGGTCGTGGTAAATGGGAAGCCTGCCTATGCCTCGTTGGAAGTGCTTCAGCTTCCAGTGCATGAGCTCCTCCCAGCTACGCCATCGGTAACGGTCTTTGAAGGTATGACGGTGCCGCTGCATGTGGTGGCAAGAACGGCATTGGGTGATGTCGTTGATGATGCAGAGCTTACCTACAGCTCCAGCAGGCGCAGGGTGGCAAGGGTAGATGGCAGGGGCCTAGTCTCCGGCCGATCGGTAGGCGACGCCACGATCACCATAAGTTCGGGTGGTAGAGCTGCGCAGGTTGCCGCAAGCGTTGTGCCAAATCCGGTTATGCGTTTCCAGATTGCGCAAAACCGCGTCAGCATTCGGCAAGGCGATGTGGTACGCTTTCGCGTACTTGCCTTCGATGGTGATGGCGCCCCGGTGGAAGGCATCTATGCACAGTGGGGCGTAGCTGGGGCCGGGGCAACTATTGAGCCCGATGGAATGGACGGCGTGTTCGTAGCGCAGGCAGAAGGGGTTCATTCTGTTACCGCGTCTATAGGGGAGGACATGACCCAGTCTTTGACCATCGGTGTTGATGCACGACGATACAACGTGCGGGTAGAGCAGGTTGGTCGGGGAGCTATTGATACGCACCACTCAGGCGACACATGGGTCTTCGAAGGCGCGGATGGGAGAGACTATGCCTACATCGGCACGTTCATGCACGACTGGATGAAGGTATGGGATGTGACCGATCCCGCAAGCCCGATCCTGACGGACTCTATTCAGGTGGATGCTCGTCGCATCAACGATGTCAAGATTCACGCGGGCAACCGGCTGGCGATCATCACTCGCGAGGGTGCTTCCAACCGCCGCAATGGCATTGTGTTACTGGATCTCACTACGCCGGCGCATCCATTCATCCTATCCGAGTACACCGACACCGTAACCGGTGGCGTCCACAACGTTTGGATTGAGGGGGATCTGGTCTATGCCTGCCACAACGGCACCAACGAGATGCATATCATCGACATCTCGGACCCCGAAAACCCTGAAGAGGTTGGGCGCTGGGGCTTGGACAAACGGTCGAAGACGCTGCATGATGTCATTGTTCAGGACGGTTATGCGTACCTCTCGTACTGGGATGATGGTGTGGTCACGCTGGATGTCGGCGCCGGCACCCACGGTGGAACGCCCACCGTGCCGGCGTTTGTCAGCCGCCTGTCGTATCCAGAGGGCAG
The DNA here is from genome assembly GCA_965218495.1 of Rhodothermales bacterium. Classification (GTDB taxonomy): domain Bacteria; phylum Bacteroidota; class Rhodothermia; order Rhodothermales; family Bin80. The sequence goes on from OZ244626.1 coordinate 660,213, forward strand.
TACGCATGTGGCGTGGCGGCACGGGCGCTATCTGTTTGTAGGAGACGAAATCTGGCCGCCCGGCTACGATGCCGACAAGCCGATTGATGCAACCGGGTACATCCACGTACTCGACATGACCGACATTGAAAACCCCGTAGAAGTTGCATTCTACGAGGTACCCGGCGCAGGGGCACACAACGTGTGGGCGGAAAATGACCGACTGTATGTCGGGTATTACCAAGGAGGCTTGCGGGTCTTGGACATTTCCGGTGAGCTGCGCGGTGACTTGTATCGCCAAGGCCGCGAGGTGGGATATTTTCTCACCACCGATGATCGTACCATGGTACCGGGCTGGCCTATGGCGTGGAGCGCCCAACTCCATAAAGGCAACATATTCACCTCGGACCTCAATTCCGGCCTCTGGATCATGCGTGTGGTCGAGGCAGCGCTGCTTCCGTAGCCATATCTCAAGAGTCATTGGTATTCGGATACGCTGGAGCCTAGGCCGGTGCTACCCCATGGCTGGGCGGGTATGCTCCTTTGGCCCCCACCACGTTTGCTGGCCTTTGAGAATTCTGCTCAGTCCTGCGCGTCCTTTGGTATAGGTCCCAATCGGTGCAGAGGCGATTCGATCCGCTTTACCCTCGCGACCCTTGTCTGCGCGGGGAAAGTCGCCGAATAGATTGATAATCCTCAGGAACGACTTGCGCTTGCGGGGATTTGACGAGGGGCGACAATGTCTGCGTGCGGCGGCGGCGCTTGAATTGGCACCGTGGCCGTAGACTTGGTCCCCACCATTGGCACCAAAGCTGGATATGTACAGGCCTGGATAACATTCCAGGTGCGACACCTTGTGGCGGTGGCATGCATAGTCTGTCCGCTAGGTCCATTGGCACCTATCGAGAAGGATGCACGGACAACCCTGCGGTAACGCTTCGGGATGATTTGATCCTTTATGAAGCCGGCTCCTTTAAGCAGTTTCTCGTCGCCGGCACGCCCGGGGGAGGCATCTCAAATGCGCTTGCAGCACTATGCGCGGCCTTGAGTTGCCGGGTGCCCGCCTTTCGCCCGTTGACACTACCCTTTTTGCAAGCATGCGGGGGTGACAGTTAGTGGACGAGGAACGCAGCCGGGCCTGTGACATAGAGCATGCCCGAAATGCTCCCGTCTGGGACGACAATCGCGGATTCCATTCCGTATCTTGAACGAGCACCGAAATTACACGTAATGGCACACTCCAGACGTCATTTTCTGCAGATCTCCGCAGCCTTTGGATTGGGCTTTGCCGGACTTCACTCGCTTGTAGGATGCGGGAAACCCGCTGTGCGTACCGCCCGGTACGGCCCGCTTCAGCGCGATCCCAACGGTATACTGGATCTGCCCGCCGGCTTCAGTTACAAGGTGATTGCCCGAGCGGGCCAAACCATGTCGGATGGGTTCCTGGTGCCTGGTCTGCCAGATGGCATGGCGACGTTTAGTGGCCCGGACGGTCTCACGATTCTGGTACGCAACCACGAGGTCAACGTAAACAGCGATGCAAGCCTCGGCGCTTTTGGTTCCGACTTTGCCTTGCTGAGCCGTTTGGATCCAAAGTATCTGTACGATGCAGGTACAGGTGCGCGCCCTTGTTTGGGCGGAGTCACCACATTGGTGTACAATACCCGCACGCAGTCGGTGCAGTCACAGCACCTCAGTCTTGCTGGCTCGCTACGCAACTGTGCAGGAGGGCCAACCCCGTGGAAATCGTGGATTACCTGCGAGGAGACCTTTGAGAAAGCCGGTGCCGTCAGTGCCCAGGATCATGGATACTGCTTCGAGGTACCGGCCAGCGCCTCGCCGCAACTTGTTGAGCCTGTGCCACTTAAGGCGATGGGCCGTTTCGTTCATGAGGCAGTGGCGGTAGATCCTGCTACCGGGATCGTATTCCTGACCGAAGACGACAACGAGAGTCTGATCTACCGGTTTATCCCCGACGTGCCGGGACAGCTGTCGCAGGGCGGCCGCCTGCAGGCACTGGTGACACGAGACGTCAAAAGCCTCGACACCCGGAACTGGGATGAGCAAGCTGTTGCCGTGGGCCAGAACGTTCAGGCCGGTTGGATAGACCTTCAGGACACTGATCCGCCGGAAGACGACCTGCGCTTGCGGGGCTTCGCAGCAGGCGCCGCGCGTTTTGCGCGCGGCGAAGGCATGTGGTACGCGGATGGCAAGATCTATTTTGCGTGCACTTCGGGCGGGCAAGCAAAGAGTGGCCAGATCTGGTTGTACGAGCCAGCCGATGAGTCGCTGACACTATTTGTTGAGGCCGACGATTCCGGCCTCCTCAACAATGCAGACAATTTGACCGTAGCGCCGTGGGGACATCTGGTTGTATGCGAAGACTCCGCAGAGGACGATTACCTGGTAGGCATCACGCCGGAGGGTGCCATGTACCGCATCGCCCACAATGTCTTAAGTACTTCGGAGCTTGCGGGGGCGGTGTTTTCGCCCGATGGATCGACGCTGTTCGTAAACCTGCAGCGCGATGGGCTGACGCTGGCCATCACTGGGCCGTGGACGTAGCCAACGTTTAGGGCCTACAATGGGTATCGTGGCCGCAGGGGCATGAAGGAAACCGCGCGGCGCCGCAGAACTGCGCTGTGGTCAACTCAAAGTCAGGCAAGACTACTGAGCGCTTCGCGATATGGTGCCCGAAGGAGATGTGCCAGGACTCTCGCGACCTTGTATTGCGAGCGGCCGGCGGCAAGTGGGCGCGATACGCGTCCCAGGCGCCGGGAGCCTGATGTGCGAAAGGCTCCCGGCAAGGGAGCTATCGATTGAGCTGTGCCTCGATTTTTCCAAAGAGTTCGCGATAGAATTCGCGCGCGGCACTCTTGGGCATGAGCGAGACCGCTTCGCCACCTTCCTCGTTGGCCGAAGAGGTCGACAGGTTAAGTACTACGGTGGTGCCAGCGTTCGAATCCTGTACTAGGGCCGTAACCTTTGAGCGGTTACCCTGAAAGAGGCGCATTCCGAGGCGGACGCGCTCGTCAGTGTTGATGATTCCACTGTCCCGGTTTGCGTCGGTAACAGCATAGCCATCAACGGCAAAGGCGGCCACGACCGCATCAAAGACTTGGTCAAAGTTGGCGTCATAGGTGCGTGTGCGCGTCTCAACGGGAATAGATTGGGTGGTCGCGCATCCCGCTAGAAGGATAAGCGCAAACGCGCCAGAAGTTATTCGTTTCATCGAGCTGGGTTCTAGTGGTTTGGTCAACTTGCATCTATAGGCGCGTAGAGCAACGCAAAAGTTACGCCAACGCTTACGGAAGAGCAACCTCCAAAGTGAGCTGCGGATGCACGCCCGGTGCGGTAAGCGCATTCAGGACCTCAAACGCGAGCCGGATGTCTTCCAGTCGCTCTTTGGTCTTGACTTTGATGGTGATGGCTCCGCGCGCGGGTACTAAGATCACGTCCGTGTGCTCGTGCAGCGTATAGCTCGACGTGTTGCGGAGTGAAAAGGGGGTGGATGTCGCATTTGCGATCGTTACCGACAGCACTGTGGTGCCCGTGCCATACCGAGCTTCACTGACCTGCAGCGATGCCTCCAAAAGCGGCATCAAGACGGCTTCGCGGCCAATGAGTGAATGTTTGAAATAGGCTACTGTGCGACGCGCCATGAGAGCCTCTTTCAATGCCTCTTCCGAGCGGTCCGTCGCAAATACCAGCGTCGCAGGGCGATGCCCTCCGCTCGGCACGTCAAACGTCCAGTCCACCAGGCCATGGATGTCCGAGGTCGCAAGGATTGCAAGGTCGTTCTCCAGCGCGATGCTGAGGGCTTCGTCGGAATAGGTGCCTTCGTTCGCAACCTCTATTCCGTGCAGTAGGCGATCCGCAATGAGTGCTTCGTGGACGGGATTCAGCGTCGCGAGGCCGGTCCGGTTTTGCGATAACCAGTTCGGGTGATTCCAGAACACGAACGCGCCCTGGCGATTGGCCTCCTGCAGCGCTGCCACCGAGTCAGGTTGCACAAGTGCGTTTGCGTCCTTAACAAAGATCGCGTTGACATGGCCAAGCGGCATCCGCCGCGTAACTTCTGAGCCGTTGATAACCAGTAGAGGGCGACGTCCGTTGGACGCCTGCGCAACCTCATGCGAGCGATTGCGGTCCGGGACGGGAATGTCATGCCGGTGCGGCAGGTATTCCAGGTGCTCGGTAACGGCGATGGCGTCAAGTCCGTCACGGTATGCCTCGTCAACACGGATGTTGGGCCAGACCGAGCCATCGGAAAACACCGTGTGCATATGAAGGTCGGCTACCAGCGTCTGGTAGGGCGCTACATCGGGGAATTCAATCACACGCTCCTGCGCGTTAGCCAGCAGTGGCGTAAGCAACATGAGCGGAAATATTGGCAAAATTCTGGTCATAGCTCGCGAGTTTGGCTGTTCTAAATTAAGCACTGCGCAGTTCCGGGGGTATATTCTAGAAGAGAAACAATGAGAAGGCATACAAAGATCATATCTACGCTGGGGCCAGCGTCGACAGAGCGCGAGACCATTGCGGCGCTCATCAAGGCGGGCACCGATGTGGTGCGCCTGAATTTCTCACACGGCACGCATGACGACCACCGCCGCGCAGCACGGCATGTTCGTGCAGAGGCCGAAAAGCAGGGCCGACAGGTGGCGATCCTCCAGGACTTGCAGGGGCCCAGGATCCGTGTTGGCGCCGTTAAGGATGGCGCGGTGACGCTCGAACAGGGGAAGGAGGTCATCCTGTCCGCGGCCCGAGGTGCGGAATGTACGGCGGACCACATCTTCATCAGCTACGACGCGCTGAACAAAGACGTTACACCCGGCGGGTGTGTGCTAATTGATGATGGCCGACTTGAGCTCACGGTAGAACGCATCAAAGGCCGAGACGTGTACGCACGCGTAGCAGTCGGTGGGACGCTCAGTTCGCGCAAAGGGGTCAACCTGCCGCGCGTTCGCACAACCGGTCCCGCTCTTACCGACAAGGATATCAGCGACCTGGCCGTAGGCATCGAACTCGGCGTGAACCACATTGCACTCTCCTTCGTGCGTACCGAAATGGATGTAGTACACCTGCGCAAGCACTTGCGCCGGGCCGGCCATCGTGCCAGCATCATTGCTAAAATCGAGAAGCCGGAGGCAGTGGGTTGCATTGACCAGATTCTGGCCGTTTCTGACGGCATCATGGTGGCGCGCGGAGACCTAGGCATCGAAATGCCTATGAGCCAGGTGCCTACGGCGCAAAAGGCGATCATCCACAAATGCCTGGTAGCAGGCAAGCCAGTCATCACTGCAACCCAAATGCTCGAGAGCATGATCAACAGTCGCGTCCCCACCCGTGCAGAGGCGAGCGATGTCGCCAATGCCGTACTGGACGGGACGGACTGCGTCATGCTGTCTGGCGAAACGGCCGTGGGGCGGCATCCGGCAGCAGTGGTCATTGCCATGTCGCAGATCATAAGGGCGACCGAACGCCACTGGTACGAGATGCCGGCTGCCAAACGGGGCCTTCCGGATGCCCTTCACGAAACCAGCGACATAACCGAGTCTGTGAGCTTTGCGGCCTGTGAACTTGCATCCCACGTAGGGGCGGTTGCCATAGCGTGCTTGACAGGTTCAGGAACCACCGCACGCGCGATTGCGCGCCACCGGCCGCGCATGCCGCTGTATGCGTTTACGGATCAGCCAAGCGTCATCGGGCAGCTCGGCATACTCTGGGGAACAAAGTGTTTCGCAATACCTTTTCAGCAAGACACCGACGGCGGTGTGCGAATGGTGCATAAGACGATGATGCATCACGGCCTCGTTCGTGAAGGAGACATCATCGTGATTGCCGCCAGCATGCCCCGGGCGCAGAAGGCGCATACGAATATGGTGCACGTCAGTCGAGTCGAATAGCTCATCTCATGCCTCGAGTACTCTGCGTGCTGGCGTTGGCCCTGACCTTTGCGGGCGGGTGCAGCCGGCTCACGTTTGTTAATCAGCGCTTTGACAACTTCTCTGCGTATTACAACACCTTTTACAACGCTGAGATTGCGCTGGATGAATGCGTGGCCGGATTCGACCTCAGCGTAGAAGATGTCCCGGTCGACCAAGATGCGTTTATTTCACTTTTTGGGCGAAACGAGAGCGGGGTCACGCAGCGCCAGCCCTGTGAAGACGCGATCCTGAAGAGCGCGGATGTCCTGCGTGATCATCCCAACTCAAAGTGGGTCGATGACGCCGCCATGCTTATCGGTAAATCGTACTTTTTTACGGTGAACTTTGTGGGCGCGGAGCAGAAATTCAAGGATATTCTGGCCTTGGATTCTCCCTTGGAATACGAGGCGCGCTTCTGGCTGGCGCGCACCTATATCGCCAGCGGCGCCTATGACAATGCTTACGACCATTTGCAAGCTACGCTGAGCGGTGAAGATCTACCTCGCAGGTGGGAACCGCAGTACCGGCTTGCTCTGGCGGAGCTGCATGTCACACGGGAGGACTGGGAAGAAGCTGCTATGGAATTGGAGACTGGCATTCCAGATGTGCGGGACAGTGACTTGGCGTCGCGCGCGCAGCTGCTGTTGGGGCAGGTCTATGAAGTTCTTGAGCGCTACGACGATGCAGCGCAAGCGTACGACGAAGTTCTTCGGTACAAGCCGTGGTACGAGCTCTCGTATGCCGCGCAGTACAGCGCGATACGCGTGCTGACCGAACACGGGAATGCCGAATTTGCCCTCGCGCGCCTTCGCAGGATGGAGCGCGATGACAAGAATTATGACTATCGCGCACAACTCAGCTACATGCGCGGGCGCACGTACCAGGCCATGGGTGACTACGATGCCGCGCTGGACCGCTATTATTATCTGCTACATGACGAGGATGGCCAAGAATCGTCGGTAAAGGGGCAGGTGCACTACGCACTGGCGCTGTTTTTCAGGGACATCGAACAGGATTTTCAGTTCGCCGCAGCCCATTTTGATACAGCAAAGGCCAGTCTGGGAAACAATAGCAGAGGCGGAAGGCCTGCCAGCCGCACGCGCGCTGGCGCCACTCGCCAGTCGAGTAACAGAACCCAGCATACGCCGGGCGCCATTACCGATGCCGAAGAGCAGGCGCGCATTTATGGAAGCTTTTCGGTCGTTATGGACCAGATCTTGCTCATGGATTCGCTCCTGTATCTGGGTAGCCTGGACGACAGCACCTACAATGCGTTTGTTTTGGGACTCAGAAAGCAGCGGGCCGCTGAGCGTGAGGAGTTGCGCAAGGAGGAAGAGCGGCGGATGGACGAGGAAGGATTTCGCAGCGGCGCCAACATGAACGTCGGCCAGGGCTTTGGCGACTTGCCCGCTGGTAAGAACATCGGACAAGCAGAGATGGGCTACCTGTATCATCGAGACGAGATACAGATGCAGCAGGCCCGCAATGAGTTTAATTCCATCTGGGGTGAGCGTCCACTGGCCCGCAACTGGCGTCGCATAGCAGCGGTGTTGGCATCGCAGGCACAGGGCGAGGAGACAGACAGAGGTGGTGACACGCTTGCGATGGCTGGGGCCGACGATGCCCTCCCGCAAGTCGATGTATCCGATGTACCTCGTGACTCAGTGAGCCAGGTCAAGATGCGTGAGGAGCGTGCCGTGGCTTGGTACGAGCTGGGTAACGTGCTTTTCCTGTCCACTAACATGCCGGACTCGGCGGCATTTTGGTACCGCCAGGTCATTGAAGCGACTGAGATGCAGCGGCCGGTTGCGCAGCGGGCTTATTACGCGCTGGCCGAGGTGCAGCAAGCCCTTGGTGACAATCTCAGCGCAGACCGCATTTACCGCGAGATTTTGGAACGATTTGAGGGGACCGACTTTGCCGTGCGGGCGGCCGAGCGGCTGGGCCAGCCCCCGATCGAAGCGGTCGTAACAGACACACTCGTTCTCGCAGAAGCGCTGTATACTGCGAATCATTCCGCATGGCGGGAGGGCGCCTACGCAAATTCACTGCAGGGGATGGTGGATGCTGCACGGACGTATCCAACCACGACCGTGGCGCCCCGTGCGCTATACGCCGCGGGCAACATTTACATGGCATGGGCAAACGCCGACAGCCTGGACCTATTTGCACCTCTTCCGCTGACGGATTCAAGCGCGGCGTGGGTGCGCAGGTCGAAGGCGCGCCCGCTCGCAGATTCGGTTGACATCCAGCTGAGGACCGTGATGGATGTGCTTAGGACCAGCTACCCCACCACTAAGCAAGCGAAGGGCGCCGAATCCATCATTCTGGCGCTCGATGAGCGGTGGGCAAAAATCATGGCGCCATTGGATTCGCTAAGGCGCCTAGATTCCTTGGCGACGGCTGACTCCCTTGCCATGCTGGACTCTCTGGCCGTGGCGGCCCTGGTCGATTCGCTTATTGTAAGTGACTCTCTCTTGTTGCCGGCGGGTGACTCACTCATGGCAGCGTTTAAGGACTCGCTGTCTACGGTGGTAAGGGATTCGCTCGCAGCTGCCGCGGAGGACGCGCGTATCGCGGCCAATCAGCAGGTCGAGGCTGACACCGCGGCAACGGGTGAGCCAAGAAATGCGCCGCAGGTGGCTGTTGAACCGGCGCAAGGGGCACTGCGCTCGTCCGAAGTGGCCGAGGGCGGTGTGCGCCAGCAAGTGGAGGTCAATGAGACATCGGGCGGGGTGGAGGCGACGGACCCGCGGCTGCGTGCGTTGAACAAACAAGACCCCAGCTTGGGCAACATAGATTGGTCGAAGGGGGGGTACACCATCGTCGTGCATTCGGAGCAGCAGCACGAGGTCGCCGCGACCTTTGCTAGAAACTTCGGGCGCACGCTTCCGCACCCCGTAGATGTGTTCACGGCCGCCGCAGAGCGCGGAGTGGAGTTTCGTATCGGCGTAGGGCTCTTTGAGACCCTTTCAGAAGCGCAGCAGGTGATGCAGCAACTCCAGGGACAGCTTCCAGAAGGCTCCGAGATTGTAAATATACCCCGACCGTCACGCTACTAGGCGGACGCAGCTAGAAACTACCGCCGACAATGGGCGGTATAACTTGGCTCAAGGCTTCTGTCAACGGTCATGGATCCCCAAGAGCAACAGGAACAGCGCCCTCTGAAGCGGCCCGGGCCTTCAGAAAGTGGGCGCCGGCATTTCTCTATGTGGATCTATGCAGTGATCTTCGGGATCCTGCTGCTCAACATCTTCTTCATGTGGCGTGGCTCGGACTCCAGCCAAGTCGAGTATAGTACGCTTTTGCGGCAAGTCGAGGACGGACATGTCAAGAGTCTGAGGATCACCAACGACAAGCGCATTGATGGCGTCTACACCGAGCGTGCAGTGGAAGATCGGCAAGTGGATGGGGAAGCGGGCAGCGATGGAATTTTGGGCGGGGCATCCGGGGGTGCTCGATTTCGGTCAACAAAGACTGCCAGCCATGACCTCATCGAAGTACTCAATACCTATAATGCCGAGCATTCCGAGAGCCGCGTAGAGTTTGAGGTGAACTACCAGGAAGGCTGGTTCGGCGGGGCGTTCGGGTGGATCCTGGCGCTTTGTGTCTTGGTGGTCCTATGGGTTTTTTTGCTGCGGCGCATGAATCCAGGGTCGCAGGTGCTCAACATTGGCAAGAACAAGGCGGTGCTCTTTGATGCGATGCAGGGGAAGGCGGTCAATTTCAATGACGTGGCGGGGTTGGACGAGGCTAAGGAGGAGGTAGCCGAGGTCGTGGAGTTTTTGCAGAACCCGAAAAAGTTTACCAAGCTGGGTGGCGTACTGCCGAAGGGGGTGCTGCTTGTAGGGCCACCCGGGACAGGCAAGACGCTTCTGGGCAAGGCGGTAGCCGGTGAGGCCGGTGTGCCATTCTTTTCGCTCTCGGGGAGTGATTTTGTGGAGATGTTTGTAGGGGTCGGCGCCGCACGTGTCAGGGATCTCTTCAAGCAGGCAAAGGAAAAGGCTCCGTGCATCGTGTTCATTGATGAGATCGATGCCATTGGTCGAAGCCGAGGCCGAAACATGATGATGGGCGGCAACGACGAGCGCGAAAATACGCTCAACCAACTTCTGGTCGAGATGGATGGGTTTTACACAGACAAGGGCGTCATCATTATGGCGGCGACCAACCGGCCGGATGTGCTGGACTCTGCGCTTTTGCGCCCCGGACGTTTCGATCGCCAGATCTTGATAGACCGACCCGACCGCATGGAGCGGGCAGCGATTTTCAGGGTTCATACGCGGGCGCTGGTGCTGCACGAGGATGTCAACCAAGATACGCTTGCTTCACAGACGCCGGGCTTTGCCGGTGCCGAAATTGCCAATGTTTGCAACGAGGCCGCGCTCCTGGCTGCGCGCCTGGACAAGGAATCCATTGAGATGGTGGACTTCGAGAAGGCCGTTGATCGCATAATTGGGGGGTTGGAAAAAAAGAACAAGCTGATAAAGCCTGAAGAGAAGCGCATCGTGGCCTACCATGAGTCGGGCCACGCGATCACGGGCTGGTACTTGAGGAACACTGATCCCGTCATCAAGGTGTCGATCGTGCCACGCGGCCTGGCTGCGCTGGGGTATGCGCAGTCACTGCCGGATGAGCGGTACATCACCACGCGCGAAGCCTTCATGGATCAGATGACCATGATGATCGGGGGGCGCGTAGCGGAAGAGATCGTCTTCGGGCAGTTGTCAACCGGAGCGCAGAACGACCTTGAGCGCATCACCAAGACGGCGTATGCCATGGTGGCCGACTTTGGCATGAGTGCCAAGGTGGGCCATGTAAGCTTTAACGTGATGTATGGGCGCAAGGATACGCCCGTTTTTGACAAGCCGTACTCCGAGGCGTTGGCCAAAACCATCGATGAAGAGGTCAAGGTACTCATTGACGACGTCAAGGAGCGGGCAACTAAGCTCCTTGAGTCCAAACGGGACAAGCTTGAAGAGTTGGCACAACTCCTGTTGGAGCAGGAGGTACTGGGTCCTGCAGACCTGGTACGCGTGCTGGGTGAGCGGCCATTCGGCGAATATGTTTCTTTTAACGGAACGGCCGCGGAGCGAGAAACTGCCACGCCGCCCGCCAGTGACCGTGCTGCGGCGACCAGCGAGTCCGAAGGGCCTAGCGATTCCTGCGCCAATGGGTACGCTGAGGAAGCCGAAACACCCGAGCTCGCCTCGCCCTGAGAGGATCCGTATACGCATCATTTAACAAGATCTTAAAGGATGGATTTGCAGTTGTGTGCGTACAACCACTATCTTGTGAGGCTAGCAAAAGATCGGACCTGATCTTTGATGATGCGTAGAATTTAGAAGCCGTGCCAACGATTCAACAGCTCGTACGAAAGGGGCGCCACCCGAAGGTCCGCAAGACAAAGGCGGCGGCGCTACAGGGCAATCCGCAGCGGCGGGGTGTTTGCACGCGTGTATACACGACGACGCCGAAGAAGCCGAATTCAGCGTTGCGGAAAGTGGCTAAAGTGCGGCTCACCAATCAGATCGAGATCATCGCGTACATCCCCGGGGAGGGACACAATCTCCAGGAGCACTCAATCGTGCTCGTCAGAGGTGGACGCGTAAAGGACCTCCCTGGCGTAAAGTATCACATTGTGCGCGGTGCGCTTGACACTTCCGGCGTTGAGGACCGGTTGCAGTCCCGATCGAAATACGGGACGAAGCGCCCCAAACGATAAACGACAGCAAGCATCAGCAGGAAAGCGGCGCTGTGCCCCGCAAGAGGGCACGGCGTCTTTTTTGACAGGCCATAGCGTATGCGAAGACGATCAGCCGAACGACGCTCTGTTACCCCGGACCCTAAGTACAACGATCCGTTGGTGGCGCGCTTCATAAACTATGTCATGCATCACGGCAAGAAGGGTGTCGCACAGGGCATCGTGTACGATGCGATTAGCGTCATAGAGAAGCAAACCGGCAACCCAGGCGTGGAGGTGTTTCACAAGGCAGTGAATAACGTTGCGCCGCTGGTGGAGGTGCGTAGCCGGCGAGTGGGTGGAGCCACCTACCAGGTACCGATTGAAGTACGGGCGGATCGGCGTACTGCATTGGCCTTTCGGTGGATCATCCAGTTTGCACGGAATCGATCGGACCGCGCTATGGCAAGCCGCCTTGCCAATGAGCTCCTTGCTGCGTCCAATGGTGAGGGCGGATCCGTAAAGAAGAAGGATGACACGCACCGCATGGCCGAGTCAAACAAGGCGTTTGCTCACTTCAGGTTTTAACCTGGCATGAAGATAGCAAGACACATATCGCTGAGCCGCATGCGCAATATCGGGATTATGGCCCATATTGATGCTGGCAAGACGACGACGACGGAGCGGATCCTGTTCTATACGGGCCGCCTGCACCGCATGGGTGAGGTGCACGAGGGCGGGGCGACCATGGACTGGATGGAGCAGGAGAAGGAGCGTGGTATCACCATCACCAGTGCTGCCACCACCTGTTTTTGGAAAGACTTTCGCATCAACATCATTGACACGCCCGGGCATGTCGACTTCACCGTTGAAGTCGAGCGCTCGCTGCGCGTACTTGACGGTGCCGTGGCGCTGTTTTGCGCCGTAGGCGGCGTTGAGCCTCAGTCTGAAACCGTTTGGCGCCAGGCCAACCGGTACCGCGTCCCGCGCATCGCGTTCGTGAACAAGATGGACCGGACGGGCGCGGACTTTGTCCAGACGGTCGAGGCCATGACAGATCGTCTTAAGGCCAAAGCAGTCCCAGTGCAGATACCGATCGGGAGCGGAGCGCTGTTCAAGGGTGTCATCGATTTGATAACGGCCAAGGCCATCATCTGGCATGATGAATCCCAGGGAGCGACGTGGGATGAGATTGGTATCCCGGCAGATCTCCGAGAGCAGGCGCGTCACTGGCGGATAAATCTTCTGGAAGCCATCGCGGAGTACAACGATGAGCTGCTGCTGAAATACCTCGATGGTCACGATATCACGCCGGACGAGATTCGCAAGACGGTGCGCAAGGCTACGCTGAACCTCGATATCACGCCGGTATTCTGTGGGTCGGCTTTCAAGAATAAGGGCATTCAGCGTCTTCTGGACGGCACACTCGACTACCTGCCAAGCCCCCTAGATGTTGCGGCGGTTGAGGGGGTGATTCCCAACACGGAAGAGTTGGTAGAGCGCCATCCGGGGAAACACCAGCCGTTTTCTGCGATTGCCTTCAAAATTGCAACAGACCCATATGTGGGTAGGCTTACCTTTTTCCGTGTCTACAGTGGAGTGTTGGAGAAGGGCACGCAGGTATACAATGCCACCTCGGGCCGCAAAGAGCGCGTGGGGCGCCTGCTCTTCATGCACGCAAACCGGCGTGAGGACGTTACGCGCGTTGCTGCTGGCGACATTGCCGCTGCGGTGGGTCTGAAGAACGTGCGGACTGGCGACACGCTGTCTGACCCGGCCCACCCGGTCATTCTGGAGAAGATGAACTTTCCGGATCCGGTAATTCGCATTGCTATTGAACCCCGGACGAAAGCGGACAGCGATAAGCTTGGTGTGGGGCTACAGAAGCTCGCGGAAGAAGACCCGACGTTCAAGGTTACCGTGGACAGCGAGACTGGGCAGACGCTTATAGCTGGCATGGGTGAACTCTACCTAGAGATCATCGTCGATCGCCTGCGGCGGGAGTTCAAGGTTGAAGCCAACGTAGGCAAACCCCAAGTGGCGTATCGCGAGGCGTTTGGCAAAACTGTCTTGGAGCGGTACACGCATAAGAAGCAGACAGGTGGCCGCGGCCAGTTTGCTGTGGTGGAAATGGAGGTTGGGCCCAACGAGAGTGGCAAGGGCTTTGAGTTCGTGAGTGAAATCGTTGGTGGAGCCATTCCTAGGGAGTACATCTCGTCGGTAGCAAAAGGGCTCAGAGCCGCCATGGGTCAGGGGCCGCTTGCCGGATATCCGGTCGAAGGCGTCAGGGTGCGCCTGTTGGATGGCAAGCACCACGAAGTGGATTCGGACCAGAATGCGTTCCAGATCGCCGGTCAGATGGCGTTTCGGAGCGCCGCGCGGCGTTCCAGGCCCATTCTCATGGAGCCAATTATGAGTGTCGAGGTCGTCACGCCCGAAGAGTACATGGGAGACGTCATCGGGGACCTCAACGGCCGGCGCGGCCGCATCGTTTCAATGTCCCAACGCCCGGAAGCTCGCGTAGTGAGAGCGCTCGTCCCGCTGTCGGAAATGTTCGGATATTCCACGGATATGCGGTCGATTACGCAGGGTCGAGCGATCTACACCATGCAGTTTGAGTCGTACGAAGCAGCACCGAAGAACGTGGCAGACAGAATCATCCTATCCACCTACGGCAAAGCCGTATAAGCAACCTACACGCAGTTAGTCATGGCAAAGGAGCATTTTCAGCGTACCAAGCCGCACGTGAACGTAGGCACGATTGGTCACGTGGACCATGGGAAGACGACGCTTACGGCGGCGATCACGAAGGTTTTGAACGAGCGTTTCGGGGGCACGGAGGTACGCTCGTTTGATTCGATTGACAACGCGCCCGAGGAGCGCGAGCGTGGGATCACGATTGCGACGGCGCACGTGGAGTACGAGACGAGCGCGCGTCATTATGCGCATGTGGACTGTCCGGGTCACGCGGACTATGTGAAGAACATGGTCACGGGTGCGGCGCAGATGGACGGTGCGATCTTGGTGGTGGATGCTTCCGATGGACCGATGCCTCAGACGCGTGAGCACATTTTGTTGGCGCGTCAGGTGGGTGTGCCCTACATCGTGGTGTTCATGAACAAGGTGGACCTGGTCGATGACGAGGAGCTGTTGGAGCTGGTGGAGATTGAGGTACGGGAGCTGTTGGAGGTTTATGAGTTTCCCGGGGATGACGTACCGGTGGTGATGGGTTCGGCGCTGGGCGCGTTGAACGGCGAGCCGGAGTGGGAGGAGAAGATTTTGGAGTTGATGAGTCATGTAGACGGGTACGTACCGACGCCGGAGCGTGAGAAGGACAAGCCGTTTTTGATGCCGGTGGAGGATGTGTTTTCGATCACCGGGCGTGGGACGGTGGCCACGGGTCGGATCGAGCGCGGGATAGTGCGCACGGGCGAGAAGGTGGAGATCGTCGGGATTCGCGAGCAGGAGACGACCACGACGGTGACGGGTGTGGAGATGTTCCGGAAGATTCTGGACGAGGGTCAGGCCGGCGACAACGTGGGGCTGTTGCTGCGCGGGGTGCCCAAGGACGGGGTAGAGCGTGGCCAGGTGATCGTTCACCCGGGTTCGATTACGCCGCACTACGCGTTTGAGTGCGAGGTGTATGTATTGAGCAAAGACGAAGGGGGACGGCACACGCCGTTTTTCAAGGGGTATCGTCCGCAGTTTTACTTCCGCACGACGGACGTGACCGGCGACATAGAGCTGCACGAGGGAGTGGAGATGGTAATGCCGGGCGACAACACGCAGTTCAAGGTGCAGCTGATCCAGCCGGTGGCGATGGAGCAGGGGCTGCGCTTTGCCATCCGGGAAGGCGGTCGGACCGTTGGCGCTGGCGTGGTAACTAAAATTCTTGACTGACAAGTCGCAATGGCGAACCAAAAGATCCGCATCAAGCTCAAGTCGTACGATCACACTTTGATCGATCGGAGCGCGGAGAAAATTATCAAGACAGTCAAGTCGACCGGGGCGGTGGTCAGTGGGCCAATTCCGCTACCGACCCGCAAGGTCATCTATACCGTACTACGGAGTCCGCACGTAAATAAGAAGAGCAGGGAGCAATTCGAAAGCCGCAGCCACAAGCGGCTAATTGATATCCTCTCAACCAGCAGCAAGACGGTGGACGCCCTGATGAAGCTGGAATTGCCCAGCGGCGTTGACGTGGAAATAAAGGTCTGACAGGCGCGATGAGTGGAATGGTAGGCCGCAAAATTGGAATGACCAGCATCTACGATGCCGAGGGGAATAATATTCCGTGCACCGTCATTGAAGTTGGTCCGAACGTTGTGGTCCAGGTCAAGCGGTCTGGAGACAAGGACGGCTATGATGCGGTTCAGTTGGGCTTTTTGGACCGGAAACCCCAGCGCACCACCAAGGCTATGCGCGGCCACTTTGCAGCCGCGGGCGTGCCTCCGAAGCGCGTCGTTCAGGAGTTTGCGTGGCACACCAACGTGCCAGAAACCGGAGAGGAGGTGCGTGTTGAGGATGTGTTTGCCGAAGGCGAGATGATTGCTGTCGCGGGCACGTCCAAGGGCAAGGGATTTCAGGGCGTAGTGCGCCGGCATGGCTTTCGCGGCGTGAACGACCGCACTCACGGGCAGCATAACCGGCAGCGTGCACCGGGCTCCATTGGCCAGTCCTCGGACCCCTCACGTGTATACAAGGGCATGCGTATGGGCGGCCAGATGGGTAATCGTCGTGTGACGGTCAAGAACCTCGATGTTGCGGCAATCTATCCGGAGCACAACCTGTTACTTGTCCGGGGCGCCATTCCCGGTGCCAAGAGCGGGGTGGTATCGCTACTGAAACAGTCGTAGGCACACATGGAGCTTTCGGTATTCCAGGCTGATGGCGCAGAAACCGGGCGTACGGTAGAGTTGGGCGCAGCCTTCAGCGTAGCGCCCAATGACCACGTACTGTGGCTCGATGTGCGTCGCACGCAGGCTGCCAGGCATCGTGGCACACACAAGACTAAGGAGCGCGGCGAAGTCAGGGGCTCCACGCGCAAGCTCTATCGTCAGAAGGGGACAGGGATGGCGCGCAGTGGCAGTGTCACCTCGCCCCTGAGGCGAGGCGGCGGCCGCATCTTCGGGCCGCGTCCCCGTCGATACAATCTGCGCCTGTCGAAGAAGACCCGACGTCTGGCACGTGCCAGCGCACTGAGCTACAAGATTCAAAATGACAAAATTCGCGTAGTCGAGGCCTTGGCTTTCGAAGCGCCCAGCACAAGCCTGCTCTTGGGGTTGCTGGACGCCTTTGAGCTTTCGGGTTCACGCGTCCTGGTGGTCACTGCCGCCCATGCGCCGGCAGTGTATCGCTCCAGTCGTAACCTGGCAAGAGTGGAGGTCAAGGAGGCCCGCAGCTTGTCTGCCGAAGACACTCTGCGAGCCGGCGTGCTGCTGGTTGAAGAGGGTGCCATTGACGTGTTAGACAAAGCCACTGCGAAACTGCGCGCAGCAGCGGAAACCGAGTAGCCATATGAGTCGCGAAGTTCTTAAGCAGCCACTGGTAACGGAGAAGCTAGCCAAGTTGATGGAGCGCGGCCACTACGCGTTCATCGTTGACATGGGTGCGAACAAGGTGGAGATCCGCAAGGCGGTACAGGCGCGTTTTCCGAATGTCGAGGTAGACGAGGTGCGGACGATGATCGTGCGTGGGAAGCGCCGCCGTCAGCTCACACGGCGAGGCGTGCGCGAAGGGCGCACGGCGCGCATGAAGAAGGCCATCGTGACCTTGAAGCCGGGTAGCGAGCAAATCGACTTTTTCTCGAACATCTAGATGGGCAGTCGCAAACTCAATCCAATCACGCCCGGGCAGCGGCAGCGGTCGGTGTCGACGTTTGAGTCAATCACGTCTACGACTCCGCAAAGGCGCCTGGTGGCACCACTTAAGCGCAAGGCTGGCCGCAACAATACGGGCCGCATGATGGTGCGGTGCCAGGGTGGCGGTCACAAACGGCGGTACCGTATTATTGATTTCAAGCGCAACAAGCACGGTACTACTGCCCGGGTCGAAAGCATTCAGTACGACCCGAACCGTTCGGCGCGCATCGCCCTCCTGGTATATACTGATGGTGTCAGGCAATACATAATTGCACCAGACAAGCTGTCAGTTGGGGACGTGGTGCAGAGCGGCCCATTCGCGCCGCCGGAGGTTGGCAACTGCCTGCCGCTCAATCGTGTGCCTTTGGGCACGTTTGTGCATGCCATAGAGATGAAGCCGGGCAAGGGCGCACAGATGGCACGTGCTGCCGGTACCTTCGCACAGCTGACGGCCAAGGAGGGGAAATATGTCACGCTTAAGCTGCCCTCGGGAGAGGTGCGGCGCGTGTCGGGCAAGTGCGCCGCTACCATCGGGACCACTTCGAACCCGGATCACATGAACATTGACTTGGGCAAGGCCGGACGCCGGCGTTGGCTGGGTTCGCGCCCCAAGACACGAGGCGTTGCCATGAACCCGGTGGATCACCCGATGGGAGGTGGAGAAGGCAAGGCCTCCGGTGGCCATCCGCGGTCTAGGTCGGGCCAGATTGCCAAAGGATTCAAGACGCGTAAGCGCAACAAGGCGTCAGACAAATTTATCGTGCACCGGCGCGGTGCGAAACGCAGGTAACTATGGCACGATCGCTGAAAAAAGGGCCGTTCGTCTATTACAAGCTGCAGCGCAAGGTCGACGCGCTGAACGCGAGCGACAGAAAGCGGGTCATCAAGACTTGGAGCCGTGCCTCAATGATCACACCGGACTTTGTCGGGCATACGTTCGCGGTACATAACGGACGACAGTTTATCCCGGTCTATGTGACAGAAAACATGGTTGGCCACCGGCTGGGCGAGTTTTCTCCGACGCGCACGCATAGGGGGCACGCGGGCTCAAGAAAGGACCGGCGCGGCCGGTAGCCTGATATGGAAGCAAGCGCAACACGCAAGTATATTCGCAGCTCCCCGCGCAAGATGCGACGGGTCGTGAACACGATTCGGGGGCTTAGTGTGCCGGAAGCGATTGAGACTCTGACTTTTATGCCTCAGGCCGCGACGCGGCCCGTTGAGTTGACCGTACGCAATGCTGTACGGAACCTGATAGATAAGAACCCTGATGAACGTTTTGATGAGGGCAAACTTGTCATTCTGGAGATCCGCGTGGATGAAGGGCCGCGATTTAAACGCTTTCGAGCCGGTGCCCGCGGGCGTGCAAAGCCATACAAGAAGCGGCTCAGCCACCTGAAGGTCGTAGTACGTGCGACCGTTGACGACAAGTAGGACAATATGGGTCAGAAGACACATCCTGTAGGCTTCCGCCTCGGCATAATCCGGGGTTGGGATTCAAACTGGTACGCCTCCAAGAAGGACATGGCGGCTAAGCTTGTTGAAGACGAAGAGGTGCGCCGCTATCTGCAGGCGCGCCTTAAGCGGGCAGGCCTGAGCCGCATCGTCATTGAGCGTACGCCGCGCCGCGTGATTCTTACGCTCCATACGAGTCGACCCGGTGTCGTGATTGGACGTGGCGGTACGGAGGTGGAAAAGCTGCGTGAGGAGATTAAGCAGCTAACCAATAAGGATATCCAGATCAACATCAACGAAATCAAGCGACCAGAACTTGATGCCAGCTTGGTAGCACAGAATGTGGCGCAGCAGCTTGAAGGTCGAATCTCGTACCGCCGCGCCATGAAGCAGGCCATCACCGGCGCGATGCGCATGGGGGCGATGGGTATCCGCATCAGGGTAGGCGGCCGTTTGGGCGGCGCGGAGATGGGTCGCGTTGAGCAGTACTTGGAAGGCAGAGTACCGCTCCATACGATACGCGCGGACATAGATTATGCGGAAGCAACGGCCTTTACGATCTACGGCACTACCGGTGTCAAGGTGTGGGTGTACCACGGGGAGATTCTTGGCAAGCCCGACCTTAGCCCGAATGTGCAGGCCCAACGGCAGCAACTGCGCCAGATGCAGCCTGGCGGGCGTCGCAACGATGGTGGCCGGGCGCGGGAGCGCCGCCGGGCCCGGGCCGGTGGCCAGAAACGCCGAGGTGGTGGTACCACCAAGCGTCGCTAACAGACGGGGGAAGTAAGCCATGTTGATGCCAAAGCGGACCAAGTACCGCAAACAGCAGAAAGGCAGGATTCGCGGCAACGCGTCGCGGGGTACTCGGGTGGACTTCGGGGACTTTGCGATCAAGGCACTGGAGCCTGGCCGGGTAACAAGCCGCCAGATTGAGGCGGCCCGTATTGCGATCACGCGCAAGATGAAGCGCATTGGTAACGTGTATATCCGTGTATTTCCAGACAAGCCGGTCACGAACAAGCCTGCCGAGGTGCGTATGGGCAAGGGCAAGGGGGCAATTGACCACTGGGCGGCCTCAATCCACCCCGGTAGGATCATTTTTGAGATTGGTGGGAGTGTGCCGGAGGAACTGGCGCGGGCGTCCTTGCAGCTGGGGCAGCAGAAGCTTCCCTTGAAGACGAAAATCGTCGTGAGACCAGACTACGTAGCAGAATGATGGGTGCCAGAGAGGTGCGCTCGCTAAGCGTAAAAGAAATCGTTGAGCGTATTCGCGAAGAGGAAGAACAGCTGCGAGAGCTGACGTTCCGCCACGCAATCGCCCGGCTCGAAAACCCAATGATCCTCCGGGAGAAGCGGCGTTTCGTAGCACGCCTTAAAACAATTCTGAACGAGCATCAAAGCTCATGAACAGGAAAGGAACACGTCGCGCACGCAAAGAACGTGTAGGTCTGGTGGTAAGCGACAAGATGGAAAAGACCATTATGGTTGGAATCGAGCGCCAGGTGCGCCATCCGATATACGGGAAATTCATCAAGCGGACCACGAAGCTGATGGCTCATGACGAAAACGGGGAAGCCCATCGCGGGGACACGGTACGCGTGATGGAAACGCGCCCGCTTAGCAAACACAAACGATGGCGCTTGGTGGATATCATAGAACGCGCCAAATAACACAGGAAGTCCCATGGTACAGCAGGAATCCAGGCTTGCCGTCGCCGACAACAGCGGTGCAAAGGAGGTGCTGTGCATCCGCGTCTTGGGAGGCAGCGGGCGCCGCTATGCGCGCGTCGGCGACCGCATCGTGGTAACGGTCAAGTCAGCCATCCCGGGTGGGAACGTAAAGAAGGGAGAAGTGTCCCGTGCCGTGGTAGTGCGGACCGCCAAGGAGCATCGCCGCAGAGATGGTACCTATATCCGCTTTGATGAAAACGCAGCGGTACTGCTGAATGCCCAGGGTGAGCCGCGCGGCACGCGCATCTTTGGGCCGGTGGCACGTGAGCTGCGCGAAAAGCAGTACATGCGCATCGTATCACTAGCGCCGGAAGTACTCTGATCGCTATGGCACAAAGAAGTAGCAGGAAACGCCCCGTCAAGAAGGGCGACACGGTGATGCTGACCAAGACGATCACCGCTGCCAACCCGCGCAACGACCGCGAGCGCGGCTATACCGGGAGAGTGCTGAAAATCTTTCCGAAAAAAGACCGGATCATCGTGGAGGGCGTAAACCTGCGCCTGCGGCATACCAAGCCTAACCAGACGCACCAGCAGGGCGGGCGGATTGAGCGGGAGATGCCTATCCATATCTCGAATGTACAGCCGGTCGACGCCAGCTACGAACCCACACGCGTCGGTCGAAAGTGGATTCAGGACCTTGACACGGGGGGCGGACGCTGGGTTCGATTTGCCAAGACAACGGGAGAGGAGCTTGATGACTAGGGCGAGTATGTACGTTCCCAGATTGAAGAAGCAATACCACGACGAAATCGTCGCGATTCTGCGCTCAGATTTCGGGTACACGAACGACCTGCAGGTGCCACGCCTGGTGAAGATTGCCGTAAACAAAGGTGTGGGCGAAGCTACGCAGAATCAAAAACTGCTCGAAAGTGCGGTTCAGGAACTACGCACCATCACGGGTCAACAGCCGGCCGTGCGCCGGGCACGTAAGAGCGTGTCCAACTTCAAGTTGCGCGAAGGGGTGGCGATCGGCGCACGCGTGACGCTGCGCGGCGACCGGATGTGGGAGTTTTTGGATCGGCTGATCACGCTGGCACTGCCGCGCGTGCGGGACTTCAGGGGCGTGCCGGATGGCAGCTTTGATGGGCGCGGAAACTACTCCTTGGGCATCAAGGAGCAAATCATTTTCCCGGAAGTCAACGTCGACAAACTCGAGAAGATTAGTGGTCTCGGTATCACGTGTGTAACGACGGCCGACACTGATGAGGAAGCCCAAGCGCTGCTAAAGGCCTTGGGCATGCCATTTGTGCGCCGGGAGCAACGAGGAAGGGCCTAGACACATTCCAGCATGGCAAAAAAGAGTTGGGTAGCACGTCAGAAGAAGCGCGAAGCGCTGGTAGCCAAGTATGCCAGCCGGCGGGCAGCATTCAAGGAAGCGGGGGACTATGAAGCCCTTCAGAAGCTTCCACGAAACGCCTCTCCAGCGCGGCTCCGCAACCGGTGCCAAATCACCGGGCGCTCTCGCGGATTCATACGTGCGTATGGCGTTTCGCGCATCGTGTTTCGAGACATGGCGCGCGCTGGCAAGATCCCTGGAATCAGAAAAGCGAGTTGGTAATGAGTGGCATCACCGATCCGGTAGCGGACTATCTGACGCGCATTCGGAATGCGCAAAGCGCGGGGCACCGGTTTACGGATGTGCCCGCGTCCAAGCTGAAGCGCGCTATGACCCGAATCCTGGTGGAGAAGGGGTACATCCGCAACTTCGTCAACATCGATGATGGGAAACAGTGGCTTCTGCGCATCTATCTCAAGTACGATCGGAATGGGCGGGGAGCGATTGTCGAATTGAAGCGCATCTCGAAGCCGGGCTTACGACAATTCGTGGGGGCGGCTGACCTGCCGCGCGTTAAGAATGGGCTAGGCTTGGCAATCTTGTCTACCTCGCGTGGTGTAATGAGTGACAAGGAAGCCAGGAAGATCAACGTCGGCGGAGAGGTGCTTGCGCACGTCTTCTAGCAAACCTACCGAGCTATGTCCAGGATAGGAAGGTTACCCATAGCCATTGGGGAAGGCGTCCAGGTGACGGTGTCTCCAAGCAACGAGGTGCACGTGAAGGGACCCAAGGGCGGTCTCAGCGTCCGGGTAGATCCCGGAATTGCTGTCAGGGTTGATAAAGACAGGGTGCTTGTAGAGCGGCCCAGTGACCAGAAGCGTCATCGCGCGCAGCATGGGTTGTACCGGGCCCTTATTCAGAATATGGTGACGGGGGTTACCAAGGGATACAAGAAAGAGCTCGAAATAATTGGTGTCGGGTCGCGGGCCGAGGTGAAGAAGGGCGTGTTGGAGTTGGCGCTGGGCTTTTCGCACCTGGTATTCTTTGTGGCGCCGCCTGAGATCACGGTGACCGCGGACCCAGGCCGTCGCGGGCAGGCACCTAAGGTCACCATTGAAGGAATTGATAAGCAGATGGTGGGACAGGTAGCGGCAAAGATTCGTTCGGTCCGGCCGCCGGAGCCCTACAAAGGTAAGGGCGTGCGGTACGTAGGAGAGGATGTTCGTCGCAAAGCAGGTAAGACGGCAGCGAGGGTGTAAATCATGGCTATCAGAAAGGCAAAAGCCACAAAGGCACAAAGGCGCCAGCGAGTCAAGCGCAGCGTGCGCAGAAAGGTTTCAGGCACCGCGGCGCGTCCGCGGCTTACGGTATTCCGGTCCAACCGGTATATCTATGCCCAGCTCATCGACGATGTGCAGGGGCGTACGCTCGCGTCTGCGTCCAGCTTGGAGAGAATCCAGGAACTTGGCAAGCCGACGGCAGCGAGTGAACAGGTGGGGCTTCGTCTTGCAGAGCGTGCAAGGGAAGCCGGCATCGAATCGGCGGTGTTTGATCGTAACGGCTATCGCTATCACGGGCGCGTGAAGTCGGTAGCCGAAGGCGCACGCAAGGGCGGCCTCACCTTATAGCGAATGTAAATATGGCAAGACAGTCAAAAAACGCAGGACGAACCGGGCGCAGGCGGTCGGAGGCCGAAGAAAGCGTAGACTGGATTGACCGGCTTGTAACGGTGAACCGCGTTGCCAAGGTGGTCAAGGGTGGTCGGCGATTTTCGTTTAACGCCGTAGTGGTGGTAGGCGACGGTCAGGGCAGTGTTGGGGCCGGGCTGGGCAAGGCCAATGAGGTGGCGGACGCCATCGGGAAAGCGACGGAGGACGCGAAGAAGCACCTGATTCGTGTGCCGGTGACCAAGAATGGCACCATCCCGCATCACGCAATCGGCAAGCAGGACGCGGGGCGCGTGCTGTTGCGGCCGGCCTCACCGGGCACGGGCGTGATCGCCGGTGGCGGTGTACGTGCTGTGCTGGAGTGCGCCGGCATTTCGAACATCTTGTCGAAATCGCTTGGAACCAGTAACCCGCACAACCAGGTCGGTGCGACGTTGGATGCGCTGCGCAGACTGGAGGATCCGGCGCAGGTTGCACAACGGCGTGGCATCCCGCTGCGCCGCATTTTTGAGGGATAGTCTAATGCCTACTCTTACCATCACACAAGTGCGCAGCCTCATTCACGCATCAGAGCGGCAGCGCCGCACCATTCGTGCATTAGGTCTCAGGCGCATTCGCCACGCAGTGCAGCATGACAGCACGCCGATCATACGCGGCATGATAAAGGTGGTGCATCACTTGGTGCAGGTGCGCGAGAATAACTGACAAAACAATGGATCTGAGCAATCTGAAACCTGCACCAGGCTCTACGCGCAAACGTAAGCGCCTTGGGCGGGGAGTGGGGTCCGGCAAGGGTGGCCACAGCTCCACGCGTGGCAATAAGGGCCAGAAGAGCCGCACGGGTAACCACCGGATGCCGGCATGGTTTGAGGGCGGGCAGATGCCGCTGCAGCGACGCGTGCCGAAGTATGGCTTCAAGAACCCGTCCCGGAAGACGTATCGAACCATAAACCTCTCGCGGCTTGACGCGCTGGTGCAGGCTGAGCGCTTGGACCCGTCGGAGCCGGTGACCCCCGCGACGCTCCTCGCGGCAGGCCAGGTCAGGGCCAAGGATCAAGTGAAGATACTGGGAGCGGGCGCACTCGCGGTGCCAGTGCATGTTCAAGCACATGCCTTCAGCAGGTCCGCCGTACAGAAGATCGAGGCAGTGGGCGGCAGCGTTACGGTGCTGACAAACTGAGGAGCTTATGGCTGGTCTGGCGCAAAGCCTGCGTGACATCTGGAAGATAGACGAGCTGCGCAAGCGCATCTTGTATACGCTAGGTATCCTGGTCATCTACAGGATTGGAGCATATGTGACACTGCCGGGAGTTGACGCGGTAGCGCTCCAGGACGCGTTTGCTCAGGGCGATGTCAACAACCTGTTCGGATTTTTCAACCTTTTCGTTGGGGGGGCCTTTCTGCAGGCCGGCGTGTTTGCCTTGGGCATCATGCCATATATCACGGCGAGCATCATCATCCAGCTGTTGGGGGCGGCGGTGCCGTACTTCCAGAAGCTCCAACGCGAAGGCGAGGAGGGACGGCGCAAGATCACGCAGCTCACGCGGTATGGCACTGCGGGCATTACGGCACTGCAGTCTATTGGCTATACGGTGTACTTGCTTAACACTGTGCGGACGGCCATCGTGATAAACCCGACGCTGTTCACGATCACGACTGTGATTGTGCTTACAGCCGGCACGATGTTCGTGATGTGGTTGGGTGAGCGCATTACTGAAAGCGGGATTGGCAATGGCATCAGCCTCATCATCACGATAGGCATTATCGCGTTCTTGCCCCAGGCATTTGTTAACGAATTTCGCCAGGTCCCGAATTTGTTTCTCTTCCTGTTTGAGATTGGGGTGTTGGTGCTGGTGACGGCATTCGTAGTCCTAATGACCCAGGCAACGCGGCGTATCCCGGTCCAGTATGCCAAGCGTGTGGTGGGGCGCAAGGTGTACGGTGGAACTACGCAGTACCTGCCCATTCGCGTCAACGCCGCTGGCGTGATGCCGATCATCTTTGCCCAGTCGATCATGTTCGTGCCCGGCACGATTGTCCAGTTCCTTCCGGACAACACGGCGGCTCAGCAGTTTGGTGCGCTGTTCCTGGACTTTACTAGTTGGGGCTATTCGATCATATTCTTCTTCGTGTGCGTCTTCTTCACCTATTTCTATACGGCCATTGCAGTCAATCCGAAAGAAATGGCCGACACGATGAAGCGCCAGGGCGGTTTTATCCCGGGCATCAGGCCTGGCAAGCAGACGAGCGAGTTCATAGATGATATCCTGACCCGTGTCACGCTTCCGGGCTCGCTATTTATTGGTTTTGCCGCCATCCTCCCGGCCTTTGCCGTGCAGTTGGGCATCACCGAGACGCAGCAATTTGCGCAGTTCTTCGGCGGAACGAGTCTTTTGATCATGGTCGGGGTTACGCTTGACACGCTGAAGCAGGTGGAGAGCCACCTTTTGATGCGACACTACAGCGGCTTCATGAAGAGTGGTCGTATGCGGGGGCGCCGATAGCAATGATGCACCTGAAGAGCCAACGCGAACTGGACTGTTTGCGCGCTAGTGCAGACTTGGTGGGCCGCACGCTCGGCGAGGTGGCCAAGTACGTGGCGCCCGGAGTTACTACGCTACAGCTGGATCGTGAGGCGGAGCGTTTCGTGCGTCAGCATGATGCGGAGCCGGCATTTAAGGGGTATCGCATGCCTGGGTTGACTCCCTTTCCGTCCACTTTGTGTGTATCGGTTAATGAAGTGGTGGTGCACGGCATTCCTGGTAACTACCGGTTGAAGGAAGGCGATCTCGTGTCGATTGACTGTGGGGTGCTCTTGGATGGGTACTATGGGGACAGTGCGTATACCTTTGCACTGGGCGCCATCTCAAATGAGCAGCGGAGGCTGTGCCAGGTGACCTATGAGGCGCTGCATCTGGGCATCAAGGCGGCTGTACATGGCAACCGAGTTGGAGATATCTCGCACGCGGTTCAGACGCATTGTGCGGGCTACGGCGTTGTGCGTGATCTGGTGGGGCACGGCATCGGCCGCAAGCTCCACGAAGCGCCGCAGGTGCCTAACTTTGGCCGACCAGGCAAAGGAAAGCTGCTGCGTCACGGGGTAACGATTTGCATCGAACCCATGATAAATCTGGGCACGCACGGAATTGCAACGTCCGACGATGGTTGGACTGTGCGCACTGCCGACGGCACCCCGTCGGCCCATTACGAGCATATGGTCGCCATAGGCAAGGACGGCCCTGAAGTACTGACGTCATTCAGCTACGTAGAAGACGCTATCGAACCCCCATACACCGTTACGCATGGCTAAGCAGAAGCCGGTTGAACAGGATGGCGAAGTCATTGAGGCTTTGCCCAACGCACAGTTCCGCGTCCGACTTGAGAACGGGCACCAGATTCTTGGACTCCTTTCGGGGAAAATGCGCATGTACTACATCAAGATCCTGCCGGGCGACCGGGTCAAGGTGGAGCTTTCTCCCTTTGACCTGTCCAAAGGTCGCATTGTCTACCGCTATAAGTAGGCACTGGAACCGGCAGGGTCGCCGTTGCGTACAAATGTGCTTGCAATCTATTCAGAGGCATCGACGTGAAAGTACGAGCGAGCATCAAGAAGCGGGGCACGGGCGATAAGATCGTCCGGCGCAAAGGCCGCCTGTACATCATCAACAAGAAAAACCCTCGGCACAAACAGCGCCAGGGCTAGGACAACATGCCGAGAATAGCCGGAATAGATGTGCCCTCCAGCAAGCGCGGGGAGATCGCGCTGACTACCATCTATGGGGTTGGACGCTCGAAGGCGCGGGAGATCTTGGCACGCATGGGCTTAGATCCGGACAAGCATCCTGAGGACTGGACCGACGACCAGACGCGCAAGATTCGGCGGCTGATTGAGGACCACTATGTCGTTGAAGGGCAGCTGCGAACGGAGGTGCAGATGAATATAAAGCGCCTGATGGACATCGGCTGCTATCGCGGGCTGCGTCACAGGCGCAACCTGCCGGTGCGTGGGCAGCGCACGCAGACCAACGCGCGTACGCGCAAGGGTCGCAAGAAGACGGTAGCGGGCAAAAAGAAGGCGCCGCGCAAATAATCTTTAGTTCGTATGGCAAGGAAGCAGTTACGCAAGGGTGGGCGCGGCGGTCGCACTCGCAAAAAGAAGGTATCGGTCGAGCCGAATGGCAGGGCTTTTATCCGTGCCACATTCAACAACGTAATCGTCACCTTGACCGATCAGTATGGCAACTGTATCTCATGGTCCAGCTCTGGCAAGGAGGGCTTCAAGGGAAGTCGCAAGAGTACGCCGTATGCTGCGCAGGTGGCGTCGACCACTGCAGCTACCGAAGCCTACGAGCTCGGCCTCAGGAGAGTCGATGTCTTCGTCAAGGGCCCGGGCTCCGGGCGCGAGTCGGCGATTCGGGCCTTGTCAGTTTCCGGCCTTGACATTGCGACGATTCGCGATTTAACACCAATTCCACATAACGGCTGCCGTCCTCCCAAGCGTCGGCGCGTCTAAGATAACAGCAGCATACCGCTTATGGCCCGCTATCGAGGCCCAAAACAGAAGATTGCACGGCGATTCAAGGAGCCGCTTTTTGGTCCGAGCAAGGTGCTGGAGCGAAAGCCGCACCCACCTGGGCAGCATGGCCGCAAGCGCCGTCGCCGCGAAAGTGAATATGCCGTACAGCTGAAGGAGAAGCAGAAAGCCAAGTACACGTACGGCATTCTGGAGCGTCAGTTCAGGAATTTATTCGAAAAGGCTGCTCGTAAGAAGGGCGTCACCGGCGAAAACCTTCTGCGATTTCTGGAGGCACGCCTGGACAACACCGTATTTCGATTCGGGTTGGGGGCAACGCGCCGACAGGCACGGCAGCTGGTCAATCATGGGCACATCCTGGTCAATGGTCAGGTGGTTAGCATTCCCTCGTACCATTTGCGCCCGGGAGACATTGTCGCGGTACGCCCCAGGAGCAGACGATCGTCATTATTCCATGAGAACGTTCTGCGCAACAGGCGGTCCTACGCTTGGCTGGAAGTGGACCGTAAGGCGCTGACCGGGAAGTTTGTTGACTATCCCAACCGAGCGGACATCCCAGAGAACATCAAGGAGCAGCTGATAGTGGAGCTGTATTCGAAGTAGCTAAAACCTGCCAAACAAAGACTATGGGTGACCACGGCATACATATGCCTGATGGCGTCGTGATTGAGCGGGACTCCCGTTCCTGTGCACAGTTCGTGCTCCAGCCGTTGGAGCCCCGCTTTGGGGTCACAATTGGTAACGCGCTGCGTCGGGTTCTCTTGTCGTCCTTGGAAGGGGTGGTGATCACCTCTATTCGCATTGACGCGATTCAGCACGAGTTTTCCACGATTCCCGGCGTGACGGAGGATGTATCGGACATTATCCTGAATCTAAAGGGTGTGCGTTTCAAGGCTGCAGAGTACGCCGGTGGAGCCATATACCACCGGGTGAAGGGATCCGGCGTATGGAGGGCTGGAGATCTGAACCAAGCTACGAGCGAGTATGAGGTTCTCAATCCGGACCACTACATCGCCACGCTTGGGGCGGATGCCGCCTTTGGTATTGAGTTGCGCGTAGAGCGGGGGCGCGGGTACGTGCCAGCGCACGAGAACAAGAGGGCCGACGATCCTATCGGAGTGATCGCCATTGATGCCATCTACTCGCCGATCAAGCGTGTGCGTTATACGGTTAAGCCTACTCGGGTCAAACAGCGCGTGGACTATGAGCGACTGGAGCTCGAGGTGGAGACCGATGGCAGCATCACGCCAGAAGACGCCATGGCACAGGCGGCAGGCATCCTTCGCGAGCATGTTAACCTATTCATAGACATGCAGGTCCAGTCTGTCGTCGCGGTAGAGGATAAGCGCATAGGCCCGGAGGCAGAGCGCACACGTGACCTGTTGATGCAACCTGTGGAGGAGTTGGATTTGTCGGTTCGAGCCAACAACTGCCTTAAGGCTGCCAACATTAAGACAATTGGCGACCTGGTGATGAGGGATCATTCCGCGATGCTGAAGTTCCGCAACTTCGGCCGCAAGTCGTTGCAAGAGCTGGAGAGAGTGCTGGAAGAGCGCGGGCTCACTTTTGGCATGGACATCGTAGATTTGAAAAGCGACGCCGCCGAGTAATAACAATGCGACACGGTAAGAAAGGGTACAAGCTTGGCCGCACGCGCGCCCACAGGAAGGCGACGCTGGCAGCCTTGTCCAATGCGCTGATCAAGCACAAGCGCATTCGAACAACGATTACGAAGGCTAAGGCGATGCGTAGCTTCGTAGAGCCTCTGATTACGCGTTCACGTTCGGACACTATGCACAACCGGCGCGAGGTTTTCAGCCAACTAAGGGACAAAACTGCCGTGACAGAGCTCTTTGTCGAGGTGGCTGAGGCGGTAGGCAGCCGTAACGGTGGCTATACGCGAATTGTAAAGCTGGGGCAGCGTTCGGGCGATGGGGCAGAGGTGGCAATGATCGAATTGGTAGACTACAACGAGAGTAGTGTCGAGACGCCCAAGACCAGGCGGCGCCGTACGCGCCGCGGTCGTCGCAGTCACCGTCAGGAAACGCCCAGTGAGCCGTTGGACAGCGGCGAGGAGTAGGCCCGACAGCAGAGCCCGGGTGCTGCCTGTCCGGCGACTTTTTGCTGCCTGCCCCGGAAATACCCGGCGGGACCCATTGTCCTGCCGGGTTTTTTCACATAAAGAAACCGCAGTACAGCGGATCCGGTATTGTAAGTCATGCTGGAAACCTCGGCCATACTGAAGGAGTCGCGGACGCAGGTCAGCGCCGCGCTTGAGCACCACTTGCAGGCACTCTTGGCTTCGTGCCGTGCTCATCTGCCGTCGGTAAACGAGGACATGATCCGACGGGCGTTTGAACTCAGCTTATGGGCGCATCGGAACGACCGGCGCGCCTCGGGAGAGTTGTACATCATGCACCCTCTGGCAGTCGCACAGATCGTGGCGGAAGCCATCCGCATTGATGACACCAGCGTAGCGGCTGCGCTTCTGCACGATGTCGTCGAGGATACGGAATTGTCACTGGGCCTTGTGCGTGAAGAGTTTGGCCAAGAGATGGCTATGCTGATCGATGGCCTTACCAAGATTCGTGGCGTTTATTCTAACCGGGCTTTGGGACAGGCCGAAAACGTTCGCAAGCTCATCCTTTCGATGGCCCAGGACATCCGCGTGATGCTAGTCAAATTTGCGGATCGGCTGCACAACATGCGGACGATTTCATCGCTTCCGCGTGCCAAGCAGCTGCGGGTAGCCACGGAGACGCAGACGCTGTTTGCCCCCTTGGCGCATAGATTCGGGTTGCAAGCCATAAAGTACGAGCTGGAAGACCTGTCTCTGCGCGTGCTGGAGGAAGATGCCTACTTCACTATCGTTCAAGGGCTCAAGGCCAGTCGGCAGGAGCGAGAAGCGTACATCAGTCAGTTCATCGGTCCGCTGAAGAAGCGCCTGAATGAGATGGGCTTTGACTTTGACATTTACGGGAGGTCGAAAAATGTGAATTCGATCTTCACGAAGATGAATACCCAGAGCAAGCCACTTGAAGAGATCTACGATCTCTTTGCCATTCGCCTCGTGCTCAAGAAGGGTGGGCGACAGGGCAAGGAGGACTGTTGGCGGGTGTACTCAATTATCACCGACCTGTATAAGCCGCTGCCGGAACGTTTTCGGGACTTCATCTCGGTACCCAAGTCGAACGGGTACCAGAGTCTGCACACGACGGTGCTGGGGTTGGATGGCCGACGTATTGAAGTGCAGATCCGAACCCAGGAGATGCACGAGATCGCTGAGCGTGGTGTGGCGGCCCATTGGAAGTACAAGGAGGGGGTCAAGAAGTCCGATGCGAGCATGGACCAATTCCTGACGTGGGTCCATGACCTTATGGAGAACCCTCGTCAGGAAAAGGCTACGGACTTCGTCAAGGACTTCAGTTTGAACCTGTACACGGACGAGATCTATGTCTTCACGCCGCGTGGCGATCTCAAGACGCTGCCGAATGGGGCGACGCCAGTCGATTTTGCGTTTCAGATCCATACAGATGTAGGATACCAGTGCATCGGCGCCAAGGCCAACGGCAAGATGGTGCCACTATCGTATCGCCTAAGCAGTGGTGAGCAGGTGGAGATTATCACCTCCAAGAAGAAGACGCCCAACCCGGACTGGATGAAGTTTGTCGTCACGCATAAAGCGCGCAGCCGCATCAGGTACTGGATCAATGAGGAGCGGCGAACGGCGACGCGCTACGGACGGGAACTCTGGGAGAAGAAGGCTTCGCGCACGAAGCTGCGCGTATCGGACTCTATGCTTGCGCGCTGTGCGGCCAAGTTCAAGTATGCGAGTGCGGACCAGATGTTCTACGAGATTGCATCGGGGCTCTTTGATGTCAATGAGTTGGTTCAGCTGGTACGCACCGGAAAGACCCACGAGCCGGACGTGGACGAGGAAAGCACCGGATCGGTCAGCGTGCAGTACGACAGCTTCCGGGAGCGCGCGCAGACCTCAGGTCAGGACACGCTGGTAATCAACGGTGAGCGCATTGCTGGCGTGGCGGTAGACTATGCGTCTTGTTGCAACCCGATTCCTGGCGACCCCGTGTTTGGGTATACGAGTAAGACCGGGACGCTGAAGATCCATCGCACGGTTTGCAGGAACGCGCCGAACCTCTTGGTTAACCACGGAGAGCGCATTCAGACGTGTGACTGGAGTCGGCAAAAGGATGTAAGGTATATCGTGGGCCTGCGCGTGGTCGGGGAAGACCGCGTCGGGATAGTGCATGACCTGACGACCGTAATTTCGCGTAACCTTAAGACTAACATTCGGTCTATCTCCGTTGCAACCAAGGATGGCGTGTTTGAGGGGACGATCATACTGGACGTCAGTGACTTGCAGCATCTTAAGCGCCTGATAACGCGTCTGAAACGCGTTGACAGCATCCACGGCGTGTACCGGTTTGAACAGTAGCAGCATGACGCCACCAGACATCGAGGCCGAGATTGTGCCGGCGGTATTTACTATTATGGCACCCTAGAACGAATTTACCAATCTAACTGACACGTGTTATGAGTCGCATTCCAGATACGCTGACCCGCAAAGATTTGGTGCGTCGCGTAGCGAGGCATACCAAGATGCCTCAACACCTGTGTAAGCCATGGGTGGACGCGGTTCTTGCCTGTTTCGGGAGCATGTTTATGGAGGCTGATCCCGAGCTTCGTATTGAGCTGCGTAACCATGGCGTGTACACAGTCAAACGGACCAGCGCCCGACTGAAAGCCCGCAATCCACGAACCGGGGAGTCCGTCCGGGTACCAAGTCGGCGCAAGGTACACTTCAAGCCGTCCAAGCACATCAAACGCTTTTTGGATCAGCCACTCGATGTCCCGGAACAGGACGACCCACCGCAGTACGCGGCATAGCCGCGCATTGCAAGGGCCATCGCGCATCGTGGCCGTAGACTATGGTACAAGGCGCGTAGGGTTGGCGCTCGCCGATCCTTTGCGCCAATTTGCGCAGCCATACGGCACCTATAGCCAGGACGAGGCAGTGCGGCGACTGAAGACTTTGCATGCGTGTGAGGGGCTGGACACGGTCGTAATCGGATGGCCGCTCTTGGAGTCAGGCGAAACAGGCGCGGCTACTGCACGCGTACAGCAGTACCTTAATCGTTTGAAGAAGGTGTTGCCGGGGACACGATTTAGGAAGTGGGACGAGCGCTATACGTCTGAAGAAGCCAAGAGCCGCCTTGCGCAGCAAGGCAGGCCGTTTGCCAAAGAGCGTGTTGATGCTGCGGCCGCCGGCATCATCTTGCAGGAATACTTGGATCAACATCAAGGAGAGGCGCCACAGTAGGTCACAATACCGTAGACGTACCAAAGCGGATTGGCATGCACATGGGAAGACGAATCGGACTGGCAGTTGTACTACTGATGGTGCTCATTTGCGGGTACCTGGGTTAGCGTTCCTTGAACAATCTTGAAAAACAGGCGGAGCTGGTCACAAAGGCATGGAGCAATGTGGAGGCGGTCTACCAAGCCCGTGCACGGTTTGCCTCGGGCATTGTAAGCAAGTTAGAGGCCGGGGGATACGTGGATAAACAGAGACTTGCAAGCATCACCGCTCTGCGGGACCAGACGATGGAGGCAATGCTTAGCACGGACGGCCTGGCAGATAAGGAGGCTGTGGCAGCCTTTGAGGCTGCGCAGAAGGAGCTTGGCAACGCACTGACTCGTCTCCTTACTGCCATCGATGGCGATTCGCAGCTCGAGAGATCGGAGGAGCAAAGGCAACTGGAGTCGTTCCTCGTAAGTTCTGAATATCGAATCAGCGTTGCGCATTCGATTTACAATGATGCGGTCGGTAACTACAATTTCGCCATTAATACCATGCCAACGTCACTCCTAGCGGGCCTGTTCGGCCATTCCGCGCGAGTGACGCTCGATCTGTAGGCGCTTGTCCTTGCCGTGCCAGCGGCCAGCTTTGCGCCTTTGTTGTTGGGTGGTTTGGCTATCTTGCCATTCGTGTGCTGCGCCTATGGCCTGCTGCTCGGTGAAGGAAACTACCGCAGGCCGTTTTCGTATCCTAGGCAACACAGAAAGCGAAATAATATGCGCAACAAAGGACTCATCGGCCTGCTGATCGTGCTCCTGCTCTGTTTGTTTGGTGGTTGCATGGGCTGTGGAACGTATAACAGCCTGATTGCCCAAGAGGAGGCGGTTGATGCGGCTTGGGGCAACGTAGAAACGGCTTACCAGCGCCGCGCAGACCTGATTCCCAACCTTGTCAGTACGGTGAAGGCCGCGGGCGAATTCGAGCAGGAGACGCTGTCAATGGTGACTGCTGCACGGGCACGGGCGACGGGAGTTACGCTGAGTGCGGACGACTTGGCTGATCCAGAGCGCATGGCGGCGTTTCAGACTGCGCAGTCGCAACTGAGCGGTGCATTGGGCAGGCTCCTGGTCGTCAGCGAAAACTATCCGCAGTTGCGCGCGACAGAGGCTTTCAGGGATTTGCAGGCGCAGTTGGAGGGCACCGAGAACCGTATCAACACCGCCCGTACGCGCTATAACGATGTGGTCCGTCAGTACAACACGGCAATTCGGAGCATGCCGGCCGCACTCTTCGCGAGCTTGTTTGGTCATTCTCCACGCCCTGCTTTTGAAGCAGAAGTAGGAGCGGAAGAAGCGCCGGCAGTCAACTTTTCATCCTGATTGTGTCGGTTCCCACACGTTATTGGTGCTTGGTTTTCATGATACTGAGTGCGGCCGCGCAAGCACAGGAGCGGCCGCGCACCAATGCATGGGTAACAGATGACGGCAACCTTCTTACCAGCGGGGAAGAGCAGATTCTGGTTCACAAGCTCAGCAGTTACGCTGACACGACATCCTCTCAGATCGCAATTGTCACCAAGCAGAATCTGCAAGGTGAAGATATTGCAACGTATGCGACTGAGCTGGGCGAGATGTGGGGCATAGGCCAACAGGACAAGGATAATGGCGTTGTGATACTCGTTGCGCGTGAGGAGCGCGAAGTCTTTATAGCGGTTGGATATGGGCTGGAGGCTGTCCTTCCAGATGCCACTGCCAGCCGCATCATACGTAACACGATCACACCACAGTTTAGACAGGGACAGTTTTTCCAAGGATTGTCTCTTGCCGTCGATCAGATCATGATGGCGGCAGCGGGGGAGTTCATGCCTGACATTATGGCGGCTATTCCAGCACGGAAAGCTAGACGAGTTGACTTTTGCGGGCTGGCGTTTTTCGTGCTGTTGCTGGTGATTTTCGTTAACGGGTTCTTTCGGAATCGAGGGGGTGGGGGCCAAGGTCCGCGCCGCCGTACCAGTAATGATAGCATCCTTCCGTTACTGTTACTGGGTCATGCTGCGGGCCGTGGCGGCTTCGGCGGCGGCGGCTTCGGTGGCGGCTTCGGTGGTGGCGGCTTCGGCGGCGGCTTCGGTGGTGGCGGCTTCGGCGGCGGTGGCGCAGGAGGCGGCTGGTAGTGACCTCTCGGCCGGACGCAGGGACGCTCACCAAAGGAATTCGGCACGGCGTTGTAGGCGCGGCGTTTCAGATTGTATTGGGGTGGGGGTTTTGTCGCGACTAGCGCATCGCCACTTTATTCCCTACGGAGCCATGGGGGCGGCCTCCCCTCTCCGTGTTCGGGTTGGCGCGCTGGCGCTCTTGTAACGGCGTCTGTGCTGCCCGGACCATGGGTCCCGTCTGTGCGGGCCGAGTGCGAGTTCGTGCTGGGGGTTGTTGCATTGTCAGCTGCCAGAGCGACACAATAGCTGTCCATGTCGAGTTGGCAGGACCGCACGACCCCGCGACGTGCCGCAGGGCATTGGGGGCGCGCAAAACGCAGGTCGACTGCGTGGGGTGCGCTGCGAGCCTCTTGGAGGCCGTCAGTGCCCATTGCGGACACTTGTCATTCTGTGCGCAATCGGCAGGCTTGGTGGCAAATGAGCTCCGCGGCCAAAGCGCCGACACGTGGTATGTAGGCCGGGACGCAACCCGGAGACAGACACCGCACACGACACGCAGAAGCGATGGTGCCTCGCTCTGGGTCGGTACAACTATCGCAGCAGCAGTGTTTTCCCCCTTGGGCAATGGTGGTGAGTTTGACGCGCATGATGGTGGCAGCGCAGTCAATGACGGTGGTTTGGGAGGCTCGAGTGGAGATACTAATGCATTCTTCGGAGATGGAGACGAAGCCATAGGTGGAGGCCGAGACTTCGGCAGCGTAGGGGCTGGAGCTCCTTGCAGGCAGCGTTGAACTGGTCCATGCTATGAATTGCGGTGCAATGCAAACGGTGGCGAGGGTTGACGCAGGCTTCTGAGGCAAATGGCTGTTGATCGACTTGCCTTGCTCTTGCGATATCATGCGGAAGATCCGCATGATGCCTTTACTCGCTTTGCTCTGGCGCAGGAATACGCAAAGCGCGGGAATCCACTAAAGGCCTGCTCACTATACGAGTCGCTCGTTGCGATGCAACCTACGTATACCGGTACGTATTATCACTTGGGGAAGCTGTACTTGGCTCTTGGCCAACGGGATAAGGCGGCGGAAATCTTTCGCAAAGGCATTGCAGTCTCCTCGCAGGAAGGGGCCCTAAAGGACCTATCCGAACTGCAGCAAGCGCTAATGGCGTTACACGATGAATAGCGAATTCCAGATGCCACAACTGGATACGGCGGAGCCATCTTCGCCTGTGACTGGCTACCACCGGCTCACCCGGACGGCGACGTACGGGTTCCTGATGGCGCTTCCGCTGGTGCTTCTGTACGAGATCCTTATACGCTGGATCAACAGAGGATATGAAGGCGGCGGCGTGCGCATCAGTTCGGAGGTGTGGATGAAGAACGTACCGATGGGGACACCCATCGGGCAGTGGCTCCAGGCCAAGCTGCTGGCATACGGCATCACAGCGGAGATCGGGCTGCTTGCCGCCATTGTGCTTGTCGGGCTGGCAATTTACCTATTGGACCGCAGAAAGCAACTCAAGCTGAAGGTATCCTACGGCCTTGGCATTGTCGGAGAGAGTGCCGTGTATGCACTCATAGTGGCTTACGTGGTCTCGTTTGTGACCTACAGCGTGCTGCAGCCGGGCCTTGGCATTGTGGCGCAGGAGGCCGGAGAGCTTGGGCTGTTTCAGAAGCTAGTCATGTCGTTGGGCGCAGGCATTTACGAAGAGCTTCTGTTTCGTGTGCTTCTGACCGGCGGCCTGTTTCTGGTGCTAAAACAGATCATGCCTCGTGTGGGCGCTTACCTGATTGCCGCGGTGGTTGGAGCGCTGCTATTCAGTTGGATACACTACACAGGGTCGTTGGGCGACGAGTTTACGATGGCTTCCTTTACGTTTCGCGCGCTCTTTGGCTTGGTTCTCAATGCAATCTACTTGCTACGCGGCTTCGGCGTTGCTGCATGGACGCATGCGATATATGATGTCTACGTGGTTACTGGCGTGTTTTCGTTAGTTGGCTAGGCGCTATGGTAGCGTGGCAACTGCACGTATCAGCCGGTCGATGTCTTCGTCCGATGTATAGCAGGCACAGCCAGCGCGCACGAGTCCTTCGACTCCCAGCCGCTTGATAACGGTTAAGGCATAGAAGTCGCCATGCGACAGGAAAAGTCCTTTGGCCGCGAGGTAGGCGCTGACTGCCTCTGCATCATAGTCGCTGACGGTGAATCCAAGTGTAGGCGTACGCGCCTGGTCAGGACCTGGTCCGTACAGGGTGACCCGTGGCAAGGCCTCGAGTCCGTGCCAGAGTTTCCGGAGTTGGGCGGAAGCGCGGTCCTTGAGTACCGCAAACGTGTTTACCAGCTGGTCGCGTCGCGTCGCACCTTGGCTAAGTGAAGCAAGGAAGTCCACGGCGGCAGCGGATCCCACGATGGCTTCGTGGCTGAGCGTACCTGTCTCAATACGCTCGGGGGCCTCGCTCGGAGCCGGCACCAAGCGGGATACCTTCAGCTGATCCAAGAGCGAACGCTTGCCGTAAAGTACTCCCGCGTGCGGGCCATAGAATTTGTAAGGCGAGCACGCAAAGAAGTCGCAGCCCAGAGCCGTTACGTTTGGCAGCACGTGTGGTGCGTAATGCACGGCGTCTACGTATGTCAAGGCGCTAGCCGCGTGAGCCATTTCCACGACATGCTTCACGTCGTTGATCGTGCCTAGTGCATTTGACGCCGCCCCGATGGCAACCAGCCTAGTCTTGGGGCCTAGCGCGCGTTGGAATGCGTCTAGATCCAAATGTCCGGTCTGCACATCGAAGGGCACCATGCGCACTGTGAGGCCGCGCTCCGCTGCCAAGTCCCGCCACGGATCGATGTTGGCATGATGGTCCAGGTCGGTCGCTACAACCTCGTCGCCAGGCGCCCAGGCCCGCCCGAGCGCGCGCGCTACGTGAAAGGTCAGCGAGGTCATGTTGGGGCCGAAGGCAACGGTGCCCGCGGGGGCATTGAGGAAATCCTCCAGCGCCTTGCGGGCGGCCAGAAGCGCCGCGTCTGTTTCAATGCTGGTCGGATAGGCCCAATGTGTGTTGGCATTGTGGCAATACAGGTACCGTGCCATGGCATCCCCCACTGCCCGCGGCACCTGCGTGCCGCCAGGCCCGTCGAAGTATCCAACTGCATACCCGTTGTGCCGTCGGGCGAGTGCCGGAAAATGGGCGCGGATCTCGCCTAGGCTGGCAATGGCGGTCTGCATACGATACGGGCAGAAAGAGTGAGGCACGGCCTTGACAGCGGACCCCAAAGGTACCGCCGCACGGACAAATTCCCGTACTTTAACGTGCCTGCGCTTGCTTTTGCCTGCGTTATTGCCACGTGATTCTCAGCCATGGGCGCATTCTTGGAGGATAATGCAGCGTTTGCGATGTTCAGCATGGAGCACTTCAGCGTGCTTCTTGTTGTGCTGATTCTGACGGTGCTTCTGCCGCTCTATGCGCGATGGCGCTTGGATGCCGTGCAGCAGTTGTGGTTGGGCCGCGGGATTGCCGTGGCGATCTCAGCGATACTGATCGCGTGGACGGGCATTGCTGTCTCGATCGGGCAGTACGATTGGAGAGAAGACCTCCCTGTTCACTTCTGCTACTTTCTCTCGCTGGTACTGCCTGTCGTAGCATGGAAGCCCACGTTGCGCGTACACGAGGTGCTGTACTACTGGATCCTTTCGGGCACTCTGCAAGCTAACCTAACGCCGCGGCTTACTGAGAGCTTTCCGCATTACGACTTCTTTTACTACTGGGTAACGCATAGCGGCCTCCTGGTCTATGTAGTATATGTCACGGTGACACAGCGGCTATATCCTACAAGGCGAGGCATCCTGCGTGCATTTGTATGGCTTAACGCCTACGCGGCGGCAGCCTTTGTAATCAACACCGTACTGGATACCAACTACCTGTACCTTGTCGATAAGCCGCCGTCGGCGTCATTGCTGGACTTTTTTGGCCCGTGGCCGTGGTACATCCTGGTAACGGAAGGCGTGGCGGTAGTTATGTTTGGGCTGTCCTATTTACCTTTTGCCTACTTGTCGCGAAAAAAATGATACCAATTCGCAACATCGGCTGGGCTCTGGCGGGATGTATGGTCTGGCATGCTGCCGCCTACGGCCAGTCCGAGCCTCCTACTGCCGATCGTGTCATAGCGGTCTTTGTTGAAGAAGCGCCAAACGTTGACGGCATCTTGGACGATGCCATCTGGCAGGAGATCACGCCCATTACCACCTTCACGCAAGTATGGCCCCATGAAGGACAGCCCCCTACGGAGTACTCCGAAGTGCGCATCGCATACAACAGGGACTACCTGTTCTTTGCGTTCACATTTCGTGACCGAGAGCCACACCTGATTCGGGCGAAGAACCTGGAGCGGGGCGGCCGGAACGACCGCGATGACCATGCCTACATCGCGCTGGATACCTACATGGATAAGCGCAATTCCTACCTCTTCGAGATGAATGCCCTGGGTACGCAGGATGATGCGACGATCACCGATGAGGGGTTGACGCTCGACAGCTTTTCGTGGAATGCGGTCTTTCGAAGCGAAACGGTGATTGATGACCGAGGGTGGACGATGGAAGTGTCTATCCCGTTTAGGCAGCTGCGCTTTCCCAAAGGCGACGATCTGTCATTCGGGCTCCTGCTATCTCGCACCATTAACCGCAAAAACGAACGTGTCATTTGGCCTGAGATTGGGCTTGAATACGGGGGGCGCTTTGGCGTCCTGGCAGCTGTATCCCAGTACGGCACATTGGCCGGTCTCAAGAATGTGCGCCGCGGCAAAAACATTGAAATCAAGCCCTACGTCATCACGGGCCTGCAGGCCGTTCGGCCAGACCTGCAGACAGAGGCCCCTGAGCAGAAATTCACACGGGACCTCGGCGTGGACTTCAAGTACGGCATCACGTCAAATCTCACCTTGGACCTCACCGTCAACACTGACTTTGCGCAGGTGGAGGCGGATAATGTGCAGCTTAACCTGACCCGGTTCAGTTTGTTTTTTCCAGAGAAGCGCGAGTTTTTTCTGGAGCGGAGCGGGCTGTTTGAGCATGGCAACCCGCGCACAACGCAGACTTTTTTTTCGCGCCGCATTGGGCTTTCGAATCGCATCCTCGCTGGCGCCCGCATTACCGGGCAGGTTGGACCGCTGTCCATCGGCCTCATGAATATCGAAACCGGTGACAACCTTGGCCACGTCTTTGGTGGCAAGAACGCGAACAATACGGTTGTCCGCCTGCGGGCTACGCTCTTTCCCCGCGCTACTGCCGGTGCCATCGTTACGAACCTCCAAGAGTCGGATGGCTCCAATACGGCCCTCGGGTTAGACGCTCAGTACCGATTCTGGAGCTCCAGTGAATTTAGCGCGTGGTATACCCATGTTGATGACTTCGGAGCGGACGCGACCGGTGCGGCCGGGCATGCCAGCCTGCGCCTGCTCAATGATACTTATGGAGCCTCTGCCTCGTTTACCAGCGTGAGTACCGACTATAGGCCGGCCTTGGGATTCGTGCGTCGCCGCGACCAGCGCCGCTACTTTGGGAGCGCCCAGTACACGCCGGTGGTTGAGATGGCGGCGCTGCCATTTGTGCGACGCTTTAACCTTGAAGGCGACTACGCCTATATCACGGGCCAGAATGGTGAGCTTCAGTCCTCAAGTGCTTCGTTCAGCGCGGGGATGGACCTGCACCGCCGGGACGGATTCGAAATCACGGTGGAGCAGCAGTTCGAGCGTCTGGAAGCACCCTTCCGCATTCGCCCGGAAGTCACCATTGCCAAGGGTGACTACACATATACTAGGGTATCCTTGGACGGGATGACGGATTCCAGCCGCCGCCTGTACGCGAGCGGGGAGCTATCGAGTGGTGGGTTTTTCCCGGGCACGCGAACGGACCTGCGCGGCAGCATTGGCTTTCGCCCGACGCAATATTTAAACGTGGACGGAAGCATCGCGTATTCGCTGATAGACTTGCCCCTGGAGAATGGTAGATTTGGCGCAACGACGATGTCGCTGTCGGTCTTAGGGGCAGTCAGCCGCAAACTGTTTGCTACGGCTTTGGTCCAGTACGACAACTTTACCAGGGACCTGCAGGCTAATATCCGCGTGGACTGGATCCATACGCCGGGTAGTGACCTCTTTCTGGTCTTCAATACCGCGTACCATTTTACGGGTAGCAATGACCAGCTTTTTGACCCGCGACGCGACGTAACGATGCTTAGCCGCGTCGGTGTCGCCAAGCTTACCTACCTCGTCCTGTTATAGTCATCGACACCATCCCGTAGCAGTGGAAGCCAAAAACACGCGCACGTTGCCAAACCCAAAGAGGGGTTTCGTAGACCGGGCATTGGGAGGCATTGAGGTTGTCGGCAACAAGCTGCCGGACCCTTCGATGCTGTTTCTGCTCTCGTTGATCATTGTATGGATCCTGTCTGCGATCCTTGCACCGGTAGACTTCACCGTAGAGGACCCACGCACCGGCGGTGCGCTACAGGTCAACAACCTTCTGACAGGCTCGGCGCTTACCGCATTCCTCTCGCAGATGGTAGGAATCTTTACGGGCTTCGCCCCGCTGGGCGTGGTATTGGTGGCAATGCTTGGCGTTGGCGTAGCAGATGAAGCCGGGTACTTTCACACGAGCATAAAGCTGCTGCTCAGCAAAACGACCGCGACCCTGCTTACGCCGATGGTGGTGCTCGTGGGCCTTATCAGCCATAGCGCCGTTGACGCTGGATATGTCCTCGTTATCCCGCTGGGCGGTGTAATCTTTTATGCGGCGGGCCGCCACCCTCTGGCTGGCATTGCAGCAGCCTTTGCCGGGGTGTCAGGTGGGTTCAGTGCCAACCCGGTTCCCTCAGCCCTAGACCCTCTCCTCCAAGGCTTTACGCAGCCGGCCGCGCAGATCATTGACCCTGCGATTCTGGTTAATCCGCTCTGCAATTACTTCTTCACGGCGATG
Source organism: Rhodothermales bacterium (assembly GCA_965218495.1). Taxonomy (GTDB): domain Bacteria; phylum Bacteroidota; class Rhodothermia; order Rhodothermales; family Bin80. Next base: position 702,769 of record OZ244626.1, read on the forward strand.
TCGAGCATATTGGTCATCGCGCTTGGCTGGTATGTGACAGACCGCATTGTTGAGCCGCGCCTGAACAAGAATACGCCCGTTGATACGGATGCGGAAGAGGCGCCGGAGATGTCCAAGATTGATCCCAAAGAGATCAAAGCATTCTGGTGGGCCACTGGCGTGATGCTGTTGGGACTGGCGCTGCTACTGTTGTCACTCTTACCGGGCGACTCGCCATTCAGAGATGCCAGCGGCAGCCTGAACTCGTTTGCCGCACCGATTATGCAGTCGATCGTGCCGCTGATCTTTCTGCTGTTCCTGATTCCCGGCGTCGTGTTTGGCTTTGTGGCTGGAGTTTTTCGCAAGTCGAAAGACATGGTTGATGCGATGACGAAGGCGATGGATGGTATGGCCTACTACATCGTGATGGCATTCTTCTGTGCGCTGTTCGTACATGCCTTTGGTGCGTCCAATATTGGGGCGCTCTTGGCGCTTAAGGGAGCGAGTGTCCTGCAGGCGCTGCTGCTGCCCGGCCCGGTTACGATTGTCGGCATTATTTTGCTGACTGCCTTCGTCAACCTCTTTGTGGGCTCGGCGTCGGCGAAGTGGGCGCTGCTGGCCCCTATCTTCGTGCCGATGCTTATGCAGGTGGGGATTTCGCCAGACTTGACGCAGGCCGCCTACCGTGTGGGCGACTCCTCGTCCAACATCATTACGCCGCTGATGCCGTACTTTCCGCTTGTGGTGGTATACTGCCAGCGCTACGTCAAGAAAACGGGCATTGGGACGCTCACGTCGTTTATGATTCCCTACAGCTTGCTGTTTCTTGTAGCTTGGTCGGCGTTTCTGATCTTGTATTGGGTACTGGGCATCCCACTGGGCCTCGGGGCATCGTATGCGTACCCAGCACTTTAGTGGGTCGTTTTCCACGCATCTCGTTGGCGCTTGTCCGTCGCAAACTGGACCGGACTGAACGAGCTGACAGCAGTGCCTGTTGAGTCGGGATCAATCAGCACGAATCTGACTGGTAGGCGCATGCGGACGCGCTTCGCCTTGCCTTGATGCTGCCCCGGTATAAAGGTGGTTTGCCGTAGTGCGCGTACGGCGGCGGAGTCGCACAGTGGGTGCAAGCTGTCCATGACATGCACATTGCTGGTAGTGCCATCGGGCTCAACAACAAAGCCCAGAGTCAGGCGGCCCTGAATGCCACGCAGCTTGGCTTCCGCCGGGTATTCGATATGGATGTAGTACGCAGCGAGTCCTCCCCGCACCTGCGGCATCTCTTCCACGAATTCCAGCACCGGCATATGTTCCACCTTGGACAGCACGGGTGCGGGATCTGCGGCGTGCGTATGGTCATCGAGTTCTTCGTCCAATATCGTCGTGTCCAGAGCAACCGGGGCGGTTTCGTGGCCGGCTGATGGCGGAGGCGCGGTGGGAATGCCAAGGGCAGCGTCCATGCCAATGTCATGGAACCCAAGGGCCGGCGCACTATGCCGTCCTGGCAAGCGCCAAGTGGCGGGTTGAGACTTGAAGGTGAGTGGGAGGTTGAATGCCAGTCCTACCAAGAGCAGGCTCATGGCCAACGAGGCCATGATTCGCATGGTGTAGGCCGAGTGCCGGTTTGTGCCTCTACGGATCATCATCAACACCGTCTATGACTCGATCTATCAAAGCGCTCGTGCTCAAGGCCCACGGCACTCCCGTGGTACGCAACCTGGATGCAGGCGTGCTGCCCGGAAAAGGCGTCCCGGTGGAGGTCCTGTACTCCGGGATAAACTACAAAGATGCGCTTGCAGTCACGGGGACGGGCAAGATTGTCCGCAGCACATACCCCTTTGTGCCCGGCATCGATCTGGTAGGGCGAGTCACGAAGGATACGGATTCATATGCCGAAGGGGACTGTGTTGTTCTGACCGGTGGTGGGCTGGGAGAGCGGTATTGGGGTGCGTATGTGCAGCGCCAATGCGTCCCCATGACCTACCTGCTGAAGCTCCCGGAGGGCATTCCGCCGCTGTGGAGTATGATTGTCGGAACGGCGGGCGTGACGGCGATGTACTCTATCATGGCTTTGGAGGCCCACGGTATTACGCCGGATCGTGGTGACGTTGTCGTGACCGGAGCTTCCGGCGGAGTAGGAAGCTTCGCGGTGGCGCTTCTGGCCAAGCTGGGCTATTCGGTGGTGGCCTCTTCCGGCAAGCGCGCGCAGTGGGATTATTTGCGTGGTTTGGGTGCCGCGCAGACTGTTGACCGGTTGTCGCCGGGTCGCCCGTTGGAGTCGGCCCGCTTCAGCGGAGCAGTAGATGCGGCTGGAGGAAACAGCCTTGCCGCCGTGCTGAGCCTTTTGCAGCGGCATGGCAGTGTAGCTGCTTCGGGCAATGCAGCCGGGACAGCATTGAATACCACGGTGTTTCCATTTATCCTCCGGGGCGTGAACCTACTGGGTATCGACTCAAACACATCACCGCGTGCCAAGCGGGTCGCGGCCTGGCACCGCCTTGCGACCCTGCTGACGGAGCCAATGGTAAAAGCCATTCATACTAGCACCGTTCCGCTAGATCAAGTGCCCGCCGTGTGCCAAGCGATGGTCGCGGGAAGAACGCATGGGCGGCATATCGTGGACCCCAACCTATGACAACAGAAGCCCCGGATGCGGCTTGCGGGGTGACAAAACGGAACACTGCAATGCCATTCCACAGACCACTCTTTCTCTTTCTGGCTCTTGCTACGGGCATGGCCACAGTTGCGCAGGCCCAATTCCCCGTGTTTCACGGGTCCTTGCAGGTGGGCGCAGCCGTTCCCCAGGGCGAATTCGGCGACAACCTCGATGGGCCGGGGTACGGCCTTGCTCTTTTTCTAGGTGCACAGATGCCCACCGCGCCTGTGGTTCTCGGCATTGAAGGCGGCTGGTACACCTACTCGCATAGGTCAGAGTCAGTAATCATCGCGGATTTCGGAACGTACCAAAGGTTCGCGGCGGGACATTTTGTAGTTCGCCTGCAGCAACTGCAGAGGAATATCATGCCCTACGCAGAGGCCATGGTGGGACTAAAGTTCTTTTACACTGAAATCACATCCCGTGTACTAGTCTTCACCGATCAGGAACAAACACTCGACGATGTTACTGCGAGCTATGGCGTGGGTGGCGGACTTGAATTCCTTTTAGGCCAATTGATTGATATGAACCTAAATGCCAATGCTGGCGTGCGCTACCTGTTCGGTGGGCAGGCTAGCTACTTTTCGTCAGACGGTTCTGATATTGGTCGCTCACGGACGGATGCGCTCATGCTCGCCTTTGGGCTCTCTTTGACAATGCCGTAGGGAACGCTCAACCTCCGGGCGCTCGAGGCTCCCCGCTATCCTAGTGGGCCCGGCAAGCCGGGAGCACGTTAAGTGAAACAACTTCTCAGTACAACTCGGTTTCTTTAGATCGAGCTTGTGACTGTGATGGAAGCCCTGGTCAACTCGCATCGGCCATTCAACCTCATTGCCGCAGTTCCAATGGGTAGCCTTGGTGGCAACGTTGCAAGCGTCACTATTCTTGCCAGTGGCTTTGCTGACGTCGAAGGAACTTCAGTGTGCTGTACCGTCGCCAGTGAGTTCGCGCCGGTCAGCACTTTGCATCCAGATTGTGCGAATCTTCTGGGCCGCAACTCCAACGTCGTGCTCCGAGCGGTTGGAGGTGCTGCTGACTGTGCCCATGGTGGAAGCGGTTCACACGCCAACCGAATCGCCGAATCAGGTACCGGGGGTATGCGCATCAAAGGACGCAGGCAAGGTGCTTGGGTGGCTTGTGCCAGATCCAAGCGTGTGACAAACTGGCCAGTGTACGCGGCTAATGCGATAACAAAACGGAGCCTTGCCATGAGCCTACAACGACGCCTCATCCTAATCGCGGCCCTGTTCGCGGGCCTGACTGTTACCGCCCAAGCACAGCTCTTGGTGCCGCACTGGTCTCTCCATGGGAGCGTTGCCATTCCCCAAGGGGAATTTGGCGACGTCCTCAGCAGGACTGGGTATGGCTTTTCCACGTTTGGCGGGGCGCAGATACACGCCACGCCGGTGATTCTCGGCATTGAGGCCAGCGTGTACGAATATGGGCGAGAAGTTTCTAACGTGCCGATCCTGTATGCCGTCCCGGACGTGACGTACAGGTTGACGACAGTCAACCATATTATCACGTCCCACTTTGTTATGCGCCTGCAGTGGCGGAAACAGCAAGTCAAGCCGTACGCAGAAGGCCTAATCGGACTAAAGTACTTCTATACGGCATCCTCGCTCAATGATCGCTACGACTATTCCATCCCTTCCAGTGTCAACCTTAGGGACGTTGCGTTCAGCTACGGCGTAGGTGGCGGTGTGGATATCTTTGTCGCCCGATCGTTTGGGGCGAACATCCACATCAATGCGGGCGTGCGCTATCTGCTTGGCGGGCAGGCCGAATACCTCAAGCAAGGAGCGATTTTGCGCTCTGGTGGCGAGTACGCGCACAAGGCGAACATGTCACGCACGGATGCGCTTATGCCTACGTTTGGGCTTTCTTTCACGATGTAGTTCATTGTCCACGGTCTCAGGCGTCCCGGGGCGTTAGCGGAAATCCGGGAATCTGGCAAGGTCTTCCGACAGATCTTGGAGTAGGACCATCAAGCAGCATTTCTGTGACGCTCTAATTCTTGCGATCGGAATTATGAATTTGGCGGTAGCGCTGGCTGAAGCGCATTGGCCCATCAGCCGCTTCACGGTCGTACCAATAGTCGAGCCGGGATCGCACAAATTCAAGTTGGGAATTGGAGAGTTGCTGTGGAGGTGGACTCTAGCCTCCACCATTCCTTTCCCATCATATGAACCCCTCCCAGCCTGTTTTGGGGAGCACTGAGGCGCCTTTAGACGCCCAGATCAATCCCTCCGGTTACGCGCGGCGGCTTCTGATGAAGCTCTGCACGCACATACTGCAACAATTGACCACCGACTGGCCCATTCCGGCAGCGCATCAGCAGCCGGTGCCACCGCCCGCAGTGATCAAGGCTTCTGCTGCGGCCCAGGACACAAAGCCGGACTCGGCGCAGTTGAATGAAGCGTGGCAGCTGTTGCATTCGCGCAGTCTGCAAGACGACCCGATCGTTGCGATCTGGCTGCGCGGGCTGTGCCCACGCGGCGTTAACATCGTTCTTGGAGCGGGTCTGACCATCACGGGCTATCGCCGCATACTTGGCCTGGTAGCGTGCTACCCTGAGAACGTCTCTGCTCTTACGTCCTTTGTGCAGTCGCTGTCCGATCGTGGTCTTTCGGCCGCCGACGGGCTGCTCTGTGTGCTGCCCAGCAGTACGGGACTGCAATCGGCGGTGCGCCAGGTGTTCGGCCCCAGGGTCGCCATACAGCGCTGTCTCAATACGCTGTTGGATCAAGTCACCTGTGGTCTTCCGGAAGACCTTGTTCCTGTGTATCGCAATCGCCTCCGCCAGGCATGGAATGGGTTCGATGCCCGGGAAGCTGAACGCGCACTCACCCGTATTCACCAGGACTTGACGCGCGTCAATCGGTCCGCAGCGAAGGTTCTATGGGAGGGCCTGGAGCAATCTCTGACGATTCAACGCACGGGCATGCTGCTCAAGCTCGACAGGGGGCTGCGCGTGATGCGCTTCATGCATGCCATCGGTCGCAGGTTGCAGGCCCCGGCCAGCGCCGTTTTCCAGCAACGCGAACAGATGGCACTGGCGCTGTTGGAACACGAGGCTCAGCTGCGCCGTGTGGCCCATGCGGCCCATCTGCCACAACTTCGTGAGATTCTCATCAACCTTTACGCCGTATGATGACCCATACCCCTATGCTGGATCAATCACTCATCGAGGACCTTCGCGGGCTTGCGCAGAGGAATTTCATCGGCCTGGCCAGCTGCCTTGGATATCTCGATGATCTTCTTACCAAGATGGCCACATGGGTCATGGAAGCCGAAGCCCGCTTCATTTGCGGCGCACGTGGGAAGCACCGTAAGACCGGCTTTCAGCGCTGGGGGACGAACCCGGGTTCCATCCGCGTCGGTTTGGAGCGCATTGCGGTCCGCGTACCGCGCGTGCGGAATGTACGAACCCGAAGGGAGCGTCCTCTGCAAACGTACCGCCTCTTGCGCGAGCGTGGGCTTATGGACCGGGAAAGCGTGGTAAGAAGGTTGCTGTGTGGACTGTCGCGGCGCAATTACAGGCAGGCGGCCCAAGTCTTCACCGATAGTATGGGGTTGAGTGCCAGCAGCATAGGCAACGCCTTCATGTGCGCCGTGATAAGGCGCTTTTCTCTGGTGGGTGCGAATCCCATCCATCATCTGTCGCTCCAGGTGGTAGCGGCCAAGGCGGTTTATGGAGGTAACGACATGGACTGAAGCACTTTGGCAAAAGGATCGCTTTGCGATTCAGCGAACGTACGGGCCGGAACGCGTAGTGAATGCTGAGCAGGCCTCGAAACTGCTAATGCGAAAGCCGACCCTCCATGAAGTAGGGGAAGGCCGCCGGCAGTTCGGGAAGCGAGCGACACAGGCACCGAGCTGTTTTCGCCGGGGTAATGGCACTGGCACGTACGGAAGATGAGAAAAGACGCAACACGGGAAACCCTGTTGATGGTGGGGCACACCAACTGGAAGCTCGCAAGAGCCAGGCTGGGTCAACAGGGTGGCGGAGTGGCCCGTATTACCGTGGAAGCGGGGTAATGCTCGCCGAGGGAAGGGACTCCCTACCCTTTATGCAAGTAGGAAAGAAGAAAAAAGTAGACGTTTAGACCAAAAAGCGACGCAACTGCAGGCTGGGTCGGGAAGACAGCGAGTGGTGGGTAACTGCGCATTTGAAGCCGGAGCCATCGTACTCTGGTGAGGATTTGAAAGGGATCCGCAGCGTCCTTTTCCAACTTTGTCATTTTGATCCTGAACAGTCTATATGCACATATATACATTTACTAATAAGTGAGTGTACAACCATCCCCATTGGTACTACATTTCTTCCGCATTCATCGTTGAGGCCCAAAAACGGCCAAAACAGCCTCGAAAAGGGCCAAAGACGACTCGGATCGCCTGTGCTCGCCCCCCAGAGCAACGGTAGGCTCAAGAAGGTGACGAAGTCGGGCTTTTGCACGCAGAGGGGGTCAGTAAATTAACCGGCGGCCCTGGTGTCGTTACATTTACTTTGATTCTGTGGTCGGGTGCGCCAGCGCTTGGGTGGCAGCAGTCACGTGGCCGGGATCGAACGGTGTGCCGTTTCGCAGCATGGCGCAGGCTACGGCCAGCAGCCGGTCTGCGACGGAGCGTAGGGCGCGGCCGTGCGTGTGGCCGCGCAAGGCGCAGTACTTGGTCTGGCTGATGGGATCGTGCTGGGTGGCCACCCTGCTCCAGTGATAGAGGGCGTTTGCCAGGCGGGGCTGGCAGGCCCGGCGGCGCACGACGCGCCGTGCCTTGCCGGATTGCCGGGTGACCGGTGCGACGCCGCACAGGCAGCGCAGGGCCTGGTAGTCCCGGGAGTGCAGGGGGCCGGATGTCTCCGAGAGCAGTGTGGCCAAGACCACGTGCCCGACGCCTGGCAGTGACGAGAGGATCGCAGCGTCGCGCAACGTACGGGGCTTCCCTGCGGTGGGCTCTTCGCTGGCGGAGAGTGCTTCGACGAGGGCGGCCATGGCGTGCTTCGCGGCGCTCATATGCTTCCCGAGCTGCCCGAGCTTCTCTGCGAGCACCCGGATATGCAAGGTTGCGGCCTCGACGACGCCGGGGGCGGGTTCGGCACGCAGCGTCTGGATGACCTCCTCGGCTTTGAAACGCCGTATGCGGTGCTTCTTCAACAACTTAGCTACGGAGGACGGGCGGACCCGGCGGGCATCCTCTGGCGTGGATGCGAGCTTCCAGAGGGCCAAGGCCCATGGCGAGGAAAGATCGGCCCCGAGCTCGAGGAACTGCGGGTAGTAGCGCCAGAGCTGTTCGCGGAAACGGTTGGTGAGGCCGGTGCGCTCGGCGGTCAGCTCATCGGCCATGCGCGACCATTCGCGCAGCTTAACAATATCGGCATCCAGCGGGCTGAGCGCGCGTAGGCAGTCCGGGTCGGTGCGGACGGCGCCTGCCAGTACGCGAGCGTCACGGCGGTCATCCTTGGCGCCAGCAGGCGAAAAACGATCCCGGAACCGGTCCAGCTGCTTGGGATTGATGGAAAAGACCTGAAATCCGCGATCAAGAAGGCTATCAACGACCGGGCCGTGAGGAATCTCGATGGCGACCGCAACCTGATTAGCCTCGCAGGCCGCGCAGTCTAGAATCCAGTCGAGCAGCTGGCCGAGCCCCTCGCCGGAGTGAGGAAAGGCCTTCTCGCCGAGGACGGCGCCGTCGGATCCGAGAACACAAACCTGATGTGACTGCGAGCCCCAGTCGACGCCAGCGAAGGCGGTTGGCTGAGATTGAATGAACATGGGCGGTTACTCCTTTGGTGTATGGTGGTCTATGGCTGCGAGTCGCCGTGACGTTCCATCAGTCCCTGTATCGGTGCTCCAAGGCACGAACTCCCTACGGGGGGTATATCACAGCACTCACCCGGGGCACAAATCCCTTCCAAGCGCTCAAGGCAGCGGGGGCCGATTGGTTGCTCCCGGGGAGTTGACTCGCCGTGACGTGACGCAGAGCGGAGCACAACGCTTTCGGCGACCGCAAAAACCGGTCTGGCCAAGCCCGGGATCAGTGATTCGCAGCCATCGCTGCCGCAATTTCCACATCAAGGATCACCCTGTCGATGTACCCCATCAAACATCACTTACAAGATACAGGGCCGCAGGTGCGGAGCGGTGTTCAAAGGGTGAAAGGCCCCGGAAATAATGGCATAGCCTACTATCCGATCAGGGTCGGTGAATCCAGCGACACCACATGCGTAAGTGAAGGACCCGTAGGCCAGTCGCATTCTATGCGATGCTGGCGTACGGGGTTGTCAGGGCGTAAACAGGCCTGGCAACGCGTTATCCGCGGTATAGGGTGGCTGTAGGGAGCGTGTCGCTCCTTGCGTAGTGGAAGTCCTATGCGGCAGGAGAAGCGGTCCGAGTGCGAGTGGCATGATCCGCCTGGAGAGCCGGGTACGGGAAAACCGTACGCCCGGTTCGGTGGGCGGCGGGAGGAAACACGGTGATGGAAGCCGGACTGAGGCCCGGAGCGAAAGCGACGGAATGGCCACCGGATCCTAAGGCAGGTGCGCCTCCCGCCGACCCTACTACGCAGACGGCAGCGCTACTGAAGGAATTTGAGACGCGCCGCTTCGATCAGCACACCTTTGCGGTGCTCCTGCTTGATGGCAAGTATCTGGCCGATATGCAGATGATAGTAGCGATGGGCATCACGACCGAGGGCGAGAAGGTCGTCCTGGGCTTTGCGGAAAGCCGTACCGAGAACAGTGCGCAGGTGGAATCGCTGTTGCAGGATCTGTTGCATCGGGGCTTCACCCATACCGACAAGCTGTTGGTACAGGTGGACGGCAGCCGCGGGCTTCGCAAGGGGATCGGCGCGGTGTTTGGGGATGCGGTCGTATTCCAGCGCTGCCAATGGCACAAGCGTACCAATGTGACGCGTCACATCAAAAGCGAGCCAGCGGCCACGCATATGAAGCGTCGGCTTCAGGCGGCTTGGGAGCTACCCACGTACAAGGAGGCACGGGCGGCGCTTGTGTCGCTGCATGGAGCGCTGCAGCGATCGTATCCGAAAGCCGCACGCAGTCTGGAGGAGGGTTTGGAGGATACGCTGACACTTCACCGGTTGGGGGTGCGGAACCAGGCTGTCAGAGACAGTCTGAAGACGACGAACATCATCGAGAACCTCAACAGCATTATTGCGAACCGATCACGGAACGTGAAGCGCTGGGGATCATCGGGGATGCGTCAGCGCTGGTGCGGGGCGATATTCATGCAGTACGAGTCGAATCTGAAGCCGATACGCCGGGAGGACATGAAGGAGCTGACCCAGGTCCTGAGCACCTCCGGGGGTCGATGGGTTAGTGGGGATTCGGCCTGCCAGCCCCAAAGGGCTGCAAAGGCAACACCTGCCGCTGGATGCCGCGCGCAGTAGCGCGCTGCTGACGCTGGCATAACGCAAAACCCGCAGCTGTCTGGACGCTCTGAGGCGCTGCACCCTGCCAAGATCGCCGCTTACGCGTGCAATCAGAGGATACCTGCGGGATATCGTGCCCGAGAAGTCACTCCACGAGCCTGCCTACGCCCGAAAATCCGCGTGTGAGCACGCAATTGGGCCCACATAGGCATGCACCGCCCCATTTGCACCCATACAATCGGCCCGAAGCGCAATCCATTGCCAAAAGATATCTACTTTGAGGGCCCATCTCGGCAGAAGCCGCCGAAAGCCAACTAGAAAATGTGCAATCCCGTCGAGCCTGCCAGTAGCTCTTGAGAGCGTCGCTGCAGCTGCTACCGGGTCTGCGGGCGTGAGTAAGGACAACGCAGCAAAAATCGTCGGCGTGGAAGGTGCCTTAACGCGTTATGCCGTTGCCCGTTAGCAGCGCCAACGAGCGCCTTGCGTCCGGGCACTGCAGCGGTGCAACAGAAGTGCCACCGCGTGGCGGCTATGCATTTCTTGGTGCACGTGCCCCGCGGCCAGCATGTGCTTGGCCGTTCGTCGAGGGGTTCTTTGGCCTGCCGAGCTTCCTTGCGGAGAAGGGTATCGAGAACCTTCTTATCCGCTCAACGCCATCCTGCCGTTGCGCACCCTTTTCAGCGATAAAGCCGCGAGCGATTGCCTTGGTGGCGGACTGAATATACACCACTTCAGTGGCGCGGACAGTGGATTCAGTTGATCATGGATGTACGGCATCTGTGGGGAGCTAACGCAAAGTACCCTATCAAGAGAGACGTAAAGTACACCGCCAGCGTATGCAAATAGGGCGCGCTCCTTACGCACGACGACGCTGATGCCCGTGCTTAAAAATCCCTCCGAGTCTAGCTGCTGGGTCATGGTGTGGAAACACTCTCCGCTCGCTACCCTGCCGGACTGGCAACCATGCAGCGCGGGTCCGTGGCAGATTGCTCATCAAGCGGCGCATAGGAGGCGGGTCTTTGGACTGGCGGTGGATGAAATTCCACCAGATGACGCAAGCCAGTTAGATCCGTGCGCGTCACCTTGCCCGCGCAGCCGTCAAGGCAACGGACCTCGACCTGAGAAATCAGAGCAATTTGGTATCGTGTGTACTATCATTGGCTCTACGTTGACTGAATGCTTGACACAAGTCGGGTTATGGACATGGGTGGGGTAAACCGCCGTGCCTTTTTGCGTACCGCCGTGGTCGCCGGGGTTGGTGTGGGCATCGCGGGGTGCAACCGCTATACGCAGGCACCCTTTATGTCGATCGGCATCTGTGACCCAGCGGGCCACACCGAGGACTTTGCTGCGCATGGCTACGCGTATATTGAGCCTGCTGTGCAGCGCTTTCTGGTACCGAACAGCTCGGAAGAAGAATTCAAAGCCAATTTGGAGTCAATCAAGAAGCGAGGGCTACCGGTTCCGGTAGTGAACCAGTTTTTGCCGTCTTCGCTCAAGGTTGTAGGGCCGGAAGCGGACCACAATGCGGCCCTGCAATACGCTGCAATCGCATTCCGGCGGGCCCAGATTGTGGGCATTGAGCATATTGTATTCGGAAGCGGCGGTGCACGCTACGTTCCGGAAGGGTTTTCGGTCGAAACAGCGACGACGCAGTTTGTCGAGGTGTTGGCAAGGATGGCGCCGATCGCGCACGAGCACGGCGTTACGCTTTGCGTGGAGCCACTTCGCACCCAGGAAACCAATTTCTTGAACACGGTGCCGGAGTGCATGGAAGTCTTAGAGGCTGTGTCTCATCCCTCGGCACAGCTGACCTTTGACATCTACCATATCACTCAGGAAGGCCGCGGGCCTGAGGATGTCTTTCTGGCAGGTGCAGCCATCAAGCACTGCCACATCGCAGAAAACGAGGACCGGCGTGCCCCGGGCGTCCACGGTGATGATTTCACGCCGTTCTTCGCCGCACTGAAATCCATTGGCTACAAGGGTCGCATTTCTGTCGAATGTCGTTTCGACGACAAAGTGGTCGAACTGCCCGCTGCCGTCCAAGCACTCGCTGACCAGATGGCGAAGGTATGATGAGGCTGGCGTGGATCCTGGGAAGTATGTATCGGCGCTTCAACGAGGCAGGGGTAGGGTCTGGGACTATTGCGCCGGGTCGAGCCGTTTGCGGAGCAGCAGTCCCTTGCCAGCCCGAGTGACCCGGCCCAACCAAGCTGGCAGGCGGGGCAGAGTCCGGAGCTCCAGGGGCTCCTGTTCGGGAAGTTGCAGCAGGCAGGCGGGGCATAGAGGCTGCGCAAGATCGACTGCGTGCATGGGCACAGTACAGTGAAAAGGAATAGTTCTCCCGGGTATGCGGGTGCGATGCTTGCACGTCCGCCAATTACTTCGGGTACTACTTGCCCGGCATGAGCTTAACCTGTATGTACCGGTCGACTAGCCATGAGCGGGCCGCCTCGCGGATGTCATCAGGACCGAGTGTGCTGATGAGGTCCTCGTAGTGCAGCACAGGAAGCAAGGACTCGTCGTGTCGGTAAGCCTGCTGGAGCGCCGCCAGCCAGAAGGAGTTAGTCTCCAGCCGAACCCGATGCGCCTGGCGCTGCTGCTCCTTTACCCGCGCAACGTAATCAGCAAGCGGCGCGTCACTCTTTATCTTTTCTATCTCATCAAAGACCGCGCGCGTGAGCTCGTCGACCCTTTCGGGTGCGCACCCAAAGTATATCGAAAACGTATACTGCGGCCTTGGCAGCCTGACGGCTCCGGCCTGTACCGAGGCGCTATAGATTCCGCCGCGCGCTTCGCGTAGTTCTTCACGGATTCGCATATTGAGCACCATCTGAAGAGACTGCAAACGATGGTCCTGGACTCGCGAATACGCAAATGGCCCGTGAAAAACAATGCCTACTCGGCTCTTTGGCTCCTGTCCCTTGTATGCCACCTTGGTGACCGCTCCTTCCGGCAACTCTGGCTCCACATCACGCCATGACTCCTGCCGCCCCTGACTGGGAAGCGTTCCAAGGTATGTGCGCGCGAGCGCAACAAGTTGGTCCACCTGGAAGCTACCTACAAAGATGAAGGTGAAGTCCCCGAAGTCAGCGAAGCGCTCCCTGAAAAATGCCAGTGACTTCTCTGTACTCAGGCTGTCAATGTCGTCAATAGTCAGCAGTCGCCTGCGCGCGTGATTTCCGTAGAATGCTACATACAGTGAGTCTGAAAACGCGCTCGCGGGATTAGCTTGGCGGTTTATGAGTTGGGCCCGCTGATGGTTCTGAAAGGACCGAAGCGCAGCTTCATCGGCCCGCGGACGAGTTGCGTACAAGTGAACCAGCTGAAACAGTGTTTCCAGGTCAACTCTTGAAGCGCGGCCACTAAAGCCTTCGGTGAGTTCCGTAACGTAGGAGTTGACGGCAACGACCTTTCCGGCAAGCTTTTGCCGGAGCGAATTTTGATCAAAGTCGCCGGCGCCGCTGCGCTGGACTATTAGGTCGGCTAAGGTCGCATCAAAATAGTCTTCATCACTGTAAAGCGAGGTTCCTCCGTTGCTATAGGCCGTAAACAGCACCTCGTCCGCCTTGAAGTCCGTGGGCTTCATGAGCACGCGCACACCATTACCCAATGTGACCTCAGTGATGCCGAGGTCCGGCTCCTCTCGGGTACTAACTACGCCACCCGGAGCCGGAATTGAGGCCATAAATGGCCCCTCTACGGCATGATCCTGGAAGGGAGCTAGCGTCTCCGCTTGCACGCGAGCAGCCGCGGCCTTTAGCTCTTGCGCCGTAACAGGTGCGAGGCCGGGTTTATCGGGCATTGTAACCACGTAGACTTGATCGTCGCGATTAAGGGCATCACGCAGGAACGCATCAACATCTCTTGCCGTGATCGAAGGAAGCAAGGTCTGGACCAACTCGTGTTCAAAGTCAATGCCAGGAGCGGCCGTGCCAGTCAGAAAGTGATGCACCAGTTGGCGGGCAAGGGCAGCCGAGGGGGTGTGGTGTCGTTCGCTATAGGCGCGCTCACGACCGGCCAGGATCACACGCTTCTGGCGCGAAAGTTCTTCAGTTGCGAAGCCGTGTCGCGTAGCACGCGCAAGTTCACGCAGCGCGGATTCCAGGCCGACATGCAGGCTGTCTTCATGGACCTGACCCGCAAGTGCGAAGGCCGAATGGTGCCTCACCAGCGCGTTGCGGGTCAGGCGGACCCACAGAAATGGAGAACGCGTCCCATCGCGGGCGATGGCAGCGAGCCGCCGGTTAAGCATGCCGATCGCTAGTTGCCCCAACAGCTGAGTGCGGATGTCTTCGCTAGTGACAGTGCGCTTCGGCAGCTGGCGATAGTATACCGTAAAGCTTGTGACCGTGGTTTCATGGTCCTGTATTACTTGGTACTGCATCTGAGTTTTCGACGAAAGGGCATGCTGCAGCCGTGGCCGTGGGTCAGGAGGGGCTTTGAGCCCAGCGAGGTGTTCCAGCACGAGTTGCTCCAAATGGGCCGCTGGAAGGTCACCCACCAATACGACAGCCATGAGGTCCGGTCGATACCAGGTGTCGTAGAAGCGCTGGATTGCCGCATAGGGGCTGCGCTTTAGCGTGAGCGTATCCCCAATCGGTAATCGATCCGCGTAGCGGGAGCCGCGTAGTAGCAGGGGGAGTATCTGGTCTCGTGTGCGACCGGCTGCGCCACGCCCGCGTCGCCACTCCTCAACGAGGACACCCCGTTCCAAGTCGACTTCTTCGTGATCCATGGTGGCGTGCATGGCCCAGTCTTTTATTACCTCAAACGCTCGGTGAACCGCCGGCAGGCTATCCGTCGGCACCTGGATCATGTAGACGGTTTCGTCGAAGGAAGTGTACGCGTTGACATCTGGGCCAAAGCGCATGCCGATGTGCTCGAAAAACTCGACCAGTGTCTGCCGCGGGAAGTGCCGCGTACCGTTGAAGAGCATGTGCTCTACGAAGTGGGCGAGCCCGCGCTGATCATCGTCCTCCAGGACGCTGCCCGCGTTCACCACCAGACGCATCTCCAGCCGCGCAGCAGGCTCGGTGTTCTCGCGAATGAAATATCGGAGACCGTTTTCGAGGGTCCCGGTCTTGACCAACGGGTCGAGTGGGAGTGGTGATTTCAGCGTATCCTGGCCGAAGCTATTGGGCGACAATGCCAAGCATGCTGCCACGAGCGCCAGGTGAAGGGAGGCGTGGCTGCCCGTTCTTGTCATAGTTGCGGATCGTGCAGCTTAAGCCACCACCGTAGTGAACAAGTCAGAACCCTATGCATGATCACGTTACACGGACGGTGGAGGATAGACCGATCGCGTCGTACCTTCGCTTGCATACAAGCAAATTCGCGCATAGAGTATGCACTAGCTGTGAAGGCGGTAGAAGATACGTCATGTGTACCAGCGGAAAACGCGCAAAACCGACAGAGCCTCGGGCGCCGCGCGGTCACGGGATTTGCCCCGCACGGTGTCCAGTCTGCCGCCCTTGGCGGTAACACGGCAAAAGGATCCGCGTGCTGCGCGTCGTGTATCTTGCCAGCAAACCTTGGAGTGCACATCAAGCGCATCAGTATTGCAGACATGCCTATAGGCCGGTTAGTACTACTTTCATTGCTGCTGGTAAGTGCCTGCAGTCAGCCGCAGTCCTATACTCTGGAGATAGTCGGGGCGAAAGAAGATCGCCCAATAGCAGTAGCGATTTTTGACCTGCCTAGCCGCGCCAAAAAGGTCGAATGGCGGGCGCACACTGCCGATGGTACCATCGTGCCGGTGCAGGTAGGCGCGGACGGAACGGGGACGTTGATTCTGGAGAATGTTGCCGCGGGTGAAGTGCACAACTTGACGCTGATACAAGAGGAAGCTTCGCGTGGGGTCACTATAAGACACCAAGCGGGCATGGTGAGCTTTAGCGCCCGGGGCCGGCCGGTGGTGGCGTATCATTCCTCAAGGCAGCCCCTGCCGCGCGATGATATTGACTCGATATACCATCGCAGTGGGTACCTCCATCCGGTTTATACCCCGACCGGCCGTATGGTTACCGACGACTACCCGCCTAACCATATCCATCATCATGGCATTTGGTCCGCGTGGACACGGACAGCCTTTATGGGGCGAAATCCCGATTTCTGGAACATGGGTAGCCGCACGGGGACCGTAGAACATGTAGCCGTGGACAGCTTATGGGAGGGACCAGTGCACGGGGGTCTAAAGGCGCGCCACGTGCAGGTAGACCTGACAGGAGAAGGCCCGATTGCGGCGCTTGATGAATTGTGGCAGGTACGCGTATACAACGCTCCCGGAGTTCATCTTTTCGACCTTGCAGTGCGTCAGGAAACGGCGTCCGACAGCATGTTGCACCTGCTAGAGCATCGGTACGGCGGCGTTGGGTTGCGGGGTGCCCGGGCTTGGAATGGGCCGGACAGTGCCGAGTTCTTGACCTCCGAGGGCCTGACGCGCATGGACGCCCACGCAACCCGGGCGCGCTGGTGCCATATCGGCGGTCTGGTTGACGGCGAAAAAGTCGGGATTACAGTTTTGGGGCACCCTGACAACCACGAGGCGCCGCAACCCATGCGGATACACCCGGATGAGCCGTTTTTCAACTATGCTCCGTCTCAGGCCGGAGACTTTGCTGTCAGACCGGGCGAGGCCTACCAGATGCGCTACCGATACGTGGTCTACGATGGGGATCCGGATGCCGCGCTGCTCGACGCGCTTTGGCAGGACTACGCGTTCCCACTCGTGGGGACGGTAAGCCGTTAGGTCGGGCGGCAACAGCCCCACGCGTGCGAAAGTAATGCCAGCCGAAGGATTTGTCCGCCGAGGGGTGCCAGGCACCACATGTGCATGAACGGAACCACGAGCGTCTGATCTGCTGCCGATGTCTGAGATGACGGGTCCAGGGCGCCACTACCGTCTTGCAAGCAGAAGTCGGCGGGAATGCGCAAAGGATTTGTTCAAAGGCCAGAGCAGGATTGATGTGGGTTGTGCAAAAGCTGCGACGCCGGCCTCATCTAAAGCTGGGAGCAATGTGTGGCCAATTGCCAGGCCGTGGACCTGGTTGGAGCATGACCATCAGACGGGTCGCATGCACTGGGCCGGCTAATGCGCTGCGCGCTTCGAGGATGCTGCTACAAATTGCAACCGTGCCCTTGCAAGTCTAGCTTTGGGTATCGCAAGACCAACTCGTAGACTGGCGGGTTGATGGCCTGCATAGCTTGGTGTTCCGAAGAAAACCGCCCGTCACCTTGAACTTGGTTAGCCAGCGGATTCATGTCCGCAGTCCAGTTGGGCCCATATGGACTAAGCCGCACAAATATTGTGCACGCGGCACCCAGCGCTTCTTGAAGTGCCCCGTTCAGCCATGATACTATAGTTCCTGCATAGTCCCAATCGAAGCCGGCCAAGCAAAACGGACCCTTGTTCAGGCGTTCGATGGTCTTCAGGTCAACGTCCATCGCCAAACCGGTTTCGGTGTGCCATCGACTGCTGTTCCCACGAACAAACAGCCTCTTGGGCTTTTCCTGGCGCACCGAATCCTGCCACATTATTTCAAACTGATCTGGGGTCCCCGCAAAAAGAAACGTTCCCATTTCGTGGTAGCCTTCACTCCACCACACCTGGCCTTTCGTCACGTTCGCGGCCCCAAACCGGACTGCGAGTTGGGCTGCGCTAACATCCGGCGGAAATACGGTCTTACAATCCAGCAGGCGCGTTTCCTGCGCCATCAGCAAGGCGGGACTCATCAGCGCAAGCAAGGCAGACATGGAGCCAAACGCCAGTGGTTGCAGTTTGGGCCTAGTCTTGGGCCAAAAAGAGGCGGACCGCGCATCAAGGCATTCGCTGATTCGCCGGCTCGCCCAGTGGAGTGAAAACTTGAGTCGTCCTTCGTGTGCTGAGGACCAGTTTTCAAAGAGTGCCATTGCACGAATCATTTGAGTCCGAAAATACGAGGGCATTGTGCAGCGTCGCTTACCTCGCACATTCCATGTCACCGTCAAGGAAGGTGACGATCCCGGTTTCGAGCGAATATTCGGCGCCGACGATCAGCAGCCCATCTTCCTGGATTGCCTGCTCCAGCAGAGGTGATCGGCAACGCAGCTGATCGACAGATGCCCTAACATTTGCCCTAACAGCATCCGGCAGAACGTCTGCCAAGTCCTTGCAATTCTGTCCGGCCAGTAGCGGCTCTACAGCAGGACGCACGCTGTCGGTTATAGCGCGGAGGTTGTTGGACTCGAGCTTCTTGCCCGCCAAGATCTCTTGTAGTGCAGCTGTGACGGCGCCGCAATGCGTGTGACCCATCACGACTGCGAGTCTGGCCCTGCATGTCGCGACAGCGAATTCGGCGCTACCGATACTGGCAGGCGTGGCAATGTTGCCGGCGACGCGGATCACGAACAGATCACCGAATCCCTGATCGAATACGTGCTCCACAGGAACGCGTGAGTCTGCGCATCCCAGTACTGCTGCGAATGGTTCTTGGCCAGCCATCAGTTCCGCCCTACGGACAGTCTTGGTTGTTGCAGTGGCCTTACCAGCTACAAACCGCTGGTTACCTTCGCAAAGCCGCTGGAGCGCTGCTCTTGCGGCAGTCATGTTGCTGCCGGTCATTGGGGGATTTGCAGGTGATTCGTCGTCTGGATGCAGGCTGGCTGGCGGCGCTTCTGTGCTTTTGGCGTGGCCACTGCCACAGTAATCGATCACTATGTCCGGGGCACCTGCGATGCCCAATGGCCCCAGAAAATCGTGCCAGGTAGAGTCTGCCGAGATCCTGCAGCTAGGAATGTCCAGTACTCCAGAAAAGAATAGTATAAGGAGGGGCCAATTTTCAAGCCAGCCCGCGAGGACATGCGTTCGGCGTTTGCGGCTTTAGGATTCGAAGGAGTGGTATGCCAGTAGCAACAAATCGAAAGACGCGTCGGTAGCAGCACCGCTCAGGGCACGGATTTTTGCACATTTGCCCGATCTTCTCTCACGCTGTGGAACCGTTCAAAGACGGGGACGGACGTAACTAGCCCATCGTCCATTGAGGTAATGGGCGATGGAACCTCAGTGTCCACCCAGAGTCCTTGGCATCAGGGATGCTTGGCGTACTTGCGAAAGGACCCCTAGCAAGAGACGAAAGGCGTACGGTTCCGGGGCCAGAATAATTTCTCGGCCAGCTCAGCAAGGTGGTCCATTGTCTCCTGGTTCATGAAGTGGTCAAGAATGGTGTGCCAGATAACTCCCGTAGCCGTCCTCAGTAGAGCCGACTTCGGCTTCCAATGCCAATGCAGGCCTGACGCCGGACTGAGCCAAGGCCGGAGAGCCGCGGGCAACACCGACGCCGGATCGCTCGCGTATATGCCGGAATGGCAGTACACAAATCCTGCTTCCATTGCTGCTATTCATGGCGTTAGCCCAATCCGCGCTCGGCCGGCTCGCACGCACCGTGCGGGCAGACAGTCTGCCCACGTACGTTATTCTGGCAGGAGGGTCACCTGAACGTAGCGCTTGGTAAGCCATGTGCGTGCGGCCTGCTGAAGATCTTCGGAAGTTAGTGCGTCGACAAGCTCGTCATAGCGAAGAATGTCCAGCGGCGCCTCCAAGCTGTCACGGTAGTAGGCGCTGCGCAGCGCACTGACCCAAAAGCCGTTCTGTTCCATGCTGACGGTGCGGCTCTGTCGCTGCTGCTCCTGAACGCGCCCAACGTAGTCTTCGGGCACTCCGTTACGCTTGATCTCTTCAATCTTGTCGAACACGGCGCTCGTCAACTCGTCAGCTCGCTCCGGGTCGCAGCCAAAACTGATTGAGAACCGGTACACCTCACGAGGCCTTGTCAGGCTGGTGGCGCTCACCGACGCGCCATAGACGCCACCAAGGGCCTCACGTAACTCTTCAAACAGCATTATGTCGAGCACCATCTCCAGGGACTCCATGTGGTGGCGCGCCTCGCGTGAAGCCTGGTAAGACCCATTGAACGTTATATTGACGCGGCTCTTCGGTTCCTGACCCTTGAATACTGTTTTAACTACCGTGCCTTCTGGCGTGATTGGACTGAAGTCCCGCCACGTTTCTTCACGATCCGTACCGGGGAGCGTGCCCAGATATGTCTGGGCCAGCGCAGTAAGCGTATCCGTATCAAATGCGCCAACAAAGATGAAGGTGAAGTCATCCATGTCTGCAAATCGCTCCTTGTATATGGCCAAGGCGCGCGCCATGTCTACGCCATCGAGGTCTGCTACCGTGCGTGGCCGGTTTCGCGGGTGGTTCATGTAGAGCGTGGTTCGCAGCGTGTCCGCAAAGGCTGCTTCCGGCGAGTTTTGCCGGTTCGCAAGGAATGTGCGGTTGAGGCTCAGAACTGACAAGAAGCCAGACGAGTCGGCGCGAGGCTGCGTAGCGTATAGGTGAATGAGCTGAAAAAGGATTTCCAGGTCTTGTGGCGAAGCCCGCCCGCTCATCCTCTCAAACAAACCACTAATCGACACAGACACCGACGCACGCTTGCCGGTGAGCTTTTTGCGTAGCGCTGACTGGTCGAACGCACCAACACCACTTCCCGCAACAATGGAACCCGCAAATGACGCCGTTTGGTACTCTTCATCGCTATAGAGAGAGGTTCCGCCTTCGCTGAATGCGGCGAATCGAACCTCGTCAGCCTTGAAGTCGGTCGGCTTCATCGCAACTCGAATGCCGTTGCCGAGGGTGATTTCGGTAGTGCTGAGCTCGGGAATAGCGCCTTCGCTGATGATAGGCGCAGGTAAGAGCGTTGCGCTTAGCAGTGGCGCATCTACTGCATCGTCAACATAGGGATCTAGCGCCACGCCGGTATAGAGCTCAACGGTTTCGGCCAGGACATCCTCGGTAACCCACGCCATTGATGGCTTCTCGGGGACGTTGGCCGTAACGACGCGGTCCGTGCTGCTTAGCGCCTGACGCAGGTAGTCGCTGGTCTCATCAAGGGTGATAGTGGGCAGAAGCGCCTTCGCAAGTCCGTATGCGTGAGCCGGGCCCGGTATGGGAGTCAATTCCAGAAAGTGGTAGACGTAGGCGGAAGCAAGAGCTGCGGATGGCGTGTTATTTCGCTCGTTGTAGGCCTGCTCCATTGATCGCAGATACGACACAGTCTGTCGCGTCAACTCGCCGTCCGTAAACCCATGCTGTTCGGCGCGTCCAGCTTCTATGAGAATGGTCCGCAGTGCGGCCACCAAGCTGTCTTCGGGGGCTAAGGAAATAAACTGGAATTGCGGCACATCTCGCACGAGTTCCCCGCTACCTGCGTTGGCGATCAAAAAGGGCGATCGGGTGCCGTCCTGGGCAATCTCGGACAAGCGCCGGGAAAGCATTCCTGAAGCCATTCTGCCGACGAGCACATGGCGGTAGTCACGCACGGTTTCCATCGTAACTAGCGGCTGCCGGTAGCTGATGCTCAGGGTAGGAAAGGAAGCATACTCTGGGTCACTGGCGACCTTGTACCGTGTCTCGGCTTGGTGCGGTACGCCAAAGGACGGCCGTGGAATAGGATCCAATGCCGGTGCGATGGTACCAAAGTGCTCTTTCACCAGTTGCTCCATCATTTCTACCGGCAAGTCCCCAACGACTGCCACCGCCATCAGGTCTGGGCGGTACCACGTGTGGTAGTAGCGCCGCACTGACTCGAAGGAGCTGTGCTTAAGGACCAGCGTATCCCCGATGGGCAGGCGCTCTGCATAGCGTGAATCCCCCAAGATCACCGGCAGTACCTGATCCCTCATGCGGCCCGCTGCACCACGTCCGCTCCGCCATTCCTCGATGACGACGCCACGCTCGTTGTCGATTTCCTCGCCGCTGAGCGTTGCGTAGGCCGCCCAGTCCTCCAGAACCTGAAAGGCGCTACGCACAACGGCCATGCTGTCCGTAGGCACCTGCAACAGATAGACGGTTTCGTCAAAGGAGGTGTAGGCATTGATGTCCGGGCCAATCTCCATGCCGATGCGCTGCAGAAACGCAATCAGCGATTGCTTCGGAAAGCGGCGCGTACCGTTGAATAGCATGTGTTCGACAAAGTGGGCAAGGCCGAGCTGGTCCTCGTCCTCAAGCACGCTGCCAGCATTGACCGCGAGGCGCAACTCCAGACGCGCGGCGGGCTCGTTGTTTTCGCGGAGATAGTACGTGAGACCGTTGTCGAGTTGGCCGATTGTGACCGCGCTATCGACCGGAATCGGTGAGTCCAGGGAAACCTGTGCCCGGGCCGTAATGGCAAAGAATATCATCGCAGGCGCGACTAGGCGCACAACCTTCGCTATCTTAATAGTATCCACGAGTGACGTCATGGTATTGGGATGTTGTTGTAGGGATCACACGTTTATGGAGTTTGCCAGGCATCCTGCTTTCCCGCAGTGGTCAAGACCGGACCCACTGAACAGCCAACTGTACGAGGTGTGCGCTGCGCAATTTATTTCGCCGGATCAATGCCTTCAGGGCCAGGGCACATGTGGCAATCGTCTTACCGCTATACTGACCAGAACGTCCATTGATTCATGAGACTGCACCTCACAGAGGAATACGATGCCATCGTAGTGGGATCCGGAATGTCGGGCGGATGGGCAATGAAGGAATTCTGCGAAAAGGGACTCAAAACACTGGTTGTGGAGCGGGGTCGCATGGTTGAGCACGCGGTGGACTACGTCACCGAGCACAAACGCTCGTGGGAGCTGCCCCACAGAGGACAAGTGCCTCCGGCCGAAGCCGAGCGCGACTACTACATCCAGAGCAAGACGTATGCCTTCTCCGAGGCCACCCGGCATTACTTCATGAAGGACGGGGAATTTCCTTACGTGCAGCTGCAGCCGTATACCTGGATTCAGGCCAACGTAGTGGGCGGGCGCTCCTTAATGTGGGCGCGGCAAAGCTACCGCCTTAGTCCCATGGACTTTGAGGCCAACTTGCTCGACGGGCAAGGCACGGACTGGCCCATCCGCTACAATGACTTGGCGCCCTGGTACGACTACGTGGAGCGCACCATCGGCGTCAGCGGCCAAGCCGAGGGACTCCTGCAACTTCCGGATGGCATCTTTCAGCCTCCCATGGCGATGAATGCCATGGAGAAAGTACTTAAAGCAAAGGTCGAGGCAGCTTTTCCGGAGCGGACCGTCACCATCGGGCGTACCGCTACCCTCACAGAGCCCATAGGTAACCGTGCCGCGTGTCACTACTGTGGTCCGTGCGAGCGCGGATGCTCCACCGGGTCGTACTACAGCACGCAAAGCGTGGCGCTGCCAGCCGCACGCGCCACTGGCAACCTGACACTGCGGCCTCACAGTCTGGTGCACCGCGTGCTATACGACGCGGCGCACGGGCGTGCAAGCGGTGTGGCGGTTATAGATACGGAGACTGGTGAGGACCTCGTTTTCAAAGCGCGCGTCATATTCCTGTGTGCTTCGTCAATGAACACGGCGCGCATTATGCTGCTTTCGAAGAGTGACCGATTTCCCGACGGCATTGGGAATGACAGTGGTACATTGGGGCACTACCTGATGGACCATCACTACCATGTCGGCGCCACTGCGGACTTTGACGGCTATGAAGACCGTTATTACCAGGGCAACCGTCCCAATGGTATCTATATCCCCCGCTTCCGGAATATCAGCGCTGGCACACGTCATCCCGACTTTCTTCGAGGGTATGGCTTTCAGGGTGGCGCCAGCCGCCAGGGCTGGAGGCGTGGACTCAGCATGTCCGGCTTTGGGACAGAGCTTAAGCATAGCCTGCGTACGCCTGGGCGCTGGACGGCGGGGCTCGGCGGCTTTGGCGAAACGCTTCCGCGCTACGAAAACTTTTGTGAATTGGACGACACCATAACTGACGCCTATGGTATTCCGGCCCTGCGTTTTCATGTCACGCGCGATGCCAATGACCTTGCCATGCGCCAGGATATGATGGCTACCGCGGCAGAAATGCTGGAAGCCGCCGGTGCGGTAGCAGTCACACCCTATGACGATGCGCAGGATGCTCCTGGACTGGGCAACCACGAGATGGGTGCCGCCCGCATGGGGCGCGATCCTTCAACGAGTGTCCTTAACGCCAACAACCAGTGCCATACGGTGCCGAACCTTTTCGTCACCGACGGTGCCTGCATGACTTCATCCGCTTGCCAGAATCCCTCGCTAACCTACATGGCACTTACGGCCAGGGCTTGCGACTACGCTGTGCGGGCGCTAGAGAGCGGCAACCTGTAGGTCCCATGAGGTCAAGCATCGCCAGATTTGCACTGGCCGCGTTGCTTGCGGCATTCGTAGCAGCTGAGACACATGCCCAGCGTCCCGCACATGTGGCTGTGGTTGATTCCGGCTTGGTCCGTGGTGACGCACGGCAGGTGCTTACTAGCGCGGCTGCGAGTATAGAGATGGCACTTTTGGGTCAGAGCCGAGAATACAGCCTGGCACAGGCGCAGCCTCGCTTGATGCAGTTCTTTCGGCAGTACCCGCCGCAGGCGTTTGCCTGGACCACTGAAGAAGTTGGCGATGCGGACTGGTATGCTACGGGCCGCTACCACGTGCGACCAGCGGGCACGC
This sequence comes from Rhodothermales bacterium, assembly GCA_965218495.1. Lineage (GTDB taxonomy): Bacteria > Bacteroidota > Rhodothermia > Rhodothermales > Bin80. The sequence continues at coordinate 727,319 of OZ244626.1, forward strand.
CACTTCGGGTGTATGCGCACTGGCAAAAGATCCGCGGCAGATGGGAGCTCGCCACGGTTCATGTATTCCGATAGATGTGGCCATGCACGCAGGTCCGAGGCAAGTTTGGGATATGGTTGGTCTGCATCGGGCCGCCATCGTCGTGGTGGGACTGCTGTCTTTGACGTGGGCTGCTGAACAGCTCCATATCCGTTACCTGCACCGTGAAGCGCCCCAGGCGTTGCTGCAAGTCGTAAGCACTGCGGAACGGCGCATAGCTGCGCGCTTCGATGCGATGCAAGTGGCTATGCTGAAGCGTGCGGCCGCGTTGGCCGCTGATCCGGTGGTAGTGGCAGCGGTGTCAGGGAGTACGGATCAGGCACCTCTAGTTCGGCACTTGGCTCGAGAGCGGCTCCCGGCCCGATGGTCCGTGGCCGCGTACGACCCGGCCGGTACACTGATAGCCTGGACCGGCGTCAGCATTCCTCCAGAGGTCGGGTCTGTGCCCGAAAGCACCGAGATTCACTGGGGGCTGGCAACCGATGGAAGCTGGCGGCAGGCCTTGGAGCTCTGGTATCCGGTACCAGGCACTTATGGCCATGTGCGCCTGCTGCAGCTTCTCTACGAACGTACGCCGGTTCAGAACGAATACCTGCGAGACTTCCGTGTCGGCGACGAGTGGAGTCTCCTGGTGGGCCTGCCTGTGCGGACCTCCTTCGACAAGCAGCAGCATGTGCAGGACGGTAAACCATTGGCAGCGCGCGATGGCACAGTCGTGGGTCACTTTGACTTGGAGGAGCCAAGGTTGGAATTCGTTGTGGCAGATGTCAAGCGGCGCTACCGAGACGCTATGGCTCTATGGATCGCGTGTCTGCTCGGAATGGGCCTGTGGGGCCTCTGGCGTCGGTATCGTTCGCAGCGAACCTGGATCTGGCTTGGGACATTTGCCTTTTCGTGGTGGGGCGTGCGATATGCGCTATTGCTTATTGATGTCCCTGGACGGTGGCAGACTGGAAAGGCGCCCCTAAGCCCGCTCTTTGATGCGACCCATTTGGCCTCTACATTGGGCGGCGGGCTATTGCGGTCGACAGGCGATCTGCTGGTCAGTGCGCTTTTTTTCTTATTCGCTGCCTTGGTGCTGTTGCGGTTTGCGCACCATCGCTACGGCGCATCCCCTAGTGTCGGCAGCACTTGGCGCCATCTTCGGCGATCACCTTTGCAGGTCCTGCGCATGCTCATTGCTGCTGCGGCAGGTCTGGGCCTGGTCGCACTCCTTGGTTTCGTCGTGCGCCGTGCGGTGCTTGACAGCACGGTGGACTTTCTTTCCAGGGAAGCGCTGCTTCCCGAGCCGCTCATCTTGGTGATCTTTTGCGCGCTGGCCATCACGGCACTGGCGGTGGTTTTGGCGATCGCCGGCATAGTGAGGATTGCCGTTGGGCCAGCCGCGCGCTATGAAGAGGTTCGTCCGGGAGAACCCGCGCCGTACTGGGCTGCTGCATTGTTGACGCTGGCGGTCTTGGTGGTAGTCGCGGATGTGCGTATTGCCCTGCCGTGGGTAATTAGCATCGCGTTCCTAGGCGTGGGTATTTCTGCGGCTTTCCTTCGCGTGGGGACTAGCCTGGACTGGCTGACGCTGCGCAGCGTGCTTCTCGTGATACTGGTCGTCAGCACGCTACTGTATCCGCTACTAGTCGCCGGCTTTAACGAGCGGCGCCACACCCGCATGGAGCATGCGGCAGCCTCCTTTGACCGCGGTTATGATCACAGCGTAGCATTTGCTTTGCGAGATCTTTTGGAAGAAGCCCGCTCGGATGCGACTCTTGTTACGGGTCTCGCTTTGGAGCACGGCGACTTGCTAGCCGCTGCGGCGATGAATCTGAGTCACGGCACACTTTTGTCCTCACGCGGCGCGTTTGATCTGGAGTTGAACTTTTTCGGTCCGTCCTTTGCCCCGCTTGGGAGCGCAGCTGGGGATACGGCGCACCTCGTCCAGCGCATTCAGACGTTGCGGCGCGGCGTGGATGATTCCGATACAGTGATCCTTCCGGCAGCCGATGCAGGGCTAGGCCATGCGTATGAGGGAACAACGTCGGTATTCTCGGAAGGCAAGCACGCAGGCTGGATATTGGCTCGCGTGGCACCGCAGGTGCTGCCCGAGGAAGCCAGCACGCCACTGCTCCGCATCCTGTTGTCGTCAGGCTATCGCGACCTCTATGCGAACCTGTCGCTAGGGTCCTTTCGCGACGGTTTGCTTCAGCACAGCATCGGGCGGAGCTTTAGGCACTTTGCGCTGGATGGGGCGGTCGCCACAGCGCTGCAAGATACATCCGCAGTTTGGCGGCTGGATAAATACGGAGATCGTACGTACGAGGCTTACTACCTGCGTCATGGCGACGGCAATGTCGTGGGAGTCCGCGCTGCCACGGTGGCGGTATTCGACCACCTGTACTATCTGCTTCGACTGATCGTAGCGGGACTTGGTATTGGGCTTCCGCTATATCTGGTGGGCTTGGTCCTTAGGCGCTCTGCCCGGATGCTGCCGGCGAAGCACGTTCGGTTTCAGGACAAGGTGCTGAATGCCTTCTTGGCTATGGCCATCATAGCCGTCATCCCGGTTGGGATAGTTGGCGTACGTGTAGTAACGGAAGAAAACACTAAGGCCATCCAGAGTTGGCTTCGCAATCACTTGCAGCTAGTAGAGGTGACCCTCGCATCCGATGCCCGGGACGACGAGGCGCCATATCGCGTCCTTGAGCGCGTCAGTATCGATTCTTTGTCAGCACGTATGGGGCTGGATCTCAACCTGTACGACGGGCAGCATTTGGTTGCGTCGAGCCGCAACCGTCTGGTTCAGGAGCGGCTCATCGATATTCGCTTGCCTGTCCTAGCGTACGAGGCGCTGTTTCTGGATGGCTACAAGTCCACGTTCGTAGCGCAGCAACTGGGGGATTTCAGCTATACGGCGGGGTATCATGCGCTGCTGGATGAGGCTGGCAGGCCGCGGTATGTGCTTTCGGTACCTACGTTGCCTGAGCAGGAGCGCATTGAGGAAGAGCGCGCTCGCACGTTGGCCTACCTTTTTGGGGCGCTCTTGGCACTGATGATCTTGGTGATGCTCACGGCATCACTCCTGGCCAGCGCTTTGGCCAGGCCCATCGCCCGCTTGCAGCAAGGACTCCAAGCCGTGGCCCAGGGGCGTTTTGAACGGCGTTTGCCGGTGCAAACTCGAGATGAGGTAGGTCAGCTGGCTCAGACCTTTAACGATATGCAGCGACAACTTGCTGAAAATCGTCGGCAGCTCACACAGCAGGAGCGCAAGCTCGCTTGGCGCGAGATGGCGCGCCAGGTCGCACATGAGATCAAGAACCCCCTCACGCCGATGAAGTTGTCGGTTCAGCACCTTCAGCGAGCGTATGAGGCGCGGACGCCGGGGGACGAAGGGCGGTTTGGTGGGCTCTTTCACCGCATCACAAAGACGTTAGTTCAGGAGATTGGCGCCCTGGCGCACATCGCCAACGAGTTTGCCTCCTTCGCCCGCATGCCTGACCGCATCGTAGAGCACCTGGACCTGGTCGAAGTCATTAGGGAAGCCACCTCGCTAATGCAGGAGGAGGCACAGGATAGTGTGGCATTTGCAGTGCATCTGCCGCAGGATTCGCTGGTGGTGCAGGCCGACAGAAAAGAGTTGAAGCGGATCTACGTCAATTTGATCAAGAATGCGCTTGAAGCTATGCAAGAGGATGCCTCAGGCGTGATAACGATCACGGCTCGACGTGAAGGGGGAGCCGCATACAGTGCGGTCAGTGATACGGGCTGCGGTATCGCTCCCGACCTGCGGGAGAAGATATTTGAACCCAGCTTTTCTACCAAGACGAGTGGAACTGGGCTGGGCCTGGCGATCGCGCGCCGCAGCATAGAGGCTTTTGGCGGTACGATCGGGTTTGACTCGCAGGAATCGGGCGGATCGGAGTTTTATATTTGGCTGCCGTTGTCGAGTTGAGACCAAAAACCGCGCCGGACGCGCGCAATGGCTACAGCTGCCCAACCGTTTCATTATATTGCAAACTGTAGCTCGTGCATGTGGAGTGCCTGCACAGGCCTGTTCAGACTAATTACTTACCCGGTTACGCCCCATGAAAGAGAATAGCGGGATACTCGTACTGTTGCTTTTGTTTGGCGGCATCGTCGGCTGTGCCAGCGGTGACATGGAGATGATGGAGAACGGCGATGCAGCGGAGGAACACGGTGACGAGGCGAAGGAGGGAGGCATGATGGAGGAAGATGGTGGTGAGGCGCATGAGGGAGGCGATGTGGAAGAGGGTGAAGAGGAAGACTCTTCTGTTCGCTTCACCAAGACGGAGACATTTGACGAGGTACGCCGTGGGGTGCGTTTGCAGCTGCGGTACGACAGTACGTCAACTGCATTCGTGGGAACGGCTGTGAATGTATCCCAGTCTACTATTAGGCTGGTGCGAGTAGAGGTCCATCTTTCCGGTGGCACGGAGCTTGGGCCTACCACGCCGGTGGATTTGGCGCTGGGAGACAGTACTGCGGTGCTGCTCCCGACCGAAGGTCACGATTTTGTTACGTGGAGCGCGCATGCCGAAACGGGTCGGGGCGAACATGGTCAAGAAGAGCGCAGGTAACACGCACGGCTCGCACAAATCACTACCTAACGAGGGGCGTGAATTGCTGCTGCAACGGTCGGGTACCGAGGCTCCCGCCGCTGATTTTCGCTCGCGTGATGGCAGGCATGTAGAGAGTGCACTGCTCCACTTTGTTTTGGCAACTGCCTGTTATCGATGGCTGTGGACATCCAGGCATCCCAAAAGGCTCGGCTGGGGTGAATTGAACTGGATCCAAATCAATCCGGTCACCAGCGCACTTGAGGTCATGCGAGAGAATGCCTCGGGCGTGATAACGACTACGGCTCGGAGCGAAGGCGGGATCGTCTACAAAGTGGTCGGTGATACTATCTGCGGCATCGCCCCCGAGATGTGAAGCAGATCTTTAAGCCCAGTTTCAATACCATGCGGAGTTGACCTGGCGATCGCGCGCCGCAGCGTAGACGCGCTTGTCGGCACGATCGGACTTGACTAGCAGGAAGCGGGCGGAATGTAGCTCTATGTTCGGCCCACTGATCCCTGGTTGAGACAAAAAAATCGCGCCGGACGCCCGCAGTAGCGGTTGTTGTTCACTATTCCACTATATTGTATACTGTAGGTCGCGCAGGTGAAGTGCCTGCACACGGCTGTACAGACTATTTACTTACCCAGTTACGACCCATGAAAGGACTCAGCGGGATATTCGTACTGTTGCTTCTGCTCGGCGTTGTCGGCGGCTGTGCCGGCGATGACGATGACATGGACAATGGCGATGACATGGAGATGATGGATGAAGGCGAGGAGGCGGAGGGCGATGCGGAAGAAGGCATGATGGAGGAAGGCGAGGAGACGGAAGGCGAAGCCATGGAGGAAGGCGGTGATGAGGCGATGGAGGAAGGCGACATGGACGAAGGCGAAGAGGAGGCCGAAGGGGCCGAATCAGAGCACTAGTGGAGGGGTGGTATCTGGCCGCTGGCAACTCCCGTTTCCAGCTGTTCGGGGTACCCTTACTTCCTACGGCAGTTCTCTAAGATAGGAGGACGCGATTGTTCGGAATGCTCGGGCGGAGACTCTTGAGAGGTTCGCCGAGGTGGGCTGTTGCATTTGCACTCCGGCGGTGCGTCCGCTGCATGGGGTTGCGGGGAACACTTCCAGTCCACGATTCCCGTTGCGCGAGCAGGGGTGCACTATTCTGGTGGCGCGGAGCGTGAGGGTTCCACTTTGGTAAAAGTGGCACCGGGTGACACAGCCGGAGTGCTCTACTAGCCGATTTCCACGAATTTGACGCCTTGTCGGCGCATGCCGAATTCGGTTGGAGCGAGCATGGCGAAGAGGAATACAGGTAGCCAGCCCGGCTGGTACCATCTGCCAGTCGGCGACGGGCTTGTGACTTGCTACTGCAGCGGTGGGGTTCCGAGCCTCCCGGTAGCTGATTTGCGTTAGCGCTATGGCAGGCGTGAAAAGAGTGCACTGCCGTGCTTGTCTCTGGCTGCTGTTAGTCATAGGTGGCTGTGGGTCAGCCAACATTTCGGAGGACTCGGCCGAGGGCGCGGTAACGGTAACGGCATGGACTGAGGCTACAGAGGCCTTTGTGGAGTATCCGTACCTGGTCGCGCGTGCAGATCCTGCGCCTTGGCTTATTCACCTCACTCGGCGCAGCGATCACAGCCCGATCAGCGACGGCTCTGTTGCGGTGCAGGTTGGCAGCGTAACGATCCCGGCGGTGGAAGCAGCATCGCAAGGAATTTTTGCGCCCGAGGTATCTCTACCGACAGCGGGTACCTTTCCGGCTGCGATTCTGCTGGACAGCCCGGATCATCAGGAGCGAATTGAGCTCGGGCCTGTGGTGGTCTACGCTGCCTACTCGGACATCATACCACCGAGCTTCGCGGCTTCGGGGGTCAACATGACCAAAGAGGCTCAGTGGTCTGCACCGTTTCGTGTACAGCGGGCCGCTGAGGGGACCATTCGCCGTAGCTTGCCCGCGCCTGGTGTAATAGAGGCAGCGTCCTCGCGCATGGCCGATGTCGTAGCGCCAGTTACCGGAATTCTGGTCGCAAGCGCCAACCTGAACACACCTGCGGAGGGTGCCCGAGTTGGGCACCATGAGGTATTGGCTACGATAGCGCCACTGTCTTCAGAGTCGTCTTTTGCCGCGGTGAATGCGCGTGCAGAGCAGACCAAGCAGGAGCTTGACCGCCTGACTCGACTCTTTGACGTTGGCGCGGTGCCGCAGAACAGGTTGTTAGACGCGCAGCGGGATTACGATGTCGCCCATTCCGCATTGCAGGAGTTAGGCGGTGTAGCCGGCGAGAACAATCGTTACGTCGTACGTGCGCCGATAGCAGGGTTCGTAGAAGACCGCACGGCCATTGCCGGGGAGGCCGTTGCGGTTGGGGATCCACTCTTCAGAATCGTTGATCCCAGCGTCGTGTGGATTCGCCTGCTGCTTCACGTCCGTGATGCCGCGTATGCGCATAACATAGAAGGGGTCACCTTTACGGTTGAAGGATCTGAGCGAGTTTACGCGTCTGAGGATCTCGTTGCGGTCGGGAGCGAGATTGCGATTGACAACCGGACCTTGCCCTTAATCCTTGCAGTGCCCAATGAAGACAGATCGCTTACTATAGGGCTCTTTGCCGAAGGGCATGTGATCATTAGCGGGGAGGAAGCAGGCGTGGTTCTGCCCAACGATGCAATTCAGAAAGAGGATGGGGTAGCGGTAGCTTATGTACAGGTAGAAGGCGAACTCTTTGCTCGCCGAACGGTGGTCCTTGGGGCTAACAATGGGACGCATACGCTTATAGAGGCGGGTGTGGCATCGGGAGAGTACGTAGTTACTCATGGCGCTTACAACGTTTATCTGGCATCTCTGAACATAGGCGGTGGTGCAGCGCACCATCATTAGCTCTGGGGATGCTCGATAAGCTTATAAAGTGGTCGCTCACCAACCGGGCCACCGTTCTCCTTGGCGGTGTGCTGCTACTCAGTGCCGGGGTTTGGTCGGCCGTCACGCTGCCCGTCGATGTATTTCCAGACTTTACGGCGCCGTCGATTACCGTGCTGACCGATGCCCATGGGTTCGCGGCGGAAGAGATAGAGCGACTGGTAACACTTCCCATTGAAACCGCCATCATCGGGGCAGCGGGCGTAAGGCGCGTGCGCAGCAACTCGGCGCATGGCATTAGCCTGGTGCATGCCGACTTTGAGTGGGGTACAGACTTGCTCTATGCTCGCCAGATTGTCAATGAGCGTATTCAGGCTATAAGCCGCGAGCTGCCCTCCGAGGTTGGTATGCCCATCATGACACCCGCCGCATCGATTATGGGCGAGGTCATGCTGATCGGGCTTTCCAGCGACTCGCTCCCGCCTACTGAGGTGCGCTCAATCGCAGACTTTCAGGTGCGCCGCAAGCTGCTTGGCGTGCCCGGCGTCGCCCAGGTCGTGCCCATCGGGGGCGACGTGAAGGAGTATCAGGTGATCGTGAGCCCGGAGCAGCTACGTCTGCATGGCGTGACGCTTCAAGAGGTACTTGGTGCGGTCCGGGAGTCAAACCGGGATGGTTCAGGTGGTATCTACTCTGCCAGTGGCCGCGAGATCTTGATTCGCGGCCTGGGCCGCATTCGGCAGTTGCAGGACATCGGCAACACTGTCATCGCGGTGCGCAGCAACGCCCCGGTACAAGTGAAGGATGTGGCAGAAGTGCGGGTGGGCCCGAAGCCGCGCTATGGCACCGCAGCCGTAGAGGCGCAGCCCGCGGTGATCATGACCATCCTGAAGCAGCCCGACGTAAACACGCTGGAGCTGACCAGCCGCATTGACGCGGCCTTGAGCGAGCTAGAGCAGGTACTGCCATCCTCCATTGTGATTAACGGCGAGGTTTTTCGGCAGTCGACTTTTATTGCGCGCGCGGTTGACAATGTCGTGGAGGCGCTCCGAGATGGCGCAGTGCTAGTAGTTGTGATCCTGTTCCTCTTTCTGTGGAGCTTGCGCGCGACGTTTATTTCCGTGCTTGCAATTCCGCTCTCACTTGGCGCGGCACTCGTCGTAATGAAGTGGACCGGTGTTACGGTTAACACGATGACGCTGGGCGGCATGGCCATCGCCATTGGCGCGCTTGTCGACGATGCAATAATTGATGTAGAGAATGTGCATCGTAGGCTGCGAGAAATGCCACATCGGTCTGTGCTTAAGGTCGTCTACAAGGCCTCACGCGAGGTACGGGGCCCCATTATGAATGCCACCCTGATAATCTGTGTGGTATTTGTGCCGTTTCTGTTCTTGGAGGGATTTGAAGGACAGCTGCTGCGCCCGCTTGGCTTTGCGTATGTGATTAGCATTCTGGCTTCCCTGCTTGTGGCGGTTACTGTAACGCCAACGCTGTGCTTGGTACTGTTGCCGGGTACGAAGCTAAGGGTAGGCAGGCTGTCCACGTTACTTGTCAGCTGGTACAGGCCAGTGCTTTCATGGGGCTTACGCCACCAGCGGATCGTGATGGGAATGTCAGCGGCGCTTCTGGCGGGCATGATAGTGTTGCTCTTTACGGTGGATCGCGGGTTTTTGCCGCCGTTTCAGGAAGGCTCGCTCGTGGTACATGTCACGACAATTCCTGGTACGTCTTTGGAAGAGTCAGATGCAATCGGCCGGCGGTTTGAGGAGATGATGCTCGCTCACCCCGCGGTGCATTCTACATCACGGCGCACGGGACGCGGCGACATGGACGACCATTTGCAGGCGGTCAGTGCCTCGGAGATTGATGTACAACTTAACCTGTCCCAAACTGATATTGACGAGGTTTTTGATGATTTGCGGGCTGCGGCCGCGCGTCTCCCCGGCGTGGCAACCGAATTCGGTCAGCCCATAAGTCACCGAATTGACCATATGCTGTCCGGGTCCAGAAGTGCGCTGGTGATAAAGCTTTTCGGCCAGGACTTGGCGACCTTGCGCCAAAAGGCAGAAGAGGTGCGACAACGCATCACCCCCGTCCCCGGTCTTACGGACGTTCTGGTCGATCCGCAGGCGTTTGTGCCGCAGTTGCGCTTATATATCGATCGTGATCGGATTGCGAGCTATGGGATTCGTGCCAGTCAGCTGGTTGAGTATGTCGAAGCGGCTTTTGCGGGCAAGGCCGTCACCGAGGTTCGCGACGGTGAAGCGGTATACAGCGTGGCGGTACGGTTTCCGGAGGAGCGGCGTAACAGCGAAGAAGACATCTTGCGGGCCCAGATCACAGCAGCGACGGGTAGACAAGTGGACCTAGGTGAGCTGGTTGACATTCGCTGGGAGCGCGGGCTCAACAATATTAGCCGCGAGAATGCCCAGCGTATGTTGCAAGTGTCAGCCAACTTGGCGGGTGGCGACGCAGCCGGATCAGTGCGGGAACTGGAGCGGCAGTTGGATCTGATGCAGTGGCCGGAAGGCTACAGCCATAAGCTGGAAGGGCGCATAACCAGCGCCAACGAAGCGGCGCTGAAGCTGGGTCTGTTTTCTCTCCTTGCTATTGCCATCATCTTCCTGATCTTGCAGCGAGCGCTAGGTGGCAGCAAGCTGGCCTTCTTGGTGATGGTGAACCTGCCGCTTGCGCTTATGGGCGGAGTTTTGGCCCTTATTGCGACGAATACGGAGTTGAATTTGGCATCAATGGTCGGATTCCTGACGCTCTTTGGCATTGCGGTGCGCAATGGACTCCTGCTGGTAAGCCAATACCAAAACCTGCGCGCGGAGGGATTGGACCTTGAGACCGCCGTCACCCAAGGATCACTTGAGCGCTTGATACCAATCTTGATGACGGCGCTAACAGCCGCGTTGGCACTGCTCCCGCTAGCGCTTGGCGGCGGTGAACAAGGGAGGGAGATTCAAACGCCGATGGCGATCGTCATTCTGGGCGGTTTGCTAACCTCGACATTTATGAATATGGTGATCGTGCCGACGCTGTATAAGCGCTATTTCCCCGCGTCAGCGCCCTCGCTCGAGAAGTCTCTATAGGCGAGGTAGTGCAGCACGTACTTCACTTTGGCTGACTTGCCGGGGCCGAAGCCGGGTAGTGCCTGAACACGCTTTTTGATAGTGGTGCTATCTGCCCCATCGTTCCAGAGGTTCGCGGTTTGGCCTTTGTAGTCCTTCGCGACGGCTTGCGCTACCAGGCGCGTGTAGTCCGCCATCTTGTTGGAAAACCGATGCACAGCCAGCGGCGGCGGCGCAAACACGCTTCTGAGGGCTTCTGGATCGAATTCTGCCAGGCGCCGCATGTCCAGGTGCCCGATCTGGTTATACAGGCGCCGGGGCCCAGTGAAGGCCGACTCTGCCCGCACTCGCTGGTCAAAGAGGAGCCCCAAAAGCGCTGCCGCGGCGTGCTCCCGAAGGAACTTGTCTTCGTCCGCGTCACCGGTTAAGGTGCCTTCGTCGCGGTAGCGGTCAAGCATGCGCGAGAGGCCTCCGCCGATCTCGCTATAGTCTAGGGGAGGGATGGTAGCCATCGGTTTAAAAAACAATCATGCGGCTTAGCCTCATGCCGCTTGGTGTGTCGCGCAGTTCAGCCTCAAAGGGCAAGCTGGACAGGATTTTGTCACGCAGCGCATCCGACAGGACCCAGTTTTTGGCGGCGCGTGCCGCTCTTCGCTCCTCAACTAACGGCAAGACAGTGTCTGCAACCTGTTTTTGAACCTCTAGGCCGCGTACGTTGACCGTAGGTTCCAAATCAATGTCTACTAGTGTCGGGTCATGCCGAAACACCCCTAGCAGGTTATTGATGCCTTCCAAGAAACTCCGTGCGGACGCAGCTGCTGCCGAACTTAAGCAATCACCGTGCTTTAAGATGGCGCTTGTGCCGCTTAGCGCAGCGGCTATAGCCTTGGGCGTGTTGAGGTCGTCCGTCATAGCGCCCAGGGCCAGCTTAAACTGCTCTCTTAGCCTACTACCCAAGTCATCAGCTCCGGCCCGCAGCCCATCCTCTGCCTGGGAAACAAAAATATCCGCTAGCTTAAACCTCTGTACGTGGCGGGCGCAGTCCAAAAACGTGCGGTTGGTGTAGTTGAACGGTTTCCGATAGTGCCCAGATATCAGCGCAAGCCGAAGCGCCAGCGCCTTATCGTAATCAGGTAAGGAGCCAAGCACGTCGCGAACCCGCAAGAAGTTGCCCAGGCGCTTCGACATCTTTTGGCCCTCGACCTGTAGAAAGCGCGTATGTACCCAGTGGCGCGCAAACGGCCCGCCGGTCAGGCTTTCAGCCTGTGCGATTTCGCATTCGTGGTGGGGAAAGATCAGGTCTTCGCCGCCCGTATGCAGGTCGATCTCAGCACCAAGGTAGGCTTGGGCCATCACGGAGCATTCTATATGCCACCCGGGAAAGCCCCATCCCCATGGGCTGTGCCACTGCATGAGGTGGTGCGGGTCTTTCTTCCAGAGTGCAAAGTCTCGCGGGTCTCGTTTCTCTTGATCTACGACTACTTCACGGACTGCACTTCTGAGTTGCGAGGCGGCGTCGTTGCCTGAAAGCTTTCCGTAGCCGGCGAAGGCTGGCACAGAAAAGTATATGCCCATGGATGTCTCGTACGCTGCCCCGGCCGCGATGAGCTTTTCTATAGTCTGTATCTGCTCACGAACATGCTCGGCGGCACGCGGGCGCACATAGGGCTCCTTAAGGTTCAGGTTCCGCCAGTCTTTACTGAACGCCTCGGTAAAAAAGCGCGCCAGATCCCAGACATTTTTGAAGGGCTCTCCCTCCTTCGACCTGAGTGCCCGTGCCATGCGGTCTTCACCCGTCGGATCGATCGTGTCATCGGTCGTCAGATGACCGACGTCCGTAATGTTGGTGACGTACGTGGTATTCCAACCTATCGCGTGCGCCGTACGCATTATCAGGTCGGACGTAAGGAAAGACCGGAAATTGCCGATATGCGCGTACGAGTACACCGTTGGTCCGCACCCGTACATACGGAGGTGCCCCGCGTCCAAGGGGCAGATCGGCTCGACCTTGCCCGTTAGCGTGTTGAATAGTTTGAATGGCGTCTCGCTGGACATTGGCGGGCGCTCTTACGATGCGCGGCCCTCAATGTGCCCAATGGTGGCGATCGCGCCATCCTTTGCTAAGAGCTCTAGAAATGCTGTAACCGCGGCCGTCCACCCTTCAAATGCCGACAGGTCAAGTCCCCAGAGCCGCACGTCACTGCAGACCGTCGTAACCAGTTCATTCAGTTCGATTTGCTGTGCCCACATTGCGCGGAAGTGCGGCGCCTCATTGTCGCGAACGGGATACCGGTTGTTCTGCCACACGGTATGAATCACGCCGCGATCTTTGCGCTGGCCCTGCATGAAGAGCAGATACGCAGCGAAGCCAAGAGCGATGCGGCGGGGCACCGTACCATAGCGCTCATAGTATGCCTTGATGGTCGGCACGACACGATGCCGCATTTTGGTGGTGGACTGCAGCGTTATGTCAATGAGGCGATGCACCAGGTGCGGGTTGCGCCAGCGAAGCAAGACCTCGTCGATATACGGGCCTACAGTGGCAGGATCCACCTCTAGAGTGGGGCCTATTTCCTCGCGCAAGAGCGCTTCGACAAAGGGGGCCGTGTCGACGTGCGTCATGTTGTCTAGAACCCTGCGGTTCCCAGCCAGAAGGCCCAGTGGAACGGTCAACGTGTGCCCGCCATTAAGCAAGCGGATCTTGCGCAGTCGGTATGGCGCGATATTGTTTGCCACTACGATACCTGGGTCCGCTGCCGCAAAGCCGATGCGCTCTTTCAGCGCAGCATCGCCTTCGATAGCCCAGAGGCGATAGTCCTCTGCTGTAATCAATAGGGCGTCGCGGTATCCCAACTGCTGCTCCGTCGCTTGGTACTCTGCTTCCGGTGGGCTACCGGGGACGATGCGATCTACGAGCGTGTTGCAAAAGACGGTCGACTCTGCGAGCCATTCCTGGAAGGCCGGGCCTAGGTTGGCCTGGCGTGCCATTGCTTGTACGAAGGTGCGCAAGAGGCCGCCGTTTTCCTTGACAAGCTCACACGGCAAGATGACGAGCCCTCTTGCTGGGTCAAAGGCGAAGTGCCGTGCGCGCTCGTACAACACCGCTGTCAGCTTTCCTGGAAACGATCGCGGTGGGCTGGCCCCGATGTCATCGTCCTTATCCAGCCTAAGCCCGACCTCGGTCGTGTTGGAAAACACCATCTCGAGGTCCTTGCTGCGCGCAAAGTCCAAGACTTCGTCCCAATCCTCCTGTGCGGACAGAGCCCGACTGATGGCACTGAGGACGGTATGCGACTCGCCACTGCTGTCGCGCGTCCACAGCGTATAGGATCCGCCCTGCTGACGGAGCGCCTCTGCACGGCCGCGTCCGGTGGACTGGACTACCACGATGCTGCCCTGGTAGCACCCGGCACGCTGAGCTCGGTCCACGAAGAAGTCGGCGAACCCGCGTAGGAAACGACCGGTGCCGAACTGGAGGATTGATTCCGGGCGGGGAGGGGAATCGCGCGAAAGCAGTGGCAACGGCTGCATGAAAGTAGCTACAGAAAGAGCTCAGGAAGCCACAGGCTGAGCCCTGGCACATACATCACGATAAGCAGTGCCAGCACCATGGCCACAAAGAGCGGCAAAAGGGGCTTCACAACACTGCCGATCGAGGTCTTTGCCACACCCACGCCTACGAATAGAACTGTGCCTACCGGTGGCGTGCAGAGCCCAATGCACAGGTTGAACACCATAATGATGCCAAAGTGAATCGGGTCAATGCCCAGGTCCAGTGCCACCGGCAGGAAGATGGGCGTAAAGATGAGGACAGCCGGGGTGATGTCCATGAATGTGCCGACGGTCAGGAGCAGCACGTTGATGATCAGTAGGATGACGAACGTGTTGTCCGACACCGCAACCAGTGAAGCAGCCACGTTCTGCGGGATGTTGACATAGGCCATGATCCAGCTCATGCCAACCGAAGTCGCTACCAATAGCAGCACGACAGCGGTAGTAAGGCAGGCATCAACGAAGATTTTTGGAAGGTCGCGTGGGGTGATTTCGCGGTATACAAAGGCCAAAACGAGCGCATACAGGACTGCGATGGCGGCGGCTTCGGTGGCCGTAAAGAAGCCCGCGATGATGCCGCCCATCACAACGACCAGGAGTGTCAGACTGGGAATGGCATCGATGAAACGGCGCACCACCTGCACCAACGCCATTTGCTGTCGTGCCCCATATTTGCGCCTGACCGCCATGATGCCCGCCACCGCCATCAGAAAGACGCCGACCAAGAGTCCCGGCAGGTATCCCGCCAAAAACAGCGCTGCAATTGAGACGCCGCCACTGGCGAGTGAGTACACGATCAGGATATTGCTTGGCGGGATAAGGAGGCCCGTAGTAGCCGAGGTGACGTTTACTGCTGCGGCATAGTCCTTGTCGTAGCCTTCCTTTTCCATCTGGGGTGCCATAACGCCACCCACTGCGGACGCGGCAGCCACCGCCGATCCCGATATGGCTCCAAATAGCATGGATGCCAGAATGTGCACGTGCGCAAGGCTTCCGGGCAGCGTGCCCAGTAACGCTTTGGCAAAGTCGATAAGCCGCCGTGCTATTCCGCCGCGGTTCATGATCTGGCCGGCCAGTATGAAAAATGGAATGGCCAGAAGCGCAAAGCTGTCCAGGCCTGTCGCAATGCGCTGTGCCGTCGTCGTGACAGCCGGCACCGCGTCAATGCTAAGCAACATCGTGGCCACGGTGGCGAGGCCGATGCTGTATGCTATGGGCACGCCAAGCGCCAAAAGCGCCGCGAAGCAGAATGCAAGAACAAGTGCGTCGGCGATCCCCATCAGTTACGTAGGGTCTCGGTGAGGTCGCACGCCCCATAGAACGTGATCAGGACGCCACTGATTGGCACGACCAGGTAGACGTACCCAAGCGGTATCTGCAGCCCCGCGGAGGTTTGGCCGAGGTATAGCATGGTCCACACCAGCCGCGAGCCGCCGCCCACCAAGACCGCGAGCGCAAATAGCAGCGTAAAGGCCTGAATCACTACTGCCAGATTAGTGGCACTTCGGCCAGTGAGCTTTCTGGGCAACAAATCAACAGCTAGATGCATCTTCTTACCAGCCGCGTATCCTGCGCCCAAGAGCCCGACCCAAATCATAAGATAGCGGGCGAGTTCCTCGGTATAGGAGCTCGGGTTTTCCAAAACAAAACGCGTAAAGACCTGCCACAACACGTCCAAGACCAATGCAGCCATGATGGCGACCAGTATCGCGGCGAGTACCTTGTCGACCACGTGTCGGGTCTGCTGCATACTTCCTCAGGAATCAGGCGCAACCGCCTGGATGCGGCGGATGAGGTCCGCGATTTCGGGCTGATCGCCATAGGCCTCATAGAGAGATGCGCTTTTTTCTGAAAAGGCGGCCTTATCGGGATAGATTACCTCGACGCCGGCGGCCTGTACTGCAGCCAGGGCCTCGTCCGTGGCTGCTTTCCAGAGTTTCTTCTGGTGCTCGGCGGACTCAAGCGCGGATTCCGTTACCCAGGCACGCTCCTGCTCCGTCAGCTTTTCCCAGACGATTGTGCTGATCAGCAGCACGTCTGGAATGCCGGTATGTTCATCAAGCGAATAGAACCTGCACACCTCATAGTGGCGTGAGGTATAGAAAGAGGGAGGGTTGTTTTCGGCGCCGTCGACCACGCCTTGCTGAAGAGCGGTATAGAGCTCGCCCCACGAAATGGGTGTGGCCGAGCCGCCGAGCGCATTGACCATCTGAACCTGCGTGATGCTCTCAAGGGTGCGGATTTTTAATCCTGCGAGGTCGTCCGGCGTACGAATGGGATGCTCCTTGGTGTAGAAGCTTCGGCTGCCGGCATCATAGTAGGTGAGCCCTCGGAGCCAGTAGTCTTGACTGGAAAGCAAGAGTTCTCGCCCGATTTCGCTTTCAAGTACAGCAAAGCGGTGTTCCTCGTCGCGGAACAGGTAGGGCAGGCTGAGTACCTTGTACTTGGGGGCAAAGCCCTCCAGTACTGCAGCGGCCACCTTTGTCATGCCGAGGCTGCCGAGCTGAAGCAGCTCCAGGAGCTGCCGCTCCGTGCCAAGCTGCTGGCTGGGATAGATGTCGATTCGCAGCGTGCCGCTGCTCTTTTCATGCACGCGTTCTTGCATAAACACCATTGCCTGGTGTACCGGGTGATTGGTATCCAAGCCGTGCCCGAGCTTAATGACGCGTACGTCCTTGCCGCGGCTGCACCCTGCAAGGACGAGAAATGCCACAAGAATGGCTCTACCACTCGTTCTCATACCCGGGGCGCGTAACAATTCTAGCCCAATCCCGCACATTCTCTGTGTAGGCGCCGAGGCACCAAGCGAACATAAAGTCAATTGACGGAGGGGCCATCGTGTCGTGGTAATTGGGCGTGACGTTGATAGCCTGCTCATCAAAGAGGTGCACGTACGTGTTGACGGCCTCTCCGGGGCGTGCGCAGTTCTGCAACACGTAGGGGGCATCGTCTTCCAGCGTGCTGGAGCACCGGAAGTGGTAGATTTCTTCTTTGGCATCCGGTCCGAGGCCGTAGGGGCCGTCCGGCCCATGGAAGTGGGGCGGGTAGCTGCCCACGCCCCCGACATTGGCCATAAACGTATCGCCGAAGAGCAGCCGGCACGCTTGCACATTTTGGTCGACCAGCTTGTACACCGTGCGCTTCGACATGGGGCGCTTTGTGCCGAGGTTCGCCGCGAGGTGCGTACCTTCAATGTCTGAGTGCCGTACCAAGGTTTCAGGGTACTTGGTGTGGCAGTCAACAGCACGAAACTCGCTGATGTCGGTGAGTTCGCCAGCGGCACGAATAGTGATGGTCTCTCCAAGCCCGACGTACAGGACGTCAAAGTTGCACAGATGATATTCCTTTCCGCCAACCTGAAGCAGGGCGCTACCGCGGTTGACGTAAAAAAGTGCTTCCTCCGTGTTGCGCAGCGTCACGGTGATCGGTGTGTACCCTGGTTCACTGGGGCAGAGTGCGATGCGTGCCAGCCGCAGGAAGCGGAAGCTGGAGTTGCGCCCGGTAATGATGCGTGCCCGTTGGTTCATTACCGGACATGCGTCGAAGAGCTCGACCCTACGTAGTGTGGACTTGCCTGGCACCACGGCACGGCCTTCAATGACACGGGCCTGCGGAGCCAGCGGATCAACGGTACGGAAGCGGCCTATCAAACGAGGTGTTACCATAAGGCAGCGTAAGCCAATGCGATCTGATGGGGGAACGTACACCAACCACCTTCTCTAGTCAAGTATAAGACTATTCGACTTATGCGAGCCTTCCTGGATGACGACTTTCTGTTGGAAAGCGTGCCCGCGCGGCAGCTGTATCACGACTATGCGGCACCCACGCCGATTATCGATTATCACTGTCACCTGCCGCCAGATGAGATCGCACGCGATGCCACGTATCCTACCATTACTTCGATCTGGCTGGACGGAGACCACTACAAGTGGCGCGCGATGCGCTCAAGCGGCGTGCCTGAGCGCTACTGCACGGGCGATGCTTCGGACTGGGAAAAGTTTGCTGCCTGGGCCACCGTCGTGCCGTACACCGTGATGAATCCGCTCTACCACTGGACGCATATGGAGCTCCGGCGCATTTTCGGCATTGACGATCAGCTGTCTCCCACCACTGCACGCAGCATCTACGAATGTTGCAACGCACGCCTCCGCGAGCCTGAATTCAGCGCACGCGGATTCTTGCGCCGGTTCAATGTAGTTGCGCTTTGTACCACCGACGATCCAGCCGATTCGCTGGAGCCGCATGATCGCATCAGGCGCGATGGTCTCCCGACAGAGGTCCTGCCTGGATTCAGGGCAGATCGAGCTTTAGCCGTCGGAAGTGCCGGATTCACTGCGTATCTCGCGCGCTTGGGAGCAGCCGCGAATATGTGCATTGACTCGCCGGAAGGCCTGCTGGCAGCCTTGGAGCAGCGGCAGCACCACTTTGCCGGCCTTGGATGCGTTACCTCAGACCACGGGGAAGCGCAAGTATACGTCGAGCCGTATACGCGTAAAGACATCGCCCGAATCCTAGACGTTGCGCTGACGGGGCAAGAGCCAACGGCACATGAAGTCATACAGTTTAAGTCTTGGGGGCTGTATGAGTTTGCGCGAAAATATCACGACCGGGGGTGGGTTCAGCAGTTCCATTTGAGTGCGCTTCGCAACACCAATTCGCGGGCCCTCAGCGCGCTAGGCCCAGACACGGGCTTTGACTCGATTGGCCAGTATGACCTCGCGGGGCGCTTGGCCGCGTTTTTGGATCGCCTAGACGAGGAGAGCAAGCTTGCATCGACCATACTCTACTCCGTCAACCCGTCCCACAATGAGGTGCTGGCCAGCATGGCGGGCAACTTTAGCAGCGGGCCGGTACCGGGCAAGATACAGTTTGGAACAGCTTGGTGGTTCATGGACACCAAAGAGGGCATGGTCCGACAACTGACCGCGCTGGCGAGCATCGGGCTAATCAGTCATTTTGTTGGGATGCTCACGGACTCCCGAAGCTTCTTGTCGTATCCTCGGCACGAATATTTCCGTCGCATTCTGTGCAACATGATCGGTGATCAGGTTGCGCGCGGCGAGCTGCCGGGCGACATGAAGTGGCTTGGCCATCTGGTGCAGCGCATATGTTACGGCAATGCGCGTGATTATTTCGGGCTGGACTTTCTGGACGAGTTTGGCGAGACGGCGGGCCACGTTTACCCTGGCTATGAGGGCCTGTAGGGCTGAACATGTTCCATGTGGGTAGACAGCAAGTCCGTCAGTGTGATCGGGTTGTTCGTACCTTGCCAATCCTTCCATCGTTGCCCGTGTTACAATACAGTTGGACCTACAGCCGCCAGGCGGTAATCGCTCAGGCCGTGCAACAGCATTTGTTGGCGGCGAGCGGTGCTCTAGAAGATGATGCTCCGCACGTTGCACGTCTGCTTGAATTGGGAACTGTCAAGTCAGTCAAATCGTTTTCGCCGCAGATTCTAAGTGTACAATGCGACCAAGAGCATGCTTCGAAGTCTCAGGTTAGAAGGGTATCGCGGCTTCGAAACCTACGAGTTTAGCGACTTTAAGAGAATCAATCTGCTCGTCGGTCCGAACAACAGTGGTAAGACTTCGATCCTAGAGGCCATCGAATTTCTGGCCGCACAAGGTGATCCAGGCGTCTTAGTGCGAACCGCAATTCGGCGCGGTGAGGTGAATTATGCCTGGTACGGGAAAAACCGAGTAGAGCTCAGCAACATTTCTCACTTTTTCCACGGCCACAAGCTCGAGGACGGTGCAGCTTTTCGCTTGTCGGGTGGGCGGTACGGACCGATCGTCGTCCAAGTTCAGCCAACCGATGCAGACACGATGGATTCTCTATTTCATGAGGAAGCTGGTTTAGCCGTCTTGTTTAATGTCAAGATTGAGGGAAGCGCCTCTGAGGGACCTTTTGTCCTTCCCGTTACTGAAGCCGGCGAGGTAGAGGATCGGGCCATGCTTGGGATACACAGATCGCGGCGGCGATTGTCGTCGAAACCACCGCCGGTGCAATTCATTGCCCCAGAGTCGGTCGGACTCAGCGAAACGCGAGCGATGTGGGATACGGTCCAGGCTGAGGGTCGGGAGCACGAGGTCGTAACGGCTCTCAGGGTCTTGGTGAGTGATCTTAGGTCCATTCACTTTCTCACAGCAGACTGGTCGCGTTTTTCTTCGAGCAGTGCTGGCATATTGCTCGGAATTGGTGCTGGGAACAGTCGAATACCTCTCGGCAGCTACGGAGATGGGTTACGACGTCTTTTAGCACTTTCGTTGTCGCTATTGAATGTAAAAGGCGGCTTCATGCTTGTTGACGAGATTGACGCTGGTTTGCATTGGACGGTAATGAAAGACATGTGGCGATTGGTTCTTGACACGGCGCAGCGCTCCAAGATTCAGGTGTTTGCGACGACGCACAGCGCGGACTGCCTTCGGGGCCTTGCTAGGCTTGCAGGGTCGGATCCAGCCTTAAGCGAAGATGTTGCCATTTACAAGATTGAGCGATTGTTGGAAGAGGCCGTGAGATTTAGCGGGGCAGACCTTCAAATTGCTGAAGATCAGGAGATTGAGGTGCGGTAGTGGCGAAGCAGTCAAGGCTCTTGGTCGAGGGCAAGGACGATCTTCACACAATTCACCATCTCCTTTCGAGCCACGGCATCGAAAGCGAATTGAGTCCTAAGCCGCCACCGAAGGGCCTAATTGGAATCCATGAAAAACACGATGTAGATAAATTGCTGAAAAGTGTCCACCTGGAGGTGAGTACTAACAGCGGTGGGATCGTGGGATTCGTACTGGACGCCGACACGTCGCCTCGAGATCGCTGGCGGGATATTTCAGTCCGTCTGAAAGAGGAGGGCGTGGATATGCCTAAGAAGAGTCCGCGCGGTGGATTTATCGGGAAATCCAAATACAACTCGCGCGTTGGTGTATGGATCATGCCCGACAATCAGCATGAGGGAGCCATTGAGCATTTTCTTCAGTCGCTCATTTCCGACAATGACCAGCTTCTGCACCACGCCCGGAACTCGACTGATGTGGCCAAGAGGGATTATGGAGCGAGGTTTCGCCCTGCCAGTACCAAGAAGGCAGTACTGCATGCTTGGCTCGCCTGGCAAAAGCGACCCGGAGTACCCTACGGCACAGCCATAAAAGCCGAGTATTTTCGCAATGACAGTCTACTGGCGCGAGACTTTGTTTCCTGGTGCCGGCGGCTGTTCGAGCTCGATTGAGGCCGGGCATGCGGCCAAGAGGAGAATCAAATGGTGGTCGCTTGTTTTCGGATGGCGGGTCGCTGCTCTTTCTGGAGGTGAAAGCGAAGTGCATCATTACGCCCCAGCTTCGTTAAGTTTGGGAATCGTATACGAAAGTAACCATCCAATTCGAAACCTTGCAGCCCGCTATCACTGTATCTGGCAACCTGCGCCGGACCCACCAGACCTCTCTTAGCCTGTGGTCATCGATAACCTCAGGCCCTCTGTGCCAACAAAGAGTGAGACAGTTCAATACATTATTGGTGTAGCCGCGGTGGGGTTTATGCTCCAGCGCACAACCGAAATAGGAATACCCCCATGACTGCACAGAATCTCTCGTGGAAAGATGCAGCAATCCGGGTACTCACGGAGGCCGGCGAACCATTGCACTACGTCGAGATCGCGCGGCGAATTCTGGATGGTGGCATCAAGTCCACTACTGGGGCGACACCGGCCGATAGCCTGAACGCAGCTATTGGAAGCGCCATAAATAAAGATGGTCCCGCGTCGCCCTTCGTGCGCCACGCCGCTGGCGTCTACCGGCTGCGCGACATGGCCTTGGCCACCGTCGACCCTACTACGCCGGGACCGGTGGCCGCTTTCGGCATTCACTGGCAGCGCGACCTGGTTCAGTGGGCCTCACGGCCGCGTCTCTACGGTCGGCAGCACGCCAATGCTGACCGAGTGGACCTGGCCGATCAGTATGGCATCTACCTGCCCCACGATGTGCGGGGCGAGACTGTGTACGTCGGTCAAGCACAGCTTCTGGGCGTGCGGCTCTCGCAGCACACGCGGGATCGGCACGCCGGGCGGTGGACCTATTTTTTTGTGGTTCGGAATCAGGGACGTGAACGAGGACGGCAGCATGGCAGATCCGAGTGGTGCGGCCGCGCCGTCCCGTCTTGTCGACACGTTGGAGTCCGTCCTGATTGAGGCTTTCGAACCGCGCCAGAATCGCCAGCGCGGTTCCTGCAATGGGAGCGAGTACCTTCAGGCCACGGACCCGAGGTTATAGATAGGCGCCGCGTCCAAATTCACGTGCGCTCCGGCGAGCGCAAGGTCAAGAGCGCTGAGGCTTGCACGCCGATGCCCAAGCCCTGCAGGAGGGGGCGGTCTAGCGCGGCCACTCGATGACTTTGCCGCAGAATGGTTGGAATGCCGCGCCAGAGCGACGCGGTTGCTGCCGCAGTCGAACGCGATGCGGCGGCGGACGACCGGGCGAATGTGGACCTCCTGTTCGAGGAGTGGATGAGGCCCCCGGTGGTCGGCCTGAGCCTCTGGCTCGGCCTCTGCGGCGGGAGCTGGGCGGACGCTGCACTGGCTGTCGACGCACATTCAGGCACAGGTCCATACGGTGGCTGCCCTCGACCTGGACATCACGGAGGCCCGCCGGACTTTGGCGTGGCTCAAGGCCCCCACCTGGGAGATCGTGCTCCGGGAGATTGAGAGAGAGCGGTTCGTGGTACTGCCGGTCGGCGCGTTGGCCGATCCACTCTGGAGGGTAGGCACTCGGCCAGCCGCGAAGCTGCCGAACGAGTGAAGGAGCTCTATGATCGCGTTAGAACAGCAGTTGATGACGTCGTCCGCCCAGTATGAACAGTCGCAGCGGAAGCGCGTCGCGCTGCTCACCGGGCAAGTAACGCAGTTGGCCCGGAACTACAGGACGCTCGCCGAGACGTTGCGAGTGCGTTGGGCCTGATGCGATGAATTGGACGGCCCTCCCGACGGCACTGCAATGTGCCAAAATGGTGGTGAGATTTACTGACCATTCGAGGGAGGAGGCTAGCATCATCGTGGGCAATCTGACAAAGTACAGCTTCCAGGCACATGGGGCGCCGGCGGATGGGTCAGTGGCGTACCGAAGGAAGCTGAGCCGGAGGAAGCTTCTGAGTTTTCTCGCATCGCAGCCGAGGTGGATGGTGGCGATGGAAGCGTGTGCCAGCGTTCACCACTGGAGCCGGGAGATAATGACGTTCGGCCACGAGGTGAGGCTGGTTCCGCAGGTCTATGTGAAGCCGGCCGTCAAGAGGCACAAGAACGACGCCGCGGACGCGGAGGCAATCTGGGAAGCGGCTAAACGGCCGACCACGCACTTCGTGGCGGTGAAGACGGAGGCGCAGCACGCGCAGGCGATGCTCTTTCGCCTGCGCGTGCCTTGTTAGAGATCAAACTTGCCGCTGTATTCCACAGAATTACAAACGCCACCATGTAGTGACGGAATATATGCGTTCTCGCGGCGCCAATAGTCGGGACATTCGTCCTGCCAAGGTCTCAAAACGCTGCCAAAGCGGTGCTATCCTCCGCCGAAATACCACCCAGCAGGATCAGAGTCGGAATCTTGGCCAGTAGATCGCCTGTCTGGGTGCCCCTACCGCCGAAACCAAGGGGTACCGCACCATCGGTGTAATATGCGAGCCAATGGTCTGGTGCGCCAGGGCTCGGAACACGAAATGCTTGCCGAAGCGTCAGAGTGATACGCCGCGCTTCCACGGGATGAAGTCGTGCTGAGCAAGCCGTGTCGCCTGTGTGGTGCGCTTGCCACTCGCCAGCGCGATGACATATTCGAGGATTCGAGTCCCTACGCCCTCAATCGATTCACGGCCCTCAATGATGCCGCCCGCGTCCAAGTCGATGAGATCCGGCAGCCGCTCGAATAGGCCTGTGTTGGATGAAATCTTTACAACGGATGCCACAGCGTTGCCAGTGGGCGTCCCCATGCCGGTAGAAAACAGGATGACCTGTGCCCCTGCGCCCGAGAGGGCCGTAGTGGATTCGACATCGCCGCCGGGCGTGCAAAGAAGATGCAACCCAGGTCTGGTAGCGTATTCGGGGTAGTCGAGTACCGCGGCCACTGGCGCGGTGCCTCCCTTCTTGGCAGCGCCGGCGCTCTTCATGGCGTCCGTCAGGAGCCCATCGCGGATGTTGCCTGCGGATGGGTTCATATCGAATCCCGTGCCCACGGACGCTGCCACCGCCGCGTAGCGTTGCATGAGGTCAGCAAACCGTTGGGCGTCTTCTAGGCGTTCGCACCGGTCAATAAGGTCTTGCTCGACGCCGCATAGCTCTGGAAATTCCGCCAAAATCGTGCGCCCTCCAAGCGCTACCACCAGGTCCGCCGCGTGCCCAATGGCCGGGTTGGCACTGAGCCCCGAGAATCCGTCCGACCCGCCGCACTCCAGCCCTATTGTAAGCTTGCTCAGGGGTGCGGGGCGCCGCACAAGGGTATTCGCTTCGGCAAGCGCGGCAAACGTTTCCTGGGTAGTGGCACGAAGCATCGCATCTGCGGACGCATGACGCTGCTGCTGGTAAATGAGTAGCGGCTTGTCGAATCGCGAGTTGCGCCTCCGGAGTTCCTCTGTGAGGATTCCGACCTGCGCGTTTTCGCAGCCGAGGCTCAGCACGGTGCCGCCAGCGACGTTGGGATGATGCAGAAACCCTGCAAAGAGCCCACACAGTGCGCGCGCATCTTGGCGCGTGCCACCACAGCCGAGCGTGTGCGTCAGAAAATGAATGCCATCAACATTGGGGAAGATGCGAGGAATGTCCGGTTCCGTTTGAGCTGAGGTGCTATTTGCCCGAAGCATGTCAGGCGTGGCACCGCTTCTATACTCTTCTATCAGGTTCGTGACTTGACGGCGGTACGGCGTTGACACGCTGTAGCCAAGCTCCTGTTCAAAGGCTTCCTTAAGGGCGGTGACGTTGCGGTTTTCGCAGAAGACGAGGGGCAGCACCAGCCAGTGGTTCGCAGTGCCGACCTGGCCATCGCTGCGATGATATCCATAAAATTGTCGCCCTGTCCACGGCGCTATGTCCGGCGCCTTCCACAGGTAGCTCCTAGGCCGTACCTCGTAAGGCTCGGCATCATGGGCTACGTTACGCGTGGTCACGAGTCCGCCCGCCGGGATGTGTGCCGTGGCCCGCCCGATGCGTATGCCATACATAACGACGCCATCCCCTGGCGCCAAGTCATACGAGGCGACTTTGTGCTTTCCAGGGATGCGTGACTTCGTTACTACGGCGCCTTGCAGGCGCGTGCCCTTGTGGAGGGTGTTGAGTGCCACCAGGACGTTGTCCAGGGGATGGATTCTGAGCGTGGCCACAAGGTGCCTTTAGCGAACTTCGGAGTAGTCTCCTACATTGATGCTGGCTGGAGACGGTGTTACCGTAGCGTGCGCGCCGACGATGGTGCCCTGCAGTACGGCCCCCGTCACACATGCGCCCTCAAACAGGATGCTGTCGCGGAGAACGGACCTTGCAACCTGCGCATCCTTTTCTATGCAGGCATAGGGGCCGATCACAGAATCCGTGATGTGTGCCCCAGGTCCAACGTACACCGGCGGGATGATGACGCTTCTTTCAGTCGCCTCTGGCGGTACCGGCCCCGCTTCTGTGCGAAGGAGGTGGCGCGTAGTATCCATGAATGCGCTTAGCGTGCCGCAATCCAGCCAATACTTTACAGAGGTCGTCTTGAAGATGCCCCCGGCTTTCAGCATGACATCAAAGGCGTCGGTGAGGTAGTATTCACCACTCTTGCCACAGACGGCGTTGTCAAACAGGTGCTTGATGCTGCGCCGCAGGACGTCCAGGTCCCGCACGTAGTAGATGCCGATAAGTGCCTCTGTGGAAATGAGCTCCTGCGGCTTTTCTACAAGAGCGGTGACATGGTCGCCTTGGCGCACCGCGACCCCAAAGCGGCTTGGGTCGTCCACATGTTTGACCCATACCATAACGTCGCAGTCGTCTAGATTTGGCGGTTCCCCCATGACAAATACCGTATCGGCGTAGACGACGATGCCTTCGCCAGATAGGTAGTCTGAGGCAACGGCAACAGCATGGGCAGTTCCCAGCGGCTCGTGCTGAACGACGAAGTGCGGCTGGGCATTGTGACGCGCACAGATGTCGGTGAGTAGCGGCCGCACGTCGCGTTCGAAGCTGGGGCCCAGAATGAACACGCATTCATCAACCGGTCGCGGCAGCGTGTCTTTGAAGCCCTCCACGATGCGTTCCACCATGGATCGGCCGCGCACACTGAGCAGCGGCTTCGGCGTGACGGAGGACTGTGGACGTAGCCGCTTGCCACGGCCTGCCATTGGAACTATCAGTTTCATTCAGTCCATGATAAAGGTGTGGTCTGCTGAGTCCTCATGCCTGATTTCATCCACGGAATGGGCCTTGTCACGCCCCGCGTAAAGCGCATTGGGGCAGTTAAAAATGAGCGCATCACTGTCACCGACGTTGCGGTAGGCATGTACCACCCCCGGGGGCACTAATACGGACGCTGGCTTGGCTTCCCCCAAGTCCAGGACCTGGCGATAGCCATGGGTGTCCGAATGCGCCCTCGTGTCCCAGAGGTAGAGCCGAAAGCGTCCGCTGAAAAACACAAAAAGATCCGTCTGCTCCAAATGCTCATGTGGGCCCCGGGAGACGCCGGGACGTGTCAGTGAGAGGTATCCCATGACGGGGTGGTATTTTTCCTCCAACTCATCCTGGCGGAAAACCTCCGCGAGCCAGCCGCGTTCGTCGACATACTTCTCTAGGGTCGCAGCGCGGCAGTCGTGTATAGCCCCGTCTATCCAGGTCATGCGTGACTTGCGTTGGGATAGGAACGGTAGACCAGATTCCGTGCCAGCTGATTGGCCTCGTGCCAGCCCTCCAGCGTGCCCGCATCGCCCCACCAGCCATCCAGAATCCCGTAGCTCAGGCGGCTGTGCCTGACATATGAGGTGTTGACGTCGCTTACTTCAAATTCTCCGCGGCGGCTGGGCGCGAGTTGGCGTATGAAGTCAAAGACCTGCGTGTCGTAAAAGTATATGCCGGTTACGGCGAATGAGCTGGGCGGATTCTTGGGCTTTTCGATGATTTCGACTATGTCGCCGCCTTCCAGACGTGGTACGCCGTAGCGCTCGGGGTCGTGGACCTTCTTAAGCAGGACGCGTGCACCCGCGCTTTGGGCGCAGTACACTTCGGCGTGCGGCGCAAGGCTGTCCTCCAGAACGTTGTCGCCAAGGACGGTGACGAATAAGTCGTCCCCCGCAAAGTTCTCGCACAGCCCTAGGGCCTGGGCAATACCGCCGGGCTTGTCCTGGACGCGGTAAGTCAGATCTATTCCCAGCTCATTGCCACTGCCCAATAGGTTGACTACATCCCCCATATGCTCTGGGCTTGTTACGATGGCGATCTGCGTTATGCCTGCCTCTTTGAGTCGGAGTAGCGGGTGAAAGATCATCGGATACTGCCCAACAGGCAGCAGGTGCTTGTTTGTCACCTTCGTCAGCGGATACAGCCGGCTTCCCGTGCCGCCCGCCAAGACTACACCTTTCATTGGCTTACGCATGATTCCTATAGCTCAGCTTTAGCGGCTTTCAGGTCTGCAGACACCATTTCTTCGATCATGGACTCCAGCGTATACCGAGGCGCCCAGCCAAGGCATTCACGAGCCTTAGAGGCATCTCCCAACAGACTGTTGACTTCGGCAGGGCGGTAATATCGTGGATCCACTGCTACGACCGTTTTTCCGGTTTGCGTACAGGTCGCATATTCTTCCGTGCCTTGACCGTGCCACTGCAGGTCCATGCCCAGCGCAGCAAAGGATTTTTCGCAAAAGTCGCGCACGGTGGCCCCCCGGCCGGTTGCCAAGACAAAGTCTTCTGGTGTATCCTGCTGCAGCATCAGCCACATCCCTTCCACGTAGTCCTTGGCATGTCCCCAGTCTCTCGACGCATTCAGGTTGCCGAGGTACAGACGCTCCTCCAGCCCGAGCGCAATGCGCGCCGCTGAACGCGTGATCTTACGTGTCACGAAAGTCTCGCCGCGTTGCGGACTCTCGTGATTAAAAAGGATACCGCTACACGCGAAGAGCCCGTATGCCTCACGGTAGTTTACAGTGATCCAATACGCATACAACTTTGCTGCGCCATATGGGCTTCGCGGACGAAACGGCGTCCGCTCATTCTGAGGGACCTCTGTTGCGTTGCCGTAAAGCTCACTGGTGGAAGCCTGGTAAAAGCGGACGGACTGCGTCATCTTCAGGATGCGGATGGCTTCCAGAAGACGCAGGACACCTACCGCGTCGGCATTTGCGGTGTACTCTGGAGTGTCAAAGCTTACCTGCACATGGCTCTGCGCACCAAGGTTGAAGATCTCATCGGGCTGCACCTCCTGTACGATACGAATGAGGTTGGTCGAGTCCGTGAGGTCACCATAGTGCAGAAAGAAGCGCACACCCTTGGCATGGGGGTCCTTGTAGAGGTGGTCGATGCGCTGCGTGTTGAATAGGCTTGAGCGCCGCTTTATCCCATGAACGATATACCCTTTGCCGAGCAAAAGCTCCGCAAGGTATGCTCCATCCTGTCCCGTGATCCCCGTGATCAAGGCAACGCGTGGTTTCATTGGTTTTCCTGTCGTTGCATCCAGGCGTAGGTCTTCCGAATGCCGTCTTTAAGCGTGGTGGGCGCTTTCCAGCCCAAGCTGTGAATGCGCGAAACGTCTACAAGCTTTTGGGGCGTCCCGTCGGGCTTTGAGGTGTCGTGTTGGACAGACAATTCCGTGCCTACAACCTCCTGAATTACGCCCACGAGTTCATTAATGGTCAAATCGCGTCCTACGCCAATATTCAAGAGGCCATCGGGCGCTGCCCGGTAGAGCGCTTCTTCAGGCTGGCGCAGCACAAAAAGGCAAGCGTCCGCAATGTCCTCACTGTAGAGGAACTCCCGGCGCGGTGTGCCCGTGCCCCAGACTGTGAGACTCAGTGCACCTGTGCGCCTGGCTTTGTCCACCTTGCGCAAGAGCGCAGGTAGGACGTGGCTGGTCTTGAGGTCAAAGTTGTCGCCCGGTCCGAACAGGTTGGTCGACATCAGCGAGACGAAGTCGCATCCATGCTGGCGCCGGAGCGCCTGGCAGTACTTGACGCCCGCAATCTTGGCCACGGCGTACCACTCGTTGGTGGGCTCTAGTGGCCCCGACAGAAGGTGCGATTCCTTTAGCGGCTGTGGCGCTTCGCGCGGGTATATGCATGTGCTCCCCAGGAATAACAGGCGCTTGACTCGGGCCCGGAAGGCAGCGTGCAAGACGCTGGTCTGGATTGCCAGGTTGTCGCCGATAAAGTCAGCGGGGTACGAGTTGTTCGCAAGGATGCCGCCCACACGTGCCGCGGCCAGCACCACGTATTCAGGCTTGGACGCCGCAAAAAACTGATTAACGGCCGCCTGGTCTCGCAGGTCCAGCGTTTTCCGGTCACGCGTCAGGAGGTTTGTATAGCCCTCCCGCTGGAGCCTTCGCATGATCGCAGAGCCCAACAGCCCGCGATGTCCGGCCACAAAAATCCTTGCGCGCTTTGAGGTAAGGTGCATAGGGTAGGGCGCTTCCACGGGGCGCCCCTTTTACGCGCATCTCGCGAGCCGTTCCCGGACGTAGGCGAGCGTAAGTTCCAGTCCTTGGGCGCGTGTATACTGAGGGTGCCACCCCAGGAGCGTTTCGGCTACAGTCGTATCGGGTTGCCGGCTCTTGGGATCATCTTCCGGAAGCGGCTTGGAAACTATAGGGCCATGGCTACCGGTGAGCGAGAGGATTTCCTGTGCGAATGCCTGGATAGTGATTTCGTCGCGGCTTCCGATGTTCACGGGTTGCGTTACATCGCTGTTGAGTAGACGATAGATGCCTTCAACGGTGTCGGCGACGTAGGCAAAGGAGCGTGTCTGGTGTCCGTTGCCATAGACTGTGATTGGCCTGCCGGAGAGTGCCTGGCGCATAAATGTAGGGAGGGCGCGGCCGTCATCGAGCCGCATGCGCGGCCCATAGGTGTTAAAGATGCGCACTATCCGCGTGTCCACGCCGTGGTAGCGGTAGTACGCCATCGTCATGGCTTCGGCAAACCGCTTGGCTTCGTCATATACGCCGCGTAGCCCCACGGGGTTGACGTTGCCCCAATACGTTTCTTTTTGCGGGTGCACCTGCGGATCTCCATAGACCTCGCTGGTGGAGGCCAAGAGAAAGCGCGCCTTTTTTTGTTTGGTGAGCCCGAGCGCCTTGTGCGTGCCAAGCGCACCCACCTTGAGCGTCTGAATAGGCAGGCGAAGGTAGTCTATGGGCGAGGCGGGGCTGGCGAAGTGGAGGACGTAGTCGACTGGCCCGTCGACGTAGATGTAGTTGGTAACGTCGTGCTTAATGAACTGGAATCCCGGTCGCCCCATTAGGTGGCCGATGTTGTCCGGGGAGCCCGTCAGGAAGTTGTCTATGCAGATTACCTCATGTCCCTCGTTCAAAAACCGGTCACATAAGTGCGACCCCAAGAAACCGGCGCCACCGGTAATAATAGTTCGGGGCATGCGTGGGCTCTAGAAGGGCGAATTCATGTAACGTCAGTGGTAAGATACGGTACAGTACGCAGTTGGAGCGGGTGCGAAGAGCAGCGCTGCTTCTTACCGCGGGCGTGCGAGCGGACATTTCCCCTGTCGGCAGCGGTTGGTCTGTGCCTGGTTGGCGCCGCTTCAAGATCCGAGTGTGCCTCGCATCGCGAAACGCGTGACAGTGCGTGCTGAGGCAAGCAGGTTGTTACTCCTGCGTCCGGTGGGCACGCAGGGAGGGCCACCGGGCCCCAGATTTGGCACAGGAAGGGTGGCCACGAAGCCATGTAGCGGAATGCAACTTCAGCATCAACCCGGGCTTGGCCCACGAGCGTGGGCGACCATTGCTCAAGGACCTACGGATAGTCGCCGAAGTGCCTGTTGCTGAAGTCCGGCGCGCTTTGCGTACCGAAGGCTGCAGCGGGGGCGGGGATGGTCTCTGGGACCGCCGTGACGACTGTATAGCCCTAGCGGCGAGCCTGTATACGCCTGCACGTGTCGGCGGAATGGGTTTCCGATACGGGGCCGCGCGATATCCAAACAATTGCGCCGCAGAGAGCATGGATGCTGGCAGGACGATGGCATCTGCGCCCAGTGCTCAATCACCCCATGCTTTTCTTGAAGGGGCTGACGGCAGGCCAGGAAACGTTGCAGTAGGCCGCGATGAGTTGGCGCAAACGCCACTGGCACAGAGCAAAAAGAAACAGGCCGTGTCCGCCCGTCTTAGGTTGCTAGTTGCCTTTGCCATGCTTACTCAAGCCCGGGTCGCGATTCAGAAACTCGTTGTATAGCCGCGTATGCCGACTCTCCATAGGGACTTCGTACCCTGAAATGAAGACGTAATGAATCTGCGTCTTTGTCTCCATGGGGTCGCCGTCGGCCACAAAGAGCGTTGCCTCCTTGCCTTCTTCCAGTGAGCCGCGCTCGTCGGCCACGCCGAAAATCTCTGCAGGTACAATCGTGATGGCGCGCAGCGCCTCATCAGCACCCAGGCCGTAGGCCGCCGCAAAGCCGGCATTGTACGGCAAGTTGCGCGCATTTTCGGTCTCACCCGATCGGATTGCCACCTTAACGCCCGCGGCATGCATCAGTGACGCATTGCGGTAGGCCTTGTCGTACCGGTCACTGTCACGCGTCGGCACCGAGAACACCGGCCCTACCAAACACGGGATGCTGGCTTCAGCAATCTTGTCAGCTACGCGCCAGCCTTCTGCCAAACCTGTAAAGATGACCCGCTCAAGATCCCTGCTCTCTACCCACTCCAATGCCGCGTTGATGTCCTTGGCAGCATTGACTCGAATGATCAGCGCCTGTTCGCCGCGTACCACGGGAAGAAGTGCGTCGATCGATGGTACATACTCGGGCCTGCGCCCCTCTTCCGGGTTGACCTGATACGTAGAGTCAATGCGGTGGTATAGCTCGGCGCGATCGAATGTGTCGTTCAGCTTCTTCAATGCCTGTTTACTCGCCTTTTCGATATCCTCGTCCGACCGTGGATCAAAGCGCCCCCTGCGCCCAGTTGCGGGAAAAGACAAGGTCATTGCTTCAAAGCCTGCGTACATCTGGACTGGCGTATAGCCGTGCAGGTTGATGAGTGCGGCTTGCCCAGGCAGCATGCCACCTGAAGGCTCCGTAAGTACCGTCGTGACGCCACTGATACGCGTGACCGGGATAGCCACGCCATTGGGGTTTACGGCAGTCAGAGCTTTCATCTGAGGCGAGAAATCACCCAGCTCTCTGGCATCCCGGGTTTCCGGGAGGGATCCTACCTCTACCAGGCCCAGCTGCGTGCCCGTGTCAATCAGGCCGGGATAAATTGTCAGGCCACTGCAGTCAATTACACGTGCACCCTCTGGAATCTCCACATCTGCACCGATAGCTACAATACGGTCATCTTCCATCACCAGTGTTCCGCGCTCGACCGTTTCGCCGGTTACCGTCACGATCCGCGCATTGGTAAGCGCTATCGGTCCGTCGGGAGAGGCAACCGGTGCGCGGCCGAACACGCCGACTGCAAGGATCAAGGAAAGAAGAATGCTCATATCGTTGTTCTGTTAGCAGTGGCGCTTCACTATTGGGCGAGGAAGCCGAACAGATCAGTGCTTCCTTCGTGCAGGCAGCGGCTGTGATCCGCATGCTCATGCAGAATCACCGTGTCAATACTGGCCTCGGGGTCAACGCTGATTCGCATGTCGTCCGCATCACGATCGATGTCGAAGTACACAACGCCATCTACGATAGTCTGTTGTGGTATCGCGTAGATCGACAGCGGGTGTTTATCAAATATCGCGAGGTCGCCGTCTTTGCCTACCTCAATGGAGCCGACCCGGTCTCCAATTCCCAGCTGCTTTGCAGGGTTAATTGTGATGAGCGATAGTGCCTCGTCATCGGTCAGGCCGCCGTATTTCTGCGACTTGGCAGCTTCATGGAACAGATGGCGGTTGAGTTCACCGGAATCAGAGTTTATCGATGTCAACACCCCATTACGGGTAAGTATGGCGGCGTTGTACGCTGTTGAGTAGTACACCTCGAACTTATACGCCCACCAGTCCGCAAAAATCGATGCGGCCGCGCCTTCAGCCCCAAAAGCTGCCAGCTCCGGCGCAATCTTGAAGCCCTCATTCACGTGCTGAAACGTCACGTGGTCTACGCCGAAGTCCTCAAGAACGCGCATTAACATCAATATCTCATCGGCCCGGTAAGAGTGGCAGTTGACGATGATGTCGCCACTGAGGATGTCGGCCATTACTTCAAGCTGCCCGCTGTAAGGCGGCGGGATGGCACGAGCGTTGGTGCGAGCCTCCGCTTCATACTTGTTCCAGGCTTCCTGATAGCGAATCGCCTTGTTGAATGTCTCACGCAGCACGTATTCCACGCCCATTCGCGACGCCGGGCGAAGGTTATTGCCACGTCCATGGACGCGAGTGGGGTTTTCGCCCAAGGCGAATTTGATTGTTCTAGGCGCGCCGTCCATGCGCAGGCCGTCGGGGTCTTTGGCGCCCCAGCGGTGCTTAATCGTTTCGTTTTGGCCACCGATAACGTTTGCAGATCCATGCATCACGTGCGAGGTCGTCACGCCACCCGCAAGCGCCCGATACAGCGAGATGCTGTATGGATTCAGCACATCTCCGACGGACACCTGTGCTGTCACCGGCGCTGATGACTCGTTTACATTGCTGATGGCGATATGCGAGTGCGCGTCAATGATGCCTGGCATGACGTACATGCCCTGCGCATCAATGACTTCGACTCCAGCAGGTGCGGTGATTCCCGTTGCTATTTCCTGAATGTGTCCGTCCACCACGAGCACATCCGTGTTTTCAAGGGTTCCGCCAGTTATGGTCAGAACGGTGGCACCGCGAACAAGCACGTCACCGGCCGGTGTCTGCGCCCGCGATGGCAGTACCCAAGTAAGCACGGCGACGAGGAGTAGAAGAGCGTTTTTCATGGAAGCCTGAGTTACAATTCTGGGCTAGAGACGCGCTTTCCGAAAAACGGGACCGAGCCAGCGACTGCAGAAGTAGCCTCGCCGTCAAATTCATCGCCGTCAATCGTTACGCTCACGGTTACCAGACCAATTCCATCCACGTCAAACGAGAATGACAGCACGTCGTCCTCGAATGTCGCGCCAGTGATCTCTAACTCTTCGCCTAGCATGTCCGAGGCTATGGTTCCAGTAAGGTCCTCGTCTACGACGAAGGTGCCCCCGAAATCGCCATCTGGCGTGGACGCCGTAAACGACCAGGTGCCAGCTGCTGCTGCATCCACCCCCTCGGCGGCGGCCTTCTTCTTCTCAATTTCCATTTCATACTTGCGACCGTCGACGAAGACGTACCGAATCTTAGAGTCCTTGTCGAAGATGTTTCCGGTCGCTACGACCAAGTTGCCCATCTTGCCTTCCTCTACGGTACCCATGGTTGCGGCCACGCCCAAGATCCTGGCCGGGTTGATGGTCAGCGCCGCCAGTGCCGCGTCTTCCGTCAGTCCGTTTTCGATAAGCGTCCGTACGTTCGGCAACACGTCACCTGCCTTCGTGTCCAGCGTCGTGAACCCGAAGCCGAATCCCGCCGCCGCCAATGTGCTGGCATTTTCGAGATATTTCTTGCGCTCCGCGTCGCGACGCGCCTCCAGGTTTTTCTTTTCGGCCTCCAGATCATTGAAGTCGCTCACTCGCAGCAAGGGGTCATAGGCAGGCTCGGGTACCTCCGGCAGTTCACCTGCGGTATCGGTAGGCTTGGCCTCCGTTGAGTCAGCATCGGCCTTGTCGTCATCGTTCTTCGCATCCTTTTTCTCAGGTAGATCCAGCGTCAGCAGCAGAGGGATGTTCGCAGCCTTCAGCTTGTCCATCGCGTCAAAGCTCTGGTTCAGGCCGGTGAGGACCATGCTGAATCCCAGCTCTTCGTGTAACGCCAGCGCACGGTAAACATCCAGCGCATCCTCGGTATGGAAGAATACGCGGCGATCCGCGTCCAGAACAGGAAAGAGCGCGTAGTGCGTCGGGTCATAGGACGGACGTTGGATGCCGGTCGGGTTGTCTGCATAGAGCTTCTCAATGCGTTGCCGGCGCTCAGCCTCATGGAACAGCTGCCGCATCTTGGCGATCACCGCCATATCGGTACCAGGGTACATTCTGCGCGCAGAGGCGAGTTGGGCAAAGACCGATGCTTCCCCAGTATAAACCACCTCGTTGGCATCGTCTCCTGCAAGAAGGATGATAGCGCCCATCCCTGGCAGCATGCGACCGCGTGGCACTACATGCGCTGCTGTAAAGCCAGATTCTCGCAAGTCCGTCAGGCTTTTGTCATCCGCCTTAAGCAGCGTACGCACGTCAAGGCCAGGCTGTATGCCGGCCTCGGCATCAGGCGGAAACCCGGGGTCATCCGGTCGCTCGGGGCGCTGCTGCTCTTTAGGTGCGGGGATGCCCACGTGCGAAAGGCCGTCAATAAAGCCGGCATATACCGTCATCGAATCCGCGGCAATCCGCTCTGCATCAAACGGGACGGCCACGTCGCGGCCAACGGCCGTTATGAGTCCATCACGAACAATCACTGTGGCGCCCTCCAGAACGCGCCCCGGCGCCTGCACGATACGCGCACCAACAAGTGCGTATGTCCGCGTGACATCGGGTAATTCATTACCGCTATCCACCTGCGCCTGGGTTGCCAGAGGGCCGGCAGCCAGGACGGATAGCAGAAGAATGCGGCCGTAACGACGAATCATCGGTGGAGCAAGTTTTGGGTTAGTAGGCATGCGCGGCCAGGCGCGCCGTCAATTAATCAGCAATATGCCAGTCGTCTACCACTCCAACGACCACCACGTTGGCTGGCACATGTTTCGCGCCAAGCACATCCGCTACCGCGAGGCCTTCGCGTGCGACAAGCACATAGTCGCCTATGCCGGCGCTCAGCTTTGCATCCAGTGCCAGCATCTCGGCAGCTTCCGGCCGCAAAGTACCCTTTTCATCTATCTCGCGCACAACTAGGAGCTTGCACGGGCGAAAGACTTCGCGCTGGCGTGTAGCCACCACCGATCCGGTTACTTTGCACAGAATCATGCCAGACTAGTCAATCTGGAGTTTGAGTTCACGTACGCGTTCTACCACCTCTTGGCGGCTCATGGCCCGATAGGGTTCGGGCAAGAGGTCACGGCTGGTACTTTCGATGACGGCAACCAGCGTTTGCAGCCGGACTTGCAGCGGATACGTCGGCGGGATAAAGTCCTCAACCACATGGGCCAGAATCTCTGACGTGACCTCGGTGCCTTCCTTGCCTAGCGCCGCCGCTCGAAACTTGGCGCGTGTCAGCACAGCTTCCATGTCGGCGCCACTATAAGTGCGTTCGCCACTAAGCAGCGCTTCCGGCACATCCTCAACCGGGATGTTAAGCCCCGTGCGGCGCATCATGACTTGCAGCAACTCTAGGCGCAACTCGCGAGTGGAAGGATAGAAAAGTGCAATATGCTCTTCCGCCCGTCCCTGCCGTTTCAAGTCAATAGGCATCAAGTCGGGGCGCGCCGTGATAAGAAAGAATATGATCCGCCCCCGGTGCTTCGAGTTGCTCATGAAGGCGGCGATCTGTCCAAATACGCGCTGCGACACGCCCGAGTCTCCCTGCGCGCTCCGATTCCCGAGTGCCGCATCGGCCTCGTCGATCATCACGGCCACCGGCGGCATTGCCTCCAGGAGGTTCAGAATCTTCTCCAGGTTACCTTCGGTCTGGCCTTGCCACTGCGAGCGGAAATTCTTCAGCTTCACCATTGGGACGCCGATCTCGCCTGCAAAGCACGTAACCATAAACGTCTTGCCAGTGCCCACGGGGCCGCTGATCAGGTAGCCCATAGGCATTACGTCTTCACGACCCTTGCGCAAAGCTATGGCGGCATGACGCAGGTGCTCCTTCGCTTCCTTGTGCCCAGCCACCATGTCGAGGTTGTAGTCTGTCTGAACGAACTCCAGCATGCCAAAGGCGGCCTCTTCAATCATCTCCTTTTTCATTTCGGAGAGCTGCTCGAAGGTGAGCCGGACGCGATTCTTGGTGGTGTCGGCCAGGATTGAGCGCAGCTGTATGAAACTCAGGCCGGCCGTGTTGCTGGCTAGTGATTCCAGGGTGACATCCGAATGAGCCTCGAAAACGTCCTGCTGATTGCGGCAAAACCACTGGACCATGGTCAGGCGTGCGTCAGCGTCCGGCATGGGCACGTGGACTTCCGCGGTCCACGGGCTTTGAACATGCTGTTGATTAATGTCGCTGAGATTCTCAGCAACCAGGCAGACCGTGAAGTCGTGCTCCAAAAAGAACTGATCGTGCGCCCAGCGCTGCAAGATCACGATCGCATTGCGGTCCTCCGACGAGTACATTGCCGCTTCCGCCATGGGAATAACGGTTTCGGCAAAGTCTAGGATGCACGCAATGCCCTTGAGCTCACGAAGGCGCAGCCGGAAATACATATCCAGGAGCGACAGTGCCCGGACCGGGTCCTTTGGAAGCCGGGTGAAGAATGCAGTGCCCTTGCGCGTGTCATAGGCGCGGACAAACTGGTCGAAGTCGGTGCGTGAGGCTTGATCTCGAAAGGAGATCCCCGTTGCGCGATCGTAGAGCACTACGACATCGCGCGGGTGAAAGAGCTCTTCGGTGAGAAACGTGACCATATCCTTATAGTCGCGCTCACCTTGGGACGACGTAGTCAGCACGAGATCCCGCACGTTACCGTGCAGAATGAACTGATTCACCGTGCCACCCAGATATTTTCGAGCTATTTCCGTTGCCCAGGCCGGGGCATGCGCGGTGGTCTTCTCGAACAATGGCATTGCCGCAGCCGGCGCTTCGCTGGGGGCCGGGGTGCTGTCTGCCACCGCAGGAGGCTCGTGGTGTTCGCTTCCGTCTGCCGCTATCGCGTGTGCCTCATCCATAATATGCCGCGTTGCCTCACCAGACGAAGGCAAGATACACAGTCGGCGCTGCAGGTGCAGCGCGTAACAAGGGCCATGGTGGCGCTGCCACGAGCCGGTTACGCTATGCTATCGTTACTGCCTTATCAAGGTAGACATTCTGGATGGCGTTTAGAATGCCGATGCCATCCTTCATGGGGCGCTGAAATGCTTTGCGACCCGAGATCAAGCCCATGCCGCCCGCCCGCTTGTTGACCACAGCGGTGGTTACGGCCTGCCGCAAATCATTGGCCCCGGAGGCACCGCCGGAGTTGATCAGGCCGCAGCGTCCCATGTAGCAGTTTGCGATCTGGTAGCGTGTAAGATCAATAGGATGGTCGGTCGCAAGGCGCGTATAGATCCGCTCGTCAAACTTGCCGTAGCTGGAACTGCCGTAGTTGAGCGCGGCATATCCTCCATTGGATGTAGGCAGCTTCTGCTTGATGATATCGGCTTCGATGGTAACGCCGAGGTGGTTTGCCTGCCCTGTAAGGTCAGCTGAAGCCTCGTGGTTAACGCCGTCGATCTTGAACGCGCTGTTGCGAACGTAGCACCACAGGATAGTGAGCATCCCCAGCTCATGGGCTTCGGCGAAGGCTTCAGAAACCTCCTGCAACTGCCGGTTGGATTCCGGCGAGCCAAAATACACGGTGGCACCTACGCCTACACAGCCCATATCCCAAGCATTCTGTACGCTGGCAAACGGAATCTGGTCGCTCGTGTTGGGATACGACAGCAGCTCGTTGTGGTTGAGTTTTAGGATGAACGGGACCTTGTGCGCATACTTGCGGGCCACGGCTCCCAGGACGCCATAGGTCGAGGCTACGGCGTTGCATCCACCCTCAATAGCTAGGCGGATGATGTTTTCGGGGTCGAAGTAGGCCGGGTTCTTAGCGAAGGATGCTCCGCCGGCATGCTCAATGCCCTGGTCCACAGGCAAAATGGATACGTAACCAGTTCCCGCTAGACGCCCATTGTCGAACAGTGTTTGGAGCGCGCGCAAAACACGCGGGTTTCGATCGGAGCTGCTCCACACCTCATCGACAAACTTAGGTCCGGGAAGGTGCAGGTTTTCCCGGGGGATGGTTGTGCACTTATGCGTGAGAAGTCCGTTGGCGGCATCGCCCAGGATTGTCGCGGTATCGCCGGTGAGTACTTGGGTCATCTCGGCTGGTCAGGCATTCGCCTACTTTGAATTAACAGGCAATCAAGGTAGCTAATACCACTAGTGCGTGGGCCACGCCAATGACCAAATTACTTTGAATTTGCGTACGTAACCTCGATTTCGCGCGGGATTTGCGCCGGATCCTCAAGGAGGGTCGGCAGCATGCGCGAAACCAGCGCGGAAAATAGAATCCCCTTTGATCCCAGGCCGGTAAAGACCCAAATGCGTTCTGTGATTGGGCCAACGATGGGCAGGCGCATTCCCGGAACGCCGACGCGTATGCCTGCCGTTGAAGCAAGTACGGGTTGGTTGTCCAGGCTCGGGACCATAGCCGCCGCGTTGCGCAGAATTGTACGGGTCGCTCCTTCGGTTGCTTCCTCGGTGTCAAAGCCACGCTCATAGGTTGTGCCGACGAGCAACGACTGGGGGGCAGGAACGACGTAGCCGCGGCCGGAGACTGGCATCGGGAGCGCATAGTCGTGTGGGCGGCGCACGCGCACGATTTGGCCTTTGGTTCTGTGAAGGTTGAGCGCCCGCAGTGCGGCAAACTTCACGTAGCCGCTACCTAAGCACAGCAGCACGCGAGAGGCTTCATGGCGCATATTATTGCGCATGACCACGAATGCGCTGTTGTTCGCCGAACCCCACGACACAATCTCAGCTCCCGTCTCAATGGTGGCCCCTCGGCGAGCAGCAGATGAAAGCACTGCTTCAATAAGTTGTGGCGTATCTATGATTCCACCACCACGGAGAAGGAGTGCGCCATGGTCCGTGATTACTCCGGCAAATCGGCGGCATGCCTCATCAGCGCCGATCCATGCTGCGAAATCAGGACAAGCCCGTGCAACATCGCGGAAGCTGTTGGATTGCTCCGCGCTGGCAGATGGCCTCAGCACGCCACACCGGTTGTAGAGCCGGTCGGCGCCAGCCTCAGCAATGAGTGCGTCTATACCTTCCAGGGCCTCAAGGCCGCGCCACATGAGCCGGCCACGAAGTCCGGCAAAAGGATTGACGATGCCTGCCGCTACCTGAGATGCGCCGTACGGCCTGTGGAGAGCTTCCACCAGGAGTACATTTTGATTCTTGCTCAGCCAAAGCGCGCTAAATGCGCCCGC
The DNA here is from genome assembly GCA_965218495.1 of Rhodothermales bacterium. Taxonomy (GTDB): domain Bacteria; phylum Bacteroidota; class Rhodothermia; order Rhodothermales; family Bin80. The sequence continues at coordinate 767,708 of OZ244626.1, forward strand.
GAGTCCCGCACCCACAACTATGGTGTCAAAACGCTTTGCCATCCTCGCGGATCTGGAACCGCGTTGCCTACTTTTTGTCTAAGGCGTTTTACTGTGCCCGTAGCTCAGCTGGATAGAGCGTCTGACTACGGATCAGAAGGCCGGGGGTTCGAATCCTCCCGGGCACGCATTGTTAACAGCGTCCTGCCAGTACCCCATCATGGTGACCGCAGGGCGTTTGTAATTTTTGCGCTTCTTACTAGACTGTCGGGCCATGCCATGCTTGCGCCCGTTCGCTGCTGGTTCCGCACCGCATATGCAGACTTGTTGAGTTGACTGAAAGGATCGGCGAATTGGCCTGTTCATTCGGCACGAATGCTCCCATTGCAGAATCTAGGGCCCATCCCGACTCTGCGACCACGTGTTGGTGCGCTGTGCTGATCTTGCGGCGCCGTTGGCCAGTGTAGAACTAGACTCGGGGGTTGGCCAGGTAGTTTGCGAATCCTGCTGCGGTAGCCGTGAGCGCATTTTGTCCGAGCCCCTGCTGGCGGTGCACCGCATTGAATATTGCGTCCCTGGGTGGCATGCGGGGTGGATTCAGAGAGGTCGCTCTGGTAGGCACAGTTGCGCGGCTTTTCGTCTGTGCTGAATTTCAGGCCGCTAGTTGCCGGTGTGCCGCTTACGTAGGAGTATCTGGCCAGTCCTGGATTTTGGGAGTTGCGGTGCCCTAAGCACGCGCTGAAACTACCAACTCGCTTAAACAGAGCTCGCCCGCAGCCAACTCGCACGTGGCGACTACTACTGGTTAGCGAGACTGCTTCGCGCGCTTTTTGGTATAGCGGAAAACACCCAGGACATACAGGACGGGCATGCCAACGCCCGCTAGCACAAGAAACAACGCCATGACCTGACCTGCTAGCTTAAGGCTGCCACTCCGCAGAGAAAAGGCGAATACTATGGTAATCAGGGCGAGAGCAAGGATGGCCACGAAAGTTGCGAATGGCATCGCCGATCTGTTGGACGGCAGCGCAGAAAGTCCCTGGCACTCTATGGCTGTTGGGGACGATAGGATCCCTATCTCGTTGGCACGAGGCAGCTTCGTGCTCATCTTCCAGTAGCGCCGAATACCCCGGACATACAGGATGGGGGCACCAACACCCGACATTACTAGAAACACCACCATGACCAAATCGACTGGCTCAAAGCCGCCGCTCCGCCAGGAAGGGATGAACACTAAGGCAATTAGGGTGAAGGCGAATACAACCATGAATATCGCGAACGGGAGAACCGACCTGGTGGGCGGCATCGCAATAAGACCCCGGCGCTTGGGAGTTGTTGGGGACGACGGGTTTGTCATCATAACCTTGCCGTGACTATAGCGTCCAGTACCGACGCAGAATATTCTGTGCAAATGCCACCTTCCTTCTTCTCGCAGTCCTCGGTTTTCTCCTGGAAGTCCAGATCTGTGCTGATCTCAACTCCCATGGCGGCGACTTCGCCAATGGATCAACAAAGGACTCAAGAGCACCAAGAGTTGCTCCAGACTGAACTTCATAGTACTTTGGCCAGCAAGGGGGCCGAGAAGGCGCTCGATTTTTTGCGGAATGTGCGACTAGCCCAGGTGGCTGGCTACGCTGGCAGCCAGACTAATGGTAGCTTACGCCGAGCAGCCTGAAGGCCTTTTTCTGCTTTGCGCTTAGCGTCTGCAGCACCATCCTGGTCGTTTTCTCGGGCTTGTTTTTCTCTACCAGCTTGAGTTTGCCCAGCTGTGCCAGGTGGCTCATCAGCGACTGAAAGCTGGTAGCGCGAGCGCCGTCGCTGGTCTTTTTGGTACGCGCCTTGCTCTGTGCTTCAGGGGAGGGTTCCGCCGGCGCCACCACGCTGGCGCGAGCCGCCTTGGCCGCCGCCGGGTCCTCCTCCGCGAACAGCATGGGGGCCAGCTTATCTTTCATGTGCCACTGTACGTAATAGGCCAGCATACACAGGAAGATGTGACTCTTGATGCGGCGGGCCCGATAGTGGTAGATGGGCCGCACCTTCAGATCGACGGTCTTGAGGCTGCGGAAGGCCTTTTCCACTACCGCCAGCTGCTTGTAGGAAGCGACGGCCTCTTCGGATGCGAGCTCGTCCTTCGGCAGATTGGTGCGAATCGCGTACATGCCGTCCAGACGGGCTTCCTGCGCTATGGACGCTTCGTCGCGCTTGTAGCTGAATGCATCGTCGGCGATGACAACCGTGATGTGCTTCTGCATTTTGTAGCGGCCCAGGATGGCACCTGCGCGCAGGGCAATCTTGTCAGTGCCCCGTAGCGGCCTCCGCTTGCGCACTGTGGCCGCTACCAGCGCATCCAGCTTCTTTTCAGTAGCCTGGAGCAGCGCCTGGCGTTTATTCTTTGCACGCTCGGCCATCAGCGGGTTGCGGCACACGACCAGCCGTTCGCCGGGATAGTCGTCGCTGGTGATCTCTGCGAGATCCATTTCGTCAAACAGCGTCAACTGGAGGTCCTCTTTTTGCACCAGGCGACGGATGGCCCCCTTGCGCAGGCCGGTGATCCAGTCATAGCCCGCAGGCTGCACTTCTTCGGTTAGCCGCGCATGCGTGAGCAGTCCGCGATCTCCTACAATCGTGACCCGAGTAAGGCCAAAACGATTCTTGAGCTTCTGCAGCTGCGCAGTAAGCGTAGCGGGATCGGCCGTATTGCCCGAAAACACCTCCACTCCCACCGGCCGGCCCTCCTTATCGCAGAGCAGACCGAAGTTGATCTGCCTGGTGCCCTTCTTCTTGTCTCTGGAGTAGCCGAATTCAGCCAGATCGGCGCCGTGGCCTACTACGTAGGTGGATGTGACGTCACAAAGCACAACCGACCCCTCCTTCAGATGACGGGCAGCGAGCTCCTTTTCAATGGCGTCTTTGCGCTTGTAGAGCCAATCCATGGCCTGGTAGATCTCGTTCTCGTGCACGTTCTCCAGCGCGAGTTCTCCTCCCAGGCTGCTGGTCTGGTCTTCCTCCCGAAGCGCGCTGGCGGTGGCATACTTGCTGCCGGGGTTGAGGATGCGACTGACAATGAGGGCCAGCACGATGTTACGCACCCGCGTGGTGCGTGTGCTGATGAGCTGATCGAGTTTCAGTTTGCGCAGGGTCCCCAGCGTAGCGGCCACGTGTCCGTGTGGCGAGCTTTGCGCGCTCTGGTACACCTCCTTGAAAAACCCCAGCACGTCGCGCACGACTATGCCACCCCTGCAGATCTCGCGGAACTGCATCCGGAGATCGTGCGGCACCTTGGTCAGGTTGCTGAGGGTGGTTTTCACGCTCTTGCCGTTCTTCCAGGTGGACTGTCTCAGCAGCCACGTGGGGTTCGAGTTCCGGTTCGGAATACGCTCTATGTACATGGACAGATATTGAAACGTTTCGCAGATCCATAAGGTACGCAACGGGGTCGATATATGCAAGTAAAGGCAAAAATAGTGGCATTAATCCCACAAAACGTATCAGTTGGCGGCTCACGGTGATCTAGTGACACATGGGCAGCCCGAACATCGTCCAATCAGATTGACAGTCGCCTCAAATCACGACTAAAACCCTACTTTCAGGGCCATTTGCGTCCAAATTGGCCCAAAACCGGCTCGAAAAGGTGCCAAAATGGGCCTTCTGACTACGCCGAGGGGGAGAGGCTGCGCCCAACTACTATGAAGTTCAGTCTTAAATGGTGATTGTCCGAGTTCTTGCCGCTATCATCCGTACTCCCGCCGAATCGCGGCCGGCGGGTCATGGACGTAAATGCTAGACACGTCAAAGCGCAGATCGCATACACCCAGCTCGCGCCGAACCTCCGCAGCGACGCCGCGCATCATAGGAACTACCGTCCTAGTCCCTGATCGCGGTTATCGCTGCGCTCCGGGGCAAAGCGCTACCGGCTGGGGTCTGGGGTCTCATCTGCAGGGGACGTCGGTAGAAGGGTCCGTGCAAGGTCTGCATATTCCTGCACAAGCCAGGTGTGCATGGACGGGATCGGAACCTCAAAGAGGCCGGCAGGACTTTCGGTCACAACCCCCTTGTGCAAGACATGCTGGAACACCGCATGCGCGGCCTCCGGCGTTCTGTTGCCTGAAAAGGCTGCGACCAGGTCAGACTTCTCCAAGGTGCTGCCCTTCCCCACTTGCCCCAGTAGATTTGCCACCGCCTTTCTATCACCGCGCTCAAGGCCCACAAGTCTGCTTTCGTAGTACTTAACCTTCCTCCTGTGTCCTTGCGCTAATACTTCAATTGGCACATCCGCAGTCAACCCGCCACCGCACTCATAAAGCCATCTCGCAGCCTGCGGTGCATAGACTTGTATGTGCTGCGGCCAGCCGTTACATTCCGCCGCAATCGTGTCGAGCCAGTGAGTCAGGTACTCCAGATCGCCATGCGCCCCTCCAGCCTTTACCAGCCAGTCCCGGATAACTGCCCGTTCGGCCGCCGACGAGAGCCTACCCAGCTGGCATACGCAGTCATGCATGAAGCGAGTGACCCCAAATGAGCCGAACACGCCCTCCGAGGTGCCCAGACCACCAGCCAGCAGGATTACAGGTGCGCCGACCTGACCGTTGTGAATCTGCGCCAGATTATGTGTCATTGGGAGGTCGTATGGCGTGCCAATGGCCTTGCCAAGCGTCTGCACCTCATCCAGTACCAGCACGAGCCCGTTGGACGTGGCGGCCTCCTTCAAGACTCTGTCCGTCGTAAGCCCGGCGTACTCTGAAGACTGACTCTTCGCCCGGTGGCGAAATAGCGCAGCCACTGAAGACAGTCCGGCCCTCCATCCGGTTTCGCGGTGCACCGTGGTCTTCGTTGCGTAAGACATGCCCACGGCCCCCGCCAGCGCATCAGGGTCATACAGCGCGTCGCTCCTTATCACCGCCACGCGCCATCCATCAGCTTCAGCCCGCCCGCCGCATTCGTGGAGCAAGGCAGTCTTGCCGGCTCCCGGTGCGCCCTGGATGAGAAAGACAGTCCCGCCGTTGGATTGGCGCGCGCTACCCAGCCTCTTTTCGAAGGTGCGGAGCTCCTGCTCGCGCCCATGAAAAAACGTCGCGGGTCCCCGATCATCCTCCAGTATGGGAACCAGCGTGGACGGCGGGGCCACCTGCGGCTTGCCGCTCCGGGGAAAGAGCATGTCGGAGGAGTGCTTCATGGGACGAAATGCTGCACTTGCCAGCCACCACGTTATGATAAGCCCTACGTGATGGAGGAAGCCGTTACAGGGCGTGCATACGCGGTAGCGCAGTGAACTTGCTCCCGCTGGCCGGTGGTGTGCTTACAGGCCCGGGAAGTGTGTGTGGTCGACATCCTGCGCGCGGGCGAACCAAGTCAATGCATCGGCCACCTGCGCTGACAGCGGCTCTGGAGACACATAAACCAAGCAGGCATACGAGGGGCCGGACAGCAGCGCGCCTGCTATAGGCGCGACATCAAGACAGCCCGCCGGCCAATTCTCTGCGTGGGGTGTTGCGCGCAGGCGATTCAGGGCACACACCAGAGCCGCAATCCGCGGCCGCTCCGCGCTTATGATGTCTGCGTGGTACATGGCTGCGCTCCGCCAATGTGGTTGGGTAGCACAGTATAGGGAAAAGCGGACAAAGAGAGGCCGGCGGAGGAGAGTCTATGATGGAGGCACCTGCCTGCAGGCAGTGTCATCATCGAGACGGAGTACCACTACGGCCCATGGGTGGCATGAGCGCGGTGATCGCGCCACCGCCACAGCAGTCCAGCTCACCGGGCACCCCGCCATCCCCGCGGATTCGCCGCCAGGCAGAGCGCTTGGCGGAAGTGCTGATCAAGCAGCTGTGCGGGTATGGGGCCTCCCGGTGGGGGACCTACCGGGAGAGCGCGGCGGCGGGCAAGTACGGAAAGGGCAAAAGGGCGCGGGCATTGTCGTGCTAAAGCAGTACAGCCGAAAGCTCGTCACGGACGCGGCGGGGAGGCTTGTCCTGTCGCCGGAAGGCAAGAAGACGTACAAAGTCTTCCCGCTCAAGCACCCGTTCGTCCGCGGATACACCGTATTCAACGCCGAGCAACCCGACGGGCTGCCAGCACCAGAGCATGTGTCCCGGGCATACATTCCCGTTTTCCGGGGCTTAATGTCTTTCCGATAATAACACATCTGGGAACGGATTGAGTACCGACAGCCCCGCGTCATGCCTCATCCCCGGCACTGGATCACGGATCGCCGGCCCACGAGGTTAAGGAAATCATCGGGCATGTGTTACTGGCGACCAGCAGCAGATGCACCCATTCCCGGCCGCCCTAGCCCGGGTTTAACGTGCGCCGTGAAAAGGCGCTTTCCTGTGGCGGGTGCGAATCCCGCCCAGCAACTGTCGCTCCAGTTGGTAGCGGCCTCAGCGTACTATGGAGGTAACGACATGGAATGAAGCACTGGGGTTAACGGGCTGCGTAAGCAGCTTAGCGACCATGCGGGCCGGAACGTGAGTGAACGTCGAGCAGGCCCCGAAACGGGTGATGCGAGTGTCGACCTTCCGTTAATATGGGGAAGACCGCTGCGGCTCGGGAAGAGAGCGACAGAGGCACCGAGACCGACTCGCCGGGGTATTGGCGCTGGCACGCATGGAAGATCAGGGAAGTAGCAACACGGGAAGCCCTGTCGGTGCTGTTGCACGCAGCAACCGGGACCCCGCGAGGGGCAAGCTGGGCCGTCAGGGTGGCGGATGGGTCCGTACTGTGTGCTGGGCAGCGCCCAGATCAGGTGGGTTCAAATCCCACTGGCGCCCGGATAGGGGGTGCCATATCCAAAGACGGGGGTAATGCCTCGTCGGCCGGGATGTACCGATAAGCAAAGGTCTAAACGGGCACCGAGTTGGAAACGACGGAAACAGCCAAGACAGGCGCTAAGTTGGGACATTGTCGCGAGACAACCGGAGGGCAGGGTGTCCACCGCGAGGTGGAATCTGAAGGGCTTGCGGAGCAGTACCGGGCCGTAGTCAAGGGGGCGACCCCATGGACGAATCGGTCGGCCAAAGACGGGGCAAGGTCGAGCCGGCAGTATGACGGCGAAGGCGTTCTTATCCACCCGTCGAACCAAGGTGTGTGCGAACGGCACGGTACGGAAGATCTGGTTGTGGTGCGCCAGGCTAACTGGTGCTTTATAGGGGGTGCAAGTCCCATAAGCGTTAACTTGTTTGTGTTTACCTGTTCCTGTATGTTGCCTGTACCAACACTGAGTTGTTATCACCAGGAGTGATAGTGCTGCTTGCTGTAGGCAGTTGCGGGCCACGACAAGCAGGAATGCCGGGCGGCATAGCGTGCTCTTGAGCCGCGACGTGGAAAAATCTTTGTAACCTCATCGCCATTCGAGAGAAAAGATGAAGGGAACCGTCTCCAGGGCAGCGGGCGACGAGGAATGGGGCGTGCTGGTGTCGTTCCTGCCCGCAAATTGGCAAGAGCTGGCCGCATCCACCGGTGCACTGCGCGGGCTGCGTAAGGACAAGTCACCGGAAAGCCTCCTTCGGACATTGCTAATCCACTTGGGGTGCGGACACTCTCTGCGGGAGACCGTCGCGCGGGCGCGCCAGGCTCAACTGGCCGATTTGTCTGCCGTAGCATTGCTCAAACGGCTGCGTAAGTCACGAGACTGGCTCTATGCAATGTGCATGGAGCTGTTTCACGAGCATGGTATTGAAGTGTCAACAGGCCGGGGATTTCAAATACGGGCATTTGACGCTACTGTCGTGCGTGAGCCGGGTCGTACTGGCTCAACATGGCGGCTGCATTACAGTGTCACCCTACCATCATTGGGCTGCGATTTCTTCAAGTTAACTGGAACGACGGGGGCTGGCACAGGGGAATCGTTCAAGCAATTTCCAGTCCGTTCAGGCGACTACATACTGGCGGACCGCGGGTACGCAACCGGTACGGGTATCCAACATGTGACCACAGCCGGTGGCTACGTAACGGTGCGCGTCAACACCGGTGCATTGCACTTTGAGAAAGCATCCGGCCAACCCTTTGACTTGTTGTCTTCGGTGGAAACGCTGCAGCAGGCGGGGGCAGTGGGAGTCTGGAGCGCAGCCGTTAAGGCAGAGACACCAGTGGCGGGTCGCATTTGTGCGCTGCGTAAGACGGAGGAGGCGATCGAGGAGGCGCACAACAAAATCCACAAGACCGCGCAGCGAAAAAGAAAGAAGCCTCGTGAAGAGACCTTGCGCTACGCTTGCTACGTCATCTTGTTTACCACCTTTCCCGAGGCAAAGTTTTCAGCAACGGAAGTGCTTCAGTGGTACCGGCTGCGCTGGCAGGTTGAGCTGGTGTTCAAGCGCTTCAAGTCGTTAGCCCAGCTGGGTCATTTGCCAAAATTCGACGATGATAGCGCTAGAGCCTGGCTCTATGGGAAGCTGCTGATAGCGCTGTTGACCGAAAAAATAGTCCGTCATGCGCGGACGCTTTCCCCCTGGGGCTACGACATGCAGGCGTACGTGCAGTACGTGGAGGGACTTCAAGTTCGCGCTAAACCAAGTCGTGCGGACCATTGAGCCCGGGTGCTCGCTATCGGAGATGATCCAACATTGGTCCACTATTTCCGGGCTGTTGGCGGCGCCTCCGAGAGCCAGAGTCAATCAAATTGAACGCTACTTCCCGAGTTTGTAAACAAGTTAACGCTTATGGGTGCAAGTCCCCCGTTGCGAAAGACTAACCATCTACGCATCCCCTCGAGCCGTGCGTTTGTTCCCGTGAGGGTGCAGACGAAGCGTCGGCAGAGGCGCGTGTGGGCGGGGCAAATGAGCACCGAAAGAATCATTGTTCGGGATGCCGAGGCTTTCACATCGGTCGAAGGCAATACCTTCTTCGCCGCTAGCGGTGAGGCGCAGGAGGGTCCCGCGGTGTCTAAGAACCCAGGCACGCACGTATGTAATGCACCGGGACCTGGGAGGTCTCTCCATTGCCCAACCCCTCGGGGAGGGCCGCCAAAGCGTAGGCTAAATGCTGATCAGAGGATGCACGGTGGAGAGAAATCAGACGCGATGATAGTAGCTTTGAAGCCGGCGAACAAAGCGTGGGTGCCCACGTGGCGGAGCTGGTGGAGCGAAGCGTCGCGCCCAAGGGGAAATCGCGAAGCCCTGCACGTACCGGACACAGAGCCGGATTCTGCGTGTCCCATGGGGTGGACCGGTTACGGCTGCGGGTCGGCTTGCCGACTTGCTAACGTCATGCGCGCTGGCGCTACCCAAGGGAGGAGCCGGATGCGTTAGCGCGCACGTCCGGATCTGTGCGGGGCCCCCGGGGAAATCCGGGGGCTACCGCGATACCCCAGGAGGGCTCGTCACGTTCCCGGGTGGCACCGGGATAACAGCCCCTATAACCCGTAAGGGGAAGTGGGAACGGATGCGTGGCGAGTCGTCGGACGACTGCATAGTACCACAAGCCCGTCGAAAGTCGGGTGACCGCGCAAGCGGCGGCCGGGTGGGTCGGGGAAGGCAGTCGGCAAAGGTGGTTTGGAATGGAGAGATTGCGATCAGCGAGTAAAGTCGATGAGGTGGAACAGTTCCTTTAGTGAAAGACCCGTACATCATCGGCTGAGGAGACTGTCGCATTGGGCACAATCCAACAGGGGAGAGGAAGGTCTACACCACAGTGGAGTACGGCCATGTACGATTGATTCCACTGAAACCTTCCTTGAACCCTCGACGAGACACCTTTGTGAAAGCGGCTTACGGGAAAACCGTACGAGCCGTTTGAGCGGCGGACGGAGGTTAGCCCTTCGGGGCGCCTCCTCCGACCCGACACTGAGGACGCGGGGTAATGCTCGCCGAGGGAAGGGACTCCCTACCCTTTATGCAAGTAGGAAAGAAGAAAAAAGTAGACGTTTAGACCAAAAAGCGACGCAACTGCAGGCTGGGTCGGGAAGACAGCGAGTGGTGGGTAACTGCGCATTTGAAGCCGGAGCCATCGTACTCTGGTGAGGATTTGAAAGGGATCCGCAGCGTCCTTTTCCAACTTTGTCATTTTGATCCTGAACAGTGTATATGCACATATATACATTTACTTTGATTCTGTGGTCGGGTGCGCCAGCGCTTGGGTGGCAGCAGTCACGTGGCCGGGATCGAACGGTGTGCCGTTTCGCAGCATGGCGCAGGCTACGGCCAGCAGCCGGTCTGCGACGGAGCGTAGGGCGCGGCCGTGCGTGTGGCCGCGGGCGCAGTACTTGGCCTGGCTGATGGGATCGTGCTGGGTGGCCACCCTGCTCCAGTGATAGAGGGCGTTTGCCAGGCGGGGCTGGCAGGCCCGGCGGCGCACGACGCGCCGTGCCTTGCCGGATTGCCGGGTGACCGGTGCGACGCCGCACAGGCAGCGCAGGGCCTGGTAGTCCCGGGAGTGCAGGGGGCCGGATGCCTCCGAGAGCAGTGTGGCCAAGACCACGTGCCCGACGCCTGGCAGTGACGAGAGGATCGCAGCGTCGCGCAACGTACGGGGCTTCCCTGCGGTGGGCTCTTCGCTGGCGGAGAGTGCTTCGACGAGGGCGGCCATGGCGTGCTTCGCGGCGCTCATATGCTTCCCGAGCTGCTCGAGCTTCTCTGCGAGCACCCGGATATGCAAGGTTGCGGCCTCGACGACGCCGGTTACGGGTTCGGCACGCAGCGTCTGGATGACCTCCTCGGCTTTGAAACGCCGTATGCGGTGCTTCTTCAACAACTTAGCTACGGAGGACGGGCGGACCCGGCGGGCATCCTCTGGCGTGGATGCGAGCTTCCAGAGGGCCAAGGCCCATGGCGAGGAAAGATCGGCCCCGAGCTCGAGGAACTGCGGGTAGTAGCGCCAGAGCTGTTCGCGGAAACGGTTGGTGAGGCCGGTGCGCTCGGCGGTCAGCTCATCGGCCATGCGCGACCATTCGCGCAGCTTAACAATATCGGCATCCAGCGGGCTGAGCGCGCGTAGGCAGTCCGGGTCGGTGCGGACGGCGCCTGCCAGTACGCGAGCGTCACGGCGGTCATCCTTGGCGCCAGCAGGCGAAAAACGATCCCGGAACCGGTCCAGCTGCTTGGGATTGATGGAAAAGACCTGAAATCCGCGATCAAGAAGGCTATCAACGACCGGGCCGTGAGGAATCTCGATGGCGACCGCAACCTGATTAGCCTCGCAGGCCGCGCAGTCTAGAATCCAGTCGAGCAGCTGGCCGAGCCCCTCGCCGGAGTGAGGAAAGGCCTTCTCGCCGAGGACGGCGCCGTCGGATCCGAGAACACAAACCTGATGTGACTGCGAGCCCCAGTCGACGCCAGCGAAGGCGGTTGGCTGAGATTGAATGAACATGGGCGGTTACTCCTTTGGTGTATGGTGGTCTATGGCTGCGAGTCGCCGTGACGTTCCATCAGTCCCTGTATCGGTGCTCCAAGGCACGAACTCCCTACGGGGGGTATATCACAGCACTCACCCGGGGCACAAATCCCTTCCAAGCGCTCAAGGCAGCGGGGGCCGATTGGTTGCTCCCGGGGAGTTGACTCGCCGTGACGTGACGCAGAGCGGAGCACAACGCTTTCGGCGACCGCAAAAACCGGTCTGGCCAAGCCCGGGATCAGTGATTCGCAGCCATCGCTGCCGCAATTTCCACATCAAGGATCACCCTGTCGATGTACCCCATCAAACATCACTTACAAGATACAGGGCCGCAGGTGCGGAGCGGTGTTCAAAGAGGGAAAGGCCTCGGCAATGGCGAAGTCCTAACAGCCGGTTTACGGTCGGAGACCTCAGAGACATCACATGCGAAAGTGAAGGATGCGCGCTCCGGCTCTGCCGGGGAGCGTGGCAGTCAAGGCGTAAACAGGCTTGGCTCCGAGTCGTCAGGGGTGTCGAGTAGGCGATGGAGGGTGTCCCCCTTCATTAGGCAAAGCTCTTCGTTTCGGGCGACTTTTCCGAGTGCGAGATGCATGATCCGCCTGGAGAGCCCGGTGCAAGAAAATCGCACGCCGCGTTCGGTGAGCGGCGGGCGGAAACGCGCTCCTCGGAGTGGCGCGCCGCCCGCCGACTCTACTCTGCAGAGAGGGGTACTATGCACCTGCGTTGAGGCACACTGATCCACGAATTCGGTAGATTTACCAAAGAGTCTGCGCTCCCACCAAGTGGTGTATTGTGCCCGTCCTCGCTGGCGTGGCACCCGTTCGTGCCGCGAGGCGTATCGCAAAGGGCGTTCTCACCCGTTGAATGGAATTCGCCCCTGCGAATGAAGTTGGATGCCGCACTTAAGTCATGGTCTGGCACCAAACCTCTCCACTCGCAGCAAAAGTACGAACTGTTGTTCGGCGTGAGGCGTTGTCGGGGCAGCTCACCGCGCTCAGTACAGCCCTGGCCGCTATGCTGTGGGCTGATCGGGCGGCCATTCCACCAGTGCTTTCGGCTGCGTCAGATAGATGGTGCAAGTGCAGGCGTTGATGGTTGCCCGCCAGCCTGTGGTTTTGGACGTGCTCCTTTTCTGCCGCCCCTATGGATCAGATTCTCAAAACGCCAATCTCCTTACGAGCCTGCGTTACAGAAATTGTCAGGGACTCTTGCTCTCCCGGCGGCACTATCCGACGCAATGCCAAGCCACGTTTAAGTGCAAGCCCTCCACACGCCTCCAGGAGAACACAACACGGTGGAAAACACCGCAGGGATGGTAGTGCAGTTTCAATAGTGCAGGCTCTGGGCCAAGTTCTCGGACTACTGCTGTACACCGTGATCAGTTGCCCAATGGCGGGCATAGCCAGCGCCAATCGGCTTGCGTCGCTTCGTGGTGGCTAAAGCTGTCTATTCCTTTGCAGTGTCGGCTATGCTTTCTTGCCATATCCGGATTCCGCGGCCGGTCCGGCTTTGAGCACGCAGCCCTGTTGGCTAACAGGTTTGCGCAAGTCACGCCGTCTGTACATCGGCTTCGATGTCCGCGTCATTCAACAGGCGCGGGCCTGCTACTGCTAGCATCGGCAGTTACGCTGTTCACCCAGTTCCCAATCTGGAGGCACCTGGTCGATGGCAATATGCAGATGTTTGATCCCGGGCTAATTTATATGCCCTTCCTGTCCACATGTCGGAGTGGCCTACACGTGCAGGAGGCTCGCGTCAGGAGAAGTTCTTCTTGGCCGAGTCAAGCTGCGGGTGCCACGTATTCTTGCGGGTTTTGCTCCAGCACTCATTGCGGCCTCTGTGCGGGGTTACCACAATTGACGCCTAGCAATCCGCCTATTGAACCCATGCCGGAACCCCGCCTACCTGAATCCTAAACACCCACGCCGCCAACGTGTAGGCCAGCACCGTCACTACTGCTATAAAGAGGACGTTAAGCACAAGCCCGGCACGCGCCATTTCCGGGATGGTAACCCGCTCACTGCCATAGATGATGGCATTAGGCGGCGTGGCAACGGGCAGCATAAAGGCACAACTTGCGGCCAGTACCGCAGGGATGGCCAGCAGCAGGGGGTTCTCGCCCGTACCGATAGCCAACGCCGCCAACAAGGGCAGGAAAGTCGCGGTAGTGGCAATGTTGCTGGTTAGCTCCGTCAGAAATACGATGACTGCAGTGACCACCAGGATGATGAGCACGACCGGAAGCAGATCCACAAAGCCCATGGAGTTGCCAATCCATTCCGCGAGGCCGGTCCGCGACATCGCAGCAGCCAAGCTGAGCCCACCGCCAAACAGCAGGAGCGTACCCCATGGCAATTCGTTGGCGGCCTTCCACGTGTGGACAAATACCCCGCGGCGCAGGTCGACCGGCAGGACGAAAAGCACAAGGCCTCCAATCATTGCAATTCCGGCATCGGTGAGCCCAGGAATCACGGGTGCTAACAAGGGCCGCGTGACCCATAACACGGCCGTGGCAGCAAAGACAACTGCGGTTAGCCGCTCGCCACGTGAAATTGGCCCCATCTTTCGGATTTCCTGGTCGATCAGCCCTTGGCTGCCGATGATATTGCCGATTTCGAACGGATACACCACTTTTGTTAGTGCGAGATACGTCAATGGCAGGCCGATTCCCACAATCGGCAGGCCAACGACCAGCCAGCGTGCAAAGGAGATTTGAAAGCCGTACTCGCTTTCAAAAAAGGCAGCCATGAATGCGTTGGGCGGTGTGCCAACGAGCGTTCCCATCCCACCGATGTTGGCACCGTACGCGACGCATAGCAGCAGCACCACGGCAAAGCGTCTGTGCATGCGTTCCTCTGTCCCTTCTTCAGCCAGGGTTACCACAGATAGCGCAACCGGAAGCATCATGACAGCCGTAGCCGTGTTGCTTACCCACATGCTGAGAAACGCTGTAGCGAGCATGAATCCCAGGATGAGTGCCTGAGGGCTGGTCCCAACGCGCCGAATGATGTAGAGGGCAATGCGCTTGTGCAGGCTCCACCTTACCATAGCGGTGGCGATCAAGAGCCCGCCCATGAACAGGAATATCAACGGGTTGGCGTAGGGCGCCGCCGCCTCCTGCATGGTGCCGCCGCCGAAGAGAGGAAACAGCACCAGTGGCAACAGAGACGTTGCCGGTATCGGCACGGCCTCAGAGATCCACCATGTAACCATGAACAAGGCAATTGCCGCGGTGACCCAGCCATCTGGGCTTAGGCCGCCCGGGGCGGGTAGTACCAGTGCGGCGAGAAGCCAAATTGGTCCCACCGCAAGTCCCATTTTTTGGCGGAGAGAATACGCATGCGGTGACGACAGAGAGGACTGCACGGAATACTATGCGGCGCTTTGGAAATATGGAACCGCCAATAATACGCACATATGGGCAAGTGTACACTGCATGGTCAACCTATACCCCTTCGGGGCAGCGCTTATCTTTGCACACGAAACAGCATTTGACATGCAGTATATCCTCGGCCTGGACACCTCAACGACCGCTTCAAAGGCGCTGCTGGTTGATGCGCGTGGCAACGTTGTCGGCAGCGCTTCTACGCCACATGACCATTCAATTCCACAACCGCGCTGGAGTGAGCAGAACCCTCTCGATTGGTGGCGCGCGATACAAGAGAGCATTAGGCAGGTTCTTAGAGCTTCCGGCATTGATCCGGCATCGGTCAAGTCCATCGGCCTAACCGGCCAAATGCACGGACTGGTGCTGTTGGGAGACGACGGGCGCGCTTTGCGGCCGGCTATGCTGTGGAATGATGGACGGTCGCAGAGGCAGTGCGACGCAATTCGCACAAGGCTCGGGCTCAGGCGCTTGGTCTCTGTTACCGGCAACGACGCGTTTGCCGGCTTTTCCGCACCCAAGCTTCTCTGGGTACGTGACCACGAACCAGCGGTGTATGCTAAGGTGGCCCAAGTCCTGCTGCCCAAGGACTATATTCGGTATCGGCTCATCGGCACCTTTGCAACCGACAAGGCTGGCGCTGGCGGCACGCTGTTATTGGATCTGGCGGCACGTGACTGGTCCCGTGAGGTATTGCAGGCTTTGGAAATCCCTTTCAGGTGGTTGCCCAAGACGTTTGAGGGTCCGGAGATGACGGGCGCGGTCTCTGCAGAAGGGGCGGAGGCTACCGGATTGAATGCCGGTACCCCCGTGGTTGCCGGCGCCGGGGATCAGGCCGCGCAGGCTGTAGGCGTTGGGGCGGTCACACCCGGCATTTGGGCACTTACACTCGGGACTTCGGGCGTTGTATTTGCGCCGTGCGCGCAGCCGCATGTGGATGTCGACGGGCGTGCTCATGCCTTTCCTCATGCCGTTCCCGGTAGATGGCACATGATGGGCGTCATGCTTTCTGCAGCCGGTAGTTTGGCTTGGTATCACGACACGCTTTGTGCCAACATTGACTACGACACGCTCATTGGTGAGGCCGAAGAGGTTCCGCCCGGCAGCGACGGTCTAGTGTTTTTGCCCTATCTGACGGGGGAGCGGACACCGTATGCTGACCCCTTGGCGACTGGGGCATTTGTTGGCCTGACGCCCAGGCATACGCGTGGTCACATGACGCGGGCCGTGCTTGAAGGTGTGGCCTTTGGGCTGCGTGATAACCTGCTGTTGCTACAGGAGGCTGGGCTCGCGCCGCCGGATGAGCTGCGCATTTCGGGTGGCGGTGCCAGGAGTCCGCTGTGGCGGCAGATTCTGGCCGATATTCTGCAGGTAGAGCTAAAGGCCGTGCACGTAACCGAGGGTGCGGCACTCGGCGCAGCGTTGCTGGCAGGGGTCGGAGCGGGGTTTTGGGCATCCACGGAGGCGGCGTGCGAAGAAGTTGTCGGCACACAGAGTGCCACACAACCGGGCCCGAACTGCCCAGCATATGCAGATCTCCACGAGCGCTTTGCTTCGTTGTACGGACTATTGAAGCCGTTCTACCACGCCTAGCCGGAGAATCCCTACCAGGGTGTAGGTGTGACGCGTGATGATTCTTTCGCTCGGCGAGCATGTCTGAAAGCAAGAATCCTGGCACAATCGTCCGCTTTTTCTGGCCGATTAACTACGTTCGCCAAGGCTTCTCCTGTGACCAAGCTCGCGGCGAGTGTGCCCAGCCCGTGATGTGCCAGCCCAAGTTTACCATGCACTTTTCACAAGTCCTTTATATTCAGGGACATACGTCACCCTAAAATGCCTCTTCTGGCACTACAATGGACTTCGGAAGGACTTTTAGTACTGCCGATCAGACGACGGTCTTCTTCGTAGAGAGGGGCTTGTAATCTATTCCCAAGGCGTCATAGATCGACCGGAGCTCGGGGTCGGGCTGTGCAGTTGTGCGCACATGGAGCGTACGCCCGTCGCGGCACGGGAACACACTGGTCGTGCGCGCTTGTCGCTGAAGGATGCTTCGAAGCGTCGTCCAACTGGAGGAGAGCCCTCGGCTACGCAGGCGAGTACGGATTACCTGCACGAGCTGATACGCGATGACCGAGATGAACAGATGCCCTTCGGCGCGCAGGCCTGTGGAGTGGTAGATGGGTCGTAGGCCCAGTTCCGACTTCAGGGTTCGGAACACGGCTTCCAAGTCGGTGAGCCGGATGTAGGTGCGCCATAACGCTTCGTCGGTCCAGTTCACCAAATTGCTTCGCAGGCAGTACACGCCTGGATGCGTCGCCATGGACCCCGGTAGCAGTCTCTGCTCCCATTGAATCGTGTGCGCGCGCTTGCCGCTTTCGTCAGGCTGCACCGTGATGTCGTAATGCTGTCCTATCCCTCCGTATCGCTCCTTCAGGCGCCCGAGGCGCTCAGAAACCACCTCGAGTCGCTTATGCGTGCGCGGGCGGGAGAGCCCGTCGGACAGTTTCTTCAGGGCCTGCTCAAACGCTGCGGTCTGCCGTGCCACTATGGCTTGCTCCTTCGCAGCCCGGGACGCAGAGTAGCAATAGAGCCGCACCTGGTCGTCCTGTACCTGCCGGTATAGGGATAGACGCTCACCACCGGCCGTCGTAAGTGTTTGCGCTGCCTCAGGATCAAAGACCCGCCTGCGCTCCCGAGCGACCACAATGTACTGGTACTTCTGCGCATGCAGCCATTGTATACGATCTTCGGTCGCTATGCCCCGATCCATCACCACGAGCGCCTCGGGACCCGCTTGCAGTACCGCCAGCATCTCCTCTAGCGTGCGGTGCTCCCGCACATTGCCCGCGAAGACCTTGCTCTTGCGTACGAAGCCGCTCCCGTCCAGGACCAGGGCCAAGGTCAATAAGGGACAATCGCGGCGCCGCTCCTTCGAGTGACCACGCTTTGCCTTGTCTATGTTGGCCCCGGTACCCTCCAGAAATGTGTTGGTCAGATCGTAAAGCGTGACCGTTGGACGCGCAGCAAACAGATCCAGCGCCTGCGTAAAGAGGTGCTGCTCTATGGCTTGCTGATGCCGCACGAGCAGGTCGCTTGCCCGATAGAGGTGCATGGGTCCCATCGCTTCATAGGAACCGCCCACAAACTCGTCCAGGCCACTGTTGCGCTCCAGCCAATGCTTGGTGGCCCGTTCACTGCCCGGCTGCGCCAAGCGTCCGATGATGCTGCCAATGGCAGCGCGCCGCATGGAGGGGGTCATCTGCAGCCTGTCAAAGAGCGCGGGCATCTTCAACTGCTCCATAGCCCACAGCCCTACGTGCTCCACGCCCACCGTACGCGATCGGATCGTCTTGATGGCGTTGGCATTGACCACACGCCAGTCTGCCACGGCCCCGTTGCGGTCGGTATGCTCGATCACCTCCGCGCCACGCGCCGCCAACAGGGCCGCGATGCGCTGCGCTTCGCCTTCGATGTGAGCGGACAAGTCCGGCCATAGCTCGAGCTGCCCCATCAGCACCGTCTCAATACGCTGGCACAGACATCGCCAGTGCTTCTTATCGACCTTGAAATGTGCGCCGAGGTTCAGCAGCGTCCGTTGTCGCACCCGGTCTCCCTCCCGCTTGGCCTGACACAGCCGGAAGGTGTAGTAGCGCGTACCGTCCGCTCCGGTTCGCGTGAGTGCGCGGCGTATAAACACAGTAGTGTACGGCGTGGTTGGGATAGCCCTGATGCCAATATAGTCACCGGTCGCCGTGTAAACAAGCACGCCAGTACGATTATGGCACTACATTGGCGAGTAGCGAGACGATATATTCAGAAGTGGAGTAAACTCGGAGGCAAAGAGGGGAAATCAGGCACATAATGTGCCCACAAACAGGTCATAGTGGGGGCAAAGCGGTGAATCGTCCCTAATCTTCCTCGCAAGGGCGCCAAATTGTGCCGGAATTGAGGCCGCAAATGTTAAACCCGGGCCAGTGGAGCACAGCGATGGGGCCTTGTGCATTGCCTCGCGAAGGCAGAAGCGTGTCTAACGCAATCTGGTGTCAGACGCCTGGGACAGTGGACTTTCCACTTGCGCCTACTATGGCCTCCTGAATGCCTTGGTGGCCGCAATTCATACGTTGTGCCATAGCACAATGCGACTACCGGAAGAGCTCACAGGCGTGTCATGAACACAATGGTGTTCCGTGCATGTGTCCATTCTTGGATGCCGTAGTCGCTGTTCTAGCTACCTCAGGTCATCATGTGCCCCGAAACCACCCCTGCCTAATGCCAGTTCGACAATGCTTGGTCGAACTTGAGCTCGAATGATGGTCAGAAGTCTTTACAGATCAGCAGGGCGGCCTCGGCACTTTTCGCCTGTCGTGATCTGGGCATGTCCAGCGCGTGTCGTTGGCTACCAAATAACGTTTGAGAATTCGGTAGGGCGGCCTACGAAGCCCCCGTCCCAGCAGCATAGACTCACCATGTACTATGTTGCAATCTGATCCAGTACGAAATCAAGCAGCATGCGGCGTGCGTGCTGGGCTGCGGCTAGGGCGCCTGTAGGTCGGTGCTCTCTTAGTTGATCCGGCTGCAGGCCCAAGAGCGTGCTTTTCAGAGCTACGACGTCCCGTGACCGACCAGCGAGCGACCGCAAGGCCAACAGTGGGCCCAATCACAGTGGGAATCTTGTTGGCGGTAACGATTATGTGCTCGTAGAGCGAGATGTTGTTCCAGTTGCGAAAATGATCAAAGTGATGTGTCCTAGTGCCTATGTATTGCTTGACGCTTACGTTCTTTGTGATTCGGACCGCTCACCGATACCGAGCCAACCGCTCGGCGAGGTTGGGCGGAGACGGCTGGAATTGATAGCAGCAAGCATCATGGGGGCCGCGAATTGCTCGTTGGACCGGTTGGTGGAGGTGCAGAATCAGCACCCGTGGGCAAAGCGATAGTATGCATTTATGCATACTACGATCCAAGAGGGCCACTTCAATGGTGCCAGGTGGCGCATTTGATCGGAGTACGCATGTTTCACCAGACCGGCCCGCAGGAATCGAGGCTAGCGGTACTTTGCAGGGTGTCGGTATTTGATGCCCAGCCGGCCTAAGGGCGCATTGGCGCGAGTTTCAATGGTAAGCGGGTCTGCCCCACGGTGTCGGAGCAGGTAGTAGCCGGCGCCTGCCACCATCGCACCGTTATCCATACACAAGGTACGCGGAGGCAAGAATGTTTCGTAGCCCTTTCCTTCTGCCGCTTTACTGAGCTGCGACCGCAGGAGGCCGTTTATGGCTACGCCGCCGGCGAGTGCAATCTGCGTGAGGCCTGTTAGCTCAGCAGCCCGCAAGGTTTTGGCTACCAGAACGTCCACCACCGCCTGCTGAAAGCTGGCGCAGATGTCTTCCAGGCGACAATCCCGATTATCATCAAGAACTCTCATGACCGCCGTCTTTAGGCCGCTGAAGCTAAAGTCCAAGTTTGGTTTTGCGATCATGGGCCGGGGCAGTGGATACGCTGTAGGATCGCCGCCTTTGGCAAGCCGTTCGACAGCAGCGCCACCGGGGTAGCCGAGGCCCAGGCGGCGCGCGAGCTTGTCAAAGGCTTCGCCGGCCGCGTCGTCTCGAGTGTGGCCCAACAGTTGATAGACACCATGGCCATCGACCTGTAGCAGCAGCGTGTGGCCGCCAGCTACCGTCAGGCAGAGGAAGGGAAAGGATAGCTTGTCAGCTTGTCCCATCAGCACGGAATAGATATGGCCTTCCAGGTGGTGGATGCCGATAAGCGGGATTTCGCACGCCAACGCGATGGACTTGGCCGCCGACACGCCCACGACGAGAGACAGCAGCAGCCCCTGGTCATTGGAAACGGCCACCGCGTCAAGATCGCTGAAGGTGACCTGGGCGTCTCGCAAGGCTGCGTCCACTATGTGTCCAACGTGCTTTGTATGTTCGCGAGCGGCAATCATTGGAACTATGCCACCAAACTCCTCGTGTGCTGCGTATTGGGAGGAGACTATGTTGGAAAGCACTCTCCGCCCGTCCTTCACGATGCCGGCACTCGTATCGTCGCAGGTGGTGTCGATCCCGAGAATGATCATAGACTGAAGCTATTTTGCTGCGTCTCGTTCGGCCAATGATGACTGCATGTAAGTCGGCGTTAGTGTAAGCGCTTCGTCTGAGGAAAGCGGCGCTACACTCGCAGCAGCAGCAGCCATGTCTTCTGGCGAGAGTCTCTGGGAGTGCTTCAGCGCGCAAGGCGCATAAAGCGTGGGGCCCACCACGTGGCCATATTCTACCAACAGCTGCAGTCCGTCTTGGAGTGATATTTCCTGTTCCAGGGCCTCTACGGTTACTACAGCGGGGTCCTGATCGGCCAGCACAATCGCCCCTGAACTGCATGTGCCGTACCATGCTCGATACACGCGGCTACGGCCAGCGCTCAGCAGCGCACAAACGCGTCCACCGGTCCAACGAAATCCAGCAACAAGTGCGTCAAGAGAAGAAATTGGCAAGACGCATATGCCGAGAACTTGGGCAAGCGTCTTCGCAGCCGTCACGCCGATGTTGAGTCCGGTCCAGGAACCGGGCCCTACGACAATGCCAATACTCTCCAATTCTGACAGGGCAACCCCAGCCTCGCGAAGGGTAGTTCTGACCTGGTCATGTAGCCGTGCGGCCGGGCGGCCCCGAATGGCTGACGCGCCGAGAAGCTCGCGGCCCCGCATGACGGCTACGGTCGAGCAGGCACCGGACGTGTCAAGAAAGAGCGTCGCCATGGCTTAACAGATGACACAAGAGATTGGCATACACGGCGGAGGGGCCCATGACTTCAATTGTGACGTCGCGGTGTCCCGGTGTACCGGGTCTGGAAAGGGCAATTGAAAGGTAACTGGGTACCAAGTCACCAAGAAACTTGCCAGCCCACTCGATTAGGCATATGGCGTCGGGACGTTCCAGGATTTCACTGAAGAGGAGCGTATCAGGCAGCGAAAGTTCGTCCAGCCGGTAGAAGTCGATGTGGAAGACGTGCCAAGCAGGGCACTCCAGATGATATTCGTGGATGAGATTGTAGGCCGGACTCTTTACCAGCGAGGGATCGTGCGAGCCAATGCCCTGAACGATGCCTTTTGCAATCCAGGTCTTGCCGGCTGCTAGAGGTCCATCAAGCCCGACGACGGATCCTTGGGGAAGGCGCGAACCAATCCTTTCGCCTAAAATGAGCGTTTCGCGCGGGCTAGCCGTGTGGAATTGGACACGCATATAGAATCGTTCTTGCTACGCGGCAGCCGCAGGCCATGAACTGGGCCGGATATACGCCAACAAGGAAGGTTTGTACCGTAACTGCAGGGCCAGCGGTTGGTAAACTGTCACCGTTCCATCTAAACGCGTAACTTGAGGCAGCCCCATACGAGATCTTGCTACCCATGAATATTCGCGCCCTATTTGTCGCTGCATTGCTGATTGTAGCCGCGTGCCAGAATGAAGCTGCTTCACCTGAACCTGCAGCCACTGAACCTGCAGCGATGGTACGGGCGGCATCGCCGGAAGGCGCCATGGTCTATATCATTTCACCTGAAGACGGCGCGACGATTGGCGGGGGTACGGTGAAGGTGGTCTTCGGCTTGGCAAATATGGGAGTTGCTCCCGCAGGCGTAGACTTGCCTGACACCGGGCATCACCACCTGTTGGTCGACGTAGCGGCACTGCCGGATATGGCCCTTCCAGTTCCGGCGGACTCAAACCATATACACTTTGGTAAGGGACAAACTGAAACGACCCTAAACCTTTCGCCTGGGCCGCACACGCTACAGCTACTGCTAGGCGACTACCGTCATATTCCGCACGATCCTCCTCTCGCATCCGCGGTCGTCTCTATCACCGTCGAATAGTGGAACTTACTTAGTGTGAAAGGGCCCAGAATATGAAGTTGATGGCCATCTGGAAGCTGACCGTTGAGGCCATTCCGAGGTTGCGTCCACCCGGCCATTCCCAGCCATCGCCGATATCCTGGTTGTAGCAGATCACGATCGAAAGGCGCCCCGTGTCATCCGTGATCCCATAGTAAACATCGTCCAGGGGCCCAAATCGCATGCCCCAGCCGCCCCATCTGCCCCCGCCATTCTTGGTCGATATCGCAGCGTCTGGATCAATGTCGTAATAAATGGACCAGATGGGGTGGGAGGCATCCATCTCTGCAGGCTCCTTGTCGGGGTACACGCGCTTGATGTTGTTGTACATGTTATTCCACTGCGGCCCGAAGTGTCCACGCCCGTAGTCGTGAAAGTCGTCAATGATCAGGAATCCGCCGCGGTCCAGGTATTTGCGAAGGTTGGCTACTTCCGCGTCGTTGGTCTGCCAATATCCCGGCTCGGTCAAGTAGAGGACGGGATAGTCGAAGATGCGCTCGTCCGTCAGGTCGAGCACGATGGGTGGCCCCTCGAGTTGCAAGAGTGTGGTCCGGTCAATTGCCTCGTGGAGGTTGAGCTCAGCGGTGGGATAGTCCGTGGCCCATGCGTTGCCACGCATCCCCGGGTGGCTCTGGTAGCGTACACGCACGAATCGGAACCCCGTGTCCTGTAAGGGCGCCACCATAGCAATTGCCAAGGCGGCGATAATCGAGCTTCGTACCGCACCGCGCATGCATCGTGTGCGGGTGTCACCGGCGCTTAGGCGCGACCGGTGTACACCTGCGCTAGTTGGTGGAGGGAGTATTCATTACCAGCTGGAACGCGTCCACGAAAGCGCTCATTTCCTTGGGCTTTCCGATGCTCAGCCGACACCAATCCAGATAGGGCGGGAATGGGCGGCCAACCAGAATCCCTTGTGCCGCCATTGCTTGCTGAAAAGCCCCGATCGGCCGGCCAAGGTGGAAAAAGATGAAATTGGTTTGCGAGGGGACGCTCCTATGTCCGAGCTCCTTCAGATTGGCTACTACCTTGTTGCGTTCGGACGCGATATTGTCGCGACTCCACTGAACGAATGCAGGGTCCCGGTATGCGGCTATCGCCGCCCGCAACCCGATAATGTTGATGCTGTTGTCGGTCCGGAATGTTCTGAGCCGAGCTGCAATGTCAGGGCGCGCCAGCGCATATCCGACGCGTAGGCCTGCCAACCCGTAGACTTTGGAAAACGTCCTCGAAACAATCACATTTTGACCGTCGGCCACCAAGGGGACCATTGTCGCGTACGCGGGATCGGTTACGAGTTCGTAATAGGCCTCATCAACGAAGACAACTGCGCGCTTGGACACCTCCTTCACGAATGGCAGCAGGGAAGCGTTGGGCGTAATAGTGCCCGTAGGATTGTTCGGGTTACAAACGAATACCAACTTCACTGCCTGTGTCATGCGCTTCTCGATTTTGGCAAGGTCCATGACCAGGTGGTCGTCCACAGGAACGCGGTGGACATGTGCGCCAATTCGCGTGGCGTAGTTCTCTAGTCCTTCGAATGTGGGGTATGCTGTAACCAGTTCGCCGCCTGAAAGGCCATAGGCCATTGCGGTCATCCGCAGCACCTCGTGCGACCCTGCGCCAAGCACGACATGCGCAGGTGTGAGTCCTTCCCACTCCGCAATAAGCGTCGCGAGCTCCTTGTATTTGGAGCTGGGGTACAGGTTGGATTCGCCAAAGGCCGCGGTCATTGCCTCCTGTGCGGAATTGGAAGGTCCGTACGGGTTTTCGTTGCTATGAAGGCGAATGGGAGCGGCGCGAACACCTCTGCGCGCGGCGCGCGCAAGAATTGGTCGCAAGGCAAGGGGGGCAGCTGCACTTGCGAGGAGCCATTCGCGGCGATTCAGATTTGCACGCATAGGTAGCCTCTAATAGGTGAGCAAGACGTAAGGTACGGATTCGACTATTCGGGCACAGAGCACATCAAGCCAATGGGCGCGGGCTTACTCCACCGCGGCGTGATGCATGTCCATATGTGTGGGTTTGGCAATTTCGACCCACGAATGGCTACGCCCGCTCGCCGCAAGCGCGTCAATGGCACGCATATTGAGTGTGGCGTCGTCGAGCGGCGTCGGCATACGGGTGTCCTGCGCTACCGCCCGCGCGAAAGCATCCGCCTGAAGGGTGTACTGGTCTACGGGCCCAAAGCGCAGGACCTCCGTGCCTCCGGGGTAAGCTATTTTGATGTATACGGGTTCATCGTGCGGCGCGTTGAAAGGGACGCGGATCTTGATGTAACCCTCTTCACCGAGGACATCCACACGCTGGTAGCGGTGAAGCTGCGTAGCGCAGGTGAAGCCGGCTGTGCCATGCCCAAAGTCGAGGATAGCAGCCGTCAGAATATCCGTTCCAAAAATCGGGTCGTGGCGCATCGTGGCACCAGCGCGTAAGGGCTCGCATCCGAAGAGGTAGCGTGCAAGCGAAACGCCGTAGCACCCGATATCCATCAGTGCTCCGCCTCCAGTGCTGGCCTTGTTGCGGATATTGTTTGGATCCTTGTTGCAGTACGAAAAGAAGGCGTGGACCGTGCGCAGCGCACCTATTTTTCCACTCCGCACCAGTTCGCGGGCGCAAACCCATTGGGGATGGTGGCGATACATGAAGGCTTCTGCTACCTTGAGGTGTGGGTGCGCAGCGGCCACGGCAACTAGTTTTTCGACATCTGCCGCACTGAGACCGATGGGCTTTTCGCAAAGGACGTGCTTGCCTGCCTCGAGCGCTTTTATGGACCATGGAACATGCAGGTGATTGGGTAGGGGATTGTACACCGCATCAACCTCTGGAGAGTCTAGGAGCGCTTGGTAGGATCCAAACGCAGAGGAGATCCCGAGTCGATCCGCCGCTGCGCGTGCGCTGCCGAGCTCGCGCGAAGCGATAGCCGTAACGGCTCCGAGAGTGCTCTTTTGCATGGCTGGGATGACCTTCTGCGCAGCGATGCGGGCCGTTGATAGGATGCCCCAACGAAGCGTGTTCATGAGTCTGTGGCGAGTCGTGGCATTAGCGAGAACAAAGGCGCCAGTCGGGACCGTAGGAATCTGGGTACAGTATATCAGTCAAACGCCGGCTGAACAAGCTACTCGAAATGCACGCCACGATGCTAGGAACGGCTGCACCCCGTATGCGGCCCGTTCCCCAGTGCAAGTCATGCTTGTTTCGTATATCCTGAGCGGCACGACGGTGGATAATTCTGGCTATCGGAGCGGTCATTGCTGCGCCACTGACATACAGTTGACAGTGGGTTGTGCTACTCTACCAATGCAGGTAGGTCTGTCGCCTGCGTGCTGCGCACTGTCTGGGGCGCGCAGTGATTGAGCGAGGGCAGACAGGCGGCGCCCAACTCTAAATCCAAAGTCTAAGGTAGTATGCTAACATGAGCACGGCAATCCGAACTTCCAACTTAGTCCGGACCACAGAGCAGCATCGCCGGTACAGGCTGCGAGGCTTGAATTGGATCGCACTCGTGGTCGTAGTCCTGTTCGGGCCGGGCTGTTCTGTAAACCTGGTTGCCGAGCCCTGCAATGCCCTTGTGGTTCCCAAGTGTGCAATGGCTGACCTGCAAGGCCTGACGGTTGCTCCAGAGCACCGTTGCAGCGCATACGACCGGGACGACTATCAATATAGCCAGAACGTGGAGGATATAATCATCGCCAACCTTGGCGGGGTGTTCAGCCCGTACACCGGGGAGTGGTTTGACAGTAAGTATGACACGGATATTGAGCACATGGTTGCGGTATCGGAGGCGCACGACAGTGGTCTTTGCTCAGCGAAGCAAACGACCCGCAGCGCTTTTGCCGAGGATACGCTAAACCTGACGCTAGCCAGCCCTCAGGTCAACCGTCATGAGAAGCAGCACTACGACGCCGCGGAATGGCTGCCGGAAAAGAATGCGTGCTGGTTTGCGGGGCGCGTTACAGCCGTGCGCAAAAAGTACAGCCTCACCATCGACCGCGCTGAGCGTCAGGCGCTAGAGAATTTGCTGAAACAGTGCGATTCGTTAATATTGGAAAAAGCTGACGCCTAGTCCGGTGGCAGGATTTGCTGGGGGCGACCGCCCCCTTGCGAAGTCTAAGTTTGCCCAAACCCCTTACGATATCGCCCGATCCAATGTACCTTGCCTTTGACCTAGGTGCATCCAGTTGCCGCGCCGTACTTGGCCGGTTTGATGGCGAGCGTATGCACATGTCCGAGGTGCATCGGTTTCGAACGCCGATGCTGGTGGAGGGGGAGCGTCTCTATTGGGACCTCGGAGCCATCTGGATCGAGCTTGAGGCAACCCTGCGGCACGTAAGTGGAATCCACGCCCTGCGTAGCCTCAGCGTGGACTCTTGGGGCGTGGACTATATCCCGCTTGATGCTGCGATGCAGCCGGTAAGGTTGGCGCACTGTTACCGTGACCCGCGCGCAGCGAATATGGGCGAAGAAATCGCGCGTCGCATCAGTCATAGAGCGATTTTTGCGATCACTGGCGTGCAGCCACAGGCCATCAATACGCTGTATCAGGTGATTGCGGACCAGATGCTAACGCCGGCCGACTACAAAAACACGGCGACGCGTCTGCTGATCGCTGACTATTTCAATTACCGCTTTAGTGGGCAGGCGGTAGCGGAAGTGTCGGCCGCCAGCACTACGCAACTATTTGCACCACACTCGATGACGTGGGCCTACTCGCTCATTTCGCGCTTGGGCCTACGCCCCGAAACATGGCCAGCAACGGTACCTTCCGGCACGCAGCTCGGCCCTGTGCAAGTGGGGGATATGTCTGTTGAAGTCATTGCTGGATGTTCCCATGACACGGCCTGCGCAGTTGCTGCGGTTCCAGCCAAAAGCGGCTCGGGGACCTGGGCATTTCTCAGTAGTGGTACGTGGTCTATTCTGGGCGTCGAACTTGTGCACGCGATCAACACCGACCAAGCACGCATACTGGGCTACACGCACGAGATGGGATTCAACGGATCCATCCGTCTGCTCAAGAACCTGACTGGGCTATGGGTACTGCAAGAGTGCGAGCGCGTCTGGCGAGAAGCTGGGGACGCATTTGACTATGTCACGCTGCTAGACGAGGCGAGTCGGGCTACACCAGCTTCCAGTGTCGTGGATCTGGCAGATCCGAGGTTCTCCATTCGCGGTAACATGCCAGAGCGACTCCGGCAGTACTGTCAAGAGAACAACCTGCCGATACCTGGCAGCCGCGGGACAATGGTGCGGCTGATTCTGGAGAGCCTTGCCGTGATGTACCGCAAGGCACTGCATCAGCTGACAGAGCTGACTGGGAACCCTGTCAACGTACTGCACGTCGTCGGCGGCGGAGCGCGCAACGCGCTGCTAAACCAGTGGACTGCCGATCATTGCGGTTGCGCCGTAGTAGCGGGACCTGCAGAGGCCACTGCGCTTGGCAACCTTCTCGTTCAGGCATACGCCATGGGGGATTTACGCAGTCCCGGAGATGTTCGCTCGGTGGCCGCCAACTCGGCCCGACTTCAGGAATACAGCCCCAGATCGGGCATCTAGTCACCTGTGATGCGCCGGATCTTGATGCTCCGGAAGTGCACCTCGTCGCCATGATCCTGCAACAGGATGTGGCCGCTCTGCCAATGCCCGAAGTCCTCCCATACCACGTATTTGCTCCGAGCCACGAGTGCATCAAAGGACTGGGTGCCACGCTCGTATTCCACGACCTTACGGTCGTTTAGCCAGTGCTCCACATGGGCGCCCGTGAACAGGCGCTGCTCCATTCGATTGCCCGAAACGAATTCGTCCAGGCGCGTGCCCTTGACGACCACGCGCGCCCTATTCCATTTGCCGGGACCGCGATCGGTCTTGCCGGTGGCCGCGGGTATGAGATCATAGAGCGAGCCCATTGTTCTGTTGCCGGCGGCACCCTGGGTGGCGTCTGGGTGGCGCTTGTCGTCCAGTAGCTGGAATTCCAGTCCGATGGCCGATGCGTTGCTGCCGTAGCTCTCAGTGATGAAGTACTTGATGCCGCTGTTCGCACCCTCGGAAAGCAAGAAGTCGAGACTGAATTCGAACATGTCAAATTCATCAACCGTTACGATGTCACCGCCGTGCGCGGATTCTGCACCACCGGAAGCCTCAACGATCAGCATTCCGTCTCCTATTCGCCAGCCCTGATCAGGAAATGACTCCTTGCCTGCACCCCGCCAACCGTCGGTGGTCTTGCCATCAAATAGGAGTTTCCATCCTTGGGCCTCCTCTTGCGGCGAAAGAGTGTTGGGCACCAAATTGACCACGTACGTGTCGTCAAAGGGGCGCATGCTCTCACTTCCTTCCTTGATCTGGACGTTTCGCCAGCGTGTTTGCTTGCCGGCACTTTCCGGACTACCAATAGAGTGTACCTGCAGTGCAATAAATCCCTCCAGCGTCGTGTCGTCATACAAAGCTGCGCAGGGAAGCCCATTGATCCAGGTGCGAATAGACGGCCCAATGGCTTCGATATAGAATTCATTCCAGTCTTCGACCTTGAAGGCAGTTCTGCACTGCTGATTCAGCGTCATAGGGTAGAGCCAGCCCCGACGCGCCTCGTCGTAAATGCCGCCACTCCAAGCACGGTCACTGGGGTCTATTTCGACCTGATAGCCATGCACGCGCCCATTCATATAGCTTGGATTACTCTCGCTGCGTATTTGTATGCCGGAGTTTATGCCATTGGCAACCCAGACGTCCACGTGCAGTGCGAAATCCCCATAAGTCTTGTTGGTAGTCAAGAAGGTGTTGGGTGTGCCTAGGGTCGTTGTGCCTACGATGGTGCGGTCGTCTACGGCATAGGTGGCATCACCGTTAAGGCGTGTCCAGCCGTCCAACGAGTGGCCCTGAACCAGGTCTTTCCATCCATCGTCCTGGGCGGTGGCCGCTAGGGGCATAGCGACGAGAAGGCAAATGCCGACGGTCAGTGGTATTCGTAGCATGCCGCTTGCCTCAGAATTGGCTAAATCTATTCAACCTTATGGATCTCCAATTGGTTCAGAGGTATTGTTATCTTCAGCCCAGGATTAACCGAATACTCCAATGCCCACTCGTCGTGAATTCATGGCTACCGCTGCTGGGATTGCGGTTGCCACCCGCACGCGGCAGCGTGCGCGCAGCATCCAGGACGTAATCGACCTTTGCAGCGAAGTGGCGCCCAATGCGCCTTGGGAGTCAACCGTGGACACGGTGAAGGTTGGGGACCCGACGCAGGAGGTCCGGGGGATTGTCACGACGTTCTTGGCGACCTCGGAAGTCATCTGGCAGGCCTTGCAGTACGGCGCAAACCTCATAGTCACGCACGAGCCGACCTTCTACAACCACCTTGACGACACCGATTGGCTGGCCGACGATCCGGTATACCATGCCAAGCGCAAGCTACTCGAGGAGCACGGTATGGTAGTCTGGCGATTCCACGACTATTGGCATGCTCGCGATCCTGATGGCATTGCCATGGGCGTCTTGCAGCAACTGGGTTGGGAAGGTTACGCGCAGCCCGGAAACCCAAGCACATGTGTGATTCCTGCGACGCCGCTCTCGCGCTTGTCACTGTTTATTAAGCGCCGGTTTGGTGCACAGCGCGTACGCGTAATGGGTTCGCCTGAGCTGCCCTGTACCAAGGTAGGGCTCTTGGTGGGAGCCGTCGGTGGCCGCATGCAGATTGAGACCCTGCGCGAAGTCGATGCGCTGGTAGTAGGTGAAGTTCGTGAGTGGGAAACAACCGAATACATCCGGGACGGAATGTACGCCAACCAGCTACGCGGACTGATAGCTGTGGGACATGCGCTCAGCGAAGAGCCGGGCATGAAGCATCTGGCGGAATGGCTTAAGCCGCGCGTGCCCGAAGTCCAGGTCAGGCACGTTCCGACCGGCGATCCGTTTCGCTACATATAGTTGCACTGTGATGTCAACTCGACCTAGCATTACCCAATTAGTCACTCTCACTCTGGTTGCATTAGGGCTGGCCGCATGCGATGTGGATCGCGGCATCTTTGACGGAGAAACCAACGTTGGAAGATCGCGGCTGGGTGGTGATCTCATATACGAGCGCAGTGCCGACATTTACACAATTTCCGGCAGCGGTGCGGACATCTACGATGACCGCGACGAATTCTACTTCGTGTGGCGCCGCGCTTCCGGTGACCTTGCTTTGACTGCGGATGTTGAGTTTGCTGATACCTCGGGCCACATGTTCAAGAAGGCGGGATGGATGATACGCGCTTCTCTGGACGATGACAGCCCCTATATTGATGCGCTGGTGCACGGAGACGGGCTTATATCGATGCAGTACCGCGAACAAAAAGGCGGCTCGACACACGAGATCTTGTCAAGCATGAGAGCACCCGCCACGTTGCGGTTGGAACGTACCAACGGCCTATACACGCTATACCTGCTACGCGGCCGCGAGGAGCTTCGTGTCGTTGGTAACGTGTCCCTACAGCTGCCTGACGAGGTCTATATCGGCTTGGTGGTATGTTCCCACGACGGCACTGTGCAGGAGACGGCAAGTTTCACCAACGTTGGCGTGCAGGAAATGGGGACGCCGGCGGAGCGTGAGCTGGAGAGTTCGATTGAGGTGATCAACATCGGGACCGGTGATCGTCGCATTGTGCGCACGACGCTTGCACATCTCGAGGCGCCGAACTGGTCGCCGGACGGGGAGTCGCTTGTATACAATCAAGAAGGCAAACTCTATAGTATTGGCGTCACTTCCCAAATCGTCCGGCCGATCAACACGGACTTCGCGGGCCGCATTAACAACGACCACGGGTTCTCGCCGGACGGAAGCATGATGGCAATCAGCCATTCGCCGGGTGATGAGGGCTCTGTAGTTTATACGATGCCGGCGCAGGGTGGTACGCCCACGCGCATCACTGAGCATGCACCCTCTTATTGGCACGGTTGGTCTCCTGATGGGGAGATGCTGGCATACGTAGGTCGCAGAAATGACGAATATGACATCTATACAATTCCGGCTGGAGGCGGCGAAGAGGTTCGTCTCACCAGTGCACCGGGGTTGGACGATGGGCCGGACTATTCGCCCGATGGGGCCTATATCTACTTCAATTCGGTCCGCACCGGCTCAATGAAGATCTGGCGCATGGCGCCAGATGGGTCTGGTCAGGAGCAGATGACGTTCGAGGCTGAGTATGCGGACTGGTTTCCGCATCCCTCGCCGGATGGGCGATGGATTGTGTTTCTCTCCTATGATGGTGATGTTGAAGGGCATCCGCCCAACAAACCGGTTAAGCTGCGGATAATGTCGGCGGCAGGGGGCGAGCCGCAGGTGTTAGCTACGCTGTTCGGTGGGCAAGGTACCATCAATGTTCCCTCGTGGTCGCCGGACAGCCAGTCTCTGGCTTTTGTCAGTTATCGCCTCGTCGGGCGAAGCTAACCTAAACTACTCGTCGGAGTAATCCGGGTTTGGTTTTGGCATACGTGACCCGGTAGCTTCTCTCCATGCATGTAGGGCTTCACGGAGCTCGATGGCCTTGTCCGGCATTGCCGCAGAGATGTCTGTGCCTTCTCCAAGATCATTGGCAAGGTCGAAGAGCTCGGTACGCCCGTCTTCGAACCACTCTACCAGCTTGTAGTCGCCAATACGGACAGCGCCGGACGGACGATTTCCTGAACCATGATAGTGCGGGAAATGCCAGTACAGCGCGCGCTCAGGTATTTCGTCACTTGAAAGCACTCCTGATAGGTCTCGGCCATCAAGGCCCTCCAGCGGCATAAGGCCGGCGAGTCCAAGCAGGGTAGGGTAGAGGTCGTCTGTGGTGCCTGGCGTATCTACTACCTTCCTTTGTGGGGCCGATGGGTCACGTACAATCAGCGGAATTCGAATGCCACCCTCGTACAAGAATCCCTTGCCGGCTCGCAGCGGGAGATTTGCCGTAGGCGCCCCTCGGCGGTTGTTCTTCAGCGTACTTAAACCGCCGTTGTCAGAGGTGAAAACAACGATTGTATTGTCTGCCAAGCCCAATGAGTCCAACGCAGCTCCGATGCGGCGCACGCTTTCGTCCACAGATGCGATCATGCCCGCGTAGACAGCATGATCCTGCCGCTGCTTGGTCGTCCCGTAGGTCCCTTCGAAAAGAAAAGCGGGGTCCGCATCAGTCTGCGGAGCTTTGGCCTGGTAGATTGCCGTGAGCTCCGGCTTGGATTGCAGCGGCGTGTGGACGGCGTAGTGTGACAGGAAGAGGAAAAATTGTTCGTCTTGGTGGCCGGCCAAGAACTCGATGGCATAATCCGTCAGGCGGTCGGTCAGGTAGGCACCCTCAGGGTCCCCTGCCAGTCCGGGCACATTCGACACCGGAAACCTAGGGTTCTCATACGGGGGATAGTAGGATCCAGGCCGCCCGGCGAGGTTGACGGCACGGGTATATTGGAAGCCCTGATCTTCGGGCATGAATCCCGCCGCTCCGAGATGCCATTTGCCAATGTACCCGGTCGCGTAGCCGGCATCTTGAAAGGCTTCGCCCACGGTCACTTCCTCAAGTGGCAGGGCGCGGACGTACTCGCCCTGGATAAGTTGGCCATTCTGTTCCCCGCCGATCCAGTTGGTAAGGTGCAGGCGCGCCGGGTGCATGCCGGTCATCAGGCTGGCGCGGGTCGGTGAGCAAACCCCGCTTGCGGCGTAAAACTGGGTCCAGCGGGTGCCTGCTGCCGCTAGGAGGTCTATGGCGGGCGTTTCGTAAAAGGTGCTTCCGTACACGCTGGTGTCTGTCCATCCAAGGTCATCGACCAAGATGACCACGACGTTCTTGTGCTGCGAGGGTCCTGAGCAGGATAGCAGGGTAATGAACAGCAGGCAGACGTATCGCATCAGGGTTGGCATTCGAATAAGGGAGGATATATAATGAGATTCAGCCACTGATGCAACCCGCCAAACGGGTTGGCGCATAACAAGCGGTGTCTGCTTCAGCGACATTGTAAGCGGGCATTCGCGCGAGGCTTGGCATAGGAGAGCTGGTTTCAGCATTGCAGCGCCATGGTCCGGATTTCGAGAACCATAGGATTTGCCAACTGCCCAGATCAGACGTTCACAGAAATGGTTTTGCCGAGCCCACTAGACTCGCGAAAAAAGGGCTACCGGGCAATTTCATGGCCGCAAACAGCTTTGCAGGACTGCGAATGCAATAGCATTCAAGGATACCACTGTCGTTCTCCTGCAAGGTACACCTTATGCGGCCAGTTCGGCCCTGCAATTCGGATGCGCTGGGCGTACAGGAGCGGATGTAGGCGCGGACGCACTGTATGACCCGATCGAGATTGCAAGGTGGTTGTTCAAGTGGTACTTCTAATGCATTGTGATACAAGGGACAGGGAGGGTCAGCGCGTTTATAAGTCCTATGCGGGGCCATTGTATCGGCCGGAGGGCGAGCGAATCAGAAAACAGATCATGACAGGCCCAAAAAGCAAGCAGACGTGCCCTAATGCGCAGCACAGGCCTCCACGGAAGCACTGCCATTCGGCCTTGTCAATCCGGCCACTAGGGTTCCGTAACTCCGGAGGCGCCCTGGAACTTGCGCAGGCCATGCAGGCACTGATGTGCCCCGCGCGAAAAGTCGGTAGTCACCCCGTGGTGACGGGGATGGGTGTGTACCGGGTAACTCATTCTGCCGGAAAACAAGTACTCGGGGCGGCTTTGAAAGGCCGAACGAATCTGCGCTACAGGCGCCAAGAGCCGCCTCCAATAGGCGGCCCCAATGCACTATAACTTTCGTCATTTGGGAGCCCAACGCGTACCTATAGCACGACCTCAATTGCGGCACTGGAATCCTCAGCAACACGCAGTCCAGTCAGAGTTGCCTGCTTGTCGTCCGGCCCGCTCACGGTGACCGTATACGCTACTCTTGTGTCAAAAACCTTCGGGCGAAAAGAATTGCCCCCGATGCGTAGCGTGTATAGCAAAGCACCGGTTTCTTCTTCTGTTACCTGTATCATCGGGTCCTCCACACCTGAGAATTCTAGTAGGGGCAAATAACCTGCTGCGGTACGTCCGTAGTTGTCTTCCTGCGCCACTACAACCGGCCAGCCGGGATACTGCGCCGCATTTTCGGCCGAGGGATCGACCCAGCGCGGCCATGCTTCGGAAGTAATCGTACGGTCAGCGCGATTGAATCGGATAATTCCGTAGCCGGGCACGCGATCATAAAGGGCCTCGGGCTGCATTCCGCTTCGGATCGGGTTCGCGACGGCGTGCACGGTCATGCGGTTCCCAAAGCCGTCATAGTGTTCGCCGGTATATTCAGGGGCCCCAGGGGTCCGATTGGCGCCCGGTGTCGGCGGAAACCACCGCCGTGGCCACGTGTTGGCAATTGCCGGCGAGATGAATGCATTGGGCCCGTCGTTGAACTCGTCAATCCCGTACTGGACGAAGCTTCCTAAGTGCTGGTCACCCCCGACATGGAAAGCAAACCCCTTTCGTATGGTACGCAGCGCCCGGTTGCGGCCAGCCTGAGGCCACCCGTTGGAGTCCATATCGGTTCCGACGTGGTCGGTGTAGATGTACTCACCCGGCTCCGCATAGTGCATCTGCGGTACGATACGGTCATCGTAGTGGCCTTCGGGAAGTGTCGCCAGGTTGCTAAACAAGGTTTGAGACAGCATCACCTTCATCCAGGTGTTGTCCGAAAAGTCCTTGGCCCAATTCTCCAGAAACAGAAGTTGCCTTGGGCCCAATAACGTGGCTTCCGTAACGGTCGTGGCATCGTAGTTGCGGTTCTCGGGCCAGCCGTTGCGCACGGCAGCCTCCGGCACGGCATTGCGCGGCGTAGACTTCCACATTCGATCCGCCACGATCGCAAAACTGATATCACCGTACTTGAGATCCGTGTAGTAGACGGTGATGTCTTGCTTGATCGGCGTCGGATCGTACGGGTCGGGAAGATGTGCTACCTGCGTGCGGTGAACGGCATTGACGAAACGAGCATCCATGATGTATCCCCCGTTGTCAGAACGCGGTTGTGCATCACCTTCTGCCTTTTTGCCACCGTCACCCCAGATGTTACCATGGTACACGTCATGGTCGTCAGGTATAGTGATTGTCGGGCGGTCGCGCATGAGGTCTCTAAAGGCCCACACAAACCTGTACCAGTGGTAATGGTAGTCCAAGTATGCTTTATCCAGTGGCTCGCGAATGATGCCAGCGAGCCCACCTTCGTAGATCTGATCGCCAGCGAAAAAGAGGAGGTCCGGGTCATGCTTTGCCACAGCAGCGGTTAGTTCGTTATGCGGATACCAGATCGTGCTGTGGTTCCAGACAAGGTCGCGGCCCTTCGAGATGTGCTGGCAGTTCAGCGACGCAAGTACAAACTCGTCATCTTCCACCCGCGGCTTGCGAATAATTCCCTCATAGTAGTGCGGATCGGATGTTCCATTCGGCCCGATCAGATCGTAGGCCACGCGATATGGCACATCCCTGTCTACGGAAAATCCGTCCACACGCAGTGTTGCTGTGTAGCTGTCTGAATCAATCGAGCTGGCAGCAGCATGCGACCAGTGGTCGCCGGACGCACCGCCACTTAGTTCTAGGCGCACGTCGCGCGAGTCACTTTCTCCGATTGGACCGAACTGCGCAGTTAGCTTTAATACTTCATCGCTAACGGTATACATGGCGCCCATGATCGGGCCAAAGGCACGATCAGGGTGCTCCACGACCTTAGAGCCTGCCAACTTCCAATCCTTGAACCAGTAACCGGACCCTTCCATGCGCGCACTGTTGTGCGACACTAAAGCCACGTTGCCGGTGAAATGCACCGGGTCAAGACCCTCGAATCGGGCTGATGCCAAGACGTCCTCACCTGCCAACGCGTTTACGGTAACGGCATAGGCTTCGCCTTGTGGCTGTGCATTCAGCGTAAGCGTCACATCGCTGTAGGGCTCAATGGAGCCCTCGGACGCCACGGCTTCGAGCAGCGGCCAAGCATCAACTGTAAAGTTTGCGCGCGGCCCCTTCGGCGCTCCGTTATGGGCGTTGTCGCGACCCACGATTTGGCCAGTACCGTCAACAGCAAAGATTAGCCCACCGTCCTCGCCAGGCCAGTGATGCGTAAGGCTGCTTATGCGAAAGTCTACGTGACTGCCGCCAACGCCGATAAGGAAGCCCGTCCAAGTGTTGTTGTGGGCCTCACCGCCTGCCTCAATGGGTCCGGTCTGGACCGATAACTGCATACTCCCGGGCTCCTCAGCCAAGGCACGAGTCAGCAGGTGCAGGGTGCGCATGGGCTTCCTCGAGCGGCCTTCAATGCACTCTATGCGGCCAGCTTTGAGTTGCCAGTCCATGAGCCGGTTAGCGTAGAAATCCTGCCCAATCCAAACGCGGCTGGCACTGTCAGGAAGGCTGGCCGTAAGGGTAGTGTCTGCTGGCTTGCAGCCAACGTTCAGCAGCAAGCCGAGCACCGCAAGGCAGGAGATGGGCAGAAGGGGACTATGGACTTTCATTGCGTACGGTTTGGTTCATAGCGCCCATCCAGAGCGACGTGATTGCAGAATAGCCGGCCTCCAAGGTACCATTGTAGCAGGACTGCTGCTAGCCTGCATCGGAGAAAGCACCGCGTTACCGATTACTGCCGTGGCGGATTCGCGCAGTGTGGAAATGGCCTCCACGGGATTCACTTGTCCAAGGGAGCTGCCTGGTCAACTCGCCAAGCGAAGGCGCTCCATGAATCGCGTGCATTGTGGGGGGAGGCAGCTCCGCGCCGCAATTGCCATTCAGATGCTCGGGAGTGGCGCCAGAAATCTGGCCTAGAACTGAGTGCGTGACACAAATCCGTGGGTACTGGCTGTGTCACCCAGCTTGAGAACTTTGACGGGGGTCTTGCCCGCCAGCTCCTTCCACTTGCGCACCTCATCCTGCTGCGCCGTAAAATAGATGATCTGCCGCCGGTCAGCCAGGGCCGAGATGGTCTGAATTACAGTCACGGCGCGGTCATCGTCACTATTGGCCAGTGCCTCGTCAAGTGTCAGTGGGAATCTGTTTTCGTCTTCCTGTGATTCAACGAAAGCAACCCGGACACAGAGCAGCAGCTGGACGCGGGTAGCGCTTGAGAGCTCGTTAAGGTTGTGCTCACGCTCGCGATGGGTGTCATATGCCCTGAATGTGCTTTTTTCACTTAGACGCAACTCGTAGCGGCCACTGGTAACGGCAAAGAAGTACTTTCTTGCAGCCTGGAAAACCTCAGGCAAACCCTGCCTTCTCGTGTAGGTCATAAGCGTCTGGACAAGGACATCGCCGACCGCCTGAGCGCATTTTTCATCACGATCAACTTCCAGCTCCGTGCGGCTCTGATCGTATGCTGCGAGGGCTGCCTCCAGGACGTTGCCTTTTTCCGCGTCCTCAACTCTCGTCTTGATTGCGGTAATCTGCTTTTGGAGGTCATCTCTTTCTTCGGCAAGGCGCTCCAG
Source organism: Rhodothermales bacterium (assembly GCA_965218495.1). GTDB lineage: Bacteria > Bacteroidota > Rhodothermia > Rhodothermales > Bin80. The sequence goes on from OZ244626.1 coordinate 805,714, forward strand.
CTTGCCGCGCTCGGTTCTCAAGTAGTCGACTTCTGCACTAATGAGCGCATCGCAGAAGCCGGGGAAGGCCCGCAGCTCACGGGCATGGTTGTCCAACACCGCTTTGGCTTTCCCGACTATTTGCATTTGCTGCTTGAACTCTTTCCCCTTTTGGACGAGTCGGTGCAGCAGTTCCGTGTCTCCATCAGGCAATTCAACGTCTGAGAATATTTTGCTCCTACGGGCAAGCGTTCTTTTGCGCTGCTCCTCAAAGCCATTGATTCGGTCCAACAGCGAATCGCGCTTCTGCATGTTGCGCAGCAAAGACTCGTTGGCAGAGCGCAGACGCTCATACGCTGCGACAGCTTCAGCAATGGAGCTGATCCGTTGGGTACCGTGCGCCGTCAGTGCATCGTTTATTAAAGAAGAAGTAAGTACGCGTGTCTTCTGCGCCTCGTGAAGTTGCGCTTCCTCGCGTGCTGCTTCTTCACTGCTGCGTCGGTGCTGTACGATTTGGTTTACAAGGAAGTACAAGGACTCTTCGGTCGCGGCCTTCAAGCCAGTCTCGGCTTGCAGTGCCCTGAATTCAAGCGATGCCTCGGCCCATGCGGCTTCCAGCCCTTCTCGCTCTTCAAGACGTGCCGTCCAGCGGGATTGCTTCTCCTGATCGACTTTGAGGCCAGCGTGTTCCTTGAGCAGCGATTCCAGGTGGGCTGCCACTGTTTCGCGGTCCCATGAGGCTGGATTTTCTGTCCCAAGCTTTTCGAACCCATGCTTGTGAGCATCGCTTTGGCTGTCATTTTTCTCGGCCGAATGAACAAGAAAGAATGCTACGACGATCAGCACGGCAATCACTAGCCCGGCCCACCCTACTGGGTTGTTGAGCGCGACCGGCACTGATGCCACTATGGACAGCACGGCAGCGGTCCACAGGAGGATCTTGACGCGAAAGAGCCTGCCAGTGCTTGGCGCTTTTGCACGCAACCAGTCAAGCAGATACCGCTGCGCTTGCCTCAGCTGATCATCACGCTGCTCGAGATCCTGGTCTTCGTCGACCTTTAGGATACGTTCCAATGCCTGCAGAGCAGATTTCTTCGCGCGAAGGCCTTCCAGCCGACGTGTTACCCTTCCAAGCTGCTGCACGTCACCAAAGCCCAGCTGCGCTGCGAGATTGTGGTCCGTCGCGTCAGCGATCGACCCCCAGATCTTTCGTGCTTCGCTCCGGTGGCCGGCCAGCTTCTCATTGTGGCTATCTACTCTTGCTTCGGCGTCCCTCAGACTCTGAATCTGCGCGTGTAGCTGCTGCAGAAATCCATCGGGCAGTCCATTTTGCGAAACGTTACTTGCTGCAATGGACCTGCTAACTTCGGCAACCTGGTGCCTCAGTCGATTCAGTTCCGTGCCAAATCGCGTTAAATCGTCGGAAATCTCCCTTAGCTGCTTTGGCGCATCGTCCAGATTGCGCGCAACTGCCATGCGCAGGATCGGAGGGAATTGTTGTGCGATGGCATTGGATTCCTCCCATGATTGGCGTGCCTGGTGGAAGGCCAATGCCTTGTCCAGGAGCCCGATGCGACTCTTCGCATCAACGGCCGACTTGAGCTCTTCACTAAGCTGTCGGAGTTTGCCCCTTTCATAAGCAAGAGTCTTGTGTTCGGAGCGAACCGCTGATAGGGCGTTGCGGTGTTCCGCGATGGCCTTGTTCAGCTTGTCGCGACGAACTGAAGGATTCGCGAATCCTAAGCGTTTGGCTGCGGCGTGTATGTCGTATCCACCGCTAGCTTCTTTGACGATTTCCGCCGCGAAGGATTGGTCACCCGCCTCTGCGCTCAGCAAGTCGTGCAAGGAAATGTGGTAGCTCTTAGGTCGGATGAGCTCGGGATCCCAGCTAGCGCTTTCTCCATTGAGTCGACAGTCACGTCGCATTCCGTCTACGCGAATTTCCAGTTCGCCGGTGCCGATGTGGAGGTTCGCATCCAAAGCGGTCTTCCCGGCGCGAGCGTACTTAGGGAGCAGTACGGACTGTATCGCGTGTGCCATAGTTGACTTGCCGGACGCATTAGCGCCGTACACGATGTTAATGTGCTTCGACAGGCTTGCGAGCATTAGGCCGCTGAATGGCTGGCCATACATTCTGTCGACCACTATCCGCCTGAAAAAGATGCGATTGCTCATGGCAATCAATTTCGGAATTTGCTCACAGTCAGAGATGTCGCGCGGCAACTCGCTTCAAGCGTAGCGGTTTTCAGCGCATCAATCCGTACTACCTCCGGTGCTTCGGCATTGTTCGCTCCCTTCGGTAGCGTTGCGCTTGCGTCAGCGGATCCGCGAGTTAAATTGTCGGCGGCCGCGCCTGACTTCTTTTGGGCAAAAACTTTGGATTTGAGGTGGGGATAGGGCATGCCGCGCGCAGTCCGCCGGTCGGCGAATGTTATTCCTGCCTTTGCTTGGAGGTGACTGGCCTGTCTACGGTACCTTGCGCAGCAACTGATGTACCGACAGCGCTAGTGCATGCAGCAAACCGATCGTCCAGTAAACAAGTATCCCCTTACCTAGTCCAGGTGGACCCATGCGACACCGAATATGACATCGTCAAGAGATATTTTGACACGTCATAAATGGTTCACTCAACTTCGACTTTGCGGCTAACACCTGACAGAATTCTTTGTTACCTCTTTCCATTCTGCGCTTTGCCGAGCCCCTTAGGCTGAGCAGCAGGGGTTGGCTTGCAGCCTGCGTCTGAACAGCGGCTACGGGGCCTAACCTAGTCCCTCTCGCGATTCGGAGCACGTCAACTACGGAACGCGTACCGTGGCGATTGGTTGTGGCCCGAACCGTATCAGTGAGCAGTTCGCTGCCGCTGAGCTCAAGTGTGTGCCCTAGCTGCTTGCATGCTTGTGTATCCCTACAGTGCGGCAGGCCTGGGGCCAAAAGCTCTGTATACCCCTCACTGGCTTTGCCCCGGCCGCAACGAAAAGAAGTGCAAATGATGGATAGCGCCGGCGACCACGGTGAACTTCCTGCGTTGAAAACACTTGCGGCAGGCGTACGTGCCCCTACTATTTGATATGCACGAAATAGGCTATTCCTTTTGAGCCATCAATGTGTCCACGAGCAGATTCCCTTGCTGCACCAGTAGTTCGGCAACCGAAGCACGGTTCAGCGCCATTTCGTTAGCATCTCGGAACTTCGGCTTGCTATGAATCTCAATGGCTGCCTTAAGCGCCCGGTCCAAGAGGTTATCGCACTCAGGCGAGCCTGTCCCGCCCTCGGCCAATGCCATTAACTCCAAAATCCAACTGGCCACTGTTGCAGGTGGATCTTTGAATCGCGCAATGTTCTCCAGATTGCGGGCGGGAGTGGTTTCCACAAAGACCTTGTTAACAGATGCACGCAAGTCACCGTGAACGGAATCTAGGTCACCCAGGCTGGTCCAGGAGCGCGTGGCCAGCGCACTGTGCAAAGAAGACTTACCCGTTAATTCCAGGCGATAAGCTACGTGGCGCAGCCGCTCGTACTGGCGGCTCAGCCGGTCAGCGTCCTCGCTAACCCGTAGAGTGATACGGGAATCTACGTCGTCAAGGTTGGCCGCATCTGTCAAGTCGATAGTCAACTTGGCGTAGCGCACCGAAGCAAGTTGTACCTGCTGCACAGCAACGCCTCCTGCCGTGTCAATATTCAGCAGCCAGGGGCCGTGGTCGCCAGGTTCTCCCGGATCCAGCGGCTGAAGCGACCCAGGATACAACACTGGGGTACCACCGGACAGAATGTACCGGGGCTTATGCACATGCCCCAGCAGCCAAATTGACAGGGGGTGCTTTTGGAGTTCGCCAAGCGCCAGCGGCGCATAGCTGCTATTGGCAGCATCCAGATCGCCGTGAACGACTCCTATTGCAGGCTCGTCCTTCTCCGGCCAACGAAACGACTGGAGTGGCGATTCAGGACAGTGGGCTGACGGAAACGACCACCCCGTAAACCAGGCAGCAACGCGACCGTCGATCCTGAGAGGCTTGGCTTCCCAGGTCCCGCCGCGTCCAAGCAGGTGGAAACGGGCAAGGCTGGTATCGTCAACAAGGCGCGGAAGAACGTCGTAGTCGTGGTTGCCGGATACTGCGAATACGTCAATATCGGAACTATCAAGCCTTTCAACGCCGTGTTTGACGGCACCATAGGCCTCGAAGTACTTGTTGCCCTGATCTACGATATCGCCGGTCAGCACTACCGCGTTTACCCTGTTTTCAATGGCGTAGTCGATCGCCGAGTCCCAGACTGCGCGGACTGCCAAGCCTTGCGGGTCCAGCGGTACCTTGGACGGATAGCGCCCGATATGGGCGTCAGCGATGACTAAGACTGAGATCGTCATTTGAGTAGCCTGAAATTTGCCCCAGTGGGTTGGGCGGCCGACATCGCGCAACCGAAGCCACGACCCATTGTCAGCCAGGCACCTGGACAGCACGCCTCGTGTACTTGAATTACCGTGCGGTCACTGCCAAGTTTCGTAACAGGCAGGAGTGGTGCTTAGAGTGCGTTATCTTTTGGGGGCACGTGGCATGATAATTCCCTTTTGCCTCTCTGTGCGCCGTCCATGAGAAGCCCTTTCGTTCGGCTTCGGGATCCTTTTGAAACAGAAATGGCCCTCCCCAAACTGGAGAGGGCCATTGGAGGCGCCGTGCCGCTCCGACCTACTTTATCAGGACCATGCGCTTTGACTGCATGAAAGCTGTGCCTGCTTGAAGCCTGTAGATATACATGCCGGAGGCCAAGTTCTGCGCATTAAACTGCACCGTATGACTGCCGGAACTTAAGGTTTGACCACTCAAGACTGTGGCTACGGTCCTGCCGAGGAGGTCGTGTACGGTTAAAGTCACGCGCTCCGCAGAAGGGATCGAAAAGCTGATGTTCGTTTGCGGGTTGAAGGGATTAGGGTAGTTCTGGTGCAGCCTGTACGCGGTGGGCACCTCAGTTTCGGTGGCAATGGGCCATGATTTGCGCCCTATCATACCTACGGCCTCCCATTGGGCCGGCGTGTTCCACCACTGGCCATCAGCAATATTCTTGAGGGTCCACTGGATTTGAGACTGCCGGGCACCGCCGTCCCGGTCATTTAGGACGATGTTGATGGCTCTCGGCACGCTCAGTGTGTCAACCGGCGCTGGCATAACAAGGTCTCCCGTGGCGGGGTTCTGTATGCCATCCAGCGGAATCAGCGCCAGGATTTTGTATCCAATCGCGTTTCCCGAGGCATCACTGAGCACATCGTATGTGGCTGCGCTCTCGGCAGGGATGCCGCCTACGCCTGGATCAACCCAGACAAAGGCCTGAGAGCCATCCCCCTTGCCCCCTATACGAAATTGATAATCCGCTTCCATGCCTCGCTGCATGGTCTGATGCATTGTTCCGAATATGGGATCCAGCACATCGTAGTTGGCCCACCCCATCTCAATGACATCGTACTCCCAGGGGGCCACGCCCGGGTCCTCGGACGGCGGCAGCTGCACCTCATCATCAAGAACCTCGGCATAAAGGTACAGCTCATTATCCTTTGTAAAGCCCAAGTAGAACGTTCCCGACAGGTCGTTGTCATCATCAGGCGGCGTCGGTGCGTCTGCAATCTTGAATCGATTCTGATTAATATGGAATGGCAGCCAGTCATCATCAAAGCCGGCGCCCGATGCATTGCCAGAGACCAAGTCGCTAAAGAGGGCAGCCGCTTCGGCATCGGTGAGCTCGCTGATTGTTGGGCCGACTGCCAACTGCATGTTCGCAACCGATTTGCTGCTCTGTGAAACATCGGTATTCTCGATTCCAAACTGGCTCACAGACGTGACGCCATAGTGGATTGGGAGCGTAGCTTCCGGGATTAGCGCGGCTAGTGCGGCGAGTCCCGGGTGTGGCCAGTGAACGTAGTGTGTCACGCTGAATTCACTCGCGGACGCATTGACCTGCCCCACCAGAAATGCAAAGCCGTGCGTGATGGCGGCGTCATGAATTTCGGTCAAAGCACTGCCGTAGACTTTGTAGGCGCCGATCTGAGACTGCGGGTCATGGGTCCAGGAGATCTTGTTCCCCGTTGCCATGGTATCGAAGCTAACGCCCGTCACGGCTTTGGGCGGCGCGTCTGCCACCGTCAGGTCCAGCCCCGCCTGACCAACATAGACATCGTCGAACCAAACTTGGCCGCCTCCAGTATTGTGATCCCAGAATGCTCCTAGGGATTTCACGTTCGTCCACTCGAATTCCTTCCAGTACTGGGCATTGTTCGTGGTATTGCCGCAAAGGTCGTCATAGTCGCCGACGCGCTGGGTCGCCTGTGACCAGCTCCCGCCGTACCACCAGTTGTCTGCCAACCCCAGCGTGCCACGCGCACTTGCCAGGTCCGCGCATTGCTGCGGCGGGAGCGGAATGTCGAGCGTGTGCCAGTTGCCATCCTTCATGCTTTCTGGCACCCGCCATACCAGTCGATTTGGCAAGTCGTCGGGAGTGCCGTTGGTCTTGTCTTCGAACATGATGAAGGTGTTTTCCTTGTTCGCGTTGGCCGGATCCACCCTTAGCTTGAGGTGCAGGATGTCGCTATTGGTATGGTTGCCGGTCATGTCAACGCCCATGCCGGCGTCCCAGCCAAACGATTGGTAGGAGTAGTCACCATAGTCGTAGCGAATCGAGAATTCGCCGGGCGAGTTCGGATCCTCCTCCAAGTTTCCGGCGACGTTTGGTATAGACGTGTTGGTGCCGTTGCGGAAGAAGATAAAGTCGCTCCCAAGCGGCGGGCCGGCCTGAGCGAAGGAGAGTGTGGTAGGTGCTGCCAAAAGCACCGCAAAAAGCGTAACGAGTTTCATGTGCGGCAGTAGAGTAGGTGAGAGGGGCACTTTCGGCACCAATACGCCTGAAGGCAACTAATGATTAGGCATCCAATTTACTTATCGAAGTATGCACCATTTTCACAATAGCACCCTTCGACCACTCCGGTGCACGCGTCTCAGCCCGAATGTTCCAACTAGTACAAGATTCTCTGAAAAAATCCGAATGGTAGGCTTTCACCAAGCTAAAGCTACTTGAGTAGCGTCATTTGCTTGGACTGGCTAAAGGTCGTGCCTGCCTTTAGGCGGTAGACATACACACCGGAAGCAAGGCTGCCTGCGTGGAACGGTACAGTGTGGCTGCCGGCCATCAACCTCTGCCCGCTGAGCAGCGTGGCCACCGTCCTGCCAAGCGCGTCGTGGACCGCAAGTGTCACGCGCTCTGGCGATGCAAGCGTAAATGTGACTGACGTCTGTTGGTTGAATGGGTTTGGGTAGTTTTGAAATAGCGAAAACCCGGTGGGCAGCTCTGACTCTGTGGCTATCGGATGCTGGTCCCGGGGAGACATCGCCACTGTCTCCCACTGGGCTGGGGTATTCCACCGCTGCCCAGTGGCGTTGTACTTGAGCGAGGTGTGAATCTGGGACTGCCTGAAGCCGGCATCACGGTCATTCAGGGCTATGGAAGCGGCCATAATGCGCGGGTCATCACCTGAATTCGGAGGGTTGAGAACCGCGTCACCTGTGCTGGCTAGCTCTCCCCAGTAATCATAAATCAGACTTTACAATGGCCTTCATTACGTTTAGCTTGCCGTTATGGAGGCGCAGCATCAGATCTTGCGTACGCTTCGGGCTTCGGAGTCGGCCTTGTTGGCAACACTGGGCGCGCTAAGCGGCAAGAGCCGGACCGCGGTCAGTGGTATTGTCTGTGAGAAGTTCGGATTCTACGATGCGCGCGGCCGTCCGCAACGGGCCGGCTGCATGAAGGCCCTTCGGACCCTGGAAGCCGAGAGCCGGATCTCGTTGCCGGCGGCGCAGCGTTCGCTGAACATTGCAAGACCGCGTCTTTTGGATGCGCCGGTGGCGGAACCGGTGGAGGTGCCCAAGCGGGTGAACCAGCTCCAGGATCTTGAGATCGTTTGCGTGAGGAGCGCGCAGGACCGTGCGATCTGGAACACCCTGATGGACCGGGAGCATCCGCAGGGCGTTACGACGTTTGCGGGCGCGCAGTTGCGTTACTTGTTCAAGAGTGCGCACGGGTACCTGGGCGCGATCGGGTTCTCCGCCTCTGCCCTGTATTTGAAGCCTCGGGATGCGTGGATGGCCTGGACCGATGCGCAGCGCAGCCAGATGCTTTATCGCGTGGTGAACCTGAGCCGGTTTTTGATACGTCCCCGCGTGCGGTGCAAGAATCTGGCCAGCTACTTGCTGGGGCGGGTGTTGCGACGACTGCAGGCAGACTTCCAGGCACGTTACGCGTATGTGCCGTACCTGGTGGAGACGTTTGTGGGACCGGATCAGGAAGGAACGTGTTTCAGGGCTGCCAACTTCCTATATCTGGGGACCACGCAAGGGCGGGGCCGTCACGCGCCTGTCAATGTCTGCACCCGATCAAAGAAGAAAGTATACGTTTACGAACTTGCGCGCGACTGGCGCGAGAAGCTGGGCGTACCGCATGTGGAGCTTCATCCCCGGCTGGAGGTGGGCGCAGGGCTGGACGGCGCGCATTGGGCCGAGCAGGAATTTGGAGGTGCGCAGCTGGGCGACCGGCGGCGCAGCGCGCGTCTGGTGAAGAGCGCGACCTTACTGGCGCAAACCATGGGCAGTCCCATAACCGCTGCACCGCACTGGGAGCCGGCGGCCATACGGGGATTTTACCGCTTTATCGAGAAGGCGGACGAGCTGGGGATTACGCCCAAGAAGATTCTGGCGCCGCATCACCAGCGCACGATAGAGCGGATGCGGACACAAGAGACCGTATTGTGCGTGCAGGATGGCACGGACATCAGCTACAGTACCCGTCCGCAGTGCGACGGTCTCGAAGTCATTGGCCGCAACCAGACGACGGCCCAGGCGCAGGGCGTGCATCTGCATGCGACGCTGGCCTTGAGCGAGGATGGGTTGCCGCTGGGCGTATTGCGGTGTGCGTACAAAAAGCGCAAGGGCGCGCACGCTGCGAAGACGCAGCAATGGATTGATGGCCTGGGCGACATCGAGGCGGCGGCACAGACCCTGCCGCGCAAGACGCGTGTGCTTTGCGTGATGGACCGGGAGGCCGATGTGTTCGCCATATTTGCAGCGCAGCGCGCGCTGAAGCGGACGCACGTGTTGGTGCGGGTAAAGGTGGGTCGGCGCCTGGCGGAAGACGAGGCGCGGTTGTTCAAGGTGATGCGCCGGGGCCCCCCGGCGCATGTCTTGGAATTGTCTGTGGCGCGTTTGAGTCTTCGCGCGAAGTCGGGGCGTGTAACCCACGAAGGCCGGCCGGCCCGCCATGCCCGTATGGAAGTGCGCTTTTGCAGGGTCACGCTGCCTGCGACCGGGGACGCATCGCAAGACCCGGTGCGCGTATCGGCGATCCACATCAGAGAGATTGCACCGCCGGAAGGGGCCCAACGTATCGAATGGTACCTGCTGACCACCGTAGCGGTGACTACGCTGGAACAAGCCCTGGAGATGGTGGGATTCTACGCGCTGCGCTGGCGTGTGGAGGACATCTTCCGGATACTCAAGAGCGGATGCAAGGTGGAAAAGTTGCGCATGCAACAGGCGTCGCTACTGCACAACACGATCACGCTTCACTTGGTAAAGGCCTGGCGCATCATGCTGATGACGCTGCTGGGTCGTACGGTGGGCGAGCTGGAAGTCGACGTGCTCTTCACCGATGCAGAGTTGGAGATGTTGCGGGTGTACTCCCGGCGCTACAGCCTGGTCGAACTCACAAATCTGGCCTCGGCGATTCTGCTGGTGGCGATGATGGGGGGCTACATGAACCGGAAGCATGATCCTCCTCCGGGACACACGGTCATGTGGCGTGGATACGGCCGGTTGCAGATCCGGGCGGTTGCCTACGAGGAGCTCGGGGCGTTTTATGATCTGGTGGAGCGTCCGCCCCCATAACGCGCCCCCTCGCTTCACGCTTCCGCGCGCCCCCTCGCTTTCTTCACAGTCCGCCAAAGATGGTGCCGCCATGGGTATGTCCATGCGACGCGTTGATCAAGCAGATCATACCCTACCGGTGAGGACGCATCCACAAGTCGTCAGCGCAGGCCCCCATGGCAAAAGCAAGGAAGCAACCACGACGATCTACGCTGAATCTACCGCCAACATAAGCGGCGCTACGTCGCACTATCCTCGTCAGAAGCGCCAGACAGGCTCCATTGTCAAGTTCAAAGTGTGAGTAATGGGGAGGCCTAGCCCTGCCGTTTACCCATAAGTCCCTCTTGACTTTCCAAATCATGCTGCTTACTATAGCGGCATGTTCGAGCAGAACCAGATTTTGCGGACTCTGAGTGCTCCCCAGGGGCGCCTTCGTCTGGAACGAGTACTTTCCGATGAGAGCCTTCATAATCGCACCGCGATAGCGCGCCGTGCGTGTGCAGACTTTGGATTTGTTGATGCCAAAGGCAGGGCACAGGTAGCCACCTGTGCGAAGGCCCTCTTGAAGCTGGAGGCGCGGGGAGAGATCGCGCTGCCGGCGCCGCTCAACCATCATGCTGCGCAGGCTTCGCCCCGCCTTCTGAAAGAAGCTGTACCTCCACCGGTGGCCATGCCAGCGACTTTGGACGAAGTGAAAGGTCTTGCACTGGTCAATGTTCGCACCGCAGCGCAGCGCGCGGTGTGGAACACGCTCTTGCACCATGAGCATCCTTGCGGTACGACCAGCTTTGTCGGTGCGCAGTTGCGGTATCTGGTAGTAAGCGCACATGGCTACCTGGGCGCCGTAGGCTTTTCCGCCCCCGCCCTGCGTCTGGCCGCAAGAGAACACTTCATGGCATGGAGCGATGCCCAGCGCAAGGCGCACCTCCACCACGTCCTCTGCCTGAGCCGCTTTCTGATACGCGGCGCATGCAAACACCTGGCCAGTCATGTGCTCGGCAGAGTGTTGCAGCGGTTGCCTGAGGACTTTCATGCGCTTTATGGATACCACCCCTGGTTAGTGGAGACCTATGTGGCGCCTCCATGGAAAGGTACGTGCTTCAAGGCGTCCAATTTCCTGCGCATTGGCTATACTGCCGGGGGCAAGCGCCACGCGCATTCGAAGGAGGAAGTGCCGAAGGGCTTGTTCATGTACGAAGTGGACCGCCAGTGGCGCACGTACCTGGGCGTACCCGAGGTGGCGCTTCGTCCGGTCAGGCAACCGCACGAAGGCGTGGACAACTGGGTTGAAACAGAGTTTGAGGATGCTCCGCTGGGAGATAGGCGGCTGTCGACGCGCCTGGTGAAGAGCGCATCGCTGTTGGCGGATGTGATAGGAAAGTCGATGTGCTCCCATATAAGCCATGATAAGGCGGCGGTGAAGGCGCATTACCGGCTTCTAGAGAGCAAGCAGGTGGAAGTGACGCCCGAAAACATCCTGGCGCCGCATCGCAAACGTACCATCGAGCGGATGCGCAGTCAGAAGGCGGTACTCTGCATACAGGATACCACTAAGCTGAATTACAGCACGCGACCTGCGTGTGAAGACCTGCAAGTCATAGGCAGCAACCAGACCAAAGCACAAACCCATGGGATGCCCCTGCATGCCACGCTGGTCACCACTACCGATGGTCTGCCCCTGGGGATATTGCGTTGCAGTTACCGGGATCCGGAGACGGGACCGCTCAAGCCTCGGTCGCAGCAGTGGTTAGACGGATATCTGGACCTCTGTGAGGCAGCAGAGGAGGTTTCCAAGCAGTGCCGCCTCATATGCGTGATGGACCGGGAGGCGGACAACTTTGCGCTTTTTGACGCACATCGGCAGCACGGTCGCGTGGACATGCTGGTGCGTGCCCGTCATAACCGGCTTCTGGCGAAGGGTCGGAAGCTGTATGCCACACTGCGCGGCGGTCCTGCCGCCGCAAAAGTGCAGATAGAGATCAAGCGGGTCACCGCGCGTGCGAAGTCGTCCAGGAAGAAGGCGCGCCGCGGGCGCCGTCACCGCATTGCACAAGCCGAGGTGCGCTACCACTGCGTGCAGTTGCCGGACACCCGCAAGGAAGTAGATCCCGTGACGATGTACGGCGTGCATGTCCGCGAGACGGCACCCCCGACGGGGGAGCAGGCGGTGGAGTGGTTTCTGCTGACCACCATGGCGGTGCACAGCGCAGAAGAAGCGGTGCAGATCCTGAAGTATTATACCCGGCGGTGGCGTATCGAGGACTTTTTCCGGGTGCTCAAGAGTGGTTGCAAGGTGGAGCGTATGGCGCTGCGCACGGCACAGCGTCTGGAGCGTGGGATTGCGATTTACTGTGTGATCGCCTGCTATGTCATGATCCTCACGTTATTGGGGCGTGCCGTGCCCGGATTGGACGCCGACGTGCTTTTCTCCGAGATGGAGTTGCTTTTTCTCTCCAAGTATGCTCGCAGGGTGAAGCTGCCTGCGCCCCGCACTCTGCAAGCGGCGATTCTGCTGCTAGCCGTATTGGGCGGCTACCAGAATCGCAGCCGTGATGGACCGCCCGGCTTTCAGATCATGTGGCGCGCCATAGAGCGACTATCCATTGCCACCTTTGCGTGCGAAGTATGGGAAGCAACGTAGCCTCTGTGGGGCTGGTAATGACCATGCCCATGGGGACAGTACGCTTTCTCGTACCTGTCCCGCAGCGATGAGCCATCCATGGGTCCAACACCGCTGTGCAGCACCGGCATCGTAAACAGCTGATACACCTGATGCATGCCTGAACGCAGGTTGAATTACCGCATTTCGAAGCCTTACGGACGCCGAGGCACCGAAAGCCAGCCAGCGTGCCGCGCATGATCACTCATTGCCGCGAATTGAGCACTATTACTGGGCCTGTAGCTGCGTCCAATACACGCACAATTGCGTTAGACTAACTCACTATATGGGTAAGGGGCAGGCCTAGCCGCGGGCAGGTAGCAAGTCAGACCGCGTTGGCATGCTCGCGGCTTGGCAAATGGGCGATACGGAGGAAGCAGGGCTGCGTCCTCTAATTCCTAACGTAGTGACTCAGCAGCGCCAACCACCTGGCACGCACGGCATCTTCGCTGAACTGATGCTCGTAACGGGCTCTGGCATGCCGGGAGGCCTCTTGCCAGGTGTCGATACCAGACAGATCGGCAATAGCGTCTGTGATTGATGCGGGCGATTTAGGTGGAACGAAGCGCGCTTCCATGCCTTGGCGAACCATGTCTCTGATGCCGCTGTGGCGCGTGACGATAACAGGCGTTGCTGCGCTGAGCGCCTCTATGATTGAGATTGGCTGCGCTTCTTCGCTGTAGTAGGTAGGCAGCAGAAACACGTCTGCTTCGCGGTGGAGGGCATTGATTCTGCTTCGGTCTCTGATGGCGCCGTGGTGCGTGACTACCTGGTTCAGGCCAAGTGACTGGACTTTAGTTAAGAAGTAGTCCCGGTCCGCATCAGCATTCCAGCGTCCGGCGAAAGTGGCCGCTACACGCACACCACAGGCACGCGCCTGCCCGACCGCCTCCAGGACATCCAAATAGCCCTTGGAAGCGATCATGTTGCTGAGGTAGAGCAGCTTAAGCGGGGGCGCCTCGCGTCTGCCTTGTTGTTTTACTGCGATGTCCCTGGCCTCTGCGCACGGCTCTACGGTGTAGGGGATGACTGCCCGGCGAGCAGCGGGAACCCAGGGCGCTACTTGTGACGAGAGAAATTCACTCAAGAAGACAAACTTGTCCACGCGCTGTGCCAACCGCTTGGCGGACCATCCAATGGCCATGCTGCGGAAGATGCGATCGAAGTGTCCTCTGTGCGCAATTGCGATCACCTTCTGACCGGGAATGAAGCATGGAAGCGTGGCAACAATGTCGCGGGCGTGGCCAAACGTCCCCGGAGAAATTGATCCCCACAGCACAGGCGCATTGGGTGCCGCCGCCAGTGACTTGCGAAGGACGGCCCGCATGCGCAGGTAATGGCGAAGTGCACGAAACTGTGTAGCAAGCCCCGATGGCGTCAAAGATTGCCTCTTTAGTGCGGTATCAAACGTTCTCACGTCGAATTCAGCCTCCATTAGACGGGCAAGGCGCTCCGTGGCTAACGATTGCCCGTCTATCGGGGGAGGAAAGCGACCGATAAGGTGAACCGTGGGGCGCATAACGGGGAGGGGCTAAGCTGACTGCCTGAAGGAGAGGACCTCCTCAAGGATGTCCCCAGGCGAATCCAAGCTTGGAAGTCCGACGCGCACACCAGTGCGTCGCACTACAAGAAAGGCCGCAAGTACCCGCAGAACGGGCACTCGCGGCCAGAATAGTGGAGATGCCGGGAATCGAACCCGGGTCCGCATGGACGTACACGTCAGGTTTCTACGTGTGTAGGCCATCTATTTGGAGCTTTCCTGCGCCATGTGTGCCAATGGCCGGGGCCGGGCGCAGGGCAAGGCTGGTTGGTAGCCACTACCCAACCTACAGCCGGAAGGAAGGGTAAGGCACTCATCATTAACGGTGCCTCCAGGCGCGCCGATGAGTGGGCACCCCAAGAGACAGATGGGACGCTTACGCCGCCATCGCGTACGAATAATCGTTCGCAACTCTGTGATTCCTGGCCTGATTTACGAGAAATGCCAGGCGAACTCGACACGCCACCTGCTGCACGAATCCATCCGTCGAAGCCGTGTCATCCCCAATATGAAAAAGAACTGATCTGCTGATACGCACGCGCATCGATTCAGATACACGCTAGAAGATACGGGTAACGATTTACCGCGTTTTTTTTCGGTCTCTTGAGACGCCCGTACCCACAGCAATCAGTTCCTGCGCAGCCATGGCAGAATCAAAGTCACGAAGAATTGACCGGCGGATCGTCCCATTGAGGAACGCAACCTTGCTGCGCGTGCCCCAGACGTACTTGCGGTAGGGATGCACCAGCAGCCGGACGTGGCCGCCGCCAATCGGAATGGCCTCCAGTGAGACTTCGATGGAATACACGCCCCAGTGCCGAACACGACGCTCGTTGGTCGCAATTACGTTGGGGGCTGCAGCCGGGACGCGAACCCATCCTGAAGAGGCCAATGCGTTTTGGATTCGCGTCTCCACAGCCTCTGCATGAGGTTCGACCGAATAATCCCGGTAGAGCGGATACAGTGACGGCGAGCACGCTGAAAGAAACAGCAACGCAGCCGCGAAACAGGTCACGCATGTAGTCGGCCTCATGCTGGGAGCAGTGCCGCGTGGGCGAAAGTCTACGAAGGGTGCAGGACGCCGTTTCCAGACATCCTGCGCAGGAACCGCGCGATGTGGCTGCTGAAGAGGCTCGGCCATTCGATCATGGGTGCATGACCGCACTCATTGATAAAGTGCAGCTCGGCATTTGGAATGCGACTTACGAACATTTCAGCCACATCAGGTGGCGTGATTCGGTCGTCGCGCCCCCAAATCAGTGACGTAGGGGCGCTGATTTCGCCCAGCCGTTCTTGATAGACCTGCCTTTGCGAGTCCCGCGCAAGGTGCAAAATCCGAAGGGCATGGCTGTGGTTATTTGCTGTGTTGTAGAGGCGCTCTACCAGCGTGTCATTGGCATGCGTCGGGTCGAAAAACGTCACCTCGGCGCTTTTTCTGATAAATTCACGATCACCCCGGCGGAACAGAGACTTGCCGAGAGGTACTTCGTACATGCCGGCCGAGCCGGCCAAGACGAGGCCAGCAACCGATCTCGGGTAGTCGAGCACGTAACGTAAGGCAATCTGTCCGCCCAGTGAGTTGCCAACAAGTACGGCCGGATCCAAACACAACGACTCTACAAACTTCCGCACGTAATTCGTCACTCCTTCGACGTTCGAATCGCCCAGCGGGAATTCATCGAAAGGGATTGCTGGTACCAGGACGCGATAGCCATGCGCTGCCAGGCACTCGACCGATGTTGCCCATTCGTCGGCTGTGCCGAGAATGCCGTGCAGACAAACCACGGGCACATCTTCCGATCTGCCGCCCGCCTCAATGAAGCGGTAGCCAAGCTCCTCGCGAAGTCGACTGGTCAAATCTCTCTTCCTAGCGATGCCTGCAGCTTAACCGATGCAGCATCAAATTAGTGCCCTATGCCGAAACAAGCTGACTGCTCACGTCAGGCATGGAGGCAAGCTTTGCCCTCAGAATTCGGAAACCAATTTGCGTCAGGTTTGTTGCACAGATGTTCGAGGTGTTGCCATTTTGCGGTTCATTAATTACGAAGACGGCCCATGCCCTGCGGCAGAAAACGAAAACGGCACAAGATTGCCACCCACAAACGAAAGAAGCGCCTGCGTAAAAATCGGCACAAGAAGCGGAGCCGATAGCGCTGCGCTATAGGCTTGGCCCTGCGCCGTGGTCGATTTTCGGGTGATGGCTATTTTTTCATGGTCATGCCATGTGCACGTGCCACCTGAGGAGACCATTCGAATGAAGCAAGACAATTTGAGTAGCATTACGCGCGTACTTGGCCTGGGGGCGCTTATCGGAGTCAGTGCTGGCTTTGTGTTAGGGCTGCTTTTGGCACCCGAAGAAGGCAGCCGCCTGCGGCGCCGGATTAGCTACCATCTAGAGGGAGTGCGCAAACAACTGCGCGAAATCCTGGAGGACAGCTTGGGGCAGGACCTTGAAAATGAGGCGCGTCGAAGTGGCCAGGCGTTGGTTACGGAAGTGCACGAACGTGCGCAGGAAATCAGTGACAAAATTGATGAGGTGCTTGGGGACGTGCCGGGCCGTGGCCAGAATTAGCTTGCATTCATGATAAAATTCACTATTCTGCTACCACCATCCGACCTACAGAACAAGCATGGTAACAGGTTCGCCCCCGACGTGTTCGACTATAGGGAAAGAACCACATTCAACTTCTACCATCAGCTTATCTCGGAACGTCGCGCCCTCATTGATACGATTCATCGCGCGATAGAGGTGGATGGCGAAGATGCCGTAGCCGAGGTGCTTGGCAGTCCAGGTGCGGTCAAGGTGATGAAGAATGTGTATTCTGCCGAGCTAATGGCGGCGCGTAAGAGATATGAGGCAGGCCCGTTTTATTCTGCGCTGGATTTCCAAGGGTTGCCGACTGGGGCTCAACGTCGATTCTTGGAGAACAGCATAATTATTTCCGGACTATTCGGGCTGCTACGACCAGACGATCTGGCGCCGGAGTATGTGCTGCCGATCAACGCGAATATTCCCGGATTCGGGCGCGCGTCGGACTATTGGCGGCCAGTAATAAGCCCGCTGCTGAACGATGCTCTGAAGGACAGCTTTGTGTGGGACATGCTTGCCGATGAGCAACGAAGCGCTTGGGACGACGACAAAACCTACCTTGGGCGCGCGCAGGTCAAATTCTATGACCGGCAGGGAGCCGAGTCGAAAGATACCCTCCTGTTGCGGGGAAAACTGGTGCATCATCTGGTTCAGCAAAACACCGACGGAATCGAATCCATCAAGTCTTGGAATGACAAGGACTCCCAGGGATACCGGTTTGACGAGGACCGCTCCCTGTTGGATGAGGCCATGAACTTGGTTGTGGCAATGTCGAAGCCCTAGGCAGCAGTGGTCCTGCGTCCATCTGGGGCCCCATCATGCCCGAAATTGCTCAGCTGGCTATCCTTCTTGGTGTTGGGTGTTTTGCAGGTGTGATCAACGTTATGGCCGGAGGTGGCTCGACGCTCACGCTCCCTGCGTTGATGATTCTTGGCTTGGATGCGGGTACGGCGAACGGCACCAATCGTGTCGCGATTCTGATCCAGAACCTCTCCGCGACAGCCTCCTTTGGCGCGGAAGGGGTTACCAACCTACGGCAGAGTCTGGCTTATGCACTCTGGGCGCTGCCGGGTGCGGTTGTAGGGGCCTTTGCCGCCGTGCAAGTTACAGACGCGTGGTTTGAGCGCATTCTCGGTATAGTGATGATCGGCGTGGTGATATCGATGGCGATCCCACGTCCGCCCAAATCAGAGCAGATCTCAAAGCGCCGCTCAGCCTGGGCTTACCCGATGCTCTTTGGAATTGGATTCTACGGCGGATTCATACAGCTGGGCGTCGGCTTTCTGATCATGGCTACGTTCTTCCACATCCTGCGAATGGACCTGATACGAACCACGATTCACAAGGTCACGATAGTGTTGATATATACCTTTCCTGCACTTCTGATTTTCAGTATCACTGGCCACGTGAATTGGCTTCTGGGTCTAGGACTCGCGGCAGGGAATGCAACCGGAGCCTGGCTTGCAGCACGTACGGCTATACGCAAGGGTGAAAAGGCTGCGCGCGCAATCCTCATCGTTGCCGTGCTCGTGATGGCCGCCAGGATCCTGAAACTGATCTAGCATACTATCCGCTGAATCAATGTGGATTAAATTTGCGTAAAGGCTATGGGGTTCTGATATTGACAACTATGGGTCGGATCGCGTCATATCAAGTACTAATTCTGGCGCTGCTCTTTGCGCACGT
This sequence comes from Rhodothermales bacterium, assembly GCA_965218495.1. Taxonomy (GTDB): domain Bacteria; phylum Bacteroidota; class Rhodothermia; order Rhodothermales; family Bin80. Next base: position 824,061 of record OZ244626.1, read on the forward strand.
GGCGCAAGCACAGTCGCGGAACCCTAAGCCGCTTTCTTTTGAGGGCGGGCTGAATAGTGGCCCCGTGTTCGTCGTACCTATAAAAGGCATGATTGACAACGGGCTCGCAAAGTACATCCAGCGCGCTGTTGAGGATGCTGCAGAGAGCGAAGCTGCACTAGTGCTTTTTCACATTGATACCTTCGGTGGGCTGGTTGATGCGGCCGACAAGATTCGCAAGGAGCTTCTTGATGCAGAGATGCCCACGGTCGCCTTCATTGACAAGAACGCGGCCTCCGCCGGTGCACTGATATCGTACGCAGCAGACCGCATCATCATGGTGCCGGGCGCTTCCATCGGGGCCGCCACGGTGGTGGAAGGCGTCGGCGGCGACGCCGCGCCGGACAAGTATCAAAGCTATATGCGGGGCTTAATGCGCGCTACGGCTGAGGCCAACGGCCGCGATCCAAAGATCGCGGAGTCTATGGTCGATCCAGAGCTGGAGGTGGCCGGCGTCTCGGAGAAGGGTCAGGTGCTCACGCTGTCTTCCCAGGAGGCCTTGCGTCTCGGCGTCGCAGACGAGATTCTTGAGGACGCGGAAGCGGTTATCAGTGCATTTGGCAAGGCAACTGCGGCGGTGGTAGCGCACCGCGAGACGTCTGCGGAGCGCATCCTCCGCTTTCTGGGGTCACCCGTACTTCAGTCTGTCCTGATGCTCATGATGCTGGGAGGACTGTATTTTGAGCTGCAGACGCCAGGAGTTGGCTTTGCCGGGCTTATCGCGTTGATAGGTGCGCTGCTATTCTTTTCGCCTCTCTATCTCTTGGGCCTCGTTCAAGTCTGGGAGATAGTGGTCTTTGTCATAGGGATTGCACTAATTCTCGTAGAGCTCTTTGTGCTGCCGGGATTTGGCATCGCCGGGATCTCTGGAATCATTCTTACCGTATTTGCCCTTATGGCATCGCTGGTAGGCAATGTAGGGTTTGCATTTCCGCCGCTGATGCGCTTTGCGCCCGCCGTTGGAACATTAGCAGTGACCTTGGCAATGCTTGTGGTACTGGCCATGACTGTTGGGCGCTTGCTGCCCAAGGCCGAAAGGTTCAGCACATTGGTGCTGACTCCAGAACTCACGAGCGCTGCAGGTTACACATCTGCCGAGACCCATGTCGAGTTTCTTGGCCAGACCGGGGTAACACTCACGCCGCTGCGCCCTTCGGGAGCCATCAAGCTGGGTGAACGCCGAATTGACGTTATTACGGATGGAGAGTTTGTTGACCTGGGCGTGAAGGTAAAGGTTGTAGATGTGCGGGGCAGCCGTGTTGAGGTAAGGCCCGTAACGTAACCGGATTAACTGTTCAGTGGAACTGCTGATACCCATACTGCTGATCGTCGCAGGGTTTCTACTGATCCTGATCGAGGTATATGTAATACCTGGCTTCAATGTGGTAGGAATTCTAGGCTTCCTGCTAGTTGTATTTGCAATCGGGTATATTTACTTGGAGAAGGGTCTGGAAGGGGGCACATTGGCCTTGGCCGGATCCATTGTATTCGGGGTATTCTTTTTCTGGGCCCTGTGGAGGTCTGGCGCTTGGCAGCGGTTTATCCTGTCGGCCAGCCTGGGCGCAGATCACGAATCAGTGGCACGTGAGCACGAGCAGCAGCGCAAGCACTTTCTCGGACGTATTGGCCGGGCCATCACTCCGCTTAGGCCAACAGGAATTGCCGAATTCGACGGCACGCGCGTAGAGGTGACAACGGAGGGTGAGTATATCGCTGCGGGAAGCGAGGTATGCGTCGTGGCGATGTCGCGTCGTTCACACGTGGTCAGGCTCGCGTCAGATGTGCCGTAGAAAACTACCAGCGAAACTGCAAGCTGAAAGACAGCGTACGTCCAATCAGGTGTGTGCTTTCAATTAGCAGGTCAGGCGTTTCTTCCAAGTCGTCATCCGGCTCCGTCGAATTATTCGGCGGGGTTGCAACCTCCTTCAGAAACAATTCTGCCTGGTTTCGCCTGTTCAGTGCGTTGAGTAGGTCCACCCCTATCCTTAATGTAAACTCACGCACAGTGGTGTCATAGGCCAGTCCGAGGTCCAGCTGCTTCAGCGGATCCAGCCTGTGCTGAGTGGACGTAGGCAAGCGAAAGTCCACGCCTTCATAGGTTAAGCCCTGATGTGTATCGGTAGCCAGGAGGTCGTAATATGTCTGGCGAAAACCCCAAACGCGGTCCCAGGTGCCACGCCAGCGGGCAGAGGTTTGGAGATGTCCGAAAAATATGACCTCCGCAGCCACGTGCAGCCGGTGCGGCTCACTCCACGGCACCGGCAACATGCGAATGTTACCCCCGCGAAAGGCATACTCGCGCTCGGCGATGTTGCGCTCATAGCGCGTGTACAGGCGCAGTCGGCTGGACTCTCTTTCCAGGACTAGCGCCGTGCCATAGGCGAGTCCTTTCGCCGGCGCAACAAAGTCGGCCTGCGCGGTAAGGTCTTCTACTCCCGCACCCGAGGTTTCATTGTCCTCTGACCAAAGCCGGGGGTAATCAATGCGGAAGACGTGCGGGAGGCCCTTGTAGTAGCCCTCCAGGTGCAGGGTCCAGTAGTCCAAGAATCTCATGCCCAAGTCTGCGGCGACATGATAGCTCTTGGGCGGGGCCAGCGATGCGTCGACCGGGAGCCAAATTCGAGTCGAAGACGTCAGCGTACTTGGGCTAAGGGTCGACAATTCGAACCGATTCAGGAATTGGCGGTAGAGACCACCAGCAAGCCTCGAATAGAATGTGCCGCGTCTACCGGTCCGAACCCGTGCTTCCATGCTCAGTCGCGGCTCGGCGTAATACTCATTGCGAGCCTGGAGGTAGGTCAGGCGGGTGCCGGCGGTTACCGTGAGGCCAGGCGTAGGGGTTATTGTTTCTTCAACGTAGAGCGCAACGCTGGTTGATATACGCTCGTGGCGAATACCTTGCGGGAAGACTTCACGCACTACGAATCGATGATCGCTGACTACATATTCCAATGATGCAGTCAAAAACCCGGCCCTATGGGAGAATTCCACACCATGTTCCAGACCTAATTCCCGAATTTTGTTGCCATCCTCGGCCGGGGCGAGGTCGATGAAGAGACGCCCGTAGGGTAGGAGGAGCGCATCATCCCGGTCCAGTCCAGCGTACTTGTGACTTAACCGATAGTGGCTGCCCCGGAACTTGCTGAAAAGATGCATATCCGGCGACGCCGAATAGGACCAGGTCAGCTGTGCAGTCTTATTGACCCAGTCGTAGGCGTCGGGCCGGGGTATGGACTCATCATCTTCCAATAGCGATGCTATGAGGTGGCGTCCGTGCAGCTTGTTTCCGCCCCGGTAATAGGACCCCCACAGCCAGCTTTGACCAAGCAGGAGCTGGCCCGCAACGTGAATATCGCTGAAAGCGATATCGGGCAGTGACGGATGAGGGACATGCTTCAGCCGTTTGCTATATTCCGGGTAAAGGTCAGGTCGGATCTTCTTCATAGGGTACAAACTAGCCCGCGAGAGAAAGATATCGGGTCTATTCCAGTCGAGCAATAGCTCATCGACAGCGATGCTGCGAATGCCGGACCACCAGCCGTTCCAGATGCTGGTACGGAGTGCCCCCATGAGGGTCCACTGTGCCCCGCTGCCCTGGTTCATGTTGTTGACATTCACGCGAGCGTTGAAGCTCAGCGGATCAAAGTACGCGTCCAGAATCGTGCCACTCGTGTCGACGAGTGCGTGCTCTGCACGAACAACGCCCGAGAGGTAGCTGCCTTGCGATGCTCCGAAGCCTGCCTTGTAGACTTCTACGTTATCCAATGCAAGTGAACTAAGGCCACCTACCACGCCATTGACGTGCACGGGTTCGAAAATCCTGCTCCCGTCCAGCACGAACTGGTGCTCGCCCTGACCGCCGCCCTGAATGTGGAAGTCTCCGGACTTTTCGTCCATTGCGATACCCGGCACACGTGTGGCTAAGGTTCGGAGCACATCTGCGGTGCCGACACCTCCGACTTGGTTTAGCCTAGCGCTCTCAACGAGGTTCAATTGGCCTATTTGAGGCAAAGAGTGCAAATGAATGTCCCATACCTCAATCGGGTCGTGTACAATCTGCTTCTGTACTAGCTTCACTTCCAGTGATTGGTGGCCTCCCGGGACAAGCAACACCGGTTCACGGATGGTTTCATACCCTACAAATCTGAATTCTAGCACCACATTGCCCGCCGTAACGTGTTCCAAGGCGAAGCGCCCCTGGTCGTCAGTAGCTGCGCCAATGGGTGTACCGGCGATTTGGACGGTCGCTTCCTCCAGCGGTAGGCCAGTGGATGCGTCAAAAACTGTGCCGGAAATCGCGCCACGGCGTGTCGTAGCCAGCGCTAGGCCGTAGGTACCGCTTGCAAGACGGTAGAAGACCACCCCAGTGCCGACCAGTAGCAACGCCAGGTCGTCTTCCGGGTTATTCTTATTCGGCTTAGACCAGGTCGTCCACTTGTTTTCGACAAGCTCGGCATCGTAGGCCAAGTCGACGCTCCAGATATTCTGAAAGTCTACGAGAGCGTCGTGGAGTGAGATGTAGTAGCTGGTTTGGGCTTGGGCGTCGGTTGCCGTTGAGCATGCCAGAAGAGCCATGCCCAGCAGAACCGCCCGAATTGCATTCAATCGCAGAAGCACAAACAAAAAAGCCTGATTCGAGGGCTAGCACCCCCGGATCAGGCTCCCTACTTGCCAGCGAGCCTTTCTAGTGCGGCGCTATCCTGAATGTTCTACCGTCGGGCTCCTTGGAGTACCCGCACTGGTGTAACTCGCAAATGTCGTCAAGGATCTGTTCCGGCCCTTCCGGATTCTCCAGGAGTATACCGCTGCGTGTTTTTTCCAGACCCTCTACGTCTACTTGAATGTCAACGTCGTACCTACGCTCAAGTTCCTCCAGAATATCCCCCGTGGGGTGGTCGGAAAACTTGAAGCTGTTACTTGCCCAGGAGAGCTGATTTTCTGCATCGGCGGTGGCTTCGGTCACGTGCACCTGCCCGTCTCTACCCATGCGTGCGGTATCGCCGGATTCCAGGATGACTTCGCGGCCGGGCCTTGCGATCACGCGGACGCGACCCGACTCTACCGCGACATCGGTGGCGCTTTCAGCGTCAGTAGGCCAGTAGCGTACGTTGAAGGAGGTACCCAGCACCTCTACTGTGCCATGGGCCGTCCGCACTGTAAAGGGCACGTCGCTCTTTGCAACATCAAACTGTACCTCCCCGCGCATGATTCGCAATTCGCGGGAGTCCTTGTTGAACTTGGAGGCGACCCGTATCCGCGCTCCGCTGTTTAGTAGCAGCTTGCTTCCATCCACCAGGGTATGCGTCAGTGTTTCACCGTATTCCGCTTCAATGGTGTTGTTGTCCAAAGTGATGCCCACAGCAAGAAGCATGGCGACGCAGGCCGCGATAGCCGCGTAGCCCTGCCAAGGACGCAATGGGGAGATGCGTGCTTTGCGGAACGGCAGTATCCGCGCGCTCCGCTGCACCCGGGTTTCAGCGACAGAATCAGCGGGCCGCACCGGATGCGCTACCGGAAACATACCCTCTGCGCACAAGAAGGTGCGCAATTCATCAGCGAGCATCGGGATGCAGTCTTCAAAGGTGCTATCCGCAGGCTCGATTGCACCGAGACCGTAGTCAGACTGCAGCCATATTCTTTCGAGGGCCTCAAGCTCCTCTGGTAGTATATCCGCCCGGATCTCCGGGGGCAGTGCGCTACCGGGACCTCTATTCTCCATGGGCCTTGATTTCTTGGAGTGCCTCGACACGAGAGCGCAGATAGCGCAGCGCCAGCACGATATGGGTGTTGACCGTACGAGAGGTGAGCCTCATTTCCGCGGCGATCTCCTTGTGGCTGAGCCCATGGTACCGGCTGAGTACAAAAGCCTGCCTACGCCGAGGGGGTAGCTCATCAATGAACTTCCGTAGGTTAGTTTCCAGAATGCTTCCGTCAAGACGCTGATCCGCAGAGGGCATTCCATCGTCAATGCCATGCAGGGGAAGTGGATCCTTTACATGGTGAGATGAACGCTTGAGGTTCAGCGAAAGATTGCGGACTATAGTATACAGTAGACCTCTCAGCGACCGCGACGGGTCAAGCGTCTCACGTGCCTGCCACAGCTTTAGGAAGGCGTCCTGCACGACATCGCGCGCGGCCTCGGGCCGGCCGGTGTAGCGAAATGCGTATCGTAGCAGGTTAGCGTGCATCGCTTCAAACAATTCCGAGAAGGCATGCTGGTCAGACGCACTTATGCGCTCGCTCCATCGGGCAAACGCCGCGTCATCATGTGGATGCCGTCCTTGACCTTCGTCTATTCGCGTCGACAAGTTGTTCTTCCTGTAAGTTGTACACTGGAGCGCAGACGCATAGCGTAGCACTTAAAGTGATGCATTAGATGGGGCACGAACAGTTATGTCTGCCGTGTAGGTTGGCTTCCTGACTGCTAGCAGGCGCTTTGAATTGCGGTAATGTTCACTACTTACACGGCCAGCACACCCGCAATAGTGGCCGTCATAAGGTTCGCTAGCGTACCTGCGAGAACTGCTTTGAGGCCGAGGGAAGCCAAGAGTGGCTTTCGTGAGGGGGCCAACGGGCCGATGCCTCCAATCAAGATTGCTATGGAGGAGAAATTTGCAAACCCGCACAGTGCAAAGGTGGCCATCACCACGGTTTTGGGATGCAGCGTGCCCAGCGAAATATCACCTGCTAGTTGCATGTAGGCTACAAACTCATTGGCCACAATAGAGATTCCGACGAGGGAGCCAAAGTCAGTGACATCGGAACTTGGAACGCCCATGCTCCAGGCCACCGGCGCAAAGGCCCAGCCCAGCAGGTGCCCCAGCGATAGCTCGGTGCCGAAGAGGCCGCTTACCCACCCAAGGAGGAAGTCCAGCATAGCAATCAGGGCCAGGAAAGCGATGAGCATGGCCGCGATATTGAGAGCAAGTTTGAGGCCATCACCGGCACCGGAGGCGGCTGCATCAATAACGCTCTTGGATTGCGTGGCGGCAAACACAGCGCTTTTGCCCGTCGTGACCGGGCTACCGGTTTCAGGGACCATGATCTTGGCTATTACCAGCGCCGCCGGCGCTGCCATAAGGCTTGCGCCCAATAGGTGCTCGGCAAAGCGTAGCTGAGCCACCTCGATGGCGATGCCCTCAGCGGCGGCAAACGAAGCCCCCAAGAACAGGATATACGCCGCCATCACTCCGCCTGCTATCGTCGCCATTCCACCTGCCATCACGGCCATCATTTCTGAACGCGTCATATCCTGCAGGTAGGGGCGGATTACCAGGGGCGCCTCGGTTTGCCCAACGAAAATGTTGGCCACTGCCGAGAGGGATTCCGCACCACTGGTGCCAAGCGCCTTGCGCACAAGGTGAGCCATTGCACTGACCGCACGCTGCATCACGCCAAGGTGGTACAGCACGGCCATGAGTGACCCGAAAAAGATGATTGTTGGCAATACCTGAAACGCAAAGGCGGTCCCCCAGCTTTGACCTGAAACCAGAGGTGTGCCTGGAGCCATGCCATCGTCGGGCGTGCGGGCCAAGTCGCCGAACACAAATTCAGCACCGGCTGACGTGAAGCTGAGCACATGTACCAAAAGCGAGCTGACCCATGCAAAAAGCGCCTTGGGCCAGCCCAGCGGTGCCCAGACGGCTCCCATGTCAGCGCCCTTCAGGATAAGTACCGCCAGAACGACCTGAATGCCCACGCCCCAGATCACCATTCGCCATGGCGTCCTATGCCGGTCTTCTGAGACCAGGAATGCCACGCCCAAGATCACTGCAAGCCCAAACGTGGCCCGCAGCAAGGTTAGAAGAAGATCCATATGGGTTCATACCTCCTTTGGCACAATAATACGTACCCAGAGTCTATCTTCAGTGGTTTCCATACGTATAGCAGTTCACCAAGCGATGCGTGCAACGGCGCATCAAACTGCACCTACTTTATGAGCGGAAGCGGGGTCAGCATGGACGCGGAGAGCATCCTGAGCGCGTTGAACGAAAAGCAGCAAGAGGCTGTCCGTTGTACATCGGGACCACTTCTCGTCATTGCGGGACCCGGGTCAGGCAAGACCCGCGTGCTGACATCCCGAATCGCATACCTCATCGCTACGGACAAGGCGTATCCAAGCCAGATCCTCGCGCTTACCTTCACAAACAAGGCCGCAAGGGAGATGCAGAGGCGCGTATTCAAGCTGCTGCCGAAGGGGGCGGGCAAAGGCCTTACGATGGGCACGTTCCATTCGGTTATGATGCGCATGCTGCGCGTTGAGCTGAAGGAGGGCTGGCTGCCGGGCTACACGCATGAGTTTTCCATTTACGACACGGATGACTCTGAGCGCGTGATTCGGCAACTCATGGAAGAGTTGCACATCGATAAGAAGCAGGTCTCACCCCGGCTCATTCGGGCCGCGATCTCCCGGGCAAAGAATCAAATGACCACGCCCAGCCAGTACGAGGAGCAGGCGGGGTCGCGCACGCAGAAGCTAGTTGCGCAGGTTTACGGCCCCTACAAGAAGTCGCTGCATGCTTCGAATGCATTGGACTTTGACGACCTGCTCCTGAAGCCACTTGAACTCTTTCATAAACAACCCCACATCCTGGAGAAGTATCGGCGCAAATGGCAGCATGTCCACATTGATGAGTACCAGGACACCAATCGTGTGCAGTACCGGCTGTCGTACCTCATCGCGGGCGGTCACAGAAACATCTGCGTCGTGGGAGATGACGCGCAGAGCATCTATGCTTTTCGTGGCGCAGACTTGCGCAACATCTTGGACTTTCACACGCACTATCCGGAGGCGAAGGTCGTACGGCTTGAGCAGAATTATCGGTCGACAGGGAAGATTGTCAGACTTGCCGATTTCATCATCAAGAAAAACAAGGGCCAGCTGGAGAAGGACCTGTGGACGGACAACGATGATGGCGACCACGTTACGCTCATAGAGGCTCTCACGGGGCGCGAGGAAGCGAGTAAAGCTACCGACCGCATTCGTTCGCACCACGAACGGCACGGCTATGCCTATAGCGACTGCGCTATCTTGTATAGAACCAATGCCCAAAGCCGGAGCTTCGAGGATGCGCTGCGTGGGGCGGGCGTACCCTACCGCGTAGTGGGCGGCACGTCATTTTACCAGCGCAAGGAGATCAGGGATGCCCTGGCATACCTGCGGATTCTTGTAAACCGTGACGACCGGTCCAGCCTGATTCGCATCATCAACTATCCGACGCGCGGAATAGGCCTGAAGACGCAGGAGAAACTTGCTGACTATGCACGCTTCAATGGAATCAGCTTGTGGGAGGCGTTGGAGCAAAGCCGGCAATTGCAATTGGGAACTCGGGCAATGAATGCGCTGGCCAACTTTCGCAACCTCATTGGCAAGTACCGCGCCCAGTTGTCTGCGGAGTCGCCCAAGGTGGTAGCGACAGAGTTGCTCAAGGAGGCCAACCTCTTTCTTGAGCTGAACAAGGAGGCGACAAATACTGCTTTGATGCGTGTGAATAACGTCGAGGAGCTCATCAGCGCTATCGCGCAGCATGTCGAAGATGAGCCGGAGGGCACGCTTAGTACTTTTTTACAATCCATTGCGCTATTTACGGATGCGGATCAAGACGATGACGACGCGGACAGGGTTACACTTATGACCCTGCATGCCTCCAAGGGACTGGAGTTCAAGGTGGTTTTCATAGGTGGGCTGGAGGAGGGCCTGTTCCCGACGTCCCGTGCAATTCTGAAGGAGGATCTGGACGCCTTGGAAGAAGAACGCCGCCTGTTCTATGTGGGCGTCTCACGCGCAGAGCGGCATCTGTACATCGCTTGGGCGAGGACGCGGTATCGGTTTGGCCAGGAGGTGGATTGTGGCCCCAGTATGTTCTTGTCCGAGCTGAATGAGGACTGCGTGCGCAAGGAAGGCGTTTCGCCATATGAAAGCAAGTCACGGTACGTATCCTTTGGTGGGGGCCAGGCACGGAATCCACACGGCTTGCCGCACGCTCCACGGCGCATAGTTAGCGCACATTCTTCCTGGAAGCAGCAGATGCGCAAGCCGCCACCGTTGGACCTAAGCGAGATCAGGCCCGGCATGCGTGTACTACACCAGCACTTTGGCGAGGGCCGCGTCATGTCAACCACCGGAATAGACAATGAAAGGGTGGCGACCGTACATTTTGATACGCGAGGACATGTGAAGATGAAGCTGCGCTTCGCCAAGCTACGTGTACTGAAGTAGGCTACCTGGGCGGCGCAAAGCCGAGCTTGCCTTCGGTTAGCCGCACTGGAGGGCAAAGTCTTGCGTGCAGGCGGTCCCGGACCGCTGTGTAGTGCGCTTGATACTCTTGCCGAAAATCCTCTAGGGCACAACCGAGCTTGGTGGCCATAAGGTGTTGGGCTTCTTCTCGGGTACTGGCGACAAAGCCGCCGCTGCTGAATTGGAAGTCCTGAATAACAAAATGCCTGATGCCCGTCCTAAGGAGTTGGTCGGCGAGCCTATCGGCATCAGCAATCAACAGTATCGGCGTGAGGGTGATGCAGGAGTCGATGCCCGCAGAGCACAACGCCTCCGCGGCCTCAAGACGTCGGCTGTTGGCAGGGCAATAGGGCTCAAACGTGCGCCGAATATCCTCGTCATCAGTAGTGATTGTGATGTTAACCCTTACCTTGCCGCCTTTGGCCCTAAGGGCGCTGAAAAGGTCGATGTCTCGAACAACGTCCGGGCTACGGGTTTGGACTACCAGAATGGGTGCATGGCGCGTACAGAGGATAGTAAGCAGGGCTCGTGTGAGCCCCAGCTTGCGCTCTACCGGCTGGTATGGGTCCGTAACACTACTCAAGTAGATGCGTTTGCCATCAAGGCTTCCGTCGCGCCGCCTTGCGAGCGTTGATACGGCGTTGTCCTTGACTCGTACCCAAAAGCCCCAGGACGCCCGCTCATCCGGAGTGCGTGCGAAGAAGGCAGCATAGCAGTATGTGCAGCCAAACGCACACCCGGAGTAGGGGTTGAGTGAAAAGTCGTACGCCTGCAAAAACCCCGATGTCCGCGTGAGGACATCACGCGTCTGCCCGAGAGTAATGGCGGCGTGTCCAAACTTGGACAGGGAGCCTGCCGCAGCCAGAATTGAACGGGATGCTGCGCTCAGTTTTGGTCGCCTTTGGGCAGATATGCCGCTGGAATCGGCAGGTCCTGCCATTTGGGTTGCCACGCAATCGAGTGGATCTACCACCGAACCATACTATAGAGCAACTGAATACTGAATGCTGTTGATTCCTCTTTGGAAGGGCGCTGCGTCGTCCTGGCTGCGGTAGGACTCGTAGGTGCTGAAGGCCTGCACCATGTTGTCGTACCGCTCCGTCTTGCGTGCAATCTCGATCTCGAAGAATCCGCTTAGCTCAAAATAGCCGCTTACTGCCTTTACGTAGTCATCTACGGACCACGTCACGTGCCTGGGTGCGCCCGTTGAGTCCATTCCTGTAGGTGTGAGCCTGCACGATGGCGTGGTGAGCGAACGCAGGCGATCCCGGTCACGCGGCCCGGCAGGGCCGGAAATCACGTCGTACAGTGCTCCTATGGTAGCATCAACCGATGCTACATCCGCTGGATTGGGCTCCGGGCCGTCCTGGGCAATTGAGCTAGGTGCAAAGAAGCACAGGCACAGAAAAAAGAAAAGGGCTTTAAGCATGGCACGGGTGAGTCTACCTTAACAGATGTGCCACGGCATCAAGGTCGCCATTGTTTTCAAAGGGTGCAACCCCAAAGATTGCACAGAGCAATTCGTAGATGTGAACATTCGAGAAACCTTCTACGACCACCCCCTCCTTAAACGCTGGTCCGCGGGCGATAAAGATGCCGTTCATCGACGGATTGGCCGGGTCGTAGCCGTGTGTTCCACCATCAAACCGGCTCGCATTGGCCTTGAAGTACGGCCTGGATGAGATGCGCCACCCCACGTCAGCCATGCCGATAATGGCTCGGATTCGATCGTGATTGTTGTAGTGAAGACGGGCCGGCATGTCTTCTTTCTTGTAGAATGTCACATGTTGCATGGGTTGCAACTTGGCCAGCAGAGCATCCACATCTCCGTTCACCGGATCGATGGATAGGACAGGATCCCAGTCGGTGACGGCTACACTGTCCAAGCTCACGAAGTCGTCCAAAAACGCCACGGAGTCGCGCGAGGTGGCAGCCATTCCATGATCACTGGTGACTATGAGGTTAACTTCATCGAGAAGGTTTGCACTCTCCAACCGTGCAACCAGAAGTCTCAGGTAGCTGTCGACATCGGCTACGGCACTGCGCACAGCTTCGCCTTCAGGCCCGTGGGTATGACCCGCAGTATCTACATCCTCGAAGTACAGGGAGAGCAGGTGCGGACGCTGCGCCCCGGGAAGTGCAAGTGCGTCTATCACCCAGCTGACACGCGTCTCCGAGAGGGTGTCCGAGCTAAAGGCCTTTTTAAGGACGGGGCGGACTCCATGAATCTTCGCTTCAGAGCCTGGCCAGAAGTACATCGCACTCGTTATTCCGTTCTTGTGCAGGGTAACCCATATGGGCTCGGCATCGTCCCACCAGCGCCCGTCCTTAACGGCCCGCCGGTTGCTGAGGCTAAAGCGGCCCAACTCAGGGTCCCGCATCGTGTTACTCACGATGCCATGGTTCTCCGCGTATCTCCCCGTTACCAGCGTATAGTGGTTGGGGAAGGTCTTCGTCGGAAAGATGGGCTGTAGGTACTCGGCGCGGATACCCTCGGCTGCGAGCTGATTCAGAGTCTTGGGCTTGTGTATGGAAAGGTAGTCGGGGCGGAAACCGTCCAGGGAAATCAAAATGACCGTCGGCGTCGCAGTCGGCTCAGTCCTGGTGCCGCAGGAAAACACGGCCAGCGCCATGAGCCCAGCGACGGCTGCAGCAGTCAACTTCAAGCGGGACACTTGTCGTATGGAATTGTCAACGGGGGCTTGAGATTCATTCGGCAACGCAGGTCCCACTGGCCCTAACCGACTAGGAGTCAGCGCCAAAGTAACACAAATGCTTCTTGAGCGGGGAGTGCCGTCCAAATTCTATACACCGCGAGGTGGCTTCCTATGCCTGTAGCCTGCCTGGTCTCGAAGAGTTGCCGCATTGCGGGTCCGCGCAGGGACCGGAAGACCCCGATATACATTTCGGAACAGAGCCTCAACAATCTCACTAGGCTGGTTTACCGGCAGCGCGCACACCTTTCAAAGCGCTGGAGCACTGCTTGATTTACCTTTTTGCCTGGAGACGACACTGATTCTGCACGAACTGGGTCTTGTAGCCGCATCCAGGACAGTCCCGTAGAATCGTGCACTCCGGAACATTGCACCTGGAGTGTCATGAGGGCCGCGCTGGTCTTCAAATCGCTGTCGAGCCTCGACCGTGCCCGTTCATTCTTCGCGCCCGTATTTTCATTCCGCAGGAGCCGGTCACTGTGGGCCAACTCGCGTGGCTGGAAGCTCCTGACGCTCGTATCTACATGGCTGACTGGAAGTAAGCCCGTCTTGCGTTTAGCATGTTTGAGCTCGTAGCCTCTTTGCCGCAGCCACCCGCGCAGGTAGCTGGGTGAACCAGCAGGCAACATGGACCCGGCCAACCAATTAGCTGAACGAGTATGCCGCACTAGCCAGCCAACGGGTTGCGTAAGCACTCCAGCCCGGCAATAGCGTGGCCTACCGACCCGCGAAGTAGTAGATGATCAGCCCGATAATGGGCAAAAAGAATATCAGCAGTATCCAGAGCAGCTTGCTTACAGTGTCTCGGCTGCTTCCGGCGATCTCTACTACTGCAATGATGTCGAGCACTAGGATGACAATTCCGCAGATGCCGCCACCTGCTAGTCCACCTATTTCGACACACCCTGCAAGGCTGACAGCTAGAAGCAGGGCCAAGGTAACCGGGATCCATCGTAACGAATTGAATGACATGAGCGCTTGCGTCTAGTTAGGCTAAATTCCATTACGGAATATCTTCGGCGTTTGATTCACGGGAAGCAGGCCGGTGGAAGTCTCTTTGGCGTCGCCATGCGAATAGGCTGTACCTAACAGGACATGCGTCAGTGGATCGAAGTATGGTCGCCGCAGAGGCGTTGATGCGGATCCGACTGGCTTCTTGGTGTGACTGGAGACGGGGTGCTTACCTGCTGGTCATCTTTGGCATTCTCATCACTAGATCCCCTGCAGTGTGAACTCCCAGAGTTGCCATTCTGCCGAAGGCGCAGGCCTATCGACCCATAAAGAAGTAGATGATGAGCCCTATAATGAGGATAATTAGGACCCAAGGCAGCTTGACGGTCATGTCCTGGTCACTTCTTGCGACCTCAACCAATGCTGCGACGTGTAGTCCGCCGATGACCAAACCTAAGATTAGGAGTTCAAATGGCCCGGTTCCCAAGCCGAAGGATGGTCCATAGCAGCCGGCCAAGCCAATAGTCAGCACCGGAAGCACTGCACGGGTCCATGGTAACGACGTGAATGACATATGATGCTTGCGTATGGTTGCATTGCATGCCACTAAGGAACAGCCTTGGATTTGATTCAATGGAAACAGGCCCATAGCCGACTTGTTGGAGTCGCCATGCGCATGGGCTCTATTGAACTGGGCGAGCGTCCGCTGATGCTGGCGCCCATGGAGGATGTCTCCGACCCACCGTTTCGCGCGATCTGTAAGCGGTATGGTGCGGATATGGTATACACGGAGTTTGTCTCGTCCGGAGGGCTAGTCTATGAAGCGCCGGATTCCGTGATGAAGCTCGACATTCGCGATGACGAGCGGCCGGTGGGAATTCAGATTTTTGGGGGTGACCTCGGTCAGGTTCGGCAGGCGGCCGCCATCGTGGACAAGGCTGCACCTGACATCATTGATATCAACTATGGCTGCCCAGTAAGAAAGGTCGTGTGCAAGGATGGCGGCGCGGGCATTCTCCGCAACCTTCCCAAGATGGAAGCCATCACGCGGGCGGTAGTGGATATCGCAACGAGGCCGGTGACCGTCAAGACGCGCTTGGGTTGGGATGATGCGTCCATCAAGATTGTCGATGTGGCCAAAATGCTTGAGAATTGTGGCATACAGGCCTTGGCCGTACATGCGCGTACACGCAAGCAGATGTACCGTGGCCATGCGCGGTGGGACTACCTGCGCGCCATCAAGGCTGAGGGCCTGCGCAACATCCCGCTAATTGGTAACGGGGACGCTTTGTCTCCAGAAGCCATTTGCTGCATGTTTGACGAAACCGGCGTGGACGCCGTGATGATAGGGCGGGCCGCTATCGGTAACCCCTGGATTTTTAGGGACGCCAAGGCCTTCATGGCGACGGGTCAGGTGCCGCCACGCCCCTCATGGAAGGAGCGGGCTAACATTGTTGCAGAACATTTGACGCTAAAGTGCGAATGGTTGGGCGAGCGCCGCGGCGTGCAGGAAATGCGCCGCATGTACGGGGGCTACTTTAAGGGTTTTCGCCACGCCAGCCAGCTGCGTGCGCGCCTCATGAAGGCCTATTCAATGGAGGAGGTGCTGACTACACTGGATGAGTCCCGAGAAGAAGAGCCGGTGGTGAGACGGCTATCTCGCCGCAGCGTCCAGGCGGCGCTCCCGTTGCCGTGATACCTTGATGATAAGGAAGTCAATTCCGACCAGGATTAGCACAAGGGCGGCAAGCGCGGGCAAAGCTAACCACCTGTTGAAGATTACAAGGCCGCCAATGAAGCCCAACACGCCACCAAGGTACTTTATGTAGTTGAGCTGGTCATTGCTGGAGTACTTGATGAGATCTTCCAAGCCATGCTCGTCAAAGCTCTGCATCCTGCTTACCAGCATGCTGTAGACATCCAGGTTGCCCACAAAGCTCTGGGCCGCTCCAGTGGCCCAGTCCTCAATGGCATCGGAGCGCGCAGAAAGTTTGTCCGGAAGCGCATCAAGCATCATGTCCAACTTCTGTAGGACGAGCCCAAGTCCTTGAGGCATTTCCCTTATGGCCCTATCGACTGCTGACCGCAGAGGGCCTTCGGCAAACTGCAGCATCGCCTTCACGGCCATCCCACCTACACCCTTGTCGAAGTTCTCCTCTAGCTTTTTAAAGGTAAAATCCGCTATCTCTTTACGAAGCTCCTCGGAGCTGAGTGCCCCCTCAACATACGCGTGAATCACGGCCCGAATTTCTGCGCGGAATTCCTCGTCTTCTAACAGCCCACGCAAGGCCTGCTCCGCCTGAACAAGGAATTTCGGAACCACGCCACTATCCCTAATTCCTTTCTTTATAACATCGGGCCCGATCAGCTCACGGTCGATGGCCGTGGCCAGCCTCACTATTATGCCGTCGCGCTGCGCCGGGATCACACCCTGCCCAAAAATCGGATGGCGATCGCGTGGCCGAAACAGCATACCGATTGCCAGCCAGTTTGTAAAAAAACCGATAAGGCCGCTGCAGCTTAAGACGAGTAGCAGGCCATCCAGGGGCAGAGTGCCTGAAGTGCGCGGCAAGGGCAGCCATCCTATGCTCAGTGTGGCTGCTATGTCGCCATCAGCCAAGAAGTGCAGCGACTCACCAGCGAATTGCACAGCAAGGCGATCAAAGTCCCAAAAGAATGAAACGCAGAACGTCAGGCCTAACGCCCATGGAATGAGGCGAACCAAGAACTGCGTTGCCGGTGATATCGTTGGCGGAGCAAGAACAGGTCGGCCGGTGCGCACCGGGTCCTTGGGCCAGTGACGGATATGGCGTGCTACGATGCCGCGTAAGCCGGAAAGCGGAACCTCACCATTTTGCTCCCCTGGAGGGGGCGGAGCTTCTACGGAAGGGCTGGATCGTGCATCATCCATCGTGTTTACACCAGCTGAAGCCGCGCCGCGCGGTGCTGCATGCCGGCAATCACGTTCGCAATGTGCTGCGCGAGATCGACTCCGAGCTCTTGAGCACCCTCCAGGATTTCTTCGCGGCTCACGGCGGCAGCGAATGCCTTGTCCTTCAGCTTCTTGGTTACCGATTTCACCTTCATACCCCCCATCTTGGTTGGCCGTACGTAGGCTACGGCCGTGATGAAGCCTGCCAGTTCATCACATGCAAAGAGCGCCTGTGCCATCAGCGAGATGCGTGGTGTGCCGCTGTAGGTCGCATGTCCGAGGATGGCCTCCGTGACAGCCTCTGAGTAGCCAAGCTTCCTCAAGTGAGCTACTCCAACGAATGGATGCTCCGCACTGGTGGGGTGCCTTTCATAGTCAAGGTCGTGCAACAGGCCTGTGATGCGCCACAGCGTCACGTCCTGGTCAAAGAGGCCAGCGTAGTGCTCCATCGCAGCCTCGACTGCATAAGCATGGCGCCGAAGGCTCTCCGACTCAGTCCATTCGTGAAAGAGTGCTAGCGCATCGTCGTAGGAAGGCATAGTCAAAAAATATCTACCAGCCGTATTTCCTTAAGGTACTTTCGCGGGTTCCGTTCAAGGTCCTCCAGGAGGCGGCGCAACGCTGCCGCCGCCTGGGTTGCCTCATTATAGAGGGTCTCGTCTGTAGCCAGCTTTCCAAGGGTGCCCTGGCCGCTGTTGACCCCGTCCAGGAAGGAGTTTAGCGCCAGCGTTGTGCGCTCAAGTGCATCCAGGTTCTTCTGCAGGCGGATGACGACCACGTTAAGACCTTCGATGGTGTGTGCTAGCGAGTCTTTTGCCAAACCAGTTAGGGCGTGTGCCAGCATGCGGATGTCGTCCAGCGTAGCACTTAGGTTAGCGCTTTCGGCATCCAGCAGTGCCGATAGCGATTTCGCAGTGGTGCCCACCGACCGTAAGGAACTTCTCAGGTCACTGCCCTGGTCATCCAGAAGGACATGAGCCGCGGCTACGGATTGGTTAGTTCCCGCTAGTAAGGTGTCAAGTCGATCCAACAGGTTGGGCGCAGCCGCGGTGAAGCTGGCAAGCAGGCTCTCGTCGTGATTCTCGGGGATGATGTCCCCTGGCGAATGGTACGTTGTGTCGGGTGGCCCCAGAACAAGGTCTAGGCGCACATCGCCTACAAAGGCAAAGCCTCCGAGGATCGCTGTGGTTCCGTGGGGGAGATCTATGTTGTCGCTTACGGTAAAGTACACGCGCGCGGCCCCGCCATCGATCTGAACACCCGTAACGGAGCCAACATAAACGCCGTTGATGCGGACAGCGTTGCCGGGAATGATGCCGGCCGCGTCTGTAGCGATCGTGCTGAACGTGTGCGTGCCCGCAAAGATGGGAAGGTCACGAAAGTACCGCTGCCCAACATATAGGATTGCAGCCGACAACACCACTGCGGCGCCAATCTGAACCTCTCTACTGATTTTCACAGGCCAAGTTGCTACGATGGAACGTAAGAGGGCGTGCCGATAAAGTACTCATTCGCCTTCACGAAGGCGCGCAAGGTCTTGTCCTCGCTACTGTGCAGTGAATCCATTGCGCCTACCCAGTGCATGCGCGTCTCGTGGATAAAGGCAACACGGTCTGCGATGCTTAGCACTGACCGCATGTCGTGCGTAACGACGATACTGGTCACATCAAGTTTGTCGGCCAAGCCCTTGATCAAGTTGTTGATCGTGGTGGACGTGTGTGGATCCAAGCCGCTAGTCGGCTCGTCATACAGGATGTAGCGGGGTTCCAGCGCGATAGCGCGTGCGAGTGCCACGCGCTTGATCATGCCCCCGGAGAGCTCTGAGGGCTTCTTCTTCCCCACGCCCGACAGGTTAACAAGGTCTAGGCAGCGCAACACCCGGTCACGCACCTCGTGTTCCGTGCTGTCGGTAAAGGTGCGCAGCGGAAACGCCACGTTGTCGAAGGCATTCATCGAATCAAAAAGTGCGCCGCCCTGAAACAACACGCCGAATTGCCGCCGCACGCTGCGCAATTCCTTATAGGAGATGCACCCAATGTCGATGCCGTCGACCAGAACACGGCCGGTATCAGGTTGTAACAGGCCGATCGTATGCTTCATCAGCACGCTCTTACCCGAACCGCTGCGGCCAATGATGGCCAGCGTTTCGCCTTCGTGAATATCCAACGACACACCGCGAAGAACTGTGCGCCCGTTGAATGACTTAGATATATTCTCAACCCGGATCATGGGCCCAGCATACGGACAGGCTTGCTTAAAGTAACACGAGTGCCAGGATGAGGTCCGACAACAGGATGTAGACGCAGCTGATCACCGCGGCCCGCGTGGTGCTTCGGCCCACGCCTTCTGCACCGCCCTCGGTGAAGTAGCCCATATAGCACGAGATGGACGTGATCACAAAGCCGAAGACCAGTGACTTTATGAGTCCAAAGGTTGGTCCAAAAACGAGATAGTTCTCGCGGGCGCCCTGGATGAACTCGCCTGTAGACACCACGTCCGTAGCCATGGCTGCGACAAGACCGCCCCCAACACCGACCAGTACCGCGGCAACATAGAGCACTGGAAACATTATTATCCCCGCCATCACGCGTGGCACGATAAGGTAGCCTATGGAATTCAGTCCCATCGCTTCCAGCGCATCAATCTGCTCCGTTACGCGCATGGTGCCAAGCTCGGCAGCGATTCGGGCGCCGACGCGCCCTGCCAGAATGAATCCCGTGACTACGGCACCGAGTTCCAGAATCAGCGACGGAACCACTACCGCGCCGATGACGGACGGTGGTATGAACGGCGAGACGAGCTGGTATGCTGTCTGTATGGTGGTAACGGCGCCGGAAAAGGCAGCTGCCAGTGCCACGATAGGGATAGAGTCGATCCCTACACGCCCGCACTGGACAATCAGGTTCTTGCGGTAAACACTGAAATGGCCCAGAGATGTGAAGCCCTTGGACAAAAGAAGCGCGTAGCGTCCAAGGCTGTAAAGCGGCTGCGTGAGTCGCTGCTGCAGTGCGGGCATTCCATATCGAAATCGTAACGTGCGTGAATGAATCTTGACGATGGATGTTTCTAGCCTGCCGAAATGCAGCTTGCGCTGGCGGCCTTTTCTCACATGTTCCGTCCAGTAGCATATAGCCATGGCTAAATCACGTACGAGCCACGTCTGCCAGGAGTGCGGCTACGGCTCACCTCGCTGGCTGGGCAAGTGCCCGTCCTGCGGATTCTGGGACACCTTTGTCGAGGAGGCTGAACGCGGTCGCGGAGCCAGGCAGGTTTGGCGTGCAGCCAGACCTCAATCAATGAACTCTATCAGCGTTGGCGAAGAGCCGCGCATCATTACCCACGTCAATGAGCTCGACCGCGTGATGGGCGGCGGCATTATGCGGGGTTCCACGACATTGGTGGCAGGTGATCCGGGCATCGGTAAGAGTACGCTCATGACAGAGCTTGGCCGGCATCTGCGGGACTGCACAGTGCTGTACGTGACGGGCGAGGAATCTGCGCGCCAGGTTAAGATTCGCGCCGAGCGCCTGAACGCCGCTACGGACAACGTGCTGCTCCTTGCAGAAACCAACCTTGAAGCCATCCTGCAGGCGGCCTCCGAAACTGCGCCCGACATTATCATCGTGGATTCGATCCAGACAGTCTACAGCGAGGCTGTGCAGAGTACACCAGGGACCGTAAGCCAGATTAGGGAATGCGCGGCTGCGATTATGCACGTGACCAAGGACGCCAATGCGTCAACGTTTTTGGTAGGACACGTGACAAAGGCGGGTTTCATTGCAGGACCGCGCGTGCTGGAACACATGATGGATACGGTACTCTACTTTGAGGGAGACCGGCACCACGGGTACCGCGTGCTCCGTGCGGTCAAGAACCGCTTCGGCTCAACCAATGAGATCGGCATCTTTGAGATGCATTCCACGGGGCTTCGAGAGGTCACCAATCCCAGCCAGATCTTCCTCGCCGAGCGCAGGGCGGGGCAAAGTGGCTCAACCGTCGTATGTAGCGTCGAGGGGACGCGCCCGGTGTTGGTGGAAGTGCAGGCTCTCGCTACACGCGCTTCGTACGGCACGCCACAACGTACGACCAACGGGTTTGACCAGAAGCGGCTGCAGCTGCTCTTGGCGGTCTTGGACAAGCGCCAGGGATTGAGCCTTTCTGATCACGATGTGTTCGTCAACGTGGCGGGTGGCGTCCGGTTGGACGAGCCAGCCGCAGACTTGGGTGTAGCCGTTGCCGTCGCGTCATCACTTTATGATATTCCCGTTGATATCTGCGGGGTGCTGGTGGGAGAGATAGGACTAGGCGGTGAAGTGCGTAGCGTCAGCAAACTGGCTCTACGCCTGAACGAATCCTCGAAGCTCGGGTTTACACGCGCGATCGTCCCCAAATCCAGTCTCCATGGCGTAACCATGCCGCCGCAGTTGGAGGTCACCGGAGTCAACACCGTAGGCGAAGTCTTGGACCTGTTCCTTTAGTGGTATCCTACCGCTGCGCAACAGCATGGAATAGGACGGCAAGGTGCTATGTTATTGATCAGTACGCGCAATAAATCAACGAATCGTTGCGTTTAACGGTTGATGACACCGGGCATGCACACGGACCTACCCGAGGATGAGCTGATCCGGCGCTACCTGGAGGGCGACCAGGCGGCCTTTGGCACTCTGGTGAAGCGCCATCAGGAGCGTGTGTTCGGGTTTCTGATTGGGATGGTGCGCGACAGAAACGTGGCAAACGACCTGTTCCAGGACACATGGCTTCACGTCATCTCCGCGCTGAACAAGCGGCGCGGATCTTACGTGCATACCGGGCGCTTTGCCTACTGGGTGATCCGCATTGCCCGTAACGCGGCGTTGGATCACTTTCGTAGACGAGGTCGATGGATGGACAACGGGACGGACGACACGTATTGGGACAGGCTGCCGGACGAGGCGCCCCTGCCGGATATGGAGCTTTCCATGGGCGAAGACCTGAAAGTCTTGGAGCAGAGCATTGCGCGCTTGCCGAACGCCCAGCGCGAAGTTGTGCTCATGCGGCAGGAAGGCCTGACCTTTAGGGAGATTGCGGAGGTGACGGGGGTTTCGATAAACACAGCTTTGGGCCGTATGCGCTATGCCCTGATCAACCTGCGAAAGATGATGCAGCATGCAGGGCATATGCCAGTTCAGCCCGCTACGCACGCCTGAATAAGCGACACGATATGGACAAGAGGCTACTTCTTCTGCTACATCTTTACGGCGAAAAGGACAGTCGGGAGGATCTCGAGGAACTCTTGCGAGATGAAGAGTTGCGCGTGGAATTCGGGCAGTTCATCGCGATCAAGCGTGCACTGGATACGCGTAGCGAATTGAGCCGCGCGAATATGCGGCCTGACCCGGCTGTACTGTCACGCGTGATGGAGACGGCTACGGCCCGGCGGCGGCCACGCTTCGAGGTGCAGAGTCTGCGTGCAGGCAAACTGCAGGCTAGGCGAATGCGACATCTCATGGGCTGGTCCACGGTGGCGTTGGCCGCTGCGATCGCCGGCATTCTCTTTTGGCCTCAGGACATTCAGCAGCCGCCACCCGTGCCGGAGGCAGGCGGGGCTGCTGGCATGGAGCAGTCGACCGAGCTACCGCCGTGGGACGATGGGTCGCAGCTGGTGAATGTGAACAACCACATTGAGGTCCTTAATTCCCGTAGCGTGGGTGAGACCTGGGACGAGCCGGAATTGCTCAGTCTTGACTCGCTGCCTGCGCCGGGGCCGTCGCGACGCTTTACGCCCGCCAGCACTTCACACTAACTCGTACCAATTTCATCGAGGACTACGAATGAAGAAGACTAACCACGTGCTTACACAGTGCCTGGTGCTTGCCCTGGCAATAGCCACGGCGGCGCCGCTGGCCGCACAGAAGTTTGAGCTTGTCATACGGAACAACGCCGTCTTTATCAATGGCAAGGAGGTTCCCGAGGAGAACCTGTCTGGGCGACTGGATCTAACGGGGCTAGATGTCAAGTATAGTGGCATTACTTCTTCACCGGATGAGCGGCCGGTCGTCAGGATCAACGGAGTTCTTTTCGTGATCGAGCCTGACAGGCTGGCCCTGGCCAGCCGCCCGATTTCGATAGTGACTCCAGAGCCCGGCGGAGGAGCGCTGATTTCATTTGAGCGCGCAGTAGAATTGGGACACGACTTGCAAAGGACAACGAAAGGACTACGACTCTCACTCCGTGAAGTGCCGACAATACAGAAAGAGGTCGTAGAGACGTTACAGCAAGCCCAGACGCAGATGGAGGAAGCGGCCGCGGCCTTGCAGTCGTTGCCCAAGATGGAGATCATGCGGTATTTCAACGGCGTGCTGCGGGAGGACTTTGACCTGTATGAGCGCCTTGTGGAGGAGGTGGAGATGGAGCGGCAAGCGGCGCATCTGGCCGACGAGGTCAGACGCATGTCACGGGGAAAGGAGCGGAACCAGAAGCTGGAAGCGCTACGCGAACGGTTAAGCGCCATATTTGAGCGTAAGCAACATAACCGTCGCCGGGAGATTCAGCAGCTCGAAGACAAGCTTCAGAGTCTTCAGGAGCGCCTCAAGGAGCGCGAAGACGTGCGACGCGCAATCATTGAGCGCCGGCTGCAGGAGCTCTTGGGCACGCGATTCTAATTGTTAATTCGTGCTATCCATCAACAAGAGAACTAGAAGATGAAACCCTATTATCGTGCGTGCGCATTTGCGCTTCTCATGCCGCTGCTTTGGACAGCGTCAGCCCAGGAAGCAAAACCAGACCCGGCTCTCGAGAAAGAGAGTGAAATCCAGCTAATCGAATTTACTGGGGAAGTCATTAAGTTCCTCAGCCCAAGTGACTATGGCGAATTAATAGGGTCATTGGTTGCGGCCCAGCGGATCAGTTTCGACAATGGGACGGGAACGCTTTACTTCGACAAGCGGGGCGACGATTCAAGGGTCATTCTCGTGTCGAGAAAAAGTGCGGCGGATCGTTTAGGCAAGTCGGGCCGAACTGGCATTGCGGAACTGCACGGGCTCTTGCGTGACCCTGGGTTATTCACGGACCGTGACTTCTCCATGAATAACAATCGTGCGAGCTTGGTCGCCAAAAGCGCGGAGCTGTTAAAGCTGGAATTCAGGGTCCGCAAGTTGAGTGAAACTGCTCGCTCGGCCCAAGGCGATGAGTTGGAAAAGCTGGAGGATGAGCTAAGGACCTTATTGGACGAGATCTTTGACTTGAAGCAAAAGGAGCGAACCGCGGAGATTGAGTCAATGCAGGCTCGAATTGATGCGTTTGCAGTGCAGCGTGACGAGAGGGCGTCGATTCAACAAGCTATCGTTGAGCGGCGACTCGACCAGCTCTTGGGTCGCTCTTCAAAGTACGACTGGTAGGCATCGAGCTCCGGAAAACTCTATTTGCGGCGTCAGACTATGCAGCGGCAGCGAAGTGCAGGCGTAAGACAGGCTGCTGGGCCGGGCCACAGAGCACCGGCTTCAGCCGCTTGCAGCGAATCACCACTTGAGCCAATCGTGGCTGTCACCCAACAACAACGGAGGTACACCCTATGAAATATTACATCCGTGCTTGCGCTTTCGCGCTTTTGTTTCCGCTTTTCGGGGCGGCCTCAGCTCAGGAGGCGAAGGAAGAACGGCCCATCAAGGAGAAGTCTAAGACTGTAGCCATTCAGTTGGGAGGGGACCACATTGAAGTCTATATGCCCAATGATCCTGACGCAGTGGGCAAGGCGATAGGCGTAGTCAAGCGGCTTGATCTTGGCGAGGGGATGGGGTCAATAGTCGTCTATAGATGGGACGAGGCCGGTGAAAAATATCTGCTCGAGTTTACCAGGAGCGCTCAAGGCAGCCCTGGTTTTGTGCCGATGAAGTATGGCTGGGCGAACGTCGATGTCGTTGATGACATGCGCTTGAATTACACGCTTGATGGCGTTGATCCGCCGATAAAGTTTGCGGTCTCGCCACTGAAAATTCGGGGCACGGGCAGTGCCAAACAGCGCAAAGCGCTTACCGGCTTGGAAGAAAAGTCCCGTTCCTTAAGCCGCAAGGCGCGCGCGGCTGAGGGGCAGGAGCGTGAAGAGCTGGAGGCTCAACTGCGGTCCCTGTTGGACGAAATCTTCGATTTAAAGCAGGAGATGCGCGCGGCGGAGGTTGAGTCCCTGCAAGTGAAGATCAACGAGGTCAACGAGAATCGTGCCGAGCGTGAGTCGAACCGGGACGCCATCATTCAACGGCGTCTCGACAAGCTCTTGGGTCGCTCTTCAAAGTACGACTGGTAAGCGTACGACCAATCGCGTCGCTATCTTTGGCCATCGCCCGTGATACGACGTTGGCATGCAGGTAGCGGACGCGCTACGCAAGGCCGTAAGAACGATTCCTGACTTTCCAAAGCCGGGTGTCCTGTTTAGGGACATCACGCCGATTCTCGGTGATCCTGCGCTCTTGGAGGTGGCGGTTGAGCTCTTGGCCCTGCCGTATGCGCAGCAAAGCATTACCAAGGTGGTTGGGCCAGAGTCACGGGGTTTCATCTTCGGTCTTTCTTTGGCTCGGCGCCTCGGGGCGGGCTTTGTTCCAATTCGCAAGAAGGGTAGGCTGCCGTACGATACGGTAAGCGTAGCATACCACCTAGAGTATGGCACGGACATCCTCGAGATGCATGTGGACGCCTTGCAACCAGGGGAGCGGGTGCTCATTCATGACGACGTAATAGCAACTGGGGGCACGGCCGCTGCGTGCCACAAGCTTGTGGGTCAGCTCGGTGCCGTGGTGGTTGGGTTTACTTTCCTGATAGAATTGGGCACGCTCAATGGGCGTGCGCGGCTGCCCACCCATATACCATACCATGCGGTTCTGCCAGACTGCTAACTGACCGCGATGCAGGATATGGAGATTGCCGCGTCGCGCGGAAGAGCTGCGACCTGCATTGTTTCGCGGCAGGGTGGCTTATCGTCAAAGTAATTCGAGTACACCTCGTTTACCTGGGCATAGTCACTGATATCGGTTAGGTAAATCCGGCAGTGCACTACGTGTTCGTAGCTGAGAGAAGCAGCGTTGAGCAGGGCTCCAATATTCTCGAGAACCTGGCGAGTCTGTTCCGCGACACCGCCGTCAATGAGGCGTTGCGTTGTCGGGTGAAGCGCGATTTGACCAGAGCAGAAAAACATGCCGCCCACCTTGATGGCATTGCTGTACGGACCAATTGCCGAAGGAGCGAGCCGAGAAGTCACCGCGGTTCTTGGAGATACCGTGCGCTTGCGGGTCATAAGAGTTGAAATTCTGCCCTGATGACGCCCAAATTCCGCAACCAGGTAGGTAACTTCAAACGAAAATTTTCAAAAGAACGGCCGATAATTTGCCCGATTCATGGGTATAACCGCAAAACTGCACCCTCATGAACCTAGGCCTACAAGATCGAAACGCGTTCGTAGCTGGCGCCAGCAGCGGGCTTGGCTTGGCAGCTGCCATTGCGTTGGCGCGCGAAGGTTGCCGTGTTGCAATTTGCTCACGAAGCGAAAAGCGACTTGGCGCAGCTAAGGAGCAATTGGTGCAAGTAACCGGTACAAAGCCGGAACGCGTGGTAACCGTCGCCTGCGATGTTACAATTGAGTCGCAGGTCCAGTCCGCGATCAACTGTGCTGCGGATGCGCTGGGAGGCCTCCACGTCCTGCTTACCAATGCGGGTGGGCCACCCACCGGGCTGATTGACGAATTCGACGCGTCCGTCTGGCGCAGCGGCCTGGAGTTGAATCTGGTAAGCACAATTAACCTTTGTCGCCACGCTTTGCCATACCTGCGCGTTGCCGCTGCTCGAGACAACCATGCGCGGATATTGATTGTGACCTCAATTGCGGCGAAGCAGCCGATCCAGACCCTGTATTTGTCCAATACGTCTCGGGCCGGGGTGCAGGGCTTCGCAAAGACGCTATCAGAAGAGTTGGGTCCGGCTGGCATAACGGTAAACACGCTCCTGCCAGGATTTACGCGCACGGCTCGCCTGTCGCATCTCGTTGAAGATATCCAAGGGCGAACCGGCAAGACCGCTGCAGAGGTTGAGTCAGGTTGGGCAGCCGGTGCCGCTTTGCGTCGTCTGGGCGAGCCGGAGGAGTTCGCGGCGACAGCAGCGTTTCTGGCCAGCAAACCTGCAGCCTTTATCACAGGCGTGGCAATGCCCGTCGATGGGGGATACTCTAAGCATGTCCTGTAGCGTGTGCGGGTAGGGGATAGATAGCGCCTTGGCACCATGAATCAGCGGGTACTTGTAGCTATGAGCGGGGGCGTGGATTCGTCCGTCGCCGCAGTGCTTCTGCACAAACAGGGCTACGACGTCATAGGCCTGACGATGAAGACATGGGACTATGCGGCGAGCGCGCCGAAAGCGGGCAAGGTTGTCGGCTGCTGCACGCTGGAATCGATGAATGATGCGCGCCACGTAGCCCTGAAGTATGGCTTCGTACACTTCGTCGTCGACATCCGCAAGGAATTTGGTGATTGGGTCATTCAGCGCTTCACGGACGAGTACCTGGAAGGCCGCACGCCCAATCCCTGCGTACTTTGCAACACTCACATCAAGTGGGATGCGCTCCTGAGGCGGGCGGACGACCTTGATTGCGCGTACATCGCTACCGGCCACTACGCGCGGGTGAGACAGGAGGCGGGCCGCTACGTGGTATCACGAGGCTTGGACCTGAACAAGGACCAAAGCTATGCGCTCTGGGGACTGCCCCAGGCGCACCTGGCGCGTACGGTGTTTCCGCTGGGCCAATATGCTAAGCCAGACATTCGCAAAATGGCGGCCGAGTTTGGGCTGCTACACGTGGCAAACAAGCCCGACTCCTACGAAATCTGCTTCATCCCTGATAACGACTATCGCCGATTCTTGAAGGACCGCGTCACGGACCTGGACGACCGCGTTCGCGGCGGGTCCTTTGTGCTCTCAGACGGAACCGTGATCGGGCAACATGCGGGATACCCATTCTATACAATTGGTCAGCGGCGCGGACTAGGGCTTGCCCTCGGGTATCCAGTCTATGTGACTGCCATTGACCCGGAGTCTAATACCGTGACGGTTGGCCCGCGGGAAGAGTTGCTGCAGGAGCACCTTGTTGCACGCCAGATCAACTTGGTAAAGTACGCGGACCTGCGCCGTGAGCGTCCAGCTACCGGAAAGATTCGTTACAAGGACGCCGGTGCCCCGTGCCTGGTCTGGCAGAGCGACGAGGATGAGCTCACGGTCGCGTTTTCGAATCGTCGCCGTGCTATCGCGCCTGGGCAGTCCGTCGTCCTGTACGAGGGTGACGATGTCCTTGGCGGTGGTTGGATTGCTGCTGCGTGGAGTGCAGGGGAAGAGCCTGCCGTCGCTGCTGCCAATGTAACGGACTAAACGGCTGACGTAGTGGCACGTGTGGTGCTATTCTTTCTTACGTTAACGGTTGTCGCATCCTGCACCACTATACAGCCCGAAAATTCTACGCCAACACCAGACGCTCAAGAGAACGAAATGGCGCCAATTAGCGGTACGGGAACGATACGATTCCTGGAGTTTGAGGGCGGCTTCTACGGTATCGTTTCGGACGATGGCCGCCGATACGATGTAGGTCAACTGGACTCCAAATTCCAAAAGGACGGGATGCGCGTTAAATTTGTGGTCCGCGAGCGCAGCAATGTGATGTCTTTCCGGATGTGGGGCAAAGTTGTAGAAGTCGTGAGCTTGGAGGCCATATAGAATGGCGGGTCTCATGGGACTACTTTTCATTCTCGAGTCCTATGGACAAGCGGACCTTTCTGAAGACATCGGGTGCTTTCGTTGCGGGCTCGCTTTTGGCGCCCGTGGCGTGTAGTGCGCCCGAGCTATCACCCAAGCGTACCAATTGGGCTGGCAACGTCATTTATAGCACGGATCGGCTATTTGTGCCGGGCAACGTTGAGGAGCTGCAGGATGTGGTTGCTTCGAACCGCAGGATTCGCGCTATGGGGTCTCGTCACTGTTTCAACACCCTTGCCGACAGTACGGCGGCGCAGGTGTCATTGGAGCGGATGAGCCGCGTTGTTGCACTGGGCGATGGTTCCGTTACGGTAGAAGCGGGTATGCGCTACGGGGAGCTTTGTCCGTTTTTGCATACAGCAGGGTTACGCGTTGCATAACTTGGCTTCGCTCCCGCACATCAGCATTGCCGGCGCCAGCGCAACGGCTACGCACGGCTCCGGTCGAGGCAATGGCAATCTAGCCACCGCTGTAACGGGCTTTGAGATGATTAGGGCCGACGGCAGTCGCGTCGAGTTGTCGCGTGCAAATGACGGTTCTGAGTTTGCTTCTGCGGTCGTACATCTTGGCTCGCTTGGGGTAGTCACGCAGGTCACGCTTGCCACGGAGCCGGCGTACGATATGGTGCAGCACGTCTATCTTGGCCTGCCGGTGGCAGACCTGGGTGCCTGCTTTGACGCGGTCATGGGGATGGGGCATAGTGTGAGCATCTTTACTGACTGGCGAACGGAGTGCTCAAAAAGGGAAGGTGCCTGTTTCAGTTATTTGGGAGGTTACTGTGAATAGTACGGAGGAGGAGGCGAATAGGGCATCTGCCTAACTCTGTCGCAAGTGAACCCAGACCTAAGTCCAATGCATTCCCCTTCGCGCCTGAATAACCAGCAGACGAACCACAGAATCCTTCTAGTCGGTGCAATCCTTTTGGTCGCCTCCATGGCGTCAAGCGTGCGGGCACAGGATACACCGGCTAGCGAATCTAAGTACTTCAAAATGGTCGGCACGGTCAGGTTTGACAAGCCGGATACGCTACTGATCGCAGCCATCGACCATATTGATGTAGATCCATCCGGTCGATGGCTGATAACCGACAGGCTGGGGGATCAGGTCTTGCTGTTTGATTCGACCGGCACCCTGCAAGCTTCATTGGATTCATCGATTTGCCATCCGGGATTCACCTTTAGTCCTGATGGCGCCATGTTTGGGCCCAATGGGTTCATCTTTGTCCTGAATACATCAAACCACTGGGGATACCGTTTCACGACGGACGGGAAATGCTTGGGTAGCGTGGATCGCGACTTCGTCATGCCAAAATACTTCGACATTGATCCAGCGGGCGCACTCTATGGTGCTTATGATGGACCGCACTGGGAACTGCGGCACATGAATGCCACCGGGAAAACCCTTAGGGAGCTTCCACTGCCTCAGTCCAAGTTTCCCAATGCCAGTGAGCGTTTTAACGGCGGCGGTCTCATTGCCGATGGGACGCACCTCTTCTACGCTTCGGGACCCGATACGGAGATACTGAAGTTTGCCTTGGATGGTACCCTTTTGCAAAGGATTTCGGCACGCAACTCGTGGTTTCGCTCCCCCAGCAAGGATCTGCCGTCTGATGTTTCGCAGCTTTTTGAAGCCTTAAAGGACTGGTCGGCCACGTCCGCAAGGATTATGTTTGAGCTTACCGATCAGACCCTTATGATTCAGTATATCCACAGAGAGCGGGGAACCGGGTATCAGGTCTTTACCAAGGACGGCAAACTGGTTGCCGAAGAGTTTGGCCTCAACTATTTGTTCTTACACGGAGAAGACGGATTGGTCTATCGCCCGTACCAGCTGGATCTGGACAGTCAGGGGGAGCTGCCCAATCCTTATCTTGAGGTCTACCGTTTTGTCGCACCGTAGTGGAAACGATCATGTCATCCTCCATAAAGTCTGAGATCGTCAAGGTCTTGGCCTTGGCCCTACCTCTGGCACTGGGCATCGGCTACCTGTCACTTGTTGACACCGCAGAACCGGCGCGGTCAAACGGCGTGCTTAGCATGTACGCAGACGCAAGTACCGTCGACTCACTGAAGCTGGTACTTGAGGGACGTGCCGTACCAGCTCTTAATGCCAATAATATTTTGAAAGGTCAGCGTGACAGCATCAATGTGGCCGCTGTCGGCCTGATCATTCCGATACCTGGCAACGCCTGCATTCAGAGGCAGGTTGGAGCGCTGAAGAGGATTCAGGCGCTACATGACGCTATAGGAGAGGATGTCCCCGTGCAGGTACTTCTAATGACTGATTTTGGCATAGAGGCCACCAGGATGCAAACTCTCCTCCTTCGCAAGGCATTGCGTCCGACTTACGAGTTGTGGTATACCAACGATGTGAATCCCCTGTCTCGGACTATTTTGCAGGGGCAGTTAGAACCGGTTCTGGTAATCAGCGACCAGACGGTAAATAGCGTGTTCCACGCCGTGGAACATAACCGTGTTGTGCACACCGTTTCGGAATTGCTTGGGCTTCCTACGTCTTTGCGACGGCAGGACACCCAAGGCGGTTGAGCGGGTCATTACAGCCAAACCGGATATAGCTCCAGAGCTGACCAAAGAGTACGGGCAGGGCAGGTGTATAGCCAAGTATGTAATTCCCAAAATTATGGCTATCGTGGACCGTTCCGGTCTTCCACTGTCCATCGGCGCCCACTCGGCGCAGCGGCAAGATCGTGCAGCGGAGCCTCAACCAGGTGCTTCTCGAAGGTCTCCCGGAGAACCAGGTTGGCGACAGGGCGCACGACTACGCCAGCGACCCGCTGGACGCGCGCGAGAGGTCAAGAAGCGAGGCATCGAGATGACCGCGCCTCTCCAGAGGTATCGGGCGGGTCCGAAGACGCAGGACGGGCGCCGCCTCCGCAGGTTCAAACGGCGGCGGATCGTCGAGCGGTTCTTTGCTTGGCTCCTGTGGAGACGCTGCGTCTTTACCAGACGGGATTATCACGCCGAGAGCGTCCACGGATTCGCCCAGCTTGCTGCCCTAAGCCTGCTGCTCAAGCCTCTTTACTACTGAGATAGGCTTAACTCTCGTGAATAAGGTGGGATTACATGGTGTCATATAGACTTTGCATCATGGCTCTACGGACCCGACTCGGCTCACCCGGCAAGGTCCAGGTCCCGTTGTCGTGGTGAAAACGGCCGAAAAGAATCCACACTGCCCAAAGTTACCGAAGGGGAGCGTGCCTGCCCAAATCAACACACTCTGCCCAACATAAAGGAAGAAACGAAATGCCTAAGTCGAACCAAGACTGGTGGCCAAACCAGTTGAATCTGACGATTCTCCACCGCCATGGCCGGTTGCCGAATCCTCTCGGCGAGGATTTCGACTACGCCGAGGAATTCAAGTCGCTTGACTTGGATGCCTTGAAGAAGGACCTCGACGAGTTGATGACAACGTCGCAAGACTGGTGGCCGGCCGACTACGGCCACTATGGGCCGCTCTTCATTCGGATGGCATGGCACAGCGCAGGCACGTACCGCATCAGTGATGGCCGCGGCGGCGGCGCCTCCGGCACCCAACGCTTCGCGCCCCTCAACAGTTGGCCCGACAACGCGAACCTCGACAAGGCGCGCCGGTTGCTTTGGCCGATCAAACAGAAGTACGGCCGGAAGATCTCCTGGGCCGACCTGATGATCTTCGCCGGCAACTGTGCCTTGGAGTCGATGGGATTCAAGACGCTCGGTTTTGGCGGAGGCCGTGAGGACGTTTGGGAACCCGATGACGTCGACTGGGGACCCGAGGACACCTGGCTTGGAGACGAGCGCTACAGTGGCGACCGCGAACTCCAAGAGCCTCTCGGAGCCGTACAGATGGGACTGATCTACGTGAATCCGGAGGGGCCGAATGGAATGCCCGACCCCGTCGCGGCGGCCAGGGACATTCGAGAGACTTTCCGTCGCATGGCTATGAATGACGAGGAGACCGTCGCGCTCATTGCCGGCGGACACACGTTCGGCAAGGCGCATGGTGCCGCCGATGTGGGCCGGTACGTCGGTCCCGAACCAGAGGGCGCCGGCCTGGAGGAGCAGGGCCTCGGCTGGAAGAACAGATTCGGCACCGGCAAAGGCAGCGATTCCGTCACCAGCGGGTTGGAGGGCGCATGGACAACCAACCCGGCGAAGTGGGACAACAACTTCCTGGAGAATCTGCACGGCTACGAGTGGGGGCAGGTGTCGAGTCCTGCAGGTGCGGCGCAGTGGACTCCAAAGAATGCCGCTGCCGCGGGCACCGTGCCGGATGCTCACGATCCGCCGAAGAAGCACGCCCCCATGATGTTGACGACGGACCTTGCACTGAGGATGGACCCGGGCTATGCGCCGATTGCGAAGCGTTTCCTGGAAAACCCAGAGGAGTTTGCGGACGCATTCGCCCGCGCATGGTACAAGCTGACGCACCGCGACATGGGGCCCCGCACGCGGTGTCTCGGTCCCTGGGTGGCGGCCGAGCCGCAGTTGTGGCAGGATCCCGTCCCTGACGTTGACCACAAGCTGATCGGTGGGCGGGACATCGCAGACCTGAAAGGCAGGGTCCTCGCATCGGGGCTGTCCGTTTCCCAACTGGTCTCGACTGCCTGGGCATCGGCGTCAACTTTCCGCGGGACCGACAAGCGCGGAGGGGCGAACGGGGCGCGTATTCGCCTTGCGCCGCAGAACAACTGGGAGGTCAACGACCCGCCCGAGGTGGCCAAGGTGCTGCGGAGCCTAGAGGGAATCCAAGAGGATTTCAACCGTACGCAGTCTGACGGGAAGAGGGTCTCGATTGCCGACTTGATCGTTCTGGGCGGCTGCGCAGCCGTCGAGCAAGCGGCGAAGAATGCCGGGCACGACGTGCAGGTGCCGTTCTCGCCCGGGCGCACGGACGCGTCGCAGGAGCAGACCGACGCGGACTCGTTTGCCGTGCTCGAGCCTACGGCGGACGGGTTCCGCAACTTCCGTGGAAACCGGCACCGGAGATCGGCAGTGGAGCTGCTGGTGGATCGGGCCTGCATGCTGACGCTTACCGCTCCCGAGATGACGGTGCTTGTTGGCGGCATGCGCGCCCTTAATGCCAACTTCGGGCGCTCAGAGCTAGGCGTCTTCACCAAGCGGCCGGGGGCGTTGACCAACGACTTTTTCTTGAACCTGCTCGACATGAATACCGAATGGCAGGAATCCGTCGTATCCAAAGACCAATTCGAGGGGCACGATCGGAGGACGGGCAGGCTGAGGTGGACCGCCACCAGCGTCGACCTCGTGTTCGGTTCGAACTCCCAGCTCCGGGCGATCTCGGAGGCCTATGCGTGTCACGACTCGCAGCAGGCCTTCGTGCGTGACTTCGTGGCTGCATGGGACAAGGTGATGAATCTGGATCGCTTCGACCTTGCCTGAACCCCTTGTTTCCCACGCGTCTCGAAGGCAAGCGTGGACTCGTCACCGGCGGCTCATGGAGCATGGCCTGGAATTGGCCCGTAAGTGTGCGGACGTGGCGGTCAGCTACCGCCATTTCAATGGTAACCTCGGCCCCGGCCCGCACAAACTTGCGGAAGAGGGTGCGCGGCATAGCTGATTACAGTCCGTTGCCTACCCTGGTGGCCAGGAGGCGGGACTCCCTACCATTTTGTCAAGTACGAAGCAAGAAAAAAATGTCATTCAAATCGAAAAAAAAGCGCAAGCCCCAAGCAGGTTCTTGGAGACTGCGAATGATGTGTCATTGCACGTCTGACTCTGGAGCCATCGCTCAATGGCGAGGGCTTGGAAAGGTCCGTAGCCTCCTTTACTGCGCAGCGGGCATCGGTTATTGTCCATAGGCTTCTGATATGATCCTTCAACTTTGGCCTTGAGGCCGGATGAGCCAGCGATCAGGCGGCAGCAGTCCTGCGACCGGAATCGAAGAGTGTGCCGTCGCGCAGCATGGCGCAGGCGACGGCCAGCAACCGGTCTGCGACCGAGCGCAGGGCGCGGCCGTGGGTGTGGCCGCGCTCGCGCAAGGCGCGGTACTTGGCCCGGCTGATGGGATCGTGCTGGACGGCCACCCTGCTCCAGTGATAGACGGCGTTTACCAGGCGGCGTTGGCAGGCCCGTCGGCGGACTACGCGCCATATTTTGCCGGATCGTCGGGTGACCGGTGCGACGCCGGATAAACAGCGCAGGGCCTGGTAGTCCCGGGAGCGGGATGGGGCCCGATGCCTCCGAGAGCAGTGTCGCCAGGACAACGTGCCCTACACCTGGCAGTGACGAAAGGATCGCGGCGTCACGCGGCGTACGGGGTTTCCCAGACGGGGGCTCCTCGCTGTCAGCGGGCCCCTTTTCGCTGTCGGAGGGGTCCTTTTCGCTGTCGGAGGGGTCCTTTTCGCTGTCGGAGGGGTCCTTTTCGCTGTCGGAGGAGGCCTCCTCGCTGTCGGAGAGTCTTTCGAGGATGGCGGCAATGGCGCACTGGGCACCGCTGATCTGCTTCGCGACCAACTCGAGCCGCTCTGCAAGGTATCGGATATGAGAGGTTGCGGCCTCTACGACGCCGGGGGCAACGGTTACGGCTTTGGCACGCAGCGTCTGGATAACCTCCTCGGCTTTGAAGCGCCGTATGCGGTGTTTCTTCAACAACTTGGCCACAGAGGAGGGTCGCACCCGGCGGGCAGCCGTTGGCGTGGGCGCGAGCTTCCAGAGGGCCAGCACCCATGGCGCGGAAAGATCGGCCTTGAGTTCAAGGAACTGTGGGTAGTAGCGCCAGAGCTGGTCGCGGAGGCGGTTGGTGAGGCGGGTGCGCTCGGCGGTCAGCTCATCGGTCATGCGCGACCATTCGCGCAGCTCTACAATCTCGGCATCCAGCGGATCAAGCGCGCGCAGGCAATCCGGATCAGTGCGGACCGCGTCTGCCAGTACACGAGCGTCCCTACGGTCATCTTTGGCGCCCGCAGGCGAAAAACGATCCCGGAAGCGATCCAGCTGCTTGGGATTGATGGAAAAGACCTGAAACCCGCGCTCGAGCAGGCTGTCTACGACCGGGCCGTGAGGCGTCTCGATGGCGGTCGCAACGTGCCCGGCCTCGCAGGGTGCGCAGCCGAGCATCCAGTCGAGCATTTGGCCGATCCCCTCACCGGAGTGCGGGAAGGCCTTCTCGCCGAGGACCGTGCCGTCAGAGGCGAGAACGCAGGCCTGATGGGACTGGGAGCCCCAGTCAATGCCAGCAAAGATGGTCGGTTGAGAATGCGTGGATATGGTGGTTACCTCCTTTGTGAATGATGAGTGATGTATGACTGCGAGTCGCCGTGACGTTCCATCAGTCCCTGTATCGGTGCTCCAAGGCACGGACTCCCTACGGGGGGTATGTCACAGCACTCACCCGGGGCACAGATCCCGCCTAGGCGCTCGAAGCCGCAGGGGGTAATTGGTTGCTCCCGGGGAGTTGACTCGTGCTGACGCGACGCAAACGGAGCACAACGTTTCGTCGAAAGCAAGAAAAACGAGCTGGCTAAGTTTGGGATCATAGACTGTTAATCATGACTTCCGCCTTCTCCACCCCATAGATCACTCTACCGACTTACTCCGTTAAGCATCACGAACAAGATACAGGAGGGGTATTCGCGATGAGGGCGAGTTGCAGGTCCACGTCGATGTTCATCGGTACTGCGGAGCTGAGCGCATCCATGTGGAAGATTTCGATGGCATCGGCCAGCGTGTTTTCTATGACCATGCGCCGGGCATAGCGATCGACCAGTTGGGCAGCCGGGGTTGTCCTCTGATTGGTGAGCAGCAAGGTGGGTTTATCGTGGCCGAGGTCCTTGATGGCCATCTGCCGGAGGTCTCCGTTATAGCCGCGCAGGCGGACCTTCTGCTCCAGGACGCGGGGCGTGCGGAAGGTGCGACCGACGTTGGTGAGTCTTATCTGCCGCCACTGGTCTTTCGGTTTGGCGGCCAACTCCTGCAGCATCTTCCGGGAGCGGCGCCGCAGCGTCAGGAAGGCGATCCCCCGTTCCTGCAGCCGTGCCAGGTTGGCATAGGTGGTGAAGGTGCTGTCAAAGACCAGCTCCTGCGGTACGGCCCCGGTGCGCTCGCGCCAGAAGTCGACAAAGCTCAGGATCTGCTCGTTACGCTTTTTCTTGCGTATCTGGGCATCGACATAGACGAAGTGCCGCGCCTGCGCATCGCGCGCAACCATTGACAGGATGCCCATCTGGCTGCGGCTGCGCTTGGAGATGTAGTGTTTCTCTACGAGGGTGTCCTTGCCGTGGTAGGGGATGGTGTGGAAGTCGAGGTCAAAGGAGGTTCCTCCTCCGAGCGGGATGCCGAGGCCATGCGTGGCCTCGTGCCACCCCTCCATGAGGCTGCGGCAGTGGTCGGGATGGACGCGGCACGAGTACTCGGTGAGCGTGGAGCGCTTGGGCATCACGTTGAGTCCGGCAAACAGGGCCAGTCCCGGGTCCAGGGCCTCGGCCATGACATGGGCGCTGCGTCGCAGCCCGCCGGAATCATGTCACTGCCGGGCATGCCACTGCGCTCGAGTGCCGCCTCTCGCTGCCAACAGATCTTTGGGTCCCGGCAACAGACCGCGTTCGGCCGCAGGAGGCCAATCAGGTGGCTTTGGCGCTTGCGAAGACACTGCGGGGCGGGCAGTTCGAGATCACGATTGAGAGCTATTAGAAGAGGATGCGGCACCTGATCGAGTACAAAGAGGGGGCCGACTACCTTGGATCAGCACACGGCTCCTGGCAGGACAAGATTGAAGACGGGCGCGGCTGGCCTTATGGGGCGGATATGTTTCTGCAAAAGCAGTTAGGGCGACTAAGGGTAGGTGGGGGTCTTCACTCTCACGAACGCGGCGGAAGTTTGCTGAACTCAACGATAGCAAGACATTCCCCTACACATCCGATCGTCGTTACGATGTCTCCTTGGTTATCAGTCATCGCCTCTGGGCACCAGTCGAACTGCCGGGAACCTGGGTGAATGGCACCGCCCACGCCATCTGGCAGCCCGTAGAACAATTCCATGGAGTGAACCACGATGCCGGGTAGCTCGGCGGTTGGTCCCGGGATCACTTGTCGTTGCGTCCTTATGGGCCACAGAATGAATCTAGGATGCCCTCCAACCATCGCTTGACATATTTCCTTTCACTTGCACAGTCAGGCCGGCGGGCAAGGCTCGGATGGTCCTTCGGCCTCTATAACGCGTATAGTCGAAGGAATCTGTTCATTTTGAATGCAATACCAGAAAAGGGAGAGGACGATGGGCCAAGCCATTTGGTCTTCAAACAGATCACCATGTTTCCCATCATACCGTTTGCAACCCTACGCATGGAATGGTGACCCATGAAACGACCGCTGCGAATTCTTTGCGCTCTGCTTCTTGTGACCTGGATGGCCTGCGAAACGGTCGTCGAGGTCGATCCGCCTGCATACGAGATCGTCGTCGTGCCGGAAGAGGCCCTAATCGTGGGGGAGGGGGGCGGGGCCCAGTTCTCGGCATTCTCGTACGACGCCGCCGGGAAGACGGTCACGGCCACCGCCGAGTGGTCTGTGGACAATTCGGGGGTCGCCGAGATCTCCGACGGGGGGCTCGCAACTGGACGGGCCAACGGGGTGACCACCGTCACCGCAACGGTCGGCGGAGTGAGCGGCACCGCGCAGCTCGAAGTGTACGCGCCTCGCATCATCACCGACTACGAACCCGGGCGGCACTACTTCGGGCGGCGGGGCTACGTGGAGTACATCCCGGGCGAACTGCCCGTCATCCTTTCTGCAGCCCATGGGGGGCGCCTTGTGCCGGACGAAATCCCGGACCGGAGCTACGGCGTCCTTCGCAACGACCTCAACACGCTGGAGCTCACGATTGCCATGCGTCAGGCCCTGATGGACCTGACCGGGCAGGCGCCCCACGTCATTCTCTCCCACCTGCACCGAAGCAAGCTGGATGCCAACCGTGAGATCGAGGAGGCCGCGCAGGGTAATCCGTACGCCGAGTTGGGGTGGATGGAGTTTCAGGACTGGATCGTGACGGCCCGGACGGCCGTGTCGGGCGAATTCGGGAATGGGGTGTACTTCGACATCCATGGACATGGCCACGACATCGGCCGCCTCGAATTGGGGTACCTGCTCACCGCTGCGGAACTCAACCGGCCCGACGTCAACCTCAACTCACTCGAGATCGTGGAGCGCACAAGCATCCGCGAATTGGGGCGCGCTTCGCCGATCCCCTTCTCGCAGCTCCTGCGGGGACCCACTTCGCTGGGAGGCCTCTTCCAGGAGGAGGACATTCCCTCGGTCCCCAGTCCGGCCACGCACGGACCGGGTGACGACCCCTACTTCCGTGGCGGATACAACACCCGCCGGCACGGCTCTTTCTACGACTTCGAGGTCATTGACGGGGTCCAGATCGAACATCACTACCGGGGAGTAAGGGATTCCGAGGATAGCCGGAAGGCGTACGCCGCGAAGACCGCCATCGTGATCCGCAAGTTCATGCTGGAGCACTACGGGATCTTTGAGTCAGAGTCGTCCGCGTCGCGATAACATGAGTCTCGATTCAGGAGCGTCCGCGACGGTCATCGTAGACCAGCTGGGGTGACTGGACGTGGTTGCGGACCTGCGTATCAAGCGTCGGTCGAGAGCTATCTGAAGCACGTTATCGGTTACAGTCGGGCGCAGATGCCGGTGGTCGCGCCGATCTTCGCCGGAACAGTTGCACGAGCATGGGCTCGAGTGGCGGGTGGACGACGACCAGTGGAGCCTTGTCCGGTCGTTGGTCGATGGAAGCCTCACAGAGGACAAGTTAGCCGGCATTCTGTTCATTCTGAGGTACCTGCTGCAGCCGCTGGAGCCGGATCAGCTACTCACCGCTGCCAAGGAGCTCCTACCGGCGCCTTTTCACGGCGCACTGGTAATGCAGGCTACGCAGGTAGGAAGCAGCGCCGATGCATTCAGGAATGTCCGACTCTGCGGGCAGCTTGGCGTCAGGCCATGCTGCGGAGAGAAACACCACGTAAGTTTGTCGCAACTGCTTGTCGGAATCAATCAGCATGGCACGCCACCCATGAAAATATTTCTGCTGGCTATTCTGGTGGTCGCGTCACTTGGCGTACACTGCGAGCGCTATTCTCGCCCTTTGCCAGTGGGCGCGCAGGACGAAACGCCAGACCTTGCAGAGGGTGTTGTCGCCCACCAGGACTTGTTTAACAGTACGATGCGCAAAGGTGTATCCTGTTACCGTATCCCTGCCCTCGTAACGGCACCCAACGGCGACCTGATTGCTGCCATCGATGAGCGCGTGCCTTCTTGTAGCGACTTGAGAGGAAATAGAGATATTAACATTGTCGCACGACGTAGTAGCGATCAGGGAACCACGTGGTCCGCGATTGAAACCGTAGCAGACTTCCCCTTGGGGAAGTCTGCTTCTGACCCGTCTATGATTGTCGACGAAGTGACAGGCGAAATCTTTTTATTCTACAATGTCATGGACCTGGACACGGAGCCGGACGTCTACTATCTCCACGTGAGAAGGAGCGCTGACAATGGATCGACCTGGAGCGAGCCGGAGGACATTACGCTTCAAATAACAAGGCCTGGCTGGCGCAACGATTTTAAGTTCATCACCTCGGGGCGCGGAATTCAGACCCGCTCAGGGAAGTTGTTGCACACGCTCGTGAATTTGGAGAATGGCCTGCGCCTATTCGGGAGCGATAATCATGGAGAAACATGGTTTCTTATTGATACGCCCGTTGAGCCGGCCAATGAGTCAAAAGTAGTGGAATTGGCAGACGGTACCTGGATGATCAATAGTCGTGTAAATGGAGCAGGAACGCGTTACGTCCACACCTCAACGGATGAAGGAAAAACCTGGGAGACCAGACCTGAGCCGTTGCTATCGGATCCGGGATGCAATGGCAGTATAATTCGATACACGGCCGTAAAAGACGGTTTTGCCAGGAATAGACTGCTTTTCTCCAACGCTAACAGCGCAGATGGCCGAACAAACATGACCGTCCGCGTGAGCTATGACGAAGGCCAAACGTGGCCTGCGAGCAAGACCATTTACACGGGAGGGTCCGCATATTCCTCTTTGACCGTCCTCGAAGAAGGTGATATCGGATTGTTATTTGAGAAAGACGGATACAAGGAAAACGTGTTCGCCCGCTTCTCGCTAGCATGGGTAACCAATGGCGAGGACAGGTACGATGAAGCTCAGTAGGAACCACGCAAGTGCTGCCAGCTTGCCGGCGTGGAGGAATCGAGAAGCAGGTCTGCATCACAATCATAGACCTTAGCAGCTTCAGGGCGTGCATGCAACGGCATCGACAATGGGGAGAGTAGCCCTTCTGCTGATTGCCATTCTTATTTCGTGGTTGCCGGACACGTCACGTGCCCAGAAACGTCAACCTACCCCCAAGGCGCTCTATTCGTGGAGCAGAATGCCGGACCTTCCTGATTCAATCGGGGTCGCGGGAGCCTGCGCCGGAGTCTCGGGTGACGCCCTGATCATTGCGGGCGGTGCTCAATTTCCCGTATCGCTCTTCGAAGGGGGCGAAAAAGTTTGGACGGACCGTGTCTATGTGCTGCAATAAAAGAAGGGAGGCGTCTACTCCTGGCATCAAGGACCTAACCTTGATATGCCGTTGGGATATGCCGTTTCCGTCACCTGGGGCGATGAGGTCATATGTGTCGGCGGTGGGAATGCGCAGGCGCACTATACAAATGTCTTCTCGCTGCGATGGCATCAGGGAAGTGTCGAAAGGCGTTCTTTGCCCGCGTTGCCCGCACCGGCTGCCTTCTGGGGCGGAGCGCTGGTCGAGAACACTGTCTATGTGGCTGGTGGGCTGCGCGCTCCCGATGATTCGGCAGCCATAAAGAATGGCTCTACCCCTGTTTTAGTGGGTACTCTCACCTGCGGACGCTTTCGGGGTATAGATCTAGGCCTCCGAGGTGAAAGTAAATGGCGTTAGCAAACCGCCGTTTGTTGCGGAAGCCCCTACTGCGCACTTTGATTGTTTTGATCCGGCTGTTGATGCCTTCCGCAGGGCCATTGCTCACCTTCAGGATGATCGCATTGAGGATACCCCACAGGTGTGTCTTGATGGTTCTGGCGGCTGCCTTGACCGGTTCCAGCCGGCACCGCATGGCCCACGACAACCATCGCTCCCAACCCTTGCGCGCCCATGTGCGGTGGACATAGTGCCACAACTGCAGGGCCATTTCCTTGATAGCCCACGCGCGGGCCGTCTTCAACGTGCTGGTACGCAACTGCTGGAAGCGCGCCTTCTGCTTAGCAGACATGTTGGCCGGGTGAGTCAACCAATCATACTTGGTTCCCTTGAGGTCTTCCAGGCCTTCCTTCATCAATGCACGGTGCTCTTGGCGCCGAACCTTGTCCACGGCAGTTCCCAGACATTTCACTACGTGGAATTTGTCAAAGGCCACCTTCCGTTGCGCCTCTGGCACATGCTCCAGCGTGGCGTTGATGTAGGCCGGCCACATGTCCATGCTGACACTCTCGATGCCCTCCAGCTGCTCCAAAGTGAGCCCAGCATACCAACGCGTAAGTGTCTCTTTCTTACGGTCTTCGCCCACATGCAGCACCGTTCCCGCCTTCGCATCCGAAACAATGGTGACATACGCATGACGCTTGCGAAAAGAGGTCTCATCCACGCCAATATGGGCAACATCCCGTTCCTTCCTCCGCGCAAGGCCGCGTTGCACCGCGCGCTGCATGATCCCGTCTATCGCATTCCAGCTCACCCCCATCAGACGGGACACCGCCGATACACTCGCCTCCTGCAGCCAATCAATCACCAGCGTCTCAAACCCTGCAGTGAACCGTGACATAGGTTCCGCCCACGGAACCGACACGGTGCGCACTCCATGCTCCGGACATTCCACGCGGGGAAGCTCCGCAACCACCATGGTGCGATACCCGCACAGGTCCAGGTGTCGCCATTGCCGGCGACGGTGATCGTAGCCCGGAGACGCCGAGCCGCACTCCGGACAAGGCAGCTGATGGCCGTCCTCGCAAGCCACATGAATCCGGACTTCTTGCGCCTCATGCGCAAACGTCACCTCGGAAATCTTCCAGGGAGTCTGGATGCCCAAGAGGCAACCCATATCGTTCTTTAGTTGCGACATATCGTTGATGGGGTTGG
This sequence comes from Rhodothermales bacterium, assembly GCA_965218495.1. Taxonomy (GTDB): domain Bacteria; phylum Bacteroidota; class Rhodothermia; order Rhodothermales; family Bin80. Next base: position 866,830 of record OZ244626.1, read on the forward strand.
TGAACGTGTGTACCATCATGATGATGGCCTCGAAACAGACAAGAAGCGGGTATGAATCCGCATCATCTCATTTCGTTTCCCGTTGAATACAACACTGCACCCATCTAATTAGGGGAAGAGCCTAAAGAATTTCTGGGCCATCGATTTGTCCGATGTCGAACCGCAGTGGGAAATCCTCGAACCCTGGCTGGGTCCAGCGCGCTCCAATCCGGTTGCCGCCGCGCACGACGGGTCCTTTTACCTCTTCAGCGGCGTTGAGCGCACGCCGGACGGGCAGGGCGGGCTGTCGCTTCGTTTTCTGACGGATGCCTATCGCTTTCATCCAGACCAAGGATGGGAGCAGCTCGCAGACCTGCCGCATGCTGTGGCCGCCGCGCCGTCTCCAGCCGCGCAGTACGGCCCTACACACGTGCTGATTTTCGGCGGTAACGACGGTGCCGACGTGCCGAGAGTCCAGGAACTTAAGGACCGGCATCCCGGCTTCCGACGCGATATCCTGGCCTATCACATCATCACCGACACCTGGGTGACTCTGGACTCGCTGCCGGCGGCGCACGTCACAACGCCGGTTGTCCAATGGGGTAGCGATGTTATTATACCCAGTGGAGAAATTCGTCCGGGTACGCGGTCCCCAGCGGTCCACCGGGCGACCCCGGTTGCGCCGACAAACCATTTCGGTTTCGTTAACTACCTGGTGCTGGGCGTCTATTTCCTGGTAATGGTCGGGATAGGATTCTATTTTTGCGGCCGCGAGAAAAGTGACCAGGATTACTTCCTTTCGCGTGGACGTATTCCGTGGTGGGCCGCTGGCATCAGCATCTTCGGGACTCAGCTCAGCGCGATCACCTTTATGGCGATCCCGGCCACGGCCTATGCGACAGATTGGGTCTACATAATCGGGCAGGCGACGATTGTACTGCTAGCCCCAGTAGTCATATATCTCTACCTGCCGTTCTTCCGGCGGCTTCAGATTACGACCGCCTACGAGTATCTGGAAAAGCGGTTCAACGTGGTAGTACGGCTCTTCGGCAGCGTATCATTCATCGCCGTCCAACTAGGGCGGATGGGGATCGTGGTCTTTCTTCCCGCCATCGCCCTTTCGGCGGCGACAGGGGTGAATATCTACGTTGCTATCCTCTTGACGGGCCTCTTGAGCACGCTTTATACCACGCTCGGTGGTATTGAGGCGGTCGTCTGGTCCGATGTTGTGCAGGTGATTGTGCTATTGGGGGGAGCCCTGCTGAGCCTATTCATTATTGCGTTCAGCGTGGAGGGCGGTTGGACCGGCCTGATTTCCACAGCGGCAGTGCACGACAAGTTTCATATGATGAATTGGACGTGGGACTATGCCTCCACCGGTGTGTGGGTCGTTGTCGTCGGATGGGCACTCAGCAACCTTATCCCGTACACGGCAGATCAGGCCGTTGTGCAGCGCTACCTGACGACGAAAGACGAGGCAGAGGCGAGACGGTCCATCTGGACCAATGCTGCCCTTACGGTCCCTGCCGGCTTGATTTTCTTTGGCTTGGGCACCGCGCTGTTCGTGTTCTACCGGGAACATGCGGCCAGCTTGGAGCCCGCTCTTCAGACCGACGCCATTTTTCCATTGTTTATCGTGCAACAATTGCCGGTTGGAGTGGCCGGTTTGTTGATCGCGGGTGTATTCGCAGCGTCCATGTCGAGTCTGGACAGTAGCCTAAACAGCGTTGCTTCCGCTCTCGTGACGGACTTCTACAAACGCTTTGCGCCAAGTTCTACGGAGAAGGGGCGCCTGCGGCTGGCGCGCTGGCTGACGGTTTTGCTTGGTGTGCTGGCAACTATGCTGGGTCTGCTATTGGCAACATTCGATATCGCGTCGCTATTCGATCTTTTCCTCGAGTTACTAGGACTCTTCGGTGGAGGTCTTGCCGGGCTCTTTGCCCTGGGTATCTTCACGCGCCGCGCCCATGGAACCGGGGCACTCATCGGGGCCGTCGCCAGCGTCATCGCAGTTTACCTTGTTAAGGTTTTCACTGCGGCCCACTTTTTCCTATATGCAGGCATTGGGATCGTGGCCTGTTTCGTGGTCGGATACGTTGCCAGCGTCTTGCTGCCGTATGGCCAGTCGCAATTGCGGGGGTTGACGATCTATAGTCTCGGTTCGCGCCACGCGGCCTCCACAGGTCACGTCAGTAATAGACGTGCACTTCGCGGCTAAGCCAGAAGCAGAGCGGAGGCATGAGCAAATTCGGGGCGCGCGGACGACCATGACCCGACGGCAGTTTGCAGAAGTGGTTGCCGATGACACAGACGCGGCGCTACTCGCAGGTTTGAGGAGGGCCGGAGCAGCGAACGTCAATATGAAAACGGCGCGGCGCGAGATGCAGCAGCGGGGACGTGGAGGAAGTGGGTTGGGTTTGTACGTCACGGGATTTTGATCGGCTACCTGCGGAAGGCCAAATGCGTTGCGCACGGTTCCGTTAGAGGAATTGTGCCACTTAGGCGCCGGCCAACGCGTTCGGTTCGCAACTTACGCTAAGGACTTCCTCATCCGCTAAACGCTCTAGTCAGAGGACCTGCGAATGTCAGACATGCCACACACCGGTGTCAGCAGCCTGGGTCGGTGCGCGCAGGGCGAGAGCGATTGCGACTAAAAAGTACTGGCCGTCATGCCAATAGAGTAGCAAGTATGCGTGCCTCTAGCGGCCGAATTTGCTCCACTTTGCCGAGCCTAGAGCCTGGTCTGTCCCTCTACTACAGCGGTCGGAAGTTACCGTTGACGAAGAGGCCTGGCCTGAACTCTCCTTGCGCACTTTCCTGGCGGTCTCGCCAATTCGAATGGTGGTTTGGAGCGCAATTTTGTGGATCATCCCTATCAGGTAGGTGTAGGTCGCGAGACTCCCAAGTACGAAAATCGCTGCTACATTGGCCAAAGGCCCAACGGCATCTACATTGCATGGATTGCAGCACTAGTGGGCAGACCCAGCATCCGTAGCCTGTGTGTGGCTGCAGATTGCAAAGCGGCGCATCCTCGTTTAGGTGGGGCCACGACGCTGCTATGTCGGGCTTTTGGAGTCGATTTAAAGGGTGCCCTCCGCGATTTGAGCCCGTGGCAGAAGGGGATCGACTACCGGGGGAGATGATGAGGAGACTATGACAACTTTGCAGGCCTTGATCCAGAGCAGAATGATACCCGGGGTGCTCCGACTCTACATATCTGCTGTGGCTTCGGCGAGAATGGGCGGGCTTTGCGCAGGGAGAGAACCGGCAAGGCGGCAGAGACGCTGGACGCCAGAATGGAGAAGAATGTGTCGCGACCCCAGCAAATCGGTGTTCAGAGCCTATTGCTCGGCGCACCATGCGCCCAGCCTGTTTGTAACCGATGGCTTGGGTTTGACCTCGCCAGCATGTCGGAATCCTCGCTAATCTGCATGGAATTCACCGCGCGCGTCTGTGCCTGCGCTGTCGAGGAATTCAAACGAGGCGCCGGCGTGTTTAGCCATCCACTTTGGCGCAAAAGGAATGATCATCAGAGCTCGACGCAAATGAATGCTCGCAGTACTAGGAGGGCACACCATGTTTAGACTTCCGGGACTTACCGCCGCCGTCTTTACACCGCTATGTGGAGATGGATCACTGGATTTGGATCAGACTCCAGCTATCGTTGACCACCTGGAGCGCGACGGCGTCTCTGCCCTATATGTTCTGGGGAGCACCGGAGAAGGAACCTCCCTAACCAGCTGGGAACGCCGTGCTGTGGCCGAAGCATATGTGCAGGCAGCCAGGGGGCGTTTGCCCGTAGTTATACAGGTCGGACACAATAGCCTCGCTAAATCACGTGCGCTTGCCGAGCATGCGCTGCATGTCGGCGCGGACGCGATCTCGGCGACGCCGACATATTCTTTCAAACCGGAATCCACTGAGGCACTGGTCGCATGCCTGGCAGAGGTTACGGCAAGTACCCCTGAGCTGCCGTTTTACTACTACCATCTCCCCGGTAAGACAGGCGTGGAGCTCGACTTATACGAGTTCCTCCGCCTCGGCGCTGAACGCCTGCCGGCCTTGGCTGGTATCAAGTTCTCAGATCCGAGGCTCCACGAGTTTCAGGCCAGCAAAAAGCGTATTCAGACTGACCGCTTCGACTTCGTTTCTGGCGTTGATGAGATGCTGCTGTGCGCGTTGGTCGTGGGGATGCAAGGGGCCGTGGGTACGACCTTCAACTTTGCGGCGCCGCTCTACCTGCGTATCATCGCGTGCTTTGAACGCGGCGACATGGACCAGGCGCGGCACTATCAGGCCCAGGCTGCAGCGATGATTGAAATTATTCTGCGCACCTGCGGGCGCCCTGGCTTTAAGGCCTTAATGAGTGTGATTGGCCAGGACTGCGGGCCGCATCGGCTACCGCATGGTACGGCTCGCAAAGAAGGTGTAGCGAGGATGACACAAGCCCTAGAGGCCGCCGGGTTTTTTGAATGGGGACGCATCCAGGAAGTGTATACCGACGGCAGCCATAAGTAGGCAGCACCTATGCACCTTTGTGAAGGTCTACGAGGACGGGCTGCTCTTCACGGAGCGCGACAAGTGGAATGCGTTTCCATCGACGGTGCAACGTGGCAAGCATTCTCTGGCCACTCCAAGCATGCAATCCCAGCCACAACTTGGGCTGGTGCGTGACGCCTGCACTGCTTAACTGCAGGTGGCGCTGGCATGGCGGACGTATACGAGTTGGCACATCCGGCCAGTGCATGCCTATTCGAGCCCCATGCAGAAGGCAACGGGACCCCTAAATTTCAACCTCGACGCCCAGACCGCGCTGTTCTGCAAGCGCATAAGCGCGGCTGGCAACCGCCAGGTCCTGCACGGCACTGCCGACGGACTTGAAAAAGGTGACCTCTTCGCAAGAGGTGCGTCCCTGCACTCGGCCCGTTGCCACCTCGCCCAGTTCGGCACGGATGTGATGCTCGTCAATGCGTCCGGCCCTGATCGGAACGATTAGGTCTCCGGCCTCTTCCAAAGCGGCTGCCCGCTGATCTACAAATAGGGCGGCGCGGCACACGGTTTCCGCCGGAATTTCTGTCATGTCGGGCCGAAATGATCCGACTCCATTGATATGGCAACCGTCCTTAACGTATGAATCGTCAAAGACCGGCGTCAGCGAAGTGGTTGCGGTACAAATCACGTCCGCTTCCGTAAGCTGGGTCAGACTTCGCGCCACCGAAACATCGATGCCGTACTTCGCTGAAGCCTCTGCAGCAAATCGCTCTGCATTCTCTCTGCTTCGGCCATAGATAAGCACCTTCTCAATGGGGCGCACGGAGTGCACAGCCTCAAGCTGCGTGCGCGCCTGCACGCCTGCGCCGAAAATGGCCGCAGTCGATGCGTCCGGAAGTGCCAACAATTCCGTTGCAAGACCCGCGCCTGCACCTGTGCGCAAGGCAGTAATAAATTCGCCGTCCATCACGGCCAGCGGTGTGCCGCTTGCCGCGTCAATCAGAATCACTAAAGCGTGGATAAACGGCAGGCCACGGAGGGTGTTGTTGGGGTGCACTGCGACGATTTTTTGGGCCACTTGTCCATGTGCTGGCGAATACACCGGCATGAAGAGTACGCGCGCCTTATGCTCCGGGATGGCAACATTCATGCGCACCGGAACGTGAGTGCGGCCACTTGACAATGCGGCAAACGCATCACGCATGAGCGCAATGGCATCCTTCATCGTCACCGTGCGCTTGACGACGGCTCGAGACAGAATTCGCAGAGTTGGCACAGCGGGATCTGCTATAAGTGAGTGTGCTATCGTAAGATAAACCCGTCTCGCAACGGGTCTTCAGGGTCCATCCAGAAAGTGTTGCGACCGGTTATATAGGCACGGCCTTCGACTTCAGGGATGATGGCCGCATGCGGCCCGAAAATTGTCTCTTCCTTGGCACGAACAGTAAAGCTGCTGCCAATGATGCTCTCAATGATGATGGGCTCGTCAAGGCCAATCTCGCCACGCGCAAAGTGCAAAGCAGCGCGGCCGCTGACTGCAGTGCCCGTGGGGCTGCGGTCAACCTCGCCCTCAGCGAAGACGCACACGTTGCGGCTATGACTGCCTTCGGCTTTCCCAGGCCCGACGAAGACTGTGCCATACAGGAATCCTAGGTCCGCCTCGAACGGATGCTCGGTAGAAATGGTAGCCTGGATGGCACGCTTGATGGCCATACCCCTGCGCACGAGCTCCTCATGCTGTCGCGGAATGCACATCACTCCTGCATCTGACGCTTGCACATACGCATAGAATGCACCACCATAGGCGATGTCGTAGGGCACCTTTCCTAAGCCTGGTACGGCGACCGATCGGTCCAAGGCGTACGCAAATGACGGCACATTGAGGAAACGTACAGATCGGACCTTGCCGCCCGGCGTGTCGGCAAAGGCGGTCACAAGTCCCGCGGGCGTGTCAATGCGCACGCAAACCGAAGGCACCGTCACCGGAAGCAGGCCAGTCTCCAATGCCACCTTGGTTACCGCTATAATGCCGTGGCCACACATGGTGCTATAGCCCTCATTGTGCATGAAGAGCACGCCAAAGTCCGCACTATTGGTCACGGGCGGCGTGATCAGGCACCCGTACATGTCCGCGTGGCCGCGCGGCTCCCACATCAGAGTCGTCCGCAGCGCATCGTGGTGCTGCATGAGCTCCCGCCTGCGTGCGAGGATAGTGTCGCCGCCAAGGGCAGGGTAGCCGCTCACGATGACGCGGAGAGGCTCGCCCTCGGCGTGAGCGTCAACCGTGGTGATGCAGGGCGCCGCGGGGCGCCAAGCCTTCATCCTGATATAGTCCAAGCTCATTGGAGTGCAGTGATCCGAATTGGGAGGTGGGAACGGCAGATTGCCGAAGGACTAGCCTCGACGAGAGGACCGCTTCAACGGTTCGAGCGGGACGAAGATTCGAGTATGGTTAGTGTCACGCATAGTAAATTGTCGGCTCACGGTGGCAAGCATTCTTACTAGGTCATGGTACGTTCTGCACATATACTCCTCGTTGGGGCATGGGGGTTGGTCCTTGCGCCAGCGGCTTCGGCGCAGTCAGAAGATATCTACAGCCGGCCGCTCCAAGCTGAGCGCAGCCGAACTTATGACGCGCTGCACTACAAGGTCCATCTGAGTTTTGACGAGTCAACAAAATCGCTCTATGGATCCAACACGATCACCATGACTCCACTGCGGGACAACTTTTCGGAGGCCGTCCTGGATGCCGAAACCTTCATGGTCGACGAGGTTACCGGTAGCAATGGTACCGCGCTTTCCTTTGTGCAGAAACCGCACAGCCTCATCGTCCACTTTCCAAAGCCTTATGCCTTTGAGGACACAGTCACCTTCACTGTAACGTATCACGCGAACAATGTGGATGTCAACGGGCCCGCATATGGGGTGGCCGATTCCTACGACCTCGGAATCGGGTTCAAAGATGCCACCGAAGACAACCCGCAGCTGATTAACACGCTGTCCTTTCCTCGGGGTGCACGCCACTGGATGCCTTGCTATGATCACCCCAATGACCGAGCTACGAATGAAACGCTAGTCACGACCCAGAAAGAGTACAAGGTGCTGTCTAATGGACGCCTTGTTTCAGTGTCGGATGAAGGAGATGAGCAGCATACCTATCACTGGCTTCAAGAGCTCCCACATCCAACGTATCTGTACGTCGTAGTGGCCGGGCCATATGTCGTCCTGGAGGATTCGATGGGCAGCCTGCCCGTAAACTATTGGGTGTACCCTCAGGACGTGGATGACGCCATGCGCTCATTTCGCCGAACACCGGAAATCCTTCAGTTTCTCGCCGATGTCTATGGTGTACCCTATCCGTGGATCAAGTACGACCAGATTACCATCCCCGGGATTGGCGGCGGCGCAGAGAGTACAACGGCGACGGTTCTCGGGCAGTCCACGATCCACGATGAGGCCGCTGAGAAGGACTATCCTAGCGACTGGCTGGTGGCGCACGAGGCAGCACACCAATGGTGGGGCAACATGATCTCCTATCGCGACTGGCCGCAGACGTGGCTCAGCGAGAGCTTTGCGACGTACAGCGAGTATCTCTGGGCACGCCACGCCCATGGCTCAGATGAAGGTGCTGTCAACTTGTTGCGAAAAAAAGAGTCCTACTTCGACGAGGCTCGCTCGCGTTACAAACGGCCTGTAGTGTTTCACCGGTGGCAATTCCCCAATCACAACTTTGATCGACACACGTATCAGAAGGGAGCCGCAATCCTCAATATGCTCAGCAACTTGATGGGTGACCGAAACTTCCGGCGTGCCATGCGGCACTTCCTGACCAAGCACGCCTATCAGCCTGTCGAGACGCAGGACCTCATGGTCGCCATAAAGGAAGCGACTGGCCTGAATATGGACTGGTTCTTTGAGCAGTGGATTTTCAGTGCAGGACATCCCGTGCTGGAAGTCAGCAGCAAGTGGGATGCGGGTCAGAATGAGCTTCACCTTACAGTGACGCAGGTACAGGACACGCTACTCGGTGTCCCCGCTGCCTATAGCATGCCGGTGAACATTCGAGTGGAGTCTGAGGGCGATACGCTTCTGCGCGAGGAGATATGGCTCTCGGAGCGGAAAGAGAGATTTGCATTTGCACTGCACAATAGACCCCAGATGGTGCGGTTTGACGACGGGGACCACCTCCTTGCCGAGTGGACGCACCCTAAGTCGACGGAGGAGCTTCGATACCAACTTCAGTATGATAACGCGCTTGGCAGGGCTCGGGCGGCGGATGAGCTCAGCAGGTACAGAAGCGAGCCAGCGGTGCAAGAGGCACTGCTCCATAGCGCAGTGCATGACGCTTTCTGGCATGTGCGCGAGGCAAGCATTGAAGCCCTCGGCGAAACTACTGCACCGGAATTTCTGATGGAGCAGAGTACGGACGTGCACTCGCGTGTCCGTGCTGCGGCTATTCGGCAACTCGGTGACCGCCACGACTCCGTGTATGTCGACTTCTTTAAGGCGAGATTTGCGAAAGATGACAGCTACGTCGCCCGCGCGGAGGTCCTCAGAAGCCTTGGAAAGGTAGGCAGCAGCGAAGAACGGCCGTTTCTGGAGGCCGCGCTGGCAATTAAATCACCCCGCAACGTGGTTCGTGCTGCTGCAGCCTGGGCACTGGAACAGCTTTAAAGCTTAGCGCGCAAGCGTTACGATTGTCCAGAGCTTAAGCTGCTCAGGAATCGCCAGGTTCTGGCCGGGGCGCTGCGTACGTCCGGGGTTACCATCGCGAATCCCGGCGCGTCCACCACCGCCAGGTCCGACGCCACTGCGCCCACCACGACCGCCAGCGTTGCTTAGGCCGTCCGGGGCCTGCCTGAGACCGTCGAGGTCAAGCGGTGGAGTTTCCAAACCCAGCCCAATGGTGCTTCCCACGGGAGCCCCGAGATCAAAATGAGTTCTCGAATTCAGCGGGATGAGCACCTCAATGGTGAGCGTGCCATAGTCCACGGAAGCGCTCGCGCTGACGTTGGGTAGGCTGTTGGCTGGGTGCCGCCATATCTCGTCGCCCCGGACGATTTCAAAATGGCTGGTGGCACGTTCCATGGCACCGCGCATCCGTTCGGGGCCCGCGGCGGCGTTGACGGCCGCTGCCGGTCCGCCTTGCCCACTCAGCCCCGTTGGATACCGCAGCCCGATGACTTTCTCTTTGCCTCCGGCGGGATCAAGCCAGAAGGTCAAGCCGCGCGTGACAATCTGCCGTATCACCTGCTGGTTATGCGACACCAGCGCGATGTACAGGTTGTCCCGATCGTTAAGCACGCCCAGAGAAAACTCCTCGCCGTCCACCGGGCTAAGTGCGCCTTCCCACTCCGCAACCTGGGCATCAACGCTAACTTCTTCTGCCGGAGCCCGGCTCGTAAGCGACTGTGCTGCGGTACAGCCACCAGCAAAAAGAATGAATACAAGCAGGTTTCGAGTCATCATTGCGGGCCAGGTCCTCCAGCCTACACGGGCTAGATGCGGAAGTTGCGCAGCCGGTACGATAGGTTAAGCATTATGTACCGACCCAGGGTATCGGTCTGGTTGTCTTCGATGTAGATGTCAGAAACTGTACGGCTGATGTTATTGTTTTGGTTGAGGACATCCGCAACGAGTAGTTTAACCTCAACGGATCGGTCCTTAAGGAGCTTGTATCCGACCCCCAAATTCAGCAGCATGCTGCTTTGGTCGAATGTGTCGCCTAAGCCGGTGTACTGAAGGAGTGCAAGGTTTGTGTCGAAGACTACGCGCTGCATTAGCATCCAGTGGAACCGCACACTTGCGTTATGCAGCAGATAGTTGCTGTCAAGTTCCGGGTATAGACTGTTGGTGACCAGTGAATATGTACCGCTGTACGACAACGTGAAGTCTAGCTCCGTGCTGATGTTACTGCTTACCACGGCACCGCCTCTTAGGCCCTTGACTGTGGAGGTGTTATCATGCCCATCGATTACGCCCGGGGTCCGCCGAAAGTCGTATCCGCCATTGAGGTTGAGATTGGTTTTCCATACTGGCAAGCCAAGCGTGAAAAAGGAGCGTGTATTCCACTGGCTACCCAGGTTTTCGGGTTGCGAAAACTGCGCACCTTGCAACAGCACCACGTTGGGGCGAATCATGGTGTCTGCTTGGGCAAAGAGTGAAGTATTGCCAATATAGTCGTCGATTTTGCCGACGCTGACCATGCCCATGAACGTGCGCGTGCCCTGGGCGTAGTTGTAGCGGGCTACTAGGGAATGCGAATAGCTGGGCTTAAGGTGCGGGTTGCCACTGGAGAGCTGCAGGGGATTGGTGTTGTCAATGACCTCCTGAAGCTGGTTAATCGACGGCGTATCAGTGTTGGTGCGATAGTACAGGCGAAGACTATTGGTGCGGGAGAATCGGTACGACCCCATGGCATTAGGGAGCAGGCTTAGGAAAGACCTATTGACCTCGAGCTCGTGAGGAAAAGTAGCCTCCCCGAGCAGACGTTCATCCTGGATTTGGAACCCCAACATGCCTGAAAGCTTGGCGCCGCGACCGCGGAGACTGATGCCACCGCGCTGTCGCATTACGTTGTTGCCAAAGACACTTGAGAATGCAGTGTCGAGTACCGAATAGGTGTCCGCCGTCGGATCCAGGGCGTTGGCGCGACGGTCCGACGCGCTTCGCGAAAGGGAGGGGCGGTAGCTGAATTCAAGTTGCCCAACCCTGCCGAGGGGCTCGGTGTATGACACACCCATCGAAAGCGAACTGCCGTCTTGCCCAGAGTCGATGCGCTGATCGTACGCCAAAGTCGAGTCAGGCGCCAAGCTGTAGCCACTGAAGAAGTCGCTGGAGGAGCGCTGATCCGTGTCGCCCCAACGGTCGTTGAGCCCGATACCCATGTTCGCGGAAATCGTCCGCCCCGACTTGGCAAAGCGGTGTCGATACAAGATGTTGGCGCTGGACGTATAGCCCTTGTTGGAGCTTGAGTAGTCATTGGAGGTCTGGCTGAGCAGCCTGCCGTCCGGCATGCTGTTTAGCCCGCCCAGAATGCTCGAAGACGAGTTGTTCTGAAAGCTTACGCGCGGAGAAAAGATGATCGAGTTGCTTTCGTTAATGGTGTACGTCACCCGCATGTTGAACCGGTGGTTGTGGTTGCCGCTTTCGGCGAAGTTTGACTCTTCATAGAGCTGCGACATTGCGTCCGCCAGGACATATTCGCGGTCAAGCTGCACATCGGATGTGTTGTCGCTGTCGTTGAAGAAGTAGCTGCTTGACATCCGGATCTTTTCGCCCAAACGATCCGAATAATTGATTCCAACAGCATTGGTGTTGCTAACGCCTGGCTGCTGCCCAATCAGGAAGTTGGACGGGCTCGAACTCGTCCGACTGAATCCGCCACCACGGCTCCCTCCTCCGTCACCGCGACTTCTTCTTCCGCCACCACCAACGCGCCCACCGCCACCACCGCGCCTGCTGCTGGCGGTTCCCAGAACGCCCAGCAGATCCTCGGAAGAGAAGTTCTGCTGGTTCACATTGTTCCCCATACCAATGACTGATACGCGTCGCTCCTCATCAAAAATGTTGACGCTGCCGCCCCCGATGTACCGTGACTCGGTCCCGTACCCTCCGTGAAGTTTGCCAAACTGGCCAACCTGCATGCCGGGACGGGTGACAATGTTAATGGTCTTCTCGGTATTGCCATTATTGAATCCGGTAAACTGTGCCTGGTCGCTAAGGCGGTCGTATACCTCAATTTCCTTGACGACTTCAGCAGGCATGTTGCGTAGCGCCAAGGTAGGGTCTTGCCCGAAGAACTCGCGCCCGTCCAGCAATACGCGACGAACTGCTTCGCCTTGCGCCTGAACCTCACCGTTTTCCACGGTGATACCGGGCATTTTTCGCACCAGTGCCTCTGTGTCGGCATCCGGGTTGACCTTATAGGCATCAGCGTTGAATACTGTCGTGTCTCCCCGCATCACGACACGCTCCTGTTCGGCGAGGACCAGGACCTCGTCGGACTCCACCGGGGACTCCTCCATCACGATTATGCCCAGATGTCGGTCTCGGTCAGATATTCGGATGTTTCTTTCAATGGTGGCATACCCCACAAATGACAGTTTCAGGCGGTAGGTGCCAGGCGTCCTTACTTGGAGGCTGAAGATGCCGATGGCATTGGTGGCTGCTCCATGAATCGGCGTCGGGTCGTCTCCCTGCAGCATTACGGCGTTGACGCCCTGCAGTGCCGTGCTATCGGCGCCCGAAACAACCGTGCCGGACACAACGACACCTTCGCGGTGTTGGCCGTGCGCTTGTAGGGCAAGAAGAAAGCCGAGAATTGTGAGTGCGAACTTCAATGGCTTACCGTCTGCAAGCGTGCATGTCATGGTGTTGTCGTAATCCTTCGTCAGCGCTAACGCCGCTTCCGGTCGCGCGGCCGGCGCGTGCGATCACGGCGCATGCCGCTGCGGTCCAGCTGTTCCAGTTGCTCAGGTGTCAGAATCTCCTTCAATGCGGACTGCAATGCCTCACGTTGCATTTGGGCACTCTCCATGAGGGCTTCCGGCGTAGAATCGGGGTTTGCCTCCATCCAAGCCGCCACGGCCTGACGATGCGCTGCCAGCGCTTCCTTCACCTTAGTTTCCTGATCCTCGGAAAGCTCCAAAAGGGACGCAGGCCGCCGGGCCATGTTTGTGCGCCGCATCATGAGGAGCTGCTGCTCCGCTGTCAGCACCGATTCCATTGCGCCGGCAAGCTCTTTGCGCTGCGCAATGCCGAGCGCTCGTTTCTCCGCATCGGTGGCATCGGGTTTCTCTTCCGCGAAGGCGTGGCGTGCTTCGCCGATTTCCCTGCGAACTGCACCCAAGGCTTCCCGCTGCTCACTGCTGAGCCTTACGGGCAGGCCTGAACTCCTGTCACGGCCGTAATTGCTGCGATTCATCTGGAACGAGCGCCTTTCACGGCGATCGTAGCTGCGATTCACCCGGAATGAACGCCTGGCTCGGCGATCGTTACCCCGACTTATCCGGTCTGAACGACCCGTGCGGCGAGACCGCTCCATGCCAGGGCGCTGATTACGCATGCGCTCCCGCAATTGGGCACCGCGTTCGCCCATCGCGTTCATCTGCTCTTCAGTGAGAATCTCGGCAAGGGCTTCTCTAAGGGCGACCATCCGCGCGGCGTTGGCAGCCTCGTGGCTCTCGTAGACCTCCTTTAGCTTGGCCTGTTGCTCTTCGGACAGTTCCAGCTGCCTGGTCATTATGGCCACACGGCGAGCGATATCGACTTCGGTCCCCTCTGCACGGGGCCCACGTTCCTGCGCCTTAGCTGGCATCAAGACGAATACAGATGCCAGCAAGGCAAGAATGACATTCCTTTTCACGGTGGTAGTGTTTTTGACTATGAGTCGGGCACATTGCCTGACTTTCGCTACTTTGATGCATCAATCGTCAATTTCATTCCCTGAAAGCCAGATTCAGTTTATCGCAGGATGCTTCGCGCGCTTCAGATACTGGCGGCATGCTGAGCAGGCCACGAGCTCAATGAGGTGTACCCCAGCCTTGAGGCAGGACCACGTCCTACGCGCTGTTTAGCTCTGACGGACACGGATATTTCGGATGCATTCGGAAAGCGTGTTGAGGCACTAGCCAGCGAGTATGGGTAGGCGTAGATGCATGAAAGGACGAAAGCGGAGAAATGATGGTCAACTGCAGCGAAACGTGTAGCCGAGTCAACCAGCAATTCCAGTTGGCTGCCGCCCGAGCTTAAGAAGTGCCGTGCCTGTTGCTTGACCCCTGCGGTGCAGCTGTGATCGCTGGCTAGGGGGTGCATGCCAGCTGGGGCATATCGCGTACTACTCTGCCGGCAACTCAGGCAGGCATACGGGTGCGGCTGGACCTGAGGAGCTGCGTCTGGCCGCTCAACCATGCGCAAGAGCCCCTTCTTGTGCGGCTATCCCGCTGCACGGTCGCTTTCAAGCTGCTCCCACGCCAGTGCCGCTGCACCGTACACGCCGGCGAAGTCAGTAAGCTCGGAGAGCACGATCGGAACCGCTTCGCCGGGCGGATGCCGAAACGCATGCCGCGCAACATGGGCACGAACCTGTGGCAGGAAGTGACTTGCCGCAGCAGCAGCACCGCCGCCCAGAATGATGATCTCAGGCGCGTACATGTGAACGACGCTTACTAGGAACCAGCTGAGGTTGGTGGTCCAGCGCGCCAGCGCGTCTTTGCATAACGCGTCGTCCTGTTCCACCCCCCGAATCACAGCTGCAAAGTCAATGCTGTGCGGGTCCTTGCGATAGCCGTCGTGCAGAACGGACGGCAGCCCACGCGTAAGCCCATCGCGTACCGCAATAGCCAGAGCCGTGGCAGAGCAAAGGATGTTTGCCGTACCCCTCCCGCTGGTGATACACAGCCTGTCGCTCGCTGCTCGTTGCACGATGTGACTGGCCTGTGTGCCGAATTGCAGGTGCGGATCACGCAGGATCTTGCCGTCCAGCATCACGCCCGAACCCACACCCGTACCGAGCGTGATGGACACTGCCCACCGGTGCAGCTGCGCCTTCCCGTAACGAGCCTCTGCAAGGATCGACAGCCGCCCGTCATTGTCCGCTATGACCGGGATGCCCAACGCCTCTTGCAGCAGTGGAACCACTGGATAGCCCTCAAGCTTGAGCTTGCCGGGCAGCAGCACAATACCCAAACCAGGGTCTACCGCTCCAGGAAAGCCGATTGCAACGCAGCCGGCCGGACGCCCCAGTGCCCGCACAATACGCCGGACATCGCCCAAGACGGTGGTCACAAATTCGTCAGGCTCCATGGCGAAGCCGGAAGAAGTGACGCTTGATTCAGCCAAAGTGCCGTCACGAAGGACGGCACCACTCTTTAGGCGCGTGCCCCCAACGTCGAATCCGATAACGTATGACTGGTGGTCCAACTAAGGTGTGTACAGGTGTGCCAGGCTCTTTCGGTAGGCCTCGAAGAAACGATCCAGCTGCTCCTCGGCGCTCGTGCTGCCTACGAACTGGTGGCTTAGCAAGATTTCGGGCCTGATGCCCCGGGCCAAGAGCTGCTCTGCGACCTCTACGCGCAGCATGTTGATGATCATCGCGCCGGTAACCGTGGAAATCGGTCCGGTGCGCCACTCCAGCTCATCCAGCTCGATGATACAATCACCCGGCGGGCACTGGTTATCCGAAACGATGTCCGCTAAATCTACCAGTTTTTTGCCGGATGAATGGCCCGCATGTGTGTGTGCACTATGCTCTTTGGACTAGATGCCGACAATGGGCATGCCACGGCTGTGAACGCCCATAGCCATCTCAACGATAAGGGGGCGCATGCCGCTGGTAGAGACAATAATGAAGGCATCGTGCGGGCTAAATCGAAGGTTTTTCAACAGCTCTTCAGCGTACCCTTCATAGTTTTGCAGGAACAGCGGACCCCATAGACCATTGGGCCCGACGATGGCAGAGTGGTTCGAAAGTGACTGCTCCACAAGTGCATAAAAACCCACGAATCCACCTTGGCGCGCGGTCATCTCCTCACACACTAAGCGAGAGTGTCCCGAGCCGAACAGGAACACAAGCCCTCCTTGGGCAATACGGTCTGCGCAAAGCGTGACAGCTTGCTGGATGGCCTGCCATTGCGTATCTCTCAGGCGCTGGAGCCGCGCCGTCGTGCGCTAAAAGTAATCCAGTCCAGCAGCCATCAGTACAGGTAGGGCCAACTTCCATCAGGCGACCCATTCGCGATCAAGAATCTGCAGTGATGCGCAGTACCCAGGTACCCTCCGGGAGCATCGCTAGTTGCTCCCTCAGGGTCACGGCAGCTTCTTTTGTAGGCTGCTGCCCAACAGTGACGCGAAACTTTGTCCCATCACGGGAAGGCATTACGTCTACCGGGATGCCGGGGTTACTAATGAGCACGCGAAAGCGATCAACTTCGCTTGCAGCCACAGCGCGGGCTTCAAAGGATGCAACGATCAGCGTGAATCCGCCCAGGTTGCGGTCAAGCCTGATTGGAGATCTGTCTTCTTTCGGCGGTGGCAGATCAGTGCCCGCTCCCGCCGTAGTATCCACCGAGTCCTGAGCCTCCGCGGCATCTGAGTTTTGTGGAATGGGGTCTGGATCAGCGTCGAGCCTTTCTTCAGACCCCGCGGGGTTCGTCATAGTGGGGTCCCCAGCGATAATGGTATTCTGCCCGGGTGACTCCTGGGGTTCAAACTGCCTGGAATCCAACAGCAACACCAGGGCGGCTCCAACTACAAACATGCCCAAGACCGCCACCGGCCATCGCCAGCGGCGTTTGGGTCTGCGAGCCGGAGGTTCAGGCCGTCCAGGCAAGCTTGCCCCAGGAGACCTGGTACTCTCAGAGGGATCGGTATCCGCTGAGGTGCGGGCATCTTCCTCCGCGCCGGGCTCATCATCACCAGACACCTTCCCGGCAGGATCTGCCGTAACTTCTGGCTTTAGGTCTGGCGGTGCCGCCTCGCCTTCCGACGCTAGCGATACCGCCTCGTCAGCTGCTACTGCAGCCGAAAGCTCTTCCGCCGAATAGACCGTGACGGGTTCCAAGCTGTCCAGCGCTGCCCAAGCAGCACTAAGAAGCGCTTCCTCAGGTACGAATGCGAGATCGGAGTTCGAAGCCGTGAACGTGCCTAGTCCATAGATCGTGACGGGGCCTTCCTCCTCAACCTGGCGTCGGAGGTCGCTGGCAAAGCCGCGGAGCAGTTTCTCTGCCGCGTCGGAGCGGAAAGAAAGCTTCCTGGCGACAAAGGTTACTACAGACTCAGCCATCAGCTGCAGCGTCCTCCTGTACCGGCGTAAACGACAAATTCCGCCTGGGTGGCACTATGACCGTGCTACCATCTGGCTGACGCTCACAGCGACTCCTCTCATACGCCACGCGGAACGTGCCGAGGCCGGGAATGGTGGCTTCACGGTTCCGCTCCAACATGCTGTGTACAGCGTCAACCATGGCCCAAATTACTTTTCTTTTGCTTTGGTCCTCCATTGACGGCTGGTGTCTTTTAAGCGCAAGTGCACTAAGATAAGTCGGGACGGCGAATTTGTCCTTAAGGTGGCGAGCGGGAAGAATTGCCCGACGATGCCCTTGTGCCTGGGCCAGTGCTTCGTCTGCTTCACTTGTGCGTATAATAACGTGGTCTCGCATGCTCCCGGTGCCTGTATTATGCGGCAAAATCAAATTCCTCTCTAGTCAATTTGAGAAGCATGTGAGCGTACTAGTGGTCGGCACCATCGCGTTCGATGCTATCGAGACGCCCCATCAGTCCGCCCGGAATGTCCTGGGAGGCACTGCCACGTATGCAACGCTAGCCGCGCGCTTCGCAGGTGCACCGGTCCGCCTGGTCGCTGTTGTAGGACACGACTTCCCTGGCCGGTTCTTAGAGCTTCTGCAGGGCAGGGGGGTGGATCTTGCGGGCCTGCAGGTGGATGCCTCCGGAAAGACGTTTGCATGGGGCGGGCGATACGCCGAGGACCCGAACCATCGTACCACTCTCTTTACGGATCTGAACGTCCTTGCCAACTTCAACCCAACGCTTCCAGCAAGCTACCAAGACAGCCGCATCGTTTGTCTTGGCAACCTTGATCCCAGCATCCAGCTGCGTGTACTGGACCAGGTACCGACACCAGTCCTTTCGGTGTGCGACACCATGAACTACTGGATCACTAACACGCCGGGGACTCTGCGCAATGTGCTGCAGCGCGTGGACTGCCTAGTCCTGAACGATGAAGAGGCACGGCAGATGACCGGGCTGTACAACTTGCTCCACGCAGCCGAATCCATCCGCGCCCAGGGGCCACGCATCGTTGTCATCAAAAAGGGGGAGCATGGTGCATTCCTGTTTACGGGCAAGTCGATGTTCATCACACCGGCGTTTCCTACCACGGAAGTGCAGGACCCAACTGGAGCGGGCGATGCATTCCTGGGAGGCTTCTGCGGGCACCTGGCGTGCGAAGCATTGATAGACGACGCGGCGCTGCAGCGCGCAGTACTGTATGGGACCGTGATGGCCTCGTTTGTCGTTGAGCGATTGGGTATTGCACGCATGTTGGACCTAACCCCTGAAGAGATTGCACGGCGCATAGGTGCGTTGCGGCGCGCAGTAGTGTGGCCGGAGAACACGTTCATTGCGGAATGCTGAGGTTGCTCTGCAACACGCTGGTGCCACTGTGCCTTTTGGGATGTGCCCCGCAAGGTCAGATAGAGGTCGTCCTTGACAAGCCGGATCCAGCGCGGCTGTTGCATTTTTACTTTGGGAGCTATGTAGAGGGCGGCGACGATCCGTTTGAAGCAGGGATACTATCGCAGCGTGGGCAGCGCTTCTATGCGGACCCTGGCGTGCTGGAGACCCTGCACCCCGGCATGGGCACCATGCTCACCCGGCGGGCGCGCGCCAACATTCTATCGTGGGACAGCCTAGGGTCGTTTCTGGCAAGCACATACTACGAGGCCCGGGGGCTGCCACCTACACTGGCGGCCTTCAAGACACGGTGGCCCTACACGGACTGGTTGGCCTTCGATGTGGACGGGCCTATGACGCATGCCCGCCGGCGCATCTACGTCGAAGAAGCGGCGTTGCGTGCGGCCCTGGCTGGGTATCAGTCCTCGGGTCAACGACTACTTTACCCCGCCGGCACGGCCATCGCTGCAGATCACTACCTTGATAGCACCCTCATTGAGCACACGGCCATGGTACGTCGTAGCGACGGACATTGGGACTTCGTAACCTACGCAGCAGACGGCACACTTGCGGCCACTACACAGGCTTTGCCACGCCCGCTAGTTACGCCACTCCAGTGCGTGGGGTGTCACTTTGGCTCCAAGCAGTTCGAACCAGAACGCAGCTTTCCGCAGCCTGCGCCGCCGGGTCCTGAAGGAGTCCGTGCCTACTATGTGAGCCATGATGCTCGAGACCCCGAGGTTACCCAATACTTTGCCGAACACGCACGGCGCAGTGACACGGTCTTGGGGCTATACGGTACCATCTACGTTTCGCGCATTCGTGCAGGCACGGATTCGCTTTCGGCTGCGAATCGGGCACTCCTCGAAGTCCTTGGCCTATAGCGCCTATGCAACCGCTTAGCACGGTCAGGCTACGAAATGCGGTGTTTTTTGCACACCACGGTGTGATGCAGGAAGAGCAGCGTACGGGCGGGCGCTACGAAGTAGACGTTGAGATGGACCTCCGCTTTGACGATGCAGCACGACAGGATGACCTGCACCAGACGGTCGACTACGAGCGCGTATACCACCTAGTTCAGGACCTGGTAACAAGTAACCGATTCTACCTTATCGAGCGTCTTGCATTCCTTATAGGCCAACAAGTCCTGAAATCGTTTGCCGCAGTGGAACGCATAGAGGTAACCGTGCGCAAGCCTAACCCTCCGATCGGCGGAACCAGCGACGCGGTTGAGGCCGTCTACCGGGCTAACAGGCAAGAAAGTCCGCGTAATACTTCTTGAGCAGGAGATAAAGGCGGCGTAGCGGCAGTCCCACTACCGTATAGTAGTCGCCCTTAATGCTCTGGACAAAGAGGGCCCCCATGTCATCCTGGATGCCGTAGGCGCCGGCCTTGTCCATCGGAGCGCCCGTAGCAACATAGCGAGCAATCTCGCCATCGGAAAGGTGCCCGAAGGTGACATCAGTTGATTCGGTTGCCGTCACGCTTCGCCCGCTGGCGTCATGCATCAAGGCCATGCCGGTAAATACGGTATGGGTCGACCCGCTCAGGCGGCGCAGGATGGCGGCAGCTTCCTGGGGAGTGGACGGCTTGCCTATCGGCCGGCCTCGGTGCACCACAATGGTGTCCGCACCTAACACTAAAGCGTCTCGCCGACGACAGCTGACGGCATGGGCCTTGCGCAGGGCGAGCTCACGTACCCTGCTGTCGGGAGGCATACCGTTGGAGACCGTCTCGTTTGCCTTGCTTGGGATCACGCTGAATGATATTCCAAGCTGCCGAAGCAGATGCCTACGCTGAGGCGACTTGGAAGCCAGTATGAACACAGTGCTCAGCTTCATGCGTGGGCGTAAAAAGTTGCGAGATCAAGGAAATCAGCAGGCTGTCGCGGCGTAATTTAGTGCACATCGTGTTCATTTAGGCTTGTTTGCATGAGTAGCCGGCAAACGAAGGTTCTTACCATGTGCAACCATAAAGGGGGCACGGGCAAGACGACATCGGCTCTGAACCTCGGCGCGGCCATCGGATTGTCGGGGTTTCGGGTGCTCCTTGTTGACTTGGATCCTCAGGGATTTCTAACCCGAATGGTGGGCCTGGATGAGCCGAATCCCAACGCCTCCTGCATAGCGCTTTTCGACCCTTCACTGAAAAAAGGGGATCTGGTGCCGATTCCCTTTAGCGCCTTTGAATTCATTCCGGCTTCCAGGCAGCTGACGAATTTGATGAGGCGATTGAACAAGCCCACCGACCACCTGTGGATCAGCGAGTCGATCAGCCTATTCTGCGAGTATGATCTCATCTTACTTGATACGGCAGCCGCTGTTACAGTCTACAGTCTGGGTGCACTGGTGGCCGCCACATGCGTGCTTATTCCAGTCACGCCTGAAATCCAGTCTGTCCATGGCGCAGAGAGCGCCTACAAGTCCGCGAGCATTGTGCGAGAAACGCTTAACCCCGACCTGCCAAATCCCTATTTGCTGATTACGCAGGCGGATGGGCGCAAGCGTATACACCATAAGTATGCACGCTATCTACGTGCCCAGTACGGAGATTGTGTGCTAAGCTCCGTCATCCGGACCAATACCGCATTGGCCAGTGCCTACGAATCGGGCAGAACGGTGTTCGAATGTCACCCGCGTTCGCGCGGCGCGCAGGACTACGCCAACGCGGCAGACGAAACCCTTCGCATCCTCGGTCTTGTCGCTTCCGATCCATGAGCGTGCGGAAGGCATGGCCAGCGGCCGCATGGGCGTTGGCAAATATGTTACTCCTTTACGGGCTGCATGTGCCTGTCGGAGGGTTTCTGACTCTCGGTCCGCTTCTGGACCCATGGAATGGGGTTTATCGAACGGCACGAATGGCCGAGCACCCGGCCCGCGTGGAGTTGTCCATGGGCGGTTTAGCCGCGCCGGTCACAGTAGAGCGCGACGCACGCGGCGTGCCTCACATATTTGCCGAGAACGACTGGGATGCTCTGGTGGCGCTGGGCTACGTGGTGGCCCAGGACCGACTGTTTCAGATGGACTTTGTCTGCCGCGTCGCGTCGGGCAGGCTGGCAGAGATCTTTGGACCTGGATCGATAGAAGCCGACCGCTTTTTGCGCAGCACCGGCATGGAGCGGGCCGCGCAGGACATCGCACGAAAGGTGCACGAAGATGACGGCTTGGAGTTGCAAATTATCGACGCCTTTGCGCGCGGCGCCAATGCCTATATCGAAAGCCTTTCCGAGGCCGAACTGCCTTTTGAGTTTCGGCTTTTTGGGAGCAGGCCTGAGCCTTATACCGCACTCCATGCTGCGCGCATAGTGCAGTACTTCAACTATGACCTGTCGTATGAAACCGATGACGCAGCCTATGGCATCCTACGTACTCGGCTAGGGGACGACGCGTATTCCAGACTCTATCCGTTGCACGCTCCGCTCTATGTGCCAATAGTACCAGCAGACAGTTCTAAAAACAATGCAACCGCGTTCGCGTTGCCTGCGCCGACGCCGGATGCCTTGCTACCAAAGCATATGTCCTTCCCTATTGCTGAGGGCTTTCAGCCTGGGAAGGGCTCAAACAACTGGGCCGTTTTTGGCGCCCGGTCCGCGACAGGAAAGCCGCTGCTGGCCGGGGACATGCACCTTGACCTTACGCTCCCCTCCACTTGGTACGAAGCGCACCTGGTTACGCCGACCATGAACGTTTATGGCGTGCTGTCACCGGGTACACCGCTCCTGATCGAGGCTTTCAATGACGATGTCGGATGGGTCTTCACCAACATGGGAGCGGACGTCATCGACTTTTACGCGCTTGAACTTGACGAGTCCGGCCGGCGGTACCGGTTCGATCAAACGTGGCGCGACCTCATGCCTGAAATCGACACCATCCGTGTAAAGGGGGCAGCGCCAGTGGTAGACACGCTCTGGCACACGCACATGGGGCCGCTTCGGCAGGTAGCGGCAGGTCCAATGGCGATGCGGTGGACAGCATACGAAAAGAATCACACGCTGACAGCCCTTTGGGGCTTGGCCCATTCGAAGCACGTGGACGAGGCAGACTCGGCCTTAAAGGACTGGGGCGCGCCTGCGCAGAATGTGCTTCTTGCCGATGGTTCAGGAGAGGTCGCGGTGCGATCAGCCGGCTACATTCCGACTCGCCACGACGGGCGCAGTCGGGCAGGAATCCTAGATGGCACTTCCAGCGCTACGCAGTGGAGCGGGCGGCTGCCTCACAGCGTGCTCCCCTTTTCCAAGAATCCCGCTCAGGGGTACCTGACCTCGTCCAACCAGCAGCCCACCGCGCGGGACTACCCGTACTACCTGGGACATAATTGGCCTTCCTCGTACCGGTCATTGCGCCTGGAAGCTCTGCTCAGCGGCAAGAATCGTCATAGCCTGGCGGACATGCAGGCGTATCAGCGGGACGTCCATGTGGTGCAGCGCGATCTTCTCGCGCCGCACTTGGACCTGCTGGGCTCGCTGCCAGGCCGGGCGGCGCTGGTGCGCGACATGCTTCTGGATTGGGACGGCACGGCATCCACCGATCGCAGCGAGCCTCTTGTACTGCATACGCTCCTGGAAATTATCAAAAACATCACCTGGGACGAAGCGGTCTTTGCTGGGCTGCCTAAGCCCCGCGGCACCACACTTTTTGCGCTGCTCGGTGAAGACTCGCCGTGGCTGGACGTGGTGGCAACGCCCATGACGGCTGAAGACACGCCCGGAATGCTCCGCATAGCCCTTATGGCGACCGCGGACACACTTACTGCCCGCTATGGGAGTAACCCCGCCGGATGGCGCTGGGGGGGCCATCACAAGCTCATCGCCAGACACATAACGCAGTCGGCGGAGCTGAGTGCCCTATGGAGCGACACGTACGAATATCCCGGCTTTGCCCAAACCGTCTCGCCAGGGGGTGGACTTACTGTCACCAAGAGCGCTAGCTGGCGCATGATCGTGGACTTCTCGGAAGACTCCCCGCGCGGGTATGGCATCTACTTTGGAGGGCAAAGCGGTAACCCGTTCAGTAGATTGTATGACCTCCACATGGAGACTTACGTGACCTTTGGCTACTACGACCTGAAGAAGCCGACCGCTCCGGGTCAACTGGGCGCTGAATCCGTAATATTGCTGCGGCCGTAACCTACGCCTGAAACCATGTCAGACTACGCGGATCAACGATTTTCCTCCCGCTGGGGGCTACTTCTCAGCGTCCTGGGCATTGCCGTAGGAACCGGCAACATCTGGCGCTTTCCGCGCATCGCCGCCACCAACAGCGGCGATGCAGGTGCGGGCGCGTTCCTGGTCGCTTGGGTCATCTTCCTCTTGCTCTGGAGCGTGCCGCTGATCATTGCCGAGTATGGCCTCGGGCGCAAAGGACGCATGGGTGTCGTGGGGACGTTTGCAAAACTTGCGGGCGGACGCTACTCCTGGATGGGTGCGTTCCTGGGGTTTGTTGCCGCGGCAATCATGTTCTACTATTCCGTGGTGGCCGGGTGGTGCATATACTACTTCCTGAAGATGACCACAAGCGCGTTGCCTCTGACAGTTGCAGCAGGGCAGGGTGTCTGGGATTCCTTTCAGGAAAGCGGCTTCCCGGTTATGTTTCACGCACTCGCGATGGGGCTGGGCGCGGTAGCGGTCTGGAAGGGCGTGCGTTCTATTGAAAAGGTCAACAAGGTACTTATCCCAACGCTGCTGGTCATCGTATTCATTGCGCTTGCCCGTACTCTGAGCCTGGACGGCGCCTCCACAGGAATTAAGTTTCTATTCACACCGGACTGGGCCACCTTGGCCGAACCCAAGACGTGGCTTGAAGCGCTGACACAGAACGCTTGGGATACAGGCGCTGGCTGGGGACTTATCCTGACTTACGGGGCCTACATGAAGAGCCAGCACGGTGTGGTACAGAATTCACTTATCACCGGTGTAGGTAACAATACGGTGTCGATAATGGCCGCCATCATCATTTTCGGGACCGCCTTTGCCATTCTAGGTCAGGACATGTCAAAGCCCGAAGTCTTGGAGGTCATGCGAACCAGTGGGCCTGCCGCCACAGGCCTGACGTTCGTATGGATGCCGCAGCTCTTTGCCAAGATGCCTGCGGGCAACCTCTTTGCTATGCTGTTTTTCCTGGGTCTTTCCTGTGCCGCCTTTAGTTCGCTCATTTCAATGATCGAAATGGTATCTCGTATCGTGGTGGATTTCAGCGTACGCCGCAAGCACGCGATCATTGGTGTATGTACGGCTGCTTTTGCGCTGGGCATCCCTTCCGCACTCAACCTTGGCTTCTTCGAGAATCAGGATTTCGTCTGGGGCGTAGCGTTGATGCTTTGCGGTGCTTTCGTGGCATTTGCCGTCATCCGACAAGGTGCTCGCCAGTTCCGCGAGGAATCCATCGACAACCTCCAAGGTGATTGGAACGCCGGGCGGCCGTGGGACCTCGTCATCACCTACGCCATCCCGTTCCTGGCTGTCCTGTTGCTGGGATGGTGGCTGTGGCTGTCGGCCACCCAGTACGCCCCTGACACTTGGTTCGACCCGACCGACAAGTTCAGCGTCATGACGTGCTTTGTGCAGTGGGGTGCAGTACTGGTTGCGTTTTTGTTGCTCAACCGTTGGATGAATCGCCGCATGGGCGTGCATAGATAGACTTTGGCAGGAAGTTTGCTATATGACAGCTAAAGCATTGGAGGAGCCATGATGAGCAGACCTTTGGCCTTGATGTTGCTACTGTTTGCAGCCGCATGTGCGCAGGCGCAGCCTGCAGCGTTGGCCGTTGGAAGTATGCTTCCTGTGCAGGGTCATACCGTGCAGCATATAGGCGGCGGCGATGCAGAGGTGTCCTCCCTTCTGGGGGCACGCGGGACCGTATTCATCTTCTGGAGCAATGCATGCCGCTGGACGGATGGCTACCAAAAGCGTGTAGAGGATCTTCACGCAGCTGCAAGCAGCAAAGGCATCTCCGTAGTGCTCGTGAACAGTAATGATGCGTCAGCCTTTCCAGAGGAAACGCCGACGGCGAGTGCAACCGGAAAGCACCCGGTGCCCTACGTCCATGACCCGGGCGCAGTGCTGGCCAAAGCGTTGGGCGCATATCGGACACCCGAGGTATTCGCCTTTGATGAAGCAGGTACGCTGGTTTATTCTGGCGCGATTGACGATGCGCCCGCCGACGCCAAAGCCGTGCAGCAGTCCTTCGTGGCCGACTTTCTGGCTGGCAGTACCCCTGCGCCAACCAAAGCGTTTGGATGCCGGATACGCTTTCCGGCCGGCTGAGTCATCTGGACGTAGCCCGGCAATTCACTCACCCCCAAGGGCCCGGCGACTTTGACCGGATGGCGCGCGCAGTACGCGCGTTCCAGAAGGCCAACTGTAGCGTTTACGCCCGCTTTGGTCACACCTATCTGCCCATTGCGGCATTCAAGCATGCCGCCGTGGCTTGTTTTGCGCCGGAGGAGGCGGCCCAGGTTTTTCGCAGCAGCGGCAGTTCCGGCCAGGTGCCCAGCCGCCATTACGTGCGCGACCTGGAACTCTATAAACGCGCTATCCGCGCGCATTTTGTTTCCGTGTTTGGAGCGGGCCCATTTACGCTGCTAGCGCACCTGCCAGGCTATGCGGCAGAGTCGTCGCTGGTCTACATGGTACGGCAGCTGATCAAGTGGTTCGGGGATTCCGAAAGTGGATTTTTCCTGGATGACCTGCAGCTGCTCGAGCGCGCTATCCGGCACAGTGCGGCCATGGAGACACCGCTTCTGCTTTTTGGCGCCGCCTTTGGGCTTTTGAGTCTCGTTGAAGCGCGGCAATGGGTGCTTCCGCCCGGCGGGCGGATTGTTGAAACCGGGGGCATGAAGACGCACAGGCGAAGTGTCACGCGCGGCGAACTCCATGCGTTGCTCGCCGAGGGTTTCGGCATACGCCGTGAACAGGTCTGGAGTGAATACGGGATGTGTGAGCTTCTAAGCCAAGCATATACGCGAGGAAGCAACGTATACTTTCCGCCGCCTTGGATGCGGGTCGGGGTTTTCGACCCCGAACGCATACAGCAGCCGCTGCCAGCGGGACAGGTTGGGGTGCTGGGAGTAATCGATTTGGCCAACGTCTATACCGTGTCCGCCATCATGACAGATGACTTGGGTGTTCGGCGCGGAGACGGATTTGAGGTACTTGGGCGATTGCGGCAGAGCGAGATGCGCGGCTGCAACTTCCTACTTGACGATGTTTGAGGCCATTGCGCGCG
The DNA here is from genome assembly GCA_965218495.1 of Rhodothermales bacterium. Taxonomy (GTDB): domain Bacteria; phylum Bacteroidota; class Rhodothermia; order Rhodothermales; family Bin80. The sequence continues at coordinate 893,715 of OZ244626.1, forward strand.
TAGCAGCACAGTGGCGCGAACCAAGCCACCCAGCCCGCCAAAGGGCGGTCCACGCTACGCTGCAAGCGCCCAACAGGTTCACGCCGGAAGCGTTGGCGTTTGCGATCAACCAGCAGATGGCTCTCCTGGAGTCTACGCGCTTGAATGCATGGGTCGGAGATCGACAGGTGAGGGCGCCCCGCACCGTTGGCGTCTTGAATGCAGGCAACGTTCCGCTTACAGGGTTGCAGGATCTCCTGGCAGTGGTATGCACAGGGCACCACTACGTAGGGTCGGTGTCCCGGAAAAGCCCTGCACTTCTGCCAGCGTTTGCAGAGGCGGCCGGTCTGGACGCGCGTTTTGTTGACTCGGACACGCTGTGGAAATGCTCGGACACCATCATTGCAACCGGCACCGACGAATCCCGGGCCTGGGCCACGGCGAAAGCGAAGAGGTACGGCGTGTCACGGCACCGGTGCCTCTTGCGGGGGCACAGCTACAGCGCAGCAGTGGTCGACGGCTATGAAAGCGCAGATGAGCGCGAGCGCCTGGCAGAAGACGCCCTACTTCATGAGGGCATGGGTTGCAGAAGCGTAGCACTAATCTGGGCGCCCGAAGAACTGTCCCCGGACCCCTATCTGGAGAGCATGGCACACTTTCGGGCGATATTTCCAGCGCACAGGGACACGCCGGGGGCACTGGCGATGCAGCAGTCGCTACTAGAGGCCCTGGGCATGCCGCATGCCTACGGGGAGGGGTTGGAATTCTTGATGAGCAGGGGTCCGGCGCAGCCACAGGGGCCCGCTCATATACGGTGGGTACCCTACAGTGGCTGGAACGCTGTAGAGAATGAACTTGCGGCACATGGGGCGCGATTGCAACGAGTGTTTTTGCGCGAGGGCTTGATCGGCAGGCTACGGGGCGGAGCGCCGGTAGAAGCCTTGGGATTCGCCCAGCGTCCTTCTCTTGCATGGCACCCGGACGGCCAGGACACCGTAGCCTTCCTGACTTCCCTGTAGGAAACCCAACGGAGTATATCGGCGTATGGGTGCGTTTTGCCACTGCAGCAGACAGAAAAGGTGCCCGAAGCAGCGCGAGATCAGTCGCAAGAAAGCAGAAACGAACGCATAACGCGCCATTGGGGTGCGCTTGCGTCGGACCTGCAGGCTTGGGTCGAACTCAAGATATCCTTGATAGAGATCCAACTGATTGAACGTGTCAAATGGGAGCTTTTGTCCAGGGGCGTACCCGCAATGATGTACGCAGCAGCCCTGGGCCTCTTTCTAGTCGGCGGCGCGTTGGGGCTCGGCGAGGTATTCGGACGTCCTTCATGGGGCTTTTTCGCTGCCGGTGGCATGGTAGGAGTATTGGCAGGGCTCGCGCACCTGCTTCGCATTCGCGTAGAACACCAAAGACATCATGGAAAAAGACGACCAGAAGCGAACCGTCTCCGAGGTGCAGCAATTGCTGAAGGACAAAACCAAGCAAATCGAGCAGCACCTGCAGGCTCTGAAAAACGAAGTGTCCAGCTTCACGCCGACGATTCGCGCAGCCATCAATAAGAATCCCCTGCTGACCGTAGGGGGCGCATTGGCGGCAGGCGTAGTTGCCGGGATGCTCCTGTCGCGGCAGCGCAGTGATCCGTATGGGCGCGCGATGATGGACGCATACCTGGCACCTATTGCGGCAACGGTTCAAGCTCGGATGAGTACCGGCGAAAACGCGGAAGACGCCGTGCGTGCGGCGCTGCGTGGCCAGCTGCCGGTCTCTGCTCCGGCGCCTTCCGTAAGCACGGAGCTTGTGCGACTCCTCCTTCCGGTAGTTGTAGGATGGGCTGCGCAGACTCTTGGCAAGAGCAACGCTGGAGGCGCGGTGGACTCGGATACGTAAGGTCTTTTGCGCGTGAAGACACGTCTGGCGCTCTTTGGCCCACCAGGGGCCGGCAAAGGTACGCAGGCCAAATGTCTGGTCGAGCGCTTGGGGTTTACGCATATTTCGACCGGCCGGATCTTGCGCCTAGCGAAGCGGGAAGATTCCCCTGTTGGGCGCACAGCACGTGCCTACATTGATACCGGGCGCCTGGTGCCGGATGCGTTGATGTATGGCCTAGTGGAGCGTGCACTGGGCGATGCCCATTGGGATCGCTTTGTGCTTGATGGATTTCCGAGGACACTGATCCAAGCCGGGTGGCTGACTAAATGCCTAGGTGAGAAGGATGCGGCCTTGAATGCCGTAGTATTCATGGACCTGTCCGACGACCATGTTGTCGCGCGCCTGTCTCGCCGCCGCGTCCACAGTGTAACAGGAGAGAACTTTCACCTGGACTCCCGGCCGCCGGTGGGGGTGGACCCCGTACTCATTATTCAGCGCAAGGACGACCAGCCGGAAGCCGTCCGCCAGCGGTTACGCATCTATCACGAAACTACCCAGCCGGTAGCGGACTACTATCGAAGCGCCGGAACCATCGTTAAGGTCGACGCTTGGGGCTCCTTTGACGAGGTCTATGTCCGCATTAGCCGCTTGTTGGAGGCAGCCTAAGAAAGAAAAGCTTGATGGAGGCGCATGTGCGGGAGCGCGTGACTGACCTGGGTGCAATGGTGTCCGCACGCCTGTCGGCGATCGCTGCTCACAACAAGCCCGACGTGTTGTACGACCCGGTGCGGTATGTCTTGGCAGGCCAGGGCAAGCGCCTGCGGCCGGTACTCCTGTTGCTCTGCGCCGAGATGTATGGTGTCAAGAGTGAAGATGCGCTCCCCATCGCGCTCGCTATTGAGGTGTCGCACAATTGGGCACTGGTACACGATGACATCATGGATGGGGCCACTACGCGGCGCGGGCGCGCGACGGTGCACGTAAAATGGGACGCGGATACTGCACTGCTATGTGGTGATGTGCTAATGGGGTTGGCGTTCGGCCAGCTCCTGCAAGCGAAGGCTACGCAGCTGCCTGCACTCCTCGGAGCGTTTGCACGCACGGTCACGGCCCTCTGTGAAGGGCAGGCGCTGGACATGCAGTTTGAAACGCGCGCAGATGTGACGACCGCAGAGTACCTGCATATGATAGACCTGAAGACTGGCGCACTCATTGGTGCTGCCCTGGAAATGGGTGCGATTTTGGGCGATGGTTCGCCTGAAGACCGTGCCGCCGTCTGCAGCGCCGGAATGGCACTCGGAAGAGCCTTTCAGCTTCAGGACGACCTCCTGGACCTGGTGGCCAAAGATGGGCGATGGGGCAAAGTGATCGGGGGCGACATCATAGAAGGCAAGAAGACGTTTTTGCTGTTGGAATCCCTCAATCGTGCCCAAGGTGGGGATAGGGTATTCTTCGATCGCATCCAGCATTGCGAAGGAATAGAGGCGTGCGACATTGCCGAGGCGCGCAGTCGCATGGACCGCCTTGGTGTCTTGGCCTGTGCCAGAAACAACGTTGCTCACTACACAAGCCTGGCCATTGGGCATTTGAGTGCGTTGCCACGGCGCGCCGATGTTTTGGTGGCAATCATGAAGACCATGGCTGCGCGAGAGCACTAGCGACGCGTGCGCGCCAGCAAACTCCTCTTCGGCTGTTCAGCCGATCAACCTTAACAAACGCACAGATGCAATGACGCGCAGCGATATTGACCGCTTTGATAAGGAAGACATGTACGGTGCGGTGCGGGACTTTCCGGAGCAGCTTCGAGATGGCCGTCAGCGGGCTTTGGGCCAGGTAGAAAAGACGATTTCGCTTCAGAGTAGGATCTACGATGGTGTCGTGGTCGCCGGGATGGGTGGCAGCGCCATTGGTGGAGACTTTCTGCGTGCCCTCAGCGTGGACACAGCCAGTATGCCCGTCGTAGTAAACCGAAGTTACATGCTGCCCGGTTGGGTGAACGCAAGGTCTTTGGTTATTGCCTCCAGCTATTCGGGTAATACAGAAGAAACCTTGGCGGCCTTTGACCAGGCCGCGGCTCGCGGCGCTGCGCTACTTTGCATCACCACCGGTGGCACGCTGCAGCTGCGCGCGGCTGCGGCTGGCGTGCCGGTGATAGACCTCTTGCCGGGACTACAGCCACGAGCAGCGCTCAGCTATTCAGCCGCGGCACTCCTGACGGCCTCCAGTGCACTGGGGCTTGCGAGTGTAAACGACAGTGATTGGGATGAAGCAGTGGATATTCTTCAGTCGCAGCGAATGGCCTGGGAAGATCCGACGCGTAAAGACAACGCAGCATTGCTACTTGCGCAAAAGCTGCGGCCGTTGTTTCCGGTGATATACAGCAGCGAGCAGCTTGAGGTCGCCAACCTCCGCTGGCGCAACCAGATGCACGAGAATGCCAAGACTTTTGCAGTAGGAAACCTTTTGCCGGAGATGAATCATAACGAGATCATGGGATGGGCCCGCTTTGGCGCGGAGCTTACCAAGCTCGGCGTGGTCGTACTATGCGACAAGGAAGATCATCCACGAACCCGGCGCCGCTTGCAGGTTACCGCCTCGCTGCTCAAAGCGCATGCCGGACACTGGGAAGAGATCAGCAGCGTAGGATCCAGCAGGCTGGCACGACTTTTGTCGCTCATGTACAGAAGCGACTGGGTCAGCCTTTTCCTGGCTATATGTCACGAGACCGATCCGTCGCCGGTAGGGCTTATTAGCACACTCAAGCAGCGGCTCGCCACAGGATAGTCAGTCAGCCATCGGGAACCCGCCATTGCAACGCGTCCTACAATGATGCTCCTGCCTTCTGCAGTTAACAGTGTGCCCAATGGGTCAAGTTAAAGCGCTATTGACGATTCTGGTAATGTGCGGACTCGCCGCGCCTTCGCAAGCACAGTACTGGTTTCACTTCGGGCGCAACAAGATCCAGTACGAGAATTTTGATTGGCATGTCCTGAAGACGGAGCACTTTGACATCTACTTCTATCCCGAAATGCAGGAGCTGGCGGAGCACGGCGCCGCATTTGCGGAGGAGGCCTATCGCGAGCTCCAGAACAAATTCAACTTTTCGCTCTCCGACCGTCCGCCAATCGTATTCTACTCGTCCAACCTGCACTTCAAGCAGACCAACATAACCGACGGGTTTATTCCTGATGGAGTCGGCGGCTTCTTTGAATTCCTGAAGGGCCGTGTGGTGATCCCCGCAAATGGGGACCTGCACCGCTTCCGGCGCGTGGTGCGGCATGAGATGGTACATGTTTTTACGTTGAACAAGGTCGCACGCGCCTATCGCGACCATCGCATCCCGCCGGATCGGTTCCTGCCGCTATGGTTTACTGAAGGGCTGGCGGAGTATTGGTCCGGCGAGCCGGATTTCCAACATGAGATGGTGATACGGGATGCACTCTATTCGAATTTCTTCGTGCCGCTGCAAAACATCTACCGCGTCACTGGCACTTACGTCATGTACAAGGAAGGAGAGGCGCTTTGCCGCTTTATTGCCGAAACGTATGGCGAGGAGAAGCTCCTGGAGCTAATGGAGAATTCCTGGCGCGATCGGGACTTCAGGAGGGTTATGGAATACGTGCTGCGTGAGGATTACCGAGTGCTGGGAGACAGGTGGCTGGAGTGGTTACGAGAACAGTATTACCCCAAGCTTGAGGACGCCGAAGCACCTTCGCTTTTGACCGAAGTTGTGTCGGCGCGCGGGTTCAACTCCAAGCCTGTAGCCTACAAGCGCAAGGACGGGCGTCGGCAGGTTTACTTTGTCGGCAACCACAATGGCTACGGCAATGTGTTCTACGTCGACGTGGATTCGCTGTACCGACCGCTGCACCGGCCGAAGGTGCTGGTGCGGGGCGAGCGTGCGGATCGCTTTGAGGCCTTTCACCTTTTAGAGAGCCGACTGAGCATATCCGAGGGCGGTGTACTGGCGTTTGTGACCAAGAGCGGCAAGAAAGACGTCATCCATACCTACGACTTGGAGGCTGGCGCCTTTGGGCCGGCATACGAATTTGACGGCCTAATCGCCGTCTATTCGCCGTCGTGGAGCCCGGACGGCCAAAGACTGGCCTTTACCTCTATTGACCAAAGCGGGCATATTGACCTCTACGTTTATGACACGGAAGTGGGAGCGCTGCAACGCCTGACACACGATCTGTACGACGATCGTGATCCTGCCTGGAGCCCTGACGGCCGGTATATCGCCTTTTCGTCAGATCGCACCTCGGTAGGGCACCAGCATGCGTACAACCTCTTCACGTACGACTTCCTCACCGGCTCAATCGATTACGTCACCTTCGGTGCACATCATGACTTCTCGCCGCGTTGGAGCCCGGACGGCACTCAGATTGTCTTCACCAGCACCCGTCGTGACGTTGCTGGGCGCTATGGGGGCAGAGACATCTATGTGATTGACGCGGAGGGCCGCATTCCGCCGCCCCTTATCGCGATTGACAGCATTACTGCGGGGCCGGAGTATCGCTTGGCGTCCAGCCAGCGGACTCTGCGACGACTAACGCACCTCACCACTGCTGCCTTCGACCCCGTGTGGACAGAGGATCAGCACCTGGTATTCACGAGCTTTGAGAATTTCTCCTTCACCATAAGGGCCTTGGGAAATCTAGACTCATTGTTATCCTATCCCAAGGAAGAAGGAATGGTGGACTTGGCTCGCGCCGGCGGCGAGCCGTGGGCTTTTGACTACATAAAAGCCGAAACCCAGGCGGAAAAGGTCCCTTACAAGCGTCGCTATGGGCTGGACATTGCACAGGGCCAGCTTTCCAACAACGCACTATGGGGTACGAGCGGTGGTGCCGTGTTGTCTTTTTCAGACCTGTTGGGGAATGATCGTCTGTTTTTGGCGCTGTACAGCACCGGTCAGTACGGTGATAGCTTCGTACGTAGCTTGAATTTCGAGCTCTCTCGCGTTCAACTCCACCGGCGTACGAATGTAGGCTATGGTATCTTCCGTTACGGCGGCAGGCGCTACGACTTCACCGAACCCGATGCTTCACTGCAGTTTCCTTGGTTCTGGGAGGAGGTCTATGGCGCTTTTGGGGCGGTTAGCTTCCCGATCTCGATGTTTCGGCGAGTTGAGCTCAGCACATCGGCGAGCTATGACCGCAAACAGATTCCAGAGCGTCGCATTGACAGGGAAGCGTATCTGATTTCGAACGCCGTTTCACTGGTGCATGACAACGCGCTGTATGGTGTCAACGGTCCGGTTGATGGTTGGCGCGCCAAGCTGACAGTGGCGTACACTACTGATGTCCGGTATTCGAACGTCAACTACGTTACGGTAGCTTTGGATCTTAGACACTACCTGCGGATTCTTCGCAACGTGTCCTTTGCTTCGCGGGCTATGGCACGAGGCAATCACGGACGTGAGGCGCGGCTGTGGTTTATGGGCGGCAGCTGGGACCTAAGAGGCTATCCCCTGTTTGACGTACGTGGCAACAAGATGTGGTTCACCTCGCATGAATTGCGTTTTCCCATACTGGAGCGGCCATTCCTTCATGTCCCGCTCTTGGCGGCGATTGGCGTAAGCAACTTGCGTGGCGCCCTTTTCTTTGACGCGGCCCATGCCTGGAAAGATGGATACGGCAAGCGCTTCCCTCAGATTTTCGCGGGGGAGACGCTGGGCTCCACAGGCCTGGGCTTCAGGCTTAACCTGTTCGGCGGCTTTGTCCTTCGCTACGACATCGGATACCGTTTCCGTGACGGCTTCTCGCAACGTGACAACCGCCTGTTCCGACAGTTCTTTTTCGGGTACGACTTTTAGTGCGGGCCGAAGCGTACATCGCTGCGTCTTTGGTGCTTCTGGCGGCCGGCGGCTGCGCGGTACTTAGGATCGATGACATCGAGTTGCTTTCGCAGCGGCGCGGGCCGGCTACCTTGGCGCCGCCACTTCGTGTAGAGTGGACCTACAATGCGGGCGCGGGATTCGGCGGAGATGGCCCGGTGGTAGTTGGCGACCACATCCTAGTAGCAACGCGCAATGGCGATTTGCATGCTATCAGTGTCCAGTCTGGCCAGCGCGCGGGATTCAAGAGCTTCGGAGATGCGCTGGAGGCTGCACCGCTGGTAGCGGGTAAGATGCTGTACGTGCCGGTGGACATGGGTCGGCGCGCCATCTACGCGTACGACCTAGAGCGAAGTGCCGTCACCTGGCGCTGGCAAGGAGAGCCTATCTCCATGGGGCTGCTTCCTTTGGAGACGGGCTTTGTGTCCGTGGATGTCCGCTCAGTGGTACGCCGTCACGAAGGCCTAAGCATTACCTGGACGCAGCAGCTTGGCGATGACCGCTTTGTCCATGCGCGTCCACTCTCTGCGGCTGGCCTGGTCATAGTAGCCGACGACCTTGGCACAGTGCGTGCTTTGAGCCCGGACGATGGTTCAATTCGCTGGACCACGGCTCTTGGCGCCCCTGTTTACAATGGGATGGCGGCGCACGCAGACCGCATCTATGTTTCAACCACACGCGGAAAGCACTTTGCTTTGGAAGCGGCGACTGGCTCGGTGCTCTGGGACTATGCGCTCTCGGACTCTACCGTGCGTATAGCCACGGCTACGGCAGACAGCACGACTGTGGTCTTTGGAGCCACCGATGGCACCGTTTCGGCACTAGACGCCCTGGCTGGTACTGTTGCATGGCGCTGGGTGGCGCCTGATGCCATCGTTGCTGCGCCGTACATGAACGAGCATGCCGTGTATGTAGGCAGCATGGGCAGCATGGTTTATGCACTTGACCGAAAGACCGGCTCAGAACTATGGCAAGAGCAGCTCCGCGGTCGCATAAAGTCTAACATAGTTGGCTACGACGACTTCCTCGTTGTGCTTTCTGGGCCGCGCTATGTCTATTTGTTGAAAGCCGATGAAGCAGTTCATTAGTGTAGGGATGGCATTGCTTTGCGCGGGATGGGTATGGGCCCAGGAGCGTGCGGTGGTAACGGTAGATACCAACTATCCCGAGGCCATCGTCTATATCGACTCCTTGCGCGTGGGCCCGGCAAGCTGGCGCACATTTGTTGCAACGGCTGGCCGTCATACGCTACGCCTTCTCGCGCCGGGCGAGGCGGCATGGTCGATCGAACCCGTGGAGCAGGAAGTTACATTGACGCCTGGGGACACTACGCGCGCATCACTTTCTTTTCCGCTCTACCACCGTATTGAGTCCCTACCCTTGGGTGCTACGGTCTATCTGCGCGCAGGGCAAGGGCGCGCGGTCTTGGGCAAGACGCCCGTGACGTATGCAGCACCCGCGGCAACGAAGGGCAACTTTGTCGTCGAGCTATTTGGATACAGGCCGCACGCAGTTGTTCCGGAGCGTGATGTATGGAATCGCTACGTGATCGAGATGCAGCCCTTGTACGATAGTAGTGCGCCCGACGTCCTACCTCATGTACAGTCGCACAAGCGTCGCCGGTGGATTGATGCTGCCGCCGCCGGTCTTGTGGTAGCAGGCGGCATCTTGACCGTTCACCATAAATTCAAGGCGGACCGTCTGAACAACGATTACCAGGCCACCGGTGCCCCCGATCTGCGCCCGCGCATTGCCCGCCTGGACGACCGCGCTGCCATAGCACTAGCTGGCATGCAGGTCGGCCTTGTGACGATCGGCGTGCGGTTCTACCTTAGAAGGTAACCGAATTGCGACACGGTGCGTACGACTGGGTGACTGAACAGGTCTAGGAAGATGGCATGATTGATATCCTGATTCTGGCTATCGTCGCGGTCAGCATTCTGGCTGGGTTTGCTTCTGGCCTTGTGCGTCAGGCGGTAGGCCTGGCGGGATTACTCATTGCAGTGACGCTGGGCATCAAGTTTGCGAATTCTGCAGGCGAAGCCGTTGCGTCCATCCTGGGCCTGGCTGAAGGTTATGCGCAGTGGCTTGGCTTTATTGTGGTGTTCACTGGCGTGTATGTTGCAGCCTTGATTGCTGCACGCATTGGTATGTCCATGGTCAAGACGCTGCAGCTTTCAGGCATCAATCGAATTGCAGGTGGCATCTTTGGTGGTCTCAAGTCCATCGTGTTTATTGGGGTGCTGCTTACGCTGCTCGCGACTCTGGAATTTCCGACGGCAAACATGCGGAGCAATTCCAGGCTTTATGAGCCACTGATGCAAGCCTCTGAAGCGGCGTGGAGTTACGTCGGCGATCAGTTGGTTGACAGGTTTGACTTTTCCGACCCTGCGAAGTCAGTGCAGGAGACACCTTGAGTAGGGGCGGATGGTTCCCGTTTCACTCCGTCTGAAGAATTTCATGAGTTACGGCACCGAGGTGCCGCAACTGGATTTTGAGCGATTCCATACCGCTTGCCTTTCGGGTGACAATGGCCAGGGCAAGTCTGCGCTCTTGGACGCGATCACGTGGGCGCTCTGGGGCAAGGCGCGCAAGGCAGCAGGACGCCTCAGCCCTTCACAGGACCTTCTGCGCATCGGGCACGACGAAATGCAAGTCGAGCTCGTGTTTGACCTTGACCACGCACGCTACCGGGTGATACGCTCGTATCTCGGCTCGCGAGGACGGTCTTTCCTCGAATTGCACGCCTGCAGCAAGGAAGATCAACAATACAAGTCGCTGAGCGGCACCGGAATATCGCAGACGCAGAAGGTCATCTCCGACATCGTTGGGCTTGACTATGACACCTTCATTAATTCTGCGTTTCTGCTGCAGGGTCGAAGCGACGAATTCGCAAACCGCTCACCCGGCAATCGCAAAGAAATCCTCGTCCGCATCCTCAACTTGGGGCGGTATGAGGAGCTGCGGCGGATGGCATCGGACAAAGCCAAGGAGGCCGATCGGGCCGCGGAGCAGGCGGATGCAGATGTCGTGCGGATTAGCAGGTCACTAGAAAGCGAACCCAAGTGGACAGCGGAGCAGAAATCGCTGCGGCGCACAATTCGAGAAAAGGAGGAAGCAATTGCCAGTGTGAGAAGTCGAGAAATTGAGCTCATTGGCCGCTTGGCCCAGCTCGAAGCCCTTCGAGGTCAGATAGACCGCCTGCAGATGGAACTTTCGGTTGCCGACGAGCGCCTGCAGGAATACGCGGATGATGCAGCATCAATACAGACCAGCATTGAAGAAGCAGAGGCGCTTGTGCAAAGGGCCGATGCCATAAAGCGCAACCATCTCCGCATGCTTTCCCTCCAGAAAGAGCGACAGCAGCTGGATGAGCTCGGCCAGATTCACCTTGGGATCGAACGCGAACGCGAACAGAAACTACGAAAGCTAACGGAGCGGCGTCACAAAGCGGAAATCCAGCTGAAAGGACTGGGCAGCCAGCTGAGTGTCAGCAGGCGTGACCTGCAGGAAGTGAACCGCGCAGAGGAAGAGCTGCCACGCATCAGACGCAGGCAGGGGGCGACCACGGAGGCGGCTCGCCGAGAATCCGTAATGCGGAAGGAAAAGGTGCGCGTAGAGGAGCTCAAGGAAAAGGCACGCAAAGCCAGAAACAGCATCGAAAACCAGCGCAGCGTCCTCCTGAGTCGCATGGCGACGGTGCAAATGCGCAGGGAGCAGCTTGCGGGTCTCATAGGAAGCGCTGAAGTGCTTGCCACCCGGCAGCGGATGCTGCAGCGCAGGGCTGCGCGCTATAAAGAGTGCGTGGAGACACGAGAAGCCACGCGCGAAGAAGGAATCAAAGTCGCGGGTGAGCTGAGCACTGCGGAGGGCCGAAGGCAGGGGCGTGAAGAGCAACGCGATAAGGCGCGAAAGCAGCTCGACTACCTCAGTATGGAAACCGACGGCAGTTGCCCGACTTGTGGCACGAAACTGACGTCTGACCACCGTGCACAAGTGCACGCTGAGTTGCAATCGGAGATTACCAGCCTATCAGAATTGCTGGAGCAGGAAGGGCGACTAGAAGCGAGATTGATGAAGCGGCGCATCAAGCTAGTGGAACGATGGAAAGCGCAAAATAGCGAGGTAGTGGCCATTGAAGAGGCACAGGTGGAACTTGCCGGCGTGGTGGAGCGCCTGGCTCAGCAAGGGCAGTACAAGCAGGCGCTTGCAGAAGAGGACGCCAAGCTAACGTCAGCTCGCCAGCAGCTGAAGGAGGAAGGCTTCGCGCAGGAGGCCCGCACCACGCTGACGGTGCTGGGCCAGGTGCTAGAAAAGGCCGATTTCGACGAAGCTGAGTTTGAACGGGTCCGCCACGAGGCGGCACAATCGCAGCGGTATGCGGAGCTGATGGCCAAAACCAGGCTACAGATTGCACGCAAGGCTCCGCTGGAGCGCGACACAAAGCGCTTGGAAGAAGAGGAACTAGAGTTGCGCAAGCAACTTGACGACGGAACACTATTCGGTAAGCTATTGGCAAACCTCCGGCATTTGGATGGTCAGCTCAAAACTGTAGGGTATGATCCGGCCAGACTTTACGCCGTCAAGCAAGAGCTTGAGTCGCTTCAAGATGCCGGCGAAGAGATGACTCGCCTTGCTACGGCTCTGGGAGATCGTGAGAAGCTGAAGAACCGTTTGGATGCAACGCGGGCACGAGCCCATAAGGCTACCTTGGAACGTGAAGCCAAGGCAAACCAGATTGGCCAAATCAGCGCCAGAATGGTGGGCATGCTAGAATCCGAGACCCAATTGCGTCAGAGCCGAGAGGAAAGAGACAGGCTCGAAGGCGCGCTGAATTCGCTTCGCGTACAGTATGGCGAGGTTTGCGAGAAGCTTGCAACCGCCGCTCTGCAGCGCAAGCAGCTCAAAAAGCGTAGGAAAGAGCGCAAGAACTTCAGAACAGACGCTCAGCATTATTCACATCTCATGCAGGCGTTTGGAAAGCATGGTATTCCGTCGCTGATCATTGAAGAGACGTTGCCGGACATTGAACAACGCGCCGGTAACCTTCTGGAACGCCTGACCGATGGCAAGATGTCTATCCGCATTGACACGCTGCGCAGCAAGAAGAAAGGCGGCACCATTGAGACGCTCGACATCAAGGTCAATGACGAACTTGGCGAGTATCGCGCTTACGAGACGTTTTCCGGGGGAGAGGCCTACCGAGTCGACTTTGCGCTCCGTATCGCGCTTTCGCAGCTGCTGGCTGCGCGAATTGGCGTACGAATGCGCATGCTGGTAATTGACGAGGGCTTTGGTACGCAGGACCAAAGTGGTGTGCAAAACTTGCTGCGGGCTATCGCCGAGGTAAGGAGTGATTTCGACAAGATCTTGGTGATTACACATCTTCCAGAAGTGAAAGAGGTTTTTCCTGTACGAATCGAGGTAAAGAAGTACCCCGTTGCCGGAAGTCGCTTCGAGATGATTGGAGTGTAGGTTGGGACGGCATGTTGTAGCACTCACGGCTTGGGTCGTCCTGCGGACAACCGGGGCTCTGCGTTGCTGCCCCGCCGATACATGCACCGTGTCGATGCTTTTAGTCACATTGGGCTTCTACAATGTACTCCTAATATGGCCCTTGCAAGCTAAATTGCGCCGATGTACCGGCTCGAGAAACACACTAGTATAGAGGAAACGGTCAGTGAATAGTCCTGTAGGAATCAAGAAGCTATACTATTCAATCGGCGAAATTGCTGCGATTGTGGGTGAAGAGCCACACGTGCTGCGCTTCTGGGAATCAGAATTTGACCAATTGAAGCCACGAAGAAACAGGGCGGGCCGACGCATCTACACGAAAGACGACTTGATGATGGTAGAGCGTATATGGCATCTGCTAAAGGTGGAAAAATACACGCTTGAAGGGGCAAAGCAGGTGTTACAGCGCGGCGGCGGCCCGCGCGGCCGCGACGAAATGCGTCGAGAGTTGCAGCGGCTACGTGCCTTTCTGGAGAACATTGCACGCCAGTTGAGCGTTGATAAATAGCACGGGACGTAGCGCAGCCAGGTAGCGCACTTCAATGGGGTTGAAGGGGTCGCGAGTTCGAATCTCGCCGTCCCGACCAAAGTAGATATTCGTGGTGGCAGGCGCATGGAGGAAGCTATTCGTCTTGGAGTCAGGATACTCTTGGTGGTACGGCGGCAATTTGGTGCATCCGGTGACTTGCAGCAGGGCGCACACGGCTCGGCGCTCCGTTATTGGTCGATGTTGGACTCGTATTGGCGGGACGCTAGCAGACGAGGTCAATTCGTAAATTAGGGCGTACTTCAACACAGTTTAGAGATGTCTGACAAGGCGCTTTCTGCGGCACAAAAGGCCTTTGTTAGCGACGTGAAGGCTTGGAGAAAGGCGAGCGGGCTCTCGCTGCGAGAGTTGTCCCGCAAAACGATGATCAATGTGGAGACTCTTGCCGAGTTTGAACGCACAGGCCACTTCAGCAACCCGGTATTCAACAGGGTGTACCTGCGATCTTTGGCTGGCTCCTACGCCAGGTGTGTAGCCTTGGATGTGTCGGCTATGCACGAGGCGCTGGACCAGACGCTCAATAATGACTATGACGGCGCGCTAGGGCGCCGCTTGCGTGGAGTGGAGCTCGAGGTTCCCCGCGAGTCCGAGTCGAAACCCGACTCAGAACCCAAGCCAGCAGGTGCGTCTGTGTCGGAATCCGCACCGGGTCCGGCACATGACGAGACACCTGCTCAGGTCCAGGAACCCCGCAAGGAAGATGCTGAGCCCCGTGCGCCCGAGACACCAAAAGGGCGCCCTCACCGTGGCGTACGCAATCCGCTTCGGCGGTATGGTAGCTACCGGCGTTCTCTCGGAATTGGCATTCGGCCCAGAATGGTGGGCATCGCGATCGTGGCCTTGCTAGTGGTCATCGTAGTAATTCTGTTTGTTCTATCCCTCGGCCAGGGATCTGAGAATCCTGTAGGAGCACTTCAGCCAATGGTGCCAGCAGTTACCGCGGAGGAGGCTGCGGCGCTACCGAGCAAAACGCTGCCGGACTCGTTCTACGTTATCGTCCATGCGGCATACGGGAAAGTTGAAGGCATAGACGTCGAAGCCGACGGAGCTTTCCGCTTTCGGTGTTGGATTGAACTGGATGCTGCCAAGGCCTTTGTTGCCACGGACTCCTTGGAACTGGGTAGCCAGCTCAATCGGATTCGGCTCTTTGTTGATGGCTACGAGATACCCATAGACACTTTGCGTGTCCCGTTCATTCTAAGGCGCTCTTTTCTTGAGTCTGCAGACCTGCTTGCAGCAGTGCCTCCCGCGAGTATCGACACAGTCGATAGAGCAACTATTAGCTGCTAGCGCCAGCGGCCATCAACAGTGCACCTATCAGTGGCGCGTCATGTTCTAATGCGGCGGTAACCACCATGGGTGGGCACGGAAGCGCGCTGCGAAGCACCGTTTGGATTCGGTCTGTTACGCGCTTTTGGCTTAACCCAATCGATCCTCCCAGGATTAGCCGATCGGGATCAATAATGCTCCCTATCGCCACGGCGGCTTGCGCCAGATAGTCCTCAGCGCGCCGCACCAAGCGCTCCGCATCAGGGTTGCCTCGACTAGCAGCCTCAAAAACCTGCTCCGCATCTGCGGAGCTGCCGGTGATTGCCGTCCATTGCTCCGCCAGACCCATGCCGGCAGCGGTGCGTTCCAAGCACCCGTTGGGTTTCCAGTCACGATCAAGGTGGACAGGATCTGGAATAATGTTGCCGATCTCACCAGCGGAGTGATGAGCCCCTTCAATCAACTGACCGCCAATAACTACTCCCGCAGAGACTCCGGTGCTGATCGTCATGTAGACGAGGGAGCGGCATCCCAGCCCCGCTCCGCAGGTAGCTTCGGCTATAGCTGCAGCGTTGACGTCATTGCCTACGCGGACTGGAACCTTGAGCCGAGATTGGAGAAGGTCCGCTAGGGGTACCTCCACCCAACCCGGAAGGTTAGCCGCGTCGAGTACTATTCCACGCTGTTCATCTGTCATGCCAGGCACAGCGCATCCTGCTGCGCACAGCCGACCCGGGCCCACTGGGCTCAGGCAATTCGATACAGTGCGCGCGACTAGTGCCACAAGGGATTCCACACCCGGTTTGGGAGTTGGTGAGGTGCGCCTTGCAAGGATGTGGCTGGGCGCCTGCAGCGGGGCAAGTGCTACGCGGGTATTTGTACCCCCGATGTCAACACCGGCAATAA
This sequence comes from Rhodothermales bacterium, assembly GCA_965218495.1. Classification (GTDB taxonomy): domain Bacteria; phylum Bacteroidota; class Rhodothermia; order Rhodothermales; family Bin80. The sequence continues at coordinate 909,641 of OZ244626.1, forward strand.
GCGGTAAAGGCACCTTCAGAGCTCACGCACCCAGATGTTGCGATACCGGGTAGGCTCGTTGTGGTCCTGGAGCAGGAGTGGGAGCCTGTCTGCGTGCGCCTCGTAGGGCGGGCGAGACTTGTGACCTGTGGGGCCGGTAAGCGCAACATTGTCCTGTATTAGTACGCCGTTGTGCAAGACGGTGACGCGTGCCAGCGTGACCGCGTTGCCATCGTCGTCAAAATGTGGGCGACGAAAGACTATGTCGTAAGTCTGCCATTCGCCAGGCGGGCGGCTTGCGTTGACCAGCGGCGGATACTGGCCATAGACAGATCCAGCCTGACCATCGGGATAGGTGGCGTTCTCGTACGAGTTAAGAACCTGCACTTCGTACGTATTCATGAGGTAAACGCCGCTGTTGCCGCTGTTTTGGCCTTCGCCGCTGTTGGGTGTCGCCCATTCTATGTGCAGCTGGATGTCGCCGAAACCCTGCTTGGTCATGATGGCTCCACCGGCTACTTCCATGTACCCGCCCATGATGGTCCACGAAGCCTCTCTGCCGTCCCGGTGCTGCCACTGTGAAAGGTTGGACCCACCAAAGAGCACAATGGCATCGGAGGGAGCACCTCCCATAGTGCCGGGCGAAACAATGGGGGGCTGCGGGCGGTCGAGATCATGTACACCCCAAGCGCTGAGGTCCGGGATCTGAGCTGCCGCCTGCATCGCAATCAGGAGCAGCACTGACAAGAGCCCAAGCCGAGTAAGCCTCGTAATCATAACGTGAAGGAGATTGTGCAGTGGAGAAGGCAAAATTTAGGGAATTACATAGAAAAGTAGAGGTGGCGTGGAGCCACGGAGCCGCGTTGAATCGATCCCGATTCTACGCCTTCCGTTGCCGTTCCCTAACCTTGCGAGCTACTTCCGGGTTCGTCGGGCGAATCAATGCTCGCGCCAAGTCTTCCGGCATTCGCCCGCCGTAACGAGGGTTGACGGCCGGACGCTTACTCCAGTCGGTCGTGTCTTGTCTCTCTTCCGTCGGTTCTTTCATCGTATCGGTGCTGGGTAGTGTGACATCCAATTACGGGACGGGCACAATAACATGTTGGTGTATGCGCGCATTCATGTACGTTGTTTAACCAAGCGCTTTCGAAACCACTCTGCCAGTTCGTCCAACGCAACCTCGTGGCATGCCACGTTTGAGATGATCTCCGCCAGATCGAACTCGTACTCAATAACCAATTCGTATCCGCTCTCCATGACAAACCACAAAACAAGATAGTAAGCAGTTCTCTTGTTGCCATCAACGAATCCGTGATTCAACACAATACTGTGAACCAATGCAGCAGCCTTCACATGGATGGTATGGTAATAGCCGCAGTACGGACGGGCAATGGCTGATCGAATCCCGCTTTCGTTTAGGATTCCTGGCGCTCCGCCATCTTCGAGAGCCTTATCGTGGCTCCGAATTGCATCATCGAACGTGACGCAATAGTGGCTGCCTACCGCTTGGCTAGCCACTCAAGAGCTTTTCGATGTTTCACCGAAATCTCTTCGAGGATGTGCTCCGAAGAGGGTCGCACGGAGCCTTGACCCTTTGTATCCATCCGGGATTCAGATACGGAGCTAGTATCTCCGTGACTGCCTATTTGCGCAGATTTCGCGTTCGCGGCCTTCCGTGGTGCGAGTTTCATTTTCATTTCGTCCGATTGGGCCTGAATACGCATTGCGTTAGGGTGAAGGTATCCCTTTGAATGTCGGCAAGCAAGCTAGCAGAGTACGAATGGCTTTCAAAATCATCGTTTGACAGAACGGTCTGCCATTATTTCTACTTGCCAGTGCATTCTCGGTTCAGTGAGTCCGACACATGTCGGGTTGCCTGCCGAATACGACAGCCGATTCCAAGCGCGACCTCGCGACTCGCGCCGGCGAATAGGCAGGACATGTTGCGTGTCGCATCATTCTTCTACGCCACCAAATCCCGCCATAGTAGCTGTTTGCCTACCATTGCCGCCGCCACATGGCCCATCTGATCAATGGCGTCCAAATGCCGAACGTTGTGCTTACCGGCGGACTGGTTCACGTAGCGCTGCAAGTGCCTTGGCGATAGCTGGTGGTAGACGCCGTGATAGGCACGTTTCAGGATGGCCCAAAACGATGCTACGTCGTTGGTGTGAGCCTGTCCGTTCATGTACTCGGATACCGAGTGTTTCACTGCTCCGTGATTTGGTGGACCCTTGTACGCACGGGCATCGTCCGTATAGACCTTCGCATCGTCTTGGGTAGCTTCACTCACGAATTCCTTGAGCGTAGGCCCGTCAGTTTGCTGCGCTACCTTGGCCGCCACGTTTCCAGTAGCCTGTTCACGTGCGCCTACACCCGCCGTCTTGCCTACTGGTCCACGTCCCAGATTGGCTTTCTTGTGCGCGTGCTTGTTGCGTTCCAGGCCGCCCACGTACTCTCGTCCAATTCGACCGGGCCTTCAAACTCAATTAGTTCGTCCAGCCAGAACGCTTCGCGAATGCGCTGCAACATGAACCAAGCTGTCGCTTGCGTCACGCCGATGCCCCTGTGGAGCTTTATGCTGGACACGCCCTTCAGGCTGGTCATTTCGATGTAGATTGCCCACACCCAATTCAGCATCTGTATCTTGCTAGACTGGATGGCCGTGCCGGTTTTGCAAGAGAAATACCGCTTACATCCTCTGCACTGATACGGCATGGACTTGTGTGTCTGCCGGGTACGTGTCGTCACTGCCGCACCGTACGCAACAACGGTTGCCGTCCGGCTATACGATCAATTCAAACCACTTGATCGCTGTCGATTCGTTGGGAAACACCTGGGCGAGCTGGATAATCGTAGTGCCTTCGCGGTTGAAGCGTTCCGGCGTGATTCCCGTGTACGTCTTTGCCATGATCGTGGCCGTTTCATCTAATACCTTATGCGGCATCCTCGCGGACAGGTGTCAACTTTGGTATATAATTTCCCAAATTTGCCTTAATGATTCGAAAGAAACGCTAGCAGGTCCGCCACCGCATCTTCGCCAACGCCCTCAAGTAATTCCGGAGGCATCGCACTTGCGGCAATGGCGGTCATGGAAGCGATGTCTGCACGCGGCACGGAGTACGATGCTTGCTGTGTGGCCACCAAGATTGCGGCTGGAGATTCCGAGGCTACGATGCCTTGAAGGCGGCTGCCGTCCCTTCGCTCTATCACCCACTGCTCATAGCCGCTTGCTACCGACCGGTTAGGGTCGATGATTTTGTCCAGCAGCGCCTGACGCGGCCAATGCTGTACCGTAGCCAGGTCGGGTCCCAGTTGCCCGGTGCCTGTCCCGCCGGCTTCGTGGCACAAGGCGCATAGTGCAAGGAAGACATCCTCCCCGCGGGCAGCATTGCCTGGAAGCGCCGGCACCCTGGATGACACAGCAGTGTAGTCGCCCAGGCGAAGCAGAGCACGCGCCCTGGAGCGCACTGGCTCGCGTGTATCGCGCATCAGTCGCACGCGGTAGCGCCAAGGTAATTCACCTGGCTGCACCTGCCCCTTCTCCAAAGCCTCTACCAAGAGGGCTGCGCGTGCATTGGAATCAAATATGGCTAATGCTTCCTCGCGCAAGGCCGGGGTAAAAGTGTGCCACGCTTGAAGTATCGTCCGAGCCGGAGCGTCGCCCTGGGCGCCATGCATCGCTTTTATCGCGCTGCGCCGAACTGCAAGTGAATCGGCAGATACCGCGATGGAGGCCAACAGGTCACCATGCCCTTCGGCTAGGCCTGCCGTTTACCCAAGTTTTCCACTTGACATTCTAATTTAGGGTCTTATATCGCTGAGTGAAACCTTACGGACATAGCTTCGTATGAATTCCTGCAATCAGATAGAAAAAATGCCTCACCAGCAGCCCGCACCCGGCCGTTCACACAGGCGGGGATTGACTCTTGTTCAGCTCATGAACATGTTCCCCGACGAAGATGCGGCACACAATTGGTTTGAATCCGTAAGGTGGCCAGACGGAGATGCCATATGCCCGCGTTGCAAGGGTACAAATACATACAGTGGAACGCACAAGACGATGCCTTATCGCTGCCGTCCTTGCAACCGTACATTCAGCGTGAAGTCAGGCACTGCGATTGAGAGCAGCAGGGTGTCCTTGCGGCACTGGGTGATAGCCATCTATCTGGAGGTTACGAGTCTGAAGGGGATATCCTCCATGAAGCTGCATCGCGATCTTGGAGTCACTCAGAGAACGGCCTGGTTCATGTTGCACCGAATTCGTGAAGGTCTGATCCCCGAGTACGGGATAGCGCTTGAAGGCCCCGGAGAGGCGGATGAGACGTATGTGGGCGGCTTGGAAAAGAACAAGCACGCGTCCAAGAAACTACACGCCGGAAGGGGTACTGTGGGCAAGGTGGCCGTTGCGGGCATCAAGGATCGGGCTACGGGTCAAATCGTGGCAAACGTAGTTGAACACACGGACAAGGAGACGCTTCAAGGATTCGTAACGGATAACACGGCTTCCGGTGCGGAAGTGTACACGGACGAAGCTTTGGCGTACAAGGGAATTCCGAGGGAGCACAAGACCGTGAATCACAGCGTGGGCAAGTGGATAGACGGCATGGCCCACACGAATGGTCTGGAGTCGTTTTGGGCTTCGCTCAAACGGGCGTATCACGGTGTGTATCACCGGATGAGTCCGAAGCACTTGGATCGCTACGTGAAGCAGTTTGCGGAGAAGTCGAATATCCGCGACTTGGATTCGGCCGATCAAATGACGCACCTGGTAGCGGCTTTGGCTGGTCGCAGGGTCATGTACAAAGACTTGACCGGATAGGTACGGAATTCCATGCCGCAGCTTCAATTCAAGGGAAAAGTCTTGGTGGAGAATCATCATTTGTCCGTACCCTTTTGCGAGCTGTTGCCTGTGAGGGGAAAGGGCCTGAGCGCAAGGGCAAGTCTGCACGACAATCTCATAATACACGGAGATAACCTGGCCGCTCTGAAATCCTTGCTGCCAACTTATCACGGAAGAGTCAAGTGCATCTACATTGACCCGCCCTATAACACGGGCAACGAGGGATGGACGTACAGTGATAGCGTGAATTCGCCCCTGATCCGGGACTGGCTGGGTAAGGTCGTGGATCGCGACGACCTGACCAAGCACGACAAGTGGTGCTGCATGATGATGCCGCGTCTGAAGCTGCTCGCGAATTGCTGCGGGAGGATGGAGTGATCTTCGTATCCATCGACGACAACGAGGTGCATCATCTGCGCTGTCTGATGGACGAGGTGTTTGGCGAGGAGAATGTTTTTGCGACTCTATCGCGGCGAGCAATGCATACCGTCCGTAACTCCAGTAAGGATTTCAACCTTAATGCCGATTTCATCCTTGCCTATGCACGCCACAGGAGTGGTTTGCAGCACACAAGGATCGTTATATCCGACAGTCGGTCGACAAGAGCAAAGGATACCCACACAATGACGATGACGGCCGCGGACGGTACAAGCTCGACCCAATTCACGCTCGGAACTATTACACACCCTATACTCATGAATTCAAGAATGGTATAGTTTGGTCTGCGCCCAATGGAAGGTATCCCGCGTATTCAAGGGCAACACTTGAGCATATGGAGGCGGACGGTCGAATCGCATTTGGGGGTAGGGAACCGATGGCGAAGAGGTATCTTTCTGACGTGCAGGAGGGTCGTCCTCCCGATGCGTTCCTCGATCCGGCGCATGTCGGTTTCAACAAAGACGGTACGGGAGAACTCAAGGAGATCTTTAGTTCTGGTGGCATTTTTCCGCAGCCCAAGCCCACCAAGCTGGTCAGATTCCTCCTCGGTCTCTTAAGAGATCCCGATGCCATCGTTCTCGACTCCTTCGCGGGCTCCGGCACCACAGCCCATGCCGTGCTCGCCCAGAACATGGAAGATGGCGGCAACCGGCGCTTCATCCTCGTCGAGTGCGAGGACTACGCCCACACGATCACGGCCGAGCGCGTCCGGCGCGTCATCAAAGGGGTTGCCGGAGGCAAGGACGAAGCCCTTAGGGCAGGCCTTGGCGGTACGTTCAGCTATTTCGAGCTGGGGCGTCCCATGCGACAGGAGTCGCTTCTCGACGGCTCCCACCTGCCGTCGTGGGGCAAATTGGCCTCGTACGTTTTCTTCACTGCAACAGGGCAGGAGTTCGATCCGGCGATTACCGACAAGGACGCCGGCTTCATCGGGCGGACAGCATCCCACGATGTTTTCCTCCTCTACGAACCCGATGTGGACATGCTCAAGAATCTTGCGCTTTCGCTGCCGGTGGCCCGTGCACTGCCGTCCGGATCGAGAAGAAAGCTTATCTTCGCGCCCGCCAAGTACCTTGATCGAGAGTTTCTTCACCAGTACCGAATCGACTTCCAGCAACTGCCTTTCCAGATTTACGAAGCGATGGATCGGTCGGAAGTATGATTCTGAAGGATTACCAAAAGCAAACGCTAGCAACTGTCAGCGACTTTCTCCGGCACTTGGCCGAGGCCAGGGAGAAAGACCGGTCGGCTAGAAACCATGACCCCGAATGGGGCTTCGACTGGGTAGAGCGAGCTTGGGAAAAGGTCGTACCGGAGCGGAAGTACAGGAACCGTCGCAATGGACTGGGCGAGCATCTTCCCTTCTATTGCCTCAAGATTCCGACCGGTGGTGGAAAAACATTGCTCGCAACTCGCGTGATCGATCTCGTCAACGTACACTTCCGGCAGAGTCGGCGTGGCTTGGTGCTTTGGATCGTACCTACGACCCAGATCTATAGACAAACCCTCAAGGCCCTGAGGGACCTGGACCATCCCTACCGCCAGCAACTCGATCTGTCGTCGGGCCAACGCACGCGCATATTTGAGAAGACTACCCCGTTCGGCCCGTCTGATGTGGCCGAGAATCTCTGTATTCTCCTGCTGATGCTTCCCTCAGCCAATCGCGGCTTAACAAAAAGGGATATGCTTAGGATTTACCGCGACAGCGGGGCATTCGGCCGGTTCTTCCCTTCGGACGACGAATACACGGCACACGCCAAGCTGCTTGAGAACTGCACCAGTCTCGACACCTTCAAACAGGCAGCGGCATTTGGAGGTCGATTTGTTAAGACATCTCTCGGGAACACAATACGCCTCCTAGAGCCGCTGATTATCCTTGATGAAGGGCATAAGGCGTACAGCAAAAACGCGAAAAAGACGCTGGAGGACTTCAATCCCTGTATGGTCGTAGAGCTTTCGGCCACCCCAACCAAGCTCGCGAACGTGCTCGTTGAGATCCAGGGCGTGGAGCTCAACGCCGAGGAAATGATCAAGCTCGATCTTCACATTCGCAACAAGGAGAACAGTGATTGGCGCGGCACGCTGCTTGAGTCGGTCAAGCATCGCGAAACGCTCGAGTCCGAAGCGCGACGTTACGAAGCCGAGTCCGGCGTCTACATCCGGCCGATCTGCGTGATCCAGGTGGAGAGAACCGGCCGAGCGCAGAGAAAGGCCGGGTACATCCATACCGACGATGTGCGGGAGTACCTGCTAGAGCGCACCGGAATCAAACCGGAGCACATAGCGGTCAAGACGAGCGACAGAGACGAGCTCAAAGAAGTGGACGACGTTGGCGGCTTGATGTCCCGCGGCTGCCCGATTCGTTTCATCATTACTAAACAGGCGCTGCAAGAAGGCTGGGACTGCCCATTCGCCTATGTCCTGACGATCCTCACGAACCCGATGTCCAGGACAGGCCTGACCCAGCTAGTGGGGCGGATACTGCGACAGCCCTACGCACACAAGACCGACGTATCCTGGCTGGACGAGAGTTACGTCTTCTGCTTCAGCCGCCGCGGAAATGAAATTCTGAAAGATGTCAGGAAAGGATTCGGACTGGAAGGATTACAGGGCCTCGAAGGGAGAATCGTGTCAGACCACAACGTAGTCAGCCCTGGGAAAAAACTGAAAGCCCGCCAAAGGGCGCGGTATAGAGCGGCTACGCGTGATCTTGTCCTTCCTGCCTTCATGATCCGGGATGAGGGCGGCTGGCGTCTGGTCCACTACGAGGCTGACATCCTTTCGCGATTGCCCTGGGAAGAAATTGACGTCTCGACGCTCGGTGATCTGAAGCTCGACGAAAAGAAGGTGGGGGACGTCCTGTGGCGGATGAATCTTACCGAATCAGAGCCGGTTGCAAACCTACGGGATTCGGGAGGTGGCTATGCCGTGGATTACGGTACTGCTGCCAGCCATCTTCTCGACTTGGTTCCGAACCCGTGGCACGGTTACGATTTGGCCGAGCGAACTTTCAAGACTCTGTTCGAGCGCTATTTTGCCGAATGCGTGGCAACCAACCACGTTTTCATCCTTGAACAGTTGCGCCGACTTGTCAAGGGGGAACGCGACCGCCTGTCGCGAGCGGTTTTCCATTCTCTCTTGGAGTCGGAAACGATACACTTCCTTGTCGTCGCCGAGGATCTGGAATTCAATCGTCTGCCCGAGGAGGTGAATGTTCCAAGGGCGAAACGGGCGAATCGGGAAGACGGCGCCCCCTACCAACGCAGTCTGTTCGACGTTATCACGGAGGATGATCTGAACCAGTTAGAGAACAAGGTCGCAACCTATCTGGACCAGCAAGCGCGGCTCTTTTTCTGGTACCGCAACCGATCCCGCAAAGACTACTTCGTGCAGGGATGGAGGCCACATCGAATCCATGCCGACTTCATCATGACGCTGCAAGACGGTGAGTTCGGGGCAAAAGATGCATTCCGCGAAGTGTTTGTGGTCGAAACCAAGGGTATCCATTTGGCTGGGTCGGTGGATACCGAGTACAAGCGGTCGATCTTTGACATTTGCAACCGGCACGCCCGAAAGGCTGACTGGGCCAAGTTCGCGCCCAAAATGCGCAGTAGGGTAATGCGCTTCGAGGTCGTGGACGAAGACAAGTGGGAAGCGCACCTGAATGGTATGCTGTTTTCAGAGAATCACAAGCCTGTAACGACACCAGCATGAACAAAAAGTCCAATCCAGAATCTCACGCCCGGAATCCGGAAACCGCTCAAGCAGATTCCAAATCCATCGCCCGGAAATTCGATGAGATAATGAACACTCCGTCTCCAAACCCCAGATACGGGGGCAGAACGCCGCTTGAGTTGATACGCATGTTGCTTGGGCCCAAACAGCCGTCGAAATAGATCTGTCAAGTGACACATATTTCCGCCCAAGCTGCCTCATTCTCATTGGCACACTCCGTGATCATCTCGATCCTAATGTGGCTTGCTTCTGCCTGGCCAGACAGCGCAGCCAAGCATGAGCGTGGACGCTATAGGCATCGGGATTGCCTGGTTGCGCCATTACCTTTCATCTAGGAGTCAAGATTTGGGCGATCGGGCAATGTAATGAGCGTTCATCTTGCCGTGGCAATCTTCCTTCCACTGCACCTATTAGTCCGTCGATGCAAATTCGCTGAACGATTATGGATCCGATACTAGCTTGGCTCCTTGGCTATAGTGCAGCGAAGGTCTTAGATACTGTACTAACAAAGCTCGGAAAGAGGCGGGAGCAAAAGCATCTTGGTGAAACAGCTTTGCTCGCCCATGGCCATGACCCATCACTTCAAATTATCCACGTAAATGTTACAGTACACGGACCCAACCATAAGCTAGACGCTCGCCTCAAGGATAATGTATTCCCAGAAGCAATACGGACCGCCATCGCTCAACCAGCTCTCGACGAGTTATCAGAACTCATGAAAACGAGGCAAGCCCAGAAAGCCCTTGCCTATGCTAAACGACACATTGAAAGAATCGACACTGCTCTTAATAAATACGAAGACCCGGAAAGACGCTACGCAGAGGCCCTACGCACGCATCGTCAGCGGCTCTTGTTTGCGGCGGCGACAGCGGCCAGTTGGCAAGGCGACATTGAGGCTGGTCGCGCATTTTGGTGGCGTGCCCGTGACCTTGGTCCGATCGATTCCGAATGGCATGAGCAAGCTGCGGCAACTCTCTTCAATATCGAGCTCAAGGACGAGCTTCGGCACCTCATGGCCGAGATGGATCAAAGGAACGACGCGTACCGGCGATCGGTCCCGCTTCTCGCTTACCTTGACGAAGACTGGCCCAGCGTAAACAAGTTGCTTGCTGACTCCCAAAGTGCGGACCTGCTTCTCATGCGCGTCCAAGCGCGGCTCCAGATCCTCGATCCTACAGACATCGAAGCCGTCGAGCTTACAGCCGAACTCATAGACCGGACTGACGATGATGTTATTCTTCCTATCGTCAACATTGCCCGTGCACGGTTTACGTTCGAGCTACTGCAGCTAGTAATTGACGGATACACTCCCCTTGATTACAACCGTCGCCCACTTATCGACAATCTGGTCTGCCGTACAAATGCGGCGCTGGAGATGACAGAGCCTGATTCCCTTTTTCGGGCACGAGCCCTTGGCCACATGGGCTTGGTGGCAAAGTTTCTGCGTGACGAGACTCTCACCGAGATCGGCACCCGTGGTGTCGAAGCACTCGACGACACTATCCGCTCGTCAGTATTCTTTGAATACGATCCGGCACCAACCTTGAAAGAGATCGATGAAATGCTGGCCACAGGTCAGATCGATGCCATTCGGGCCGTGCTTCTCAAGACGACGCATTATCACGCTGCGGGGAAGCCTGAGGAGGTCGAGCGTGTACTCCGAGAAGGGCTCTTCGCCACGCCGGATAAAAGGCAGAGAGCGCATGTGCTTCGCCTCCTTGCACAACATCTTCGCCAAGCAAGCCGAATCGATGAAGCACAGAGGCTGATTGAGAGCATACTTTTACGTCCTTCGGACCGTTGGCTTCTTCGTGCTGATAACCTTCCTATTGGCCGCACTCCTCTCGACTTGGCAGACGAAGTTGCGGCGTTTCCACTGGACGTAGATGTGATCGAGCGACTCGCCCAGTCCACTCTGTCCACCGTCGAGTTCACCTCACCCGAAGACTCCACTCCCGATGTAGCCGTCCTGCACCGTGCCGAAAAGGCTGTTCACTGGACCACCCGGCTTATTCAGGTTCTCCCATCCCGGTCCTCAAGATTTCTACACGCACAGGCCCTATATGGTGCTCGGCGCTATAGTGATCTCCTGGCCGCGAGTCGCAACCTGGATCCGGTATATGCGAAACAGGCCATTGAACTCGAAGCGTGGGCGCTGGTCGGTCTTGGGCACAGGGCCAAAGCCGCGGATCTTCTCGTCTCCGCCTGTGCTGACCATCCTGATTCTGAACGACTCGCCATCAATGCATCTGGCCTACTCGTGGCCGAAGGCCGGGCGGCCGAAGCAGCAGACCTCCTCGAATCGCACGTTACCGCCGACTCCAAACATCCCGAAATCCTAGTCACCTATGCCATGGCGATCCGTGCCCAAGACCCAGGTTCGCGCAAGGTGGCCTCTCGGGCATTCGACCTTCTCGCTCGGGCATATGATCTGCGTCCTGACCCCCGCATCGCATGGGAGGCCTGGAAAGCGGCACGAGCCGCTGGACGGGGTTTCGAGGCGGAGCGCTTCTTCAAGGCAACGATAGCGGATGCACCTGTGAAAGTCGTACAAACGGAGGATGACTTTTACCAAGGTTTACAGGCAGCGGGCGATAATCGCGTTGTCCAGATAGAAGGGGGATTCGAGTATTTGGCCGAATTATTCCGTAAGGACAGGGAACACTCCGGTTTGCTGACCAAGTTTCTTAGTGCACATGCGCTGGCGTACACTGACTTTTTCCGGCATTCCAGACGATCCTGGGAACATTGGGCCTATTGGACCCAGCAGTTTGAGCGGCGAAGTTCTGAGGGAGAAACGTCGCCTGGAGAATTCTCCGTTTTGGCAGACTGGCCGTTGGGGCGCGGGTACCGACACGACGCTGGGGACATCAAGCAATTTGTCGATCAAACGGCAATTCTTACACTCGGCGTTTTGGGTCCAGACACGGCACAGCAGATTCTAGCCGCTCTGGGTACGTGTTACGTTCAGATAGGCACGCTCGAAGAACTGCGCCGGAAATTCGCGCGAATCAAGGTTGAATTACTCGGTAGCGACGTGCGTCCTTACGTTGAGGCAGCGTGCTTTCTCCGCCAGATGCCGGACACTATTGTCAGCTATTCCGAGGAGGTTGAGTCAGCAGCTCCGACTGACCCCGCCCTCGGAGCATCTCGCGTGGATCTAGGCGTTGCGATTCTGCACGATGCGCTCTACGTCACAGATTTAGATAATTCTCGGAAATGGTCAGACGAGATAAGCCACCTAAGACTTTCGTCCGCCGTCCTCTTGGCCTCGCTCAACGCTGCCGGAGAGGTCACGGCTGACGAAGCAAAAAACGCGGCGAAATTGCGCCCCGGTACATTTGGAGGGTGGGAAGGCGCAACGCCTCTACCGATCCCGAAAGCCATTGTGTTCGACGAATTCTCACTCTTGGACTGGGTAGAAACTGGCTTGGCCAATGTGTTGGGCGATCGCATCAAAGTAGGGCCGTGGGCCTGGATGCGTATCTCGGGTGAGGCCGGGTGGCAGGAGGCCATGGAATTAGCTCACAAACGTCTACAAGGCACAATTGGTGTGCTCCGTGTGGCACTCGACGAAGGCACAGTCGTCGAGGTAAGGGATGTTGTCGATGGTGAAACGCACGAGGATGCGGACGTCATACCTGAAGAAGGTGCTTCGCCCATAGAGAGCCTGTGGACAGGTGCACTCAGGTCAATTCGGACGGCTCAGGCTAACGGGCTCCAGCTATGGGCGGACGACCGATTCTATCCTCTTCTGCTCAGGCTGGGCGGACCCACGGAAATGGGACCGGATATTCAAGCAATTCGTGATCCGTTTGTCGCTTGGGCAAAGAAGACACCACCGATTTCAACTACCGAGCTGCTTGGTCGACTTTCCTCGGCTGAGCTTCTGACTCCCGACGTGGCGCAGGATGCCGCGGCCAGACTCTTCGCGCATGGGTATCGCATGGCACACCCGATACTCCTTGCGCATGCTCTCCGCCAGTTCCCGGTGCCTGTCACGACCCCGCTTACGTCTCCCTTCCAGGAACTCGTCAGTTCGATTACAGAGATTCCGCGCTACCTCCCAGAAACGTTCGACGACTTTTTCAAGAATAGAGACGGATTCGTTCGTGTGGCGTCAATAGGCGTGGCGGCACGTTTTATAGTTGGTGTATGGGAGGCCGAGGGACTTGATTATGCTCAGCGACAGATCCTCGCTGATGCGATTCTAGATGCCATTGAGCGTGTGTTCGAAGAAGCAAGTCCCAAGGTCACGGGACCTCGATCTGACCGTACCCCAATCCTCTTTTGGCGAGGTGTGGCGTCGGGGCTTCAGATGATGCCAACCCAAGACGAACGTGGCTTTGAACTTCGTTATGCTGCACTGTGCTGGCTCGGCAATGCTGTCTCTCAACGGGATGGCGACCGAGAGGACATCGTCCGGTTCCTCGAAGATAACGTGCTTGATTCGCTGCAATCTGCTCTAACGGCAATGGCTGATGGCAGTGATGGGGGTCCCGTACCACGATCCATCGCCACCTTTGCACTTCCTGCGCTCATACCGCTTTCAGATACGCATCTCATTAACACACTTGATCCCCTTTTGCGCAGGACAGTTGGCACGCTGGTCCGACTCAAAAGGGACGGCCGTATCGACGTGCACTACTACGCTACCGCCGACAGAGACGGTACACCGCTAAAGGTGTCCGAAGAGGACAATGAGCAGGCTGCGGCCGAAGCCTTGGCACGTGCGGCGGCTGGCGATCCGAAGTGCGCGCAGTTTATCAAGGCTACCGATTTGATCTTCAAGTACAGGCGGCCGGCCCCGGCCGAGTGGGCAAGTGCAAACCTCCCAGCCGACGGCCGAGTTCCCATTGATGTTAGGTGTTCACTCTTCACGCTACTCTGGGCCGACCCTCCCGGCCTGCGCGAAATCATCGTTCGTCTCATCGTCTTCCATCTAACTGTCCTTGACCCAGCTCTTGCATGCCGGATCTTACTGGTGCAGGATGACTTGCTCAGCGACGATTCAGAAAGGGCCCGAGAGGCCCGCGAAAAGCTGGCGATTGAGGTACTGCGGAGTGGGTACTTTGACCTTCAGCGCGACCTCGCTCATGCTGTGCGGCGCTTCCGCCAGTACGACACAGGCGCACTTGCCCAATTCGTTGGATTGATCGGAGAAGAAGCTGCTCATGCTCTGGCGAATTATCCACTGACCCCGCAAGTAAGGCAAATTGGCCCGGTATTAATGCCCATGGGGCATTTCCGGGGCCGAGCCCTGTTGACTGATGGTTATGATGATGGGGCCCAGGTGCTGGAGATGGCCCAGCAGATCAATGATGCCGACGATGAATCGAATGAGGACAACACGACCCTGCCAAAATTGGCAGTTTGGCTCGCGTACATGGCATCTGTTGCGGAGAATACCGACGATGCGTACATCGCAGCTTGGGCACTCCGTGCGGTCCTGTTGGTCCTTTCGACGATGAACCAGAATCCCGAGCTGGATATAGACGGGCGGTTGATCAAAGCGTCGGACTGGGTAGCCAGCTATGTGGCGGCCGCACTTTCTGAAAAGACGGGGCAGCACTCTGAACTGGAGCAGCGGATGACGAATCGCCGCCAGCTCGCGTCAGCGGCATTGCTGCTTGCTGCGTTTGCTTGCAGCGGAGACAAGCACTTCCATGCGTACAACCAGGAAGGTGATCCTGTTGCAATATGGCTGGATCTTGTGTGGCTGTTGGCAACCAAGTTGCAGATTGCCCTTGTCGGCCTACGGGGAGGGTTAGCAAATAACGCAAGAGCAGCGACTACTGCGCTGCAAGACCTCGGACTGGCTACTCCCGACGCGCGCGTTCTTGATGCATTCGATCCGTTCGCATTCGGTTCTGACGGCGATGATATCGGGATGGCGCTCACCCTGACCGCTATGCTCAAGGTGGTCCACCAACTGCGTGAAACCAGCGAGCCCCCATTATGGTGGACTAATACAGTTCGGCGCCGCGCGGAAGAATTAGCAAATGCAGGCTCGGAAAAATCGCTCACAGGCGATGAGGAGCTCGACAATCGCTTCGGGTTGATTGCTCCTCTCCGCGTACGAATACTTGCGCAGCAGTTGACAGTGGCCCTTACCTCTTGAAGTCCCTCTGTGCTGGCTTAAGGTAAGGCTGTCTGCAAGGTTTCACTCAGCGATATAAGGCCCCTAATTTATGCCGCATAGATTAGCGGCATGTTCCAGCAGAATCAGATTCTTCGTACGCTGAGCGAGGCGCAGTCCCAGGCGTGCCTGGACGGCATCTTGGCTGATGAGAGTCTTAAGAATCGCACCGCCATCGCCCGGCGTGTGTGTGCGGCCTTCGACTTTGTCGACGCACGCGGGCAGTTGCAAGTAGCCAGTTGCGCCAAGGCGCTCTCGAAGCTGTCCGACCGCGGCCGTATAGCACTGCCGGCGCCGATGAACGACCACGCTGCCGGCGCGTCCCCCCGGCTGCTGAAGGAGGGCGTGCCCATGCCGAGCACCCTTCCACGCTCCGTCCGCGAAGTGGAGGACCTGTCACTGGTCATGGTCACGGACGATGACCAGCGCGCCGTATGGAACACGCTGCTGGACCAGGAGCATCCGCGGGGCACTACGACGTTCTTCGGCGCGCAGGTGCGCTACCTGGTGCATAGCGCGCAGGGCTATCTGGGCGCGCTGGGCTTTTCGGCCTCGGCCCTGCGTCTGGCCGCACGGGAGCGATGGATGGCCTGGAGCGATGCGCAGCGCCAGACCCACCTGCATCATGTGGTGTGTTTGAGCCGCTTTTTGATTCGGGGACCCTGCACGCACCTGGCGAGCCGTGTCCTGGGCCTTGCGCTCAGGCAGCTTCCCGATGATTTTGAAGAGCGTTACAGGTACCGCCCTTGGGTTGTGGAGACCTATGTGGATCCGAACTGGAAGGGCACATGCTTCCAGGCGGCAAACTTTCTGCACATTGGTTATACTGCCGGCGGCAAACGACAGGCCGACGATGAACCCGAGCCGCCCAAGGCGCTATATGTGTACGAACTGGACCGCGGGTGGCGCAAGGAACTCGGCGTGCCGGCGGTGGAGCTCAATCCTGTGAGAGCACCCCACGAGGCGTTGGACCGTGACCAATGGGCGGAAGCCGAGTTCGGGCACGCTCCACTGGGCAATCGGCTGCGATCCACGCGTCTGGTACGGAGTGCGTCGATGCTGGCTTCGGTGATGGGCCAGTCCATTACGGGGAATACTGACTACGATCGTGCGGCGGTCAAGGCGCATTACCGGTTTCTGGAGAGCGACCCGGCGTCCAAGGTCACTCCGGAAAACATATTGGCGCCGCATCGTGCGCGCACGATCGAGCGTATGCGCAGCCAGAAGGTGGTGCTCTGCATCCAGGATGGCAGCAGACTGCGCTATGCCACGCGTCCGGCCTGCACGGATCTGCAGGTCACCGGCCGCAATCAGACCACGGCGCAAACGCGTGGGATGCATGTACATGCGACGCTGGCGACCACCCCCGACGGTCTGCCGCTGGGCGTGTTGCGCTGCAGCTACCGGGATCCTGCGCACGGTCCCCTGAAGCCGAAGGCCCAACGCTGGCTGGACGCCTTTCTGGACATCTGTGCGGCGGCCGATCAGATCTCCCGCAAGATTCGGGTGATCTGCGTTATGGACCGGGAGGGCGACAGTTTTGCGCTCTTTGACGCCCAGCGTCGTCAGGGCCGCGTGGAGATGCTGGTCAGAGCGCGGATGGATCGCAGGCTGGCAAACGGCAGGAAGCTGTTTGAGACCCTCGCGGGCGGCCCGGCGGCCGGCAGAGTACGGATCGAGATCAAGAAAGTCACCGCGCGCCCGAAGTCGCGGGGCAAGCAGGCCCGCCCCGGGCGCAGCTATCGCATAGCGGACGCCGAGGTGCGGTTCCGCCGGGTGACGCTGCCGGCCACGACCCAGGAGGTGGAGCCGGTGACGATGTACGGGGTTCACATCCGGGAGCAGGCCCCGCCGGAAGGCGAAGAGGCCATAGAATGGTATCTGCTTACCAGTGTGGCGGTGCACACGCTGGAGGAGGCCCTACAGGTGCTGGACCACTACGTGAAGCGGTGGCGCATTGAGGACTTCTTCCGGGTGCTTAAGAGCGGCTGCAAGGTGGAGCGTCTGGCACTGCGCACGGCGCTGCGTCTGGAGCGTGCGATCGCGATCTACTGCGTTGTTGCCTGGCGCCTGATGGTGCTGACGCTGTTGGGGCGAACCGTGCCAGAGTTGGACTCGGAGGTCTTCTTCACGGAGTTGGAGCTTCGTTTTTTGACGAGCTATGCCAGTCGTGTGAAGCTGCCTCGGCCCGGCACGCTGCAAGAGGCCATCCTGCTGCTGGCGGTACTCGGGGGGTA
Organism: Rhodothermales bacterium; assembly: GCA_965218495.1. Taxonomy (GTDB): domain Bacteria; phylum Bacteroidota; class Rhodothermia; order Rhodothermales; family Bin80. Next base: position 927,012 of record OZ244626.1, read on the forward strand.
CCAGAATCGCACTCGCGACGGGCCGCCCGGTCACCAGATCATGTGGCGCGGGCTGGAGCGATTGGCGCTGGCCACGCTGGGATACGAGCTGGGATACGAGGTCCGGGACGCCGAGTAAGGGCGGCACTGCGCTGCGATAACCCGTGCACTGTGATCCTGTCACAAGGCAGGATCCCTATACCCTGCCGGGGCTGTATGTCCACGGTAAGCAAGGCCTCCGCCCGCAAAGCAGGCGTAGACCGCGTTGAGCTGAACGAAGCGTCCCTGCACGAACAAGCCTTGAGTCCACAGCCAAGACCCCTGTGCCACATGGACACACCCCGTGTCGCTCGGCAACGACTGGACATGCTTCTGATACCCTCAAATGCGTAAGTCTGCCAGATAACTTGGGTAAACGGCAGGGCTAGGCCCAAAAGACGCGACGCTCTCACGCGGAGAGCAGGTCGCGCGCGGGTGTCCTTAAGCGCAGCCGCTGCGCGTGATCCAGTGTCACTGCCAGCAGGTAGTCCTATCTGCTCAAGAACATCAATGGCGGCATCAGCCGAGCCGTCTTCTCCGGTTCCCAGCGCCTGTGCTACTAACATTGATTGCACCGCACTGAAGCCATTTATGGCAGTGCCGCGCTGTCCAAGGCCCTGCGCTACCCCACGCAGCACGGGCGCCTCCTCCAGGTAGGTCTCGACTGCCTGCATCACGTCTTCGCGCGTGCCCTGAGCGCCTACGAGGGCGCTTATCCGCTGGAGGAATCCGTCACGCGATGTCTGCGGCAGCCCTGGCCGCTGCACTACCATTCGAATGAGCTCCCGAGGCGGTACACCAAGTACCATTAGCGCCAAGCTTTGGAACCATTCGCTTTCCAGATTGCGCCAGAGGATTCCAAACTGTGCCTCGCAGGCCTGGCTGCCGGCAACTTTTCCCAGTGCACCAAGCACCTCAAATTGCACGCGCGCATCGGGGTCACCAGCCAATGCCTTAAGGTCCGCTCCCAGGTCATGATGTCGTATTGCCAGCCTCACCGCGTTTTCCCGGACGCCGGGGTGTTCGTCGCGCAGAGCTGGTCTTATGGCCGCAGGCGTCAGGGCATTCTGGCCCTCCAGTGTCCACATGGCGTGCAGGCGCGCTTCAGGGCTTTCGCTGGTGTCCGCAAGTGAGTGCAGCATTGAGGCCGCGCTGGGGTCCTTCCCATCAACCAAGAAGGCGTTGGGCGGTCATGCGCCACCAGGCATTGGGTGAGGCCAGATGGCCGACCAACGCCTCCGTGGTCCCGAAGTCTATGCGGCCATACCAGTCAAGAGGGCCCGCCTCATCGGGCGCAATGCGGTATAGGCGCCCCATCTGCATGCCACGGGTAAGGTTTCCGTGGGCGGCCAGGCTATCGTCCATCCACTCCGGGTGCTCAATGATGTGGCGGTAGTAGTCCACCAGGTAAAGCGCGCCGTCGGGGCCATGGCTGAAGTTAACCGGTCGAAACCAGCTATCCGTTGAAGCAAGGAATTCACGCCCTTCATGTATGCGGCTGGCCGTGAAGGTCGGGCCATTCGGCAGGACTTGATCTACATGCACTAAGTTGTGGACCGGCTCGACTACAAACGTGGCCTGGTCAAAGGGCGCCGGAAACAGGCCTCCCAGATAGTAGGTGAGCCCGCACGCAGAGGTGAATACGCCACGGTCTGTCAGTAGCTGGTGTTCAGGACGCACAGTGATGGGAAACACTCTGGCTGCATCTCCGTGGTCTGGAGTGGAGTACCTGGCTGTTGTCCCTGCGGTATAGCTGTCCTTCCCAAAGAATCGGGCAGGGATGACTTCATGCATGTGGTGATGGCTGTTGTTGACCAGAAAATGGCGCCCCCATGCGTCAAAGGTGTGTCCGAACTGGGATCGGCTGCTCAAGCTTTCCAGCGTGTAGGCGTCCGGGCGAAAACGCACGTTGCGATCTGACCCGTTGGGCGGCAGCAGCGGCGCTTCAGGGCGCCCCGGAAACCGGATCTCGCTTCCCTGATCCCCGAATGGGTCCGCGTATTTTTCCGTCCATGAAATTGTGCCATTGTTGGCGATGTAGATCCAGTTATCGAGGCCGTATACCGGCTTGTTGGCATTGTGCTGCGCGTTGGAAAGTGCAAAGCCGGTCAGGATAGTGCGGCGAACATCGGCGACGCCATCACCCGTCGTGTCGGCCAGATACAGCACTTCGGGCGGATCAGTGACGAGGATACCTTCTCGCCATCGCATGATTCCCGTCGGCAGCCGCAGGTTCGCGGCAAAAAGCGTGGCGTCATCAGGGCGACCATCGCCATCGGTATCCTGCAGCAGCTTTACACGCCCGGTGCCGCTGGCGTCCAGTGGGTAGCCGGGCATCTCGGCCACAAAAATCCGGCCGTGCTCGTCGATGTCCATCGCGACTGGGTCCATGACAAGCGGCTCGGCGGCGACAAGTTCGATGCGAAAGCCACTTTCCAGGACAAAGGTTGCCAGCGCCTCAGAAGCGTCGTATGGCGGGCCATCGGTCGCGGGTGCAGGGCCGCATGCTGCTACAACGCAGCAGGCGAAGACCATGATGTACAACGGCATGTGGAGCGCAGGGACATGTGGGGCCCGTCGCAGTTGCCGCACCACGCTAAGGAGGCGTCCTGTGCCGGGTCGTGCGGAGGCCTGCTGCCGGAATCCCGCTAAGGCGTGCGTCTTGGTACGAGAAGGGGAGTCCAGATTGCGCATGGATTCGTCATAACGTTGCTAGTGTGGCCGCGCATCGGTGCGCAATATATGCAGCGCGCAACGACCGGTAGTCTTTGAGGATTGGAAAATTTTCAATGCTAAGCCGTACATTCTCGCGCTGTAGTGTTCCTGAATTGATGCCGTATTGATGGATAGGCGCACCGCGCTGGAGCGGATTGCATGGATGATGGGTGGCGTTCTATCGGCGTCCACGGTCACCGGCGTAATGAACGGCTGTTCGGCCGGGGAGGAGGGGACCGCTTTCATCGCGCGGTCGCTGACCGGCGATCGCCTTGAGAGCGTGGCTACTATCGCTGAACACATCATCCCGGAAACGGATACGCCCGGGGCCCGCGAGGCAGGCGTGCATGAGTTTATTGACAACATGCTTACGGACCACTACGATGTCGAGGAGACGCAGCGCTTTCTGGACGGCCTAAGTGATTTGGAAGCACGTTCGTATGGTGCCTTCCGGAATCAATTCGTGGCCCTTGAGGAGGCTGATCAGGTGGAGTTGCTAACGGTGCTGGAAGCGGAAGGCGTGCCCTTCTTTACTACGGTTAAGGCACTTACCCTTACGGGCTACTATACGTCCAAGGTCGGTGCAACGCAGGAGCTGCATCTGGCTCCGTACGGTTTGTTCAAGGCAGACATTCCCTTTGCACAAATCGGCCGCACTTGGGCCTAGCCATTGTTCTTATGAATAGACGATTCTTTATAAGTACCGCGGCGGGGCTGGGAGGCGCCGCACTGATTGGCATGGGATGCGCAAGCGAAGAGGCGCAGTCGGAGACTGAGCCAACATCCATGCGAACGCTGCCGGCGGTTGGACTCCAGCTCTACACCCTTGCCAGCCCGATGGAAACAGACTTTGAAGGCACCATACGCAAAGTCGCCGCGGTAGGATATAAAGAGGCCGAGTTTGCGGGCTACTTCGAACGTGACCCTTCAGATGTACGTGCACTGATAGACGAGGTAGGCTTGACTGCGCCCGCTGCACACATCTCAGTTGAGATGCTCAAGACCGACTTGGGGGGCGTATTGGCAACGGCCAGGACGATTGGCCATCGTTACATCGTGTGTCCCTATCTCGCTGAAGACCAGCGTTCCATCGTGCAGTATCGCGACCACGCCCGCTTTTTTAACGAGGTCGGGGCGGCGTGCCAGGAGGCGGCCGTTCAGTTTGCCTACCACAACCATGACTTTGAGTTCTTTGCAACGGACGGTATCATACCGTATGACCTGCTGCTGGCAGAAACCGATCCCCAACTCGTACTGATGGAACTCGATCTGTACTGGACAAAAAAGGGCGGGCAGGACGCGTTGCGGTATTTTGCTGCGCACGCGGGACGCTTTCCGCTGTGCCACGTAAAGGACATGGCCGGTGATGGAAGCATCACGACGGTTGGAACAGGAACTATTGATTTTGCGCCGATCTTTGCGCAAAGCGAGCAGGCTGGGCTCTTGCACTATTTTGTCGAGCACGACCGCCCGGACGATCCGATGGGGACGATCACGAAGGCGTACGCTCACTTGTCAGCGCTCAAGTTCTAAGGAAGTCGGTACGGAATATGCCATTAGGTAGAAGACTGCGGTATGCAATGGTGGGTGGTGGGCCGGGCGCCTTCATTGGTGCAGTACATCGAATGGCTGCGGCGCTGGATGGGTCCATGGAGTTGGTGGCCGGGGCATTTTCGTCCAATCCCGACAAGTCGCGGCAGCAGGGGGCTGCGTTGGGCCTTGACGCTGGTCGCGTGTACGGGTCCTTTCAGGAGATGGCCGACAAAGAGTCCGCACGTGATGATGGCATTGATGTGGTGTCTATCGTGACGCCCAATCACATGCATTTCCCGGTGGCGAAGGCATTCCTGGAAGCGGGGTATCACGTCATCTGCGACAAGCCGATGACTAATACGCTGGAGAATGCAGAAGCGCTGTGCCACTTGGCCCGACAGCAGGATGCGGTGTTTGCACTTACGCACAACTACACCGGCTACCCCATGGTTAAAGAGGCGCGCCACCAGGTAAGCAGCGGCCGAATCGGTACTGTGCGGAAGGTCATTGTCGAGTATCCGCAGGGTTGGCTCGCCACGCCTATCGAGCGTGGAGGCCACAAGCAGGCGGGTTGGCGGACCGACCCGCAGCGCGCCGGCGCAGGTGCGCTGGGCGACATCGGTTCCCACGCCGAAAACCTCGCGCGATACATCACGGGCCTGGAATTAGAGAAAATCTGCGCTGACGTAACCACATTCGTACCGGGGCGACCTATTGATGACGACGTCAGCATGCTGGTGCACTACAAAGGCGGCGCACATGGTGTGCTTCATGCCTCGCAAGTGTCTATAGGAGAGGAAAACAACCTCAACATCCGTGTGCATGGCTCTGAGGGATCGCTTCAATGGTATCAGGAACATCCCAACTGGCTGTATCTGCGCGCACTCACGGGCCCGGAGCAGGTCCTCAAACGTGGCAATGACTACCTTGCGCCCGTCACACAGCAGGCCTCACGCCTTCCCAGTGGGCACCCTGAGGCCTTCCTTGAGGCTTTTGCGAACATATACGTGAATGCCGCCCGTACTATTGCCGCAAAGATTGCTGGCGATGAGCCTGGGGAATTTGACATGGACTTCCCGTCGGTACAAGATGGTGCGCGAGGTGTACACTTTATCCTGACAGCACTCGAAAGTGGCAGTCGGCGTGCATGGGTTGACGCTTCATACTCGCCTCCAGCCTAACAGACTGTATTTTATGGCGCGAGCTGTTACGTTATTTACTGGTCAATGGGCCGACCTTCCGCTTAAGACACTGGCCGTCAAAGCGGCAGCGTGGGGTTTTGACGGCCTGGAGCTGGCCTGTTGGGGCGACCACTTCGATGTGGCGCGCGCCATCAATGAGGAGAACTATTGCCAAGGGCAGCGCGAACTGTTGGCGCGTCACAACCTGTCGCTTTTTGCAATCAGCAACCACCTTGTGGGCCAGGCGGTTTGTGACAGAATTGATGTGCGACACAAGAGCATCCTGCCACCCCACGTCTGGGGAGACGGCGACCCCGAAGGGGTGCGTCAACGCGCTTCGGAGGAGATGAAGCAAACTGCGCGCGCCGCGGCACGTCTGGGAGTCAAGGTGGTAAATGGCTTCACCGGCAGCAGCATTTGGCCACTGCTATACTCGTTTCCTCCCAATGTGCCCGGGATGATCGAAGCCGGCTACGAAGATTTCGCAACCCGGTGGAACCCCATCTTGGACGTGTTTGATGAGGTAGGTATAAAGTTCGGGCTGGAAGTTCATCCTACTGAGATCGCTTTTGACATCACCAGTGCCCATCATACGCTGGACGCGATTGGCCACCGCGAGGCCTTTGGATTCAACTACGACCCCAGCCATTTCGGGTACCAGGGCGTGGACTACGTAGCGTTCATCGATGCGTTCGCCGACCGAATTTATCATGCACACATGAAGGACGTCTGGTGGTCCGACCGCCCAACCGCAGCGGGTGTTTTTGGCGGGCACACAGACTTTGGTCATTCCGACCGGTTCTGGGACTTCCGTACGATAGGGCGTGGCAAAATCGATTTCGAGGCAATCATACGCGCGCTGAACCGTGCGGGCTATGCCGGCCCCTTGTCCATCGAATGGGAAGATGGAGGCATGGACCGGGAGCATGGTGCGAAAGAGGCCTGCGCCTTTATGAAGCGAATTGACTTTAAGCCGTCGACGGCAGCCTTCGATGCAGCGTTTGCGCAGTAGCGCATACTACGGGATTTGGCTTGTGGCGGCAGGCTGTGCGACGCCAGTTGCAATGGTACCCACAGAGCCTCGCCCGTTTGTAGAGGTCGATGCGCTACCCACGATAGTTGAAACCATCCCTGGCACGGATGCCAGCTTCACGCTGATCGAGATGCCGGGCGGCACTTTCACGATGGGTAGCCCTGTGAGCGAAGCCGGGCGAGGGGAGGACGAAGGGCCGCAGCGGGAAGTCACCGTGGAGCCGTTCTACATGGGCGCTCATGAAGTTCGCTATGATGCCTGGGCGATATTCCGCTCGCGCGGGCGAGACAACGCACAAGCGGCGCCTGGAGTGACCACATTCGATCCCGACATTATCGCGCGTCCCAGCCCACCATACGAGGACCCGGCACACGGTATGGGGACGCTCGGTCATCCTGCGGTCGGCATGACGCAGTGGGCCGCCCTGCAGTTCGCGCGATGGCTTTCTGAAAAAACAGGCCACTTTTATCGCTTACCGACGGAGGCAGAGTGGGAGTATGCCTGCCGTGCAGGCACGACCACGCCCTTCAGCTTCAGCGACGGCAGGCTGGATGCCCATGCGTGGTACTACGGCACCAGTGACGAGCAGTATCACCGGGTGGGTGAAAAGGAGCCCAACCCGTGGGGCCTGTATGACGTGCACGGCAACGTGGCCGAATGGACCCTGGATGAATACGACGCAACCTTCTACGAAGACATGCGGGCGGAGAGTCCATGGTCAATTCCGACCCGCCTGTACCCGCGCACCGTGCGCGGTGGCGCCTACGACGACGACCCCGGGGCACTGCGCTGTGCCGCGCGCCTGCGGTCCAGCGCCGAGTGGAAGCGGCGTGACCCGCAGATTCCGAAGAGCATGTGGTGGAACACAGATTCGCCTTTTGTGGGATTCCGGCTCGTGCGTCCGGTAGACCCCCCGACACCCGACGAGCAGGCCGAGTTTTGGACCATCGTTTTGGGCGGGTGACTGAGTAAGGTTTTTGTTAAGTTCTAACGTCTATTCACCTAAGCAAAGAGGCACACTATGAATGACTCCAAGAGTGTCAGCCCCATGTCACGGCGTGACTTTGTAAAGGGCGGCACTGCCGCTGTTGTGGGCTCGGTAATGGCCAGCCAATTTCCGCTGAAGGCCAGCGCCTTCTATGGGATTGATGACACCATTCGTGTAGGGCTGGTTGGCTGCGGTGGCCGTGGGACCGGCGCTGCGGTTCAGGCGCTGCGCGCGGCGCCCAATGCCAAATTGGTTGCGATGGCCGACGCATTTGCTGACCGCATCGAGTCAAGCTATACCAACATGAAGGACATGCAGGAGGACGGCAAAGATGTGACAGCGCAGATTGATGTCCCGGAGGAGATGCGTTTTGACGGTTTTGATGGATACAAGAAGGTCATCGCGAACTCAGATCTCGTCATCCTGACGACGCCGCCGGGGTTTAGGCCCATACACTTTGATGCGGCGGTCGAGGCTGGCAAACAAATCTTCATGGAGAAGCCGCTGGCGACGGATGCCCCTGGTGTGCGTCAGATCCTCGCCACCGCAGAGAAGGCCAAGGCCAAAAAGCTTAACGTGGTGGTCGGCCTGCAGCGCCACTACCAGACGGTATATCGCGAGTGGGTCAAGCGCCTGCATGACGGCATGATAGGCGACATCCTAGTTGGCCGCGTGTACTGGAACAGCGGCGGCGTGTGGGTACGCGAGCGCAAGGAGTACGAAGAGCGGGCCGGTCGTCCACTCACGGAGATGGAATACCAGATGCGCAACTGGTATTACTTTAACTGGTTGTGTGGCGACCATATCGTTGAGCAACACATACACAACATTGATGTAGGAAACTGGGTCATGCAGGGTCATCCCGTCAAAGCCCAAGGGCAGGGTGGCCGCCTTACGCGCACCGGGAAAGACCACGGCGAGATCTACGACCACCATTATGTTGAATTCGAGTACTCCGGTGGGCGGCGCGTTCTGAGTCAATGCCGGCACTTCGAGAACTGTGTCAACAACGTGTCTGAAGGATTCCATGGCAGCAAGGGCATGGCACCCATTAGGGGCGAGATTTTGGGAACTGGAGGCGAAGTGTTGTTTAAGCACCGGGGCAAGGACGACCCCAACCCGTACCAGGTTGAGCATGACGAGCTGTTCGCAGCGATCAATGCGGGCGAGTACAAGTTTGCGGACACCGAAAACGGGGCCATCGCCACCATGTGCGCCATAATGGGGCGCATGGCGACCTATACCGGGCAGGAGCTTACGTGGGATGAAGCCTTGAATTCGAAGGTCAGCCTGATGCCCGACACGTTTGCTTGGGATGCGGACCCGCCTCTGATGCCGGACGCAGAAGGGAACTATCCGGTGCCGATGCCTGGAGTGTCTGCCGCAATGTGATACAGCACTTGGCTCTACCCCTTTTTTAGTGGGTAAACTCACCTGCGGACGCTGCGGGGTATAGATCCAGGCCTCCGAGGTGAAAGTAAATGGCGTTGGCAAACCGCCGTTTGTTGCGGAAGCCCCTGCTGCGCACTTTGATTGTTTTGATCCGGCTGTTGATGCCTTCCGCAGGGCCATTGCTCACCTTCAGGATGATCGCATTGAGGATACCCCACAGGTGTTTTTTGATGGTTCTGGCGGCTGCCTTGACAGGTTCCAGCCGACACCGCATGGCCCACGACAACCATCGCTCCCAACCCTTGCGCGCCCATGTGCGGTGGACATAATGCCACAACTGCAGGGCCATTTCCTTGATAGCCCACGCGCGGGCCGTCTTCAACGTGCTGGTACGCAACTGCTGGAAGCGCGCCTTCTGCTTAGCAGACATGTTGGCCGGGTGAGTCAACCAATCATACTTGGTTCCCTTGAGGTCTTCCAGGCCTTCCTTCATCAATGCCCGGTGCTCCTGGCGCCGAACCTTGTCCACGGCAGTTCCCAGACATTTCACTACGTGGAATTTGTCAAAGGCCACCTTCCGTTGCGCCTCTGGCACATGCTCCAGTGTGGCGTTGATGTAGGCCGGCCACATGTCCATGCTGACACTCTCGATGCCCTCCAGTTGCTCCAAAGTGAGCCCAGCATACCAACGCGTAAGTGTTTCTTTCTTACGGTCTTCGCCCACATGCAGCACCGTTCCCGCCTTCGCATCCGAAACAATGGTGACATACGCATGACGCTTGCGAAAAGAGGTCTCATCCACGCCAATATGGGCTACATTCCGTTCCTTCCTCCGCGCAAGGCCGCGTTGCACCGCGCGCTGCATGATCCCGTCTATCGCATTCCAGCTCACCCCCATCAGACGGGACACCGCCGACACACTCGCCTCCTGCAGCCAATCAATCACCAGCGTCTCAAACCCTGCAGTGAACCGTGACATAGGTTCCGCCCACGGAACCGACACGGTGCGCACTCCATGCTCCGGACATTCCACGCGGGGAAGTTGCGCAACCACCATCGTGCGATACTCGCACAAATCCAGGTGACGCCATTGCCGAGAACGGTGGTCGTAGCCCGGACACGCCAAGCCGCACTCCGGACAAGGCAGCTGATGGCCGTCCTCGCAAGCCACATGAATCCGGACTTCTTGCGCCTCATGCGCAAACGTCACCTCGGAAACCTTCCAGGGAGCCTGGATGCCCAAGAGGCAACCTATATCATCAGTCTTTAGTTGTGACATATCGTTGCTGGGGTTAGAGAACGTGTGCGCCATCGTGATGATGGCCTTGAAACAGATAAGAAACGGGTATGAATCCGCATCATCTCATATCGTTTCCCGTTGAATGAAACGCTGTACCCATCTAAAATGGGGAAGAGCCCAGCACTTAGGCGCTGCAATTTGCGTTTCTGTCTTGATTTCTGGGCCATTGACAGCCCAGGACCTGCAGCGGTTTGCGTTTAGCCGCCCGCAGATGGGGACGCACTTCAGCATCGTTGTTTTTGCTTCCGACAGCCTGCATGCGCAGAAGGGGACCGAGGCCGCCTTTGCCCGTGTCGACACACTGAACGGGCGGCTGAGCGACTACCTTTCCGGCAGCGAGCTTTCACGGCTGTCCGACACAGCCGGCAGTGGAAAGGCTATTCACGTGAGCGACGACCTGTGGGCCGTCCTGAATGAGGCGCAGCGGGTCGCTCGCCATACGGATGGGCGCTTTGACCCGACCGTAGGCCCCCTTACGCGCCTATGGCGATGGGCCGTCCGGCGTAACATGCTTCCGCCTCCAGCGGACCTCGAAGTGGCGCGTGCACTCGTGGGCCATCAGTTCTTGAAACTGGAAGCGAATGGCCGTACGGCGAGGCTTACCAGGCGCGGTATGCGGCTGGATCTGGGGGGCATTGCCAAGGGCTTTGCTGCTGATGAGGCCCTGAAGACTCTTAAGGCAAATGCACTACCGCATGCCATGGTTGATGCCGGCGGAGACATTGCGTTGGGTGGTGCCCCGCCCGATTCGGCGGGATGGACCGTAGCACTCTGGCCCGCTGGTGGAGTGTTTTTGGCTGGCTGCGGCATTGCTACATCTGGGTCCAGATACCGGTACATAGAGCAAGACGACGTACGGTACTCGCACATCCTGGACCCGCGCACGGGCATGGGAGTGACGCACCGTCGTACGATTGCGGTTATTGCACCTACGGCCATGGAAGCCGACGCTCTGGCATCTGCGGCAAGTGTGATGACGGAAGGCGAGCTGGAGACCTACGCCGACAGCTCTGGAGCCAGAGTCTGCAATGTCGGACAGGGTGGCGGCGAATCTGGCGTTGATCACTGCATCGAAGCATGTCGCCAGTCCAGCATTGGTATTATTTTCTGGTAATGTACTGGCGCAAGCCGTCAGCAAAAGTCGTGGCAAGACTGCCAGCCGTGCGGAACCAGTCCACATTACCAGGCATGGGTTACCCAGCAGTTACACAGCTGCATCACGGTCTGGATTGTATCATGCAAGTAACCATGCGAGCCCGTACTGCGCTGCTGCCCAGAGTGCGATCATGAGCCATTGTCCATGGAGCCCGCGACGAGTGTTTGGCAGCTGCAGGCCTGTGATTGGAGGCTGCTGCGACGAGCTGGCCTGCGGGTTGACAGCATGCATGCTACGATACCTGGCCGGAATGGGTTAAGCGCGATGCCGTACCTTCTCAGCAGGATGAGCCCCAATTGTGCTGGCGCTGATTTCAAATGGCCTTTACAATGTTTGCTGGCAGAATGGATGGCAACGCAGTCCAACGTGATGCGCGATTCTGAAGACACTGCTTTAGTGCAGTCACGCCGGTGCACCTGTCCCTTCTATCGGTGTGATGGCCACTAGTTGCCGGTTGTTTCGCAGGAAGCCCATCATCGTCCCGGACAGGCCCCACATGGTGGGCAAGGACCAAGCACTCTTTCTGCGCGCGTTGGAGCAGGCTGCACGCTACCTCGAATACGGAGCCGGCGGGAGTACGGTTGCGGCCGCAAAGCAGGGCGTCGAAACGGTCTGCGTCGAGAGCGACAGAAGGTTCGCCGACGCGGTAGACTCCAAGATTCGGTCGTTGGATCATCGCGTGGTACTGCACTATGCGGACATCGGCCCCACAGGCCGCTGGGGGCGGCCGTTAAAGGTCTTCGCAACACCCGAGAGACGGCGCCGGTACCCAAACTACGTCTATGCACCGGATCGCTACGCAGCACGCGATTTTTTTGACCTCATTCTGATTGACGGACGATTTAGGATAGCCTGCGCGTTGTATGCATTCCGCAGGGCGACGCAGGCACGCACACCGAGCCTTATTTGCTTCGACGACTACAGGCTGCGGCCTGAATACCGCGCCGTGGAGAAATACTGCGAGCCTGAAGAAGTAGGTGACAACATGGCGTTTTTCCGGCCTGAACGCACCGGACTTGTGCTGCTGCCGGGAGAGGAAGACATCCTGACCTACTGCAGAAATGCACTTTGAGCGGACGACCCGCAATTGGCCAGCTCCAGGTGCGACAAATGCCGCCTATCACATGGGCGGAATCGAACCGCCGGACCGCTTGCGTTCTGCACAAGCACCTTGCCGCATGCTTCGCACGTGCGCGCTTGCACTAGCAGAGCTGCTTCCACTCTCGTGCGACTCGCTCTGATAGTGCGGCGGCCATCCGCCTACAGAGATGCGAACGCATCCACTATTGCGCCGCATCATCCTGCTGCAGAGACGCTGCGGCCAGCATTCCTCTGAGTCGAGAGTCGAGCCGAGCTGGTCCCACAGTCCATCAATCGGCTTTCGGGAAAGCACATGACGGCTGCTCCGTGCATAATATGCTGCACAAGGACAGTCCACGTGTAGGATGTAAGTGCGTAGTGCAAACGAATCTGTGGTGCCACCTTGGGGTCTTAGCCTTTCGCGCCTGTGCAGCAGGCGCTTTTGCCAGCGGAGTGGACGTGTGAAACCCGGCAGGACTCGTCCAAGCCGTCTCCTGGCGGGGGGGTGTTCGGCTGGGGCTGGCACGCCCAGTACACTACACTTATCTGCCCAGGCGTATCCGGGCGTCCCGTCCTCGCCCGGTAAACTTCGGCGCGATTTCGTGCCATGCGCGGCGTCAGGGCCAGTGATTGGGATCGCCGGAAAATCTGATCAGCCGGGGCCCCGGTCTACCTGGTGCACAGCGTCATCCCCGCGCGCAGAGTTGCTTTGCCTGCAAGGCGCTCCCTGATGATTCCTACCCTGGGCGCACATAGGTGCATAGTACTACTGTTGCCGTGTTCACTGGTTTGTCTGCTTGCGAGCCGGATACACGAGTGCAGGGGCTTCCGTCGCAAGCCATCCACAACGCGAATGCAAGCTCTCTGCGACCTTGCGCACCGCGCTGTCTATCTGACCGCTTTCACTTGTGCAACTCGTGCGCCAGGATTCTTTTTACTCGCCCTTCGCTACAGGGGCAGGCGCAGTTAAACCAGCGCTTCCTATATTAGACGTTCACGCTATAGCCGAACATTTCTATGACAGAACCTACCCATCTCTCGCGCCGGAATTTCTTGAAGGTTTCGGCTGCCACCACCACTGGCCTTATGGCCACGGGCAATTTTGCCTATGCCGCTGGAGGGGATACTCTTCGCGTCGGTCTTGTCGGCTGCGGGGGACGCGGTACGGGCGCGGCTCGTGACGCCGTGGTCGGCGCAGATAACGTTCATATCGTGGCCATGGCCGACCTTTTCGAAGATCGACTTGATAGGTCAATGGAAGGGCTCAAACAGGAGGTCGGAGATGCCCTGCAGGTAGACAGCTCGCACCGGTTTGTGGGATTTGACGCCTACAAGGGGGTGATGGCGAGCGACGTTGACATGGTGATTCTCGCAACGCCGCCTGGGTTCAGGCCAGTGCATTTTCAGGCTGCCATTGAGGCGGGCAAGCATGTCTTTATGGAGAAACCCGTTTCCGTGGATGTCGCAGGCGCGCAGATGATCATGGAAGCCGGCGACCTGGCGACCCAGAAGGGTCTGTCCGTCGTGGCCGGCACGCTTTATCGCCGCCAGCCGAGCTTCGTCGAAGCTGTAAAGCGCATCCATGCCGGAGCCATCGGCAGAATTGTGTCAGCTCAGGAGTACTACATGACAGGGCCAATATGGCTTAGGCCACGTAAGCCTGGGATGTCGGACATGGAATGGCAGTGCCGCAACTGGTACTATTTCACTTGGCTTTCGGGAGATCACATTGTAGAGCAGTTTGTTCACAACCTTGACGTGATTAACTGGGTGTTTCAGGCGCATCCTGAGTCCTGTATTGCGATGGGAGGGCGTATTGAGCGCGTCGATCCCTCCTACGGCCACATCTACGATCACTTTAGCGTCGAGTACGTGTATCCGGGCGGCGCGCGCGTTGAGGCCAAGTGCCGACAGTTTGTCGAAGGTACGCGGCGCGTAACCAACAGGGTCGTTGGCACAGAAGGAACGGCTGAGCTCCATCCCAGGCACTCCAAGCTGGTCTCGCACGACGGGGAAACTCTCTACGAGATGACGGAGCCCGGACTGAATGCCTACGTCCAAGAGCATACCGATCTAATCAACGCCATTCGTACCAGTACGCCCATCAACGAGTCGCACCAGATCGCAGAAAGCACAGTGACAGCCGTTCTCGGCCGGGAAAGCGCCTATACCGGAAACGAGCTTACCTGGGAGACGCTCATGAGCTCTGGGCTTGACCTGGTGCCACGCAGCTTTGCCTTTGGATCGATGCCCTTCCCGGCTGTGCCGGTGCCGGGTAAGACGCAGCTGGCGCGTGCGCCTTGGGCCGAGGCAACACCATGAAGCGCCGATCATTCATGAAGGCGGGTGCCTTTTTAGGCGCGGCAGGCCTCACACTTGGAGCGCGCGCGTGGCCTGTGCGGCATGGCACGCTAAAGAAGGCCGTGAAGTTCGGCATGGTGCAGGAAGATCGCTCCATCCTGGAAAAGTTTGAGCTGCTGAAGTCCCTGGGCTTCGATGGAGTGGAGATGGACAGCCCTAGCGACCTGGATCGCAACGAGGTAATTGCAGCGCGCGACGCCACGGGGCTTCCCATTCATGGCGTAGTGGACTCAGTGCACTGGCGAAAGACTCTGTCGCATCCCGACGAAGCGGTGCGCGCTGAAGGACTCGCGGGACTCATGACAGCGCTGGAAGACGCACATGCCTATGGCGCTTCTACGGTTCTGCTAGTGCCTGCTGTTGTAAACAAGAATGTCTCATACGCAGATGCCTACAAACGGTCACAGGAAGAAATCCGCAAGGCACTGCCCAAGGCTGGGGAACTTGGCGTTAAGATCGCTTTTGAGAACGTGTGGAACATGTTCCTGCTAAGCCCGCTGGAGTGTGCTCGGTATGTGGATGAATTTGAGAGCGACTACGTAGGCTGGTATTTCGACGTAGGCAATGTGGTCAACTACGGCTGGCCCGAGCACTGGATCCGTACCCTAGGCCACCGAATCCTGAAGCTGGACATCAAGGAATACAGCCGCAGCAAGCGAGACAAGGAAGGGCCGTACGCGGGATTCCGTGTGCCGCTGGGGGAAGGGGACTGCGATTGGCCTGCTGTCACTGCAGCCCTGGCGGAGGTTGGCTATGAAGGCTGGGCCACGGCAGAAATTGCCGGCGGAGACAGAGTACGCCTGCAGGAAATCGCCAGCCGCATGGATAGCATTCTGCCAACCTGAACCATTCCGAAGCTATGGAGCGACGTGACTTCGTCAAGACCGGCCTGGTCGGAGCAATGGCTGCGAGCTTGCTCCCGGCGGCCACGCCTGCGCTGAAGGGTAACATTAACCATTCCGTTTGCCGATGGTGTTACGGTGGCTTCAGCGTGGAAGAATTGGCTCAGGCAGCAGTCAGGATTGGCATTAGCTCGGTGGAATTGCTCACACCGGAAGAATGGCCCATCGTCAAGAAGTACGGGCTGACTTGCGCGATGCCTTTTGGGCCTGTGGCCGAGGGCAAGAACCGCCTGGCAGATGGCTTTTGCTATCCTGAGAATCACCAGTGGCTCATTCCCATGTTTACGGACCGCATCGTGGAGGTGGCGGATGCGGGCTTTGACCGCGTGATTTGTTTCTCTGGCAATCGGCGCGGAATGAGTGACGAAGACGGTCTCAAGTACTGCCAAAAGGGTGTTGCGGAGCTCATCGGCATTGCCGAGAACTCGGGTGTAACGCTCTGCATGGAACTGCTCAACAGCAAGGTCGACCACCAAGACTACATGTGTGATCGCACGGAGTGGGGGGTAGAGCTCGTGAAGCGGCTTAACTCGGAAAACTTTAAGCTGCTCTACGACATCTACCACATGCAGATTATGGAGGGCGACGTCATCCGCACTATCCGTAACAACCACCAGTATATCGGTCACTACCATACCGGGGGCAACCCGGGCAGAAACGAGATTGATGACTCGCAGGAGCTGAATTATCGTGCCATCATGCAGGCCATAGCGCAGACCGGATTCACTGGGCATGTGGGGCAGGAATTTATTCCTAATCGCACGCCACTCGTTTCGCTGCGCGAGGCAATCCACATTTGTGACGTATGAGTAAGACCATGAAACGCAGAAATTTTGTATCCACGTTGGCCGCCGGTGCGGCCGCATTGGGGTGCGCACCAATGGTGCCTTCCGGACGCGCCGCCGGGGCATTCAAGCTGAAGTATGCTCCGCACTTTGGCATGTTTAAGCACCATGCGGGAGAAGACTTCGTAGATCAGATACTGTTTGCTGCGGACCAGGGCTTCACGGCATGGGAAGACAATGGCATGAAGGGGCGAAGCATGGAGACCCAAAACGCCATCGCAATGACCATGGAGAGTCGCGGTATGGCCATGGGTGTCTTTGTGGCGCACAGCATTTCGTGGCGGCAACCCAACCTTGCAAATGGCGATCCGGACAAGCGGGCGCAATTTCTGGCGGAAATCACGGAATCGGTCGAGGTGGCCAAGCGTGTCAACGCTACGTGGATGACCGTGGTGCCGGGCCATGTCGATCTGCGGCTGGATATGGGATACCAGACCGCTTATGTGGTAGAAACCCTGAAGCAGGCCAGTGCCATTCTTGAGCCCCATGGGCTTGTTATGGTCCTCGAGCCGCTAAACCCTTGGAATCATCCCGGGCTATTTCTCACGAAGGTGTCTCAGGGATACGAGATCTGCCAAGCTGTAGGAAGTCTTTCGTGCAAAATCCTGAACGACCTGTACCATCAGCAAATCACAGAAGGAAATCTGATCCCCAATATCGACAGGGCGTGGGACGAGATCGGCTACTTCCAGATTGGGGACAACCCTGGCCGTAAAGAGCCAACCACTGGAGAGATCAACTACCTCAACGTGTTCAAGCATATTCACGGCAAGGGCTTTGCGGGTATCTTGGGCATGGAACACGGCAACATGAATCCGGGCAAAGAAGGAGAGCAGCGGCTCATTGACGCTTACCGCGCCGTCGACAGCTTCTAAGCCAATGAGAGTCCTTCTCCATTGCGCAATATTTGGAAAGACTGCCCCAGCGCTTCGGCCTCGCGCATGAATTCGTCGGGCGTTGCTGTATTGAATTCGAACATGTCGTAGTGGCACGGGATAGCGAGCTTTGCGTCTATGTCGTGCGCCAACCGCGCCGCTTGGGCGCCATTAAGGTTGCCGGCTACCCGCCGCGCGTGGTCGCGGCCGTTGATCGGGAGAAGAGCGACATCAATCTTCCATGGTTTCAGCCGGTTTACCATCCCTTCGTACAGCATGGTGTCGCCCGGGTGATACAGCGTCCACGCTCCAAAGCGAACGATGTAGCCGAGAAAGTGATGCTGCCCGAGATGATTTGTGGACAGAGACTCGTGGGCTGAAGGCAAACCCGTCAAAGCAAATCCAGCCACAAAAGCGCTTTCGCCATCGTCCAAGCCAATGGGCCACGAAGTGTCGCAGCCCAAGCGATTGGCGACAAATGTCCTGTTTGCTTCCGGTATGATCAGCTTTAGATCTGGGTTGACGCGCCGCAGTGCCAAAAGCGTCTCTCCATCTAGGTGGTCCGTATGGTTGTGGGTGGACACAGCAACATCTACAAAGTCCAGTGCCTCCGGGGCGATGACCTGGCCGGTCATCCGTACATGGGGCTTGTCCGTGGCGGCATATTTTCGGGTTAGCGAGTCCGACAGGTACGGATCAAGCAGGAGGTGATTGCCTGCCCATTGCACCAGGAATCCGCTCTGTCCGAGCCACCACAGCCTGCACGAGCCCTTATGCTTGGCTATGTCGCGCAGAAAGGCAGCGCCCTTCTGAAACGCCTCTTGCACTATTCTTCCCCGATTCGCTGCAAGACCTTCCCTGACGCTTTGTCACGCAGGATTAGCTTAACCTTGCCGTCCGGCATGTGCTCTCGCTTGACCAACTGCATGCCGTCGATTTCTTCTCTTGTCCCGGTAACGGGTCTTACCTCTTGCTGGCCCCGCCAGTCATCAAGCAGCACTGGCTCCCACTGTTTTGTGCGCGCACTCTTGTAGCAGGCATCTATCACGGCATTGACTACGTAGCCATCATAAAAAGTTTCGCGTGGCGCATGCCCGCGGTCCATGGCATTAAACATATCCGTGAACATGTCCACATAACCAAGCTCCGATACCTCGTCACCGACCGGGAATACCCATCCCGTGTCCTGTTCAGCTTTCTCTGCCACGTATCCGCCTGATCCGGTTGTGAACATCTCAAAGCCCGTACGCAGGAAGTGGTTCAGCCAGATCGTCCCTTCTGTGCCGGCAACTTCGTCCCTGAGGTCCATGCCGCCGCGAAAGGACCAGCTTACCTCGAACTGCCCGACGGCACCGTTAGCAAAGCGGATCAGGCCGATGGCGTTATCTTCAGCCGTGATTGGGTGCACCAGGGTGTCTGCCCAGCAGGTCACTTCCACGGGGCGGACATCCTTGCCGACAAAATTTCTGATGATTTCTATGCAGTGACACCCGAGGTCCACGATGGCGCCGCCACCCGCTTGCTCCAGGTCCCAGAACCAGTCACTGTGCGGTCCGCTGTGTGTCTCGCGCGAGCGAGCCCAAAGGACATCGCCTAAGGCGCCTCGCTCGACGGACGCGAGTGCTTTTAGCGTCTTGGGCGTATATACCAGGTCTTCGAGGTACCCGGAGAAAATCCCGGAAGACTCGGCGATGTCCAAGATGCGCTTGGCCTCTGCGGCTGTGCGGGCCAGGGGCTTGGTGCACAGAACCGCCTTACCGGCTTCTGCGCTCAGCCGAACGGCCTCTTCATGCAAGTGATTTGGCAGGCCTATCACGACAACATCCGTTTCTGCGTGCCGTATTGCCGCAGCCATATCGGTGGTGGCATGCGGTATGTCCCACTTCGACGCAAAGGCGTTAGCCCGATCCTGCGAGCGAGAATACGCGACGCGTACGCGATCACGGCCTCGTTGGCCGTGCAGAGTCATGGTGTAGAATAGGCCTATCAGGCCCGTCCCTAGCATGGTGGCGTTATGAAACTGTTTCATTGGGGAATTCTATACGTATGTTGTGGCAGGGTTTACGCTGCTGGTATACTATGTGAGCCACGGTCACCGCCAGGTGCGGGCCATCTTTCATCGTTGCTTTTGCCTCCGTCCCAGGCTGCATGGCGCTTCATGTTCGTCTGTCCTGTGCAATTCCCAAGACCCTGCATCAATTACTGAATGCCGCATTGATTGCGCAGCCCGGTACCAGTCCACACCGCTCGCAAGTGTACGAACGGAACGAACAACTAGTCCTATTGCCTGGAAGCCCACCGCACCCACCACACTGCGGTGTGGTGGATCGCGCGGTTAGTGCTATTGCCATCTCTCCTGTGTCGTCGGCCGTGTTCAATTCCTGGCGCAGGCAGGTGGCCAAGCGTTTTGCCGGTACCATGCAGGGCAAGCCGCAGTTTCTGATGCCGTGCCTCCAGATTGCGGCTGGCAGGTTTAGGTTGCCATGAGGGATGCAGGCAGACTTGCGCTTCACGATGTCTGTCGCAGGTCTGCGGCTAGTGCTTTTGGAACGGATCACTCCGCGCGACGTGGCGCTGGCCGACGCCGGTTCGCAGCTTCGGCTGCGCATTCTGTCCGCCGCCAGCTGTCGTCGCACTGCCTTGACGCTTCGGCCTGCTTCCAATTCATGGAGCTGGGCGCGTGTCGCGCCACCGCAAGACATTTCGGCCCTTCTGTCCACACCTGCTATTGGCAGCTTGCCAAGCGTCCGAAGTTGCCACCACCTTGCCACCACCTGCATGCGGTTGCTGCTGCTTGGCCGACAAAAACGAACGATCTCGAGCCCAAGCCCATACTGGCTCAGACAGCTATATAAGTCCTCAAATCGGGTACAGCCTGCGCGCGTGATCGGTACGCGCCCGTAGCGCCGCTGCTTGTAGGCATAAGTACCAGGCATTTCAAAGCTCTTCACGCCAATTGAGTGTTAGTCAAACGCACATCCCCAACTCTAAGCCTGGACTTGCGGTAAGCATACAACCCTTTGAACGCGCGCTTGAGCACGTTGCACGCCACGGCTTTCACCAAGGCGTAGGCAGCAGCGCCAGACTCTCCGTGGTCAACCGCTTGTATTTCAAGTACTTGCCCGTCGTGCCAGCCTTCATGCCGTCAACATCCGGAGCAGCCTCTTACTGTCTGTCCGCCTTCCAGCCCTTCTTGCGGCGCAATACGGCGGGGCAATTGCCCTGCCTGCCCAGATGTCGGAATCAGTGCTGCTCGCACCTTCAACGTCGTGGACTTTGTACCGTCCCTTGCATTGTGCGTGGCACGGTGAGTCCGTTGGAAAAGCGGTGGGGTTTGTTTAACCTTGCGTGACTTTAGAATGAGTTAATGAATACAGCACTGGCGTACTTGATACAGGCTCAGCGGATCCTGCAGCGCATCCAAGACACGCAGCTAGGCGCGCTTGAGCAGGCGGCCAATATATGTACCCATACGATTGCAAGTGGCGGTCTGGTTCACCTCTTTGGCTCAGGGCACTCGCGAATGGGCGTGGAGGAGATGTTTCCGCGGTACGGGAGCTTTCCCGGCTTTCATCCCATTGTGGAGCTGTCTTTGACCTACCACAACATGGTCGTGGGCCCCAATGGCCAGCGACAAGCCATCTTTCTTGAATGTGTCGAGGGGTTAGGCAAGACGATTCTGCGCAACTTTGTCTTGCGTCCGCCGGACAGCTTCATGGTGTTTTCCAACAGTGGTGTCAATGAGGTGGTCGTCGAGGTGGCGCTCGAAGCAAAGCAATTGTCGCTGCCTGTAATCGTAATTGTGTCCGCGGAGCATTGCAGTGCGTCAAGCACGAAACACTCAGCCGGAAAGCGGCTAATAGACATCGCTGATGTAGTACTTGACAACTGTACCCCCGCTGGCGATGCACTTGTATCCATTGATGGACTTTCAGACCTGGTTGGCCCAGGCTCTACAATAGGAGCTGCGGCCTTGGTGAACAGCCTCAAGTGTATGGTGGCGGAAAAGCTGACTGCGTTGGGCCAGCCCCCTATCGTCCTTACAAGCAGTTATCACATCGGAAGCGAGGCGTCGAAGGCACGATTTGAAGAATGCTTTGATGACTACCGGGCGCGCGTGCGGCGGGCCTACGGATAGCTCGCTTTCCCTTTGAGCTGGACCTCGGGGCACGAACCGCCCGCCGGAGATTCGAGAGCGCTTGTGGCTGGTTGTGCTGTGCAGTTCTCGTTCGTGCGAAAGGAAGGCTCGTGGCGCGTGCTTGTAGGCTCCTCACGTTGTTCGTCAAGCTGACGCGATTGTCTATTGTGGCCAATAGGCCTGCCCCTTGCGGTTTGACTGGCTCGCTTGCATCAGAGTATGCCATCAGCCAGGCTACCAATAGGAAAAAGGTATGCAGTACGGCGCCATCATAAAGGCGCGATATCCCTTTCTGCCTGCGCTGCTACCGCCTGGCAGTTTGCACGAACCCGTCACAGGGTGTATTATGTGCACGAGTTGGCGTGAAGAGCGCCATGCCCGGTCACGAAGTTCTTGAAGCCATTCAAACGAACCCATTCACCGACTAATCCATCACGCCATTATGGCTCATCTCAGAAAGTGCATTGCTGCTGCCCTGCTCATCCTAGCCGGACCGGGTCTGGCCAGTGCCATGGTGCAGCAGCAGGCAGGCGCCGATCTTGCCATTGCAGGCCACCTGTACATTCAGTTTGCCAGTGCCGATTTGGCTGTCGCCGGCGCCAAGACCGGGATTGATGCGTTCGACCGGCAAGCAGAGAAATATAGCGTGACGGCAATAGAGAAGGCCTTCCCCAGCCTCGACATTATCGTGATGCACCGCCCTCTTCTGCCATCCGCGGAGGCCTTGCGCCGCGTGTACTTGATTCAATACGCGAGTCCGCATATCCCGGCGCTGGTGGCGCAAGATCTGGCTACTGCTTCTGGAGTCGACTACGTCGAGCCCGTATACAGGAAGGAACTATATGGTGCAGTGTCCCAAGACGAAGGTGCGCGGCTTGCCACGCCTAACGACCCAGGCTATTCGCTGCAGACACATCTCCCGCGGATGCAGCTTCCCAGCGCCTGGGACGTGATCAAGGGCGAAGATAGCACGGCGGTGATCGCGATCGTAGACGGCGGAACCAACTGGCAACACGAAGATCTTGAAGCTAACGTCTGGACGAACCCGAATGAGATAGCCGGTAACGGCATAGACGACGACAACAATGGTTTTGTCGATGACTTACACGGTTGGAACTTCAACGCAGACACGGCCGATCCATCCGGCCCAGCCTCCTCGAGTAGCGCGTGGCATGGAACGGCGGTAGCAGGCGCGGCAGCCGCGGTTACGGACAACAATACAGGCATAGCCGGGTCGAGTTGGAATGCCCTATTCATGGCTGTCAACGCGAGTTGCAGCGACCTGGTACTCCTATGTCATACCACTCGCGGCATCGTGTATGCAGGCATGAATGGCGCGGATGTCGTGACCGCCAGCTTCGGTTCGCCGACGGCATCCATTACGGCTGAGATGGCCATTCAGGCGGCACTGGATGAGGGGACTCTTGTAGTGGCGGCGTCCGGAAATGCAACAGTAAATGTGGACCTGACGCCGCATTACCCGTCCTCCTTCCCCACGACGCTCAGTGTTGGGGGGATTCGCAAGACCTCGGATTCAAATGTTTTCAACTACGGGCAGAGCGTCAACGTGTTTGCCCCTGGCACTTCCATTGATCTTACAAGTCCGTCAAACCAGTATTCGAGTGGGTCCGGTACTTCCTTTTCCGTGCCATTGGTGGCCGGCGTAGCTGCCCTTGTAAAGACAGCTTTTCCGAGCTTCTCGCCAGAAGAGGTAAGGGAGCAGATACGGCTTACAGCCGTGAATATTGATACCGCAAACCCCCAATTCACCGGCAAGATGGGGCGAGGAAAAGTCGACGCGGACCGTGCCGTTACGGCAGCGCCAGTTCCCGGCATTCGCGTAGTTGCATGGTCATACGCAAACCAGGATGGAAACACGCAGATAAACTCAGGCGATCAGGTTCAGGCTACGATTACCTTCAAGAATTTCCACGGTGCTGGCGCGGACATCTTCGCGGAGCTGACGAGCGATGCTGCTTACCTGCAGTGGTCAACGCAGCGGGTGGGCCTTGGATCAATGGCTAACGGGGAAACTCGCGATGTCACATTCAGCTTTTCTGTTGCCGCCAATGCCCCTGACAACCGCAAAGTGCGGCTGGCGCCACGCATCACTATGGGTAGTTTTGAAGATATGCCTGACCTCTTGCGGATCTCGGTCAATGAAACAGGGGTCGCCGTACACAGCACGTCGGGCCTGTCCGTCTCCATCACGGATGAGGGCAACATCGGTCATACTTCATTCCAAGGGGCCTCGAATTCGCGAGGCATCGGGTTTGTGACTACCACTGCGTCTGGCGCCAATCGCGATGTGTTATTTGAGGGCGGACTGCTGATAGCAACCTCACCCAGCCATGTATCGGATTGCGTTAGGCAATCCGAGCAAAATTCCGACGATCAGCAGGAAGACTTTGCGTTGCTGGACGGCACGGCCTTGGAGATCCTCAGCCCCGGTGAGCGTACCTCTGAGCAGGGCCGCGTGGTACTGACAGACTCAAGAGCGGCAAGCCCCATTGGTGTCGAAGTGCTTCAAGAGAGCTTCGTTGACTACAATGCCATGAACGAAGACTTCATCCTGCTCCAGTACACTATCACAAATAAGAGCGCCAGTCAGATAGACAACATGCACGTGGGACTGTTCTTTGACTGGGACGTAGCGACCAGCGCCAGCGATGTGACACGCTTTGATGCCGCGCGAGGGGTCGGCTACCTGATGGACAGCGCCGCAAACCCAACCATGGTGGTAGGCACACGCCTGCTAACTCCGCACACGCTCCACTACAGCGCAATTGACAATGCAGCTACCATTTACAGAGGTACAACTGACGGCTTCACCTCTCTGGAAAAATGGACATTGCTCACTGGTGGCATTCTCAACAACGGCGTCATTTCAGGAGGACCGAGAGACGTGTCTCAAATCACAGCCGGCGGACCGTTCTCACTTGAACCGTTGTCGACCGTTGAGGTGGCCTTTGCGCTAATATCAGGCACAAGCGAGAGCGACTTTCTGGCCAATGCAGACAATGCAATGGTGTTGTGGGATGCCATAAGTACTGCTACCGTGGATGACATCCAGCCAACAGGTGGCTGGGAGATTAAGTCACCCTATCCTCATCCGGCTGTGTTTCCGCTCGAGTTGCGTTTCGAAACGGCAGCGCACAGCGGAGTTCAGCTGGATATCTATGACGTATTGGGACGCCGCATACGAACAGTGCTGGACGTTCAGCGCCCAAGCGGCCAGCATGTGGTGACATGGGACGGACGTGACGAATCGGGCGGGCGCGTGCCTTCGGGCCTGTACCTCGTGAGGATGGTGGCACAAAGCGGCAGCAAGGCTTACGTCCAATCACGACCCATCATGGTAGTTCGATAGGGAGCCGCTCGGGATTGCCGCTTGTGGCGATTGAATCGCCGGCAAGGCAGAACCGCTACCTGCGCATGGGGGCCTAATGTGCGACTACCAGCGGAAATGCAGCCTGGTAAATGGTGCTGGCGAATCCCTCTACGTGCAACTGGTAGAAGTACGTCCCTCCCGACAGGCCGCTTGTGTCCAAGGTCACTGCGTGCCAAGAGTCTTTGGGTCTGTACGCCTCGGTAAGTCTCGCTACGCGCCGGCCAGCGACGTCAAAGACATGTAACGTAACGATTCCGGGCTGCTGAAGATAGTATCGGATGGTTGCCTGCTCCGAGGCAGGGTTTGGGAAGCTGTGCGACAGGAAGTAGGACTGCTGCGCTTCGACTTGCACGGTGGCGGTGCTCAGGATCTGGTGCCGATTGCGGCTGCCCCGTACCGTTAAGCGATACGTGGCGGCACCTGGAGTGCTTATGCCCGAATCTACCCACTCGCCGTCACTGGTACCCTGACGCTCAACAATCACGGCGGCCCCATCGGAATCTTCGCGCGTGATTGAATAGGATTCAATACCAGCGTCGGTCAGGAATCGCCACCGTAAGGAAACCACGCCAATGGTATCGGCCACGGCCGACAGTGCTGCGGTCCCCAGCGCTGCGTTTCCCGTGATCAGAAGGTCTGCAATCAGCGTGCGAAATGTAGGCAGGAGGGCATAGTTGTTATCCCCTGGGCATGCCGTGTTGCCAAAGTCGCGATGACCCCGGAGCGCATCCGGGTCTACGCTGTAACGCTCGGACAAATATGCGTACGTCACCACAAGTGAGTCCATTGCGGCGCCGGTCATCACATGGCGGCAGTCAGAACCTTCAGGAGGGTGATAGCACCCCATGAGCGATACACCTATGTTTCCCGTGTTGCTGCCACCGGCATGCGCCCCGCGCACTAGGGGAGGGCCATCGTCAAAGGGCACGCTGGGGTTGAGAAATGGGCGTCCCTGGTAGAGGCGACCCTCCTGATCCATCAAGAAGTGATACCCAATGTCGCTCCAGCCGCGCCCGTTCTGATGAAAGTCCTGAATTCGCTTAACCTGCTCCAACCCCTCGGTCAATGTCACGGCAGCAAAGCCCGCCGTGTGGTGGAGCGTCATCCTGTAGTAGTCGGGCTGGTTGAGTGGGACCGGCGTTCCGCGGTACGGCTCTGCACCCCACTCCGCGCGATCATGCAACGCAGGTGCCCAGATTACGAAGTCCGCCTGCTGATTCTCCCGAGCAGCTTCGGGTGGCGGCTGGTTTTCTTCATCCAGGAAAGTCCCTGCCTGCAAAATGCGAACGGACTCCGATTTCTCAACTTCGAACCGCAGCTCAAAGCGACTTGCGACACGCGTCTCGTTGCCACGATATGCTGCCAAAAACGCTTCATCGGTAAAGGACCGCACGATGTACAGCGGAGCCCACTCGCTCCAGGTGCCGCCAGACTCGAAGCGTATCAAGCCACGCAACGTGTCGCCCGTAGCTGTGCCTTGCACCACCACACCCGTAAACGGCGGCAGCGCCACGGCGCTTTCCATGCTTACCTGTCGGGCCTGACCCACGATTTCGGCAACGGGTGAAGACACCGCGACCGGTACATCAATCATGTCGGCAATAAGCTGCCCAACGGCGGAATCGACGATTCCGAATGCCAGGAGGGCAGCAAGGAGCCGCTTCATGCCTTAGAATGAGAGGTTTACGGTAAACCAGTGCGTCTGGGTCAGGCGCCCGAAGTCCGCATAGGCATAGTCAAGGCTGGTGCGGAGTGACCGGTCGATGCGCAATTGGATGCTGGCGCCCGCCGTCAGCCCCTGCTCACCATCAGGCTCAAAAAGGCTACGGTAGCCCACGCGAACCGAAATGAGCTCACGGAAGGTATACTCCATGCCCGCATTAACGTACTCTGCGTTGTCGTTCGGATGCGCTGCGTCCGTAGAGACTAGTAGTCGGTGCGTGCCGGATTCATAGGCGTCCCAAGCCACCCCTACCCGAAACACCAGTGGCAGCGGGTGTGCATCCATGCGGTACTGTGCGTTGACGATCTCCGCTGTCCCTGTCGTGTTGGGATTTGGGTCTTCGCTAAACAGGATGTCGCGCCCGTCCATGCGCATCTTCGGCCCAAGGTTGGACATGCTGGCGCCCAAGCGCACTCCATCAAATGGCGTAGTGAAGAGGGTGCCTACATCAAAGGCAAAGGCCGACGCTGTGCTGTGCCAGATGCGCTCCTGTATGAACTTCAGTGACCCTCCAATAGAAAAGCGGTCCGTCAAGTTGCGCGCAAAGGTAGTCTGGATCGCAAAGCTCTGTACTTTGAACTGCTCCCCTGTGCCTTCGGGTTCTGCTTCGGTGCGTACGGCCATGTTGCCGGAGTCCAGCAGTAGTATGGACAGGCCAATGCTGCCTATGTCACGAATTCGCGTCCCGAAGGCGGCCATGTTGTAGTCCACTTCGGCCAGGTACCGCGTCTTGTTCAGCTGAACGCCACTGCCGTGCAGCCGGGCCAGTCCAGCTGGGTTCCAGTACAGGGACGAGAGGTCGCTGCTCTCCGCCACGTAGGCGCCGCCAAGAGCAATGGCCCGCGCTCCAACGCCGAGCTTCAGGAACTGCGCTGCGGTGGTACCCACACGCGTAATGGTCGAGGCATCTGGCGAGGCAGGGTCATCCTGCGCCCTCACCGGTGCGCCGGTTAGCACTATAGCCAGACAGCAGAGTCCATATGTTCGCCAGCGAATCACTTGATCACCGCGAATTTGCCGATGAAAGACCCTGCCGGACTTTCAACATGGAACAGGTACAGGCCGTAGGCAAGATTCATGTTGTCCTTCGTGCGCATATCCCAGAAGACCTTGCCATCGTCAAGGGTGCTGTCATGGTTCAGGGTTTCGACGAGTTCGCCTGCGAGCGTGTAGATGCGGATAGTACACTGCCTCGGCACGCCCGCGAAGTACAGGCGCCGCTGCCCTCTCTCGGTTCGTGCAATGGGGTTGCGTGGCTCAAACGACGATGTGGCCACGTACGGGTTCGGCACGACATAGATGTCGCCCAGCTCCTGCTGCGCCAGAGTAGCGTCCGTGCCGGCGGCCTGGGTGCGAAAGCGGAAGACATCCTGCTCCGTAAATGGCTTGTACGTCATCAGGAAGAACTCATCTCCTGCGCCGGGCGTGCTTCCCACGTCTTCAAGCCGCACTTCCCATGTAGCGGTAAGCACTCCATCGAGCATTTCCAGGAAGATTATTGGCTCGTCAACATCCCAGATGTTATCCCGATTGAAGTCGGGGCTAAACACCTCAATCGGCAGGTTGGCTGCCGTAAGGTTGATCACCTCGAACGGGATCGGCATGTTGTTGCTGAAGCTTGTGCCGATAGGAGAGTCCGCAAAGCGAATCTGGTAGTCAGACGGTTGCGGCACGCGCCCGGGCCCTGCGGTGGCCACGAAGATTCGGTGCGGAACCTGCACGTCCTCCGAATTCCAGCCCGTCTCGTCTGTGTTGACCTCCAGCGAATCATCTACGGCAAAGACGTGAACGCCCTCAAACACGATGTTCGCCTCTTCCCCGGAGAGCAGCGTGCTTTTATATACGGGTGCGTAGGCAAACGTAGCGGTCACAGGTGTGCCGGCAGCAACGCCCGCGGATGGCTTGATGTGGATGGTTCCGAGGGCCGGATTCAGCACGTAGTCGATGTCGGGCTGCAGTAGACGACCGTCAGCCGTGCGAACCGCGATTGTACCTGGCACGAGGTTGCGATACGTTGTGGTTTGGCTCTTGCCGGGTGCCGCAGTGAGCGTGGCGGTGATCGGTCCCTCGTTTATCACCGAATAGGTCATCTCACTTCCTGACGATTCGAACGTTATCCGGTATGGCTGATCCTCGCGGACCGCCAATTCATCTATCACATCTACGCGGAACTGGCCGGTTGCATGGCCTGCTTCGTGCACCAGACCCGTGGAGCCGTACGCTGACGATGCTA
This sequence comes from Rhodothermales bacterium, assembly GCA_965218495.1. Classification (GTDB taxonomy): domain Bacteria; phylum Bacteroidota; class Rhodothermia; order Rhodothermales; family Bin80. Next base: position 955,876 of record OZ244626.1, read on the forward strand.
CATAGCCGGCTACGCGAGGCTTGGCGATGGCCGCCACCGTGTTGAGGTCGTAGATGTAGGTATCGGTGGTGGGGTCGAAGGTGATCGTCTTGCTTGTTTCGCTCGGCGGAATACCGTTGGCAAAGGCGTCGCCCGCGTCTTCTGCAAAGCCACGGTCGTAGGCCGCCAGCGCGTAGTAATAGGTCTGCCCATTTATCACGTTGTTGGAGTCCACAAATGTGTGGAACAGTCCGGTGTCGTCGCCCAGGTCGTATGCGATTCCGCGGCCCGGGAAAGGGATGCCCGACGCGCCTTTGATGCCGTTCTTAAGATCGAATTTCGCGTCTACGCCTTGCGCGGTCTTGTGCGGTGCGAAGAGAAACTTGCTTCCGTTGATGTCGGTGATCGTCTGCTGGTCAGAAAACTCGTGATCAGTAGAGCGGTACAACACGTAGCCCTCAAAGTCCTCTTCGCGCGTAAGCGGATCTACCGTCTCCTCGGCGACATCATCCCAATACAGCGTGATCTTCTTGTCCCCCGGCGCCACGCGCAGAGTTGGCTTGTTCGGAGGCTTCGCAAAGACATAGCCCACGTCATAAATCTGCTGTGCCACCTGCGCATTCAGGCGCAGGTCCTCCCGGTTTTCGCCGATGATGAGCGCAATGGAGAAGCGCTTGGTGTCACCAGCGCGAAGGCGAAAGGAGCCGGAACCGTAAAGAAAAACGTAGTCCCCGGGCACCGGTGGGACTTCATCAAAGCGTCCCGGTTCGACTAGATTCCACAGGCGCTCGTCGTTCGAGACGCGGTTACCCGCAAACGGGGGTGACGCGAAGGACGTGAGGCCAAACTGGTCACTTTCATCAATGTCCGTGAACTCGAAGTTCGGTTCTCCGGGTATGGTGATGTCAAACTGGGAACCGGCCGTTGGAATCCCGTCGCCTTCACCGGTATCCCCGGTCCCGGGAATACCGTCCAAGCCAACATCATCGCGTTCAGGATCCCAGTCGCCGTCATTATCAATGCCGTCGGTCCAGGATTCATCAATGAGTCCATCGCCATCGTTATCAATGCCATCGTCATCAACGCCGGGACTTTCCAAGAACTTGTAGCCAAAGTATCCTGGCACCCTGCCGGCAATGTCCGACCTGCCGTCGTCATCCCAAGCAAAGACCATGTTGAGTGCCTCATCGTAGTAGGCCAGGTCGTCCGCCCAGTCGCGTGGCCCACCGACATGCGGGTCGCCCCACATGCCAAAGATGACCTTATCCAGGTCCTTTTCGCTCTTGTTGGCGATCTTGTATATGAGGAAGATCACATCTTCCGCAAGCGGATTTGCCCACTGGTACAGGCGCACCTCCACTTCCAGGCCCAATCCACGTTTTGAGCTGTCGGACGGGGCGGGCCAGTAGCTGAATTCGCTATTGCTATAGTCATTCATGAAGTAGATCGTCTCCTTATCGGCATTGGAGGCGCCCTGTTGCAGGGCTCCAGGCCAGACGTATCGCTCCAGCGTTTCGCTATACCATGCCTCGGGCCATGAGTCCGGCTTACCATCCAAGTCCGTGTCCGGCGCGTCGTTGGTAGGAATCTTGTTGGATTCTGGATCTACCACCTCCAAGCCCTCAAAGCTGCCTACCGGCTCTGCGCAGGGCACGGGCTGCCAGCCCCAATAGGTCGAGCCATCAGGAGAGATTTCGCCGCCGTTGGAAACCAGCCCGTCGGACACTATGCGCATCACATAGACCTGCCGGCCTTGGGCATCGAGCACCGGTCGTCCCTGATCGTCATAGAGTGGTATGCTTTGCGGGTCGCGGGGCCTGCCGTCTTCGCGGTAGGTGTCTACGATCTCAGCCGCCACCAGCGGGCCGAACTCGTAGCCATACCCCAGTCCATTCCAGACGATATCGGTGATGGTATTGCCCGGCGCGGATATCGATCCGAAATTGAAGATCTGCGTAGTGATCCGGTTGCCGTTCAGAATCGCGTCGCGCCGATTGGTGATTTCAATGCCGCAGTCCGCTCGCGAGTTGGCCGACATGGGGGCCCGCGCCAGGGCGTCGACCCACGCACGCACCTCAATAGGGGACCAGCCTCGTTCGCGCAGCAGTTGAGCATCTGCTGTGGCGGCGAACAGAAGCATGAAGCCCAAAATTGGGACGCGCTGATACATTGGTTGCTAGAACGAAAGGGTAACGCCGACCTTTACGTGGCGCGGGCTTGTAAACCAGTGTGGCCGAGTGTCGTACTCTTCAAGCGTGTGGATGCCTGGCAGGCCATAGTTGGGCTTCCACGTCGCGTGGAGGTTGCGCTGGTCAGACAACGAATATGTTGCACGGCCAGTGTCATTGAAAACAAAGTTCTCATTGCGGCGGTCAAGGACGTTGTAGACCTTGGCGAAGGCTCGCAGGCGCAGCCCTCGAATGGTGAATTCCTTGTAGGCGTGCACGTCAAGCTTAAGCTTTGACGGCTTGCGGCCGCTTCGCGTCGGCAAGTCAACATTCTGATCCAGAATCAGTGGGGAGTAAGGGTACCCCGTCGCGAATTGGCCATTGAAAGAAATGCTCCAATTGGCCGCCCGGGCCACTGTTACGGTAGACGAAAGCACGTGGCGCTGGTCAAAGGACAGCGGAACGACCTCAAGCTCGTTTTCGCGCCCGGATAATCGATTAAAGAAAAACCTGTTGGCATCGTCGTCGCTGCCTTCGGCGATCTGAAAGGTGTAGTCCACTGTAGCAGACAGCAGGCCCGTGCGGCTTCGGCGCTTGGTCAGCGCCACGGTAAGGCCAGTGACGTTGGCGTACGCCTTGTTCAGGTAGATGTTGAAGAGGTCTTCGCCTGCGATCGTGGAGTATCTGACCAGCTGCAGGGCCATGTAGTCACGGATGTCCTTGAAGTATCCGGTCAGGTGCACGGCCAGTAGATTGCCTATCTGCTGCTGGAGTCCGATTTCATACTGGATCGTTCGTTCCGGTCTAAGGTTGGTGTTTCCAAAGGTAGGCGCAGAGCCTTTGGGGAATTCGAATTCAGGGTTTACGTACAGGTTGCGCAGCGAAGGCATCTGCGCAAAGTGACCGTACGAGAAATGGATGATGCCCCGCTCGGTGATAGGAAACGACACCCCCAGGCGTGGCAATACCATTTTCTTGACGTCTGCGTCGCCCAGACCCCCATTGGGGTCGAACAGGTCGGGAATGTATTTCCCGTTGGGATCAAAGCGCTCAAAGCGCAGGCCGGCGTTGATGATGAAGTCATCAAACTCAAGCTTGTCCTGCGCATAGACGCTCATCTCCAGGATGTGCTGACCGTCATATCTGTCATGCGACGGATTGTCCACGGGCGCCACCGTGGGCTCGCGGTACTGGTTGCCATCAAACAGCACTACAAAGTTCTCGCGGCTTAAGCTGTGACTCTGCACCTCAAGGCCAGCCTTGATCTCGTGGGTGATACCTATCTGATGCGTATAATCCGCCTTGGCCCGCAGCGAGCCGGATTCTTCGTAGATGTGCGACTTCTGATTGCCTCCAAACAGAAAGTTGTTGCCCGGAAAACCGGTCACGTTGCCGCCGCCAATGCCACCAATATCCTTCACGTATCGGGGATCGAGCGGGTCTTCGTACAGGTAGTTCTTATACTTGCTGAGGGCCCAGGACAGCTTGACCGTATAAAAGGCACGCTCGCCCAGCGTATGGGTCCAGTGGAGGCTATGGTTTAGGTTTCGGCGGCGCTGGGTAGCCGTGCCATCAGGGTTGAACCGGTATCCAAAGCTGAAGCCCTTGCGCCGGCTGTTGTCGATCAGATAGGAATACTCCAGCTGCGTTCCACGGGAGGGACGTACCGAAATCTTGCTGAGCACGTTCATGCGCCGGCTGGGGTTCATGCGAACACGATCCTGGGGTATCTCCAAGCCTTCGCCTTCAACCACGGTGCCGTCCGGCAGAGTGAGAGTGGAATCCATGTATGCCCACCAAGGCTTGCCGTGGATTTCGTAGTACCACGTAGGCCCGTTGAAGTTGGCTGAATCCGAAGGCAGGTGCTGGCGGATGCCATACAGGTGACCCTCGTCCTGGTCGTACCGGCCGGATACCAGAAAGCGCACCCTTCTGCTGAGTGGCAGCGGCCCACTGAGCGAGCCCTCCAGTGTCCGCGAATTCAGGTCGACGCCCGAAGGCAGAAAGAACAAGTCTTCGCTGGGCGTGGCATAGTCCCCCCCATAGACGCTGACGGAGCCATCATACCGGTTTCCGCCTTCCTTAGTGACCAGGTTTACAACTGCAGACATGGCCTTCCCATACTCGGCATTGAAAGCCCCCGAAATCACCGTCATCTCTTCAATGGCGTCAATGGCAACGCGCGTGGCAATGCCATTGGTGTTAAACGGGTTACTTACGGCCAAACCGTCTACCAGGTATGAGATTTCATTGCTGCGTCCGCCGCGCACATGAAGCTCGCCGCTTGCACCCGTAGTCACGCCGGCCTGGGTGGCAAGAACGCCGAAGAGGCTTTCTACCGGCAGGGCATCGATCTCTTCGGCGATGATGGTTTTCTTGGACGCGGTGAGGTCCTTTTGAACCAGAGGGCGCTCGGCCTGTACGATGATTTCCTCCCCTTGAATCACGGTTTCCATCAGCTGCACATCGATCCGAGAAGTCTGTCCCGTGGCCACAGCGATGTCGGTAACCCGCTGGGTGCGGTAGCCGACGTAGCTGAAGACGAGTGTATGGGTACCCGGCCGCATGTTGAGCAGCACGTAGTTTCCGTCAGTGTCGGTGATGGTGCCACGCGTTGAGGCGTCAATCCGAATGGTAACACCAACTAGGGCCTCGCCGGTATCGGCATCACGGACATTGCCCGCGATCTTGCCTTGGCCAAGTGTAACGTGTGCCCATGACATTAACAGGAGAGCCGCCAGCCACATGACGCCCCTGGCTGGAATCACTTCTGCGGATTTGCTCACGCTACCGGACATGGCTATGGGCAGCAACATGTTCTCAGCGTCACTTGGGACCGGCAGAACAAAGGCGCTTGCGGCGGCGAGCCATGACGGGTTGGAGGAGGTTTTGCATTGATTCCAATTGCGCTGTCTTGAAGCCGCAAGGGCGCTGGCGGGTGCATACGTTTAACTCAGATAGCTGCCTCCGCCGACCGGCTCGCGAAGCATTGGAAGATACGACTCAGCGGGTACAAGTGTCCCCGTGCGGGGCTGTGGGCGTGGCATCTCGGGCAGGGCTCGGGGCTACACTGCTGTAGCGTGGCTCATGCCTCAAGGCAACAGAAAGGGGAGGCGCCCAAGGAGCGCCTCCCCTCTGAAATTGCGCACCGCTTTGCGGGAACTACTTGATCAGAATCATGGACCGGGCCTGCTGGAAGTTGCCGTAGCGCAACACATAGAAGTACTGCCCGCTGGCTACGGGTGTCCCGGAGTCATTTACACCGTGCCATGTGGCTTGGTGCGTGCCGGCCGTATACGTCTCGTCTCTAATGAGTGTGCGCACCAGTCGCCCCGTAATGTCGTAGATCAGCACGCTGATGCGCTTGTCCAGCGGCAGCGTGAAAGAAAACGTGGTCGTCGGATTGAAGGGGTTCGGGTAGTTGGCCCCGAGCACATAGTCCTGCGGCACGATAACACGATCTTCGGTAAAGCTCAGAGGCAGGCCCTCGCCAGAGAATATCCGCAAGAACGCGCGGTTCGCATAGGCTACGGTAGAGTCCGGAAGTAGCGTTACGACAGTGGTGCTGTCATTCGGGTACGTTTCCTGGAATGTGTACAGGCTGTCCGGTACAGACTGCATGGAAAAGGCGAGCTCTGCGTGCCCGTCGCCGTCTGCGTCGCCAAGGAAGGCGATCTTTGCGGCAAATTCTGCGCCACCTGATGGGCTCTCAATTCGCGAACCCGTGCTGTCGTATATCACATTGAAGGCACCCCCCTCGCCTGGGAAAGGTATGTCCCGAACGGAGTAGTTGGCCGGATCTTCCACATCAGTCCCTGGCCAAAAGTCTGCGATTCGAATCCAAGTAGGCGGTTCGCCATTCGCGTAGGCGGTCGCTGAGTAGCCCGGACCGCTACCAATGAGCTCAATCCGTCCATCGCCGTCAATGTCGCCGGCTGCGAGGCCGAGCGCAGAGAATCCGGGCAGGATTCCGTAAACCACATTGTCAGCGTCTATCTGCGTCGCGTCTTCACCAGCTTCATAGTTGAGCAGGGTTACATTGCCGGAGCTATACGTGGGGCAGAAGACTTCGTCGTCACCATTCATGTCCAAGTCTACGGCCACACAGCCAAACAGCGGAGTCTCGTCAGCACTTGAAGCATGAAACCATGCCAGCGTGTCTCCAGCGGCGGGTGCGACATAGGTATCTGGGCCCGTTACGTCAACATTGGTGAAATTGAGATTATTCCAGCTGCTGAGCGCCAGCTCAGGCGTCCCATCCCCGTCAAGGTCTGCGGGAATTATGGAATAGGCACTGCCACCACCGCGATTTACGGGGTCGAAGTCCTCTGACGCCCGCGTGCTCCAGCGGGCCTCCTCGTTCCACGCCCCAAACGCCGGGTCTACGTCGGTGAGGGAAAGGACGTACCAGTTGTCGAAGTAGTTGTTGGAACCGTTGTTGCCGAACATGATTTCGTCTGCGCCATCCCCATCTACATCCGCTACGGTGATTTTCTCGCTAGCAAAACGATCGGGCAGTGTATCTGGAAAAGTGTACGTTACAAAAGGAGGCAGGAGAGGAATGTCGTTATCACCCGCGGCCTCCACGACATACAGCCCTGGCGGCACGAATGGCGCGAGCGGATTCGTAGCGCTGTATCCCCGCCCGATCAAGGTTACGACCTCCCCGAATCCGTCATCATCTAGATCAGAACAGGCAGCGAAACGCGCGTTCTGGCTTGTACCCGTGGAGTCGATAGACGAAGAGGCGTATACGACCTCCCACATGTCCGTGCCCGCAGCCTCGACCATATAAACCCGGCCGCCGCCCGAATAGTCAGTCACCAGCAGGTCTGTCTTACCGTCATTGTCAAGGTCACACGGTCCGTGAACACCGCGAGCACCCGATTGGCGTCCGGGCGCGTATGGGGGAAAGACATCTAGCGGGCTCCCCGACAGGACCGTGCTCTGGTCCGGTATCCAAGTGAACTCAGCCTTTTGCGCAAAGGCATCGGTGACTGAGTACAGGAAAAACACTGCGGAGAGGAAAGTAGCTGTACGCATAGCAGGGTACCAGTTTGGGGAAAGTTAGCGAAGGTTTGAAGATAGGAAAAGTGTCTTTTGCCGTTAAAGTATTCCGACGGTGCCGCAATAATTTTCTATGAACACGACTGGAGCGCGCAGGTGGCTTCACGCACAGCGGGAAAAATAAATGGCCCGCTCGCTGGCTGCGCCGCTGGCGATCAACGCCCTGACTCGGAAGTTTAACACGCTTCACCTGGCTTGTCAACGCAATCCCATGCTGCAGACCACTGTAATCGGAAGCTACGCCTGGCCGTCCTGGTTTATCACCGCGGTAGAATCCATCAGGGCGGGCGAGTACGGCCTGAAGGACGTAGAAGAGACCCTGGACGATGCCGTCGACTTGGCAATTCGAGATCAGGAGGAAGCAGGGCTCGACGTCATCAGCGATGGCGAAATGCGCCGCTTGGGCTTCTTTACGGCCGACTTTTACGGGCGCTTGAGCGGCCTGAGTGAATTGCCACCTTTGCGCCGGCTTGGTCCCGGCGGGCATGACCAGCGTGAGCGTTACCAAGCGCTGGCTCCGTTTGAGGCTCCTGAGGGCCTGGGCATCGTTTCCGAGTTCGCGTACGCTCGAAGGAGGACGGGGCGGCTGCTCAAGGTGCCGTGTCCGGGTCCCTATACCCTGGCAGGGCGGATCATGCCCAACGCAATCTACCCGGATCGAATGGCGGTGGCCCACCAGTTTTCGCGCATAGTCAATCGCGAGCTCAAGGCCGTAGTGGCGGCCGGCGCTGCGCTGATCCAGTTGGATGAGCCTTCATATGCCGTACACAAACACTCGCCAAAAGCCTTCGTAGAGCTGTTCAACAACACCGTCGAGGGCGTGGATGCGCGCATTGGGTTGCACCTGTGTTTTGGCAACTATATTGGTCGGCCGGTGGCGCACCGCGTCTACGCGCCGCTGTTTCCGCACATCCTGGACGTGAACGCGGACGAGATCCATCTAGAGATGGCCAACCGTGAGATGGCTGAGGTGCACCTGGCCGGAGAAATTGCGCGCGCCGGCAAGATCATCGCGGCGGGCGTCATTGACGTAAAGAACTATTTCATCGAGACGCCAGCAATAGTGGCGGACCGCATACGGGCTGTGCTAAAGCATGTCGAGCCCGACCAGTTGGCGTTGGCGCCGGATTGCGGGCTCAGCCAAACCGCGCGCTGGGCCGCTCGCCAAAAGCTCCAGGCAATGGTGGCGGGGGCCAAGATCGTGCGCGACGAACTGTGTGGTTCATGACGAATCGCGGCACCCGGCGGTGCGGAGTGTCACGAGTCGCAGGTAACCCGAAGCGATGCGCTGAATTCGATTCGGCAGGTGGCTTCGGTCTCAGATGGCGGTCTGGTGGTGCAGCACTTGGTAATCGCACAATTCGCCTCCCGACATTCAGGCGCACCTGAGCATCTCTTTACACCTTTCTCCAGATCCAATAGCCGGAATGTCGAACCCGTTGCTGAAGGGAGTAGCGCCAAGCAGCCCAAGGGGCACCAACGGTTTACGAAAAGCGCTGAGCGGCGCAGATGTCGAAGAGCCAAGGAGTTGGCGCCTCCGAAGCGGTCCGGACGGGACTCGAACCCGCGACCTCTGGCGTGACAGGCCAGCATTCTAACCAAACTGAACTACCGGACCGTAGCTGATCTCAATGATAAGGCACCGGAATGCCTGGAACAACACCCTGTCCTGTAAAATTCCCGTGCAAATGCGCGCACGTACACAGGCCAAAGTGCAGTGGTCAGGGAGGGATTTGAACCCCCGACACACGGATTTTCAGTCCGTTGCTCTACCTACTGAGCTACCTGACCAAGGTGCTTGTAGTACAGTGCTATACACGGCATTGTTTCGGAAGACGCAAGCGCGGCGGCTTTGCCTCTGTCTCGCCGGCCCGCGTCATTTAGAAGGTGCGGCCGGGTGCAAGGTGCAGCGAGGCAGTACTTTTTGCCTTTAAGTTCACGGGAGTCGCGCGTAACTTTGCGCTCTTACGAAGTGTCTACCAACGCGTTTAGCTATGGCAATCGAGGAATTCGTACAGCTCACGGGCGCCTATTCGGGTGATGCGGAGGAGTACCCGGCTCCCACGGAGTTCAGTAAGCGGGCGCACGTCCAGTCGCTGGAAGCCTATCAGGAAAAGTACCAGCGATCGGTAGAAGACCCAGATACGTTTTGGGCGGAAGAGGCGCAGCGTATCACCTGGTTTAAACCATTCACCAAGGTCAAAGACGCTTCATTCGCTTCTTCCAGCGTCTCTATCCGCTGGTTTGAGGGAGGGACCACCAATGCGTCCTACAACTGCCTGGACCGTCATCTGGAGGAGCGTGGCGACCACATTGCGCTGATCTGGGAGCAGGACGACCCTTCGGCTGATGCCAGGCACATCACATACAGGGAACTTCACGCCGACGTCTGCCGCTTGGCTAACGTCCTTAAGACGCACGGCGTAAAGAAGGGGGACCTCGTCACCGTGTACATGCCGATGATTCCCGAGGCCGCAGCAGCGATGCTGGCCTGCAGCCGTATTGGGGCGATACACTCGGTAGTCTTTGCCGGGTTTTCGCCGGATGCATTGGCGGATCGCATCCTGGACTGTGATTCAACCTTTGTCATCACAGCCGATGAGGGGGTACGCGGGGGGCGCCGAGTGCCGCTGAAGCATAACACTGACAGAGCATTGGAGCGCTGCCCGGATGTGTCAACGGTCCTTATTGTGAAGCGCACGGGTGGAGACATCGGCTGGACGCCCGGTCGGGACGTGTGGTATCACGAAGCCATGGAAGATGCCAGCGCTGTATGCGCGCCAGAGGCCATGGAATCGGAGGACCCGCTCTTCATCCTATACACATCAGGCTCCACGGGCAAACCCAAGGGCGTACTCCACACTACGGGAGGTTACCTGGTGTATACGTCGTTGACGCATGAATTGGTGTTCGACTACCATCCTGGTGACGTGTTCTGGTGTACCGCCGATGTCGGCTGGATCACCGGCCATTCGTACATCGTCTATGGGCCGCTGATTAACGGGGCCACCCAGGTGTTTTTTGAGGGAACTCCAACGTACCCGGACGCTGCACGCTTCTGGGAAGTGGTTGACCGTCACCAAGTGACGCAGTTTTATACTGCGCCACCGCCATTCGCGCTTTGATGTGCCAAGGTGACGCCTTCGTCGAACGCACCAGCCGAGCCTCACTCAGGCTGCTTGGCACCGTAGGTGAGCCCATCAACCCGGAAGCTTGGCGCTGGTACTTCGAGCGCGTAGGGCAGGGGCGCTGCCCCATCGTTGATACATGGTGGCAGACGGAAACCGGCGGCATACTCATCACACCGCTGCCTGGCGCCATCGCCGCCAAGCCTGGGTCCGCCACGCTACCATTCTTTGGAATCGAACCACAGATCCTGTCCGAAGACGGCACGCTCCAGGAAGGGGCCTCCCAAGGGGTGCTTGCAATCAAGGGCTCCTGGCCGAGCCAGGCACGTACGGTCTATAAGGATCATGACCGCTTCGTAAACACGTATTTTACTGCATACGAGGGCAAGTACTTTACCGGCGATGGCTGCCGTCGCGACGAAGATGGATACTATTGGATCACCGGGCGTGTCGATGATGTGATAAACGTCTCAGGTCACAGGATGGGCACGGCAGAGGTCGAAAGCGCACTGGTGCTGCACGAATGCGTGGCGGAAGCGGCCGTAGTTGGGTATCCGCACACAGTCAAGGGGCAGGGCATTTACGCTTACGTCACGCTCATATCCACGGCAGAACCGTCCATCGCGCTCGGTGCTGAACTGGTAACCCATGTGCGAGCACGCATTGGCCCCATAGCCAAGCCTGACCACCTTCAATTTGCGCCTGCGTTGCCCAAAACGCGTTCCGGCAAGATCATGCGCCGCATCCTGCGTAAGATTGCCGAGAACGACTATGGCAACCTCGGAGACACATCCACGCTGGCAGACCCCTCCGTAGTACAAGCGCTCATTGACAACCGGCAGAACCGGTAACGCGTAAAGCGGCCGGCATCACGGTACCTTCGGCAAGCTGCTGTGCCAAACTTACCGCGCCGCGGATGCTGGGCTTCGTCTGTCGGCCCAATTGAAATTCCGGAAGGATTGTCTGCAAGGCCTGCGAAATCGCCGCGTAGTAATAGGCGGACCTGCTCAAGCCTCCGGACAGACAGATCCGCGGACAGATGTCCGGTTCGAGTTGCTGAAGCCAGCGAGCCTGCTGCGTGAGCGCCATGACCTCTGTCGCGACGATTTTCTGCGCCACCGCATCCCCTTCCTCTGAGGCTTCCAGGACAATCGGGGCCATGTGCTGCAGGGGCCACAGGTCTGTATAGGCTGCAAAGAGTAGCGCCCGCCTTCCTATGATATCGTGGCGCTCCGCGAGGCGTGCGGCTAGCGTGGTCGTGGGGCCGCCGTCGGCAGCGTGGGCAACGGCAGCCATTCCGCGTCTTCCTATAGCGTACCCGCTGCCTTCGTCGCCAAGCAGATATCCCCATCCGCCGACGCGCGCAATTGTGCCGCGCTTCGTGCGCGCAAGGACTGCGCTACCGGTTCCAGCAATCATGAGCATGCCGCTGGACGCCGGAAAGGCGGTTTCGAGCGCAATCACACCGTCATGGATGACCTCAATAATTTTTGGAGCGGCACCTCCCAAGAGTTCGCGAATCCTTTTGGCAAGCGGCTGCTGTGCTTCCGGCTCACCAGCGCCGGCTACGCCTGCTACCACCGCGCCAAGGGGTAAGTCCGAGCGTGCTACCAAGACCTGGCGCAGCAGCGATGCCATGAGCCGCGCCGCATGCTCTTCTCCATGACGCAGTAGGTTGGTTCCGTCGCCGCGAAGCACTAGATCTGCCCTGCCATCAACGGTCCGTGCAAGCAATCGGGTTAAGGTTCCGCCTGCGTCTATGCCAACATACTGGAGGAGCACTCCCATCTAGCGTTTCAGGGTAGTGGTATACGCCGCCTGAGACGGTAAGGAATAGATTGGCACCTCACGTCCGAGCTGTCCACGATGGCGTAGGAAGCTCGATTCCGGGTGCAGTCTGCGCCTGACGGCGAATTTGCCGTGCCACCGGGCTGGATGCCACAACTCAAACGTCGCGGAAGGTACAAGTTCGCCAGAACCGATGGTTGAGGGACCCCAGCGGGGTGCGCTGCCGTGACCTTGACCAGGCCACTCCAGCGGCGCAAACCGGGACAAGGTTGCACCGTGCGGTGCATGAGCTGCTGCAAAATAACGACGGTCGGGATGCAGCGCCCCCCAGCGCCACTTGATCTGGTTAGGCCCATATTGGGCAGAAAGGACTTGCACAGCCTTCTCTAGACTGGCGACTACCAAGCCTGCTTCTGCAGATGCTTCGCTGAAGTGCACTCCCGCCTCCTCATGGTAGGTGTTCGTCCAGGCGGCAAACAACGACGCCCCTATGCTGGAGCGTGAATATCGATAATCCCAGTTCATAAGGTACGTTAGCGCGCTGTCGACGCGGCTTGAGTGCGTTATCTGCTGTTCACTCACGGCGGCAAGGAGGGCGGGAAGAACCGTCTCCGCATAGGCGCTGCGTGTATTGGCGACCCATTTCGGGGTCTCAAGCCAGGTCGAGTCGGGCGCTGACAGGTGAACGGCCAATGTGTCCCGGCTAATCAAGATGCCTTGCGGGGACTCCAGCCTTACTGCCGGGCGCCCAACTGCGCGCCACCGGCCAAGGGTATCTAAGCGAATCTGTGCGCCGGCAAAGAGCCTGAAGGGCACATCGCGCCCTTCGGGCAGAGCGCGCCAGGCCGCAATGTCCGAGCCGATGGCCAGCCCTGGCCACGTAAGTACCCATGCCGTCGTGTCGGAGGTCGCTGCAACTCGTAGCCTGCCAGCTGTTCGGGAGAAGGAAGAGATATGTTCGCCGCCCTGGTCATCAAGAATTCGCTCGTGCCGAACGGGCAGGGGCAACCATGCGCCGTGGGTGAGATGGCCGGCCGACCCGAGCAGTACGGCCCAAGAGCCATGGTGGGACTGCCCCCCTACAAAATACGGTGTACCGACAAGTGTGGCACCGAAGACGGGGGGCAGGCCCCGAACGCGGACCATCGCCTCCTGGAAGACAGGGAGTGCAGTGTTGCCATACACATGTCGCTGGTACAACGTGGCGACACTGTCGTGACTTACGGCCCATGCCAGGCTGCCGCCAAACCCATGAAGATGCACAATCTTGCGCAATGTGCTGTCTGCTCGGCAGAAGGCTACGGCCGGAGTACAGTCCAATTCGGCTGCCAAATAGCCAATCAGCCGCTCTACCGCCAGCGAATGCCACGGAAGCCATGGCTCAGGCGCATGTTCCAGTACCAGAAACTCCCGGCGCAGTGCAATGGACGGGTGGGTCCAGGCTGCTGACACACCTGCAGCATACGCGGTAAGGTGATCCTGGTCTTCCCGGGCGAGACCCGCAAAGCTCTCCTCGGCCATAAGAGCCAACCCAAGACTCCGTGCTAATGAATCCGCTGGGATTGCCTTGTGGCCGAACCATTCGGCGAGCCTCCCGAATGCAGCCCGCCGCAAGTGTTCCATCATCGAAGCGTGGTTCCACCCGTGTACATAGCCCAGGCTTGCCGTAGCGGCGAGCCTGTTGGGCGCATCTATCTGCACGTCACCCGCTTCCGCCCATGTTATGTTTGCCTCGCCACGCAACCCGGGCAGTGACGCTGCCGATGGCGGCCTCGAAACGGGCGCATGGGCGACCCACCAGGCGAACAACATGGTCACCAATACACAAGCTGCGATAGTCGCAATGATCGCGCCAAAACCGACTAGCGAGCGCCGAATATTCATGCGGTGATAGTGCCTGGTGCCTTCGCGCGGGGATCAATACAACTACGCTCTTGTTCTATTTTAGTAATATTTGCGGTCATTTTCGTTGAACGGCATGTGGAACCGGAAGGTAATTACCGTTGGGGTCATCCTCCTGCTCACAGGCGTCTTGTTGGGGATGCATCTGCAGCGCGTCGCTGACGAAGATGCCCGCGCCGCGCTGCAAAAGCTTGTCGAGGCATTCAAGCTGATCGATCAGAGGTATGTGGAAGAAGTGGATGCCGGCGAGCTTGCTGAGAGCGCGCTCCGGGGCATGCTTGAAGGCCTAGATCCGCACTCGGCCTATATCGACGCGGCCAGCATGAAGCTGGTTGAGGAGGATTTTCAGGGCAGTTTTGAGGGTATTGGCATCTCGTTTGAGTTCATTGAGGGTGTAGACGGCCAGGATTCACTGACGGTGCTCACCGTGATCCCGGGCGGGCCGAGCGAGGACATTGGACTGATGTCAGGCGATAGGATCATTGAGGTCGACGGCCAAAGCACGCTGGGTTTTGAATCCATTGATGTGCAGCGAACCCTGAAGGGACCCAAGGGCTCCAAGGTTTCGATCAGGGTTGTAAGGCCAGGCTACAAGGGAATTATCCCTTTCACGATCACAAGGGGCAAGATTCCGATCTACTCCGTGGATGCGGCCTACATGGTCGACGAGCAGACGGGTTTCATTAAGGTCAGCCGTTTTGCACGTACCACTTACACCGAATTCAGGCAGGCCGTCACGGATCTGCAGGCGCAGGGTATGCAGCGCCTGATGCTCGATTTGCGCGGCAACGCCGGGGGCTACATGAACATTGCGGTCCGTATGGCAGATGAATTCTTGTCGGACAACGCACTCATAGTATCCCAGCGTGGGCGCAGCGACGACACGCGGCAGGAATTCCGCGGCAATCCACGCGGCCGCCTGGAAGAGGGCGCCGTCATGGTACTCGTGGATGACCGTAGCGCTTCAGCCAGCGAGATTGTTGCAGGAGCGCTCCAGGACCACGACCGCGGGCTGATTGTCGGCCGCCAGACTTTTGGCAAAGGGCTGGTACAGCAGCAGTATGAGCTCGGAGATGGAAGCGCGCTGCGTGTCACCGTGTCGCATTTCTACACGCCATCCGGCCGGCTTATCCAGACACCGTACGCAGGCGGAAATCGCGAAGACTACCAGCGCGAAAAGAAAGCCATGCGCAATGAGCTCGCCCTGCTGTCTGCAGAAGAGATTCTGGAACGTTTTCCTGACTCGCTGAAGTACACCACAACCGGGGGACGGACCGTGATTGGCGGTGGAGGCATCCTCCCAGATTTTATCGTTCAACCGGACACAGCTTCGCGGTTGCTGAAGGAGATCCTGGTGCGCAACCTGACCAGGACGTTCGTGAGGCAGTGGAATGACCGCCACAATCAGGAACTGCGAGGGCAGTTTGGGGATGACCAGAGGCGGTATATTGCAGAATTCGTTGTAGATTCCAGCATGTTTGACGAGTTCCTGGCATATGCTGCCGACAACGGCTTGGCGGTCGAAGGGTATGGCGAAACGGAAGCGGGCGCCTTCACGCAGGAAGATGTTGCGCAAGACCATACCTTTCTGCAGGCGCGCATCAAAGCCCGTCTGGCCGTTCGCCTGTTCGGCGTACAGGCCTTCTACCCTATCATGCACCCTGAAGACCAGACTTTCCAGGTGGCTATGCGGCTGTGGCCACGTGCAGAAGCGCTCGTCCGGTAAATATCGCAAACCATTTGCGCGTTCGCGTGTCTTGACTTTAGCGACCTTGAATGGTAGAATAGGGGCCCCCGGACGTGAATCTGCATTGCTGTACGCGTACTTTCCATTGGGAATTGCATCCCAGCGTAGTTATATTCTGTTACCCCAACACATTCATCGGAGGATGAGTCAATGAGGCTACTAATGCTGCTTTCACAGGACGCTGCCGGCGACGAAGGCGTTATCAATCTCTTGGTCCGCTACTTCAACGAGGGCGGCGATTTCATGTGGCCTGTGCTGATCATCTTGATCGTCGGCTTGGCTATCGCCTTTGAGCGGGTCATCTCGCTCAACCGCGCCGACGTTAACACCCGTAAGTTTATCGTCACGGTCAAAGGTGCGCTAGAGGAGGGTGGCGTGTCCAGCGCTGAGGAAGTCTGCGCCAATACGCGAGGCCCGGTAGCCTCCGTGTTCCAAGCTGGTCTTCTTCGTGTCGACGAAGGCATCGAAGCCGTCGAAAAGGCCGTGGTGGCCTACGGCTCCATAGAGATGAGCTTCTTGGAAAGGGGACTGGTTTGGCTTTCACTCTTTATCGCTCTGGCACCTATGTTCGGGTTCCTGGGTACGGTTATCGGAATGGTTGCAGCCTTTGACGCGATTGAGGCCGCTGGCGACATCTCGCCCAGCCTTGTCGCGCGCGGCATCAAAATCGCCCTGCTCACGACGGTGTTCGGTCTTATCGTGGCCATCATTCTGCAGTTCTTCTACAACTATGCTGTCTCCAAAATCGACCGGATCGTTGTGGACATGGAGGAGGCATCGATAGAATTGATTGACTCACTGTTGCTGATGCAGGCCGGGCAACCGGTTGCGAGTGAATCGCACGAGTCCGACGGGTAGACCTCCGGGCCATTTCATTCAACTCATAGCTGGTAGCT
The DNA here is from genome assembly GCA_965218495.1 of Rhodothermales bacterium. Classification (GTDB taxonomy): domain Bacteria; phylum Bacteroidota; class Rhodothermia; order Rhodothermales; family Bin80. The sequence continues at coordinate 972,551 of OZ244626.1, forward strand.
GACAATGGTTCCGATAGCGATATACCTCGTTCTTGCGCTTTTAGGGCTTGGCCTTTTGGCCATGTTATTGTTTGGCATCCGCAGCCTAACCTACGGCAAGGTGGATCCCATGACGGTAACCATAGTAACTGTGCCCATCGTGATCTTGCTCGTGCTCGGCTTTACGATGCCCAGTTGGGCAGAAGCCGGGATCATGACCATCGTAGTAACATTGGGCCTCGCGCTCCTAGCACTGCTTTATACGGGTGCTAAGGGGCTGTTTTCATAACTCCAATCCGGTCGTTTGCGATGGCTGTGCTTAACAAAAAGAAGGAGCGTCGCGAGGCGGAAATTCCCACCTCGTCCATGGCTGACATTGCATTCCTGCTCCTGATATTCTTCCTCGTCACAACTACTATCGACGTGGACACTGGCATCGGCATGACGCTACCTCCTGAGCTCGACGAAAACGTCGAGCCTCCGCCGGTGAAGGAGCGAAACAGCCTTAAGATCCTGATCAACTCGGCCGGGCAGGTCCTTCTTGAAGACCTTCCTTCCAGCGTAGCCCAGATCCGCCAGGAGGTAAGGACACATGTTCAAAACCAGGGGCAAGACGCACGCTACTCTGAGACTCCCAGGAAGGCGCTCGTATCGATCAAGACCGACCGACTCACTCCGTACAAGCTATATATCCAGACGATGAATGAGGTCTGGATGGCGTACTTCGAGATATGGGATGTCGAAGCCCGCAGCATGGGATTCGTAAACTATCAAGACTATCGCTCCAGCCTGGAATCTGGGACGGACAATGAGATTCGTAAGAAGTGGCCCGCCCAAATTTCACTGGCGGAGCCGGATCCCGGCGAATAGCTGCGCCCAAAGCCTTTAGACCAACCTCAGACCTATGGGTCACTTCACAAAGAAGAGCAAGGCCAAACCGGAGATTTCTACGGCATCGCTGCCGGATATCATCTTCATGCTGCTCATCTTTTTTATGGTGACGACGGTCCTGCGGGAGCAGGAGGTACAGGTGCGTACCATCCTGCCGCAGGCGGAAGCCCTCACCAAGATTGAGCAGAAGCGGTACGTCTCATACATCTGGACGGGTCCGGAAAAGCTTCCCGGCAACAGATTTGGCACCACCCGCGTCCAGATTGACGACGCCATCATCGAGGAAATGACCAGCATCCGCTCGATCATGTACAGGAAGCTGACGGAGCAGCCACGCCTTATCGTGTCGTTGCGCGTTGATGAGGAGTCCGAGATGGGAGTGGTAACCGACATTCACCAGGAGCTCCGAAAGGGCAGTACCCTGCGAATCAGCTATTCAGCCAAGCGGGATATCTCCGGACTGTAGTCCTCAATCCAGGCCGGTTGTCTTTACAAGAGCCCTGCTAAGGCAGGGCTTTTTGTGTCTACTGGAGACGCGATGGCTTACACGGTGACGCTAATTCCGGGTGACGGCATTGGGCCAGAGGTCACCAATGCGACCGTGCGCGTATTGGAAGCTACCGGCGTGGCCATTGTCTGGGAGCGGTTTGACGCGGTAGGGTATGCGGGCGTAGAGCAGCACGGCACGCCCCTTCCTGATGCGGTTGTGGCGTCGATTCGGCGCAACGGGATAGCGCTAAAGGGCCCGGTCACTACACCGGTGGGCGACGGGTTTCGCAGCGTGAACGTCTCGCTTCGCCAGCAGCTGGACCTGTTTGCCAACGTGCGGCCGTGCAAGGCCCTGCCAGGCATAGTAACGCCGTTTGACGGCGTGGACCTGGTGATCTTTCGCGAGAACACCGAAGGACTCTACCGCGGCATTGAATACCACGATAAGCGCCTGGAGGTAGCTGACTCAATAGCGCGCATCACCCGCCGAGGCTCGGAGCGCATCTGCCGATTTGCCTTCGAATACGCCCGGGCCCACAAGAGGCGGCTGGTGACGTTGGTACATAAGGCGAACATCCTTAAGGCCACCACTGGAATGTTTCTCGAAGAAGGCCAGCGCCTCGCCTCCGAATTTCCTGATGTTCCCTTCAACGACCGCATCATCGACAACATCGCAATGCAGTTGGTGATGCGGCCGCAGGAGTATGACTGCATTGTCACTACCAACCTCTTTGGCGACATCCTGAGCGATCTCTGTGCGGGGTTGGTTGGCGGCTTGGGCACCGTGCCCGGCGCCAACATTGGTTCCGACGCTGCGATTTTTGAGGCGGTCCATGGCAGTGCGCCCGATATCGTAGGTAAGGGGCTCGCCAACCCCACCGCGCTGCTGCAAAGTGCGGTCATGATGCTTCGCCACCTGAATGAGGCGCGGGCAGCAGATCTGGTGGAGCAGGCGATTCTGTCGAGCTACACGGAAGGCACTACGCTCACGCGCGATGTGGGCGGCACGGCCGGTACCGATGAATTCACCCACAGCTTAATTGAGCGCGTGCGCGCACTGCGCTAAGACACCATGATTCAGCGTATACAGAACCTGTATCTCCTCATCGCCCTAGGGGCGCTTGCCTGGTTTCTGCTGTCCAGCCTTCCGGGAGCGAGCGGCTCCGGCTGGCAAATGTTCGCGATCTACGGCATGGGCCTTTCCGCCGTGAGTCTTGTTATCATTTCGCTGCTGACTTACAAGGATCGGGACAAGCAGCGCATTTTTGTCACAATCACGCTGGCGGACCTGGTGGTGTTTGCCGCGCTCGTGTACGGGAGCTTGTTTTTTTCCGACAACCTGTACATTCAGACAGAAGCGGGAACAGACGTTAGGCGATTGTTGGGCCTGCTCATGCCCGCAATAGCCTATGTCAGCTCCCGGCTTGCGCTTGCCGGAGTTAAGAAAGACATGAAGCTGGTCCAGTCATCCGACCGTCTTCGGTAGACGAAACTTCTTCTCCGGCAACTCGGCAAAGGTCTGCCGCCGGCGTATGAAGTAGTCCCACAGTATGCTGCCGCGGTACGCATTAGCCGCATGGCTCTCTGGCCGCTCTGCACGGAATGCGCCTTTCATGCGGTGGGCATCCCGGTACCCGCGTAGAATAGAAGCAGCACTCTTCCATTTTCCTCGCGCCAACAGCCCCACTGCAAGTACGGTTTCTACGGCAGCCTTTTGGGCCAGGACGGCAAGAAAGCGCTTGGGGGTAAGATTCTTATACAGCATCCAGAGACTGTTGCGGATGTTGAAGTACAGCCGCCACGGAACATAGTTGAATTCAGTGTCGCCACGAACGTGGAACACGTGACTGGTCGGTTCGCAAACGATGCGGTAGCCTTGTTTACGGAGGCGCCAGCAGAGGTCTATCTCTTCCATATGCATCTGAAAGCGCTCATCTAACAGGCCGGCCCGCTCCAGAGCACTCTGTCGCAAGAACAGCGCGCAGCCCCCAGCATAGTCCAGATCGCACGCGTAGTCGTACTGCCCGTTATCACATTCCCTTGTCCCCAAGATGTGACCACGCGTGAACGCATAGCCCATCCTGTCCAGGAAACCGCCGGCAGCGCCGCCATAGCCAAACCGGTCGCGCCGGTGGTACTGCAGGATTTTGGGTTGCAGGGCCGCAATCCTGCTATCAGCTTCGGCTGCACTAACCAGTGGTATGAGCCAGCCGGGCGGGGTCTCTATGTCGTTATTGAGCAGCACCACATACTTGCCAGTGGCATGGCGAATGGCCTCGTTATTGCCCTTGCAAAACAGGTAGTTTTCTGCGTGGCGTATGATGCGAACGGAAGGAAAATGCTCTGCGACCCATTCTGCAGAGCCGTCCGTGGAGGCGTTGTCGGCATAGATGACCTCCAAGTCAGGATAGTCGGTGGCAACCACCGACGCAAAACACTCTTTCAGGAGGTCCAGCGCATTCCAAGAGAGTATAATTAGGGAAACACGGGGCATCGCAAGAGACTGTGCAGCGGATTCTTAGGGCGCGGCCAAAACGCAGCGGCCCTACTATGGTTTCAGCGGGTGATGGGAGCAAACAAGAGACGGGAGGCACTGACATTCCTCCGCCGGCATTGGAAGCACAACGCCTTTCGGCCTGAACAGGCAGCCGTATTGGACGCATTGCTTGAGGGGCGAGATGTGCTTGCGGTGATGGCGACGGGTAGCGGCAAGTCTGTTTGCTACCAGATTCCGCCGCTTGTGCTCGGTGGGATGACACTGGTCATCTCGCCGCTGGTTGCATTGATGAAGGACCAGGTCGACTCGCTGAACGTCCGCGGGATTCGTGCCACCTACCTTGCGAGCGCGTTGACGATGCGCCAGATAGGCAAGCGTCTCGACGAGGCGGCCGATGGTTTGTACCGCATTCTATACGTGTCACCTGAGCGTCTGCAGTCCAGGCTGTTCCGTGCGCGTGCCCCAGGTCTGGAGGTCACCTTGATCGCAGTGGACGAGGCGCACTGCGTCAGCGTTTGGGGTCATGACTTTCGGCCGAGCTACCGCAATATTGCGAATTGCTATGAACTCATGGGTCGGCCTGCAGTGGTAGCTACAACGGGTACGGCTACTCCGCGCGTTCAGGCGGACATCGCCAGCGGACTATTGCTTAAAGACCCTGTGCATGTCACCGGACGATTTGGTCGGCCGAATGTATTCCTGCGAGTTGCGCTTGAAGCCAACAAGACGGCCGAGCTCCGGCGCGTGCTTCAAGACAATCCGGGAAGTGGCATCGTCTATGCTGGCACACGCTCCGGCGTCATGGCATTGCAAAAAGTTCTGAAACAGCAGGGACACCCTGCCGTGGCATACCATGCCGGCCTAAGTGCCGCACAGCGTGCGGCTGCATACAGAAAATGGATGCGCCAAAAGGCACGCGTGGTAGTGGCCACCAACGCCTTTGGCATGGGGATCGATAAGCCCGACGTCCGTTTTGTTGTCCACATGGAGCCACCATACTCCCTGGAAGCCTATTACCAGGAGGCGGGCCGTGCCGGCCGCGACGGCAAGCCTGCGGAGGCGGTACTGATAACTGGCGCTGCGGACGAACCCATGCAGGACCAGGTGGTGGACCGCCGGTATCCAACGCCCTACGAGGTGGCAGCAGTCTATGGAGCGGTTTGCACGGCTGCGCAGGTGGCAATCGGAAGCGTGCCCGAATCTCCGGTACCGGTCGACTTGGCCGCGCTCTCAAAGGAAACGGGTCTTTCGCCCGCAGCGGTGGAACGTATCGTAAACCTCGTAGGCGAGGAGGGGGCCTGGACTGTTTTACCCGGACATCTGGGTAGTGGCATGATCCGAATGCGGCAGTCCGCTCAAAGCATACGCCGGTTTAGCCGTAGCCTAAAAAATGATGATCGATACCAATTCGTGTTGGTCTTGCTGCGCGCAGTTCAAGCCGATGCCTATAGAGATTGGTTGCCAGTCGACCTCAGCACCCTGGCATCGCAGTTATCGCTTACCCAGTCACAGTTGCTGACGGAGTTGGCTTTCCTGGAGGCGCGCGAGATTCTTTCGTGGCGCTCGATTGCGGGAGACCTACGCCTACGATTCAAGCGCGAGCGAACCGACCACCTAGCCATAGATCATGCTGCGATATGGCGCAATCGGCGGTGTGCCATTGAGCAGCTGCATCACGTGCGCCGGTACGTGCTGGCAACTCGATGCCGTGGGCAGCTGCTGCTGAAGTACTTCGGCGAGAGCGATGCCGTACCCTGCGATCATTGCGACTTGTGCCTTCGTGGAGCTGAAGTAACAGCCGCCGATCAGCCGCAGTTGCTCCGGCTGCTGAGCCTTGTGAAAAACCAAGAGCCGTATAGTCAGTGCGGCCTCTCGCGTGCCGAACAAGAAAGGCTGCTAAACTTCCTCATTTCCGAAGAGTACGTGCATGTTCGTAGCGGCCGGCCGTACAGGCTTACGGTGAAAGGTGAGATGTGGCTGACCCAATCGCCGCCGCGCGCTGACTAGCACGATGGAGTAGCGCGTGTATGAGCCTGTACAGGCAGGCGCCAAATAGGCATGTCTGACGCTGCTAGCCTTGGCTTTAACCAGCAAATCTTCTTAACAGTCGGGCTGCAACCGCATATCTTCGCGGGATAATTCGGTAGCGTCAAGACTGACGCGCATTCAGAACGCCAGCGGCGCAGGCATTGTTGGCGTCCATCCTCGCCAACCAGGCGCCCGGCAAACGGACCGAAATCACCCGGACGGCTTGTCTGCAGCTTGGATTCTTCGACGCACGCAGACGGGCGCAGCTGGCCACCTACTTGATGGCCCTCACGACCCTGCAGGCCAACGGTGCTGGCTTGTCAACGACTCCTCCAAGCTACTATGGGGCGCGTGACGATACATGAAACTGGCTCTATGCAGGTCCTGAACGGGGAAATCCATCTCCCTTCGCACAGTCGTCACCGTAGCAGCCCGAAATGCGGGCAAGAAAGCCCAGGGCCGGCTTGGAATGACCATCCTCGCCCCCAAGGGCAATAGTGGCACCCAAAGTGACGATGTTCGATTGAGCCGCGCCTTCTTGAACGATGGCCGGCTGTCGGCACGCTTAGTCAAGGTGGAACGACGGGAGATCATAAGCCGGAATCCGCTTACTATCACGCACTGATCCGGGTAAATCCGTTGATGGAGGTAACTAAATGTCAGAACACGCAAAAGAGAGGAACGGGAGAATACTCATTGGTTGCGCGGGGGGATTGCACATTTTTAAGTTGGGTTTCGGCAGCTTCTGCCGAGATGGGCCCTCAAAGTAGATATCTTTTGGCAATGGATTGCGCTTCGGGCCGATTGTATGGGTGCAAATGGGGCGGTGCATGCCTGTGTGGGCCCAATTGCGTGCTCACACGCGGATTTTCGGGCGTAGGCAGGCTCGTGGAGTGACTTTCCGGGCATGATATCCCGCAGGTATCCTCTGATTGCACGCGTAAGCGGCGATCTTGGCAGGGTGCAACGCCTCAGAGCGTCCAGACAGCTGCGGGTTTTGCGTTATGCCAGCGTCAGCAGCGCGCTACTGCGCGCGGCATCCAGCGCCAGGTGTTGCCTTTGCAGCCCTTTGGGGCTGGCAGACCGAATCCCCACTAACCCATCGACCCCCGGAGGTGGTCAGCACCTTGGTCAGCTCCTTCATGTCCTCCCGGCGTATCGGCTTCAGATTCGACTCGTACTGCATGAATATCGCCCCGCACCAGCGCTGACGCATCCCCGATGATCTCCAGCGCTTCACGTTCCGTGATCGGTTCGCAATAATGCTGTTGAGGTTCTCGATGATGTTCGTCGTTTTCAGACTGTCTCTGACAGCCTGGTTCCGCACCCCCAACCGGTGAAGTGTCAGCGTATCCTCCAAACCCTCCTCCAGACTGCGTGCGGCTTTCGGATACGATCGCTGCAGCGCTCCATGCAGCGACACAAGCGCCGCCCGTGCCTCCTTGTACGTGGGTAGCTCCCAAGCCGCCTGAAGCCGACGCTTCATATGCGTGGCCGCTGGCTCGCTCTTGATGTGACGCGTCACATTGGTACGCTTGTGCCATTGGCAGCGCTGGAATACGACCGCATCCCCAAACACCGCGCCGATCCCCTTGCGAAGCCCGCGGCTGCCGTCCACCTGTACCAACAGCTTGTCGGTATGGGTGAAGCCCCGATGCAACAGATCCTGCAACAGCGATTCCACCTGCGCACTGTTCTCGGTACGGCTTTCCGCAAAGCCCAGGACGACCTTCTCGCCCTCGGTCGTGATGCCCATCGCTACGATCATCTGCACACCAGCCAAATACTTGCCATCAAGCAGGAGCACCGCAAAGGTGTGCTGATCGAAGCGGCGCGTCTCAAATGCCTTCAGTAGCGCTGCCGTCTGCGTAGTAGGGTCGGCGGGAGGCGCACCTGCCTTAGGATCCGGTGGCCATTCCGTCGCTTTCGCTCCGGGCCTCAGTCCGGCTTCCATCACCGTGTTTCCTCCCGCCGCCCACCGAACCGGGCGTACGGTTTTCCCGTACCCGGCTCTCCAGGCGGATCATGCAACTCGCACTCGGACCGCTTCTCCTGCCGCATAGGACTTCCACTACGCAAGGAGCGACACGCTCCCTACAGCCACCCTATACCGCGGATAACGCGTTGCCAGGCCTGTTTACGCCCTGACAACCCCGTACGCCAGCATCGCATAGAATGCGACTGGCCTACGGGTCCTTCACTTACGCATGTGGTGTCGCTGGATTCACCGACCCTGATCGGATAGTAGGCTATGCCATTATTTCCGGGGCCTTTCACCCTTTGAACACCGCTCCGCACCTGCGGCCCTGTATCTTGTAAGTGATGTTTGATGGGGTACATCGACAGGGTGATCCTTGATGTGGAAATTGCGGCAGCGATGGCTGCGAATCACTGATCCCGGGCTTGGCCAGACCGGTTTTTGCGGTCGCCGAAAGCGTTGTGCTCCGCTCTGCGTCACGTCACGGCGAGTCAACTCCCCGGGAGCAACCAATCGGCCCCCGCTGCCTTGAGCGCTTGGAAGGGATTTGTGCCCCGGGTGAGTGCTGTGATATACCCCCCGTAGGGAGTTCGTGCCTTGGAGCACCGATACAGGGACTGATGGAACGTCACGGCGACTCGCAGCCATAGACCACCATACACCAAAGGAGTAACCGCCCATGTTCATTCAATCTCAGCCAACCGCCTTCGCTGGCGTCGACTGGGGCTCGCAGTCACATCAGGTTTGTGTTCTCGGATCCGACGGCGCCGTCCTCGGCGAGAAGGCCTTTCCTCACTCCGGCGAGGGGCTCGGCCAGCTGCTCGACTGGATTCTAGACTGCGCGGCCTGCGAGGCTAATCAGGTTGCGGTCGCCATCGAGATTCCTCACGGCCCGGTCGTTGATAGCCTTCTTGATCGCGGATTTCAGGTCTTTTCCATCAATCCCAAGCAGCTGGACCGGTTCCGGGATCGTTTTTCGCCTGCTGGCGCCAAGGATGACCGCCGTGACGCTCGCGTACTGGCAGGCGCCGTCCGCACCGACCCGGACTGCCTACGCGCGCTCAGCCCGCTGGATGCCGATATTGTTAAGCTGCGCGAATGGTCGCGCATGGCCGATGAGCTGACCGCCGAGCGCACCGGCCTCACCAACCGTTTCCGCGAACAGCTCTGGCGCTACTACCCGCAGTTCCTCGAGCTCGGGGCCGATCTTTCCTCGCCATGGGCCTTGGCCCTCTGGAAGCTCGCATCCACGCCAGAGGATGCCCGCCGGGTCCGCCCGTCCTCCGTAGCTAAGTTGTTGAAGAAGCACCGCATACGGCGTTTCAAAGCCGAGGAGGTCATCCAGACGCTGCGTGCCGAACCCGTAACCGCCGCCCCCGGCGTCGTCGAGGCCGCAACCTTGCATATCCGGGTGCTCGCAGAGAAGCTCGAGCAGCTCGGGAAGCATATGAGCGCCGCGAAGCACGCCATGGCCGCCCTCGTCGAAGCACTCTCCGCCAGCGAAGAGCCCACCGCAGGGAAGCCCCGTACGTTGCGCGACGCTGCGATCCTCTCGTCACTGCCAGGCGTCGGGCACGTGGTCTTGGCCACACTGCTCTCGGAGGCATCCGGCCCCCTGCACTCCCGGGACTACCAGGCCCTGCGCTGCCTGTGCGGCGTCGCACCGGTCACCCGGCAATCCGGCAAGGCACGGCGCGTCGTGCGCCGCCGGGCCTGCCAGCCCCGCCTGGCAAACGCCCTCTATCACTGGAGCAGGGTGGCCACCCAGCACGATCCCATCAGTCAGGCCAAGTACTGCGCCTTGCGCGCCCGCGGCCACACGCACGGCCGCGCCCTACGCTCCGTCGCAGACCGGCTGCTGGCCGTAGCCTGCGCCATGCTGCGAAACGGCACACCGTTCGATCCCGGCCACGTGACTGCTGCCACCCAAGCGCTGGCGCACCCGACCACAGAATCAAAGTAAATGTAACGACACCAGGGCCGCCGGTTAATTTACTGACCCCCTCTGCGTGCAAAAGCCCGACTTCGTCACCTTCTTGAGCCTACCGTTGCTCTGGGGGGCGAGCACAGGCGATCCGAGTCGTCTTTGGCCCTTTTCGAGGCTGTTTTGGCCGTTTTTGGGCCTCAACGATGAATGCGGAAGAAATGTAGTACCAATGGGGATGGTTGTACACTCACTTATTAGTAAATGTATATATGTGCATATAGACTGTTCAGGATCAAAATGACAAAGTTGGAAAAGGACGCTGCGGATCCCTTTCAAATCCTCACCAGAGTACGATGGCTCCGGCTTCAAATGCGCAGTTACCCACCACTCGCTGTCTTCCCGACCCAGCCTGCAGTTGCGTCGCTTTTTGGTCTAAACGTCTACTTTTTTCTTCTTTCCTACTTGCATAAAGGGTAGGGAGTCCCTTCCCTCGGCGAGCATTACCCCGCTTCCACGGTAATACGTGCCACTCCGCCACCCTGTTGACCCGGCCTGGCTCTTGCGAGCTTCCAGTTGGTGTGCCCACCATCAACAGGGTTTCCCGTGTTGCGTCTTTTCTCATCTTCCGTACGTGCCAGTGCCATTACCCCGGCGAGTCGGTCTCGGTGCCTTTGTCGCTCGCTTCCCGAGCCGCAGCGGTCTTCCCCATATCACCGGAAGGTCGACACTCGCATCACCCGTTTCGGGGCCTGCTCAGCGTTCACTCACGTTCCGGCCCGTACGTTCGCTGAATCGCAAAGCGATCCTTTTGCCAAAGTGCTTCAGTCCATGTCGTTACCTCCATAAACCGCCTTATCCGCTACCACCTGGAGCGACAGATGATGGATGGGATTCGCACCCACCAGAGAAAAGCGCCTTATCACGGCGCACATGAAGGCGTTGCCTATGCTGCTGGCACTCAACCCCATACTATCGGTGAAGACTTGGGCCGCCTGCCTGTAATTGCGCCGCGACAGTCCACACAGCAACCCTCTGGTCACGCTTTCCCGGTCCATAAGCCCACGCTCGCGCAAGAGGCGGTACGTTTGCAGAGGATGCTCCTTTCGGGTTCGTACATTCCGTACGCGCGGAACGCGGACCGCAATGCGCTCCAAACCGACGCGGATGGAACCCGGATTCGTCCCCCAGCGCTGAAAGCCGGTCTTACGGTGCTTCCCACGTGCGCCGCAAATGAAGCGGGCTTCGGCTTCCATGACCCATGTGGCCATCTTGGTAAGAAGATCATCGAGATATCCAAGGCAGCTGGCCAGGCCGATGAAATTCCTCTGCGCAAGCCCGTGAAGGTCCTCGATGAGTGATTGATCCAGCATAGGGGTATGGGTCATCATACGGCGTTGAGGTTGATGAGAGTCTCACGAAGTTGTGGCAGATGGGCCGCATGGGCCACACGGCGCAGCTGAGCCTCGTGTTCCAACAGCGCCAGTGCCATCTGTTCGCGTTGCTGGAAAACGGCGCTGGCCGGGGCCTGCAACCTGCGACTGATGGCATTCATGAAGCGCATCACGCGCAGCCCTCTGTCGAGCTTGAGCAGCATGCCCGTGCGTTGAATCGTCAGAGATTGCTCCAGGCCCTCCCATAGAACCTTCGCTGCGGACCGATTGACGCGCGTCAAGTCCTGGTGAATACGGGTGAGTGCGCGTTCAGCTTCCCGGGCATCGAACCCATTCCATGCCTGGCGGAGGCGATTGCGATACACAGGAACAAGGTCTTCCGGAAGACCACAGGTGACTTGATCCAACAGCGTATTGAGACAGCGCTGTATGGCGACCCTGGGGCCGAACACCTGGCGCACCGCCGATTGCAGTCCCGTGCTGCTGGGCAGCACACAGAGCAGCCCGGAGGCGGCCGAAAGACCACGATCGGACAGCGACTGCACAAAGGACGTAAGAGCAGAGACGTTTTCAGGGTAGCACGCTACCAGGCCAAGTATGCGGCGATAGCCCGTGATGGTCAGACCCGCTCCAAGAACGATGTTAACGCCGCGTGGGCACAGCCCGCGCAGCCAAATCGCAACGATCGGGTCGTCTTGCAGACTGCGCGAATGCAACAGCTGCCACGCTTCATTCAACTGCGCCGAGTCCGGCTTTGTGTCCTGGGCCGCAGCAGAAGCCTTGATCACTACGGGCGGTGGCACCAGCTGCTGATGCGCTACCGGAATGGGCCAGTCGGTGGTCAATTGCTGCAGTATGTGCGTGCAGAGCTTCATCAGAAGCCGCCGCGAGTCACCGGAGGGATTGATCTGGGCGTCTAAAGGCGCCTCAGACCTCCCCAAAACAGGCTGGGAGGGGTTCATATGGTTGGAAAGGAATGGTGGAGACTAGGGTCCACCTCCACAGCAACTCTCCAATTCCCAACTTGAATTTGTGCGATCCCATTGCGGAAGTCTTGCTCGAATGGGGGTGACGAACTGCGCAGGGAGGCATGACACGGCATAGCTGACCCGGCCCGCGCTGATGGCGAGACGGGCCCTACGTGAGGGTACGGGTGCGCTTAGAGCACCAGGCGCATCAACTGGTCGACGGTCAGCGCCAGGATGCCGAACATCAGGTGGCAGTAGACCTTGCTATGCCCGCGTACCCGCACATACCGTCCGCCGAACTCGTCTTTGAGTCGTCCATTGACCCGCTCCACCGTCGAGCGCTCTCTGAAGCGTCTCCTCTCTGGCGTAACGTGTCCGATGCTGCGTTGCGCCCGCGCCTCGCGCTTCAGCTCCTCATTGCCACGCGGGTTGATATCAATGATCGGCACATGCCCCAGCGATCTGCTATGCTCTCGGATTTCCTTAGCATCGTACGCACTGTCCATCAAGTCGTACAGACTTTGTACCCGAGCGGCCGTCATCACTGCCAGCGGGATCGCCACCTGGCTGTCATGGACCGAAGCCGATGTTAGCGCAGCGCTGATCGGAATCCCCCCGTCAATCACATCCAAGTGCAGCTTGAAGCCGACCCAGCAGTGCCCGTGACCCTTCGAATTGCGTTTTGTCCCGACATTGCAGTCCTTCGGCAGTTCTTCCAGCATATCATCCAGCTCCATGGAGCGTTGACGCTGCAGGCGGGTAGGGGTTTTCGGTTGTTTGCCGTCGTTGGCCTTGGGCACAGACCGCTTCGGCTTCTCGCGTGCCGGAATCGCGGTCGCGTCCCGCGAAACGTGCCCGGCCAGATGATCCTCCAGCGCGCACTCCAGCAGCACTGCGTGCAGCCGCCCCGGCAGTCAGGGCAGCTTCCCCAGAATTGCAGTGCCGCTTTGAGAGCCATGTGCTAAAAACGGCGGCAATCCCGATATGTACGACAATGACTCGCGCGGGGAGGGACGGGGAACGCTCGGCGAATGTGTGCTGAAGCTGGCAGATCTCTCTAGTCTCTCCGGTTTGCACTTGTGCGCCCATTTCTGCCCAGGCTAGCGTATCTGACGCATTGCGTCGGCGCCCAAACGGTCAACAACCTGGGCGTACATGGCTACGTACCGGTCCGGGTGGTGTGCGTAGTAGTCCATCACCCGCGCGAATCTGGTAGAGTCCAGCCCGTACTTCGCCAGTATGGCGTCCTGATCAGTAGCGCTGAGGTTAAGCTCCTGGCGTGCACTCGACAGGTGAAGATCAACGAACAGCGATACGGCAACGCTATCCGAAACAACCGGGCTCCGGGTCTTCGGCCCTGCGCAATGCACAAGTGCGCACAGACTTAAGACGCCCAAGGCGACCCGCAGGTTCATCCTGATTCGGCCGCCGCTACATCCTCCGCTGTGCGGAAGGAATATGTGATCACTTCGAGTTGGCGCAGGAATTCACGCTTAGGGTAACCGGGCGCAAACAGCATGCCGTCAATCACGTACAAGCGCCCTGTGGGTGAATCATAGAAGGCATATGTCACGAATGCGCCACCCTGTCCAAACTGGAACTTGCGGCCGTTTTTTTCTCCAACCATCTCCCACAAGCCGCGGATCTCGTACCCGAAGCGCCCTTTAAAGTCTATGGAGTCGACCGTGATGGGCTGGGTCAGCACAACTTCCAAGATGCCGCCCTCCGTACCCTCCATATGCTGCCTTGTGAGTGCATCTCGCAGCAGTATGACATTTGCGGGCGTGAGACTGGAAGGATCCACCCGATCCTGGTAATAGACGAAAAGGCTGCGCCAGGTATCGCTGAGTGTCCGCCGGAGCCACACAAAATTCGAGGTGTCGATAGCAACGACGTAGTCATGTTGGACATTGACTGCAAAGTCATGCCTTTCCATCAGATGGTCTTCTATACTGCGCTGCCGCCCTATGTCAAACAGCTCCCGATGCATACGCTCACGCGTGGCCACGTTGTAGGCATAAACGATGTCCTCGCTATTTTCGCTGATGGCATCTATCAAATCCTCGGTAGTGGCGGCAACCGCATAGTAGACTTGCTGTCGTCGTCTCCACTCGTCACTTCGTGCCAGAACGACGGGGGCACCGCCCAAAATCGCTTCCCGCGCGTCTTGCGCAAATCGGTGATACAGCCACCGCGACTCAAGGGAAATCGTATCCCCAATCGTACCCACAAACAATATGTTGCGTCGCTCCTGTGCCATCTCCAGCGCATGCTGTCCGGTAAGGTGCACTGGTACCAGCGAGAAGTTCGGCTCCCTTGACGGCAGGGTTGGAATGGGCGCACCAATGGTTTCGCGCAGCGTATCTCCCACGGCGCCCTTCCATAGCGTTGAATCAATTACTACGGTAATCTGTCCTTCCTGACCTCCAGCTTCGGGCCGAAAATCGCTTCCGACGACAAGGCAGCCTGCGCAGTAGAGACTGGCGATCGTGCAGGCAAGCAGTGTAATTCTCATGGTGCTAGTCGTTTACCGGGAATACCCGTAGCTAGGTTAGTTGCGAAATGTCGCACGCCCTCCAGGCGGTCGGTGATGCTAAGGCTGCTGTCATTCCAGAGATCCTCAATGACTTGTACGAGCGCACTGCCAACAATAAAGCCGTCTGCGTATTGACACAGCCGCCGAGCGTCCGCATGCGTCTTGATACCAAATCCGACCAGCAGCGGGTTGCGCTCAATAATTCTACTTGCCCGCTTTAGATAGCGTGTCACATCCTCCATGCGGTGCTCTAAGCGCGCGCCGGTGATGCCAGTTACGCTCACAGCGTATACAAATCCTGTGGACAGCTGATCAATTTTCCTGGCCCGCACATCTGGCGTATTGGGCGCCAGAAGAAACACCGTGTCGAGGTGAAATTCATTAGCCGACGCCGTTATCAGTCCCGCCTCCCCTGGCGGCAGGTCCGGAATTATCAGGCCATCTATTCCACTAGAGTACGCAGCGGCGCAAAAGTTGCCCACTCCGAACTGCAGAATCGGGTTTATGTACCCCATGAGGAGCAGGGGAGTTTCGCTTTTTTCTCGAAAGGCGCGTGCCGTGCGAAAGACATCTTCCATCCGAACGCCGCCCGCCAGCGCCCGCGCGCTGGATCGCTGTATGGGGGGGCCTTCCGCCAACGGGTCACTAAACGGCATTCCAATCTCAATGAAGTCAGCACCACCCGCCTCGAGGGCCCGAAGCAAGGGAACTGTTGCGTCTAGGTTAGGAAAGCCGTTTGTGAGGAACAGCCCCATTGCCTTCTCACGCCTCCGTCCCAGCGCGCCGAGTACGGTCCTAAGGCGCGCCATCGGCCTCCATTATGGTGGTCATGTCCTTGTCGCCGCGCCCTGAGCAGTTCAGTACTACGACCTCGTCCTGCGCCATCCTCGGCGCCACTCTTGCCAGAGCCGCTACAGCATGCGCCGTCTCCAGCGCCGGGATGATGCCTTCGGTGCATGACAAAAGCCGCACGGCCTCGAGCGCCTCTGCATCTGTTGCGACTTCATACCGTACACGTCCCAGATCCTTGAGGTACGCATGCTCCGGGCCAACGCCAGGGTAGTCCAGCCCTGCCGAAATAGAGTGCGCCAGCGTGACTTGGCCTTGCTTGTCTTGAAGGAGATAGCTCATGGCCCCGTGCAGCACGCCGGGCGTTCCTCTTGACAGCGTAGCAGCATGGCGTCCATCAAGGCCCTCGCCAGCCGCCTCTACGCCCAACAAGGCCACCTCTGGATCCTTCAGATACGGGTAAAAGAGGCCGATGGCATTTGAGCCGCCCCCCACGCAGGCTATGGCAAGGTCAGGCGTTTCGCGGCCCTCTGCACAAAGCAGCTGCGCCCTCGTCTCTTCTCCAATTACGCAGTGAAAGGTACGAACCATTTCCGGATAAGGGGCCGGGCCAACAACCGAGCCAATGATATAGAAGGTGTTGCGCGGGTTGGATACCCAATCCCGTATCGCTTCACTGGTCGCGTCTTTAAGCGTCTGGCTGCCGCTGACTGCGGGCCGAACCTCAGCGCCCAGCAAGCGCATGCGTTCGACATTAAGATGCTGTCGGCGCATGTCCTCCGCGCCCATGTACACTATGCACTTCAGCCCAAACTTGGCAGCGACCGTGGCGGTGGCTACGCCATGCTGGCCTGCGCCGGTTTCGGCGATGATTCGAGTCTTACCCATCAGGCGGGCCAAAAGGATCTGACCTACCGTGTTGTTGATCTTGTGCGCACCCGTGTGGCAGAGGTCCTCACGTTTTAGATAGATCCTTGGGCCGCCCAGTACCTTTGACAGGCGATCCGCGAAGGTGAGCGGGGTAGGGCGCCCAACATATTCGCGAAGCAGCTGGTGATATTCTCGCTGAAACGCCGCTTCGGCCCACGCCGCTGCAAAGGCCTTGCGAAGGCTGTCAAGCTCAGGGATAAGAATTTCGGGCACAAAGGCGCCCCCATACGGCCCAAATCGGCCGTTTTCATCGGGGACGGCATAGGCTCCCACATTCATGGTTGCAGGTGGCTTACTGCGTCAAAGAGATCTGCTATTTTGCCAAAGTCCTTGCGCCCCGGTGCGTACTCCAGCCAGCTGGAGCAGTCTATGCCAGCCGGATTCACGGTTGCAATGGCAGTCAGCGCGTTATGCGCCCCTATGCCTCCAGCAAGGATTATGGGAAACTCCGAACTGAGTTGTGCGGCGACATCCCATCGAAAGGTCTGGCCAGTCCCGCCACGCAGCACAGGATGATATGTATCCAGCAGAAAGTACTCTGCCACCTCCAAGTAGGGTTCCATGCGGGTCCGCAGCGCCCCGGCATTCGTATCGGCTTTTACGCTAAATGCCTTGATGACCGGATGCGCCATTTGCCGGCAATACCCGGGTGACTCGTTGCCGTGCAGCTGGACGTAGTCAAAGCCAGCCGTGTCTGCGGCGTTGTTGACGACATCCAGCGCCTCGTTGACAAAGACACCGACGCTTTTGGGCCCGGAGATCCAATCGATGATGGCACCAGCGTAGCCAGCCTCGACAAATCGTCGGCTCTCGGAATACTGGACAAAGCCCAGCAAGTCCGCACCGGCGGCGGCAGCGTACCGCGCATCCTCCAGCGTGGTGATACCGCAGATTTTGACACTAAGGGGCATGGACTTGCAGGACCTGCTGCATTGATCTGATGAGCGACTGCAACGCTTGCCCGGGATCGGGAGCGCGCATGAGGGTCTCGCCGATCAGCACGGCGTCAACGCCTGCCAAGCGAAGCGTAGCGAGCTGCCCGGCTGTTTTTACACCACTCTCAGAGACCCGCACGACCGGCTCTGGCACGCGCTGCAACAGGCGCACGGAATGCGAAATGTCCACTTGGAAGGTGCGGAGGTCCCGGTTGTTGACACCCAACATCGTCACCAAGCTCCAGTCGATATGGTCCATCTCGTGCTCCTCGTAGACCTCGACCAAGCACTCCAGCCCCAACACATTTGCAGCCTCCTGGAGGGCACGAAGCTGCGCGCGCTCCAGCACCGCAGCGATGAGCAAGACCGCGTCGGCACCATGGGCACGCGCCTCCAAGAGCTGATATTCGTCAATGATAAAGTCCTTACGTAGGACCGGGAGATTCGTGTGCGCCCTTGCGGCTTCCAAGTCCCCAAGCGACCCCAGAAAATGCTGCTGCTCGGTCAGAACACTGATTGCGCTCGCGCCACCGGCTTCATAGCGCTTAGCCAGGTCTTTAGGCTCGGCCCGCGCCAGAATGGTGCCTTCGGAAGGAGAGGCACGCTTGATTTCCGCGATAATCGCCAGCGTTTCCTGTCGGAGCGCACAGGCCATGGACCGGGCAGGGGGGGCCTGGTCTATCGTCGCGAGCAAAGCGCTTTCCGGCGTGCGGCGCTTGCGCGCCGGCAGCTGCTCCCGAACTGATTCGACGATACTATCGAGAATCGTCATGCAAGGCGCTGGGATACGGTTTGTAGCTGTGTCAAGCGAGCCATGGCGGCGCCCGAGTCGATGCTTTCTCGGGCAGCCGCGAAAGAGTCGTCCAAGTCTTCAAAACGTCCGCTGACAAGCAGCCCAAATGCGCTGTTGAGAGTCACCACGTCCCGGTGTGGGCCGGGGGCGCCGGAAAGGACTGCGCGCAGGAGCCGAGCGTTTTTCGTCACGTCACCACCCGCAAGAGCCGACACCGTTGCCCTGGCCAACCGGAAGTCCTGCGGAATGCACGCGCCATCCCTGACGCCCGCCCACCCTGCGCGAAACTCGTGATAGGACGAGTGGCCCTGGAGCGAAAACTCATCCATCCCTCCCTGTGACGAGACCGTAATGATGTGCACTGCACCGAGGTTCTTCAGGATGGTAGCCATCTTTTTGGCAGTACCTATGCTGAAGGCCCCTACGACCTGGCGCAGTACGCCGGCAGGGTTGCATAGCGGGCCCAGGATGTTAAAGCACGTGCGAACGCCGAGCGCTCGCCTTGCAGGCATCACATAGCGCATCGCAGGATGAAAGTGCCTGGCAAAAATGAAGCCGATGCCGACTTCGCTAAGGCACGCCGCCACGCCATCCGCATTGAGGTCCAGGTTAATACCCAATTCCCGCAGCACATCGGCTGATCCACAGTGCGATGACACGCCTACGTTGCCGTGCTTGGCGACCGTCACGCCGGCCCCAGCACAAACGAAGCTGGCTGTGGTGGAGATGTTGAACGTGCCCAATCCATCGCCCCCGGTGCCGCACATGTCAATCGCGTGGGGATCATCACAGGCCACAGGTGTAACAAATTCTCTCATAACCCGGGTAAGGGCGGTGAGCTCCGTGATAGTTTCACTGCGCGTTGCCAGCCCCGCAAGAAAGCCTGCAACCTGGATGTCCGTGGCTCCTCCTTGCATAATCATGCGCATGGCGCCGGCGGCCTGTTCAGCCGACAAGGTCTCTCCTCGCACAATCGTTGTGAGGATTTCCTTCATGCGGATACTTGTGCTAGCCAGTTCGTTACGAGTTTCGGGCCTTCAGTCGTCAGGACGCTCTCCGGGTGAAACTGTACGCCCTCCACCGGAAAATCCCGGTGCCTAATCCCCATGACGACGCCATCCTCAGAGTTTGCTGTGACAATTAGACTGTCGGGAATCGTATCGCGGGCCACGACCAGTGAATGGTATCTTGTGGCGACAAAGTCCTGCTCGGCGCCGGCAAAGATTGACTTCCCGTCATGTCGCACGCGGCTTATCTTGCCGTGCATGAGCGTGCGGGCATACGTTACCGAGGCGCCATAAACGCTGGCGATGGCCTGGTGACCGAGGCAGATGCCCAGAATGGGCGTGCTGGGGCCGAGCCGTTCGACTACTTCCATGCAGATGCCCGCACCACGTGGTCGGCCCGGCCCCGGCGATATCAACACTCCGCGCGGGGCCCATCGAACCACCTCGTCAGACGTGATCGCGTCGTTGCGGACCACCTCATACTCCGCGCCGCTCGCTCCAATAAGTTGCACCAAATTGTACGTGAACGAGTCGTAGTTGTCGATCACCAAGATCATGAATATGTCGTCATCAGTCCCGTGAGCTCACGAACACGCTCCATACAGGCATTGGCAACTGCACGTGCATTCTTGGCCCCCTGGCGCAGCACATCGTGTACGTAGTCCAGATCATTCAGCAGCTCCCGACGCCGCTCCCGCGCGGGCTCGAAGTAGTTCAGCATCAGGCGAATGAGTTCTTCCTTGGCGTGCCCGTATCCATATCCACCAGCCAGGTAAGCTTCGCGCAACTCGGCCTCCATTGCCGGCGTAGCAAAGAGTCGTATGAGCGCAAAGACATTGCACTTGTCCGGGTCCTTCGGTGCCTCCAGCGGCGTAGAGTCCGTCACGATGCGCTTGACGCGACGCGCCAGACTCGCCCTTTCCTCAAAAATGCCAATGGCGTTGTCGTAACTCTTGGACATCTTGCGGCCGTCAACTCCGGGCACGGTTGCTACATTCTCTACGATGTACGCCTCGGGAATCGGGAAGAGCGTGTCGTAACGGTTGTTGAACCGCTGCGCAATGTCGCGCGTCATCTCAATATGCTGCCGCTGATCCGCACCCACCGGTACAAGTGTGCCCCCATAAATCAGGATGTCCGCAGCTTGAAGCACCGGGTAGTTAAACAGCCCGCAGTTCGCTCTCAGCCCTTGCGCGACCTTGTCTTTGTAGGCGACACCCTTTTCCAGGTGCGACACCGGGGTCAGGCAAAAGAAGATCCATGTTAGCTCATTCAAAAGCGGTACGTCGCTTTGAACGAAGAGGTTGGACTTGTCAGGGTCGAAGCCCAGCGCCAGATACGTGACCGCGGCGTCCAGCGTATGTGCGCGCAAAGCCTCCGGATCTTGAAGCGTGGTCATCGCATGGTAGTTCACGATGAAATAGTACGACGGGTGCTGCTTCTGGAGTGCGATGTGCTGCCGTATCGCGCCGAAGTAGTTGCCGATATGAAGTGCGCCGGAAGATTGGATGCCGGAGACGACCACCGTCTGGCCCGGCTCAAAGAATGCAGCCATAAGGTCTATTGCGCGGTCCGGACTCGGCGCGCACACTTGTTCAAAAAGCTCAGGCGTTCCGTGCTGCTTTGTATGCAGTGCTGAAGCACCGCCTCTGTACGCATCTGGTGCTCAATCACCCGCTCCTGAAGCAGGGCCTGGTGCAGCGTGCGCTCCTTTCCAGTCAGCTGAGCCAAGAGGTTGGTGCCTTCAAGCGCCGACGCGCTACGATCGGCACCCGCATATGCTACGCCGCCGCAGCTGAATACCGTTTCAGCCAGCTTACCCAAGTCCAAGCGGACTCTTCGTCGGAGAGCCTCCAGTTCCATCAACGCGGCAGGGTCATCGGTCAGTTGGTCGGCACGGTCATACAACCATCCCAGTGCGACGTGCTGCTCGAGGAGCGAGTTCACTCGCCCGATGGTTGCTTTGCGCGAAATTGTTTGCCCGGCCCAACCTTTTTTCAGGAGCAGGGACTTGATTTCTCTGGTGCGCATCGTGGCGTAGGGTTATGTGGCGCAAATATAGCTCCTAGAGCAGTCCGTCGGCAGCAACCAGAAGGGCCTTCTTCAGCGCACGGGCTTTGTTCTCCGTCTCCTCATATTCCCGCTCCGGGTTACTGTCCGCCACGATTCCAGCGCCGGCCTGGATGAAGATCTCGTTGTCTCGCACTACCATCGTTCGAATAGCGATGCAGGTGTCCATGTTGCCTGAAAAATCGATGTACCCCACTGCGCCGGCATAGATGCCGCGTTTGGTGGGCTCAAGTGCATCAATGATCTCCATAGCGCGCACCTTAGGTGCGCCACTGACCGTGCCGGCCGGGAAACATGCGCGCAGCACATCCATGGGCTGGAAATGAGGAGCTACCTCACCGCTGACTGCGCTGACGATATGCATCACGTGCGAGTAGCGCTCGATATAGGCATAGCGATCCACCACTACGCTTCCTACGCTGCAAATACGGCCCAAGTCGTTGCGACCCAGGTCCACCAGCATGAGATGCTCGGCTCGCTCTTTGGGATCGTTCAGCAGCTCTTCGGCTAGGCGTTCGTCTTCGGCTGCGTTTCGCCCTCTAGGACGTGTGCCGGCAATCGGCAATAGCTGTGCCCTCCCATCTTCCACACGTACGAGAACCTCAGGCGAGGACCCAATCAGCACAACTTCGTCAAAGTCAAGATAGAAGAGATACGGCGACGGGTTAATTTGACGCAGTGCCCTGTACAGGTTGAACGAGTCGCCTTCAAATGACATTGAGAACCGCTGCGACAGCACGACCTGGAATATTTCACCTTCGTAGATGAGGCGCTTTCCTTCTTCCACAGCCGCCTCGAAGGCATGCCGGGCAAAGTTAGATGCCATATGATCGCTACTCAGCCTAACTGGCTGCGGCGCTGGAATTGGTGAATGCAGTTCAGCTTCCAATTTGGCAAGCCTGACCTGCGCTTGCAGGTATTGCGCCTTAAGCGACCGGTCAGGACGCACGAACACGCTGGTCATGAGTACCATCTGGTGCCTTACCCTGTCAAAGGCGGCCATGGTGTCATAGAAGCACCAGATCGCGTCGGAGACCCCCAGTTCATCCTCCGGCATATCGGGCAGGTGTTCTATGAGGCGCACGCCGTCGTATCCAAGAAATCCTACGGCACCGCAGCGCAGCCGGGGTAGCCCGGGCACGCTCACTTCTTCGTATTCTTGGAGGTAGTGCTGAAGAACGCTGAAGATGTCGCCACGCGGAGTGTCACCGGCCTGCGTGCCCTGGCCACCCTCTATCTCCACGTTCGCCCCGCGGGCACGCACAATCCGGTAAGGATCCTTGCCCAGGAAGGAGTATCGCGCCAGATGCTCGCCACCTTCCACGCTTTCCAGCAAGAATGCGTAGCGTCCGGACTGCCGCAGCACCAGAAACGCTGACACGGGCGTCAGGAGGTCTGCACTTAGCCGCCTGTAGACCGGGATCACGTGCCGCCCCTTTCCGCGGTGTGACTCGGCAAACTCCCGGAATTCCCGAAACGTCATCATGGGTTTACTGCAATGAAAAAGCCCACTGCACATCGGCAATGGGCTGTTTCTGGCATCTCCGTAGTACCTTATGCGCTAGGGAGTCGCGCCCACTGCCTGCAACGAAGAGCGCCACCAGGTACTCTGGGTCACGTGGGCTATATTTCCGGCTGTGTCACACATCGCGGGAACAAACTACGCCATGCACATTGCTAACGCAACCCTTCTCCACCTGAGGAACATGGAGCCTATACTGGCATTTTCCGCGTCGTACGCAGCAATGCGCGCCAACCTACCCGGAAGAAGATGAAACATCGTGTTTCCCCCTATCACAAGGTCCTCGAACGCACCTTGTTTGTGTTAGCCAGCGCCGGCATAGTGCTTACGGCGCACCTGTCCTTTTGGTACGGAGGGCCAGTAGTGGACCCTCTCTGCAGTGGCGCAAGTGACTGCGCTTCGGTGATAGCCCAGGACCCAACCTTGTTTGGTCTCTCCAGTGCCACGTCAGGACTGTTGTTTTACCTGTTGGCGGCGGCCCTTACCCTTGGCGTGGCGATGGACCTTTGGGGCAAGCGGCAAAAATTCAAATCCGCGCGCCTCATGCTGGTAGGGGCTGGATTGCTGTACTCACTCTTTTTGACCATCCTTCAGCTCTTTGCGCTCGAAGACTTCTGCGTCCTGTGCCTCGCTTCCTTCGGACTAGTGGCGACAATGGCCGGGCTGCTTCTTGTGATGGCCATCACGCCGGTCCCCGAAAGCCGCCGCAGGGGTCAAGCCACTCCCCCAAAGGAGATGAAGTTCTTCGGGATCATTGGGGCACTGATTTTGGTAGCGATTGTCGGCGACTACTCGTGGTACCAGTCGAATGCGCCGGAAGTTGGAATGGCTGCGTCTGCCGACGCGAATTTTAATCCGGCCCTGTGCGGTTACGACGAAGCGCATCCGCGCTTCGAAAACCTGGATCAGTTCATCAGCGATTCCGACCCGATTACAGGTTTAGCGGCGGCCCCGGTCACGATTATGGAGTTCATTGATCCTAACTGTCCGGCCTGCAAGTCGCAGCACCCCACTATGAAGCAGCTTGCAGCGAAATACCCTCAGGATGTTCGTATTGTATATAAGCCGGTGCCGCTAATCGGTAACTTGCTTTATTCACTGGACGAAGTCATGGCCCTCTGGCTTGCACATGAGCAAGGGCGGTACGACGACATGATAGAGGCAGTGTTTGATGCCCAGAATCCAGCGGGGTTGTCGGTGACCCAACTTTCGGAGATGGCGGACGATTTGGGACTTGATGCATCGGAATTCCGGCGGGACCTGGAGAGCCGGCGGCTGGAGTCCCGGGCCCGCAGAACGCTCCTGGTGTTTGACGGAATGGGTCTGGACGGTGTGCCAGCCATCCTTATCAACGGACGCAAGGTGCATGCCTCAGATCGCTCGCTGGGTTGCCTTAGCTACCTCGTGGACCAGGAGCTCGCCGGCGTAATCCAGTAACTGCCATGCTTCAGGAAGCATGCATTAACACGATTCGGCTTCTTGCGGCCGATGCGGTTCAGCGAGCACGCAGCGGGCACCCCGGCATGCCGATGGGTGCGGCCCCCATGGCCTATGTGCTGTGGACGCGGCACCTGCGTCATGACCCGGCAAACCCCCAATGGCCCAATAGGGACCGGTTTGTACTTTCAGCCGGCCACGGGTCCATGTTGCTTTATGCCTTGCTGCATCTGACGGGGTACGACCTTCCGATGGAAGAGCTGAAGGCTTTTCGCCAATGGGGTAGCCGAACGCCCGGGCACCCGGAGCATGGGCTCACGCCCGGAGTGGAAACCACCACGGGGCCGCTCGGTCAGGGTTTTGCCAACGGCGTTGGGATGGCCATTGCCGAGCGCTACCTCGCATCCAGATTCAATCGCGACGGCTACGGGCTCATTGACCACCGTACCTATGGCATCGTGTCTGACGGCGACCTCATGGAAGGCGTCTCGCATGAAGCCGCAGCGCTCGCCGGGCACTTGGGACTCGGAAAGCTCATCTACTTGTGGGATGACAACAGCATCACGATTGACGGGAGTACCCGCTTGGCGTTTACGGAGGATCCCTGTATGCGCTTTCTGGCTTACGGGTGGCAGGTGCTTCACGTCGAAGACGGAAACGACACCGATGCGTTGGATGCTGCGTTGCGGGAGGCTACGTCCAATGGCGCACAGCCAACGCTGATTCGTGTCACGACAACTATTGCGTACGGGAGCCCTAACAAGGCAGGGACGGCCGACGCCCATGGAGCGCCCCTTGGCGAAGGCGAGGTGGTGCTCACCAAGCGCGCGCTCGGCTTTGCTGAGGATGAGCATTTCAGTGTTCCCAGTGGGGTCCGTAAGGCCATGGATGCTAGGGCCCGTGGGCAGCAGCGATCCAAGGCGTGGCAGGCGCTCCGTGCCCGCTACGTGGATGCCTATCCAGCACTTTCGGGTGAACTTGCCAAATGGCATCAGCGAGATGAGTCCGACAATTCGGAGTGGATAGCCGCGCTGCCCACCTTTGAGCGAGGCAGCAAGTTCGCCACGCGTGCCGCCAGTGGCAAGGCATTGGGCGCGCTCCTGGAAAACGTCCCAAACCTTATCGGCGGCTCTGCTGACTTAACGCCGTCCAACAAGACCCGTGGCGCAGCGCAAAAGGACTTCCAACGGCTGTCTCCATCTGGTAGCTATCTGCGATTTGGGGTGCGCGAGCATGCCATGGCAGGGATCTGCAACGGCATTAGCCTGCATGGCATGTTGCGTCCGTATTGCGGGACGTTCCTTGTGTTCAGCGACTACATGCGCCCGGCGATACGCCTGAGCGCCATCATGAAGCAGCCGGTCATCTACGTCTTCACGCACGATTCAATTGGCGTGGGTGAGGACGGCCCGACGCACCAGGCCATCGAGCACGTGATGGCCTTGCGTGCCATCCCGAACCTCACGGTGATACGGCCCGCCGACGCGTGCGAGACCACCCAGGCTTGGCGCGCAGCACTAATGAATACCACTGGCCCTACGGCGCTGGTTCTGACACGGCAAGGTGTGCAAACCGTCACCGGAGAAGCCACTGCGCGAGAACTGGCACGCGGCGCGTACGTCTTGCGAATAGGTGGTGTGAAACCCGATATCATCCTGATAGCCACAGGGAGTGAGGTTCAGCTGGCCGTGGAAGCCCACGTACTGCTGGCGTCTGAAGGCATTGTCTCGCGTGTGGTAAGCATGCCGTCGTGGGAGCTGTTTGCGCAACAGTCGCAAGATTACCAGTCCGCCGTGCTTCCACCGGGCGTTGTACGACGCCTAGCCATAGAGGCCGGCGTAACATTAGGATGGGAACGCTACGTCGGTGCTCATGGGCGTGTGCTCGGCATTGATCACTTCG
The DNA here is from genome assembly GCA_965218495.1 of Rhodothermales bacterium. GTDB lineage: Bacteria > Bacteroidota > Rhodothermia > Rhodothermales > Bin80. The sequence continues at coordinate 998,620 of OZ244626.1, forward strand.
GCGCATCCGCACCGGGAGCGAGGCTATTCAATGAATTCGGGTTTACCACCGAACGTGTAGTGGCGGCCGCGCGTATCCTTCTTGGCAATTAGGTCCTGCGCAGTGATTGGTTTTGGTGTTCGGTGCCTGAAAAGCGCTGCGATTGGTGAAACGAATCGTACGCGCCGGTTTGTACCTTGGCATAGCGCCATGCTAAGTGCCATGATCGTGCAAGCGCTCATCCTCTTGCAACTTTTGGCCTGTGGCACAGCGCAGGCGCAGCGGTTTCCAGGAGAGGAAAAATGGAAACAGCTCCTGAACCACGAAGGCGTCACATTTCGATACCTGTACTATCGGCGAGCGGATGGCAAAAATGCGGGCGTGGTGCTGATGCTGGAAAACATGAACGACTATGCCGTCGCGTACTCATTCAATATAGTCTTCAAGAGTGATGGCGATGAGGTGGTTCGTGCGGTCACGGGCACACTTGAACCCGGGCAGCGCACGACTGGCTCCAACAACGGCCTGTCCTGGATTCCATGGGAGGACCAGCGCGCCATCGGCCAGATAGGCCTCCGCGGCTATAAGGTGACACCTAAGAAGGAGGACCCGGAGCCATGCTGTGGTCCGCAGGCCAGTGTTATTGACACGGGGCCGCCAATTTCTTAAACTTGGTGCGAATATTGAGTTGTTCAGTTGCGGTTCCGCAACGATTAAGACTGCCTTTCATTTCCAGCGCCGGCGTGAATCCGATCGCATGGGCGCTCGTCTGGCACAGGCGTTGTCCCGCAATACCGGGACTCTTGTGTGAAGCCAGGCCCTAGTCACCAAGCCACAAGTCCTTATGCGCATGTCCTTTAACAGGATGAAGCTATCGGCCTTCGTCTACGAGTACCCGCCAGAGCTGATCGCGCGATATCCTGCGGAGCCACGTGACCATTCGCGGCTAATGGTGCTCAATCGGAAGGAAAGGACGATAGAGCACCGCCATTTCTACGACGTCGTGGAGTACTTTAGCGACGGGGATGTTCTTATTTACAATGATACCAAGGTATTTCCGGCGCGCCTACTCGGGTGCAAGGAAAAGACCGGCGCGGGTATTGAGGTCTTTCTGCTTCGTGAGTTAAACCCGGAAAGCCGCTTATGGGATGTCATCGTCGATCCCGCGCGCAAGATTCGTATCGGCAATAGGCTCTTATTCAGCAACGGCCTTGTGGCCGAGGTCATCGATAACACGACCTCGCGCGGGCGAACGATACGATTTGTTTTTGGCGGCACGAACAAGGAGTTGTACGGCAAGATTGACGAGATCGGCCAAACCCCGCTGCCTCCTTACATCAAGCGGCCGGTAGAGCCTTCCGACCGTGAACGCTATCAGACCATTTTTGCACAGCACCGCGGCGCCGTAGCCGCTCCGACCGCCGGGCTGCACTTTACGCCGGAGCTTACGACTACGTTGCGTGAGAAAGGTGTGAACGTAGTGCCGGTGACGCTGCACGTTGGGCTCGGAACTTTTCGGCGCGTTGAGGTCGAAGATCTCACTAAGCACCGCATGCATTCCGAAAACTATGCCATCTCAAAGGAAACGGCTACGACCGTCAATCGCACACTGAGCTCCAAAACTAACACCGTGACAGCGATCGGCACCACGGTAGTACGGGCGGTGGAAACCAGCCTGACCGTGTCGAGGCGGCTGAAGGGAACCACTGGATGGACGGATAAGTTCATCTACCCGCCCTACGAATTCAACATCACCCAACGGCTAATCACAAACTTCCACATGCCCAAGAGCACGTTGCTCATGTTGGCGACCGCGTTTGCTGGCTACAAGTTCCTTATGGAGGCTTATCGCGAAGCCATTGCGAAGGAGTATCGTCTCTTTTCCTTCGGTGATGCTATGCTGATTGTCTGAACGAGCCGGTTTTGGGGCACGTAACGGTTATTGTTCCCGCTGCTGGGCGGGGCTCACGCATGGGCGGGCCTCGAAAGCAGTTTCGGGCCGTTGACGGAGTACCGTTACTCCTCCACACGCTGCGCGCCTTACGGCGCTGTAAGGACGTTGACAGCATTGTTGTAGCGATGCCTGATGACCAAGGTTTGAATGGCTTCCCTCCTGATTTGGGCGTGCATGCCGTGATCGTTGGTGGGGCCACGCGTCAGGATTCCGTGGCACGTGCCATGAAGGTTCTGCCACGGGCCGCAGACGTGATTCTGGTTCACGACGCGGTGCGCCCATTCATTGAGGCTCGACAGGTAAGCGCCGTGATTACTGCAGTGCGAGAATCGGGCGCTGCGGCGCTGGCGGTGCCGGCGACGGACACGATGCGGTATGGGTGTGGCGACCACTTCACAACTGCAGTCTCGCGAGACGGCCTGTTCCACATGCAGACGCCTCAAGGGTTTAAGCGGCAGATCCTTGAGAAGGCCATCGCAGCAGCCGAGTCGGCAGAAACAGACGAGGTCGCCCTCGTGCAGCGTTTGGGGCATCTTGTCACCGTCGTGCCAGGTAGTCGCAGCAACGTGAAGATCACCACGGAAGAAGACTGGAAATGGGCCACTATGCACTGGCCTTCTTCGGGTACATAGGCAGCGATGCGAATAGGGTTTGGATATGATGTTCATCGACTGGTGCGTGGCCATGCGATCACCATGGGTGGCGTCCGCATTCCCCACACCCACGGACTGTCCGGGCACTCGGACGCGGATGCGCTGCTCCATGCAATCGCTGATGCGCTGCTCGGAGCCTCAGCGTTGGGCGACATCGGACTGCACTTTCCCAGTTCGGATGAGCAGTACAAGGATGCCGACAGCAGCGTGTTGCTGCAGGTCGTGGCTGGACGGGTGCAGGCCGCCGGATACCGCATTGCCAACGTTGACGCCACGGTGGCGCTGGAGCGCCCTAGGCTGCACCCGCATATCGGCGCGATGCGCGCAGCCATAGCGTCTGCCATAGGCGTATCCAAGGGCCAGGTATCCGTGAAGGCTACCACGACCGACACCATGGGCTTCGTCGGCCGACAGGAAGGCATTGCAGCATGGGCGGTATGTCTATTAGAAAGCTGGCGCGATGACGACCGTCTTCAATGACCTGGTAGCCCTCATCGGCGAAGTGCCGGTGATCTGGGCCTACGGAATTCTGCTCTTGGCCGCCTACCTGGAAAATGTCTTTCCACCTGTACCAGGGGATGTCTGCATCATATTTGCAGGCTACCTCGCGGCTGCAGGCTCGCTCAATCTTCCGCTCGTAATTGCGCTGGGGACTGCGAGCGGCATACTGGGCTTCATGACGGTTTTTTATGTCGGACGCACGGCTGGTCACAGACTGGTTGACTCCCGGCGATTTCGCTGGATTGATAAGAATGCACTCGCAACGGTTGAGCGCTGGGCAGCGCGGTGGGGTGCCGGCGTTGTACTGCTGAATCGATTCCTTGCGGCGGTCCGAAGTGTCGTTGCGCTGAGCGTTGGCATGGGCGGCATGGAAAGCAAGCGGGCGCTGGTGCTGTGCGCCGTAGCAGCACTGGCCTGGACAAGCCTGCTTGCATGGGCAGGGTACGTTACCGGAGAAAACTGGGAGCGCATCTTGGGCTTGCTGTCCGAGTACAGCCGGATCGTCCTAATAGTCATAGCCGTAATCATCGGTGTAGCATTTTGGCGATACATGCAAGCAAAGAAGCGGGCCAGCTCAGGTGAATAGGAAAGGCCATGACGGGCACGCTGGCGTAGCTCAACCGGTAGAGCAGCTGATTTGTAATCAGCAGGTTGGGGGTTCGAGTCCCTTCGCCAGCTCTTCACACTTTATTCTTTCCTGATGCTGGCACAGTTTGAATTGAAACGATTATAACAAGGTTGCAATCAGGGCAGGTACCCAAGCGGTCAACGGGGGCAGACTGTAAATCTGCTGGCTAAGCCTTCGGAGGTTCAAATCCTTCCCTGCCCACGGCCGCGGGAGTAGCTCAGATGGTAGAGCATCAGCCTTCCAAGCTGAGGGTCGCGAGTTCGAATCTCGTCTCCCGCTCCGCAGCCGCCTTAGCTCAGGGGTAGAGCACTTCCATGGTAAGGAAGGGGTCCTCGGTTCGATCCCGAGAGGCGGCTCTCACTGGTAGCAACAAATACGGAGATCATGGCAAAGGAGCATTTTCAGCGTACCAAGCCGCACGTGAACGTAGGCACGATTGGTCACGTGGACCATGGGAAGACGACGCTTACGGCGGCGATCACGAAGGTTTTGAACGAGCGTTTCGGGGGCACGGAGGTACGCTCGTTTGATTCGATTGACAACGCGCCCGAGGAGCGCGAGCGTGGGATCACGATTGCGACGGCGCACGTGGAGTACGAGACGAGCGCGCGTCATTATGCGCATGTGGACTGTCCGGGTCACGCGGACTATGTGAAGAACATGGTCACGGGTGCGGCGCAGATGGACGGTGCGATCTTGGTGGTGGATGCTTCCGATGGACCGATGCCTCAGACGCGTGAGCACATTTTGTTGGCGCGTCAGGTGGGTGTGCCCTACATCGTGGTGTTCATGAACAAGGTGGACCTGGTCGATGACGAGGAGCTGTTGGAGCTGGTGGAGATTGAGGTACGGGAGCTGTTGGAGGTTTATGAGTTTCCCGGGGATGACGTACCGGTGGTGATGGGTTCGGCGCTGGGCGCGTTGAACGGCGAGCCGGAGTGGGAGGAGAAGATTTTGGAGTTGATGAGTCATGTAGACGGGTACGTACCGACGCCGGAGCGTGAGAAGGACAAGCCGTTTTTGATGCCGGTGGAGGATGTGTTTTCGATCACCGGGCGTGGGACGGTGGCCACGGGTCGGATCGAGCGCGGGATAGTGCGCACGGGCGAGAAGGTGGAGATCGTCGGGATTCGCGAGCAGGAGACGACCACGACGGTGACGGGTGTGGAGATGTTCCGGAAGATTCTGGACGAGGGTCAGGCCGGCGACAACGTGGGGCTGTTGCTGCGCGGGGTGCCCAAGGACGGGGTAGAGCGTGGCCAGGTGATCGTTCACCCGGGTTCGATTACGCCGCACTACGCGTTTGAGTGCGAGGTGTATGTATTGAGCAAAGACGAAGGGGGACGGCACACGCCGTTTTTCAAGGGGTATCGTCCGCAGTTTTACTTCCGCACGACGGACGTGACCGGCGACATAGAGCTGCACGAGGGAGTGGAGATGGTAATGCCGGGCGACAACACGCAGTTCAAGGTGCAGCTGATCCAGCCGGTGGCGATGGAGCAGGGGCTGCGCTTTGCCATCCGGGAAGGCGGTCGGACCGTTGGCGCTGGCGTGGTAACTAAAATTCTTGACTGACGCCACACGGGCGTAGCTCAACTGGCAGAGCGGCGGTCTCCAAAACCGCAGGTTGTGGGTTCAAGTCCTACCGCCCGTGCACCATAGACAACTACAGGAATGAAGAAGCTTGTTGGTAAGTTTGAATCTTATTGCCGAGATGTGATGACGGAGATGCGGAAGGTGTCATGGCCGAAACGCAAGGAGCTGACCGGCCACACGCTCATCACGTTGGTGGCCAGCGTCGCGTTGGCACTCTTTATCTTCGCGGCCGATCGTGTGATCAGCTTCATCCTGGATGTGATTTACCCCGGCGCGTAGTCACTCGCCACCTCGAGAATCCCCATGAAAACCAGTAGCGAACCCACCCTGCACTGGTATGTGCTCCGCACCTTTACGGGACAGGAGAAGAAGGTCAAGATGTTCCTGGAGAATGAGGTACGTGAAGAGGGCTGGGAGCACAAGGTCCAGGAGATCCTGATCCCTACGGAAACTGTCTTCGAGATGCGCGGCGGCAAGAAGCGCACGCGCGAAAAGTCATTCTTCCCTGGCTACGTTCTCGTACGCATGGCGATGGATGGGCAGCTCAGACACTTCTTCAATGACCGATCCAAGCCCTGGCCGTCCAAGGTAGACTTTCTGGGGCCCAACAATGAACCGACCGCTCTGCGCCCCCACGAGGTCGATAGAATCCTCGGTCGCGTTGCCCACGCCAAAGACAGTGGCGAGAAGCCCGAGATGCCCTTTGTTCCGGGTGACTCGGTCAAGGTCGTTGATGGACCATTCAACAACTTCAGCGGGGTTGTCGATGAAGTCTTCCCGGACAAGATGAAGGTGCGCGTAATGGTGTCCATCTTTGGCCGCAAGACGCCACTGGAGCTCGACTACCTGCAGGTCGAGCGCGACAATTAATTTCCCGTGAACTACACCTGGTTGGAACTATATCGTTTGAGAATCTTACTACGAGGTTGCGTGCGCATTTGACATCCCCGCGAAGACTTTATGGCAAAGCCTGTAGATAGCCTGATCAAGCTGCAAATCAAGGCGGGGCAGGCTAACCCTGCGCCACCAATCGGGCCGGCACTGGGACAGCACGGCGTCAACATTATGGAGTTCTGCAAGCAGTTCAACGCTGCCACGCAGGACCGCATGGGGCTTTTGCTGCCGGTAGTGATCTCGGTCTACAAGGATAAGACGTTCAGCTTCATCGTCAAGAGTCCTCCCGCGGCCGTTCTGCTGAAGAAGGCTGCTGGCATAGAGAAAGGTTCCGGTGATTCGATTCGCCAGAAAATTGGTGTGGTATCCTGGGATGACTGCCGCGCGATAGCCGAGCAAAAGATGGCCGACCTCAACGCGTTAGACCTAGAAAAGGCGGCATCCATGATTGCAGGCACCGCCCGCTCCATGGGCCTTCGTGTCCAACGGTAGCACGGTGCCCGTTGCGGGAGCCGTTACGGCGGCGCTATCACCGCAAAACGCAAACCTACATGTCCAAAAGAGGAAGGCGATACTTGGCGGCCCGGCAGGCAGTGCAGGACGCCGGTGGGGGGCCGTTCACCTTTGCCGAGGCAACCTCGGTGCTCAAGAACGCGGCTAAGAACAAATTCAACGAGTCGGTTGACATTGACCTTCGGCTCGGCGTGGATCCACGCCATGCGGACCAGATGGTACGTGGCAGCGTGACGCTGCCTCATGGCACGGGAAGGGAGCGACGGGTCCTGGTGATGGCTAGCCCGGCCAAGCAGGATGAGGCAATACGGGCCGGCGCAGACCATGTAGGACTGGACGACTATGTCAAGCGCATCCAGGAAGGCTGGACGGACATTGATGTCGTTATTGCCACGCCGGATGTTATGTCAAAGGTGGGCCGGCTGGGACGCATTCTGGGGCCGCGAGGCCTGATGCCGAACCCGAAAAGCGGCACGGTTACGATGAATGTTGCGGCCGCTGTCAAGCAGGTGAAGGCCGGCAAGATTGACTTCCGGGTCGATAAGCAGGGCAATCTGCATACCGGGATCGGGCGTTTGTCGTTTTCCGACAAGCAGCTTCACGAAAACGCACAAGCGTTCATGCTTGAAGTGCTGCGCCTTAGGCCGGCGTCGACTAAAGGCACGTACGTCCGGTCCATTACGCTCTCTACTACCATGGGGCCCGCGATCCCGGTCGCGCGCACGGAAGCGATCAACATCGCGCGATAGCCTAATGCCACTTACCAGAGAACAGAAGGCGGCCGAGGTTGCTGCGGTGACCGTAATGCTGAATGATAGCACGGCCGTTTACCTTACGGATTTTATGGGGCTGAACGTTGAACAGCTCAACCAGCTTCGCGGAAATTTCCAGCGGTCAGGCGTGCAGTACCGTGTCGTTAAGAACACGCTCCTGCGTATCGCCCTGGAGGACATTGGCGGGTATGAGGGGCTTTATGAACACCTAAGCGGACCTTCTGCCGTAGCCTTTTGTGTCGACCCGTCCGCGGCCGCCCGCGTGATCAAGCGCTTCAAGATTGACACCAGCCAGTTGCTGCCGGCACTCAAAGTTGCGTACGTGGACGGCGCAGTGTTCGCCGGCGACCAGATTGATGCGCTAGCGGCTCTGAAGTCGAAAGAAGAATTGCTGGGAGATGTGGTCGGGTTGCTACTGTCACCAATGGCCAACATCGCTGGCGCAATCCAGGCGCCCGGCGCCACCCTTGCGGCAATCTTGGAGACTCTGCACGAAGAAGCACCATCATAGACTCACTACCATCCCTTAATGTGCGGCGCAGCCCAAAGACGGGCCGAGACCGCCGCAGGAAAACACTAATACCATGGCTGATATCAGCACCCTCGCAGAACAACTCGTAGCACTCACGATCAAGGAGGCCGCGGAGCTTGCCAAGCTTCTGGAAGAGAAGTACGGCATCAGGCCGGCGGCCACGGCCGTCGCCGCCATGCCAGCAAACGGCGCTGGTGACGGTCAGGTCGAGGTCGCGGAGCAAACAGAGTTCGCCGTCATCCTCAAGAACTTTGGCAAAGCCAAGATAGCGGTCATCAAAGAGGTGCGCCAGATCACAGGCCTGGGCCTCAAGGAAGCCAAAGCGCTGGTTGACGGCGCGCCGAAGGAGGTGAAGGAAGGCGTTTCAAAGGAAGAGGCAGAAGAGATTCGGCAGCGCATGGAAGCCGTCGGTGCCGAAATCGAGGTCAAGTAAGAACCTCGGCCGCTCACTAAAGGAATCGTAGTTCAGCCGCATATGCCCACACGAAATGGTCAGCAGGGGTACAACGGACGCATCAGCTTCGCGAGTACGCGGTCCGTCCTCGATTTTCCCGACTTTCTCGCAGTCCAGCTCAAGTCGTTCAGCGACTTCGTGCAGGCAGACGTTCTTTCCGCAGACCGCCAGAACCAAGGGCTTCAGGCGGTCTTCAACAGCCATTTCCCGATTGAAGACAGTCGGCAGCGGTACAAGCTGGAGTTTCTGCACTATTCCATGGATGCGCCCATGCATTCCATGGAGGAATGTATTGCTCAGGGCCTGACCTATTCGGTTCCGCTGAAGGCCACGCTGCGCCTCTCTGCCCAGGACGACGATGACGATGACGATCCGGAAGAGTCCGTAGAGCAGGAGGTGTACCTCGGCATCATCCCGCAGATGACGCCGCGCGGCTCGTTTGTGATCAATGGTGCCGAACGCGTAGTGGTGTCTCAGCTGCATCGCAGCCCGGGCGTTTTCTTTGGCCAGAGCACGCACCCCAACGGTACGAAGCTGTATTCGGCACGTGTAATTCCGATCCGGGGCTCTTGGATTGAGTTCTCAACCGATGTACAGAACGTACTCTGGGTCTATCTGGACCGGAAGAAGAAGCTGCCTGTCACGACGCTGCTGCGTGGACTGGGGCACAGCTCCACACAGGAGATCGTGACAATATTTGAGCTGGCCGACCGCGTGCAGTCGAACACGAAGCGCAACTTCAAGCAGGGGATAGGCCGGGCTCTCGCGATCTCCGTAATTGTCAGCGTTAAAGTTGCGGAGCATATCGACGAAGACACCGGAGAGATTCTGGAGGAGGAATTTGCCGACAAAGTCCTGCTGCCCGCAGGCCATGAGCTCACGGCTGAGGATTACCTACTGTTCAAGGAGTGCGGCGTCACCGAGCTCTTTGTTATGCGCCAGGATGCGGACGACGATGACGCGCAGGACAATAGCACGCTGCTGAAGACGCTTGACAAAGACCCCACAACCAACCAAAAGCAGGCACTGCAACACATCTACAGGCGGCTGCGCGAAACGGATCATGACGCGCCGGATGAAGACGTAGCCAGGCGCGAATTGATGCGGATGTTTTCGCGAATCGATCTGGGCGAGGTGGGGCGCCACCGGATCAACAAGCGGCTTGACCTCAACGTCGAGTCAGAAAACCGGTCCCTGGAGGCACATCATATAATCGACATCGTCACTGCCATCGCGAAGAGGCTGGTGGCACTGCGCAGTGGAGAGGGAAGTCCGGACGACATCGACCACCTGAGCAATCGCCGGGTGCGCACCGTGGGTGAGCAGTTGGGACAGCAGTATTCGCTCGGGTTGGCTCGCATGGCGCGTACCATTCGAGAGCGTATGAACCTCCGGGACGCGGACCTGCTGACACCGCAGGACCTGGTTAATGAGCGCACGGTCCGGAGCGTGATTAACACGTACTTCGGCACCAGCCAGCTCAGCCAGTTCATGGACCAGACCAACCCCCTGTCGGAGCTTACTCACAAGCGCAGGATGTCGGCCTTGGGTCCGGGCGGCCTTACACGGGAGCGTGCTGGGTTTGAGGTTCGCGATGTGCATTATACGCACTATGGGCGGTTGTGCCCTATTGAGACGCCGGAAGGCCCGAACATCGGCCTTATCTCCTCGCTATGTGTCCATGCGTTAATCAGTCCGTTCGGTTTCATTGAGACCCCGTACCGGCGCGTAGTGGACAGCAAGGTGACCAACGAAATCGCGTACCTGTCCGCTGAAGAAGAGGATCATGCCGTGATCGCGCAGGCAAATGCACGCATAGATCCCAATGGCCACTTCCTGGATGAGTGGGTGCGTTGTCGCTTCAGGGGCGACTTTCCAACGGAACGGCCTAATGATATTCAGTACATGGATATCGCGCCGAACCAGATCGTGTCGCCGTCGGCGTCCATCATCCCTTTCCTGGAGCACGATGACGCCAACCGCGCACTCATGGGCTCAAACATGCAGCGCCAAGCCGTACCGCTTCTGCGAGCCGAGGCGCCGATCGTGGGGACCGGACTCGAACACCGCGTAGCACGCGATTCTCGCGCCGTAATTGTGGCCGCAGGCCGCGGCGTGGTAAAGTACGCCGACTCCCAGCGCATCATCATCAAGTATCGGCGTAGGGAGAGTGACGAGCAGGTCGCCTTTGAGGAGTCCATCAAGGAGTACCCGCTGGTAAAGTTTCGGCGTACCAATCAGGATACGTGCATCAACCAGAAACCGATCGTAAAAGTCGGGCAACGGGTCGAAAAGGGCATGGTTCTCACCGACGGGTTTGCGACCGACAAGGGAGAGTTGGCCCTCGGCAAGAATGTCCTGGTCGCCTTCATGCCCTGGCGCGGTTACAACTTCGAGGATGCCATCGTGCTATCAGAGCGCCTGGTGTCGCACGACATCTTCACATCGGTACATATTGAGCAGTTTGAGCTGCAGGTCCGCGACACCAAGCGTGGCCAGGAGGAGCTTACGCGAGAGATTCCCAACGTATCGGAAGAGGCCACGAAGGACCTCGACGAGCGCGGCATTATTCGCGTAGGGGCAGAAGTCAAGCCGGGGGACATTATCGTCGGCAAGATCACCCCCAAGGGTGAGACCGACCCCACGCCCGAGGAAAAACTGCTGCGTGCCATCTTTGGCGACAAAGCGGGAGATGTCAAAGATGCTTCATTGAAGGCGCCGCCCGGAATGAATGGCGTCGTAATCGACACGAAGCTCTTTAGCCGCCGGAAAGTTGACCCGGCCGCCAAAAAGCGGGAGCAGCAAGAGTTGGCGGAGATCGAAAAGCGCAAGGAGCGCGAAATTGAGGTCCTCCAGAACACGATGCAGCAGAAGTTCATTTCGATGGTCCTAGGTCGGATCTCCGACGGAATCTGGACCGTGGATGGGCGAGAGGTTGTGCCGCCAGGCGCCGAAATCAAGGCCATGCACTTCCAGGATGTGCGCATTCACGAACTGGATATGCAGCGCACCAGCCTGGAGAAAGAGCGCGTGCGCAACCGGCAGCTGCGTAAGCTCTTTTCGAATTACCAGGCGGTACTTGGCAAGGTCCTCGCTACCGCGAAGCGAGATGAACATCGTGTGAAGCTGGGCGACGAGTTGCCTGCCGGCGTGGTTCAACTGGCCAAGGTATATGTTGCCAAGAAGCGCAAGATCCAGGTTGGCGACAAGATGGCCGGACGCCACGGCAACAAAGGCGTGGTAGCGCGCATCGTACCGACGGAAGACATGCCTTTCCTGGAAGACGGGACGCCAGTCGACATCGTGCTCAATCCACTGGGCGTTCCCTCCCGCATGAATCTGGGGCAGATCTACGAGACGCTGCTGGGATGGGCCGGCTCGGTGCTGGACATGCGCTTTGCCACGCCGAGCTTTGAAAGCGCTAACACGTCCCAACTGTTCAACTACGTAAAGAAGGCCGGCCTACCGGCGGATGGCAGGGCGCAGCTGCTTGATGGCCGCACGGGAGAGCCCTTCGACCAGAAGACGACCGTGGGGCAGATCTACATGATGAAGCTGAGCCACCTCGTTGACGACAAGATTCACTCACGCTCGATAGGCCCGTATAGCCTTATCACGCAGCAGCCGCTGGGCGGTAAGGCCCAGTTCGGCGGACAGCGGCTGGGTGAGATGGAAGTCTGGGCCATGTACGCCTACGGCGCGTCCAGCGTGCTGCAGGAGATGCTCACGTACAAGAGCGACGACGTACAGGGCCGATCCAAAGCGTATGAAGCGGTTGTGAAAGGCGACAACATGCCCGAGCCCGGGATACCCGAGAGCTTCAACGTGCTCGTCCGAGAGTTGCAGGGGTTGGGGCTTGAGATCCGTCTGGACTAAGCGTCACCGATTCCTACCCACACATTTAGGAGCGCTACACTATGCCATACGGTTATCCACCGAAGGTAAAGAAGGATTTTGGCGGAATCACTGTCAGCTTGGCCTCTCCAGAAGCAATCCTGGAGCGAAGCCACGGAGAGGTTCAGAAGCCGGAGACGATCAACTACCGCAGCTTCAAGCCGGAAAAGGACGGACTGTTCTGCGAGAAGATCTTCGGACCCGTGAAGGACTGGGAGTGCTACTGCAGCAAGTACAAGCGTATTCGCTACAAGGGCATCATCTGTGACCGCTGTGGCGTGGAAGTGACGCAAAAGAGTGTGCGGCGCGAGCGGATGGGGCATATCTCGCTTTCGGTGCCGGTCGTTCATATCTGGTATTTCAAGACGCTTCCAAACAAGATTAGTCATCTGCTGGGGCTGAAGTCCAAGGCGCTGGAAAAGGTCATCTACTATGAGAGCTATGTTGTTGTGCAGGCAGGGGGTGCCGAGGTGCACGGCGTTGAGCGCGGGCAACTGCTGACAGAAGACCAGTATCTGGACCTGCTATACCAGATTCGCGACGACAATAGCCGACTCAGCGACGACGACCCGGAGAAGTTTATCGCGATGATCGGCGGGGACGCCGTGGAGACCATGCTCAAGCGACTGAGCCTTGACATGCTCTCGCATGAGTTGCGATTTCAGATCAAGACGGAGTCCAGCCAGCAGCGCAAAGCCGAGGCCCTCAAGCGTCTGAAGGTCGTGGAGGCCTTTCGCGATGCGAACCGGCGCATGGAAAACAGGCCGGAGTGGATGGTGCTGCACGTCGTTCCTGTGATTCCTCCGGAGCTGCGTCCGCTGGTGCCACTGGAGGGCGGCCGCTTTGCGACAAGCGACCTCAACGACCTGTACCGGCGCGTGATCATCCGCAACAACCGACTCAAGCGCCTGATCGACATCAAGGCACCGGAGGTCATCCTTCGCAACGAAAAGCGGATGCTCCAGGAGGCGGTAGACAGCCTCTTTGACAACTCGCGCAAAGCCAATGCGGTGCGCAGCGACAATGGCCGTCCCGTGAAGAGCCTTTCGGACATGCTCAAGGGCAAGCAGGGACGGTTTCGACAAAACCTGTTGGGCAAGCGTGTCGACTACTCGGGCCGCTCCGTGATCGTGGTAGGACCAGAGTTGGAGCTGCACCAATGCGGCCTTCCCAAAGAGATGGCGGTGGAGCTCTTCAAGCCTTTTGTCATCCGCAAGCTAATCGAACGCGGAATCGTCAAGACGGTCAAGAGCGCAAAGAAGGTTGTTGACCGGCGAACGGCCGAAGTCTGGGATATCGTAGAAAAAGTCATTCAGGGTCGGCCGGTGGTGCTGAACCGCGCGCCGACGTTGCACCGGCTCGGGTTCCAGGCATTTCAGCCCGTGCTCACGGAAGGCAAGGCGATTCAGCTTCATCCGCTCGTATGTACTGCATTCAATGCAGACTTTGACGGGGACCAGATGGCCGTGCACGTGCCGCTGGGGCAAGACGCATGCCTGGAGGCCATGGTGCTGATGCTCTCTAGCCACAACATTCTCAGCCCGGCCCATGGCGGACCGGTCACCGTACCCACGCAAGACATGGTGCTTGGTCTGTACTATCTGACCAAATCGCGTAGCGGGGCAAAAGGAGAGGGCATGGTCTTTTCGAGCCCCGCGGAGGTGCGACAGGCATTTGACCTGCAGCAGGTCGCCATGCATGCGAAGATTACCGTGCGGCTGGCGGATGGCACGAAGGTGAACACGTCCGTAGGACGCGTGCTCTTCAACGAGTTTGTGCCTCCGCAACTCGGCTTCATCAACGACGTTCTGACCAAGAAGAACCTCCGGCGTATCATCGCTAGCGTGCTCACGGCTACAAATTTCCCTGAGACGGCACGCTTCCTGGATGGCATCAAGCAGGCCGGATTCGAATTTGCAACGATGGGCGGGCTGACATTCTCTATCGCAGACATCGTGGTGCCAGACGAGAAAGAAGAGCTTCTCAATGAAGCGCATGCTTCGGTAAGCACCGTTCTGGCAAATTACGAGCTTGGTTTCATCTTCGACGTGGAGCGTTATAACCAGGTCATAGACATCTGGACACGCACCAACAACAAGGTGGCCGAAGTCCTCTTTGAAGCGCTGGAGAAGGACAACGACGGATTCAATGCCATTTACATGATGGCCGACTCCGGTGCGCGTGGTTCGAAAGAACAGATTCGGCAGCTGGGTGGGATGCGTGGCCTGATGGCTAAGCCGCAAAAGAGCATGAAGGGTGAGGCGGGCGAAATCATCGAGAACCCGATCGTATCAAACTTCAAAGAGGGCCTTAGCGTGCTGGAGTACTTCATCTCCACCCACGGTGCCCGCAAGGGCTTGGCAGACACGGCACTCAAGACCGCCGACGCCGGCTACCTTACACGTCGCCTGGTAGATGTGGCACAGGATATGACCATCACCATGCGTGACTGTGGCACGTTGCGCGGCATCGCGATCGCTGCGCTCAAGGATCACGAAACAGTAGTGGAACCCCTGGCAGATCGCGTTTTGGGCCGCGTGTCGTTGCACGATGTCTACGATCCCCTTACAGGCGCACGAATCGTGGAGGCCAACGAGGTCATTGACGAGAAACGGGCTACACTGATTGCCGAGACCTCTATTGAGCAAGTGGAGATCCGGTCCGTGCTGGCTTGTGAGGCACGTCGAGGCGCCTGCGCAAACTGCTATGGACGTAACTTGGGCACAGGGCGTCTGGTGGAGCAGGGCGAGGCCGTAGGCGTTGTGGCCGCCCAGTCGATTGGCGAGCCCGGCACACAGCTGACGCTCCGCACATTTCATGTTGGTGGCACTGCCAGCCGCATTCAGGCCGAAAGTACCATACAGAGCAAGTATGCAGGCGCCATTAGGTTTGAAAACCTTCGTACCGTGGACTATGAAGCAGATGATGGCCCACGGACTGTGGTGCTTTCACGTCAGGGCGAGGTTAGGATCATTGACGTAGAGCACGACGGGCGGCAACTCTATTCCACCATCATCCCATATGGAGCTGAGCTGCTAGTTGAAGAAGGGCTGTCGGTTGAGAAGGGGCAGGTTTTAGCGAGTTGGGACCCGTACAATAGCGTGATCCTTTCTGAAGTCAAAGGCCGGGTAGCATTCCAGGATATCCATGAGGGCAAGACATTCCGCGAAGAGTCGGATGAGCAGACGGGGTTCAAGGAAAAGGTTATCACCGAGAGTCGCGAGCGTAGCTTGACGCCGGCCGTACGCATCTTTATCGCAGACATGACCGAGCGTGAGTATTCACTGCCGGTGCGTGCGCGTATTCAGGTTGAGGAAGGACAGGCCGTTCAGGCGGGGCAAGTACTCGCCAAAATCCCGCGACAGTCTGCCCGGACGCGCGACATCACCGGTGGGTTGCCGCGTGTGACGGAGCTCTTTGAGGCGCGCACACCCTCTGAGCCGGCCGTCGTAAGCGAGATTGATGGCGTGGTGAGCTTTGGCGCCAAGCGGCGGGGGGCTCAAGAAGTCGTGCTGACGAGTCGCGACGGCACAGAGGAGCGGATATACCTTGTTCCGCTGCAGAAGCAGCTTCTGGTAGCGGAAAATGACTTTGTGCGGGCTGGCGAGCCGCTATCGGACGGGCGAATTTCGCCGCAAGACATTTTACGCATCCGGGGACCGCGCGCGGTGCAGGAGTACTTGGTCAATGGCATCCAGGAAGTGTATCGTATGCAAGGCGTCACGATCAACGACAAGCACATTGAAGTGATCGTTCGGCAGATGATGCAGAAGGTTAGGGTCACCGACCCGGGAGACACGTCGCTGCTGGAAGCGGAAAAGATCGCTCGTTTCTATCTGGAAGAGCTGAACGACGACCTCTACGATAAGCTGGTTGTCACCAACTCGGGAGACAGTGATTTGCCGATCCGAGGCCTCATAGATCGCCGTCGGCTGCGCGAAGTGAATTCCGACATGAAACGTCAGGACAAGCGGCCCGTGGCCACACGCGAAACCCAGCCTGCGGTGGCTGAGCCTATCCTCTTAGGCATTACACAAGCCTCGCTCGCAACCGAGTCATTCATTTCTGGTGCTTCTTTCCAAGAGACGACGAAGGTGCTGACAGAAGCGTCCATAGAAGGGCGCTTTGACCCGCTTTACGGGCTCAAGGAAAATGTTATCGTAGGCCATTTGATTCCGGCAGGGACAGGCCAGCGGCGGTTCCGCGACATCGTTGTGGGTTCGAAGGCCGAACTGGAGGAATTGCAGGCAGCGATTGGCAGCGACGTGGATTTTCCGACGCCCTTTGGCCTGCCGCGTCCGACTTCCGGTGACGGCGCGCTGCGACAGGTCAGGTCAGTTTAGCAGGAACCGCACGGCGATTGTTGCACGAAAGGATTGGACCGCGCCGCAGCGCAGGTATTCTTGTTTTCCGCTGGCGCTGGACGTGGTGGGGACTCTGTCCATGTGGGAGCATCGACACCGTTAGCTGCGCTAATTCAGGTCTTCAAACGTCTCGTTGATGATCGGATAGGCCCGCCAATCCTTGTAGTCAAAGTGCCACCACTCGGCCTCGTATACAGTAAAACCGGCCTCCTCCATGGCGTCGCGCAGCAGCTCACGGTGATAGCGGCTGAGCGCCGTGCCGCCAGGGTAATCGGGGTAGGCACGTGCGGTGAACTCATCATAGCCGCTCGGCATCTCCACGATACTGCCCGACGCGAGGTCGTAGAGGCCTAAATCAACAGCGCATCCACGATTGTGGCGTGAGCCGCGGCTCGGATCTGCAACAAAGAGACGCAGCGAGTCCGGCGTCGCATCCCAGAACATCTTCGTCACGCGCCAGGGGCGGTATCCATCATAGACCACTAGTCCATAGCCTTGTGACGCAAGGAACTGGTTGGCACTCACCAGGGCCTCGGCAGCTGGCCGCTGGAGGAACGCCTGCGGCGTCTGGTAGAATGGTGTGCCCAAAAAGTTATCGCTGGTCGCATAGCGAATGTCGAGCTGTATGGTGGAATCAAGCGAAGGGATGCTTACCAAGTCAGACGCTTTGAATCTACGTTCCTCCGCCGGCGGTTGCGCGGCAGCTGCGGCCCGGCGCAGCGCATCATTGGACTCTTGGGGAACGATCCTGAACGGGACACCCCCACCCGTCCCGGCGTCCCGTCGTTTGAATGGCACACCGACAAGGTTAGCTTCGGTGACCTGGCCAGTAGAATCGCGGAGAAATGTAAGTGTTTCGTGCATGTACAGGCCCACGTCAGGGAACTGGTATACATCTTGCGACACGGCTTCCAGCGGGTACCGAAAAAACCACTCGATGAGTGCATGAAGCGTTCCTCCGTCTTCATAGACAAATAGGACATTGTGATCCCAGCCATACTCGCCGATGAGGTCTCTAAGCTCCCCCGGGGCCTTTGGCGGTTTGGGCACGGGCTGCCGCACAAATCGTCTTGCTTCTGTTTCGAGTGCGTCCGCGTGCGGCACAAGCTGGATTCCGCCAATACCCAGGCGTCCGTCGTTGATGAGCCGGTCATCCAGCATGCGGACATTGTAGCGCTCTACGCCAAAGTCCATCAACAGCTTACCGTTACGCTCAATGAGCGTAAGTCTGGTATCGTCGCTCACGTAGGTGCCGTCAAGTGAGCGCGCCGTAAGGGAGTCTACCGGTGTGGTGCGAGGTATGTCGGGCAGCGGGGCACCGTCCGTGCTGGCCAGGAGAAGCGACAGCGCGTAGCGTGCAATGCGGTCGACTACCGGGTTCGACGCGTCAACATTCGATACTATGACGACGCCCAAGTCCCGCTCAGGCAACGCCCAGACGCGCGTGGCATAGCCGTACATGACGCCGGCATGGCCTACACTCATGTAGTCGTCGTGCCGCGAGACGTAGAATCCAAGCCCGAAGCCATGGGCTGTGCCTTCCGGGGCAAGCTGCGGCGTCCACATCTCGTGAAGCGAAGCGGCTGAAAGGACGTCTGGCCTCTCGTCTCTACCAATGGCAAAAAGCGCGCGAACAAAGTGCCCGAGGTCGTCTGTCGTTGTATAGAGGTTTGCCGCAGGACCGATACCAAGCTCGAACACGGGTGCATCTTTAAGGGTACTGGTGTCGTAGCGCCACATATAGCCTGCGCCCAGGTGCTCGCGAAGGTCGGCACGAGAAAAAAAACTCGTGCTCGTCATGCCTAACTTATCGATGAGGGCGGACTGCACGTGCTCCTCAAAGCGCGTACCGGAGACCTGTTCAACGACGTATCCCGCTACGCTGACGGCAGCATTGGAATACTTGGTGGAGGTTTCCGGGGCCAGGACGAGACTTGTCTGGTTCAGGCTCCGCACCGTGGCCTCCAGGCCCGGCTCAGTGTCATCGAAGTAGTTTCCGACGGGCGGCTCGCGGACAAGTCCGGACTGGTGTGTAATCAGTTGCCGAAGCGTGATGGGCTTCTCGAACGGATTATGCGGGTGAAAGTCCGACGCATAGTCAGTGATGGGCGCATCCAAATCCAGCGTTCCTTGTTCTACGAGCTGCATGACTGCCATAGCGGTAAACAGCTTAGACACCGAGGCGACGCGATAGACGGTTTCGCTGGATACCCCCGCGTCTTCGGACCCAAAACCCTTACTCCACATGAAGTCTGTGCCTTCTACAATGGTGATGGAGATGCCGGGAATACCCTTTTGGGCCATCTCATGGCGCACAAAGTCGTCGAGCTTGGCTTGCCACTCCGGCGGTGGGCTTGTGCACGCGGTGGCCCAGGTCAGTAGGCTGACAGCGATGATCAGACGGTTTCTCAACATGCTAGGTAGGCGATTTGGCGCGTGCACGATTGCTAATCAGCACTTGGCTGGCAGGTTTTAGAATATACGACCATGGCAGCGCATCTCGAATGTATTCATATCTATCCGATAAAAGGACTGCGGAGGGTAGCGCTCCAGGAGGCGCAGGTAGAGCCGCAAGGACTCGCCCATGACCGTCGCTGGATGCTTGTTGGCCGGAGTGGCACTTGCCTTTCTCAGCGTCAGGTGGCAAGCCTCGCGTTGCTGCGTGCGGCAGTTACGCCTGATGGGCTCCGTGTCAGCGCGCGGGGAGCGCCGGACCTGGTGGTAGCGCGCCCGCGAGTGGATGCGCCCCGACTCAACGTCACCATCTGGGGCGACGCCTTAGAGGCTGCGTGTGCGACCCCTGAGGCGGACCGGTGGTTCACCACCACTACGGGGCAGTCGTGCAGGCTCGTGTTCATGGATGACGCGGTTACGAGACGCGTCAATGCCGCGTACGATCCAGGTGGTGCCGTAGTGAGCTTTGCGGATTCCTACCCGCTGCTGCTGACTTCCGTCCAGTCGCTGGCGGACCTGAATGCTCGCATGGTGCGGCCGCTACCTATGAGCCGATTCAGGCCCAACGTCGTAGTGAATGGCTTTGCGCCATTTGCTGAAGATGGCTGGCGCGAGATACAGATTGGGAGCGTGCGCTTTCGCGTGGTCAAGCCGTGTCCGCGCTGTGTGGTAACGACGATTGACCAGGAATCCACTAAGACCGGCACTGAGCCGCTTCGAACGTTGAGTACCTTCCGCCACCGGGGCGGCAAGGTGTACTTTGGCGAAAACCTCATCCCACAGGGACCAGGCACCATCAGGGTGGGCGACCCCGTTGCCGTAGTGGCCTATCGAACGCCGGCGCAGCGCACCTTTTAGTTATGGCACCCGGTTTCGCGTGTATACCCTTATGTCCGCTATGCAAAAGACAACCAACCCACCTATTCTACGCTTTCCCTGTCGTTCTTTTTGACATAGTAGAACCGCTTCACGCCCGAGGCCACCAAGGGTTGACGCAGTACATGCCACTTCGATGAAGCCGCACGTACTAGTTCTCAACCAGGACTTTAGCGCCCTGACGGTGTGCACAGTAAGGCGCGCCATCGTGCTGGTCCACCTGCACAAGGCCGATATGGTGGAATCCATACCCGACCGGGCAATGCGCTCACCGAGCGTCAATTTCCCATGGCCGAGCATCGTGCGCCTGCGATTCTACGTGCGGGTACCTTATCGCCGGATCATGCTCTCCCGCAGGAACATCTTGCGGCGGGACGGCCTTCGCTGCCAATATTGCTCGGGGCGCGAGCAGCTCACGGTGGATCACGTCATGCCCAAGTCGCGTGGCGGCAGGCACATCTGGACAAACCTCGTGGCTGCCTGCACCCGGTGCAACAATAAGAAAGGAAGTCGTACTCCGGAAGAGGCGGGCATGTCGCTGCGGCGTAGCCCATTCAGGCCAAGCCATGTGATGTTCATCCGTGACTACGTGGGCACGGTAGATGACAAATGGAAACCCTATCTCTTTCTGAATTGACGCCGACCTATGGTTCGCATAGTTGCGCGCATATTGTGGGTCGTACCGGCTCTGCTGCTGTTGCTGTCACTTGACCAGGCCAAGGTCGCATACGACCTACGCGCCACTTGGCGCCAAGGCACGAGTGCCACGGCGGAGGTGATTGAATGGGAGCGATCCAACCGCGCTGATGTCACCTATGGCTACGTGAGTCTGCGTGTGCCGTTAGGGGACAACCGTGTCCTAGCTAAGGACAAGATGTCCTTGCCCTATTCCCTGTTGCCTAGGCTGGAAGGTGAAACGACGCTGGACGTGCACGTGCGCCAAGGCGCCCCACAGGAAGTTGTCATAGACCGCATCATGCCTGCGCATTGGCTTATTGCCGCTTCGCAGGTTGGAATCAGCCTGGTTGGTGCCGTGCTGTTCTTTGCAGGCGTCTTCTGGTGGAATGCCTACCTGCGGAACCAGTCCGATACAGGCAATCCTACCGGATGATGGGACCGGCGTAGGTGCGCGGTGCATCCGGGTAAAGCGAGGCAACCCACTCATCGTAGCCGTTAAACATCTGAGTCGGGATTCGCTCCTCTACTCCTTCCGTGGACAGGAACCGCTCCGTAGCCTGACTCCATCGCGGATGCGGTATGTTCGGGTTTACGTTTGATAAAAACCCGTATTCGAGCGGTTGCAGCTTGTTCCAGAAAGTCTCCGGCTGCCGTCTGGTGAATTCGATGCGCACGATGGCCTTCGGGCCCTTGTATCCGTATTTCCAGGGTAGCACCAGCCTGAGTGGGGAGCCATTCTGTTTGGGCAGTGGTTCGCCGTAGAGGCCGGTAGCCACAAAGGCCAACTCATTGAGCGCCTCGTCCATGCGCAGCCCTTCGAAGTAAGGCCATGGATACCAGGTGGCCTTGGCCTGGCCAGGCAGCTGCTCGGGGCGGTTGACACAGACGAACTGGACATAGCCGGCGCTGTTTTTAGGCTCACAGCGCGCAACAAGTTTGGCCAGGGGGAATCCGGTCCACGGAACAGTCGCCGACCACGCTTCCACGCAGCGGAATCGATACAGCCGTTCCTCAAGGTCCATGGACTTTATCAGGTCGCCGATATCCAGCGTCTGCTTCTTGGCCAGCCCCCCGACTTCGATTCTGCCCGGGAACGGCTCGTACTGCTCTGTGTGCGGCCAAACGAGCTTGAGGTCGCCTTGGTTGATGAATTCGTAGAAGTTGTTGTAGGAGGACGTTACGATCCGGTCCGTGACGACACGTTCCGGCACCGTATAGGCAGGGTTGCGCGGAGCCGGGTACCCCTCGCGTGGCGCGTTGTCCGGTATGGTGTCTAAGGGCCCATCGGGACCGGTCGCGCTGCGGGCCTGCTGCGAGCACCCCAAACCCAGAGTGGAGAGCCCGATAGATCCGAGGCCCAGTGACTGTACGAAGGCGCGCCTACTCATATAGGCGGTCCTAGCCGTAGTCTGATTTTCCTTAAGTTGCCAGCCTGGATAGCGGATGATGTTTGCCATGGAAAATTGTTGGTTCAGAGTGTAACCGTTTTGTACCTAGGGCAAATCGGAATGGTTCAAACGGCACAGATGGCGGGCATGCAGGACCCGCAGGCATTCAATTTTGACGGCGATTACGGGGAGATCTACGACGACCTAGCCCACAAGGTGATTCCGGGGTATGAAACGCTCTTTCCGGCAACACTTGCGCTGCTGATGGAACGTGTCGGGATGCAGGCGCACGTGTTGGTAGTCGGGTGTGGCACCGGACGCGAGATCAGCACCTTTGCGCCGCAAGTCCCCTCGTGGCAATTCACAGCTTTGGATCCGAGCCTTGAGATGGTTGGGTACACGCAGCAGATTGTAGCGCGGCTCGGCGTAGCGAAACGGATCACACTTCACCACGGCTATGTTCACGACCTGCCGGTGACGCAGAGGTTTGACGCAGCGACAGTCATTAACGTGATGCATTTTCTGCGGGACGACGGTGCTAAGGAACAATTGATTCAGAGCGTGTCCACACGGCTTCGCAACGGTGGGACGGTAGTACTCTTTGACCTGCATGGCGACCGCAAGGCACCGTATTTCGACCTCTTCTACGAGGCCTGGAAGCGGTACATGACGCTACGCGGCTATGGCGATGAGGCGAAGGAAAGCCTGCTGAAGCGGTTGGCCGCCGGCATTGCTTACGTGTCCGAAGAACGAATCATGGAGATTTGCAAGCTTGCAGGCCTGCGCCTTATTCGCAAGTACTGGAGCGGGCTGCTCTATGGGGGATGGCTGCTGGAGCGCCGATAGCGGCGTAGCTGGGCCAGGCACATGCGCCCCATGCCCCTGCCTTGCAAATGACGGCCTGATATGCTAATATTGTCATTCCGCTAACTTACGTTGAGGAACACTATGAACCGCATACTGGGCGCATTCCATATCCTGATTGCAGCGGCCGTTGGGATATACTATATGATCTACCCCCTGATGGGTGCCAGCGCGGACCACGCAGTGTGGAGTGTACTAAACTGGGCCATGGCCGTGGCGGTTGTCTTGTCCCTGTACTTTGCCTACACGTGGATGCGCGGGCTGGGGGACGATGCCAGCACGAATGAGTTCATCACGCACAAGATCCTGTTTCTTGGGGCAGCACTATTGCTGTTCTGGTACTTCCCCGCGTGGTTTGCAGAGCTGGGTGGAAACGGAGGCTCGGAGACTATGGAGGCGCTGTCCGAATCGTTTTGGCTCCTGGTGGACCCACTATTTGTGCTAACCGTTGGGTGCGTAGGCTTCAGGCTCTGGGAGAAGGGCTAGAAGCCACCTTGGGGATGGTGCTACCAGCACAAGTCCCTTCGGGCCCAGAAGTCATTTAGCCGGTGCTCCAAGCTGCGCCGGACAATGTCCCTCTGGCCTGTATTCTCGCCGCCCAACGCCGCTGGCGGGGAGGACTCGCGGCAGTCTGAATAGTGGACTGAGAGCCGCGGGTGCCGAGCCTTCCACCTGTGGCGACCATGGCTCAAGGATTCGCTGGCTGCGCGAGGCACGCATATTTCTTGCCATGCAAGTGAAGCTTGCGAAGGTAGCATTGCTATTCCACCAACTGACATTGAGGAGTATTGTGAATCGCATATTGGGCGCTATCCATATCCTGATTGCAGCAGCTGTTGGGGCGTACTATATGATGTTCCCCTTGATGGGCGACAGGGCAGGCCACTCGGTATGGATTGTGCTGGAGTGGGCAATGGCCTTGGCAACCGTCATGTCCGCGTACTTTGCCTACACATGGATGCGCGGACTGGGAGAGGATGCCAGCACGAAGGAGTTCGCCACGCACAGGATTCTGTTTATTGGGGCGGCACTGTTGGTACTCTGGTACTTCCCGGCATGGTTTGCGGAATTGGGCGGAAGTGGACGCTCGGAGACAATGGAGGCGCTGTCTGGTTCATTTTGGCTTCTGGTGGACCCACTCTTCGTGCTTACCGTAGGGTGCGTAGGCTTTAGGCTCTGGGCCAAGGGCTAGAAGCCATCTAGGGGTCGTTGCGGTGAGCGCAATCCCTGGGGGCCTACAGGTCGTGTGACCTGTGCTCCACGTCGGCCCGGAGGATGGGCCTATTGCCTTCAAATTCGACGCCTTTCGCCGCCGGCCGAGCGGGCTTGAATCAGGGTGAATACTGGGCCGGAACCGCGCGCTCCGAGCCCACCCCCCCAAATGTGACAGGCATGCCATGTGAAACTGCCGACTGCGCAAGCGGATGAAACATGAGGGAATCCAGCGCTCTAGCTAGCTAGCAATACCGCGGAGCGGCGCGATTTGCTTGCCTGCTGCACTGCGATTGTAAGACGAGCGGTATGGCCCCAGTCAGTCGGGCGGACACGCGAACAAGGATGCGGCAAGCAGCGACGTGCCCGAGGCCCGAATAAAGTTTCCCGCAAGGCGGGTTTCTCTTGCATTAAACCACGAAATAAGTTAATTTTCACTGAATTTTAATCTCCCTCACCATACGCGTAACCGCTATGAACAAAGCTTTCGGCGTTATTCACTCCTTAGTGGCGCTTCTTGTGCTGCTCTATTTCTGCCTAGGCCCACTGATGGGCGAAGCGGGATCAGAATATTGGGAGCTCACGAGCTACGTCATGTTCGTGACTGCGCTTTTTGCGTCCTATTTTGCCTACCAGCATCATACCGGATCTGATGACGATGCAGCGAAACGAGGCCTCTTTTTCACTTTATGCATGACGCTGTTGGTAGTCCATCAGACGCTGTCGGCCAATGCCGGCGGGGACGTCTTCGGCTCCGACCTGTGGAACATTACCGTCGTGCTGTATGTGGTCACTACGGGCGCACTCGGCAATAGACTGCGAAGTTCCTAGAGTGTAGTCTTGACCTTCAGGGAGGTTGCTTGCCGTGCGGATTTCCAGCCTTGGACCTGCCAAAGGCGTACGGTCGCATGCCCGCAAATCTAGCCTCCTTTTGGAATTTTCACCCTACTATCCAATTCAAGTACAATGAATAAACTCTTTGGTGCGCTTAACGTACTGGTAGCACTTGCTGTCCTCCTGTATTACGGCCTGGAGGCGCTCGTATCCGACATGGACCTTTGGGGCATCCTGTCCTGGTGCATGCTCGTGATGGGTCTGGTGACGACCTATTTCATGTTGAGGCCGGGCGGCGGAAATGGAGGCGGGAAGGGTAAGGGCCTCATGGTGATGATGATGCTCTTGCTAGTCAACCATACACTCGGGGGCGGCGGCTTCGATATGCTGACCTGGGACTTGGTGTGTGTGACTTATGCGTTCATGGTCGGTGGTGCTGGTCTCAAGATGTTGAAAGACTAGGCGTCGTTCGACTGCAGGTCCTGCTTAGCATAGCTGTGACTCGTGTACTGCGAGGCGCCCGCACCCTGCCAGCAGTGTCTGGGACTTGGGTCCCATCACCTGGATCAGGAAGTACTTAGACGGGCCCGCTCTGGCATGAGGCATAACCTACGACCGGTTGTAGCGGGAGACATAGGCAGTCGAAGTCTGAAGAAACGGTGCTGACCCGACAGTAGTGGCCAGCTAGCTCGGAGCGCAAACGCAGCGTAGCTAGTGGGGCTGGCACGTATCCGTGTTGTTCCCGGTCGAGCCTACGGACCTGGGTATACCCATGGGCCCCGGTAGGGACGGCGCAGCATCGTCGACGCTTCTGCATCATTCACGATCTCGCCACGGTCTCCGTCCCACAGGAGGCTGCGCCCCGTCTTGAGGGAGATCATGGCCAGCAGGCACATGTTGGTGGCGTGGTAGCCATGTTCGATGTCACATGCAGGCCGTGTTCCGTTTGCGATGGCGCGCGTAAAGTCGTCCCATAGTGCCCGGATGTTCTGGTCATCCGGCTGGTCCAGTTGCGGTTCTTCATGAACAACCGAACCCGACCTGCCTGACGGATAGAACGTCCAACCGTCGCGCCAACCCAGATGCAACGTGCCCTTTGTGCCGTAGAAGTAGCAGCCAATGTTCGTGGACTCAGCCCTGTTGGCTGCATATAGGCGGTGCTCCCAAGTTGCCGTGAAGGACTCAAAGGTGTAGGTCGCCACCTGTGTGTCCGGCGCATCGGTGCCGTCCGCCCTGATGTGACGCCCTCCGGTAGAGTAGACCGCGCGCGGGAATCGTTCCTCGGTCCACCACAGGATTTGATCCAGCCAGTGGATGCCCCAATCACCTAGTTGGCCATTGGCGAAGTCCAAGTATTGGCGGAATCCTCGAGGGTGAATTCGCGGGTTGTAGGGTCGGTATGGGGCGGGCCCGCACCATAGATCCCAGTTGAGCCCTTCCGGCACGTCGGCATCCGGAGACGGGCTTCCTGGTCCACCCCCGTAGTGCACGAATGCACGCACCATCCCGATGTCGCCGGCGGCGCCTGAGCGCAGGAAGCCCATTGCCGACACATTGTGTGGGGATACGCGGCGATGTGTTCCCACCTGGATGACCCGGTCATTGGCCCGAGCCGCGGCCAGTATTGCTTTACCTTCGTCGACGGTGTGACTGATTGGCTTTTCCAGGTACACGTGGGCGCCGTGCCGGATGGCAGCGATGGCGCCCAAAGCGTGCCAATGATCGGGCGTAGCCACAATCACGATATCCGGTCGCTCAGATGCCAAAAGCTCACGGTAGTCCTCAAAGCCCTTGGGTCGCACCCCGGTAAGTGACGCTACCTCATCTCTGGCGGCAGCCAGGTGGCGCTGGTCTACGTCGCACAGCCCAGCGACTCGGACTGACCCCGTAGCCAATGCCGTGCGGAGGATGTTCATGCCCCACCAGCCAGAGCCAATCAGCGCCGTTCGATAGGGGACCTTGGGAGAAGGAGTGCGGATAAGCGGCGCGGCCGCAAGGCCGGCTGCCACAGTACGAACAAATTCCCGCCGCTGCATCTACTGTGCCTCGTCGTCCCAGTCCTGAACGCTGGAGATGTTGGGCACGCCGTAGTGGGCGCCATTCCAACCGTCAAACCCGGCCATGCGAAAGGTCCAGAATCCGGTTGTCATATCGGATACCGCGATCAGGCCATCCTCATTGCGTACGTCTACGCCAAAGGCGCCATTGATGACGGAAATCCACTCGTGCGTCGGCGGTCCAATGTACGTGTCGTAGTACCCGATGGTCTTGGGGTGATGTGGGTCCTCCAGGCTGAATATTTGCAACCCGTCAAGGTAGCCGGACACGAATACGTATGGCCAGCGGACCTCATGATTGTGCACTAGGTTCTTCCAATCGGCGGTCCATGCCGAAATAGGATTGCGAATGACCGTGCTCTCGCCTTTGAGCGCAGGCTCAAGGTCAAATATGCGGAGTGGGGCATACTGGTATTCTGCTTCCGCCACCACGTAGCGCCCGTCAGGGCTGGGTGTAAATGTGTGGCCCCAATCCACGCCACTGACCCCGACCAGCGAAATCTTGAGCTCAGGACTGGTCAGGTCGGTGATGTCAAAGACATAGTAGCCCCCGGTCCCGCCCCCATAGAAGCGATCTTCACCGGTGGCAGGGTGCCGCGCAGCGTAGAGGTCATGGTACGAGGTGGTTCGCATAGACCGCCCAGCTATGTCAGGGACGGGGACCTCGCCAACAAGCGCACCTTCCACATTGCCCGAGATGACTTCTGTCAGGTCGTATATATGGGCCTTGCCCGTGCGTACCGTCGTTAACAGCAATGGATGGCCATTGGAGTGTTTGTAGATGAAGATGTTGTGGAAGCCTCCCGGGTAGTCCGGAATGCGGATGCGCGTAACCTCCTTCACCGCGTCAGGGTCAGGCAAGCCCGTAACATCGAACACTACAGCACCCAGATCATGATCGGGGCCTTGGCCAAACTCAAAGGACTGGACGACATAGTAGCGGCCCTGCCACTTGAAGTACTTTACGTCCATCCCGCCGCGGTTCATGTGCAGGTCCTGGTCTTCCAGGCGCCACCGCAGCAAGACCTGGGGCGCAGCCGGGTTGGTGATGTCAATGATGTCCATGCCCTTGGGACCTTTTTCAAGAATTGAGGCGCGCCCTACATAGGCGTATGGGCGATGCAGTTCTTGCTCCAACTCCATGTCCGTTACGGTCATTCTGCCCCCCAGTGGCACGTGACCCACCACGGAGATGTTTTCTGAACCTGGCTTTTCGGGAGTCCATTGGGCATTTGCGAGCGGTGCCAGTAGGAGGGAAGCTAAGATTGTGGCAGTGCGCATGAGAGTTCCTCATCGAGACAGTTCCACTCAAGATACACCTCCTCCAAGTGCAAATGCACCCTACCTGTCGTATGTATACCAGTGAGCCAGACGTGAAGGAGGTGTACCGAACTGGTAGGAAAGCCAGAGGAACGTGTTGCGCAGCTGCTGGCGCAGCACGCCATGCCTCAGCAGGCGGCGCGACGCAGTGGTGACCGCCGGCTTCAAGAAGCGGAAGCCTTCCCGCCGATAGAGCACGCGTACAAGCTGGAGGTCCTCGAAGATGGGGATGCTGGCAAAGCCGCCTACCTCCTCCAGGGTCGATCTGCGCACGAAGAGCGTACGATCCCCGAAACAAAGCGAAGGCAGGTTTCGGTTGGCGCACCAGGCAAAGAGCTGGAGCAGCCAGTGGCTCCCATCGAAGCGCAGGGCAAACGTTCCTGCCTCGACAGCCGGGTTGGCCAACGCCCGCCGCACGTGACTTAGGGCGTCGGCAGGCAGGATTGTGTCGGCGTGCACAAAAAGAATTGCCTCGCCCGTAGCAGCCCTCCAGCCTGCATTCATCTGTGCAGCCCGGCCGGGCGGCGCCAGCTGTACGCGACCGTAGCGTGCGGCCTGTTCGCACGTGTCGTCTGTAGAATGTCCATCCACCACAATGACCTCAAACGGACCACCCTGTGCGAGTACCGAGTCCAGCGTAGCAGTGATGTATGCAGACTCGTTAATGGTCGGAATGATGACGGAGATCTTCACCGCAGCGCCGGAATCCTCGCGTCAGGGCTTGTCCGTCAGCGCAGCAACGCCGGGCAAGGTCTTGCCTTCCAGGAAGTCCAGCATTGCGCCGCCTCCGGTGCAAACGTGGGTCACGCCATTAGCCAAGCCGGCCTGCTTGATGGCGGCGACAGAGTCGCCGCCGCCGATCACGGTTGACGCGCCGCGACCAGTGGCCTCAACCAATGCAAGTGCCATAGCATTGGTGCCCTTTGCGAACGCGGGCACCTCAAAGACGCCCATCGGCCCATTCCATATCACGGTGCGTGCGCCTTGGATCACCCGGCGGTATGCCCCTACAGTATGGGGGCCAATGTCGAGTCCCATACGGCCTTGCGGTATCGGGCCGGAATTCACGGCGCGGTGCGCAACATCGCCAAACGCCGTACTGGTCACATGATCCGCAGGAAGCCGGAGCTTGCCGCCTGCCGCCTCATAGATGCGCAGTGCATCCTCGAGCCGGTCGTCTTCTACCAGGGAATTGCCCATTTCCAGGCCGAGCGCCTTTAGAAACGTGTAGCTCATGGCACCGCCCACCAGTACGGTATCAACCTCGGCCACCAGGTTGGTGAGAACCCCGATCTTGTCTGATACCTTGGCGCCTCCCACCAGGGCGACCACAGGGCGTTCGGGCGATTCCGTGATTCGGCCCAGCTGTTCCAATTCTCGCTGTAGGAGAGAACCTGCCGCCGCAACGAGCACGCGTGATGCAACCCCGACGTTGGATGCATGAGCTCGATGTGCCATTCCAAAGGCATCGTTGACGAACAGGTCACCCAAGGCCGCGAGCGATGCCGCAAAAGCGGGGTCGTTCTTCGTTTCGCCGCGATGAAACCTTGTGTTTTCCAGGAGCAGAACGCCAGCATCTGGCATCGTGCCAATGGCTTTCTGTACCTCTTTGCCCACGCTAGCCCGAACAAAGTCAACCGGAGACCCCAGTATATCGCCCAGGTATGTGGCCACGGGTGCCAGGCTGAATTCCGGCTTGGGCATGCCCTTAGGACGCCCTAGGTGACTCAACAGGATGGCTTTGCCTCCCGCATGTAAAATTGATTCAATCGTGGGTAGCGCGGCATTTATGCGCGTGCCGTCGGCTACCGCGAAGCCACCTGCCGCATCTTTCTGCACTGGAACGTTAAAGTCCACCCGCACGAGGACATGCTTGCCTCGCATGTCAAGGTCATCCAGCGTGAGCTTTCTCATGCGCGACTGACCGGAGGCGGAAGAGTACTATCGGGCAAGGGCTAAGAGTTTGGCAGCGATATCTACCAGTCGGTTCGCATAGCCCCACTCGTTATCGTACCACCCCAAGATCTTTACAGTCGTTCCGCGAACCATCGTACAAGGGCTGTCGAAGATGACTGAATGCGGGTTGTGCACGATGTCGACGGACACAATCGGGTCCTCGGAGTACTCTATGATGCCCGCCAACGAATTCGTCGAAGCAGCCCGAAACGCCTCGTTCACCTCGTCACTGGTGGTCGGGCGCTTCACCTCTACGGTCAGATCTGTCAGCGAGCCATCGGGTATCGGGACGCGGAGCGCCATGCCGTCCAGCTTTCCCTTAAGGTGCGGCAAAACCAGCCCAACTGCTTTGGCCGCTCCCGTAGTGGTGGGTACAATTGAGTATGCGGCTGCCCGAGCCCTGCGAAGGTCGCCGTGCGGCGCGTCCTGGATGCTCTGGTCACTGGTGTAGGCATGGACGGTCGTCATCAGGCCGCTTTCCACGCCAAAAGCATCGTCAAGTACCTTCACCATCGGGGCCAGACAATTCGTCGTGCAACTGGCATTGGAAATGATCTCTTCCTTGCCCGTTAGCATGTAGTCATTGACACCCAAGACAACGGTGGCATCCACCGCGTCCTTGGCGGGCGCGGAGATGATGACCTTCCTTGCCCCCGCATCAAGGTGCTTCTGCGCTGCCGCTCGCGAGCGGAAAAAGCCGGTGGATTCAATCACGACATCGACAAGCAGTTCTTTCCAGGGCAATTTGGCAGGGTCGCGCTCAGACAGGACCGGAATCGATATCGTGTCATTGATGACCAGGCACCCATCGTGTACTGCCAACGTGCCCGGGTAACGCCCATGCACGGAGTCGAACTTAAGCAGGTGTGCCAGTGTGCCAGCATCCGTTAGGTCGTTGATGGCGACGATGTCAAACTGGTCTGGATGACGCTCTAGCGCGGCTCGGAGCACCAGTCGCCCTATGCGTCCAAAGCCATTGATTGCAAGTCTAGTTGCCATTTGAAATTCGTTGATTGCAACATATTCAAACGCAAGCGTCTCCTTGCTGATCCGTCAACTAGTCGTGAAGACAATCGAATTGCGTTGCTGCCAGCCGACCACGGGGAACGAAGAGCGCCTTGGCTGTTTAACGACCTTGGCGATAAGGGGAGAATTCCTCTAGTTTATTTTGATGAAACGCACCCGGAATGGCAACCTCTAGGGCACCCAAGACGATTTCCAGGCGGAGTGAGCTCCGCAAAGATGCGGCTACTACCGTCTTTGTCCGCATCCAGAACGCATTTAGCGCATATCGGCGATACCTCACGTACACGGGCATTGGCGCCGCTATTGTCGGCGTATGCATCTTGAGCTACATCTTTGTTCAGCGCACTCGGTCAGCACGGGCGAATGAGCACCTTGGAGGCATTGTCTTGTACTATGAGCGCGGTGAATATCGTACCGCCTTGGACGGAGCAGGCGAAGTCCTGGGTCTAGTCGACATCATCGAAACGTACGGGAGCACCGGTGCCGGGAACATGGCACGTTTCTATGCGGCCGATGCGGCATTTAGGCTCAGTGAATTCGATCACTCGCTGGAGTGGTTCAAGACGTTCCGGGGTAGGGGCGGCATGCTGGAGGCTAGCGCCCTTGACGGGCAGGCCGCCATTTACGAGATGCGCGAGCAGTACGAGGAAGCTGGTGAGTACTACGAGCGCGCAGCTCGCGCTTACGAAAACGCGCTGCGATCCCCGGAATACCTGAAGAAGGCGGCCCGCGCCTACCAGAAGCAGGGCGCGTACGAGAAGGCCGAGGCCACGCTCTTGCGAATCCGCGAAGACTACTCGGACTCGGAGGTCGCCCAAGATCTGGATTTTCACCTCGGCTTCGTGCGCGCGAAACTGAAGTAGCCCTCACCACGTCATGGCTACGCATTCCGTTCTCGTCGTAGATGACGAAGCGAGCATTCGCCGCACGTTGCGAGAGATCCTGGAGTACGAGGGTCTGGTCGTTGACGAAGCCCAAGATGGGGTAGAGGCTATCAGGAAGGTGCGCTCGCGGTCCTACGATGTCGCGCTACTCGACATAAAGATGCCACGCAAAGACGGCTTGGAGGCACTGGCCGAACTCGTGGAAAAGTGGCCGGAGCTGCCCGTCATCATGATCAGCGGGCACGCGGATGTGAAGACTGCCGTGGAAGCCACGCACACAGGAGCGTTTCACTTCATTGAAAAGCCGCCCGATCTACACCACCTTCTGGTAACGGTCCGATCTGCGTTGAAGCGCGGTCGCCTTGTCCTGGAAAACCGGCGCATGCGCCAGACCATTACCGAACAGCGTGAGAATGAGCTGACGCCCATCTTGGGGAACAGCCCCGCAATTGGACGCATTAAGGAGATCATCAAGCGGGTGGCGCCAACGGAAGCCCGCGTACTGATTACCGGAGAGGCCGGCACGGGCAAAGAGCTTGCCGCGAAGTGGCTCCACCACCTCAGCCCGCGCAGAAAGGGGCCGCTGGTAGCCGTGAACTGCGCGGCAATCCCGGCGGAACTCATCGAGAGCGAGCTATTCGGGCACGAAAAGGGCTCCTTTACCGGTGCCATCAAGCAACGCATCGGCAAGTTTGAGCAGGCGCATCGGGGTACGCTGTTTCTGGATGAAGTCGGAGACATGAGCCTATCAGCCCAAGCCAAAGTGCTGCGGGCCCTGCAGGAGAACAAGGTCACGCGCGTGGGAGGCGACCGCGCCATCAAGGTGGATGTTCGTGTCGTGGCAGCTACGAACAAGGACCTTCGCCAATGTATCGAGGATGGATCGTTTCGTGAAGACCTGTACCATCGCCTCAGCGTTATTTTGGCTCACCTGCCACCTGTCAGAGAGCGTAGAGGGGATCTCCCGGTGCTGCTGAGTCACTTCCTGACACACCTGGCCCAGCGCAACGGGTTGCCGCCGAAAACGGTCGCGCCTGCGGCGATGCAACGGCTGGCAAGCCTGCCATGGCGCGGCAACGTGCGCGAAATCCACAACGTGGCCGAGCGGCTGCTGATTTTGGGGCATCCGACCGAAATCACCGCCCTCGATGTCGAAAGCTATGTCCACGCCGGAGCCGGGCCCAGCGACACCCTAGCGGGCCTGATGCACCATTTCGACGATCTCAGTAAATTCCGCGACATGGCGGAAAAGCTATTCCTGACGCAGAAGCTAAGTGATAACGATTGGAACATCAGCCGCACTGCCGAGCGCATTGGCATACAGCGCTCCAACCTCTACTCCAGAATCCGGCGACTAGACATTCAGCGTGGCCATGGCCCCTGAGGCGGCGCCAGATTTGCTGCCGTATGCACTGCGGCTCTGTCTGTCGGCTGTGCTCTTCTGCACAGGCGGCCTGTTCAGCGAGACCGTCGCGCTGGCCCAGAACGGGGCGCAGCGGCTGCAGGTCTTTCTGGATTGTGACGAGTGCGACGACGACCACATTCGAACAGAAATCACGTGGGTCGACTACGTACGGGATCAGGAACTTGCCGAAGTGCACATCTTCATCACCACGACCCGCACTGTGCTCAGCGGTGAGCAATACGAGTTCTCGTTTATCGGACGCGGTGACTTTGGCGCGATGCAGTATACCTATACCCGGACGGTTGACCAGTCCGCGACCAATGATGAGGAGCGGGAGATCGTAAACGAGGCCATACGGGTCGGTCTGGTACCGTTCGTGACGCAGATGGACCCGGAAGCCTTTACCGTTCACTACGACCGGACGGACGCGCGCACCGCCGAGGAGTCGTCGGAGCGCGACGCGTGGAGACACTGGACCTTTACGCTCTATGGCGGGGACTTGGAACTGGACTTGGAGTCGAATCGCGAGGTGTATGACTCACGCTGGGGATTCTTTGCGGACCACCACAGCGAGGAATGGAAGATTCGTATAAGACCGTATTTCAACTATGACGTCTATATCGTGCGGCGCAAGGGCAAGGACGACATACGCAGCAGTATTTCGCGGCATGGACTCGACACCTATGTGATCAAGAGCCTGGGTGCTCACTGGTCGGCCGCCGTATTCGGCACGTACATTTCGCGCAACGATCGAAACCTTCGGCACCAAGGAGAGCTCCTGCCTGGCGTGGAGTACAGCTTTTTGCCATATGCGGAGGCCACGCGCCGTACCATTACACTGTCCTATTTACTCGGAATGACCTATTCGGACTACTATGAGCTAACAATCTATGACGTCACAGAGGAGTGGCTTCCACGCCATGAAATTGACTTCTCGGTGGCATTGCGAAGGCCTTGGGGAGACATATACGGAGGTGTTGAGGTATCGCAATACCTTCATGACACCTCCGTGCTGAGCGCCGAATTTGGAGGCGCGATCTCCGTACGCTTATTCGAAGGCTTTTCACTACAGGTTGAAGGAGAGTATGAGATGATTCGGGACCAGCTTACGCTGCCCAAGGGTGATGCCTCGCTTTCCGAAATCCTTCTCCAGCAGCGAGAGCTGGCAACGGACTACGCCTTCTCTTCCTCAATTGCCTTCACGTATACCTTCGGGTCCCGCTTCGCGAACGTCGTTAACACGCGCTTCTGACTATGGCCGAGCTCCTCTCTGCTGCAGCCATTGAGAAGAGTTATCCGACTGGCACGGGTGGGCGCTTGGATGTCCTGAAGGGCGCTTCGCTGACGGTACAATGCGGCGAGATCGTAGCGATAGTTGGTGAGAGTGGCACAGGCAAGAGTACTCTGCTCCACATCCTGGGCGCGTTGGACCGACCCGACGCAGGGCACGTCTCCTTTAGAGGTGCGGACATTTTTAAAAAAGGAGACCGCGCGCTGGCGCGTTTTCGCAACGAGTCGATAGGCTTTGTATTTCAATTCCATCACCTCTTGCCGGAGTTTAGTGCACTGGAAAACGTCGCCATGCCTGCACTGATCAGAGGACGCCGCATGGCCTCGGCTCGCACGCGCGCGCGCCAGCTTCTGGATCAGGTTGGGCTAGCGGACAGGGCCTCGCACCGGCCAAGTGAGCTCAGTGGTGGAGAGCAGCAGCGTGTCGCGGTGGCACGTGCGCTCATGAATGAGCCCGGGCTCATTCTGGCGGATGAGCCGACTGGAAACTTGGATGCCAAGAATGCAGCCGTGCTGCACGAGGCCATCATGGAACTGAGCCGTGTCCACGGACAGACCTTCGTGATTGTGACGCACAACCCGGCCCTGGCCGCAATTTGTGGCCGCGTGCTGCACTTGGAAGAGGGCCAAATCGCAACAGGTGGAACAAAATCATTGCGCACATAATTTGTTAGTGTTCCACTAGCCCGTGTGATTATGCAGCTTACCTTGCCACAAGTCGGGTTCGTGCAGGAATTCGTGGACCCCGCTTTGGATATCTATGCCGAGATAGCGCGGCTGAAGCGAGAAAAGAATGCCGTCTTGCTGGCGCACTACTACCAGGAGCCTGCGATCCAGGACATCGCGGACTTTGTTGGAGACTCTTTGGGGCTTTCTCGTCAGGCGGCAGCAACGGATGCGGACATCATCCTCTTTGCCGGCGTGCACTTTATGGCAGAGACGGCCAAGATCCTGAATCCAGCCAAGAAAGTAATCCTGCCGGATCTCAATGCAGGATGTTCGCTGGCGGACTCGTGCCCGGCGGATGAATTCGCTGCATTTTGTGAGCGGCACGCAGATCACCTCGTGATTTCGTACATCAACTGCACGGCCGGCGTAAAGGCGTTGAGCGACATCATCTGTACCTCGACCAATGCCGAGCACCTGGTGCGCCAGATTCCACAGGGTCAGCCGATACTGTTCGCGCCGGATCGCAACCTTGGCCGTTGGCTGATCCGCCAGACCGGGCGCGAGATGAAGGTGTGGGACGGCGCATGCATAGTCCACGAAACGTTCAGCGAGCGGAAGCTGGTGGGTCTAAAGGTTCGGAATCCCGGAGCGCTGGTCTTGGCGCACCCTGAGTGCGAGGAGCCGGTCCTGCGCCATGCCGACTTCATAGGGTCTACCAGTGGCATTCGTCGTCATGCGCGCGAGAGTGACGCAAAGCAGTTCATCGTGGCGACTGAGGAGGGCATCTTGCACCAGATGCGGAAGGATTGCCCGGACAAGGAATTCATCCCCGCGCCGCCTGAAAGCGGTTGCAACTGCAGTCAGTGTCCTCATATGCGCCTGAACACGCTGGAGAAGGTGTACCTGTGCCTGAAACATGAGCAGCCTGAGATCATTCTCGAGGAGGAGCTGCGTGTGCGTGCACTCGCCCCGATCGAGCGGATGATGGAAATGAGCACAGGCGTCTCATAACCTGAACAGTGCTTCCTGTACCTTATCGCTTTGCGCTACTGCAACAGACGCAGACTCCATGAAACGATGGACATACACCAGAGGCAGGAGCCTGTGGCTTTTGGAGCGTACCTATCGGCGGTACGACTGGTTTACCAAGAATATGCCTGTCATATGGTTAATATTTCTTGCTGGTAGCCTTGCAGCTATCGCAGCTATTGCGGCAGTACTGGTTTACCTGGGTCCGATGCGTGCCTTCACCTATCCTGTCATGTGTACAGTCGTGGTGTATGCCTGGCTTTTGCTGGTCCAGCTTCGCCCTGACCTTGCAGTCAGATTGACGTGGAAGCTAAACCCCAGGAAGCTGCACCCGTCCGTTGAGCAAGAATCCGAGGAGATGCTACGACGCGTGGCGTGGCTAGCCGGGAACGGTACGCCGCCGGAGGGGTGGCGGTCCATATTTGAGAAGGATTAGAACGCCCACCAACACCCGCGCGCATGTCAAGCGCGGCAATTCAGATTGAACGCAGCGCAGTGCCCGCCGGCTGTGAACAGGACCGAAGAAACTACTGCTATCTATGCGGTGGCCACGCTACGCGGATAGGGTAAAGCGCTACGTCGCTGACGTGGCCACTCGGTGGGGACTTCGAACGTTGGCCGTAGCCTCTCGTACGTGTGCGGGATAGGCGCACAAAAAGCACCCTGAGTGATTAATCAAGTCAATTCTGAACTCCGCATCCGGTGGATTTGGAATGCCCAGACCGATTGAAGCTGAACACCCTGGCAGCTGTAGCTCCGCGCTGCCAGGGACTGAATCGGCCTAGTCTTTGCATCGCTGGAGTTTGGCCGCCACCCGGGATTATCATCAGACCTTCGTTCTCAAACGGAGACCCCGATGCCCAAAAGACGCACCATCTGTGCGAAGAGTCAGAGATATGCTTGGTCTGCAATATCTTGAATGATTCAGCAAGCGCAAGATCGCTCGCTGCCTGGACAATGCCGTCGGCGCGGTCACCGCGTATCTGTCCCGCGCTGAGCAAGCTGGCCTGGGAGAGAGGGATCTAGAACTGTGCCGGAAACTTGAGCATCCGGGAGATCGTTTTCGACCGGCGTGCTTCACCTTTGTGCTCTCGCGCCCATCGAAAGGATGATGAAGCAAGGGCACCAGCGTATTATAGCCAGAGCGGCGCTGCCCGCGCATCATCGTTCCAAACAACTAGAGCAGACTCAGACATCATGAAGCGCTGGACATACTCCAGAGACAAGAGCCTTTGGATCTTGGAGCAAATCTATAAGCGGTGCGAACGGCGCATCAGATCCACGCGTGTCCTTTGGGCTGTCGTTGGATTTAGCACTCTTCTGTTTGTCATCTGTGAATCGGGGCTTGCTATTCTGGACGGATTTGACCCGATGAGAATTCTGCGCGATGCTGCCCTAGTGGTCGTAGTGTACGCGTGGCTTTTGCTGGCCCAGTTCCGCCCAGACCTTGCAGTCAGGTTGGAGTGGAAGCTGTATCCCAAGAAGCTGCACCCATCTGTGGAGCAAGAGTGGAACGAAATGCTGCGACGCGTGGCTTGGCTGGTCGGGCACGGTACGCCACCAGAGGGGTGGCGGTCCAGGTCTGCAGAGGATTAGACTGCCTGTCTTCATTAGCTTATACATGAATCGTGGCAGGGTACTCCACATGCGGCGCAAAGCCTGCCGATCGAAGGCAGAACGGAAGGACCTAGGGCCATCAGCGTGACGGCCTCACTACTCGCACTGGTGGAATGCGCTGCGGCACTGGCGGTGGTCACTATAGCGCGAAAGCTACGCAAAGCAGTTCATCGTAGCTACTCAGGAGGACATCTTGCACCAGTGGCGGAAAGATTGACCGGACAAGGCATTCATCCCAGCGCCGCCCGAAAGCAGTTTCAACTGCAGTCAGTGTCCTCATGTGCGCGTGAATGCGCTGGAGAAGGTGTACCTGCGTCTGAAACACGAGCAGCCTGAGATCATTCTCGAGGAGGAGCTGCGCGTGCGTGTACTCGCCCCGATCGAGCGGATGATGGAAATGAGCACAGGCGTTTCGAAGCCAGCCTCGCCTTGCCCGCCGTTCGCAGGTACAAGAGGTGCTGCGAAGGGCTAAAACAGTAATCTAACGCCCGCAAAGGGCTCAAAGCGCCGCTGCACGAGATAGCGAGGCGCGTCCACGCGTGCGACCAGCTCGAAGGAATAGCGTGCCAGCACATGCAGATAAAACGGACCCAGAATACGGTAGTCCGTGCCAAACACAAGTGCGCTCTGGTCATCAAAGTCTTCGAAGATGCCCAGGAAGCCGGCGGTGCCCAGCTTATCTATTCCGACCTCAAAACGAAGCCTGCTTCCACTTTGCACAAAGAGCCGAAAGTGAAACTCGCTTAGCGCCTGACTGCCAAAGTGGCGTCGATAGTAATACCACAATGAGAAGCTAGGCGCCACTTCCAGCTTAAATTCCGTGAGCAAGTCGTTCGCGCCGCGACTCTCCTGAATTGGCACGCCGGCAACACCATTCCCTGAGGCCTTCAGTATGCGCGCATGGACGTTGTGCACGGAATACAGCGAACCCACATACCCTGGGATGAATTGCCTGCTGTTGTAGAATACGCCGATCCGAAGTCTGAAGGTGACGAGGTCCAGGAATTCTGCGGCATGCAGATCTGCGCCAAAGGCCAGCCCGTCGCCGTAGTCCGGATACCACGCGTAGCTTAGGTATGGCGCGAAGCCCACGCCTCCTGTAGCAAACAGCTCGACTTGCAGGTCTGCGCTGTACGCTTCAAGACGCGCGTTCGGGGCTCGGTCTATCACGTAGTTGACCCCAAGTTGAGTGGTGCGCGCCGACAGACCACGCGAAAAAAAGAGTGGGTGTGCGGTTACGCGCCCACCAGCTATGCCTCCCAAGAGCACATCCCCCGTGAAGGCGGCTATGGTCAGCGCCCGACCACCATAACTGAATTCGGCGCCAACCGTCCGGCGGTCCCACGCAACGGAGGTGCTGTAGAAATTCACTACGTGTCCGATGCCGAGCCGCATCCCATCCAACAGGCCCACGCGGAGATGAATGGGCCGCGACTGCGG
The DNA here is from genome assembly GCA_965218495.1 of Rhodothermales bacterium. Lineage (GTDB taxonomy): Bacteria > Bacteroidota > Rhodothermia > Rhodothermales > Bin80. Next base: position 1,038,354 of record OZ244626.1, read on the forward strand.
CGCATTGTAGCGGGCGAAGTCCACGAGCCGAAGAATGTCGTAGGGCTCATCAACATCTGGAGCATAGCGTCCCAGCGGCCCCGCTCGTAGCGTGCCGATGAGGCGCATGGTAACCGGGCGCGTAACCAGCTCCAGCCGCGCACTAGCCGCTGCGCGCCACTGAGCACCAATGAGTGATAGGCCGCCCATGGCGAAGAGGGCTTTTTCACGACGCCACCACTGGGGCTGCAGCTGTTCCCTGAGGTCACCCTCCGAGCCAAACGGTGTCGGCTGCGCCACAGCGGGAGGAGCGAGGAAGCAAATCACCAAAAGTAGCGCAGCATTTCGCGCAAACAGGACTGCAGGGCCGCGCAGCCGCGCCTTCGCGAAACACTTAAGCCAGGATCTCATTCGATCGTAGTATGAGATTGCCCCTATTCCCGCTAGGCGTCGTGCTTTATCCGTCTGAGCTGATGCCGCTGCATATATACGAATTGCGCTACCGAACCATGACCAAGCGGTGCCTCGATGAGGACCAGCCCTTCGGGGTGCTATGCACGGATGACGGCAAGATGGCTGACGTGGGCTGTACCGCACGCATCGCGCGCGTCTTGCAGCGCTACAACGATGGCCGGCTGGACATACTCATTGCTGGAGAACAGCGCTTTGAGGTCCTTGCGCTCTACGACAACCGGGCGTACCTGACAGGCGACATCTGCTACCTGGAAGATGCACGCGAAGTTCCGCAGCGGAACGTCGTCGAACGTGTGATCGCGCAACATATGCGGCTGCTGGAAATTGCCGGACGCAAGATACGGCCTTCCGTGTACCGTGAGGCGGAAACGGTATCCTTTCTCATCGCGCGAAGTGCCGGGCTTACGCTGCAGCAAAAGCAGGAACTTCTGGAATTCCCCAACGAGCAGGCACGCATCGAATTCCTCATCAAGCACTTTGAGGGCTTCATTCCGCGGATAGAAGAGACGCAGACGCTGCGAACGAAGATTCAGTCCAACGGCCACTTGGAACTCGGTGATCTGTGATGCCGCAAGTAGGGCCTTATACGCTCTATGCTATTGAGGCGGGCCGCTTCCGCCTGGATGGTGGAGCCATGTTCGGCGTGGTGCCCAAGACGGTTTGGGAGAGGCGCGTGGCAGCCGACAGCCGTAATCGGATACAGATTCAGATGCGCTGCCTGCTATTGGAGGGCGAAGGGCGGCTGATTCTGATCGACACCGGAGTGGGACACAAAGAAAACGCGTGGTTTAACGATGCCTTTGCCGTTGACTTCACGCGCTGCGACTTAGAGCGCAGCCTCCACGCCGCCGGCTTTACGCTTGCCGACATAACCGACGTCATCCTGACCCATCTCCACTTTGACCATGCGGGAGGGAGCACCAGGCGAGTAGGTGAACAAGTGGTGCCGACGTTTCCCAATGCTACCTACTACCTTCAGCAGGGCCAGTGGGAAACGGCCCTCGCCCCCAACGTGCGCGAAGCGGCCTCGTTTATCCGGCATAACTTCATGCCGCTGCGCGAGGCTGGGCAGCTTGTGCTGCTGCAAGGTGCGCAAAACCTCTTCCCAGGCATTGATGTCCTTGCGGTACACGGGCATACTCGGGCGCAGCAGTTGGTAAAGATGACGGGTCCCGAGGGTTCGCTGGTATTCGTGGCTGACCTCTTTCCAATGTCCCACCACGTGCGGGCGCCTTGGGTAATGGCTTATGACGTTCAGCCGCTGCTCACGCTCGCGGAAAAGGAGCACTTCCTGCGAGAAGCGCACGAACAGGGCTACAACCTGTTTTTTGAGCACGATCCCGACACAACGATCGCCAACATAGTGGAGGGTCCGCGTGGATACGCAGCAAGCAACAATCGTACTTTAAACGAGCTTTTCTAGAAACCTTTTGCGCGAACCGCAGTATCAGCGAGCTAGAGTCAACACGCACGCATATAGGCGCAACTGCTACCGAATACCCAGTTTGTCGCATTGCGGATGCCAGGCATCTGCCTAAGTACCACGAAATCGTAAGGCGCGTGCGTTTGCGTAAGGTCAGTATTGTCTTGCTGTTGGCAAGTGCGCTTGCTGCTATTGGGGCGCATGCTCAGCAAGTCCAATTCCGTCAGGTGGAGGCAGAGGACACCAGGGAGGTCTACGAGCTTCTCGCCTCATGGAGCAGCCCGCTGGTGCAGCAAAGCGAGCCCCTTGATGCCAACGGGCTGCGGATCCTTACGCAGGGCGGACTCTTCGAGCGTACCGCTACCCTGCATTTGGCCACGCTGGCCCAACCTGCGGTGCGTGTCCTGGCGGCCGACTTTGATGAGGTTGCAGCGACGGTGCAACCTGAAGTGGTGCACCCGATGGGTGGCCTCCCCGCGGAGGTCGTAGGGCTTGGCCTGCATCGAAAATCACCTGCAGCCACGCTGGTGGTTCGCACAGTGACATTTGACGGCACCGTGCTTAGGCGCTACCGCCGCCTGTTGGTTGAAGTCACCTGGGCTGGAGGGCCTGCCGTGCAGCCTGCAGGCAATAACCCGCACCTCAGCGTGAGCGAGAGCGTGCTGGCTTCAGGTACGATATTCAAGATTCCAATTGTGCAGGAAGGCATCTACCAGATTGACCGGACCTTCTTGGCTGCGTTGCCAGGACTCGGCATGAGCCCGAACTCCATAGATCCACGGGACGTTAGGGTCTACGGCAACGGGGGAATGCCCGTGCCGGCCCTCAATAGCGATCCAAGACTGGCTGACCTGGTCGAAATCCAGGTCTTCGTACAAGGCGGCGGAGACGGCTCTTTTGACAACGGTGATGCAGTGTGGTTCTATGGGGCCGGCCCTTCGGGCTGGCGTAGTGTGCACCTTCGTGACAGCCGAAGTGAGCTGCGCTACGACACATCAGGCAGCCCCATTGTGGAGTGGCAGCACTATGTGCATCCCTATTCAAATGAGAACTACTACTTCATCAAAATTGACGATCAGGACAACACCGAGTTCACGCAGGCATTGTATCCTGGTGTGGCGGGAGCGACTGAGCTCACGCAGGTCCTGGGGCGCCACTACGTGGACTTTGATGAGTTTCTCTGGGCTCGAAGCGGCGAGAGCGGCCATACGTGGGTCAGCAGACCAATTCAGGACAGGGGCACCCTGACTGTGCTTGACAACGTGCCACTGCCCGGTCTCCAAAGCGGGAAGATCGCCTATCATGCTCGGCCCGCGATCAAGAGCAACCCGGCTGCTTCGGTTTTTTTTCTCTCTGGGAGCACCACGCTGGCCAGCGTGAATTTTGGGGCTACTTTCGGCAGCAGCGCTACCACCCCCATTGCGCGCACGGGTGTGGCTGTCTTTGAACAAGATGTCAGCGCCAGCCAGCAGGTTTCCATGACTATGGAGATTGAGAATATCGCAGGCGGGCCGCAAGCTGCCCTGGACTGGCTACGCGCATACTACCCGATGGTACCGGCACGGTCCGAACCTCCCCTGCGCCTGCATACGCCGCTGAAGACGGCAGGCACGTTCACGTTGACACTCCAGGGGTTTGCCACAGAGCCCTTTGTGCTGGACATCACCACACCGGGCGCATACACCTGGCTGGGCACGGAGCGGGTCGGCAATGATTATCGCATTCAGGCTACGTCGGACGAAATCCTTGCGCCCAGAGAGCTCATTGCCTTTGATGCCGGGCATGTCACGCCCCTGGTTGCCGCTGAATTGTGCCCTGCTGACATCGGATGCCGGGTTGCGCAACAAAACCTGCACGGCATCGCTGCCTACCCGGACTTTGTCATCATCACGCCGGCGGAATTTGCCAATCAGGCGGAGGAGCTTGCCACGATTCGTCGCAATGAAGGACTCACCGTCGAAGTCATTGACGTGCAGCAGATCTACAACGAGTTTTCCGGCGGGCTGCAGGATGTGCGCGGCATCCGTGATTATCTGAAATTCCTCTACGACCGCGCGCCCAGCGAGGACGAGCTGCTCCGGTATGTTCTCTTTTTCGGCGATGGCCATTACAACTATCGCTCCATCAATGTGGACGAAAACGTGCTGACCAACTGGATTCCGCCCTTCGAAACCGAGGAGTCCTTTGTCCCGGAGACGTCCTATACCACTGACGACTACTTCGGGCTATTGGATGACAACGAAGGGCTGTGGCCGTTTGTGCGTCAGAGCTTTCGTGGGCCCAGTGCCTATCTGAACGAACGCGTGGACCTAGGCATCGGGCGCTTAACAGTTACGACACAGCAGCAGGCGCAAACGGTGCTTGATAAGATTAAGCACTACGAGAGCCCACAGAACTTTGGCCCTTGGCGCAAACGCTACGTTTTTCTGGCTGACGATGGTCCCACGGGCGCCGCAGGCACGCAGGACGACAAGGACCTGCATACGCAGAATACGGATGTGGTTGCCGAGATGGTGGAAGAGGTGGCCCCGTATATCAATCAAAAAAAGGTCTACGGCATATCGTACCCTCGGGAATTCTTAAATGGCTGGAGGATGCCGCGTGCTCGACAGGACGTCCTGACAGCGATCAATGATGGTGTATTGATGTTCAACTTCAGCGGCCATGGCAATGAGCATGGGCTGGCGCAGGAAGATCTATTCAACGCCGACGATGCGGTTTCGCTGACGAACTACGATGTCCTGCCCATCTTCATTACGGCGACATGCTCTTTTGGGCGGTGGGATCAGTCGGATACCCAGAGCGGGGCGGAGGTGCTCCTGCTCAGCAGTCAGGGTGGCGCCATCGCGCTGCTGACGACGGTGCGCACAGTGTACACTTCGGGTGATGCGTCAAGCCTTAACGTGGGCCTGAATGTCGCGCTGAACAAAGAGCTGTTTCAAAGAGGAGCGGACGGGCTCATGCCTCGTCTGGGCGATGCGCTTCTTTCGACAAAAAATGTGCGTGTTGGGTACGAGGGCAACAACCGGAAGTTCAACCTCTTGGGCGATCCGACACTGCGTGTCGGTGTACCTGCTCCACATGTCGTGGTGGAGTCCGTCAATGGCGTAGATGTGACACAAGGGACAACGGACATCAAAGCGCTTGAGCGCGTCACGCTGGAAGGTCGCATTGAAACGGTTGATCGGCAGTTTGATGCGTCATTTGACGGCACGGTAACCCTGACCGTCTTCGACGCAGAGCGACGTGTGGCGATTCCACCCGACATTCGGCGTCACATGCTCAATCCATACTATCGGGTACGCGAGGACCTTATCTGGGCCGGCCGCACCAAGGCGAAGGCAGGGCGCTTTGCGGCCACCTTCGTGGTGCCTAAGGACATTTCTTACAGTGACAAGCCGGGGCGTATCTCGGTCTATGCCGCCAGCGACCAGTCGCACGCGCAGGGGTATACTGATAACATCATTGTAGGCGGAACGGCAGGCGAGTTCCCCGATGATGACCTGGGCCCCGTCATAGAACTATACCTGGGTGACGAAACGTTTACTACGGGCGGCCTCACTACAAGCACGCCCGAAGTGCTCGCCAAAATCTTTGATGAAAGTGGTGTCAACACGGTCGGTGCGGGCGTGGGCCATGAGATGCTGCTGGTGCTGGATGAAAACGAAGAGGACGCGGTGAAGGTCGGTGCGCTCTACGAGAGCGAAGAAAATTCGTACCAACGTGGCACGGTGCAATACAAATTCAACGAACCATTGACTCCGGGCATGCATACGCTGTCCATGCGCGCCTGGGATGTGCTAAACAACTCAGGTTCGAGCACGCTCGAGTTTGTGGTAGCCGATGAAGCACAGCTGGTGGTACGCAACGTCCTCAACTATCCCAATCCGACCACCGGGCCGACCCGGTTCGTGTTCGAGCATAACCAGGTGCCTGGCACGCCCGTCAGCGTGCAAGTGCGCATCTATTCGCTAGCCGGGCGCCCTGTGCGCACGATAGAGACCGATGACGCGCTTCCCGGCGGTGCGATGCAGATCATCTGGGATGGCACAGATGATGATTATGCCAGGCTGCCTCCCGGCGTGTACCTATACAAGGTACGCGTCGAGACGCTAGGTAGCGGAGGTGAGCGCCAGGTTTCTGAAATCATCGAGAGGCTAGCCATCATTCGCTAACGTACATCAATCAATTTCTATGGTAATGCACTCTTATTCTCTAGGCCGATTGCATGCGCAAACCCTTGTACTGCTGGCTGTGACGGCAGGTCTGCTGCCATTGGCACGGCCCCTGCAGGCCCAGATCGGAGGGGCTGCGGTTGTGTTCCTGATGATTGAGCCGGACAGCCGTTCGGCCGGCATGGGCAATGCAGGTGTAGCGCTGGCAGACAACGCTAACGCGATATTCTGGAATCCTGCAGGTCTTGCAGACCAGCGTGGTATGGAGATTGGCATCACGCACTCGAACTGGCTACCGGAATTCAACGCCGGTCTTTACTACGAATACTTAGTTGCTAAGCAACATTTTCAGGGATGGGGCACATTTGGAGGCCACCTCACCTACCTGTACCTCGGTGAGCATGATCACCGCGATGCGCAGAACCAGGATTTGGGCACGTTTAGATCGTACGACCTTGCGGCTGGGCTTTCCTGGGGAGGCAAGGCTTTTAAGAACCTCTCCGTAGGTACCGGGGTACGCCTGATCTATTCCAGCCTAGCCAATGTGTCGGTAGGTGCCCAAAAGACCAACCCGGGTGTCTCCGTAGGCGTAGACGCTGCAGCACTGTACAAGGCACCTGAATTCTGGCTCGGGCTCACCACAATTAACTACAATGTGGGCTTTAACCTAGCCAACATGGGGCCGAAGATCCAGTACTCCGACAGCGAGCAGGGCGACCCCATTCCGACCTATCTGCGCTTTGGGCATGCGCTCACATTCAGGTTCGACGACTACAACAAGATCACTCTGGCCAACGATTTTTCGAAGATCCTCACGCGCCAGCGGGTGAGCGAAGTCTGCCTAGACCCCACCGACAGCGAAACCTGTGACCTTGAATACGATGCAGACCCTTTCTACAAAGCCATCTTTTCGGCTTGGACGCCGATATCGGTAGCCCGTGGTGCGGCCGACGACGATGAGCAGAAGCTTGAGTCGCTATCCATAGTTGATCAGCTACTGATCTCTACCGGGTTTGAGTATTGGTATCACGATCTGTTTGCTGCGCGAGCGGGGTATTTCTACGAAAACCCCTACAACGGGGACCGCCAGTTTTTGACCTTCGGTACGGGCCTGCGGTGGAACATCGTGGGCGTAGACTTCTCGTATATATACGCACTGGAGGAGAACCACCCGCTAGCCAATACGATGCGTTTCTCGCTTTTACTCAATCTGGCCCGCTAGCACGGGGCGTGCATATGGGCGCCGGGACTCGTGCCCTGTGCATAGTGTTTATGGCAGTTTGGGCGGCAGTGGGCGCCCGCGCCCAAGTGCATTCACACTACGATGTGGTTGCGCTCCGGGTGGAGTTTCAGCCGGACACCACGCGCTTCACAACTGGAGACGGGACGCTTGATGGGTTGCGGTGGGGGAGCGGACTGGATCCCAAGGTCGATCCGCTTCCGCATGATTCCGGATACTTTCAGGCGCATCTCACTTTCCTGGAGGATTATGTCCGGAGCGTTTCAGGCGGGCGCACCACGCTGAATACCTACCTTGCGCCAGACGTTGTTCGCGTTGCGCATGAAATGGGAACCTACAGCCCCGTAGGTATGGGGGCGGACAGCGACACGGAGCGGATCAAGCTTGTGCGCCTGGTAGAGGAGGCCTGGTCACTGGCCAATGGCCCAAGCCAGCTCGACTTGTCTCGCCTAGATCCGGATCGGACCTTTTTTGTGCTATTCCACGCCGGGGTGGGGCGAGACGTGGAGTTGTTGGGCACGGTTCTCGAAAAGACTCCCTTGGATCTTCCATCACTCTACTTCAGTGAATCCGAGCTCTTGCGCCTGGGCGTCACGGGCCTTGCGTACAGTAACCTACCTGTCACGAACAGCGCTATCGTGCCACGCACGGAGTCCCGCCTGGGGTACAACAGCATCACGCAGGATTCGCTGCTGCTGGAACTGTCCATCAACGGCCTTTTGGCATCGAGCTTTTTCAGTTTCCTAGGTGTGCCGGATCTCTTCAACACTGCGACCGGGGAGTCGGCCATTGGTGGATTCGGACTCATGGACCCGCAGGGCATCTTTGCGTATGCGGGAATGATACCGCCGGCACCGACGGCATGGACCCGGCAGCGCCTCGGCTGGCTTGAGCCGCTGCAGCTCCAGGGGCCTGGGCCAATTCAGGTTACGCTGCCTACTGGCAGTGCCGCGCGCGCCAGTGTTTCGACGGCGGAGTACTTTCTCATCGAGAATCGCCAGCGTGATGCGGATGGGGACGGCCTGGTGCTGCGCGTGTGGCAAGACGGACACATTGTTGAGCAGCGAGTGGACGCCATCTCAGACACCTTTAGCCGCTTCAATGTAGATGCATTTGTAGGTGGCGTCGTAGTGGGCGCCGACGACTATGACTTTGCCTTGCCAGGCCGCGACGCCGACGGCATGGAGTACGCGGGCGGAATTCTAATCTGGCATGTGGACGAGCGGGTCATAGCGACAGGGCAGGTGAATGCAAACCCGGACTTCCGTGGGCTTGATCTGGAAGAAGCCGATGCGGCCCAGGACCTCGGGCATAACAATACCCCGGGTTCGCCGTTTGACTTTTTCTTTGAAGGCAACGATGTCCGGGCGGTCCTGCCGAGCGGACGCGAAATTCAGTTCTACGAGAATCGATTCGGGCCCACTACCACGCCGTCGAGCATTGCGAATGATGGCGGGGAGAGTTTCATCACGCTGACGGACTTTTCTGCGCCGGGACCTGCGATGACGTTTACTTACCAGCAGAAGGCTGCGTATGGTATTCGCCCGGAAGAGGATGTCAGCCTTGGTGCAGCCGTAGGGAGAGGCAGCTCCGTGGGTGGGGGTGAAGGTTTCACGTTTGTGTTCCAGCAAGGAACACCCAACCGTGTCACGATCTTGATGGACGACTCATCGTTCAGCATGGTATCGCATGTGCGCCCCGTGGCCGTGAGGAACACGATCACTGTGCTGCAGGAGGGCGACGTAGCAGGTGGACAAGCACTAAAGACGATTGGCTTGCCCGACCAGGGGATCACGGAGGTGCGTCCACTGCCGGCGTCTCTGTTGGAATACGTCGCACAGGGCCCGCTGATTGCATCCGAAGACGGCGCCATACATGTGCTGCTTACCAACGAGGCGGAAACAGCCTTGCTGACAGCTCATGTTGGTGGGGCCATGGAGACGCAAAAGTTTCCGGCCGGTGGCATGGGTCTCGCATTGGCGCCGGATGGCACTGTGCTGGTCATCGGTCGAACGTACGTTGCGAGGGCCAGCGGCGCCATGCTGTGGACATTTGATGAGGGGGGCAAGGCGGCGTTTGCCGAAAGCCCCGACGGGCTCCTGGGCGCTATGACGGTGCCGGCGGCAAACGCCGTACGCATCCTGGCCACCAGGCACCATGCCATCACGATAGATGTTACAGCGTATGTGGGCGAGCCTGCAACGCTTTCAGACTACGTCACGCTGGCGGACCTTGACGCAGACGGCGCGCACGAGGTAGTGACAACGGCGGGCGAACACCTTTTGGCCTTTGAGCTTGGCGGCGCTATGGCGGCTGGATTTCCTGTTCGGCTGGGCGCCACGCTGATTGGGCAACCACTGGTAACGTCACGCACTGAGGGCGTTGCCTTGATGTTGGTCGCTTCAACCAATGGTCTGGTCTATGCTGTTGAAGGCGGCAGGCAGGTGCCTGGCTTTCCGCTGAGCGTGGGTGGAAGCATTCTGGCAACCCCTCGCCTGTCGGAAGGGCGCCTAGAAGTGGCTACGTCCGAGGGCGTGCTGCGCACGTACTCCATGGCCGACACCGGGGTCCTGCTTTGGGGGGAGCAGCACCAAAACAGCGCCAACACGAACTTTGCTGCTCCAGCCACTCCAGCCACACCGCCTGCCGGGGCCAGACTACTCGTAGCCAGCGAAACCTACAACTGGCCCAACCCGGTGAGGAAGGGCGTAACATTTTTGCGCCTGATGACCTCGGTGGATGCGGCAGTGAGTGTCACCATCGTGGACATGGCGGGCACCGTAGTACATGAATCCGCCTTTGACGTGCGAAGCGGCAGCCCCGCGGAATACCGGTGGCAAGCCGCCATTGAGAGCGGGCTGTACTTTGCGCGCATAAGGGCCACAAGCTCTGATGGGCGCACCGATACACGCCTGGTCAGAATCGCTGTGATCCGGTGAGGGTGCTACATGCCATAGCGCTCGCGACGCTCGCCCTGTGGGCGCCCCCGGCTTGGGGGCAGGTGTCCGTGTCCCTCATGGAGTTTGCGCGACCGGGACTGCAGTGGCACGCGATTGAGACCGATCACTTCACCGTGCTTTACCACGCAGAGGGAACAGGGGGCAGCAGCGAGCGGTCGGCACGTGAGGTAGCCCGGATCGCCGAATCGGTCTACGGACCCATCACCGCGCTCTACGATCACAAGCCGTCCGGGAAGGTCCACATCATCCTCAAGGACTTCGAGGACTACTCCAATGGCGCTGCGTACTTCTATGACAACAAGATAGAAATCTGGGCGCCGGCGCTGGACTCGCCGCTGCGTGGCGATCATGCGTGGCTACATAACGTGGTGGCTCACGAATTCACGCATATCGTGCAGGTTCAAGTGGCCATGAAGATGCCGCGCGCGCTGCCCTTCGCCTACCTCCAGATACTCGACTACGAGAACGTTCGCCGCCCGGATGTCCTCTATGGCTATCCCAATGTCATTGTCAGCTATCCGATCGCCGGACTCAGCAACCCGGCTTGGCTGGCGGAAGGCACCGCGCAGTTCCAGCGCACCTTCATGAACTTTGACCGATGGGACACGCATCGCGACATGCTCTTGCGCACGCGCGTCCTGGCACGGCAGACGTTGTCGCTCGCCGAGATGGGGAGCTTCTACTCTAAGTCGAGCCTGATGCGGGAGGGTGTCTACAACCATGGTTATGCTTTTACCCGGTATCTGGCGCACAAATATGGGGAACCTATACTCGCCGACCTCAGCCGTGCGCTCGCCCGTTGGCGCAACTGGAATGTGGAGAGAGCACTCAAGGAGGTCACCGGGCGCAGTGCCGATTCAGTCTATGGGGACTGGATGGATGGGCTAGAAGCAGCATACGGCGTGGCTGCAGCACCCATGCGGGAGGCTATGGTTCAGGGCAGGCTGGTCGAAACACGCGGCCACGCGAACTACCACCCGGCCTTTTCGCCTGACGGCACAACGGTGGCTTACGTTTCCAGCGGCGATCGCCACTATGGCCAGACAAGCTTGTATGTGCAAGACTTGGCATCGGGAGAGCTGTCGGCTTTCGAACTGGGCACCCGCACGCCGGCCTATACCTGCGCGCTGGGTCATCGGCTCCGCCGCAATGTGGGCGGTAGCGTGACTTGGCGGCCGGACGGCAAGGCCATCGTGTATGCGCGACGGCGGACGACCCAAGCAGGATACTTGTATGGAGATCTGTACGAGATAACGTTGGAATCTGAGAAGGAAGTGCGGCTGACCCATGATGCCCGCGCTTCACATCCCGCATATGCGCCCAACGGGCGTCGCATTGCGTTCGTGAGCCAGCGTGATGGCAGCACGAATGTGACGGTGCTGGAAACAGCGTCCGGCAACGCGCGAAGCGTGACCTCTTTTGTTGACGGCACGCAGGTCAGCGACCCGGCTTGGCAGGGCGAGTGGATATACTTCGCGCTACTGGAACCGGGCGCGCATGGTCGTGACCTCTGGCGGGTGCATGCCGATGGGACGGGTCTGGAAAGCGTGCTGGCTACGGCTGACGACGAGCGCTCGCCGGCCATTCGGGGGGACGACCTCTACTACAGCGCAGATGCAACGGGCATCTACAACGTGTACCGCAAGACGGCGGATCATACAGAGCAACTCACGCAGGTTCTAGGCGGAGCCTTTATGCCCAACGTGAGAGCGGATGGCGCTATCATCTATGCCCACTACCAGTGGGACGGATATAAGATTGCGCTCCTGGAAGCGCCCGCTCCGATTGCTGCGCCGATTCACTACGAGGTGCCAGAGTTTCCTGGGAAGGTGGCACAGCCTGACGCCATGGCAGTCCTGAAGCCCAGCACTGCGGCCGGAATGGACAGCACGCGCCGCTATGCAGCGGACTTCACCGCGTTCAGCTTCTTTCCGGTACTGCGCTTGGACCAGTATGTCTCGCGTCGAGCAAACAACCTGGACCGCAGACTGCCCGAGCGCAGCCGCGCCGGCACGCTCTTCCGCAACACCAAGATGGGCTTTTATACCTCCAGCCGAGAAATGCTGGAGGGCATGAGCCTGTTCGCCGGCCTAATGGTTGGGCCAGGGTCCCGCCCGGTGGACTCGTTTGCCGACGCCATCTCCCCGTCCAACCTGCTGTCTTTGGAGCGCGACGCGTTCCTGATATTTGATTACAGACGAGGATTCCGCATCATCCCTGCGCGATGGTCACCACAGCTGTCTGTGGAGCTGTTCAACATCAGGCGCCACGTCGAAAACGGGCTGTCGATCGAGGAATTCCCGTGTACGGCATGCTTTCCTGACACAACGCTGACGGATCTGACCTATGCGCTCTGGGAGGGAAGCATATACGTCAGGAGCAAGGTCAGCCGGAATCTTGTGGTGGAGGGCGGATATCGGTACAGCCCCTATCGCGTAGTGACGGACCAATTCTTTTCCAGAGAGCTACTTCAGCCCATTCCCAAGTCTTCTTCCCGGTATTTCATCGGGCGAACGGGCCTTCTGAAAGTATACTTCGAGGCCCTCTCCTCGCACCGCGAAGCCGACCTCTTGCCTATTGGGCTCACGGTGGACTTGGCGTACGAGCGAGAGTCGGGGCACCTCATTGACCGCTTTGATATACGCAATGGTTTTCTGGTCCCGATATATCGGCGCGACCAGTTTCATCGCCTCAGGCTGGGTGCACAGTGGGGCATGCGCCTGCCAGGCCGCGTGCGTGGCGCCACGCATGGCGCTTCGCTGCGCATGCATGGGTCCGCCATCTTGGGAAAGAGCCGCGACAACTTCTACGATGACTATGTGGGCGGACTGAGCGGGGCGCGTGGATACCCATTCTATGCGCTAGGCGGCAATAAAGCAATTTGGCTGCAGGCTTCGTATTCAGTGCCGGTTTTTCCAGACATCGGGCGACAGCTGTTCTTTACCTACCTGGACAAGATGTACCTGCGCCTGTATGCGGACGGTGCAGCGGTATGGCCAGGATCCGGGGCACTCCGGCGCGATGTAGGTACCGAGTTGCGCCTGAAGCTGGGCTCCTATTACCTGCTTCCTACGGCACTTTTTGCCAGCGCCACATATGGGCTGGACACCTTCGACTATGTGCTGGACGAAGACTTTGTGACGCCCACCGGTGCCCGGACCGTGCGTTACGGAAAGGAATGGCAATGGCACTTTGGCGTGCTGTTTGGGTTTGACCTGTAACGATTCGGTCGGGCGGTATGAATATGATTGTCATCATGGTGGTTGCCGCATGCATGATTGTGGTAGGCATCGTCTTTCTCTGGCTGCTGCTACGAGGGAGCGACAGCCAGCAGCCGCGGGGCGGCATGGAGTGGGCGGGTACCGTAATGTCGGTGCTGCTTATTCTTTGTGCGGGTTTCTTGATGGCGCTGGCACTGGCACATACTGAGAAAGAGGTGATGACACAAAGCGGCGTTGACCAGCCGGCAAGCGACATCGCCTTCAAGCTGTTGTCCAGTGATGCCCCACAGCGTCTTTCGGACTTTGAGGGCAAAGTTGTACTGCTGAATTTTTGGGCCACCTGGTGCCAACCCTGTGTCACGGAGCTGCCGGAGCTCGACCGACTGCAGGCCGACTACGCAGACCAGGGTCTGACTGTGATCACGCTTTCGGACGAATCCCGGGAGGAGCTGAATATCTTCGCTGATCTGTGGCCAAAGCGCACCGTGTCGGGGTATTTCTTGCCGGAGGTGGCCCCGGAGCCTTACCGCAGCGAGCTCGAACGGGGGCGCCCGGTAACCTACGTAATAGATCGCGACGGCTTTGTCCGCCAGTTCATCGTTGGTGCTGGCAACTACAACTCGTTTGAGCGGCACGTTCGCCCGTATATTTGACAGCGCAACTGACGGTTCGGACCTCCATTCGCGCGGCCTTGGCGGCCGGCCTTATGGCGCTGATCATCGTGCCGGGGGGCCAAGCGATGCAAGCTGAATCGCAGCCAAGCTACACCTCTGCCACGCTTCGTTCCACGTTGGCACACGGGCCCTTGTCTGCGGATGTGCCGGGCCTGCGCCGTTCCAGAAGCGTGCCACTGGCCTTTGGCCTGTCTGTGTTGGTGCCTGGCGCCGGACAGGTCTATAACCGTCACTGGATCAAGGCATCGGTCGCCGTCGCGGCAGAGCTCGGCACACTTTGGGCGTGGTCCTCATGGCGGTCGCAAGGCCAAAGTGGTCGCGACGGGTATCAGGCCACCGCCCACGCACATTGGAGCCCTGTGCAATATGCGCTGTGGCTCAATGACTTCACTTCATACCTTAACTCAATTCCGGGCGGAAGCGGGGTCCAAGCGGACCTCATCACAATTGAGGAGGTGCTCTTTCGTTTTGACCTTTCTCGTCCGAGTGCCTGGACCAGCAATCAGCAGCTGGCCGTCCGACGCCTGATCCTGGACATCCGCATGCTGGAATCGCTGGTATATCATCCCGAAACAGGCGCCCGTTTTTCGCACCAGCTGCCGTTCTTTGGAGAGCAGCAGTACTACGAACTCGTCGGCAAGTACTTTCAATTCGCGCCGGGCTGGGATGACTACACTCTTCTGGTCAGAGATGGCGTTGCCACCTGGATTGATGAAGACGGCAACTTCATCGACTCCATTGATCCGGAAAAAACTGCACCAGATGGCAGCAAGCCCAATGTGTCTCGCCGCTTCTTTGCATATGCGGACCGCCACGCAGAGTCCAATGATTACCTTCGGCGCGCCTCAAGGGTAACGATCCTGTTCTTTGTCAACCACCTCTTGGCCGCCGTTGATGCAGCGGTTTCGGCCAAGCTCCAAAACAACCGGCTGCAGACGCGGCTAGGATTCTACCAGCGCGAGCCTATGCTGACGATGCAACTCAGCTTCTAGTTGGCCGCCGAGCAAGCTAGAATTTGGGCTGGATTCACTCCGCCCCCGCACCACATCTTCGCGGCACTCCCTGCGCAGGCCTTTTTCGGATAGTCAGTTACAGCATCGCCCTCAGGTAGCCTACATGCTGCCGGCAGTTCACGGGAAAGCGGCATCCAAAAGACGGTGCAGCAGTGTTAAGCTGTCATCTGTGCGGCCAAGTTGCTCATTGCGCATACCGGTCATTGCCCTCCTCTCCAGCGATCGGCAAGAATGGGGGAAGCCCGATGCTCCAAGTGGTATGAATCTTGTGGACGCTGTAGTCCAGAAGGCTTTAATCGTGAGCACCTGCCGGGTTTCTCTGTCGTTAAGGCTACCATCCATTCCAACGCAACAACGCGCGCAGTGCGACGTTCGGCCAATGGGGATCTTGAGTTTGGGGTTAGGCGAAACGTCGTGGCAGAGGTCGACGTCAGGGTTTGAGCAGAGCCAAATGGCCAGACAACAGACGCTCCCTGCGGCGATATCGAAGTGCTCGGATCCGTTCACGGCGAAGAGTCTCGCACTTCCCTCACCGTTTCCTTGCTGGCAGAGGTGCACCGCTTAGATTAGAGATTGCTATTATGCGCACAATCAATCCCGCAATTCTTTATGACTTGGCTTAAGAAGCTCCACAATCAGATCATCCTCGGGCTCATTTTGGGCTTACTCTACGGTATCCTGTCAGCAGCAATGGGGTGGGGGGAGTTTACCAGCGACTGGATCGGGCCCTTTGGGACGATATTCCTGCGTTCGCTCTTTCTGATCGCCGTGCCGCTGGTCTTGGCCTCTATCATCACTGGCGTGGCGTCGCTTTCGGACACAAAAAAGCTCTCCCGAATCGGTGGCAAAACCATTGCCATCTACATTGGCACAACAGTGGCAGCGCTAATCATCGGGCTTGCCTTGGTGAATTTGCTGCGGCCCGGCGGATTCGTGCCGGACGACGTGAAAGAGCAGCTCACCGCAGAGTACAGTGAGATGGCCGAGACGCGCGCAGAAACCGCTACCGAAGCCATGGAGGACCGCGGACCCTTGCAGGCAGTTGTGGACATGGTGCCGGATAACATTTTTGGCTCCGCGTCCAGTAACCGTAACATGCTTCAGGTCGTCTTCGTGGCCATCCTGTTTGGCGTGGCACTGCTAATGCTGCCAGGCGAGAAGGCACGGCCGCTGCTCTCTTTCTTTGAAAGCCTCAACGAGATGGTGATCAAAATCGTTGAGCTCATCATGAAGATAGCACCGTTAGGAGTGTTCGCACTTCTGGCGGATACCATCAATCAAGTTTCGCAGAACGACTTGAATGGGCTATGGTCCCTGCTCGGGGCGTTAGGGTTCTACATGATTGTGGTGGTGCTGGGGCTGATCATTCACGTTGGCGTCACCTACACGGCGATCCTGAAGTTCTTTACGCCGATGACGCTGAAGCGCTTCTTTGTGGGTTTGGCACCGGCACAGCTGGTAGCGTTTTCCACCTCATCCAGCGGGGCTACGCTTCCGGTTACGATGGAGATGACCGAAAAGAATCTCGGTGTTTCGGAAGAGGTCTCTTCCTTTGTTTTACCACTGGGTGCCACCATCAACATGGACGGAACGGCGCTCTACCAGGCAGTTGCAGCGGTATTTATTGCGCAGGCGCTGGGCATCGCACTTGGCCTTGGTGCGCAGCTGGAGATTGTCCTTCTTGCCCTCCTGGCGTCAATCGGGACTGCGGCGGTACCCAGCGCGGGCATCATCATGCTGGTCATCATCCTCCAGTCCGTGGGTGTGCCTGCTGCAGGGATTGCGCTCATCCTTGGGGTCGACCGCATCCTGGACATGTGCCGCACGGTATGCAACGTCACGGGCGACGCCACGGTAGCCACCCTCGTAGCCGCAACGGAGAACCAGATAGACGCTGCACCAGCGTAGAGGGCGTAGTACGCCCGAGAGGATTCGAACCTCCGACCTTCTGCTCCGGAGGCAGACGCTCTATCCAGCTGAGCTACGGGCGCAGGTGCAAGGGGGAAACGGATTGAATCCCACTTAGATCCACCAGCCTGCAGGCAGTCCTGCCATGGAAAACGGCTTTTTGGAAGACGGGCCGCTGGCGCAGTGGCATCCGGCGCTGGTAGCCTTCGCGGCGCTGTTAGCCGGATTCCTTGCGTACGTGGCGGTCGGGAGTGTAGCGCTCATTGCACTGCTGGTGGCTCGTGGCGCGTCGCCGCTGGAGGCCGCAATGGGCGGTGCCGAGCTTCTTGCCGAGCACGCTACGATCGTTTTTACCGGCAATGCCATAGGCTTGGCCTTGGGCTTGGGGCTGCTTGCCATTCTTGTTGCGCGCTTGCAGACTACGCGTCCGTGGTCGCTGTTGCGTGCGCGATCCTTGGACCTGCCCGCAACGTGGTTGGCGCTGCTGGGATTGCTGGCGATAATGCCCACCATCATGTGGCTCGGCGAGCTCAACGAAAGCGTGCCGCTTCCAGAGTTTATCAGGATCATGGAAGAAGAGCAGCTCGCGCTGCTGGAAATCGCACTCTCCGGGGAGGGAAGCCTTGCCCTGAACCTCATATTGGTGGCGCTGACGCCTGCATTGTTTGAAGAGGTATTCTTCAGGGGGCTGGTGCAGCGCAACTTTGAGCGCACGTGGGGTGCCGCGGTGGGCATTGCGGCGACGGGAGTCGTGTTTGCACTGTTTCATTTGCGTCTGACGCAGGCGCTGCCGCTGATGTTCGTGGGCATATACTTGGCCTACCTAGTCTGGCGCACAGGCAGCCTGTGGGTGCCCATCATTGTCCACTTTGCCAACAATGCCATTGCACTCATCTTCAGCGGGGCCGCCAAGAGCCGGATTAACATGGATCTGAACACGATGGAAGCGTCCGTAATACCTTGGTATGTCGTAGGTTTAGGCATAATCATCTTCGTTGGCGTCATTTTGCTGCTCCAGCGACGAGGGACTACTTGATTTCATGAAGCGCCCAGGATGGAGCATTGTGTTTTCCTCTGGCACCGATTATGAATCGGAGCTCGTAAAGAGCCGCCTGGTGGACGCGGATATTCCCGTGGTACTGCTAAGCCAGCGGGATCACGCGTGGAACCTTTGCCATGGGTATTTAGCGAAGGTACGCGTGTTCGTTCCCGATGCGTTCCGAGAAGCTGCACAAGCTCTGCTGAGCGAGCCGCCTTTGAGTGAAGACGAACTTGAAGCGCTCGCATTGAGCGAGGGCTTGGCATAGCCACGGTTGCTTCAATTTAGCGCTGGGCGCAACGCCCTGGCATGAACTGGCTCGGATCCAATCTGCTTAGACGCACGATCACCGCTGCGATTGGCGCGGCGCTGCTGATTGGCAGTGCGTGGCTTGGCGGATGGTATTTTGGCGGGGTTGTGCTCCTGACTGCAATACTGGGTCAGTGGGAATGGTATGGCCTCCTGCGGCATGCGGGGCTGATTCCTTGGCGCTTCACGGGCCTGTCTATTGGGATTCTGCTAGTCCTGCACCCCCTCCTGCCTGGTAGCGTCCGTTTGGCGATGGTACCTCTGGTGCTGCTCCTAGTGTGGATGCCGTTTTCGAAGCGTGACGCGGTGGTGCATGCTTTCTGTGCGACGATTTCGGGGGCGCTATATCCAGCGGCACTGTTGAGTTTTTTGCTGTACCTGCGCGCCATGAACGAGGGGTTCTTGCTGGTCGTCACCGTATTTGCGCTGGTCTGGGTTGGAGACATCTGCGCGTACGCGGCAGGCAGGCTATGGGGTCGGCGCAAGCTTGCGCCGTTAACTTCACCCAACAAGACGTGGGAAGGCTATATCGCGGGTATTCTTGGGCCTCTTGTTGCGGGGGCGGCCATTTTCTATGTGTTTGCGGAGCCGCTGGGCCTTGTTCCGGTGCTGGTGTTAGCCATGATCTGCGGCGTTGCGAGTGCCTCGGGCGATCTCGCGGAGAGCCGATTTAAGCGCGCAGTCCAGCTAAGCGACTCCGGGAGCCTGCTTCCCGGACACGGGGGCGTCCTGGACCGCTTTGATGGCATGATTGTCGCAGCGCCTCTCGCCTATCTCTTCATGTGGGTCATAGCAGCGGGCGGTTAGATCCCCCGGCGGCCTTGGCCAATCGCGGCATGGCCTTGGCCGCCGGCCTCCTTGAAGGTGGAACGAAACTCCGTGTGAAGGGTACTCCGCAGTGGAGGTAAAAGGCTATGGCAATTTTTCAAAGCAGAAGAAAGGTCAAGCCGCGCGTCTATTCATACGAGCCGCGGTTCTACGATCCCTCACGTGATGAAAGCCTCAAGCGCCGAATGCGGATTCAGAGCCGTGCCCGACGCCGGCGCAGTCCGCTGGCGCTCATATATCTCGCAGCGCTGCTCTTTTTTGCCTTTTACATCTACAACGCGCTCGGAGGGTAGCGCAGGCCACCCGGAAAGCCCCTGGTGATGGCACACGAACGAGGCGAGAGCTCTCCGCGCATTCATGTGATGCCAACTTCGCTGGCCAACAAGATTGCGGCCGGCGAGGTTGTGGCACGCCCTGCTTCGGTTCTCAAGGAGCTTTTGGAAAATGCCGTTGATGCGGGCGCTAAGGGCGTCAGCGTTGAAGTCAAGCGGTCAGGAAGCCTCCAGATCTATGTACGTGACGACGGCACGGGCATGGGCCCTGAGGATGCGGTGCAGTGCTTTGCGCGCCACGCTACAAGTAAGATTCGGTCAGCAGAGGAGCTGGATCAGATCTGGACTCTGGGATTCCGTGGAGAGGCGCTGGCCTCGATTGCTGCCGTTTCGCAGGTGACGCTGAAGACGCGACGGCCGACGGACACCGAAGGGCACATGGTGCGAATTCACGGGGGTGAAGTACTGGCGTCGGAGCCGTGTGCGGCTACAGTCGGTACCACCATTGACGTGCGCAACCTGTTTTACAATGTCCCTGCACGCCGCGCATTTCTGAAGTCGCCTGCTACGGAGTTTTCTCATATCAGCGACGTCTTTTTAGCGCAGGCCCTAGCTAACCCGCGCATGACGTTTTCGCTCAGCCATGCAAACGCTGAGATTTTTCGCCTACCCCCTTGTCCAGGAGATGACGAAACCGCCGTGCTGCGCGTGCGGATTGGCCAGGTCTTCGGTAGTGACTACGCCGAGCGACTCATCGTCGTCCGCGAAAGCACCAGCTACATCTCAGCCTGCGGCCTCCTTTGCAGCGCCGAACAGATGCGGCGCAGCAGGAACGAACGTTTTCTGTATGTCAATGGCCGCATCGTGCGTAGCCCCTCTCTGCAGCACGCGGTGATGTCAGCATACGAAGGGATGGTATCGACCAAGCGGTATCCATTCTATGTGCTCTTTCTATCACTGGACCCCAAACATGTGGACGTAAACGTCCATCCCGCCAAGACAGAGGTGCGGTTTGATAGTGACCGAGATGTCTATGGGTTCATGCGAGCAGTGGTACGCAAGGCGCTGGGAAGCGCGGACCTCGTGCCCCAATTCAGTCCGTCCAAGCTGGCCACGCTAAGTCTGGGGAATGCGAGTAGCCAGGAGCGGTCCAAGACCATGCAGCAGGCATCGTCCGGTGAGCAGCGGTCTTACAGATCCGCCGAGCAGCTTTCCAACACGCTGTACGCACCCACTGATGCCGACAAGTCGACCGCAGCTGAAACTACAGAAACCGCCCCACAAGTCTGGCAGCTACACAACCAGTACATCTGCACGGCATTGCGTACGGGGTTGATGATTCTCGACCAGAGGGCAGCCCATGAGCGCATCCTGTATGAGCGGGCGCTCACCAATATCAAGGACGGCTTGGGACTATCACAGCAGTTGCTGTTCACGGAGCCAATCGACCTTGATTCGCGGGACATGGCTCTTTTCGACGAGTTGATCCCGCTATTGGTGGCATCTGGCTTTAACGTCGACAAATACAGCGGGCGCACGGTCGTGGTTCGCGGCATTCCGCAGGGCCTGCACCCGGGTACGGAAAAGCATCTTTTGCGCGATGTGATTGCAGAGTACAAGAACAATGCGGACCAGTTGCAAGTCGGCCCGCGTGACAACCTTGCCCGGAGCGTCGCGCGACGCGGGGCCATCAGAGCAGGGACGGTCATGAATCCTGAAGAGATGAGAGCGCTCATTGATGAGCTTTTTCAGTGCCAAGATCCGTATACGGCGCCCGGCGGACGCCCTGTCCTTCTCAGGATTTCCAAAGATGAGCTTAAGCGCCGCTTTAGCAAGGCGCCTTCGTAGGTGGCTGAGCCCATGTTCCTTCAGAGCGTCCAGCAGCAGATTATGAGCAGGGAGCTCATGCCGGCCGGCGGGGGGGTGCTGGTTGGAGTGAGCGGCGGCATGGATTCGACTGTGTTATTGGATGCACTATGCAAGCTTGGATTCGCGGTGGAGGTGGCGCACATCAACTTTGCCCTGCGTGGAGAAGACTCACAGATGGACGAGCATTTTGTGCGGAGTCTCTGCAGAGATCACGGCCTGCCCTGCCACGTTAAGCACATGGACGCGGCAAGCCATGCGCACCAATTTCGCATGTCGGTCCAGATGGCGGCGCGCGACTTGCGATACGAAGTGTTTGCCGAGTATGCCAAGCTCTTGCGGCTTGAGTTCGTAGCTGTGGGGCACCATGCCAATGATCAAGCGGAGACCGTTCTGCTTAACTTGTTGCGAGGCTCAGGCCCCGAAGGCCTCGCCGGGATGCCTATCGTACGCGCGCTGGGGAGTGCGACGCTGGTGCGCCCACTCCTGAATCAAAGCCGCACGGCCATCGCCAAGTATGCTCACGGCGCAGGTCTCTCATGGCGAGAGGACACGTCCAATACGGACCCGAAGTACCTGCGCGGAGCGCTTCGCCAGCGCCTGTGGCCTGCTCTGAAGGAGGTGGCTGGGCCCGGCGTAGGCAGCAGAATTGCCTACAGTGCTGACTTGATGCGCGAATACGTTGACGCGGCGTTGTTACCCACACTCAGGGAAACATTCAAACGCGCCGCGGGGGAGCGCCAACTCCACTTGGATGTGCTTACGGATTTGCCCCCGGTGTGGCAGCGTCGTGTTGTCTTGGAAGCTCTAAGGTGCTGGCTGCCGGGAGCTCCGGCCTCCATCGTTGACCACGTAATGTCGCTGGTGTCCTCGCAGCCAGGACGACGTGTCACTTGTGGCGCGGGAGCGGTTTGGCGTGGCCGCGAATCCCTGCTGTTCGAGCACCACCCGGCGCCCCGCACCAATGAAGCTGTAGCCTTGCATGCAGGAAAATGCGTAGCTATAGATGGAGGCAGGGTAGAGATAACGGTATCAGATCAGTACCCGCAGAGCCTAGAGGAAGAATCACCGAAGGTGGCGTATGTGGACGGCGACCGCTTGGAGTTTCCGCTGATGGTGCGCCGCTGGCAAGCGGGAGACCGCATGGTGCCGCTGGGCATGGCCCATACCAAGAAGGTCAGCGACGTGCTGACCGATGCCAAGGTCCGCGTTGACATGCGCACCAGGGCCCACGTAGTTTGCAGTGGCAAGGACATTGTATGGTTAGTAGGCGTCCGGCTCTCCGACCTTTTTCGGGTACGGAAAGGCACACTCCGGTTCGCCAGGTTTGCTCTGCTATAGATACGCGGCAATTTGGCACTTGACTGGTAATGCGGGCACGAACTGCCGCCACCATTTGCCAATTATCCGGTCACCCTTCGCATGACGTCCTCTCTTTCTGCTGGCCTTCGGCTATTCAAGAATCCTGATAGCATACAGGTGCGCATCCACGAACTCGGCAGGGAGTTGTCCGTCACGCACCAAGGTCGCAACCCGCTTATCATCGGCCTCCTTGATGGGGCTTTCGTGTTCTTGGCTGACCTGGTCCGCACCCTGGGATTTGATTGCGAGGTGGAATTTTGGCGCTTAAAGTCGTACGGAAACGGGACGAAGAGTAGCGGGCATGTAAAGGAGCTGTGGCCCCTGCTGGCGAGTGTCCAGGGCCGGCATATGGTGGTGGTGGAGGACATAATAGATAGTGGTAGGACCATTACACACGTTCGTGCGGAGCTTGTGCGCCGCCAGGCGGCTTCCGTCACGGTAGTTGCGCTCCTGAAGACGCATGGTTCTGCGGTACCAGTAGACCACGTAGGCTTTTGGTGTAGCCCGCAGTTTGTGGTTGGCTACGGGCTTGATTTAGGCGGCCAGCTACGCAACTTGCCTGCGCTGTACTATCTTAAGGAGTGAACTATCCTTGCCTAATGCCATGAGCACGCTACTACGTCCAGGTTATTCCCGCCGCCAGTTTCTTAAGGCTGCAGGCGCAGTCACTACTACCGCCTTCCTGCCCTTAAGTAGTGCTCCACTGTTTGCCAAACGCCGCAAGGTGCTGATTGGGGCAATTTCGTACAGTTTTCGCCAGATTCCCAGTAGCGCCGAAGAGATTCTAGGCTACATGCAGAGGTTGGAATTACCATCCATTGAGCTCATGGGTGGCCCTGCCGAGGTGTTTGCCGGCGCACCTGCCGGGCCGACGATGCCCAGGAACTTCCGCGACATGAGCCCGGAAGAACGCAGCGAGATGGCAGCGGCGCGTAGGGCGCATGGGGAGAAGATGAGGGAGTGGCGCCAGAGTGCATCCATGGATCGGTTTTCGGAGTTGGGCAAGATGTACCGGGACGGGGGCGTGGATATTGACATCTTGAAGTTGGGCCAGCCAGGCTGGATCGATGCAGAGATCGACTACGCGTTCAATGCTGCCAGGGCTGTTGGGGCACGGGGCATTTCTTTTGAGATCTCCAATGAGGCTGCGGAGCGCATGGGACCGTTCGCCACCAAGCACAACTTACTGACGGGTATGCACAACCATATCCAGGTTGCCAACGAGGGATTCAGCTGGGACATACCCTTGTCATTTTCGCCGAACAACATGCTCAACCTGGACATAGGCCACTACGTGGCAGGCCTCGGCACTTCACCGGTACCAATCATCAGGAAGTACCATGACCGCATTACGCATCTGCATCTCAAAGACCGCCGAAGCCCCGAGAATGGCCAGGACAACATGGCCTGGGGCTCCGGAGATACGCCGATAGAGGACGTGCTGCATCTCTTGCGCGACGAAGGCTACCCCATTACCGCCATGATTGAGCTGGAATACGATATCCCTGCCAGCTCAACGGTCATGGAGGAGATGCAGAAGTGCGCGGATTTTTGCCGTGCCGCTCTCCATTGAGAGCAGCGAGCGGGAATGACCCCGATTTCGCTGCCGTTGGTGACGCGTCGGATCGGCTGGACTGTGGTGCTACGGTCGCGAGGTGGCGATGGATGCCATTCGTGTAGGATAGGGCACGGACTTCCGGTTTCGTCGTTGCAGACTCGCTGCTGTTCTGATTGAAAGCACCGATAAGGTTCAAAATATTGGGCCAGTCGAAACCGCATCACCACACTATTGGGCATGTGCCGCCTTCCACCGGCAAAATGGCACCAATACACGCCGGGTACACCCATTGTGAGCACGAGCTGCCAAGCGCGTGTACGTAGATCGATGAACCGATTCGTAGCCGACTGGCGTGCCGCAGCGACCCAGAAGTGCCAGTTTGCCCGCTGTGCAGCCAGATAGCGCAATGAGCAAGAAGAGCCGACACCCCCAGTTAGCGTACGAGCAAGCAGAGCATCTGCTGCAGAAGGCGGTGGGAAATCCGGCCGCGCGTTTTCGTGACGGCCAATGGGAAGCCATCGATTTGCTGGTGAGCCATAAGCGCCGACTATTGGTTGTGGAACGGACGGGCTGGGGAAAGAGCATGGTCTACTTTCTGGCCACGCGCATGCTGCGTGATCGCGGGTACGGCCCGTCGCTCGTCATCTCGCCGCTGCTCGCACTCATGAGAAATCAGGTTGCAGCCGCAGAAAGAATCGGACTGCGGGCCGACACCATCAACTCCGCCAACCCGGATGACTGGGAAGCAATTGAACGCCAAGTCCGAAGCGGGCGCATAGATATGCTGTGGATTTCACCGGAGCGCCTGTCGAACCAGTCTTTTGTGCAGAATGTCCTTAGGTTGGTTGCAGAGAAGATCGGCTTGGTGGTGATCGACGAGGCGCATTGCATTTCCGACTGGGGCCACGATTTCCGGCCGGACTATCGGCGGATCGTCAATGTGCTGAAACAGATGCCACCCAACATGCCTGTACTTGGCACTACGGCAACGGCAAACGATCGGGTAGTAGACGACATAGCGCAGCAGTTGGGCGACATTCACATTCAGCGAGGGGGGCTGACGCGTGACAGCCTGGAGCTCCAAGCGGTTGTACTTCCTGATCAAGCTTTTAGGCTAGCTTGGATGGCCGAGCACATTCCGAATCTTCCCGGCACAGGTATCGTGTACGTGCTCACGAAGCGGGACGCAGATACTGTTGCAGGCTGGCTCAACCGTTGCGGGATTAATGCACGGGCCTACTATTCGGGAGTACAGGCCGAAGACCTTTCAAACAGCAACGACTATCGGCTGCATTTGGAGGGCCTTCTGCTGGGCAATAAGATCAAGATTCTCGTCGCAACGACTGC
Source organism: Rhodothermales bacterium (assembly GCA_965218495.1). Lineage (GTDB taxonomy): Bacteria > Bacteroidota > Rhodothermia > Rhodothermales > Bin80. The sequence goes on from OZ244626.1 coordinate 1,064,002, forward strand.
GTTGGGGATGGGCTACGACAAGCCGGATGTTGGATTCGTCATCCACTATCAAGCACCAAGCTCTGTGGTGGCTTACTATCAGCAAGTCGGACGTGCCGGCCGTGCGGTGGATCGTGCTTCGGGTGTTCTCCTGTCAGGCCATGAGGATTCAGAGATAATCGAATACTTTCGCGTTAGTGCATTTCCGTCTGAGCAGGTAATCAATCAGGTACTCGCCCTTTTGGCACGGCACGATGGACTGTCCGTTAACGGCATCAGGGACACCTTGAATGTGCGGTACGGTCAAATCAAAGACGTGCTCAAGTTTCTTTCCGTGGAGCATCCATCCCCTGTCATCAAAGATGGGTCGAAGTGGCATCGTACGCCGGTTCGGTTCAGATTCGATAAGAACCGTATTCAGCGGCTCACGGAGCAGCGGGAAGTCGAGTGGCAGGAGATTCAAGCATACATCCATACGAAGCAGTGCCGAATGGCCTTCCTTCAGCGCGCTCTGAATGATCCTGACGTCAGCGAGTGCGGACGCTGCGACAACTGCCTTGGCAGGCCGCTGATCAGCTCAAGTGCCAATCCGAGCTTGGTTGTCCGCGCCCAGCAGTTCCTGCGGAGGATGGATTTTCCGATCGCACCCAGGATGCAAATTCCCAGGGGTGCCTGGACTAAGTACGGCCTCAGTGGCAACCTGCCGCTGGCACTAAGGGCGTCCGAGGGAAGGGCACTATCAAGGTGGGGCGACGCGGGGTGGGGAATTATTGTAAAGGAGGCAAAGCAGTCCGGTAGATTCGGCGATGACCTCGTTGATGCAACCCTAGAAATGATTCAGCGGTGGCGGCCCACACCTTTTCCCAAATGGATAACCTGCATACCGTCGGCAAGGCGCCCAAACCTCGTGCATTCATTTGCGGAACGGCTCGGGCAAAGGCTAGGTCTGCCGTTTCGTAGCGTGCTTGCCACAGCTGGCACAAGTGACCCACAGAAGGCGCAACAGAATTCCTTTCATCAATGTAAAAACCTAGACGGGGTGTTTGCCGTGCGCGGCCGCGTTCCCAGTGCGCCGGTGCTGTTGGTTGACGATACCGTAGACTCGCGCTGGACCTTTACGATTGCGGCTGCCCTCTTGCGTGAAGCTGGCAGCGGGGAGGTGTTTCCCATTGCGCTGGCCTTGACAACTACGTCAGGATGAGCCAACTGACTCGCCGCCCTATTCGATGGTACCAACATGTTGCGCGGGAATCCTGCGCGCAGGAAGTTGCTGTTTCATTGGTGACGCTGAAGATACTGCGGGTCTAAATTGCGCGCCGTGGATGGGGTGGGGGAGAGTGCGTGTGCATGTCGCACAATCCATTAACCGGCATATGGGCTCATTCTCCGTATTTTGACATTGGCGCTGGTCGAATTCGGATCGATCTGGTTTTAAAGTACCGACATGGAAGCTTCCGCTAACACCCAGGCCATCCTGCTGCTGACGACGGCGCTGACGCCACGCGACCGCAGCGCACTAAAGCCACTGACCCCAAAGGAGTGGAGGGCGGTATGGACATGGCTTGAAGAGCAGGAGCAGCTCCCAGAGAATCTCCTGTTGGGACGCCCAGCCAAAATATTGCGAAGTTGGACCGCACAGAGTCCGCAGGTTGAAAGGATCGATGCGCTGTTGGGGCGGGGCTTACAGCTCGCACTTGCCATGGAACGGTGGGAGGGTGCCGGACTTTGGGTCATGTCATATTTGGATGAAGACTATCCCGATATGCTAAAATCCAGGCTGCCGAGTACATTTCCGGCAGCATTCTTTGGGTGTGGGAACCGTATGCTACTTCGCTGCAGCGGCTTATCCCTGGTAGGATCGCGGAACGCGCCTGAGGCCGACTTGAAATATGCTAGGGAATTTGGCAGCGCTGCAGCGCAAGAGGGTGTTGCAATAGTATCGGGTGGCGCCCGGGGCGTAGATGAACACGCAATGCGTGGAGCACTTGAGCGTGGGGGGGATGTCGTCGGAATACTGACTGACAGACTGTTAAAACGGTCAATCCAAAACACGCAGCGATTCTTGAATGGTAACAATCTGGCGCTCGTTTCGGTAACTGCTCCAGAGGTGAGCCTTTTTAGGGGTGCCTTTGTTGGCGCGGCAATGCAACGCAACGACTATATCTACGGCCTATCAAGTGCCGCGGTAGTTGTTCATTCCGGCGAGAAGGGCGGCACGTGGAGCGGTGCGACCAAGAATATCAAGAGGAATTGGGTGCCTCTCTGGGTAAAGCATACACGCGATGGGATGGCAGGCAATGCCACACTTGTGCAACAAGGCGGCAGGTGGTTGCCCGACGATATGGACCCCCTTGGCCACGTTCATCTAATCTGCAAGTCTGCTCGTACTTCACGGTCGGCCCGGATGCCTACTGGCACTCACGCTTCATTGAAAACGCAGATTACGCAGGCGGTATTGCTTCTGACTACGCGCCTCATTGATGACGTTGACAGACGAAACGCAGTGTCTCCTATGGACTTTCGCGAATGGGGATCATTCGCCAGCTGGCTCAAGGGCCAAGGTCGTACTCCGGCGGACCTAGCAAATGGGCCGTTGGATGAGCTCTTGCAAGGATGGGATCAATCAAGCGCGTCGATCGCAAGGATCAAGGAACTGCTGGATGGTAGTCGGAAGAACAGTCTTGCCCAAGAAGAGGACGCATGGCGCGAGGCTGGGCTTTGGGTTATGACGCGGGGAGACAAGGACTATCCCAAGGCTCTCAAGGACAAGCTCAAGAGTGACTGTCCTGCTGTCTTATTTGGTTTTGGCGACCGTACTTTGCTGAGTCGCAGAAAACTGGCGGCGGTAGGATCCAGGAGGGCTGCCAAAGTAGACTTAGACTACGCGTGGGGTTTTGGCGCGGACGCAGCAACAAAAGAAAGGGTTTTAGTTTCGACCGGTACACATCGTATCGGCGAAGAGGCCATCAGGGGATCGTTGGAGAATGGTGGGGTCGCAGTCGCCGTATTCGCCGGCAACCTGCTTCGTATGGCATCCAATGCCCCCTACAGGGGATTTATCGAAAAAGGAAAATTGGTGCTCTTGTCGGCCGTGCACCCGGAGGCTAAGGCCGAGCTTGCAAAGTCGAAATTCACAAGGCAGCTCTACGAAATCGTTTACTGCCTGTCTGATGCCGCGGTGATTATTCGTTCTGGCCTCAGCGACGTAGTAATGTCCAGTGCAAAAGCGAACCTAAAGAAGAATTGGACACAGTTGTGGGTCAGAATGACAACCGATGAGAAGGCAGGAAATGCAAAGATCGTCGAAATTGGAGGCAAATGGCTGCCGGAGGGCAAAGATCTGCTCAGCCACATGCAGGACGATTTCAGTGCCAATGGGCGTTCTCTCCGGCAGGAAAGGCTACAGATTGGCATGCAAGGCCGCCTCTTTTAGTCTGGTTACGGTGGTTGATACTGCTGGGGGCCGTGTTCTATTCGGCTCCTTAGAGCGTTGCGCCTTTTCTGACCACTATGCCAGAATGCGGAAGTAGGACCAGGAAGCCGTTGAACATGCCTCGCACAAGGGTGTTTTTGCTCAAGCAGCGCCAGCCGACGACGGCGTTGCGGTCAATCCATGCAGCCTTGGGTTACACTGCTGTGCGGGGCCACGCACGCCCTTCGTGAGTTTGCTGCGGCTCATCACATAATGTCGCCCTACCGCCCATGGGGGCATGGCGTCGTCCCGCTAAACCGCCAAATCAATCTCTTTGGGGTAACAGACGTAGGACTTTTCGACGAAGTTGGTCAGTGCCTTTATAGCTGGAGTGTCTGCTATGTCCGAGAGCTCACATAGCTCTCCACGCTTGTTCACGATACGGATCGGCCCTTCCGAGCGCGCGTACGCTGCATGACGCGCGCGGTCGGTCGTCAGGTAGTAGGTAGCGTCTTCAATGGCGCTTGGAGGAGTCGATAGACCCTGTGCACACAACACGTCCGCAACGCGTTCCTTCCATTCTTCTATTTTGTGCTCTGGCGGCGCGGCATCAAGAAATGTGCACCGAAACATGTTGCGCTGAAGAAAGCGCTGGGCGAGGTCGGCCAGAATCTTGTCCGGGCTGCCGACCCACGCCTTCAGACTGCCTAATACGTCTGTGTCGTCAAGACGAAGAAAGGCGTTCAGGACGCTCTTGTCAGCCAGATCAGATTCGTGTATGGCGCGCTCCAAAAAAAACCGCAGCGGCGGCATCATGCCAGCTACTGCATCGTCGTTTTCTTCCGCCAACCACTTGCGAGCTCGCCTGATAACGGAGTAGAGTAGCTGATCACCCGCGACCACGGCCTTGTGCAGGTAGACCTGCCAGTACATTAAGTGGCGAGCAATAAGCATGTTCTCGACGGCGTAGATGCCTTTCCACTCCACGGCGACATGCGAGCCCGAACCACCAGATGTCGGGTGCACACACATGGTGTGCAATATGCGCTCGAGACCGATACGGCCTTCAATCACGCCGGTGAGATGCGAATCACGACGCAGATAGTCCAGTCGATCCATATCCAGCTGACTAGTGATCAAGTCGTGGAAAAACGATCGCTCGTACGTACCGTTAAACATACCCAGTGCCAAATCCAATGGCGGACCTACCTTATCTGCGATTGACTTGATAAGAATGCCACTTATGACCTCGTGCGGTGTTTTCTTGATCAACCGAAACTCAAGCGTGTGCGAAAACGGCGCATGCCCAATGTCGTGCAGAAGTGCTGCGGCCATCGCTGCTTGCCGCTCTTCCCTGGAGATTGGGGTACCTTTGCCCTTCAGGATGTCTAGCGCATCTTGCATGAGCGCCATGGCACCTGTGGCGTGCGTAAAACGCGAATGCTCTGCGCCGGGAAAGACCAGGAAGCCAACCCCCAGTTGCCGTATCCTTCGCAGCCGCTGCACGTGCGGAGTCTGCAGAAGCGGCAAGAGGACATCCCGCGGCACGCTGACAAAGCCGTGAACAGGATCAGAAAGATAGACGCTATCCGCAGCCCGCATCGTAGCTACGCTCGTCAAACCGACCCTGAATCACAATGAGTATCCGATGCTGCATAGCGGTAGGTCTGAATTATGCACCTAAGGTAACGTACGCCTTGCGCATGCTTCTGTTGCCCCTAGGCATTGATCCTGTCTGGGTGGCCGACGGCGAACTGCGTGACGGAGACCTTTACTACGGTCCGCAAGACAAATCGCTAAGAAAGGGAGTGCTGTCCCTATCTTTTTCGCAGCAGGCAGAGGCCTATTTCGCCGCAGGCATCCCGTACCGTGCGGGAGACTCCTGCATACGCACTTGGGATGGCGAGTCTTGGCCTGTCCTGTTTTCCGGAGAGGAGCCAGGCAGCGATGACCTGGTGGCGTCCACCTTCTTTTGGCTCTCTGGCTGGCAGGAGCATGTAGTGCCGTTTCGGGACATCCATGCGCGCTTTTCGCATGGGGAGTCGCTTCAGCGCACCCTCGGCGTAACCGCTAGACCGGTGGTAGACGCCTACCGCTCACGCCTTGCGTCACAGCTCCAGCGACATGGTGTACCAACCAATCTTCGCAGATGGGGTGGAGCAACCTGGGCCCTGTGCCCTACATTTGATGTCGACTACCTGGTGAAGTGGCGCAAGGGCATGATCTACCGCGAGGTGGTGGAATACCTCTTGCGCAACCTGCGATCTGAGTACCTGAGCGCGCGCGTTCGGCGATTTGGGCAGGTTCTGCGTGATACGTTGCGACAAGGCGATGTCTACCAAACCGCGCTCATGCGAATCCACCAAACGATCAAGCACCACGGCACTGGAACGTTTTTTTTTAAGGCGGCAGCGCATGGACCACGGGACGTACACTACAGTCTGCAGCACCCATTCCTGCGGAAGTTCGTAGCGACTCTAGCAGAGGATGGATTCGAGCTGGGTGTTCATCCGAGCTATCACGCGCACACGCACTTCGAGTACATGTTGGCCGAGCGGGAGGCTGTAGCGAAACTGGCAGGACGTCCACCGCTTAGTGTCCGGCAACACTTCCTGCGCTACGAAGCGCCCATTACGCCAAGGCTTCAAGAACGGTTGGGCTACAAAATCGACTCAACCTTGGGCTTTGCCGAACATGAAGGATTTCGCAATGGCACCTGTATGCCCTTTCTGCGATTTGACACCTCGGCCAACGCAGTTACCGGTGTGTGGGAAATGCCGCTTGCCGTCATGGAGTCTGCACTCTTCAATCGTCGTGGGCTGGACTTGGCGGCCGCCAAGCAAGCTACCCGTGACATCCTGGCCCAATGCCGCCGATTCGGCGGTGCCGCGGTAATACTCTGGCACACCGTACTCTGGGATGAGATGGACCACCCAGGCTGGGGTGAACATTTCCTCGAGACGTTAGCATGTGCGGCAGAGCAAATGGCGCAGGTGGCTTCACTTCAAGAGGCACTTTCTGCTTGGCTGGGCGGAACCGTCGCTGCTACTTAAGGTGGGAATGAAAGATTAGAGACCATTCGCCAGTGGCCGAACACTATCGGTGCCATGCGTTAATATACCGAGCCAACAAGTAGTCAACAGGCTGCTCCCAAGACCATCACTATGCCGTCCACGAGCATCCAGCGGGGCGAAACCCCGCTAATGAGACAATACTACCGACTCAAGTCGCAATATCCGGACCGGTTGCTACTGTTTCGGATGGGAGACTTCTACGAGACTTTCTCAGAAGATGCGCTCACGGCGAGCAGCGTATTGGGCATCGTCCTTTCCAAGCGTGCCAACGGCCGAGCCAACTCGGTGCCTTTAGCTGGATTCCCGCATCACGCAATCGACAAACACCTGCCGAAGCTAGTCCGGGCAGGCCTTCGCGTAGCCATCTGCGAACAGCTTGAGGACCCCAAGAAGACGCGCAAACTCGTCAAGCGGGGCGTAGTCGAGGTTGTTTCACCGGGGGTTTCGTTGCACGACAACCTGCTTAGTCCCAAGCAGGTCAATTACCTTGCTGCGGTGCACTGGGCACAGGTAGGGCGGCAGTCCACTATTGTCGGCGTGGCCTATGTGGACGTTTCCACCGGAGAATTCGTGGTGACTGAATCTGAACCCGCGCAGCTTGAGAGCCTTCTCTATTCCATTGCTCCGAGCGAGATCTTAGTCGACAAGCGCCTGAAGAGCCGCTTGGAGGCTGTCCGCTTCACAGACTACATCACAACACCGCAGGAGGACTGGGTTTTCACGCGTGACTATTCCCGCGATGTGTTGCTACGCCACTTCGGTACGCACTCGCTGAAGGGCTTTGGCGTGGAATCGCTCCGCCACGGCCTGGTTGCTGCAGGTGCAGTGCTGCATTACTTGGGCGAAGCGCAGCAAGGCCACCTGTCGCATATCAGGCGGATTGCGCCGCGCCCGGATAGTGGAAGCATGCGCCTTGATCCCCAGACCAAGGCAAACCTTTCGCTGGTGTCCTCCACGCAGGAGGGCAGGCAGGATGGTCCGTTAGTCCAGCTAATGGACCAAACATGTACGGCCATGGGCGCCCGACTTCTTCGGCACTGGCTCGGAGCGCCGCTCTGCGAGGTCGATGCGATTCAAAAACGCCTGGATACCGTTGAGGCGCTGTTTGGCGATATACCTCTTCGAGAAAAGGTGATGGAGAGACTGCAGCCCATCTGCGATATGGAGCGGGTAGTGGCGCGCGTATGCACCGGCCGTGCGTCGCCACGCGATCTTGGAGCGTTGGCGCACTCTCTGGCGGGACTGCCAGGACTTAAAGTAATACTTAAAGAAGGTACCTCTAACATACTACGTACATTAGGCTCAGACCTTGATCCTTGTAGTAATACATGTAGATTGATAAAGCGCGCGCTAGTAGGAATCCCACCGACCTCCTTGAGGGAGGGTAACGTCTTCCGCGACGGGTACAATAAAAAGCTTGATCACCTGCGATCGCTTGCGCGTTCGGGCAAAGACTTTGTGGCCAAGATGCAGAAGGCCGAGATCGAGCGCACGGGCATCCCGTCACTGAAAGTGGGTTACAACAGGGTCTTCGGGTACTACCTCGAAATCACCAACGCCCACAAGGACAAGGTCCCGTCCAACTACATCCGCAAGCAGACGCTGGTCAATGCCGAACGGTACATCACCCCTGAGCTGAAGGAGTATGAGGACCAGATCCTGAACGCTGAAGACAAGCTGATCGATCTGGAGCGCGAGCTCTTTATGGAGCTGAGGGCCGATGTGGCACGCGATGCTACGGCACTGCAGAGCGCTGCGGCAATACTTGCGACACTTGATTGCTACTGTGCCTTCGCCGAGGCGGCCAGCAATCATGACTTTCGCCGACCCCTGATTGATGACTCACTGCGCCTGCATATCGAGGATGGACGCCACCCGGTGGTGGAACAGACCGTGGAAGTGTTCATCCCAAACACGGTAGAGCTGAACCCGGCGCAAGGCCAGATCTACGTGATCACCGGCCCCAACATGGCCGGCAAGAGCGTTGTGCTTCGCCAGACCGGTCTCATCGTGCTTCTAGCTCAGGCGGGTTCGTTTGTGCCGGCGCGAAGTGCGCATGTCGGCGTAGTGGACCGCATCTTCACGCGGGTAGGCGCTTCTGACAATCTGGTAGCAGGGGAGAGCACATTTCTGGTGGAGATGAATGAGACCGCCAACATCTTGCACAACGCGACGCCACGGTCCCTAATCCTGCTTGACGAGGTAGGGCGCGGCACAAGCACCTTTGATGGGCTATCCATCGCGTGGGCTCTAGTTGAGCACCTTCACGAGGAGTCACGTGTGGCGGCGCGTACGCTTTTTGCTACGCACTTTCACGAGCTCAATGAGCTTGCGGAGCGTTTTTCCCGCGTGCGCAACTACCGGGTGCAGGTGCAGGAGCACGAAGGCAAGGTGGTGTTTCTTAGAAAACTGGTGCCCGGTGGAGCGGATCATTCCTACGGACTTGAGGTCGCACGCATGGCGGGCCTGCCAGGCTCGCTGTTGAAAAGGGCCAAGGAAATCCTGGTGCAGTTGGAACAGCAGCCGGCGCAGGAAGCGGTGGTGTCTGCGCCAAAGCCACAGGAGGATAAGGAGGCCAAAGGGATTCAGATGACGTTGTTTTCCTGGGATGCGGACAGCCAAGTGGCGGAAAGAGTGCGTGCGCTCGATCCGAACAACATGACGCCCATGCAGGCACTGGTAGCATTGGTAGAGCTGAAGGAGCTGGCGGAAAACGAGTAGCGACCCGGATCCACTGGCAATGAGTCAAGCTGGAGCGACCTCTGTGACTCTCGGTGGCGTGTTCCGTGGCACGTGCGCCAGCATTAAATCGCAAGTGAAAACAACTGCTGCTGGCGGCGACTGATGCCATTAGCGTACGTTGACTCAAGGGCCCGCCGATCGTGCTACGCGCTGAATTACCCACATGCAGTTGAGCAAATCGGACCCCCCGGCAACAAGGCGAGGCGTTTTGCAATCGGGTAGTATTGTACCTTGCAGCGTCGCCATATTGTGCACCTCGGTGGTTCTGTGGCGAGACTACCCTACGATCGGCCTATGCGTGGACGTATCGTTTGCCTGAGTGTTTGCAATAATTGATTCCAGAATGTGAGTCATGCGGATTTTGGTCGTAGGCAGCGGTGGGCGTGAGCACGCCTTCGGGTGGGCTCTAATGCGCGGCGGGTCTACGCTATACTTTGCTCCAGGCAATGCAGGCACGGCTGCAATTGGGCACAACGTACCGATCGGTGCTGGCGAAATTGAGGCATCAGTCGCATTCGCACGCGAAGAATCAATTGACCTTACCGTGGTGGGGCCAGAGGTGCCACTAGTAGACGGGATCGCCGATGCCTTTGAATCCGCGCGCCTGCGGGTAGTGGGTCCTTCGGCTGTTGCCGCCGAGATTGAGGGCAGCAAAGCGTTCGCCAAGAAATTCATGGCTCGGCGAGGGATTCCAACCGCGGCATTCAGGGTGTTTCCTGCGGACCAGCATGAGGAAGCTTGGGCATACGTGCAGGCTCAGGGTATGCCCATTGTTATAAAGGCAAGCGGACTGGCCGCAGGCAAGGGCGCGATGGTTTGCAGCACCCTGGACGAATCCAGAATCGCACTGGACCGGATGATGAAGTCGCTGGATTTTGGCGACGCTGGGGCTGAAGTCGTCATAGAGGAGTGCATGGTGGGCGAAGAAGCGAGTGTATTCGCATTTACCGACGGGGATGACTACGTATGCCTGTCGCCTGCACAGGATCACAAGCGTATTGGGGAGGGCGATACCGGTCCCAATACCGGCGGGATGGGAGCCTATGCACCTGCTCCGCTGGTGGACCATGCACTGCTAGCTCGCGTGCGTGCGGAAATCATAGAGCCGACTCTCGAAGGCTTGGCCAGCGAAGGGCGCGTGTACAGAGGCTGCCTGTATGCAGGAATCATGGTGACGGATTCAGGGCCGAAGGTCGTTGAGTTTAACTGCCGCCTTGGTGACCCGGAAGCGCAGGTCGTGCTGCCGCTCCTTGATGTCGATGTCAAGGAATTGATGCTGTCGATTGCAGAGTGCAGGCTGAGCCGCCTGCGGGTCGCACTGTCCGCTGGTGCCGCGGCGTGCGTGGTGCTGGCCTCGAAAGGGTATCCTTCCAGTTACAAGAAAGGCTATACGATTGCCGGACTGGAAAGAGCAGGGGAGGAGGCTCTGGTGTTTCATGCGGGCACGCGCATGGATGACGCAGGGAGCGCCGTAACTGCTGGCGGACGCGTCTTGGGCGTAACGGGCCTCAGCAGCGATCTGCAGGGCGCCTTGGACCAGGCGTATTCTGCAGCGGACCACATTCATTTTGAAGGCCTAACAATGCGACGCGACATCGGCCAGAAAGGCATTGCGCGCTTGGCGCTATGAGGTATCTCTTAGCCCCGCTAGTGATGCTCCTGGTGCCGACGGCGCAGGCACAGGACGGTGTAGTAACACTTGTGGACTACGAGGCGCTTGCGACCTTTACCGAGGCGTGTCGATTGGCAATTGACGCTCGCAACCGCTTGTATGTGGTGGATAAGGGCCGAGAGGTCGTGGTGCAGCTGGACGTTGAAGGTCAAGAGCTGGCACGATTGGGTGGACCGGGAGGTCGCGACGGCGAGTTTGACGAGCCGCTGGACTTTGACCCGGGAGCCGGGCTCACCTGGCTGGTGGCCGACGCCGGCAATGGACGACTACAGCGGTTTTCCCAGACGTTCCTGCATCTGGAGACGCTGGCCGTGCCGCGCAAAGCGCACTTCGAGCCTGGCACTCCTGGCCGACTGGAGCCCCGAGATGACGTGCTGCAAAGTGGCTGGCCCGTGGCGGTAGCGCAGAGTCCAACCGGAGAAACATTCGCAATAGAGGCATACCAAAGCGTGGTGCTCAAGTGGGATAAGAGTCGGCGCCTGGAGCGCGCCATTGGAGGGTTTGGCTTGGGAGAAGCAACGCTTGAAGAGCCTGTAGCACTTGCCGTGAACACCGAACTGCTCTATGTGGCAGATCGAGGATCGCGCTCCATACTGGTATACGACCTATTTGGCGGCTACGTCCGTACGATGGCGCGCGGACTGGCAGAAGATGTACGCGCCTTAGTCCTCGACAGCAGCATGCTCTGGATCGTTCTGCCTTCACGCCTTTTGGTGATGGATGCCACAGGCCGGAAACTGTATGACATTCAGGTCCGCGAAGACCTGGACTTGGTCGATGCCGTGCCGCACGGCGGGGACATCTTCCTGCTGACGCCAACGCAACTCTTGCGCGTACGTAGCGAAGGCCGCTAAGCAGACTTGCGGCAGAGCGGTGGCCTGAACTGGCTATTGGTAGATGCTGTGCGCAACGCTTTCCAGGATCTTTGGCATCGCGAACCCGCTTGCCATGGGTGAAGCGATGTCGTGAGTACCTGCAGCAAGAATGGGACAGGGGCGGAGTATTCATGCGCTGCCAAGCTTTGGCGGGGCTGACGCGGCGCCAAAGGCTGGCTGCGCGCCCGGCTGGCATCCATATTGAATATACCTGGTCGCATGTTACTGCCGGCTCGTCCCTGTGTATCGGCTATGCAGTTGCAATCCGCACCTTGGCCGACGGGTTGTACGAGCACCCTTAATCAGGCCGAGTGGCTGGACAGCGTGTTGACACGCAGCACCCCAGGCTTCAACCCAGGCGGCCAACTCTGGGAGGCAGCGAAAGCAAGATGACCAGCGCCTCGCCGTCACTCCCAGTCATCCAGGCTGGAGGTCGCACGCTGGAGCTGATTCGAGATTGCTTCAATGCGGGAATGCGCTCGTGCCTCCTGTTTCATGGCCTGCGGCGGCTCCTGTGCACCCGGCAGTACGCATAAATAACGAAGTGCATATGTACAAGCCCGTCCGCGATACCTGTTTCGTGGTGACCTGCTGCTCCATTCTTCCGAATTTGGAGACTGGAAGCATTTTTGATGTCCCATGAGCCAAGAACATCTGCCTAGAATTGGCGTTTGCCCTACCGAACGTGCGTAGCAACACCGTAGCGTGTTGGTAACTGTCGCAGAATTCCGCATATTTGCGGCTCATTCCATTCGGATATGATGCAGCGAGAGATAGGCGAAATGGTTTTCCAGCGCGCGCCCGTGGGCGCGCCGAGGCGCCGACCCCTCCGCCCTCAGCGTCGACCTACTCCTTCTAATCTTCGGGTAATCGCCCCTGGTCGATCCTGACGCACATCGCAGACGCTGAGCGTGGCACGGGGTTGGCCAGACCTCGCGCCAATGCAGCTACCTACCTATACTTCAATCAGGTCCCAGCGTCATGGTACAGCGTTGCTTGCCACCACACTCTTGCCCAAGTCCGTGTGTCGGCGGTCATGACTCTCCACAAGCGCTAACCTCCGCTTCTTATGCAATACGATTCACATACCAAGCTGCAAGCGGCCGAGACCGCCGGTGATGCCCTCCCGGAATCCGGACCGCATGTCGTAGCTGCGCAGCAGGACATATCTGGCGCTGAGATTCTTCTTCGATCACTGCAGGCTGAAGGCGTCAAAGTTGTTTTCGGATATCCAGGGGGCGCGGTCATCAAGATCTATGACGAGATGGCCCGGACCAACCCGGATTTCCAGCACATCCTGGTCCGTCACGAGCAGGGAGGAGCTCATGCGGCCGAAGGTTATGCGAAGGCAACCGGCAAGGTCGGAACGGTACTGGTAACGAGTGGGCCCGGGGCGACAAATACCGTGACCGGCATCGCGGATGCCTTCATGGACTCTGTACCGATTGTCGTCTTTACAGGTCAGGTACCGACAGGCCTTATTGGCAACGATGCATTCCAGGAATGTGATGCAGTTGGCATAACACGTTCCATCACCAAGCACAGCTATTTGGTTCGCGACGTCAAGGACCTTGCACGCACGGTCAAGGAAGCCTACCACATCGCTCGTACCGGGCGCCCCGGTCCTGTGCTCGTAGACCTCCCTAAGGATGTACTGCTGGCCACCGCACCGTTTTATTACCCGGACACCGTCAACATTCGCGGCTATGTAGTGCCTGGAGCCGGGCGGCCGGAGAAAATCGTCCGTGCAGCACACATGATTGCGGAGTCTCAGCGGCCAATATTCTACGTTGGTGGCGGGGCAGTCAATTCGGGCGCCTCAGAAAAGCTGCGCGCGATTGCCAGACGAACACGCATTCCCGTTACAACAACGCTGCACGGCCTGGGGGCATTCCCTGAAGACGATCCCCTCGCCCTCAATATGCTGGGCATGCACGGCACGTGGTGGGCCAACCAGGCGATTCAGCACTGCGACCTCATTATCGCAGTGGGGGCGCGCTTTGATGACCGGGTTACCGGAAAGCTCGAATCATGGGCACCGCACGCCAGCGTGATTCATATCGAAATCGACCAGTCCTGCATTTCCAAGAACATTTTCGCAGACTGCGCCATCCTTGGAGACGTCAATTTGGTTCTGGACCAGCTGGATCCGCTCTTGAAGCGCAAGGACACTGAAGCGTGGCTGAAAGAGATCGATGTCTGGCGCCAGGAATGCCCGCTCGAGTATGAAATGGATGATAATCTGCGCGCCCAGTACGTCATCGAGTGCTTGCGCAACAAGACCCAAGGCAATGCCGTGGTGCTTACCGATGTAGGACAACACCAGATGTGGACTGCGCAGTATTTCCGGTTTATGTATCCTCGCACTCATATCACGTCGGGCGGTCTGGGAACGATGGGCTTTGGGATGCCCGCATCCATGGGGGCAGCCTTCGGGTTGCGAGAGATGGGCAGTGACATGCCCGTCGTATGCATCAGCGGGGACGGCGGATTCGTGATGAATGCGCAGGAGCTCAGCGTGGCGGCAGCCCACAAGCTTCCGATCAAGATTGCGGTCATAAACAACCGGTTCCTTGGCATGGTACGGCAGTGGCAAGAGCTCTTTCATGCCGAACGCTACAGCCACACCGACCTGTCCGATACCAACCCTGACTTTGTGAAGCTGGCCGAAGCCTATAACTGTGTGGGGCTACGGGCCGCAACCAACCAGGAAGCCGTCGACATCATAGACGAAGCTTGGACTATCCATGACCAGCCAACCCTGATGGAGTTTCAGGTGGCCAAAGAGGAAATGGTCTTCCCCATGGTTCCGGCCGGCGCCGCCACGGGTGACATGATTACCAAGCGCATCGTCCCCAATTCATTCGTGTGAGGTGGAAATGTCCGAATCACTTATTCTGACGCCGCAGCAGATCAAGCGCAAGAAGGCTGCCGGGGAGCCGATAGAGCCAGGTGAAGACGAGCTGATCCATCGGCATACGATCATGGTTCTGGCAGAAAACTCCATTGGATCCCTGATCCGAGTGGTCAACATGTTCGCGGCGCGTGGCTTCCACATTGACAGCATCACCGTGGGTGCTACGGATGATAGGTCGATCAGCCGCATGCACGTAGTCACTACGGGCAATGAGCGCATCATCGCGCAAATTCTGCGGCAGCTAAGCCGCCTGGTGGACACGATTGAGGTGTGCGACCTGACTGAGACCAACTACGTGGAGCGCGAACTCTGCCTGCTTAAGGTGCGCTATACGCCTCAGTCACGCGCCGAGATCATGGACGTGAATACTGTGTTTCGTGGCAAGGTCGTGGACATCACGCCGAATGCTTTCACGTTTGAGCTCACCGGGCCTACGCCCAAAGTTGACGCCTTCATCGACATGATGCGTCCACACAAAATTGTAGAGGTAGCAAGGAGCGGTCGTGTCGCCATGCAACGCAACCACGTACTATCATAGTTAGCCCCTTTATGCAAATACACTACAGCGCCAACCCGGCGGCGATACGCAGCAAGAAGGTGGCCGTCATCGGTTACGGCAGTCAGGGCCATGCGCATGCGCTCAACTTGGCCGACAACGGCGTCACCGTTGTAGTGGGCCTGCGAGACGGATCCTCTTCGGCGCCTGCAGCCTCAAAAAAAGGCTTGCAAGTCATGGACGTCGGAGCGGCCTCAGCCTGGGGCGATGTCATCATGCTTCTTATCCCGGACCAGCACCAAAAGGCGGTATATGAGGCAGCAATCGCCGCCCACATGACACCCGGCAAGGCACTGGGGTTTGGGCATGGCTTCAACATCCATTACAACCAGATCCTGCCGCCGGCCGGCATCGATGTATTCATGGTGGCCCCCAAGTCGCCGGGGCATCTTGTGCGCAGAACATTCGAAGAGGGCAAGGGGACGCCCTGCCTGGTCGCAGTGGCACAAAATGCCAGCGGATGTGCGCTCGAGCTTGCCATCAGCTATGCCGATGCCATCGGAGGAACGCGCGCCGGTGTTATAGAAACCAACTTCAAAGACGAAACGGAGACAGACCTGTTTGGAGAGCAGGCCGTGCTCTGTGGCGGGTCCCAGGCGCTTATACAGGCTGGCTTTGAAACCCTTGTTGAGGCAGGGTACCCGGAGGAGCTCGCCTACTTCGAAGTGCTGCATGAGCTCAAACTTATCGTGGATCTGTACTACGAAGGCGGGCTCTCGTATATGAATTATTCGATCAGCGATACTGCCGAGTATGGCAACTATTCGCGCGGTCCACGTGTGATTGACGCGACTGTAAAGCAACGCATGCAGACGGTCCTCAGTGAGATACAGTCCGGTGCCTTTGCAAAAGAATGGATTGCAGAGTGTGAATCTGGAGGTGCAACATTCAAGGCGCAGCGCGAGGCCGTCGCTACACACCCGATTGAATCGGTTGGGACGCGGCTACGCAAGATGATGAGCTGGCTCAGGTCGAACAAGTAAGCGTGCGCAGCGCAGGCTCGTGAGAAATTCTTACAAGGTAGCGGTCTTGCCCGGGGATGGGATTGGCCCCGAAGTGACGCGCGAAGCACTCCAGGTGCTACGAGCGGCGGCAGAGTCGCACGGCTTTGGGCTTCAGACGTCGTCTCACGCAGTCGGGGGCAGTGCACTGGACAGTTACGACGAGCCGCTACCGGCCACCACCATTGCAGCCTGTCAAGCTGCGGACGCGGTGCTCCTTGGCGCCATCGGTGGTCCGAAGTGGGACCATGAAACCGGACCTCGCCGCTGCGAAGCCGCGCTCCTTGGCGTGCGCAAGCTCTTGGGAGTCTACGCCAACTTGCGACCGGTAGTGGTGCTTGAGGGCTTGACATCACGGTCGCCGCTGGGCGCTGAGCGCGTCGCCGGCACGGACATCCTCATCGTAAGAGAACTGACAGGGGGCGTGTACTTTGGCACGCCGCGCGGGCTTAAGTGCTCCGGCGGTCAGCGTATTGGCGTAAACACGATGGTCTATACCGAGGACGAAATTTCTCGCATTGCCCGCGTCGCCTTCACATGGGCGCGCCGTCGAACAGGGCACGTCACATCCGTGGACAAAGCCAACGTGCTGGAAGCCTCGCAGCTCTGGCGCACGGTGGTTCGTGAGGTGCATGGACAAGAGTTTCCGGATGTATCTCTGAATCATCTGTACGTCGATAACGCAGCAATGCAGTTGGTGCTAGACCCCGGGTCGTTTGACGTAATTCTCACGGGAAACCTTTTTGGAGACATCCTTTCAGACTTGGCCGCCACACTGCCCGGTTCGATTGGCCTTTTGCCATCAGCCAGCGTGGGCGCTGCCATCGGGCTATTTGAGCCGGTGCATGGAAGCGCCCCGAATATTGCAGGACAGGGGAGGGCGAACCCCGTGGGTGCGATACTCAGTGCCGCGATGATGCTGGAATCCCTAGGCGAAGAGGCGGCAGCAACACGTATCCGAAGTGGCGTTGCGGACACCCTGCAGTCTGGCGTGTTTACAGCCGACTTGGGGGGCACGGCATCAACGACAGCGGTTGGAGAGGCTATCTGCGAATTCGCCTTCGGAATGGAATCAGCTAACACATTTTAGGCAGACTAATGTCATTTGATCACGTAAGGATCTTTGATACCACGCTGCGCGACGGCGAACAAGCGCCGGGTGCAGCGATGACCATCAACGAAAAGCTGCGAATTGCGCAGCAGCTTGCACGGCTCAACGTTGACGTTATTGAGGCCGGCTTTCCCATCTCTTCACCGGCGCAGTTTGAAGCCGTTCAGCGCATCGCAGGAGAGATTCGCGGTCCTGTGATTTGTGCCTTGGCGCGGACGGTTCCGGCAGACATTGAGGCTGCGGGTGAGGCCTTGCTCACGGGCAACAATGGGCGGATTCACACCTTTATTGCCACGAGTGAAATCCACCTCATGGCCAAGTTCGGCGACGCGCGTTACGGAATTTCGTTAGCGGAGAAGCGGCAGACGATCCTGCGCATGGCCACCGAAGCTGTGACCCAGGCGCGTGCAATGACCAGCGACGTGGAGTTCAGCGCTGAGGATGCAGGGCGTACCGACACGGGTTACCTGGTCGAGGTCATAAGCGCGGCCGTTGAGGCCGGCGCCACCACCATCAACATTCCCGACACGACCGGGTACTGCGTGCCCCATGAATATGCCCAGCTGTTTCACCTGGTGAAGGAGCGGTGTAACCTGAATGGTCAGGTGACCCTTTCCACGCATTGTCACGACGATCTGGGGCTGGCCGTAGCAAACTCGCTGGCTGGCGTGCTGGCCGGCGCCCGTCAGGTAGAGTGTACCATCAACGGTATTGGCGAGCGTGCAGGCAATGCCTCGCTGGAAGAGGTCGTGATGGCGCTGAAGGTCCGGCGTAGCAACTTTGGGGCAGAAACCGCGATCCGGACACACTTGCTGACGCCTACGAGTCGCCTCGTGTCGATTGCCACGGGCTTTGCGGTGCCGCCTAACAAGGCGGTAGTAGGAGGCAATGCCTTCAGCCATGAGGCCGGAATTCATCAGCATGGCGTGCTCAAGAGTCGCGAAACGTACGAGATCATGCGAGCCGCGGATGTCGGCCAGAACGCTGAGGCGATCCGGTTGGGACGGCATTCGGGGCGCCATGGCCTCTTCAGCCGTCTCAGCACCATGGGCATCGTCGTTGCGGAAGAGCACCACGAGGAGTTGTACCAGCAGTTCGTAGAGCTCGCTGACAAGAAAAAGGAGATCCACGATGAGGACCTGGAGGAGCTGGTCCTACGCACGACTGGGCGACCGACATCGGATCCCTACCGTCTGGACCAGATCCACGTATCGACAGGAACTGGGCGCCACCCTACTGCCGAGGTTCTGGTGCACCACCTTGCTTCCGGCACTTTCCGCCGCGAAACCGCCGACGGCGACGGACCGGTAGCCGCCATATATAAGGCCATCGACCAGGCCACGGGGAGCCATCATGACCTGGTCAGCTATGCGATTCGATCCGTGGGAGAAGGGGCGGATGCGATGGGTGAGGTAACCGTCCTCATTGGAGATAGCGGCGCGTTCTTTCGGGGCGTTTCCCGCAGCACGGATGTGCTGAAAGCCTCGGCCGACAGCTACATCAGGGCACTCAATCAACTGGCAAAATTCCGCACCGAAGAAAAGAACGTTGAGTTCGTTGGCGATAGTATTATGCAGTCCTTTGAAAGCGGCACGCCGCAGTAGCCGATGATGACGATTACCGAGAAAATCCTTGCAAGCCATGCGCAACGCGAGCGCGTGGCACCCGGCGAGAGCATCTGGGTAGATGTTGACATCCTGATGACACACGATGTCTGCGGGCCACCGACGGTGGACATCTTCAAGCGCGAGTTTGGGGAGGACGCCCGCGTATGGGACCCCGACAAGCTGGTTGTCCTGCCGGACCACTATATCTTTACCGCAAATCATCATGCGAACCGCAACGTGAGGCTCTTGCGCGAATTTGCGCAAGAGCAAGACCTGCCGCACTTCTACGATGTGGGTACGCCCCGCTACAAAGGCGTATGCCACGTGGCCCTGGCGGAGGAAGGCTTTAACCGGCCCGGATCACTACTTATCGGGACTGACAGCCATACCTGCACCTCGGGCGCATTCGGGATGTTTTCCACCGGCGTAGGCAACACGGATGCGGCACTGATCATGGGAACAGGCAAGATCTGGCTGCGCGTACCTGAAACCATGCGCTTCATCTTCGAAGGCGAGATGCCGCCATACCTTATGGCCAAGGATCTCATCCTAGCCGTAATCGGAGACATTGGCTGTGACGGGGCCACCTACCGCGCAATGGAGTTTGACGGCGAAGCGGTCTATGCGTTGTCCATGCAGGAACGTATGACGCTCACGAACATGGCGATTGAAGCCGGTGGCAAGAATGGCGTAATTGCGCCGGACGAGGTGACGCTTGACTACGTTCGCAAGCGTACTGATGCGCCGTTTAATGTGGTATACAGCGATGTAGATGCGCGGTACCAGTCCGAATACCGCTACGATGTAACGACGATGGAGCCCGTGGTGGCCAAGCCACATCGGCCGGACAACAAGGCCAGTGTAGGAGAGGTAGCCGGCACGCGCCTGGATCGGGCCTATGTGGGAAGCTGTACGGGTGGAAAACTCGAAGACTTCCTCGCCGCGGCTTCCGTGCTCAAGGGACAGGGGGTGGTGATTGATACCTATATCGTGCCTGCTACCACCGAGATTGGCCAGGCACTGCACACCACGAATTTGGCCGGCGTATCCTTGCATGAGATCTTCGAAAACGCGGGCTGCCTGATGGGACAGGCGAGCTGCGGCGCATGCCTGGGCGGCCCGCAGGACACCTTCGGGCGCAACGTGTCCCGTGAAGTAGTAATTTCCACGACAAACAGAAATTTTCCGGGTCGGATGGGATCCAAGAAGGCCTCAGTGTACCTGGCCTCTCCGTTGACCGTAGCCGCTTCTGCACTTGCCGGGGTGATCACCGACCCGCGCGAGGTATTGGTATAGAATTAGACAAGGCATGGAACGCAATATTCGAGGCTTGGCCTACGTGGTAGGAAACGCCATTGATACTGACCAGATCATCCCTGCGGAGCATCTGGTCTACAGCCTGAGAAGAACGGACGAGCGCCGCATGTACGGGCGCTTTGCTTTGAGCGGAATACCGGTGGCTGGGCAGGGACTGCCATTTGGCAACATTCCGTTTACTGCGCCCGACGAATACAGGAGCAAGTTCACGTTTGTGGTAGGTGGCTCAAACTTCGGCTGCGGCTCCTCGCGCGAGCATGCACCGTTTGCACTTACAGAAGCTGGTGCCCGGGTCGTGATTGCAGAAAGCTATGCGCGGATATTCTTCCGCAACACGGTTGATGGCGGCTTCGTCATTCCGTTTGAGTCGGAGGAGCGGCTGGTAGACCGTATCAGGACAGGGGACGACCTGGAGCTCGATACCAAGCGGGCGCACCTGACGAATCATACCACCAATCAGGCATTTCTATTGCGTCCGCTGGGAGATGTCGCCGAGATTCTACATGCCGGCAACGTGTTTGCCTATGCACGGCAGGCAGGACTAATCCCGGCTGCGCCATGAAACGCACCTCGATTGAGCTATTCGACACCACCCTGCGGGACGGCTCACAAGCCGAGCATGTGACGCTTTCCGTTTCGGACAAGATGCGCATTGCACATCGGCTGGACGCGTTCGGAATTCATGTGATTGAGGGCGGCTGGCCCGGGTCGAATCCCAAGGATCAAGAGTTCTTCCAGGGGGCCTCGGCTGCCACATGGAAGCAGGCGCAAATCTGCGCTTTTGGCTCTACGCGGCGAGCAGGAAACGCGCCCGAAGAGGATCCAAGCCTGCAAGCGATGCTGGCATCGGGCACCAGTGTGGTGTCCATATTCGGCAAGAGCTGGACGCTGCACGTGGAGCGGGCGCTCGCCGTAAGCCGCGAGGAAAACCTGGACATGATCGCCTCTTCCGTCAGCTATCTGACAAGCCAGGGAAAGCGCGTGATCTATGACGCGGAGCATTTTTTTGACGGCTACAAGGACGACCCTTCGTACGCACTGAAGACTTTGGAAGCGGCGACTCGGGCTGGTGCCGACGTCCTGGTGCTTTGTGACACCAACGGAGGGACGCTTCCCAGCGAGGTCGGACGCATCGTACGTGCGGTAGATGAGCGGTTTGACAGCATTGGAATTCATCCGCACAACGATAGCGGATGCGGGGTAGCCAATGCCTTGGCCGCGGTGGAGGCCGGCGCACGCCACGTGCAGGGGACCATCAACGGCATTGGAGAGCGGGTCGGCAATGCAGACCTGTGCACGATCATTGCATGCCTCCAAGCCAAGATGGGATATCACTGCGTGCCGCCGCAATGTCTGGCCGGCCTGGCAGACCTTTCCCACTTTGTGGACGAGGTCGCAAACCTTTTGCCGCTAGACCGTGCGCCGTTTGTGGGGCGGAGTGCGTTTGCGCACAAGGGCGGAATCCATGTCTCTGCGGTGATGAAGGAGCCCCGCGCATATGAGCATATGGATCCGGAAGTGGTGGGCAACAAGCGGCGGGTGCTTGTGTCCGACCTGTCTGGACAGTCTAACGTGCGCTACAAGGCCAAAGAGCTCGGCATTGAGCTGAACGGGCAGCGTGAAACGCGCGAAGCAGTCAAGCGCATCAAGACGTTAGAGCACCTTGGGTATGAGTTTCAGGGAGCGGAGGCATCATTTGAGCTTCTGCTGCGAAGCATCCGCGGGGAACAGACAAAGATGTTCACGCTTGACCGGTTCCGTGTACATACGGCGAGGGGCCAGCAGGGTGTGCAGTGGTCCGAGGCTACCGTGGCAGTATTTGTCCGCGGGAAGCGGGAGTTGGCCGTGGCCGAGGGATTGGGGCCGGTAGACGCACTCTCCAATGCGCTCCACAAAGCGTTGTGTGTCTCGTACCCACGTTTGGGGGCCGTTCGCCTGGCCGACTACAAAGTTCGGGTGCTAGGCTCCGAGAGTGCTACCGAGGCTACGGTTCGCGTGCTGATTGAGCATCACGAGGCTGGCGGCGACCGGCGCTGGCACACCGTAGGGGTTTCAAAAAATATCCTTGATGCAAGTTGGCAGGCTCTGACCGACGGCATTTGCTATTACCTGTTCCACACCGAATCAAGCCAGCTGTCGGTAGCCGGGCTCAAACCGGCCCAGGCTGTCGCTGCATAGCGGAGCCAGCGCTTGCCTGACTCAGGCGCGCAAACGCGAGTTGTAGTACTCCTTGATGATCCGCTGGTATGCACGGGCGGCACGTGAGATTTCCGCTGCAGCGACATGCTCCTCTGCTGTGTGCGATAGCTCACTTTTGCCAGGGCCTATCTTTACTACGGGAACGTCATGGAGATGTGTCCAGTCGCTGGCGGTGGGAGACCCCGCTACCACTGCGCCGGGTAGGGCCCGAAGGCAACTCTGAACGATGTGAGCCGTGGCAGGGGTTGAAACGGGGATAATGCGCCCACTGTGGACGTCGATTTCCGAAGCCAGCAGCGCGTCCAAGTCGCGGGCGATCTGGTCATGCGAGTACGCTGGCGTGGAGCGGACATCCACATAGAACGTGCAACGATCCGGCACAACGTTCCGCGCGGTCCCTCCTTCGATAGCCGAAACACACAATGTAGGCGCCCCCAGTAGCGGGTCCGCATGGGCAAATGAATAGCGATTCAACACGCTGATGTCTGCTGCGGCCTTTGTTATGGCGTTTTCACCTAGGTAGGCACGAGCTGCATGTGCGCTTTTTCCGCGTGCAGTAACCCTTAGGATCAGCAGTCCCTTTTGCGCAATGATGGGCTGCAGCGAAGTCGGCTCGCCCACGAGCGCTGCATGAAGCGGCGGCAGATGTGGCCTAAGTGCAAGAAGACCGTTGTCGTCCGTACCGATTTCTTCGCACGCGGTCAGGGCAACGATCACCTGGCCGCCTGCGGGATTCCAGCCTTCCTGGGCAAGGGACAATAGGGCCGTGGTCATGGCTGCGCCGCTGCCCTTGGCGTCTGCCGTTCCCCGCCCGTAGATGAGGCCGCCAACCTCGACCGCTTCGTAAGGATCATAGGGATGACCGGTGGAGGGCGGCACCACATCCAGGTGTGAGTTCAGGAGCAGCCGGTGCTCCCCGTCACCAACCCAGAAGTACACGTTATTGCCCAGGCGCCGAACCTGCACGCCGCATTGCTGAACGTAGGCTTCTAAGAATGAAGCGATCGCGTCTTCCTTGTGGCTCAGTGACGGAAATCGCACGAGTGCCTTCAGAAGATCCGGTGCCGAGCGTATCATCTACAGAATAATTTGCGTTGCGTGCGACCTCTTGATGAGATCGCCAGGACCGGTGACATAAACTTGGCGAACGCCCTTCCTCAAGGCCTCCACAGCGACATGTCCCTTGACCTGCATGCCGCCGGCAACCCATCCCTGCGCCTGTCCTTCATCGAAGGTGCGCGCACTGAGAGATCGCACCAGCGTCGCGGGATCATGCGCATGGCGGCGAATGCCGCCGGTTTCCGTCACTAATATCAGCGCCTCTGCTGCCAGGCCTACCGCAAGAGCGCTGGCAACGGTGTCGGCATTCACGTTGTAGCGACGCCCTTGGACGTCCACCCCGATAGGCGCAACGATGGGAAGGTATCCTTCGCCCATGAGCACCGTGAGGATCCGAGGATGCACGGACTCGATTTCTCCCACCCACCCAAAGTCCACCTCCTCACCGTCTACCATCCATGGCTCGCGTCGGGTGACCATCAGCAGACCGCCATCTGCGCCGCAGAGGCCCACGCCGCACAAGCCATGGGTCAGGGCCTGACCCACCAGGGACACGTTGATCGCGCCCCGCATGGTCCACTCCACGATTCGAAGGTCCAGCGTCGTCGTGACACGGCGGCCCCGGATGATGCGCGGCCGGTGCCCAAGTTTTCCAGCGAGCGCGCTGGCCTCACTGCCGCCACCGTGCACAATGGTGACAGGGTTCATTCTGGACAGCATCTCTAGTTGCGGCCAAAAGGCTTCCAGGTCCTTTAGCACCGCGCCGCCGACCTTTACCACGATAGGCGCACGTCCGGTGCGCTCGCGCATACGCTCCATCAGCTAAGTGCCTGTGCCAGGATAGCCACCTGCGCATGCAGCCTGAATTCCGCCTGCAGCAGGTGGATTGCCTGGGGGCTGTCGATCACGGCATCAGAAACAACCACGTTGCGCCGGACGGGAAGGCAATGCATGAAAGCACCCTGGTTGGTTCTTGCCATCAGCGCCTGGGTAACGCGCCAGTACTTATGGCGTCCCCGAATTACCGCTTCTTTTTCGGAGTTCTGGTACCGCAGTGCGCTTCCCCAGGCCTTGGCGTAGATCACGTCTGCACCTGTAGCTGCGGCCTCCAGGTTTGCAGTCTCGGTAACAGCCTGGCCATGTGCGGCTGCATACTGATGCGCCTTCGCCATCACGCCTGGGTCCAATTCATACCCTTCGGGGCGTGCTACCGTGACATCCATGCCCAGGCGGGCCGCCATCAGCACGGCCGAGTTGGGTACAGCCATGGGAAGTGCCTTGGGATGGTAGGCCCACGCCAGTACAAACCGCTTGCCGCGCGTCGCGCCGCCAAACCGGTGGTGCAGCGTTCCGGCATCGGCCAGAGCCTGGCACGGGTGGTAGAAGGCTGATTCAAGGTTGATGACAGGAACGGTGGCCGCGTCCAATATCATTCGGAAGCGTTCTTCGTCCCGGTCCGCCGCGTAGTCGGTACCGGAGGCAAAAGCCCGCACTCCCAGCACGGAGAAGTAGCGCGAGAGGACTCCGATAGCTTCGTGGATGTGCTCAGGGCGTTCACCATCCATCACTTCGCCTTCGCGCCATTCGAAGGCCCAGGTGCCCTGGCCCGGGACTATTGTGCAGGGATGCAGATGCAGGCGTGCCGCGGCTACCTCCATAGAGGTGCGTGTGCGCAGCGATGGATTGAAAAAGACCAGCCCGATGCTGCGCGTCACTGGCGACGGCGGGCGCTGCTTGCCATGGTATTCCTCTACGGCACCAAGCACCATGCGGTCCCAGGCCTGGTCGCTTCGCTCGTGCCAAGCCAGAAGGTGTTTGCCGCGCAGGGCAGCCTCGTCCCAAACGTGCATGCTACTCAAGGCTCATGAGTGCCATCTCGAATCCGTCGGCAAAGCACTCGAGCTCCGCATCGGAGGTGATAAGCGGGGGCATCAGACGCATGACATGGGGATCTTCCGAGCCGCCGGAAAGCACGCCGTGCTCGCGCAGAGCGGTAACCACAGGCGCGCACGGGCGCCCGAAATCCAGGCCCACCAGGCATCCACGTCCCCGCACCGACTCTACATACGGTTTGGCGACATCCTGCACACCGCTGAATACGTCAGCTGCGCGTCCCATCAGGTTGCCGTCCAAGATCGTCTGCACGGTTGCTTCCACTGCAGCCATTGCGAGCATGCCACCGCCAAACGTGGAACCCTGATCCCCGTACTCAACGCCTGCTGAAAGCGCGTCGCTTGCCATCGTGGCACCTACGGGAACACCCGAGCCCAGGCCCTTGGCCAGCGTTATGAGGTCCGGTGTTATGCCGTACTGCTCCGCAATAGAAAACGTGCCCGTCCGGCCGATCCCGGTCTGGACCTCGTCAAAGATGAGCAGCGTCCCTGTGGCGTCGCACAGCTCACGAAGGCCCCGATAGTATGACGCAGGAGCCTGCACCATTCCGGCGATGCTCTGAATGGGCTCGAGGAATACCGCAGCGACATCCCCGGACGCTTCCAACGCGTGCTGCACTGCGCCCACATCGCCCAAGGGCACAAAGTGCGTACGCGGCAGGACGCGCTGGTAGGGCGCGCGATACGTGCTGTTCCACGTTGTTGCCAGGCTTCCCAGCGTGCGGCCATGAAAGTCACCTTCCATGGCTATCATCTCGCTGCGCCCGGTGGCCTTGCGGGCAATCTTGAGCGCCGTTTCCACGGCCTCCGTGCCTGAGTTGCAAAAGAAGACATTTCCCAGGCCCGCTGGGGCGGCGCGTGCCAGCAGAGCGGCCGCACGGGCGCGCACGTCGCTATAGACTACGTTGGAGTAGAACAGCAGGGTGGAGGCTTGCCGGCGCACGGCTTCGACTACACGCGGAGGGCAATGACCCAAAAGCGTCACGCAATGGCCACCGTAGAAGTCGAGGTAACGCTTGCCATCCGCATCCCAAACGTAGGCACCCTCCCCACGTACGAGCGCGATGGGAAGTTTCCGATATGTGGGGACGAGGAAGGAGTCCTCAGCGCGTACGATTTCGGCGGTGGTCATGGCTATTCAGGGTAGCAGTCCCGCAGCCGGGCCCATCCCGAGGACCTCGTTTAGGTTCTGGATGGCCTGCGAGGCAGCGCCCTTTAGGAGGTTATCCAGCGCAAAGCCAATAATCAGGCACTCTCCTTGCTCCACCCAGCCTATGTCGCAGAAAGGCGTGCCCACCGCATATCGGAGTTCCGGCAGCATTCCTGGCCACAACCGCACCAGTGGCTTATCGCCATAGTAGGCCTCGTATAGCTCGCCTATGGCCGCACTCGGATCAGGCGCCATGGCGCTGATATGGACACTTCCCCAGATCCCTCGCGACCAAGGGCCTGACGCAGGCACCAGCGATACGCTCGCACCTGGGTGCAGCAGTTGCATCACTTCGGGCAGGTGTTGGTGTCGCAGCACCTTGTATGCGCGGATGTTGCCGTCCCTGGTAGGGTAGTGGGTGGCAGCTTTCGGGCGCGTTCCGGACCCCGAGGCGCCCGTGATCGCCGTGATCGATGCATGATATGACGACAGTTTTTCCTGCAAGGGACGCAGTGCAAGGGCCACGCCCGTTGCGAAGCAGCCCGGGTTAGCTACCCTGTTGGTATGGTAGGGGGCGGTGAGTTCCGTCATGCCATATACAAACTGGGGCAACAAGTCCGGTGCGGGATGTTCAAACCCATACCAGCGCTCATAGTCGGCGGGGTCGTTCAGCCTGAAGTCGGCGCTAAGGTCGACGATAGCACCATCAAATCTGCGGCTCAAGAGGTCCATTACGACCTGCACGGCCTTGCCATGCTCTGCGGCAATCAGCACGCCGTCCAGACCGGCGGCGTCCAGGTCCGACGGGTCGGTAAAGGCCATGCCTGTTGCTCCCCGCAGGTCAGGGTGTGCCTGGTGAATCGGCTTGTCGGCAAAGGTGCGACTGGTGATGGCAGCCAGGGCCACATGGGGGTGTCCAAGCAGGATACGGATGAGCTCGCGGCCCGCGTATCCAGCGCCGTGCAGCACCGCGACGGTCTTCTTTGCAGAGTCGTTCCTCATTGGCTGCCGCAGCTGACTGGAAGGCGTTAGCTGCTGTTGGTTCGCGCCTTGTGGGCCAGGTATGCTTGCATGCCCGCGATGCGGCAGAATCCTCGCGCATCGTCTCCGTTCCAATACGCCGTTTCTTCGCCGTATGTAGCGACGCCGGTGTTGAACATTGAGTATGGGCTCTCGCATCCCTGAACGGATACCTTGCCACCGGCGAGACGTACGAACACATCGCCGATGACGACCTGTTGGGAGCTCACCAGAAACGCTTCAATGTCACGCATCACAGGATCGAAGTGCTGACCTTCATGAAGTAGCATGCCATAGAAGTCCGCCAAGTGGTCTTTCTGGTAGCGTTGCCACTTGGTGAGAACAATCTTTTCCAGCTCCCGATGGGCGGCCACCAGTATGATTGGCGCCGGTGCCTCAAACGCCACTCTCCCCTTTACGCCCAGGATCGTGTCTCCCACGTGCATGTCGCGTCCGACGCCAAAGGGCAGTCCCAGCGAGTTCAGCCATTCAATGAGCGGAACCGGATCCATAGGCGTTCCATCGATCGCCACCGGCACGCCTTTGTCAAAGGTCAGTTTGATGTCCTGGTACGCGCGGGAATTCTGCGCGACCAACGTTGCGCCGGGGTAAGCCTCCTCGGGCAGCGGGTCACGAGTCCCCAGTGTTTCTGCGCCGCCAATAGTGGTCCCCCAGAGTCCTGAATTTATGGAGTACCGGGTAGTTGAGGTAGGAACGCTGAAGCCGCGTTTCTTCAGAAACGCTGTCGTATGCTGCCGAGTGAAGTGGTTATCGCGGATGGGCGTGATGATTTCGAGGTCGTCAGCCAGAAGCTGCAGTGCTACATCAAAGCGCACCTGATCATTGCCGGCGCCGGTCGAGCCATGCGCGATAGCGCGGGCACCCAGTTCCCGCGCGACGGCCACGGTCATACGCGCCTGAACTACCCGCTCCGAACCCACGCACAACGGGTAAACGCCACCGCGCAGCACGTTGCCCATGACGAGGAAGCGCAGATGGTCATCGAACAGCAGATGGCGACCGTCTATCAGGTAGTGTCCGGCTGCGCCCAACTCCAACGACCGGGCTTGAAGCCCTGCCTGATCCGCATCCGTGATGGCGCCTGTATTCACCGTGACGGTGAATACCGGCTCGTTAAGGGTTTCGCGCAAATAGGGTACGCAGAATGACGTATCCAGGCCACCACTAAAGGCTAGGACGATGAGCATCTACGCGTGGTTTGCTTTCCATAAGAAAGGCGCTGATTCGTGGCAATCAGCGCCATCGACTGCTTGCGGTACCTATAGGGGTGCCCAAACCGCTATGTTACGCGCCATGCAACCAAAGGATCACGGCTCGATCGCGCGCGGCATCAAAGCAGGCGGGTACATTTACTGTTTTCTGGGGTTATAGGAAGCGTACAGGCCACGTGCACCATGATTCACGAGCTCAAGCTGCTCTCCGAGTCAGACGGTCCTCGCACTTCGCGCAGTGCTGCCAGCGCGGTGCCGAATGGATTTGGTCTGGCCTACAACCCGAACTACTCCCGGGACCAAGTCCTTGCGGATGGCTTTGGCCGGCTGCACACGTACCTCAGGATCTCGCTGGTTGAGCATTGCAACCTTCGGTGCCGATACTGCATGCCCGAGGATGGATTGGACTGGACACCAGCTGCCGGTATTCTCACGCAGGGCGAGGTCATCCGCCTGGCACGGCTATTCGTCCAGCAAGGCGTGAACAAGATCCGCCTGACTGGCGGAGAGCCGCTTTTGAGGCAGGGCATAGAGGAGATCGCGGAAGCCATTGGATGTCTTCCCGGACTGCGCACCTTGGCTATCACGACCAATGGCCTTTTGCTGCCGAAAAAGCTCGGGCGACTTAAGGCGGCAGGAGTGAACCTTCTTAACATCAGCCTTGACACGCTGTGTGCGGATCGATTCGAAGAGATCACGCGTCGGCGCGGGCTGAATTTGGTACTGCGCGCCGTTGACGAAGCCGTGCGCCAAGGCTACGTGCCGGTCAAGGTGAACTGCGTGGTGATGCGCGGGCTCAATGAGGACGAGCTGATAGACTTTGTCGAGTGGACCCGGGAGATGCCTATTGAGGTGCGGTTTATTGAGTTCATGCCGTTCGATGGCAACCGCTGGGATGTTGGCCGGCTGTTTTCGTATCAGGAGATGCTTGAAGTTCTCCAGCGATCCTTTCCGCTGGAACGGCTGATAGATGGGCCGAATGATGTGTCCAAGACATACCGGGTACCAGGCTTTGTGGGTAGGATAGGCTTCATCACTTCCATGACGGAAAACTTTTGCGAGGGTTGCAACCGGCTGCGCATCACTGCGGACGGAAATCTCAAGGTATGCCTATTCGGCCGCACCGAGCTGAGCTTGGGCGACGCGATGCGCAGCGGCGCCTCAGATGCCGAGCTCTTAGACGTAATCAGCGCCGCGATCGGGCGCAAGCGAGCACGGCACGCCGGCATGCATAACCTGGCGACGATGACCAATCGCCCCATGATTACCATTGGGGGGTAGCGACAACACGTTTTGGTGAAAGTATGGTAGCCTTCCTGATGTCTCTAGCGGCATGGGCCAGCCTGCAAAGCGCGGCGGACACCACCTCGTTCGACGTCATGACCTTCAACGTGCGCTATGACAACCCCACCGATGGAGAGCACGCTTGGGACCACCGGAAGGAGCGAGTGGCGGCTATCATGCAGCGGGCCGACATCATCGGTGTCCAGGAGGCCCTTGCAGGGCAGGTGAATGACTTACAGTCGATGCTGCCCGGGTATGCCTGGTTTGGCGTGGGGCGTGATGACGGGATGCAGGCCGGGGAGTTTTCGCCGGTATTCTACCGTCAGGATAAGTTCCAACTTATAGACCGGGGTACTTTTTGGCTCTCGGAGCAGCCTGAACTGCCGGGAAGCGTTGGATGGGATGCTGCCATCACACGAATTGTCACGTGGGGGCGCCTGCGTCATACGGCTACTGGTGAGACCTTTTGGATGTTCAACACGCACTTTGACCACCGGGGCAGGGAAGCGCGTCGACAGAGCGCCAGCCTGCTTGTTGAACGCCTGGACGAGATGGCGTACACGGAACCGGTCATCGTGACTGGCGACTTCAATGCCTCGCACAGCTCGGTAGTCTACCGTACGATGACGGCTGGTCGGCTTGAGGATGCACGGCACGGAGCGCGGACCGAGCCGAGGGGGCCGCAGGGGACCTTTAGCGGATTCGAAGGGGGCACCGGACTGTCCGAAGAGCGCATCGACTACATCTTTTCAGACGATTGGATACCGGTGCATGCTTTTGAAGTGATAGATGAGGTAGAGGATGACCACTATCCGTCTGATCACCGCCCGGTCTTGGCAACGTTGGCACTGCAGTGAGGCCACCCGGCCCCCTTGAAACGAAACCTTATCGGCAACATGTCCCTCGCCTTGCGCTCACACCGAAGGCTATTCAGGAGTGAATTGCCGTCGCCGAGCTTCGCTAATGGTTTCTCACATGCGGTCGGACGGAGGGTGGACGGCACGACAGCGCGTCACGCAGGAAGCCTATGCGCGAGAATCGGAGCGGTTCATTCCGGGTATTCAAGGTGTCCATGCCGCCACGGTAGGTGTGGATGAACCCGCGAGGTAATCCCCAGGCTGCGGTGAAGCTCGTAGCCAAAAGCAACGGTCGTCAGTCCCGCAACTTCGTAATCACACGCGACCAATTACTACCAGCATAAGTCCCACCCGCTTCACTAATTCCGGAACGAGCTGTTTCATTCTTAATGGCACATACCGCTGGAACCTCATAACTGTGCCGTTGTGTAGCAATTTATGGCATTTGGGCTTCTTCCACGTATAGGTCCCCACAAGCTCCGTTTTGGCATTCCAGTTGGTCGTTTTCCGGTAATCCTGCGAGCCGATTCGAAGAAAACGTTGCTGTTCGCGAATTCCGACGCGTGAGGCTTGTACGTCTCAAAGGACGTCTCACGGAATCATCGGATATTCCGGCCCTTAACGCAGCAATCAATCCCGCTGCCTCTAGATAGTTGCTAGCTCTGTGAAACTGGCCCGCCGCCCATGGAAGCGCACCTAAGTCGTTCTTCATAAGATTCTTGTTCGCGACCTCAATGACGCTTATTCCTTGCTCCAATGCAGCTAGAGTCGGCAACCCAAGACAACCCTCGGGGATAACAAGGCATGATATTTGCTCAACTGTCAATACGCTGTTATCCCGCATCGCGTCTGGATCTGTGATGATCCGCGGACTCTGTCTAAGCCCCTTGAGAGTACACTGAAGAAATGTCGATGAGACAGCCTCTGCCGCCATTCGTGGATCCACAATACCGGGATCTACCTCAGCAATTTCCCGCGACTCGAACATTGGAGAATGTGCCGTTGGCACATTGTAAACGCTTGAAAGCGCATGCGT
Organism: Rhodothermales bacterium; assembly: GCA_965218495.1. GTDB lineage: Bacteria > Bacteroidota > Rhodothermia > Rhodothermales > Bin80. The sequence goes on from OZ244626.1 coordinate 1,095,994, forward strand.
AAGCATGGCCTCCACTCCTCCCCATGGATTCACCATGACCCCCTCAGCGTCGAAGTAGAGTTGGTGGAATTCTGGCGGGACATCAATTACCGTCGACAACGATACTGCATCAAATGTGCCCGACCGCTCATCAAGCAGTTTGAATACCCCTTCAGCTCCCTCAATTCGCCCGGCAGCGCGCCCAGAGGGCGAGTAGTGCGCATACAGTTTGATGGGAGGGTCAACAGCAATGACTTCAACACAGTCGAGTCCGTACGCAGCTCTGGCCGCGCTGACTGCATTTACAGCAGCGTTTACGAACAGCTTGTCTGCGTGGGCATCAATGACTACAACCACTCTGTTGGATCGAACTGAAAGCAGTCCGACAGTGCCCATCAGGAGCCGCGTGACCACGCTCCCCTCAACATATAGGCTATTCGAAGGCATTTCGTTTACGTCGGACGCATTCACCACATTTGGATGCAGAACCAAAGTGTCCGATACTTCCGCGAGAAGACGAGCCACTGGTCCTGCATCTCCTGCATGCCCGCCTAGCTCTGCTCCTATTCCTGTTGGGACTAGCAAAACGACATTAAACGTCCTACTGTCTTCGAGAACACGGCGGCGAAAATCGAAGAGACCAACGCAAGGTCTGCGCATGATGCTAAGGCCAGCGGCCATTGTTGCATACTCGCAATGGTAGTACGATTTACCGGTGGAGGTTACTGCAAAACGTACCGGAATCCTGCCATCTATGGGTTGATCTGCAAGTGCCTGCCGAAAATGACCCAGCAGGTGCTTGTGTTCGGTGACGAGCGGGATGTCACGTTGCTGTTCGGTTAGCGGCTCTATCATATGGCTGTTATCGGGTTTACAGTAGACGGCTCTACCCCTTTTTTAGTGGGTAAACTCACCTGCGGACGCTGCGGGGTATAGATCCAGGCCTCCGAGGTGAAAGTAAATGGCGTTGGCAAACCGCCGTTTGTTGCGGAAGCCCCTGCTGCGCACTTTGATTGTTTTGATCCTGCTGTTGATGCCTTCCGCTGGGCCATTGCTCACCTTCAGGATGATCGCATTGAGGATACCCCACAGGTGTTTTTTGATGGTTCTGGCGGCTGCCTTGACAGGTTCCAGCCGACACCGCATGGCCCACGACAACCATCGCTCCCAACCCTTGCGCGCCCATGTGCGGTGGACATAATGCCACAACTGCAGGGCCATTTCCTTGATAGCCCACGCGCGGGCCGTCTTCAACGTGCTGGTACGCAACTGCTGGAAGCGCGCCTTCTGCTTAGCAGACATGTTGGCCGGGTGAGTCAACCAATCATACTTGGTTCCCTTGAGGTCTTCCAGGCCTTCCTTCATCAATGCCCGGTGCTCCTGGCGCCGAACCTTGTCCACGGCAGCTCCCAGACATTTCACTACGTGGAATTTGTCAAAGGCCACCTTCCGTTGCGCCTCTGGCACATGCTCCAGCGTGGCGTTGATGTAGGCCGGCCACATGTCCATGCTGACACTCTCGATGCCCTCCAGCTGCTCCAAAGTGAGCCCAGCATACCAACGCGTAAGTGTTTCTTTCTTACGGTCTTCGCCCACATGCAGCACCGTTCCCGCCTTCGCATCCGAAACAATGGTGACATACGCATGACGCTTGCGAAAAGAGGTCTCATCCACGCCAATATGGGCAACATCCCGTTCCTTCCTCCGCGCAAGGCCGCGTTGCACCGCGCGCTGCATGATCCCGTCTATCGCATTCCAGCTCACCCCCATCAGACGGGACACCGCCGACACACTCGCCTCCTGCAGCCAATCAATCACCAGCGCCTCAAACCCTGCAGTGAACCGTGACATAGGTTCCGCCCACGGAATCGACACGGTGCGCACTCCATGCTCCGGACATTCCACGCGGGGAAGTTGCGCAACCACCATCGTGCGATACTCGCACAAATCCAGGTGACGCCATTGCCGAGAACGGTGGTCGTAGCCCGGACACGCCAAGCCGCACTCCGGACAAGGCAGCTGATGGCCGTCCTCGCAAGCCACATGAATCCGGACTTCTTGCGCCTCATGCGCAAACGTCACCTCGGAAACCTTCCAGGGAGCCTGGATGCCCAAGAGGCAACCTATATCATCAGTCTTTAGTTGTGACATATCGTTGCTGGGGTTAGAGAACGTGTGCGCCATCGTGATGATGGCCTTGAAACAGATAAGAAACGGGTATGAATCCGCATCATCTCATATCGTTTCCCGTTGAATGAAACGCTGTACCCATCTAATTAGGGGAAGAGCCCAGTAGACTACATCAATGCGTCTCGGTTAGTGTCGCGCGACAACGGTTGAGGTCCAGTCGGACGAATTGAACCAGCGCACCGCGAATCGAGCTGCCTTGTCCGTGTCGAATGCCTTGCAAGAGAAGATATTGATATAAACCGCCTTCAACAGGTTAAGCGTGTGAACTACGATAGTGCTCGTGAGAATGAATTGAACGGCACTCGTGCCTTTCGTCTTCGGATCAGTTTGCTGATGCTCTGAAGGTACGCCAGTATCATCCCAAAAGTGTAGGTCGCAACGCTCCATATCTATCAGTTCACAGAGCTCGCCGAAGAACTCCTCAATGCTGCCTCGCGTGAACCGGCTGCTATCGCAACTGTGAAGGTCCAGAATTAGCTCAAGACCGTAGGGCTGAGCCCCCTGTGCATATATGTCCTTGGACACTTTGGAGTTGGTGAGTTGCTTTTATCAGCTGATGGTGCTAAGAGCTAGGCCAGAGCTCAGCGAATCCCCTAACGCAATCCTCTTACTGTCATGAAAAACGACCCGACGACTCTTACGAACGGGGCGCCTGAAGCGTCCGCCACTGAGGTAAGTCCACCCCACCAGCGGCCATCGCCGTTCACTAAATTTGGTCACGAAAGTGTCCCACAAGGCTTACGCATATTGGGCCAAGAGCCAGCTCACTAGGCTTCCGTAGTCACCAGTGGTTTTCTTCTGCAATTCTCTTCGAACAAATCCCGCTGCAATTGAATTAGGATCGCATTTGAGGATGTTGATTGCTTTCCATGCGTTGTATGCGACCTGAGTTCGGGCATCCATGAGATTCTGCCTGTTCAGTGTGGCGTGATCCACGGTAGTCTTACCTCGGCCAGTCTCTGGCCACCGCCTTACGCCTCCCGTACCGATGCGATAACTGAGGTGAAGCAAGATCATCATATCTTTGGCACTATCCAGAATTGGGTAGCACTCATCCCATTTCTTGCCCTTGGCCTGATTGCACACTTGGCAGGCCAGATGCAGATTGTCCCAGTTGAAAGTGAGTTCTGGATAGAGTCTCTTGGGTTTCCTATGCTCTATGTGGGGAAAGTCAACTATTCCTACTCTTGATTCACAATAGCAACATAGCCCTCCGTACATCTCCTTTAGGGCCGCACGGATATCGTCCTTTCTATAGCGATCTTGGAGCCTCTTCACGTGGTTACGATCTTGATTTGGAGCTGACAGCATTTCCATCAATTCTCTGGTCCAGCGTACAGCATTCCTGCGAAGCGACGCAGGCAATCTGGGACGGTTGGCGGTACGCATCTAGGAACCTCCGTCTGAAGACTCCTTTGCGAGACGGGCGAGGCTTTCGAGCTCCATTGCAAGCTGAACCGGGTCAGTACCCGGCATCATCTCCAACTGCCCACGGAGCCCTCTAAAGCGTTCATCCTCCTCAGGTGAAAACAATCTGCCGAGTAGGCGCTTTTCGTCCAATCGCTGAAATTCTTCCAGCTTCCTTGCAAATGAAGCCGCGCGGGAGGTCGGTAAACCCATCATTTCGTAGACCTCCTCCGCACGCCAGCCAAATGGCTTCACCACCTTATGCTCTCGGTTATTCAGGCGGTGAACCGGAATGTGCTCGCAGCCTGAGGCAACCAATGGCGAATGAGTAGTTGCGAGAAACTGCACGTTGGGAAAACTCCGCGTCAACAACTGCATGATGTTTCGCTGCCAGCGGGGGTGGAGATGCTGCTCTATTTCATCAATGAGGACAATGCCATCAATATCAGTTAGATCGGATGAGCCACGGAGATACCACCATGAAAGAAGATCAAGGACCCATGTGACTGTAGAATGATAACCATCTCCCGAAGAAGACAAGGGGTAAAGGCCCTGGCTGTTCTTAACCTTTATCCCCGTTTCCGTAAGTTGAATACTATCGCTGGATTCGAGTTTTAGGATGCGCCAAAGAAGGCCTTTCAGTGCATCTAGAATCTTTACCGAACCATTCTCCTCGCCGCGGGATGCCACCAGCCTGCGTATCACCAACTCGGGATTCTGCAGTGGCTTGTCATACACGAAGAGGGGGTACAGGGCATCAACTGCAAGATAGGAGTCGTAATCTTCCGTACCGTGTACGCGCACGCCTGACCCATAGCCTGTAGCAAAGATTCGTTTCCATGGGAATTCTGACTGCTTGAGTCGCGATGGTTCTTCGCCGTCTATAAGTCGGAAAAGTCGTTGATTTACACGCTCGAACTCAGACAGGGATCTGATCGTGGTTTTCGTTTGAAGCTTTTCAGAACGGCATTCCAATTCGACCCCATCTAATTCATTCAGACATTGGTGCCGTGGTGCTTTGGGGTCAGAGTTATTATCTGTTGGGCAGAGAATACGCAGACTATCATGTGTTTCACAGTCCACTTGGCTCGATTCAGCGGTCTGGATTGAATAAGTTGATCCGAGGCTACTGGGTGAACGCGCGCATGGTGCTTCGGCGGAGCCTTTTGACGCCCTTTTTCGCCTGAGTCGGACAGTCGGAGGCCAGGTTCTGGTGCGCTTCAAAGGTGCGCTGCAGCGAAGCCGGTGCACCATCGCTTACGGGGTGTACCTGCGTCTACGGTACCGGTAGTTGGATCGGCAGTCTGCTGCGGTAATGCTGCGTATCACCAGGCGCGAACGATAAGCCTGTGCACTGCAGGCATGCGCAGCGCTCACGCAGCGCCGTGGGGCGGTCAGGCTTCGGCATTACCGGAGCCTATGGGCCTGAAGAGCGTTTCACCACCATCGCTAAACTAATATCCGGTATGGCTTTTAAGCGGACTGTATCCTTTAACGGATCGGTGAGAATCGAGGGCTCCAACAAGGAGTCGCTCTCCTCTGACGGCGGTGCCCTCATCGGGCGCGAGCTACTAGACGCCACCCACCTGGGGGAGCGCCTCGCGGAGGAGCTGACCGATTATCGCGACCAGCGACGCTGCACCCATAGCCTGGCGAAGCTGCTGGTGCAGTGGCTGATCTTGCTCGTGCAAGGCTGGGGGCACCAGCGCGATAGCCAGGATATGCGGCACGATCCGACCGTGCGTGTGACCACTTCGTTGAAGCGGAGCACGGCCGCGTACACCGCGGAACACGGCGTGGCTTCGCAGCCCACCCTCTCCCGGCTGCTGGGGATGCTGAGTCTGCAATGCAATCTGGCCGCCGTGGGCCGGATGGTAACCAAGCTTGGCTTGGAGCACTTGCTGGTGCGCAACGGTGGCAGGCGCTACCATACGCTGGTGATCGATGTGGATGGGATGCCTATCGATACCCACGGTCGTCAGCAGGGCAGCGCGTACAACGGGCACTACCGACGCACCATCTATCAGGCGCTGATCGCCGTTTGCGGGGAAACGGGCGACATTTTGGGCGGAATGTTGCACCCGGGCAACCGGCATATTGTACGGGGTTGCCACGACTTCATCCTTAAGATTGCCAGGCGGGCCCGCAAGCATGTGGCCGATCGCGTAATCGTACGGCTTGACGCGGGCTTTAATGACGGGAAGCTCTGCACGAAGCTGGAGCGGGCCGACATCGGCTATGTGATGCGCCTGAAAAAGAACAACGTGTTGCGGAACCTGGCGGCACCGCACGTGAAAGCGGGATGGTGCTTGACGTACCAGTACTTCGAGTTGGCGTATCAGGCGCAGTCATGGCACTGCGAACGTCGCGTGGTCTTGGTGATCCCACCGCATACCAGCACCCTTTATCCGGACTATTACTTCTTGATCACCAACCTGAGTCTGGCGGACTACCCCTCGGCGCAGCTTTCGCGATGCTACCGCAAGAGAGGCAAGGCCGAAAAGCACTTGGGCGAGCTGAAGGCAGCTTGCCCGCTGGCGCTGTCTTCTTCGCCCCGCAGGCGTGCACAGGCGGGTGGCGGTGCGGATATAGCGGTGCCCGCAGCGGAGGAAGGGGACGTGTCCGCACGCAACGCAGCCCTGTTCCTGCTGAACCTGTTGGCGTACGGGCTGCTGCATGTGGCGCGCAGCACTTTGCATGTGCCCCAGCGTCCGTACATGAGCTTGACAACCTTTCGGAAAAAGTATCTCAAAGTGGGCGTTCGGCTCGTTCGGCACGCCCGCTACTTGACGTTCCTGGTAGCAGACTGCGCGGCACGGAGATGGGCCCGGTATTGGGAGCGCTTCGACGAAATGCAATGGGTGATTATTCCCGAGCGCTGTTAGCGGCGGGGTCAGCAGCGCCTCCACTTCCGTTCGCGCGCAGAAGCGCATCCAAAACGGACACTACATAGTGCACGTGCAGGCAGGGTAGGTCCTCTCCACACCAAACGGCCTCAAAAGCAGGGGATTCCACGCACTAATGGCCCCTGATGGAGAACCGCGAGGGGCCAGCGGCGCATTGACTGCCCGAACATCGCCCGCAATGGTCCTCCGTGTGGCTTGCAACGGGCTGGGGATCGCTCAACTCAGCCCCCCAATGGCCTTGATGAAATAAAATCGGATCATGAGTTTCTCAGAACGAGCTCCCATTGGCGGCAGCTTCAGGGAGACTGGCACCGTAGCAGGATAACGCACTGGGCAGCGGAAAACGGCCCGAAGCCGGGGGCGAATGCGGTGCGCCAACCGTACCTACTTACTAAAGCCCTAGCCACCTTCGGCACAGTGGCCTCCAAGGGCCGTTGCAGGGTATATAATGAATTAGTTGGGTCGACAGTGATAGTTCCGTCGTCACATCCTTCTCGAACTGATTCACCATAGAGATCCCGGAACAACGCAGATGCGCTTGAATCGTCACAGAGGCCCATTGCCAGACTGCGGAGAACGGTGGACTTGCCGTCGCCGTTATCACCAACTACCAGAGCGGAGCCCCCATTGAGTTCGAGGTCTAGTGCCTCAAAACAGCGAATATTCCTTAAGTGAAGACTTTTGACCTTCATAGAACGCGCTGACATCATCTGCCTCGGTCTGGTAATGGCTCGTCACAGCGAATGGCGAGTGCGCTAGATCGGAGGAAGTTAAACAATAATTGTACAGAGAGGATCTGCACCAGGTCCTGCCGTAGCGGGCGAGAGTCGAACAAGGCCGACTGAAGATTGGCCTGCAGACAATAGGCTGGTATAATTTGCGGGCCAGGGCGATTAGACCTAGCATTCCGCAATTCAGAACGCTAAGCGTTGTACGTGTTACAATTTCGGCACCGGGTGCCTGAGGCTCAGCTACCCCGTGCTCTGCATCGCGGCGGCGATCCCATACACGCTTAAGAGAAGTGCTTGGGCAATGCGGTGGCCGTCGTCGGGTCCATCTTCCCGGCGGCGCTTCATGAGCTCGATCTGAAGCAGATTGAGGACATCCGTGTAGGGATTGCGCAGCATTATGGACTTGTGAATTACAGGGTTGTTGCCCAAGAGCATCTCCTGACCGGTGATTTCGAGAATGGCATTCTGGCCATGCGCAAAGTCGGCTGCAATCTCTTTGTGCAGCTTAGTGCTTCCCGAGCCGCCAAGTTTGGCGTATTCTGCGGCAACCTCCAGCCTCGCACGAGCCATGGCGCGCTGCGCGTTGTTTACCACCGCCCGGAAAAACGGCCACGTCTGGTAGAGATGTTGCACCCGTGCCTTGTTTTCTTGTACGACAGCGTCCAGCGCAGCGCCGATGCCGAACCATCCCGGTACGACATACCGGGTTTGAGTCCATGCAAAGACCCACGGTATGGCGCGCAAGTCCTCAAACGTGACTTCCTGGTCCGAGCTCCGTGACACCGGGCGAGAAGCGATAGGCAGACGACTAATCTGCTCAATGGGTGTAACTGAAGTGTACCAGCGCCAAAGGTCAGGGTCCTGCACCAAGGCGCGGTAGGCCGTCATAGAATCTCGTGCTATCGCAGACATAAGCACAGCATCATCCTCGCCGTAGTCGTACTCGCCCAGATGGGCGGACGACAACAACATAGCTCGCGTTATCTGCTCAAGGTGGCGATGCGCTATTGCGGAGAGCGCATACCGAAAGCTTATCACCTCGCCCTGTTCCGTAAACCGTATCCGACCGTTATGCGTGACAGCCGGCATCGCCATGATTGCTTGGCCTGCTCTGCCGCCGCCGCGCCCGACCGTGCCGCCGCGTCCGTGAAATAATCGAAACGCTACGCCGTGCGCCTTGCAAGCCTGCCCGATTTTGCCCTGCGCCTCGTACAGCGACCAGTTCGCCATCCAGTAGCCGCCATCCTTGTTGCTGTCGGAATAGCCAAGCATGACTTCCTGCAGGTTGCCGCGGCCCGTGAGATGCTTCCTGTACGTTGCGTCCGCAAATAGCGCGTCCAATAGACGATCTGCAGATTGGAGGTCTTCAATAGTTTCGAATAGCGGCACTACGTCGATCGGGCACACCACTTTGTCGCCAACCAGGTGCCAAAGCCCGACTTCTTTGGCTAAAAGAAGGACTTCGAGGACATGGCTGACAGCGTGGGTCATGCTGACAATGTAGCTGCCCAGTGCTGCGGGTTCGGTCTCGGCAATCTCGCGAACGACCTCAAACGTGTCCAGCACCTCTTGGGCATCGTCCGGTAGGGTAGCACCACGCGGCAGCAGCGGCCGGGGGTTCGCGAGTTTAGCATTTAGTAGCGCAACTCTGGCTGACTCCGCTACCATGGTATAGTCCTCGTGCACGCCAGCCAGGGCAAGAAGGACTGCGACAGCCTCCGTGTGACGACGGCTGTGCTGCCTGACATCCAGCGCCGCCATGTGAAACCCAAACACTTTGGCCCGAATTATCAAACGGCCCAAGCGGCCTTCCTCGACTAAAGAAGCGTTGGCCGTGCCGATTAACGTCTGCCGGATGAGCTCCAGGTCTTCCAGAAAGCGCCCAACGTCGTAGCTTTCGGCCGCGCCGGAGCCTCCGCTTCCGCGCAGTGCTTCAAGGTGAAGCATCATATAGCTTAGCTTCCTGCGCAGCGGCTCCAGCCTGTAGAGTCTGGCCTGGTACGGCGGCAAGGACAGCGTCTTTTCGTCACGGTCAATCGATTCATACAGCGCTCGGGGTATTGGTACAAGGCGCTCTGAAAAGCTCAGGGCGCGTCGCAGCAGGCGCAGGTCTTCCAGGTGACGCGTAAGTACGCTGCGCCGTTGCATGGCAAGCGTTTGCCTCGTCACGCCTGGCGTGACGTTGGGGTTGCCATCTCGGTCACTACCAATCCACGACCGAAAGCGCATAAAGATGGGAATGTCTCCAACTTGCCCATAGTGCCGCTCGAGTGCACGCCTGACATCCTGGTGAATGCGGGGCACAGTTTTCCAGATGGCATTACGCAGGAAGTAGAGCCCGTTGTCCACCTCATCAAGGACAGTAGGCCTACTGGCCCGAATCTGGTCCGTCGCCACAAGCAGGGCAACATGGTTATAGATCTGAATCAGTAGGTCACTTCCCTCATCTGGTGTGTTTTGGCGCTCACGAAATTGGTCAAAGAGCGCGGCCAAGTCCTGCAGCTTGTAGAGGATTGTGCGCCGCCGGGCATCGGTAGGGTGGGCAGTCAGCGTAGGCTGTATATCGATGCCACTGATTAGATCCATGACCTGATCGTACGAAAAGCCTTTCGCCTTCAGGGTGCTGATGGCCTCGTCGATGGACTCGGCGCGCGGCACCTCGGGCTGTTTGATCGCGCGCATCCGGTTGATGCGGACAATTTCTTGCTGCTCGCTCAGGTTGACCAGCATGAAGAATGCGGTGTAGACGCGCAGCATCCACACGATGTCCTCCAGGCTCAGCTGCCCGATGCGGCTTGCGGCTTCGCGGCGGAGCTCCGGGCGCTGCTCTTGGATCGCGCGCTTTGTGAGGGAGCGCAGCTCCTCCACCAGGGCGAAGGATTCTTCACCAGCTTGCTTACGGACTACGTGTCCCAAGAGGCTGCCAAGCAGGTTAATCTGCTCGCTGAGCGGCTTGGAGATGCCGGTTCCTTCCGCTTCGACGTCCAGTCCTCTCCACGCCTCTTTCACGCTACTCTTGCACTGTTCATTGATGCTCGGGGCTAGCCTAAATGGTGTTGTACGGTGGGAATGTAACAACCACACACATGGCTGCCCGCACCTCTATGTATGGAATTTGTCGCCGTAGGCGCGGTAGGGGACAGCATCACGCCGCGCGATTCGCTGAGCGGCGGGCCGCCAGGAGCCTGCGTCGCAGAAAATATCGACGACTGCTGAGCTTCACCTGAACCCATCGCGCTACGATCTTGGGAGCAATAATAGGGTACACGCTCCAAACCATGCCTCGTTGCGCACAGAGCGTGGACGCAATTCCCAACTAGTTATGACTCAATCTCCTCGGGCGCGTCCGCGGGCCTGATATGCTGCAGGCAGGTTGCGGTGGCAGGCGTTAGGTAGGCAACGTGGCCGCAAGCTTCCTGGTCGGTTTTGGAGCACGCGATGTGCAGCCGTGCGGAGCCACCGGATTCTGCGGACAGGTCTTGCCACTGAAGGGCGGCGGCTTCGCTGCGGTGCAGGAGGCCATCGCGGAGCGTGCGTACGAACACGAGATCCACGTTGCCGCGCAGGACTGCGGCCTTGGCCGCTTCCATGCAGTGCCCGCGCCCTCGCCCTTTTCGCGGAGCGCAGGCGGTGGCTTCAATTTTGGCGATCACCTCGCAGGTGAGTCCGGACACCTGCGCAGGCTTTTGGGGGCGCCCCCGCCGCAGGCCCCGCAGGGCTTGCGCGATGGCGGGGTCCCGGGTGGGATTCGTGGCGCCAGCTTCGCGCCAGGCGTAGCTCAGGGGGGCAGTAGCTGCTGCCGCCACGCGTCCGAATGCTGGCTGGCTGGCCCGGAGAGGAAGGCCAGAAGCGTGATCGAACGGTTCCAGGGGCGGCCGCTGCTGCGCGCCCATCCCGTGTAGGTCTTAAGGCGCAGGGTGTAGGCTTCGATTGTGGCACGGCTTAAGGCGGCGCGCAGCACGGCGCCGATGCGTGCGGCTTCCGTGGGGACCACCAGGGCGTCCGCGTCGGGGGATGTGCAGGGGACTGTTTACCCCTATGTCGCGCGGGCTAAATAGCTTCCCATAATTGTTAGGAACTCCCTCCGCCCCGGTGCTATCAGCATGGTGTCGCGGCTACGCCGTATTTCCGGGGGCAGTGCCGGGTGAGGTGTCGGGATTGGGGCAGCAACGCGCAGGATTTGGTGCCGGTTTTCGGCAACTTTAGGTCCAGGAGTTACGCTTGATAATTCGCCTTAACGAACGTGGCTGCCATGAAGGTCATGGCCTTCCTTTACTGCCCGAATTATCTGATAGAGCAAGACCCCTCACCCAAATGAACAACCTGAGCAGTATCGTGGTTAGCCTTCACTCCTCCACCTTGTCATGCGGCGCTGCAAATGGACTGAAGCGCCAGAGCTCAAGCATTCGATTGCCAACCTCGCCCGACGGAAGTGGCTCAAAGTCTCCCAGCACGTACATAAATCCATGCTTGGCCAGTTTGATACGCAGATCTGTCACGGTACTTACACTGGTTTGAGTCTCCGTATTGACTATGTTAAGTGGGGTCCGGTATCGTGAGGTCTCAAACGTCACCAACCGGTGAATATCGTCAAGTTCAAAGAGACCGCTCGTATAGGTTGCCTCACGTGACAGTTCCATCAAGTCGTCCATGCGGGGGCCCATGTCATCGATCTTTTTCATATCCCGCTGGGGAGGACGATAAAACGTCGGCCGATGAATCACCGGGGCATTACCAGGAAAAAGGGGCTCACCATCACTGCTCTCTGGATAGCGATAAAAGACGCCGTGATCAAAGCAGGCTATCTGACGTCCTATCCGGCCCCGTTTCACACTCGTTACTCCTGGAAACTTGGGTTTCCTGAGATCATAGTCCCGAACAACGCCCGATTCAATAGAATAGGCATATATCTTGGGGGTCGGAAGATTGAGTACCAGAAAGTAGGCAGAGCCCCGCCACTCGCAGAATGAGGGACGATTGGCAGTTATCTCTAGCAGTCGTTTCTCGCAAGATCCGTCTGCATTGAAGGCATAGACCCCGCTTGATGTAGTGGCTATCATTCTGCCTCTCGTAAGAAACCGGGCACTGAGCAGGTGCCCTCTGTCTTCCGGATTGCACTGGTAGGCTGTGAATGTGTGGACGTGATTGCCAGAAGACGAAAAGACATGGAATGCCTTCGATACGTCGTCCGTTATCAGGAATTCGCCCTGGGCAGATACATCTACAAAACGCATGCTGCCAATGAGCACCGAAGCATCAAACCGCACGGTGTCTGCGGGCCTGAAGAGGTCTTCGGAATCCATGGAGTCCGAATCCACCACAGTGTAGGACGGCCCACGTGGCTGGCATGCCACAGCGCATGCCAGCCATAGGACGCAAGCAACCAGAGCAAGCCGGGGCTGCCTACTCGTCACAGTACAGGCAGGTCCAGCCCACATTTGCCCCTGCGTTGCAGCACGCCTTGTCCCCATCACATTCGCCTGTGCACGAACTAGCGTACTGGTAGGTCTTGGTGCTATCCTATTCGACTTACTGTTGAATTCGAGAGTGGGCATGGAAGTGGCTTGTCCAAAATCCTCATGCGGTAGCAGCGCGGATGCGAAGACCAGCTCAGCACACCATGCACCTGCTACGATATAGCCGAGCCTCCCTTTCAGTGCGAGTATAACGATAATTGGCGAGACATCAACGAGAGTGCAGGGCGCAATGCACGAGGTTGTACTTAACGAACGTAGCCACGATGAAGGCAATGACCCGCGCTGCCGGTGGCACTGCGAGGCCGCCAGGTCGCGACAATCGCCGCAAGTCGGGTAAATACCCGATCGGGCGTGATTTGCAGCGATTCTGACGGGCACGGCGCCCTTAAACCGTGCCATTTCGTGCCCGTGAGGGCGGTTTAAGGCGATTCTCTGCGCTTTAGTTGAAAACAGGTAAAACACACACCCGTACCCGTACGCAGAAGGCGCACAGGGCCGATAGCGGCCGTCCAAAAGCCCCTGTCACTGGTGGCGTCTCTCGCTCGGACAATATGCGGCCGGCTTCGCTGCGATTTCCACCCGGCAGGCGTCTACGCGAGGTACTTCGCGACGGCGCCCCGGCCGGCCAGCTGGTTGCGCGCATACAGCGCCGGCATGGTGGCCGACTGCCAGCGTCCGGCGACCTGGAGCTCGGTGAGGCCGGCGAAGCGCCCTTCGGTGCCGGCGGCCAAGGCGGCCGCCTTGACCCTGTTGGCGATGGTGCGCGCGGACATGGCAAATATCCGGTCCCCGGGCAGCGCGTCCGCAGGCTTGATATGCTGCAGGCAGGTGGTGGTGGCGGGGGTGAGGCAGGCAACGTGGCCGCGCGCTTCCTGGTCGGTTTTGGAGCGCGCGATGTGCAGCCGTGCGGAGCCATCGGATTCCGTGGACAGGTCCTGCCACTTAAGGGCCGCGGCTTCGAGCGACTGATGAAGAGGTACCTGCACCGGGATCTACTCTGCAAGTAGCACATTGCCGGAGTTAGCCACTTCGCCGGTAGGTATATTCTGCCCAGTAAGGGTAACTGACAGACATGGACCACCCGTACCTACATTCCTTCAGACGCTTTTTACAGAAGCCGCCACCCGCGTTACGGCGACACTCTCACACGCTATGGCTCCCAACACCGTACGCACGCACCGGGGCCTCTGGCGAAGCTTCCAGTCGTGGCCATGTAACTAAGCGTCAACATGGAATGCATCCAGCCTTCCCAGCGGTGTGTACGCTTACCGGCTTCAGGCAGGCGCTTTCGCCGAGAGAAAACTCATGACTCTGCTAAAATGAGGAGGTCCTCAGGTTGTTATCTACGCCATCCTGACTTTAAGCTGACAGCCATTCAGCATCTAATTACTATGCTGGCACTAAGCTTCAGCATGGTACTGGTGACTGCCGCAGCAGCGCAACCGTCCCCACTGGTCGTTTCTGCAAAGAGTGGGGTTGCCGGGCTCGTTCCGCGCGGGAGCTTCAATTTCCCGATGCTACCCCGGTATGCGTTATACGCGGAAGTGCAACTCGAAAGGAGGCTGGTGACCGTTCTTAACGACGTTAAGAATCTCAACGGACACATTGCTATAAGTGGTGCATTCTATGGAGGATACTGGAACGACGGCGTCGGCAAAGATAGCCGTGTATTCTGCACTGACTGCTTTCGAATTATACACTCTTACCGCAGCTACATAGCCGGTATGCGAGTCTATGCGAATCCGTCCCCCTTTCCCCTAAGGTTCGTAAATCCCTTTATGGGGCTGTCATATCATTTTGTCCATGCTAACTATGTGGGCAGCTACGGGCATTGGCGCAGCTTTATCCCCGTAGATCCGGCCCGCTTTTCGCGTAATGATTTCCGCTATGATTTTGGTGCCTTTGACGCAGGGCTACGCCTGATCATTCCAGTTACTGATCGCCTGGTCGTTGTCGGTGAAGCCCAAAGATACTTGGGATATTTCCATCGACCCAAAACCAGACGGGTCGCAGGGAGGAAATCGGTGACACTGGGATTCTCTTTTTCTTTCTGATTCGTGAACAAGCTCGTAGATCGCTGAAGGGGCAGCCGTCAACTCTACCCCGGAGCACTTCCTGCACTTGTAGCACAACACTGAATCGAAGTGTGCAGGCACGGGCTCCGTACGCTCCGGTGCTACCAGCACGGTGTTGCGGCTACGCCGTAATTCCGGGGGCAGTGCTGGACTAGTCTTCGGGGTTGGGGTAGACACGCGCAGTATTTCGCGCCCGCAGCCAGCAACTTTGGGCCCAAGGGTTACGTTGATAATTTTTGGCGGTCGCCTACGAATACAGCAGCGGGAATAGATGCCGCGGAAGGGCCGCCAGGAGGGTGCGACTTTAAACGATGTGAATAGAACCTCTGCTGCGCGGATAGCGGTAAAGGAGGGGTAAGGAGGAGAGCGCGAGGCTCGTTAGCAGGTCAGCGTCAGATAGCACACTGTCCAGCGGTGGCACTACTTTGACCAAAAGGGCAGGCTTGTTCTCTCTACCTTCCGCCTGAGAGACGGGGCACTGGGGACCCTATCAGCGTGCTGGGGGTGTCCTTCACTGGAACGCCTACCGTAGCAGGCTTGCTGCAGTAGCTGCTACCACCGGTTACCACAATTGCCAGTTCCGCGTGGTATTGGCGGATTGCATAGCGGGCAGGGCAGCCTGCCCGGGCTTACTTCACAGGTCTTTCCTTCTACCGTATACTACCCACCGTCAGGCAGAGCAACAACTTGCGCCGTTCTGCCGAGCGTTCGATCTTCGTCGGACTTGAGGTCCATAGGCACGCCATTTCGGCCAGCGTCTACGACCGCGCCACTCGAGCCTGCAGGCACCACATAGATACCTTCCGTTACTCTTGGATGATCTGGCTATCGCCATTCTGATGGTGGCTTTGGTGGAGATACATGGATTGTAAAACCGATCCGCCTCCAAAGTCTACCATCGCCTCGCACGGCTAGCGCCGATTGGGGCCCGGGGCCGCTAAGCTTCCTCTGGTCCCGAAGAGGAACGGATTGTGTCCGCCGCAAGTGGTTTTCAGAACACAGCGGCCAGCCAATTAGATTGTAATGGCGCCATTGGAATGGAACAGCGGCAGCTAGAGCACAGCAAGAAGAGGTCGCTATATGCAATATTGCTCGACCGGTTGAGGCAAGGCTGCCACCCGACTATTGAGATCTTTCAATGCAGATTCTTGCGCGGACCAGGTGAGTTTTTGACATGTTGGCTCTTTCCACGTGGAGGAGACGGCACGTTTCTTGCGTGAGGAGTCTTACAACACAACGGAATCAAACAATGAGAGAGGCCGCGCTCAAACGTGGAGTCGCTTTATCGAGTGGGCTGACCCTGGCACTTCTCTTGGTATGGGGCTGCAATATGCCCATGGAGCAGGTTGCTGCCGCCGCTGAATTTGAGCTCAGGACCCTAGTCGACAACAAGGTCTGGCAACATCGGATACATACACGAATACACTCGTGGCGGATTTGGAGAAAAGCATTGCGGAATGCTATGCTCCGGTGTCCGCGGGGCCTTCTTGACGCCCGACGAAACACCCGGTTTGTTCTTCGGGGTGGCATTGCTTGATTTTGAGTCAAGGTCGAGAGTCGAACACGTGTAAGCAGTGGCGGACTGCAAAGCAGGCGGTGTTGGAGGCTTTGTGAACTGTTTGCAGAATCTGCTCAAAATTGAGAGGGTGCCTGGGTGGAAGTTACAGAGGACAACTCGATCATGAACAGTGCCGTGAAGCAAATGGGAGCTGCAGGCTGCGGCATGCCCGTGGATAAGACCGCTACGAACCACGACGAAGGACTGACAGTCCTGTCCAACGAGTTGAGAATGGCTGCGTTAGTAAGATTTCCGCCACGCGCAATCCAGCTGAAGCGCTACAACGAGACTTGGTGAACGATGCGCTACGCGGCCACGAGGAAAGGTTGTCCCTAAAGACAAGGGGAACGCCTGTTCCGCCTTCGCCATGAGTCACATATCGTAGGCGTGACAAATCGTTCGTTCGGTACTATTGTATGAAATCTCCCAAAAAAGGCATCCATTTGTAGGGCAGGCTCGCGCCTGTGAATTGCCCGCACGCACGCAACTGGGCCTGCCTTCGCTGCGCTTGCTACACCAATTCCAACCCGCTTAAATTCGGGAGTCCTTGATCGGGTACTCCGACCTCGTTGGCGGCCCTATCCGCGAGGACCTCACACCGCCTTAAGGGCCGGCAATTGGGCGTTGCGTTACCTCGCCAGTCCAAACTGCCTTCACACGGGAGCGCCGGGCAATCCATGCCTTCGGGTGCATTGCTGCACAAAGTCCTTTTGCAGCCCACTCCCGCCATCACTTACGTACATTTCGTGCAGGATTGCGGGCGGCTGCGTAGATTCCCCGACAGCCGATCATCCTAAACGTGAATACAGCTGTTTGCATTCAGCCCAGAATCGGAGCCTAGCGGCACAAGATCGGCCTTTAGGAGTCTTATGAACACTGCCGCTAAACTTGGGGCGGAGGGCGTTACGCAAGGCAGCAGGCACCAATACCAGCCGTGAACGAAGAAAAACACCTCTGGACCAAAAAGGATATCGTGAAGGCGGTTGCCGCTGGCAGCGGCCTTGACAGAGCCGATACTGAGACGGTCATAAATGGCTTCCTGTTCATGATTAGCGAGGCCCTGCAGAAGGGCAAGCAGGTCGACCTATGGCGATTTGGCTCATTTCGGGTCCAGCATCGGGCGGCCCGCATGGGACGCAATCCTGCGACCAATACGGCGATGCAGATACCGGCGCGAAAGGCACCGGTATTTCGGGCGTCGCGCGACCTGAAGGAAGCTGTGAACCGGGGGATGCAAGAGGAGTCATGAGTGGTAGCACTCAGACGTGTGTAGAATGTGGCGCCAGGATTCCCCATGGAGCAGAACGATGCGCGCTTTGCGGATGGCGCGTTGCGGAAAAGGGGTTGCACGTGGAAGAGGTCGTGGAAGTGGAGGCGGAGCCCTTTGCCGGCGCGCCGGCACGCAGTCCAAGTGATAAGCCAGTGTTCTGTAATGCGTGCGGATGGAAAAACCCGCCTGACGCGCGGTTCTGTTCGCAGTGTGGTGCGCAACTGCAGGAGATGGTGCCCGAGCCGGCTGTCAGGAAGGCCACTCCGCCACCCCCACCCCTGGAGGCACGCAGGGCCAAGTCGCCCGCTCCGTCTGGCACGGTCAGCATTGTGGTAGGTGCCGCCGTAGCGTTGGTGGTCGCGCTCTTTCTCGTTACAGCCGTCAGCAAGAAAACGCATCCCAAAAGCGTAGAAGAATCACCCGCTACGACTACCGTGACTTCGGCACCAGTGTCTGGCATTCTCGCCGAGCAGATTGCCGTGCTCGACGGGCAGATACAAAGCGACACGGGCTTTGCACGCATCACGCGCCAGCGCGAAAAAGCCTACCTCCTCATGCAGTCAGATCGTCCTGACCTGGCAGCCATGGAGTATCAGGCCGTGGCACAAGCCACGGGTGTTGTGGAAGACTGGCGCATAGCGGGAGACCTTTTCTACGACTGGATGACCGGGGAAGAAGACGCGAGCCGTCGTGCACAGATTGCTGGGAATGCCGTGGCTGCCTACGAACAGGTCGTGGCGCTAGAGCCAGACAACCTAGGCGTGCGCACAGATCTTGCGACCGCGTATCTCAACACCGGCAGTCCCATGAAGGGCGTTACGGAAATCAAGCGGGTGCTGGAAGCAGACTCTACCCACCTGGATGCCAACTTCAACTACGGCCTGATGCTGTGGCGCATCGGGCGTAACGATCAAGCCGCTGCACAATTTGAAAAGGTCATGGATATGGCAGGGGACGCATCTGAGCACTACAACCGTGCAAGTGAGGCGCTGCGCACTATGCAGCAGGCGGACACATTCTGATGCGATGGGCTACTCTTGTCGCCTTGGCGATAGCGCTAGCCGGCTGCGGTGAGGATACTCATCGGCCAGACGAAGTCATCGTGTTTGCAGCAGCGTCTTTGACCGACGCGCTCGTGGACATTTCTGCGGCATTCGAGAAAGAGCACCCAAACCAGCGGCTCGTGCTAAACGTCGGGGCGACCTCGCTTATGGCGAGGCAGATAGAGCAGGGGGCACCAGCCGACGTATTCCTGTCGGCCAACGAGTCGTGGATGGACCTGTTGATTGCTCGCCGGCGGATTCAAGGCGTCACACACTCATTGGTCGGCAACCGCCTTGTCGTAGCCGGTGCACTTGATGCATCGCCCATTAACAACCCGGAGATGATCCAGCACTTCAGGTACGTTGCGCTGGCGGATCCCAGCCATGTGCCTGCCGGGATTTATGCGCAGGAAGCGCTTGAATGTGTAGGGATTTGGGAAGCAGTAAAGCCCAAAACGATTCCTATGCTAGATGTTCGCACAGCGCTCCTTTCCGTAACGACGGGGGCTGCCGAGATTGCTATCGTGTACGCTTCTGACCTGCACGCAACCCGGCGAGCGCGCGTGCTGCTGGAATGGCCGCAGGCGTGCACTCCTGAAATCCGCTATTCAGCTGCACGCGTCCAAGGCGCTCCAAATCCGATTGGTGCAAGGGCCTTCTTGGCCTTTGTAGCAGACTCCGCGCGGATGCCGGTCTGGGAGCGCCACGGCTTTGTTGCACCCGACCCATAGCACCCATGCTGTCGCCTGCAGAGTGGGAGGTTGTCGTGCTGTCAACACAGGTAGCACTCTCGGCGGTTGGCATCAGCCTTCTGCCGGGTATCGTGATTGCCTACTGGCTGGCGCGGAGCCAGTCGCCGGCGCGCTTTTTGGTAGAAAACCTGGTTCAGCTCCCGCTGATCCTGCCGCCTGTAGTCACCGGACTGCTCCTGCTTATCGTCTTTGGCCCTGAGGGTCCGGTTGGCGCGTGGATACTGCGCACCTTTGGCATACGGATTGCCTTTACGAGTCTGGGTGCCGCTACAGCCGCAGGCCTATTGGCGTTTCCGCTACTTGTGCAGACGCTCCGGGTTACTTTTGCGCAGATCGACCCGGAATGGGAAGAGGCCGCGTTCGTGTACGGCGGCGGACGCTGGTCTGCCTTCCGGCATGTGACGGTACCGCTGGCAGCACGGGGCATCGCCGCTGGCGTAGCGTTAGCTTTTGCGCGCGCTGTGGGTGAATTTGGCGCTACAATCGTGTTCGCGGGCAACTTGCCTGGCCGAACGCGTACCATACCCCTGGCTATCTTTACCAGGATAAACCAGGTTGGCGGTGAAGCTGCTGCAATTCGACTCGTACTTGTTGCGGTGACGCTGTCCGTGCTTAGCCTGGTCGTCCATGCGGCGCTGACCCGGCGCCTGCACCGAATGTAACCATGCTACCGAGTTGAAATGAAAGGAGTCCTAACCGAATCTGACCTTATCCGAATTCGCGAAGCCGTAGCCACGGCTGAGTCGAAGACCTCCGGCGAAATCGTTCCGTACGTCGTGCGCCGATGCGACAGCTATGACGTTGCCGTCTGGCGCGCCGCTGGCATTGGAGCACTTGTGGCCTTTACGGTACTTACGCTGCTCGCACAGTTTTACAGCGCCTGGGATGACGCATGGTGGCGTGCTGCCGCGTTTCAGACACTTGCGATGGCGACCGCAGGCGTGGCCATGGCGGCGCTGGCTGCCTTAGTGCCTTCGATCAAGCGTCTATTTGCCGGAAAGCGGCAGCTAATTGGCAACGTTCACAAGCGGGCTATGGCGTCCTTTGTAGAAAAAGAGGTCTTTAACACGCGTGAGCGTACAGGCATTTTGCTCTTTGTATCGCTCTTTGAGCACCGAATTGAGGTAGTCGGCGACAAGGGGATCAGCGCCAAGGTTACGCAAGGGGAATGGGCATCAGTTGTTCGCTGCATCCGTGACGGCATCAAGGCCAAGAAGCTTGGAGACGGCCTGGTGCAAGGCATCAATCAGTGCGGCGAGCTTTTGCAAAAGAGCGGCGTGGAAATCCGCCCGGACGACATCAACGAGCTTCCTGACGACGTCAGCTTCGAGGAATAGCCACGTTCTTCGGCGCGGCTTGCAAAGCGAACACACTACGACGAACCACTAGGGCTCGGCATTGCGCGACATACAGCTGCGGCGCTTAGCCTGGTTAGGTCTCTTTGTCCTGGCCGCTCATCCGGCCGCCGGTCAGGACCTAGGCGTTCATATCGACACTCTTTCCGGTGCGCAGCCCTACGTGCTGCATTCCTTTGTTCGCCCGGGAACAGAGGACATCTATCATCAGGGTCAAAAGCTCGGGCCCTCCGAGTATAGAATCGACTACCGGTTTGGAAGACTCTGGGTGGAGGGGCTGACTGGCGCGGATACTCTCGTAGCACATTACCGAACGTGGGGCTTGGCGCTTCAGGACCAGTATGGGCGTGCGTTAGTGCGCACGGAAGCCCCCACGACAGATTCCACAGGTAAGGCAGCGCTTCCAGCACCGATAGAGCCGCGAAGGGAGGCGATGTCGCTGTCGCGAACAGGCAGCATTACCCGCGGCGTCTTGGCTGGCAACAACCGAGATGCCATCATTGAGTCTGGACTGCGGCTGCAGCTCGAAGGAAAAGTCACGGAGGATATCCGCGTTCAGGCCGTCCTTACCGACGAAAGCACGCCCATACTGCCTGAAGGAACGACGCAGCGCTTGAGCGAGCTGGACCGGGTGTACATTGAAATTGCGGCCACTCAGGGGCTGGCCAGGCTGGGAGATTTTGCAGTTGACTACCAGGCTGGCGAGTTCGCAAGGCTTGGGCGCAAGGTCCAGGGCATTGGGATTACGGCCCAGCCTTCGATCGGCGACGTGGCGGGATCCGTGGAAGCCATGGGTGCTACCGCTCGGGGGATTTTTCGACGCGAGCAGGTGAGGCTGGCCGACGGAGTCCAGGGGCCGTATCGCCTGACCGGTGAGCAAAATGAGCAGTTCATATTCATCGTTCCCGGCTCGGAAGAGGTCTACCTGGACGGAAGGCGGCTGCAGCGCGGACAGACCCATGATTACGTCATCGACTACGCTACGGGTGAAATCACCTTTACCGCCAACCGCCTCATTCGCGACCGCGATCGGGTTGTGGTGGAGTTCCAGTATCGAACGACCGAGTTCACACGCACGCTCATTGGTGCGGCGTCCGATGTGAGCATTGGCCAGTGGCCCGAGGGCCCGGCGCGCGCCACCCTGGGTGCGACGTTTCTGCGGGAGGCCGATGGCCGGACGTTGAGCGAAGCCTTCGGGCTGACGGCGGACGATGAAGCACTGCTGGGCGCCGCCGGCGATTCTACTGCGCAGCGGTCCGGCGCAGTGGCGGTGGACTATGAGGCGGAAGCACCCTATGTACAGTATGTCCGGCAGGACTCAGTCGTTGGATCCACCACGCATGAGATCTTTGCCGCTATCACGCGCGAGCCGACAGGGCCGGTGTTTCGCGTGAACTTTACGCGCGTAGGGGAGGGCCAGGGCAGCTACGTGCGCCAGGGACGCACCACCAACGGGCTGGTATACCAGTGGCGGGGTCCTGGCCTGGGTGACCATGAGCCCGTACGGGTACTGCCAAAGCCGCGGCAGCACCGCGTGGTCGATCTGCGGGGCACGGTAGCACCGGTGCGACACCTGCAGCTGTTTGGTGAGTGGGCTAAGTCGCTCCACGACCAGAACCGGCTTTCGGCCTTGCACAAAGGCGATGACTCGGGTTATGCGTACACGGGCGGCATGCGCCTGACGCCACTCAACGTTGGCCTGGGCACGGTGGCACTTAGCGCCCACCGCCGTCATATCGGCGCTGGATTTGCCTCGTTCAGCCGCATCAGGCCGGTGGAAGTCGAGCGGCTGTGGCTGCTCAACTCCCACCAGACTGCCGCAACGCGAAGCAGCCTCACGGCCGAACATGAAACCGTTGATGAGGCCATCCTTAGTTGGGAAGCTTCGGAGCGGTCCAGTCTGGTCTTCACCGCAGGCCAGATCGCCTTGGGAGAGCAGTTCGAAGCGCAGCGCAAGGAGGTATCGATGATGTTGGATGAAGCGCGATGGCCTCACATGCGATACCACGTCATACATATCCGGAGTCAGGATGGTGGGCGCCTGGAAGATGGCATGTGGCTGCGCCAGGATGGCCGCCTGTCGGTGCCTTTCTTTGGGAAGCAGCTGGTTCCGCAGATCAGGTTGAAGCAGGCGCTGCGTACGCTTTATCCCGTTGGATCCGACAGCCTTGTGGCGCGATCCGAGTCCTATATCCGGGTGATGCCGAGTGTCACATGGCGCGTGCCGATTGGAGACGTAGGCTCGGCTGTTGATGTGCGTACAAACAGTCGAGTTACGGGAGGCAGGCTGCAGAAGTTCAATCAGTCAGTCACCTGGGATATGAACTTTGATCTGAAGCCCTACAAGACGCTCACCTTGGAAGGACGAGTGGGGGTGCGCCATCGGAGTCACCGCGAGGCATTCGTTTCGGATCAACGGCCCGCCGAAGAGCGATCAGCGGTGATTCGCTGGTCCGGGCACCTGCGGCCCTGGCAGCGGGCCGTGCAGATGCACTGGTTCTATGAGGCTTTGTCAGAGCGTACGCCATCCCTGCAGGAGATCTATATCCGCACGGGCCCAGAGCTCGGTGAATTCGTGTGGATTGATGCCAACGGCAACGGCGTAATAGAGCTGGACGAGTTTCTGCCTGAAACCACACAAGACGAAGGAAACTACGTGCGCACCCTCATCCCGTCCGATTCTCTGCAGTCCGTGACGGGCTTGCAGGCCCGTGTTTCGCTCGATGTGAATCCGGAGCGCATATGGCGTGATGCAGGCGCCGGCTGGCAGCGCACACTTCGGCAGGTGTCCTTGCGGACCATGGTCAACGTCCAGGAAAAGAGCCGCAACCCGGCGGTATCCGACATCTACTTCATGCGGCTTGGCACCTTTCGGAGTCCCGCGCACACGCTCAAGGGGCTCCTGGTGGTGCAGCAGGACCTGTTCTTGTTCAGGGGAACGCCGCGCTATGGAGTTGACTTGTCGTACCGGCATGTCCGAGGGCTGAACGAACTTGCGGCCGGCACCGAGTCGCGCGCCGCTGATGAGTACCGCGGAGAGGCGCGCATGAAAATCACAGACAAGTGGGGCGCTGCGTTGGCGGTTTCCAGCGGAGCACGGCGCACCACAAGTGAGTCGTTTGCCTCACGCAACTACGACATCGAGACGCAGGCAATAGCGCCGGAGCTGATCTTCAGTGCTTCGCCAAACCTCCAGGTCTCGCTGACGGCTTCCCATGCCCGAAAGGCGGCCGCTGGGACGCGTGGATCGCTGTGGAAGGTGCCTGTAGACGTGCGGTATGCCCACGCTCGCAAGTTCAATGTTGCTGGCCGCCTGGAGGCGGCATCGGTTGTGATTCGGGGTGCGTCCAACGCGAGAGGGCTCGCATTCTTTGAGCTTACCGATGGCCGCGGCGAGGGCACTTCATTCATGTGGACGCTGTCTTCCTGGTACCAGCTGAGCAGCGTCCTGCGGGCTACGCTGTCCTACAACGGGCGGAGCCCGCAGGACGCACCTACCATCCATGTCGTCCGCATGCAGCTGAGCGCGGTTTTCTAGGCTATGGTCTGGGCAGTCCGCTTGCTACGGAACAATTGCATATATTTCGGCTGCAAAAAACCGGCTACTGCGCTATGAATTACCTCAAGCTACTCTTGCCAGCGGTTCTTCTGCTAGTCTTGAGTCCGGGCACTTTGACTGCCCAGGACACCAAGGAAGAGCTTGAAGCTTTGTACTGGGCTCGCCAAAAGGAGGCCATGTCTCGCTTCACGCAAGCCGACGTAGACTTTATGGCAGGTATGATCGGGCACCACGCGCAGGCCCTAATCATGTCCCGGCTAGCCCCCACCAACGGAGCCAGCTCTGCCGTCCAGATCCTTGCGGCCCGCATCATTAACGCGCAAAAGGACGAGATCGAGATAATGCAGAACTGGCTCCGCGACAGGGAGCAGACAGCGCCGGAGGTTCACATCGATGGTCTAACCCTTATGATCCACGGTGGAGCAAGTCATGCGCATCACATGCCGGGCATGCTTACGCAAGAACAGCTGGAAGAGCTGGCTGTTGCCCAAGGCCGGGAATTTGACCGGCTGTTTCTGACGTACATGATCCAGCACCACGCCGGTGCGGTGACCATGGTCGAAGACCTCTTCGCTGTTGACGGGGCGGCTCAGGACGAGGCGGCCTATAAGCTGGCTTCCAGCATCCATGTGGACCAGATCACTGAGATCGCCCGCATGCAGGATATGCTGAATAGCCTTACGAACTAACCACAAATAACCTCTTTGCAAATGAGCATTACAGCTGTCAACATTCGCAATGCCCTACTTGGCACCTTGTCCTTAGCGCTGTGCGCGACACCTTCGCTGGCGCAAAATATGGACGACCCACGTGTGGGGCTTGGCGCTGGCCTCTTCGATGCGGAGGAAGCGATCTGGAACCTCTCCATGCTTTCGACCAGTGTACCACCGGAGTCATTTGTCGGGGTTACGAATTCGGACTTGGCCTTCAAGGATCACTACGCCTTCCAGGGCAACTACAATGGTGTGCTGATTTGGGACCTCAGCAACCCCGAAGAACCGGTCCTGGTCAAGGACTACCTGTGCCCGGCCTCGCAGAGCGACGTATCCGTGTACGAGCACCTGCTCTTCGTCTCTGGCGAAGGGTTAGGCGGCCGTTTGGACTGTGGCACCGAAAGGATAGAGGAGCAGGTCAGTCACGACCGGCTGCGTGGCATACGCGTCTTTGATATTTCAGACGTCACGAATCCCAAATACGTTGCTAATGTCCAGACTTGTCGCGGCTCGCATACGCATTCGGTGCTGAAAGACCCCAATGACGACGAAAATGTGTATGTATATGTGTCGGGATCTGCGCCGGTCCGCCCTGCAGAAGAGCTGCCCGGCTGCTCCGGCTTGTCCCCGGACGAAGACCCCGAGTCTGCACTCTTCCGGATTGAAGTAATCAAGGTGCCGCTCGCAGATCCGACACAGGCAGCTATCGTCAGCTCGCCAAGGATCTTCCAGGACCTCGTTGCACCGCCCACGCATGGCGCGTCACCTGCCGATCTTGAAGCGGTTGAGGAAGCCAGGGCCCAAGGCAAATTCATCACTGAGTATGGCGGTCAGCCCGTGGTGCTGCCCGATCGCTACGTCGAGAGGCTAATGGGCGAGTGGATGACCGAGAGTGGAAGAGAAGGCGAGCCGACGGCTGCTGACAGCACGGATTTCCGTGAGGCTCTCCCGGGCATCTTCCAGACCATGATGGGTGCCCGTGAAGAAGACGATGAAGCAGACGAAGGACCGAGGCCGGGTCCCACGCAGTGCCATGACATCACGCTTTACCCTGAGATCGGACTGGCGGGTGGTGCTTGTGGAGGGTACGGGTTGCTGCTTGACATCAGCGACCCGGCCAATCCGGTTCGCATTGATGCGGTGGCGGATTCCAACTTTTCCTATTGGCACTCGGCCACTTTCAGCAACGACGGCTCAAAGGTCCTCTTTACGGATGAGTGGGGTGGCGGCGGCGGGCCCAAATGCCGCCCGTCGGACCCGATGGAGTGGGGTGCCAATGCGCTGTTCACCCTTGGTGACGACGGCAAGATGGAGTTTCAGAGCTACTATAAGCTCCCGGCTCCGCAAACGTCACAGGAGAACTGCGTCGCTCATAACGGATCACTTATCCCGGTTCCGGGCCGCGACCTCTTCGTGCAGTCGTGGTACCAGGGCGGAATATCCATCATGGACTGGACCGACATCAAGAACCCAATCGAGATCGCGTTTCATGATCGCGGGCCGATCAATGCTGAGCAGATGAGTATGGGTGGCAGCTGGTCCGTGTATTGGTACAACGGGCTCATCGTTAGCAGCGAGATCGCACGTGGGCTGGACATCTTCCAGCTGGAGCCGAGTGAATACCTTACGGCCAACGAGATTCTGGCTTCCAACACGGTAGAGCTTGGCTACCTTAACGCCCAGGGCCAGCCGGAATACAAGTGGCCCACGACATTCTTTCTGGCACACGCCTATCTGGATCAGTTGGAACGCGGCGGTGCACTGCCTGCGCGGGTAATTGCGAGGTTCAGAGCAGGACTATACCGCGCGGCAACTATGGAGGGGGATGAGCGCTCTGGCATGCTTACGAGACTTGCGAGAGTCCTGGAACGCAGCCGTGATGCTGAAAAAGCATCCATGCTCAAGGAGACGCTGAACGCACTCGCCCAATAACATTTACCGCCTACTGCTATGCGCAAGTTGTTCCTGGCCTGCCTGATCGTGGGTCTTGCGGTGCCGTGTGCCCTCGCGCAGGACACGCCGGATCCCCGCGAAGGACTTGCTCCCGGGCTTTTTGATGCCGGGGAAGCCATCTGGAACCTCACCATGCTCTCGACTGTGCAGCCGCCCGAGGCCTTCGTGGGCGTTACCAACTCGGACCTGGCCTTCAAAGACAATTTCGTCTTCCAAGGCAACTACAACGGCGTCATCGTTTGGGACATTTCCGATCCAGCGGCGCCGGTGCTGGTGAAGGACTACCTGTGCCCTGCTTCGCAGAGTGATGTGTCGGTCTATGGCAACCTGATGTTTGTCAGCGGAGAAGGAATGGGCGGGCGGCTGGACTGTAGCAGCGAGGGCATACAGGAACGCGTCAGCCACGATCGGCTGCGCGGCATCCGCATCTTTGACATCACCGATGTCACGGATCCGCAGTATGTAGCCAACGTTCAGACTTGCCGGGGCTCCCATACGCATTCAGTGCTCAAGGACCCTGCTGACGATGAGAATGTCTACGTCTACGTGTCCGGCTCCTCACTAGTGCGCCCGGATGAGGAGTTGGAAGGCTGCTCCAGCCTGATGCCGGAAGAGGATCCAAATACCGCGCTCTTCAGGATTGAGGTGATCAAAGTTCCTCTCAGCGATCCTACGCAGGCAGCCATAGTGAGCTCGCCCCGCATATTCGATGACCTTGAAGCGCCCCCGCGCCATGGTCCCTCGCCTGCCGACTTTGAGGAGGCCGAAAAGGCCCGCGAGGAGGCCGAAAAGGCCCGCGCAGCTGGCCGGTTTGTCGCTACCGTCCGGGGCCGGCCGCGCATCCTTCGCGACCGGCAGGTTAGTGCATACATGCGGGAGTGGATGGATGACGAGGGCAGAGAGGGCGAACCGACGGCCAAGGACAGCGCAGACTTCAGAGATGCGCTTCCGGCCTTTATGGCGGCCCGCAATCGCTCGCGCGGCATCCCTGCGGGAGCTCGGCGCGGCCCGACGCAATGCCATGACATCACGCTGTACCCAGAGATCGGCCTGGCGGGCGGCGCTTGCGGTGGTTACGGCCTTCTCCTGGACATCACAGACCCGATAAATCCCGTACGCATTCAGGCGGTAGCAGACTCAAATTTCTCCTACTGGCATTCGGCCACATTCAGCAACGACGGATCAAAGGTGGTCTTCACCGACGAATGGGGTGGTGGTGGCGGGCCCAAGTGCCGCGCGTCGGACCCGAAGGAATGGGGTGCAAACGCCCTCTTCACCATTGATGAAGACTCAAGGATGCACTTTCAGGGCTACTACAAGCTGCCGGCCGCCCAGACGTCACTGGAAAACTGCGTTGCGCATAATGGGTCCCTGATTCCGGTGCCAGGTCGCGACCTGTTCATACAGGGCTGGTACCAGGGCGGGATATCGCTCATGGACTGGACCGATGTGACCAACCCCATAGAGATTGCTTACCATGACCGCGGCCCCGTCAACCCGGAGCGCCTGCAGAGTGCAGGCAGCTGGTCCGTCTACTGGTACAATGGCGTGATCGTCAGCAGTGAGATTGCACGTGGGCTAGACATCTTTGAGCTGGAACCCAGCGAATTCCTGACAGAGAACGAGATCGCGGCCGCCAACACCGTAACGCTGGACTACTTCAATGCGCAGGGTCAGCCCAAGTATGCGTGGCCCGCTTCGTTCGCTTTGGCGCGCGCTTACGTGGACCAGCTGGAAAGGGGAGGTGGCCATGGTGCGGAGGCTATCGCAGACTTAAGAGCGGGGCTTGATCAGGCGGAGGCGTCTTCGGGTGATGACCGCAAGGCGATGCTGACGGCCCTGGAGCCGCTTCTGCCCGGCGGCAACGATACCGCCAAGCTGGACATGCTGGGCGGCGTCTTGCTTCAGCTGGCAAACTGATTTTGTCTAGAGTCTTAATGTATCGCTTTAACTATGAAAGTTGGCCGAATAGCGCGCCTTAGTCTCATGATGTTTGTCCAGTACCTCATCTGGGGTGCTTGGGCGCCCACGCTGGGCAACTACATGCAGACCATTGACATGGGCGCGTACATCCAACTCGCTTATGCGCTGGGTCCTTTGAGTGCGATCATCGCGCCGTTTTTCCTGGGCATGGTGGCGGACCGCTTTTTCGATTCTGAGAAGGTACTGGGTGTGCTGTTTCTGATTTCGGGGGTATCGATGGGCCTGATGCCGCATTTTGCAGGCACCGGACTTTTCCTTCCGCTATTGGGGCTGCATGCGCTGTGCTACTTCCCGACGCTCGGTCTTACGGCTTCGCTTGCGTTCCATCATATGGACAACCAGGAGAAGGAGTTTCCTGTCGTGCGCGTCTTTGGCACGCTGGGCTGGGCCGCTATCGGCACGTTCATGGGGTACATCCTGCAGCAGGATTCGTCGCCTACCGGCCTTTTCATTGGCGCGGGTGCGGCAATCTTTTTGGGGCTGTACAGCTTCACGCTGCCGCACACGCCACCGCCTTCGGCCGGCCAGGCCACATCGTGGAAACAGATTGCGGGATTTGATGCATTTCGTGCGCTGAAGAGCCGTTCCTTCCTGGTCTTCCTGGCGGCTGCGATGCTCATCTTCATCGCCTTCGGGACCTACTTCCCGTACGCACCGGTGTTCTTCCAGGACCTTAATTCGACGTTGGAGCTGTCACATTTCTCCAACCCGAGCTTTGAGATGAGCTTTGGTCAGTGGTCAGAGATCATCTTCATGCTGCTCATTCCGTTCTTCTTTGCGCGGCTGGGCGTCAAGTGGATGCTGCTGCTGGGGATGCTGGCCTGGGTGGCGCGATTCACGATCTTTGCCGGCGCGGCCCTGACGGGCACTTTCTGGCTGATCATGATCGGCATTCTGGTCCATGGCATCTGCTACGACTTCTTCTTCGTGACGGGCCAGATCTACCTCGACAAGAAGACGGCCCCGGCGATTCGTGGCCAGGTCCAGGGGCTGTTGGTGCTCCTCACTCAGGGCGTCGGCTTTTTCCTCGGCACGCAGATTTCCGGAATCTTTGTCAACTCGGTCGGTGTCAATGGCGACTTGGAGCTTGGCCAGTGGCAGATGTTTTGGCTGTTCTTTGCCGGCCTGACGGTGGCATTCACGCTCTTCTTCGCCTTCCTCTTCAAGGAGTCAGACGGCGAGGAGCCCGCTGCAGTAACAGCCCCTGATTAGCATCCGTCCGACTTCTGCCCGGCGATTGGCGAACAATTCAAGCTACGCCGGGGGGTGAGGCTGCGCTTGACACTTCGAGGTTCAGCCTAAAGGATTGTGGATTATGCGGCCTACCGACCCATCTGGCTATGCGTCGGTAGCTGCTACAGCGCTTTCCGCAATGCTAGCCTCAATTCCCACGCGTCATTTTGGGGACTTTGGACATGACAATTGAGGCATAGATCGTCATGCAAGTCGGATGTGCAGTGGCAGGTTGCCCAGCCAGGGAATGGGCTCTGCGGCGTTGTGGTACCCGGCGGCGCGCAGGTACGGGTTATTGGTTCGTCGGGGTAGCTGGACGATGATGCGATCGGCTTCGATGGTGATGTCGGCTCCGGCCCGCACAAACTTGCGGAAGAGGGTACGCGGCTTGGCTGATTCCATGCCGTTGCCAATCCTGGTGGCCTGGAGGCGATAGAGCGTACTGGCCATGAGGGTGAGCTGCAGGTCCACGTCGATGTTCATCGGTACTGCGGAGCTGAGCGCATCCATGTGGAAGAAGTCGATGGCATCGGCCAGCGTGTTTTCTATGACCATGCGCCGGGCATAGCGATCGACCAGTTGAGCAGCCGGGGTCGTCCACTGATTGGTGAGCAGCAAGGTGGGTTTATCGTGGCCGAGGTCCTTGATGGCCATCTGCCGGAGGTGTCCGTTATAGCCGCGCAGGCGGACCTTCTGCTCCAGGATGCGGGGCGTGCGGAAGGTGCGACCGACGTTGGTGAGTCTTATCTGCCGCCACTGCTCTTTCGGTTTGGCGGCCAACTCCTGCAGCATCTTCCGGGAGCGGCGCCGCAGCGTCAGGAAGGCGATCCCCCGTTCCTGCAGCCTTGCCAGGTTGGCATAGGTGGTGAAGGTGCTGTCAAAGACCAGTTCCTGCGGCACGGCCCCGGTGCGCTCGCGCCAGAAGTCGACAAAGCTCAGGATCTGCTCGTTTCGCTTTTTCTTGCGTATCTGGGCATCGACATAGACGAAGTGCCGCGCCTGCGCATCGCGCGCAACCATTGACAGGATGCCCATCTGGCTGCGGCTGCGCTTGGAGATGTAGTGTTTCTCTACGAGGGTGTCCTTGCCGTGGTAGGGGATGGTGTGGAAGTCGAGGTCAAAGGAGGTTCCTCCTCCGAGCGGGATGCCGAGGCCGTGCGTGGCCTCGTGCCACCCCTCCATGAGGCTGCGGCAGTGGTCGGGATGGACGCGGCACGAGTATTCGGTGAGCGTGGAGCGCTTGGGCATTATGTTGAGTCCGGCAAACAGGGCCAGTCCCGGGTCCAGGGCCTCGGCCATGACATGGGCGCTGCGCCGCAGCCCCCACAGCTTCAGTGCCAGCAGGGCGCGCACGGCGCAGCCCGCCGGAATCATGCTGCTGCCGGGCATGCCACTGCGCTCAAGCAGCGTATCGAAGTGGACACGGGCCAGATCGTGCGCGAAGAGGAAGAGGCCGCCAAAGTCGGTATGGAAGCGGCGTGGTGACAGGTCCAGCTGCCGATAATTGGCCACCGCGGCCTGTTCCGGACGCATGTTATCGAGTCGTTCCTGCAGCCCGCGTCGGTGAAGCTTGCCGATACCGGCCGCCCGTAGCACCCGCATGACCGTCACGCCACTTACGGGGACCCCTTGCTGCGAGAGTATCGCAGCGATCTCCGTAATGGACAGGTTTTCCTGTTTGCGCAGCGCGACTATGCGCTGATCGCGCCCTTGGCGGGCCAGGGCCCTGGCCTCTGCGGCGGGCTCGGGTGCTTGCGGCTGTGCCTTCTCTCGGCGCTGCCGAGCACTGAGAAAGAAAGGCTGTTCCGGGTTGCTCTGGAATTCAGCACAGAGGTTACGGACCGTTCCGTAGGAGTATTCGAAGCGCTCTGCGACCTCTGCCAGGGGCAGCTCTTCGACGTATCGCGCTCGGAGGGCTTCGTACTGGCGGTGTACGCTGTTCTTGGGTGCGAGGAAGAAAGCGGCGTGTTTAGTCATGTTCGTAATGACAATGTGTAATATAGTACACCCGTTATTACTGCAATGACTAATGCATGACGTTCCTGTGTCAAAAAAGATGATATTCCGGCCTGGATGTGCCCGCATGCTGGCAGGAAGGCCCAAATCGAACCTCTTCAGGGAAAAACATGGCTATTGGCAGCCCTCTCCCTTACCCGTATCGCTACACCGAATCTGTTATAATATAGTGACACTCGTTACACATAACACACGAGGTATGACACGAATGGACGAAAAAGGGCCTTACAGGGCCGTATTGCGCCAGAATTGCACTGCAAACTGTCACCTGCCCGCAGCCCGTGGTAATTCAGGCTAGTGATTGCATCCAGTTTTTCGCCGATTTCCGGGTCGATCTCGTGCGTGGGAATATGGTCGACAAGTTCATAGAAGGCCTTTTTGTTCATAAGATTGGGGAAGCCGATTTTCTTAAAGTAAGTCTGGAACAAGGGGGTTAGGAATTCGCCGCTCGCCTTCAAGTTGTGATCCCAAGAAGATCCTTTGCCTAAAACCTCTAATGCCTCACCGACCTCTTCTATGGCATCGTGCATGGCGGCCAATCGTGCGTCGACTTCGGCACCGGCGAAGAGAGGCCCCAGCGCATCCGCCGTCGCGGACGCGCGCGCATAGTTTTCGAGGGAAGCCTTGGTGCAGAAATAGTTCTCGATCTCTCGCCTTCTCCAGGTCAAGTGTCGCAGCGATGGATCTTCCGGCACTCCGCGATCCAAACGATCGAAAAGAGCTACGCCCTTCAGATCGGGCAGCGCCTCCCTGAGGCCATAATAGTGGCGCGCGGCTGCTGACGGTTGATTGCCAACATACCGGACGAAGGGCCTCTCCAGCACCTGAATGGCGCTGTTTTTGCCAAGCCTCTTTGCAAAGGCCTGAAGTATTTTGAGATCCGTCGGCCCTTCCAGATAGAGCACCCATCCCGTTTGTTCCGCTAGGTAGTATTGATCGAACCCTATCTCTACCAATGCTTTGCGCACCTGACTTTGCTCACCTCCGATTCGATGCGGTTTACCGACGAAGGCGATAACTAAGTCCTTTTCCGCTGCTTCATTCAGCAACACCTCAGAATGACTTGCCGCGATGATCTGACTACCGCTATCCTGGGCCATTTCGGATATCAGACTGTAGATCTGACGCTGGCGGAGTATTTCGAGATGAGCACCGGGCTCGTCCAGTAAAATAATTGCGCCGGGATTTGCATTCATATAGGCAAGGAGCAACAGGGTCTGTTGTAACCCCCGCCCACTTGAGGAGAGGTCGAGAGCGACGTCGCGCTCCCGATAACTCATTACGATCTCCCCCCGCTCTTCCACATAGCGAGGGCTGTCTAGATCCACCCCGAATAGCTCCTTGATCTGCTGCACCAATGCTGCCCACTGGCTTGGACTCTTATCCCAGATACGGAAGCACAGATTTCGTAGCACTTCGGCCGTGCGGCCTTCGCCGATCCGCACGTTCACGGCGCCTGGGTCGAGCCGCGTCTCGGTGGCGGCCAGGCCTGACATGGGAGAAAGGAAAGCCATGCTTAATAATCCCGCTTCAGGCGGGATTGCCATCCGCGCGGGAGAGCTGCTCTGATCCAGCCGCAGCGGCCGACAGTAGAATGATTCCACGTTGGCGAAGTCAAACTCGAGGCCACACGCCCAGGCCTTTGCCTTGCCGACGCCCTCCACTATGATGTCGATTCGCACATTGCTCGTCCGCGGACGACCCTCGACGCGTTGAACATCCCGAATCCGCAAATTGCGCCACATGAGGGAGGCGCTGGGGTGAGGAATGGCTAACAGGTCCCTGCGGTTTAGTGTGACGCCGGGGCGCTTTTTGGGTACGCTCTTTCCCCCGCGCTTTTCAATCCACCGCTTCACGCCAATGTCCCAGAGGGTAAGCGCCTGCATAGCCGAGGTCTTCCCCGAATTGTTCGGACCTATAAACACAACCGGATTGCCCAGCTCGATTTCAACCTCGCCAAAGCGTTTGAAATTTCTAATTGTGAGCTTAGTGAGCATGCCCTATCTCCTGACTGTGGTTGCGGACCTTCACCCCGACTGTGCTTTGCATGGCATACCAGGGTCGGTGGTCGCCAAAGCCGAAGCGGCCGAGCTATTCAAGGGAAGTGCCTTCAATTTCGGACTTCGCAAACAAGGGCGACCAGTCGCCATCTCCAACGCAAGTTATAAATGAACCACCCTAAAATGGGCAGATCGCGCGCACAAACTTCAGGTGGCTCACCAAATATGCCACACTTGACGGAAAAGTACCCGCCTCTCGCTTAGATTCGGATTTGAATTGCTGGAGGATGTTCGGGTTTTGCTGGCCCTAGTCTTCACTGTTGCACCGCGGAATTCGCGGGACCAGTCCGCAACAATACGTTGTGCACTAGTTCTGTTCCCGTATCCAACTAGCATCCATACCCAGCCGGTCATTTCCCTTTTCATGCCTGGACCGACCTCGTAGCCGACTAGACAACGCAGCCAGCATGAACGTGAACGCTATCCACACCGCGACAGCCTGGTCCCGCTATTACCCGTCATCCAGGAGGCAAAATGTTCTTAAAATGGCCGCAATCGTGTCCAGCGATTGGGGTACACTTCACTTGGTTTCTGCCTGCTCCCATGGCGGAAGCTGCGCGTATTGTAGGGTGGAATCAGCGTTAACCGAAGCTATAGACGAATACTGATACGATTCGCAAGAACACAACAGTAGGACTGCTGGCAGGATAGCCAGTCGAGTAAAACGTAACAACATGGCGGTGGATGATCAACGTCAATACATGTTGGGGCCAGCGACAATTAATTTTGGATTAAGAGAGAGGCCGAGCTTCGAGGCGGAGCAGCGAGCTGCGGAGCCTCGAAGCTCGAGGCCGAACAGATTTTTTCGGCCCTATTCCGCAGTGCGTGACGGCGGACGTGACAGGTTAATCCAGTAGGCCGCCTCTGGACGGACAGTGGTACGGATAAGGTCGCGGAATCGCCGCGTGAGGCGCCTTTATCCGGCCAAGAAGGGCTCTTGCATCGTCGACATTTGGCACGGATGCCCGAGTTTGCCCCGTGTCCCGAACTGGCGCAAGTCGCTCACCTCGCGCCTTCCTGAAGGCTCTGGGACCACGTCCCAGGGCAGGACAGGGCCGCGGACGCTGCCTACTCAGGACGCAGGTTCACCCACAGTCTGGGTCTCTTGGCGCCGCTTGGAGGCCTCCAGACGGTAGCTGGGCACGTTCAGCTCCAGAATCACGCTGTGATGCACCAAACGGTCTATGGCCGCGGCCGTCGTCATCGGGTCCTTGAAGATGCGCTCCCACTGGCTGAAGGCCAGGTTGCTCGTAAGCAGCACGCTGCCCCGCTCGTAGCGCTGCGACAGCAGCAGGAACAGCACCTCCATCTCCTGGCGGCTGTGCTGCACGTAACCGATGTCGTCGATAATGAGCGCCTCAAAGCGGGCGAGCCGCTTCAGGAGCCTGGGCAGGCGCAGCTGCTGTTTGGCCCATAGCAGCTCCTGCACCAGTGTGCTGCAGTTGTAAAAGATCACGCGACGCCGCTGGAAGATCAGCTCCCGGCCCAGGGCACACACCAGGTGCGTCTTGCCGCTGCCGGGAGGGCCGAAGGCCAGAACGTTCTCCTTGCGGTCCAGGAAGCCTCCCTCCAGGAGCACACGCAGGTGGTGATCTATCCGCAGGGGCAGCCGGCCACGATCGAACGTGTCCAGCGTCTTCTCCAGCGGCAGCCGAGACGCACGCAGCCAACGCTGGATGCGGTTGCTGTGGCGCTCCTGCTGCTCCTGTTCCACCAGCTCCAGCAGAAAGCGCTCAAAGCTCATGGCCTCCCGGCGGGCCGTATCGGCCTTCTCCCGGAAGCAAGCACGTATCGCCGGCATACGGAGCTCCTTGAGCCCTGCCTGCAGGGACCGCTCCAGCTCTGCTGCCGAGAGTGTCTTCATCGCACTGCGGTCGTCGTGAGCGAAGCCGTCGTCGATGGCTCCAGAAGGCCGTCGTACGTGCTCAGATCCACCACAGGAGGCGCTACCAGATAATCCGGAACTTGCAGCGTCCGATCCAGCAGCGCCTCTACGGCCTCTGCCGTAATGACCTCCTTGCCCTTCAGCAGCACGCTGAGGGCGGCGTCTACGCCCGATTCGCTCTCCTTGGCTGCCAGGTGCAGCACACGCAGATACGCCTTGTCGGCCTTCAGAGGCGCTTTGTGCGCCCGACGCAACGCGTCATAGGCCATCCGGAACCGGTGGGTGGGAAAAAGATCGGCCCGGTACCGGTAGTGGGCAAACGCACCCGGTTTGCGCACCAGCGAGTCGATCACATGCCGATACTCGATCCGGTGCTTGCTTCTTCCATGCAGCCGCGGCATGCGCTCCATGAGACGCTGCCCGAATCGCACCTCGACAGCCTCGCCGAACAGACGGATGTCGACCTGTTCGCCGATAAGTCGGCTCGGCACCGAATAGCTGTTGTTCCGCACCCGGATCGTGCTGCCCTTCGATACCCGCACGCGCATCGCCTTGTAGCTTTCGAGTCGGCGCTCCGGAAGCGGCCCCAGATAGGCCCGCTCCTGCTTGAGGCGCTCCTTGCGCGGCGCATTCAGCTGCGCAAACAGCTGCTCGAGGAAAGCCTCATAGGCCTGCCGACTCTCAAAGTCATTGCTTCCGCGCAGGATGAGCTGGTTCCTTATGGCCAGCTTCAGCCGGTAGTGCCGCTGCTCTACCTTGCCGTTCTCGTGCGGACTCCGCACCTGCGTATGCCGCGCTTCCATGCCGCAGTGGCGCATCAAGGCCTGGTAGCGATCCGTAAAGGCCTCGCCGCCGCCACGCTGCAGCTTGCGTACTGCAGCGCTCAGGGAGTCCGTCTGGTGCAGCCTTGGCACGCCTCCACAGGCCTGAAGGGCCTGCTGCAGGCCCTCCGAAAGCGCCTCAAAACTCTCCGACCGGCAGACGGTACCGGTCTCCCAGTTGGAATACGGCAGCACGAAGTGGTAAAACAGATGCGGAAACGGCTTCCCCCGGATTGTCACGCCCAGCCCGTTCATGCACGTAAAGTCCGATTGGGCTCGGTCTCCCGGCTCATATTCCTGGGCAAAAAACACCTCCTTCGCCGGGCCTTCGGTGGCTCTCCACTGCTTGACACGCCGCTGCAGTGTGCGCAACTGCCCCGGCTGGAACGCGTCCGGATGCCGGCGCTGCAGCTCACCAAAAAGCGCCTTGACCTCCAGGTTGGGATTAACCTTCAGAAAAGCCTCGACCTCCTCCCACACGGCAGCAAAGGGATCCTTGCGCGTATGCCACGTGTGCGGCTTCTTCGTCTCGCTTGGCAGCTTGCCCAACCCCACGTACTTGCGCGCGGTAGTCTCGCACATCCCGGCCTTCGCCGCTGCTGTTGCTATGGGCTCTCCCTTCCTCATTACCAACCTGCGTAAAAGCAGGACCTGCGCATCCTGTACCATCTCGATTGTGGACTGAACGAATCAACCGCCAGTCCACGCACAAGACGACCTCAGGTCCCGCTATTTTTAATTGTCGTTGTCGTCATTAATAAATGTCGCCAATCAGGTGGATGCGGTTAAATGGGTGCCGGGTCATGCATCCACCATTCGATGAGGCCCTGCGCCCTTGGGGCGCGCCCAAGATGTCCCGCCTATTCGCCGACCCGGGTCATGACTCCGTGCCTTGAACGGCTGTTATATTCAGCGAGTGACCCGACGTGTCGAGCCTCCCCCGAATGGGTATGCGGCAACCAATGCACGACTCTGGCGTATTGCACGTTGTTTTTGCTGCAACCTTTTTCTTTCTTTAGCGCACAAACCCTACGGACCTGCTCAATATTGACCTTCAAGTTTGACGGCCCGGCAGTGATCAACCTCCTACCGCCAGTTGCAGTTTTGGGCTTCATGTGGAAGCTCTCCAGTTACCTAGGGGAGGTCTCCGAGCGACTAGCTCGAATAGAAGGCCGTTTCACCACTGAACAAGCAGCGGCACAGCCTCAGGGCACAGTGGCCTACATGGCAATCACGAACTAGGCACCATCGAGTCAGAAGCTCCCTCTCTCACCCTGCGGGCATGGCCCGCTGCATCCTTTAATCGAATGCAATTCATAAACGAGGAAAAAGCTGTGTACTACTACGTACCTGAACACACCATCGGACACCTTACGAGCTCCGTAGATAGTGAAACCCGCAAGGTTATAGGAGAAACTTTAGACGATCTTTCTGAGATGCATAGAAATATCGTGAGTCCTACTAAGCTCCAAGCAGTATTTGCGGACGAAGCTCAGCGATTAGCCAACATATGGATTTCAAGCGAGGACCTTAAGAAGGATTTAGCAGACGTATACCTTCGACAGGCTTCCTAGCACCTTCAATTCGTCGTTGCCAGACCCCCCAATCCTATGGAGCTAAGATGAGCAATGACCTTTAGCAGTTCGATCCCAAACCCATGCATGCTATGGCAACCAGACTAATCAAGGATTCCAAGACAGGCCAGATAGTTGAAGTCGACATGGTCGAAATCGTTGGCTTGGTTAACAGTCCCATAGTTGTTACCCTACGTGACGGGGCTGTCATACGGGTTAAGATGGATATTGCGCAAGCTGGACGCGTGAAGGGTAAACTCAGTCCACAAG
Organism: Rhodothermales bacterium; assembly: GCA_965218495.1. Lineage (GTDB taxonomy): Bacteria > Bacteroidota > Rhodothermia > Rhodothermales > Bin80. Next base: position 1,134,804 of record OZ244626.1, read on the forward strand.
GAGAGCCAATCTACCAGCTACAGATGGGGTACACATTTGGGCTTCTGAAGCTACCGGAAGGTCACACCATTTAGGCTATAAAGATGATTGATACCATTACTACGCCGAAATGCCACCTCGCCTACGAAATTGGCTTTCTGGGTCCAAGTTGGCATAGTTGCGATGCCCCATTACTGTGGTGCCCAGTTGATACAGATGGAATTGTCATTTACAAGGTGCCTTTTGGAGACAAAACGCTGATAAGACGTGAACGCTTAGTGCTGGCTGCCAAAAAGTCCAAATGCGGCAAGTACTTCACTGTTGAGGTGGAGGATTTCGACATGGTTCTATCGGAATCGACCTTGGCAGAGCTGAAAGACGTAGTTGATTCTGTGTTGCGGATACTGTGGAGGCGATACGTGATGGGTGACCCAGAAAGGATGACGTTAGGAGCAGTCGAGCTTACAAATCGACTAAAAGCAACCTACAGGTTGGCTTAGCATGGCATCCTTGGCAAAGCGCAAGGTAGTATCTGCCTTGCAGAGGAAAGGGTTCGAGAAGGATAAAGACGGTGATCACGTGGTTCTGACGTACCGAAAACGTGACGGATCGCTATCCAATATCTCAACGCGCGTTAGCCATGGCAGTCGACCGAAGGACTTGGGCGACTATCTCATTGGGGAGATGAGGACACAGTGCAGACTTTCAAAAGACGAGTTTATCCGTCTCGCTAACTGCCCAATGGAGCAAAAGGAATACGAAGAGATAGTGCAAGAGCATCTTCGCTAGCCCCTCGGGGTGTCCGCGATAGCCTAGCCCCTAGCAACTTGACTACGCAATTCCCTTATGTTGGGTAGACCATAAACCAACGGCTTAGACCTCAATGCGCATTGCTACTTTGCTGGCCGGTGTGACGGCACTATCCCTGGCCGCGTGCCAGAGCCCGGAATCCACTTCCGACTCCGAGATGGAGAGTGAGACCGTGGAACCGGAAATGACTGACGGCTGGATTGCCCTGACCGCCGAACACTGGCGAGGCTACCAGAAAGATAGCCTGCCCTCTGCGTGGGCCGAATTGGACGACGGCACGCTACACTTTACAGGGGAGGGGGAAGGAGGCGACATTATCACGCGGGACCAGTACGATAACTTTGAGTTTGAGCTCGAGTGGAAGATATCCGAGGGAGGCAACAGCGGCATCATGTTTCGGGTGAGCGAGGACCACGACTACCCATGGCGTACAGGGCCGGAATTCCAGGTGCTTGATGATGACAATCACCCGGACGCAATGGAGGGGGACGACCGCTTGGCGGGCGCCAACTATGATATGCACGCGCCTTCAGAGCGCGTCGTCAAGCCGGTGGGCGAATGGAATACAGTGCGCATTGTGGTCAACAGTGCCCACGTGGAGCATTGGATGAATGGCGCGATGGTTATCTCCTATACCCTGTGGAGTGACGAGTGGAAAGAGCGGATTGCCGGCAGCAAGTGGATCGATATGCCCAACTACGGAATGCAGCAGATCGGACACATCTGCCTCCAAGACCACGGGGATAAAGTCTGGTTCCGCAATGTGCGCGTGCGCCAACTGACAGCCGCTGACGCGTAGCCTACTCAGGCAGGGCAAAGGCTACGTACGTGTCGCCCGATTTTGTGCCCATCTTGCCGCCGCCGGCTGCGATTACCACGTACTGGCGTCCTTCTACCTCATAGGTCGCGGGCGTTGCATAGCCGCCAGCGGGGAGCTGTGTTTCCCACAGGAGTGCCCCGGTTTCCTTGTCAAAGGCGCGAAAGCGTTCATCCTTTGACGCGCCGATGAAAAGAAGTCCGCCTGCCGTAACCACCGGTCCACCGTAATTCTCGGTGCCTGTGACGGGAATGCCACGCGCGGTGAGCTCATCAAATTCTCCCAGGGGCACTGTCCACACGATCTGGCCGGCGCTCAGGTCGATAGCGTTGAGTGTTCCCCAAGGCGGCTTGACGGCCGGGTATCCTTCTTCATTAAAGAACCGATTGTATCCCGTGTGCCCATAGGGGCTGCCGGCAAAAAACGTGCTAAGCCGTTCCGCTTGTTCGTCTACCTGAGTCGGCGCCTCGTCATCCTCACCAAACAAGAAGTTGGTTACGTTGGCTACCTCCAATTCGGTCAGGAACCCAAAAGATGGCATAAAGCCCTTGCCACGTGCAATCTGTTCTGCTACCGCTTCTCGTGAAGCGCGGTCTTGCAAACCTATGAGGGCAGGGGACGACTGATCAGTGTTCCCTTCCATCTGGCTCCCGTGGCAGCCTGCGCAGTAGCGTGCATACAGGCCACTGCCGGTCGAGGCATTGTCAGGATTGAGCTCTACCATAGTCAGAATCCACGGCATCTCGTTGCTATTGACATACAGCATGCCGGTCGTGGGGTCGTAGCCGGAGCCTCCCCATTCTGCGCCGCCATCAAAGCCGGGATAGATCATCGTGCCCTGCGTGCTGGGTGGTACAAACTGACCGTTGGAGCGTGCCGTGCGGAAGATGTCCAGGACAAAGGCGGTGGCTTCCGGCGAGATGTCGGTTATGTCCTCTTCGCCAAAGTACTGCCGTGCAAAAGGCGGGGGCGCGGTGGGTATGGGCTGTGTCGGCCAGGCTTCTTCGCCCACCAGGTCGCTGGCAGGGAAGCTGTGTTCTTCTATGGGAAAGAGGGACTCGCCGGTTTCCCGGTCAAAAACAAAGACGAATCCACTCTTGGTAGCTACCGCAACGGCATCGACCTGCTGACCATCTTGCTCAACCGTGACAAGGTTGGGAGGCGAGGGCAGGTCGCGATCCCAGATATCATGGTGTACAATCTGATAGTGCCAGATGCGTTCACCCGTCGCCGCATCGAGTGCCAGGAGACTGTTTGCGAAGAGGTTCTGGCCTTTGCGATTGCCGCCCCAGAAGTCAAACGCCGCTGACCCGGTGGGCAGGAATACGATGCCTCGTTCCTTATCCAGGCTGAGGCCCGTCCACGCGTTGGCACCCCCGATTCGCTCATAGGCATCTTCGGGCCAGGTATCATAGCCAAACTCGCCTGGGTGCGGGATGGTGTGAAAGATCCACTTCATGGCTCCGCTTCGCACGTCGTACGCCCGGATGTGGCCGGGTGCACTCTGCGGGCCTTCCGAAAGGCTAGTACCCTGAATCAGCAGCTTCTCGTAGATGATTCCAGGGGTTCGCGCACCAACGGAAAGTCCGGTCACATCTCGACCCAGCCCCTTGCGCAGGTCGACCGATCCTTGATAGCCAAACGACTCGACAGGAATACCCGTTGCTGCATCCAGCGCAAAAAGCCTCGCGCCGGCGGTGAAGAGTATGCGCGACTGGTGAGCACGGTCACCCGCCCAATACGAGACGCCGCGCAGGATGGAGGGACCCTCCGCTACGGCACCAGCCGCAAAGGGGTCAAAGCTCCATAGCAATTCGCCCGTTGCCGCTTTGAGCGCGAACACTTTGACGCGCGGGGAGACGGCGAAGAGCACGCCATCCACGATGATCGGGTTGCACTGGATTTGCGTGCGCCCGGTAGTATCGGCATCGCCGGTGGCGTACGTCCAAGCTACCGATAGACGGTCAACGTTCGTACGATTAATCTGGTCAAGTGTGGAGTAGTGGCTACTGGTGTGGTCCCCAAGGTACACGGACCAGGTCCTATACGGATCCTCTGCCTGCCGGGAATTGCAAGCGGGCAAACAGAGCAGCACCACTACGCAAACGGAAGTGACGCGAAGCATTGGCAAGGGTTAGAATGAGTGTGGGCAAGATAGCAACGAGCCCCGCTTTCAGCACAGCGTTAGTTTTTCTGTTTGGCTGTTTCGCGAGAGCGTGTGATCGACTTCAAAGCGTGGATGTGCTCGCAAGAACCAAGCAATACGAGCAGTACGGACTCAATGCGCAAGTAGGCTGCGTGGTTCTGGGAAAGGGGCTGGCCACGAATGCATTGCAGTGATGCGCGACCATAAGCCGTGACTGCACGCTCAGAACCCCATGCCAGTTGTGCTCAGCCGAACCCTCAGGAGGTACATGTCGGCTGTAATGAACAGCACCGAGCCGTCCTCGCCAAACGCGCAGTTGCTGGTAGCCTGTCCCGTGTTCAGTGAACCAAGATGGGTGCCATCAGCAGAGATTACCAGGACCCCACCCGGGCCAGTGGCAAAAAGGTTGCCGTTGACATCGACTTTGAGCCCGTCCGGCAGGCCAAGGCGCCCAGCAGCTGAAAGGTGAGAAGCATCAAAGAACACGCGTCGGTTAGCAAGCAGTCCTGCCTCGTCTACGTCGTATGCCACCCATATGGGGTTCTGCGGGTCCGAGTTGGCTACGTATAGCGTGCGCTCGTCGGGCGAGAAGGCGATGCCATTGGGCCGGGTCATCGTGCTGTCCAGCAGCGTTACCTGCCCATCGGTGCCCAACCGGTATACTCCCTGAAAGTCAATCTCTTTCGCCGGGTCGTCTACTTTCCTCTCCAACCCATAGGGTGGGTCCGTGAAATACAGGCTACCGCTGGAATGGTAGGTCAGGTCATTTGGGCTGTTAAAGCGCTTGCCGTCGTACCGGTCAGCCAGGGTTTCGTACTGGGGAACAGGGGACTCCAGTGGCGCAGTCAGCCTGGCGATGCGGCGATCACCATGCTGCGCGAGCACCAGGCGTCCCTCCGTATCCAACACAAGTCCGTTGGAGCCAACTTCGCCGCCCCGGGGAGCGTCACCCGTGTAACCGGAAGGCAGCAGGTACAGCATGAGCCCGTCTACTTCATTCCACCTGTAGATGGAGTTTGGCGGGATGTCTGAAAACAGCACTGCCTCCCCAATCCATACAGGACCCTCAGACCATTCAAAACCGTCTGCTACCACCTCCAGCGCAGCGTCTTGCTGCACAAGTGCGTCCAGCCTCGGGTCAAGTCGCTCGATAATTCCTACGGTCTCGTAGGGTCCAGATTCTGGAGCGCACATCGCAAGCAGTATCAACAAGGGAATCAGAAGAGCTCGGTGCATGGCACTAGCGGCGCTGGGTAGAGTCAAGGGGGGCAAATAGAGAGCCCAGGGAGCCCGGTATGCCCTGGTTTGATTTCTGCATCAGCTCTTCAGCGGTCCAGGAGGTTGATCGATCCGCCGTGGCTTTGCGCACCTGTGCTACCTGGTGAGGCGTAACGGCTGAGGCATCGTTGCCCCAGGCGCCGCGCACGTATGTCAGGAGGGCGGCCACTTCCTCATCGCTCAAGAAGGACTTCCATGGCGGCATGGCACCGGAATACACGGTGCCCCCGACTTTGACTTCGCCCATCATGCCGCCTAGCACCAGACGAATCAGGCGTCCTTTGTCTCCGGTGACCCAATCCGTTTCTACCAGCGGCGGAAAGACCCCAGCTATGCCCATGCCGTCGGTTTGATGGCATGACGTGCAGCGTGACAGGTAAATCTCCTCTCCATCGTCAACCGGTGGCATGGCCACAAAGGCAACCGCTGCAGTGGCGGCAACAACCAGTATTCCCAACAATCGCATGCGCGTAGGATTACCTGTTAGATGGACCAGATTTCGGGATTTGCACGGTCATGGTGGTGGCCATGGTCTCACCACGCCCATCAGTGACAGTCAGACGCGCCGGGAACGATCCCGGTAGTTGATACGTGTGTTGTGCGACGCGGCTGGTGCTACTGGTGCCGTCACCAAACTCCCACAGAAACGACAAGAGGTCCAAGTCGGGGTCATAGACGTCCGTCGCATCAAACCGGAACTGCCGACCGCTCTCCTGGATCACGCTCGCGTCACCCAGCGGAGCGCGATTGCCCTCTACCCAGCGGTAACGCGTTACCTGGGCATCCGGGCCTGGGTCCCAGAAACCATCGAACTCCGCCACATAGATGCTGCCGTCCGGGCCTTGCTCCATAGCGATTGGAGCTGTCGCCCGAAGTTTGTCGAACGTCTTGATGTTAACGAGCCGCACAGCTGGCAAGGAGATGTCCGGCACCTCAACGCGCACGTCCTTTTCGCGGTCGGCGTCGAAAGTGCCTTCCACGAGTTCTCCGTACTTGATCCAGCGCCGTGCCCAATCGAAGACGAACAGCTTGTTTTGGAACAACTCCGGAAAGGCTCCTTCGCCTTCATGGCGATAGATGGGGCCTACGGTCGCCGAGCGCCCTCCACCTTCATAGGTGTATTCCCAAAAAGGCGGCACGAAACCAGGTATCATGTCCGGCTTCCATTCATTGTAGAACAGTTTGCCCAAGGTGCGCGGCCAACCGAAATTCTCGCCACCTCTTTGCGACACGTTGTATTCGTCGTAGTCGAAGGAGGCGTCCGGGCCTACGACACCTATATATAGTGCGCCGGTTTGGTGGTCAACCTTGAAGCGATAGGGGTTGCGAAGCCCATAGGCATAGATTTCCCACCGCACACCGGGCTGCCCAAAAAACGGGTTGTCATGCGGAATCGTGCCGTCGCGGTTGATGCGGAGGATCTTGCCCCGCAAGTCCTGGAGGTTCTGCGCGGAGCGTTCCGAGTCGACGTTACGTGACCAGTGGCGGCCCTTGAGACTATGACGCACTTCAAATGCCTTAAGCTGGTCTTCGCTGACCTCCCATTCCGGGCGCACCTCGGACATACCGGTGTCGCCTGTCGAAATGTACAGTGTGGAGTCCGGTCCCCATTCAAGGTCACCGGCCTGATGGCAGCAGGTAGGCTCCGTAGGCACACGCAGCAGTACTTCTTCTGGTCCCAAAAGGAGCTCGTCAGCTAAGTATTTGAATCGTGAGAGCGTATTGATAAAGGTATGCGGCTCCGCGTAGTACAGGTATACGTATGGGCTACCGTCGTAAAAAGCCGGATCCACCTCAATGCCGTAAAGGCCGTGCTCTATGTTGGTAGGATCCGTAGTCCTGACTCTAATTACCCTGTGCACATCTCCAGTGGCCGCGTCGTAGCGATGAACCTTGCCACGCAGTTCGGCGATCCACACGTTTCCGCGCTCGTCGACTGCTATGTCATCTGGCCATACTTCTTTGGCTATCACCTCTTTGATGCGGCGCCCGCCAAACTCTGCATCTGTTCTTCCCGCTGCTATGCGAAGGCCCTGAACGATATGCTCCTGAAACGCAGGAGTCTTCCACACGTCCGCAAAATGGCCAAGCTTCGTAACAAACACGAGGCCACCCTGGTGCTTGCGTATCCAGGCAAGAGGGTAGTCGTTACGCTCGTCACTGGCGACATCGCCGGTCAGCTCGACGCTTTCCATACCTAAGGACATGAGCACGCGGCTGTTCCAGCGCGGGTTTTCGTCCAAGACATAGATCTCGTCGCGGATCCAGAAGTCCTCTCCAAGATGGCTGGTGGCTGGATTCTCGGCGTCATCAATGGTGATGCGCACGCTTTGGGTCCAGGGGTGCGAATCGAACAGGCCTCCGCCCACCAATGCGCGGTATTCGTTCCAGTTGTAAAAGGCATCAAGACCGGCATGGGCTACAGCGATACCTTTTCCGTCACGCAAAAACTCCATGATCGCGACTTGCTGCTCCGGTGCTATGGTGGGTGTTTCTTCTTCTGCGTCCAATGCGGCCCGCGTACCGGTAAAGGATACCTGGGTGCCTCTCACGGAAAACGTGCCCGTGAGCTCGTCACTCGTGCGCTGAGCTTCAGCCTTAATAACGCCAAAGTCACCGCTATCGAAGGAAAAGGTGAGGCTGTCACTAGATGTCTCAAGGTCTTGCAGCGGGATGACGGCTTCAACAAACGAGATTGTGCCTACATACTCGGCAAGCGACAACGTCGCATCCATGGTCCCTTGCGGGGACTGGATAGTTAGCAGCCAATCCTCAGCGGGTGGTGCTGCTTTCGTACCGACAAGGGGTACGGGATTCCCCATGATCGCCAAGGTTCCTTCCAGGCCGTCACCCTTCAGCGCTAATGCAGCTTCCAGCTTCCCAGCGCCTTCGAGCTCCCAGAAAAAAGTCAGCGAGTCTCCCTGCAATGCCACCACTTGCAACTCAGCTACATCCGGAAACATGTTGAAAAATATGGCCCCGACGAGGCTGTCGGCGCTTCCCGAAAGTGCCAGTGTACCCTTGATCACGTTATCGGGCAATCGAAGCTCCACATCGTAGTTGGCAAACGTGCCCTCAAGTGACAATTCTTCCGGTTCCGGTGCTCCCTCCGGCCGCGGTGCCCGCAAGGTGCTGTTCGCGAAGAACAGCACATCGTATTGCGCGAGGTTTTCGCGATTCAGGAGCATGAGGTCTTCAGTGGTGTCCACGCGGAGCTCGGTGGTAGCAGACAGCGCCGTCATGACTTCCTTCTGTGCCTGAATGGCCGCGCCATGGCGAAAAGCGTGTGTGGTGGTGACCATCAGGACGCGGATCTCCTCTTCGTCTCGCGCGTCCGGCGCGAGTTCTGCCAAAGTCATGGGCGTAGATTCCTCAAGCACCTTGACTCGCACATCGCGAAACGCTACCCGCGAGCTGTCATCGTGATTCTGCAGGCCGATGTGGCCTTCACGCGAACGATCGCCGATGAAGTCGTTGACTAGCTCATCGTTTAGCCATATCCGGTAACGCTGGCCGGTAACCATGATGCGGCATGCATTCCACTCGTCTGTCGCGTTGGCGGCAGCCTTGAAGGGTGCTGAGATAGCGTAGATGCTGCCGGTTAAGTGCTCTGGATCTCGGCTGTTGTCGATCTGGATCTCGTAGCCCTCGCGAACGGCCACCCATGGGTCGTCGCTATTCGGAAATCGCACAAAAACGCCGGCGTTTGCAGCGTGCTTGTTGACCTTCCAGTCAAGCTCCAGCACAAAGTCTTTGTAAGACTCTGCCGCATAGTAGAATAGGCCCATGCCTCCGTGGCTCTCCATTGAGCCATCATCCTGCAGGGCAAAGCCACCAGGCCCGGCCTGCTCCCATCCCTCGAAGCTGGTGCCATCAAACAGCGTTTGCCACCCGTCCTGCCCCCAGGCAGTGTGGCAGCTGGCAAGCAGCAACACTAAGAGCGTAGCGAAGCGTCTCGTACAAGTCATTTCATCAGGCCGGCGTAACCGGCGTGTGTGAGGGCGGTTTCTAACCCGCCTTCCATCAGTACAGGGGCAATTGCTCCGTCTCCATCAGCATCCACTCCGCTACGGCATCGGCTGAATATGGCGGTCATGGCCGCTGCATGCGAGCGTGCCAGGGAGACATCGCCCTGGTAGTCAGTCTTGAGGATGTTCAGGGCCTGTGCGAATGCCTCGTGGATCCAGCCGGTATCAGCGCTGGAATTCCAGAATGCGCTGGGCGCATCCCACATATAGGTCAGATCTACGCGTGGCTGGTTTTCTGCCTTGGTTACGCCATCTTCCAGCCGCATCCACCCTATGACGTTGTTTAGCGAGTGAATCACGTGCGGCAGGTGTCCTTGCGATGGGTCAGCTTCATATCGTGCCACGAGCCCGGCGCGAAGGTGCCTGGCGCGCCCCATGAGGCCAAGCTGCGCGGGATCCGTGACGTTGGGCGGGCTCTTTCCATGACGAGCCACGTGGTCTTCGTCGAATTCCTCGCCCGTTGTCTGCCAGCGGGTCTTCCAGCCATGCATAGCAGCGGCCCCTCCGCCACCTTCTGCCAGCCCGGACGGCTGCCCCCAGATGGTAGCAAAGACGCCGTCGGCGTGCTGCTTTACGCCTGCGAGGTCGGGCGCGGTTTCGGCGGCAAGACTATGCGCATGTGCCTCCTTAAGTAGCCGGTTAAGGTCCTTGAGCTGAGCGCCGGCATCGTCCTGCGCAAGCGCCGGGCCGCAAAGGATGAGCGGGCAAAGAAGTAGTGCCCCGAGAATTCTCATGAGTCGGACGGGATGTGCTTTGTGGGTTATGCGATGCGGAGATCCATGCAGTCTCGGCGCTACGCCTCGTAGAGCTCGTCCAAGCTCTGGGCAGACAGCGCTACCAGAAAGCCTGCGAGTTTTTCCGTTAAAGCCTTAAGGAACCGCTTCCCTTTTTCATCGGACGACCGGGCAGGATTTCCCACGCCCGTGTCTTCCGTGGCCTGAAGCCACGACCGCTCGGCCCAGACCCAGCCTTCGCGTATACCTTCGAGCGCCGGCTGCCGGACACGCCCGCCACCGGCTGCGCTAAGGGGCAGGACAAGCTCCGGCGCAAGGTACAGGAGATTGCTGGTTTCCATTTCTCCGCCATGGTCTCCCGGCTCATCGAAGTACTCGGATTCCCGAAGCACCTTGAACCAGTTGATTTCGCAGATAAACATGTCGCGGTATCGCGCGCCTATCTCGCGTATCATCTGCTTGAAGCTATTGCCCCCGTGCCCGTTGAGCACTACGAGCTTATGGATGCCCTGGTGCGAGAGCACCTGCACGACGTCATGCAGCAGGGCTGCCTGCGTGCTCGGCATCATGTTGATGTCCAAGAGTACATCCAGCTGCCCGGTGTTCACGCCAAAAGGAACGGTGGGAAGCACGATCGGCCTTGCGCCCTCATCCCAGGCCAAGCGTGCGCTTTCGGCCGCGATGTAGTCCACCTGGATGTTGTCGGTGGCGTACGGGAGATGGTAGTTGTGCGCCTCTGTGGCACCCCAGGGCAGGAGAGCAACAGCATATGAGGTGTCCTTTACTGCTCGCCAGTTGTTTTCGGCGAGGATATACGGGCGGCCGCTCATGCGATGACTACGCGGTCTGTCTGCCTACTGCTGAACGAGGAGAACGAGGTCGTACTCGTGATCGATGATTTGGATAGGGCCGTCGAAGTAGGGGATGATGTAGCGTCCCTTGCGGTCTATGGTCAGTTCCGTCGCACTATAGGTGAGGTATCCACTCTGGAAGGAGCCACTAAAGCTAAAGTCCAGCATCCTGCGGCTGCCCGATATATTTCGTTCGATTTCGTAGTGTCGGACCTTCTCGAACTGCGCGCCTACGTGCAGCGAGACGTTAGTGATCTCGAAGGAGCGACGCACCGTGACGGTTGCCGGCGTAGTACTTTGCTGCACGCCTTCTACAAAGATCCAGGCGCGCTTTACCATTGGGGACCCGGCTGCCTGCGTGGTGTCTTTGGGAGCACGTGAGGCGATGGTGACGCCCGCGGGCGTGCTTACGCACCCTGCGTGGAAAAAGACCAGCATGCAGCCAAGAGCTGCCGCAGTCGCCAGGAGCCTCATATGCCCTTTCCGGGTAAGTCCCGCGCGCATCCTTCTGTTATCGGCTCGTGGAGGGTGTTGTTCCGGCCCGGAATGCTGGATTGCGTTTTGAGTCGTGCCATGCATAGTGCCCAATGTGTGGCGACCTTGGACTCAGAAAAGGACGTGAACCACGCTCTAAACTGCTGGAGCACAGCGAGTCTTTATTCGGACTGGAATTGGTGCCCAACGCTCCGGTATTCGAGCGGCCCTTATGGCATCGGACATCGCGCCTACGTCAGGCATTCCGCGCAGCATGCCAACCAGAACTAGCGCACTGTTGCCCGGCATCTTAAATGCACAGGCGGCGCGCAAAAGCCATATGACCCTTACCAGAAAAAGTCTCGGCCAAGCCGCTTCAATTCTTCGCGCCGGGCTTCGTAGTCGGGCAAGACGCGCCCGACGGCCTGCCAATACTCACGGCTGTGATTTTGGTGTAGGATATGCACCAACTCATGCACCACGACGTAGTCGATCAGACGCATTGGGGCTTGCACTAAGCGCCAGTTAAGGCGAATCGCGCCATGACGGTTACAGCTCCCCCAACGCTTTCGTTGATTCGCAATGACGACGGGGGGCATCGGTACACCAACCCTCAGCCGCCAGAACTCCACGCGTTCCTTTATCCGTTTGGCCGCTTGGCGCTGGAACCATGCGATCAGCGCCGCGCGCGCGTAAGCCCCCTGCAGGGATCCAGCCGGCGTCGGCACATGGATCCATTCCCCGGCCAATCTAGCCTCGCCGGGTGCAGAAGAATCTATCTTCAGGCGGTACTGCCGCCCGAGGTAAGAGACGCTTTCTCCTGTCGCAAATTCACGAGGAATTGCGGGTGCCGGAGCTTCCCTGAGGAGCTGGAGCTTCTGCATGATCCACTCCGCCTTTCGAGTCACGATATCGTCAATCTCGTCAGTTGGGCAATCCGCCGGTGCAAGGACAAGAACGGCCCCCTTGGGCTCCACTTTCAGTGCAACTGTCTTCTTCCGCCGCGCGCTACGACGAATGGTGTAGGTCAGTAGATTGCTGCCCCAGGCTATCGTAGAGGTCTCTTCTGCAATCATTGGTCAACTCTGCATTCTAACTGCTACGCCGCATCGGCCGATGGCAAAGGCACCGCTCCCGCCGAGGTCCAGCTCATGCGGGCCAGCTATCCGGATTGGAGTCCACCTGCCGCCGCTGTGGTACTTTCCAGCCACACGCGCGGCTGGCTGTGCAGAGCCCGGCGAGAGCGCCCATTACCATGCGTGACCGATGCCGTTCCAGTTGGCCGCAAGGTACGGCATAGCGGCAGGAAAGGCCGTTGTGCGCAGCTGAATCAGGTTGGCCCTAATTGGATGCACGCATCGATGAGAAGGGCAGGGGACCGGAAGGAGCCCGCCTCTCGTCCATCGAGTCGGACAACGCGGAGATTTCTCACGCCCGGATTCCCACAGATCAGTGTGCGGGTCCTTCAATAAAAACGACTCATCTACGCAGCCGGGAGGATACGAGTTAGATGGGCCATTAAGCAAGGGCAGGTCACTTCCACCTGCGAACCACTTGGACTTGCCGACGATGACGGATGCAAATTGGCTGCGTCGCGCGAGGGATCTTCGTGTACTGCCGAACGGGTGAAGCGGCCAACTGCACTCGGACCCTCACTTGCTGCAATCTGTCTTTTTGTGCGTGGCCTTTCCGTGACGTTAACCACTCACGCGGACCCTTCATCGGGTTTGTCGTGACTCGCAGAATGGGCATGCCAAAGCTGCACCAGGCGAGAATGTTCTTGAGGCCATACGGCCGCCATTCCGGGTTGAAGCGTCTCTGCATTCGTTTCTGGTACGAGCGATGTCGGCGAGCCCGTGTTGGACGGCCTGATCTTTGGGCAGCGCAGTACGCTATGGCACGCGGGCAGAGCTGGCGAATAGTGCCGATGCGCAGGAAATCATTTTGCGGGTGCGCGGCATCTGATACGGATCGGCAATGCCTGCTGCAAGATGCTTGGGCGAAAGGGCAGGGCGGTAGCCAAGTAGCCCGTAGCGGCCCGTGCCAAAGTCTTAGCGCGTATAGTGGAAGGGGAAAGCGTCGCCATGAGTTCTCGCTGGCGATTGGGATGCAAAATGCTATGTTCGGCGGGGCTTTGACCTCCCGGATTTGGGTGCCCAAGACGGCATTCTTGACAGTATTATATAGGGCGCACATTCGGGCCACATCCGGGAATAGCCCAGCGCGCGGCAGCAACTGGCGGAATTCGACATTTCGTCCGCCAGTTCCGCCGGTTGGATGGACTGCCATTTGCCGGTCTGCCACATCGGCGCGTGCAATGGCGACCCGTGTGCGCAGACCCAACGCGACCCGCCGCGCAGACCCCTGCCGAACGGGAAAGTAGCAAGAGCTGTGCGACCGTACTTGGGTGCACGTTGAGGCGTAGCCGGCGGCTTTTCGCCATGCTTACGGCAATCCGAGTCGGAACGTGAATCACTGCGCACAGAACGTCGGTTTTCACCGCGTTCATGGATTACGTGAGCGGCGGGTGCGTGCTCGGGTTAGAGCGGCGCTACGCGGCGCCAGCGGCATATACGTTCACGCAATAGGCATGCACAAGGCCAATTTCACAGGTGCCGCGCCGTGGCCGCGATGGCAAGTCATTCAAGTCGTGCTTGTCGGCGCGGCAAGTGCGGAGAAGGCAGGAAAGCGTTCTGGTTTAATGGCAACGTTGGTAGCTGCGCTGGATCCAAGAAAAGGCAGGCCCGCAGAGGAGCCGGCCAGGCGATACTTCAAGTCCCCGGCTGCTGCGCTACTCCAGCGCGGATTCCGCGTTGGGAGAGTCGGGAATCGGTGGCGCGCAGCTCCACCGCCAGTGGCCCAACAAGCTGTTTCGCTGTGGGCGCTGTTCTGAGTTCGCACGGGAGGTTTCGTGCCATTGGGGATATCGTTTTGTCAGGGGGGTCGGAAGGTACGTGTTTGCCACACATGCGCAGTGCGGTGCGAATGGTGTGGTATAAATGCCTGCGCGGAGCGCGCAAAGGCGCCATAGCGTCACCAAAGACGACCCGCAGGCGGCAGCCCATCGCTACGCGACGCGCACGGGCCCAGCGACAGGTAGGGGCGGAGAAGTCTCTACAAAGACTCTTGCGCAAAAAGGGGCGTCCCATGGTCTCGGCAGCTCTGGATCAGCGTGGATGGGTATTTCGAAGACGGCCATGGCTCACCAACGGGCGTGCGGTGCAGGGTTTCAGGAAAAGTCGAGGGCCGCAGACAGTGTGGCGATACTGGATGGTCAAGCAAACAAGGGCTCTGAGGCAATTGAAGTACAGAAACGCTGCCGAGCGCTGCGGCGAAGCCGGCACTCGGCGAGCGATTTCGTTGGAGCATGCGTTGGGCGGAGACTCCGACAGCACATGTCGCCGCGTTTCCGCAGGGGATGCTGACTAGTTGGATTGCCCGGATACTTCTGAGACGGCGAATACAACCCTGGGTGCCTAGTGGTTCGGAGTCGCGCGGACATTGGGCCGCGCAAGTCAGTGCACCGCCAGTCACCTCGGGCGAGGCAGTGCTCGTAGCCTGGCTCTACGGCGCGAGATCCGAAGAATGGGGCAGATCCTGACCCAATAGCCTGTGGACTGTCGATGCGGGCGCTGGGACGATTCGCCGACCAAGGATTTTCGCTGCTGCATGCGAGGCGTCTGGCAAAGAAATCTGAACCCGGCGCCGACTTGGGCGATGCGGAGCCGAAACACGGACCCGGCATTGCGCATGTGGATCGACTAGCAGCCGGGCACATTCGCTCTGCATCGTGTGCGTGCTATCTGGAAGGCGCGGATTTGCGCGAGACATCGCGTCCACGATACTCTGCCAATGCCGTTTACGAAGCCAGCGGCAGATGCCTGATCATTGGAGCGGGCTAGCAAAGCGATGCTTCAAGGCGGGAGGATGACTGCCTTGGCATCCGTGGACGAAAGAGGACACGTGTAGTCAGCCCTCTACAGCCCGGACACAATTTTCTGGCGTTCTGCAGTGCACTGAGGAGAGCGATTCGTTCGATGTTAGTATCGGGCCAGATACCGAACTCTTACGCGGCCCACACTCTGCCACCTACTACAGAAATCCGGAACAGCGTTGGACGGGCCTTTCTGGCTTGAACACCGCTCTTGCGCGGTGCTGGGTGCATTGAATTGTGATCGCCATGGCCTCTAGGGACTGGGTCCCCTGCAACGGACCGGTTCACAAGATTTCGCTCTACTGATCGCATTAGGGCGCTGGTTGGAGGTTTGGCCCGCAGTCGATAGCGCTGCCACCGCTGGTGACCCTGAGTCTGGGCGCGCCGGCGTTACTTCCATCGTAGGGTCGGCGGGAGGCGCACCTGCCTTAGGATCCGGTGGCCATTCCGTCGCTTTCGCTCCGGGCCTCAGTCCGGCTTCCATCACCGTGTTTCCTCCCGCCGCCCACCGAACCGGGCGTACGGTTTTCCCGTACCCGGCTCTCCAGGCGGATCATGCAACTCGCACTCGGACCGCTTCTCCTGCCGCATAGGACTTCCACTACGCAAGGAGCGACACACTCCCTGCAGCCACCCAATACCGCGGATAACGCGTTGCCAGGCCTGTTTACGCCCTGACAACCCCGTACGCCAGCATCGCATAGAATGCGACTGGCCTACGGGTCCTTCACTTACGCATGTGGTGTCGCTGGATTCACCGACCCTGATCGGATAGTAGGCTATGCCATTATTTCCGGGGCCTTTCACCCTTTGAACACCGCTCCGCACCTGCGGCCCTGTATCTTGTAAGTGATGTTTGATGGGGTACATCGACAGGGTGATCCTTGATGTGGAAATTGCGGCAGCGATGGCTGCGAATCACTGATCCCGGGCTTGGCCAGACCGGTTTTTGCGGTCGCCGAAAGCGTTGTGCTCCGCTCTGCGTCACGTCACGGCGAGTCAACTCCCCGGGAGCAACCAATCGGCCCCCGCTGCCTTGAGCGCTTGGAAGGGATTTGTGCCCCGGGTGAGTGCTGTGATATACCCCCCGTAGGGAGTTCGTGCCTTGGAGCACCGATACAGGGACTGATGGAACGTCACGGCGACTCGCAGCCATAGACCACCATACACCAAAGGAGTAACCGCCCATGTTCATTCAATCTCAGCCAACCGCCTTCGCTGGCGTCGACTGGGGCTCGCAGTCACATCAGGTTTGTGTTCTCGGATCCGACGGCGCCGTCCTCGGCGAGAAGGCCTTTCCTCACTCCGGCGAGGGGCTCGGCCAGCTGCTCGACTGGATTCTAGACTGCGCGGCCTGCGAGGCTAATCAGGTTGCGGTCGCCATCGAGATTCCTCACGGCCCGGTCGTTGATAGCCTTCTTGATCGCGGATTTCAGGTCTTTTCCATCAATCCCAAGCAGCTGGACCGGTTCCGGGATCGTTTTTCGCCTGCTGGCGCCAAGGATGACCGCCGTGACGCTCGCGTACTGGCAGGCGCCGTCCGCACCGACCCGGACTGCCTACGCGCGCTCAGCCCGCTGGATGCCGATATTGTTAAGCTGCGCGAATGGTCGCGCATGGCCGATGAGCTGACCGCCGAGCGCACCGGCCTCACCAACCGTTTCCGCGAACAGCTCTGGCGCTACTACCCGCAGTTCCTCGAGCTCGGGGCCGATCTTTCCTCGCCATGGGCCTTGGCCCTCTGGAAGCTCGCATCCACGCCAGAGGATGCCCGCCGGGTCCGCCCGTCCTCCGTAGCTAAGTTGTTGAAGAAGCACCGCATACGGCGTTTCAAAGCCGAGGAGGTCATCCAGACGCTGCGTGCCGAACCCGTAACCGCCGCCCCCGGCGTCGTCGAGGCCGCAACCTTGCATATCCGGGTGCTCGCAGAGAAGCTCGAGCAGCTCGGGAAGCATATGAGCGCCGCGAAGCACGCCATGGCCGCCCTCGTCGAAGCACTCTCCGCCAGCGAAGAGCCCACCGCAGGGAAGCCCCGTACGTTGCGCGACGCTGCGATCCTCTCGTCACTGCCAGGCGTCGGGCACGTGGTCTTGGCCACACTGCTCTCGGAGGCATCCGGCCCCCTGCACTCCCGGGACTATCAGGCCCTGCGCTGCCTGTGCGGCGTCGCACCGGTCACCCGGCAATCCGGCAAGGCACGGCGCGTCGTGCGCCGCCGGGCCTGCCAGCCCCGCCTGGCAAACGCCCTCTATCACTGGAGCAGGGTGGCCACCCAGCACGATCCCATCAGCCAGGCCAAGTACTGCGCCCGCGGCCACACGCACGGCCGCGCCCTACGCTCCGTCGCAGACCGGCTGCTGGCCGTAGCCTGCGCCATGCTGCGAAACGGCACACCGTTCGATCCCGGCCACGTGACTGCTGCCACCCAAGCGCTGGCGCACCCGACCACAGAATCAAAGTAAATGTAACGACACCAGGGCCGCCGGTTAATTTACTGACCTCCTCTGCGCACAAAAGCCCGACTTCGTCACCTTCTTGAGCCTACCGTTGCTCTGGGGGGCGAGCACAGGCGATCCGAGTCGTCTTTGGCCCTTTTCGAGGCTGTTTTGGCCGTTTTTGGGCCTCAACGATGAATGCGGAAGAAATGTAGTACCAATGGGGATGGTTGTACACGCACTTATTAGTAAATGTATATATGTGCATATACACTGTTCAGGATCAAAATGACAAAGTTGGAAAAGGACGCTGCGGATCCCTTTCAAATCCTCACCAGAGTACGATGGCTCCGGCTTCAAATGCGCAGTTACCCACCACTCGCTGTCTTCCCGACCCAGCCTGCAGTTGCGTCGCTTTTTGGTCTAAACGTCTACTTTTTTCTTCTTTCCTACTTGCATAAAGGGTAGGGAGTCCCTTCCCTCGGCAGGCATTACCCCGCTTCAACGGTACTACGGGCCACTCCGCCACCCTACCGGCCTGGCCTGGCTCAAAGAGCTTCCAGTTGGTGCGTGCCACACCACCGAGAGGGCTTCCCGTGTTGCTACTTCCCTGATCTTCCATGCGTGCCAGCGCCAATACCCCGGCGAGCCGGTCTCGGTGCCTCTGTCGCTCTCTTCCCGAGCCGCAGCGGTCTTCCCCATATCACCGGAAGGTCGACACTCGCATCACCCGTTTCGGGGCCTGCTCAGCGTTCACTCACGTTCCGGCCCGCATGGTCGCTAAGCTACTCACGTAGCCCGTTAATCACAGTGCTTCATGCCATGTCGTTGCCTCCATAATACGCTGTGACCGCTACCAACTGGAGCGACAGGTAATATGAAAAAGCGGACGCCTTTGACGTATCGTAGGCGTAGCGCATCGTTCACAAATACGCCGGAGGGCCTCATGCGAAAGCTGATTTACCTTGGTTTGGATGCTCACGCCAGTCACTGCGTTCTTGGAGGCATGGATACGCGTGGAGACTTGTTGTTCAGCAAACGACTTCGAACCGCGGAATCCGTATTAATTAGTCACATAGTGGAGATCCAGGCACGTGAGAAGCTACTGGTTCTGGAAGAGTCCTCGCTAGCCGGCTGGCTGTCGGGGAGTCTTCGTCAGTACGTGGACCAGATCACCGTATGTGATCCGCGCCAGAATGCCCTCATAAGCCGCAATGCGCATAAGAGTGATGAGAGTGATGTTTACAACCTGTGCAAGCTGCTGCGACTGGGGGAGCTCAGGGGCGTCTACCATCCGGAAGATGACCACCGTGCCTCCTTTAAGAGCGCCGTGCAGCACTACTTTGACCTTCGGAATCAGCAAAGTGCGCTGAAGACCAAGATAAAGGCGAAGTATCGAGGTGCTGGCGTCATGGAGGTGCAGGGGGATTGCGTCTACAGTGCGGCGCATCGTGCGGCGTACTTGGCGCAGATCAAGGACATTGCGGTACGCACCATGGTAGAGCAGCTCTACGGTGTACTGGATGTGCTGGTCGATACGCAAGATAAGGCACGCCAGCAGGTGATACGGCTCGGCAGGCGGTACCGCGAGATCCGGCAATTCATGAAAATGCCGGGAGTAGGTCCAATCGGAGCCCATGTCTTTGATGCGTATGTCCAAACGCCCCATCGGTTTGCGACCAAGCAGAAGCTGTGGCGCTACTGCAGGCTCGGCATCGTTGATCGCAGCAGTAATGGTAAGCCGCTGGCCTACAAGCGGCTGGACCGCGCCGGCAACGGTGAGCTCAAGGCTATGAGCTATCGCGCCTGGCTGACGGCCACGCGGATATCGAAGCCCAATGAGGTATCCCAATTCTACGAGGCATCGCTCGAACGCACGCACAACGCAACGCGTGCGCGGCTCAATACGCAGCGGAAGATTCTTGCGGTGCTCTGGAGCATATGGAAACGGAACGTAGCCTATAACCCCGACCTTTTTCTCAGAGTGAGCCAGGCCGCAGCGTAATTGCGCGATGCGGCGCATCGGTTGAGTTTGCAAGACCACCTCTGGCGGATAAGGGTAGCCGAGGAAATCTCCACCAACATCTTAGCTCCACTGAATGGAAGCTCTGCGACAGCATAGATCCTCGGCCTTCAAGCCCCATATGACCATAGATCAGAACCGCATGTGGTTTTGAGTCTCACAAACGAGTATGGCAAATGTGAAGCCCTTCCAGAGGTCATGCGCATCCGCAAAATGTAGCGTGGAAACGCACACTCAATAACCGATCGCCCAAGAACGCGCGCGAATACAACGGCGGTGGTGGTAGGCGTCCTGTAAAATCAAGCCATTTTTACGGGAAGGGGCAGGTATGGCTTGCTTTTATTTTTCAAACGAGATGTTGGGCGGGATTCGCACCCGCCACAGGAAAGCGCCTTATCACGGCGCACAGTGAAACTCGGTCTAGCATTGGCATTCTTCCCCGGCGACGTAGCCAATGGAGGCACCCGACGCATCCGGTATTTGTGCGCGGGCCTGCAAGCGCCCTGGGGTGATCATCGCACGAGGCCCGTCCGAAAAGCAAAAGCAGCCACTAATCCTGTGCTATGCGCGGCGCGGTATCCTACGGTGTCGTGCGCACCACCGGATGGACGGCAGGGGAGGGGTTACTCCGGCCTTGCTGAAGAATCCATGCAGATTATGCACCGTGCCTGCGCTGGCCTGTCGGCACCCAGTTCGTAGGGCGTTCGCGGTATGCGAACGGCTTGGCCCAATCTGATTAGCTCTGATATTAAAGTATTACTTTAAGTAGCGAGGCGACGAGGCATTCCCTTTACGGCCATGTGATACAGAATCGGCACCATCGCTTCATCTGGCCCGCTGAGAGCGATGCGCCCAATGCACTTTGATTGCGCTTTGGGCTTGGAGGGAAGCGCCAACCAGGCGTACGTGGACTCGCCAACCGATAGGGCGGCGCCACGATCACAGAGTGTTCTTGCCCTGTGCGGAGACCACGCTGATGGCGAGGCAGGCAAGACGGTCCGCGTGCGTAGCAATGGTTGCATTTCAGTGGGCGGCATTCTCATGGTCTCACGAGCGTTGAAGGCCCCAAGCGGTAATGGAGCCTTTGCAAGAATTCTGCAGGGCCGTTTGGGCTTGCGGGCTGTTCTACCCAGGGCATTTGCGGCGGACGGCGAAGTAGTGCAGGCTAAGTCCCTGGCCGGTGCAGGGGCGCATAGGGTTAGAATCGTGTGATGACGTGGGATGTGCAGGGCTGCGAGGTTTTCCCATCCGGCTTGTTGACTGGCCGCACTTTGGCTGGTTGGATGTGCGTACCTTCATTGGAAGCTTGCATCTGGGCTCTCCTTAGTATCAAGCTGGCGGGGGGGCCTGAGGGTGGCTATTCAACCTCAGGCTCTGCCCAAATTGTGGAGTGTGAGCCGGGCCAGTAGGACACTTATAGGCTGTGCACAAAAATGCATAGAAATGGGTATTACCGTTAAGTGGAATTCGATTGCCTTGCGTAGATTAGGTTCTAGGCGGCAGTCGGGATTTGCTTTCCGCAGGTTTAAAACCATTATCTTGCCAGGAAAATGCTACCTCGGTTGCATCATACCATCCGTAGCTGTGTACAAGCATCGGGGAGGGCTGGATTCACTTGTAGCCCAACGGGCTTGCTATGCACTTAGCTGATTGGTCATCGAGAAGCGGTCCAGACCACTTTGTGGCGGTTCGTCACCCTTATTTGCAGCCAATGAGAAGCTTCGGGACGTATTTTCGGGGCTGGAGAGGCTTGAAACGCCATTTTGGCGAGGCTCGCCGCGCACGTGTGTGGCTGGCGACGTTTCGGCGCGCCCTTTTGGCGCCAGCCAGACACGGCTGCTGGCATGCGCTGGGAGATAAGGCAGCAACTTGCGCCAGTTGCGTACTTTTTCGTAGTATGTCTAGTTGCAGCCCGCCGATCATGGGTGGTCGCGCGCGGCTCCAACCGGTTATAACCGTTAAATGGGGTGTGCGCCGACAGGGCTCCAGCCCTTATTTTGATTTCACTAACCTGTACAGGTAATAGCTATGCTGATTTCCAAGGTGCTTGATTCACCTCCTACCTCGCGTGCTCTGCAGCGGGCCGCGGGCGGGCGGTTGTGGGGACTTGCCAGTAAGGCAAGGGCTCAGGTCCCATTTTCGCTGTTCGCGACAATCGCGCTAGCTCTGGTTGCGATGACAGCCGTAGAGTCCGTTCAGGCGCAAACAACGACAGGGTTCAGGATCGTCAAAGACAATGAAAGCCGACCCTGCGTAGCCCCAGATCCAGATACGGATCCGCCTACCAAGCTAGCTCCTGCGGTCAGAGACACAACCGCTATAATGGTTGAAAATACGCAGGCTTTTACTAGTAATGCCCCCACCTTTGAAGTTTGCGAAATGCCGGCTGGAGCTAGCGTTACGTGGGCATTCAATGCAACTAGGCGAACTGACTTCGGCGACTTCAGAATCGGCATTGCGGACGGAAGTTTGTCCTATGTCGGTGAGGGTGAGGACTACGAGGCATTCGGCAACAATGGTATGCGTGCATATACGCTACGGATAACGGCCCGGCATGATGGTGGACCATCCGGCACTCCGAAAGAGACATCTGCGACAGTGTATGTTGACATAACCAACGTCAATGAGGCGCCCAAATTTTCCGGGACCATCGACGACGCAATGAACATGCACGATGGCGAGTATGACTTTGAATTACCCGAAGGGCTGGTTGGCTCAACTACCCCCTACGAATTAGGGCCGATTTCGGTAGCGGATCCAGAAGGCGATTTCATCGCACTCACAGTTACCCCCGAATCCATGTTCGACATTTTGGACGGAAAAACACTTCGATACAAGGGTCCTGGCCAAAATTACGACACGCAAGGCGGGACGTCGGAAACGGCAATGTTAGAGGCCACCGACGGAGGAAACAACATAGATAGCCCAGGCCAGCGACGGCCAGCGACGGTAGACGCCAATGTCAGGATCATAGACTACCCCTTGTTTGACCAAGT
This sequence comes from Rhodothermales bacterium, assembly GCA_965218495.1. Taxonomy (GTDB): domain Bacteria; phylum Bacteroidota; class Rhodothermia; order Rhodothermales; family Bin80. The sequence continues at coordinate 1,157,309 of OZ244626.1, forward strand.
CTTCAAGCCGGAGGATGGTGGGGAATACAAATACAAGTATGCGTTCAGCCTCAAAGAAGGCACTACCAACTTGGCCGTGCTCGGAATAGTCCAAGCTGCAAGCCTGACGGGGCTTCCCGTAAAGTACACGATCCAGGGTACCCCCGCTTGCGACAATACTGGCACGCAGTCCCTTTGTACCTACAAAGACTCCCTTGCGGTCGACCTAACGACAGGTGCAATTACTTATATCGGTAAACAACCGGCGCCGCTTGCCATCGTCGCGTCGCAGATCCCCAAAATCACACTGATGATCATGGGAGAGGAGCAAAAAGAGGGATGTGGAACTGTCGGCAACTCCGCATGTGAATCCTCTCTTGCTACCGTTGAAATCGAGCACACGGGCGCTGGCGGCCTGCTAACATTCCCCGGAGGCTCACTAACCATCAACCTGCCAGAGAATGAGGCCACTTCGGCTGCGCTGACTCCGGATGTACGGACGGCAACAGGCGGGCGACCACCATATACATATAGCCTAACTGGCACGCGGTCAAACCTTTTCACAATCAGTACGACAGACGGCAGGATCCGCTACACTGGCAGCGGGGAATCCTCTGATTTCGCCTTTACCCTGCAGTTGAGGGATGCGGCTGGTACCACACGTACACGAACTGTAACGGTAGATGTCGGCGGCACAGGAGGTGGAGGTGGAGGCGGAACCAATAGGGCGCCCATCTTCACCAGATCAACATATACGTTTGATCTCGACCGAAACGAAGCAGGCCCTGTCTCGTTGGGTAACGTTAATTTTAGCGACCCTGACGACGATGCCCTGACTGCATCCCTTAGCGGCACAGGCAGTACCCTGTTTTCGCTCAGCAATTCTGGAGCGCTACGTTATGAAGGAGCAGGGGAAACGGGCACACCGCCTTCTTACAGGTTTACGGCTACGATTGAGGATCCTGATGGGCTGACCGACACGGCTACCATTACTGTTACCGTGGATGCTGCCGGCTCCGGCATACCGGTGTTCCCCGACGGCGGATTCACCTTTGATCTTCCGGAGGATTCTGAATCCGAGGATGAAGTCGGAGTCGCGAAAGCTACCGTTAGGGCCAACATTGCTATCGCCTACAGCCTGGAGGACGCGCCGGCAGGGAAATTTAGAATCACCTTGAGTACTGCTGCCATCACTTACCATGGAAGCGGTGAAGACTTCGAGACTCCACCGAGTAGCTATACCTTCAAGGTAAGGGCGCAGGCGCCTGACACTGCTGTGTTCGCAGACGTCACCGTCAACGTTACCGACGTCAACGAGAATCCAGGCTTTGCCAACACCAACTATGCCTTCGACATAAAGGAGAATATCGCCAGCGGCGAAACAGTCGGTACGGTTGTGGCAATCGACCCGGACGCGAGCAGTACGTTAACGTACTCCCTGTCGGGTAGCGGCGCTAACAGGTTTGCCGTAAACGCTGGGAAAATTACCTACGCGGGCCCCGGCGAGGACTTCGAAACGCTGCCTAACCAGTACACAATTACCCTGACCGCGAAGGACCAGGGCGAGCTTGAAGCGACCACAACGGTAACGGTGAACGTAACCGATGTGATTGAGGCACCTGTCTTTGCGAACGACAGCTACAACTTCAACCTGCGAGAGAACATGGCTGGCCCCGTCCGCTTGGGAATGGCCGTGGCCACGCACTCTGAAGGCACGAATTTCACCTATTCGCTGGAAGGCGCTGGTGCGGTCGAATTCGACATCGACGGCACAGGCCAGATCACCTATACGGGCACGGGCGAGGACTTTGAGACGCCGCCGACGTCGTATACCTTCAAGGCCGTCGCTACAGATGTGGATGACATGAAGGGCGAAGCGGATGTCACCGTAACCATACGGGACGAACAGGAAGGGCCCATGTTCGCGCAGAGCCGGTACGACCTTGAACTTGACGAAAACGTACCTGGCACGGTGAGGATCGGCACCTTGACCGCAACAGACCCCGAAGGCGACCGTGTTTACTTCACCTTGGAAGGTGACGATGCGCTGAACTTCGCAGTGAGTTACTTTGATGGGGTGGTGAGCTATCGGGGCACGGGCGAGGACTTTGAAGATGGGCCAAAGACCTACGAGTTCGCGGCTGTGGCGACTTCCCGCGGCGACCTCACCGGTGAGGCGACGATCGCTGTCACGATCCAGGACGTAAATGAGGCACCAACCTTCGACGCAGCGGGATACACGTTTGAGCTGAAGGAAAACGTCCCAGGCCCGATCATCGTGGGTCGTGCACCTGCGACTGACCCGGATGGAAACAAGGTGATCTACTCCCTGAGTGGCGCCGGCTCCACCAAATTCACGGTCGCTGGGGGTGACATCTCGTACAGTGGCAGCGGCGAAGATTTTGAGGAGGATCCTGGTCCTTTCGAATTCATGGTGATAGGTACAGACCCATCTGGATTATCTGCATCAGCGAATATCACCGTCGATGTGACGGACCAGAACGAGGCGCCTACCTTTGACGCTACGGCATACGACTTCACCCTGTCCGAAAACCAACCGGGCCCGGTCTCATTGGGCACGACCAATGCTTCGGACCCGGACAACGATGCGCTGCGCTTCACGCTGACCGGCGGCTCGGGCAAGTTTGCCGTGGATGAAACCAGCGGCGAAGTGCGCTATACGGGCACGGGCGAGGATTTCGAAGGTGGACCGGGCAGCTACAGCCTGACCGTAACGGCTACGGATGCCGGCAACCTTTCCGCGTCCGCGGCGGTGAATGTGACGATTCTTGACGAGAATGAAGCTCCTACCGTGGCGGCGCAGATCTCGGACTTCGTGATCGAGGTTGGCAGCTCCAGGTCTGCGGATATTGGCGCTGCTTTTAGCGACCCTGATGGCGATGCGCTGTCGTACTCCGCGACTTCGTCTGCAACGGCCGTTGCCAGCGTCAGCATTGCCGGCACCGATCTGGTTGTGAGCGCGGCCAGCATTGGTACCGCGACAGTTTCAGTGGTTGCCTCAGATCCGAGTGGTCTCTCGGCTGAGCTCCAGGTGACGGTCACGGTGGAGGCTTCCAAAACAGAGCGTGCGCGCACACTGCAGCTCTCGCTTGCGGCCATGGCGCGTACCATTGGTACCGAAACTGTGGATGTTCTCGGGACTCGGATGGACGCTGCGAGGGGCCGTGATCATGTCCAGGTAATGGGCCATTCGCTGGAGTGTGGAGTGCTTGGCGGTGGCCAGGATTGTTCGCTACAGTCCTTTGCTCAGACCGCTACCGGAATACTGGGACTGCATGCGCCCAGCCAACGTGGCTTGCATAGTGGGCCCGGAATCGCCGCGCCAAGCCCGTATGTGTCCGCGCGGGGCATGGGCGGATCATTTGGCCTGGCGCACGGATCCGCATCCGCACTGGCGCATTCCTCCTTCCAGGCCTCCAATGGCGCATTTACGCTTTGGGGCCAAGGAAACATTAGCGGATTTGAAGGAGATCCGGAGGATGGGTTCTCCATGAAGGGCAAAACTACCTCGATGTACTTTGGTGGTGACTATCAGTTCGGCGCACGTGTGATGCTGGGCCTGGCTGTGTCTCTTACATCAGGTGACATTGACTTCATGAGTTCGCTCAATGGCGACGGCACCATAGAAGTGTCAATGACAGGGTTCCATCCGTACCTGCGCTACTCGCCGCGGGCGGGACTGGACTTCTGGGGCGTCGCTGGTGCCGGTTCAGGTACCGCCGACCTCAGTGAAGAGCTAGGCGACGAAGTTTCTACCGACCTGTCGATGAAGATGGCCGCTGCGGGTGTCCGACAGGAGCTCACGGGTGCTTTCGCGCTCAAGGCGGATGTCTTCACAGTGATGATTGCCTCGGATGGGAACGCCATGGTGAGCGACGTAGACGCCAGCTCCCAGCGCCTACGAGTGGCGCCTGAATTCGGTGTCCGTCGCTCCAACGGAACCGCATCGTACAGCGGTCATGTGGAGATTGGCCTCAGGATCGATGGTGGAGATATTGATAACGGTTTCGGCGCCGAGGCGGCCTTCGCCGGTGGGTATGCACATGCTCCCTCCGGCTTAAGCTTGGACCTGCGTGCGCGGGCGCTGCTTGTTCATCAGTCCGAGGGCTACACGGATTGGGGCGCGAGTGTTGCCTTGCGCCTCTCGCCCGGTGGAGACGAAGGATTGGCTATTGCAGTTGAGCCGAGCTGGGGCAACGCGCACGGCGGCGCCGAAGCATTCATGCGTCAGGAGGGTTCGCTGGGCCACATGATCCCGTATGGGCAGCTCAAGGGCATGAGCCCCCGGCCGGATCGCGTAGGCGTACAGGTTGGCTACAAAATGCCGGTGAGTTCCAAGGCACGCATGGCACCGTTTGGGCGGTGGACCAACAGCGCCATGTCCGGCTACCAGATCCAGGCGGGAACGCGTCTTGCGATAGTGGGCAAGAAGGATAGCCAGCAGCCGGTAGTATCAATGGATGTGTTTGCCGAGCAGCATGTGAATGGCAACGTGATGGGCAACGCGCGTGTCGGCTTGCGAGGCATCGTTAGGCTCAACTAAGTGGGTATAAGCCCTTAGCGTGAAGCCTGAAGGCCGCCTGCACGAAGCGTGCAGGCGGCCTTTCTTTTGACCCGACATTCTATGATATGAGAATGGCCCCCTCGTGGGAATGCAAATACCGTCTCAGCCTTGCAGGTTTTTTGAATAGTCCCAAAACTGCTGCGATCTGGTACGCAAGTCAGCTCGGAGCCGAGTCGTGGTGCGCCGGAGCATTTCAGGCCAGCACAAAGTGACCTACTCGGCGCAGGAGAGTTGGCCTCTTCTAGTAGTTATGTGTTTTGGTGGTCCTGATCCGCGGGTCTTGTCAAACTGTTTTCTAAGCCCGAGAAGGACCGCTCCCGCTCGGGCGCTTGCATTTTGGCCCGCGCGAGGGCAGTTGGCCTTGGAACAGCCACCGGCCCGGGATCGACGCCAAATCAGCCCGGGCCGGCCGTTTGGCATGGAAAATGCCTCGTTGGCGCGCCTGACTGTGGCCAGCCGTCATTAGACAATTGAGCACGGTTGATCAAACGCCCCTTGGAATAGAGGCTATCAGGTGATCTGCTGTAGCACGGTCATGGTGGCAAATTGCGTAGCGCCACCGATATTGGCGCTTTGGCCGACGGGGCGGGGATTGTATGTCAACCTACTTGGTGGAGCGGATGCAAGCGAGGTAGGTTGCTATTGGCGCGAGGTGTGCGAAGGTCGTAGGTGATTTCGAGAGGTGGGAATTGCGATGGAATCGGGGCCAAGGCTTAGTCCGATCGCGGGTGGTCTCAGACGGACATTAAGGAAGCTCAAATCTACGGGGTGACGGAGGCTTGTCACGTGACAACAGGTCCAATAACTAATCGAGATGGTTAGTTGCACGCCAACTTGAGTCCGTTCCCGTCCGCTTGCCTGCGCCTTGCATGCCTTGGAAGCATCAGCAGTGCTTCCAGGATCTTCCTATCCCTGGAGCGCAACTAAGGACTTGCGAGCCATGTAGATGCTGGCCAAGGCTATCAACGTGTAGACCTGGCCGGTGTTTTTCTTCGATCCCGGGTATCGCGTCTTGCGATAGCCCCACAGGTTCTTGATCACCCCAATGGCGTGCGCAACCTTGGCCCGGGTCCGGTTGCTCTCCTTGTTGAACGACGGGTCCACACAGTTGAGCATTCGCTTGTTGGTGGCCTTGCGCAGCGCCCGCCACTCCACACCATTTTCTTCTCCCGCTACTTTGCGCTTTTCGCTTACGTACTCCTTCTCCCCATAGGCCACGTCTTCCTCGCCGCGTAAACATTCGGCCATCATCCTCGAATCATGTACGTTGGCCGCCGTCACCGCGACGCTGTGCACCAGTCTCTGCGTATCCGTGCCGACAGGGGCCTTTATGCCAAAATGCCACGTATTGCCGTTCTTCGTGGACTTCATCTCAGGATCTCGCTGTCTCGCCTTGTTCTTCGTCCACGACGGCTCTGCGATGAGGGCCGCATCCACAATCGTACCCGTCTTAACCAGCGGTCCGTTTTGCGCCAAGTGTTCCCGGCTGGCCTCGAACAGCTGCTTGCCAAGCGCGTGGCGCTCCAGCAAGTGCCGAAGCTTGCAATAAAGCCCGGGCACATGATCAGACGCAACGCGGGCAAAGGTCCGCGCGGCCACGCTGTCGTACAAGACATCCTCCATGGCTGAATCCGAATAGCCATGCCACTGCTGCAAAAAGTGGATGCGTAGCATGGTTTCCAAGCGTATTGGCGGCCTCCCTTTTTCGCCCTTCGGATAATGAGGCGCAATGATAGCAATCATTTCTTCCCACGGAAGCACCTTCTCCATTTCAGCCAACAAACCTCTGCTTCCGCGTCTTCTTGGTTCGATTCCAGTAGCTGGCGTCTTCAAATGAAATCGGATGCATGGCGCGACGGTGGGCGTTGTTGCTGTGTTGTGTAACTCGCAAAACCTGTACCATTAATCAGAGATTCCGTAAGTATCCTCATGACCCGGCTTTAGCAGCAGAGCACGATGACGCGGTCTCAATCAAGGACTAAGCGAGAAACGCCCGCGCCGGGGCGGGTCGGGCCGCATGCGGGCGGTCTGGACCGTAAGGCTCGCTTCCCGGACAAACAGTCAGTGCCTTTGCGCGCCCTCGCTGACCAGAGAAGCAATTCACCAGTGGAATTCGCTGGACGTGAGCTTCGGCGATAGATGCAACTTCCATTGGTACGTGGATCAGTAGCTAGACAACACCGGTCTAGTTGTCACCAGTGTGCTTAGCCCGGATAAATCACCAGGCTAACGCCAACCTGTCAAATGCGTCTGAAAGTCATTGTGTCCATTGGCTAATTGGCTTGGAGGCATCTGATATGCCCCCAGAGTTGTTACCGGCGTCCAGCAACCCCCGGCAGCGTCCATCGCGATCCAGCTTGGCGGAGCCATCGTTTCGGTTCCCCGGGTTGCCAGCAACTCGGGGACGGGAATCGGTCAGGCCTTCGCCTACACCACCGCATGCCGGGGCGTCACCTGCTCGGAGATCTCGCGACCCGCCTCCATCTCCGCCCGGCGAAGCTCCCAGGTCTTCTGAAGGTTCAACCAAAGCTGCGGCGTCGTCCCGAAGTACCGGACCAGGCGGAGTGCCGTGTCCGCGCTCACGCCCACTGGCCGTTGAGAGTCATCGTCTCCCGGTTGACCGGCACGCCAAGCCCTTTGACACCGCATTGGCCGACAGCCCGAGCTCGTCGAGTTCCTCGCGCAGGATTCCGCCCGGATGCACCGGCCTCATGCCGTTCTTCGCGTTCATGTCACATGCCTCTCAATGACAATCCACGATCTCGACCTCGCACGGCCCGTCGTCGGTCCAAACGAAGCAGATGCGCCACTGTGCGTTGATCCGAATGCTGTGCTGCCCGGCAGCACGGTCGCCCCGCAACGCGTCCAGCAGGGTCAGCCGGCGCGCCGCTTGATCCGAGGAGCCGTTAAACGCCGCGACGCGACGCCCCTCGAAGAAACGTCTCGTTCTCCGGTCCTTGAAGCTTCGTATTATGTGATCCCAATGTAAGCCATGTTTACGGTCTCAACAAAGGCATCTCACTGCCCGGCTGCGGCCGCACCGTTGGACCCGTCCGGGGTACGCACGCCCCAAGCCATGCCGCCGAGCCCGCGACGCTGCCGGCGACCCGCAGTCGTCGCCACGCCGATAGAATCCCGCTAGTTTCTTCGGGCACACCGCGAACCGAAACCACGTAAGCCGATGGGACCAGACCCAAACACCAACACCGCGATCAACGGGAGCACCCCAGTCGGCGTGGGAGGTTGGCTCCTGGTTTACCTCTATGGTTCCATCCCCTTCCTGCTCTTCCATTCGGCGGGCCTGTCGGGATGGTTTCTCGACTATCCCCTCTGGCTGCTGGTCGCGATCTTCCTTCTCCTCGCGTCCCCACTCGCGCTCATCCTCCTGAAGTCGCCGCGAGCCCCGCGGTGGAACGTCGTCGCGCTGTGGGTCGTCGCCCTCCTGATCACGCTGCGCGCGGCCGCCGTCCCTTTCAATCTAGAGACCGACGAGCCGGCGCAGAGGAGGAGTCCCGAGGAATGGGCGGCCGCGATCGCGATCCTCGCGGTCATCGTGGTCGGGTCGCTGGCGTGGGCGACGATCTGGACGGTCTACTTCCGGCGATCGCTCCGAATACGGAACACGTTCCCTCCGCTGGCGGTCGACGCCTAGTCCTACCTTTACCCCAAATTAGCGACTTGACTTTGTAATTCGTGCCGTATAGCTTTGCGGCATGCTTACGCAGAGCCAGATTCTTCGCACGCTGCGGACCTCTGAGCCGCGGCTTTTGCGCACATTGGAAGCGCATACCGGTGAAAGCCGTACGGCCATCAGCCGCCAGGTGTGCCATGCATTCGGCTTTCGTGATGCTCGTGGGAATCTGCAGCAGACCGGGTGTCTGAAGGCGCTCAAGACGCTGGAATCCGAGGACAGGCTGTCGTTGCCCGCGCCCAGGCGTACCATTGCAAGCGGTACGCCCCGGCTGTTGGACCGGCCGGTGCCGGAACCAGTGGAGGTGCCCGCTTCGCTCAAACAGATCAAGGGCTTGGCATTGGAGTTGGTGGAGGATGCGGCGCAGCGTGCGCGCTGGAACACCCTGATGGCAGCGGAGCATCCGCAGGGGGTGCGGCAGTTTGCGGGCGCGCAGATAAAGTATTTGTTTCGGAGCGATCACGGGTATCTGGGCGCGATCGGTTTTGCGGCTTCCGGCCTGTATGTGGGACCGCGCGACCGGTGGATGGCTTGGACGCACGCGCAGCGCCAGCAGCATCTGATGCGCGTAGTGGGCCTGAACCGGCTGTTGATTCGGCCAGGCGTAAAGGTCAAGAACCTGGCCAGTCATCTTCTGGGGAAGGTGCTCAAGCGGTTGCCCGTGGATTTTCAGGCACGTTACGGCTATGCTCCGTGGGTCGTTGAGACCTTCGTGGGGCCTGAGCAGCGGGGGACCTGTTTCCGTGCGGCGGGATTCCAATATGTGGGAAGGACCACCGGCCGGGGTCGCCATGCCGAGACCAAGGCGTGTACCCGGACGAAGAAGGCGGTGTTCGTCTATGATCTGGACCGCCGGTGGCGCAAGCATCTCGGGGTGGCGCACGTAGATGCGTATCCCAAACTGGAGGCTGGCGCGGGGCTGGATGCCGAGACCTGGGCGGCGCAGGAGTTTGGAGACGCACAGCTGGGGGATAAGCGGCGGACCACCCGCCTGGTCAACAGTGTCACTATATTGGCACGAGCGCCCGGCGAGTCCATAACGGCCACCATGAAATCCGATCGTGCCGCGATACGGGGATATTATCGCTTCATAGAGAAGGCCAACGAGCGGGGAACCACGCCCGCGGATATCCTGGCGCCGCATCGCCGTCGTACGATAGAGCGGATGCGCACGGAAAAGACGGTGCTGTGCCTTCAGGACGGCACGGACATCAACTACAGCACCCGTCCTGCGTGCGAGGGCTTGGAAGTGATCGGGCGCAACCAGACCACCGCGAAAGCACGGGGGGTGCATTTGCATACGACGTTGGCGTTGAGTGCGGAGGGGTTGCCGCTGGGCGTGCTGCGCTGTGCCTACAGGACCCAAGCGGGAAAGCACGCAGCTAAGACGCAGCAATGGATCGACGGACTGCATGACCTGGCCGAGGCGGCCACACACCTCAGCAGCAAGACCCGCGTACTCTGCGTCATGGATCGGGAAGCGGACATCTTTGCCCTGTTCGCCGCGCAGCAACAAGTGGGACGGGTGGATCTATTAGTACGGGCCAAGGCGAATCGGAGACTGGGAAGAAAGGGTCCGTTGTTGTTTGAGTTCATGCGCCAGGGGGCGCCCAAAGGTACCATTGAGGTAGCGATACAGCGGCTGAGCCGTCGCGAGAAGTCGGGCCGTGTCAAGCATAAGGGCCGTGCGGGCCGCATCGCACAGATGGAGGTACGCTACCGTACGGTCATGCTTCCGCCCACCCGTGGACAGCAGGGCGGCCCGGTGAAGGTCACCGCCATACATGTTGGAGAGGCGGACCCGCCAGAAGGACAGAAAGCGATTCAGTGGTACCTGCTCACGACAAGGGAGGTGACCTCGGTGGCACAGGCCGTAACAATGGTCGACTATTACATGTTACGCTGGCGTGTGGAAGACGGCTTCCGGATTCTCAAGAGTGTGTGCAAGGTGCAGGAGTTGCGCTTGCAGAAGGCCGATAGTCTTCACCTGGCCATCACCATCAACATGGTGATGGCGTGGCGCCTGCACTTGATGACGTTACTGGGTCGACAGGACCCGGAAGCACCAGCCGAGATCCTGTTTACAGATATTGAGCTGTGCGTGCTACGAGAATACGCCGAAGGATTCAACCTGGCGTCTCCCGATGATCTGGCTGCAGCCATTCTGCTGGTGGCGCTGATGGGAGGATACATGAATCGGAAAAGCGATCCGCCGCCTGGCGCCAAAATCATGTCGCGCGGCTACATCCGGTTGGAGACCGGGGCGGTACTGTTCTCCCTGCTTCAGAAGAAGTACGGACTGTGGCCGCCATAGGGTGTTTAGAAAGAAGAGAGAAGGCCCACCACAAAGCTCGCCATGGAGGGCTATTGATCAGGACCGCTATTTGTGACGATGCCGCAAAAGCATCGGCAGGATAGGTGCGTGCCTGTGAAGCATGCACGCGCACGACGCAGCTCCTGCCATTGCTGCGCCTGCCAATCCAAGCCTCTTCACCCCCAAATCAACGCCCTTGGTCGGGCATTACAGCCGTGTTAGTTGCACTATCTACACGGACCAACCGCCGCGCGAAAGGCTGGCTTCCGTGCAATCGGCCGTGAGGCCACCTTGTCAAGCCGGAAATGTTGCCGAGGGGTAGGGCTAGTGCCTCGCCGACCGGCGCTGCATGGCATGCCGGATATGGTGACCGCGCCATGAAACGCGCAAGTGCGCCGCAGCCGAGCCACAAGCGCGTGCTTACGAGATCCACCATTCTGCTGCCGTTGTACGAGACTTGACAGCCTCAGTGCCGATTCTAATCCGCCTCCACTTCGTACTTGCAGCGCAAGGGCTGGGAAGTGCACACTCTGCTTTTGTCACCATGGCACGGACAGTCTGAGACGCTTTTTGGATCAACACGTTACGCACGACGATTGAGGCTGCATCATGGTCACGCTTTGGCGCTTGCAGACACCAAACTGCTCCAGTTCAAACGCCCCGCCGACGGCCACAGTGATGCCTGGAATTTAATCCACATTCGACAGTAGCGCCCGGCATCACCGGCTTGCAGTGACGTGACCGGCGCGCTGTGGGAGGCCGCAGGGCAGGGAACGGGAAGATGCAATCAGCTGTGCCCGTGCCGGTTGCACTGGTCGCAACAATGACCGAATTGCTGTATGTTTGACGGTCGAGACTGATATACCGGTTAGGATCATGGGCGAGTCTATATTCTTCAGCCAGCAGATTGCTATCGAGCTGCTCCGCATTAAAGCGGTGGTCATTTCCCCGATGAAGCCGTTTGTCTTGTCTTCCGACATGCGATGTCCCATGTACTGCGACAACCGCCTCACGCTGTCGTATCCCTACTTGCGAACCATGATCACGGATGCCTTTGAGCAGGAGATTCGAAGGCGAGACTTGATTCCGGACACCATTGTAGCAGTAGCGACAGCGGGAATTGCGCACGGGGCCTTTCTGGCTCAACGCTTGGGTGTGCCCATGGTGTACGTGCGATCAAAGTACAAGACCTACGGTCGTCAGAAGCAGATCGAAGGGGTTCTGAAGCCCGGACAGCGGACAATTGTGATCGAGGATCTGGTCTTGTCGGGCGAGTCGTCGCTGCGTGTTGTCGACGTGGTGCACGAAGCCACGGGTCGCCTGCCGGATGCGGTTTTCAGCATATTCACCTACGACATTCCAGGAGTAAGAGAAAAATTCACCAAGGCTGGAGCGCCATTGGTAACCATTTCCGACCTAGGCGTACTGCTGTACGGCGCGCTAGCATTCAATCTCCTAACTGAATCAGAGTTGGACGCCCTGCGGAAATTCCAGAAGGACCCCCACGCGTGGAGTGACAGGTACAAGGCCGCAGCCTCATAACTCCCGCAGCAAGTGCGGCTGGTTCTGAGCTGATTTAAAGGCAGTCAGTTGGAGCACGCCCTGGCTATTCTGTCGTGCGCGCCGAATCAATGAAGTGCGACACTTGGTCTGTGGATGACCAGACCCGAGCGTGGGCATGCGCGCAAAGACTGGCGCAAAGATCCGTCTTGAGTTACAAAGCCGCTAGCAGCCCTGCATTGTATTCCGTGCTGAGCGTGAGCTATACCTGGTGCAGCCGGCCCTCTGTGCCAATAAGAAGTGAGACAGTTCAATACATTAATAGTGTAGCCGCGTTGGGGTTTAAGCGGCAGGGCTGGTCAGGCGATTTTGCTTAACCAATCCATCATTTTCCCCTATTCAATCATGGAATCCGATTACCCTTCCAACACGACCGGTACTGCAGAGGTCCCGCCGTCTGAGGTGGTGCCCAGGGCCAAGCGCCGCAGGTTCACTGCCAGTTACAAGATGCGCATTCTGCACGAGGCCGAACTCTGCAGTAAGCCTGGAGAGGTCGGTGCGCTTTTGCGTCGGGAAGGCCTTTATTCGTCTCATCTGGCCCAATGGCGCAAGCAGCGCGAATATGGAGCGCTTTATGGTTCGACCAAGTCCGGGAAGGAACTTCTGGCCAAGGACGAGGAGATTCGGCGGCTGCGCCAGGCGCTCAGTCAGTCCCGGCAGCAGCTTCAGAAGGCCGAGGCCATCATAGAGGTCCAAAAAAAAGTCTGCACGCTCTTTGGCATCAGCAGCGAGAGCGAGGCCGAGTAGCAATGAGGGAGATGGTCAAGGCATTGCGTCCGATTCTGGGTACGGTGGTGGCCTGCCGCCATGTGGGGATCTCTCGCGCCTCCTATTACAGGAGTCAGCGTGCGGCGCAGCAGCAGCCGAAGCGGCGTCGCCAGAGCAGCCGACGGTTGTCGGAAGCTCGCCGTGCGGAGATTCGTGCGATATTGAACGCAAAGCGTTTTGTGGACCTGCCGCCACGCCAGATATGGGCCACGCTCCTGGATGAAGGCACCTACCTGTGCCACTGGCGCACCATGTACCGTATCCTTAGTGAAAACAAGGAGATACGCGAGCGCAGGAATCAGCGCGTACATCCTCCGTACACGAAGCCGGAGCTGTTGGCCCAAGCCCCGAACGAGCTTTGGACGTGGGACATCACCACGCTTCGGGGCCCGGTCAAGGGCCTGCACTTCAAGCTCTACGTGCTACTGGATGTCTTCAGCCGCTACGTGGTGGGATGGACCCTTGCCTCGTTTGAGTCTGCCGCGCTGGCCAAGGATCTCGTCCTGGCCACATGCGCGCGTCAAAACGTCAGAAGAGACCAGCTGGTGCTCCATTCGGATCGCGGCCCGGTCATGACAAGCAAGACGTATGTGCAGCTGTTGGCAGAGCTGGGAGTGGAAGGTTCCTACAGCCGTCCGTATCGCTCGAACGACAATCCCTATTCGGAGGCGCACTTCCGCACGGCGAAGTACCACCGGACGTACGAGGTGCGCTTCGGCTCCCTGGAGGACGCCCGGAGCTGGGCGCGGCAGTTCTTCCATTGGTACAACAACGAATTCTACCACACGGGGATTGCGCTGATGCATCCCTCGACGATCCACTACGGCAAGACGCGCGAGGTATGGAAGGCGCGACAGCGCGTCATGCAGGAAGCCTATACGCGAGAACCGGAGCGGTTCATTCGGGGGACTCCCAAGGTACCCATGCCACCGCGGAAGGTGTGGATCAACCCGCCAGACGATCCCCAGGCTGCAGTGAAGCTCGTAGCCAAGAGCAACGGCCGCCAATCCCGCAACTTCCTAGCCACACACGACCAGTTACTGCCAGCATGAGTTCCATCCGCTACACTAATTCCGAGGCGAACTTGTCTCATTTTTGTTGGCACATACCGCGGGCGCCTGGAAGAATCTGAGTTTTTATGCTTATGTGAGGATCCATTTAGCGAAAGGCTCAGCCAGAATAATGTCCCCTGCGAACAACCTGGCCGCCTGGACCACTACGGTTAATTGCGCAAGCGCTTGGCGCCTAACGGCCGACGCTGTCTATGCGATATCAGGCGCGATAGACTGCGTTTTTGACGCTGCAGGTCCCAACCGCTCCACGCGCGCCCACCTCTCGCTGGATATAGCTGCGGGCTCGCCCAGACTCAGAATCCCGCGTAGACTGGAGGATGTCCTTGCTATAGGCCGAGCTCATCTCGTTCCGGTGTGATCCATTGGTAACCGAACGATTCCAGTACCGGTGCCGCAGTTTCCGGCGGCATGTTGCACTCCATGCCGTGTGCCAACTCTCGCGCCTCACTTGGCGCAAACGGTTCGCCGAAACGCTCCTCTAACAGCCGGCGCGAAACATCGGGCGCGATGCTACTGCTTTTGGCGTATTCGTGTCCATCCGTCACGACGAGGCCTGACCGCCGCGCCTCTAAACGAAGCCCATGGTGGTCCAGCCTTTCGATCAAGTCATTCCAGCTTGTTGCCTCTGCAAAGTCAAGCTCAGCCACGCGCCGGACAACCACCTGAAACGGCAAGTCCTGGTCACGGCAAAGCGCTTTGTGTGCTCCCTTGCTGAGCGACTGGCTTCGATCTGGTGCCTCTTGTCCAGGCAGCTGAAAATAGTGGCCAGGCACCTCGCGAAAGCCATAGCGCCGCTCCGCATGGCGCAAAACGGCCTCAATGCGGCCATAGTGCCAGCCGAGCTTTTGCACCCTGCGCGTGTCTGGATGCACAAGGTTGGCCATGACGTGGACGTGCTTGTAGGCCTCGTCGGCATGCGCAACGTAGACGGCCTGGTGGTCAGAAAGTGACAGCGTTTGCACCACCTCATCCGCCACCGCGGTCATATGCCACCGGGCGGGCTCGTCCTCCGGCGCCCAGGAGACTGACACGTGGTACACCGGCTTTTGCACGCGTTCGTTGCCACGCGAAACGACGGTCATCTCCCAGGCCATCTGCTGCAGGCTCCCCGTACACACCACGTTGCGAGACTCCGTCCACGCAACCCTGCGCAGGTCGGGCCGTTGCGACTTCGAACGCTCCAGGTAGCGTGCCAGCGACTTGAAACAGCTGGCCTTGTGACTCTGGGCAATCACACTTCCAGCTGCCCTGCTTCGGCAACAGCGCCGCGTAACAGGGCCATTAGCTCCGGATGCTCTTGAATGCCCTCCATCCGTTCAAGCTTGCGGATCAGCTCAAGCAGCGTCCGAATAAACTCTTCTTTGGCCTTGAGCCCCAAGTCCCTATTCAGAGCTGCGGCGCGCAGGTATGCGGATCGGGTAAAGCCGGTTTGCTTGGCGATGAGCGCCACGCTTTCGTACTCGGTGTCCGAAAAAGCTACGGTAATTCTGTGGCGGCGGCGAGACGACTGCAATGTCGTTTTATCCATGGCGGCTAGTGGTGGGCTGGCCACTCCTACGTGCGATCAGGGCCGTCCGGGAGTCAAGCGATTCTACGATTCTGGCAAAACGCGTATAAGCACTGCAGCATTGTGGCCCCATGAGTGTATCTATAGTAGTCAGTGCTGCTGATCCAATCCAAGCGCACATCATCAGCCATGCAAAGAATGGTTAGGGTAGCAAACTCCTTGCAACCAATGCCTCGGGCTTTGGTGGGGGAGAGTTCAACTCCTAGTGCGTGGTTCTGCCAAAGCGTGCGGCGCCTGGCCGCAGGTGTTACCGTACACATGCTATGCGGTAGCAGGGCATGTACCAAGCCGCTTCGTCGGCGTACAGCGTGGCTTGGATCTCGGATCAGCCTGAGCCGCCTGTCAGCCTTTGATGACTGGCGCCAGCGTATATTCCTGCACCAGTGCGGATAAATCGCTTTTGGGGCACGCCACCCGCTGGGGCCTGTCGGAAGGGGTCAGGCATGCGCGCTTGGATCACGTATAATGAATTAATGCGACATCGCATCTTGGATATGGAGCCATGGGTGCTCATTCTGTGCTCCGTCCAACCTCTTGGCCGATCGGTTTCGGGTACCCCGAGCCGGGTGCGCCTTGCGCGCGCAGTCAATACGCCCGGACAGCGCATGCACCCCGGTGATTTTGTCTCGCCGAATACAACAGCGGCCTTCTGTAGGAGCTGTACTGAAAGGCCGCGGCCATGACTAGTAGCCTCTCCGAAAACACGCAAGCGATCCTGCTCCTGACGCAGCCACTCCACGTAGGCAAGCGCGGGCTGGATGGGCCTGCCCCGCTAACCGCGGCGCAGTATGACAACCTGGCAAAGCTGCTCTACGATAACCACTACGAGCCTGCAGACCTACTGGGCCCCGGCGTCATGGATGTCCTTCGAGACTGCGGATTGGAGCCTTACGAAGGTACCCTCGCTCGACTGCTGGATCGCGGCTTCTTGCTGAGCTTGGCTCTGGAGCAGTGGCTGGCACGGGCGATCTGGGTCGTTAGTCGAGCCGATAAAGACTACCCGAGGATTTTCAAGGGGAAGTTTCAAGCCGATGCGCCACCGGTGCTATACGGTCGTGGCAACAGAGCACTGCTGAGGTCCGGTGGCCTGTTAGTAGCTGGACCGCCAAAGTGCGATGCGGAAGAGCTCCTGCAATTCAGCTATGACGTTGGAGTCTTGGCCGCCAACTCTGAATACGCGGCGCTCTCCGGATCGATACAGGGAGTAGGACGAGCCGCATTGGGGGGAGCATTGGACGGCGGCGGTACTGCAATTGCCCTGCTTGCCGGCGAGCTGGACAAGGCGGTTCTGGATTCCTATTTCATCCCGGGGTTTGCGTCTCGAAGACTCGTTATGTTCTCACCTAGAGACCCGGGGTTTAACCCAACGGAGGATAACACTGTTGCGGCAAACAGGCTCGCATACGCCCTCGCCGATGCAGCGCTCGTCGTAGATGCCAAAAGCGGTGCGACATGGAAGGCGATCAATGAGCAGCTGTCTGGGCAAAGCAGCTTGGCTATCTTCGTACGGCAAGGTGCAGAGCCAAACAGGAGCCTGGCGTCGCTGCAGCACATGGGGGCCTTGACCTGGCCTAATCCAACAACTAAATCACAATTCAGAGGACTTATGAAACGCGCAAATTCAAGTGGCCTTAGCGGCCTGTTTGCCCCGGCTAATGACCATACTCAGGACGAGCCAGAACCACATGCACCGTCGGGCGCTGGGCAGCCACGTACGAAAGAAGCCGCTGAAGTCAATCCGGACACTCCATCCGCCACACAGGGCGCACAAGCTAGCATGCCACGCAGGCCTAAACGGCAATCGCCGCAAGCTGCAGCAAATCTGTTCAGTCCTGTTCCACACCCCGTCGTGCGCGGCAGAGAAGCTGCAGCAGCGAATAAGGCCGAGCAGGATGAAGATCCCACGCGCGCTACCAGCAGCGACGATCCGGAAAAAGGTAGTACCAAAGCCGCGTCGGCTAAGAAGGGTAAGACCTCTCGCGTCGGCAAGCGCGGGCGCCAGCCGCAATACGTGCCCATGGTGAAGGCTGCCCCTCGCCAACGCGGACTATTTGACTCAGATTAAGCCCGACGGTGCAGGCAAATTTACCTGCGATCTCCGTGAACCGTGCAGGCCACCTAGTAGTGGGGCAGACTGGGCCACGTGCCACTACTGCGGCACCCGCAGCGCGCAGCTTCTTTCCTTATCCGAGTGACCCAAGTGATACTGCCGGAGGATCTGGTCGATGATTTACGCCCATGACCGCGCGCTGGAGCTGCTACGACTCGGAACGGGGAACGAGCAGGCGCAGTTTCGGAATGGACAGGATGAAGCCATCCGCTGGGCCGTGGAGCGCGGGTCGCGCCTGTTGGTTGTCAAGAAGACTGGATGGGGCAAGAGCTTTGTCTACTTCATCGCTGCGCGGATGATGCGGGAGTGGGGTATGAAGCATGGCGACATACCTGGCCCAGTCCTTCTGATCTCTCCGCTTCTTGGGCTTATGCGAGACCAAGTGCGCAACGCGCGCAAGATGGGAGTGCGTGCGCACTACATCAGTTCAGAAAACAGGGATGAATGGGAGGACATACAGAAGGCAGTCAACGACGACTATACGTGTGATATTCTGCTGATCACCCCGGAGCGTCTCGGGGATGAACGATTCAATGAAAGTATCCTGACTGAGATAGCCGGCCGCATGCCGATGCTGGTTGTAGACGAGGCACACTGCTTATCTGACTGGGGGCACGACTTTCGCCCTGACTATCGCCGCATTGAAAACCTTGTGCAGAAGCTGCCGCGTACCACGAGACTGCTCGCTACCACGGCAACGGCCAACGAGCGCGTGAAGCAGGATCTGAGGAACTACCTTGGCAACGGCATGAAGGAGATCAAGGGAGACCTTGGGCGTCCATCTCTTCTGCTTCAGACCATCTCCTTGCCGCGCCCGGAGCAGCGACTGGCATGGCTTGCTGACCGGCTCCATGAAATCGAAGGATCCGGAATTATCTATGCTTCCACGAGGAAAGATGTGCAGCAGGTAACATACTGGCTGCAGCAGAACGGGTTCGCAGTGGAGGCTTACTCCGGCGATACTGACCGCGCACACCCCGGGCTGCGCAAGCAACTGGAGGATGACCTCCTCAGCAATCGTGTGAAGGCGCTGGTGGCCACAATCGCCCTGGGAATTGGCTTCGACAAGCCGGATTTGGCATTCGTGATTCACTACCAGCGCCCGGGGACTGTCGTCGGGTACTACCAGCAGGTGGGGCGCGCCGGGCGCGCGCTACCCATGGCTCATGCCGTCTTGCTCTGTGGAGCCGAGGATTCTCAAATCACGGACTACTTCATACGCACAGCCTTTCCCAGCCCCGACCAGGTTCAGAAGATCGTGGGGGCCTTGAGTGATGCTGCACAGCCAACCAAGCCATGGCAGAAATCCCTTGGGACTCAATCGCAACCGGCTGGCCTGCACTTGTGGGAATTGGCGCAGCGGACAGGCATCAACAGAAAGTATTTAGGCAACTGGATGAATATCCTGGCCACGGAGCAACCTGCGCCATTTGTGCGTGTTTCGAAGGAAGGCATGGGTGCGGGCGCAGGGCACGTGGTTACCCGGCACATTGGTGCCCAAGGTGGGAAAGACCTGTGGGTAGCCACCGGCGAGCCGGTAGACGAGAGCTTTTGGATACGGGCAGAACGAGTACTGGCACAGCGCAGGAAGGAACTGGCGCAGATGGAGGAATACGCCAGGTTGCGCTCGGGGCATATGGACTTCCTGGTCCAGGCTCTTGACGGCAAGCTTGAAGAGTATGAGCCTCTGGACTTGGCACCACTGCCGGAAACTGTGGACTCCGAGTCCATACGCCAGGCGACCCTGCTTGTAAAGCGGTGGGGGTATGAATTGCGGCCTCGCTGCCGGTGGGAATGGCCCGGGCTCGCGTTCATACCAGAGGGCCGCCAAGCAGAGACTGGAGAAACCTTGTGCAGCTTGTACCGGGGTGAACACGGCAGAGCGGTCAGGGACGGGCTGAGCGCTGCACAGTTTTCGGACAGGCTTGTACAGGCATCTGCCTGGCGAATTCGGAAGTGGGGGATATTGCGGAATGTGGCATGGGTCACCTACATCCCGTCAGCGGTTCAATCAGAATCCGAACGCACCAAAGACTTCGCCCAGCGTCTGGCCCAAACGTTGCGTCTTCCATTGTTGAATTCACTGGAACACACCTGGAATCGCGATATCGGCAGGCCATTGCATCGCAACGAGATGTACCTGGAATTTCTGGTAACCACGCCTGAGGATGCCAGCCTGGTAGTTTGGAGGGACGAGCTGAAGCACAAGCCGAAGTACGACCCCAAGAGCCTGTTTACAGCTGACCGTATCGTGGTCCACTGCAGGCCCGGGCATGAAGCTCGGGCCAAGAGTTTCCTGCAGTCATTGGCCAGGCAGCACTACTGGAGCGGTCCGATTTCGGTGTGGAAATTCGATGGGGAAGGGCAGAGCGGCAACATAGCCGTGATGATGTTCCCCGGCAAGGCGATGCCGTGGCATACAAGTCTGAACAGCCTGGGTCAGGCCATCAGTTTCTCAGATAACTTGGAAACAGTTGAAAGGAGCGTTACAGAAGGACCTGTGCTCCTGATAAATGACCTAGTGGAGCATGGATGGTCCTTCGCCTACGCTGCAGACAAGCTGCAAGAGGCCGGTTGCCAAGCGGTGTTTCCCTTTGCACTCGCCAGGACGGGGAAATGGTAGCGCGTGCGTTTGACAACGGTCTCGCGGCTGCTGGAATATGCAGGTCAATGGGTCAGAGGCACCAATATATCAATAGACAACAAATTCGCTGAGTAGACCAAACCTCTTTCATGCCATCCTCTGGGCCAATCCACGCCCAGCTGCGCCGCAGATTGGTTGGTAAGTGGCGTCGCAGGCAAGACGACCCCCGATTTGTTGGCATGCACCGCCTGGTCGCGCCACCTGATGTGGAATTCGATAAATCA
Source organism: Rhodothermales bacterium (assembly GCA_965218495.1). Taxonomy (GTDB): domain Bacteria; phylum Bacteroidota; class Rhodothermia; order Rhodothermales; family Bin80. Next base: position 1,177,824 of record OZ244626.1, read on the forward strand.
AACGTTTTAGAGCAACGGGCCGGCATTCGCGGGCCTTCTGCGCACCCAAGGAACCCGTAAGCAGCAGTGCGGCCCGCGCCACCTCGAGCCCAGCGAAAGCCATCTGACTGCCTTCCAAGACAGCAAACCGCCACAGTCGTTCTGCCGCCAGCCCATCCTGAAGTGACACAACAGCACCCGCGCGCGCTGGCTCCCCAGGACCCATCTCGCAGCCGTCGCGGATAAGGCAAGGACCATAAGGGTGCAAAGCCACGGGAACTTGTCGATGTTAATCGGTACTTTTGTGAAGAGTCTGCGCCGCTGGCCGCACTCCCGCACAGCGAAGCATGCCTGAGGCGCTACTACAGACACCGTATGTCCAGCAAGGTCAATATCGACGACATCGCGAAAGCCGCGTATGTGTCGCGGTCTGTAGTTTCTCGCGTGATAAACAATCGCCCCAACGTGAGCCCGCAGGCGCGCGCCAGGGTGAAAGAGGTCATAAAGCGTTTCGGCTATGCGCCAAGCTCGGCGGCGCGCAGCCTGGCGATGGACAAGACGCACGAGATCTCCATTCTTGCGCCTCGGCTCAAGAATCACGTCTTCGCAAACGCGTTTTGGTCGCTCACCTTTCTGGGGCTCTCAGAAGCCTGCATCCGGCGCGGATACTTTGCCTCTCTCAACGTCATCTCCAGTGAGCTGGACCAGTCGCTCAAGCATCGCATCCTAAAGGGGCACAGCATGGACGGCTATGTCCTTATTGGCTACGAGGTGGCCGCCGAGGCCGTTGATGTCGTACAGCAGATGGACAAGCCAATGGTCATCCTGGGTCATGATGTCGAAAACGCTCACCTGCCTTCAGTCGATGTGGACAACGTTGATGGCGCTTACAAAGCAACACGGTACCTCATTGAGCTCGGGCACAGGCGCATCGGACTGATCGCGGGCCGCATGGAGGCGCAAGAAGCCCGTGACCGCGTCAACGGATTCAACATGGCGCTCCAGGATCATGAATTGGAAGCCGACAAGACGCTGATATATCCTGGAGAGTTTTCTCAGCGGGGCGGATACCGGTGCATGCAGCGCCTGCTCTTGCGGCGACCCTCAGCTGTGCTTTGCACTTCTGATGCCCAAGCTATGGGCGCACTCTTGGCCATATACGAGTCAGGCCTGCGCGTACCCCAGGACATCTCCGTAGTTGGCTATGATGACCTGCCCTCGGCCCGGTTTACAATTCCGCCACTAACCACGATGCGCCAGCCTATATACAGCATGGGTAAGCACGCTTCCGACATGCTCATTGACCTGATTGAAGGCAAGCAGGAAGAGTCTACGCGGCATATGTTGCAACCCACTTTGATTGAGCGGGAGTCCTGCGGCGTCCCGCGTACTTAGTCGCGATTTGTGTGGGCTGCCATGCGACGCGAGAGCAGCCAGTCAGATTGTTCGATAAGGTCCACGTTGCTGCGTAGCAGTGCGCTGTTCTTCCGATCTGTGCTTAGAGTGGCTATCTGCCGTGTGTTGACGCCGTAGTCCATCATTTGGCTACCTGCCGCTGACACGACATGCATTCGCGAATCGGACGTCGCATAGTAGATGAGCTGTGTGCCGTAGAGCCTCACCAGTGCGCCGTTGCAAGGCAGCATAGTGGACACGCCACCCACACGCTCGGAAGCCCAGGATAACTTCAAGCGCACATCGGGGCAGCGGGGCTGCCACTGACGGATCCTCTACGCTGCGCAGGAAAGCCTAGGGAACGCGTACCGCAAACCCAGTGCTATGCATCGAATGCCGCATGCAATGTGCGGCCGGCCTTCAGGCGCATGCACCGCCAATGGCCCGAGGCCGTTCTTCAGGCCCTTGATTCCGTAGAACGTGGTTTGCTCCCATTTTTCTTAGTCGGCGGCAACCAGGATAGAAACCTGGCTCAGGCAGCTGCAACCGACGCCGCAGCCCTGGCCAGAGTCGTAAATGCTGCCCTGCGGATGCCCGTAGAAGAAAAACCGTCCGCCAACAAATTCGGGTCGCAGCACCTCATCTCAATGCCAATGGGACTTCGAGTTGGGCTTCGGCTGGCCTTGCCGCATACTCATGTCTTTGGTGCGCGCCAGTCCGCATCGGGCCACTGCGCCTTCCATGGTGCAATGCGCATAACCTCTGAGCCCGGCATAAGAGACGCCGAAAGCCTGCCGTCTTCATGCTGAAGTAGGCGCCTTCCGTACAAGTGGGTCTCTTCGCTGTCGGCAGCGCGGGTGTCCAGGGGATGCTGCCAGAATCGGAAGCCATCCGCGCCGGAGGTGCTATTCTGCGCCGCAAGGAGGAAATTCCGATTTTCACAGCCCACGCGGCATGCCAAGCGCGCCGTGATGCCGGTAGAACATGGCCCCGAGATTCAAGCGTGAGTTTACACCAGACGCTCGTTCAGGGTAGGACAGCGACCTTCGCTAAGGGCAGTAACGCCACATAAGGGGAGTCTGTCAGCCAGTCAGCACAGTGGACCTGTATCGAGTAAACAACCCCGCTATCCCATGTGTCTTCAGCGCAATTCCGGCGGGCTAGCGATGCTGTGTGTTCCTGCGCGAGGCTCTGGTGCTTTGCACTGAAAGAGAGGGACACTGGACCAGCTGCCGTTGCCTGTAGGCCAATGGCTGCTGATCACTACCTTACGCGCGAGCTCTAGTGGTGCGCTGGGGCATTGCTGGCAGCGAATGACAGAGAATGCCATTCTATCGCCAAGCAAGTTTGGTGAGCCATGGACACTTTAGAGGGCAGAGCGTTTGCTAACGTGCTGGAGGAAACCTTGTTTGACAAGGTGCTGAATGCATGGTACCCCCGTGCGGTAGACCTGGAGTTCGGTGGCTATCTGACGGACTTCAACCACCGGTTCGAATCCGCCGGCCCGCAGCACAAGATGATAGTGACGCAGGCACGACACCTATGGACGCTGTCTACGGTGGCCCACCTCTATCCCGAAGAGCGCCAAGAATACCTGCCAATGGCGGCACACGGCCTGACGCAACTGACGAGGCATTGGGATCAGGCCAGCGGCGGATTCAGGGAGCTCTTGACGCGTTCAGGCGCACCTATCGGCGATAGCATCAAGACCGCCTACGGCGCCGCGTTTGGGATATTTGGACTCGCGGCCTGCTATCAGCTGACCAGGAGCGAGTATGCGCTGCAAATGGCCCAAGAGGCATTTCATTGGCTGGAGGAGTGCAGTCATGACCCTGAAAACGAAGGCTACTTTCAGTTCGTCCGGCCAGGCGGGGCGCCGCTCCAGGAGGGGTACGGCAAGTTTCCACCCAAGGACCAGAATAGCAGTATCCACCTGCTAGAGGCATTCGTCGAGTTGTACAAGGTTTGGCCAGACTCGCTGGTGAGGCTCAGGATATCCGAACTCTTACGACTCATTCGCGACACGATGACGGAGAAGGACCACTATCTGCGCCTATTCTTCACCCGAGACTGGACACCAGTATCCTACGCCCAAACCCGGGACTATGAACTGGACCACGTCTCCTTCGGTCACGATGTCGAGACTGCCCACCTGCTCCTTGACGCCGACGGTATGCTGGGTAAATGCAGCGCTGCCACCAGGACCATCGCACAGTCGATGGTTGATCACGCACTGGCTCATGGCTGGGACAACGAGCGGGGCGGATTCTACGAGCAAGGCTTCTACCGGGGTGAAGAATGCGCAATCATTTCTGATGCCAAAGTCTGGTGGGCGCAGTTTGAGGGGCTTTTCTCGCTAGTTCAGATGTCAGACCTGTTTCCTGAAAAGGGAAAATGGTACGCCGAGCGCCTTTGCCACCTCTGGATCTACATTAAGTCATACCTGGTGGATCCAACCTATGGCAGCTGCTATTGGGCCGGAATTGACACGCGACCTGAACAAGAAGTCATGCCCAAGGGTGAGCAGTGGAAAAGCCCCTACCATACCGTTCGCAGCCTTACCGGTGCAATCTCATGGATTACCAGACGGGAAATCGCAGGTCATAGTCGTGATACATCAACATGAATCGCAGGCTGCTTTCCGCCTCCTTCGTAGCCGCATTGGGAGGCCTTCTCTTTGGATTTGATACCGCCGTGATTTCCGGTGCTGAGGGGACACTGCAGAGCCTCTTTGCTGCGGACTATGAGTACATGGCCAGAATCTTCAGCGGTGGACTGCTTGCTAACAGCACGTTTTGGCACGGATTCCTGGTCGCCAGCGCCCTCATCGGCACGATTGTCGGCGCCGTCATCTTTGCCAAGCCTGCTGATCGGCATGGCCGGCGGCTGGTGCTCATGTGGCTGGGACTGTTCTACCTGACAAGCGCGCTCGGCAGCGCACTGGCATGGGATGCGTGGTCCTTCATCATGTTTCGCTTCATCGGCGGATTGGCAGTTGGCGGGGCTTCCGTCGTTGCACCCATGTACGTCGCCGAAATCGCTCCCGCCAGGTTCAGAGGACGCCTGGTGGCGATGGTGCAGCTCAACATCGTCTTGGGCATCCTCCTGGCATACCTCTCAAACTACCTGATCGCAGGAATGGGTCTGGGCGCCGCAGAGTGGCGGTGGATGTTCGGCGTAGAGGCTGCGCCGGCACTGGCCTTCACGCTGCTGCTATTTACCAACCCGCTGAGCCCGCGCTGGCTGATCGCCAACGAGCGGCTTATCGAAGCCGTTCTAGTCCTTCGTGCCGTAGGCACCGACGGCACTGGCATCGTGCAGGAAGTCAAGGCGATTCAGCTATCGCTGACCCGTGCCAAGAAGAGCTTGGGCGAACGTTTCTTTCAGCACAAGTACCGCAAACCCATCCTGCTCGCTTTCGCGATCGCTGCCTTCAACCAGCTCTCCGGCATTAACGCGCTCATATACTACACGCGGCGCATATTCGAGATGGCCGGTGCAGAGGGCACCTCTGCGCTGTGGCAGTCCATCATCATCGGGGGCACAAACTTGGCGATGACCATCCTCGCGCTGGCAGTAATCGACCACTTTGGGCGGAAAAAGCTGATGCTGGCCGGATCGATTGGCTACATCGTCTCGCTGGGGGCGACCGCCTTTGCCTTCTATACGAATGCCACAGGTCCAATCATCCTGATGAGCCTGGTGGTGTTTATCGCCTCCCATGCCTTTGGGCAGGGCGCAGTGATCTGGGTCTTCATCGGAGAGATATTCCCGAATGCGCTACGCGCGAGAGGGCAGGCACTTGGCAGCTTCGTACACTGGATCATGGCAGCGGTGATTTCACTAACCTTCCCGCTCATCGCCGAGGTTTCGGGAGCGCACATTTTTGCATTCTATGCCGTATGCATGGTGGGCCAGCTGATTTGGGTTATAACCGTCATGCCCGAAACCAAAGGCATCCCGCTCGAAGAGATCGAAAACAAACTAGGCATCACCTAAAACCCGCCTGCCTAGCATAGTCCAAACCCCCACGTCGCGTCTATGCTTACTGCGCTAGACTACGTCATCCTGGCCGCCTACCTGGTCGGCGTCGCCGCCTTTGGCATCCTGGTAGGTGGGCGCCAGAAGAACACCACGGATTATTTCCTGGGAGGACGCAACCTGCCATGGTGGGCGGTATGCTTTTCGGTGGTGGCGACCGAAACCAGCACCCTCACCGTCATCGGCGTACCCGCCGTGGCATACGGCGGGTCAATGACGTTTCTGCAGATTACGGCAGGGTACCTCATCGGCCGCGTGGTAGTAGCGTTCTATTTCCTGCCGCGGTACTACCAGGGCAGCCTGGTGACGGCCTATGCCTTCCTGGGTGAGCGCTACGGGGATGGCATGCGACTTACCGCGTCAGCAGCCTTCTTGGTGACGCGACTATTGGCAGATGGCGTGCGGCTCTTTGCCACTGCGATTCCGCTCAAGGTCGTCGCCGATGCCGCAGGCTTTTCGGTGTCGTATCTGGAAATCATCGCGGTGCTTGGCCTGGCTACTGTGATCTATACGCTAATCGGAGGCATCAAGGCCGTGGTGTGGATGGACGTGGTGCAGATGGCCCTGTATATCGGAGGCGGCCTCATCGCGCTGGTGCTGCTGCTTGATGCGATGCCGGATGGCTGGTGGCAAGCTGCGTCAGATGCTGGCAAGACGAAGACGCTTTACGTGGGGGTAGGGGAGTCTTTTTCGTCTTGGTTCACACAGCCGTACGTACTGCTGACCGCCGTGGTCGGAGGCGCGATATTCTCCATGGCATCGCACGGCACGGACCAGCTCATCGTTCAGCGCTTGCTCGCGTGCCGTGTGGCATCGGATGGCCAAAAGGCCCTGATTGGGAGCGCCTTTATCGTAATGGTCCAGTTTGCGCTTTTTCTGTTGATCGGGCTATTGCTGTGGACATACTACCAAGGCCAAGCCCCTGCCGCTATGGGAATGTCGCGAGCAGACGAGGTCTTCCCCCGATACATCATCGAGGGCTTACCCCCGGGCCTGTCCGGGCTGCTTTTGGCCGGCATCATTGCTGCGGCCATGAGTACGCTGTCCTCATCGCTCAACTCCCTTGCCTCTTCGTCAATGCTGGACATCTACCAGCGCTTTCGCAAGAAGGCAGCCCCAGAGCGGCAGGCTCTGCGCATTGCGCGCCTGCTCACGCTATTCTGGGGCCTGCTGTTCATCGCTTTTGCAAGCCTCTTTGAAAACACCCAGAATCCCGTGGTGGAGCTTGGCCTTGCCATCGCCTCCTTTACCTATGGCGGGCTCCTCGGGGTGTTCCTACTTGGCCTTTTCGCCAAGTGGACTGTGCAGACCGATGCGGTAGTCGCCTTCTTGCTTTCGATAGTGTTGATGGTGGTGGTTATCTTTGGGCTGTGGTACAGCCCATCGGAAGGCTGGCTGTTCCATTTTGCGCCTGGAAACGACGTGGTTGCCGCGCGAGGACTCAGGGCTGTCGGATGGCCTTGGTATACGGCGATTGGAAGCCTGATCACGGTGGGGGGCGGGTCGCTTCTGGGCCTTCGCCATAGGCTATCGCTACACACTTCTTGAATATGTCAATCAGAAAAAGACGTAGGGGAGTGGCTACGGCGCGCTTTATTCAGCGGCGGCTACCTGCTGCAAGACAGGCCATCTTTACACGGGGCTTTGTGGCCAAGGCCTCAATGCTGGCGGCGCTCACGGTGGTCGGCGCGTTGGCCTTCCATTCCGGCTCGCTGCCATTGGCGTTGATGCAGGTGGGTGATACCTGGATTGGCGAAACGCTGGTAGCAGTCGAAGAGTTTGCCATCGACAAAACCGCGGATTCCCTGGCGGCTGACCGGGCGCGTGCCCGTCGTAGAACCGAGCCTGTCTTCGTCAAGACGCCCGATGCCGCCGAGCGAATCGTGGCAAATCTTGATACGCTCCAGGCTCAGATGGACGCCATCATGCTGGCGTACCGAGGTTACCGCATGAACATCCAGCGTGCCCGTCTGGCCAGTGACTCCGTGGCAGATGTGGACTATTGGGCGCTGGCAGATGCGGACAGCAGCCGGTACGTGGAAAAACGGCAACGCGCTCGGGTATTCCTGTCTGACGAGCAGTGGCGGATACTGGGAAATGACTTTGTGTCGCGCGACCCCGATATGCCGGACAGGTCCAGGATAGTGGTTCCGGGACCTGCCATCTATCAGCACGCGCTGGATCGCCTATGGACATACGCCACCGCATTCGCCCGCACAGAAGTCCTCGACATCCCCACCGACAGCATCTATACGGACCACCTCAAAGTCCGGAACACCGATGCAAGCACGTTTGAAAGGATTGCCAAGAGCTCCGTCTTTGATCAAAGGCACATCTACCAAAACGTGGAGGCGGATCTTGCCCCTTACTTTGCTGACAACCCGCCCGCAAACGTGGCTGCGGCGCTTGTCAACGCCGTCTTTGTTGCATCGCTCCAATTTGACGTAGGTGCAACGGACCGCGCCCGCGATCAGGCAGAACTTGCAGTCTCTCCAACCCGGGGCATGATTGCTGAAGACGAGATCGTCGTCCGAAACGGTGAGGTTGTCACCCCCGAAATCAAACAGCGCCTGGAGTCCCTGGAGCACAAGCGCGCAGAGGGAACGGGACCGAAGTTACATGAGCCGAAGTCACTCGGCAAAGTCCTTTTAGCATTTTGCACGTTCGGCATCTTCTTTGCCTACCTATTCGTGGCTCGACGGCACATCTTTATCAAGAACAGGAAGATGCTGCTGATTGCGCTGCTTTGTGCAGCCATCATCGGCCTCTTTGCCGTGGCTGTGCGCAGGGATGTGACATTCATGTACGCAGTACCTACGCTGGTAGTGTCCGTGGTGCTTACTGTGGTGTTTGATTCGCGGATTGGCCTGATCGGGACCATTTGTCTCGCCCTCTTAGGTGGACTGATATCGGGAGCTGAATACGCATTCGAATTTACCTTTGCAACCGTCGTTGCCGGTGCACTGGCAGTATTTGCGGTGAGTGGGGCCCGCAACCGTGCCAAGTTTTTTGTGAGTGCCGGTTCGGCGCTTGCAGGATACGTGCTCGTTTTCACCGGGCACTGGCTCCTTGAAGCGGAGGGCAGACAGTTCATTAACCATGTGCTGATGGCAGGCATCAACTGCTTTTTGCTCATCACCGCGTATCCGCTGCTGTGGGTTTTTGAGCGGACCTTTAACTTGTCCTCCGAGTTGCGGCTGGTTGAGCTGAGCGACTACAACCAACCGCTACTCAGGCAGCTCCAGCAGGCCGCCGCTGGAACCTTTAGTCATTCGATGCAGGTTGCCAATCTCGCAGAAGCCGCGGCCGAGGCTATCGGTGCCAAGGCACTCCTCACCAGGGTTGGTGCACTGTACCACGATGTAGGCAAGCTGGTTAGTCCAGAGTACTTTGTAGAGAATCAGCGCTCGGGACTAAATCCGCATTCCGAGCTCAGCGCACTGGAAAGCACGGAAATCATCAAGAGCCACGTGACCTACGGGCAGACCCTGGCCGAGGAACACGGCCTGCCTGGCAACGTCCTGGACTTTATTCCGATGCACCATGGAACGACGCGCATCGAGTACTTCTATCACAAGGCGCGCAAAGCAGACAGCGAGGTCGATGAGGCGGACTACAGGTATCCAGGCCCGCGCCCTCAGTCGAAAGAGACCGGAATCCTCATGCTTTCCGACGGCGTCGAAGCCGCGTGCAAGAGCATAACAGAGCCAAGCCTTAAGAAACTCGAAGAGCGCATTGATGCGATCTTTGAGGCGCGCATCAACGATGGCCAGTTGGACGACTCGCTGCTCACCTTCAGGGACCTAAAGATGATCAAGCAGACCTTCATTGAGCAGCTGTCTGCGATCCACCACGTGCGCGTGAAGTACCCCGGCCAAAACTAGGCTCTCTGGCCTTCCTAGACGCCGAAGGCGCGCGGCACGGGCACCGAGATGACCGTGTGCAACCCCGGGGTTACGCTCATGACGCGGGGTATGGCGTTTACCAGCGAGCCTACGGTGGCGGTGTCGCCGAATATCCCACCCTTGACGATCATGTCGATAGGGGGCGTCCCATGCACGCGCACGCGGTCGACGGGATCCTCTGCGCCCAGGTACATCTTGAGCGTCAGCCGTATCAACTCCCGGCCATCCTGGCGACCGACAGCCGCCTGGTAAATGCCGGCCACATGACCACAAGGAACCGAAACATGGTCCGTCTCGATCTTCCGGTCCGCCAACACGGGCTCCAGCGTTTCCTCCATCTCATCCAGCGCCCAGCCCAGGCCCGTTGCCACGACCTCCAGAGACTCGCGTAGCCCGATGTGCCCGAAGCCACCTCTGTCACGCCGTTTGCGGAACTCCCTCACCGTCAGTCCCGCACCGATCTTTCGTTGCAGCGTCTCTCGGCGCAGGCTAGCGTCAACGATACGATCTACCTCTATGCGCTGGGCACTTGTGCTCACGCCGGTAGCGGCAAGCGCAAGCGTATCCATGGCATAGCCAGGATTAACGCCGGTACCCAGAATCACCACACCGCATTCCTTGGCGACAGCGTCAAGCTCATCGCTGAGTTTAGGGAACTTGCTGAAAGGGTAGGTCAGCTCTTCCGTGGAGGACACCACATGCGCTCCGGCGCGCGCAATTTCCAAAATCTGATCCTTGACGTCGAGCAAGAACGACCCGGTGGTATGCAGGACCACGTCCGGCCGCGCTGCCGCCAGCGTTGCCGCGGCATCATTGGCAATTCTGACCTCACTCTTGCCACCCACCAACGAATCAACGCGCACGCAATCCAATTCCGGGCTGATGTCAATGCAGCCAACCAGCTCCACATGACCAGCGCGCGCCTTATCCATCAGCACACGGGCGCATGCCCGGCCAATAGGTCCCATCCCATACTGCACCACGCGAACAGGAGTACTCCTGCGCAGCACCGAGCTACTGTGTGTCATGAACTTGCAATATCATCCGACACCAAAGACGGGTAGCTGTAGTGCGCGGGCGGCGAAAACGTCTCCTTGATCGTACGCGCCGACACCCAACGTATGAGGTTAAGCGGCGATCCCGCTTTATCATTCGTACCCGAGGCACGCGCGCCGCCAAAAGGCTGCTGCCCAACGACCGCGCCGGTAGGTTTGTCGTTGATGTAGAAGTTTCCTGCTGCATCACGCAAGGCATCGGTTGCCTGAGCGATCACGCGGCGATCCCGGGCAAAAATAGCACCGGTCAGGGCATACGGGGACGTGTCATTAACCAATTCCAGCGTAGCCGCAAACTCGCTGTCCTCGTACACAAAAATTGTCACCACGGGCCCGAAGATCTCCTCGCACATCGACTTGTACTTGGGATCCGAAGTCAAAATGACCGTAGGCTCAATGAAGAATCCCTCCGCATCGGAGTAGTTGCCACCATGGATGATGGTGGCGGTGGGCGAAGTCTTGGCGTGCTCAATATAGCCCGTGATGCTGTTGAAGGCTCCCCTGTCTATAACTGCATTGATGAAGTTGCCAAAGTCCTCCACCGGGCCCATTTTGATCTCTGAGAGCTGGCTCACCATTGATTCCTTGATGGATGACCATCTGGATGCGGGCAGGTAGGCACGCGAAGCGGCCGAGCACTTCTGGCCTTGGTATTCAAAGGCGCCGCGAACAATGGACGTAGCTACCACATCGCTGTCAGCGGAAGCATGTGCGACGATAAAGTCTTTGCCCCCGGTTTCTCCAACAATCCTTGGGTAGCCGTGATAGTTTGCGATGTTGGCCCCGATTGTGCGCCACATGTGCTGGAAGGTGCCGGTAGAGCCTGTGAAATGCAGCCCTGCAAAGTGCGGCGACGCAAAGACAGGATTTCCTACGGTAGCACCCCGTCCGGGCACCATGTTGATCACGCCAGGTGGCAGGCCAGCCTCTTCCAACAGCCGGTAAATGTAGTGAGCTGAATAGATGGACGAGGAGGCTGGTTTCCAGATCACGGTATTGCCCATGAGGGCGGGCGCCATGGGTAGGTTTGCAGTGATCGACGTGAAGTTAAAGGGCGTCACCGCAAACACGAAGCCTTCCAGCGGACGATACTCCAGCCTGTTCCATGTCCCCGGGCCGGAGTAAGGCTGCTCGCTGTAAATCTGCTGCGCGTAGTGAACGTTGAAGCGGAAGAAGTCGATGCTTTCGCAGGCGGCATCAATTTCGGCCTGGAATGCAGTCTTGCTTTGGCCCAGCATCGTTGACGCGTTCAGCGCGTTTCGCCACTTTCCGGCCAACAGGTCGGCAGCCTTAAGAAAGATTGCAGCACGATCCGTAAAGTGCATGCGTGACCACTCTTTGCGCGCTTCCAGCGCAGCATCGATCGCGCTGTTGACTTCGGCCGTGCCACAGTTGTGCGTGGCGCCGAGCTTGTGGGCGATTTCGTGGGGTGGCCTGATGTCGGACGTGTCACCCGTGAAGACCTCCTTGCCACCGATGAAGGCGGGGACTTCGAGATTGTTGGACTTCAGGCAGTGCAGGAAGCTCTTCAGCGAGACACGTTCTGGGCTGCCGGGGGCATAGCCCAGCACGGGCTCGTTGATCGGTTCGGGAGACACGGCGATAGCGTTGTTCATTGTCGTTCCCAGGCTGATGAATAAATAGGCAAGCAAAGGCAAATCGGCTGTTACGAAATGCCGCAATGCTTGTTTGACTGCGTGGAGATCAGATGTTTGCATATTCCCCGAAAACGCACAGTGCCGCCAGGGACATCGGCATGGAAGGCCCGCCGTCAACTTAAAGTTCGCTGGCACCACGGGTGAAGCAATCCGCTCCCTCGCTGCCCCGGCGGGTGGTGCCTTAAAGATGTACATCAGCATCTGGCGCCAGACAGCGCAGAGGCCTTGTCGAGGCGAAGGCCGCACGCTGCACCATAGGAGGGCGTGCGATACCGTAGGTAGCGGCTGCACATTTGGCAGAACGCAAGGGCCCTCCGTACTTCTGTGACGCAACGCGCCGCGCCGCTGATCGTTTAAAGACATGCTTACGTGACTCGACTACACCTTCCTTGCAGCTCTATGGCCTCGCCGACAGCTAACAAGACTCTGGAACGGCGTTTTGCTCACACGCTGGCGTTCATGGACCAGGCCACTCCGCGGCCAACCAGGATTCTGGATCTGGGCACACCGAACGCACTTGCAGAACGCATGCAGGCGATTGGCTTCGATGTTCAGAACACGGCAGGGGACCTGGACGAAACCCCTACGATCGTACAAGGGCGCGATGTAGAGGCGGTAACAGCCTTTGAAATCCTTGAGCACCTTGTAGCCCCGTTCAACGTACTGCGGGCCATAGATGCCCCGAGACTGTTTGCGACGGTACCGTTACGGCTGTGGTTTGCCAAAGCCTACTGCAATCCGAGCGACCCTTGGGACCGCCATTTCCACGAATTCGAAGACTGGCAGTTTGATTGGCTTCTGGACCGCTCAGGCTGGCGCATTGTGCGGACGGAAAAGTGGGTCAGCTATGGGAGCGTGCTCGGCGTTCGCCCGCTCTTGCGCAGGATTACGCCACGCTACTACGCCGTTGAAGCTGTGCGCGAGGCGCGTTCGGCGTGATACTCAAGTCACATACGTATTCAGTGGGCCATCTGCAGGTGCCCGTACAACTGGTCGGGACTGGGACTCGATTTAGCGCCATCCGCTACCCAGCGCCCATACACAACACCAGGTGGGCAACATCAATCTGATTAAGTGGGCAATTTCATCTGAATACACACCCGTACGCACGGTGGTGTGGGAGGCCGAGGCTCGTGCAGCCGTTCCCTATCCCGATTGCTGAAGGCAGAGCGTGAATTCGTCAGGTAGGGACTGCTGGAGCTGAAAAGCCCGGCAATGCTGCCGGGCACGCGCTACCTGCGGAGCACCATCTTGCGAGTCGCCACGGCCGACCCGGCGCTTAAGCGCGCAAGGTAAACCCCAGAGGATAATCCCGCAGCATAGAACTGCACGGCGTGATTCCCTGCTTCCATTGGCCTCTTGATAGGTGTCGCTACGGTACGACCTGACGGATCCACTATCTCAAGGCTGACCCATGCTGGGAACAGCAGGTCGAAGCGAAGCGTGGTAACCGACCGGAACGGGTTAGGATAGATTGACGAGAACACCAGGCTGAGGGAAACGTCGGTGTCCTCTTCAACCGCCAAGTCGAAGCCTGAAATGTACGTGAGCGTCAGTTTGGGTCGATACCTCACATTGGCGACCTCGCGGGAGTCAAAATCGAAGCCGTTACTGGCATTTGAGTATTCCTGCAGAATGAACCCGTGGTTAGTCGATGGATTGTCGATCCATGCCTCAATGACCCTCCTTGCAGTTGTGTCGAGTGGTATGGTAAGCGAGCCAGTACTTGTTGCATTGACTGTACCCAACACATCTAAACCGCGATCCGGCCATCCCACGGCACCCTCGGTCTGCCACAACATGCCGTTACGATACTGATACCAATTTGCCCCGTCTTCCACCCAGTCCTGCTTCATCTCGTAAATCATATAACTGTCCGGGGAGGAATCGAAAACCTCGAGCGTTATTTCGGCCGTGAGGACCGTGCTGCCCAATGGCACAACACCAAGATCCCATTTCAAAATCACGGAACGATCTGGGGAGCCGTCGACTTCGAGTTCATCGTCGGAACCGAAAATTGTGTTCGGATCATCCGACTTGATCTTAGTGTCGCGCGTGCCATTGTAATCACTGCTTGGCGCCATGCCGTCCTGGAATGCAACTGTGACGGCGCTGGGATCAGTGACCATGATGATTTCAGTGGCAGTGCCGTTAGCACCGAAGTCGTCTGTGACCAATAAGGTGGTAGTGTAGCGGCCAGCTGCGGTGTAGGTATGATTCGCCATCACTCCAGAGCCCGAATTCCCGTCGCCGAAGTCCCAATCAAAGCTAGCAATGGTGCCGTCATCGTCCGTGGAGGCTGAGGCATCAAAGCTGACAGCTAGCGGCAGGTTGCCGGAAGTAGGCGTAGCAGTGAATCTAGCGGTGGGCAACTGTGTGCCAGTACCATCGACGGCTAACTTCTCGACAGTGTTGATAGTCGAGCCGGGCACATTGGGCAGGCCAAGGAGTGACAATGCCAGGTTGGCTGCGTCTCCGTCTCGGATAGGCTGCGGCGACGCGCCGTAGGAGGGCCTACCTGCGGCGCCTGGATTCTGCCGGCTACTCAGGTTTAGGGTGTAGAGATCGGCTCCACTGGCAACGCCCTTTCCCCATACGTAGAAGGGAATTATGTAGTGCTCGGGCGTAGCAGGATCATTATGCCCTAACCCCGTCCCACCGTGGTCCGACGTCAAAATGACAACAGTATTTCCGTCGAGCGTAGCACTACCCTCCACTAGGTCGAATAGATCTCCTAGCAGTTCGTCCATGTCCTTTACCGCCTCGAGATACGCGCTTCCCATCCAGCCACTGCTATGGCCTTCAGAATCTGGATCGCGCAGGTGCAAAAAGCCGAAATGGAAAGGGTTAGCCTGCATCGAGGAAATGAATGCAGCGGTGAGGTCATCCGAGTCGGAATCGTAACGATAAACGTCGATCTTATCTTTGCCGTCGTCGACACCGGTCGTGTCGGAGTGGCCATTGGTGCCGTCATAGCTCTGGTCGAACAGAACGAATTTGGACTTACTCGCATAGGCTCCGGTGCGCAGGCTGTTGTCGTGCACCACATCAAAGACGCTGGCTACGTACGATCCCTTGTTCGAATGGATCGTTTCGTTGGCAGCTGGGTCGGAGTTGGAGGACCAGTTGTGACCGGCTCCTGTAGTTACCCGCCGCCCCGTGAGCATTGTCGTGTGATTTGGAAGGGTGTTGGTGTAGTGGAAATCGGTGCGAGCATTGTCAGACCATGCCCCGTCGTCGCGGAAACGATACAAATTCGGTAATTGTCCGCGCCCTAGGGTGGTAATAGCGTCTGGCCGAAGCCCGTCAATACTGACGAGGATTACATACTGTGCCTGCATGACCCGGTCGCTGACCATGGCCTTATTGCCCGACGAGTGTGGGTCAAGCGGGTAGTTGGTTTCTGACCATGCGTGTATCGGGGTAGGTGACCAAGAAACGACCGCAACTGTAGCTGCGGCCAATCCAAGGGCTGCCAAGCACAAAACAAATGGGCTAACCTTGGAAACTGTGCCCAGACGCCAGCGGAGGTATTTCTGCATTGCTAATCCTCAAGTGTGCGTTGAATGAAGGAGCCGGTCTCTCACTAGGAAAAGCCGGACGGATCGAAGAACATGTACCGCGTTGCGTGGCATTGAGGCTGCCAGTACCCACATTACAACGCGGCAGGCTATAGGCTAAGGAGATCGGCACCGACCGCTCTCGGGTCTGTGCGGACATCGGCCTCATTGAGAACGCGAAGCTTGTAGGCCGCCGCAAATCTGCGGCGTTTGGCCCGCGGGATAACCTGCGTTTCCAGGATCCCTGGGGACCCGTTGAATGCGGATGACTGTTACGTATCCATGATGCGTAACGTTTTGTGGATGGAGAGTGAAGGCGAATTCGAACGACCTACAACTCCACCTACATGTGCGACTGTGCAACCCCATTAGAGCGAGGAATGGTGTTCCGCATCTTATTGGCACTGAGGGGCGCTGGTAGGTGCCGGGAGAACCGTGCAAAGACCGAACGCGTCACCCGTCCAAACCCAATTTCTCCTCTCGTGGGTGGGCATTGCTTCGCGTTGTGGGCGGTCTGTTGAGCCAGGAAGTCTATGGCGCAGCAAGCCAGGCATAAAATTGGCGGTTAGTAACTGTCTTTACTGGCTGTTCTCACTGGCGCCCCCGCTTATTAGCGCGAGTGCCAGCGCTGTGCACCATTCTTTGAGGTGATGATATCGTCTTCGCACCCAGGCCTGAACAAACAGGTTGGCGGGCCACAGGATCAGCCTTACCACCAGGGCCAGCAGGGTGGAGACGACGGCGATTCCGAGTCCTACCAGGTCCGAGGTTTCATGCCGGCCACTGCTGGTGAACAGCACAAAGATTCCCAGCAGCGTGCCCAGCAGGCCCAGGCTGAGGACGACGTAGACGGCGGCGTTGATGTACCGATCCACTTCCCGGTAGCGCTCATGGTCCAGATCGATGTACTGCAGGACGTAGGCCAAGGCATTCTGGTGGCGATGGCCTTCCAGCATTCTTTCGCAGGCTTTCCGGTACGGATTGGCCGGGGGTGTCCGGCTCAGCGCCTCTTCCAGTGCGGCCCGGCTGACGGTGCTGGGATTCAGTTGCGACAGTGTCTTGTGGCTCTTCCACTGGAACAGCGCGCGGACGTAGGCAGTACAGATGAAGAAGAGGCCGACCACGAATACGAGGCCGATGGGGTACTCGAATCCTCGGGCGTATCCTACCATTTCCCAGAAGGAGGAGGCGCCCAGGGGAGATCCTGCGTCATTGACGGCTTCTTGCAGCAACAGCAATCCTGTGCTTATCATGTACATTACGAATCATCAGATGGGAAGGGATTAAGGCGCAGCGCCTGTTCGGGCTGATTGAGCACTTCCACGTGTTGCTGGTAGCCGCTCAGGTCCACCACTTCAAACAGGTCTTTCAACGTTACGCGGTACGTTCCGGGCGCCAGCCGTGCGCTGAAGCGTCCTTCCTGCGACACTTCGGCGCGGGCAATTTCGGTATCCTCCTGCAGGAAGAGGACGACGAGTCGGGACGCGGCAAAGGGCGGAAGTTCGTCCAGGGTGCCATCCAGGACCGTCTGTTCTTGGACGGCGATGTCTATGCGCTTGGTTTGGCCGGGGTCGGCCACAAAGCTGAACCGTTCTCCGGGCGTGAGGGCGAGTCGCGGGTTCTTGAGTGATCGTGGATCCACCGTCACCTGGTAATACTGGTGAGGGACCAGCAGATCCGCGCGCACCATGCCGGGGCTTATCTGCCGCACCTGCGCATGGGCCACCTGGATGTCCACGTCCTCCAGGTATGCTTCGTCGGCGTCTTTGCGGCCGTCCCGGTCGGTATCCAGGAAGGCTTGCAGCAGGGCGCTGCTGCGCGCCTGTGTCTGCCGGGTCATACGCGGGGTACGTCCCAGAGCCATGGATCCGTACATGCTCTGGCTGTGGGACTGTGGAGTCTCTGCGCCCAGTGCGGATCGGTTGGTGATGCTGGCCCAGGGGGTATCGAAGCGTAGAGTGAAGGAGGCGGCCATACCCCGGTCATATCCCAGTCGCAGTCCCAGCGAGGCCCAACGCCACTGGCCGTGCAGGGTTGCGCCGACGAATTCGAGGTCGCTCGCGCGGCCACCTTCGCCCTGCAGTCCTATGCGCATGCCGCGTGCAAGGGTGCGGGTGAGGGTGCTGTTCCAGCGCAGTTTCCAGGGCTCTGCCTCCTGTTCTGTCCATTGCAGGCGGGAGAGTCCGGCGGTCACCAGTGCGTGCATGGTGCGGGAGAGGCTGGCGGTAGCCGAGCCGGTCAGGCTGGTATGGTGGGTATCCTCGAAGGTGGACTGGCGTGTGGCATGCAGGAAGAGGCTGCTCCGCGTACGTTGCCATCCGAGGTAGCCGCCGAGGTTTCTGCGATAGTAGGTCCCTGTATCTTTTTCGGAGAACGCGGCTTCGGCCTGCAGGCGAAGGCCATGGTGCTGCGCCCACAGCCGCATGCGTCCCGCCTCCATGGGCAGCGCCACCTCGGCATCGGCCGAGAGGCCCCGCCAGTTCTTGGTCAATCCCACCTGTGGTCGTGGTGTGCCAAGCTGCACATAGGCGGCCCGCGCAGCAAAGGTGGGGGTGATGCCATAGCGCGCCTCGGCAAGCAGCAGGAGCGCATCTTGGTCTGCCATGTCTCGTCCCACGCGCGCATCCCAGTAGAATGTGCCGGGAGGTGGCAGGTCCCGGCTCACAAAGAGGTGATGTATTCGCGTGCGCGTGGGTCCCCCGTCCACCGGCGCGATTTCCACGTGGGCTTGCGAGGAGCCATAATAGGCGGGGATGCGCACGGCATAGTTTCCTTGTTCGTCTGCGTACACGCGGTCCACATGCATGCCGCCTACGCTGGCGGTGATGATGGCGCCGGGTTCGGCGACGCCATGGAGCAGGGCTTGCCGCTGGATGTATTGATCGGCCACGGGCCGGTTGCTCAGGCGCAGGCCGTCATAGGTGGCCTGCCGGGGCCATCCATAGAGGTTCAGCCGTCCGGCCTCGACCTGCGTGAGCCATTCGGAGCGTGGAAAGTCCACCAGGTAGCTGAGCGCGCGCACATCGATTTCGAGCGTGGTGTCCACGCGAGAGAAGAGGCCTTCGGCCAAAAGTCGTCCGCCCAGCGCGTTGGTGTGTGTGCGAAGAAATCCGTGGTAGGTTGCCTCGTACTGCTGCCATTGGGTGCGCGTGATCCGATAGTCCAGGTGGGTGTCTCCCCACAGGGGGCGGCTTCGTCCATAGCGCAGCGGCGCGGGCCCAGCGGGCGGGCGGGCCAGTTGAGGGGCCGCCTCGGCATGGGTGATATGGAGCCGGGCCCGATCAAACCGTATGGACCCTGGCAAGAAGAACCGTTGCAGCCCCCCAAAGGAGACGTAGAGTGCGCCCTGGCTCACGAAGTAGTCGGTAGAGTCCAGTCGAAAGGCGTCCGTGCCGGTTTCGGCGGCCCCCGTTGCGCCATCGATGGCCAGGTGCAGCGGGGGGCGCAAGGCTTCCCACTGAAGGCTGTCGGTCAGCACGCTGAAGCCCAGCAGCTCCAGGTAGTGGGCCCACGCCAGGTAGTAGCGGCTTTGGCTCGGCTCCCAATAGGCGATCACGGGCAGAAATTCCTCGGAGATGCCCAGGGCGCTGAGGGTCCAGGGGGTTTCCTGCACGAAGCGCACCGGCTTCTCCTGTGCTTGCGCCATCGTCACGCAGGCCAGCGCGGCCAGCGTGATCATGCCGCCCCGTACCCGGGATCGTATGGTGGGGATTCTCATTCCCATCGCAATGTCACCGGCGGCGGTGCGTCGCCATGTTCTGTGATGAAGTGCAGCCTGACCTCGCCTTCGGGCGGTGGCTTCAGCGGCCATTGCACGATCCGGGTGGTCAGCAGCAGCAGGTTTCGGCGTCCCAGCTCATTGCCGTCCGCATCGGTGGCGACCACCGTGCCTTCGAACGGTCCGCCGGTGGTTTCCAGCAGGAGGCGGTCGGGGGCGTCGGGAAGCCGTGTGGCCGCAACGTGGCGGGTCCCTTGTCCCGGGATATAGGCACCTTGGATACGGAGCGTCACATGGGCCACGCGCGCGGAGTCGTCGGGGGTCGGCAGGCGGTCGGCCCGTACATAGCGTCGGGGGCGACTGCTGAAATCCAGGAAGGTGGCATAGGCCCCCTTCGGCAGTTCTGCGTCTTCCCGCAGGGCATAGTGCACGTACTGCGTCTCTCCGGGGCTGAGCGTGAACACTTTGGGGTAGACCACGAGTGCGGCCCCCAAGTCGCCCACCGCCTCCGTGGGCGCCCGCACCACAGCTTCGCCCGCGCGGTCCGTACGGGCCTCCGCATAGCCGAAGACGGGCTGCACGGAGATTTCCTGCGTGATCACCGACGGGTTCGACAGCGTAAAGGTGCCGTAGGGCTCCTCGGGTGTCAACAGTGCCCGGAGCGGATGGATGCGCACCTGCTGCACTTCGGTGACCCGCTGCATGCCTTCGGGACCGACTGTTGAACCCTGCGGGCCGGCGGTGACGATGCGACGCGGCGGGACAACCGTCACGAATACGGGCACCAGGAAGGTTTCCTGCACCTCGCCGGTGCGCAGGATGGCATCCAGGTTTCCTGCGTAGTGGCCGGGCGTAGCGTGGCGCAAGTCCAGCGCACCGCCAAAATTCAGCACTCGGCATCCGCCTTCTTGCGCACGCAGCGCAACCGTGGCATAGTCACTGGCGAGGACCTCGAAGGCGGGGCCAAGGCACGAGGCGGACACGGCCCACTGGGGCGCCAGTGGCAGCACGGCCTCGGCATCCTGATGGTACAGCATCCCGCCGGAGAGTTGAACATCGGCATCGACATCCTTGTCAGTGGCAAGGATCATGCGACCCACGTTATGTGATCCGCGCACCTTGGTCGATAGGTTGCCGGTCAGGGGATCCAGCGTGACCTGCCCACCGGCGGCCTGGTCCCCGAACTGCACGGCCGCCATGCTGACGCTCACATCGAATGCGGCCGGGAACGGCGCCACGGTGACACGGACCTCCACGCTGGCGGGGTCGGCGTACCGGGCCCCCACGGCGTACGTGTATTGATAGGTATAGGGGGCCACCAGCGTATCGGGCACCACAAAGAGAGGATCGCGCACATGCGTGGCGGACAGCCGTGCTGCGTCCCGTGCGGCGCTGCGCGCGTACCAGCGGTGGTAATAGCCCGCCGCGGGGTCGGGCGCCCCCGACATGGCGCACTGCGGCTGCAAGAGGAAGTCCGCGCTGCCGGCATAGACAAAGTATTCGCGACGGCTGCAGTCCAGCGCAATGGCGCCGCGTTTGCGCACCAGCACCGTGACGTCGGTGCTGGCGGAGCCGATGATGGCATCGCTGACCGTCAGCGTATACGCATAGCGCCGATCTTCTGCGAGCTGGCTTGGCACATCGAAGGTCGGGGTGAGGACATCGGTGGCGCTGAGGCGGTCGGTGTCCGGCCCCGTCCACACGTAGGTGTGGGCGGTGCCGCCGGAGGTGGCGCAATGCAGCAGGAGGTCGGCTTCGCCGGCATAGGTGTCATAGGCCGTCTTGCAGGACACGGCGGGCGGCTTCCGGCGCTGCACGGTAACGATCCAGGGCACACCGGGCGTGCAGGCGCCGCCGCTGTTGGGACAGGCCTCAACGTAGTACGTAAAGGCCGTGTCGGCCGTCACGGGCGGGGCCGTAAGCGCCTGCTGTGTGAGGTATGGTGCCCCGGGCCCGGTGGGGCCGCGCCAGCGCAGGTGGTGGCCGCCTGGCAGGCGGCACGGTAGCGGCCTGCGCTCCCGCTCAAAGATCGTGAGGTCTTCGCAGGACGGGGCATCGCTCTTCGGGGATGCGCCGCGCACGTGAACGGCGACCTTGTGGCGCGTGCTGCGCGCCTGCGCCTGCATCCGGACCACGTAGTGAAACGTGGTATCCCGACTGACGTACGGCGCCACAAACGTGGGCGCCACCCCATCGGTCGCACGCAGCGGGGCCGTGGAGGAACCCCACAGCCCTGTCCACTGGTACGTGGCGGCGCCCCTGAGCGGGTCCGTGCCGTGGCAGGCCAGCACCACGGACGCGCCCGCCTCCACCTCGATGTCCGTCGGGCAGTGCAGGGAAGGATCACGCGCTCTCACCACCACGGTGACCTGCGCGTGTGCGGTGCGCTGCGAGCGGCGCGAGGTCACCGTCAGCGTCAGCGGAAACGACCGCGGGCCCTCGCCGTTGGCGAGAGGCGGCGCCACCACCGTCGGATTGGGCACCTCCAGGGGCGAGACAGTTAGGGGTTCGCCGGCGGCGTGCCACACGTAGTGCAGCGACGCACCGGTGCCGGTGGCCGGGTCCGTAGCCTGGCACGCAAGGGTCTCCATCTCCCGCTCATACAGAAAGAGCGTAGGCGGGCAGTGGACTTCTGGCGGCCCGTGCGCGAAGATCGGCGCCTTGCCCTCGGCGCCGCCCCGCAGCGCAAACGCCGGCCGCACTTCGACCTGCAGCGATGCCCGACCCAGAGGCTGGCCCTTGACGGTCTCCACCACGAGCGTGTACGCCACCTGGAGCGGCGACGCTACCTCGGCGGGCGCCGAAAACAGTGGGCTCAGCACCGCGGGGCTGCTGAGCAGCCGCAGGTGGCGCACCTGGTCACTTGCCCACCGGTACGTATAGGCGATATCGTCTCCACCGCGGATGGTGCACGGCAGCGGCGCCCTCTCGCCCACCGCCAACTGCAGGTTGCGGCAGGCTACTGTAGGCGGCACCTGCGCCTGCAGTGCAGGCGCAGCGACCCATGCACTCAGGATCAAAAACCAACAGAGACGCTTCATTTTCTGCTCGAAATTGAGTTAACGATTCACCGCCCTGTAGCGCGCCAGGAACGCACGGGCCTGCTCCGCCCCGCCGATCCTCCGGTAGAGGTTGCCCATCAGAGACAGGTAGGTACGCTGCTCTTCGGGCGTGAGGCGGTCGAAGACCGATTCGATGCGCGGTTCCAGTTGCCGGGCCTGTTGGGGATTGCTGCGGGTGAGCTTGAGGGCTTCGATGTAGGCTGGTCCGGTATACTGGCTGCCCAGCTCCGTCACCATGAGCAGGTAGGTGAAGGCCTTCGCGGACGCGCCCGCCTGGCGGTGCTGCAGCCCCCGCTGAAACAGCAGGCTGGCATAGGCGTCCCGCAGTTCTGCGGGGAATTCCTCGTACGGCATGGTGGTGGCCGCACGGGTCACGCCCCACAGCCCCTGCAGCGTATCCAGCGCCCGGTCTTGCTCCTGCAGCTGCCAGGTGAGGATGGCCCAGTTGTAGCTTGCCTCCAGCCAGGCGGACCGCTGCCCCAGCCGTGGCGAGAGCGTCGCCAGCCCTTGGCGTGCCCCTTGCGGATCGTGCGTCGCAACGGTCAGCAGGCTGTCAAAGGCCAACCGGTGTTCGAAATTGGGCCCATCCCACCGGGCCCACGCCCACTCGCCCGTCGCATAGGCGTGCTGCGTGGAGTCCGTGGCGTAGTCGATCGCCAGAGAGAGCGCCTCGCGCACGCCGGCGCCGTGGCGGTCCTGCACAAAGACGCTGTAGGCACGCTGGTAGTAGCTGAACAGCGTCAGGCTGTCCGGCGCGGGCGCTTCGGCAGCGAACGCCAGATTGGCGTCATCCAGCACCACCGATGCGGCCTGCATCCAGGCCAGGCCACTGGCTTCATGTTGCCGGAGCGTATCCAGCACGGTGGCCAGCTCGGCCCACAGCACGTGCTGATCGGCGTTGAGCGTCAACAGGCCGCGCAGCATCTGCAGCACCGTGCCCCAGCGGCGCTGATCCCGGTATTGCCGCGCCTGGATTTTGTATAGCTCCGCGAGCTGGTAGCGTGCATCCTCATGGTGCGGGTTGTGCTGCAAGGCCTCCTCAAACAGGCGCTGCGCGTCCCCCAGGAGGGCCAGCGCCTGCATGCTGTCCTGCTGCGCCTGGGCCCGCGCGGCGGCCACGGCGATGCGTTGGCCCTCCGCCAGGGCGGTCGAATCACCGGCGACCGCGCGCTGCAGCGGCCCGGCGCCGTGCAACTGGCGCAGCAGGCTGTCCAGCCTCGCCTGCACCTGGCGGCCCTCCAGAAAGCGCGCCTCGGACGCCCGCTCCGCCGGCGCCGCCACGAAGGTGCTGTCAAACGACGCCGCCACCGCCATGACCACCAGCGAATCCACCCCCGCCAGCGGGGGCGATACAATGGACGCCACCGCCGCCGCGGGCGTCGCCGGCGGTGTTACCACCGCCTCGCGGGAAGTGGAACACGCCGCACCCAGGGTACAAACAAAGGCTAGAACAAGGCTGCGAAGCATGATCAGGATATTTAGTCTGCCCGTACTATGACGACCGCCTCCCGTCCGGCCTGCTGCACGAGCCGGTTGACCTCTATCACGAGCCGGGCCGACACCCCTTGGTCGGCCGTGAGCTCAACGGCCTGTCCCGCACCAGCGGCGACCACCAGGTCGTACAGCTGTTGGGGACTGATGGCGCGGGCCGGCGCCCCGGTTAAGAGCGCCCCTTCGGCCGTGATGGCCACCTGGAGGGGCATGAGCACTTGCGCCCCTTCGTCGACCTCCACACTTGTAGGCGGCTCCACATCAAACTGCGGCATGATGCTCACCGCCACCAGGCCGGCCAAGAGGATGAGGATGATATCCACCAGAGACTCGTCCATGGTTTATTTGCCTTGTGTGCGCCACCAGTCCACAAAAAGGCCGTAGAAGGCTTGCGCCTGGGCTCCGTGCGGAGAAAGGTCTTCGCTCTCCACGGTGACGATGCGGCCGTTGGCATCTCTGCGTACCGTTCCCCTCTGGAAGTAGCTGGCCTGCCGGCGCCCCTTCGGGCTGACGAAGTAGTACAGCGCCGCTCCATCGACCAGCGCGATGCGCACCTCGCCATTGAACGGCGCCAGCATCAGGTACAGCGCGTAGGACTTGGCGTCGATTTGGGCCGCGTGCCGGGCCGTGACCACCTCAGGCCCGGCGCCGAAGAGTGAGTGGATGCCCGGATCCAGGACCGATGGATGGGCCTGGATCCACCGCGCCAGCGAGTCTTCGGCCACCACCGCGCTGAAGTCGTCCATCGTCACGGGAGCACGCCGCGCACTCGCGTGCGTCTCAAGCTGTCGGGCGGGATTCTCCCTGCGACTCTCGATCTGAATGCGCAGGTTGCCGGCACCGCTGCCGGCCACCTCCGGCTGGATCAGCGTGGGCGCAAGCCGCCGCGACGCGCGCCCGCGCAGATTCAAGCCCCGCTCCTGCGTGACCGCCAGCCGACTCGCCCTGCCAGCGGTGTCCCAGGCGCTCAGATCCAGCCCCTCCACCGTCAACGCCTCCGCGGACTGGGACGACAGGTCCATGGGTGTGGGCGGGTTCGGGGTCGTCTCCTGGGCTCCGAAGGCCTCCGCAAGCATCGCCGCCATCTCCTCGGCGGAAAGCTCGGGCTCCGCCTCGGAGGACTCGGGCTCCTCCGGGCGCGTAACCTCCATCTCGCGAGACGGCGGCACGATGGGCAGAAAAAACAACCGCTCAGGCACCACCTGTGAGTGCCCGCCCCGAGGCATGGGAAGCAGCGTCAAAGCCACGCAGATCACCGCCAGGAGCGCCCCGAACGTGCCCCACTCCCAATACCGTACGTGCTTCCGTTCGCTCATCATTCGTTTATGCCTGCCCTGCAATCGTACACTCCCACCCTTGGGCCAAACACAAGTCCAGCAAGGATACCAGCTGCTGCAACGTCGCATGGCCCTGCGGGGAGAGCATCAGTAGGCTGTTCGGCGTCTCCGCATGTACGCCTTGCAAGCACGCCTGCAACTGCGCTATGGTCATCGAGCTGCAGAACAGCGTCTGCTCCGGCTGACGCAGCACCACCACCTGCATGCGCTCATCAAAATGCACCGCATAGAGGGTCGGCGTATCGTCCACCGGCATGGCCGACTCCTCCTCCCCCGGCAGGGGAACCTGCAAACGCGGGGCCTGCTCGGTCAACAGGAAAAAGGCCGCCAGCAAAATGAATCCCAAGTCAATGAACAGCTGCAGGTCCGTGCGATTCGCTTCCATGGCCCGTTCTCAGTTGCAGGGGCGCGAGACCACCCTGCCTTCGGCGGTCCAGGTCTCCACCTCTACGCACCCCTCGAAGTCCAGATGCGTACGGATCGTCGGCTCTGCATAGAGCTCCACCATCAGGGGCTCCGACGGCGGCGGCACACATTGCGTCGCCTGCGGCACGAACTGGAACAGATCCTGTTCGTATCCCCAGAGCGTAATGTTCACGTCTTCGCCGCGCTGGCGCAGATGCATCTCCAGCGAACCGGCCGGATAGTAGGGCAACACCGAGCGCAGCAGCGCGGCCGCCAGGGCCTTCCGCGGGTTTTCCTCCACCTCCGCCTCCTCCGTGATGGCTGCGGTTTGGGCCCGCACCGTGTTGAGCCGGTAATCCTGCGCCAGATTCAGCGCCGTGAGTGCGCGCAGCATCGCCTCCGGCAAATACTCGCTCAAGAGAAACTGCTCCCGACTCGGCTGCAAGACCAGCAGGTCGTTGGTGCCGAACCCATCCTGCGTCACATCCAAAAAGACGGCCGACGTGTAGGTGCCCTGCTCGGGGTTGATGATCTGATCCTCCAGAAACTGGCGAATGAACGCCTGATCGTGGACCTCGGCGACTGGCAGCACCCACTGGCTCACATCCGCGTCCTGCGGCTGTGCGCGGGCCATGGCGGCGGCCATCAGGCCCATCGAAAACATCAGGAGGCAGCGTGTCGTTTTCATCTTCATCGTGATTCGTCAGGTCTGATGATCAAGGTCAGCGCACGATCGCCATGCGCCCGGTGCGTACAAGCGTTTGCCTCTCCATCACGGCAATCACCCGGTACAGATAGACGCCCGACACCATATCCGGCGCATCGATCGCCAGACGCCGGCGCACGCCAGCCTTCACGCGCTGTGCCGCCTGCTGCAGCACGCGCCGTCCCAACAGGTCAAACACCTCCACGCTGATGCGGGCATCAAGGGCCAGGCTCATCTCCAGCTGGGTGGCCCCACGAAACGGGTTGGGATAGTTGCCATGAAGCAAGAGCAGGTCCGCCATATCCGGTGCCACCGTGATGGCAAAGACCAACTGGCCCATTCTCCCCGTCCCGTCCACTACCGTATACGTATAGGGCGTGTGCGGGACCGACTCCGTAGGCGTGCCCCGAATCGCCCGCGCGGCTGCATCGAAATCCAGCCCCGCCGGCAAGGCGGCCGGTGACAAAGTGTAGCTGAACGGCGCCTTGCCACCCTCTGGCGGCGGCAAAGCCAGGTTTACGGTGCCTTCGCCCACCGTGTAGTGCTGATCCAGCACCGGAGCAGCAAACGGTAGCCCGAAATCCCCGCAATCCGGCCCTCTGACCGCTTCCAGCGACGCCAGCCACGCCTGGTAGGCCGCATCCACCGGGGCGCAGACCTTTTGGTCGGGACCGCCAAAAAACAACTCCTTCAAAGCGGTCAGACGCACCAGCGTAGCCGGCAATTCCCCCGTGAGCGCATTGTCGTGCACGTACAAGTGCCCCAGCGTAGCCAGCTGCCCCAGAGAGTCGGGCAGCGGCCCCGTAAGCCGGTTGCCCTCAAGCTGCAACCGCTCCAGCTGCGCCAGCCGACCCAACGCAGAGGGAATCTCGCCCTCCAGCGCGTTCTCCTGCAGCTGCAACCACTTAAGACGCCCGAGATCGCCCAGCTCGGATGGAATCGCGCCGGTGAGCCGGTTCTCGTGCAACAGCAGCCCACGCAAGCTGTCCAGCCGGCCCAGCGTGGGCGGAATCGTGCCCTCCAGGCTGTTGCCCTGCAACCACAGGTCCTGCAAGTGCCCAAGAGCGCCTAACTCGGGCGGAATCGTTCCAGTCAACTGGTTGTCGTGCAGCAAAAGCCCACGCAAGCTGTCCAGCCGGCTCAGCTCGGGCGGAATCGTGCCCTCCAGGGCATTGCCCTGCAACCACAAGTCCTCCAGCAGTGCCAGGTCGCCCAGCTCGGGCGGAATCGGCCCCGCCAGAGCATTGTCGTGCAAGAGCAGTCCGCGCAAGCTGTCGAGCCGGCCCAGGGACGACGGAATCGTGCCTTCCAAGCTGTTCCCGTACAGCCATAGCTGCCTGAGGCTGGAGAGATTGCCCAGCCCAAGCGGTATATGCTCCGTCAATCCGTTGTTGTGCAGGTGCAGTTGCTTTAACGCAGCCAGATTGCCCAAGGAGGGCGGGATCGCTCCGACCAGCGCATTGTCGTGCAGCATCAGTGCGCGCAAACTGTCGAGCTGGCCCAGCGTGGACGGAATCGTGCCCTCCAGGCTGTTGCCGTACAGCCGCAGCTCCTTAAGCTCGGACAGATCCCCCAACGCCGCCGGCAGCGCACCGCGCAGATTGTTGCTTGGCAGCGCCAGCCCCATCACGCGGCCTGCCGACACCGTGACCCCTTGCCACGCATCCAACGCCTCCTCCGTGAAGGCGACTACATCTCCAGGCGGATCCAGCCAGTTCGTATGGTCCGTCCAGTGGGCGCCGCCGGTGGCCTCATACAAGGCAATCAGCGCGGCCCGGTCACGAATCAGCGCTTCGGATGCCCCCACGGTGATCTCGAACGTCCGCGCGGTCGTCACACCCCCGGCATCCGTCGCCGCGTACGTGAACGTCAACGGCAGCATGACCGCCGTCGGGGTGCCACTGAGCGTGCGCGTCTCTTCGTCATACAGCAGTCCCACGGGCGGGTCCGGGCTGAGCGCATACACGTATGGACTCCGACCGCCCATGGCCGCAGGCAACGCCAACGGCGCAATCTCCTCATCGATCGTAAAGACCTGATCCGCCACCGGCGGCAACATGAACACCGCCAACACCGCGATGCTGAAGTCCTGCGACGCTCTGAATCCGGCCGCATCTTCCACCGCATACGTGTAGTCCGCCGCCGCCACCGCCGTCGTAGGCACCCCGCTCAGCGTGCGCGCCAGCGAGTCGTACGCCAACCCCGGCGGCGGATCCGGATGCAGCGTGTACCGGTGCGGACTCCGGCCTCCCACGGCCGCAGGCAGCTCCAGCGGCACTATCCCCCCACCGACCACATAGACCTGATCCGCCACCGGCGGCAGCATCAACGTCGGCAACACCTCCATGCTGAACGACCGCGACGCCATCAGCCCGGCCGCATCCTCCACTGCAAACGTGTAGTCCGCCGGCGCTACAACTGCCGTCGGCGTGCCGCTGAGCACGCGCGTCTGCGCATCAAATGCCAACCCCGGCGGTGGGGACGGACTCAGCGTATACGTGTACGGATCCGTGCCCCCCAGGGCTGCCGGTAGCGCCAAGGGCGCAATCTCTTCCCCCACCTCATACGCCTGATCCGCTATGGACGCCAAGCCGAGCTGCACCTCAATAAGGAACGTGTCCGATGCCGCCAGCCCGGCCGCATCCGTCGCCGCGTATGTGAACGCCACAGGGACGGTGGCCGCCGTCGGCGTGCCGCTCAGGACGCGCGTCTGCGCGTCAAAAGCCAACCCCGGCGGGGGATCCGGCATAAGACTGTACGTGTACGGGTCCGTGCCCCCCAGGGCCGCCGGCAGCGCCAAGGGCGCAATCTCTTCCCCCACCTCATACGCCTGATCCGCTATCGGAACTAACGCCAGGTGCACCTCGATATGAAACGTGTCCTTCGCCGCCAAACCGGCCGCATCCGTCGCCGCATATGTGTACGCCACCGGGGCGGTGGCCTCCACCGGCGTGCCGCTCAGCACGCGCGTCTGCGCGTCAAACGCCAACCCCGGCGGCGGGGACGGACTCAGCGTATACGTGTACGGATCCGTACCCCCCAAAGCCGGCGGCAGCGCCAAGGGCGCAATCTCTTCCCCCACCGCATACGCTTGATCCGCTATTTGCGCCAACGCGAGCGTTACCTCAATGCGAAAATGCTGCGACACCGACGCCCCCAAGGTGTCCGTCACCGTATACGTGTACGCCGCCGGAGCGGTGGCCGCCGTCGGCGTGCCGCTGAGCGTGCGCGACAACGGGTCCGGATCAAACGTCAACCCTGCCGGCAGCGCCGGGTCCAACGTGTACCTGTGCGGCGGAATGCCCCCCACCGCCACCGGCAACGCCAACGCCTGGATCGGCTGCCCATACACATACGCCTGATCCGCTACAGACTCCAGCATCAACGCCACCGGGGCCTGTACCGCAACGCTGAACAACTGCGACCCCCTGGCCCCCGTCGCGTCCGTGGCCAAAAACGTGTATTCCGTGGGCGGCAGCGTGTCTGTCGGCGTGCCGCTGAGCACGCGCGCCTGGGCATCAAACACCAGCCCCGGCGGCAGCGCCGGACTCAGCTCGTACACGTACGGATCTGTGCCCCCCGCCGCTGCAGGCAACACCAAGCTTGGAATCGCCAGCCCAACTAAGTATTCCTGATTCGCTATGGGCGCCAACGCCAGCGCCACCTCCATGACAAACGTGTTCGAGGCCAACGCCCCGAGCGCATCCTCCACCTGGTACGTGTACGTCATCGGCACCGTCGCCTGCCCCGGCGTGCCGCTGAGCACGCGCGCCTGGGCGTCAAACACCAGCCCCGGCGGCAGCGCCGGCGCCAACGCATACGTAAAGGGACCAAATCCTCCCAGCACGTCCGGCAGGACCCAGGGCGTAATCTCCACCCCATACACATACCGCTGATTCGGCAACAACCCCGCCAACGCCATGGGTAACACCTCCATGCGGAACGTCTGCTCCCCCGACGCCCCTACCGCGTCCGTCGCCGTGTACGTGTAATACGTCGGCA
The DNA here is from genome assembly GCA_965218495.1 of Rhodothermales bacterium. GTDB lineage: Bacteria > Bacteroidota > Rhodothermia > Rhodothermales > Bin80. The sequence goes on from OZ244626.1 coordinate 1,208,138, forward strand.
CCGTCACCTCCTCCGGCGTGCCGCTGAGCACGCGTGACTCCGCGTTAAACACCAGCCCCGCCGGCAATGCCGGGCTAAGCGTGTACGTGTGCGGATCCGTGCCGCCTACAGCCTCCGGAAACACCGCATCCGCTATCTCCACCCCATACCTCAACTCCTGGTCTTCTATACCGGTCGTCCACGCCAGCCGTACCTCCATGCGGAACGTCTGCTCCCCCGACGCCCCTACCGCGTCCGTCGCCGTGTACGTGTAATACGTCGGCACCGTCGCCTCCGCCGGCGTGCCGCTGAGCACGCGTGACTCCGCGTCAAACACCAGCCCCGCCGGCAATGCCGGGCTAAGCGTGTACCTGTGCGGATCCGCGCCGCCCACCAGCTCAGGCAACTCCAGCGGCTCAATCGCCACCTCGAACACGTACACCTGATCCGGGATGGCCGCCAAAGCCAGCCTTACTTCGATGGAAAACGTTTGTGACGCCTCCGTGGCCTCCTCGTCCCTCACCGTGTATGTGTACAACCTCGGCGGCGCAGGCTCCGCAGGCGTACCGCTGAGCGTGCGCGTCGACGCGTCATATTTCAACCCAGCAGGCAGAACATCCGGCGCGAGCGTGTATTCGTAGGGAGACAACCCGCCACTCGCTTCGGGAAGAAGAAAACCGGAAATGGTCATGCCTACCGTGTATACCTGATCAGCAACAATCTCGGTAAAACCGAGCGCGGCACAATCGGGACCAACAGCTTCGCCACCGTTGCGGATGTCAGCAAGCCATGCCTGAAAAGTTCCGTCCGATGGTGCACAAAGACCATCGTTGTCTTCCCACAGGAAAGCGCGCAGAAGTCTTAGATGCGTCAAGTCCGACGGCAATTTCCCCGTAAGCTTATTTCCGTTCAGATAGAGTCCGTTCAGACGCGAGGCGTTGCCCAGCTCGCCCGGAACCGACCCGGTAAGCTGGTTGTTAGAGAGATCGAGCGTGTCCAGACTCGAGAGGTCGCCCAACTCACTCGGAATCGACCCGGAAAGCTGATTGCTGGAGAGATCGAGCCTGTCGAGACTCACGGCGTTGCCCAACGCACTCGGAATCGACCCGGTAAGCTGGTTGTCAGAGAGATCGATATCGTCGTGTGAATCGTCGTCCCACTCTATAACCGATCCGGTAAGCTGGTTGTTAGAGAGATCGATATCGTTCAGACTTGGGATGTCAGCCAACTCACTCGGAATCGACCCGGAAAGCTGATTGCTGGCGAGATCGAGCCTGTCCAGATCCGAGAGTTTGCCCAACGCACTCGGAATCGACCCGGAAAGCTGATTGTTAGAGAGATCGAGTCTGTCCAGGCTCGAGAGGTCGCCCAACTCACTCGGAATCGACCCGGAAAGCTGGTTGTTGAAGAGATCGAGTCTGTCCAGACTCGAGAGGTCGCCCAACTCACTCGGAATCGACCCGGAAAGCTGATTGTCAGAGAGTTCGAGTGTGTCCAGACTCGAGAGGTCGCCCAACGAAGCCGGAATCGACCCGGAAAGCTGGTTGTTGTTGAGATAGAGCCTGTCCAGTCTCGAGAGGTCGCCCAACTCACTCGGAATCGACCCGGTAAGCTGGTTGTTGAAGAGATAGAACCAGCTCAGTCTCGAGAGGTCGCCCAACTCACTCGGAATCGACCCGGTAAGCTGGTTTCTGTGGAGAAAGAGGTTCTCCAGACTCTCGGCGTTGCCCAACTCACTCGGAATCGACCCGGTAAGCTGGTTGTCAGAGAGAAGGAGCGAGTACAGATTTGAGAGGTCGCCCAACGAAGCCGGAATCGACCCGGAAAGCTGGTTGTTTTTGAGATCGAGTCTGTCCAGTGAATCGTCTGTGAACGCCGGAATCGACCCGGAAAGCTGATTGTCAGAGAGATCGATCTCGTTCAGACTCGAGGGAACGGTCAACTCACTCGGAATCGACCCGGTAAGCTGATTGTTAGAGAGATCGAGGTAGTCCAGACTCTCGGCGTTGCCCAACTCACTCGGAATCGACCCGGAAAGCTGATTGTTAGAGAGATCGAGGTCGTCCAGTGAATCGTCTGTGAACGCCGGAATCGACCCGGTAAGCTGATTGTTAGAGAGATTGATCTCGTTCAGACTCGAGGGAACGGTCAACGCACTCGGAATCGACCCGGTAAGCTGATTATGCTCGAGATAGAGGTAGTCCAGACTCTCGAGGTCGCCCAACGCACTCGGAATCGACCCGGAAAGCTGATTGTTAGAGAGATCGAGGTAGTCCAGACTCTCGGCGTTGCCCAACTCACTCGGAATCGACCCGGTAAGCGCATTGCCAGAGAGATCGAGCAAGTCCAGTTCCGTGAGAACGCCCAACTCTGGCGGAATCGACCCACTGAGCCCGTTTCCAGGTAGCTCCAGTTCCTCCAGGTCACCGTCGTCGTAGATTACTCCGTACCACGAATCCAACTGTGTTGCAGTTGGTACGCTGGTCGTATCCCAGTTGGTGTTGTTATCCCAGTTGTCGCCATCAGTTGCGTCGTAGAAGGCTTTCAGGGCATTGAACACGGAAGTGATGCTCTGCGCTGTGGCAACCTGCACGGGTAGCAGGCAAGCCAAGGCTGCTAGGCCCAGGCGACAGCCAGCCCAACTAAACCAAGAGTCTACACCGTAGGCACGAGTTTTTTTGAAGTCTGGTATAGCTGGTATATGGTACATAAGGGAGCACGTCATAGGGGGTTGGCCTGGATGTGTTGCCCTTGGAGGCTGTTCAATACCTCAGCCGTGCAGTAGCGAGAGACTTCACGAAAAGGGATGGTTTGGTTTTGGATAGTGGAGGGAGGCAGAATAATAATCCTCACTGAATTATGACTTGTGACCGTAATCTGCTTTCTTTAGATATCGTAGTGACTATACTGTGCCTTTTGCAAAATTCACTTCAGTCCTTGATTTGGGAGTAGGAGCTTCGTCATGCCAGTGTGATTCTGCACGTATCAACTTGTTCGACCTTTGCATTGCGGAAGTCTTGCTCGAATGGGGGTGACGAACTGCGCAGGGAGGCATGACACGGCATAGCTGACCCGGCCCGCGCTGATGGCGAGACGGGCCCTACGTGAGGGTACGGGTGCGCTTAGAGCACCAGGCGCATCAACTGGTCGACGGTCAGCGCCAGGATGCCGAACATCAGGTGGCAGTAGACCTTGCTATGCCCGCGTACCCGCACATACCGTCCGCCGAACTCGTCTTTGAGTCGTCCATTGACCCGCTCCACCGTCGAGCGCTCTCTGAAGCGTCTCCTCTCTGGCGTAACGTGTCCGATGCTGCGTTGCGCCCGCGCCTCGCGCTTCAGCTCCTCATTGCCACGCGGGTTGATATCAATGATCGGCACATGCCCCAGCGATCTGCTATGCTCTCGGATTTCCTTAGCATCGTACGCACTGTCCATCAAGTCGTACAGACTTTGTACCCGAGCGGCAGTCATCACTGCCAGCGGGATCGCCACCTGGCTGTCATGGACCGAAGCCGATGTTAGCGCAGCGCTGATCGGAATCCCCCCGTCAATCACATCCAAGTGCAGCTTGAAGCCGACCCAGCAGTGCCCGTGACCCTTCGAATTGCGTTTTGTCCCGACATTGCAGTCCTTCGGCAGTTCTTCCAGCATATCATCCAGCTCCATGGAGCGTTGACGCTGCAGGCGGGTAGGGGTTTTCGGTTGGTTGCCGTCGTTGGCCTTGGGCACAGACCGCTTCGGCTTCTCGCGTGCCGGAATCGCGGTCGCGTCCCGCGAAACGTGCCCGGCCAGATGATCCTCCAGCGCGCACTCCAGCAGCACTGCGTGCAGCCGCCCCGGCAGGTCACTGTTGGCAAATTCCGCGAACGCCCGCGAAAACGACGATTCGCTCGGTACCATCTACGACCACTCCCAGCCGCATAGCTGGTGCAGTACCGGATCGCTCTTCAGCCGCTCCACCAACGCCCGCGTGGTCGGGATATCGAATACGGACTTAGCCAAAAAAGCCCGCGCCAGCGCAGCCCGGTCCGCCTTCGGACGGCCTGGACCCTTGGACTCGCACCCCGACAACAGCTCCTCCACGCGCACTAATTCCACCACAGAAACGAATCGTCTGTGCTGTTCACTGAGCTCGCCAATAGTGAGCTCCAGCAATGGAAACAATCTGAGCTGGAATGTGGACCAGTACCTGGACAACTCTGATCGCAATCGCATTTGCACGTCAATTGTATACATTTATGATTCTCACGTGTTCCAATATACGACTCACGACGCACTTAATCCGCATTATTCTCACCCACGCCCTAACTTTCTACGCCCGGTTTCGCGCTCTCAGCCTATTCTTGCAAAAGGCTCTTGCGCAAAAAGGACCGTACGCACGCGAAGGCGGTCACCTTTACGCACCTGTCTGCGTTTGAGCAGCAGACGCAAGCATCGGGCGGCTTCATCCTGCATACCAGCCACACGGACTGGTCTGCCTCGCAAATCGCACGCACATACTGGAAGCTTGCAGACATCGAGCGCACGTTTCGTTCGCTGAAGTCCGAGTTGGGCATGCGTCCCCTATACCACAGCAAGGATGAGCGCATCCGGACACACATCTTCCTCTCGGTACTGGCCTATCAGGCGGTGCAACTCATTCGCACGCAGCTGAAGCAGTATGACCTCCACAGCAGCTGGACCACGCTGCAGTTTGAGCTGAACCGGTGGCACCGGATCACGACCGTATTGCCAAAAGACCGGCGCTCCTGCATCCTGTTGAAGAAGGATGCAGACCAAGGTCCGCTCCAGCGCCAGATCGCCATGATCATGGGCCTCAAGCCCCACCACTACACCTACAAGGCGCACACAAAACGACCCTGAAATGGTAGTGCTATAGAAAAAGACAGTTTTCGTAAGTGACTGTCTGAAAGGTACTTACTGGCTCTTGGAAAAAATAAAGTGACAAAGTTCCGGAAGGTGTAGTAGCGCGTACCGTCCGCTCCGATTCGCGTGAGTGCGCGGCGTATAAACACAGTAGTGTACGGCGTGGTTGGGATAGCCCTGATGCCAATATAGCCACCGGTCGTGGTGTATACAACCACGGCAGTACGATAATGGCCCTACATTATTGAGTAACGAGGTGACATGTTCAGAAGTGGAGTAAACTCGGAGGCAAAGAGGGGAAATCAGGCACATAATGTGCCCCCAATCAGGTCATAGTGGGGGCTAAGCGGTTACTCGTCCCTAATCTTCCTCGCAAGGGCGCCAAATTGTGCCGGAATTGAGGCCGCAAATGTTAAACCCGGGGTAGGGCTTCTGCAGCCCTTCGTGCAGCGAGGTGAGGGCCGCTTCCAGTAGCGCGCGCTGGCGCTGCAGGATCTGCTCTTCCTTGAACAGGAGTTGGGGCGATTGACCTGAAAACAGCCGCTCGGCGCGCTACAATGTCCGATTTCTTGTCGCTCTCACCCGTACATCCGCCTTATACGCCCGAAGCTACTGATCTGCAGAGCCCATCACGTATTTTTCTGGCAATCACTAATTGACTACAACAAGGCGGCCTGCGACCTCGGCAGCTCCTGCCGCTGAAAGCGCGCGCACCCTGTAGAAGTACATACCGGAGGGAAGGCGAGCACCGTCTAACCGGACTCTTCGCTCCCAGCCGGCCTGAAGGGCTTTCGGCGGCACCGACACGACCGTCCGGCCCAGGATGTCGGTCACCGCTACACTAACCTTGGCATGCCACGGCAGGTTGAAGGCAATGTGCGTTGTTCCCCGAAAGGGGTTGGGGTAGTTGCCACGCAAGGCAAAAACCTCAGGTATCTCCTTGCGGTCTACATCCGTCGTGGAAAACACGCTAATCGCAAACGCCAAACTTGCGCTTTCCGCAGCCACACCCGTCGCTGTGTACGTGTACGCCGTGGCGGCCGTAACTACCGTCGGCGTCCCGCTGATTGTCCGTGTGGCAGCGTCAAAGACCAAACCTGCGGGCAATGCGGGCGTGAGCGCATACGCAACAGGCGACACTCCGCCCGTTGCTTCGGGCAGGACAAGGGGAGCAATGGCTTGTGCGCGCGGATACGACTGATCTGCGACAAACGCCCCGTCAAACGTAAGGGGGGAGCAGGAGGGACCGGAAGTTTCGGGAATGGAATTCAGCCACGCCTGAAAGGCCGCATCCGACGGGGCACAAAGATCCTGCCTTCCAAAATGGAAGGACTGCAGATTCGTCAGGTTAGTCAGGGTTAAGGGCAATGCTCCAGTAAGGCTGTTTCTGGCCAAATCAAGCCATTGCAGCTGCGCGAGTTGCCCCAACTCGGGCGGGATGGGGCCCGTAAGACTGTTTCTGGCCAAATCAAGCCGTTGCAGCTGCGCGAGTTGCCCCAACTCGGGCGGGATGGGGCCCGTAAGACTGTTTCTGGCCAAATCAAGCCGTTGCAGCTGCGCGAGTTGCCCCAACTCGGGCGGGATGGGGCCCGTAAGACTGTTTCTGGCCAAATCAAGCCGTTGCAGCTGCGCGAGTTGCCCCAACTCGGGCGGGATGGGGCCCGTAAAACTGTTGTACCATAAATCAAGCCATTGCAACTGCGCGAGCTGCCCCAACTCGGGCGGGATGGGGCCCGAAAGACTGGTGTTGTACAAAGAAAGCCGTTGCAGCTGTGCGAGCTGCCCCAATTCAGGCGGAATGGGACCCGAAAGACCGTTGTGGCCCAAATCAAGCCGTTGCAGCTGCGCGAGCTGCACCACTTCGGGCGGGATGGGGCCCGTAAGACCGGTGCTGCCCAAATCCAGATCTTGCAGCTGCGCGAGCTGCCCCAACTCGGGCGGGATGGGGCCCGAAAGACTGTTGCCGCGAAAATGCAGATATTGCAGCCGCGCGAGCTGCGCCAACTCGGGCGGGATGGGGCCCGAAAGATTATTGCCCCTGAGGTCCAGCCGTTGCAGCTGCGCGAGTTGCCCCAGCTCGGGCGGGATGGGGCCCGAAAGACTGTTGAGGCCCAAATCAAGCCGTTGCAGCTGCGCGAGCTGCACCAGTTCGGGCGGGATGGGGCCCGTAAGACTGTTGTTGAACAATTCAAGCTCTTGCAATGATGCGAGCTGCCCCAACTCGGGTGGGATGGGGCCCGAAAGACTGTTGTTGAACAATTCAAGCTCTTGCAAGTGCGCGAGCTGCCCCAACTCGGGTGGGATGGGGCCCGTAAGACTGTTGTCGCCCAGATAAAGCCCTTGCAGCTGTGCGAGCTGCCCCAACTCGGGTGGGATGGGGCCCGTAAGACTGTTGTCGTTCAAAAAAAGCCGTTGCAACTGCGCGAGCTGCCCCAACTCCGGCGGGATCGGGCCCGTCAGGACATTGCTCCAGAGGAATAAGCGACGAAGCCCCCTTAGTTTTTGCCAACCGTTGTCGGGTAGCACTCCCGTCAGGTTGTTATTCTGTAACCTGACGTCGGCTACTTGACCGTTTCTCACGGTTACACCCCACCACCTATCCAACTCCTCTATGTCGGTAACTGGCAGAGCATCCCAGTTATCATTCCGAACCCAGCTAGCGCCATCTGTCGCATCGTACAAGGTCAGCAGTCCTTCCTGGAGCTCCCGGGCGTCTTGGTTAAAGGTCAGATAGAGAAAGTCCGGCGAGTCTTCAAACGCGCCATCTCGAATGCGCGTGTGAATGAGCGCTAAATGGTTGGATGGCGCATTGGGCGCGACCTCAATGCTGAATTCAACGGATATGCTGTCGCCGCTGGCGAGTCCCCCGATGGTGTGCTCGACCGGCGAAACAGCAAGATACTGCCCATCCTGGGGCTGCAAGGCAATCTGCAAGCCGGTGGCACCGGCCAGGTAGTTAATGAAGGTGGCTTCAATGGTTACCGTCTCGCCCGAGTTAATTGCTCCGTCGTTGCCGCTGACCGTCCACGTCCATCGCTTGAGGCGCACCGCAGGGTACTGTGGCACCCCCAGCGCGGCCTCGGCATTGACATAGCCGCCCCCCAGCGCCCCGGCGGGGAAGCCCGGGTTGTCATCATCAATAGATTCGCTGGTAAGCCGGACCTGTTCGCGGATCTGGTCCAGCGTCATGGACGGAGACCTTGTCTTCACAAGCGCGGCTAACCCGGCGACCAGGGGACTTGAAAAAGACGTGCCGTTTGCAGACCTATATGCGCCGTCGGGGGCTGTCGAATTGATGGCCACGCCCGGTGCATAGACATCTATCGGCGTACCGTAGTTCGAGAACCCAGCTTTCCTTCGGGAGTCCTTGTCCGTCGCTCCAACCGCAAGCACCCTTGGATAACCGCCCGGGCGGTACGGAAAGTCCATGAGGCTCAGGTTGGCATTGCCTCCCGCAGCGACCACAAGGGCGCCGAGGTCGGTGGCCGCTGCCACGACATCGCGCCCATACGCTCTAGCGCCATAGCCGCCCCAGCTGGCATTTATGATGTCGGCTCCATTCGCAGCGGCATAAAGGATCCCGTCGTAACCCCAGCAAATGCGTCTATCACCTGTGAGACATCCCGCATTGATCAACATGAGTTCGGCATTCCAACTGGCACCTGCGATCCCTATGCCGTTGTCGGTCACCGCTCCCGCAGCTCCGGCGACCCCGGTGCCGTGCCAAGCGTTGAACGGTGTCCCTGGCAGCCCGGTAGGGTCATTGTCCGTGTCATCCCCATTGGCAAGATTGGCGCCATGCACGTCATCAATAAAGCCGTTCTGGTCATCGTCTATGCCATTGTCCGCAATCTCTCCACTGTTCGTCCACACATTGCCCAGCAGGTCCTCGTGGCGCCAGTCCGTGCCTCCGTCGACGATGGCGATTACGATCGGCGGATTGCCTTCTGATCCCTTTACGATTTCCCAGGCTTGCGGCATGCGCATATGGCGCAAGTGCGTCTGATCGCCGTACATAGGGTCATTCGGATCCACTTGCACAGCATCGATACGGTGCATAAACAGCGGTTCCGCATAGGCCACCCCCGGAGCCCTGCCCAGCCATGCGGCTACCCGAAACGGGTCTTCATCCGATGCGTAGCGCAGGTAGAAGGTGCGTCGTAGCGCGGCCAGGGAGCGGACGGTTCCGGGGTCCGGCATCAGATGGTCTAGAAAGGGAGCTACGCGGGTGAGGGCGTGCGCCCGGTAGCGCGTAGCGACACGGTCAAACGCTGCCAGCCCCGTCACGGATGCTCCATCCTGAACAGCTACACCAGGCTCAAACTGCACGACCACGATCCCCGGCTGGGGGATCCCCACACGCTTGCTGTCCTGGGCAGGCGAGGTGGAAACAACTACGCAAGCGCAGACAGCCAGGAATGGAAGCTTCCACAGGAGGCTGCTGTTCAGCATGGGCTGGTGAATGTCCATGGCTTTTACCTGTCAACAACAAAGAAATGTGGAAGCAAGACTGAGGTACCTCATTCTCGGGAGGCTGCCCAACTCAGTGGGTATCAGTCCTTCAAAGCTAGTTCCACTCAGTTCGAGGTATCTCAGACTGTCTAGGTTGCCCAACTCACTCGGAATCGACCCGGAAAGCGCATTGCTAGAGAGATCGAGATCGTCCAGTTCCGTGAGAACGCCCAACTCTGGCGGAATCGACCCACTGAGCCCGTTTCCAGGTAGCTCCAGTTGCTCCAGGTCACCTCCGTCGTAGGTTACTCCGTACCACGAATCCAACTGTGTTGCAGTTGGTACGCTGGTCGTATCCCAGTTGGTGTTGTTATCCCAGTTGTCGCCGTCAGTTGCGTCGTAGAAGGCTTTCAGGGCATTGAACACGGTAGTGATGCTCTGCGCTGTGGCAACCTGCACGGGTAGCAGGCAAGCCAAGGCTGCTAGGCCCAGGCGACAGCCAGCCCAACTAAACCAGGAGTCTACACCGTAGGCACGAGTTTTATTGGAAGTCTGGTATACTGGTATAAGGTACATAGTTCATAAGGGAGCACGTCATAGGGGGTTGGCCTGGATGTGTTGCCCTTGGAGGCTGTTCAATACCTCAGCCGTGCAGTAGCAAGAGACTTCACGAAAAGGGATGGTTTGGTTTTGGATAGTGGAGGGAGGCAGAATAACCCTCACTGAATTATGACTTGTGACCGTAATGTGCTTTCTTTAGGTATCGTAGTGACTATACTGAGCCTCTTGCAAAATTCACCGTAGAGAGGGGCTTGTAATCTAGTGCTTGTCCGAAAATACTGTAAGTCTTTACACAACAATCAGTTATATCTACCATTTGGTGATGAATCTGAGGGACGTATAGCCGATTTGGGCGTTTAAGGGCACAAAACGGCTCACATTCGCCAAGAAAGCCATGCGCAAGATTGTCCCGGAGTGCCGTGCACTCGACAGTACGCCGATTGAGGAGATTGCCATAGACCCGAGAATGCGCGACGACATGAGTGCGGTGCTCAAGGGTCTGCAGAGCGTCTACTGCAAGGCGGAATCGCGTGCGGCTTTGTTCACGATTCTCAAGACGCACTTTCAGCCGGGAACGCGCAGAGACGTGGGGCGACCGGGGTTGGATCTATGGCGACTCATCGTGTTTGCGATTGTGAAGCAGTGCCTGGATCTGGACTACGATGCTTTGTTGTACCGGGCGAACAACGATCTTTTGCTGCGGGAGCTGTTGGGGCATGGCGAGGCTGGGTTTGATGCGGTGAAGTACAGCAGGCAGCGACTGGTGGACAACGTGCAGCTTTTGACGCCGGAGCTGATCCTGGAGGTGATCCATTTGATCGTGCGGACCGGGCACGAGGTGGCTGGCAAAAAGTCTGGGGCCGCGCTACGCGGTCGTTGCGATTCCAGGGTGGTTAAGACGCATGTGCACTATCCCACCGATGTGAGCCTGTGCTGGGATGCGGTTCGGGGTCTGATACGTGTGAGTGCACGGACGGCTGCGGCATTCGCTCTTCCGGGCTGGCGCAAGCATGCGGATTGCACGAGGAAGGTATACCAGGCTTTCAGCCGGGTGCGGACGGCCCCGCGCTACCGGCAGAATCCGAAGGGAGTGAAGGCGTACTTGCGCCGGTGCACACAGAATGCCGCGCATGCCCGGACGCTGCTGGATGCACTGGCCACGGTGGAGAAATCGGCGGCGGCACAAGCGGAGATCACGTATTACCTGCGCTACGTGGACTTGCTGGTGGATCAAATCAGGCGTCGCATCCTATTGGGCGAGAAGATTCCGCATGCGCAGAAGGTGTTTTCCATCCACAAGCCACACACACGGTGGATCAGCAAGGGCAAGGCAGGGGTGCTGGCGGAGCTGGTGCGCCAGGCTAACTGGCAGGATATAGCGGGTGAAAGTCCCGTGTTATGAAACTGAAACCAGGTACATATCTCCGCGAGCCGTGCGTGGCCACCCGTGAGGGTGGGCGCGAAGCGTCGGTAGCGGTGCGTGTGGCCAGGGTTATTGAGCACCGAAAAACATGTAATCTGGGTCGCCGAGGCTTTCAGCTCGGTCGAAGGCAACATGTCCGTCATCGTTATGGTGAGACGGCGGACAGGCCCACGGTGTCCGGGACCCCATGGACGCATGTACATATCCTGCTGGGACCTGGGAGATCTTCTTGTTGCCCAGCGCTACGGGCGGGGCCGCCAAAGCCAAGGCGAAAGCCGAGCGGAGGACGTACGGCAAGGAGAAGTCAGATGCGACGATACGTAGCTGTGAAGCCGACGAACAAAGCGGGGGTGCCCTCGTGGCGGAGTCAGTGGAGCGAAGCGTCGCACCCAAGGGGAAATCGTGCAGTCCCACACGTACCGGACTCAGTGCCGGATTTTGCGCGTCCCAGGGATGAATCGGTTACGGCTGCGGGTCGGCTTGCCGACCTGCTAACCCGCATCGCTCACCAAGCTCTTGAATCGCCATAATTCGGGGCGTCTGTAGGCAGTGGGTCACGGTTTGGGAATGCGAATGCTGATTCCCGCCTTCTGGAGCGTTTAGTCGGCGGCAGCAAGCGCTGTTTCGGGCATGTTTCGAGCGCGAATCAAGGCTTTTGTTCGCGCACCGGTGCTTCTTGGATACACGTTTCCAGCAACCACAGAGTGGAGTCTATCAATCTCTGGAAAAAGTCGGGTCCGGAAGTGCCTATGAAGGTGAGGCGCGCGCGCCGACCTGGGTGGTGTGCACAGCGCCGCGTAGGTTGCTTAGCACGCGCGCGAACAGTTGGTTGCCAGGGATAGGCCTCGGGCAAGAGCAGGCGGACTCGGCGTACGCTTACCACCACCAGTGCTGCGATCTTCAGTAGCCGCACACGGATAGTAGCGCACTGCGCCTGCGCCATCGCGGTGCCCTGCAAGCCAAAGGTCTTGATGATGGTCATCAGGGTGTTGGCGACCGTAGAGAAGTACAGGCGCAGCTGGTTGCTCTCCATCATGGACGTAGAGGTGCGGTCAGCGAACAGGGTAAGCTGCTGCTCCTTGAGCCGGTTCTCCATGTCTCCACGCGCGCAATACAAATCTTCGTATAGCGTGCGCGCGTCGTACGCGTCTTCGCTGAAATTGGTGACCACGAATCGCGCGTTATAGCCGCGCGGTCCAGGCAGCCATTCCGCCTTGGCTATCACGCGCCGAGCACAGCTCCAGCTGTCCTTCGTCTGGTACTCGAAGCTGCGGAAGCGCCGCGAAGGCTGTCCGCTGGCCTCACAGGTGGCCCGACTCTGCTCCATAGCCTCCTCAACGATGCGTTTCAGCCGCGCATTGAGCGGCATACCAATGATGTAGTGCAGGCCCTGTGCTTCGCACCATGCCATGATATCATCGCGGCAGAATCCTGCATCTGCACGAATCCAGATGGGCACCTGCGGCCACCGCGCACGGATACGCGCTATCACTGGCGCCAACTCCTCTATCGTGCCCGCTGATGCGTCAATGTTGGAGGGGCGCAGACGAGCGGCCAGCACATGCTTGCCGCTAACGATGTACAGCGGTAAGTAGCAGTAGTGGCCATAGTAACCATGAAAGAAGCGCCCCTCCTGCTGGCCGTGAATCGCGTCATCGGTAGCATCGAGATCCAACACGATATGCTCTGGCTCCTCGCCCGTTACATCCATGAACAAGTCCGCGAGCATGGCGTCGATCTTTTCAGGGTCCGCTACGATGCGCTTGTACCTATGCGATGCGGCCCCTCCTTTGGAGCCGAGCTCCAGTCGGTTCAGTGTGCTGGAACTCGCCAGCGGATGTCCCTGGTCGCGTTCCCGTGCCCGGTGCGCACCTGTTACATCTTCGCAGCCCACGCCCATGGCCAACACGGGATCGTCCCGCAGACGGTCATGGTCGTTCACGTCTTCGTAGCCCAAGCATATCGCGTAGACACGTTGCCTGAGCATCGCCTCCACGGTATGCTCGACCCTGCTGGGATCACGGTGGTCGGTGAAGCAGGCGGCAAAACGGCCTATGACGTCGAACATCCGGTCGGCCTCCCGTAACAGCAGCGCACCTGCGTCCGAGGACATAGGGCCGCCGTCGAACTTTCCGACCACTTTACGCCGTCCCAAGTCCTCGAAACGAAGCTCTTCAGTATGACAGTCTGTTTTGCTCATTTGCAGTGCAAAGGATGGTTATAACTGATTGCACATCATACACTTACGTGGGGCTTGGGTTCCCATTCTTGGCACACTGGTGATTTATCCGGGCTAACGTCATGCGCGGCAGCGCGACCCAAGGGAGGAGCCGGATGCGTTAGCGCGCACGTCCGGATCTGTCCGGGGCCCCCGGGGAAACCTGGGGGCTACCGGGATGTGCGCCAGGCTAACTGGCAGGATATAGCGGGTGAAAGTCCCGTGTTATGAAACTGAAACCAGGTACATATCTCCGCGAGCCGTGCGTGGCCACCCGTGAGGGTGGGCGCGAAGCGTCGGTAGCGGTGCGTGTGGCCAGGGTTATTGAGCACCGAAAAACATGTAATCTGGGTCGCCGAGGCTTTCAGCTCGGTCGAAGGCAACATGTTCGTCATCGCTATGGTGAGACGGCGGACAGGCCCACGGTGTCCGGGACCCCATGGACGCATGTACATATCTTGCTGGGACCTGGGAGATCTTCAACTCGCCCCGCGGTCGTGCGGGGCCGCAAAGGAAAGGCGCTTGCGCCGTAACCGGAGATGCACGAGTTGAAGAAGTCAGATGATTCCATAAGAGCGATGAGCGCTGCGAACAAAGGAGCGAACGCTCCGGCGGAGTGGCGGGAGCGAAGGGGATCACCCAAGGGGAAACCGCGAAGTCCTCACACGCACCATGCGCAGAAATGGGCGCGCGTGTCCCAGGGGATTGAGCGGTTACGGGAGTTCGTGAAGCGAGACTCACAGGAACGTCTCACGACGCTACTGCACCACATCAATGTAGAGTCACTCCAGACGGCTTTCCTCGCGCTTAAGCGCGATGCAGCCCCCGGCGTGGACGGCATGACGTGGAAGGCGTACGCGGAAGGACTGGAGGTCCGTCTGGCAGATCTTTGCCGGCGCGTACATAGCGGTGCGTATCGGGCGACCCCGTCCAGGCGGGTAGAGATACCTAAGCCGGACGGCGGTACACGACCGCTCGGCATTGCAGCATTGGAGGACAAGATCGTCCAGATGGCCGTGGTGAAATGCATCCTGACGCCGATCTACGAGGCGGAGTTTCGCGGTTTCAGTTATGGGTTCAGGCCGAAGCGCAGCGCGCACAACGCGTTGGACGCCTTGGCCTTTGTGATTGAGCGTCGCAAGGTCAACTACATTGTGGACGCCGACATACGCAAGTTCTTTGACACGGTAGACCAGGGGTGGTTAATTCGCTTCTTGGAGCATCGTATCGGGGATAAGCGCGTGATACGGCTGATCACCAAATGGTTGAATGCGGGGGTTCTGGTAGAGGGAATACGGCAGGACAGTGAGGTAGGCACGCCGCAAGGCGCGGTCATCTCCCCGATTCTGGCCAACATCTATCTCCATTACGTGCTGGACCTGTGGGTTCAGCGGTGGCGCCAATCACGTCGAAGTGAGGGGGAGGTATACATCGTCCGCTATGCGGACGACTTCGTGGTGTGTTTCCAGTACAGAGGGGAGGCAAAGCGTTTTCTGCGTGCACTGCGAGATCGGCTCGAGAAATTCGGGCTGAGTCTGCATCCTGGCAAGACGCGCCTGATAGAATTTGGGCGTTTCGCCGAGGAAGACCGCAAGAGACGAGGGGAAGGCCGACCGGAGACGTTCGATTTCCTGGGCTTTACGCATTACTGTCGTAGAACCCGGAAGGGGCGATTTGGTCTGGGTCGAAAGCCGATTGCCATACGGATGGCCCGCTTTCTGAAGCGAGTCAAGGAGCAGTTGACCCGACGCATGCACCGGAAGGTGAGTGAAACGGGCAAGTGGCTGGGGCAGGTACTCAACGGCTGGCTGCAATACTATGCTGTGCCGACGAGTTGGCGCTACCTCCACCGCTGCTACAGACGGCTTCGCTGGATATGGATGCGGGTACTGAGACGACGCTCCCAAAAGGACCGTACGTTTTGGGCAGACATGGAGGCGACCACTGCGAAATACTGGCCGGAGTTGACGATCCGACACCCATGGCCGGATGCACGGCTTACCGTCACGCGCGCCGGCGCAACCCGAGGGAGGAGCCGGATGCGTTAACGCGCTCGTCCGGATCTGCGCGGGGGGCCTGGGGAGACCTGGGTCCCTACCGCGATGGCCTACCAGTTGCCGTGGTAGAAGATGAGCACCAGTTCATCTTGGCTTATCGCATCTTGTGGAACGAATCGGACACAGATGTGGCGGTGCCGATCATAGAAGCGGTGCAGGCGGCTTTCCCGGAGTTCAATACGTGCAGCTTTGACCGGGGCTTTCACAGTATGAAGAATCGAGAAGCATTGGATACGCGGCTGGCGGTCAATGCGCTTCCGAAAAAGGGCAAGCTTTCTCTGGTGGAGCGAGCGCGGGAGCGTGCGCCTGCGTTCAAGGCAGCGCGGCAGCAGCATCCGGCCGTCGAATCGTGTCTGGCCAACTTTGGACTTCGCGGCGGTGCGCTCGTGCGGGAGAAGAGTCCGGAGAACTTCGCGCTGATGGCGAGCCTGTCGGTGCTGGCGGTCAACGTGCACCGGCTGGGCTGCCTGGTGCGCGACCAGGAACGGGCACGCATAAGGCGTCGGCGAAAGCGCGCGGCGTAGGCCCCCTACCACCTCGCAGACAGGCCCCAATCATAGGCCCCGCACAAGGTGTAAGGGACACGTACGCCCTCCCGATAGGAATACAACCCCATTCGAGCCGCAAACTGCCCGAGCGCGTACGCAAGAGACGCCAGCTTGGCCGAAACACTCGAAGCAGACCGTGGCCGAACTCAAAAAACGACTGCACCTACGCGCCCTATGCCCGGCAAAGTGGGGGGTTCGGTCAATCACTAATTGACTACAACAAGGCGGCCTGCGACCACGGCAGCTCCTGCTGCTGAAAGCGCGCGCACCCGGTAGAAGTACATACCGGAGGGAAGGCGAGCACCGTCTAACCGGACACTTCGCCTCCAGCCGGCGTCAATACCTTCTGCCGGCGTCAAAACGACCGTCCGGCCCAGGATGTCGGTCACCGCTACACTAACCTTGGCATGCCACGGCAGGTTGAAGACAATGTGCGTTGTTCCCCGAAAGGGGTTGGGGTAGTTGCCACGCAAGGCAAAAACCTCAGGTATCTCCTTGCGGTCCACATCCGTCGGGGAAAACACGCTAATCGCAAACGCCAAACTTGCGCTTTCCGCAGCCACATCCGTCGCTGTGTACGTGTACGTCGTGGCGGCCGCAACTACCGTCGGCGTCCCACTGATAGTCCGTGTGGCAGCGTCAAAGACCAAACCTGCGGGCAATGCGGGCGTGAGCGCATACGCAACAGGCGACACTCCGCCCGTTGCTTCGGGCAGGACAAGGGGAGCAATGGCTTGTGCGCGCAGATACGACTGATCTGCGACAAACGCCCCGCCAAACGAAAGGGGGGAGCAGGAGGGACCGGAAGTTTCGGGAATGGAATTCAGCCACGCCTGAAAGGCCGCATCCGACGGGGCACAAAGATCCTGCCCTCCAAAATGGAAGGACTCCAATTCCGTCAGGTTAGTCAGAGTTAAGGGCAATGCTCCAGTAAGACTGTTGTCGTTCAAATCAAGCCGCTGCAGCTGCGCGAGTTGCCCCAACTCCGGCGGGACGGGGCCCGTAAGACTGTTGGAGCTCAACCAAAGCCATTGCAGCTGCCCGAGCTGCCCCAACTCCGGCGGGATGGAGCCCGAAAGACTGTTGGAGAACAAAAAAAGCGTTCGCAGCCGCCCGAGCTGCCCCAACTCCGGCGGGATGGAGCCCGAAAGACTGTTGTTGGACAAAGAAAGTGATTGCAGCCGCGTGAGCCGCCCCAACTCCGGCGGGATGGAGCCCGAAAGACTGTTGTTGGACAAAGAAAGTGATTGCAGCCGCGCGAGCCGCCCCAACTCCGGCGGGATGGAGCCCGAAAGACTGTTGTTGCTCAAAGAAAGCCATTGCAGCTGCGCGAGCTGTCCCAACTCCGGCGGGATCGCGCCCGAAAGACTGTTGCTGCCCAAAAAAAGCCATCGCAGCTGCGCGAGCTGTCCCAGCTCCGGCGGGATCGCGCCCGAAAGACTGTTGTCGTACAAAAAAAGCGTTCGCAGCCGCGCGAGCCGCCCCAACTCCGGCGGGATGGGGCCCGAAAGACTGTTGTTGTACAAACGAAGCCCACTCAGTTGCGTGAGCTGCCCCAACTCCGGCGGGATGGAGCCCGAAAGACTGTTGTTGTACAAACGAAGCCCACTCAGTTGCGTGAGCTGCCCCAACTCCGGCGGGATGGAGCCCGAAAGACTGTTGTCGTGCAAAGAAAGTGAGTGCAGCAGCGCGAGCTGCCCCAACTCCGGTGGGATCGGGCCCGTAAGGCTGTTGCTGGACACCCATCTAATTCATTCAGACATTGGTGCCGTGGTGCTTTGGGGTCAGAGTTATTATCTGTTGGGCAGAGAATACGCAGACTATCATGTGTTTCACAGTCCACTTGGCTCGATTCAGCGGTCTGGATTGAATAAGTTGATCCGAGGCTACTGGGTGAACGCGCGCATGGTGCTTCGGCGGAGCCTTTTGACGCCCTTTTTCGCCTGAGTCGGACAGTCGGAGGCCAGGTTCTGGTGCGCTTCAAAGGTGCGCTGCAGCGAAGCCGGTGCACCATCGCTTACGGGGTGTACCTGCGTCTACGGTACCGGTACTTGGATCGGCAGTCTGCTGCGGTAATGCTGCGTATCACCAGGCGCGAACGATAAGCCTGTGCACTGCAGGCATGCGCAGCGCTCACGCAGCACCGTGGGGCGGTCAGGCTGCGGCATTACCGGAGCCTATGGGCCTGAAGAGCGTTTCACCACCATCGCTAAACTAATATCCGGTATGGCTTTTAAGCGGACTGTATCCTTTAACGGATCGGTGAGAATCGAGGGCTCCAACAAGGAGTCGCTCTCCTCTGACGGCGGTGCCCTCATCGGGCGCGAGCTACTAGACGCCACCCACCTGGGGGAGCGCCTCGCGGAGGAGCTGACCGATTATCGCGACCAGCGACGCTGCACCCATAGCCTGGCGAAGCTGCTGGTGCAGTGGCTGATCTTGCTCGTGCAAGGCTGGGGGCACCAGCGCGATAGCCAGGATATGCGGCACGATCCGACCGTGCGTGTGACCACTTCGTTGAAGCGGAGCACGGCCGCGTACACCGCGGAACACGGCGTGGCTTCGCAGCCCACCCTCTCCCGGCTGCTGGGGATGCTGAGTCTCCAATGCAATCTGGCCGCCGTGGGCCGGATGGTAACCAAGCTTGGCTTGGAGCACTTGCTGGTGCGCAACGGTGGCAGGCGCTACCATACGCTGGTGATCGATGTGGATGGGATGCCTATCGATACCCACGGTCGTCAGCAGGGCAGCGCGTACAACGGGCACTACCGACGCACCATCTATCAGGCGCTGATCGCCGTTTGCGGGGAAACGGGCGACATTTTGGGCGGAATGTTGCACCCGGGCAACCGGCATATTGTACGGGGTTGCCACGACTTCATCCTTAAGATTGCCAGGCGGGCCCGCAAGCATGTGGCCGATCGCGTAATCGTACGGCTTGACGCGGGCTTTAATGACGGGAAGCTCTGCACGAAGCTGGAGCGGGCCGACATCGGCTATGTGATGCGCCTGAAAAAGAACAACGTGTTGCGGAACCTGGCGGCACCGCACGTGAAAGCGGGATGGTGCTTGACGTACCAGTACTTCGAGTTGGCGTATCAGGCGCAGTCATGGCACTGCGAACGTCGCGTGGTCTTGGTGATCCCACCGCATACCAGCACCCTTTATCCGGACTGTTACTTCTTGATCACCAACCTGAGTCTGGCGGACTACCCCTCGGCGCAGCTTTCACGATGCTACCGCAAGAGAGGCAAGGCCGAAAAGCACTTGGGTGAGCTGAAGGCGGCCTGCCCGCTGGCGCTGTCTTCTTCGCCTCGCAGGCGTGCACAGGCAGGTGGCGGTGCGGACATAGCGGTGCCCGCAGCGGAGGAAGGGGACGTGTCCGCACGGAACGCAGCCCTGTTCCTGCTGAACCTGCTGGCGTACGGGCTGCTGCATGTGGCGCGCAGCAATTTGCATGTGCCCCAGCGTCCGTACATGAGCTTGACAACCTTTCGGAAAAAGTATCTCAAAGTGGGCGTTCGGCTCGTTCGGCACGCCCGCTACCTGACGTTCCTGGTAGCAGACTGCGCGGCACGGAGATGGGCCCGGTATTGGGAGCGCTTCGACGAAATGCAGTGGGTGATTATTCCCGAGCGCTGTTAGCGGCGGGATCAGCAGCGCCTCCACTTCCGTTCGCGCGCAGAAGCGCATCCAAAACGGACACTACATAGTGCACGTGCAGGCAGGGTAGGTCCTGTCCACACCAAACGGCCTCAAAAGCAGAGCGTTCAACACACCTTTGGCCCCTCCTTAGCTTCCGCGGCAGCCCAGCGGACCTTTGACTACCCGAAAATCGCCCACAATAGCCCTCCGTAAGGCTTGCAATGGGCTGGGGATCGCCCCATTCAGCCCCCCAATGGCCTTGATGAAATAAACCGGGAGCATGAGCTTTCCGGGGCGAGCTCACATTGCCGGCGGCTTAGGGGGGCACCATAGCGTGACAACGCACCCGGCAGCGTAAAATGGCCCGATGTCGACGACGAACGCGGGACGCCAGCCGTACCTACTAAAGCCCTAGCCACCTTCGGCACAGTGGCCTCCAAGGGCCGTTGCAGGGTATATAGTGAATTAATTGGGGGACAGGCTCAGGCTATACAGTTGCGTGAGCTGCCCCAACTCCGGCGGGATGGAGCCCGAAAGACTGGCGTTGCTTAAACGAAGCTCTTGCAATGATGCGAGCTGCCCCAACTCCGGCGGGATGGGACCCGTAAGGCTGTTGTCGTACAAATAAAGCTCTTTCAGCCGCCTGAGCTGCCCCAACTCCGGCGGGATGGGACCCGTAAGGCTGGCGTTGAACAAATCTAGCGTTTGCAGCTGCGCGAGCTGCCCCAACTCCGGCGGGATGGGACCCGTAAGGCTGGCGTTGCTTAAACGAAGCTCTTGCAATGATGTGAGCTGCCCCAACTCTGGCGGGATGGGACCCGTAAGGCTGTTGCCGCCTAAAGAAAGTTCTTGCAACTGCCCGAGCTGTCCCAATTCGGGCGGGATAGGGCCCGTAAGACTGTTTTTGCTTAAACGAAGCTCTTGCAACTGTTCGAGCTGCCCCAGCTCCGGCGGGATCGGGCCCGTAAGACTGTTGTCGTACAAATAAAGCTCTTGCAGCTGCGCGAGCTGCCCCAACCCCGGCGGGATCGGGCCCGTAAGGACATTGCTCCCGAGGAATAAGCGACGAAGCCCACTTAGTTTTTGCCAGCCGTTGTCGGGTAGCGCTCCCGCCAGGTTGTTTTTCTGTAACGAGACGCCGAATACTTGACCGTTTGCCACGGTTAGACCCCACCACCTACCATCCATCGGGATAGGGAGGGGCCTCACGGCCCCCACCCTCCCACACCACCGTGCGTACGGGTCCGTACACGGCGGTTCAATGGACTTGAGCGAACCGGCTTGGGTGCCAAGGCCACCAGGCCGAGCGTGCCGGGAGTTCGGGTTCGGGTTGCGCCGCGCGAACTTCGGTCCCTTCCTCATGGGCTCCACCGGATTCACCGGGGCTGTCCCACGTGAAAGGCAGCGTTAGCTGGATATTCTGCCGCATTGGTCGCATGAGCTTCCCGTCCTACTACCCCTGTCCATTGTTCGGGCCTTCGTCAGCTGTGCCGACTACTTTGCCCTCTGCTGACTTCTGCGTTGCGATCACATGCCTTGCGACACGTTCAGTCCGGCTTGGCCGGACACAACGCAGATCTCCCAGGGTAAGACCAACCGCCTTCCCCGCACACCTGCCGAATGTACCACCCCGACGCATAGATGACGCGGACTTTGCGATAACCGGCTCGCTCGTCCGATCGGGTAGGCCTCGTATTCGGTTCTTGTTCATCAGGTCGCGGGTTTGCTACACGCTTCCTTCAGACCCCGCCTCGCGGCGACGCCCTTGCGCTTCGCTAATCCTTCGCCGTCATCTGGCTGGATAGAGGACTTTCACCTCCAAGCTGTTGACCATGCCTGGCACACCGGTAGCCCCCAGGTTTCCCCGGGGGCCCCGGACAGATCCGGACGTGCGCGCTAACGCATCCGGCTCCTCCCTTGGGTCGCGCTGCCGCGCATGACGTTAGCAGGTCGGCAAGCCGACCCGCAGCCGTAACCGATTCATCCCTGGGACGCGCAAAATCCGGCACTGAGTCCGGTACGTGTGGGACTGCACGATTTCCCCTTGGGTGCGACGCTTCGCTCCACTGACTCCGCCACGAGGGCACCCCCGCTTTGTTCGTCGGCTTCACAGCTACGTATCGTCGCATCTGACTTCTCCTTGCCGTACGTCCTCCGCTCGGCTTTCGCCTTGGCTTTGGCGGCCCCGCCCGTAGCGCTGGGCAACAAGAAGATCTCCCAGGTCCCAGCAGGATATGTACATGCGTCCATGGGGTCCCGGACACCGTGGGCCTGTCCGCCGTCTCACCATAACGATGACGGACATGTTGCCTTCGACCGAGCTGAAAGCCTCGGCGACCCAGATTACATGTTTTTCGGTGCTCAATAACCCTGGCCACACGCACCGCTACCGACGCTTCGCGCCCACCCTCACGGGTGGCCACGCACGGCTCGCGGAGATATGTACCTGGTTTCAGTTTCATAACACGGGACTTTCACCCGCTATATCCTGCCAGTTAGCCTGGCGCACCAACTCCTCTATGTCGGTAACTGGCAGAGCATCCCAGTTGTCATTCCGAACCCAGCTAGCGCCATCTGTCGCATCGTACAAGGTCAGCAGTCCTTCCTGGAGCTCCCGGGCGTCTTGGTTAAAGGTCAGATAGAGAAAGTCCGGCGAGTCTTCAAACGCGCCATCTCGAATGCGCGTGTGAATGAGCGCTAAATGGTTGGATGGCGCATTGGATGCGACCTCAATGCTGAATTCAACGGATATGCTGTCGCCGCTGGCGAGTCCCCCGATGGTGTGCTCGACCGGCGAAACAGCAAGATACTGCCCATCCTGGGGCTGCAAGGCAATCTGCAAGCCGGTGGCACCGGCCAGGTAGTTAATGAAGGTGGCTTCAATGGTTACCGTCTCGCCCGAGTTAATTGCTCCGTCGTTGCCGCTGACCGTCCACGTCCATCGCTTGAGGCGCACCGCAGGGTACTGTGGCACCCCCAGCGCGGCCTCGGCATTGACATAGCCGCCCCCCAGCGCCCCGGCGGGGAAGCCCGGGTTGTCATCATCAATAGATTCGCTGGTAAGCCGGACCTGTTCGCGGATCTGGTCCAGCGTCATGGACGGAGACCTGGTCTTCACAAGCGCAGCTAACCCGGCGACCAGGGGACTTGAAAAAGACGTGCCGTTTGCAGGCCTATATGCGCCGTCGGGGGCTGTCGAATTGATGGCCACGCCCGGTGCATAGACATCTATCGGCGTACCGTAGTTCGAGAACCCAGCTTTCCTTCGGGAGTCCTTGTCCGTCGCTCCAACCGCAAGCACCCTTGGATAACCGCCCGGGTGGTACGGAAAGTCCATGAGGCTCAGGTTGTCATTGCCTCCCGCAGCGACCACAAGGGCGCCGAGGTCGGTGGCCGCTGCCACGACATCGCGCCCATACGCTCTAGCGCCATAGCCGCCCCAGCTGGCATTTATGATGTCGGCTCCATTCGCAGCGGCATAAAGGATCCCGTCGTAACCCCAGCAAATGCGTCTATCACCTGTGAGACATCCCGCATTGATCAACATGAGTTCGGCATTCCAACTGGCGCCTGCGATACCTATCCCGTTGTCGGTCACCGCTCCGGCTGCGCCGGCAGAGGCCGTGCCGTGCCAGGCGTTGCCCGGTGTCGCTGGCAGCCCGGTAGGGTCATTGTCCGTGTCATCCTCATTGGCAAAGTTGGCGCCATGCACGTCATCAATAAAGCCGTTCTGGTCATCGTCTATGCCATTGTCCGCAATCTCTCCACTGTTCGTCCACACATTGCCCAGCAGGTCCTCGTGGCGCCAGTCCGTGCCTCCGTCAACGATGGCGATTACGATCGGCGGATTGCCTTCTGATCCCTTTACGATTTCCCAGGCTTGCGGCATGCGCATATGGCGCAAGTGCGTCTGATCGCCGTACATAGGGTCATTCGGATCCACTTGCACAGCATCGATACGGTGCATAAACAGCGGTTCCGCATAGGCCACCCCCGGAGCCCTGCCCAGCCATGCGGCTACCCGAAACGGGTCTTCATCCGATGCGTAGCGCAGGTAGAAGGTGCGTCGTAGCGCGGCCAGGGAGCGGACGGTTCCGGGGTCCGGCATCAGATGGTCTAGAAAGGGAGCTACGCGGGTGAGGGCGTGCGCCCGGTAGCGCGTAGCGACACGGTCAAACGCTGCCAGCCCCGTCACGGATGCTCCATCCTGAACAGCTACACCAGGCTCAAACTGCACGACCACGATCCCCGGCTGGGGGATCCCCACACGCTTGCTGTCCTGGGCAGGCGAGGTGGAAACAACTACGCAAGCGCAGACAGCCAGGAATGGAAGCTTCCACAGGAGGCTGCTGTTCAGCATGGGCTGGTGAATGTCCATGGCTTTTACCTGTCAACAACAAAGAAATGTGGAAGCAAGACTGAGGTACCTCATTCTCGGGAGGCTGCCCAACTCAGTGGGTATCAGCCCTTCAAAGCTAGTTCCACTCAGTTCGAGGTATCTCAGACTGTCTAGGTTGCCCAACTCACTCGGAATCGACCCGGAAAGCGCATTGCTAGAGAGATCGAGATCGTCCAGTTCCGTGAGAACGCCCAACTCTGGCGGAATCGACCCACCGAGCCCGTTTCCAGGTAGCTCCAGTTGCTCCAGGTCACCTCCGTCGTAGGTTACTCCGTACCACGAATCCAACTGTGTTGCAGTTGGTACGCGGGTCGTATCCCAGTTGGTGTTGTTATCCCAGTTGTCGCCGTCAGTTGCGTCGTAGAAGGCTTTCAGGGCATTGAACACGGTAGTGATGCTCTGCGCTGTGGCAACCTGCACGGGTAGCAGGCAAGCCAAGGCTGCTAGGCCCAGGCGAAAGCCAGCCCAACTAAACCAAGAGTCTACACCGTAGGCACGAGTTTTATTGGAAGTCTGGTGTACTGGTATATGGTACATAGTTCATAAGGGAGCACGTCATAGGGGGTTGGCCTGGATGTGTTGCCCTTGGAGGCTGTTCAATACCTCAGCCGTGCAGTAGCGAGAGACTTCACGAAAAGGGATGGTTTGGTTTTGGATAGTGGAGGGAGGCAGAATAATCCTCACTGAATTATGACTTGTGACCGTAATGTGCTTTCTTTAGGTATCGTAGTGACTATAGTGTGTATATTGTGGCAGATCGTTACAACCACTACCGTCTGGGGCAAGCATGAATTGCCACTCGAGGTACGCAATGCGCCACGGCATAGCGCTGGCACCCGATCCGCGAGATGGAAGCTGACAATTCACAAGCGCAAATACGGGCGCTTCGGGAGCGCCTCGCCAAGCTTAGCGCGGCCAGTCTGCACATCAGCGAAAGTCTCGAAGTTGATACTGTATTACGCGAGGTAGTCCGAAGCATCCGCGTGCTGACCAGGGCTGGATCCAGCTCGATCGCCACAATGGACGAAGCGGGGGAGCTCGAGGATTTTGTCACCTCCGGTCTAAGTCCAGAGGAGCACCAGCAGTTCGTGGACCTGCCTCGTGGGCCAGACCTGTGGGCATATTTGCGCCAGATCCCGAAGCCGTTCCGGCTCATGGATCTGGCCGCCCACCTGACACCGCTAGGCTTTCCCGACTACCGGACGCTGGCGCGGAGTTTTATAAGCGTGCCGATCCGTCACCGTGGTGTGCAGGTCGGCAATTTCTATCTGGCGGACAAGGAGGCTGGGCAGGCGTTCACCGATGAGGACGAGGAAGTTCTGACGCTGTTCGCTTCCCAGGTGGGCGCGGCGATCGCCAACGCGCGCATGCACCGCGATTCGCAGCTCGCACGAGCGAACCTGGAAGCACTCATTGACACATCGCCGGTCGGCGTGGTAGTGCTCGATGCCGAGAGCGGGCGCGTCGTGTCAGTCAACCGGGAAGCGCGCCACATAGTCCGGGAGCTGTGCCTGCCAGGGCAACCGGCGGAAGAGCTATTGGAGGTGTTGCGCGTGCGGCGAGCCGACGGGCGCGAGATCGAGCTGGAGAAAGCCTCTTTGTCCAAAATGCTGCGCGCGGCAACATCCGTCCGCGCCGAGGAGATCATACTTGTGGGCCAGAATGGTCAAAAGGTCACGACGCTGGTCAATGCCACGCCCCTCATCTCGGGG
Organism: Rhodothermales bacterium; assembly: GCA_965218495.1. GTDB lineage: Bacteria > Bacteroidota > Rhodothermia > Rhodothermales > Bin80. The sequence goes on from OZ244626.1 coordinate 1,234,000, forward strand.
CAGGGCGCGGTCGAGTCGGTCGTGGTCACCCTGCAGGACATGGCGCCACTGGAGGAGCTGGAGCGGATGCGGGCGGAGTGGTTGGGCATGGTCAGCCACGAATTGCGGGCCCCGTTAAGTTCTATCAAGGGCTGTTCCGCCACGGTGCTGGGGACCTCCACGGTATTGGACCCGGCCGAGATGATGCAGTTCTTTCGCATCATTGACGCGCAGGCTGATCACATGCGTATGTTGATCGGCGACCTATTGGACGCCTCGCGCATTGAGACAGGCACGCTGTCGGTGGCGCCCGAGCCTGCACGGCTGGCGGTTATCGTGGATCAGGCCCGGAGCATGTTCTTAAGCGCTGGAGGCAGACATACCGTCCGCATCGACCTTCCGCCGGATTTGCCGTGGGTTTTAGCGGACCAGCCGCGCATCGTCCAGGTCGTAGGCAACCTGTTGTCCAACGCGGCTCGGCACTCGCCGGAGTCGTCGCCCATTTGCGTGGCTGCAGTGCAAGATGGGGTGCACATGGCGATCTCGGTCACCGACGACGGGCGGGGCATTCCGGCGGAGCGCCTGTCGTACCTGTTCCGGAAATTTGCCCGGAGTGGCCGGGAGGACCAGGGGCGCGGGATCGGAGTGGGTTTGGGTCTGGCCATCTGCAAGGGTCTGGTGGAAGCACATGGGGGGCGAATCTGGGCCGAAAGCGCGGGACCGGGCTTGGGAACGCGCTTTTCCTTCACGATTCCGACGGCCGAGACGGCCGAGACGGCCGAGACGGCCGCAGAGGAGAATGGCACGACAAGCACGCCCAGGACGGTGGGCCGCCTACAGCAGTCGAAGCCGCATGTCCTCGTGGTGGACGACGACCCGCATACGCTGGCGCACGTTAGGGGCATACTTGAGAAGGCGGGTTTCCGGGCGATTGTAACCGGCGACCCCAGTGAAGTGCCCGCTCTTATCAGGAGCCGTCAGCCTGACTTGGTGCTTCTAGACTTGCTGCTGCCCGGAACCGATGGTATTGAACTTATGGAATCGGTGCCTGCACTAGCCGACCGACCAGTCATCTTTCTGTCTGGGTACGGCCGGGACGAAACGATCGCCCGGGCTCTCAACATCGGTGCAGTCGATTACATAGTCAAGCCGTTTTCGCCCACAGAGTTGGTGGCGAGAATCCGGGCGGCACTGCGCAAGCTGGACAAACCGCCCGCGCCGTTCCAGGCAGGGGAGCTCGCCATTGATTACAATGAACGCCGGGTGACCCTGGCCGGCCGTTCCATCACATTGACAGCCACCGAGTACAACCTGCTGCGCATCCTGTCGGCCAACGCCGGCCGGGTATCAACGTATGACTACCTGCTGCGCCGCGTATGGGGGTCGTACACGCACGGCAGCCACTCGCTGGTGCGGGCTTTCGTTAAGAAGCTCCGACGCAAACTGGGCGACAATGCTCGCAGCCCAACGTATATTTTCACCAAGCCGCGGGTAGGCTACGGCATGGTCAAGCCTGACGATAGATGACGCCCTGTATCTTGTAAGTGATGTTTGATGGGGTACATCGACAGGGTGATCCTTGATGTGGAAATTGCGGCAGCGATGGCTGCGAATCACTGATCCCGGGCTTGGCCAGACCGGTTTTTGCGGTCGCCGAAAGCGTTGTGCTCCGCTCTGCGTCACGTCACGGCGAGTCAACTCCCCGGGAGCAACCAATCGGCCCCCGCTGCCTTGAGCGCTTGGAAGGGATTTGTGCCCCGGGTGAGTGCTGTGATATACCCCCCGTAGGGAGTTCGTGCCTTGGAGCACCGATACAGGGACTGATGGAACGTCACGGCGACTCGCAGCCATAGACCACCATACACCAAAGGAGTAACCGCCCATGTTCATTCAATCTCAGCCAACCGCCTTCGCTGGCGTCGACTGGGGCTCGCAGTCACATCAGGTTTGTGTTCTCGGATCCGACGGCGCCGTCCTCGGCGAGAAGGCCTTTCCTCACTCCGGCGAGGGGCTCGGCCAGCTGCTCGACTGGATTCTAGACTGCGCGGCCTGCGAGGCTAATCAGGTTGCGGTCGCCATCGAGATTCCTCACGGCCCGGTCGTTGATAGCCTTCTTGATCGCGGATTTCAGGTCTTTTCCATCAATCCCAAGCAGCTGGACCGGTTCCGGGATCGTTTTTCGCCTGCTGGCGCCAAGGATGACCGCCGTGACGCTCGCGTACTGGCAGGCGCCGTCCGCACCGACCCGGACTGCCTACGCGCGCTCAGCCCGCTGGATGCCGATATTGTTAAGCTGCGCGAATGGTCGCGCATGGCCGATGAGCTGACCGCCGAGCGCACCGGCCTCACCAACCGTTTCCGCGAACAGCTCTGGCGCTACTACCCGCAGTTCCTCGAGCTCGGGGCCGATCTTTCCTCGCCATGGGCCTTGGCCCTCTGGAAGCTCGCATCCACGCCAGAGGATGCCCGCCGGGTCCGCCCGTCCTCCGTAGCTAAGTTGTTGAAGAAGCACCGCATACGGCGTTTCAAAGCCGAGGAGGTCATCCAGACGCTGCGTGCCGAACCCGTAACCGCCGCCCCCGGCGTCGTCGAGGCCGCAACCTTGCATATCCGGGTGCTCGCAGAGAAGCTCGAGCAGCTCGGGAAGCATATGAGCGCCGCGAAGCACGCCATGGCCGCCCTCGTCGAAGCACTCTCCGCCAGCGAAGAGCCCACCGCAGGGAAGCCCCGTACGTTGCGCGACGCTGCGATCCTCTCGTCACTGCCAGGCGTCGGGCACGTGGTCTTGGCCACACTGCTCTCGGAGGCATCCGGCCCCCTGCACTCCCGGGACTACCAGGCCCTGCGCTGCCTGTGCGGCGTCGCACCGGTCACCCGGCAATCCGGCAAGGCACGGCGCGTCGTGCGCCGCCGGGCCTGCCAGCCCCGCCTGGCAAACGCCCTCTATCACTGGAGCAGGGTGGCCACCCAGCACGATCCCATCAGTCAGGCCAAGTACTGCGCCCGCGGCCACACGCACGGCCGCGCCCTACCCCGACTTCGCCATTTTATGACTCAAACAGTATAGGTAGACACATTCTCCACATATAAGAAAAGGGTGTACTCCCGCCTGCTTGGCACTACTTTTCTTCCGCCGTGCGCCTGCCTTAGTCCTGGCGCACGTAGCGTTGCCGATGCAGGCTGGGCGTGACGCCGCAGATCCGTGCTATCTGAGCCAGTTCTGCCCTTGGGCGCTCGTCCTGCACGTTGACAATCACCTGACCTTGGGTGTCCTTTATGGTCGTCATCACCCGTTGCCAGGCGCTCAGCTGCTGGCGAAGCGTCTTCCAGCTGGTGTGGATGCCCTGCGCCTTCAAGCGTGTCCGGATCAGGTGCACGGCGTGATAGGCATATACGGCTATGCTGATGTGCGCTGCGATGCGTGCGTCCTTGCTGTGGTATAGCGGCCGCATCCCCAGTTCCGACTTCAACGAGCGGAAGGTGGCCTCCACCTCGGACAGCCGCCAATACGTGGCTACAATGTGCTTAAGGTCCCATCCCGTCTGACTGGTACGCAGTACGTAGCCCCCCAGGGCCCCGTCGGCCTCTTCCCACTGCGTCTTGCGTGCAAACTTCACGGCCTTGGCGTTGGGGCCACTCCCTTCTACAACTGTTACCTCGTACTGATGGGATACGCGCGCATAGCGCTCTTTTATGCGTCCGACCTGCTCTACAACTTTCTTGAATCGCTTGGTGCGGTAGGGCTTCTGCAGCCCTTCGTGCAGCGAGGTGAGGGCCGCCTCCAGTAGCGTGCGCCGGCGCTGCAGGATCTGCTCTTCCTTGTGCTTTCTGGCTTCGCTGACGGCATAGAGCAGCATTTCCTGCTTCGTCTGCTGCAACTGCCACACGCGTACGGCGTGTCCGGCCTGCGTGGTCAGCGTACTGTCGGGCTCCCGCTCTGGCGGCAGGGGCCGCCGGCCGCGGTGCACGCAGATCCAGTCGTAGCCCTGTTCTGCCAGCCAGGACACGTTCGCTTCCGTAGCGATCCCTGCATCCATGATCACCGTCGGCTTCTGGCCGTCCACGCTGGCGTTCAGACGCTCGATAGCGTCCTGCAGCGTGCCGGGCTCCGAGACGTTGCCGGGCAAGATCTCGCAGGTGCGCGGGAAGCCCGCGCCATCGAGCACCAGCCCAAGCGTGACCAGCGGACAATCGGAGCGCTTTTGCTTCGAACGTCCGTAGGCCAGGTACTCGCCGTGCTGTTGGCCATGATAATGGGTGTTGGACAGGTCATAAAAAACAACGGTCTCCGGCAGGCTCAAGAGCGTCCGCTCCTTTTGGAAGAGCGCTTGCTGAATCGCCTGGTTGTGCTCCTGTAGCAGGTCCCCAATGCGATACAGCTTCGCTAACGACACTTTCCTGCCGGGACGTAGTCCCAACAGGTCCAGCGTCGTCGACCTGCTTTGCAACCACTGAAGCGTGGCCCGTTCGCTGTTGGGATGCAGCATGCGTGCGACCACCAGGGCTACGGCCAGACGCGCGTCGCGCTCCTTGGCACCAGCCTGGATCAACGTGTCTTTCAGTCCCAGATCCTCGAGCGCCTGAAGGCAGACGCGCTCTGCACCCACGCTGCGGGCATGCTCCGGGTGCTCAAGGGAGTCCATGTCCACCGTCATGACGCTGTCAGGCTCACCCTCCGGCTTCGCGTGTGCACCTATGCCGCGTGCGCGCAGCTGCGCGACAATGGCTTCGGCCGTGTGCTGCAGGTCGGGATCGAACACGAGTGTCGGCTGCCCCTGCAACAAATTCTCTATGTGAAGCACCAAGGCGCCCCACTGCTCACGGGGCGTGTCAAAGTGGACGCCCAGGTTCAGCAGGGTCGACTGGCGCACCTTCCCGCCGATGCGGTCGCTGCGTACCAGGCGGTAGCTGTGTCGCGCTTCACCTTTCTTTGCGTGGGTCTTGGTCGCCCGTATGTACATGGGGTCTGCAGGTCAATGCCGGCTCCAATATAGTGCATGGGCGCACCTGTAGCAAGTCCCCACCAACAATCCTGGCACTACAATGGCCTTCTTCAGCCGAATATGATCAACTTCACGTATTCTTCACCATATAGCCCCGAAATACGGCTGAAAAGGGGCTGAAAAGGGCGAAAAGTGGACTGGGAGTACCTGGTTTAGCCCCCCTGGGGCAGCGGCGAGTTCTCAAAATGGCGAAGTTGGGCTACGCTCCGTCGCAGACCGGCTGCTGGCCGTAGCCTGCGCCATGCTGCGAAACGGCACACCGTTCGATCCCGGCCACGTGACTGCTGCCACCCAAGCGCTGGCGCACCCGACCACAGAATCAAAGTAAATGTAACGACACCAGGGCCGCCGGTTAATTTACTGACCCCCTCTGCGTGCAAAAGCCCGACTTCGTCACCTTCTTGAGCCTACCGTTGCTCTGGGGGGCGAGCACAGGCGATCCGAGTCGTCTTTGGCCCTTTTCGAGGCTGTTTTGGCCGTTTTTGGGCCTCAACGATGAATGCGGAAGAAATGTAGTACCAATGGGGATGGTTGTACACTCACTTATTAGTAAATGTATATATGTGCATATACACTGTTCAGGATCAAAATGATCAACGTCAATACATGATGGCGCCGGCGACAATTAAAATTGGATTAAGAGAGAGGCCGAGCTTCGAGGCGGAGCAGCGAGCTGCGGAGCCTCGAAGCTCGAGGCCGAACAGATTGTTTCGGCCCTATTCCGCAGTGCGTGACGGCGGACGTGACAGGTGTTTCCAATGGAAGGGGCGCCCGCATACAGCCGGATCGGAAGGACCATCCATCCGCACATGAGAACAAACAGACCCTGGGGCATCCCGTATCCTGTCCTGAAGCTTCAACACACGGCCAGCGGCCTCTCAGAGCGTGCAAATCGTCTCTGGACGGACGATCATGTGGCTTAGGCCGCGTAAGCGGCATCTGGAGGGCTGCCAATGGGCCTAAATGAGCTCGTACAGGCCCGTTTTCGCACAAACGGCCGGAGTTTGGTCACCTACCGTCCTAAAACACCGGCAAACAGCCTGCGGACTGCTGTACAGAGCATGTAAATCGCCCCCGGACGGACAGAGGTACGGATAAGGCCGCGGAATCGCCGCCTGAGGAGCCTTTATCCGGCCAAGAAGGGCGCTTGCATCGACAGTGGGCACGGATGGCCTGCCTTTGCCAAGTGTCCCGAACGGGCGCTAGGCGCTCACCTCGCATCTTCCTGTAAACGCTGGGGCCACGTCCCAGGACAGGACAGGACCGCGGACGCTGCCTACTCAGGCGCAGCTTCACCCACGGCCTGGGCTTCATTCTGGGCCTCTTGGCGCCGCTTGGAGGCCTCCAGACGGTAGCTGGGCACGTTCAGCTCCAGAATCACGCTGTGATGTACCAAACGGTCTATGGCCGTGGCCGTCGTCATCGGGTCCTTGAAGATGCGCTCCCACTGGCTGAAGGCCAGATTGCTCGTAAGCAACACGCTGCCCCGCTCGTAGCGCTGCGACAGCAGCAGGAACAGCACCTCCATCTCCTGGCGGCTGTGCTGCACGTAACCGATGTCGTCGATAATGAGCGCCTCAAAGCGGGCGAGCCGCTTCAGGAGCTTGGGCAGGCGCAGCTGCTGTTTGGCCCATAGCAGCTCCTGCACCAGTGTGCTGCAGTTGTAAAAGATCACGCGACGCCGTTGAAAGATCAGCTCCCGGCCCAGGGCACACACCAGGTGCGTCTTGCCGCTGCCGGGAGGGCCGAAGGCCAGAACGTTCTCCTTGCGGTCCAGGAAGCCTCCCTCCAGGAGCACACGCAGGTGGTGATCTATCCGCAGGGGCAACCGGCCACGATCGAACGTGTCCAGCGTCTTCTCCAGCGGCAGCCGAGACGCACGCAGCCAACGCTGGATGCGGTTGCTGTGGCGCTCCTGCTGCTCCTGTTCCACCAGCTCCAGCAGAAAGCGCTCAAAACTCATGGCCTCCCGGCGGGCCGTATCGGCCTTCTCCCTGAAGCAAGCACGTATCGCCGGCATACGGAGCTCCTTGAGCCCTGCCTGCAGGGACCGCTCCAGCTCTGCTGCCGAGAGTGTCTTCATCGCACTGCGGTCGTCGTGAGCGAAGCCGTCGTCGATGGCTCCAGAAGGCCGTCGTACGTGCTCAGATCCACCACAGGAGGCGCTACCAAATAATCCGGAACTTGCAGCGTCCGGTCCAGCAGCGCCTCTACGGCCTCTGCCGTAATGGCCTCCTTGCCCTTCAGCAGCACGCTGAGGGCGGCATCTACGCCCGATTCGCTCTCCTTGGCCGCCAGGTGCAGCACACGCAGATACGCCTTGTCGGCCTTCAGAGGCGCTTTGTGCGCCCGACGCAACGCGTCATAGGCCATCCGGAACCGGTGGGTGGGAAAGAGATCGGCCCGGTACCGGTAGTGGGCAAACGCACCCGGTTTGCGCACCAGCGAGTCGATCACATGCCGATACTCGATTCGGTGCTTGCTTCTTCCATGCAGCCGCGGCATGCGCTCCATGAGACGCTGCCCGAACCGCACCTCGACCGCCTCGCCGAACAGACGGATGTCGACCTGTTCGCCGATAAGCCGGCTCGGCACCGAATAGCTGTTGTTCCGCACCCGGATCGTGCTGCCCTTCGATACCCGCACGCGCATCGCCTTGTAGCTTTCGAGTCGGCGCTCCGGAAGCGGCCCCAGATAGGCCCGCTCCTGCTTGAGGCGCTCCTTGCGCGGCGCATTCAGCTGCGCAAACAGCTGCTCGAGGAAAGCCTCATAGGCCTGCCGGCTCTCAAAGTCATTGCTTCCGCGCAGGATGAGCTGGTTCTTCATGGCCAGCTTCAGCCGGTAGTGCCGCTGCTCCACCTTGCCGTTCTCGTGCGGACTCCGCACCTGCGTATGCCGCGCTTCCATGCCGCAGTGGCGCATCAAGGCCTGGTAGCGATCCGTAAAGGCCTCGCCGCCGCCACGCTGCAGCTTGCGTACCGCAGCGCTCAGGGAGTCCGTCTGGTGCAGCCTTGGCACGCCTCCACACGATCCCCCTCCACAGGCGTGAAGGGCCTGCTGCAGGCCCTCCGAAAGCGCCTCAAAACTCTCCGACCGGCAGACGGTACCGGTCTCCCAGTTGGAATACGGCAGCACGAAGTGGTAAAACAGATGCGAAAACGGCTTTCCCCGGATTGTCACGCCCAGCCCTTTCATGCACGTAAAGTCCGATTGGGCTCGGTCTCCCGGTTCATACTCCTGGGCAAAAAACACCTCCTTCGCCGGGCCTTCGGTGGCTCTCCACTGCTTGACCCGCCGCTGCAGCGTGCGCAACTGTCCCGGCTGGAACGCGTCCGGATGCCGGCGCTGCAGCTCACCAAAAAGCGCCTTGACCTCCAGGTTGGGATTAACCTTCAGAAAAGCCTCGACCTCCTCCCACACGGCAGCAAACGGATCCTTGCGCGTGCGCCACGTGTGCGGCTTCTTCGTCTCGCTTGGCAGCTTGCCCAACCGCACGTACTTGCGCGCGGTAGTCTCGCACATGCCGGCCTTCGCCGCTGCTGTCGCTATGGGCTCTCCCTTCTTCAATACCAACCTGCGTAGAAGCAGGACCTGCGCATCCTGTACCATCTCGATTGTGGACTGACTGAACTAACCGCCAGTCCACGCACAAGACGACCTCAGGTCCCGTTATTTTTAATTGTCGCTGTCGTTATTATGGCTCTTCCCCTAATCAGATGGGTGCAATGTTGTATTCAACGGGAAACGATATGAGATGATGCGGATTCATACCCGTTTCTTATCTGTTTCAAGGCCATCATCACGATGGCGCACACGTTCTCTAACCCCAGCAACGATATGTCACAACTAAAGACTGATGATATAGGTTGCCTCTTGGGCATCCAGGCTCCCTGGAAGGTTTCCGAGGTGACGTTTGCGCATGAGGCGCAAGAAGTCCGGATTCATGTAGTTTGCGAGGACGGCCATCAGCTGCCTTGTCCGGAGTGCGGCTTGGCGTGTCCGGGCTACGACCACCGTTCTCGGCAATGGCGTCACCTGGATTTGTGCGAGTATCGCACGATGGTGGTTGCGCAACTTCCCCGCGTGGAATGTCCGGAGCATGGAGTGCGCACCGTGTCGATTCCGTGGGCGGAACCTATGTCACGGTTCACTGCAGGGTTTGAGGCGCTGGTGATTGATTGGCTGCAGGAGGCGAGTGTATCGGCGGTGTCCCGTCTGATGGGGGTGAGCTGGAATGCGATAGACGGGATCATGCAGCGCGCGGTGCAACGCGGCCTTGCGCGGAGGAAGGAACGGGATGTTGCCCATATTGGCGTGGATGAGACCTCTTTTCGCAAGCGCCACGCGTATGTCACCATTGTTTCGGATGCGAAGGCGGGTACGGTGCTGCATGTGGGCGAAGACCGTAAGAAAGAAACACTTACGCGTTGGTATGCTGGGCTCACTTTGGAGCAGCTGGAGGGCATCGAGAGTGTCAGCATGGACATGTGGCCGGCCTACATCAACGCCACGCTGGAGCATGTGCCAGAGGCGCAACGGAAGGTGGCCTTTGACAAATTCCACGTAGTGAAATGTCTGGGAACTGCCGTGGACAAGGTTCGGCGCCAAGAGCACCGGGCATTGATGAAGGAAGGCCTGGAAGACCTCAAGGGAACCAAGTATGATTGGTTGACTCACCCGGCCAACATGTCTGCTAAGCAGAAGGCGCGCTTCCAGCAGTTGCGTACCAGCACGTTGAAGACGGCCCGCGCGTGGGCTATCAAGGAAATGGCCCTGCAGTTGTGGCATTATGTCCACCGCACATGGGCGCGCAAGGGTTGGGAGCGATGGTTGTCGTGGGCCATGCGGTGCCGGCTGGAACCGGTCAAGGCAGCCGCCAGAACCATCAAAACACACCTGTGGGGTATCCTCAATGCGATCATCCTGAAGGTGAGCAATGGCCCTGCGGAGGGCATCAACAGCAGGATCAAAACAATCAAAGTGCGCAGCAGGGGCTTCCGCAACAAACGGCGGTTTGCCAACGCCATTTACTTTCACCTCGGAGGCCTGGATCTATACCCCGCAGCGTCCGCAGGTGAGTTTACCCACTAAAAAAGGGGTAGAGCCGTTATTATTAAATGTCGCCAATCAAATCGGCGCAGCAATTCTAACATAGTGCCCGCTACACCAGTGTAATGACCCATCGCACGCGCAACGTAAAACGATGGCGCTCCACGAATCAACGGCACCGCTGGTTCGCAGCAATCTTCATGCACTACGAGTCCAGGCTAAGTCGCATATTGGAGCCTGTGCATCTGAGAGCGATGGAAGCAGCCCTTACACGTGAGGTGGAACGCCGCAGGCAGCACACCGTATTCGCCATTGCACATCCCCCTCCCAACTGAATTTGACTCAATCCCACAGATATTCAACTCCAATTGCAGGATATAACTGATTGAATATTAAAGACTTAAAGTATTTTCGGACAGGCACTATTTAGTGTAGATGCTTCAATGACCTGGGAGCTTTTCCTGTTACCGGTTCCAGGCTAAGTCAAAATTGCCTCTATTACGCTTCCTTTGACGTCCGTAAGTCGAATGTCTCGCCCGCTAAACCGGAACGTGAGCCGATCGTGATCCATGCCCAATAGATAGAGCATCGTGGCATGCAGCTCATGAATTGTCGTAATGTCTTCAACCGCCCGGTACCCGTATTCATCGGTTGCTCCGTAGACTGTGCCGCCGCGGATTCCTGCTCCGGCCAGCCAAATGCTGAATGCCGACGGGTTGTGATCGCGGCCGTCCACGCCCTGGGCAAATGGCGTTCGACCAAATTCACCGGCCCAGATTACCAGAGTGTCCTCTAGTAGTCCTCGTGCCTTTAGATCTCTAAGCAGGCCTGCGATCGGCTGGTCTACAGCCCGAGCATTGCGTTCATGCCCATCTTTAAGGTTTGCGTGCTGGTCCCATCGCGGGGTTTCAACGCGCGGACACGTAAGCTCGACAAATCGTACGCCCCGCTCGACGAGCCGCCTCGCCAATAGGCACTGGGCGCCGTAGCTGCGTGTGTGGGGGTCTGACGAATCCATGCCATAAAGCCTTTTTGTCGATTCCGTTTCACCCGCAAGATCCGTCAATTCGGGTACGGATGCCTGCATGCGGAACGCCAACTCGTAGTTGGCGATCGTGGATTCGACCCCTTCCAGGTTGCCCATACGTCCGAGCAGACGCTCGTCCGCCTGCCTCATGAGCGACATCTTGCGGCGCTGGATATCGGAAGAATCTTCCAGCGGCGCAATGTTGGCAAGTGGCTGGTCTCCAGTGCGGAATATTGACGCCTGATATGATGCAGGGAGAAATCCGCTATGGAAATTGTCCAGACCTCCCGAAGGGATCAGCCCGCCATCCAGTACCACGTATCCCGGCAGATCCTGGTTCTCGCTCCCTAGTCCATAGGTTACCCATGCCCCCATGGAGGGCCTGCCCTGGACACCAACACCCGTATGTAGGAAATAGTTGGCATTGGTATGCTCGGGAAAATCGGCGACCATGGACCGGATAATCGCGAGGTCGTCGGCACAGGCACCCACGTGAGGAAAAAGATCGCTCACTTCTATGCCGGACTCGCCATAACGCCGAAACTGCCACGGGCTCTGCATGATAGTACCAACGTCGTCGAACTGCGTGGCATCGACCGTGAACTTGTCGTGTGGGTCTTGTCCGTGCTCTCTTGTCAGACGGGGCTTGGGATCGAAACTGTCCACTTGGGAGACGCCGCCGTCCATATAAAGGAATATGACGCTTCGCGCCTTCGGCATCTGGCGCGGTACGCGCGGCAACAGTGGACCGGCATCCGAGGATGGTGACGACTGCCCGAGCGCGCGGCCAAACGGAGCCGTTCCCATCAGGCCCATGAGGGCAATACCCCCGAAGCCGTTGCGGCAGAGGGAGAGCATATCGCGCCGGGTCATCCGGCAACACAAACGATGGGGCACCGACATCAGAACAGGTACAGAAATTCCTTCTGATTGAATACCACGTGGCAATAGGCGGCCCAGAGTTTCACATCATCCAGCGTCTCGGCCGGATCAAGCTTTTGCCGCCGCGCCTTTGTCTCCAGGTATGCTAACCCGTCTGCAATATCCTCGGGGGATGCCGGCCTGGAGAGCGCTTTCCGATAAATGTACTGGATCCTGCCCGCGATATCCAGATGATGCATGGTGACGATTGCACCCGCCCAGACCCTTGCCTGTTCCGCAATAAACGGATCGTTCAGCATGGTCAAGGACTGCGCCGGAACGTTAGTCGTATTGCGCGCGCCAAAGGTCGAAAACGGAATCGGCCGGTCAAAGGCCAGCATCATGGGGGAGACGAAATTGCGCCGTACCTCCAGATAGACCGTCCGACGTCCGGCCCCATCGAGCGGGCCGGATTCTTCAGGACGACCAGGACCATTCATGAACTCGGTCAGATGAGTTGGCACCGATTCCCCGTACATGGTCGTATCAAGTCGTCCAGAAATGGCCAGAATGGCATCGCGAATGGCTTCGGCATCAAGGCGGCGAACAGGATAATGACCGAGCAGCAGATTCTCGGGATCGCGTTCGCGAGCCTGTGGGGACGACTGCGTCGATCGGCGAAAAGTCTCCGAAAGCAGCATTTCGCGAAGCATGGCTTTGATGGACCAGCCCTGTTCAACGAATCTCAAAGCGAGATAGTCAAGCAATTGCGGGTGCGTAGGTAGCGAGCCCTGTGCACCAAAATTGTCTACGGTCCTTACGATGCCGCGCCCAAAAGCATGATGCCAGAGACGATTCACCATTACCCTGGCAGTCAGCGGATTCGAAGGGTTTACAATGGCGCGGGCCATCTCCAGCCGCCCGTTTGCCGATTCGCTAAACGGCACGACACTGTCCGAGACTGCAGACAAAAACCGATGCGGGATGGGCTGATCTCCCAATGTCTGGTGGTTCCCCCGTATAAAGACCGGACTCTCAATGGCATCCCCTGCGGTCACGCGCATGATGTACGGAATATCGCCAATGTGAGCCTTGTAACGCTTGATCAAGTCAAGCGACGAGCCTATGTCCAGTCTTGGTAAGACATCACTACGCAGGGCACGACTTATGGTGGCCAACTGCGGTACCGTGGCATGGCCTTCCACCCAGGCGTCCACAGCCTGTTCGATACCCTGCGTTGTCGAATCCAGTGTACCCGGCGCCTCGGACAGGTCCGGTGCGGAACCGTCAAAGGCAAGGGCATAGGCCACTTCCACATAGGAGGAATCGTCCCGAAGGATGTGATGGATGTCCGTGATGTGTTGTTGGAGCTTGAAAGACCCAACCATCAATTCGATGTACGCCTTTCGGCCTTTCCACAATTTCACGCCGAAGCGATAGGTGGAAGGCGTGGAATTCTCCACTTTCGCCTGGACGGTTTGGAAGATGGGAGGGTTTATAAGCTGGAAATTGTCCACGATGATCCGGATTACGGACCCGCGACCTGCGGCCACTACGTGGATACTGTCCATGTCCAGTGTAAAGGTGGGGGAGCGGAGAGCTCCGGGAATACCTAAAGCCAAGCCCCGACTCGAGGCCATGCCAAATGCAAGGCTGTCAATTCCGCCGCCGCTCGAAACGACAAGGCCTTGCTCCGATCTGGGTTCGAATCCGGGACCATGAGGAAACCACCCGTCATAGGTGCCATTGCGAAAATCTCCAATCATCCACCAGTTCTGCGTCGAGTCCACTCGCGACAACGACCCCAATCGGCTGACAGACGTCGTAGAATGACTTACCGGTACAACGGTCGCTGTATCTGAATCCAAGCCAGTTTGTGCTGCAGCCACGCCGCCATCCAGTGACTGTTTCCATTCAGCACCGACGGATCGACGAAGCAACACTCTGGCAGACCGGATCGAATCAAGCCATGCCTGTTGGTGGGAGGATAGCAAGGGCGTGTATGCAAAACGCATGCTTTCGAAAATTCCGTACAATGCATAGTAGTCCGAGGTTGGCACTGGATCGAACTTGTGATCGTGGCAGCGTGCGCAGGCCACCGTCAGTCCCTGGAAGGTCTTGGATGTCACATCAATGATATTGTCAATGCGGTCAGCTTCGTCCAGACGTGTATCTACCGGACTGTGTTTTCCTTCACCCAAGACTAGGTGGCTCGTAGCGATGGCCGATTCATTGTAGCCTTCCTCGGGATGTAGTCGGGGCCTTTCCAGAAGATCTCCCGCAAGGTGTTCGATAACAAATTGGTCGTACGGCAAATCGGCGTTTAAGGCCCGGATTAAATAGTCCCGATATCGCCATGCTCCTTCAATAGTGAAGTCGAATTCGTGACCCTTTGACTCCGCATACCGGACTAGATCCATCCAATGGCGGGACCAACGCTCACCGTAGCGAGGCGACGTCAAAAGATGATCAAGAAGCCTTTCGTATGCGGTCGCGGACGTGTCCTCGACGAATTCCGTGAGTAGCGCTATTGAAGGCGGAAGGCCCGTGATTACGAAAGAGGCACGGCGGGCGAGGGCTTCCTTATTCGCTGGCGGTGCTGCAGCAAGCCCACTAGCAGCGAGCTGCACATTGACAAAATGATCGATCGAGCTCTCTGTGCCAGAAGGCAATATTGGGCGAATCAACGCCCACGGAGGCTTGTATTGCGCACCTTGGTCAATCCATCGGGAGATTAGCGCGATCTCACGAGCCGTCAAACGGTGATTGGTCTCCGCTGGCGGCATGCGCTCGTCGGCATTTTCGGCCTTTATCCTCCTTATGACTTTGCTCCGCCGCGCACTTCCGGATACGATGGCCCTGCCTCCCCCTTCGCGCCTTGCCGTTGCCGTTTCACGCAGGTCTAAGCGCAAATTGGCCTCGCGCGTGCTGGGATCCGGACCGTGGCACACAAAACACGAATTTGACAAAACCGGGCGAATGTGGAAGTTGTAGTCGACCCGATCTGGCAAATCAACGTACGTGTCGGCCGTAGAGCATGCCGAGAAAACAGCGGGCACGATGACCCAAGCACCCAGCAGCGCTATCCGACAAAGAGCATGTGGACTAGGCAACTGCATAAGCCCAAATCGTAAAAGCGCATATACTCCAATCCGTGAAGGATTGGATTGTTCTTAGAGTCGGAACTCTTCGACTCGCTGGGTCCGATCGTCATGCCCAAAACCAGGTAAGATGGGTCTCCGTGTCGCAGGATTGATGGGGCGCCTTAGCACCAGACCAGCCACCTGAGGTGTACCCCAATCGTTGGACACGTTTTCGCCTATTGCAATAACTTTCGCGATTATCCCTTAAGCCTACTTAGGGCCATTTTGATCACGCAGCTGGCCCAGCCGCGCAACCGGATACTAGTTAGTAGTTGCTCGAAAAATACGTGATGGGCTCTGCAGATCAGTAGTTTTGAGCGTATAAGGTAGATGTACGGGTGAGAACGGCAAGAAACGGGCATTATAGCGCCCCTAGCGGCTGTTGTCAGGGCAATCGCCCCAACTCCTGTTGCACGTTGTTTTGGCGAATGTTGCATCATTGTCCGATCTTAGGCCCGTTATTGGCGTGATTAGTACGCTTCTGCCCCAACATTCGCCCGATTTACTGCCATGCGCGCGATCTTTGAGCCACAGTTTGAGCTTGGGCACACGCCCATTGGAGAGATCAGCTTTGACGCTCGGTCCAGAGACGATATTCCGGCCGTACTGCGTGGACTGCAGGACATCTTCACGCACCGTGCGACACGCGAGCGGGTGTTCGCGATTCTGCGGGAGCAGTTAGGCGCGAAGGTCAAT
Source organism: Rhodothermales bacterium (assembly GCA_965218495.1). GTDB lineage: Bacteria > Bacteroidota > Rhodothermia > Rhodothermales > Bin80. The sequence goes on from OZ244626.1 coordinate 1,249,758, forward strand.
TTGCGGCGTGGTCGCCCCGGGCTGTGTCTGTGGCGGATCTTCGTGCTGGGCACGCTGCAGAAGGCGCTCGACTGCGACTTCGACCGTCTGGTGGAATTGGCGAACTTTCACACGGCGTTGCGCCAGATGCTGGGGCATGCAGATTTTGGAGATAAGCACCAGTATCGCCTGCAGACCGTTATTGACAACGTGCGTCTGCTTACCGAGGAGACGCTGCAGCAGATCAATGCGGTGGTGGTGGCCCGTGGGCATCAGCTGTTGAAGCACAGGTCATCGGATCCGCTTCACTGCCGGGCCGACTCAGCGGTTGCGAAGACCCATGTGGAGTGGCCCACCGATGTCCGTTTGCTGTGGGATGCGCTGCGCCGTCTGATCAGGAAGCTGGCACGTCTGTGCCAAAAGCATGCGATAGCGGGCTGGCGCAAGTCGCAGGCCTGGATCAAGAAAATAGAGCGCGCCTTTTATCGCGTGCGCACTTCCCGGCAGTGGCGTAGTACGTCGAAAGTGGCAAACTACCTGGCACTTTGCCGCACTATCGTGTCGAAGGCAGCGGCTACGCAAGCGATATTGAGGCAAAACGATGTTGAAAGCGCGGAAGTGTCGTGGTATTTGCGGACTGGAGAGCAGCTGATAGACCAGGTGTCGCGCCGTTTGATCCAGGGCGAGAAGATTCCGCACGGCCAGAAGCTCTTCTCCGTGCATGAGCCCCACACGCGCTGGATCGACAAAGGAAAGGCGGGCGTGATGGCAGAGTTGGTGCGCCAGGCTAACTGGCAGGATATAGCGGGTGAAAGTCCCGTGTTATGAAACTGAAACCAGGTACATATCTCCGCGAGCCGTGCGTGGCCACCCGTGAGGGTGGGCGCGAAGCGTCGGTAGCGGTGCGTGTGGCCAGGGTTATTGAGCACCGAAAAACATGTAATCTGGGTCGCCGAGGCTTTCAGCTCGGTCGAAGGCAACATGTCCGTCATCGCTATGGTGAGACGGCGGACAGGCCCACGGTGTCCGGGACCCCATGGACGCATGTACATATCCTGCTGGGACCTGGGAGATCTTCTTGTTGCCCAGCGCTACGGGCGGGGCCGCCAAAGCCAAGGCGAGAGCCGAGCGGAGGACGTACGGCAAGGAGAAGTCAGATGCGACGATACGTAGCTGTGAAGCCGACGAACAAAGCGGGGGTGCCCTCGTGGCGGAGTCAGTGGAGCGAAGCGTCGCACCCAAGGGGAAATCGTGCAGTCCCACACGTACCGGACTCAGTGCCGGATTTTGCGCGTCCCAGGGATGAATCGGTTACGGCTGCGGGTCGGCTTGCCGACCTGCTAACGTCATGCGCGGCAGCGCGACCCAAGGGAGGAGCCGGATGCGTTAGCGCGCACGTCCGGATCTGTCCGGGGCCCCCGGGGAAACCTGGGGGCTACCGGGATGGGGTACCGGTGTGCGTGCTGGAGGATCAGCACCAATTCATTCTGCGCCACTACGTGCAACACGAAGGTGGCGACCAGGACATGATCGTGCCGTTCCTTGCAGAGGCGAAGCGGCGCTACCCGGCGCTGGCATCATGCAGCATGGACAAGGGGTTTTACACGCCAGAGAATCGCGAGCAGCTTGACAAGTTGTTGGACCTAAACGTGATGCCCCGAAAGGGGCGGCACCGTAAAGCGGACCGCGAACGGGAGACCCATCCGGACTTCGTGGCAGCCCGGCGTCAACACCCGGTCGTAGAGTCGGCGATCAATAACCTCGATCACCGGGGGATGTCACTAGTGCGCACCCATGGCAAGGCCGGCTTCGACAGGACGCTGGCACTGGTAGTGGTGGCCACCAATGTGCACCGCATAGGTCAGGTTCTGAAGCAGAAGGAAGCGCGCCGACGAAAGTGGCACCAGGCACGCAGTAGGGCGCAGTAAGGCCCTACCAAGCGCCGTCACGGGAGCAAGCCATACTCCTTGCAATGGGGAGAGCGCAAACCTATATCGTGTTTGTAGTGCAATGGCCTGAAAAGCTGGCTGAAGGCCGCGGCTTTGTGCCAAATCCACTCATATTCGGGGGCTGCGCGCCTTGCGCACACCCCTGACCGCGACAAAAGGCTTACCGCCCATCCACAATCTGCCCGCATATTGCTCCCAATAGGCCTTTTTCGGGCAATCACTAACTAACTGTATCTTAAAGGCTTAAAGTGTTTTCGGACAACCACGATTTAGGCGCGCCGCCTTCCGCAAGGGGGGTACCCAATCGGCCTTCTGGTTTGCGATGCCATGAACGTAGCGAGGCCAACGAATCGGCCCCTGTGTCGTATATGTAGTTCGCATATCGACCAGCTTTGTGTCATTTCACCGTTTCGTCGCAGTTCGGTACCTCACTGGCGCGCTTGGGCGCGAGGAAGGGCGGCGTTTTCTCAGGTTTATTACTATAGTAGCAGTCGGTGGGGTTGCCGTCGGCGTCGCAATGCTCCTGCTGGCCCTATCCATAGTACGGGGATTCAGCCGCGAAATCGAGGCCAAAATCATCGGTTTTGGAGCGCACGTTCAGGTCGAGAACATCCGCCATTCACCGCTGCAAGGCGCTTGGGCAACTGCAACACAGATACGGGCGATGCCAGCTGTCAGTCACATCCAGCCAGTAGTCACGGAGTTTGCACTACTGCGGCAGTCGGGGTCGGAAATCGAAGGTGTCGGCCTGTGGGGAACTGATTCGCTTCCGACCTATATCCGCGATGCGCTAACGGCAGGAACAGCCGACCTGGTATCCAAAGACGACAAGCCACGATTGGTAGTCGGCACAACGCTTGCGCAGCTACTGGGGCTTGGCGTTGGTGACAAAGTGGTCGTGTTTTCCACGCGGTCGGCCACGGCGAGCGGGGGCAGCTTGTACACTACGCGGCCTAACCTTCGCCAATTTCAGGTTGGCGCACTCTACCAAACGTCGCTGGCCGACTTCGATGAGACGTACGTCTTTACGGATATTGGTGTCGCACGTGGACTGCTAAACTACGGACCGGACGAGGTTACGCGGCTTGATGTGACGGTACATGATCCGACAACCGCCAAGGCCGTAGCGAGGGAGATAGAAGACGAGTTGGGCGTTCCCGTGTTGGCTCGCTCGATCTATGAGGTCTATCGGGGGCTCTTCGCCTGGGTAAATCTCCAGGAAGCCATCATCCCGCTGGTAATTGGTATACTGATTCTGGTTGCAGCCTTCAACATCGTCGGCACACTGCTGATCGTGATTTTGGAGAAAACTCGGGAAATAGGCATCCTGGCCAGCATGGGCGCCTCGCGCCAAAGCTTGAAGCGCCTGTTCCTGTCACTGGGCCTCATGGTCGGCTCGGTAGGGACCGTTGCCGGCCTAGCACTGGCGTTGGTGCTAGGCCTGATTCAGCAGCAGTACGGAGTCATTCCGCTTCCCGCGGAAGCTTACTATATGACCACCGCGCCTATTACATTGCATCCGTTAGACTTTGTTCTAGTGTGTGTCGTTTCGCTTCTACTGACAGCGATGGCAGCGTATATTCCGGCGCGCGTGGCTGCGCGCATTGATCCGCTGAAAGTCATCCGATTCGGTTAGGCTTGCTGCAACGAGTGCGTAATACACTGCACGTACTACTTGAAGTTAACGTGTCCCATGGCTGCTATCTCGGTCTTTCTCTTCAGTGTGTTAAGGCAAAGGATCGGCCAAAAGCGGGTCAAGGTTGATATTCCATCACCGTCGACTGCCGCCGCGGTGCTGGATGCGCTGGTGGAGTCATATCCGCTGATGGAACCATTCAGGCCGGTCATGCGCCTGGCTGTCAACCAAGTCTACGCCAATGAGAGCGACACAGTAGTCGAAGGCGACGAAGTGGCCGTCATCACGCCAGTCAGTGGGGGATAACAACCTATGCAAGACGAGTCTAGCTGGATTCAGATTCAGCACGCTCCGCTGAATGTTGGCGACGCGTGTGCGTTCTTGCAGACGCCTGCCGCAGGTGGTATCGCGCTGTTTGTAGGCACCACCCGCCGGTGGACGGACGGCAAGGAGACGCAGCAGCTGGAGTACCAGGCCTACCTGCCTATGGCAACTAAGGAGATGCAACGCCTGGCAGCGGCCGCAAAAGCTCGCTGGCCCACCTTGCGTACATGCCTCCTGCATCGCCTGGGCGTTGTTCCCGCAGCTGAAGCGAGCGTCATCGTCGGCGTTGCCGCGGCCCATCGCGCACCTGCATACGAGGCATGCAGATATCTGATTGACACGCTTAAGCGGCAGGTGCCCATTTGGAAATGTGAGCACTACGTCGGCGGCACCACAGAGTGGATTGGAGGCGGAGACCAACCGGCTCCCGAACTACAGGTGCCGGATTAGCGCCGTCGGGCCCAAACTCTTCGAGTCCGCCAACCCCGCCTATTGCACGCGTGAAAGTGACTCGCGAATGCGGGCATCGGGAACCGAATGCATGTCCGGCTCGAAAGCTCTGCCAGTAACCGACTCGAACAGCGCAATGTACCGCGCCGAAACCTGCGCTCGAAAGTCGTCCGGTAAGTCGGGCAGCACTTGGCCTTCCTTGCCCTGAAAGCCGCGGCTCATCAACCACTCGCGAACAAACTCTTTCGAAAGTTGCTGTTGCGGCTTGCCCATGCGCTGCAGACCCTCAAACGGCTCCAGATAGAAGTAGCGTGACGAATCCGGCGTGTGCACCTCATCAATCAGTACGTACGTGTGATCTGGTGCGTGCCCAAATTCGTATTTCGTGTCTACCAGGATCAGCCCTTGAGATGCCGCCAGTTGGGACCCTCGCTCGAACAGTGCTAGAGAGTACGCTTCGAGCTGGTCAAATAGCACTGCAGTGATGAGTCCCTGCGCAATGGCCTCTTCGCGGCTGATGTCCTCGTCGTGGCCCTCTTGCGCTTTGGTTGTGGGCGTAAGAATTGGCTTCGGAAGACGATCGTTCTGCCGCAGGCCATCCGGTAGCGTCTTGCCACATAAGACGCGCTTGCCGCTTCCATACGTACGCCAGGCGTGGCCAACCAGGTACCCGCGTACTACGAACTCCAAGGTAGTTGGCTCACACCGCAGCGCAACGGTGACATTGGGGTCTGGAACCGACACGATGTGGTTGGCGACGATGTCGCTCGTTGCCTCAAAGAAGTAGGCAGCCAGCTGGTTTAGCACCTGCCCCTTGAAAGGAATGGTCTGACGAAGCACATGATCGAAAGCAGAGATCCGATCTGTGGTAACCAGGATCAGGCGATCCCCTGACTGGTACGTGTCGCGCACCTTGCCCTGGTACTTCTTGCCCAAGTGCGTGTAGTTCGTACCTCCAAGTGTGTGATCAAGCTGCTGCTGAATGGCCTCCCGATGTGTGTCGATGCTCATGGGTTGTCGGTTAAGTTAATGAGAGCTTGACAGTCGCGCTTTGAGCCTCGGAATGATCTGGTGATCTTCGCGATCGGTTGTCCCCGGGTTGTCCAACCGAAACAGCAGCCGTTTGGCTGCCAACTCGCCAGTGGCAACCATGTCCTGGGCCACGCTGGAAAGACCGACGTAAGCGCTGGTCTTCAGATCGTCATAACCCACCAGTGCAACGTCTTCCGGCACGCGCTTTCCCGCTTCGCGAAGCGCCTTCCACGCTCCGATTGCCTGCACGTCGCTGCTTGAGAACACGGCGGTGGCCGGTGGGTTCAGGGCAAGGATACGCTGCATGGCCTCATAGCCATGCTCTTCGCTGAATCCGGCGTGCAGCGGGGTTCTGCCGCTCTGAATGAGCTCTTGCGCGATGGGCAGGCCGCCGTCTGCGAGCGCCTTTTTATAGCCTTCAACACGCTGGGTCTGAAGGTAACCGTCCGTATGGGCGCGGATCATACCGATCCGCTGATGCCCTTTGGATACCAGATGCGCCGTGGCAGCATACGCACCCGAAGCGTTGTCCCAATAGTAGCAGTCGAATTCCGTGTGGTGATGCCCAACCAGTACGACAGGGGCACGCAAAGCCTTGAGCTCCTTTGCAAGCGCCTGATCGACTGGGACGCCAGCCAGCAGCAGACCATCAACGGTCCCGGCCTTGAGCTTGCGCAAGAGTTTCTCTAGCGGAGACTTCGTTCCGAGGTCGAAAAGCAGCAGCTCTCCATCCTCGTCGGCAAGAATATTCCGAACGCCCGCTAGTAACTCGTTATGAAAGGGCGTAGTGAAAGTGGGAATCGCGATGGCGATTGACTGTGAGCGCTGCTGCGCCAACGCCTTTGCCACGCGGTGTGGCCGAAACTTAAGCGCATCAATACTCTCCAAGACGCGTTCTCGCGTGGCGTCCGCCACATGCGGGGAATCGTTGAGCACGCGGGATACCGTGGAAATCGCAACGCCGGCCCGCTCCGCCACATCGTAGATCGTTACCCTAAACCTCTGTTGTTCCATACACGCTGAACGCCGCCGGTTCGCCACCTGAATAGCCGAGTCGAACCGGTTGTACTATATTCCACTGATTGGTGTTCAGCACTAGCGTGTCTATGGCCAGGGTCGAGCTCAAGAACGTACGTAAGGTCTTCGAAAACGGACACGAGGCCGTCGCCGGTGTGTCCTTTACGATCAAGGATGGAGAATTTGCCGTGCTCGTTGGGCCCTCAGGCTGTGGGAAAAGTACCACGCTGCGAATGCTAGCAGGACTGGAGACCGTGACCGAAGGCGAGATCAGCATCGGAGACTGCATCGTGAACGACGTGCCGCCAAAGGACCGGGACATCGCGATGGTGTTTCAGAACTACGCGCTGTACCCGCACATGACGGTGTTCGATAACATGGCCTTCGGACTCAAGCTGCGCAAGTACTCCAAGAGCGAGATCCGCACCCGCGTAGCACAGGCTGCGGAAGTCCTTGGGATTGACGAGATACTGGACCGCAAGCCCAAGCAGCTTTCCGGTGGTCAGCAGCAACGGGTAACCGTTGGGCGTGCCATTGTGCGAAAGCCACAAGTCTTTCTTTTTGATGAGCCGCTCTCCAATTTGGACGCCAAGCTCCGCATGCAGATGCGCACCGAGATCACCAACCTTCATCGACGCCTAGGCACCACGATGATCTACGTGACGCACGACCAAGTTGAGGCAATGACTATGGGCGACAAGATCGTGGTGATGCGTGGGGGCCATGTGCAGCAGATTGACTCTCCGCTGGCGCTTTACAACCGGCCAGCGAACACGTTCGTGGCTAGTTTCATCGGCAGCCCGTCCATGAATCTCGCCCCCGGGCGTTTGGCCACGGCAGATGGCCTCTGTTTTGAGTCGGCAGATTTTTCCGTACCTCTGGAAGGAATTCCATACCTGGAGGATTACATGGACCGCAGTGTGGTGTTGGGCTTCAGGCCGGAGCACGTTTATATGCGGGATAGTGCTGACTCTCCTCCCGGAGCCATTGAGCTGCAGCCCGTCACTGTGAGCCTCGTGGAGCCGCTGGGCCACGAAACTGTGGTTTACGGAAGGGTAGGGGAGGCATCGATTGTGGCGCGCATCAAGCCCGGGGTGCTGCCAGATCCCGGCCAAGTGCTGCACTTAACTATCGATCCGGCGCATCTGCACTTTTTTGACGCCTCGAAAGGATTTTCGTTGGCAACCGGATAGCGTGCGTCGCCTTTGCATACGCCCCTGCGAGCCATATCATTCGACGCAAGGCCGTGATGATCCAGTTGTTATGAACTATCCTGCCGTGCCGACGAGTATTCGTTGCCTGCATCGCTGCTAAAAACGGTTCCTCCTGGATTGAATGCGCGCACTGAGACTGAGCTTCCAATTCAATCGTACATCGGATCGGATGAATACCCAGCGGCGCAACCTGCTGTACGAAGTTAGAGATTCGCAACCATGGCTGCCGCATTATCCACCGCAAGGACCACCCTGCCGACGTACCCTCTTAAGCATCACTTACACGATACAGGGAGAGCAAGGCTTTCGGAAAGGCTGAGGTCCATTATTTCCGCTCCGTAGTACTCTGCAGCTCGTCTTTTGCGGCTCAGCTCCGTCCTAAACGGCTGTCCAGTTCCTGGAATTCACTATTGCGGGCCAATCAAACCATCGCTTAATACTCTCTTAATCTCGTATCTTCCTGCACGGCGGTGCCAGAGGAAGAATTCCGCTCCTGTGGTGCGACCGGCATATATCACAGATTGGTGCCTCGCGCACGTTAATCGCAGGTCTTGAACTAGAATTGCACATGATTCGAGTGATCACATTGATCTCGCGGTTGCCGGCGGGCCTAATCCAACCCGGGTTGCAGGGACTATCGATGGTTTGCATGCTTTTTGCGACATTGGCTGCAATTGCGCTTACTTCGGGCCCTGCGTTGGCCCAGGACGACTCCACCATTCAGTCTCCAGCCCAGGCGGACACAACAACGGCAGCCTGCCTTATTCATAATCCATCCGGCATAGGTGATTCTGACGCCCATACTGCCGCCCTGCTCGTGTGCCAAGCGCTGCGCGGCAAGGGCATTGACGTTGGAGAGCCGGTGTACGATGTCCCGGATATGGCCAGCGTTTATCGTGTCGGTGTCCATTTTCTGGGTGAAGCGGTTCTGCTAAGGGTAAGCCACGAGGTTCCCGTGGGCACAATCGTTCGCGAGCGGCAGGTAAGGCTGGCCTCGATTGAAGAGGCATTCGATGCAGCTGGCAGGCTGGTAGCCGCCCTGGACAGCGAGGAAGCGGTTGAATCCACGGCTACCATGGAAACCCTGATAACGGAGGACCTGGATTCAGATGTGAGTCTGTGGGCGTTCGGGCTGTTTGCCGCGTTTGCGCCGGGAGAGAATGTTACGCCTGCACCCGGCTTCATGCTGGGCTGGCACTATGAAACGCCACGGTTTGGCATTTTTACCGATTTCCATTTTGCCAATAACGAGAGTGACGAAAGCCACTTTCAGTATGGCACGCTTGCAGTTGGCGGACGATACTTCCTGCAGGACAAGGCCATAGCCCCGTGGATAGGCGGTGGCGCCTCGGTGTTATTCGGCACCGAGTCTGATGAGTTTCGTCAGGACGGATCGGGGATAGGGGTATTCGGCGCAGTCGGACTTGAAATGCTGCGCTTCAACCGAAACCGGCTAGCGATTGAGTTCCGGCTCAACCTGCCGTTTTCCAAATTGCCGGATAGTGAGAACAACGATTTCTATTCCGATTTAGAAAATGGCACAAATGTAGGACCTGACCAGTATGTGATACCCGTGAGCCTGAGCCTTTCGTATCTCAGGGATGCGCCCTGGCTGTCATGGTGGTGACGTGTTGCAGAATAACCCACCACGCAGACAGCCTGCTGGCCAGTGGACTAGTTGCCGCTGCAAATCTCCAGCAGCTATACCTTCAGGTAACGAGCTGAGGAGTCTGTTGGCTTCGCGTGTGTGTACTTGCTTGTCGTGGTAAGTGACTTGTGGCCGAGGGTCTCTTTCACCAAGTGAATCGGCGCGCCATTGTCAAGCGCATGAGAGGCATGCGCGTGGCGAAGCCAGTGCGGGGACACCGCCTGATCCAAACCAGCCCGGCGCGCGGCTTTTCGGACAATCCTCCAAACTTGCTGCCTCGACAGCGGGCCGCCTTTTCGCGACCGAAACACCGCATCATGCCTGGAGCCGAAACCCGCCGCCTTCTCCGACTCGTAGTGCTCCAGGATGTCGGCCCAAGTATCGGACGAAAGGAGAACTGTGCGCGTCTTTTGGCCCTTGCCGAGTAGCGTTACCTGCCCAACGGGCCTTCCTCCGTCGGTGCCGCGGTCCATTAGTGCACCCCAAATCAGATGGGCCAGCTCCGAAACACGCGCGCCAGAAGCATAAAACAACCGCAAGAGGACGCCATTGCGCAAATCGGTCTCAAGCTCCAAGATCCGGTGGACGATGACTTCGGAAAGGATGCGTTCATTGAGACGGTCCGGCACGGTGGGCAGGGTGACAGCAGCTCCTACGTTAAACTCGAGGTACCCAATTCGGTGGCCGAAGCTGAACAGGCTCTTTACGGCCGCCAGCTTTCGGGCCTGTGAGTTGAGCGCAAGTCCACACACTCGCAACTGGTCGGCCCATTGCCAAAAATGCTGCAAGCGAACCTGACTCAAGGGCAGGTCAACAAAGTCAATGAACTGGTCGACATCACGCTTGTATGCACCTTGCGAGTGCACACTCTTGCCGTGCAGCCAGAGACCAATGAGATGGAGGTCATCATCGGCCTGGGCAACCCGGGTGGTGGCAGTGCTGCTATGGAGTGTTAGGCTCTGCAATATCCTTTATAGCGTGCGCAATGGGATTACACGTGGGCGGCACCTGCAATGTACTTTGCCTTCGCTTACAGCGAAGAACTCCGCGTATACCCGTAAGTTCGGCCGCGACTTGGAGCTGCAAAGGTGTGCGCGCAAAAGGCACCGCGGGACTTTGGACGCGCACCAAACGTTTGATTGGGTTGTCTGGGTTGGTCAGATGAGGCCTGGGCCGGCGCAGGCAAGAACGTTAGGGTGGTGTAGGGGATACCCAATTTGGTCCGCGGCAAAACCGTCTCCGCGAGCGGTTTATCCCGCTCAATTGAAATCGCACTCCGAAGCTCGCAATTACTTCGGCTGCCGGGTTGCAGTCGTTGAACACCGGCCGCGGTGCGTGTTAGCAGGTTGACAAATTCAGTTGGTCAGCGTAGTTTGGCGCCCCTGTGCAGGGTGCAGCGTACGATAGTTGTTGGCATATGTTAAGAATTAGCCTTCAGTTACCCCGATTTTGGCTTAGTGGCACACTGCTGATCTTGACGCTTTTCAGCTCGGGTTGTACCGATGAAATAAATACGTGGTGCCGAGAGGGGCCGATCTTGGCTACCCAGAGTAGCGCCATTCGGTTTTCCCAGTGGTTGGTATTGGCGTGCCTTCTTGTCGCAATCGCGGGTGGCTTTGCTTGGTTTTTTCACAACCGGAAGTTGCAGGTCTGGGACCTTAGCGAGTCCATTACCCCGCCTACTGTGGCTAGGAACATCGGGGTCGTTGTGTTAGCTGTTCTGACCTTTCTTTGCCTAATCGGTGTTCGGCTCCTATTGAGCGGGGCCTCAGAATGCTCGCCTCAAGACAGGAATAGCGCCTCGGTGGCGTGGTTCTTGGGAGGAATCATAAGTGTGGTCGGTGCCATACTTCTATACCGATTGAATCAGAGCAGTCGGTACCGTTAACCGGTATTCAAATGAATCACCTCATTGCGTGCGGCGGGACGGGTGCACACGTTTCAATGGCAATTGTGCGCCTGCACATGCTGGGATATCCGCTGGGTCTTTTTCGCGACGCAAAAACTGACCAGCCGTTCGAGTTTCCCGACCTATACCTTGTGGACCAAGACTCTGGCGATGGAATCGGAGAAAGGACCGCATGGCAGGCCGTGCGAAATCTGATAGAACGGCATCCGGGCCAGTATGACTGGAAGTTTGTCATTGGCAGGGAGGGTGGGCCAAAGCGGGAGGTTGTCAGCCCACTTCCGCTGGGCAAAACAAAAGAATGGCATGCCAAGCCGTATAGTACGCTCTATGGCAGGTTCAGGTATTCCTCCATGCTCAGGCTGTTCGCTTCTACCGAGCAGCGGCTTATAGATTACTCCCTCGGAATGATGGGATCACCCGCCGTGGGGTCACTACTTTTTGAGCTTAAGAAATACGACCTTAACCCCAAGAATGTGAACCATGATCGAGCCTACGCTACGATGCGCCGGCTGTGTTGCACCGGACGTGTAGTTGTAACCGGATCTGGCGTGGGTGGTACTGGGGCTTCCGTGGCCCCAACCCTAGCCCGTCAGTGCGCTCAGGCTGGCGCGAATGTCATGGCGGTGATGATACAGCGGTGGTTCGAACTTCGTGCTGACAATCTTCAAAGGGACAAATTCGATAAGGCCGTTCTGCGCAACACGGTGATGGAAGAGAATGCCGCCACGGGGCTTGCGTCCTATGGCCAAGACTTGGCAAAGAACGCTGCCGCAGTACTGGTTGGCGTGCCAAGATCGGCACTTAGTGCACGTGAATTCACCTCCGATAACCAGCAGCCCATTAAAGACTCATACGTTCATGCGATAGCGGCGCTGTCGGCCATGCAGCACTTTATGAAGCCGGAGCCTGTCAAACCGGGCCTGTACGGAATGTCGGCGTCCGACCCAACGCAGTTGACCGGTGATGTTGCCATTGGGGACCATTCGCTGCAGAATCTTGCTGACAGGGCACACGTGTTCGTATACCTACTGCAGGTATTCGCCAAGGTGCTGGCAAGAAAGTCAACCAAGCCTAAGGAGGCACTGTCGAAGATATACCGTGCCGTGGAAGCACTTGTGGAATCACCAAAGGCTGTTGGCGAGAAACTGGAACGGCTGCTCAAGGACTACCGTGACAGTTTGGAATGGCTTGTCTCTCTAGGCGTTGAAAAACCAGAACTCAACAAGCAGAATATCTCTGAGCAGTTCGCGTATGAGGCTCAATCGAGGAAACGTCTATCAGAAGAACCTCTGACCACTGAAGATAACCGAACGTCCGAGCAAATCGCGTTGGTGCTTTTTCATTGGACCGCCGATTGGATCCGTACGGAATGGAAGGAGGGACTGGTTTATCATCGTGCACAGCGACTGGCGGGGTCACCAGGAGCAAAGGGGTACTGGCCAGAGCAGAGAGCAACGGGCTTGGCCATGGAATGGGGCCTTTCTGGCCACTTAGCATCGGTTCAGCGGGAAAAGATCCTTGATACGCTTGCAGGCTTTTACGATTCGGATTTGGTCTCCCAAAATGGCTGGCCACACCCGATCGCAGCGGCTCAGCAATTCCGTTTCCAAATTCAGAGCGGCACTGGGTCGGCACGTCGCAAGCTTGAATTGCTGCTCGCGGGACTGGCAACTGACGAGCTTCAACTGAAACCGGTAGAGGAATCTCGTCACGAGTCCGGTCCAACCCTTGAGCGCTTGCTAGGCGACTTAAGGCAAGAGGAGTTTCACGGACTCGCTCGCTTTAAGGCCGTGCGAAAACGCGACAATAAAGTCTTCGGATTCAATTCTCCGCACACGCTGATTTGCCCGGTGCCTGACCTTAGAGACGACGATTGGCGCGAACTTTGGTGTGACCTAACAGGCTCTACAGACGGCCGCGAATGGGGGACTTCGGATTCATGGGGCCTGCAAGGTGAACAGGCCAGAGGCTGCGTCAGCACATGGATTGACGGACTGAGCCGGCACATTTCACCACAGCTGCCGCCGTGGGCAGAAGCCATGCGATCTGCTATGTCGGCTCCTTTCGGCATTGGGACGTCGCTTCAAGTGTACTGGGGGACGGATGTAAATGCGCAGCTCACAACCATTTTACTGCCATCTGTCGATCCATCTTCCTGGCATAACGAAAGCCTGCCGTTTGCTCAGGACTGTAATCCTGAGGAGTTCATCACTTCCGTGCCGGAGTTCGAGAATCTGAACGGATTTAGTTGCTATAAAGAATTCCGGACGCCGGACCGCGAAGAACCTCTGCGGGTGATTTGGAAGGAGCATCTTGACGCGCTTCAGAGGTCGAGCCATATATATGGATGGCGTATTGGACGGAAAAAAGATCAGCTGGAGATTTTCTGGGACCTCGATAGAAAGTTAGTCTTGCGCGACACGCGCGTGCTGGATGAAGCCGCAATCCGCATTCCTACTTGTATTCCTTTGGCCCAGCACCACGTCCCCGAATCCGCACGGCGTGACATTGACACGCAGTACCCGGATCTGCCAATTTTGCCCGAATATATCGGGTTGATCCTGACGGACACCGACGAGGACTTGGTCGGCCTCCTCGTCGGCGGCGTCACCGACGAGCAACGGCTACGCGTGGGAAGCAAACCCATGGTAGGGGCCGATTCGGTCACATGGACATTCAGGGTCAAGGGCCGCGCCGATCGCATTAGGATTTCGATCGCCGTGGATGACCGCATGGAGCAGGACCGGGTCAGAGCACACTGGATGATCTGGCCGGGCTTCCGCGCTTTGCCAAAATTCGAACCGTGGTCAGCGTATTACGTGTACGCCCACTCAACGCGGCCATCGCTGGAGGTTCGCACCCTGTTTGCGAACAAGGATGGACTCGGCGAAGCGCAAGTTAGGATTCCCGCAGCGGATGTCCGCGCTCGCGCCATCAAGTACGATGTGGACCAGCGTAGACACGTCGGAGGCCCACCTGTGGCCTTGTGCGCTTACGACAACGCTATGCGATGCCACGTCGGCATTTACCTGATTCGGCTGAAAGGGTACGAACGGTCAGACTCGCCATGGAAGCTGGCTGTAGACTTCGGGACCTCTCATACCATTGCCGCAATGGACGAGCGGGACGGTAGCACAGCGCCTGTTGACCTTGCCCCTGAGTTGGCACCCAGCCGACAGCAGTCTCCCCTATCTCTGCACATAAGCGAAAACTGGCCAAATGTGCCGGGCCGTGAATTGTGGAGGCCTACGTACCTCCAAAAGCGCCGCTCAGGAGCAGAGCCCTTGATCCCGTCGGAGATTATGTCCGTCAAGCCGCTTAAGCAACTAATCGCGCAGGATATCAGGCAATGGGAGCCGTTAGGTGATTGTGCCATTCCGGCCATGGAGTTGCAGCGAAGCGACCTTCCCGATTTTGTCCTTTCCGGGTTTAAGTGGAGGGTATCACAGCCGCGCTTCCAAGAATCCGAGACGCTTCTGCGGGAGATCTATCTCGGCATGGCCTTGGAGATCCTCGTGGCAGACATGGTACGCACCCGCGGTTTACTACCGAAACGTGTAGACATCACGTTCACCTATCCGCTACGCAGTGCCATGAGTGCTGAAGTCAGAGCATATATGGAATCTGTCCATGGCGTGCTTAAGCGCAGTGGAAACGATCTTGGCTGTAACTTTGAACCAGTTGGGGGCCAAGGGCTGTACAGCGAATCGCATGCTGCCAAGGGCGGAACGGCAAGGTTTGCCGAAATCATTCTCGTGGGCGACCTAGGCGGCGGGACCATTGATCTGCTGATCTCCACCACCGAAAAGCATGGCAACAGCCATTTTGGAGAGGTGGCCGATAGCGCAAAGATCGGGGGTGATCTACTGCTTGAGCTAATGGCCAGGAACGCGTCTGATTACCTGCCCTCCAACGGAGGATGGAATTTAACTGATCCGTCCGCCTGCGCCACGCAACTTCGCGCGTGGATGCGTGCGCGCGGGTCCCTTCAGTTATTCGGCACCAGGAGCGCAAACCAGCGTGACGATGGCTTGGAGCTGAAGGGCTTTGATCACGCATCGCATGGCAATAGAGCGCGGCAACTCATCAATCGGTATTTCCGGCTGATTACGGATTACATGGCCCGCAGCCTCGTTGCATATGTCGGAACGGACTGGTGGCCATCGCTCACGGAGGAGGATCGTAGTCGCCTCCGTATCGTTGTCCAGCTTAGAGGCAACGGATGGAGGCTGTGGTACGAGAGCGAAGACTATATGGCCATCCAGCGCAGCATGGAAGCATGGATTCGTGAGCGTGCCAATAACCTCTGGAAATACGTAGACATGGAAACTCCAAGCAGCGATAAGTGGCACCTGCCTGGTACCATCACGCGTCCAAAGATTGACCCGATCTGCAATGTAGTAGACAAGAACCTGGGTCCTGACTTGGCGCTTGAGAAAAGCTACAAGTTTCCGCTATCGGACTTTGAGCTCCTGTGCGAGGGCACGCCGGACAGAAACGTGGATTGGTTTGAGCCGCTGCCATTGAGGATTGCCGAGGGCGCCGAGCCTGAATTCGGACACATTGCTCCACCGATTCTGCTGGGGCACCCTGATAAGTCTCCGTCCAAGATTAGTGTGCTCGAAGACGCCCTGATTAAGAAGATCAATGAAGCGATAAAAGGGGGCAAGGTTCGGGCCCGCGATACGCTTGATGCCCCGATAGCTTCGCTGATTTGGGAACAGGCATTCTGTTCGCAGCAACTAACGGGCGGCGGCGCAGCGACCTCTCCACCTTTTTCATTGAAACGGATGGCCGGACGGGCGCGATTGAGACGCTGACAGCTTCTCCTATCCGGGAGGCAGCGTTGGTTTGGCAGAGCTGACACCTGATTGGGAGGCCAACGCATCAACCGCAGTCCCGGTGGCCGGGGTATGCAACCAGCCGTACCGCATCAGCCATGCCAAATGACAACCAAGTTGAGCGGTCCATTGCAATGGTCGATTCTAAAGCCCCATCATGTCCGCCTTCCGGTAAAACGGGCCAACGCTGGCGCGTCAGCGTTGGAAAGGTGGGATTGGTTTCTCTGCGAGTTGCCCGCGCCCTAGTACGGTGGATGCTAAGCGCGATGCGCTGGATCGTGCGATCATTGGAGGTCCTTGACGGAAGGCTGAACAAGCGCGCGGCCCGCAACGTGCCCCTAGTCTTACGTGATGCCCTACGAATTGCAGAAGGTATTCCCACGCTTGACTGGCCACCCGCGCGTGAATCGGGCCATACCACCAAAACCAAACTGCGGTGACTCCTTATGGAGAATCGGAAGTCTTGGCCTGGCACGATCCTAGTCGGGTTACTCGTGACACTGGCTAGCTGTTCGGGCGGATGTGACCGTGACAGTGCCCCCACAGGAGCAGTGTTAAGATACTTTCCGGCCAACGATTCGGATGCTACACTGCAGGCAACGGTTGTGCCCCAATGGACGGATGCATCACCGCCCGAGAAGCCTATCATCAAAATAGATCAGCAACAGATTGATATTTTGCTGGACCTGTCCATTCCGATGGGCGGCTACATGCATACGAACCTGGACACGGTATCTCTGCTCCCCGACATCTTCAGGAATCTATCCAACCTGCTCAAGGCTGACTATGGAGTGGGCGGCGCTCTGATCGCGTGCGAAGGCGTCTCCAACACGACCACGCAATTCGATTGCTTGTCCGTTATGCGCCGTGCGATGTTCAGTGGAAGCAAATCCCATATTGACGTAGCGATCAGTGACGCAATTCACCGGCTAAATGCCGGTGAAATTGAAGCTGCGGCACTCGTCTCCGACCTGTTCGTTACCGCTGACGACGTATATGGGCCAGTGGCATTGCTAAGCCTTATAAGGGATCCGGCGCTGCTTTCGGGCTACAATAGTGGCGAAATTCACCTGTCTCTCTTGGGCGTTCGCCTCAACTACTGGGGTGTTCATGCACGCAATTGCGATGCTACCAATAGCCTCGGTTGCTGGTATCATGAAGGTGAGCGCCGGTACAAGCAACTCACGGCGCGCGTCAAGCGGCCGCTCTATATCCTCACTATTGGGCGGAGCAGGGAAGACGAAAACAACGTACGTGAGGTCGTGTCTGCTCTAAAGGCCGCCATTCTTACGATGGATGCCAACATAGAGGTTCGGGTTGATCACCTGACGCAAGGGTCAGGAGGACTCCCAGCGGACATTGAGTGGGACGACATCGATTGGGCTAACGACAACGACAGGTATAGCGTTCTCTATTACGAAGACACTGACAGCTATTCGTGCACCGGTGACGTGGAAATGCCATTGGACGGATGGTTCGCCGACAACTCGTGGCAGCCAATATCCAGCGGGCTGGCAGTGGATCAAGGCCAGAGCTCGATAACTTGGCTCACAGCCTCGGTTGCCGAGTCTGCAAATCGCAATCGATTGGCTGTAGGGATCAATTGCGCTGCCGTGCGCAGCGTTTGCGAGGCCCGTCAGGAACCGCCGCAAGGCGCGCTATCGTTCCGAATGATAAGAGAAGCGGACGACTGGCACGCATGGTCTTCCGTGCAGGAACGTCCAGATCGGACACTTCACCTTACCGAATTCATTAGCAGTCTTCGTCCCGACCATTACGAGGCGGCAGTCTCTCCATTCGTGAAGATGAATTGCGGCAGGTGGTAAGACGATGACCCTTTTCCCATTTTTTCTTTGCCTGGTTGGCATTCAGGCATACTACATAATCTGGTCTCATAGAGAGAAAAGGCGCATCACTGCAGAGGAACTTGGTAAAGAGGCATTAGGGCGTATTTTGGATGATGTCGAGTTGCGGGCGGGCCGCGGTCAGGCACCCGATTGGGTAGCGTATTCCGACCAATTGGATCGGCTTATTGAGCCAGCCCTTGACAGGATCCGGCAGCTTGCTGGATCCTCCCTCGCGACCGGTATTGGCGGCACGATGCTGCTGTTTGCGATTGAGCTCATCGCATCTCCAAACTCCCTGGCCGAACCTTCTGCGCTGGCTGGTCCGGCGTTGCTCGCGGTACTATCGAGCATTATTGGCATAGCCGCGCACCTGTACCTTGTGCTGCATGTCCTGCAAGGTTCGCAACACAAGGCGGACAAGGCGGTGTTGGCATTGCACGATAGGGTCCAGGATAGGAGCCGGGAACGCCCACCGGTAAACAAGTTTGGAGAGGGTTTTCGGCTTGAACTCAGCCAAGCCTTTGCCGAGGCCTTGGCGCAGTTTCCTACGGCAATGCGGCAGGTTGATGAAAGCGTTCTGCACCTAAAGGACATGGCTGAAAAGCAGTTACGCGAGATCGCTTCCGCATCTTTGGGCTTAGCGCACAGGTTTTCAGAGTTGACATACGCAGCCCAGAATCTGAGTGACTCTGCTCAAACTGTAGGAACAACTGCTGAGCGGGTCGTCCAGGGAGCCAGCGAGTTGGATAAGCTGCCGCGGTTGATTGAAAAGTCGCTTGAAGAGGCATCAAGCGTATGGCGGAAGGAGATCAGCAACGGGCAGGACGGGTTCGTTTCGGCAGTAAAGGAAACGCTGTCGGATCAGCGTGGACTCCTTCTTGAGATGAAAACGCGCTTTGAGGACCAGGGAGCCATGGTTGAGACTGTGCTGGACAAGAATGGCAAGCGACTGGAGCAGATCGTAGGCAGGTTTGATCAGTTATCAACGTTGTTACAAAACTTTCCAGAGGAAAGTCGCAAAGCGCAGGAGGGTATGTCCGAAAAATTCGGGAAAGCGGCGGACAACCACGTGCTTGCGCTAAGGAATTCCATAACGTCTGCCATTGAAGAGCTGCGGAAAGCGGTCGAGGATAGTCACAGAAAAATGCGGCAGGAATTCGTCAGTCGCAACCATGATATCGTAAAGGCGATTTTCGACCGCTTGGAAGATCAAATCAGTGCTACGATTGTGGGCCCGCTTGCCGACATGGGTCAACATCTGGCGGCGGCAACAACGATAGTGCCCGATGCAGCGAAAAAGCTATCGGACAGCCTCTTCTTGTCGATGGAAGTCCTCAAAGCCTTGCCGAAGCGGTTGGATTCGACGACAGCACGAATTGAGGATATGGCAAGCACGGTCGAGTCCGCAATAACGGACTCCATGTCGAAGGCGTGGGAACCGGTGCGTGATGACACGCAGGATTTCTATAAGTATGCCCGGACCGCGCACGAGGAGATCAGTGGCACCGTAAAGAGCCTTGTTGAATTTATCGAGGAGTTGATCGGCCGGATTGAGTTGGAAATGCCATAAAGCGGAGCAAGACACATATCACGGTGTGGCCTGCATTCGCAGACTTCATGACCGTCATTGCCATCCTCGCCATATATCTGGGCGTGGCACACGGTGGCTGTGGCTCGGCATCTGATTGCTGCGAAACAGTACACTCGTTGCAGGGCCAAGTTGAAGCGCTGCAGGACTCCTTGGAGGACCAGCGGGCAGCACGTGATTCGGTCAGCAAGGCCCGTTTTGGACACGTGCCTTGTCTTGGTCTGGGCTCGGACGAGCAGCCGAGGGCGGTTGCCAAAATCCAAGTTCTTCCCGGCGCGCGGTATCAAATCTCCCGCGCCTGGAGCAGCAGCGACAGCACAAGCCTTGCAGATGCAGCGACCATTCTAAACAGAGCGAATCCGGCCGAGCTGAGCGCTTCAGGATTCCAGGACTTCGCCTCTAGGTTGCAACGGTCCGAAAGAAACTGGGGTCTTGAAGAATGCCGGTACTGGGTTCGGATGGAAAATGGCGGCGTTGATCCGAATGAATTCATAGTGAGGTGGATGCGTGAGATCGGTCCCTATTTTGGTGGCGCGGTGAATCCCAGCGTTTTAACGAGATAGTCGTTTCCGCATATAATAAGAGGCAGCCCGAGAGTCCGAAGGTGGTGCGCAGTGGATTTGCAAATTGCGCGAAACGCTTTCTAGATCTTGCACGCTCCAGAGACCTTGCTGATGAAGTCGGTGGAGCAAACTGCACCAGCACCATCGCGCCACGGTTGGCCCATCGGTTACGCCGCTGGATGTAGGTGAGCTATCACCCACCAAGCATTGGTATGGATCGCCTCCGGGAGGATATTGCGATACACATCCTAGCGATTGAAAGGGGATTGCACAAAATTTAGTTGGGTTTCGGCGGCTTCTGCCAAGATGGGCCCTCAAAGTAGATATCTTTTGGCAATAGATTACGCTTCGGGCCGATTGTATGGGTGCAAATGGGGCGGTGCATGCCTATGTGGGCCCAATTGCGTGCTCACACGCGGATTTTCGGGCGTAGGCAGGCTCGTGGAGTGACTTTCCGGGCACGATATCCCGCAGGTATCCTCTGATCGCACGCGTAAGCGGCGATCTTGGCAGGGTGCAGCGCCTCAGAGCGTCCGGACAGCTGCGGGTTTTGCGTTATGCCAGCGTCAGCAGCGCACTACTGCGCGGGGGCATCCAGCGGCAGGTGTTGCCTTTGCAGCCCTTTGGGGCTGGCAGACCGAATCCCCACTAACCCATCGACCCCCGGAGGTGCTCAGCACCTGGGTCAGCTCCTTCATGTCCTCCCGGCGTATCGGCTTCAGATTCGACTCGTACTGCATGAATATCGCCCCGCACCAGCGCTGACGCATCCCCGATGATCCCCAGCGCTTCACGTTCCGTGATCGGTTCGCAATAATGCTGTTGAGGTTCTCGATGATGTTCGTCGTCTTCAGACTGTCTCTGACAGCCTGGTTCCGCACCCCCAACCGGTGAAGTGTCAGCGTATCCTCCAAACCCTCCTCCAGACTGCGTGCGGCTTTCGGATACGATCGCTGCAGCGCTCCATGCAGCGACACAAGCGCCGCCCGTGCCTCCGCGTACGTGGGTAGCTCCCATGCCGCCTGAAGCCGACGCTTCATATGCGTGGCCGCTGGCTCGCTTTTGATGTGACGCGTCACATTGGTACGCTTGTGCCATTGGCAGCGCTGGAATACGACCGCATCCCCAAACACCGCGCCGATCCCCTTGCGAAGCCCGCGGCTGCCGTCCACCTGTACCAACAGCTTGTCGGTATGGGTGAAGCCCCGATGCAACAGATCCTGCAACAGCGATTCCACCTGCGCACTGTTCTCGGTACGGCTTTCCGCAAAGCCCAGGACGACCTTCTCGCCCTCGGTCGTGATGCCCATCGCTACTATCATCTGCATATCGGCCAGATACTTGCCATCAAGCAGGAGCACCGCAAAGGTGTGCTGATCGAAGCGGCGCGTCTCAAATGCCTTCAGTAGCGCTGCCGTCTGCGTCATGAAGGCGTTGCCTATGCTGCTGGCACTCAACCCCATACTATCGGTGAAGACTTGGGCCGCCTGCCTGTAATTGCGCCGCGACAGTCCACACAGCAACCTTCTTACCACGCTTTCCCGGTCCATAAGCCCACGCTCGCGCAAAAGGCGGTACGTTTGCAGAGGACGCTCCCTTCGGGTTCGTACATTCCGCACGCGCGGTACGCGGACCGCAATGCGCTCCAAACCGACGCGGATGGAACCCGGATTCGTCCCCCAGCGCTGAAAGCCTGTCTTATGGTGCTTCCCACGTGCGCCGCATATGAAGTGGGCCTCGGCTTCCATGACCCATGTGGCCATCTTGGTAAGAAGATCATCGAGATATCCAAGGCAGCTGGCCAGGCCGATGACATTCCTTTGCGCAAGCCCCCGAAGGTCCTCGATGAGTGATTGATCCAGCATAGGGGTATGGGTCATCATACGGCGTTGAGGTTGATGAGACTCTCACGAAGTTGTGGCAGATGGGCCGCATGGGCCACACGGCGCAGCTGAGCCTCGTGTTCCAACAGTGCCAGTGCCATCTGTTCGCGTCGCTGGAAAACGGCGCTGGCCGGGGTCTGCAACCTGCGACTGATGGCATTCATGAAGCGCATCACGCGCAGCCCCCTGTCGAGCTTGAGCAGCATGCCCGTGCGTTGAATCGTCAGAGATTGCTCCAGGCCCTCCCACAGAACCTTCGCTGCGGACCGATTGACGCGCGTCAAGTCCTGGTGAATACGGGTGAGTGCGCGTTCAGCTTCCCGGGCATCGAACCCATTCCATGTCTGGCGGAGGCGATTGCGATACACAGGAACAAGGTCTTCCGGAAGACCACAGGTGACTTGATCCAATAGCGTATTGAGATAGCGCTGTATAGCGACCCTGGGGCCGAACACCTGGCGCACCGCCGATTGAAGTCCAGTACTGCTGGGCAGCACACAGAGCAGCCCGTCGGCGGCCGAAAGACCACGATCGGACAGCGACTGCACAAAGGACGTAAGAGCAGAGACGTTTTCAGGGTAGCACGCTACCAGGCCAAGTATGCGGCGATAGCCCGTGATGGTCAGACCCGCTCCAAGAACGATGTTAACGCCGCGTGGGCACAGCCCGCGCAGCCAGATCGCAATGATCGGGTCGTCTTGCAGACTGCGCGAATGCAACAGCTGCCACGCTTCATTCAACTGTGCCGAGTCCGGCTTTGTGTCCTGGGCCGCAGCAGAAGCCTTGATTACTGCGGGCGGTGGCACCGGCTGCTGATGCGCTACCGGAATGGGCCAGTCGGTGGTCAATTGTTGCAGTATGTGCGTGCAGAGCTTCATCAGAAGCCGCCGCGCGTCACCGGAGGGATTGATCTGGGCGTCTGCAGGCGCCTCAGCCCTCCCCAAAACAGGCTGTGAGGGGTTCATATGGTTGGAAAGGAATGGTGGAGGCTAGGGTCCACCTCCACAGCAACTCTCCAATTCCCAACTTGAAAATGTGCAATCCCATTGATCCAATAGCGTATTGAGACAGCGCTGTATAGCGACCCTGGGGCCGAACACCTGGCGCACCGCCGATTGAAGTCCAGTACTGCTGGGCAGCACACAGAGCAGCCCGGAGGCGGCCGAAAGACCACGGTCGGACAGCGACTGCACAAAGGACGCAAGAGCAGAGACGTTCTCAGGGTAGCACGCTACCAGGCCAAGTATGCGGCGATAGCCCGTGATGGTCAGACCCGCTCCAAGAACGATGTTAACGCCGCGTGGGCACAGCCCGCGCAGCCAGATCGCAACGATCGGGTCGTCTTGCAGACTGCGCGAATGCAACAGCTGCCACGCTTCATTCAACTGCGCCGAGTCCGGCTTTGTGTCCTGGGCCGCAGCAGAAGCCTTGATCACTGCGGGCGGTGGCGCCGGCTGCTGATGCGCTGCCGGAATGGGCCAGTCGGTGGTCAATTGTTGCAGTATGTGCGTGCAGAGCTTCATCAGAAGCCGCCGCGAGTCACCGGAGGGATTGATCTGGGCGTCTGCAGGCGCCTCAGCCCTCCCCATAACAGGCTGTGAGGGGTTCATATGATTGGAAAGGAATGGTGGAGACTAGGGTCCACCTCCACAGCAACTCTCCAATTCCCAACTTGAATTTGTGCGATCCCGGCTCTCGCCTGAGAAATACCAAACATCAGCCGGAGGAGGGTGCACGGTGCTCCAGCAATTCTGGCCACGCTACTGGCTTGCGGTAACGTGATCCAAACGCGGGAATGCAATGACGTTACGAGATTCGGAGCAACGGTGCAGCGACTGACCGCGGCCTACGCAACGGCAAGCACGATCCGCAAAGGCAAGCATCCGCGTCAAACTGCGGATACACAATCACCTCTGGTGGGGGTGAGCACACCTGTCCGTATCTGCCCAAAAAACGGCGCACTCGCAGCCTCAAATATACGCTAATGTAACATAAGGATAATTATGTTGCATTGATGACGGCCCTTGGCTACCACAAAACAAGAACACCTGCGCCCTCTCTTGTCTTGCCGCGGAAAACACAGTGCAACGCAATGGCAGGCCCACCAGATTAGACATTACCGTGAGCTGTTAAAACCTGTGAGGGCGATTCGCAAACACGGGTCAGTAACCAAGACGGCCGCTGTAGGCGCGCTACTCAAAGCTGCAATGCTCGTGCTCTCAGTGAGCACAGGGCTGCGAGTCACCGGGGTCTTGCACGAGATACCCATTGCGGCCTAGGCCCGAAACACCCCCTCACGTTGATGCCGGCATACTCAACAGCGTGCCCGCGATAGCGCGGACACCAAACGCCACCGATTTGTGCCCCCTTGGAGATACTCCTTCAATGAGCCAAGTCGCTGCGCTTCCTACGGTCGCGCGGGACGTCAGCGCGAATCAAAGCGCGAGTGCAGCGTGTGACGGCGTCTCCAACGACGCTGTTCGACCCATCTGCGCCCCTGCTTGTATCAATTGCGGGCATGCTGGCGCTAAAACAATCTGCTGGGTACAGTTCAGCCGTTCGACAAGTCTAAATTGACTTGCCAATTCACACCGAAACGATCCGTCAGAGCACCGAAATAGGCGCCCCAGAAAGTTTCCTGGATGGGCATTGTTACCGAGCCACCATCCGATAGCTTGCCAAAGATGTCGTCCGCCTCTACCCGGCTTCCAGGTTGAATGGACAGCTAAAAATTGTTGCCAGTGACAGTCGGAGGACCGAAGCCATCCACGCTGTCGCTTCCCATCAGAACGCTGGCACCTATCGGCAGTGAAACGTGCATTATGAGATCCTTCTGCTCTTCTGAAATGTTCATGTCAGCAGGGCCCTCTGCAAACGTGTTAAAGCTCTGGTACGTACCCTCAAAGCACGACCGATAAAATTGGCTCTTCCCCTAATTAGATGGGTGCAGTGTTGTATTCAACGGGAAACGAAATGAGGTGATGCGGATTCATACCCGCTTCTTGCCTGTTTCAAGGCCATCATCACGATGGCGCACACGTTCTCTAACCCCAGCAACGATATGTCACAACTAAAGACTGATATCGGTTGCCTCTTGGGCATCCAGACTCCCTGGAAGATTTCCGAGGTGACGTTTGCGCATGAGGCGCAAGAAGTCCGGATTCATGTAGCTTGCGAGGACGGCCATCAGCTGCCTTGTCCGGAGTGCGGCTTGGCGTGTCCGGGCTACGACCACCGTTCTCGGCAATGGCGTCACCTGGATTTGTGCGAGTATCGCACGATGGTGGTTGCGCAACTTCCCCGCGTGGAATGTCCGGAGCATGGAGTGCGCACCGTGTCGATTCCGTGGGCGGAACCTATGTCACGGTTCACTGCAGGGTTTGAGGCGCTGGTGATTGATTGGCTGCAGGAGGCGAGTGTGTCGGCGGTGTCCCGTCTGATGGGGGTGAGCTGGAATGCGATAGACGGGATCATGCAGCGCGCGGTGCAACGCGGCCTTGCGCGGAGGAAGGAACGGGATGTTGCCCATATTGGCGTGGATGAGACCTCTTTTCGCAAGCGTCATGCGTATGTCACCATTGTTTCGGATGCGAAGGCGGGAACGGTGCTGCATGTGGGCGAAGACCGTAAGAAAGAAACACTTACGCGTTGGTATGCTGGGCTCACTTTGGAGCAGCTGGAGGGCATCGAGAGTGTTAGCATGGACATGTGGCCGGCCTACATCAACGCCACGCTGGAGCATGTGCCAGAGGCGCAACGGAAGGTGGCCTTTGACAAATTCCACGTAGTGAAATGTCTGGGAACTGCCGTGGACAAGGTTCGGCGCCAGGAGCACCGGGCATTGATGAAGGAAGGCTTGGAAGACCTCAAGGGAACCAAGTATGATTGGTTGACTCACCCGGCCAACATGTCTGCTAAGCAGAAGGCGCGCTTCCAGCAGTTGCGTACCAGCACGTTGAAGACGGCCCGCGCGTGGGCTATCAAGGAAATGGCCCTGCAGTTGTGGCATTATGTCCACCGCACGTGGGCGCGCAAGGGTTGGGAGCGATGGTTGTCGTGGGCCATGCGGTGTCGGCTGGAACCGGTCAAGGCAGCCGCCAGAACCATCAAAACACACCTGTGGGGTATCCTCAATGCGATCATCCTGAAGGTGAGCAATGGCCCTGCGAAAGGCATCAACAGCCGGATCAAAACGATCAAAGTGCGCAGTAGGGGCTTCCGCAATAAACGGCGGTTTGCTAACGCCATTTACTTTCACCTCGGAGGCCTAGATCTATACCCCGAAAGCGTCCGCAAGTGAGTTTACCCACTAAAACAGGGGTAGAACCATAAAATTCAAAAGGCTTCCCGGCAATTGCCCTTGAACGTAAGGTATGTGTCTATTCTCATGTGTGTCCTTTAAGCGAAGTGTCTGAGAGTATTGTGTAAGGCGTGCCGTATCAGTATCCAAGGTAGCGTGCGGCAACGCTGTTGTAATTTCCGAATTCCACGCCCTGCCAGCCACCTACGACATGACGTACGCTGGCATTACAACGCCGCGTGCTGCCACTGGTTCAGGCAGCGTACGATAGTATCCTCCAGCCAGACGTGGAATCGCGGCTTAACTGCGGCCACGGATTGCTTATAGTTGATCAGGAAGACTCTATCAGACAAAGGTATTGCCGATCCCATCTCCCGCTCGCGGTCGTCCGTTTCTACGCGCTGAAACCACGACACGGAGCAGGCTAGTACACCGTGCAATTCTCGTCCAATGCCGTGAAAGGCAAGCAATTCGGTTCAATTGGTGTTTCGCAGCACCAACCGCACCCAAGCGCGGTAGGAACTCGTGTTCGCATAGTAGTCCAGCGCCCGTGCAGTTTGGATGATCTGATACCGATAGAAATGGCTATGTTGGCTACGGTCGTCCGCGCCGCTAACATAGTAACTACCACTTTCAAGCAAGTCTGCCATTTCGCGCTTTAGATCGTTGACCACTTCATCCAACTGATCTTCTGCCCGCCTATGCAGAGCTGGACCTGGCGGCCTCCCCTTCGGCAACGAAAGAGTCCCGACGCTTTTGCTATTGTCGCCGCACTGACACGATTGATTCCGCTACGCGTCGCTCCTGCCGGACATCCTTGGCAATGCTCAAAGCACGAACGAAACAGTCATGCTGGATTCGGGTGAAGTGCTCAACCAGCGGCGCCAAATTGCCACAATCCGCAGTTTCCAGTGCGCCGATATATGCCGCCCGGTCCATGCTCCGTACCACCAGGGGGAACCAGCCGGCCTTAATAAACAACAGCGTCGCCTGTGAGCGCGCGACTCTTCCGTTGCCGTCCTGGAACGGGTGTATTTGCGTGAACCGGTGGTGCAGCCAAGCAGCCTCAACCTCGGGCGCAACGTCGCCGTGCTGGTGATGCATGCTGATCAGCCGCTCCATTTCCGAAGCGACATGCTCCGGCGGGCAGTGCTCGTGGATGGTACCATCCAGCCGCCGGGGATTATTTGGCAGCACCTTGTATGCACCACGACAGAGTGGGACCGTTGTCTGCCGAGCGAGCGAGTCAATGCCCTCCACCGTCTCTTGATGCCTAGTTATCAGGGCGTGCAGCTCCTTTATGTAGCTCGTGGACAGCGACCGCTCTCCCTTAACGAAGTCGAACAAGCCATCAACAGCCGCCTCGTGATCGGTGATCATTGCAACGACCACATCGGGGTTCGCGACGTGCTTGCGTCGAATCAGGTGCGCCTGGATCCCGTGCTCAATGAGCAATTGGATGATGCCACGGTCCAACGTATAAAGGCGCTCAATTAGTCCGGTGTCGATAGCCCACTCGCGCTTCAACTTCTCCTCGAACCGACTATAGGCTCCCTGATTGCGAGGCCGACGGCGCTGTTCTCGCCAGACCGAGGCCAAGGCGCCGAGCTCAGCCGTGGCCAGCTCCGCGTGCGAATGGTAATCTTCTATCGGCTTCCAAGCCTGAGACATGCCTGTCCTTCACTAGCATTGTAGCAATGCAGGTTCCCCGACCTGTTTTCGAGCCTTGGGACATGCTGCAAGGGTATTACATCAGCTAAAGCTAGAATATGCACAACGCTATTACTACACGCCACTGCAGCCGTTTTCCGACCACTCTCGCAACCGCGTGCCCCTTCTGCATGAGTTGAGTCCATGTGCCGGGTGCGTTGCTGGCTGGCTGGTTGGCAAACTTACTGAGTAGCGCTGTAGCTACGTCGACAAAAGCTGATCGGGTACGCCATTCATAGTACGCCCATGTCAACATATCCCAAGATGCCTCCGAACCACCGCGACCACGGCACCACGTTCGATCAACCCAGCGCATGCTAAATGCATGCATGGTCCACACGTGGGTTGCTCTTGGGATCGGCAAGCGGAATTGCAATTTTATCAATCTTCACCATAGCGGGTCTCAATTCTGGGCGCACGCAGGAATCCTGGCCATATCTTGCTTTGTTGATTAACTTATGCATGCACAAGACGCATGACCTCTGTCCCGGAAATTACCGTCCACGAGTTGAAAGCGCTTATGGATGCTGGCCAGACGCCTTTCATCCTGGATGTGAGGGAAGAGAAGGAGTACAAGATCGCGAACCTCAACGGGCACCTTGTTCCTCTTAGGACTATCGTTAATCGCATGAGCGAGCTCGAACCATACAAAAACGATCTTATGGTCGTCCATTGTCGCAGTGGTGGTAGAGCTATACAGGCGGCTAGATTCCTGCAGGCTACCGGCTTTGCAAACGTAAAAAACTTGCGCGGCGGCACTCTCGCCTGGAGCAAAGAAATCGATCCGTCGATGCCCGTTTACTAGACCTGTGGCACCTGGTCTAGCAGGCACTTTAGTTTTGATTATGAGGCAACATCGCCTCTGGCCCAACCACTAAGGCTGTCCTTGCTCGTTTTGACCGCCTAGTTCGGGATTTCCCTAAGTTGATGAGGCAATGCCCCGCCCGCTGTCAGATATGTGTAGGGCGCCCATCTTGGCGCTCGTTGGCCCAACGGCGGTCGGGAAGACGGCAATCAGCTTGAGAATCGCAGAGCGGCTCAATGCGGAAATCATCTCAGCCGACAGCCGCCAGGTCTACAAAGCGCTGACGATTGGTGTCGCCAAGCCATCTCCCCGTGAGCTTGGGCGTGTGCCCCATCACTTTGTTGGTGAACTTTGCCTCGAAGAAGGGTTCTCCGCTGGTGCATTTGCCGAAAGTGCCAACGCACGTATCAGTGGAATTGTACGTTCCGGGCGCACACCACTGATCGTCGGCGGCTCTACGCTTTACCTGCAGGCGCTGATCCACGGCCTTTCTCCCGTCCCACCGGCGGATGCGTCCACACGCATGGCGCTGGAAGCGCGGCTGAGCAGCGAAGGCAGCCTTGCTTTGTTTCAGGAATTGAAAACCATTGATCCCCAAAGCGCTGAGGCCCTTGACCCGACGAAGACCCAGCGGCTGATCCGTTCACTGGAAGTTTATTACCAAACTGGCAATACCCTCTCCTCCTACCTGGAGCGACGCACGCTTCCTCCCTACCGATACGACGTCAAAGTCCTAACCATGGACCGTGCCCGGCTCTACGAACGAATTGACAGGCGCGTAGACCGAATGCTTGAGGCTGGCCTCCTTGATGAAGTCCGCGGCCTGAAGGCACAAGGCTATGGGGCTACACTTCCGACCCTGCGGACAATCGGCTACCAGGAAGCATTTGCCCATCTTGACGGCGAAATAGCCGAGACTGAAATGCTCCGCCTGATCAAGCGAAATACCCGCCGATACGCCAAGCGGCAACTGACGTGGTTCAGGCGTTACGATGAGCAGCACTGGGTAGACATTGACGCCCCTAATATGACCCGTCTCGGCCGCTGGGGTGATGCCTTTAGCGGCGCACTATAGAGCGCATGCCGCTTCTGGGCCAGCGCACCTTGGCCGACCCGGGATCCAAGCGACTTCAGAGGCGAACTGCGACCAGACGCTGGCCCGCTAGAGCCTGCGAAACAGGTCTCGAAGCCTGAATTCCCACACCTTGAAGGCAGCTTCCCTGATGATGGCCTTGCTCATCTTGGACTGCCCTTCCGTGCGCTCGGTAAAGATGATTGGAATTTCCCTGAGGGTGAAGCCCTTGCGCCAGATGCGGAATTTCATCTCTATCAGAAATGAATACCCATTCGACTTTATGCGGCTGAAGTCAAGGCTCTCCAGCACGCGCCGGTGGTAACACAGAAATCCCGCCGTAACATCACGTACAGGCATACGCGTGATCACTCGGGTATAGATACCTGCAAAATACGACAGCATCAGTCGCGACAGCGGCCAGTTGACAATTCGTACGCCGCCAATGTACCGAGACCCAATTGCCATGTCAGCCGTGCCGTCCCGGACCGGTTCC
This sequence comes from Rhodothermales bacterium, assembly GCA_965218495.1. GTDB lineage: Bacteria > Bacteroidota > Rhodothermia > Rhodothermales > Bin80. The sequence continues at coordinate 1,280,021 of OZ244626.1, forward strand.
ACAAGACGCAGCAAGTCGTCCGGGTTGTGCGAGAGGTCGGCATCCATGCCACAGACGAATTCGTACTCTCCTCGCAGTGCATAGGCAAATCCTTTCAAATAGGCTGTGCCGAGTCCCAGTTTTTCCGCGCGCTCAATCATTGCAATGCGTCCGGGGTACGCTTCGGATAGCCCGTGAACAACCGCCGGTGTCCCATCCGGCGAACCGTCATCTACAACCAGCACATCCATGGCGCCCGGCTGCTGCATGATCCGCTTGAGCGCGGTACCTACGTTCTCGCGCTCGTTATAGGTGGGGATAATGACGAGAGTCCGTGAAATGAGGATAAGGGCTCAGTTCGAAAATATCCTGACACGCCTTTAACGTCCGAGCACGGGTTAGGCTCAGCATGCCAGCTCTGATTGCCAAAGGTAGGGTGCACAGGTGACTTTTGGCTGCGCATGTGATCACCAGCCAGCCCGCGCAACGCTTTTCGCCCAGTCGAACACCGCGACGTCCCCTGCAGCGTAAAGCAGTCTTGGCCAAGGCAGTCCTGCGCAAACGCTGCGCCCTGTCGCTCACGCAATTCGGAAGCCCGCCGACCACTGGCGCCCGACAGGGACCTTGCCGGCCTATGTGCGTACAACGCGCCCCGTGAAAGCGCCCTGCCCTCCTGTATGCATCTCTCTGCCAAACGCGAAAGGATTTTCGTAACCGGACACCGTGGGCTGTTGGTCTTGGCCGTTTTGCAAAGGCTAACGCACGACGGCTACGATATCCTTCACGTGCGAACTCGGCAAGAATTGGACTTGCACGATCAGAGCACACTGAACCGATTCTTTGATGCCGTACCCCCAGAAGACGTTGTGCTTGCCGCTGCACGGGTGGATAGCATCCTAGCGAATGACACCTATCCAACCGACTCTATTGGGGGTAACCTGGCTATGCGAACGTGCGTCTTGCAGGCCGCGCAGAGAACAGGAGTCAAGCTCCTTCTTTTCTTGAGCAGCATGTGCGCTTACGCGCGAGAGGCACCGCAACCACTAAAGGAGGACCATCTTTGCACATGGCCAGGAGAGCCCACCACTAGTACGCCGTGGCAAAGATCGAAGGCGCAAAGTATTGCCAAGCAATGCGAGAGCAACAAGGACGCGATTTCTTGCTGCTGATGTCGGCGTATCTTTACGGACCGGGAGATAGTTTTGATCTGAAGGCCAGCCACGTGCTGCCGGTGCTCTTGCGCAACGTGCAACAGGCAAAGTGCACCGGCGCACGACACTTTACGGTCTGGAGCACTGGCACGCCTCGACGCGAGTTCCTTTTCGGTAAAGACCTTGTAGGCGCTTGCCTGTTTGCTTTGCAGCAGCCCAAAGAGATGTTGTGTCAGGTTGCGCCAGATGGTCTCCTGAGCGTCGGCGTGGGACATGATGTGGCCATTAGTGCGCTAGTCGATATTATTCAAGTTGTCGTGTGTACCATGTGCGCCGTACTGAATGATTCCTCAAAGCCTGACGGAACGCCTCGCAGACTAGTGGATGTCTCACGTAGACGCCACCTCGGATGGCGAGCGCCCGCCTCCCTGGAAGAAAGCATCAGCACAACCTTCGGCTGAATGCTCCAAAGCGATTTTGCATGAAACGACCGGTTGCCCTTGTTACTGGCATCACTGGACAAGACGGCGCGTATCTGGCAGAACTCTTGCTGGACAAAGGCTACGTGGTGCACGGTATCAAGCGACGTGCGCGGCTGTTCAGCACCCAGCGCATTGACCACCTCTACCAAGAGCCCGCTGCGCAGGACGATAACTTTGTCCTGCACTTTGGTGACCTCACCGACTCCACGAACCTGATCCGCGTGGTGCAGGAAGTGCAGCCTGACGAGATCTACAACCTAGGGGCCCAAAGTCACGTCCATGTTAGCTTTGATACGCCGGAGTACACTGCCAACGCAGACGCCATTGGGGTTCTGCGCCTTTTGGAAGGTATCCGCATTCTCGGCCTGGCAGACTCCGTCCGTTTTTACCAGGCATCCACAAGCGAGTTGTACGGCAATACCGCCACGAGCCCGCAAAACGAGCTTACCCCCTTTTGTCCTCGCAGTCCATACGGAGTTGCCAAGCTTTATGCGTACTGGATCACGGTTAATTATCGCGAAGCGTACGGCTTTTTTGCCTGCAACGGCATCCTTTTCAACCACGAAAGCCCAATGCGCCGCGAGACATTTGTGACACGCAAGATCACGCGTGCGGCTGCACGTATCAAGCTGGGGCTGCAGAAATGTGTCTACTTAGGAAACTTGGATGCTTCACGCGATTGGGGTCATGCCCGTGACTATGTCAAGGGGATGTGGCTGATGCTTCAACAGGATGCGCCAGACGACTTTGTGCTTGCCACCGGACAGGCCACCACCGTTCGCGCATTCTGCGACAGCGCCTTTGCTACATGTGGATTGGAATTGGAATGGCACGGCGAGGCGACCGGCGAACATGCCATCTGCAAGCAGACCGGGGAAACGGTTGTTGCAGTTAATGCGCGCTTCTATAGGCCAGCGGAATCCAATCTGCTGGTTGGCGACGCAAGCAAAGCGCGTACGGTTCTTGGCTGGGAGCCCCAGTACACGTTGGACGCAATGATTGAAGAGATGGTTGAAGCTGACCTTGAGGCTGCGGGTACTGACCGTTAGGGCTGTTGCGTAACCACTGTATGGATACCTTCATATGACTCTCGCCCGCGCGACCTTAAAGACCTAACGGCCAGGAAATAGCCAGTCGCCGAGCGCTCTTGCGTGACATGCAGTTGTGCTTGGGGGATCGGTATGCAAAATCCGCGTCAACGCTGAGCTGTACGCCGCGGCGACCTAAGTCACCAACAAACAGGTGAGGTTGCAGCTGATCATTCTAGATTGCTTTGGCCCACGGATGACTTGTGCCGACCATATACGCAATCGGCGTAGCAACTACCAAATGGACCCGCATCGTAACAGATGACCCGCACCTGGGCCATAGTCATTCCGGCTGGTCGGCAGCCAGTACGTGCGGAATTCGGCGCAGTCTGCAGGCACTGCCGTTCGTGTCGCAAGGCAGTGTCAGATCTCTGGATCACTTCATTGCGTCACGTGAATTCATACAGGACTGCTCGCCATTTTGAGACGGAATACGTTCGGGCTTAGAGCTGCATACCGCACTTGCAAATGATCCACGTCAACTAGGCTTGAGGTTGGCGCCATTTAAAATGAGTGAAGAGGGCGGCGAGATTTGAGGGGACCAGCGAGCAAAAACGAGCGGACTAGTTGGAACAGCGGCAAGTTTACTTCGCGATTGCGAGTGGCCTGAGTTGGACGCATACATTATTTCAGACACGCGTTGAGGACTGGCTGACGCACGCGCGACAATGCCTAGGAATTGCTTGTGGACAAAGTAAAGACCAAAGGCGAGCCAGAATCCCACCCGTTCAGGTAGGCCCCGCAGGAAAGGCCGGAAATGTCCAGGGCTTGCCCTTTGGACATCACTCCAGAACAAAGAGCCGTTGCCTGTGAATCAGCCAGCCCCGGGATCCTTCCGCAAGGATCGACATGCCAATGGACTCAAATTGCGTTCGCCAGTCATCTGCCGTACGAAACGCCAAGTATTTTTCCTGCGCTGCCATACGGCACCAGTGCCGCATGCGATTCGCAGCCTTGTCAAGTGCCATGAGTACCTTGAGACCAAGAGGGCTTCGGTAAACGGACTCCACAACGATCACTCGCTGCTGCGACACGCGCCGTGCCTCTTGCAAGACTTCTGTGGCGTCCTTTGCATGGTGCAGCACAAAATAGAGCAAAACTACATCGAATGTTCCGGAATTCCAAGGTAGTTTGCCGGACTCACAAAGCGTATGCCTAAGCCCCGTCCTATTCATGTCGACGATGTCCGCAAGGGTCACCTCCGCCTGCATAACCCGCTGGATGTGCTCTCCGACATAGCCTTCTCCGCATCCGAGGTCCAAAATGACCATCGGCTTCTCAAGTCTTGGCAAATAGGGCCTGATGAACCACACCTTCCTCCGTGCCCTGTACCGTAAGATCAACTGCAGCAAACCCTGCCCATGCTGAATGCCAGCAAGTACGAGTCCCCCACCCCACCCGACGATTACGAATTCCCAGTAGGGGCCGCCAACATACAGCAAGTATGTCCCCATGGACAATGCACCTATCCAGTACCAAGGCCACGCGGGACGGTGCAGAAAGGTTCCAAGGAAGAGAACTGAGAGCAGGTACCAAGGGTGCACCGTCGTGGTCAGCACCAAGTATAGCCCGATTCCGACAAAGAAGGCCTTTTCCATCGTCCATCGACACCAATAGTCGAGGGCATATAGAATTGGCAGCCCCATCAAGAAACACCATCGAAGCGCCGGACCAATCTGTTTGCTGTAGTCCGCTCCAGCAATCCAATAAAAGACCTGCTTGATCGTGTAGTAAAGCCCTGCATTGAATTCGAAAAAGCGAGTGTACAGGTCCAAGGACTCCCTGACGTTGGTTAGCACGTATGGTGCGGCGTACGGTATGGCAAAGAGCCCCAAGGCCACGGCGCCAGGCCATACGGCGCGCCACCCGAGGCGCCGCCACAGAAGTGGAAACAGTACGACGGGAAACAGTTTGACCCAAGTCGCGGTGGCCAGTGCGACAGAAGCCCAGGCGCTTTTCCCTGCTCGGCTGGCACATATCACTACCACTAAGGCCAACAGGAGAAGCGACTCCGTGTGGCCTTGTCCTGCCGTTTCGAGCAGCACTAGGGGATTCCAGGCATACAGCATCAAGGACCGAGTGCTGACAAGTCTGGCTAGTAAGAGTAATGCCATAAGTTCAGCAAGTACGAGGATGCCCTTGATGGCGAAGTGACTGGCCATCCATCCCTGGCTGCTAAACAAGCTTCCGAACGCAAACACGAACTGGGAGACCGGCGGATAGACAGAATAGAATGACTTCGAGTTGAGCCGTTCGTATACATCTTCCCCGTGAATAATCTCGAGCTCGGCCGCTTCTGGTTTGAACTCATACGGATTGACGTGCTGAGCTTGCACAAGCCCATCCCACACGTACCGATACGCATCGTCGGATAGCGACGGCGGTAGCCATACCAAGGCCAGCCGGAATATAACGGCGAAAAGCAAGACATCGAACCTAGTGATGTCCTGCCGCCACCAAAGCCAAACTAAAGCACCACTACCTGATAGTGCTACGACTACTAGCGTCGGAAGCTGCGTACGATCCTGTGCCAGAACAGCAAGCACGAAGATGGCCCCTGTGAGGAGAACAAGTAAACCAGTGGTAAGTCTCGATCGCGTCATGGGTAATCACATGCTGCATCGTGGCAGCTGGGCCAGCCAAGCGCAACAAAACTACAACGATTGACCTTCGGGGATAAGTTGGGTGCACGCTGCTGGCTGGCGCAAGATACTTCGGGGCGCTGCCCCCAGCGAGCGACGGATGCACCAGGTAGTCGCTTGTGCTTTGACACTCACCAACACTGTCGTTCTTCATCAGGCCATCTCAGGGTACCGGACGAATAGAAACTCAAGTCAGTGCCGCAGCCATGGGTTGCAGACTGCACCATTGCCGCAGAAGATGTAAATCACGCAGCGGCTGACTGCATACGCAAAGCGCAATAGCCCATTGCAACTGCCGAATTGTGTGCGCCCCATGAACTGGCACCGCTTGCGAGCATGCGAGCCTCCAAAAAGCGAGCTTAACACAGTGGGTCAGTGGACGAGCACCTCGCTGTACGATTGCGCAATTCAACTAGGTCTGAAGTGCTTCTCTGCGAATGCTCGGTTGAAAACAATTTCGTCGCCATCCTCTTGGAGCCAAGGCCACAGGTCCGCTGGAATGTTCGGCTTCGTCGCCACCATGGCGAACGAGTTGCATTGACGCTTGAATAAGAATGTGACCAACTTCGCAATGGGCGCCGCGAAGTAGAGCAAGCTGAGCTTGAGTCCACTTTTTCTGAGCCCGGCCATTTCGTACGGTAGGTTAAGTCCATAGAAAAACCGGAAACCGTGCTTTCCAAGCGGATTGAAGGACTTTATCACCTTCTTGAATTCTACCTCCGTCCACCGATAGATGAAGTTTGGAATGGGAGTATTGTCAACACCTTCATACGCAAAGTCGTGGTCAATGACAGATTCGAGTTCGTATGAAGGGGAAAGTCCCAAACGATTGGCAAGCCGCATCGTAGCGCTGTCGCGTGATTCCACAACAATCACTACCCGTCGCGCCACCCGGTACATCTCAACGAGTGCTCGATGGGGAGACCGACAATGATGCAGGCCGTCAGCCACAAACGCTACGTCGAAGCTCCCGTCTGCGAATGACAAACACTGCGCGTCTTCGCGGCTCCATCGAAATGGAGCAAACTGTCCCGCATGCATACGTTCATCCAGATTTGTGACTAGCACATTAGCAAATCCAAGTTTGTTGAAGAGCGCATGCTCCGCGATTCCAGCACAGACGGTAAGAATGCTGTCCGACTCCCGCACCGTGCCGTCCTTTAAGAGAGCCACCAGAATGGATTCGACGAAGCTTGCGCGCATGAAGACCTAGTGACTAGTTGGCACGAACGAGATCACGCGATGGCAGACAAGGAGTGTGCAAGCAAAAATGGAACACGATGCTTTGAAGCTTAGTGAATTTGGACGCATTTCGCTGAATACTAAAGGTTTGGAGGAGCGAAGAGCCAGACTGGAGCACAGCGTAACCTCTAGCGTAATCCTTTTCCTGTCATGAAAAACGACCCGACTACGCTCACGAACGGGGCGCCTGAAGCGTCCGCCGCGGAGGTGATTCCACGCGCTCGCCGCCGCCGGTTCTCCGTCAAGTACAAGCTACGAATTCTCCGGAAAGCGGATGAATGCACGGGCGGCACGGCCGTTGGCGCACCGCTGCGCAGGGAGGGCAGGCTGGGCACCGGCAAACGGGACAACGACGAAGTAGTCCTACTGGAGGCCCAGCTGGAAGCTGCTCACAGGACGATCGAAGGCCTGAGGAGCAGACTCGGAAAGGCCGAGCTGATCATTGACGTTCAAAAAAGATCTCGAGCGCCTTTGGGATCGGGATTCAGGAAAGCGAAAGCCCATGAAGATCGCGGCAGTGAAGCTGCTGGCAAAGGATCTTGGTATGGCTCCCGCCTGCAAGGTCGTAGGTATCCCTCGTTCGACCTACTACTACAGCTTACAGGTGCCGGCACGCACGCCGCGGAAGCAGCGGCGTGGACGAAGCCTTCGCCAATTGCCAGTAGCGCAACGAGCGGAGATCCGCGCACTGTTGAACTCGGAGCGGTTCAGGGATCTGCCCCCACGGCAGATCTATGCCACGCTCCTGGACGAAGGCACCTATGTGTGCCATTGGCGCACGATGTACAACATCCTCCACGAGTACGACGAAGTGCGAGAGCGCCGCAATCAACGTGTTCATCCCCCGTACAAGAAGCGGAACGGGATTGCACATTTTTAAGTTGGGTTTCGGCAGCTTCTGCCGAGATGGGCCCTCAAAGTAGATATCTTTTGGCAATGGATTGCGCTACGGGCCGAGTGTGTGGGTGCAAATGGGACGGTGCAAGCTTATATGGGCCCAATTGCGTGCTCGCACGCGGATTTTCGGGCGTAGGCAGGCTCGTGGAGTGACTTTCCGGGCATGATATCCCGCAGGTATCCTCTGATTGCACGCGTAAGCGGCGATCTTGGCAGGGTGCAGCGCCTCAGAGCGTCCAGACAGCTGCGGGTTTTGCGTTATGCCAGCGTCAGCAGCGCGCTACTGCGCGCGGCATCCAGCGGCAGGTGTTGCCTTTGCAGCCCTTTGGGGCTGGCAGACCGAATCCCCACTAACCCATCGACCCCCGGAGGTGCTCAGGACCTTGGTCAGCTCCTTCATGTCCTCCCGGCGTATCGGCTTCAGATTCGACTCGTACTGCATGAATATCGCCCCGCACCAGCGCTGACGCATCCCCGATGACCTCCAGCGCTTCACGTTCCGTGATCGGTTCGCAATAATGCTGTTGAGGTTCTCGATGATGTTCGTCGTCTTCAGACTGTCTCTGACAGCCTGGTTCCGCACCCCCAACCGGTGAAGTGTCAGCGTATCCTCCAAACCCTCCTCCAGACTGCGTGCGGCTTTCGGGCACGACCGCTGCAGCGCTTCATGCAGCGACACAAGCGCCGCCCGTGCCTCCGCGTACGTGGGTAGCTCCCAAGCCGCCTGAAGCCGACGCTTCATATGCGTGGCCGCTGGCTCGCTTTTGATGTGACGCGTCACATTGGTACGCTTGTGCCATTGGCAGCGCTGGAATACGACCGCATCCCCAAACACCGCGCCGATCCCCTTGCGAAGCCCGCGGCTGCCGTCCACCTGTACCAACAGCTTGTCGGTATGGGTGAAGCCCCGATGCAACAGATCCTGCAACAGCGATTCCACCTGCGCACTGTTCTCGGTACGGCTTTCCGCAAAGCCCAGGACGACCTTCTCGCCCTCGGTCGTGATGCCCATCGCTACGATCATCTGCATATCGGCCAGATACTTGCCATCAAGCAGGAGCACCGCAAAGGTGTGCTGATCGAAGCGGCGCGTCTCAAATGCCTTCAGTAGCGCTGCCGTCTGCGTCATGAAGGCGTTGCCTATGCTGCTGGCACTCAACCCCATACTATCGGTGAAGACTTGGGCCGCCTGCCTGTAATTGCGCCGCGAGAGTCCACACAGCAACCCCCTGGTCACGCTTTCCCGGTCCATAAGCCCACGCTTGCGCAAGAGGCGGTACGTTTGCAGAGGACGCTCCTTTCGGGTTCGTACATTCCGCACGCGCGGAACGCGGACCGCAATGCGCTCCAAACCGACGCGGATGGAACCCGGATTCGTCCCCCAGCGCTGAAAGCCGGTCTTACGGTGCTTCCCACGTGCGCCGCAAATGAAGCGGGCTTCGGCTTCCATGACCCATGTGGCCATCTTGGTAAGAAGATCATCGAGATATCCAAGGCAGCTGGCCAGGCCGATGAAATTCCTTTGCGCAAGCCCGCGAAGGTCCTCGATGAGTGATTGATCCAGCATAGGGGTATGGGTCATCATACGGCGTTGAGGTTGATGAGAATCTCACGAAGTTGTGGCAGATAGGCCGCATGGGCCACACGGCGCAGCTGAGCCTCGTGTTCCAACAGTGCCAGTGCCATCTGTTCGCGTCGCTGGAAAACGGCGCTGGCCGGGGTCTGCAACCTGCGACTGATGGCATCCATGAAGCGCATCACGCGCAGCCCTCTGTCGAGCTTGAGCAGCATGCCCGTGCGTTGAATCGTCAGAGATTGCTCCAGGCCCTCCCACAGAACCTTCGCTGCGGACCGATTGACGCGCGTCAAGTCCTGGTGAATACGGGTGAGTGCGCGTTCAGCTTCCCGGGCATCGAACCCATTCCATGCCTGGCGGAGGCGATTGCGATACACAGGAACAAGGTCTTCCGGAAGACCACAGGTGACTTGATCCAATAGCGTATTGAGACAGCGCTGTATAGCGACCCTGGGGCCGAACACCTGGCGCACCGCCGATTGCAGTCCCGTACTGCTGGGCAGCACACAGAGCAGCCCGTCGGCGGCCGAAAGACCACGATCGGACAGCGACTGCACAAAGGACGTAAGAGCAGAGACGTTCTCAGGGTAGCACGCTATAAGGCCAAGTATGCGGCGATAGCCCGTGATGGTCAGACCCGCTCCAAGAACGATGTTAACGCCGCGTGGGCACAGCCCGCGCAGCCAAATCGCAACGATCGGGTCGTCTTGCAGACTGCGCGAATGCAACAGCTGCCACGCTTCATTCAACTGCGCCGAGTCCGGCTTTGTGTCCTGGGCCGCAGCAGAAGCCTTGATCACTACGGGCGGTGGCACCGGCTGCTGATGCGCTACCGGAATGGGCCAGTCAGTGGTCAATTGTTGCAGTATGTGCGTGCAGAGCTTCATCAGAAGCCGCCGCGAGTCACCGGAGGGATTGATCTGGGCGTCTGCAGGCGCCTCAGCCCTCCCCAAAACAGGCTGTGAGGGGTTCATATGGTTGGAAAGGAATGGTGGAGACTAGGGTCCACCTCCACAGCAACTCTCCAATTCCCAACTTGAATTTGTGCGATCCCGCCGGAACTGCTGGCTACCGTCCCCAATAAGGTCTGGTCCTAGGACATCACCAAGCTGCGCGGACCGCAGAAGTGGAGCAGCTATAAGCTGCTCGTAATGCTGGATATCTACAGCCGATACGTAGTGGGCTGGATGGTAGCACCCGGGGAATCCGGCGGTCTGGCAGCAGAATTCATCGCCGCCACGTGCGAGCGCCAGGGCATTCGTCCGCAGCAACTCACGATTCATTCCGACCGTGGCCCTGCCATGATATCTAACCCGGATAAATCACCCGGGTGCGAAGAATTGGAACCCAAGCCCCACGTAAGTGTATGATTAATAATCATTTATAACCATCCTGTGCACTGCGCGTGAACAACACAGACTGTCATACTGAAGAGCTTCGTTTCGAGGACTTGGGGCGGCGTAAAGTGGTCGGAAAGTTCGACGGCGGCCCTATGTCCTCGGACGCAGGTGTTCTCTTGTTGCGGGAGGCCGACCGGATGTTCGACGTCATAGGCCGTTTTGCCGCCTGCTTCACCGACCACCGTGATCCCAGCAGGGTCGAGCATACCGTGGAGGCGATGCTCAGGCAACGTGTCTACGCGATATGCTTGGGCTACGAAGACGTGAACGACCATGACCGTCTGCGGGACGATCCCGTGTTGGCCATGGGCGTGGGCTGCGAAGATGTAATAGGTGCGCACCGGGCACGGGAGCGCGACCAGGGACATGTGTGCCACGTAGTGGCGCGAAAGTGATGTTCTTTAACATAGCTTGAGTGTTGCGTAACTGCATTGAGGATGGAGGTAGGTCCTCCGCAGCCGCTGTGCAGGCGGAGGCTGCAAACCACCCACTGCTGCTGGGCTTTAAGGGTCTGGTGGTGAGCGAGCTGGGAAAAGGCGGAGCTATGACTCTGTCAGGTGTGGATCGTAGAGTCGAACGCAAGTGAACCGCTGACTAAGTGTCGAAAGGTCTTAGACGATGTCAAAACCGGGGTTTATGTCCTGCTCCGGGACGAGGTCGGGGGCGACCTGCTTATTGCCCGATCGGCATCCGGCATGGAGGCGGCGAGAATGCGATCTGGGCCTCAATGCGGAACGTGGGAACCTGTCGGGGCGATGCAAAGGGAGTGTCACAAGTGGAAGTCCCACAAGTGATTGAGTACCAATGCGCCCCACGGGGGCGGATCGGCTTGTAGTAGCGATGAAACGGGGTAATGCCCGTGGAGCGAAGAGGCCGACTCGGCTGGCTGACTGGATGAGGCAACCGCGTTGCGGGAGGACCTCACCTGCGAAGCAAGGGCTTGGTCGTTGGCTGGTCCAACGGCGGAGTGGGCCGAGAAGAGCCGTATGAGGCGAGAGTCTCACGTACGGTTCCGTGAGGGCCTGGGGGTGAAATTCCCCCGGGCTACTCGACCCGCTGGCGGGTTCGAGCACACTGAACCGACTGGAGCTCGGCTCCAAAGGAGGGGCCGCATCGCATAGGTACAAGCGCATCGTAGCGGACCCTGAAAAGATCGACACCATGCTCGCGGACTTGTTCATGGATGTAACGGGCGAGGAGCCAGAGCATATCGTGTTGGATCTCGATGCTACCGATGACGCGATTCACGGCCAGCAGGAGGGGCGCTTCTTTCATGGTTACTATGGCCACTACTGCTACTTACCGCTGTACATCGTTAGCGGAAAGCATGTGTTGACCTCTCGTTTGCGCCCCTCCAACGTGGACGCATCAAAGGGTGCCATAGAGGAGTTAGCGCCGGTGGTAGCGCGTATCCGTGCGAGGTGGCGGCCGCACGTGCCGATCTGGGTTCGTGGAGACGCAGGCTTTTGCCGCGATGATATCATGGCATGGTGCGAAGCACAGGGCCTGCACTATATCTTTGGTATGGCTCGCAATGCGCGACTGAAACGCATCGTTGAGGAGGCTATGGAGCAGAGTCAGGCCACCTGCGAGGCCAGCGGGCAGCCTTCGCGGCGCTTCCGCAGCTTCGAGTACCAGACGAAGGACAGCTGGAGCTGTGCTCGGCGCGTGATAGCCAAGGCGGAATGGCTGCCTGGACCGCGCGGCTATAACGCGCGATTCGTGGTCACCAATTTCAGCGAAGACGCGTACGACGCGCGCACGCTATACGAAGATTTGTATTGCGCGCGTGGAGACATGGAGAACCGGCTCAAGGAGCAGCAGCTTACCCTGTTCGCTGACCGCACCTCTACGTCCATGATGGAGAGCAACCAGTTGCGCCTGTACTTCTCTACGGTCGCCAACACCCTGATGACCATCATCAAGACCTTTGGCTTGCAGGGCACCGCGATGGCGCAGGCGCAGTGCGCTACTATCCGTGTGCGGCTACTGAAGATCGCAGCACTGGTGGTGGTAAGCGTACGCCGAGTCCGCCTGCTCTTGCCCGAGGCCTATCCCTGGCAGCAACTGTTCGCGCGCGTGCTAAGCAACCTGCGCGGCGCTGTGCACACCACCCAGGTCGGCGCGCGCGCCTCACCTTCATAGGCACTTCCGGACCCGACTTACTCCACAGATTAACGGTACCACATGGTGGTTGCTGGATACGTGTATCCAAGAAGCACCGGTGCGCGAACAAAAGCCTTGATTCCCGCTCGAAACATGCCCGAAACAGCGCTTGCTGCCGCCGACTATTCGCTCTGGAAGGCGGGAATCAGCATTCGCATTCCCAGATCGTGACCCATTGGCTACAGACGCCTCGAATTATGGCGATTCAAGAGCTTGGTGAGCGATGCGGGTTAAGGCTCACCTGCTCGTCCCGAAGACTCAGATAGTGTTGAACGGCGTCCTTGAAGATCACCCGATGATCGTCCTCCGCATGGTAGACGCGCTTCAGCTCACCCAGTCGCAACAAGCGACACAAGTTGTAGACATCTTCCTGATCACTCTTGCGTGCGCTCTTGCTGATCAGGGCGTTCTGGCGCGGATCACACATGGTGAGCTCGTCCACGTATGCCCGCAGCAGTCCCGCCAGCCACGTGGCCAGCGTGGACTCCTCGAACACCAGAAGCTTTTCTTTTGTCTTCACGGCTACAATCTGGCTGATCAGGTTGCCTTCGGTCAGTGGAAACTTCTCCCGTAACACCAACTAGCCACGCGTATCCATGCCTCCGAGGACATAGTGGCTGGCGTGGGCGTCCAGGCCAAGGTAAATCCGATTCTGCATTGGGGGCCTCCCTGCGGTTTAGGTAACGAATAACGGACCACTACGTTTCGAAGCACGTGTCCGCTTTTTACATTACCTGTGGAGTAAGTCGGGTCTGGAAGTGCCTATGAAGGTGAGGCGCGCGCGCCGACCGTGGTGGCGTGCACAGCGCCGCGCAGGTTGCTTAGCACGCGCGCGAACAGTTGCTGCCAGGGATAGGCCTCGGGCAAGAGCAGGCGGAGACGGCGTACGCTTACCACCACCAGTGCTGCGATCTTCAGTAGCCGCACACGGATAGTAGCGCACTGCGCCTGCGCCATCGCGGTGCCCTGCAAGCCAAAGGTCTTGATGATGGTCATCAGGGTGTTGGCGACCGTAGAGAAGTACAGGCGCAACTGGTTGCTCTCCATCATGGACGTAGAGGTGCGGTCAGCGAACAGGGTAAGCTGCTGCTCCTTGAGCCGGTTCTCCATGTCTCCACGCGCGCAATACAAATCTTCGTATAGCGTGCGCGCGTCGTACGCGTCTTCGCTGAAATTGGTGACCACGAATCGCGCGTTATAGCCGCGCGGTCCAGGCAGCCATTCCGCCTTGGCTATCACGCGCCGAGCACAGCTCCAGCTGTCCTTCGTCTGGTACTCGAAGCTGCGGAAGCGCCGCGAAGGCTGCCCGCTGGCCTCGCAGGTGGCCTGACTCTGCTCCATAGCCTCCTCAACGATGCGTTTCAGTCGCGCATTGCGAGCCATACCAAAGATATAGTGCAGGCCCTGTGCTTCGCACCATGCCATGATATCATCGCGGCAAAAGCCTGCGTCTCCACGAACCCAGATCGGCACGTGCGGCCGCCACCTCGCACGGATACGCGCTACCACCGGCGCTAACTCCTCTATGGCACCCTTTGATGCGTCCACGTTGGAGGGGCGCAAACGAGAGGTCAACACATGCTTTCCGCTAACGATGTACAGCGGTAAGTAGCAGTAGTGGCCATAGTAACCATGAAAGAAGCGCCCCTCCTGCTGGCCGTGAATCGCGTCATCGGTAGCATCGAGATCCAACACGATATGCTCTGGCTCCTCGCCCGTTACATCCATGAACAAGTCCGCGAGCATGGTGTCGATCTTTTCAGGGTCCGCTACGATGCGCTTGTACCTAGTGATTGCCCGAAAAAGGCCTATTGGGAGCAATATGCGGGCAGATTGTGGATGGGCGGTAAGCCTGTAGTCGCGGTCAGGGGTGTGCGCAAGGCGCGCAGCCCCCGAATATGAGTGGATTCGGCACAAATCCGTGGCCTTCAGCCAGCTTTTCATGCCATTGCACTACAAAGAGGATATAGGTTTGCGCTCTCCCCATTGCAAGGAGTCTGGCTTGCTCCCGTGACGGCGCTTGGTAGGGCCTTACTGCGCCCTACTGCGTGCCTGGTGCCACTTTCGTCGGCGCGCTTCCTTCTGCTTCAGAACCTGACCTATGCGGTGCACATTGGTGGCCACCACTACCAGTGCCAGCGTCCTGTCGAAGCCGGTCTTGCCATGGGTGCGCACTAGTGCCATCCCCCGGTGATGGAGGTTATTGATCGCCGACTCTACGGCCGGGTGTTGACGCCGGGCTGCCACGAAGTCCGGATGGGTCTCCCGTTCGCGGTCCGCTTCACGGAGCCGCCCCTTTCGGGGCATCACGTTTAGGTCCAACAACTTGTCAAGCTGCTCGCGATTCTCTGGCGTGTAAAACCCCTTGTCCATACTGCATGATGCCAGCGCCGGGTAGCGCCGCTTCGCCTCTGCAAGGAACGGCACGATCATGTCCTGGTCGCCACCTTCGTGTTGCACGTAGTGGCGCAGAATGAATTGGTGCTGATCCTCCAGCACGCACACCGGTACCCCATCCCGGTAGCCCCCAGGTTTCCCCGGGGGCCCCGGACAGATCCGGACGTGCGCGCTAACGCATCCGGCTCCTCCCTTGGGTCGCGCTGCCGCGCATGACGTTAGCAGGTCGGCAAGCCGACCCGCAGCCGTAACCGATTCATCCCTGGGACGCGCAAAATCCGGCACTGAGTCCGGTACGTGTGGGACTGCACGATTTCCCCTTGGGTGCGACGCTTCGCTCCACTGACTCCGCCACGAGGGCACCCCCGCTTTGTTCGTCGGCTTCACAGCTACGTATCGTCGCATCTGACTTCTCCTTGCCGTACGTCCTCCGCTCGGCTTTCGCCTTGGCTTTGGCGGCCCCGCCCGTAGCGCTGGGCAACAAGAAGATCTCCCAGGTCCCAGCAGGATATGTACATGCGTCCATGGGGTCCCGGACACCGTGGGCCTGTCCGCCGTCTCACCATAACGATGACGGACATGTTGCCTTCGACCGAGCTGAAAGCCTCGGCGACCCAGATTACATGTTTTTCGGTGCTCAATAACCCTGGCCACACGCACCGCTACCGACGCTTCGCGCCCACCCTCACGGGTGGCCACGCACGGCTCGCGGAGATATGTACCTGGTTTCAGTTTCATAACACGGGACTTTCACCCGCTATATCCTGCCAGTTAGCCTGGCGCACCAACTCTGCCATCACGCCCGCCTTCCCTTTGTCGATCCAGCGCGTGTGGGGCTCATGCACGGAGAAGAGCTTCTGGCCGTGCGGAATCTTCTCGCCCTTGATCAAACGGCGCGACACCTGGTCTATCAGCTGCTCTCCAGTCCGCAAATACCACGACACCTCCGCGCTTTCAACATCGTTTTGCCTCAATATCGCCTGCGTGGCCGCTGCCTTCGACACGATAGTGCGGCAAAGTGCCAGGTAGTTTGCCACTTTCGACGTACTACGCCACTGCCGGGAAGTGCGCACGCGATAAAAGGCGCGCTCCATTTTCTTGATCCAGGCCTGCGACTTGCGCCAGCCCGCTATCGCATGCTGTTGGCAAAGACGCGCCAGCTTCCTGATCAGACGGCGCAGCGCATCCCACAGCAAACGGACATCGGTGGGCCACTCCACATGGGTCTTCGCAACCGCTGAGTCGGCCCGGCAGTGAAGCGGATCCGATGACCTGTGCTTCAACAGCTGATGCCCACGGGCCACCACCACCGCATTGATCTGCCGCAGCGCTTCCTCGGTAAGCAGACGCACGTTGTCAATAACGGTCTGCAGGCGATACTGGTGCTTATCTCCAAAATCTGCATGCCCCAGCATCTGGCGCAACGCCGTGTGAAAGTTCGCCAATTCCACCAGACGGTCGAAGTCGCAGTCGAGCGCCTTCTGCAGCGTGCCCAGCACGAAGATCCGCCACAGGCACAGGCCCGGGCGACCACGCCGCAAATTGACCTTCGCGCCTAACTGCTCCCGCAGAATCGCGAACACCCGCTCGCGGGTCTCGCGGTGCGTGAAGATGTCCTGCAGTCCACGCAGTACGGCCGGAATATCGTCTCTGGACCGAGCGTCAAAGCTGATCTCTCCAATGGGCGTGTGCCCAAGCTCAAACTGTGGCTCGAAGATCGCGCGCATGGCAGTAAATCGGGCGAATGTTGGGGCAGAAGCGTACTAATCACGCCAATAACGGTACTAAGATCGGAAAACGGCGCAACATTCGCTAAAACAATGCAGGCAGCCGTTGGGGAAACTGCCCCGAAAACAGCCGCTCGACACTCCAAAATGCCCGATTTTCCGCCGCACGCGCCCGTACATCCGCCCTATGCGCCCAAGACTGCCGGTCTGCAGAGCCGATCAGGCATTTTTCGGGCAAGCACTACCTATGCGATGCGGCCCCTCCTTTGGAGCCGAGCTCCAGTCGGTTCAGTGTGCTCGAACCCGCCAGCGGGTCGAGTAGCCCGGGGGAATTTCACCCATAAGCGCTAACTTGTTTAAATACTGGGGAAATAGCGTTCAACTTGGTTAATTCTAGCTCTTGGAGGCGCAGCCAACATTCCCGAGATTTCGGGCCATTGCTCGATCATCTCGGCCAAGGAGAACCCTGGCTCAATCGCCTGCCCGACTTGGTTGAGGGCGAATTTGAATTCCCTCCATGTACTGGGTGTGCGCCCGCACATCATAGCCCCAGGGGGAAAGTGTCCGTGCGTGACGGACGATCTTTTCGGTCAACAGCGCGACCAGTAACTTCCCGTATAGCCAAGCTTTCGCGCTCTCGTCATCGAATTTCGGCAGGTGGCCCAGCTGGGCTAACGATTTGAAACGCTTAAACACCAGTTCAACCTGCCAGCGTAGTCGGTACCACTCGAGCACAGCGGTCGCTGAAAACTTCTCCGTTGGGAAGGTGGTGAATAAGATGACGTACCGGGCGTAACGCAAGGTTTCTTCCCGTGGCTTCTTTCCCTTCCGCTGAGCAGTCTGATAAATCTTGGTATGCGCCTCTTCCATCGCTTCATCCGTTTTACGAAGCGCACAGATACGGCCCTTCACGGGGGTCTCTGCCTTGACGGCTGCGGTCCAGACTCCCACAGCCCCAGCCTGCAGTAAGGACTCCACCGACGCTAACAGGTCAATGGGCTGGCCGGATTCCGTCTCAAAGCGCAGCGCACCTGTGTTCACGCGCACCGTCACGTAGCCGCCGGCTGTCTCCACATGTTGAATTCCAGAACCGGTCGCATAGCCGCGGTCCGCCAGTATGTAGTCACCCGCACGGACGGGAAATTGCTTGAATGATTCACCCGTGCCCGCCCCCTTCGTTCCAGTTAACTTGAAAAAATCACAGCCTAGTGAAGGCAGGGTAACACTGTAATGCAACCGCCACATTGATCCCGTGCGGCCAGGCTCCCGTACTACGGTAGCATCGAACGCCCGTACTTGCAGCCCCTCGCTGGCAGATACCTCAATGCCATGCTCCTTAAATAGCTCCATGCATAATGCGTAGAGCCAGTTCCGTGACTTCTGCAGCCGCTTGAGCAGGGCTACGTCCGATAAGTCGGCCAGATGAGCCTGGCGCGCTCGCACGACGGTCTCCCGCAGTGAGTGCCCGCATCTCCAAGTGGATCAGCAGCGTCCGCAAGAGGTTTTCCGGTGACTTATCCTTACGCAGCCCGCGCAGTGCGCCGGTATTCACGGCCAGTTGCTGCCAATTCGCAGGCAAGAACGACGCCAACACGCCCCAGTCCTTGTCAGCTGGCGCTCTGGTAACGGTTCCCTTCATCAGGCGTCAATCGTTTAGCGACGAAGTAGCGACATATTTATCCCGATCATGGGTGCACAGGATGGTAGATGGCCCGACCTTTGTGATTCCCAGTGCACGAAATTGTCTACTGCAAGCGGCATCGGTGTTCCCGGTTACCTCGACTCCAGGTAAACCAAAGCAACATACAGGAATCGTGTCAGATAAACAAGTTAGCGCTTATGGCGGTACGCCCCCGGCTGGCCCGCCTTGGGAATACGGTGCGCGCGGACCGGCTGGGGCGTGTAGGTGCCGTCTTTGAGCTCCTGATGCATACGCTCCAGGTTCGCTTCAAGCGATGCCTCGAACGTCGCCAGGGTCTCTCCGTCCACACCGCCCGCCCCCCGTCCTTGCTTCACCTTCTTCCAGGCCAACTCCAGATTCTTCCGCTTGTACACCTTGTCCACTAACGAGTGGACCTTCCGCTCACCTGTTGGATTGAGCCAATGTGACAGTCTCCTGGGCCGATGATGTACGGGTCTTTCACTAAAGGAACTGTTCCACCTCATCGACTTTACTCGCTGATCGCAATCTCTCCATTCCAAACCACCTTTGCCGACTGCCTTCCCCGACCCACCCGGCCGCCGCTTGCGCGGTCACCCGACTTTCGACGGGCTTGTGGTGTCGGGTCGGAGGAGGCGCCCCGAAGGGCTAACCTCCGTCCGCCGCTCAAACGGCTCGTACGGTTTTCCCGTAAGCCGCTTTCACAAAGGTGTCTCGTGGAGGGTTCAAGGAAGGTTTCAGTGGAATCAATCGTACATGGCCGTACTCCACTGTGGTGTAGACCTTCCTCTCCCCTGTTGGATTGTGCCCAATGCGACAGTCTCCTCAGCCGATGATGTACGGGTCTTTCACTAAAGGAACTGTTCCACCTCATCGACTTTACTCGCTGATCGCAATCTCTCCATTCCAAACCACCTTTGCCGACTGCCTTCCCCGACCCACCCGGCCGCCGCTTGCGCGGTCACCCGACTTTCGACGGGCTTGTGGTACTATGCAGTCGTCCGACGACTCGCCACGCATCCGTTCCCACTTCCCCTTACGGGTTATAGGGGCTGTTATCCCGGTGCCACCCGGGAACGTGACGAGCCCTCCTGGGGTCACTGCCAGATCTTCCGTACCGTGCCGTTCGCACACACCTTGGTACGACGGGTGGATAAGAACGCCTTCGCCGCCATAGTGCCGGCTCGACCTTGCCCCGTCTTTGGCCGACCGATTCGTCCGTGGGGTCGCCCCCTTGACTACGGCCCGGTACTGCTCCGCAAGCCCTTCAGATTCCACCTCGCGGTGGACACCCTGCCCTCCGGTTGTCTCGCGACAATGTCCCGACTTAGCGCCTGTCTTGGCTGTTTCCGTCGTTTCCAACTCGGTGCCCGTTTAGACCTTTGCTTATCGGTACATCCCGGCCGACGAGGCATTACCCCCGTCTTTGGATATGGCACCCCCTATCCGGGCGCCAGTGGGACTTGAACCCACCTGATCTGGGCGCTGCCCAGCACACACTACAAGCCGATCCGCCCCCGTGGGGCGCATTGGTACTCAATCACTTGTGGGACTTCCACTTGTGACACTCCCTTTGCATCGCCCCGACAGGTTCCCACGTTCCGCATTGAGGCCCAGATCGCATTCTCGCCGCCTCCATGCCGGATGCCGATCGGGCAATAAGCAGGTCGCCCCCGACCTCGTCCCGGAGCAGGACATAAACCCCGGTTTTGACATCGTCTAAGACCTTTCGACACTTAATCAGCGGTTCACTTGCGTTCGACTCTACGATCCACACCTGACAGAGTCATAGCTCCGCCTTTTCCCAGCTCGCTCACCACCAGACCCTTAAAGCCCAGCAGCAGTGGGTGGTTTGCAGCCTCCGCCTGCACAGCGGCTGCGGAGGACCTACCTCCATCCTCAATGCAGTTACGCAACACTCAAGCTATGTTAAAGAACATCACTTTCGCGCCACTACGTGGCACACATGTCCCTGGTCGCGCTCCCGTGCCCGGTGCGCACCTATTACATCTTCGCAGCCCACGCCCATGGCCAACACGGGATCGTCCCGCAGACGGTCATGGTCGTTCACGTCTTCGTAGCCCAAGCATATCGCGTAGACACGTTGCCTGAGCATCGCCTCCACGGTATGCTCGACCCTGCTGGGATCACGGTGGTCGGTGAAGCAGGCGGCAAAACGGCCTATGACGTCGAACATCCGGTCGGCCTCCCGCAACAAGAGAACACCTGCGTCCGAGGACATAGGGCCGCCGTCGAACTTTCCGACCACTTTACGCCGCCCCAAGTCCTCGAAACGAAGCTCTTCAGTATGACAGTCTGTGTTGTTCACGCGCAGTGCACAGGATGGTTATAAATGATTATTAATCATACACTTACGTGGGGCTTGGGTTCCAATTCTTCGCACCCGGGTGATTTATCCGGGTTAACCTTGCAATGACTTATGGAGAAGCGATCTGGCACGGATGGAGAACCCACGACTTACCCTTGCGATAGCTTGGCATATTGCCAGCGAGCTCGCGTCTTCAGATAGTGGCAGCTCCCGACGAATCCGAAATCATGCGTTACGGCCGACCTTGGCCCAGCACGCGAATGCCAGAGTGATTCACCGTCGAAGGCGCCCGGTCGCCTCTCCATAGGTCAAGACACAAATGCTTCATGTAATCTTAACTTGACATAGGGTCCAACTATACCAGCACTAGCAAGATGTGCACCATCGCTTCCGTTGGCCAATTTTTCGGATCTTACTCGCCGGCGTTGTTTTCGCTGGGAAAACTTGCGGAACACAGTAAGCACGGACAAGTAGGCTCCATAAACGGGCGGCAGCCATGCATGAAGACGACCACCTTGAATTTCAACCAAGTTCTTGCTATCTTCTTGTGTGCCCGGCTTGGGACTTGGCCCATGGCATCCTTACCATAACCGACTCTGCCCTTAGGGGCACGTCACATCTTGTAGCATCATGAAAGGACTCAGACTGACCGCTATCGCCGTAGTGGCGATCATGTTTTTACCGCTTGCCATCACGCTATTGCCGGACGCTCCGACTCCCGATTCGGTGTCAGATCCTCTGGCATTCCGATCCGAGAAGTCCCGAATGGTGTCAAGCCCGCAGGGCCACCCGAACCTGTTTTTCGAGTATTTCAGAGACATCAGGGCATCGGAAGACGGTGAAGTCGAGTACCCGCCGGGCTATCGGTATACTGAGTATAAGAAGGCAATGGCAACTGCGAAGACTTCTGGAGGCACGCTCAACTGGGTGGAGCGAGGCCCTGGCAACGTTGGCGGACGAACGCGTCCTCTACTAGTCGATCCGGATGATCCAGACTTGCACACGTGGTGGGCTGGTTCCGTGGCCGGCGGCCTGTGGAAGACCATTAACGGAGGGTTGGCATGGCAGTACCAAACGGATGACCTGCCAGTCATGTCGGTCACCAGCCTGGCGATGGCGGAGAGTAATCACGACGTCATCTACATGGGCACCGGTGAAGGCTATGGCAATATTGACGGCGTAGATGGTAATGGAATCTTTAGGTCCACTGACAGAGGAGTGACTTGGGAGCACTTGGCCGCTACCACCGCGAACGCTGATTTCCGACATGTAAACCGGTTGGCCGTTGATTCTGCGAATCCGGATGTGGTAGTGGCCGCTACCGGTGCAGGCATATTTCGCACCACCGATGGAGGCATGTCCTGGACCGAAGTATACGAGGGGCCGGGGCGCGTGCAGGACTTGCGCGCACAGCCGGGCAACTTCAGTATGCAGATAGCTGGTGTAGACGGTAATGGAATACTCTACTCCACAGACGCTGGCATGACGTGGGAATTCTCCTCCGTAGTCTGGACTAGCGGCTTAGGTCGCATTGAACTAGCATATTCAACGTCCCATCCCAGTATCGCGTATGCTGCCGTCGACGGAAGCACCGCTGCACTCTATCGAAGTAGCGATGGTGGCGTAAATTGGGCACCGACCGTAGATTCATCCCCCTTCCCCTTTTCTTGGCTCGGGTTCCAAGGCTGGTACGATAACACGCTGGCGGTGCATCCATTTAAGCCTGACACGGTGTTTGTTGGAGGAATATTTTTGTGGCGAAACATTCTATCCGGGGAAACCATAACCGTGTCTGGACCTTCCGAATTCAGCTACGGTGGCGCTGAGTCGTGGCTTAATTTCGTTAACTTTGGTGCGTCTGCTTTTGGCGGCACCCTGTCTTACCTGGATCTAGATGCCATTGATGTGTCAGAGGCGGACTACAACAACATTGAGATCCGATTTGGTCAAGGAATGCAGAAGGCGCACCGCTTCTGGGTTTCCGAAACCGCTGGCACATTCGGAAATGGCGGCTCAGGCATCCCGTTCAGCGAGTTCATGTACGCGGACTACGTTGACGTTCCATTGCAAGTGTGGGATATCGATAACAACCGTCAGCTGAATTTCTCCTTCCGCGATCAAGCCGACGATGGCGAATTCAACCTGATTGAATTCTTCTCGTCAGAGGATCCGGGCACGCGCGATACGCAGAGTCGCGAGTACATGTTCATTCACAAATCTGATTACGACGCAACTAATCCACAGGACAGCATCGCCCAAGATGGCGGCCTGGTGCATGGAATGCTGTACTTCATGTGGCCTACGCTTCTTGACTCCACTGCCACATGGGACCCGATGAACCTGCCTAACCAGACCCTTTCAATTTCGTATAGCGTTACCGAAGGCCTTGGTCGAACACTAGACGGTGAAATCGATCCTAACAGCAACACGCACGTGGATCACCACAATATATTGCCAATCCCAATTAACGCTGCACAAAATGAGTTCTGGATCTTAAATGCCAACGACGGTGGCGTAGCAGTGTCTACGGACGGCGGCCAGTCTTTCAGAGAAGCGGATAACGCATTTGCGGGCTACAACACCGCGCAATTCTACGGAGTGGCGAAAAAGCCCGGTAGCCCCATTTACATCGCCGGATCGCAGGATAACGGAACATGGCGGTCTTTCGGCAATCCAAATAACAGGCGTGGGTGGATATTTGCGCTTGGCGGCGACGGTTTTGAGACGATATGGCACGCTACTGATCCAGACAGGATTATGGGATCGATTCAATTCAATAATATTTTGCGAACTGTCAACGGTGGCGTCAGCTGGCAGTCCACAGCGGCGGGTGGGCTCGGAGCCGGGCAGTTTATTACCACACTTGCTAGCTCCGATATGGCACCCAACAATGTATACACTAGCAATGCCAATGGCGTGGCGTATTCCAGAGATTTTGGAGCGACCTGGACCTTGACCTCAATCACTGAAAGCTGGGGGTTTTGGTCAGGTGGCAAAGTTAGGGTATCTATTGCGGACTCGAACGTGGTTTGGGCAGGATATGGCTTGGACTCCAGCCCCAACCGTAAGCTGCACATCTCGAGGGATCAAGGGGTGTCGTTCGAAGCGGTGGCCTTGCCTACCATGAATCGGGCGCCCGAGACGATTATTTCCGGGCTGGCTACGCATCCTACCGAGAGCGGCACTGCGTATGCGCTGTTCTCACGCTACGGCTACGCAAGGGTCCTGGAAACAAAGGATTACGGGCAGACGTGGACTGATCTTTCAAGCTTTGATACGACGGGAGCAAGCACGAATGGCTTTCCTGATGTGGCCGTTCACGACCTGCTGGTGATGCCGCATGCAACGAATGTGTTGTGGGCAGGCACTGACATTGGCCTTTTCAAGTCTAAGAGCTACGGCAAGGAGTGGAACTACGCGCACAACGGCCTGCCGGCAGTCTCCGTTTGGCGAATGAAGTTTCGCGATGATGAGGTCATCCTAGGTACGCATGGCCGTGGCGTATGGACCGTGCCGGCTAGCGAGATTGACGTCGCAATAGAGGAGGAGTCGGCGGAGTTGCCGTCTGGATTCAGCCTCGCTCCGAACTATCCGAATCCCTTTAACGCCTCCACCACCATCCAATTCAAGGTGCCGAGCGAAGCACGAGTACGACTGACTGTCTTTGATGCAATCGGACGGAAGGTGTCCGTGCTGACCGACAGGGTTTACCCTCCTGGAGAGTACGACTTGAACTGGAACGCCAACGACTTCGCGAGCGGTGTCTACTTCTATCGCATGGAATCAGAAGGCAAGCTCATCCACACGCACAAGATGACACTGGTGAAGTAGGCAACCTGCAACGGAAGCATGCTCATGAGCGCCATTGTAGGCTTCAATGCCCCTGCCCGGCAGCTGCCAGGCAGGGGCATTTTGCTGGCTTACCATCGTGAAAGGCTATTCCTTACGTTCACAGGCGATCGCACCTCAGTGCCATTGGCATAACGCTGCGAAATACAGCCGGGGCACCAGCGGCCCTGCCCCTGCCCCACTTGAATCCCTACTGTGGATTGATTGAGCAGTGCTTCGCCACGTTTAACCCACACCTGATCAACGTCAATACATGATGGCGCCGGCGACAATTAAAATTGGATTAAGAGAGAGGCCGAGATTCGAGGCGGAGCAGCGAGCTGCGGAGCCTCGAAGCTCGAGGCCGAACAGATTGTTTCGGCCCTATTCCGCAGTGCGTGACGGCGGACGTGACAGGTGTTTCCAATGGAAGGGGCGCCCGCATACAGCCGGATCGGAAGGACCATCCACCCGCACATGAGAACAATCAGGCCCTGGGACGTCCCGTATCCTGTCCTGAAGCTTCAACACACGGCCAGCTGCCTCTCAGAGCGTGTGCAAATCGTCTCTGGACGGACGATCGTGTGCCTAAGGCCGCGTAAGCGGTGTCTGGAGGGCTGCCAATGGGCCTAAATGAGCTTGTACAGGCCCCTCTTCGCACAAACGGCCGGGTTTGGTCACCTACCGTCCTAAAACACCGGCAAACAGCCTGCGGACTGCTGCGCAGAGCGTGTAAATCGCCCCCGGACGGACAGTGGTACGGATAGGGTCGCGGAATCGCCGCGTGAGGCGCCTTTATCCGGCCAAGAAGGGCGCTTACATCGACATTGGCACGGGTGTGCCCGAGTTTGCCAAGTGTCCCGAACTGGCGCCAGGCGCTCACCTCGCGCCTTCCTGAAGGCTCTGGGACCACATCCCAAGGCAGGACCGCGGACGCTGCCTACTCAGGGTGCAGGTTCACCCGCGGCCTGGGCTTCACTCTGGGCCTCTTGGCGCCGCTTGGAGGCCTCCAGACGGTAGCTGGGCACGTTCAGCTCCAGAATCACGCTGTGATGTACCAAACGGTCTATGGCCGCGGCCGTCGTCATCGGGTCCTTGAAGATGCGCTCCCACTGGCTGAAGGCCAGATTGCTCGTAAGCAGCACGCTGCCCCGCTCGTAGCGCTGCGACAGCAGCAGGAACAGCACCTCCATCTCCTGGCGGCTGTGCTGCACGTAACCGATGTCGTCGATAATGAGCGCCTCAAAGCGCGCGAGCCGCTTCAGGAGCTTGGGCAGGCGCAGCTGCTGTTTGGCCCATAGCAGCTCCTGCACCAGTGTGCTGCAGTTGTAAAAGATCACGCGACGCCGCTGGAAGATCAGCTCCCGGCCCAGGGCACACACCAGGTGCGTCTTGCCGCTGCCGGGAGGGCCGAAGGCCAGAACGTTCTCCTTGCGGTCCAGGAAGCCTCCCTCCAGGAGCACACGCAGGTGGTGATCTATCCGCAGGGGCAACCGGCCACGATCGAACGTGTCCAGCGTCTTCTCCAGCGGCAGCCGAGACGCACGCAGCCAACGCTGGATGCGGTTGCTGTGGCGCTCCTGCTGCTCCTGTTCCACCAGCTCCAGCAGAAAGCGCTCAAAGCTCATGGCCTCCCGGCGGGCCGTATCGGCCTTCTCCCTGAAGCAAGCACGTATCGCCGGCATGCGGAGCTCCTTGAGCCCTGCCTGCAGGGACCGCTCCAGCTCTGCTGCCGAGAGCGTCTTCATCGCACTGCGGTCGTCGTGAGCGAAGCCGTCGTCGATGGCTCCAGAAGGCCGTCGTACGTGCTCAGATCCACCACAGGAGGCGCTACCAGATAATCCGGAACTTGCAGCGTCCGGTCCAGCAGCGCCTCTACGGCCTCTGCCGTAATGGCCTCCTTGCCCTTCAGCAGCACGCTGAGGGCGGCGTCTACGCCCGATTCGCTCTCCTTGGCTGCCAGGTGCAGCACACGCAGATACGCCTTGTCGGCCTTCAGAGGCGCTTTGTGCGCCCGACGCAACGCGTCATAGGCCATCCGGAACCGGTGGGTGGGAAAGAGATCGGCCCGGTACCGGTAGTGGGCAAACGCACCCGGTTTGCGCACCAGCGAGTCGATCACATGCCGATACTCGATCCGGTGCTTGCTTCTTCCATGCAGCCGCGGCATGCGCTCCATGAGACGCTGCCCGAATCGCACCTCGACAGCCTCGCCGAACAGACGGATGTCGACCTGTTCGCCGATAAGTCGGCTCGGCACCGAATAGCTGTTGTTCCGCACCCGGATCGTGCTGCCCTTCGATACCCGCACGCGCATCGCCTTGTAGCTTTCCAGTCGGCGCTCCGGAAGCGGCCCCAGATAGGCCCGCTCCTGCTTGAGGCGCTCCTTGCGCGGCGCATTCAGCTGCGCAAACAGCTGCTCGAGGAAAGCCTCATAGGCCTGCCGGCTCTCAAAGTCATTGCTTCCGCGCAGGATGAGCTGGTTCTTCATGGCCAGCTTCAGCCGGTAGTGCCGCTGCTCCACCTTGCCGTTCTCGTGCGGACTCCGCACCTGCGTATGCCGCGCTTCCATGCCGCAGTGGCGCATCAAGGCCTGGTAGCGATCCGTAAAGGCCTCGCCGCCGCCACGCTGCAGCTTGCGTACCGCAGCGCTCAGGGAGTCCGTCTGGTGCAGCCTTGGCACGCCTCCACAGGCGTGAAGGGCCTGCTGCAGGCCCTCCGAAAGCGCCTCGAAGCTCTCCGATCGGCAGACGGTACCCGTCTCCCAATTGGAATACGGCAGCACGAAGTGGTACAACAGATGCGGAAGCGGCGCCCCCCGGATGGTCACGCCCAGCCCGTTCATGCACGTAAAGTCCGATTGGGCTCGGTCTCCCGGCTCATACTCCTGGGCAAAAAACACCTCCTTCGCCGGGCCTTCGGTGGCTCTCCACTGCTTGACACGCAGCTGCAGCGTGCGCAACTGTCCCGGCTGGAACGCGTCCGGATGCCGGCGCTGCAGCTCACCAAAAAGCGCCTTGACCTCCAGATTGGGATTAACCTTCAGAAAAGCCTCGACCTCCTCCCACACGGCAGCAAACGGATCCTTGCGCGTACGCCACGTGTGCGGCTTCTTCGTCTCGCTTGGAAGCTTGCCCAACCGCACGTACTTGCGCGCGGTAGTCTCGCACATGCCGGCCTTCGCCGCTGCTGTCGCTATGGGCTCTCCCTTCTTCAATACCAACCTGCGTAAAAGCAGGACCTGCGCATCCTGTACCATCTCGATTGTGGATTGACTGAACTAACCGCCAGTCCACGCACAAGACGACCTCAGGTCCCGCTATTTTTAATTGTCGCTGTCGTTATTAATAAATGTCGCCAATCACACACCCTTTGGATCCAGCCCTGCACTGGATACAGGTCCAGAACAATCGCGACCCAGCACCCAGTTGGCGTGCTCCAGAGCCTATCGCCTCACGAAGTCAGGATACGTGCACGGCCGAATCCTTTGGCTGCTTCTGGTTGGACCTTCAACGAGCAGCTGGCGGGCCGAAGAGCTTCAGATGGCAACCCATAGCCGCCTAGCCAACAGCAACTGAGCGTGCGTCTAAGAGAGGATTTTTGTATATTGAGCGTGGTTTACCGGAGCAATTCCATCTCACCTAGCCAGCGGAGCCATGACTAACGCACAGCGCATCCTTGTTGCGATTACGGGTCTTCTTGCTCTGCCGTTTCTGATTTTCCAGCTCGCATCAGATGACGCCAGTCAGGCCGAGGAGCCAGTGATGCCTCTTAGAGTCCACGAGTCCCCGCAGCGGTCGAGCACCGCCCAGGGGCACCCGGAGCTCTTCCTAGAGGTCCACCACGATATCCGCGCGTCAGAGGATGGCAAAGTCGACTATCCGATGGGGTATCAAATCCACGAATACAGGAAGGCACTGGCCGCAAGCAAGAGTGCAGGAGCAACGCTCAACTGGGTGGAGCGCGGCCCCGGAAACGTAGGTGGTCGCACGCGGGCAATCCTGGTTGACCCGGACGACCCAGACATGCACACATGGTTTGTAGGGACCGCCGGTGGTGGCCTGTGGTGGACGCAAAACAGGGGCTACTCGTGGGGATACCTCACCGACAATCTGCCGGGGCTGGCTGTAACGACCATCGCTATGGCCGAGAGCAATCACGACATTCTTTACATAGGCACGGGCGAAGGCTTTGGCAACGTTGACGCCGCAGGAGGCGTTGGCATCTTTAAGTCGTATGACCGCGGCCAATCATGGGAACACCTCCTTTCGACGGCTACCGACACGCTTTTCCGCTACGTTAACCGCTTGGCGGTGGACCCCACGGACCCCCACATCGTCGTTGCGGCGACAAATGAGGGCATCTACCGAACAACCGACGGCGGACTCCTATGGACAGAGGCTTATGCCTCAGAAGGTCGAGTACAAGACCTTCGGGCACAACCGGGTAACTTCAACACCTTAATAGCCAGCGAGAACCCGGGGGGCATCCTCCGTTCGATGGATGGAGGCGCAACCTGGACACGTGCCATTCCCACCAGCGAGATTCTTGGCGGCAGCCTGCGCATAGAATTGGCATTTTCTCCCTCCAATCCTGCCATTGCGTACGCGAGCGTCCAGCAACCCGTCGGGGCTGCTCTTTTGCGTAGCGACGATGGTGGTGCCTCATGGAAAAACACACGGGGTGTCGGTGGTTTAGGAGGAATCAACTGGCTGGGTTTCCAAGGATGGTACGACAATACGTTGGCGGTTCACCCATTTGCTCCAGACACAGTTTTCGTGGGCGGCATCGTTCTTTGGCGAACTATGATGACCGGAGATGTTATTGACATTGCTGAACCCTCGAATTTTCAAGGGTTCTTGCCCGGGCAGACGGATGGAATCATTGGCTACATTAGCGGCCTTGGAAATTACTTTGGTTTTTTGGGCACCCTGGTCTTGGCTGGATTCGAAGATGCAGCATTCTCTGATATAGAATCGGCCGACTATTCCTCCGTCGAGATACGGTTCGGGCAGGGGACACAAATGGCTCACCGCTTTAGTTCGAATGACTCACAATGGCAAGACATCTCTTGCTTTTTGGATCCAACCAATGCGCCGGTGCCGCATGCACGCAACGAATATCAGGACTACGTTGAAGTGCCATTCACCGTCTGGGACATCGACACAGGACGTCAACTGGCGGTATCGTTCCGCGACGCGGCCAGAGACAGCACGTTCAATCTAATCCCATTCACCACTACTGGGTCTTGCGATGTGGTATCCAATGAACAGCTCTTCGTTCACAAGTACGACTACGATGCAACGGTCCCGCACGATTCCGTAGCGCAGGACGGCGGGGTTACACGTGGAATGATGTATATGATACTCCCGTTTCTAGCCAACTCCGGTGCGACATGGGACCCGGACAGCATTCCAGAGCAGACCGCTCGTATCACATTTGCGCGCGCGAACGGACTTTACGCGAGAACCGTTGACAGAGAAATCGATCCGGTGCCCAGCAGGGCGCACGTTGACCACCATTCCATTGTTCCAGTTGTCCCAGACCCGGGAAGCAGTGACTTTTGGATACTGGACGCAAATGATGGCGGTGTATCCATATCTACAGACGGCGGAGAGTCCTTTCTTGAGACCGATTTTCGATTTGCTGGATTCAACACCTCCCAGTTTTATGGTGCAGACAAGGCACCCGGAATTGCCCGGTATGTTGGCGGTACGCAGGACAACGGCTCGTGGTTGTCGTACGGCAATCCGAACAACCGACGGGGTTGGATCTCGGTCCCACCCCAGGCGGACGGGTTTGAAGCAATCTGGAACTCGCGAGACCCGAATAAAATCATGACTTCATGGCAATTCAACAATATTATGTATACGCACACCGGGGGAGCGAGTTTTATCGGCGTAACCGTTGGTTTTGGAATTTTCGTGACATCGATGGATAGCTCGCCACATGCTCCTGACACTGTTTACATTGTTGCTCAGGAAGGTGTGTGGCGGTCTCCGGATTTTGCACTGACTTTCACCCTTACCCCCATTGATTCCGCGTGGGCACCCACGAATATTGGCAAAGTCAGGGCCTCATCGGCAACCGACACCGTAGTTTGGGCTGGCTATGGATTGGACGATTCACCCGCGCGAACGCTGTGGTATTCAACAGACGCTGGCGAATCGTTCTCTCCGTCGGCGCTTCCTACGATTCCCAACGCCCCGCAAACTATCATTTCCGGGCTGGCAACTCACCCAGCGGAAGTTGCAACAGCCTATGCACTGTTTTCGCGGCCTAGGCGGCCCAAGATCCTGCAGACGACTGACTTCGGTCAGAACTGGCAAGATATCTCCGGCTTTTCCGAGTCGACCGATGGGACAAGCACCAGAGGCTTTCCCGACGTGGCGGTGTACGACCTGCTGGTGATGCCGCACGCTCCCCATGTGATGTGGGCGGCTACAGATGCTGGCTTGTTTCAGACCAAGAGCTACGGCAACGAGTGGAACTACGCGCACAATGGACTGCCGGCTGTATCTGTATTTCGACTGAAATACCGCGACGATGAAATCGTCGCCGCAACGCATGGTCGTGGCGTGTGGTCCGTGCCGTGGGGAGAGATTGATGTGTCGATTGAATCGGACGACTTTACTGAACTACCAAAGTCATTCAGCTTGGAGCAGAATTACCCGAACCCGTTCAACCCCACGACGACCATCACCTTTTCCGTGCCGGAAGAGGCGCGAGTCAGGCTTACGGTGTTTGATGTAATCGGGCGAAGGATAGCAGTCCTAACTGACCAGGCCTATTCGGCGGGCGCTCACGAGTTGAACTGGGATGCCAGCGCTCATGCCAGTGGCGTTTATTTCTACCGCATGGAGGCCGCAGGCAAGCTGGTCCAGACGCAGAAGATGACACTGGTGAAGTAGCGCTCCAGGGGGTAGGGTGCGAGCACCTGCCTCCTGCGCTTCGCGCCTAGTCACGAATGAAGCTTCTTGTCTCACCGCAGACTGCCCGCTTCAAGCGACCGAGTGGCCCTCTTCAAGCGGTCAGGTGGGCCATTCTAGTGGCACAAGATGGCTCAATTGATCGGATTACGAGGACACCTCGTAAGCAGCAAAGACGGAGCACCTGTGCTGACCAGACAGGCATGGCTCAGGCGTGCATGAGCATGGCATGACACTCAGCCCCCGGATTCGTGCGCTGCATTCAAGATGTATGCTTTGGGACCCCAAGGAAATGGTATGCATCAGGATATTTGCACCCTCTGCGCAAGGGCTGTGGTCCTGAAACAGGAGCCGACCCAGGCCATGAGACTGGTAGCCACAGCGTTGCAGCAATTCTCGAGAACTTGACCCGTTGTAGAGCCGGGTCAACAAAGCCTACGCAACTGACCGCGCTCCAGTATCCAGCGTGTAGGCGTAGAGTGTAGTGACGCTTCTGCCGGCCTTAGGCGGGCGCTACGCCCTCGACCACAGGTAACGCCTCCACATCGTCGAGCGGAACTATGCTGAAGCCCGTGAAACCATAAATCGCCGAAATTAACGGGCTCACGTAGTTGAAAACAGCATACGGTAAGTATACCAGCGTCGGCACGCCCAAGGTGGCCGCCATGAAGGCACCGCAGGTGTTCCATGGGACTAGTGCAGAGGTTAGCGTGCCGGAATCCTCCAGCGCCCGGGACAGGTTCTTCGGGTGCAGACGACGGCGCTCAAACTCCGCACGGAACATCCTGCCCGGAACCACGATGGCGATGTACTGATCCGACGCGATGACGTTCATGGAAATACACGTCGCCAGCGTAGTGGCGATCATGCTGCCAGTGGTCTTGGCAGCACCCATGATTCGCGCTGCAATAACTTTCAGAAATCCTGTCTTCTCCATGGAAGCGCCGAACATCATCGCCGATATCACCAGCCAGATTACGTTGAGCATGCTGGCCATGCCACCGCGCGTAAGAAGATCGTCAAGCGCCGAATTCCCGGTACTCGCCTCATACCCAGCATAGAGCGCCATCCAGAAGCCCTTCAAGAGGGCAAGCGCACGCGGAAGCGTAGTATCTCCAACATATGCAAGCACGACCTCCTGCTGGAAAACTACGGCGAACACGCCCCCGAGCAGCGTACCGATAAGCAGGGCCGGAAATGCAGGTACCTTCTTGTAGATCACGAAGAGTACGACGCCCAACGGTATCAGAAGATACCACCCAAGGGTAAAGGTCCGGCTCAAAGACTGAAGCATCGTCTCCAAACCGGCGGCGCCACCGACAGCAGGGCCGCGCAGAAATCCGAGGACTGTGAAAACAATGAGCGCGATGACAATTGTCGGCACCGTAGTCCAGAGCATGTGACGAATGTGCGTGAACAGTTCCGTCCCAACCATGGCAGGCGCCAGGTTGGTTGTGTCTGAAAGTGGCGAAAGCTTATCGCCAAAGTAAGCACCGGAAATGATAGCCCCTGCCGTGACGCCGAGGCTCAGCCCGAAGGCCGCTGCAACGCCTACCAAGGCGACGCCTACCGTGCTTGCTGTAGTCCATGAACTACCTGTCGCGATGGCGACCAGTGCGCAGATGACACAGCAGGCAGCATAAAAGATCTTGGGGCTAAGAATCTGTAGCCCGTAGTAGATCATGGTGGGTACTATCCCTGACATTATCCACGTCCCGATCAGCGCACCGACAACCAAGAGAATAAACACGGCGCCCATGGCCAGCGCCACGCCATTAACCATTGCCCCCTGCAGCTCCTTCCACGTAAACCCCAAACGCATGCCGACAACAGCTGCAGCCATACTGGACAACATCAGCGCAATCTGGTTCGGCCCATAGGACGAATCCGAGCCGAACAGTGCTACGGAGCTCGCCAAGAGCGCGACCAAGATGAGAACAGGCACCAGCGCATGCAAGAGCGACGGTGTCCCACGAGGTTCTTCGCTGGTAGCATGCATTTCCGTAGAAGGCGGGTGCAAAAAGTTTACCTAAGTCCTCTTCTGGCCTTTTCGAGTCTGCTGACGCTCCCGCGTGATGCGCAGGTAGTCGTCCCGAGTGATGTCAGACCCAAAAGCACTGAAATAGTCGTCCGTGAGCTTCTTCGCGATGCCAGACAGCAGTACCAACGCCAGCACGTTTGGTATCGTGAGCAGCGCCAACGCGGTATCACCCAGATTCCAGATCACATTCAGCGAGACTACCGCTCCGACGAAGTGCATCACAACAAAAAGCAGCTTGTAAGGCAAGATGGCCGGACGGCCAAAAATGTACATCGCACTGCGATCACCATAGTAGCTCCAGGAGATTGCGGTAGAGATTCCAAAGAGCAGGACACTGATCACGACGATGAAGTTGCCTAAGCGTCCTAGTCCGGTCGAAAATGCGAGCGCCGTAAGCGGAGCGCCATTCTCTACCGCGGGGCCGTAAAGCGTCTCGTAGCTCTGGCCATTTTCGGCCACAGCAACCTGGGCATCTGGACGGATCTCTCCCGTAAACGGCAGGGTCTGACCTTGATCCGTATACAGCTCTGTTACCGGCACTTCATGCCACGCAAAGTGCACGCCTCCCATCTGTTGCCCTTCTCGAACCTCAATGGCATCGGGCACATCCTCAGCTGGCCAGTATCCCTGATCCGTCTCCATCACATAGGAATAATCACCCTCCGTAAACGAAAGGACCGTGTCGGTGGTCGTGTTCCACACTCCCGTAGAAAGGACCACAAGTGCCGTTATCGTACAGATGACGATCGTATCAATGAATGGCTCCAAGAGAGCTACGACACCTTCTGAAACGGGCTCTTCCGTCTTGGCCGCCGAATGCGCTATTGGAGCAGAACCCTGACCAGCCTCGTTCGAAAAGAGCCCGCGCCGAACTCCCCACAGAAGCGTCTGAAGCAGGATTCCAATACCCGTGCCCGCAACACCAGCCGTCGGATTGAACGCCTCTTTGAAGATCAGGCCCAGAGCAGGCAGGACAGTGTCGAAGTTAATAGCCAAGATCGCCAGCCCGCCAAGTACGTAGATGGCCGCCATGGTCGGAGCCAATATACCGGTGACTTTTCCGATTCTTCTGATGCCGCCCAGGATGACCAGTGCCACCACGCCAGCCGTAATAAGGCCGGTGACCCAGGTAGCCGCGCCGAACTCCGCATTCATCAGGTCCGCCACCGTATTCGCCTGGATGGCGTTACCGGTCAATAGCGCCGTTACGACCACACCGGCTGCGACGAAAACAGCCAGCGGCTTGAACTTGGCGCCCAGTCCGCGCTCGATATAGTACATCGGACCGCCGGACACCGTACCCACCATCTTTCCAGCGCCCTTCTCTACGTGCCGGAACCGCAGGGCCAAAGTGACCTCCGTATACTTTGTGGCCATTCCCAAAAGCGCCGTCATCCACATCCAGAAAATCGCTCCAGGTCCGCCCCAATGGATGGCAATAGCCACCCCCGCGATGTTGCCGATACCGACCGTCGCGGAAAGGGCGGTGGTCAGGGCCTGAAAGTGCGTAACATCCCCGGTGTCATCGGGATCGTCGTATTTGCCCATGGCCACCTTGATGCCGTGGCCCATGCGTCGAAACTGGATAAACCCCAGACGCAGCGTCAGAAAAACACCCGTCCCCAACAGCATGATCAGGAGCGGGTACTTGATTAGCTCATCGATAAAACCCTGAATCTGAACAAGCGTATCCATAAGAAGGGTAACTGGTGGCTAGGATCTTGCACGGCAATATACACGGTGGCCACGGGCTTGGCAACTGGGCGGCTAATTCCCGCTAAGGCATGTTCGCGCTTCGCGCCTGCACAGCAAATTCACCTCTGGGATAGCCTGTGCATCTTTGCTCACCTGAGCTTCATCCCTCTCGGTCGTGACGCACACGGTGCTGCCGCACTATGTCAACCGCCAGCAGTATCGCCTTCAGCAAGCTTCGCGGCGAAGCAACACCCTTGCCGGCAATATCGAATGCTGTGCCATGATCCGGCGATGTCCGCACGATCGGCAGACCCGCCGTGAAGTTGACGCCTTCCTCGAATGCCAGCGTCTTAAACGGGACCAATCCCTGATCGTGATACATGGCGAGCACCGCATCGTAGTGTCTGTAGCGGGCGGCGCCAAAAAAACCGTCGGCAGGAAACGGTCCGAACGCCAGCCATCCGTTGCTGCAGCAGCCCCGGATCGCCGGCGTGATCTCCTCTATCTCTTCTCTACCCAGCACCCCGCCCTCACCGGCATGCGGGTTCAAACCCAGCACGGCAATCTTGGGCCTGGGGATACCAAAATCTCGCTTGAGACTTTGGCCCAGCCTGACAATACACTGCGTGACTGAATCGGCGCTGATCAGCCCGGCTGCGCGCTGGAGCGGGACATGAATGCTTGTCAATCCCACGCGCAGTGTATCGGCAACCATCATCATCAGGTGGGTCGTTGTCCGGGTGCGATGGGCCAAGAACTCTGTATGGCCGGGAAACTCATAATTCGCAAGCGCAATCGCGTGCTTGGAGATCGGCGCCGTTACCACGGCATCGACCTTTCTGTCCACGGCCAAATCTGTTGCTACTCGTACCGCTTCCATTGCAAGATGCCCCGATTCACGCGTGGCCTGCCCCACCGCCAGCCGCGCTTTCTTGCCCGGTAAAGTATCGATGACCCTGGTTTGGCCTTCGCGAAGTGGAGCCAGCAAATCTTGCGCGACACGAAGCTTCAGGGTGGTCAGGCCGTACTGGTGGGCAAAGTGTCTGAACACATGCGCCGAGCCAATCAGTACCGGCTCGAAATAACGCCTGACGCGCCGGTCCTCCAAGGCCTTAAGCACAATCTCAGGACCGATGCCATTGGGATCGCCATGTGTAATGGCCACACGCGGCCGGTACACCTGTACGCGCTCCTCAGCCTGCACTATCGCTGGAAACGTCAGATCCACTAGCGCTTTCTCGCGCTGGCCATCGTGGTCAGGAATTCTACCATGAGCCGTACTCCAAAACCGGTAGCGCCCTTTGGCCGGTATGGCATTGCGTGCTGAAGGAAGGCGGGGCCCGCGAAGTCAACGTGCAGCCAGTCATAGTTGACAAAAAACTCCAGGAACTTTGCCGCCTGGATGGCACCTGCCTCGCGGCGCGTACCGATGTTCTTGATGTCCGCCACGTCACTTTTCATGTCCTCTGCGTAATGTGCATGCATCGGCAAGGGATGCACGAGATCACCGCTGTTGTTTCCCGCTACGCAAAGGTCGCTAATGGGTCCCCGGT
Organism: Rhodothermales bacterium; assembly: GCA_965218495.1. Lineage (GTDB taxonomy): Bacteria > Bacteroidota > Rhodothermia > Rhodothermales > Bin80. The sequence continues at coordinate 1,316,803 of OZ244626.1, forward strand.
TTGTCATGACCGCTGCCACCCTGCTACCGAGTGCTACTCGCTGCGCACCCGTCAGAGTCGCCAGAGAGACAACCAGCTCGGGTCTGTATATTTTTGCATACGAAAGCCCATCGGCCAAAACCATCCGGCCTTCCGCATCGGTGTTCAATACCTCCGCAGTGTTGCCCGAGTGCATTGTAATCACATCCCCAGGCACATAGGCCCATTCGCCTGGGCGGTTGTCCGTAGCAGGCACCAACCCCACTACGTACAGCGGAAGCTCAAGGCGGGCCAAGGCCTCCATGATCCCAACGACCGCCCCACCACCCGCCATATCTGACTTCATGAATTCCATGGAATTCTTGGTCGGCTTGAGCGAAAGGCCGCCGGTATCAAAGACTATTCCCTTCCCCACCAGCACGAGTGGTCGGTTGTTCACCGCATTGGTGGGCTGCCATGCCATCTCGATGAACACCGGGGGCTCTGGGCTGCCCCGGTTTACTGCTAGAAGGCCACCCATCTTCTCATCTTCGATCGCCGCCTTGTCCCATACCGTTACCTCAAACCCGCACTTCTTACCGAGCCGCTCGGCGGCTTTGCCGAGCAGCGTCGGGGTCTTCTCATGTGGCGACATATTCACCAGGTCACGCGCCGTACATGTCGCTTCCGCGATCACACGCCCCCGCTCCGCGCCACGCCGGACTGCCTTCTCGTGCTCACCCGCGTGTAACACCAGGCGTTCTGTCCGGTCGTGTGCGCTATCGTCATCGGTTCTGTACCGCCGGAACTCGTACGACGCCAGCACAAACCCTTCCACCAAAGCCTGTCCCATCACTTCGCTTGCCATGCCGAGCTTAGGGACACGAATCGCTGCCGTGGTGCCATCAGTCCTCTTCGCCACTAAGGCCCCGGCCGCGGCTGCTTCGCGCAGCCTTTCTGCGTCGACCCTGTGTTCTGGACCAAGCCCCACGAAGGCCACGCGCTGCGAACGCGAAGCACCAGGATAGACCAGCGCTGTTTCTCCCAGCTTACCGGTAAAGTCCGCAAGTGCCAGCTCCAGCGCTTCACCTATTGCGCCACCAATATTCTCTGCTGTTACACGTGCAGCACCCTCCACCACTGGCACCAGCAACAGATTCACGTCAAGCTTTGACAGCGGCAACGTGGTTACAGAAACCTTCATCATGTATCGGTTAGCATAGTTAGGTAGGCTTCGTCGTCCGGCGCAAGCTCCTCGTCACTCTGCGCGCCTAACAAGTCGATGTGCCTGGGTGCTGACGCAATCAAGCGGCTGATGACCCGTTCCAAGGGGTCATGTACAAAAGCTCCCGCTGCATTGTGGTGCCCCCCACCCCCTAGCGACCGTGCCCACTGATCAACAGCATGTTCGCCCTTTGAGCGAAAACTTACTTTGGTGCCCAAGCGCGTCTCCGAAAACACTAGTGCAACTTCCACGGCATCGATGGACATGGCGAAGTCGACAAAGCCTTCCGTGTCCTGGTATTCGGCTGACACTTCCCGGAGCATGCGTTGTGTTATCACGATGTAAGCTAGCTTGCCATTGTAGCGCAGCGTAAGCGTGTTCATGACGGAGGCTAGCAGGCGCGGCCACTCCTGCCCACGCCCCTCATAGATAGCTGCATATACCGGGGCCGGCAGCTGGCTGCCGCGTTCCAACAAGTCCGCCACCACTCGGTGCACCGATGGTGTCACCGTGCTGTAGCGAAACGAGCCTGTATCGGTTAGGATAGCCACGTACAAGGCCGTTGCAATGGCACCAGTGAGCAGTTCCGCATTCCAGACCTTGATAAGCTCGTACACCAGCACACCGGCTGCGGCCGCATCTTCACGCACGAATCTATGGTCAAACCACGCCTCGGGATTCCGGTGATGGTCAATAAGCACCTTAATCGCAGGGGAGTCCTTCACCGGGCCCACCAAGTCTCGTCCCAAGCGGTGTCCGGCGTTTACGTCCACTACAACAATGGCCTGAGCCGCTTCCAAAAAATGACGCTGGGCAAGTAAGCCTTCAAAAACTTCAATGCTTTCTGCGCCTTCCATCCACTCAAGAGAGCAAGGAACGGCGTGCGCGTTGATCATGCACACTTGCTTGCCAAGCCGCCGTAAAAACAGCCCGAGTGCTAGCTGAGAGCCAATGGCGTCCCCGTCTGGACGAATGTGCGTCGTGATAGCGACGCGTGAACAACTGCGCAGGACCTGAACAATGTCCCCAACCATAGGCGTAATACAGCCCGAGTGCGATGCGGAATACAACGCTCGAGCGCATCCCTTGTTCGTGCTCCGCGGTCTGCGCGCAGGTCAGGAGCCATACAGAACCTCTCCATGTCTATGTTTTAAAGCCTCTCTAACTATGGAGACTGCCAGTCTTGAAGCACTTCCCGCCGGTTGTGCACAGGAATAGCGTACGGCCACAATTGCCAGCATCATGCTGCCAAGACCGTCGCAAGTGCACCGTCCTGGGACCAAAGCGCCGCGAGTGATGGCTATCCCACCAGGACTCTACCCCACGGGGGCGGAGTGCCTTAGTTCAAAATGCCACTCTGGAATTGCGCGGCAACCGCACCCGTTCCTCGCACCTTTGTGGTCAGATCTGTCTCCAGCTTTCGGACTGGCGGCAAAGCACCGACTCCGGTGCAACGTCTTCGCGCAGCAGTGCCCGACAGACATGCTCCATACGGGCGCCCTGCGAGCCCTTTACCAGGAAAACATCCCCCTGTCCTGGCCGGAGCGGGACTCCAGCACTGAGTGCCGCTACTGCCTGGTTCGAATCGGCGAAAACGGCTACCACTCCATGGTCAACCCCTGGCAGCGATGCGGCCGCTGCAGCCATGTGCTCTCCGACAAGGATCACGCTGTCTGCCACCTCTGTGGCCGCCTGGATGATTTTGGTATGCTCTGCATGCGACCCTGCGCCGAGCTCCAGCATGTCGCCCAAGCAGGCGATGCGGCGCGCCCCGGGCTGACGCTGAAGCACGCTGAGTGCAGCACGTGTAGATGCTGGGGAGGCATTGTAGGAATCGTCAATCAGCGAACACCCAGACACCCCTGGGAGTCGGCTTAGACGTCCCTTTGCGGGTCGCAATGCAGCCAAGCGATCGTTGATTTCTTCAGGCGGCATACCCAATGCGTGCCCCACCGAAAAGGCGGCAAGTGCCAGGTAAATCGCGTGGTCTCCCAAGAGCGGGATCGGACGCTTAATGAGGCAAGGCCTGATGTCGCAAACCATTCCGGTACCGAAGCGCAGCGTACGTCCGGGGCTCAGGGCAGCCATGGCGTCCACACGCGCATCATCTGCGTTCAAACAGGCGGTTCCAGCCGGCGTAAGTGCCTGAACTATCTCCGACTTGGCGCTAGCGACGTCGTCTATGGTCCCAAATGTCTCCAAATGGACGCCATGCACATTTGTAACGACCGCGATGTCTGGCGGAAAGTGCCGGCAGAGCCCGGCTATGTCTCTAGGCTTGCAAGCGCCCATCTCCAAAACCACCTTGGTATCACGGCTGTAGTCACTATTGAGCAGCGTCAGTGAAATACCCAACATCGTGTTCAGGTTACCCTTGGTGGACAGCACAGAAAACCGCCCTCGGAGCACCGTGGTGATTGCATTCTTCGTGCTGGTCTTGCCGATAGACCCTGTGATTGCGACCACAGACGGGCCTACCGCCAAGAGTTTCTTGCGCGCTTCTTTTGCCAGGTACTGCACAGAATTTTGGACCTGGACGACTGTCACATCTGGCGCAGCGACCACCGGCCGCTCGACAACTACGCGCCGAGCGCCTCGCTTGATGGCCTCCTCAACAAAGGTGTGCCCATCGTGTCGCACTCCGCGGATGGCCACATACGTCTCACCTGGACGAATGGTGCGCGTATCAGTGGAATAGCGCATTGCCGGACCTAGCGGTTTCGTCTGAGCGCAGCGTCTAGCCTGTGACGCTCCAAAGCGTCAGAGACGAGTTCGTCAACCAGACCGGTAAAGCTCAGGCCCGAATGCGCCCAAAGAAGCGGAAACATGGAATGCCGCGTGAAGCCTGGAATCGTATTGATCTCGTTGATCCACAGCCGCTCCGCCGCATCAAGAAAGAAGTCTACACGCGCCATGCCCGCACAGCAAAGCGCTCGATATGCGCGAACTGCGAGCACTTTGAGCCTGGATGCAGTATCGTACGAAATATCGGCCGGAATCATGAGGGACGTGGCGGCTTCATCCTGGTACTTGGCCTGGTACGAATAGAATTCGTGCGTGGTAACAATCTCTCCGGGCACCGATACACGCGGGTTGCTGGTACCGACTACCGCACACTCGATTTCGCGCCCACTAATGAATTCTTCCACGACCACTTTGTGATCGTACTTAAATGCGAGCGCGAGTGCTGCCTCAAAGCCTTCCCTCCCTGTCACCTTCGAGATTCCGATTGACGATCCAGTGTTGGCTGGCTTCACGAACAGTGGTCGCCCCAGCGCTTCCTTGCACAGGTCGTAGGCATCCGCTGCGCTCTGGCCTTTGCGTACTACCAGCCCTTGCGCGGTAGGCAACCCTGCCTGAAGGAGTAGCCGCTTCATCACGTCTTTATCCATCCCAATGGCCGACCCCAAAACCCCGGCCCCAACGTAGGCGATTCCATACGTTTGAAGCAGCCCCTGCACGGTACCATCTTCCCCATTGGGTCCGTGCAGCACCGGAAACACCACATCCAGCGTAATAAGGGTCTCGCCCTGCGAAGCGGCCGCAACCAGCGCAGCCTTACCGCGCTGCGGGACGAGGAAGATGGCGCGACCAGCACCACCGGCTGGCCAGCCCCCATCAGCTGCTGGCTGAAGGAGCGTCCAGGTACCATCCCGCTCGATACGGATCAGCGATACGTCGTAGCGGGTCTTGTCCGTAGCCGCGTATATCGCGCGCGCAGACACGACGGATACCTCGTGCTCTGCCGACTGGCCTCCAAATAATAGCCCGATCTGCGTCCTGACAGTCATCCGATGAGCAACAGGTGGTCAGATCTAGCCTCCACTACCACAGGCATACGACAGCAGTGGCCCTGAAAACACTAAGGATAGCATGGGCGGCCGCACGCATGGCTGGTCAAGCCTAGGCATTTGCCACGAGCTGCCCGTTGTTGTATATGGCCCATGCCTTGCCGACCATCTTTTCGCCAATGAATGGCGTATTGCTGCTCTTCGACCGGACATGGCCGGCCTCAAAGGTCCACTCCGTAGTTGCATCAAAGATTGTAAGGTTCGCCCTTGCCCCTTCACGGATCTCCGGTACAGGAATACGTAAAATTCGCCTGGGCGCAATGCAGAGCTTAAACACCGCCGCTGCAACGCTCAAATGTCCCTCGGCAATAATGTGGCGGCCCGTCAAGCCCCAGGCTGTTTCAAGGCCTATGATACCGAATGGCGCTGCGGTGAATTCCACCTCTTTTTCAAAGGAGGCATGCGGCGCGTGATCTGTACAGATCACGTCAATCGTATCGTCCCGCAGTCCTCGCTTGATGCCGTCCAAATCCTTGGCCGTTCTTAGGGGCGGGTGCATCTTGGTTGTGGTGGAAAACCCGCTCTCCTCCACGGCCTCGTCCGTTAGCGTAAAATGGTGGATACAGACTTCCGAAGTTACATTGATACCCTTCGCTTTGGCATGGCGTACCAAGTCCACGCTGGCCGCGGTGGAAATATGCGGGACATGCAGACGCCCCCCGGTAAGCTCTGCAAGCAGCAGGTCCCGTGCAAGCATAGACTCTTCTGACAGCGCGGGTACAGGGACAATTCCCAGACGCGCGGAAACATCTCCCTCATTCATGTGGCCCTTCGCCCCCATCGCCGTGTCCTCCAGATGGTTGACGACCGGTCGATCCAGCATGGACGCATATTCCAATGCACGCCGCATCAGATGCCCATCCTGCACTGGCGATCCATCATCGCTAAAGGCCACGGCGCCGCATTCGGCCAGTTCGTGAAGCGGTGCCAGTTCAACGCCTGCCCGATTTCTTGAGATGCACGCTATGGGGTAGACATCTACGGGCAAGCGTGCCGCACGCTTTTGTATGGCAAGGACGACCTCCTTGGAGTCGATGGGCGGATCGGTGTTAGGAAGGCAAGCGACTGCAGTAAATCCACCAAAGGCCGCAGCCCGACAACCCGTTACAATCGTTTCCTTGTGCTCGAAGCCCGGCTCGCGCAGGTGAACGTGCATATCCATCCAGCCCAGCGAGATGAGCCTCCCTTCCGCGTCGTACACCTGGATGCCTGGTGCTGTAATCTGCTGGCCTATCTCGGCGATGACGCCACCCTTAATATGGACGTCTGCACGGCGCATAGTGCCCGATTCTGGATCAAGCAGTATTCCGCCCCGGATAAGCCAATCCTGCATCGTCTGCGGCTTGCGTAAGATCAAGCAATATACCGCACTGAGGCCAAAAGGACCATTTGTGCACCTTGCAGCACGTGCAACTTTCCATCTAGACCCCTGTTCAATCGCGAGAAATTGCCTTCCGGCCTACCCATGACCGTGCGATACACCGTCATTCTCTGCACGCCGATTTTGGGCCTGACGAGTGTCAAAGCGTTCTTTGCGTAATACCGCCTGGAACACGAATCATGGGATGTATTAGTGATCTCAGCCCAGACCGGGCCAGCGTGCTGACTTCGTTTGTTTGCCCCACACCGCCATTCCCGGCTAAAACCAACAACTCCCTGCTATGGCTGTTACAACCCTTGAGCCTAACGATATCCATGTCCTCGTCGTTGATGACGAAGTAGACGTTACAGAGGTCATTAGTCACTTTTTTGAACGTGAGGGCTACAACGTCACGGTAGCCTACGATGGCGAGGACGCGCTGCAGAAGGTCAGTTCCACGATCAATCTGATCTTGCTGGACATCATGCTTCCTAAGCTTGACGGCTTTCAAGTCTGCCAGCAGTTGCGCTCACGCGTTGAGACGGAGACCATCCCGATCATCTTCTTCAGCGCTAAGGTCGAAGACGAAGATCAGATTCGCGGCCTTATGGTGGGCGGTGATGACTACCTCACCAAGCCTGTTTCGCCCCACGTGATTCTGGCCCATGCCCGTGCCGTGCTGCGCCGCAGTGGCGTGGAAGAAAGCAAGACGCTGACCGTAGACAACCTCACGATCTACGAAGAAGAGTACCGCGTGTCGTATGATGGAGAAGATCTTGGGGTGACACTCACCGAGTTTGAGTTGCTGCGCTATCTCGTTCGGCACCCACGCAAGGCTTTTCGTCGGAAGCAACTCCTTGAAACCATCTGGAAGGATGCCATGATGGTCACCGAACGGACCGTTGACGCACACATAAAAAATCTGCGGGAAAAGCTCGGCCCTTTTGCCGCCCATATCCAAACAATAAGGGGTGTAGGGTACCGTTTTGTGCATGATGCCGACGATACCAGTGGGTTGGATGTCCCCGCTGAAGGGTCTGGGTAGGTCCTGAGGTAGAGTTACTGGTGCCGTGTCTTCGCTGGCGATATGCACTGGATTCGTAAGCTCCAGGAGTTGATATTCCCCAAGCGCGCTTCCACGCAAACGTGGATGTTCTTGACGCTTGCGCTCCTGGTCACGCTATCTATCGCTTGCGTGGCACTGTACGTGCTTTTTATTCACGGAAGCCAGGTCCAGGACGCCGCACACTCAGCGTATATGGCGCAGGCTTCGCAGATTGCCAAAATCATTGACGAGGCCAAAACCGACAGTGCGCAAGCACGAGTGACCGCGGCCCTGTCAGACGCGATGCAGCTGCATATCGTGGTCGCTCGTGGTGATTCCGTGATGTGGAGCAGCAAGCCCGAAACATTCGGGAGCTCTGTTGCACCGGAAGAATGGCCGCAGGTATGGCAACAGCTGAAGAGCAATGGCCACTCATTTGTTAACTGGCAGACCCCTGCCGGCGGGCGAAGGGTACTCCTCTCTATGGACCTGCCCGGCTCTGGCGTGACTGTTGTAGTAGAGCGACTCGAAAGCCCACTTCATATCGAAGCGCGCCGCTCACGATGGACACTCTTGTTGGGCATGATCATGGCGTTACTCATGGCCATGGTCAGCAGCTGGGTAATGGCTGACAAGGTTACAACGCCACTCTTGGCTATAGGGCGAAGCGCAAAGGACATCATCGCGGGCAACCTGGACACGCCGATACGCGTCGAAACGCGCTCCGCAGAGATTCAAGACCTTGCTGCTCATCTGGACCGGATGACCGTCAGCAATTTGGAGAAGATCAAGGAGCTGGAACGGCTCACGCGGCTGCAAGGCGAATTTATCGGAAACGTTTCCCACGAGGTCCGCAATCCGATATTTACCATCAGCGGGTACCTGGAAGCACTCGGCTCTCCAGATCTTGGTGGTGCCAAGCGCAAGCGCTTTGCGGCCAATGGGCTTATGAACCTTGCGCGCCTGGGCAACTTGTTTGAGAGCCTGATTGAGATAGCGCGCCTGGAGTACCGAGAGGATTGGATCAAGCCGAGCAGGTTTAACATGGCGGAGTTGATGGACGAAGTGACAGATATGCTCCGCCCAAAAGCCGCGGAAAAGGGCATCACAATACACCTTGCTGGCAACGCTCTTTTTGTGCAGGCAGATCGCGACAGGATTCGGCGGGTACTCGTGAACCTGATTGATAATGCTATCGTCTACAGCGACCACGGTACCGTGTTTTGCCGCCTTGCGCGCCAGAAAGATAAGGTGCGAATTGAGATAGTCGACCAAGGTCGTGGCATCAGCGAGGTGCACCAGGAACGTATCTTTGAACGATTTTTCCGAGTTGAGCCCGACCGTTCACGCAAGAGTGGCGGGGCGGGCTTGGGGCTTTCCATCGTAAAACAGATTCTTCAGGCCCATAAGGAGCGAATCACTATCGAAAGTCAGGTGGGCCAAGGCACGCGATTCTGGTTTGAGTTGCCTTACGTCGGCGAGCGGGCGCCGGTGCGCTAAGACTTGCATCCCTGCAGTGGATACAGGCTGGAACCCCGGACGGGTCACGTGAGTATTTGTCTGCCGGCTTGCACATCTGGTTATTCCAGCACTGGCCGGTTCTTAGAAGGTCTGCCCCGGTTGCAAAAAATGCGCACATGGCGCACCGCCTACTCGATACAGGACTGACTGACAAGCACCAACCCGTCAGCCAACCCGTTGACGCCACTCAAAATGGCGTCAACGGTAGCCAGTTGCACGACGCGCCTGTGGACAGCGGTATCACCGGTGCCGGGCTTGACGTAAAGCTTGTAGGTCCGGCGGACTTCGACGCGGCGACACTCCTGCATGTTTTTCGCACGATGCTGACCGCGCGGCGTCTGGATAACAAAATGCTGGCGCTACTCAAGCAAGGCAAGGGTTTTTTTCACATTGGGTGTGCAGGGCATGAGGCAACACAGGCGGCCATAGGGCTGCTCTCCCGCCCGGGACACGATTGGTTCACCCTGTACTATCGAGACCTGGTGATGGCGCTCATGCTAGGCCAGACCGTGGAAGACACCCTTTTGGACCATCTGGCCAAAGCCAGCGGCGGCAACTCCGGCGGGCGTCAGATGCCTCAGCATTTCTGCTCGCGCGAAAGAAACGTCTTTTCCGTCGCTTCCTCAGTTGGCTCCCAATACTTACCCTCTTTGGGCATGGGCCTTGCCATCCAACGACAAGCGACCGACGCCTATGTGCTCTGCTCAAGTGGGGATGGCGCAACGTCTCAAGGCGATTTTCACGAGGCGCTGAATTGGGCCGCGCGCAGCAGCGCACCTGTTCTTTTTCTGGTTCAGGACAACAAGTACGCCATATCAGTACATGTATCTGACCAGACGGCTGGCGGCACGCCTTACAAGGTCGCCGCTGGGTATGAGGGCTTGGTGCGCTACAGGGTAGACGGGACAGACTTTTTTAAGGTGTATGCGGTGGCAACGGCGGCAATCGATCACATGCGCCAAGGAAACGGCCCCGTCTGCCTTGTTGCAGATGTTGTACGACTCTTTCCGCATTCATCATCAGACAATCACCTCAAATACCGAACGGAGAAGGAGCTCATTCAGGCTCGCGAGGTTGATCCTATCTCGCGCATGGAGACAGCTCTTCTTGAAGCCGGCATCTTGACTGCGGCAGAGTCAGAAGCCATGCGCGCGGATATCACTCGGCAGGTCAATGAGGCCGCCGTATGGGCGCAGGAACAACCCGATCCTCTGCCCCAATCGGCCACCGAGCACGTATTCTTTGGCGGTGCCCCTCCCGTAACGGAAGACCGAGAGTTTTCGGGCGGTAGCCCTATCGTTATGGTTGATGCAATCAATCACGCGCTCCACGAAGAGATGGAGCGAGATGACAGAGTGCTGGTCTATGGCGAGGATGTCGCTGGCCCAAAGGGCGGAGTATTTACAGCCACCAGAAAGCTGACCGCCCGCTTTGGTCAAGAAAGGTGCTTCAACTCGCAGCTGGCCGAGGCATCAATCGTTGGTACTGCGGTGGGATTCAGCGCAGCGGGTTATAAGCCGGTGGTAGAGATCCAGTTTGCGGACTACATCTGGCCTGCAATGCAGCAGCTGCGCAGTCAGGTATCATCGCTTCGGTACCGGTCCAACAACGACTGGAGCTGCCCAATGGTTGTCCGCGTGCCCGTTGGAGGATACATTCATGGCGGACCCTGCCATTCCCAGCATGTAGAAAGCATCTTTGCGCACATGCCGGGGTTCCGCGTCGTGTTGCCTTCGACTGCCGCCGACGCCAAAGGGCTCCTGAAGACGGCGATTAGAAGCCAAGACCCGGTGCTGTTTCTGGAGCATAAGGCCTTATATCGGTCGATTGCCGCTCGCACCCCTGAGCCGGACGCTGACTACCTGCTGCCATTCGGCAAGGCCCGCATTTGCCGCGAAGGCCACGATCTGTCGATCGTCACCTACGGCTACATGGTCCACAAGTGCCTGGGCGTGGCACATTCGTTGGCCCGAGAAATGGACGCTTCAATTGAGGTGATCGACCTTCGAACGATCATGCCAGTCGATATGGACACGGTCATCCAGTCAGCCCGACGTACCAACCGAGTCCTGGTGGTTCACGAAGACCACGAGTTCATCGGCTTTGGAGCAGAGCTTTGTGCGCAGGTTGCTGACACGGCATTCGAGTACCTCGATGCGCCGGTGCGCCGCCTCGCGAGCAAGTTCGCCTACGTGGCCTTTGCCGACCCGCTGGAACGCGCCATCTTGCCACTGGAAGAGGACATCATGGCCGCAACCCGGGCCCTCCTCCACTATTGATCTACTGCCAATTCTCGTACAGCTCCAGCAGAGGCAGGTATACTCCTGGCCTATGCCATGGCCAGGGCGGCGGTCAGATCGGCTTCCAGGTCCTGGACATCTTCCACGCCAACCGATAGCCGTATCAGACTGTCACTGAGTCCTATGGCCGCCCGCTTTTCCTTTGGGATGGAAGCGTGCGTCATCGTCGCCGGGTGTCCGATGAGGCTTTCCACGCCGCCGAGGCTCTCGGCCAACGTAAAGATTTGCGTAGCCGAGAGCACGCGCATCGTAGCGTCCATGCTGTCATTAGCCAAGCAGAACGAGATCATCCCCCCGAAGTCTGACATCTGGTGCTTTGCCAGCATGTGACCGGCATCAGACGTGAGCCCAGGATAGTATACACGCCCGACTTTTGGGTGCGAGTCAAGGAACAGGGCTAGGCGGCGGGCATTGGCACAGTGTCGCTCCATTCGAACGTGCAGCGTCTTGGAGCCCCTCAAGAGCAGGAAACAGTCTAGCGGCCCCGGAACCGCGCCGGCGCACATCACCTGAAATCGCAGCTGCTCCGCCCAATCATTGCGGTTGGTACAGACCGCGCCACCAATTACATCCGAATGCCCTCCGATGTACTTCGTCGTGGAATGCAAAACCAGATCCGCACCTAAGGCCAACGGCAGCTGCAGATACGGTGTGGCAAATGTGTTGTCCACCACCACATCTGCCTCGTGGATTCTGGCTATCTCGACGACGGCCGCGATGTCTATCACATGCAGCAGGGGATTCCCTGGCGTCTCCAGCCAAAGAAGACGTGTACCCGGCAGCATACGCTGCTTTACGGCATCCAAGTCTCTCATGTCAACAAAGGACGACAGAATGCCGAGAGGGCCATACACCCGCGTAAGAAGCCGGTAGTTACCCCCATAGAGGTCACTTGAGCACAGGACATGATCACCGGGCCTCAGGCACTTCAGAATTGCATCTGCCGCCGCTACTCCTGAAGCAAAGGCCACCGCATGATTGGCACCCTCCAAGGCCGCCAGGTTAGCCTCTAGCGCCGTTCGCGTAGGGTTGGATACCCGTCCATATTCGAATCCCTTGTGCTCACCAGGGCGCGTCTGCGCGTACGTTGAACTCTGATAAATCGGTGTCATTATGGCACCAGTCCCAGCATCTGGTGCTTGCCCAGCGTGCACCGCCTTGGTACCAAACCCCCAGGACGTGTCCATTGCAGACATACTCTTCGCCTTACATCCCTCCGCGGAAGCAATCAGACATGGAACCCTTCCCCCTCTACTGACCGCCAAACGCCGCACACTCCGTCACGGCATCCGCCTTCGATCGCTGGTTGGTATGTCCGTATGCACGAAATAAGGCGCGGCAGATATCGCGTGGCTGCTCCAAAGCGTCCTCTGCCAGGTTCTTTGCTATTTCAAGGTGCTCTATAGCGCCATGAAAAAGGGATTGGCGGCGAACATCCAGCTCCTTCTGACGGGTCTCCATCCGCGCCTGGGTACTAGCTGCCAAATCGCTACGCTGGCGATCCAGCGAGTCACTGATGGCATTGTAGGCCTCAATGACGCCTACCGCCTCGTTTATCATCGCCGCCCCCAGGTTGAAGCGTGCTTTTGTGTAGCCGGGATCCAGTCGCACCGCATCCGCAAGCTTTGCGATAGCACCTATGTAGTCCTGCACGGTCAAAAGTAGTGTGCCATAGTTGTACAGGTACACCCTGTCCTCCCGCTTTTCCTCATACTGAGACTCAAAATACGCGATTGCTTCTTGTGGCTCACCGGCGTGAGCGTAGTAGTTTAGCAGCATATCACGCAGCTCAGCGTCTCCCGCATGGTGCTGAAGGCCCCTTTCCAGTACTCGAACTGCCCGCAGGTAAAGCTGTGACCGATCAGATTCGACCGCGGTCCGGCTCGCTATCAAATCCATTACCCTCGCCAGATACACGAATAGCTCTCGAGCCGTATGACCCAAGCTTAACGCTGCTTCATATGCCTCCACAGCGCGGGAGAACATGCCCCCACTGTAGTACGCCATAGCCTCATTCACATAAGCGCTGACTGAGTCCGGCAGCACGGTCGACGCATTGCGAAACAGCATTGCGGCCACTGTGAATGCATCTTGCACCTCCTCCGCGCCCACATTTACAGCCTCGCTGTATGCCTCTATTCCCGCGTTAAACTCACGCAGATATACGACATGCAGGCGGCGTTCGACATCCTGAAACCGTGAGGCATCGATCTCCACGCTACGCCGGTAAGCCTGCGCCATCTCTTCCATAAGCGCAGCCCGTTCGTCCATATTGGTGGTTTCGGACAGCAGTCCCAGTACGATCTCTCCCTTTAGCGCCAGCGCTTCGCTGTTGTTGGGGTCCGCTTCTAAAGCCTTGGCGATGTTTTCGAGCGCTCGGGAGAAATCCTTGCTTCTGAGGTCAAGCTTAGCCCCCTCTAGGTTTGGATCACTGCCGCAGCGGGCGATACCTAGGCACAGAAGCGCAACGCATATCGAGACAACAATGTGTCGGGCACGGGGCATAGTATCTGAGAAGTAGTTGCGTTGAAATCACTATGACAACGGCGCCCCAAAAATGTTCTACGATACCGCCCGCCAAGCGGGGCCTTCGTGTCGCTCACAAGACAGGCACATCCACGTCCGTTCACTAAAGACCACTCCGAATGCAGCCCGCAATGCCAATCCACCACAGGTGGCCCGCTCTACAATACCCGCCGACCATGCGGCCTGCCATCTCACAATAGCAAATCCAATTGGGCCCAGCGCTCTGCGCGAATGCATAGTCAGCCTCCTACCTCAAGGCTGACCAGCCACAAACAGAGACGGCCAAGGGGCGTGAATGTCCCCTTGGCCGCTACCGATTCTTTACGCTACCAGAAGCCGCCAGTCCCCAGCACACACGCAGGATCCGGCCGAGCTAACTGGAGGCCCAATAGTATATTCGCCAGCTAAAGTGTTGCAGCCACCGTTAAGAACTGGACATCGTCAAAGTAGTCCGTAGGCGCCATCGCGTAGTCTATACTCACCTGCGTACCGCTGACATCGATGTTAAGCCCTGCCCCAAACGTGTATCCTTTCCACATCGAGACCTCGGCATTCTCCACGTATTCGTAGCCTCCACGCACGAACAGGATGTTGCGTAGCCCAAGCTCCATCCCGCCACTAAACTGGTCCTGGTCGAAGCTATTCGACCGGAAGTTTCCTAGCACGGTCAGAGTCGCACTACCAGCCACCTGACGGGTGTAAGCCATGCCGAAATTCAGCAGCGTGGGGTACTCGCTAGCCTCTGCCTCGATGTTCACAGCGTTGGCATTGGCATTCCCCGGCTGGGACGGCAATTGTACGCGCTTCGTAAGTCCTGTGCCGCCGAACTGGAGCTCGTTGCCGATATTCTTTAGCGCTACACCGATCCGCAAGCCAGACTCGCCGACCGCATACGTCATTCCAGCGTCAAACACGATGCCCGACGCCGATACGTCGTCAATCGTCTCACTGACAATCTTAACGGTTGCACCAGCAGCGATGCGATCTGTGAGAACGCGGGCATACGTGAGGCCGACCGATGCAAACGACACATTAAAAGTCACATCCGACTTCTCAGGTGCAGACTCGCTCTGTCTTGCTATGTCCCCTAAGTCCCACGCCGCAACAGTCACCGCGAGGTGATTGTCACTGCCTATGCGCTGACCAAAGCCAAAGTAGTTGACTCCAACGTCGGCCACATAATTCATTCGGCTGAACAGCGCGGTCGTTCCCGTATTGTTTACGAGTCCGGCTGGGTTGGCATACAGGGCCTCGATACCGTTCATATCTGGCAAGGCGCTTGTGGTTGTCGCCCCCAAAGACACGTACCGCGCGGTGAGCGGTACCAGTAACTCAACAGCGCCGGACGTTCCGACGCGGTTTTGGTCCGGCTTGTCTGTTCCACCGCCTTCTTGAGCCCATGCGCTATGCGTCGTGCCAGCAATCAAAAGCATGAGCAGCACGGTGCAAAAGCTCACTCGGCGGCCTGCAGAGGTTAGAGTTTTCATTGGGTTAGTCCCTTTTTTGCTAGAAATACGTTGTTGAAGGGCAGCGTAGAGCGGGTCCCCGTCACCGGGGACCCGCCTTTTACCGCTAGTACGTGTTCAGCTGAATACGCTTCTTGATGACAGCAAACTTCATCGTCGTTTCGCCTACGTCAGGCACAGTGATGTGAATCAGGTAGAGTCCGCTGGCAATGGGAAGGTTGTACTCCGTGACCATGTTCCAGGAAATGTTCGCTATCCCCGGCGAGTTCTTTTCAATGGTCTTCACCAGCGTTCCATTAAGGGTAAAGACCCTGATCGTCGCCACATCAGGCATGTTCGTAAACCGCACGTTGTTGGTGAGCTGGCTAACCTCGTAGTCCGACACACCCTTGTAGGGGTTCGGCACTATGCCGATGTCTTTCAGCCGTTCCCGCGCCCGGTCTCCTTCAGGCTGCGTTGCACCATAGCCCTCGGTGGAGAAGGCATACATGTCACCGGCCTGATTCTGCTTGTTTGTTACGACCCGGAAAATCGTCCCCGGCTCCGGCATATCGCGCGCATATGGAGGCGCAGTTCCCTCATTCCATGCACAAAGCACGGTACGAGCAAACACCTCCTGATAAGGGGCTAGCGCTGCATTATCGATAAGCTCCGTCCACCAGTCGTCGTGTCCTGTGGAGCCAACGCTCTGGTCTCCCGGGAGGATCCAGTAGATCCAGTCCGTAAACGGATCGTTAGCAGCGCTTGAGGCCTCGTGGTCACCTCCTATGTCGTAGATGCCCTGCTCTGACCCACCGCCACATCCATTGGTGTCGCAGATCCAGGCCACCATCTGTATGTCGTCGCTGCGGTCACCAGGCGTATTTATGCCGGCCCTCCAAAGCGTGAAGGGGACCTCCACGATTCCACCGTCTTCAAACGCCCGCCATGCCAGGCAGTCGCTGGCAGGATCAATAGTGCCATCCATCTGATCTACGCATTCCTGCGTGAACCGCTGCTCATAGTCGTATGAGCCCAAAAGGGGAAGCCAGGCGCCGCCCCGTGTGGCACGCCCCAGGAATGAAGCTCCATCAGTAACGGGGCCGTAGGGCTGCGCGGCTCCGCCTGCATGATATCCCCACACCGCGCCATTCGTCTGCTGGCGATCTCTTGAGCCTACTACCAAACCCTGCTGATCCGGGAAAGCGGCCCAGCCCCAGCCAGCATAATCCGGCGGGTCCAGCGGACCGGCCGCGTTGGCAGTCACTTGAAAATCCTTAAATCCTGCCGGCGGGCCAAACACATCGAAAGTCAAACCCTCCCCAGAATATACTGACGCCCGTAGCGGCGCCGCGAACGGAAGATCTCTGCCGTTGAATAGCGTTGTTTCGCCATCTCGCTTAATATCGTACGTGATGGCAACTGCGGCAGCATCGGCCGCCTTCGCAATTGCCTCTGGCTTCGCGGGGTCAACTACGTCGCCTTCCCCAGCAAAAGCACTGCCGGCACCCTGCTTGCCAAAATCATGTTCGTAGAATTCGACAGAATAGCCGCCATTGACCATGTTAATCGGGTTCGTAACGTGCCCAAAAAACTGGCCATCACCCAAAGCCACTACGGCGTCTCCAACGAAGTCAGGCGGTCCCTCACCGAGAAGCGCTAGCGCTGCATCGGATACATCCTTGGTAGGCTTAGCCGGAACAACCGACAAACGTGTAGACGGTCCCCGATACACCTGAGGAAATGAAGGTTCGTTGTAGGAGTACGCCTGAATGCCGAAATGGTAGGTCGTGTAGTTTGTTAGGCCTGTAACCGTGTATGAATTGCCAACGCCGGCATCGGTACCCGTAGCTGTGACCTCGGAAGGCTCACCAGGGAAACCTTCAACTACGCGTGTCACGCCATTTACTATGTCAAACGTCTTAAGTACCCTGCCAACATCGTCTTGCACGTTGTCGAACTGGATCACGTCATACCCCTCAAACAAATAGTCTTTGTCGTCATCAGGGGTAAAGGGATCGTCGGCGCTATAGGACTCCAAAAAGTTGTTCGACCGCGGAGAGTTTGTCCACTCCAAGATTACCGACTGGTCCGCAGGCGTCGCACTTAACTGAGGTGGAGCCGGTGGCAATGGGATCTCGAAGTTGATATCGAAGGCCGCCTGTGCCAGTTCATCGGCCTGCTTCATCTTGGTGACAGAGTTGAAGTTGTTTTCACCCCTGGCCCAGACTATGCCGAAGACAATCTGCTGAAAGTCTCCCGGATTGATTGTAAACGGACCAGTAGACATAGCGAACCGGCGGTCGGCTGCCACGATGTCCGTCCCAGCGTCATCCGCGTTGCATTCTGACCAGAACTGGCAGGTTTCGTCGCTCTCACCAACATCACCAAAAAACATGTAGTCCACAGGCGTTTGAGAGAAATCTCGCCCATCTCCTCCTAACGTCATCCTTACCCCGTCCCGCCAGCGGCCACGCATATAGTTGTAGTAATCTTCGCCGGTTTGCGGGTCCCCGGTAACGGTGCTGTTGTTGTTGTAGTACGCAAAGTGGGCCATTTCCAGATTTCTGAAATCTGGAACCTTAACGCCACTTACCTTGGCCGTATCACCAACACTCGGCACGATGGGCCCCTGGAAAAAGTCGTACCCTGCTGCCGGCACCGGGCTGCCGTATCCGCTACCGCCTTCGTCTTCGTTATCGGAGTTCCACACGAAGCCAACGCCGCGCACGGTATCAGAGCCAACCCAGTCGTCCTGGAAATTCCCCAAGTCAGGATCGGAGTAAATTGCCATATAGGCATCCGTAAGCGGGACCTTCCCCTTATAGTATACATCATACTTGTAGAACGTCGCATTGCCGATGGGCCCGGCAGCGTTGAACGCAAACACCAACGCGTGAACTTCCAGTCCAACAGGAGGCGTACCGGAACTAGTATGCTCATTCCCGCGATCATTCATTATCCACCAAATTGATTGGTCACCTAGAATCGCAGGGCGCTCGCCCGATGCCAAATCTATAACGCGCGCTGCCCGCGTTGCCAGCGGCTGGTCAATTATGGAAATAAGCTCACCGCCGTCCTCATCTATCGATCCATCACCATCATCGTCAGCTCCGTTACCGGGCGCTGCATATGTTGGTGCCCCCAACCCGGTAGGCCAGTCGCGCAAGTCCGGCGGCGCAGTACCTGTGGCGTCATAGTTGTCGATATCCACTAGGCTCACGTTGTACATCCGGTCGTATTCCGCGCAGTCATCCGGCGGCTCGCCATTGTCGTCCAGCGGACCGGCCCAGAACTCATAGTTGCCGTAGCGTGCTGCAGCCATTCTTAGCTGGCCCCCTACCAACCCACCGATCCAGATGCCAGAGTTAAAAATCGCACTCGCGCCGCCTCCCTTAGGGACTTCGTACACGGCTGGCGAGCCGCGCCAGAACAGGTTGCCGTTGTTGAGTATGCGTGCCCGGACGTTGTTGATGTCCAAGTAGGACTCGCTAAGAGGCCGGGCGCAGGTCCCGACCTGCTGGGCCTCCGCTGTTCCCACTCCAATCAACAGGAGCAGCAGAGTCGTTAGCCTGAATGCTTTTCGAGAATGTTGCATTGTCTTTCCTTTTAATTTAAGAGTGCAGCGAAGTGAAGTCGGAATTGCAGTTCCTAGAAGTCGAATCGGATTCCCAGGCGCGTCAGACGCGGGATCCCATAGTTGCCCAAGGAGCGGTTACGATGGCGGTAAGCCACCGGATAAAACGGAGAGCTGTTACCAACTTCCTGCTGACCTTCAGCCGTGGCCAGATATCCATCGTCGCCAGGCAGTCCGGTGTAGCGCCACACGTTCTGGATGTTAACCGTGTTGAGAAGGTTCTGAATCCAGAGGAATGCCGTGACGCGGCTTCCATCGGATACGCGGAACCGGCGCTGCACACGAACATCGATCCGAGTGTTCCAAGCCATGCGGTCATTGTTGATCGCCCCGCTTGGCAGCGGCGCACGAGACACACCGACAGGGATCGGGTTTAAAATGCCAGTATACGGAAACCCGCTTCCCGCAGTCGCCAGGATGCTGAAGCCCATGTTCTGCAAGAGGTTGGTGCCAATCAGCACCGGTCCTTCGCCTTGCCCAAGCGAATAATCCACCGACATGTTAAACTTGTGACGCTGGTCAAAGTTGAGCGGGCTGATAAAGTTGGGCGGTGTTTCGTCGATCCAGACGATAGCACCCGTGGTGAGGTCCCCTGAACCAGTTCCCCTCGCAAACGACAAGGTGTAGTTGGCGTTGATCGTCACACCGGCAGTGCGCCGCAGGTCGTAGCTAAACTCGAGACCCTTCACGGTTCCGAAGTCCACGTTTTCGAAGCGGGAATAGGTGCTCGGGCTTGCCCCACGAATGTCACGAAGTTGAACCAGGTTGTTGATCTGATGGAAAAAACCGTTGAGCGTCAGAGCCGATCGTGGCCCGACACGCTGCCGAAAACCGATCTCATACTTGGTCGTATTCGTTGGACTCAGGCTCGGATTTGACGAACAACCAGTCGCGCCTAGGCAACGGATATCAGCATTAGCCCTGCCGGGCCGCTGGGTCACTACCCCGTAGCTCGCGAAGAAGAGAGCCTGATCCGTAATCGGGAAGCTGACACCGACCCGAGGCATGAGTGTCCAAATCGGCTTAAAGTCCTCAAACATTTTCCGGACAACCCTGTCATCTTTAATTCGGACAAGACCGTTTAGCAGGACTTCGGCCGCTTGTACGCCCTGCCCATTGATGTCGTAGAAGTTGCCGTTAAGATCCCTGTAACCAACCACATCGTCCCCGCTAAAGTACACGGCGTAGTCATCCTCGATGCCTGCCGGCAATGTGACCCCTGCCTCTTCGGCCCGCACAATCGGGCGCCGCGCGTATTTGTCTCTCCAGACAAGGCGGTTGTTGTCGTACACATCAAGCCGCAAGCCCAGGTTGATCACAATGTCCCTGAACTCAATCTTATCCTGCATGTACCCGCCGAAAAGAATCGGCTTGTGCGGCGCCCGAAGGTAGCTCTCTTCGGGCTTGTCTTTGGCATTACTCAGGTAGCCATCTTCCGTAAAGTAGTGCGCCTCCGAGTCCCACTTCGTCTTTCCGTCGAGCATGTATCCGGTACCACCGACAACCTGCGCAAGCAACCATGTCGGCAGCTCGGACAGCTTCGTGTAGCCTTCCGGGTTGAGCTCGGTGTCTTCGGCGCCTATCCGCTCCGGGTTGCCGTCTGCGAAGAGGCGAGCGAGATCGTACACATCGACGCCCCAACCGCGAGAGGCCCCCTGCTCATACTCGGCGCCAAACTCCAGTTGATTGATGCCCAGCTGCGTAGTAGCGGAGCCGTGCATACGGAATCTGCGGCTATCATTGCGCGAATAACCGAGGCCACCACCGGTGATGCTTACCAGCCCCGCCGTAGTTTGCGTGGAGATATTCAATCCGTCCTGGTATCGGCGGCTGTACGTCGGTGCCTGGACCGAAAGCGTGTCCCCGGCGTCGTCGATTACCTCTACCTCGGTGAAGGAAAGGTTCTTGTAGCCTGCAATGGACGCATGCACAGGATTATCTACGTCCCTGTACTGCCACCAGTCTGCTTCCGTTCTGCCGAATCGGGGATCCCAACCTTCGTTGTCGGTAAAGCGCATCTCCGCCTGAATCTGGTAGAATGTCGACTGCGACAGGTACTGGGTCCAGCGGGCGTGCAACTGTCCGTTGAAGTACTCGCTGGCCGACCACACATTCCTGCGGAAAATCTCCGTAGTGCCCCCTACGCTGCCTTGGGAATCTCCCGTTTGGAGCGCAGCACCCAAGCGCAAGCGGCCACTCTCTATGACGTTCCAGGTCAGGTTACCGGCAAAACGCAAAGCGCGACTCTTCCGCCCATGCTTCTTGTACTCCTGCGTGAAATCTCTTTCGGTAAGCAGCTCCGTGCGGTTTATCGCATTGAAACTCACGGTCGAGCCCTCGGGCATGCCTATAAAAGTGCCGTCGCTAAAGGTTAGTCCGCCTCCGCTAAAATCAACATCCCCGTTTGAATCGACAAGGATGTGCGCGCCGTCTGCCAGCGTGTTAGGAATCGGTACGACAAAACCGTTACCGTCAGGACCCGTAACCATGAATCCGATTGGGGCATCAATCAAGTCCTGAAGCTGCGCGTCAGAAAGCGTCAAAGTCGAGACGTTTCGCGGGCCACGGTCTTGCCGGTCCACATACTCCCCAGAAACGAAGAAGGTGAGCTTGTTCGACATGATCGGTCCGCCAAGCGACGCCGCGCCAAGGTTGTAGCCATACGGATCAAACTGATTCGATGACAACGCTTCCATCGACCCAAAGTAGTTAGGCCGACCGGACTTGGTCGTGATGCTGATTACGCCCGACATCGCGTCGCCATAGCGGGCACTGATGCTACCGATCTGCATTTCCTGCTCCTGTACCGCTGCCTGCGGCACGCCGGTACTGGCGCTCTTGACGCCATCAACGTAGTACCTCGCCTCTCTGCCGCGTCCACCCCGAATGTTGAGCGAGCCACTTCCTTCCTTGCTAACGACGCCCGCCTGGGTCTTCGTGATAGCGGCGGAGCCGCGAACAGGAAGGTCAACGATCTCTTCCGCGACCTTGACCTTGGGAACGCCGATGGCATCCTTCTGAATGAGCGGCCGCTCGTACTGAACGAGAACGTCTTCTAGCTCAAGTCCCGGCTGAAGCGTAAAATTGAGTTCGCGCGTGTACCCGCCGTTAACCTCAGCGCCTACTATCGTTTCGGACTGGTAGCCGACAAAGGACGCTTGCACATCGTAGGTGCCTACGGGAACGCCGATGATGAAATAGTTACCATCGATATTGGACTGCGCGCCAAGGGTGGTACCGACCAGCAGTATTTGGGCGCCGGGTAGCGATTCACCGGTACTGGCATCAGTCACAACACCTGCGACTTTTCCGGTGCCCTGCGCGTGTGCCAAAAGCGGCGCTGCGAGCAACGCTAGCACTACCACACTCCATTTGCGTAGCATTTTCAACCTCCGATTAGTGAATGTTATCAGACTGGTGGACAGAAAGTAGCAGCCCTGCGGCACAATTGCCCGCAACCGCCCCTGCAGCACCGCCTAGACAAGATACCGTCTTCGAACGAATGGTACCCAATGCCCCAGGCGGGGAAATCGCGTTTTTGCGCCCCTGGCGGGGTCGCAAGCGTAGAAAGTGGTTGTAGCAGTGTTTCAGGCTGAAGGCTGGTCTTCTGTTAGCTTTTTAATTTAGATGGGCAATTTGCCAATGTCAAGTGCCATAACGGGAATAAGTGCCTGTTTTTTTGGCTCTTCCCCATTTTAGATGGGTACAGCGTTTCATTCAACGGGAAACGATATGAGATGATGCGGATTCATACCCGTTTCTTATCTGTTTCAAGGCCATCATCACGATGGCGCACACGTTCTCTAACCCCAGCAACGATATGTCACAACTAAAGACTGATGATATAGGTTGCCTCTTGGGCATCCAGGCTCCCTGGAAGGTTTCCGAGGTGACGTTTGCGCATGAGGCGCAAGAAGTCCGGATTCATGTAGTTTGCGAGGACGGCCATCAGCTGCCTTGTCCGGAGTGCGGCTTGGCGTCTCCGGGCTACGACCACCGTTCTCGGCAATGGCGTCACCTGGATTTGTGCGAGTATCGCACGATGGTGGTTGCGCAACTTCCCCGCGTGGAATGTCCGGAGCATGGAGTGCGCACCGTGTCGATTCCGTGGGCGGAACCTATGTCACGGTTCACTGCAGGGTTTGAGGCGCTGGTGATTGATTGGCTGCAGGAGGCGAGTGTGTCGGCGGTGTCCCGTCTGATGGGGGTGAGCTGGAATGCGATAGAGGGGATCATGCAGCGCGCGGTGCAACGCGGCCTTGCGCGGAGGAAGGAACGGGATGTTGCCCATATTGGCGTGGATGAGACCTCTTTTCGCAAGCGCCATGCGTATGTCACCATTGTTTCGGATGCGAAGGCGGGAACGGTGCTGCATGTGGGCGAAGACCGTAAGAAAGAAACACTTACGCGTTGGTATGCTGGGCTCACTTTGGAGCAGCTGGAGGGCATCGAGAGTGTCAGCATGGACATGTGGCCGGCCTACATCAACGCCACGCTGGAGCATGTGCCAGAGGCGCAACGGAAGGTGGCCTTTGACAAATTCCACGTAGTGAAATGTCTGGGAGCTGCCGTGGACAAGGTTCGGCGCCAGGAGCACCGGGCATTGATGAAGGAAGGCCTGGAAGACCTCAAGGGAACCAAGTATGATTGGTTGACTCACCCGGCCAACATGTCTGCTAAGCAGAAGGCGCGCTTCCAGCAGTTGCGTACCAGCACGTTGAAGACGGCCCGCGCGTGGGCTATCAAGGAAATGGCCCTGCAGTTGTGGCATTATGTCCACCGCACATGGGCGCGCAAGGGTTGGGAGCGATGGTTGTCGTGGGCCATGCGGTGTCGGCTGGAACCGGTCAAGGCAGCCGCCAGAACCATCAAGAAACACCTGTGGGGTATCCTCAATCGGAAGTTCCCCCCAAATGCCCTAATTGCGGGGTGGGCAAGGAGTGCCTGAGGGCATCCCTGGCCCCGAAATAGGTCCATTTTGTGCTGTTTTGGGGGGCGTTGCGGGTCTTTTTCCCACCTTTCGGACGCGCACATGGCGTCAGGGACAAATTTTGTGTACGTTCAAGTGTTCCCATGTATCTGGATTTGATCTTCATTAATTCTCCACGTATATTAAGTGTTTTTTAGACCAATTAAGGGATAAAACGATTGTTTGACAGCGTTGAAATCCCTAAAATGCCCGTAAAGCTTTTCATGTCTGTTCCCATGTACGTCTCCCGCATACCCAACAGAAACTCACCCCCTACCTACCTCATCCGTGAAGGCCGCCGCGTCGGCAAGAAGGTCATTAAGACCACACTCCTGAATATCACCGTGCTGCCGGAACACGTGATCGAGGACATGCGCATCCTCTTTCGCGGCGGCGTGGCCGTGGACGATCCCGAGTTTGCTCTCAAGAAGTCCCTTTACTTCAACCAGAGCACCCCGCACGGCCATGTCGCCGCGGTGCTGGGTACCATGCGCTCCTTGCGCCTGCCCGGCCTCATTGACGCGAAGGACTCCCGGCGCCGCCGCCTGGTGCTAGCGATGATTGCTGCCCGCATCATCAGCCCCAAAAGCAAGCTGGCGACCAGTGCCGCGCTGCATCATTCGTCCTGCACCGACACACTGGGAGCCGAGCTCGGTGTCGAGAAGAGTGATGAAGACGATCTCTACGATGCCATGGAATGGCTGCTTGCACGCAAGCCCGCCATTGAGCAGCGCCTGGCCCGGCGGCATCTGAGCGAGGGTTCGCTGTTGCTCTGTGACGTCACCAGCACCTACGTTGAGGGCAAAGCCTTGGACCTGGCGAAGTTTGGCTACTCCCGCGACAGAAAAAAGGGTAAGAAGCAGATTGTGCTGGGCTTGCTCTGCGATGTGGAGGGCTGCCCCGTGGGCATTGAGGTCTTTGCCGGAAACACGGGGGATCCTGACACACTCACTACGCAGATCAATAAGATCCAGCAACAGTTCGGGTTGAAGCGGGTGGTTCTGGTGGGGGATCGCGGCCTGCTGACCGAAGCCCGGATCCGCCAAGAGGTCCAACCTGCCGGCTTTGACTGGATATCCGCGCTGCGCAAGAGCGGGATCCGTAAGATCGTGGAACAGGGTCCGGTGCAGATGTCGCTCTTCGACGAACAGGACCTCGTTGAGGTGACCACCGAACTCTACCCCGGGGAGCGTATCGTCCTTTGCCGCAATCCCATCAAGGCCGAGGAATCGGCCCACAAGCGTGAAGCGTTGCTCCAGGCGACGGAGAAGGCCTTGGAAAAGATTGCTCAGGCCACGCGTCGCGAGTGTCGCCCGCTACGAAAAGAAAAAGATATTGCCTTCCGCGTCGGCAAGGTCGTCGGACGGTGGAAGATGGAAAAGCACTTCAAGCTGACCATCCATGAAGGCCACTTCCACTACGAGCGCGACGAGCTGGCAATCGCGCGCGAAGCAGCCTTGGACGGCGTGTACGCCATTCGCTCCAGCCTGCAAGAGCCCACCGCTGGGACCCTGGTCAAGGATTACAAGCGACTCTCTGCTGTAGAGTCCGCCTTCCGCAGTCTTAAGTCCGTAAACCTGCAGATCCGTCCCATTCGTCATTACAAGACCCCGCGGGTCATCAGCCATATTTTCCTGTGCATGCTGGCCTACTACGTACAGTGGCACATGAAGCGGCGCCTGGCCCCGATGCTCTTTGCAGAAGAGGACCCCGAAGGCAGGCGGGCCGCAAACCAGCAGGTGGTCCACGCTGCCGAGCGCTCCCCCGCGGCCGAGAAAAAGGCCCGTTCCAAGCGGACTGAAGCGGGCGGCCGAGCCATGAGCTTTGAGTCGCTTATGGCGCACCTGGGCACGTTGTGCAAGCACGAGGTCACCCCGCGCGTGGGCAAGGTACAGCAATCCTTTACGCTCCTTGGAAGCAAGTCAGAGAACCAAAATCGTGCCTTCCAACTGCTGGGCATCAAAGTCAAGTAGGGCCCGTTCCCAGTTGTGCCCTTACGGCGGATACGACGTTTATTAAGTTCCACAACTGTTCTGCCTAAGTGATATAGGTAGATCGAGCATACAACCTATTATAGTAATGTCCCTTGACGCCGTAGCCTTATCAAGCTACATCACACTGGGGGGAACTTCCGCTCAATGCGATCATCCTGAAGGTGAGCAATGGCCCTGCGGAGGGCATCAACAGCAGGATCAAAACAATCAAAGTGCGCAGCAGGGGCTTCCGCAACAAACGGCGGTTTGCCAACGCCATTTACTTTCACCTCGGAGGCCTGGATCTATACCCCGCAGCGTCCGCAGGTGAGTTTACCCACTAAAAAAGGGGTAGAGCCGTTTTTTTTATTGTGGTGCACGTTCCATTCCGGTCAACAGCATAAACCGACGTTGGCAGAGCAGCAACCGACACCTACGCGCAAAATACCGCGCTGACGACCTCGCCGCACGGAGCCGAACAGCTGCAACTCGCCAAGGAGTCACACAGGACCGCAGGGCCCGGACTGCGCCAGTTCCTGCAGCGCTACGCGGTCCTCCTTCATGCCCCGGTGCGGCGTGAATGCCGGCCATGCGCGAAAGGCCGGAATCATGAATCGCGGCAAGGTCTTTTCCAGCTCGCGCGCCAAGTGCGCCCAGCGGTTGTTGCCGGCCACAAAGGCTACAGGCCGCGCCCCGAATGTCTCGTCCGGTACCGGCACTACCACGGCCCGCTCAACGCCACCAATGGCGCACAAGGCGCGTTCGATGGCTTCGGGTGCAATGTTTTCCCCTCCGGAAATGAACAGGTTGTCCTTGCGACCTTCTACGTACAGGAATCCATCGGCATCCAAGTAGCCTAGGTCGCCCGTTGCAAACCAGCCGTCTTGGACCAACGGGCGGTGCACGCCTCCCCCATTGACGTATCCCTGAAACAACACCGGCCCCCTCACATGGATTTCGCCATCAGGAGCAATTCGTAGCTCACGGTGTGGCAACACCTTGCCTGCTGTGGCCAGCAGCGTCGGCGATGCTCCGGGGAAAAGCGTGGCAACCTGGGAGGTCATCTCCGTCAACCCGTAGGTGGTGCAGACAGGATAGTCGCGGCAATGTGCCTCTTGGAGAACATTCTGCGGCACGCTGGAACCACCGACGACGACGGCTTTCAAAGACGGCGGGGCCGCTCGATCGTCCTCGCGCAGCAGCCGCAGGAGCTGCGTGGCAACCAGCGAAGCATGCGTGCACCGATAAGCCCGTATTTGCATTCCTACGGCTTCGCTAGCTGGCGGCACTACGATGGTCGCCCCCGCGACCAGGCACCGTGCCACGATGCCCAGCCCGCCGACATGGTACAGTGGCAGAGATAGCAACCACCGGTCTCCTGGCCTCAGCGGTACCACGGCATTAGCGCCTTGTGCGCTATGCAGGTGATTTCCTACGCTGTGCAAGGCGGCCTTGGGCTCTCCGGCAGCACCAGTGGTGTATACAATGGTCGCGGGCGCATCAAGCGCATAGGTCGCACCAACGGACACCCCTTCCCTGTCTTTTTGCACGAGCCCGTCAATAGCCTCCGTGCACGCAACAAGCGGGTATGCGGACACCTGCCGTGCGGCCCGTTCCATAGCGGACCGTGGCCACCGCGGACTCAACAAGCATGCCACACGACGAGCCCTAAGCAGCGCCAACAGCAGCACAATCGATTTCCATGTCCCGTACGGAACCAGCCCTACCCGGGGCCCGCCAGCGCAGGCCTCAAGGGCGCGGGCAGTCCCGATGACGTAGCGCTCCAGGTCACGGTACGATAGCGCGCCTCCAGGGAAGAGGATCGCCGTCGCGTGCGGAAAGCGGCGCGCGGCCAAGGCTACAAGATCCACAGGTCGCAAGGCACCAGTCATTCGATCCGCGTCAGGAGCCCATAGTCAACTTGAAAGAATGAAAACGAAGGGATGGTGACGCGCGGCCCAGCCAAGTCCAGCCGCGGTACCAGCACATCGCGCTGAATGCACCGGTACGTGTCCAGCCCCTGCGGGGCATCGGCGGTTATCTGCCCGGCGGTATGCATCAGGCCCAGGATGCCTATCCCGGTTTCGTATGCTGCACTGATCACCGGCGTGATACCCAACTGCGTGGCATGCTCAGCCCACGCGGTCGAAACCCCGGGGCCGCCAAGCAGCATGGGCTTAATCACGATAGCCTTGGCATACCGATGCTGTGGCAAGTCTCCGAGTGCCAACTCCGCAAGGGTTTCGTCGAGTGCGACCGGCATATGGCGGGCCATCTCCGGCAACTGGCCAGGATTCAACAGTGGTTCTTCCACAAATGCTATGCCGAGATCTTTGATGCCTTCTGCAAAGACCCTCGCTTCGCAGAAACTCCAGGCCCGGTTGGCATCCAGGCGGAGCGTGATACGGGACCCAATAACGCGGCGAACCTCGCGTACAAGCCGAATGTCGTCATCCAGCGCCCGGCGCCCTACCTTTAGCTTTACTGCTTCGTAGCCCGCCGCGCTCACCTTCGTAGCCTTAGCCAAAACCGCGCCTGCATCGCCCGTGAGCAGTGCGCAAACACGCAGCGTGGTCCTGCGCAGGCCTGAGTCGGCTGCAAGTGACGCATTCCACTGAAGCTGCGCCATCTCCATGCCGCAGGTGACCGAAGGCGGCGGCGGATTGCCAGAGCCCACATAGCGATCCCGCAACCCCTGAACCACAGAATCCAGCGTCTCCAGACTAAAGCCGGGCAGCGGCGCGATCTCGCCCCAACCATGGCAGATCCCCGCAATTGCCCGCCGCACGAGCAGGCCCTCACGATGCGTTTGCCAATTGCCGCGGAGCAGCACTGGCGTGGTAAACGGCACGCGGTACCGATAGACGCGGTCACCTGCGTCCATCTGCATCAGCTAAGAATCCAGCCCAAAGAAAACAAAAGGCTGTGAGCCAAGAGCAGCAGTCCCGTCAGGCCAAGAAGCGGACTCAACCGTTCCATCGTGGTTTCCATGCGCAGGCGCTGAAACACCGCCAGCCCCGGGATGAGGACTAGCAGCGTCAGCGCCGCCCATTGGTGCTCGGCCGTGGCAACCAGGAGTTCCAGCGGAATCAGCGCCGCTGCCACCACACAAAACGCCCACAGCCCGATGCCAAAGCGAGACCCTAAGCGTACCACGAGGGTCTTCTTGCCGGCCATCCGGTCCTCTTCAACGTCGCGGATGTTGTTTACCTGCAGGATGGCGGTAGCCATTAGCCCGGTTGCGAGTCCCGCCAGGAGCACCACTGGGCTAATCTCCAGCGTCTGTACATAGTAGGTGCCACCTACCGCCACAGGTCCGAAAAAAAACAGCACGAACCCGTCTCCCAAGCCTAAATATGCTAGCGGATACCGCCCAGCACTATAGAGCACGCCAGCTGTTATGGACAGCACGCCCACCAGTGCAATCACCCAACCGCCACGCGCGATCAGGTACAGCCCGCTCACTACTGCCAGACCGAATGCAAGAAATGTTGCCCTGCGGATTGCCTGGGCCGACACCAGCCCTGCCTGCGTGACACGAAGAGGTCCCCTGCGCGCGGGCGTGTCGGCTCCTTTTTTGAAATCCGCGTAGTCGTTGTAGAAGTTCGTTCCGACCTGGATAAACAGTGCGCCCAGAAGTGCCGTCAGCGCTGCCGCCGGATGAAAGCCTCCGGCCTCGTAGGCCATTGCCGTTCCTACCAGGACTGGTGCAACTGCAGCAGGCAGCGTCTTTGGACGCATAGCCCAAAGCCAAATCATCAGGTGCGATGTGGGCGGTTTAACCACGACCGTTACGGCTTGTAGCCGCCCTTGTCAAAAGTCGGCGGACGCTTCTGAAGGTACGCGTTCTTTCCTTCCTGCCCTTCCTGTGTCATATAGAATAGCATGGTGGCATGCCCTGCGAGCTCCTGCAACCCGGCTTGGCCGTCGCAGTCCGCGTTAAGGCCAGCCTTCAACATCCTAATGGCAATGTTGGAGTTCTGCAGGATTTCCCGGCACCACTGGACGGTTTCATGCTCAAGCTCTTGGAGCGGGACTACCGTGTTGACGAGGCCCATCCGCAGTGCCTCTTCGGCATCGTAGGAGCGACAAAGAAACCAGATTTCGCGCGCCTTTTTCTGGCCCACGATGCGGGCCAGAAAGCTCGCCCCGTAGCCCCCGTCGAATGACCCCACCTTCGGCCCGGTTTGCATGAACTTTGCGTTGTCCGCCGCAATCGTAAGGTCGCAAATCACGTGAAGCACATGCCCTCCGCCCACAGCCCAGCCAGCCACCATGGCAATAACCGGTTTCGGGCACGTGCGGATTTGGCGTTGCAGGTCAAGCACGTTCAGGCGCTGCGTACCCGTCGCTGCTTCCCTGTAGCCATGGTCACCCCGGATGCGCTGGTCCCCGCCTGAGCAGAAAGCCTTGGGCCCTTCCCCTGTCAGTATTATTACGCCTATTGATGCATCGTCTCGGGCGCGCCCAAACGCGTCCTGCATCTCGGTTACGGTCAGGGGCCTGAAGGCATTACGCACCTCCGGACGATTGATCGTGATCTTGGCAATCCCTTCCGTGTCGGTGCCCGAGACCCCTACGTGGTAAGTGATGTCGGTGTAGTCGTGCGCACTTTGCCAGATGAACGGCCCCGTCACCGTCGGCCGGTGCGTAAAGTGGTACTTGCCCTTTAGACTTGCCATTATGTATTGGGTTTGATTGCGGCTACCGCCGCAGCTGCCTGCGCCTGAAGAGCTTCATGAAGTTCATGGTTTTCTCTCCGATCCGTGCACACTTCGATTATTGTGGCTTCCCCGTCGCCACAGGCCCTGGAATATACCTCCACAAATGCTTCCCTTGAGATCACGCGGGCGTACCGGATCCCATACAGGCGTGCTGCATGCTCGAACCGCAGGCCATGGGGCGTGCCAAAGCAGCGCTCAAAAGTGTCGTGTGTCGTGTCAATCTCCACAAGGTGAAAGATCCCGCCGCCGTCGTTGTTGATGACCACGATAGTAAGTGGCAACGTGCGGACCATTGCCAAAGAGTTGACGTCATGCAGGAACGCAAGGTCCCCCACTATCACCGTAACAGGCACGGCCCATCCGTGCGCCGCACCGGCTGCAGTGGCAATCGTGCCATCGATGCCGCTGGCCCCGCGGTTTGCGGTCACGGGAACACGCGCTCCCAGAACCGCTCCGAAGCGGTCTGCGTCCCGGACGGGCATGCTGTTGCCCAAGACCAGCCCATGGCCTACAGGAATGAGCATGGTGACGGCCCGGGCTACAAACGGCTCCGACAAGCTGCCGGCGCCAGCCAGTTGCGACGCCAGTACCTGCCGTACGCGCGAGTTCGCATCTTGCCAGGCGCGCAGCCAGTCTTCTTCAAAGCCCCGCGCAATAGCCAAGTGGGGTTTTAACTCACTGGATGCCGCTCTTACGCCGCATTGCACGCGATGCGAAACCTGATGCATGGGATCGAACCGGCACGGTCCCTCATCAATTACGACAAATGGGCATGGGCGGTGCCGGGCTAGAAAGTGCATCACCTTTTTGGAAACGGCGGGAGCACCGAGGTACAGCACGGCTTCAGGAGCGTTCCTGTCGGCAAACGCATCGTCTTCCAGGCACAGTTCGAAGGCATCAATCAGCACATCCGCAGCGCATCCCAGCCGCACCTGAGAATTGATGTCCGCAAAGACCGGCCATCGGAGGGCTGTGGCAAGGTCCAGTGCTGCAGCGCCATCCTCGTGCTTCTTTAGGCGACCGATGACCAAAAGGACGCGCGACACTGTCCCCAGCAGCGCTGCAATGTCATTCAAACCGGATTCCCGCGCGGCCTGAACGTACTGCGTATAGGGTTCTTGCGTCTGCTGCCACGACTGCAAGCGTGTCAGGTAACCAGCATCCACTGCTTCCTCGCACACCAGCGGCGCGCGAAACATACAGTTTAGATGCACGGGCCCTTCCGGCACACTGCGCGCCCGAAAGCAAGCCTGATCCACCGTGGTCAGCACAAAAGCCGCTGGCACCGCCTCACTTGGCGCAGGTAAGTCGAACGACCACCGCACGTAGCGGTGGAAAATCCCTGCTTGGTCAATGGCTTGATTTGCACCGGCGTGGCGCAGCTCCGGCGGCCGATCTGCTGTCAGCAGGAGCATAGGCACCCGGTCCGCGTCGGCTTCGACAATCGCGGGCAGCCCGTTGGCGACTGCAGTTCCTGACGTGGTGATCCAGCCTGCTGCGCGGCCGCTTGCACGCGCGAAGCCCAGTGCAAAGAACGCAGCACCCCGCTCATCATAGTGCGTCACGACACGCGTCCCTGGGTGCTCGACCGCGGCCATGGCTAGCGGAGCATTCCTGAAGCCTGAGGCGAGGCAGAACGTATCCACGCCCGAGCGGACAAGCTCTGCGATGACAAGCTGGGCCCAGACGCGGTTGATGCCGCCCGTCATCGCGGCATCAAGGAATCGTGTCGGCGACGGCTATGGCCTGTGGAGCTCGGATGCCCGCGGCCACCGGTGTATTGATCCCCAACACGTTGGTGAAGCCTTGAATCTTGTGCTCGATCTCCTCCCATTCTGCCCATGGGGTGGAACCCAGCACGATGCCTGCTCCCGAATACAGGGACAGCTGCCGGCCGTGTATTAGACCTGACCGTATGCCCACAGCAAAATCCGCCTCGTTGGGGCCTATGTACCCCACAGGGCCTGCATACCAGCCACGATCAAACGGCTCGTGCTGCTTGATGGCCAGCAGCGCCGGTCGCGTTGGGTACCCCCCTACGGCAGGTGTCGGATGCAACGCTTCCAACACGTCCAAGCTCGTAATTCCGGCGCGCAAGGTGGCACGCACCCGGGACACCAAGTGTCTCCCGTTAGCCAGCTTCATTTCCGACGGCTGCTCATCCAGCTGGAAATACTCCGCTAAGGGTTGCAGCTCCTCGCGCAGGCTAATGCGAACGTATTCGTGTTCGCGGCGCTCTTTGTCGCTGTGCAGAAGCTCGTCAAGCAGGCGGGCGTCATCAGTTGCAGAGGTGCCACGGGGCCGGGTGCCGGCCACCGCTTCGCTCTCAATGCCACGCCCTCGGCGGCGAAAGAGGCGCTCCGGCGAGGCCCCAACAAAGGCCGGGCCGCTAAGCGGCTGAAAGAGGTAGTGAAAGCAACTGGGGGTACCGGCGGCGAGTTGCTCAAGCAGGTCAAGCGGCTCCAGCGCCTGAGCAAACGAGAAAGAGGCTTCCCGCGCCAACACAACCTTGTCCAGCTCTCCGCCTTTAAACGCATCGAGGGCCCAACCAACCATTGCATGCCAGTCCGTTCGACCTGGCCGATTGCTGCGCCCTATGGGCGCCGGTAGCGGACCCGGGGGGCCTCCTTCCGGCTCCGCAAGCACTTCGATCATAGTCAGGATTTCATTCTGACGTTCACGGTCCCGTGCCGGGATTAGATTGCAATGCAGCGTGGCGCCGCGCGTGTCCGCTCGCAATTCAAAGCGTGGCAACACAAACCGATATGTTCCGAATCGACTCCACTTGTCTTCACCGGGAATCGCTTGGTCGAAGCGTATTCCTCCATAATACCTTATCCCATCCGCGCATCCGGAGAGCATTGGCCCGAGTTGCTGAGCAAGATGCCTCAAGCTGGCTTGGGGTGGGCCGTACGCCACGTCTGCTTCGCCCAATCCCGCGATGCTGTCCTGGTTGGCCCGGTCCGCCCAGAACATGCGCGCCTGGGGGACCTGCGCTTTTAGCCACCGAAGCGGATCCGTGCGCGGCAGCGTGACAGATGCACGCGCAATGGCGTTGGGATCTCCGTTCGTTCCTGCCAGTAGCGCCCGCACGTGCTGCTTCAGATTGTGGCGTACCCTCTCCTGCACGGCCAAACCATTGGATGCAAGCATATTGTGTGCCTCCAGCATGCGGAGTGACCCAGGGCGTCTACTTTTTCTTGAGGTGTTGGATAATGTGCTCCTCAATCGGGGCAAAATCGGCCAGCACGATGCGATAGTGAAGCGCAGCCCGCACTATGATCGCCCGAAGAACATGATCCGGCACCGGCATCCGGTACAGCCATCCCCAGAATACCTTCGCCAGCGGCCTCACGGCCATGCGCAGTACCCCCCAACGCAGGAGGATAAACCCCGCCAGGCCCACCGACATCGCTGCGTAACGGTCCAACGCGGCCAGCCAGCTCAATGTGCCAACGTACAAGAGGGCCTGCAGAATCACCAGCTCGAGGACCCGCAACACTGGGATCACGGCACGGCTTACCAAGGACGGCCCCAGCGTCTTCCATGCGACGAAGAACACAATGGTAGCCAGCGCCGCCTGTGGAGCGCTGACCGCGAGCAGCAACGCAGGTAGAAGCCACAAGGCCAATGTTTGCGACGAGCGCAGCCATACCGCAGCATCGGCTAGCAGTTGACCCAACTTTCTACGCTCAAAGACCGCCCCTGCATAGTCATTCAACCAAGCCTCCCGCGTTCGAAACCATAAAAGCTCATCGGTGAAAATCCCCTGCGGCGTGTCAACGTACGTGGACTGGCCTTTTGGCAGCCTGAGCCATTTCATGGGTAGCACACTATGAGCAGTCAGATCCTACTGCTGGCTAGGGGACTTGTTGCGGCCAGCACTCTGAACTACCGCACCCCGGTATTCACGTAGTAGTTCAACGACGAAGGCTGTGTCCCCATAAGGCGGACAAGAAGATCTGCGGGCAAAGTTATCTCGGGCACCACCGAGCCCGTGGTATCGAGCCGGATGGCCTCATACGACACGGTTGCATAGAACCCCTCGGCCTCCCGCACCGAATCGAATTGGTCCAGCGGCGCGTGAAATATCACCTCGACACTAGGTGGATCAAGGTCAACGACGTTTTCCGAGTTCGGTATATCGGTTACAACTACCCGTAGCTCACGAATGCCTTCAGTAAACTTGTGCGCGTGCGCCAGCAGCCTGATTCGCTCGTGTGAGAGCATTACCAGCCCAGTAAGCGAATCCAGCAACGACACTTCAAAAGACAAGGAATCCTTGATGCCAACCCGCCGTAGGGAAACGGTCGGCCAGGCATCAATGCTGCCAACGATGGAGGCTGCCCCGGCAATGGTAACGGAATCCGGCGTGACGGTCGGATCATCAAATAACGAATACCCCGTCGCAGGTTGGATGGATACGCGCAATTTGATGGGCACCGCACGTTGGATACGTGTTTCTCGCGCCAACGTAATCTGCGGACTGTCGAATTCTGCCACGATGCCCGTTGGCCAGTCGACCGCGGTCTGCGAGTCGATAACGTCCTGCGATGCATCGATAACAAAGCGTGGTGGTCTGAACTTGAGCTTAAAGAGTGTCAAGACATCACCTTTAACGCTTGCCATCACGGAGGTGGCTGGAACTTCCCCAAATGCCATGTCCTCCGGCTGATTGGCAACAGTTGTCTGCAACTCCAGCCGGATTTCTCCGGGATCGTCCAGGCTCAACAGCAGCCACAGGCCCAAGGCCGTAAGCACGCACATGATTACAACCAGCTCGCGCTTGTGCCCGTTCTGATCGCGCTGGAGAGGGTCACGCGACTGATGATCACTAGGGTCTCGGCCTACGCTGCGCAGGAGTGCCCAGAAACCAGCAGATCTTGATGGCCCAGGCATTGCGCGTCACCCGTGCTTTTCCAGTAGGGCGAGAAGCTCACTTTTTTTGGCGCTGGCAATGGCTCGGCCCTGCAGCGGGAATCCCGGTATCGCACGGGCTCGCACTCGCAGTTGCTGCACGGTCATGTCTGCGTAGTCAGGAAGCCTTCCTTGCGGCTCTGCCGGCTCTTGGTCCAGCAGCAGGACCGCTCGCACCGCCGCATCCGGGTTCGGGATTACGTGGCATGATACCACCTGCCCTACCTTTTTTGCGGCCCGCTCCCCGGCATCTACTGCTGCCTGCACCGCGGCCACCTCGCCAACGATCTGCACGGTCACCAAGGCCGCCTGCGTCACTTCTGCACGCACCAGGCGCACCAGCGCACATTTCACCATGGCGTCGGCCGCCTCTATGGCACCTATCAGCCCCCGCGTTTCCACCATGCCCAGTGCCGGTTCTAAGCCCGTCGCCATGCCCGTACACGCAAGGTGGTGCGAGGTCGTTATGCTCCAGGCAGGATAAGCTCTACGTCCTGGTGCGGACGCGGAATGACGTGTACGGACACAAGTTCGCCCACGCGCTCTGCCGCCGCGGCACCACTGTCCGTAGCGGCCTTGACGGCGCCGACGTCACCGCGCACCATCACGGTCACATACCCGCCCCCGATCTTTTCCTTGCCGATGAGGTGAACCCGCGCGGCCTTGACCATGGCGTCGGCTGCCTCTATCGCGCCCACCAGGCCGCGTGTTTCGACCATACCCAATGCTATTCCGTAATCGTCTGCCATCGCTGAGAATGAGGTAAGTACAGGCTAGTGCACAGGCTTGCGGCCAATATAGACTTGGCCTGCCCGTTTGTCAACCGGAAGCGAGACCCTGATACATTGCTACCATGTCCTGCACCGTCGCATCCCAGTTGTAGCGCGATAAAACCGCTTCATGCCCGTTTTGTCCCATCTTCGTGCGAAGATTCGGTTCGCGCCAGAGTTTAAGGAGCGCCTCGCCCATCGCTTTAGGGGACTCGGACGGTACCACGATGCCGGCCCGCACCGATTCAACTATCTGGCGAATCATTCGACAGTCGGTCGTAAGCACAGGCCGCTTAAGGTACATGTAGTGAAACAGCTTGTGCGGCAAAGAGGCTTCGGTATGCGCGCTCTTAACTGTGGGTAAAGTGCATACATCGCTTCCAAGGATGTAGCTCTTGACTGAATGCTGAGGTTGCCACCCGGTAAAGTCGACACTGTCGCCAATGCCGAGCGAGTTCGCAAGCGACTCCAGTTCTGAGCGGATGCGCCCATCGCCAACGAGGACCAGGCGGGCTCGGCACTGCTGCAACACGATCGGCATGGCACGGATCAGCGTTGCCAAGCCCCGATGGAGGTCGAAAGATCCCGTATACACAATTGTAAAGTCGGATCGTACAGATTCTATTATGGTCGCATCCACATCGTACCTGTCGAATTCGCCGATGGCAATGGTGTTGGGCGTGACGACAGTCCTGCGTGGATCGACGCCGAGCTTGATTACGCGGTCCTTTTGTGCTTCGTTCACACAAATGACCTTGGTGACTGCACGAGTCCACTGTGCTTCCAAGTACCGCCAGCGCGAAATGTTGACAACGTACTTGGCTGGAAACCTCGTGCTCCAGGCATACTGGGTTAGCGCATCCACGTAGTTCTCGTGCAGATCACCGACTACCGGAATTCCAAGCCGCCGCGCCGCTCGCAAGCCGCCTCCAAATAGCCAGAGGTCGTGCATGTGCAATGCGTCAACCCGACTTCGTTTGCACACGCGCCGGATCTGGTGGCTTACAAACAGTGACAGCGCCGGTATCGAGGCAGCCAAGCCGCGCAGCTTGTTCCGCACTTGTTTGGGAGTGCTGACACGGACAACCGTCATCCCATTGTGCGACATGACACCACTGCTCCCCCCTGCCTTCCCTTCTGGGTACGGAGCAATGGAAAGCACTGTCACCTTGAAGCCTGCCGAGAGCAGCGAGCGCACTTCATTCTCGACCCGCACGTCCGGCGGAAAGCGCTCGTCAAGCACCATGAGGATGTGGAACTTGTCTCGCATCTCTAAAATCCTCTGACCAGTCTGATTCTCTGCGAAGTTGCAGCTCCTGTGCCCCGCAAATCGCAGAGCGCAGGAGCACTGCCCAATCTACCTACGTGCTGCGACCGGAAATGAATTCGCGCGGCTTGGATTCCCTAAGCGCTGATCCCAGGATGGCCCACGCGGCGTTCAGATCACGATCGGGCACCTGGTCTTACGCTTCGAAAGTACTCGTGCGCATCGAAACCGTGACCCGCTCGCCGTGCATTGCGCCGCTGCGAACATGCAATCTCTCCACGGTCTTTCAAGTCGGAGTGTCCTCAGCTATTTCGCCTATGATTTCGGCCAGTCGGCGCGTGAGTGCACGCCGATCGTATGCTCCCAGCGCCTGATCATTCGCCGGAGTAAAGGGCTTGCCTTCCCGGCAGCGCCGACGATGCTCCGAAATGAATTCATGCATGCCCTGGGCATCGTCGTAGTCAAACACGATGCCAGCGCGGGTTTCCCGCAAGATCCTGGCCATGTCACCGTCCGGCGGTCCAATACCAATTACCGGTTTACCCACGGATAGGTATTCGAAAAGCTTGCCGCTGACAATACCCTTGTTCAGGCGTCCACGCTCTATCGGCAGCAGTAGCATGTCCGCTTGCGCCATGTACACCATGGCTTCCCGATGAGGCACGTGGGAAATCAACACAAGCGATTCGCCCATTCCAGTCCGGCCAAACTCACCCGCCACCCACTCATGCACGTGTCCCACCAGGCGCAATTCGACCTCCTCGGCAATACTCCCGATGACCTGAGCGAACGCTGCCGAATGACGCTCTTTGGAATACGTCCCAACGTGTGCGATCACAAAACGCGCACTGTCCTTCGTTGGCTCAAGACTGGAAGGTGTGTCATGCGGGTCGTATCCATTTGGCACAGTTTCGTACCTGCGCATGCACACTTTCCCACGCAAGCCTGTGCCAATTGCCTCGCTTACAGACAGGACTACATCCGCGCGAGAGAGGACACGCCGCTCAAGTCTGGCGTTGATAAAGCGCGCTAGTGGCGACTGATGAAAGTGCGCATTGTAGTAGTAGTCGGTCCAAGGATCACGTAGGTCTGCTATCCATGGGATCCCAGTTCGGGCCTTCAGGAAGCTCCCAACAAGATGCGCGGAATGCGGTGGACCTGATGTCATCACGACCGAAAACTGCTGCTCACGCACCAGGCGTTGCGCAGTTCTCCTAGCAAATGGAACCCAACCCACGCGAGCATCAGGGAGGAAAATGTTTCCGCGAATCCATCGGGCGGCCTCCTGCTTCCAGCTTATGCGGCCCTCTTTGACAAAACCAACGCCGGCAACATCCTCCTTCGATACCCCTTGCAAGCGTGCATATATCGAAAAAGGATCCCACGACCGCGTTCGAACCACACGTACCTCACCAGGGAGCTGGTCCACAAGCGCTGAATCCATCGCTCCGTACACCGCAAAGCGGGGATCCACGGTGACAACTGTAGGCAAGTATCCACACTGGGGCAGATAGCGCGCAAACTTCAGCATTCGCTGAACAGCAACCCCACCGGCCGGCGGAAAATAGTACGTGATCAGCAGCACAGGCCTCATTGCTCGCCCCGGGAGGGAGTCACGGCAGCGCCTTTCAAGACCGCTAGCGGCGCTTGTGCCATGCCTTAGCACCAAGACCGATTATCGACAAGTAGACCAGTAGTGTCGACACAATACTGATCCAGTTACCGACCGTGTAGCTTTTCGGATCATATCGCAGCACCACCTGATGCGTGCCGACAGGCACACCCACGGCGCGGAGCAAGTAATTCGCACGGTGAATGGGTGTGCTTTCG
Organism: Rhodothermales bacterium; assembly: GCA_965218495.1. Lineage (GTDB taxonomy): Bacteria > Bacteroidota > Rhodothermia > Rhodothermales > Bin80. The sequence goes on from OZ244626.1 coordinate 1,356,121, forward strand.
CCGCCAATGGTGGCGCGCCAGCCAGCAGGATAGTACACTTCGCTGATGAGGAGCAGGCGCGGCCTGTCGGTTTGAACCGTGAAGGCTATCTCCCGCGGTCCGTACCGATCCATCGTGACGCTGGCGACACTACTGGAGTCGATTGGCTCGATGGCGCTTGTCAGCGATGAGTGAAGGATGGCCGACACATGCGGGTCGAAGGAGGGGTCCTGCAAGCGGGCCCATGTCTCGCCGGGATCGCTGATCACCTCGACCTCACCAATGAGCAGCGCACGCGGGAGCGGATCGGGATTTTCCAGTACCGAGAACTGGCTGCCGCGAAACACCGGCTGCGTGCCAGGGATGCTTCCCTGGGCAATAACGTACCGGGCGTTCATCATGTCCAGTGCGTTTTCGTTGGGGTAGCCTGTCCCGGAGTCAAAAAGGATGTGTTCCAGGAAATCCTGATACAAGCGCAGCTTGGCGCCACTGTACCCCCCCAGGGATTCGTGGTGATAGGACGGACGGGCGTTTGTAGTCTGGTCGGCAGCCTCCAGCGACAGCACTCGAAAATGGCCGACCCCTCCCGCTTCGGCTTTCCTCTGGAGAATGTACTGGTCGGCATCAATCGTCTGCACGCGCGTTGCCGGGTCGCGTCGCCCGCTAAGGTGATCCTCGTTGAAGTATCGCCGTGCGACGCCTCCCAGGTCAATGGCTACAAGTGCAATTAGGAACAGCTGCAAGAGCCAGCCGGGCATTGTGCGACGCCGGTACAGCACCAGGCCACCTGTTGCCAGGAGAAGAAACAGAAGCGTACGCACGGCATCGCGCGCAAAGGCATCCTCGCGCGGGCCTACCAGCCGTGTCTCAAGCCACTGGTTGGTTGCCTGCACCACTTCCGGGTTGTTCAGCGGTCGCTGCGCCTGCTGCGCGATCAAAGCCTGGGCCCGCGCACGTTCTCCCGGGCGCTCAAAGTCAAAGAATGAACCCTTACCAGCATAGAGCAGCAGCGTAAAGCCCAACACGATGCCGGCAGCTGTGTAGACAGCCTTTGACTTGCTCTTTTCCTCGGCGGACGTGCCGTCGCTGCGCGTGACGTATCCGAGCCCCAGTGCCGCCAGTACCGCAAGGGTCAGCGCTACGGCAATGAGCCACGTTTCAGGTACCCGAAATGCATCAAACAGAGGGAAGTAGTTGAACATGAGCCGGTTCAACAGCTCTAAATGGCTTCCCAGCGCGAAAAGCGTCATCAGCAGCGCGGCAATGCCCAACGCTCTGGCCATGCGAGTTCGAAGGCGCCAAACGGCCAACATTGAGAGCAGCAGCACTATGCCGCCCACATAGTGCGGTCCGCCGGTAAAGGTCTTGGGCCCCCAATACAGCGCGCCGCCGCCAAAGGCGTCCGCTATCAGAAACGTGAGCAGCTCGGCTCGTCCTTGACTCCATGCCATTGCGTAGTCCCAGCCCAGCGCCCCTGCTCCGCCCCCACTTGCCATGCCACGTATGGTGTAGGCCTTGTATTCATACATAGGCCAGTACGTCTGCGTCACCATCAAGACGCCTATGGCGACACCTGCGAGCAGCCACAGTGTTGAGCGAGCAAACTGCTTAGTGGTAGCGCTCCTGACGGCCCCCACCAATTCGGCAATCCACCAAACAAGGCCTATCATGCCGACGTAGTACGAGATCTGGATATGGCCTGCGCGCATGCTGACGGCTACTGCGACGGCAAAAAGGAGGCTTGCCAGAACGCTTGGGCGGCGCAACGTGTGCACAAACGCCAACAGCAGCCACGGAGCGTACGCCAGTGCGATGTATTTTGAGTTGTGCCCTGCTACGAGTATGATCGGCAAGTACGTTGTAAGGCTGTACGCACACGCTGCAAACAATCCCAGCAGTTTGTCCTTGGTCAGATACCAAACCAGTGCGTAGGCCCCGAGCAGCAAGACGAGCACATGGGACAAGGGCCAGGTCAGCAAACGCAGCCAAGCAAACAGGCGGTCCACCTGAAAGACATTTCCATGGGGCGAGATGACCAGCCCCGGCATTCCGCTGAAGACGTTGGTAGCCCACAAAGGCTCTTCGCCGGTCTCCTGGCGATGCTCGAGCATGGACTCCGCCGCGGCGCGCCACTGCACCGTATCGCTCCCCACGAGATACCGACCGGAAAAGAGCGTCGGCCAGCAGAAGTACAACGCAATGACGGCCAGCGCGGCTAGGCACACCAGGTGCTGTCGCGACTGCGAAAGCGTGCTCCACCAGGACGACTTCGGCGCCGAACGCGCCTTTCTTCTCGCCATGGGCTACCCGATCACCTTTGGCACTCTGAAGTAGTCACCGCACGTGTCGGGTGCGTTTTGAAGTGCCTCTTCTACTCCGATGATCGGATCAACGGCATCCTCCCGCACGCCTCCGTGGAGGTCCAACACGTGCGTCATCGGCTCCACACCGGCAGTGTCAAGCTCATTAAGCGTCTCCATGTACCCTAGGATCGCGCTCATCTCTCTGGCCAGAATCTCCTCTTCCTCAGGTGCAAACTCGAGCCGCGCCAGCGAAGCGATGTATCTGACGTCTTCTATGGATATGGCCATGGTACGCTGGAGTCAGCGTGCCCCTACAATACTGTTGCGCGCCTGTTCCATGATTGCTGCTTCCACTGCACGTCAACCGGCCCCGGCAGGCGCATCGCGCGGCATCGCCGTCGGTCCGTGACCACATGCATGAGCGGCATTCGGCACATCGAAGCCAGGATTTCTCTGCGCGATATGTGGCCGCGAAGTGGGACATCGCCAACGCTTACGAATGATTCACAAATCTTGTTAAGTGGCATAGTGTCCTACACTTGGGACTGGCGCATGAAAGCTGGAATCCGCAGAGTCCTGCAGAAACGGAAGACTAAAGCCAGCCGCCGAGCCAGAGCTGTTGTGCAGACTCGCCCTGGTGGGTCTTAGCCTGCTAAATTGAAGTATTCAGCCGCTCGTCGCCGCACCAGCCCATTCCGGCCCGGCATCGCTCCTCAGCGCCAGAATGAGACTTGGACAGAGATGCGTTGCCCAGCATTCGAATGGATTGTTGCGCCCCGATTCGACTTGCGAATTGGAGCTTTGGATCGAGTAAACCAACCGCTTCTGCGCGTTTTGCCGAATTTCGAAGCAATATCGGTCTAGAGCTTTCGCAGTCGCTCCAGCACTGGCCGCACCGCGCCCTCAATGGCCTCTCTTCGCACATGGCGCCCGCCACGCACGACATGGCGGCCAGCAGACCAGACGTTCTTGATCAATTGCTCGCCCCCTGCGAATATCCACGCGTCCAGGATCGTGTCCCCGCTCAGGCCTCGCAACTGCGCTCTGTTGCCGTCAAGTTCCAGAAGGTCCGCCCAGGAATCTGGCTCAATGCTTCCGCCGGTACGGCCGGCAGCCAAGGCACCGCCCGAACAAGCCCCGTCAAACAATGCGCGCCCGGTTGATGAATAGCGAATTGCAAGCGCAGCGCGAGTGCGATGATGAAGACGCTGCGAGTATTCCAGTGTCCGCAGCTCCTCCACAAGCGAAATCCTCACGTTGGAATCAGAACCTATACCAAACCGGCCACCCGCGCTCAGAAAGCGAACGCCATCAAATATCCCGTCACCCAGATTACTTTCGGTAATAGGGCACAGACCAACAACCGCACCGGTTCGGGCAAGGGCAAGCGTTTCAAGAGCGTCCATCTGCGTACAGTGAACGAGACACCAGCGCCTGTCCACCTCAAAGTTGTCTAACACCCAGGTGACGGGACGCGCACTCAAGGCCGATTCGACCTCACTTACCTCGGCCCGCTGCTCCGCCAGGTGCATGTGAAACGGAAGATCCGGTCTCAGCTTTTCGGCCCACGCCATTGATTCTGGGCTGACGGCTCGCAGGGAATGGACCGCAACACCTATCACCGTGTCGCCAGGCAGTTGCTTAATCTCCGCTTCAGTGGCGTCCAGAAGCGCACCATACTGGTCACGTGTGCAGCCGAACCGGTCCTGGCCAGTCGCCAAGGCGGCACCATTGCATCCGCCGCGCTGATACAGGACTGGCAAGATGGTGAGCCCGATACCAGTGCGAGCGGCAGCTGATGCTATTCGCGAAGACATTTCCGCCAGGTTGTCGTAGGGCACGCCTCCCCTGCCATGGTGCAGATAGTGAAATTCCGCCACACTTGAAAAGCCTGCCTCCAGCATTTCAATTTGGGCAAGGGCTGCGACCGCTTCGAGGTCCTGGGGCGTGAGGCGGTCCAAGAAGCTGTACATGAGTCGGCGCCAGCTCCAGAAGTCGTTGTGAGCTGACTTTCCTTGCGACTCTGACAGCCCGGCCATTGCCCTCTGGAATGCATGGCTGTGAAGGTTTGTGGGGGCCGGCAACAAGATGGAACATCGTTCGCCTTCCCAAGGCTGATCAGCCAGTACATTGGTGATTCTGCCGGACGCATCGATCTCTACCGAAACCGCGCTCCTCCAGCCCTGCGGCGTAAGTGCCGTTTTGGCCCAAAGCTTGGTCATTTGCCTGTGGTATGGACTAAACTTGGTGCCACAAATAGTATACTGATACTGATGATTGACTTGTTTTGAAACCATTCAACGACATAGTTTTTCCCAGTTGAGCGGAATCGCATCGGGCGCACTCCGGCTGGAGGGCTGACTTCTTTGAGCCAGCGCTGGCAGTCTGTGTGCTCCGACAACGTCGTTCGCTCATTCATTTCGTCTTTTGAACGAAGAACGCAAGCAGCCGCATACGTGGCGCCTTCGCCAAGACCTGTTTCAAGATGAACGGAGCATGGTCGTCGCAAAGCTTAAGGTCAATCCGGAGCTGCAAGCCACTACGCTTTGTCGGACCTGCAGCAGCGCCTTCCGGGCAAGTTCCAGGTCGGTCAGTTGCGCACGATTCAGCGGCGCGTAAAGCAGTGGAGGGCCCATGAAGGCCCGCCCAAAAAAGGCTCGATTCCGTCAGGAATACGTGCCCGGCGAGCACAGTCAGTCATAATTTTATTGTGCGCATGAACACTCTGGGTGTGACGATCCAAGGGGCGCGGCCAGCGAGAACGTGCACGCTACACACATCGGGGCAGCCCGGTCCATCTACTACTTCGCGTACAGGAGGCAAACGTTTCTTAGAATGGGCGAACCGTGTCCAGCGATTGGGGTACACTTCACCTAAAAAGTTGGTGGAATACCACGAAGCCGAAACGCTGGAACCGCCTAACGAAGCTGCTAACCATTTGGAAGAGGGGGATAGATGATGAAAAGCAGGCTTCATGCGATTACCCTAAAGGGATTCAAGACAATTCACGAACTGGATGAATTTACGCCTGGCCCCCTAACGGTACTCATTGGGCCCAATGGCGCGGGTAAGTCCAACTTCATTTCCTTCTTTCGCATGATGAGTTGGGCACTGGCAGACCCGGAAAACCTCTCTTTATACGTAGGTCTGCAAGGCGGAGCCAGCAAACTTCTGCATGACGGCCCGGACAAGACCCTTCAGATAGAAACCGAAATCACCGTTCGAACTGATGCCGGTGAGAATCAGTACATGTTTCGGCTTTTTCATGCGGCTGGAGACACACTGATTTTTGCGGATGAGCGCTACAGATTCTCTCGTGCAGATTCCAGCTCCCTTGCGACCTGGACAAGGATGGGCGCCGGGCACCGCGCTCCAAAGCTCCTTGACGCAGCCGCCCAGGATGACACAACTGCCCGCGTCATTCTGAGCATTCTACGGAAAATCATCTCATATCAATTTCACAATACCTCGTTCACAGCACGTATCCGAAGTAAATGGAGTGTGCATGACAACCGGTGGCTAAAGGAAGACGCGGCAAATATTGCTCCGGTTCTGCTTCGCCTGAAGGAAAATTACGGAGGGTATTACCAACGGATTGTAGACACGGTTCGCCTGATTCTGCCCTTCTTTTCCGACTTCGAGCTTGAGCCCGAAAACGGGTATCTGATGCTGGGTTGGCGTGAACGAAACAGCGACCAGGTGTTCGCCGCTTCGCAGGCATCGGACGGTATGCTGCGGATCATAGCGCTTGTCATGCTGCTCCTTCAACCGGAAGACGACTTGCCGAACGTTCTGATTCTGGACGAGCCGGAGCTTGGCCTCCACCCCTATGCCATTAACGTGGTCGGCGGACTGATTCGCGCCGCGTCTACCAAAGCCCAAATCATCGTCGCCACTCAGTCCACGACCTTCGTCGATTGCTTCGAGCCCGCAGACATAGTCGTTGTCGAACGTGAAGGCCGCAGTTCCATATTTCGACAGCTGGACGCCGATGACCTAGGAGACTGGCTCGAAGAGTACTCGCTTTCTGAGTTGTGGGAAAAGAACGTAATCGGCGGACGACCTTAATGGAAGTAAGGCTGCATTTCATCGTTGAAGGACAGACCGAAGAAGCCTTCGTCAATAGGATCCTGAGTCCGTATTTAGCAAAGAAGCGGATCTGGGCAAAGGCCCGATGTGTGATGACAAGTCGTAAGCGCGGAAGGAAGTTTCGTGGCGGCATCAGAAAGTATGCGACGGCGAAGAACGACATCACCGCCTGGATGAATGAGGACCAAAACCTAAATGCGTACTTCACAACCATGTTTGACTTGTACGGCTTACCGAACGATTTTCCCGGTTACGAGACCGCTGCACGTCAGTCTAGTTCCTATGACCGTGTTAGAGTTCTAGAGGACGCTCTGAACGATGATGTTTCCGATTCACGATTTATTCCCTACATCCAACTTCATGAATTTGAGGCGTTATTGTTCTCTGAGCCTCGGAAACTCGGCTCACAGTTTCCTGATCGTGACGCCGCAATTCTTAGACTTGCAGCGGAGGCCTCCAAGTTCGATTCACCGGAGCACATCGATGATGGAAGCCAAACTGCACCATCAAAGCGCATTGTCAATGAGATACCCGAATATAAAGGAAGCAAAGTATCTGCAGGTCCCCTTGTAGCGGAGAAAATCGGACTGGACGTTCTGCAGTCTAAGTGCGAGCATTTTGGAGAGTGGCTTAGCAGGTTGGAGGCTCTGAATTGAGAATTGCAAGATCGCAGGAAAAAGCTGTCGTGACCTCCTGTGCCAGCAAAAGAGGCCTTTTACGCCCCATTTGTCCAGCGTTTACAGTGCATTTTCCGACGCACATCGTCCACCCGTCTCGATCGAATTCGCCTGCCTTGACTGGCCTGTCAAAACTGCAGACATGCCTGGGTGCGGTAAATTCTACCAGGTCATTGCGCGACGGAGTGTTCTCCGTGCGACTGGTAGAGTGCCTTCTTCTTACACTTGCCCAAGTTTACCATGCACTTGTTGCAACTCCTTTATCGCCAGGGGTATACGTTACCCTTAAATGCCTCTTCTGGCAGTACAATGGACTACGGAGGGACAATTTGAAACCGCCGATCAGACGACGGCGTTCTTCGTAGAGAGGGGCTTGTAGTCTATGCCCAAGGCGTCGCAGATCGATCGGAGTTCGGGCCTAGGCTGTGCGGTTGTGCGCACATGGAGCGTGCGCCCGTGGCGGCGCAGGAACCCACTGGTTGTGCGCGTTTGTCGCTGGAGGGATGCGTCGAAGCGCCGTCCAATTGGACGAGAGCCCTCGGCTACGCAGGCGTGTTCGGGCTACCTGCACTAACTGATACGCGATGACCGAGATGAACAGATGCCCTTCGGCCATGGAAGCCGAGGCGCCCGGTTTCACGCGCATGTCCACCAGCCCGAGCAGCCGCAGTAGCCGTTTTTACTCGGTTTAGGCGGCGTGCGAGGCACCTGCGAGTCATGGGCACGCGGCCCCTGACTGCTAGATGGTGGCACCAGCGCGGGCCAAGCCGTCCCCATGCGCGCACCGATACAAAGAAGTTTCCGTAGCATGACTTCCCTGGGTAGACAGGTCCAGCAGAAGAACGAATGCGTTGCCAGAGTGAATGAAGGTAACTACAGGCCAGGCACCGTTTTGGCTCTGTGCGCAGCACATGAGGGCAAGGACGGATCGCCTCTTTGTACGACCTTGCCCTGGCCGAGCGTCCACCTTGAGCGCTATGGACTGGTATCAAGGGTCACGTGCAATCTTACCGTACTCTTCAAGGGCGTCGCTGCTGCGCGCGCTCATCACAGGTTCTGCCTTGCAGAGAGCTCCGTGGCACACGATTGGCCATTCGGCCGTACCCTACAGGACAAACTGAGAAACAACCTGAGCGGAGGCTTCCGATAGCATGTCGCTGAGAGTCTACTCGCATTGCCAAATTGCCACCATGGAGCGCGGCACCAATCCATACGGACTAATATCCGACGGTGCGCTGGCCTCAAGAGACGGAACGATCGAATGGATCGGAGCAAGAAACGCCCTGCCCGCGGTTTACGCGCATGCCAGCCCGGTGGACCTGAGAGGTGCTACGGTAACACCGGGGCTCATCGACTGCCATACTCACCTTGTGTTTGGTGGTAACCGGGCACGCGAATTCGAGCTGCGGCTGCAAGGTATGGACTACCAGCAGATTGCGCAGGCTGGAGGCGGAATCGTGTCGACCATGTTCGCCACACGGAAGGCTACCGAAGACGAGTTGGTAAAGGCGGCACTCCCACGCCTGGATGCGCTGATCTCCGAAGGTGTATGTGTGGTGGAAGTGAAGTCGGGCTATGGACTGAATATTGGCGATGAGCTAAAAATGCTAAGGGCAGCACGACGGCTGGGACAAGAGCGTCCGATTCGCATCGTCACATCGTGGCTGGCAGCTCATGCAGTTCCGCCGGAGTATCAGAGGAGGGCCGACGCCTATATTGATGAGGTTGCCGTGCGCGGCCTGGAGAAGGCCCATGCCGAGGGACTCGTGGACGCGGTAGATGGCTTCTGCGAATCTATTGCGTTTTCTCTGTCGCAGATTGCCCGCGTATTTGAAGCTGCTGACGCGCTTGGTCTTCCGAAGAGGCTGCACGCAGAGCAGCTTACCAACCTAGGCGGGGCCAAGCTGGCAGCATCCAATCATGCGCTCTCGGCAGATCACCTGGAATATCTTGATATTGAGGGTGTCAACGCGATGGCCGAATTCGGCACTGTTGCCGTTCTTCTTCCTGGAGCGTATTACACGCTTCGCCAAACACAGCCACCGCCTATCGAGGCTCTGCGTGATGCCCATGTCCCAATCGCTGTTGCAACGGACGGCAACCCCGGCTCTTCTCCCCTGTATTCCTTGCTCCTGGCCATGAACATGGCGTGCACGTTATTTCGGCTGACACCAGAAGAGGCGCTTAGCGGCACAACCACCACGGCCGCGAGGGCACTGGGTCTCGAGGAACAGTATGGGTCGCTATCGGTCGGAAAGCGGGCCGACCTTGCCGTCTGGGACATTGAGCACCCGCGCGAGCTGGCCTACCGGACTGGGCTCCATGTGCTCAGGATGAGGGTCATTGGAGGTGTGGTATGCTGATAGACCCCCAGCACATCACCCTTTCTGCGCTGGAATCAATCTACCGCGGGGCAGCTGCGGAGCTGATCCCGGGCTGCAAGGCCTCGGTAGACAAGAGCGCCAATGTTGTTGCACGTGCCGCCGCCGAAGCATTGCCAATCTATGGCATCAACACCGGGTTCGGAAAGCTGGCTTCCGTGCGCATCTCTCCAGACGATGCTCTGACACTGCAGCGGAATCTGATCCAGAGCCACTGTGCAGGTGTTGGCGATCCGCTTCCCGCGAACGTCGTTCGGCTGGTTATTGTACTAAAGATGATTTCGTTAGGGCGCGGCGCATCCGGCGTCCGTTGGGAGTTGATTCGCATGCTCTCGGGTATGCTGCAGGCTGGAATCCTTCCGGTCATCCCGTCCCAGGGATCTGTCGGCGCCTCAGGAGATCTCGTGCCGCTGGCTCATCTGGCCGCAGCAATGATTGGCGAAGGGGACGTGGTGTGCCGAGGAAGGCCGATGCGAGCAACCCGGGCATTGCACGAGGCGGGATTGTCGCCTGTAGAGTTGCTTGCGAAGGAAGGGCTCGCGATGATCAATGGAACCCAGGTTTCTGCAGCGCTGGCCTTGGTAGGGCTTTTTGAAGCCTGGAGAAACGCTGTTACTTCGCTGACTACAGGTGCTCTGTCAACGGACGCGGCCATGGGGTCCCCTGTACCATTCCGCGCTGAAATCCATGAGTTGCGCGGCCACCAGGGGCAGATTGATGTTGCGTCCACCCTGCGCCACCTGCTATCCGACTCACAAATCCGTGAGAACCATAGGCAAGGAGACACGCGTGTCCAGGATCCGTATTGCCTGCGCTGCCAGCCGCAGGTACTCGGTGCCGTACTCACCGTGCTGAGGCAGGCGGGTGAAACGCTACGCATTGAAGCAGGGGCGGTGACGGATAATCCGCTGGTGCTTGAAGACGGCACAATCGTCTCCGGTGGTAACTTCCACGGCGAGCCCGTCGGATTTGCTGCAGATCAGATCGCCATGGCAATAGCGGAAGCTGGCGCGATTGCACAGCGGCGCGTCTCGCTCCTTATCGATCCTGCGCTGTCCTACGGTCTTCCTGCCTTCCTCTCTCCGCGCCCCGGCTTGAACTCGGGCATGATGGCCGCGGAGATTATCTCCGCTGCACTCGCAGCAGAAAACAAGGCCCTGTCAAATCCGCGCGTGGTAGATAGCACGCCAACATCCGCGAACCAGGAGGACCATGTGGCCATGTCCTGCCACGGGGCGCACCGGCTGATTGCGATGAACAGCAATCTTGCGCACTTGATCGGCATTGAGGCGATCTGTAGTGCACAGGGTGTCGAGATGCGGGCTCCACTCAAGACGAGCCCTACCCTGCAACATTACTTGTCGGTCATTCGAACGATCTCCGCACCACTGGAAGGGGACCGACCTCTAGCATCTGAATTGGAGAGTGCAGCGTCGCTTGTGCAGGAAGGTGCACTGATACCATTGTTATCACCGCAACTTGGTCCACAGTAGCTATGCACAGCAGCGCTCGTTCCGTTAGTGCACCTACGGGTACCCAGCTGACCTGCGGAAGCTGGCCGGTAGAAGCCGCCTACCGGATGATTCAGAATAACCTTGATGCTGAAGTTGCAGAAAACCCCAGTGAGTTGGTGGTGTACGGTGGCATTGGGCGCGCAGCCCGTTCTTGGCAGGCCTTCGACCGGATCCTGCAGTCCTTGAAGACACTGCAAGTCGACGAAACGCTGCTCGTCCAGTCGGGGAAGCCTGTCGGCATTTTTAGAACGCACAAAGACGCACCCCGCGTCCTTATTGCAAACTCCAACATCGTTCCATATTGGGCCACTTGGGACACGTTCAACGAGCTCGACCGTAGAGGTCTGATGATGTACGGCCAGATGACTGCTGGATCATGGATCTATATCGGCACGCAGGGAATCGTTCAAGGGACGTACGAGACATTCGTTGAGGCAGGACGGCAACATTATGGCGGAAATCTGCAGGGAAGATGGGTCCTGACTGGCGGACTGGGAGGCATGGGCGGGGCGCAGCCGCTGGCTGCGGTCATGGCCGGCGCTTGCTGCCTGGCAGTAGAGTGCGATCCGTCCAGGATAGACTTCCGATTGCGTACGGGGTATCTGGATAAGCGCGTCGACAATGCCAGGGAGGCCCTCACGCTCATAGGCCAATGGACGCGCGCCGGCGAAGCGAAGTCCGTTGGATTGCTCGGAAACGCCGCAGATGTCTTCACAGAGCTCTTGCTAGCCGGGGTCCGCCCGGACATGGTGACAGATCAGACTTCCGCGCATGACCCGCTCAACGGCTACCTTCCGCAAGGCTGGACTCTTACTCAGTGGCATGAACGCCGTGTGCACGATCCCAAGACAGCGGAAGCAGCCGCACGGGCATCAATTCGTGCACACGTGGCAGCGATGGTTGGCTTCCGGGATGCAGGCATTCCCACCTTTGACTACGGCAACAACATCCGGCAAGTGGCGCTGGAAGAGGGGCTTGAGCGTGCTTTTGCCTTTCCTGGATTTGTGCCGGCCTACATCAGGCCGCTTTTTTGCCGTGGCATCGGTCCATTCCGATGGGTTGCACTCTCCGGCGATCCTGAAGACATCTACCGCACCGACGAGAAGGTGAAGGAACTTCTGCCGGAGGACAAGCACCTGGTCAACTGGCTGGAGCTGGCACGGCAGAGAATTCGTTTCCAGGGACTTCCAGCGAGGATTTGCTGGGTTGGCCTTGGCGACCGTGATCGCCTGGGACTCGCGTTCAACGATATGGTGCGCAGCGGTGAGGTGTCGGCGCCGATCGTTATTGGGCGGGACCACCTCGATGCCGGTTCGGTAGCATCGCCCAACCGGGAAACCGAATCCATGCGCGACGGCTCGGATGTGGTTTCCGACTGGCCGCTGCTGAATGCGCTGCTCAACACGGCATCTGGAGCGACTTGGGTGTCGTTTCACCACGGTGGCGGTGTCGGGATGGGGTTCTCCCAGCACGCCGGAATGGTAGTCGTTGCCGACGGCACTGACGAGGCTGCCGAAAGGCTCAAGAGGGTACTGTGGAACGACCCGGGCTCCGGGGTTATGCGTCACGCAGATGCAGGCTATACGGACGCGATCGACTGCGCCGATAGCATGGGGCTGAACCTTCCTGGCATCCGGTCATAGGCTGCCGCCGGCGAGACCTGCAGGTTGGCGATCAGGCTGACGCCTGATGTAACCACTAACGTCGTCATAGGCGGTGCACCGCGGGACTGGGAGGCACCACAGGCAGGCGGTCAGCTATGTCACCGTCCGCGATGCTGACTGCACACAGATAAAGGCAGCCACAATGTCAATTGATAGCCAGCATTGGTAGAGCAGTTGACAATCGCACAATCACCGCGGGAGTCGCGACCATTGAATATGGAGAAAAACCTCGCCAGATGGTTGCGCACGCGCACGGCCAACCAGCCTGCCGTGCAGCAGATCCAGTCACTGCAAGCCCCCTTACGAAACAGCGTGTCCACTAAACCTGTTTACTGGTGACGCAATTGACGCCGACGCCGTGAATACACGTATATTCCTCCTGATCGCTGCAGTCCTGGTTACGGCTTCGCCGGCTCTTGCGCAACGATGGGAAGGATCCATCAAACTCGGAGGTGCTTCGACCACCTTCAGCGGTGACCTTGCAGCTGGCACAACAACTTGGAACCGCCGTTCCGGCTTTGCCGCGGGCGCCTCATTGGGGCTGAGGCTTCGCTACGGGCTTTCGCCCGCCGTGGACCTTTCTTACGTGCGCATGGGCGCCAGTGCACCCGTGATGTATCTGGGTGTACCCGCAACCGTACGGAGCGACCTGACCTACCTCACCTCTTCATTTCTGCTACAGTATCGACTCCATACCGGGCAGTACGTGTACCCGCGAATATTTGCAGGCCCTGCCCTATCCTACAAGTTGGGCGCTACAATCACGGTAGAGGCACGGGACGGGCTCGGCGTCCTCACGGAGCAGGACGACTCCGTTGAAGGATCGGACTACGGCTTCACCATTGGTGGTGCCGTTGATTTTGAATTGGGGGGCCAAATCCTGACGCTTGAAGTGCGCTACTACATCGGGCAGCGAGACGTGACCAAACCAAATCCAGAGCTGGGTGAATCTGCACTTCGGAACAGGGGCGTCATAGTAATGGTCGGCATCCTATTCTAGCGTCGCCAGCTTTTGAATTAGCTCATTCGCTGCTCTTGCAATCCGTGTTGCATCCGCGGCAACTTCTTGCAGCATAGCTGTCGAGTCCGACACCGTGGACGCCATCACATGCAGCGCGACGCCAGACGATGCTAGCGCCTGTGCCAGCGCCGTGGAGTCTGACGGCGCGAGATAGATTAGTGCGCGGGTGCTTCCAGCAGGCCACAAGGGCCGGCGCAGATACGCGCGAAGTCCTGCGTAGTTTTCGTCATGCCCCGAAAAGGCTGCTACCATGATCGTTCGGTCCGGCACGAATCCACGTTGGCTAGCTAAGCCATAGTTGCGTGCAATCTCCATGAGTGCCGCGAGTCCCTGGCGCGACCCGGACCCATCAAGGTCAGCACCCACAATCACTAGCTCGGAAGCGAATACAGGGTGGGAGCCCGCGGCATAGGCCATCACGTTGTGGCCGTTGCGCCGCTTGTCGCTTCGTACCCGTAAAGTGTTGTACTCGACCGCCGCAGAACTCGCCAAAGCAGGCTGCAGCCCATGCATCTGCGCCACGGCATAGGCCGCCTCGTGGGTGAGCTGCTGAGCCGCACCAGGATCAAGTGCCGTGGGATCCTTCAGGAATTGCAAGTCGGCGAGAAGGCGACTCTCGTGCCACGGGGTTTGCAGCCATGCAGCGGACAACACCTCGACTTCCTGGTGCAACGTGTGACAACCCACCCAAGCTACTGACACACTGCACAGCACCGCGGCGAATGCAGGCGTGAAAGCGTACCAGCGGACGGTACGGGATAGCCCGTAGGCCATCCGACAGCCAGGCGGCGCCATGCGCTGCGGCCGCATCACACTTTGGGCAGGCGCGCCGTTGATTCGAGTCCTTTTCCCCAACGGGTCAAGGCGGGCTACATCATGTCCTCCAGTGCGTCGCAAAAGTGATCCCAGCTATGCGCACGCTTTTTGCGCTGAACCCCATTCGCCAAGCGTGCCTGTAAATCCTCCTGGAAAAAACGTACCACCGCGCTGGCTATTGCCTGTGGATCCTCCGGCGGCACCACCAGCCCCGCTTCTTCATGACCAACAATCTCGGCAAGGCCTCCGACATCGGTAATTATCAGCGGCTTTTCGAAATGGAATGCTACCTGCGCCACGCCGCTCTGCGTGGCGGTGATATACGGCTGTACTATCACATCAGCCGCTGCAAAGTACTTCTTGACCTCTTCCTTCGGGATGTAGTTGGCGTGCAGCAAAATCTGCGAGGCGAGCCCTGCGGATTCGATCAGGGACCGGTACCGGGCTTCATCTTCGTAAAACTCACCTGCGATGACCAGCCGCACCTTCGGAAGCGCCGCCACGATTGATGGCATGCTTTCCAATAGCACGTGGAGTCCCTTGTACCGCCGAATGAAGCCGAAGAAAAGCAGCACCGGAGCCTCTGGCGGGAGTCCTAGTGCAGCTCTGGCCTCCTTGCCATCCATTGGCTGACCGAATTTGTCGTAGACGGGGTGATTCAGCAGCTTCCGCGGTGCCTTTATTCCAAGCACATCCAAGTCGCGCCCCACCTCGCCGGACATTACAACACAACCGTGGGCAGCTCGCAAAAATGAGCGGCTCAGCACCTTATCCCCGAAGTGGCGCTCGTGCGGGATGGCATTGTGTACTATGGCCAGCACCGTGGCTCCTTTTGCCCGGAGGCGCCGAGCAATCGTGCCAAGCGACGGCGCGAAAAATGGCATCCAGTATGGTATGATCACCACATCCGGCCCCCAATGCGCGATCTGCCCCACCGCCCTGTACCACGTAAGTGGATTGATCGAGTCAATCAGGCGCACCGAAGGCACTGGTCGGGCCACAGGCCCAGCTTCGTACTGGGACTTGCCGGGAAACAGCGCATCAGGATATTGCCGCGTAAACGTGATCGCCGTCACGGTATGGCGCCGCTCTCGAAGCCGCCAGAAAAGCGTTTCAGAAAAGTGTGCTATGCCTCCCCGGAATGGGTACACGGGGCCCACTATTGCAATCTTTCGCCTAAACTTCATGCACACGCGCGCCTGTCGCTACGCCCTATTCCCATAATCGCCACAGTCCCATCATGGCCACTAACTAATGTAGTACTTTAACTGACAAGGATATATGTACACATTCTTGCATCCCGTGCAATGGCAGGCATGCTCTTGCAGAAGGCAAGGACGGCGCAATCTGTAGCCTCCTGCTGCCTCTGTGACTGTACACGGTGCAACGTGCGCGGGCAACCGCGGTTGCTTTGGCTGCCACCTGCTTTGCAACGGGCAACCATACACTGAAACCGCCACGGCATACGCGTCGTACTCTGCACAAGGTAATCGATAAACGAACAGCTGGTGAAACTATGCTAAACAAAGATCAGGTCAAGAAGCGACTGGACGCGCTGAAGGCCGAAGGCAAGGAACGGTTTGAGGAGCTGAAGGTTGAGGGCAGCGGGCTCGCAGGCAAGGTGCGCGACATCATCGACGAAGGCAAGGCGCGCAAGATCACTATCAAGAAAGGTGATCGGGTGCTGGCGGAGTTTCCGCTGGCGGTAGGTGTTGGCGGTGCCGCTGCGGCTGTGCTGTTGGCTCCGACCTTGGCGGCCGTGGGCGCCATCGGCACGCTCGTATCGGACGTGGAGGTCGTCATTCATCGGGATCCCGACCCGGGCCATGGTGAAGAAGTGCGGACCGTCGAGTATAGCGAAGTCGACGAATAGGCCGGTCATTGCCCGCGCCCAGCTTACTTGGCGATAGTCGCCTTCCCGTATCTTTTGCCGACGTTGCCGCCGCTGCGAAGCGCTTGGACGGCGTGGCGCACCGCACCGCAATTGCCACGTCACGGACGCTAAACAGTCGCGTTGGCGCCTCTGTCTTCTGCAAGTGCGAGAATTTTCAGCGCGCCGGCGCCTTCAAGTTTCGTGGGGCATACAATGCGCTGAGCCAGGTTGACGACGACAGTCGTAGACGCGGCGTCCTGACGTTCTCGTCAGGAAATCACGCCCAGGCCGTGGCCCTGGCAGGGCAGCTCCTTGGAGTTCCTGCCACCATCATCATGCCGCACGACGCACCGGTGGTAAAGCTTCAAGCGACCCGCGGCTATGGAGCTGCCATCATTACATATGATCGAAACGAAGAGAGCCGCGAGACGCTCGCGGCGCGCATAGCCAAGGAGCAGCAACTGCATGTGATCCCGCCGTATGACGATCCGCATATCGTAGCCGGCGGGGGTACGGCGGCGCTGGAACTCCTGCAGGACGCCGACCCGCTTGACTTTGTGCTGGTTCCGTGTGGCGGGGGCGGCCTCCTGTCCGGCTCAGCCCTTTCTGTGCGTGCTATGGCGCCTCAGTGCCAAGTCATTGGGGTTGAGCCAGCCAACGCCGACGATGCAACCCGAAGCTTCCGCACGGGAGTGCTGCACAAGGTGTCCAACCCTGACACCATTGCCGATGGCGCCCGCACACCGTCTCTGGGGAAGATCACGTTTCCGCTGGTGAAGAACCTCGTGCACGACATGGTGACCGTGACCGAGGAGCAGATCCTCACTGCAACGCGTTTTCTGTGGGAGCGCATGAAGCTGGTAGTCGAGCCCACCGGCAGCTTGGCGGTAGCTGCACTCCTGGGTGGCGCCTTTGTCGCCAAAGACGCGCGCATTGGCGTGATTTTAAGCGGTGGCAACGCTGACCTCGGACTCTGGGCTGCCTAAGGGCACTGCCTTGGATGTGAACGCACTGGCCAGTTTGAGAATTGCCCTTGAAATACCGGCCGCCCCAATACCTGCTAACCACGGAGAAACAACACAATCGCCGAGGCCACTGACATCCCGTTGTCAGTGACACCCCTTATCTTTGGGAACTACATACCTAATTGCACCCCTTTGGTAAAGGAGTTCTGGGAATATTGTAGCCAAGGCTGTCACCTAAAGCGATTGCCATTACGTTCCACTTGGCTAACAGGTGTTGCCTGATCAACTGCTCAAGACTGGGGATCCGGCTCCTGAGGCGAAAGCACAGCTTCTTGTGCATGTCTCCATGCTCTGATCTGAAATCGACGTCATCACACAACATATCGTCATAGATGACCTTTATCGTGTCCAACCGATCCATGAGCGAGATCACCGTGTCCTCCATCTGGGAGGTCCATACGGTGTCTTGCAAGGACGGAACATCTTGGCCCATGCAACACATGGCCATCAGGCCGGTGATCGTCAACACGACAACCGAGACTAAGTAAGAAGCACGGGTCATGGCTGCGGATGGCTATGCCAAGTGTCCAGCGAAAGGCGCCGGGCCTTGGTGCTGCTATACCAGATCGCTCCTTGCTCGAACGAGCAAGTGGAAGACCCCGCCTGTTCACCCGCTGCAAAGGAGCGACGTCTGCAGTATGTCGGGCTTATTCAGCGAGAAGCCCGACATGAATCGAGCGACCGTGGCAGAACCAAAGAGACAATACAAAATAAACTTGCGAAACACAAGAACCCTCGATAAAGTCGTCAGTATACGTAGTGTGCTCACGTAAAAGCTAGCAAAGCCATGAGCTTCAACTTCGATGGCGCCACGCTGATCAATCTGA
Source organism: Rhodothermales bacterium (assembly GCA_965218495.1). Classification (GTDB taxonomy): domain Bacteria; phylum Bacteroidota; class Rhodothermia; order Rhodothermales; family Bin80. Next base: position 1,374,290 of record OZ244626.1, read on the forward strand.
TCCTCTTGATTGCCATACTGGGATTCATGTGGAAACTCAGCCAGGATGTGTCAGGATTGTCTCAGCGCGTCGCCCGCATTGAGGGCATCCTGTCTGTCACACACGGAACTGCGGCGGCCGCGCCGATGAAACCTGCACAGCCATGACCACCGACTTCGAGACCTTTGTGCGGGAATCGCTGTCCAAGATGGACGAGCGCTTCGACAAGATGGACGAGCGCTTCGACAAGACGGCCACGAAAGCAGACCTGGCCGATTTGGCCACGAAAGCAGACCTGGCCGATTTGGCCACGAAAGCAGACCTGGCCAGAGTTGAGAAACGTTTAACGACCGCGATCAGGGGCCTGGGCAAGGCCTTCATGGACTCAACTGGCCGCGTACGGGATGACGAATTCGTTGATGCGTAAGGATTTAGCCATCTAGCAAGCGAAACCTTCTTGGTACAATTACGTATCATGGTGTAACCGCAAGGACAACACCATGAAAGATCATGTCAGCTTAACCGGGTTCTTCAAGCAGTTTCCTGATGAACAGAGCGCCAAGGACCACATCGAGCGTAAGCGCTGGGACAACGGCCCGGCTTGCCCGCGCTGCGACAGCTTGAAGGTATGGCGCATACAGGGCGGCATGGGCTTCAAGTGCTCGCAGTGTCCCGTTCGCCAAGCCCGATTCAGCGTGCGGACCGGCACCGTCATGGAGCATTCTAGACTTCCGCTGCGCAAATGGCTGCTGGCCACTTATCTCATAACCACGGCGCGCAAGGGCATATCGAGCATCCAATTGGCCAAGGAACTCGGGGTAACGCAGAAGACCGCCTGGTTCTTGGGACACCGCATACGGGAGGCCTTCGCTACGAAGAAGCACATTGTTCTCGAAGGCGAGGTGGAAGCGGATGAAACCTACATTGGCGGCAAGGAGCGCAACAAGCATGCTGCAAAGAAACTTCGTGCTGGCCGCGGCACGGTAGGCAAGCAGGCCGTCATGGGACTCAGGGAGCGTGGCGGCCGCGTGATGGCCATGCCGGTTGCTCGCACAGACAGGGCCACACTACAACCGATAATAGGCGCGAAGGTTAAGCCCGGCTCAACGGTTTATACGGACGAGCACAGCGCCTACACGGGACTGTCGGAATCGTTCAATCACAGGACGGTGCGCCACAAGGCCGGTCAATATGTGAGAGGTCGCGTCTCCACAAACAGCCTCGAATCGTTCTGGGCACTGTTGAAGCGCGGTTACCACGGCACGCATCACTGGTGGAGCCTCAAGCACCTGCATCGGTACGTGAACGAGTATGTGTACCGGCAAAACACACGCGACAAGATCGGTTTCCCAGCTTTGGACATGGTGATCCGTGCCGGCGAAGGGAAGCGGCTGACCTACTTGAACTTGATTCGCTAAGCACTATGCGCAAGACCTTTATTCCGCCCGTGGACCTGTCGTTTGAGGAGGCAGTAAAGAAGCTCGTGACGACGAAGCCGAAACGAACTTCTCCAATATCCGACCGATTTCGGCGCGATTCGACAGCAAAGAAGCAGGGCAAGCAGAGAGGGAAAAGGCAAGGCACTTCTTGACGGCGCAGGAGACTCTCAAGAGGTTTGGACCGTCCAAGACCCACGCCCAGTTGGCCCCTTGCAAGTACAAGTAACTATATAATTCCCTTATCTTTGGGATTAAAATACTCTACTTGGCAGAATATTTTTCGGGGGTGACTTGCATCAAGCACGGTTTTGTATTGATTGGCTGGTGCCAATTCCAGCTAGGAAGCGCGGTCTTGTCGGGCCTCCTGCTGAATAAAAGAGCCATTCTAGCGTTCAGGGCCGCTCCCTGAACCGACGAATAGATAGGACATCTTGCGTAACAGGTTGACGATAGTAGAGGTTTGGTAGCGCTTTAGGTCTTGCTGTTCGGCTTTGCAGGGCGGGGCCCGATCCCCGCCTTGCGATCCGCTTCCCGGAACATGGCCGCGCAGGCCCGCCGTGCCAGCGCCTCTATGCGGTCAAAAGGTAGGTAGGACTGCTTTTGGCTAGCCTTCGATGGCCCGCTGGCCTTCTTCATGGTGATGCATTCGGAACGGTTAGAATCGCCAGCTACACATGAGAATAGGAGTAGTCATAGGACAGGCGACGATGGGCACCTTTGGATCGCTGGTGTGCATATTCCGGTCGATTTCGACCATCTATTCCGGTGGAAGTCGACCACTCATTCCGGCTGATGCCGACCACCTATTCCAGTGGAAGTCGACCACTTTTTGTCGACTACCGGAATGGGAATTCAGGTCGGTTTAGCTGGGCTGTCGGCGCGACTGGAGATTCTATTAACGCCCTGGGTATGGGGTGCCTCGTCATCCACTCACGAGGTAATCCATGCCTGCAAAAAGAATCTCCGTGCGCAAACTCAAAGAAATACTTCGCCTGAAGCACAAGGGCGGGATGGGTGTGCGGTCCATAGCCCGCTGCCTGGGATTCCTGACTTCCGCGGTTTTGCCGAGGGAGGGGCGGTGCCGCCAGCCAAGATGAGGTGGTAATTCGATCATTGGCCGCTTCAGCCTGAGGTGTCCAGATTACGTGTGGATTAGCCGAATTGGTGGCTACATTGTCCGATTTGGGCCCCTTTTTGCGCTTTTTTAGGGCAAATCGATCCATTGTGGTACTCCTGGCGTGCGTTGAGACACCAAGGGCGGTAGTATGCAGTGTTGGATGTGATCCCCAAAACATGTGCCAGGGCATCACGCGGGCCGTGTCGATTCGGGCGATGCTGATTTGTAGTGTTCAGTCCTATTTAGTGCTTTACATTGTTAAGATGCTGATGTACCTTAGGGCGTAGCGATACTCGCAGCCATCCCGCGCTCAGCATGTTCGTCCGTACCGTCCGACGCAAGACCACCCAGAACGTTAGCGTACAGATTGTCGAATCGACCCGCGTACCCGGCAAGGGACCGCTGCAGCGGATCGTCAAGCATATGGGCTCTGCCCCTGAAGGGCCGCTGCTGGAGGCGCTGGTGCGGTTGGCGCACCGGGCGAAGCTGCGGCTCCTGGAAGAGAGACAGCCCTCCTTGTTTCCTATAGATATTATAGAAGGGGCCGGAGAGGGGGCACAGGCTATTTTGCCTGTGAGGCGCAGGCGCCTGGACTTCATCCTTCTCCATAGACCTTACAACCCCATGAACCACACCATAAGTGTCATCCCTTCTCAGAAGTCGGTCTTCGTCGGGCTGGACGTACATAGAGACACGATCGCGGCGTGCGTATACGATCCGGCTTCGAAGAGGGTCTGTCTTGAAGTGGAGCTGCCCAGCGACGACAGGGCCAAGCTGCGTAAGCTTATGGCCCGTATTCGTGGTTCCTTTGGCGAACCCCGGTGTTGTTACGAAGCGTCCTCGTGTGGCTACACGCTCTATAGAACGCTCAGTGACGACGGAGTCGCCTGCGCGGTCATTGCACCTTCGTCGATTCCACGGCGTGCCGGTGATCGAGTCAAGACGGACCGTCGTGACGCGGAAAAGTTGGCCCGCTACTACGCGGCGGGCCTACTGACGGCGGTTCACATCCCCGACAAGGCGTTGCTTGCCGCCCGAACGCTGGTGCGCCGCCGGGTTACTCTGGTCGAAGATTTGACCCGCACCAAGCAACGCTCCGTGCTCTTGTTGCAAAGCCGCGAGCATGTGTACCGGGCGGGCAAGAACTGGACGCAGAAATTCTGGCGGTGGCTGGAAGGCCTCGCGCTTGACCCCGTTGATGCGTGTACGCTGCAAAGCTTGTTGAACCAATGCCAGATGCTCGAAGCCCAGATCCGGGAGATAGAGCAACATATCGAAGAAGAGGCACAGAAGGCATGCTATCAGCCCACGGTGCAGGTATTGCAAGCCTTCCGTGGCATCGGGCTGTTTACAGCGATGCAGCTGACTTGTGAAATCGGTGACATTCGGCGTTTTGCACACCCGAAAGCACTGATGGCATATCTGGGATTGGTGCCCTCGGAGCATTCCTCCGGCCACCGCACCCGGCACGGCTCGATTACCAAGGCCGGTAACACCCATGCCCGCAAGGCTCTGGTCTCTGCGGCCTGGAAATATACCCACTACCCCCGGCGTAGCCAGGCGCTGCACCAGCGCCAGCACCACTGCGCTGCGGAAGTGATTACCATCAGCTGGAAGGCTCAGCGGAGACTACACAAACGATACCGCAGCCTGATTCAGCGTAAAGCGCCCACGAAAGCCATCGTGGCCCTTGCGCGCGAACTCGTGGGCTTTCTCTGGGAAGCCATGCAGACGGTGCCGCCAACACCGGTGGCCCTTGCGGCCTAAACATGCCCGAAACGCTTCCGAGAACAGAACAGCTATGGGAAAAGGGGCCCTGCGCACGGATGGAGAGTCCATGCCGATACTCTGCGATAGCCCTTGTGGCGAGCTCGCGAAAATAGATTATGGTAGCTCCCGACGAATTCAATATCAGGCGTTACGGCCAGCACTGCTGGCTTAGCACGCGGACACCAGGTTGATAAGCCGTCGAAGATGCCAGGGCCCCTTTTCCGATAGCCAGCTCATGAAGATTATGTGAACTTACCGCACACATATCACCGCCCCCTTGACCCGGCCCCTTCTACACCAGTATCTGGCCGAGCGCGTGCAAGGGGCCCGCCATGGCAGCCAGGGCGACCAGCCGCTGCCCATACCCGATGCGCGCAAGCTGGCCGAGACCAAGCGTCTGACTATGGGCTTTCACGAGGTCTTCGGGGCGCTGTACGATCGGCTGCACTTTCAGAAGGTCTTCGGGGCCCGCAAAAAGATGGCGGCGCGCCTGTTTCGTCAGGCCGTGCTGATGCGACTGGCCGCGCCGGGCTCCAGCAAGCGCGCGTGCTGTGACAAGCTTTCCAGGCACCATGGCGTGGAAGTGAACCCGAACAAGTTCTACCGCATGATGGACGCGGTCAATGATGACCGGATTGCGCGGCTGCAGTCGATCGTCTCGCATGAAGTGCGCGGACTCTTGCAAGAGCATGTGGACGTCCTCTTCTTCGACGTAACCACGCTTTTCTTTGCCAGCGACAAGGCCGATGATCTTCGCAAGAAGGGATTCAGCAAAGACGGTAAGCCGCAGAAGGTGCAGGTCGTTCTGGCCTTGTTCCAGAGCGTGGAGGGGCTGCCGATAGGATATGAGTTGTTTCCAGGTAGCACGACCGATATGCGCACGCTCAAGCCGGCACTGAAGGCCCTGCGGGAGCGCTTTGAGATAGGCAGGGTGGTCTTGGTTGCGGACGCCGGGATGCTGAGCCAGGGCAACCTGGACCTGCTCGCCTCCCAGGGTTGGGACTGGGTGGTCGCGGCGCGCCTGCGCAGCTTGCCACGCAGGATGGAGGCCGAGCTTTTCGAGTCCCATGACTGGGTCGCGGTCAGCGAAGATATCAGCGTAACAGAATTGCAATTAAAGGGCCAGCGTCTGGTGTTGCGCCACAGCAAGAAGCGGGCGGCCAAGGATGTCCATGAACGTGATGGAATCGTAGAGAAGCTCAAGCGTCGCCTAACGCAAGGCATTAAGGGAAGCGGCAAACGAGGCCGCTTTCTCAAGGTGGACCGCGATGCTGGGGATTGCACATTTTTGGCTCTTCCCCTAATCAGATGGGTGCAGTGTTGTATTCAACGGGAAACGAAATGAGGTGATGCGGATTCATACCCGCTTCTTGCCTGTTTCAAGGCCATCATCACGATGGCGCACACGTTCTCTAACCCCAGCAACGATATGTCACAACTAAAGACTGATATCGGTTGCCTCTTGGGCATCCAGACTCCCTGGAAGGTTTCCGAGGTGACGTTTGCGCATGAGGCGCAAGAAGTCCGGATTCATGTAGCTTGCGAGGACGGCCATCAGCTGCCTTGTCCGGAGTGCGGCTCGGCGTCTCCGGGCTACGACCACCGTCGTCGGCAATGGCGACACCTGGATCTGTGCGAGTATCGCACCATGGTGATTGCGGAGCTTCCCCGCGTGGAATGTCCTGAGCATGGAGTGCGCACCGTGTCGGTTCCGTGGGCGGAACCTATGTCACGGTTCACTGCAGGGTTTGAGGCGCTGGTGATTGATTGGCTGCAGGAGGCGAGTGTGTCGGCGGTGTCCCGTCTGATGGGGGTGAGCTGGAATGCGATAGACGGGATCATGCAGCGCGCGGTGCAACGCGGCCTTGCGCGGAGGAAGGAACGGAATGTAGCCCATATTGGCGTGGATGAGACCTCTTTTCGCAAGCGCCATGCGTATGTCACCATTGTTTCGGATGCGAAGGCGGGTACGGTGCTGCATGTGGGCGAAGACCGTAGGAAAGAAACACTTACGCGTTGGTATGCTGGGCTCACTTTGGAGCAGCTGGAGGGCATCGAGAGTGTCAGCATGGACATGTGGCCGGCCTACATCAACGCCACGCTGGAGCATGTGCCAGAGGCGCAACGGAAGGTGGCCTTTGACAAATTCCACGTAGTGAAATGTCTGGGAGTTGCCGTGGACAAGGTTCGGCGCCAAGAGCACCGGGCGTTGATGAAGGAAGGCCTGGAAGACCTCAAGGGAACCAAGTATGATTGGTTGACTCACCCGGCCAACATGTCTGCTAAGCAGAAGGCGCGCTTCCAGCAGTTGCGTACCAGCACGTTGAAGACGGCCCGCGCGTGGGCTATCAAGGAAATGGCCCTGCAGTTGTGGCATTATGTCCACCGCACATGGGCGCGCAAGGGTTGGGAGCGATGGTTGTCGTGGGCCATGCGGTGCCGGCTGGAACCGGTCAAGGCAGCCGCCAGAACCATCAAGACACACCTGTGGGGTATCCTCAACGCAATTATCCTGAAGGTGAGCAATGGCCCTGCGGAAGGCATCAACAGCCGGATCAAAACGATCAAAGTGCGCAGTAGGGGCTTCCGCAACAAACGGCGGTTTGCTAACGCCATTTACTTTCACCTCGGAGGCCTGGATCTTTACCCCGAAAGCGTCCGCAGGTGAGCTTACCCACTAAAAAAGGAGTAGAGCCACATTTTTTAGTTGGGTTTCGGCGGCTTCTGCCGAGATGGGCCCTCAAAGTAGATATCTTTTGGCAATAGATGGTGCTACGGGCCGAGTGTGTGGGTGCAAATGGGACGGTGCAAGCTTATATGGGCCCAAATGCGTGCTCACACGCGGATTTTCGGGCGCAGGCAGGCTCGTGGAGTGACTTCTCGGGCACGAAATCCCGCAGGAATCCTCTGATTGCACGCGTAAGCGGCGATCTTGGCAGGGTGCAGCGCCTCAGAGCGTCCGGACAGCTGCGGGTTTTGCTTATGCCAGCGTCAGCAGCGCACTACTGCGCGCGGGCATTGAGCGCCAGGTGTTGCCTTTGCAGTCCTTTGGGGCCGGCAGACCGAATCCCCACTAACCCGGATAAATCACCAGTGTGCCAAGAATGGGAACCCAAGCCCCACGTAAGTATATGATGTGCAATCAGTTATAACCATCCTTTGCACTGCAAATGAGCAAAACAGACTGTCATACTGAAGAGCTTCGTTTCGAGGACTTGGGACGGCGTAAAGTGGTCGGAAAGTTCGACGGCGGCCCTATGTCCTCGGACGCAGGTGCGCTGCTGTTACGGGAGGCCGACCGGATGTTCGACGTCATAGGCCGCTTTGCCGCCTGCTTCACCGACCACCGTGATCCCAGCAGGGTCGAGCATACCGTGGAGGCGATGCTCAGGCAACGTATCTACGCGATATGCTTGGGCTACGAAGACGTGAACGACCATGACCGTCTGCGGGACGATCCCGTGTTGGCCATGGGCGTGGGCTGCGAAGATGTAACAGGTGCGCACCGGGCACGGGAACGCGACCAGGGACATCCGCTGGCGAGTTCCAGCACACTGAACCGACTGGAGCTCGGCTCCAAAGGAGGGGCCGCATCGCACAGGTACAAGCGCATCGTAGCGGACCCTGAAAAGATCGACACCATGCTCGCGGACTTGTTCATGGATGTAACGGGCGAGGAGCCAGAGCATATCGTGTTGGATCTCGATGCTACCGATGACGCGATTCACGGCCAGCAGGAGGGGCGCTTCTTTCATGGTTACTATGGCCACTACTGCTACTTACCGCTGTACATCGTTAGCGGCAAGCATGTGCTGGCCGCTCGTCTGCGCCCCTCCAACATTGACGCATCAGCGGGCACGATAGAGGAGTTGGCGCCAGTGATAGCGCGTATCCGTGCGCGGTGGCCGCAGGTGCCCATCTGGATTCGTGCAGATGCAGGATTCTGCCGCGATGATATCATGGCATGGTGCGAAGCACAGGGCCTGCACTACATCATTGGTATGCCGCTCAATGCGCGGCTGAAACGCATCGTTGAGGAGGCTATGGAGCAGAGTCAGGCCACCTGCGAGGCCAGCGGGCAGCCTTCGCGGCGCTTCCGCAGCTTCGAGTACCAGACGAAGGACAGCTGGAGCTGTGCTCGGCGCGTGATAGCCAAGGCGGAATGGCTGCCTGGACCGCGCGGCTATAACGCGCGATTCGTGGTCACCAATTTCAGCGAAGACGCGTACGACGCGCGCACGCTATACGAAGATTTGTATTGCGCGCGTGGAGACATGGAGAACCGGCTCAAGGAGCAGCAGCTTACCCTGTTCGCTGACCGCACCTCTACGTCCATGATGGAGAGCAACCAGTTGCGCCTGTACTTCTCTACGGTCGCCAACACCCTGATGACCATCATCAAGACCGTTGGCTTGCAGGGCACCGCGATGGCGCAGGCGCAGTGCGCTACTATCCGTGTGCGGCTACTGAAGATCGCAGCACTGGTGGTGGTAAGCGTACGCCGAGTCCGCCTGCTCTTGCCCGAGGCCTATCCCTGGCAGCAACTGTTCGCGCGCGTGCTAAACAACTTGCGTGGCGCTGTGCACACCACCCAGGTCGGCGCACGCGCCTCACCTTCATAGGCCGTTCCGGATCCAACTTATCCCACAGATTGATAGACGCCACATGGTGGTTGCAGGATACGTGTATCCAAGAAGCACCGGTGCGCGAACAAAAGCCTTGATTCGCGCTCGAAACATGCCCGAAACAGCGCTTGCAGCCGCCGACTATTCGCTCTGGAAGGCGGGAATCAGCATTCGCGTTCGCAAACCGTGACCCACTGCCTACAAACGCCCCGAATTATGGCGATTCAAGAGCTTGGTGAGCGATGCGGGCTAACCCATCGACCCCCGGAGGTGCTCAGGACCTTGGTCAGCTCCTTCATGTCCTCCCGGCGTATCGGCTTCAGATTCGACTCGTACTGCATGAATATCGCCCCGCACCAGCGCTGACGCATCCCCGATGATCCCCAGCGCTTCACGTTCCGTGATCGGTTCGCAATAATGCTGTTGAGGTTCTCGATGATGTTCGTCGTCTTCAGACTGTCTCTGACAGCCTGGTTCCGCACCCCCAACCGGTGAAGTGTCAGCGTATCCTCCAAACCCTCCTCCAGACTGCGTGCGGCCTTCGGACACGATCGCTGCAGCGCTCCATGCAGCGACACAAGCGCCGCCCGTGCCTCCTTGTACGTGGGTAGCTCCCATGCCGCCTGAAGCCGACGCTTCATTTGCGTGGCCGCTGGCTCGTTTTTGATGTGACGCGTCACATTGGTACGCTTGTGCCATTGGCAGCGCTGGAACACGACCGCATCCCCAAACACCGCACTGATCCCCTTGCGAAGCCCGCGGCTGCCGTCCACCTGTACCAACAGCTTGTCGGTATGGGTGAAGCCCCGACGCAACAAATCCTGCAACAGCGACTGCACCTGCGCACTGTTCTCGGTACGACTTTCCGCAAAGCCCAGCACGACCTTCTCGCCCTCGGTCGTGATGCCCATCGCTACGATCATCTGCACACCAGCCAAATACTTGCCATCAAGCAGGAGCACCGCAAAAGTGTGCTGATCGAAGCGGCGCGTCTCAAATTCCTTCAGTAGCGCTGCCGTCTGCGTAACGAAGGCGTTGCCGACGCTGCTGGCACTCAACCCCAGACTATCGGTGAAGACTTGGGCCGCCTGCCTGTAATTGCGCCGCGAGAGTCCACACAGCAACCCCCTGGTCACGCTTTCCCGGTCCATAAGCCCACGCTCGCGCAAGAGGCGGTACGTTTGCAGAGGACGCTCCTTTCGGGTTCGTACATTCCGTACGCGCGGAACGCGGACCGCAATGCGCTCCAAACCGACGCGGATGGAACCCGGATTCGTCCTCCAGCGCTGAAAGCCGGTCTTACGGTGCTTCCCACGTGCGCCGCAAATGAAGCGGGCTTCGGCTTCCATGACCCATGTGGCCATCTTGGTAAGAAGATCATCGAGATATCCAAGGCAGCTGGCCAGGCCGATGAAATTCCTCTGCGCAAGCCCGTGAAGGTCCTCGATGAGTGATTGATCCAGCATAGGGGTATGGGTCATCATACGGCGTTGAGGTTGATGAGAGTCTCACGAAGTTGTGGCAGATGGGCCGCATGGGCCACACGGCGCAGCTGAGCCTCGTGTTCCAACAGCGCCAGTGCCATCTGTTCGCGTTGCTGGAAAACGGCGCTGGCCGGGGCCTGCAACCTGCGACCGATGGCATGCATGAAGCGCATCACGCGCAGCCCTCTGTCGAGCTTGAGCAGCATGCCCGTGCGTTGAATCGTCAGAGATTGCTCCAGGCCCTCCCATAGAACCTTCGCTGCGGACCGATTGACGCGCGTCAAGTCCTGGTGAATACGGGTGAGTGCGCGTTCAGCTTCCCGGGCATCGAACCCGTTCCATGCCTGGCGGAGGCGATTGCGATACACAGGAACAAGGTCTTCCGGAAGACCACAGGTGACTTGATCCAGTAGCGTATTGAGACAGCGCTGTATGGCGACCCTGGGGCCGAACACCTGGCGCACCGCCGATTGCAGTCCCGTACTGCTGGGCAGCACACAGAGCAACCCGTCGGCGGCCGAAAGACCACGATCGGACAGCGACTGCACAAAGGACGCAAGAGCAGAGACGTTCTCAGGGTAGCACGCTACCAGGCCAAGTATGCGGCGATAGCCCGTGATGGTCAGACCCGCTCCAAGAACGATGTTAACGCCGCGTGGGCACAGCCCGCGCAGCCAGATCGCAACGATCGGGTCGTCTTGCAGACTGCGCGAATGCAACAGCTGCCACGCTTCATTCAACTGCGCCGAGTCCGGCTTTGTGTCCTGGGCCGCAGCAGAGGCCTTGATCACTACGGGCGGTGGCACCGGCTGCTGATGCGCTGCCGGAATGGGCCAGTCGGTGGTCAATTGTTGCAGTATGTGCGTGCAGAGCTTCATCAGAAGCCGCCGCGCGTCACCGGAGGGATTGATCTGGGCGTCTGCAGGCGCCTCAGTGCTCCCCAAAACAGGCTGTGGGGGGGTCATATGATTGGAAAGGAATGGTGGAGGCTAGGGTCCACCTCCACAGTAACTTTCCAATTCCCAACTTGAAAATGTGCGATCCCCGATGCCGTGGAGCTGAACCAGGATGCCATTGACCGAGACGCATGCTTTGACGGGCTCCACGGCGTGTGGACCAGCCTGGATCGCGAAAGCCATCCAGCACAACACATCTATGCGTACTACGGGGAGCTGTGGCGCATCGAAGAGGGCTTTCGCGTGCTCAAGCACACCATGGCGACGCGGCCCATCTATCACTGGACTCCCAGCCGCGTCAAGGCGCACATCGCGATTTGCTTCGTCGCTTTTGCCTTGCTGCGCCTGCTGCGCTACCAGCACAACACCATGCATGCGGGCCAGGAGCCACTCAGCGAGGCTCGTATCCTGACAGAGCTGAGCGGCGCGCAAGTCTCCCTCATTACCGACACCAGTACGCTGAAGCAGTATCTGCTCGCCTCCCCCGCCACCGCAGCTCAGCGGACGCTCTACAGCGCAGCCGGACTAAAGTACCCCAGCAGGACCCGCGAGCTGGCCACTCCCGACCAGCTCCCCTAAGGAGTCCGGCTACGATCGAGAGGAGCCTCAAGGGTTCCCTCAAAATCGGCACGCGTAGTGTTCAGTATTGTATGATGGTCAAGTATAACTCATACTATTTTGCACCTAAACCGCGGAAGTCAAGAATGTGCCCTCGCCGGGCCCTCGGCTCTGCACAGAGAAGCACCACAGCTCCTGCGCACAATTCCAAGAAGCCTGCAGCGCCTTAGCTGAAGGCACGGGGGTAGCAGGACAGGGTTGACAGGGCCGCCACCTTCCTACAGCATGTGTTCCGCCCAACGCCACGTACCCAGCACACCAAGGCACCCATGGGCGGTTAGGTCATGCTGGATGGGACTGATGGATACGTATCCGGCTTCCACGGCATGCACATCGGTGTCAGGGCCGCCGTCGAGGTTGAAGAACTTCCCCTTGTACCAGAAAGACGTGTGATTGGAAGCGTTCGTCCGCTCAACAAACGATTCCTCGTAGCGTGCGCGTGCAAGGCGGGTCACCGAAATGCCCTTAATCTGATCATACGGTAGTGGTGGGACGTTGACATTTAGCACGATTCCACGTGGAAGGCGGCTGCGCAGGACCTTGCGCCCTATCGCCTGGGCATACCGCGCAGCGGCTTCATAGTCCCCTGCCTCGCCCTCGACGAGCGAAAATGCCATCGAATCCACTCCCCGAATCGATGACTCCGTCGCTGCGCTCACCGTGCCCGAATACATGACGTTGATCGCCATGTTTGACCCACGGTTGATGCCGCTAGCCACCAAATCGGGGCGCCGGTCCAGCAGCGAATTCAAAGCCAACTTCACGCAATCTGCCGGTGTGCCGTCAATCGCAATCGAGCGAACAGCCGCCAATGCGCCTTCAAACTTATGTGGAATCGCGTGGACAGCGCGGTGTAGCGTGATAGCATGCCCCACTGCACTCTGCTCCTCCTTGGGCGCAATGATCACCACATTGCCCAGCTCCATCATGGCCAGACCCAGCGCTGCGAGCCCCGGTGCCTCTATGCCGTCATCGTTCGTAACCAGGATGAGCGGTTTCCTGCGCCCTTGCGTTTGTGCAGCCGGCGCCTTTTCGTCTGTCGGAAGTCTGCTAATAGCTCTCCTCTTTGCTCGGAAACCGTCGTGCACGCACATCGTCCGCGTACAGCCGTACTGACTGGGTAATGGTAGCGGCCAAAGAGGCATACCGGCGTACAAAGCGAGGACTAAAGTCGGTGGTCAGCCCCAAGGCATCATGTGTAACCAGGACCTGGCCGTCACAGGCGGGTCCAGCCCCGATGCCGATGGTCGGAATAGCCAGTGACCGCGTCACCACCTCCGCCAGCGCGGCGGGAATCTTCTCCAATACAAGGCCAAAACATCCGGTCTTTTCCAACAATTTGGCGTCTTCCTTTAGCCGCTCGGCTTCCTCTTCGTCACGCGCCCGCACCTTGTAGGTACCAAAGCGGTAAATGCTTTGCGGTATCAGGCCAAGGTGTCCCATGACCGGTATGCCGGCCTCCAGGATGCGCTCTGCCGCTGGCAGACCTGCCCTGCCGCCTTCGATCTTTACGGCATGCGCACCGGTTTCTTTCATGACACGAATCGCGGAGTGCAACGCCTCCTTGGAGTTACCCTGGTATGATCCAAATGGCAAGTCAACAACGACCAGCGCCCGCTTAACCGCCCGAACCACGCATTGCGCATGATAGACCATGTGATCCAGCGTGATGGGCAGGGTCGTCTCGTTGCCTGCGATGACGTTGGAGGCAGAATCCCCGACCAGAATCACATCCACGCCCGCCGCGTCAATGATGCGCGCAAGCGTAAAATCGTACGCCGTCAGCATGGCTATCGGCGTACCGCTCGCTTTCATCTCTTGAAGAGTCTGCGTGGTAACGCGCCTGATTGCCATGAAGGATCCCTTCGGTCACTTCACTCGTCGCCCGGGGCCTACCCTGATGCCTCTGGACGCACTCCGCATACTCTCACGGACACAAGTGCCACTGTGGAGCCGCACACCGGAACACTGTAAAATAGTGCGCGCGGCAGTGATATTCTAGTTCCCTGCGGACTCGGCTCCGCTGACGTCTATGCCCAGCTCCCGTGCCACATCCAGTGTAATGTCCACGATGCGATCTTCGTTGGCATAGAGTATGATGGGCTGGGTGCGACCGGCCTGGATTCGAAGTACCAGATCCAAACCCTTCTCTTCCGAAATCTTTTTGATGGCCGCATCCACACGCTCAAAGAGGGGGCTGAGCAATTCCGCCTCGCGCTGCGCCAAGTCGTCCTGGGCATCTGCCGCCTTTTGCTGCAGCTCCTGCTGGGAGGCCTGCAGGTCAGCCTCTCTTTCTGCTCGGCGCTGCGGGGACAGCAATGACTGCTGCGTCTGATAGCGCTCTACCTTACCCTGCAAATCTTCAGCCATCGCCTGCAACACTTTCTCGGTGGCATCAAATTCTTCCTGAAGCGCCCGCTGGATGTCCTGAAACTCAGGCATGTTGGAGATGAGGATTTCATGATCGGTGTACCCAATCTTGAGTGCTGGTAGTTGCTGGCCCAACGCGGGCACTGCAAAGGCCACCAATAGCGTTAGTAGTCCCAGACGTCGTAGAAGTGATATCGACTGCATAGTGTACCGTTCTAGTGAAGTGGCTCTATTGACGTTGGCCAGCCCGACCTCCGCTCCGCCCCGACTCCGCGCCTGTGGCAGCACCAGCAGGAGTACCCGTTTGCTGTACTTCGATGCCGAGCTCTGCCAGGACGGTCACACTGATGTTGTGGCTTTCATCCGCAAAAAGAAAAACGTAGTCGCCGCTGCGGTCAAAAACATAGTCATAGCCTTCAGCCAGGGCGACCGTTTCTATGGCTATCAGCACCTTCTCCTGAATGGGCCGCAGCAACTGACCCTGCTGCCGGTACAGCTCGCCTTCCGGACCGAAATACTGTGTCCTGCGGCTGCTAAGCTCCTCCTCAGCCAGCATGATCTCCTCCTGCTTTCGCTGCCGCTCGTCATGCGTGTAGAGCAACTCGAGTGACTGATACTCCTGGAAGAGTCTGTCGACTTCGCCCTGGCGCTCCTCAAGGTCCTGTGTCCACTGTTCCGATAGCCTGTCAAGCTGCTGTTGAGCAGTGGCAAACTCTGCAACTTGGCCGTAGATGTAGTCCGAATCCACATAAGCGATCTTCATCTGAGCCGCGACCGGCGCGCTGACCAAGACGGATAATACGAACGAGAGAATTAGTGTAGTCACCTTCATACGATCTTGCCTGTTTTAAACCTGCTAGTTGCCAAACCCTTGCCCGATGGTGAACTGGAACAGCCACTTGTTGCTGCCGTCATGCTTGCTTGACTGCCCCCCATACGGCACAAACGTGTCCAGATTGTAGCCATAGGTGATCTCCAGCATGCCGAGAATCGGCAGGAAAAGCCGTGCTCCCAGCCCCACGGACCGGAATAGCTGCGTTGGGTTATACGTTGAAAAGTTGTCCCACGTGTTGGCGGCGTCCATAAAGACGTACGGCGCTGCTGTTAGCTGCGGCGTCTGGACAGCCAAAAGGCGCAGCTCTGACGTAAACTTATTCAGAATGCGTCCGCCAACCGGCTCACCGTTGCGCCGCGGACCCAATACCCGCTCTGGATACCCGCGCATAAACACAATATCTTTGCCGTAGTTGTTGAAGGCACCCTGGTAATCAAACGGCGAACCGCCCACGATGTACCGCTCAAAGAGCACATCACTGCCTGTTAGCGAACCGATATAGCCGAACTCGCCGTGCATGTTGACGGTCAGCTTGTTCATGATCGGCACATTCCAAGAGGAATTCAGGCGCCACTTGTGGTATTGCACGAAGCTGCCAATGGGAACTGCCAAGGTTGCCGACAGCAAGAAGCTCGACCCGTTCGTAGGAAATATCGGATGGTCCAGCGAGCTGCGCGTGAGCGCTTGCTGCACAGTAACCTGCTCACTTGTTCCCTCCGGCAGCACGGCAGTAAAGTCCCTGTTGATGAAGTGCTGGTATCCCAACGAGGTCGAAGTGCTGAATTTGTCATCCGGCCACTGCAGCCGCTGCTCATAGAATACCGTGCCCGATGTGCGCACGAAGTACTCCCTGGGGTTACCGGCTGGCCTGTTGTAGGAATAAAACGAATATCCGTACCCGCTGAAGCGAGAATGCGATAGGCTAAATCCAACCGGCGTGGGCCGCCCCCTGAGCCACGGCTCCGTAAAACTTAGCTGATAGCTCTGGTAGGCCTTGCCACTGGTCTGTAAAGCCACAGACACGCGCTGCCCATCACCCGCTGGCAACGGCCTCCACGATTCGCGCCTGAAGAAGTCGCCCGCCGAGAAGTTGTTGAACGCGAAGCGGAGCATCAGAATAAGACCGTATCGGTGGTACGAACCGGAAAGCTCTAGCTGGTCGCTGCCGACCTCCTCAAGGTTGTAGGTCAGATCGACTGTCTTGGCTTCGTTGTTCAGATCTATGCTTGGTCCGGCGCCCAGCTTTTCCTGATCAAAGTAGTTTAGCTGCGACAGGCGCCGAATGCTCTCCTGAATCCCCCCACGGCTGAAGGTCTGCCCCGGAATGGTATACAGCTCCCGCCGGATGACGTGCTCCTTCGTCTTGGAGTTGCCCGCAATGTCAATCTGACCAAATTGAAAGATGTCGCCTTCGTAGACGTCGTAGTGAAGATCCAGCGAGTCTCCTTCCACCACACGTACCTCCGGCTCAACACGGAAAAGCATATGGCCACGATTCATGTACAGGCTGGACACGTCGCTGGTCTGCTTGTTGCCGAACAGATTCTGCTCTATGCGCTGTCCGTTGTAAGCATCTCCAGCATCGACCCCAAGGGCGGTGGACAGCACCTTGTCCGGGTATACCGTGTTGCCCTCCCACGTAACGTTCCGGATGTGGTACTTCGGTCCCTCAATGAATTCAAGCTGCACCACGAGGCCGGCCTTCTTGCCGGAGGTATCCAGGTAGACCGAGTCCCGCATTATGCGCGCATCGTAGTATCCTTTGGCGTTGTAGTGTTCAAGCACCCGCACCTTGTCTTCCTGGTACAGCGAACGATCAAACCGGGACTTGCGCCAGAAAAACAAGGGCTTGTACGCCTTTGTCTTCTTAAGCTTGCTTCGCACCTTTCTTGCAGCAATCGTTTCGGTGCCGTTGATCAGGACCTCCTTTATGCGCACCTTCTGGCCTATGTCTACGCCGAAATTGACATCCACCATGTCTTCGCCAGAGGGCTCACGCGTCACATTGACGTCAGCCAGCATGTGACCTTTTTCGCCGAAGTAGTCCTTGATGACCTGAACCGACCGCTCGAGGTCGCCCGGTCGTACGCGGCTGCCTTTGAAGAGCGGCACTTCTTTTTCCAGCTCCTTCCTGTGCCGCTTTTTGATGCCGCTGAAGGTGAATTCTTTAAGCTGTGGCTCCTCCTTGACCTGAATTTTGAGAAACACGCCGGTCCCGGCTCTACGCTCCTCAATAACCTTCACATCCGAGAATACATGCAGCTTGTACAGCGAGCGAATGGCCTCGGCGATCGCCTGGTCGGCGGGAAGCGTGATCATCTGCCCGGCGGCCAGCCCGCTACTGCGCAGGACAAAGTTGATCATGCTTTCGGTCTCCACACCGTCGACCGAGATTCCCAAGATTTCCAGCTCCTGCGGAGTCGGGGAAAGCGGTGAATTGGTGCCACCATTGCCCGCTCCCGATACGCGAGGCGTATCGGACTGCGCGTAAAGAACTGCGGGCAGGGCAAGGGCAATCAGGCAAAGATGGAGCTTACGCAACATGAATGACGGCGCGTTGGGCGCAATTTGGTAGAACCCTTGAAAGGTGACCCAAGTTTCCCGGGCATGCCAAGCAAACGAACTTGATACTCGCTTTAGTACCTTTCGCCGCCTTTTTTCGGTCTGGCCCGGCACGCCCCCACGAACGGCAAGAATCCTGCCAAGGCGGCGCGCCAACCCGGGTCACGTCTTGTGTAGGAACTCCCCGCTTTGCGTACGGACGCTGATGCTCATGTTGAATTCGATCACTCGTACGCTTACCAAGCGCTCTGGCGTTACCTGAATAGCCCGTTACCTAGCCTAAGCCAAGGCATGGGCTCAGGGACTGCCCAGGGCCATTGAGCGCCGATCCGGCAAAAATCGAGCAGAACCCGTAGACTGTGCGCACGCGCGGTGGGCGCTTTTGCCCTACGCTATAGCCGGATTAGAGATGAAGTGTTGTCGGACTACGCGGCATGTACGGCCTCAACAAAAAGGGCCTCGTTGGTATGCAGCATAGCCGACTTGTTGGCCCGTAGAAGCGATGTGGGGGGTCGTTTGCTGCTCGTGCCGTAACTTGCATTGCACCACAGACGGTGAACGGAGTCCACTTACACTAGCCTAGCGAATGCTATACGCTACCAGCCTTACGGTGAGGCACGTCAAATGCTTCCCCGACGAATTCAGAGTAGAATTCAGCGCTGCCACCGAGAGTGGTGGCAGCTGGACATTGTTGCTCGGTGACAATGGCACGGGCAAGACCTCTCTTCTTCGCTGCATCGCCTTGTGCCTTTGCAATAAGACATCTGCTACGGGTCTCCTTACGGAGCTCACGGGAAGCTTCATCCGGGATGGCTACAATGAAGCAGAGATAGTACTTGCGTTGTCAGATGGTCAGGTGGATTACGAGATCAAGACTACCCTACAGAAGTCAGACGACGGTGAATCTGAGAATCTCGAGCAGAAAGTCACCAATGCCAATCGGCAGTTGGACTGGAAGAGGCTCTTTGCCTGCGCGTATGGGGCAATGTGCGGCACCATCGGGGACAGCAACTTCGACCGTTATCGCCCCATAGACTCCTTGTATACTCTTTTCAACTACGACGCCAGTCTTCAGAACCCGGAAACCGCGCTGCGCCGCGTCGTGCAGCAGAAAGGAGTCAAAATGCGCGACCTACTTGAGCAAGTCGATCGCGTTTTGATGCTGAAACCAGGTTCCACGCAGCTGACTCCTTCGGGAATCCGAATCCGCAAGAATGGGGACATTTCTGTTCCAGTTGGAGCTGCCGGTGACGGATACGCATTCGTGCTTTCATGGATTAGCGATCTGCTGGGGTGGTGGCACCTCAGAAACGGAGGGGCTAACGCACATACCGTCAAAGGTATAGTACTAGTGGACGAGGTTGACAGGCACCTCCATCCAAAATGGCAGCGCAGGATTATCAGCTTGCTCACAGAGGCATTTCCTAGTGTGCAGTTTATTGGTACAACTCATTCGCCGCTTACGGTCATCGGAGCCACCAGAGACAGTGACCAGTATTGTCGTCTTGTGCACTTGCAGAATAACATGGACCATGAAGGAGTCACTGTCCGCCCTGGGATCGGGCCGCCAAAGGATCAACGGGCCGATCAGGTACTTACATCGCACCTCTTTGGGCTCCATACAACGATGAACGACGTTGTGGTTGAGCGCATAGAACGATACGCCAAGTTGAGGACGCGAAAGCAATTGACCCCTGAAGAGCAGCAAGACATGGATGAGCTCAGAGAAGGGCTTAAGCGCGACCTCGGAAAGCCCGAGACCAGACTTCAGCAGCGCGTAGAAAAGGCCCTGCGCTTCGTGCTGGCTTCGATAGACAGTGATTATGAGGACACTGACGCAGCCGAGTTTGCGATTCGGCGAAAGGTGCAGGAATTAATGGCACTCTAGGCGTCATTGCCCATGATCAAGATCGGTTTTCAGGAGCCGACTACGCCGTGTTGGCGTAGTTGGCGCGTGGCCTGCGAGCGTGTCCTCGCCCGGCTGCTGCAAGCCCGCGCATCAGGTGATAAGTTGACGATCGGAAAGCTGTATAGGGATCCGCGGATAACGTCGATTTACAAGTCCACCGGTCCACCCTTCTTTGGTAAGTGCGCATACTGCGAGTCTAAGATTCTGCCTAATCAGCACGGGGATATGGAGCATTGGAGGCCTAAGGGAAAGGTGACTGACGTGGATGACCAAACCGTCTATTTGAAGCGCGAGGGCGACGGATCCGAAGAGCATCCTGGGTATTACTGGCTGGCATAGGCATACGAATGGACCAATTTGCTTCTGGCTTGTAGTGCCTGCAATGTTCTCGCAAAAGTGCGTGAGTCGGAAAAGAAGATCGGAAAGGGTAACCGTTTCCCTGTTGAAGGGTTCAGAGCGGAAAAGATGGGCGAGGAATCTTGCGAAAAGCCGCTACTACTTAATCCTCTTCATGATGACCCTTCGGACCATTTGGAAGTTGACCTAGAAACAGGAATATTCTTGCACAAGACGAAGCGAGGCAAGGCGTGCATCGAAGTTTTTGGGCTCAACGCACGAGCAGGTCTCGTGCAGCAACGCTTGCATCACGTCAACTTGCTCCAAGATCAGGCGAAGTTATTCCAATTCTGTCCAGGAGATATCAGGCTTTGGAAACGCGTGGATGAAAATGGGCTCTTCCCCATTTTAGATGGGTACAGCGTTTCATTCAACGGGAAACGATATGAGATGATGCGGATTCATACCCGTTTCTTATCTGTTTCAAGGCCATCATCACGATGGCGCACACGTTCTCTAACCCCAGCAACGATATGTCACAACTAAAGACTGATGATATAGGTTGCCTCTTGGGCATCCAGGCTCCCTGGAAGGTTTCCGAGGTGACGTTTGCGCATGAGGCGCAAGAAGTCCGGATTCATGTAGTTTGCGAGGACGGCCATCAGCTGCCTTGTCCGGAGTGCGGCTCGGCGTCTCCGGGCTACGATCACCGTCGCCGGCAATGGCGACACCTGGACCTGTGCGAGTATCGCACCATGGTGGTTGCGGAGCTTCCCCGCGTGGAATGTCCGGAGCATGGAGTGCGCAACGTGTCGGTTCCGTGGGCGGAACCTATGTCACGGTTCACTGCAGGGTTTGAGACGCTGGTGATTGATTGGCTGCAGGAGGCGAGTGTATCGGCGGTGTCCCGTCTGATGGGGGTGAGCTGGAATGCGATAGACGGGATCATGCAGCGCGCGGTGCAACGCGGCCTTGCGCGGAGGAAGGAACGGGATGTTGCCCATATTGGCGTGGATGAGACCTCTTTTCGCAAGCGCCACGCGTATGTCACCATTGTTTCGGATGCGAAGGCGGGTACGGTGCTGCATGTGGGCGAAGACCGTAAGAAAGAAACACTTACGCGTTGGTATGCTGGGCTCACTTTGGAGCAGCTGGAGGGCATCGAGAGTGTCAGCATGGACATGTGGCCGGCCTACATCAACGCCACGCTGGAGCATGTGCCAGAGGCGCAACGGAAGGTGGCCTTTGACAAATTCCACGTAGTGAAATGTCTGGGAGCTGCCGTGGACAAGGTTCGGCGCCAAGAGCACCGGGCGTTGATGAAGGAAGGCCTGGAAGACCTCAAGGGAACCAAGTATGATTGGTTGACTCACCCGGCCAACATGTCTGCTAAGCAGAAGGCGCGCTTCCAGCAGTTGCGTACCAGCACGTTGAAGACGGCCCGCGCGTGGGCTATCAAGGAAATGGCCCTGCAGTTGTGGCATTATGTCCACCGCACATGGGCGCGCAAGGGTTGGGAGCGATGGTTGTCGTGGGCCATGCGGTGCCGGCTGGAACCGGTCAAGGCAGCCGCCAGAACCATCAAGACACACCTGTGGGGTATCCTCAACGCAATCATCCTGAAGGTGAGCAATGGCCCTGCGGAAGGCATCAACAGCCGGATCAAAACAATCAAAGTGCGCAGTAGGGGCTTCCGCAACAAACGGCGGTTTGCCAACGCCATTTACTTTCACCTCGGAGGCCTGGATCTATACCCCGCAGCGTCCGCAGGTGAGTTTACCCACTAAAAAAGGGGTAGAGCCAAAAAATGAATGCTGTGAGGGAGGGCTCCGATGAGTTTTCCGCCTTTGGTCGGGCCGCCTTGCAGAATGCAGGAAATGGTCTTCCCTAGTTTGCTCGCAGTATCGGCCGTGATTGTGGTCTGGTTGGAAGCAGCGAGCGCCGCGCCGCTGCCAAATTGCCATCAACAACCACTAGAGTCAAAATGGATCACGAGTCAATTCGTCGCTCCATGAGTGTGCGCGCTGCGTCGTTGACCACGAATCAGGAAACTGGAGCAGACGCACCATATGGTTTCGAGTTGATACTGGACCTGCATGGGTGTGATGCCTCAAGGTTCACGCGCAACGACATTGAGGCTTTTTGCTCGAGGCTTTGCGACCTGATTGGCATGGACCAGTGTGACCTGCATTTCTGGGACGATGAGGGAGTGCCGGAAGAGGAGCAACAGACTGATCCGAGAACGAAGGGCACGAGTGCAGTGCAGTTCATCCTGACCAGTACGATCGTCATCCATACGCTTGATCTGATGCGAATCGTTTACGTGAACCTGTTCTCTTGTAAGCCGTTTGATGCAAAAGAAGCTGCGAACTTCGCGGCAGACTGGTTTCGGTCATCAGACTGGACTTCTCGGCTAGTTGAGAGGATGTAGTCGTAAGTACCGCGGCGGGCGCAAGCGCATGGCGATCATACTCACCTAGCAGTACGCTGAAATTGACTCCGCTCCCGGAAACGAGGGGCTAATTGAGCACTGCAGGCACTCGGTCGAGGCGGCACTAGCCTTGGATACGCACCCGGTTAGGTTCGCAATCGCATCCAGTAGCGCGACTGGATTCCAAGTGTGAAATCGGGGTGATGCGAGGGCTGCGGAATTCGACGTGGCCGACACCTCCCTCTATTTTCAGATTTCGGAAGCGCAAGTTCGAGCGCACGCGGCAATTTAATGTCGTACTGCTTGTGCCGACCGGTATCGGCGCGGAATTGGGTGGACACGCTGGTGACGCGGAACCTGTAGCTTCGCTGCTGGGAGCAGTCGCGGATAAAATCGTGCTGCACCCCAATGTTGTTAACGCCTCGGACATCAATGAGATGCCCCGTAACGCCTTGTACGTAGAGGGCAGCATCATGACGCGGCTCTTGATGGGGACAGCTGGCCTTCAGCCAGTCAGAGCAAACAAAGTACTTGTAGTGCTTGATGCACATCGCGACGACAGTTTCATCCACGCCGCGATTAACGCAGTCAATGCTGCCCGCTCAAGTTATGGCCTTTCGTGCCCCGAAATCGTCTGCCTTCAGAAACCATTGGTGATGTCGGCGAGCTCGGCACCCTCTGGCAGGGCCGCCGAGCGCATTGAAGGAATGGACGGTTTGTTTCAACTTCTGCTCGACCGAATAGGGCTGTTCGATGCCGTTGCCATTTCAACAATCATTGGTGTGCCTTTCGAATTCCACCAAACATACTTCGATTCGGCGGGCAGTATGGTCAACCCGTGGGGCGGCGTTGAAGCAATGCTGACGCATACATTGTCCAGTGCGTTCAAAGTCCCAACTGCCCATTCTCCGATGCTGGAGTCCAAGGCGGTCGCTGAAATTGATCCTGGCATCGTTGACCCTCGAATGGCAGCGGAGGCATATTCATCGACATTTCTGCAGTGCATCTTGAAAGGACTACGTGTTAGCCCTCGAATAGTGACCGGTTCGGAAGGAGTAAACCAGCATGGAGTCTTGGCTGCGGAGGACATCTCGTGTCTAGTGATTCCAGAAGGGTGCCTTGGTCTACCAACTCTGGCTGCCCTTGAGCAGGAAATTCCGGTGATCGCCGTTGCCGAAAACTGGAACCTCATGAGGAATAACTTATCGCTCTTGCCCTGGAAAACTGGGCAGTTCTACCAGGTAGACAATTACCTGGAGGCAGCAGGCGTTCTGGCTGCCCTTCGCCAAGGAATTGATGTGGGTTCTGTTCGAGGGCCCCTTAACAGCGTACGTATTACAAGGGCTCGGGCGCGGAACACTCCACACAGATACGTGCAAGCTGAGTCCATGGCAGCACGCAAATTCTCGTAGCCGCTCCAACCTGCCGATTCATCCAGATCACACGAGTGCGTGAGCCATGAGCACCGCACGGGGTTGAATCACGATGTAATAGCCGGATTTAAAAAGAGTAGCGCTGCACATAGGGTGTACTTTCACACTTGTCTGTACTTCATAGTTTTCGCGTCGGCCAGGGGGCCGAGGAAATGCCTGTGTTTTCGCGGAAATTGCAGCTCCTCGTTTGAACAGAAAATGCAAGGCAACGCGTCCCCCTTCCCGCAAGAATGTGCATTTTCACAGGACGCCCTACCCTCATACCGTGCACTGTGTGCTGCTGGGACGGGCCCTCAGCGCGTCTGTCGTACCAAGTATCCGTTGCGCGGATTTGCATGACGCCAGATAGGGCTGCTTCAGCCATTCTCATTTTGGAGACTCTCTTCTCCCGTGCGTACGAAGGGGTCTATGGAGTAGGGTAAACTCCAGACGCCTGCGCCTCACAGGCAAATTAGCCCTTGGCCCTCTCCGGCCCCTTCTATTGTATCTACTGCCAACCAAGTTGCGGGACAGCTCAAAAGGGATTCTCTCCGGGAGAGGCTCGTCCTCCTAAGGGTCCGGGTGCAGGTAACTCTGCCAACTGCATACGGGAGCCTGTGTACTTTACCTGACCTCCCGCCTAGCCTAATATCTGAGCGAGGAGCACTACCATGCGCGCTACGTGTACGAAGACCTGTACTATGCGTGCGGCGACATGGAGAATCGCACCAAAGAGCAGCAGCTCACGCTGTTTGCGGATCGGACCTCCACGTCGAAGATGCTCAGCAACCAGCTGCGTCAGTACTTCTCTACGTTCGCCAATGCGTTGACGACGATCGTCAAAGAGCTTGGGCTCCGGGGCACCCAGATGGCCACGGCGCAGTGCGAAGCCATCAGCATGAGGCTGGTGAAGGTTGCCGCGGCCATGGTCGTAAGCACACGCCGATACCGCTTATCGGTTTCCTCGGCCTATCCGTGGCCGTCCTTATTCGCTCGCGTACTTGCCAACGTGCGCGCATTTGAGCGCGCGCCCATTGTGTCTGCCCTTGGGCGACCCCCTCCCGCGCAGGGCTTCTTCACTCGCCTGATTAGAGGCCAAAGGCGCCGCTGTACCCCATATCACGAGAGACACCACCACGTGGTGATTGGATACGTACGATCTCGCGGCACTGGTAGACGGGGAAATCGAGCTGCACGCGTCGCAAAGCGCCTCCAGAACGGAGCTCACCACCGCCGATGCCGCACCCAACGGGACCAGAGGCGAAACCTTGGCCATCCAATCACCAGTCCGATGCCCCCCTGCTACCGAAATCAGCGGATTCACACCCGTGGTGAAATATGCAGGCTTATCCGTGCAGCAACTTGCCGCGTACGGCTTCAGCAAAATTCTTGCTGACCACCTCGGTTTTTGTCACGGACCGGTGTTCGGGTTCAGGAATCTGTCCAAGCCCTGCACGGTGCCGCCCGCAGAGGCGGCTCTGTTACCGGCATCCCGCTGGGCTTTGGCGCCCAGCGCATCTACTGAAGAAACCGGAAGATGCGGTCCAGGTCATTAAAGACAAGAAAGGCCATCAGCGCCAATAGCAGCACCATCCCGGCTTGCTGCATGGCCGTGCGAACCCTCAAGGGCGGCTCGCGCCGACGTATGCCTTCGTAGATCAAGAACACCAAGTGACCTCCATCAAGCGCAGGTACCGGCAGAATGTTGACGATTGCCAGCGTGATGGAAAGTAGCGCCACCAGCCGCCAGAATGACTCCGCGCCAGCCTGTGCCGCTTCCCCGGCAATCTTCGCCACCATGACGGGACCGCCGAGGCTTTCTCGAACACTTTCGCGGCCCGTGATGACATTCTTCAGGCTTATAACTATCGCACCCGTAAAATTCCAAGTATCGGCTATGCCCGCCGCCACGGCTTCGCCCGGGTTGTAACGCTCATGCGTCTGCGCGATCTGCACACCAATGCGGTACGTGCCATCATCCGAGGATTCGGGCGTCACTTTACGTGTGAATGTTTCTCCTGTCGCCGGCCGGTACCAAGACATGAGCAGCGTTTCGCCGTCCGCTGCCTGGACGCGGCTGGTAAGATCCAGCCATAGCTCGATCGAGTCCCCGTCGACGGATGCTATGCGGTCTCCCGGCCTTAGGCCCGCCTCGTGTGCCGGGCTGGATTGCTGGACCTGTCCAAGAATGGTAGGCCAGTTGTAGATCCCGAGCCCAAATACGCCGCCATCATTCGCCGCTGCTGACTTCGGCAGGATGTTTTTGGGCGCGGAAAGGACGATCTCTCGGCCATCTCTTTGCACCAGAAATGCTAGAAGCGGCTCACTAAGATCCGGCAAGCCATGTGTTCGCTGGATGGACGAGAAAGGCTTTCCGTCAATGGACACAATGCGATCCCCCGTTCGCAGCCCAACCTCCAGTGCCGCAATGGTGCTGTCCGGGACGTAAACCAAGCCATCTTCGGTGGTCACCGGCATGGATTCACCAACCGTCAACTTGATCCCCGCGAAGATGACCGCAGCAAGGATAAGGTTGAATGTCACACCGGCGCTAATGACGATCACCCGCTGCCATACTGGCTTGGACCGGAATTCCCAAGGCTGTGGCTCCGTGTTTTCGAATTCCGTGTCCAAGCTTTCGTCAACCATGCCCGCGATCTTGACGTAGCCGCCCAGGGGCGTAGCTCCGATGGCCCATTCCGTTTCGCCAATCTTTTTCTTGAAAAATGTAGGCGGAAACCCAATCGAGAATCGATCAATACGCATCCCGAAAAAACGCGCAGCAAGGAAATGTCCCATCTCGTGCACAAACACGAGGATGGTGATCGCAATGATGACCCAAAGTACTGACGAGGCTATATCACCCAAGATTCTCTCCGAGTTCTTGAATTTCGTAGCCCGGTGTAATTAAAAGGCTAGTCCGATGTTCCGTCTGCTCATCCTGCTGTCGCGCGGAACCTTTCGCGCAGCAATCGCCGTGTCGCGGCGTCTATCCCTACTACCTCTTCATAGGAACTGGCCTGACCACTGCCCAGCTTCTCCAGCGCAAACGCTACCATGCGGGAAATCCCGGTGAAGGACACCTCTTCCCGCAAAAAGAGGTCCACAGCTTCTTCGTTGGCGGCATTTAGCACCACCGGCGCGGCCCCGCCCTGCCGCAGCGCCTCGTAGGCCAGCCTCAGACACGGGAACTGCTCCAGATTCGGTGGCAAGAATTCCAGGCACTGCCGCATGTCCCAATTCACGCGCCCATCGGGCGCCTTCCAGCGATCTGGATAGCTGAAAGCATACTGGATCGGAATGCGCATGTCGGGCTTGCTGAGTTGCGCCTTGGCGGACCCATCCTCAAAGATCACCATCGAGTGAATGATTGACTGCGGATGAATCACTACCTGCACCCTGTCAGGCGGCAGGTCGAACAACCAGCGAGCCTCAATAACCTCCAGTCCCTTATTCATCATAGTGGCTGAATCAATGGTAACCTTGGGCCCCATGGACCAGTTAGGATGCCTAAGAGCTTCTGCTGGTGTAATGGAGCTGTAAGTCGCCACGTCACGCCGCAGGAAGGGGCCCCCGGACGCCGTCAGCACGATGGACTCCAGGGGTACGCCCGATTCCAGGCACTGAAATACAGCTGAGTGCTCGCTATCCACCGGCAGGATCGTTGCGCCATGACGCTCGGCCGTCGCCATAGCCAGGGACCCTGCAGCCACCAGCGTTTCCTTGTTGGCCAATGCGAGCGTCTTGCCCGCCGTCAGCGCCGCAAGGACAGGGCGCAGGCCCGCGATACCGCTGGCGGCCCCAAGCACCAGGTCCACTTCGGGGGACGCCGCCACATCACAGAGTCCAGCCATACCTGCAAGGACCCTGACGCCGCTGCCTGCCAGCTTTTGCTCTAACGCAGGCACCCGGGTCGCATCGGCAAGGGCGACGAAACGCGGCCGAAAGTGCCACGCCTGTGCGGCAACACGATCGACACTCCGGTTGGCTGCCAGCGCGAATACGCGCAGCCGGCCCGGAAAGCGGTCTGCAATTTCAAGTGCCTGCATGCCAATCGATCCGGTGGAACCAAGGATCGCCAGCGTACGCGCAGGTGCTTCGGTCATGTGGCGTGCTTTGATGGCGGTTTCCTAAAGATAACCCGTCTACACGCGCGTACGCGCCCACTTTGTGGGAATAAGACCGGCACCGGCCGCACGATTATTCTGCGTCCAGCGAAACATGAGCGCACCGAGCGCAATTACACGGGCGGTCCTGCTCGTTTGCTTCTGTGCCATGCGTTGTCTGCTGTTTCTTGCGTTTGCGTTGTCGGCTTTGCCGGCTCAAGCCCAACGCCCCAGAGTACCGGACCGGGTAATCCAGGAGGAACTTAGCGCACCGGACAGTGCCCATGCTGCGCGGTTCAGGCTAGCCCAGTCCTTTGTGGGCGCCGCACAGATTGAGCGTGCTATTGCCATCCTCGAGGACCTCTATGCGGATCGTCCCTCTGACAACAGCTATTACAATGCGCTAAAAGAGGCCTACGAAGCTGTCAAGCGCTACGATGACGCGATCTTCCTGATTGACGGCGCGCTTGCGCGCGACGTGCCAGGAGCCGAGCACCAGCTAGTCGTGGAGAAAGCACGCATACTCTACCTGAATGGAGACGAACGGGGCGCGCTGGCAACATGGGACGGCGTTTTGGATAGTGCAGGAGACCAGGAACGCCTATATCGCCTCGTGTACGAAAGCATGATGCAGGTACGGCTGATTGACCGGGCCATCCTCGCCCTTGAACGCGGACGTGCAGGCACGGAGCGCCCTGAGCTGTTTCAGACGGAATTGGCGTACCTGCATAGCCTCGTCGGTGCACATGACAAGGCGATGGACGAATACCTGGCGCTGCTAAGTGTTAACGCACGGCAGATCAACTACGTGCGAGGCCGCCTGAGCCAGGCACTGCAGCAGGAGGGTGCCATGGAAGCATCCCTGCCCATCATCGACGCGCGCGTGAGGCACAATCCAGACATCCGCAGCTTTCGTGAACTCTTCGCCTGGATGCTGATGGAGGATAGCCAGTACCAGCGGGCCTTTGAAGAATATCGAATTTTGAGCCGCGAGGAGGAGGAGGAGGGGCGCATACTCTACGACTTCGCTACACAAGCCGCCGACATGGGCGCCTTTGAGATAGCAGCCACGGCCTTTGGCGAAGTGCTGGATGAGCATCCAGACGCTCCGGTCGCAGCCGACGCGCAGCTTGGCCTGGCCGGCATGCACCGACGGCACGGAGACAAGCTCGCCGAGAGCACCGGCGCAGACGCCGCGCTGCCGCACTACGAAGCCACGGTTGCTGCCTATCGCTCTTTCTTGAACTGGTTTCCGGGACACACCGAGTATCCTGAGGTGCTGCGGCGCATCGGAGACTTGCAGCAGAATGTCTTCTTCCGGCATGACGACGCAGAACTGACGCTACTGGAGGTGGTACGCCGCTATCCTAACAGCGCGGCTGCACATCAGGCACGCTTTGACCTGGGCCGTCTGGCTATTGATCGCAATCAGTTGGAGGCGGCGCGCATAATTTTCGAGTTGCTGGAGGCAGACCTCGGCCGCCATAACACGCTCGCCGACCGTGCCAGTTTTGAACGTGCACTGATCCACTTCTACCAGGGCGAGTTGGCTATAGCCGGAGTGCTGCTGTCTTCCATCAAGCAGAAGACTACATCGGATGTGGCAAATGATGCGATCGAGCTCCGCGTGCTGCTGTTAGAGAATCCGGGCCCCGACTCTGCCAACGCTGCAGTGCAGCAGTTTGCGGCGGCAAAGTTGCTCTTTCGCAGGCGCCAGGTTGAGGAAACCATTGACGCAACGGACAAGCTGCTGGGATATTGGGGCCAACACCCCATAGCCGACGATACACGCTATCTGCGCGCCCAGGCGCTGCGTGCGGCGCACCGAACCGATGAGGCGCTGCTAGCCTTTGGGGAACTCCCGCTGGTTCACGCCAACAGCCCGTTGGCGGACCGAAGCCTATACCAGTATGCCACCATCCTGGATGACGAGATGGGAAGGCCAGCGGAAGCGCTCAAGGCATATTATGATCTCCTTTTGCGGTTTCCTGGCTCGCTGCTTGTGCCTGAAGTTCGGGAGCGCATACGCTCCCTGCGAAGCGAGGGAGTATAGCGGGCATGAAGCACATTGCGCTAAGCCTATTGTTCGCCTTGTTCGCCGCCGCCTCTGCTCGGGGACAGGATGTACTCATCCCCATGGATGGGCAGCAGTCCAATCACCTCAAAGCCTATGGCCTGGCATATTGGGCGCTGCAACAGGGAGAAACCATCGACTGGCTACTGAATTTCCGTGGTGGCTCCTTTCTTCTTCGGGAATTTCCGCGGCTGGAGAGCGAACTGGTGCTGCGTAACGTCACCTTTCGGCGTCTGGGCGGAAGCGAAGCTGCCGTGCTCATTGCCGAGGTGGAAAGCGAGCGCGCCAACACCGCGGTCGTGCGATTGGAAAAGCCACCGCGCATCGCGGTGTACGCTCCGCAGCAAACCCTACCCTGGGATGACGCGGTGCTGTTGGCACTCACGTATGCCGAAGTGCCCTACGAGATGATCTACGACGACGACGTGCTCAGCGGCAGCCTGCAGTATTTTGACTGGCTGCACCTGCACCATGAGGACTTCACCGGGCAGTACGGAAAGTTTTACCAGTATCGGAACATGCCGTGGTACATCGAGCAGCAGCGTGAGGCCGAAAACGCTGCACGCCGCCGTGGCTTCCGCAAGGTCAGTCACCTCAAGCTGCTGGTAGCCCAGACAATTCGGCAGTACGTCATGGAAGGAGGCTTCCTTTTTGCCATGTGCTCCGGGACCGATACTTATGACATCGCCCTGGCCGCACTGGATACCGACATCGTGCCTGCCGAATATGATGGGGACCCTATAGACCCTGGCGCCTTGAGCAAGCTGCAGTTTGCCG
Organism: Rhodothermales bacterium; assembly: GCA_965218495.1. Lineage (GTDB taxonomy): Bacteria > Bacteroidota > Rhodothermia > Rhodothermales > Bin80. Next base: position 1,405,090 of record OZ244626.1, read on the forward strand.
AAACGTTCGCGTTTACGGGCTTCAGGCCCAGCTTCAATGCCTCAGAGTACGAGCATTCCGACATTGACACCGGCCCCCCACCCCCGCAGCTGCAAAACCCAGCGCTGGACTACTTCACGCTCTTCGAGTTCAGCGCCAAATGGGATCCGGTGCCCACGATGCTGACCCAAAACCATGTGGCAACGGTAAAAGGATTCGTCGGGCAGACCACAGCGTTTCGAAAGCAGGCTATCAAGCCCGGTGTTGTCTCGCTTGCCGAGGCGCCCTTGCGCAATGAAGTGAAGTACCTGCATGGATCTTTCGGTCAGGGCACGTTTACCTTCTATGCGGGGCATGACCCGGAAGACTACCAGCACTTTGTGGGCGATCCGCCGACAGACCTGAATCTGCACAAGAATTCGCCCGGGTATCGGCTTATCCTGAACAACATCCTTTTTCCTGCCGCCAGAAAGAAAAAACAGAAGACGTGAGCAGACATACGGACACAAAGACGGTAGCGCAGTCGCGCACGCGTATGACGGAGCTGGTGCTTCCGAACGACACAAACCCCCTTGGAACGATGTTCGGGGGCAGCCTGCTATACATTATGGATAAGTGCGCAAGCATCTGTGCGCTTCGACACGCCGGGCGCGTGAGTGTTACGGCGTCCATTGACTCGGTGGAGTTTCACCAGCCGCTTCACATGGGTAATGTGGTCTTGGTGGAGGCTTGGGTCAACCGGGCTTTTCGCACATCCATGGAGGTCGAAGTGTTGGTTTCGACAGAGGAGATGGGCACCCGCGAGCTGAAACAAGCCAACCACGCGTATTTTACCTTTGTCGCAATCGATGAGCAAGGGCGTCCCGCAGTGGCGCCTGTCCTGCGCCCCGAAACGGAAGACGAAAAGCGCCGCTATAATCAGGCGGGCCTGCGCCGTGAGGTTCGCCTGTACTTGGCGGGCCGGCTTGCACTCAAAGATGCCCCGTTGGTTCGAGACGACCTGATCGCTACCCTGCAGGCACGAGACCTCTAGTGCATAGGTGCAGTGCTCCATGATGTTCGAGCGAATACTTGTGACGGGTGCAAATGGGCTGCTGGGGCAGGCGCTGGTAAGACGCCTCTCGACATCGGCCCTGTACGATGTGCTGGCTACGAGCAACAACCCTGAGCCTCGCTTCGCCAACCTCTCCTGCGGGTATATCCGCATGGATATTCGTGATCGTGAGTCTGTCGCCAGGGTCTTTGAGGACTTCACGCCAACGACTGTCATCAACTGCGCAGCCATGACACAGGTGGATCGCTGCGAAACCGATCGCAGTGAGTGTTGGCGCGTGAACGCTCGCAGCGTCGAGCGCATTGCCAGAGAGTGCCACGGTATCGGCGCACGCCTGATCCAGGTTTCTAGTGACTTTGTCTTTGACGGCGAGGCGGGTCCATATTCCGAAACCGACCGACCCAGTCCCCTGAACTTCTACGGCAAGGCCAAACTCGCCGGTGAAAACGCTGCTCGTGACGCCGGCATTGGCAAATGGGCCGTTGTGCGAACCAACGTGGTATACGGCGCCGGGCGCAACCTGCCCCGCAATAACTTTGTCTCGTGGGTTCGGCAAGAACTCGAACGGGGACACCCGATCAACGCCTTCGTGGACCAGGTGCGGACGCCAACCTACGCCTACGACCTTGCCAAGGGTATTGAGCGCATTGTCCGATTTCACAAGCGGGGCATCTACAACATTTCAGGCTGCGAGCTTGTCAGCATGTATCGGTTTGCCCATAAGGTGGCAGCTGCCTTTGGCCTTGACTCTTCGCTGGTGAGTCCAATTGACTCAAGTGACCTGGTGCAGACCGCCCAGCGTCCCAGAACCACTGGCTTTATCATCCTCAAGGCCGAGACGGAGCTCGGCTTCAAACCCCATTCCATTCCCGCGGCGCTGGCCCATATGGAGCGTCGCATCTCTGGTGATTTATGCTTGACTTGAAAGCTCTCAGAGAGACGCCCGATGTTGTTAAACAGGCGCTGAAGAGCAGAGGCTGGGATGACACCAGCGTGGTAGACCAAGCATTGGCCCTCGATAAGGAGCGACGTGCACTGATTACAAGGCATCAGGAGCTCCAAGCCCGCAACAAGAGAGCTGCCAAGGCTATTGGTGCGCTATTACGGCAACGTGAGTTTGCGGCAGCCAAAATCCGGACTCTGGCACAGGCTGGACTAAAGGAGGATGCAAAGAAGGTTGCCGCGCAAGAGGAAGCCACGCAAAAGGCATTGGGCGACCTGCTCCTAGCCATTCCAAACGTGCCGCATGCGTCCGTCCCTGTCGGGCGCACAGCCGCGGACAACACGCTGGCGCACGAATGTGGTACCCGCCCGGAATTTGAATTCGATCCGCATCCTCATTGGGATTTAACTGAGCGGCTTGGAATGGTTGACTTTGCGCGGGGCGCCAAGGTCGCCGGGGCAGGCTTCCCATTCTACTATGGAAACGGCGCCAAACTGCAGCGTGCGCTCGTCCAGTTTTTTCTCGCAGAAGCAGAAGCGGCAGATTACTTTGAACTTCAGGTGCCGCTGCTGGTCAACGAAAACAGCGTACTCGGTACGGGGCAACTCCCCGACAAGGAGCGGCAGATGTATCACCTAAGGGGCGACAACCTGTACCTGATCCCAACGGCTGAAGTACCTCTGACCAACTTCTACCGTGACGAGATTGTCAGCGAAATGGACTTGCCAATAAAGGTCTGCGGCCATACGCCGTGTTGGCGCCGCGAAGCGGGCTCCTACGGCAAAGACGTGCGCGGATTGAACCGGCTGCACCAGTTCGACAAGGTAGAAATCGTACAGATCGTTCACCCCGAGCACAGCTACGAGGCACTGGAAGAGATGGTCCGACATGCAGAACGACTGCTGGAGAAGCTGGAACTACCGTACCGCAGATTGCTCATGTGCACCGGCGACATGGGATTCAACCAGACCAAGCAGTTCGACCTAGAGGTTTGGAGCGCAGGGCAAAAGCGGTGGCTGGAGGTGTCGTCCGTGTCCAACTTTGAGACATTTCAGTCAGAGCGCCTGCATCTGCGCTATCGCCCTGAACGCGGAGGCAAGCCCCGCTTGCCGCATACCCTGAATGGCAGCGCCCTGGCGCTTCCGCGCATAGTGGCAGCCATCCTTGAAAACAACCAGCGGGCTGACGGATCCGTTAAGATTCCATCGGCTGTCAGCCGCCACGCCGCCATGGGCGACTCTTGGGTAATCGGCCCGTAGGCCCTAGTGCCGGGCAACGCCCGCTACTCCAGGAACAGTCAAGTGCACGCGCTGTAGCATCCTTGTTACCAACAACACGCGCCATCCCTTCTTTGCGCATTCTGGGGCGGTATCTGTGTCTGGCTTGCACAATTCTTGCCATCGGCAGCCAGGCCACGTTTGCACAGGACGACGTCTCGCTTAGCGGCTTTGTGACCGACGCCGAGACCGGCGAGTCACTGATTGCGGCGAACATCTTCATAGAAGACCTGCTTCGCGGCGTATCAACCAACACGTCCGGGTACTACGCCATCACGAATCTGCCGGCGGGGCAGTATCGGATGCGATGCACATACGTCGGGTACCAGACGATTCACCGCGTGCTCACGCTTGATTCGGGAGAGCAGCTTCGACTCGACCTCGAACTCGTTCCCACTTCATCCTCCTTCGGCGAAATTGTGGTGACGGCGGAGCAGGTACTGGAAGACGAGGCGCGCAACCTCGGCGTCGCGGCGCTGAATGTCGAAACAATCAGGCTGCTGCCTGCAGTCTTCGAGCCGGATGTTTTCCGATCGTTGCAACTGCTCCCGGGAGTCAAAGCGGCATCCGATTACTCCAGCGGCCTGTACGTACGTGGTGGTAATCCTGGCCAGACCAACATCCTCCTGGATCGTACCAAGATCTACAACCCCAGCCACTTCTTCGGGGTCTTTTCCACATTCAATCCTGACGCCATCAAGGACATCAGGCTATACAAAGGAGGCTTCCCTGCCAGTTACGGTGGAAGCCTCGGATCCGTTCTGGATATCACGAACAAGGATGGCAACCGGCGTGAGCGGCACGGCGCGTTCAGCCTGGGAATTTTAGCCGCTCGCGGCATCATTGAAGGGCCCCATCCCAAGGGCTCCTACATGTTCGCAGCGCGACGATCCACCCTTGAGCCGCTGCTAGCGGCATTCAAAGACACACAGGGCATTCCCGAACGCTTCTACTTCTACGACCTGAACGCAAAGGTCAACTTTGACCTTACGCAAGACGACATACTGTCCATTTCCGGCTATCGTGGGGCGGACAAGCTGGAGCTCGAACTGTTAGACGATGCCCTACTTGACCTCCGGTACGGCAACGGAACCATAACCGGCAACTGGACGCACCTTTTTTCCGAAAAGCTCCTTTCCAACCTTACCGTCACAAATTCGGCGTACTTCTCGACGCCGAAGGCGTTCTTTGGTGGCACGGAGATAAGCCAGGAAAACCGAATCTACGACACGTCGATTCGCAGTGACCTCCAGTACTATTCCGGCACAAGGCACGACTTGGAGCTTGGCTTCTGGGCCGGCCAGTTCATTGCGCCGCTGCGCACGTATTTTGACAACAACCAGGCATTCTCATGGCGCCGCAAGGTCCGGTACGCTTCTGCTTATATCCAGGACACCTTTAGGCCCTCGCATGACTGGATGCTCAAGGCCGGTATTCGTGGCAGCTTTGTGGAGGACGGCAGCCATTACCGGGTCGAGCCGCGCCTCTCTGTCGAACACCACCCTTGGGAGCGCGTACGCCTTCAGGCTGCTGCGGGTCGGTACTACCAGTACCTTACCCTGGTGACCAATGAGACTTTTTCCGGCTTCGATTTCTGGCTTACCAGCGCAGAAGGCATCCAGCCTGCGTATGGAGATCAGTTCATCCTAGGTGCAAAGATCACCCTCGCCGCCGGCCTGACCCTGGACACCGAGGTGTATTATCGCACTATGCGTGAGCTGTTCGAGCCGGATCCATTTCTGAATGACGCGGCAGGCTTCGATTACGCGGACCTGTTCCTGATCGGAAAGGGTTGGGCCTCGGGCTTCGAAGTGCTGCTGCAACGCACCCGTGGGCGTTTCTTCGGCTTTGTGGCCTATACTCTTGGGCAGACGGAGCGTACGTTTCCGACTATTAACACGAACAGCCTTGGTGTTGCCCTGGGGTACCCGCCCAAGTATGACCGGCGGCATGATCTCAAGACGGCGCTGAGCTACGATCTGGGCCGACAGTGGATATTCAGCACGGTATTTACGTATGCCACCGGCCAGGCGTTTACGGAGCCAGTTGCACGCTACCATCTCTACCTTACGGAGTTGGCGCTCGGCCAAGTAGAAACGGTCGTGCTCCTGGCGCCAAGCCTTAACGCGGCGCGTCTGCCTGCCTACCACCGGCTGGATGCCGGCATCAAGAAAGGCGGACGTTTTTTTGGCTTTGCGGATTATGAGCTGCAGGTGCAGGTCATCAACGCCTACAAGCGGCGCAACGTTTGGTTTATCGTGTATGACCTTGAGGAGGACGGCGAGATTGATCAGACAGTAGTGCCGCAGATTCCGATCCCGTTGCCGAATTTTTCTTTCTCCCTGACCTTCTGACGGTATTTTGCGCGCAATCCGCTTTTACGCGCCTATCCTGTTTGCCCTGGTAGCAACAGGTTGCGATTCAGTCGGCAACCAGCAGCTGGATACGGTCTTCGTCGTGGAGTCCATTTTGGTTGCGGGGCAGCCTTTGCCGCCCTTGCTCTTAAGCAGGGTTGGCGACATTGACGAGAAGTATCTGTTCGAGGCGCACGCCGAGCCTGGTGCCCAAGTCACGGTACTTGTGACGGGAGCAGTGGCCAACGAAACCGTGCGCTATCAAGAGCTAATAGATGTGCCAGGCGTATACATTCCGAGGAACTATGACTACCCCGTACTGCCGCTCCACCAGTACGACCTAACGATCCAGCCTGCGACCTCTACGCAGCCCATCACGGCTTCGACAGTGGTACCCGACACCTTCAGCATTGCGAGTGTCTCGCAGACTGAGGTAATCTATCAGAGCAGCAATCAGCTCCGTTTCCGCATAACACCTAGCCACTACCCTGGGCGAGACCAGAGCTACTTCATCTTTGTCACGGAGGCAGTAGACGCATTTGAATCAAACCTCGTGCCGTTTGCGAAGGAGCGGTTCGATGATGGAGATGGCGAATCGCTGGAGGAGTTGCGCGTCAACCCATCACCCATCATCAACGAAGACAACTACGAAGTCAATGATGATGGCACGCTAAACCTGCGGTATCCGTGGGTTGGCATCAACTTCTTTGGGCCCAACATCGTCCATGTGAATGTGCTGGATGACAACCTGTACAACTTTGAGCGCTCCCGCGCCGTCCAGGAGGGTGGCTCCACGTTTGCTCCCGGCGAGATTCCCAATCCTCTGCCGCATGTCAATGGCGCCCATGGCCTGTTTGGCAGCCAGGCGCGTGTTTCGGCGCAGTTTACGGTGATTAGGCCCTAGCCTGCCTTCCGCAGGCGTCTACACGCACGGAAGTACTGGCCCGTTGAGCCCCGGCAGTGGAGCAACACATGTGTCGTCCGAATTGCCGGCCGCACATGCACGCTTGCCGACTCGCATGCAGAAAAGGACCACCTACCAAGGCTAGATTGGCCACTCAGCTTCGTTAGCCTTGGGCACTGCCCTTGCCCATGGGCGCTCGGGTTACTAAGGGACTTGGAGCAATCAGCCAGGCGGTCTACGTTGCCATCGCAAGGGAAAACCGATGCCAACTAGAATCGACAACGCACGGCTCCCTCCCTTGCTGTCAATCCTTAACCCACGCTGGTAGAGCGGTGTTAGTCCATAGTTGTACAGGACGTCTAGTGACAGTGACCAAGAACGTGACGTTGCTATGTTTATGCCGGCACCTCCTATTATCCCTAAGTCCGTTACCCGTAGCACTCGGACAAGCATGTCGGGACAGTCTATAGAACGCGACTCGGCGGCTCGTTTCTGCGTGTACTTGGCATCGCGGTAGCCCCCGGATTTCCCGGGGGCCCCGCACAGATCCGGACGTGCGCGTTAACGCATCCGGCTCCTCCCTTGGGTCGCGCCGTCGCGCATGACGTTAGCAGGTCGGCAAACCGACCCGCAGCCGTAACCGATCCGTCCCCTGTGACACGCAGTATCCGACGCTGTGTCCGGTACGTGTGAAACTTCACGATTTCCCCTTGGGTGCGACGCTTCGCTCCACTGACTCCGCCACGAGGGCACCCCCGCTTTGTTCGCCGGCTTCATAGCTGTCGGGTCGGAGGAGGCGCCCCGTAGGGCTAACCTCCGTCCGCCGCTCAAACGGCCCGTACGGTTTTCACACCGGTAGCCCCCGGGTTTCCCCAGGGGCCCCGGACAGATCCGGACGTGCGCGCTAACGCATCCGGCTCCTCCCTTGGGTCGCGCTGTCGCGCATGACGTTAGCAAGTCGGCAAGCCGACCCGCAGCCGTAACCGATCCACCCCATGGGGCACGCAAAATCCGGCTCAGCGTCCGGTACGTGCAGGGCTTCGCGGTTTCCCCTTGGGTGCGACGCTTTGCTCCACTAGCTCCGCCACGTGGGCACCCACGCTTTGTTCGCCGGCTTCATAGCTCTTATCATCGCATCTGACTTCTCCCTGCCGTGCATCCTCCGCTCGGCTTTCGCCTTGACTTTGGCGGCCCCGCCCGAAGCGCTGGGCAGCAAGGAGACCTCTCAGGTCCCGACACAGTACGTACGTGCGTCCCTGGGTTCTCGGACACCGCGGGACTCCGCTCCTCCTCACCATAGCGGTGGAGCAGATGTTGCCTTCGACCATACGGAAAGTCTCGGCATCCCGGACAATAGCTTTTTCGGTGCTCATTAGCCCTGGCCACACGTGCCGCTACCGACGCTTCGCTGTCACCCTCACGAGGGACAACGCACGGCTCGCGGAGACATGCAGTTGGTTAAACTTTCATGACACGGGACTTTCACCCGCTGTACTGCGTCAGTTAGCCTGACGCACCCGTAAGCCGCTTTCACAAAGGTGTCTCGTGGAGGGTTCAAGGAAGGTTTCAGTGGAATCAATCGTACATGGCCGTACTCCACTGTGGTGTAGACCTTCCTCTCCCCTGTTGGATTGTGCCCAATGCGACAGTTTCCTCAGCCGATGATGTACGGGTCTTTCACTAAAGGAACTGTTCCACCTCATCGACTTTACTCGCTGATCGCAATCTCTCCATTCCAAACCACCTTTGCCGACTGCCTTCCCCGACCCACCCGGCCGCCACTTGCGCGGTCACCCGACTTTCGACGGGCTTGTGGTACTATGCAGCCGTCCGACGACTCGCCACGCATCCGTTCCCACTTCCCCTTACGGGTTATAGGGGCTGTTATCCCGGTGCCACCCGGGAACGTGACGAGCCCTCCTGGGGTCACACACAGATCTTCCGTACCGTGCCGTTCGCACACACCTTGGTTCGACGGGTGGATAAGAACGCCTTCGCCGAAATACAGCCGGCTCGACCTTGCCCCGTCTTTGGCCGACCGATTCGTCCGTGGGGTCGCCCCCTTGACTACGGCCCGGTACTGCTCCTCAAGCCCTTCAGATTCCACCTCGCGGTGGACACCCTGCCCTCCGGTTGTCTCGCGACAATGTCCCGACTTAGCGCCTGTCTTGGCTGTTTCCGTCGTTTCCAACTCGGTGCCCGTTTAGACCTTTGCTTATCGGTACATCCCGGCCGACGAGGCATTACCCCCGTCTTTGGATATGGCACCCCCTATCCGGGCGCCAGTGGGATTTGAACCCACCTGATCTGGGCGCTGCCCAGCACACTGTATCGTCGCATCTGACTTCTCTCCACCGTACGTCCTCCGATCAGCATTTAGCCTACGCTTTGGCGACCTTCCCCAAAGGGATAGGTAGTGGAGAGACCTCCCAGGTCCCGACAGGATACTTGCGTGCGTCCATGGGGTCTCGGACACCGTGGGCCTGTCCGCCCTCTCACCATAGCGAGGACGAACATGTTGCCTTCGGCATAGAGGAAAACCTCGGCGACCCAGATAATGTCTCTTTCGGTGCTCAATGTCCCTGGCCACACGTACCGCTACCGACGCTTCGCGCCCACCCTCACGGATGACCACGCACGGCTCGCGGAGATATGTACCTGGTTTAAGCTTCATAACACGGGACTTTCACCCGCTATATCCTGCCAGTTAGCCTGGCGCACCCTCTCGGTGACTCCGCAGTTGACTCTAAAGGAGAGTGCCGGACCGATAGTGACATGAGGCGATAGCTTACCCTTCACGTCACGGCTTAGCGTAAGTAGCAGGGGTAATTCGACATAGTCGAATTCTTGTACAACCTTGATTTCGGAAAAGGGATAACCGGAAAGACCCAAATCTGGAAAAACCTGTCGAAAAACCTGGCCCCTTTGCGCATAAGCTGCGCCGAATTGCAATCCAATATTGGGCGCAAGGTGCATGATAGCCGATACCCCAACTTTGTACCCAGTTCGATTGCCAACGCCAATCTCTGGCACGCCCTCTGGCAGGCTGGAAGGATTCCATTCGAGGGTCGAGTGTGTGGTGCCAGCATGAACCAAAACGGTCAACTGCCCTTGCGCACTGTTTGGCAAAGGTAGGCCGACAAACACAAGCAGGAGAAGCAGACGAAGCTTGCGGGCAAACCTTGGTGCACTATGCATCGGACTGAGTCTTAAGAGCGCTGCGAAATGAAGAATGAAACTAATAGCAAAGGGTTCCGCCGAGAAAGGTTGAATCGACTCGAATCCGACAGGTTGGGACGATGACCTGTCAAAGACCAATATGATAAGGGACTTACCAAGAACAGTTGAGCACCCTATGCGATTCTGCGCCGTGAGGAAGCATCGGCATAGGCCCTGCAGCATCCTTGTCCAAAGGCTTTCCGTGGGCGGTTGGCTCCGGTTCCGCGCGACACGCAGGCAACAGTCGCTGCCAGCCCAAGACCGCAAGACCCTTTGCACGAATGCTCTTAGCCGCATTGGCATCCCGGTCCTCGGCATGACGGCAGCATGCGCAGCGATAGGTGCGCACCGACAAGACGATAGATTCTGCAGGACGTGCGCCACACAGCCTGCACGTCTGCGTCGTGTGACGTGGCGATACTTTCACGAGCTTGCCTCCAGCGCTCTCAGCCTTGTAGGCAAGCTGCGTACTGATTTGCCCCAGCGACTGTGCCAGCATCGCGCGGTTCAGACCACGCTTCCTGGAGCCACCACGGGCCGTCAGGTCCTCGAGCTTCAGGTCCTGTAGCACGAGAATACCATCATGGTCCCTAATAATCGCCGTGGTTATGCGGTTTGTGGCGCTAGTGCGTTTCACCGCAATTCGTCGGCCCTCGCGTGTCAGCGCTTGTTTCTTTTTGCGCCGCGCATTGCTGCGACGTTTCGCGCGCGACAAGCGCTTCCGCGCACGCTTGTGCTTTGCGTCATCAATCTAGTGGCGCATACTGCGCGCCGTCAGACAGCGTGCATGCAGCCTTCACGCCAAGGTCTATGCCGATGGGACTGCGCAGATCCGGTTGCAGCGCGGCATCTGTAGTTCCATGACGAGTTGTACTTCACAGCCCGTGCCGAGCGGAGTCTGCGCGAGGCATACCTGTCGGGCAGCGCCGCCAGCTGCCAGCGCTCCGCGCACGTCTTTGAGGCGCAGCTTTCCCACGCCTTTGACTTGGATTGTTCAGTACTGTCCGTTGCGCTTTGGCTTCGTCGCGCCCGATTCGCAGGAGCGAACGCGCCCAAAGCGCGGCAGCCCCTTGCGATCGAGAATGAACTTCTGGCAGCCCAGCTGCACGCGTTTAAGCGCGCTACGTTGAAACGCTACGCCTCATCGCGTATTGCATCTGTCAAGGCTGCGCAGCTCCGCCATTCACTTGTACAGGTCGAAGGCGGAGGGCGTAGTTCTATCGGCCGCATATTGATCGCGGCACCGCTGCACGGCTCTATTGCGCAGCCATGTCATATGGCGAAACATTGCTTCCAGCCGGTGGCGTTGTGGCTTTCGGATGCGCGCCAAGCGATATGCATAAGGTATTGTAATTCAATACGTTAGCTTGCGCGGCACTAAGGCGTTCTGCTCAGTTTCCAACTGTCATATATAATTCCTATTTCAAACTCCCTTGACGCGCGCTTTTCGAAGTCTGCGGCTCCAGCTTAGCACACAACATCGCCGGTTTGTCCAATGGGCGCTCGGGCGAGCGTTAGGGCCAGGCGGACTTGGCCTTCGTAGCCATGAAGATATACGCGGGTGACGCGTGCAGCGAGCTACCGCTTCAGCGGCGTAATGCCGTGCATGGTCTCTTTGATCAGCATGTCCACTACGGCCTTGATCGCTTCATCCTTGGAAGCACCTGCATCGATTGCGTCGCTAAAGACCTTTCGCTGCCAATGTGCGCTGGTGCCGCGCTTGAGAATCGTCCGAGCATGATTGACTTCCGCTAAACAGTCAAGATGCTTCGCGTCCTCCTCGAGAAGCGCCAACAGCTCATTCAAAAGCTGGGGGTAGGGAATCTTCCTGCCGCGACCATAGTCGATGAGCGTCCCATCAATGCCATAGCGCTGCGCCCGCCACCGGTTTTCATAGATGAGCATGTTGGCATAGGCACGCCAACGCTGGTTGGAACGCCTTAGGCGCCAAAGCATGCGCAGCCAGCAAACGTACAAGGCCGCAATGCAGACCGCATCCTCCAGGCGCGTGCAGATGTCGGCCACGCGCATCTCCAGTGTCGGAAAACGCCCACTTGGCCGAATATCCCACCAGATCTTCGTGCTGTCCTCGATGACCCCCGCATCGACCAAAATGTCGACATGCCGCTGGAACTCCGCGTAACTCGCAAAAGTCTCCGGCAGCCCAGTGCGCGGCAGCTCGTTCCATACCGCGATGCGGTACGACATCAGGCCTGAGTCCGACCCTTCCCAAAACGGAGACGAGGTACTTAGCGCTAACAGGTGCGGCAACACGTACGTCGTCTGGTTCATGAGGTCAATGCGCAAGTCGTCATTCTCAATGGCAGCATGGACGTGCATGCCACTGATAACCATTCGGCGCGCAACCACCTGCATATTCTGGGCAAGGATTTCGTAACGTTCCCGGTTTGTATTTCGTTGCGTGATGTACGAGGCATTGGGGTGCGTCGACGAAGCAATAATCGCCAATCCATGTTCATTGGCCACTGACGACACCGCGCGTCGCAGGCGAATCAGATCCCTGCGCGCGTCCTGTACGGTATGGCACACGCACGTGCCGACTTCAATCTGCGACTGGAAGAACTCCGGAGAAACCTGTCCTTCAATGATGGTTTCTACCTCCTGGAGCAAACCCTCAGGCGCCTCGCTGATGAGGCGTCCAGTGTCCTGCTCAACCAGCAGATACTCTTCCTCTACCCCAATAGTGAAGCTTGGCTCTCTGCTCATGGTACCAATCATTGGAATGCCTGCAGGAAAATACGCTATGCCATCCGCCCAAGCACCTCAATTACACGTCTGACCTCGTCCATAGTGTTGTAGAGGTGCGGGCACAGTCGCAGATGATCCCCGCCGATCAGCGCGCCCCCGATGTTGTGATCGCGGTATAGCGATTCGAACGCTGCTTCGTGGTCCACGCCGGGCAATGCAAACACGACAACGCCGCCACTCAAGGCCGCCGCATGCGGCGTCTTGAATGTTACACCTCCTATGCTGTCGGCAAAGCCACGCTTGAGCGCAGTTGCGAGTGCACGCGTACGGGCTTCCGCGACATCTCGCCCAATCGACTCCAGAAACTCCACCGTCCGCTTGATGCCGACGATCATGGCATCGTCGCGCTGGCCAAGTGTTTCGAACTTTTGGGCGTCCGTCAGGTCGTCATTCCAACCGACGCCGACCACCGCAGGCCAAAGTTGCGAAATGGCCTCACGGCGCGCATAGAGCAGGCCACCTTCTTTCGGGCCCATGAACCACTTGTGCGCACTCCCGGTGTAGAAGTCACAGCCGAGCGCATGCAGATCCAGCATGTGTGCGCCAAAGGTCTGTGCCCCGTCAATGAGCGTCAAGACTCCGCGCTCCCGGGCCATGGCACAGAGCTGCGCTGCAGGCAGGGCCACCCCGCTGATGTTGGACACGTGTGAAAACGCCAAGACACGCGTTCGCTGCGTGAGCCCTTCTGCAAAGGGGACCAGGAGTGCCGCCTCATTTGGCGGCGCGTCAGGTGTGGTTACCCGATGGACGGAAAACCCGTGCCGCGCAGCCCTGACGTCCCATGCTTCTGCGTTGGACGGGTGATTCTGATCCCAAATCACCACCTCATCCCCCGGGCCCAGGTCAAGCCCCGTGATAACCTGGTTGTTGCCCTCGGTGGTGTTGCGCACAATTGCGATCTCGCCTGGGTCCGCCCCGACGTAGCGAGCCAGCGCTGCTCGGGTATCTGCGGCCAGCCCCTCGAATTTCTTGCGGTTCTGCATGGAGGGATCCGTATCAATGTTGCGCGTGTAGTACGATACGGCTGCGCTCACGCTGTACGGAGACGGACAAAGGTTGCCGGCATTCATCAGCGTGAAGTCACGCCGGATCGGAAACTGATCCCGCACCACGCGCCAGTATTTTTCGTCGTCCGTCGCTGCGTTGACTCTCGGCAGTACGGCAGCGGCGGCAACGCCCAAGGATGCGCGCTGCAAGAAATGGCGTCTAGACAGCGCGCGGGGTACGTGTCGTACATTCATGGGCTAAGGGCAAAGGTGGGCTCGTAATCTACGAATTGGTAGCTTGAAGCCTCGAATGTTGTACCACCGCCCGGTGACGTACCTTCCACGCGCAGCCGGTTTTTACCAAGGGTCTTCCAATGACCAGCTTCTGCCAGCGTCTCTACCAAGCGCAGCGTGCCACCAACTCCGTGCTATGCGTGGGGCTGGACCCTGACTCGCGGCTGGTACCTGTATGTATTTCCAAGGGGCGCACGCGCGCCCAGGCGGTGATGCACTTTAATGAAGCCATCATCAGGGCAACTGCTCCCTTCACTTGCGCTTATAAGCTGAATTTTGCGTTCTACGAAGGCTTGGGCCCAGATTGCTACACGGTACTCTGCCATACGCTGCAGTGCATCCCGCCTTCCACCATCACCATTGCCGATGCGAAGCGCGGCGACATCGGCAACACGGCACGCCAGTACGCTAGGGCGATCCTGGAGGATCTGAATTTTGATGCCTGTACCGTAGCTCCCTACATGGGCCATGATTCCGTGGCACCCTTCTTGAAGTATGCGGGCAAAGCTGCTTTTGTGCTGGCTCGCACGTCAAACACGAGCGCCAAAGACTTTCAGGAAATCCCGTGGGGTTCGGAGCGTCTCTTTCATCTTGTTGCACGCCGCGCCGCCAAGTGGGATAAGGCTGCGTTGGGCACCGCCGGATTGGTGGTGGGAGCCACGAGCCCAGACGCCCTCGGTGAACTGCGTGCTATCTGCCCCACACAGCCATTTCTGATCCCGGGCTTTGGCGCGCAAGGTGGTTTGGCAGCTGACATCGCTGCAGCTGCTTCCGGCCCCTTGATTGTCAACAGTAGCCGTGCAATCATCTATGCGTCTGACGGAGAAGATTTTTCCAAACGTGCGGCCAGCAAGGCGCGCAAGGCGCGAGACCTCCTGGCCAACTACGTGCCGAAGTGATGCTGATTCGCGTAGTCCGCATGACACTCCAGCCAGACGCACTCCAGGCGTTTCTGGCCCATTTTGATGCGGCAAGTCCAGTGATACGGCGGTTTCCCGGCTGTGAGCACCTTGAGCTGTGGCAGGATGTGGACGCTCCCAACGTGATAACCTCCTACAGCCACTGGACCAACCTGCGCGCGCTAGAGCGCTATCGTCAGAGCGACTTCTTCAAAAGCACTTGGGCCGAGGTAAGACCCCTCTTTGCATCTCGCGCAGAGGCGTTCAGCGCAGCGCGTGCAAGAACCGGCAAGGGCTAAAGAGAAACCTGCATCCCGGCGCGGATTTCCCGCCCCGATCCAGGGAGGCCCAACTGTGGCAACGTGACACTGTCGGTGGCATTATTCACGCGGACGAATGCCTCGGCGGCCCACCTGTTGAGCAAAAATAGATAGCCCACTCGCGCATTCACAACGTTGGATCTAGGAAGCGGGGCCAGCGCTCCGGTGTTCGTCAGGCCATAGGCCTTGCCTGTCAGCACATACTCCAATACCGTAGAAAAACCTCCGGGATTCGTGTATGCCGTTGTGCACTGTGCTAGCGCGCCAGGCTTTTCGGCAAGACGCATGGAGCGACCAGCGTCGTTTCGGCCTCGCGCGTACAAATTGGTGATGTTACACTGGAGCGATGCCCCACTTGCGATTCTGGCGCTCAGCGTGGACTCCAGGCCGATGACACGGCTGCCGTGAATGTTCACGCGCTGCCTGCGCAGCTTTTCCTCGCCTTCGACCGCCACCGTGCGCTGGTCGATTGTGTCGTAGGTGCGGTTGAAGAAGCCCACCAACTCAACCGAGAGCCCATCGCGCTCCAACATGACCCCTGCCTCCGACAATAATGAGTGCTCAGGACCCAGGGCGGGATTAACCAGGAAACGTCCCAGCGCCTCGCCAAACAGCTCCCGCATCGTCGGAAAACGCACCTTGCGACCCACTGACACTCGCGCACGCACGCCGGGAATTGCCTCAGTTGACAACCCCGACATGACGCTATATGTTTGTGCGGGTCCCTTGGGCGGTTTGTCACCGGTTTCCGGCGTAGATACCCCGTCCAAGCTGGCACCTACAGTAAAAGTGACCGTGCCGGGTCTGGAATACTCCGCACCGACGCTATAGATATTCTGCCGAAATTTCTGCTTGAGCGGCGCAAAGACATCGACCTCCTCATCTACCTGACGATGTGTTGAAGAATACAGGCTGAAGGCACCCGTGACCGACCCCTGTCCAACGGGCGCAAACAACGACAGCCGCATGCCCTGCGTAAAGTCGTCGTCTTCCTGCTTCTTTTCCAGCGTCTCGTATTCGACGCTCTGGTACTGGTGAATCGTCTGGCCGAAGACGTTGGCCCAAGCCGCACTCCGAAGGGTCATACCGCGCTGCCCTAGTGGCAAAAGGCCGCTGAGGATGAAGATGGTAGAGTGCCATGACGGATAGCGCCAGTACCGCACCCTGGCAACGTCAGGGTCGTTGTGGCCCTCGGGCGCAATACCTTTCTCGCCGGAAATCGCCAGAATTGACAGCCTGACCCGCGCTTCGCCACCGGAATGATAGGTCAACTGCCCGTAGTTGGAGAAAATGCTACGGTGCGTGTTGGTACGCACATCTGGATCATGCTGGCCATACGGCACCTCTGCCCTGCCGGGTACTCCAAAGCCGTCCCGCTCAGAATACCCACTGAACAACCCGTACCCCCAACGCCCCTTACGACGCAGATACTGGGCACGTACCTGCTTGGCCCCGTAGGAGCCCAGCAACCCTGCTGCATTAAAATGCTGACCCTGGTACTCCAAGCTGCGGGCGGTGAGATTCAGCACACCACCCATCACGTTGGTTCCGTAAGCGACCGGTGGTGGCCCCTTTACCACCGTAATCTCTCCAACCACCTCGGCCGGTACCAAGCTCAGATCAATCCGGTTGTCCCAAGGGACATTAAGCAGCGCCCCGTCAAAAAACACTGCAACCTGGCGTTCTCCTGCGCCGCGCAAATAGACAAGGGTTTCGCCGCGCGAGTTTGTCTGCAGGTGTGCACCGGGCACGTGCCGAAGGACGCGGTCGATAGAAGCCGCGTCGGACTTCGCAATCGCGGCCAAGCCGACCCGCTGGATCGTTGCGGTACGGTGGAGAAACGTCGCGATAGAGTCGGGCACTACAACAATTTCGCCCAGCCTATGATGGGCTAGCGTGTCCCGGGTCTGCGCCCAGGTCAGTCCAACACTCAAGAAAAGAAGCAGCAGGCACAGGCCCGTTCGTCGACACGCCATAGGCGCCTTCCTGTTTGTCCCGCAGCGCCACGGGATCGCTATGGCTCAACATTCATGCTGGCCAGAATGTCGCTCAATTCTTGGCGCTGCGTGGCATGTTCAAGTCGGCGATAAAACTGGGGTGCGATTTGGTACCGCCCAACCTCTTGTGGAACCATGGCAACGGAGCCGGTGACATAGACCTGCAGGTCGCTTCTCAAGGTTTCGTAGCGATCGGTCAGTACGCGCTGCTCTGCAATCATGGCGCCGTATGTGTGATGCAGGCTGCGATAGCGGTCACGCCCTACCCACGCAACAAGTGGGCTGTTACTAAGGAATCCGCCGCCCTCGCGCGCCGCGGTTTCGTGATGGATTTCCACCAAGGCGTCATAGTCGCCGCCCAGCGCCGTCAGGCGCTGCGCAAACGGCATCAGCGCCTCGTCTTCCTCCGCCAATGCCTCTAACGCCGCTGCATTTAACTTGACACCATCACGTGCAGCAGCCACCGCGGCGGCCTCCTGACGAATTCCGTCCTCCAGCGCCTGAACGCTCGCGTCGTTACCGTACATACGGCAGCCCGCCGTTGCAAGCAGCAGCACCGCCAGTGCATATCCTTTCATGAAGCCTTGGAGATTAAGCGCAGCACCTCACCGAAAATTATAAGCGAAAATCGTGCCATTGCCGCTTAAATGATGGTACCTGCAGAAATTGCCGCGTTCTTTGGGATTACTACGATGCCATCGCGAATGTAGTAGCCGTCACCGTCCGAGTTCTGTACGCCGGCTGTATTTCGAATCACACACCCCTGACCAATCCGAACGTTTTTGTCCACGATAGTACTCTCAATGTATACGTTGTCGCCAATTCCAGGCTCCGGCGGCCCGTCGATGCGGTACCGCGTGGAGTGGGAGTGCATGGGATAGTCGTCGGCGCCCATGACGATGGCATGCTTGATCGTGGTGCCATTGCCAACAAGCGATCGAATCCCGATGATTGAATTCGTGATGGTACTGCGGCCGATGATGCTCCCTTCCGAAATGAGCGAACCGGACACGTGCGCGCCTTTGAGCGCAGCCGGCGCGAGCATCCGCGCATTGGTGAACAAAGGCATGGCCGCGTTGCGCAGATCGAACTCCGGTGCGGCACTCGTCAGCATGAGGTTTGCGTCAAAGAACGAGCGCATCGTGCCAATGTCGCTCCAGTACCCGGTGAACGGATAGCTGACCACATTCAGCCTCCCGATGGCGTCGGGAATAATTTGCTTGCCGAAGTCATGGTCGTCCGGCCGGCTGTCCAGCGTGTCCCTAAGCAGTGCGCTGTTGAACACATAGATACCCATGGACGCCAGGTACGTACGCCCTGCCTTAGTCATGGCTTCAGGTACTGGGCTTTCCTTGCCTGAGAGGTCCCCTGGCTTTTCGTAGAACTCTGTAATGCGGTGGTGATCGTCCGTCTTCAGTATGCCGAACTGGGTCGCCTCCTTCGCAGTCACTGGAATGGTCGCCACGGTGACGGCCGACTGGTGCGCTTTGTGGTGGGCCACCAGCTTACGGTAGTCCATGGAATAGAGCTGATCTCCTGAAAGTATCAGCACGTATTCGTGGCGGTAAACTGAAAAGTGTGGGATATTCTGACGCACCGCATCGGCCGTCCCCTGAAACCAGTCCAACGAGGTGCGTGTCTGCTCGGCGGCCATTACCGTAACAAATCCACGCCGATACTGATCGAAGCGGTAGGTCGAAATGTGGTCGTTCAGGCTTGCGGAGTGAAACTGGGTCAGGACGAAGATTTTGTCCACACCCGAGTTTATGCAGTTCGACACCGGCACGTCAATCAGCCGGTATTTACCGGCCAACGGGACCGCGGGCTTCGACCGCAGCTCTGTCAACGGGAAAAGGCGCGTTCCGGCGCCGCCGCCAAGGATGAGGGCAATGCAATCGTCCATAAGTAGCGTAGACGTTCTGACAGGTGGCAAGATACGCACCGTCGGCGCGCCTTACGGTAAATCTTCTGTGATGCTCGGCTGCAGAAACCCTTCCGACTTGCCCTCTGTTCAAATGTGTCATGAGCGACGAAACCCGGCACCTCCTCGTCATCCTACGAGGGCGGCTTCAGGCGGCCGCGCGCCAAATTACCGTGGCAAATCTGTCCTACAGCTTGCTCCTCACCGCTGGTATCGTTGCCACCCTGCTGCTTGTGCTGGTTGGGGCTGAGGCACTCTTTTGGGTCGCAGTAGCATGGCGAAGCCTGTTCTTTTGGCTGCTGTTTCTGGTACTTGGCGGACTTACCATTGCCTTGGTAGTCCGGCCGCTCCTGCGTCTGTTGGGCATGCTGCCCGACCCGCCGGACCGCCAGGTTGCTCAGCACGTCAGCCACCGATACCCTGAGCTGGAGGATCGGCTTCTGAACCTTCTGGACCTGGGCGAGGGACGTGCGAGTGCTGCGCCTGCACCCTTGGTCGATGGTGCGGTGCACATGCTTCATGAGCGCGTGAAAGGTGTTCCCCTGGAAGACGCTACTTCCTTTGCGCCCGTTCGTCGCATGGGGCGCATTGCCTCGGTGCCGGTAGCCGGGCTGCTGCTGTTCCTGATAGCGGCACCGACCAGCTTTTTGGATGCATCGCATCGCCTCTTTTCACCGGGCGTATTCTTCGTGCGTCCTGCACCGTTTGCGCTAAAGGTGTCCCCGGGAGATGCCACCATTGTGCGTGGAGAGACATTGGTGATCACCGCTACCGCTACCGGTACCAACGTGCCGACCGCTGCTGTGCTGCAGGCTGATCGCGCACAGCCCGCTGCGCTTGCGGCGGACGCGTCCGGACGCTTTAGCTATGAGATGGTCAATGTACGAGAGGGGTTCCGGTACCGAGTACAAGCCGGTGCCGTCACCACGTCGTGGTTCGGTATCGAGGTCATTGAACGGCCGGTGGTGCGCAGCCTGCAAGTGGAACTCATCGCTCCGCCTTATACCGGGCTCCCGGTCCAGGTCCTGCCCCCTGGCACGGGCGACATCATTGCGCTGCCTGGCACAGAGGTCAAGCTCAGAGTGCGTGGCGGAGGGGCCCGCGCATATGTCGTTTTTGCCAGTGGGCGCGTGGACACGCTTTCCGCAGGAGCCATAGCGGAAGGCTCCTTTAGCGTGCTCGAAAAAGATACCTATCACGTCCGCCTGGAAAACGAGGCCGGTATTCGAAATCACGATCCAATAGTATACCAGGTCACGCCACTGGCAGACCTCCCTCCTACCGTCACCATCCGCGAGCCTGCTGCGGACGCCACCTTGGACCTGGATATTCAGGCAACCGTGCTGCTACAGCTGAGCGACGACTTTGGGTTTCGGGATCTCAATCTGTGGTGGCGCCTGGCAGAGAGCCGGTTCAATGAACTGATGTCCGAGCCAGTGGCCATGGCGCTACCGCTTGCGCGGCCGCGTGAACTGGATCAGCATCTGGAATTCTTTTGGGACCTCGGGTTCGCGACGGGCCTCGACATCGTGCCGGGTGATGTCATTGAGTACTATGCCGAGGTCCGCGACAATGATGCGATAAGTGGCTACAAGACCGCTCGCAGCGCCGTGCACCGGCTACGGCTCCCATCGGTGTCAGAACGCTATGACCGGCTGAGCGACACGCAGCAGGACACCGAAACCGAGATGGAGTCGCTCCTGGAAGAAAGTGACAGGATTCGGGACCAGTTTGAGGAAGTGCGAGATGAGTTGCGGCGAAAGCAGCAAGGTGACTGGGACGACAAGCGCCAGCTGGAACGTGTGGCCGACGCGCAAAAGGCCCTCGAAGAGCGTGTCGAAGACCTCGCTTCCACCATGGAAGAGACGGCAGAGGACATGCAGGACCTGGTAAGCGACGAAACGCTGCAGATGTTCGAGGAGCTGCAACAGGTCACTGAAGAGATCAACTCGGCCGAGCTCATGGAGGCCATGCAAAAGCTGCAACAGGCTATCGAAGAGCTTAATCCACGCGAGATGCAAATGGCGTTGGAGAAGTTTGGCTTCAATGAAGAAATGTACCGCGATCGCTTGGAACGGGCCTTGGAGCTATTTAGGAACTTCCAGGTGCAGCAGAAGCTGGAAGAGGCTGCGGACCGCGCCGAAAATCTCGCTTCCGAGCAGGAACAGCTTGACCAAGAGATTGGCGAGGACCCGGATGCGGCCCATCAGGAGCGGGAGGCGTTGGCGGAGCAGCAGATGCGCAGCAAGGAAGAGATGGAAGCGCTGGAGTCCAAGATGGAAGAAATTGCGCGCCGAATGGACGAAATTCGCAATGCGCCCACCGAGGCTATGGAACAGCTGAGCGAAGAAGCGGCATCGCAAGAGTTGCCCATGGAGATGCAGAAAAATGCGGAGCAGCTGCAGGCGGGCCAGATGCAGGAAGCCCAACGCGGCCAGCAGCAGATGCAACAAAGCCTTCAGCAGCTCCAGCAAGACCTCGAAAGCATGCTGGGGGGCATGCAGGGAAGTCAGATGCAGATCAACTTCGCGGCGCTCCAGCGGCTATTGAGCGACATCTTGCACCTTTCGCATGATCAGGAGGCTTTGAGACGGCAAGTCAGTGCGGCCGCTACTGACAGTCCGCTGCTGCGCGACTTTGCGCAGCAGCAAAGTGTGATGCGCGACGGACTGAGTGCCGTTGCCGATTCTCTTCAGTCCCTGGCTCGCCAGATCCCGCAGATGACACGCGAGGTACAAGCGCAAACCGGGACTGCGCTGCTGGCCATGGAAAACGCCATCGCCGCTATGGTAGCGCGCAACGGCTTGCAGGCCGCGCGAGAGCAGCTCACGTCCATGACGAACCTCAACGAGCTGGCGCTGCTGCTCAGCGACCTTATGGATCAGCTCATGAACTCTCCGAATAACAATTCGGCCGGGGGCATGTCCATGAGCGAGATGATTCAACAGATGCAACAAATGGCTTCCCAGCAGCAACAGCTCAACCAGCAGATACAGGAGATGCTCGGCCAGATGCAAGGTCAGCGGCTCACGCCCGACATGCAGGCAAGGATGCAGCAGATGGCTTCTCAGCAGCAAGCCATCAAGCAGCAGCTCGAAGACCTGAGCCGCCAAAACGCACTTGCCCAGCGGCTCGCGGGTGACCTCAACAAGATCGCTGCCCAGATGGAAGAATCCGTGCAACAACTCGGAGCCTTCGGCGCGGGCCGCGAGCTAAGGGAGCGGCAGCAACAGATTCTCACGCGGCTCTTGGATGCCTCACGCGCAATGCAGGAACGTGGCAAACAGCGCCGGCGCGAGGGACGTACGGGAGAGCGTATCGTGCGTGCGGGCCCGGATGCACTGGACACGTCACGGCTGGACGAGGTGCTCCGCCGCGCACTCTTGGATGCCTTGGAGAGTGGGTATGCACCCGACTACCAGGAGCTCATTCGCCGTTACTTTGAGCTGCTCCAGCAGAAGCAGTGACGCGACAGGCCGTGCAGCCAAACCATGCGTAGCGGCGCCGGGCAACGAAACGGTATGCCGCATCGCGCCACGGGTGCGGCACCACGACAAGGATCCATGCCAGTGGCCACAGCCCAGGAAGGTGCCGAAAGACTCTAAGTACCGCGTCCGAAGCGCGCCACACGCCGACCGCATCTGCCAGCGCAAGCCCTTCGCTCTTGTGAATGCCGGCCTCCTCCATGGGACGCGTGCAAAACCGCTGTGCCCTGTCCAGTCGGCGTACCCAACGGACGCACCACTGGCACAGGTTGCATGTTTCATCAAAATAGAGAGTCGCAAAACAGGTTGGAGGCACAGCCGCGTGCAATGAAGTCTGAGCGTCTTGGCCCCCTTGTACGTCTCTTCTTGAAGCTTGGCTTCATCGGCTTTGGCGGACCTGCAGCGGTGATCGCCATGATGGAGGACGAGATCGTTACGCGGCGCCGGTGGCTGACGCTCGAACACTATCTCGACCTCGTCGGTGCCACCAACCTGATTCCGGGCCCCAATTCCACCGAGGTGGCGATGCATGTGGGCTACGAGCGCGCCGGGTTCAGAGGATTGGTGACCGCAGGAAGCAGCTACATTCTGCCCGCTGCACTTATGACGGGCACGCTGGGTTGGCTATATGCCAGCTATGGCACGTTGCCTCAGGTGGAGCCTTTTCTGGTCGGTATCAAGCCGGCAGTGATAGCGATCATACTGGGAGCACTATGGCGCCTGGGCAAGGCGGCGGTCAAGAGCGCTTCGCTGGTCCCTATTGGCATTGGCGTTTTGGCCACACTCCTGTTCGGGGTCACGCCAATTGTGGCGCTCCTTGGCGGGGGCGCACTTGGCTTGGTGTGGCTGCGTCTCCACGTCAGGCGGTCACCTACGACCAATCTGCTCAGCCTGGTTGGGCCGGCCTGGCTATGGCAGGCGTCTTCGCAGGAAGTCCCACTTTGGAAGCTGGGCCTCTTTTTCCTGAAGGTGGGAAGTGTGTTGTATGGCAGTGGCTATGTGCTAGTGGCCTTTTTGGAAGGAGATCTGGTTCAGAGCTATCAGTGGCTTACGCAGCAGCAGCTCCTTGACGCCGTCGCTATCGGGCAGGTCACACCAGGCCCGGTGCTGACTACAGCGACATTTATTGGCGTTCTGCTGGGCGGAGCGCCCGGCGGCGCACTGGCGACGCTGGCCATCTTTCTGCCGTCGTTTGTGTTCGTTGTACTGCTGAATCCCATCATTCCGAAGCTGCGCCAATCGCCTGTGATGGGCTCATTTCTGGATGCGATCAACGTGAGCGCTATGGCCTTGATGCTTTTTGTGACAATCAGGCTCGGTGTCGGCGTTCTTACCGGATGGCAGCCGTGGCTGGTGTTCGGGCTCGCGGCGTTGGCAGTGTTCCGCTACCGGATAAGCGCGGCCTGGCTGGTGATGGGAAGCTGCGCACTGGGATACGGATTCAGCGTGCTGTAGGGGGCACGCAGTGAAAGGGATTTGGAACGGCGTCACCCAGGCGGCCGACTCTACGGTGCAGCCACGCGCCTAAATGTCTGGCGACGCCCTGCCTCGTATAATGCAGCAGAGCGGCTGTATCGCCGCTCTTCCAGCGCCATACTCCCCGGGTAGAGATCTACGACGTTAAACGCATTCAGCCCAACCTGCGGCTCACGATATCGACCGCTGGCGGCCGTCCCCGCAAGGGCCACAACCATCCTTCGCCCCCCGATTTCCACCGTGTGTACCAGCGACAGGTGCCAGTGCCCGCAAAGGATCAGATCCACACCGACCCGCGCCGCGGCGGGAAGTACTAGCTCCGCACCTCGGGCAACGTCTCGCTGGAGAGGCAGATCCACATCCGCCAGCGGGTGATGCACTGCCAGCACTTTGAAGGTCCCCTTAGACTTCGCATCAAAGTGCGCGTGAATGCGGCGGGCATGCGCTGGCGTGCACTGCCCCCGCTGAATAGTCCACGGCGTAGACGTATTCAGGCCAAGTACCGATACGCCAGGCCCCTCCCATGTTGGGCATAAGTTCTTGCCAATCATGTGTTTGAATCGCCCAAGCGGCGCCGCCACCCGCATCCAAGGCCGGTACATCCACGAATACAGGTCGTGATTGCCTGGAATAACCAATAGCGGCGATTCAACAGATGCCAACCACGCGGCCGCGCGCCGGTATTGCCAGCGGTGTGCTCTCTGGACCAGGTCTCCTGTGACCGCCACGAGGTCCGCGCCAGCAGCGTTTACGCTGCGGAGCAGCGTTTTCTCAATCCCCGCACACGCGAGTCGGCCTACATGAATATCCGACAGGTGGACGATCCTGCAGAGGGGCCTGGCCACCGACTACACTAACAGCAAAAGCGGCTCTTCCAAGTATCCGCGCAGCGTTCCCATAAAGCGAGCACCCAGCGCGCCGTCCACTACGCGGTGGTCGCACGAAAGCGTGATCTTCATACGCTTGCCAGGTACCACCTTCCCGTCCTCGACTACGGGCACGTCACGGATCGCTCCGATGGCCAAGATGCAAGCATTGGGCGGATTGATGATGGCAGTGAACTCCTCAATGCCAAACATGCCGAGGTTGCTGGTCGTAAAGGTTGAGCCCTCCATCTCCTCCGGCTTGAGCTGACGGTTGCGGGCACGCATTGCCAACTCGGCCGTTTCTCTGGCAATGTCGGACAGCCCTTTCTGGTTTACGCCCCGCACGACGGGCGTCACCAAGCCCTCGTCTATCGCCACTGCAATGCCTATGTCTAAAGCGCTGTGCTGCCTAATCTCATTGTGCTCGGGGACATACGAGCTGTTTACCATGGGGTGCTGTGCCAAGGCGGCGCCACAGGCCTTCGTCACCAAGTCGTTGTAGGACACCTTGGTGCCCCCATTCATTGCGGCCTGCCTGTTCAGGCGCTGCCGCGCTGCGACGGCCTGCTGCATGTCCACATCTACGGTGAGGTAGAAGTGCGGGGCAGTGAACTTGCTCTGGGCCAGACGCCGGGCGATGGCCTTGCGCATCTGGGTGATGCGCACCGACTCGTAGCTGCGATCCAACGCAGGCATCAGGGCGGTCGGAGCTGGCCGGGCAAGCTCCGCGACGATGTCGCGCTTGATGATACGTCCTTCAGGCCCCGACCCCTGGAGGCGCTCAAGCTTAAGACCGTGGTCCGCCGCCATGCGCCGGGCCAGCGGTGAGGCCTTGAGTCTTCGAGAATCGGCAGGCATCAATTCCGGCTCCGCCGACGCAGGCAGGGTCATAGGCCCAGTGGAGGCTTCCGACACAGCCGGGTCCGCAGGCGCTGGGGATGCACCGTTGTGCTGCGCGAGGAATGCCTCAACGTCTTCCCCTTTTGTGCCGAGTACCGCGATGAGCGCGCCGATGGGCAGCGCCTCACCTTCGGCTGCCACCTTACGCAGGAGAACGCCGTCGTCATAGGCCTCGATATCCATCGTGGCCTTGTCCGTTTCAACCTGCGCAATGATGTCGCCGGCTGCAATTTCCGCCCCTTCTTCCACGCTCCACTGGATCAGGACACCTTCCTCCATGGTGTCCGTCATCTTGGGCATCTCTACGGCTATTGGCATACTCGCTACGTCGTTTATCGCGTGCGGGAATAGTCTAAGTACATCACATCGCGGCAGGCCCGATACGTGTCCTCCGCGCTGGGCAGATAGTACGTCATCAGGTTTTTCGCATAAGGGGCGGGAGTATCCTTTGCAGTGATTCGCCTTATCGGTGCATCCAGGTAGTCAAAGCAGCGCGACTGGATTTGAAATGCGATTTCAGACGACACACTGGCAAACGGGTTGCTTTCGTCTACGATCACCAGGCGGTTCGTCTTCTTCACCGAGCTGACTACAGTATCCCAGTCAAACGGGCGAATCGTGCGCGGATCTATGACCTCTGCATAGTACCCGTCGGCCTCCAGCATTTCGGCAGCCTCCATGGCGCGCCAATAGCTCTTGTTGTGCGCCACGATGGTGACCGCATCCCCTTCGCGCGCAATGCGCGCCTTGCCGATCGGGATCAGGTAGTCCGCTTCGTCGGACACCTCTCCCCGCATCCCATACATGAATTCGCTTTCGAGAAATACCACTGGATCGTTGTCCCTGATGGCGGACTTCAGCAGCCCCTTTGCGTCATCCGGGTTGGATATGGAAACCACCTTCAGCCCCGGAAAGCAGCTGTAAATCGACTCTACCGAAGAGTTGTGCGTCGCGGCCAACTGCCCGGCCGCCCCGTTGGGGCCTCGAAACACGATCGGAAAGCTGAATAGGCCGCCCGACATGTACCGTATCTTCGCCGCGTTGTTGATGATCTGATCAAAGGCTACAAAAGCGAAGTTCCACGTCATAAACTCAATAACGGGGCGTAGTCCGCTCATCGCGGCTCCTACGCCCAAGCCGGCAAATCCGCTCTCGCTGATCGGCGTGTCGATCACGCGCTCGGACCCGAACCGATCCCGCATGCCTTCGCTCACCTTGTAGGCCCCGTTGTATTCCGCGACCTCCTCACCCATAAGAAACACGTCTGCATCCCGGTCCATCTCTTCTACCAAGGCCGCCCGGACCGCTTCGCGCAACTGCAGAATGGCCATATCAGGTCTTCATTGGTTCAGTTGAACTCTTCCACCCTAACGGAGAAAGGGAAACCCTTCCTCCGTGTAGACGTGATCATAGATTGCTTCAAGCGGCGGCAATGGACTGCTATCGGCGAACTCGACGGATTCATTCACCTCCTGCTTCACCGAGCGATCCACCGCATCCAACTCCGCATTGGTAGCCAAGTCTTGACCTAGCAGGTATGATTTCAGGCGCAGAATCGGATCCTGGTTCTTATTCGCCTCAAGCTCTTCTTTCGAACGATACTTGCCCGGGTCACTCATAGAGTGGCCACGGTAACGGTACGTGCGGATTTCCACTATCGAGGGCTGGTTTTCGCGCGCCAACTTGACATGATCGTGCATCGCGCGAGTCACGCTGAAGACATCCATGCCATCGACTACAGACCCCGGCATCGCGTACGACACGCTCTGCTTGTACAGGTCGGCATCTGCGGCAGCGCGATCCACGGACGTGCCCATGGCATAGTGATTGTTTTCTATCACGTATACAACGGGCAGCTCGCACAGGCCGGCCAGGTTCAGCGCCTCATGGAAGGACCCTTGCCATACCGCTCCGTCACCCAGGTAGCATACGCAGACACCGCCGTCGCCCCTGTATTTGTGCGAGAATGCGATCCCCGTGGCCACGGGTATATGGGCGCCCACGATACCATGCCCGCCAAAGAGGCGTTTCTCCTTGGAAAAAAAGTGCATGGAGCCGCCCTTACCTCGGGAGCAGCCGTCAATGCGACCAAAAAGCTCCGCCATGCACTCGTTGGCTCCCATGCCCAAAGCAAGCGCGATGCCGTGATCACGGTAGGCGGTGATTACCGTGTCGTGCCCAATGCGTAACGCCTGAGCGGATCCAGTAGAGATGGCTTCCTGACCTACATAGAGATGCAGGAAGCCCGCGATTTTCTGCCTTCCGTACATCTGCGCCGACCGCTCCTCGAAGCGCCGCTGCAGAAGCATGTCGCGATACATCCCCAAGACACCGTCTGGGGAGAGGCCCAGGTCCGAGTGTGTGTAGCGGTCGCCCGGGTACGTGTTGAACGATAACGTCATGGATATCTGTTCGGGCATCATGGCCTGCTGTCCATTGGACGGTCCCGCAATAGTACCCGTGGTTTCGGCGATATTTGTCGTGGCGGCCATGAACTCTACTCTTGCATGGTTCCTCCTTTATTTCTAGCAAATAATCGCCAAGTTACGACACGTATCCAAAATTGATCCATTGAGCGCTCCCGCGGGCTGAGGCAGCAAGCGGCTCTTAGGGCGCGTATCGCATCGCTGTCTTTGGCACGGGTAGCTGTGCAGGACCTCGGAGCCATGGGGCCAGGGATCGGAGTGCATTTTCTGTGGCAGCACCTCACGCAAAGCCGCGAATCAGGCTCGTACTGCCCTCCTGCAAACCGGTAGCGCAGCCTCGGCTGCTATTCTTCAATGCAGGCACCGGGAGCTAGCGCATTCCAAGGTCACGTTCTGCTGTTCATTGACGGCTGGTGCCTGAGCAGACGCCATATTTGGCTGCATTTCCCTGGTTGAAGCCTGCGGCGTGGCCACGCCGCTACCGCGCTTGCTGTCGGGTAGCATCACCGCACCAAAGAGCTGCAAGCATGCGGCATCGAGACGCCGCGCCACGCCCCTCATCCAACATTGGAAGGCCGCCACTCCTTCGCCGTGCGATGTGAAGGGCTTAACCTCGAAGTGTTCAAGCGGCTTTTCGCTGTGACCACCCTATTCGATCCTGAGTCACTGGTGTGGACTAAGCCCATGTGCGCCTATGTACGTCGCCTCTGGATTCTAATAAAATGACTGCCTGGAACGCGTTTGGATCTCACGACGCCAGGTACAGGTGATGCATCCGAGAAGTCAACTCGGGGCAGCAATGGACGGCTACTCGTCACACCTCGCGGCGTAAGGAACCACCTCCAGTGACGCGGACATTCTGCCGCTGATTGTAGGACAGCTGCAACCTGGCGCAACGCGGCGATGAGTCCGGCCCAACGGGGCATATGAGGTAGTGCCCGCAACGCCGCCTGCGCACTGTTCTCGAGCGGCGATACTCTTGTAGTCGCGACTTTTGTGCGCTGACGCGCGAAGGAGTGCTGAAGGTTGAAAGTGACTACTGCTATGCTATTGGTGGTAACACGTAGCCAGGCAATCTGGTTTCCCAAGCCTGAGGCTGGCGCATCGCACGGGCGCCTACCCATGGTGTAATTGCTCGCGAATGTAGCCAGCCCTCCCAAGGGTCACGTGCGGTTCACAGTCCGGCGCAGCCTGTGCTGCTCGCTTGCGCCAGCACCGCAACGGTCCTCCTGCACATGCGCGCCAGTATGCACACTAGTCGGGCCCGCACTATGTGTACGCACGGTAGGTGGTGCTACCGTTCGTCTGCAAACCTCGCTGCCTTGGTGCAACCCGGATAAAAAAGACCGGATATTTGTTCTATTGCAGTTTGCGGCACCGCACCTTTGCGGCATTCGGTCTGGCACGCCGACGGTAGCGGCGCCCTAGGCTCACTACACGGGATGAACACAACCGGTAGCGCCTTGGTCGTACCTTTTAGCGGTGGCGCGACGGCACACTACTACACACAATTGATTTGATGTCCACAGACAAGCACCCTTCGCCCTCCGCGGGCACACGCATCACAGCCGACGCGCAGGGCGCGTTGACCGTACCGGATAATCCAATAGTACCGTTCATAGAGGGTGATGGCATTGGCCCCGACATCTGGCGCGCCGCGCAAATGGTCTTTGACCACGCCGTAGCGCACGCCTACGGCGCCAGCCGCAAAATCGCCTGGCGCGAAGTTTACGCTGGGGACAAGGCCCACCGCCAAGTTGGGGAGTGGCTACCCGAAGGCACGCTCCAGGCAATCCGAAAGTATCGCGTTGCCATCAAGGGGCCGCTCACCACGCCTGTTGGCGGGGGCATTCGCAGCCTCAATGTCGCGTTGCGGCAGAAGCTAGACCTCTATGCCTGCGTGCGACCTACACGCTACTTTCGTGGCGTGCCCTCGCCGGTGCGGCAGCCGGAGCACGTTGACATGATAATTTTCCGTGAGAATTCTGAGGATATCTATGCGGGCATAGAGTTTCAGGACGGCGAACCGGACACGGCGCGTTTCAAGGCACTGCTCGCGGAGGAATTTCCTGAGCGTTTCGGTAAGATCCGGTTTCCGAGTACGACTGGGATTGGCCTGAAACCCGTTTCGCGGGAAGGGACTGCACGAATCGTCCGTGCAGCTATCAAGCACGCCGTAGGTATGGGCAAGCCCAGCGTGACACTCGTTCACAAGGGCAACATCATGAAGTTTACCGAGGGCAGCTTCCGCGATTGGGGCTACCAGGTAGCTTATGACGAGTTTGGGGCCAGGCCGCTAGACGGTGGTCCGTGGCATGCTATTGAGGACTCGGGGGTCATTGTCAAGGACGTAATTGCAGATGCGTTTCTGCAGCAGATCCTAACCAGGCCCAAGGAATACAGCGTGATCGCGACTATGAACCTTAATGGGGACTATATCTCGGACGCGCTGGCAGCGCAAGTCGGAGGCATAGGTATTGCGCCAGGCGCCAACATCAATTATGATACTGGGCTCGCCCTCTTTGAGGCTACGCACGGCACTGCGCCAAAATATGCCAATCAGGACAAGGTAAATCCGAGTTCACTGGTCCTCTCTGGCGAGATGATGCTCCGCCACCTCGGATGGGACGGAGCCGCAGACACTATCATCCGAGCTGTTGAGGCGACCATAGGTGAGAAGCGCGTCACCTACGACTTTCACCGCCTGATGGAAGGCGCGACGCTTCTGAAGTGCAGCGAGTACGCGCAAGCCCTCTGCGAAAACATGTAGTGCTCGAGACACGCCGAATAAACCCTTTTTTGGGAGCGACTACGCTCTGTATGTCGCAAAGGCAGCGGTGCAGATCGCGGTAGGAGCATGGGTGGCACTTGGCCACTGACGCGATCGCACTGGGCGACAGAATCACGGTGCTCGGCTACGGCAACATTCATCCTGAGGCACTCCAGTCCCAGTCGCGCTGTGAAATTGTCGTTCGTTCAACCACTGCGCTTTCATACCGAGGCAACCATTAGGGTCAAGTTTGACTTCACTCATGGAGCGTCTGCCAGATGCAATTCACCAACCAGATGGCATCTAGAACTCGGTAACCCGAGAATTCGCCTTCCTCGTCCCTCCTCCCGCTTGCCTGTGTTAGAACGGCATACCCCTTGGATCCATTCGCTGGTTTGGGGCAGCCGACGATTGGGCCCAGCACATCGTGAGTCGCGCCTGCAGAAGCGAGACACTTCCGACCATGTTCTAACCCGCGAAAGTACAGTCGTCATCGCGGACGAGATGGCTGGGGAGTACTCGATGGCCTTCATGCAGACCAAGCGTGTCTGGAAACGCAGCACAAGGTTTTAAAGAGCGAATCCAAGGCTCAATTTCGGGAACGAATGCTACATGGTTCCGAAAGCACCACTGAGCCGCGAGGTCATTGAATCAGGTCTTGTTCTCCGCGCCAAAACCCTGTGCAGTGCTGCTGGCATTCGCCGAAACCCAAGTCAGGGTGCTTGGCATCGCAGCAGTGATTGCCGACAGCTAGTTGCTCCTCGGCGGCGCTTCCGGCGTATGGCCAAGATAGGAGGACGCCAGCCGTTCTCCAGAAGTATCGATCTAAGGGACGACGGGCTACGGCCGTTAGACAAATGAGACGGTACTTGGGCGCACCCTTGGGTCACAGATCACTGTCATTGGCGTAGCGCTAAGTATCGAAGGTGATTGGCCCCTGGATTGAATTCCATGCGATAGCAACACAGTAGGCCAAGGCGACACCATGCCACGAGCGACCGTCTGCTCCATACCGCCGGCCGCCACGGCCATGTACGTCATCGCCGGTACACGAATGTCTTCGTGTAGGTCTCGGTCTCGGATCCAGCCATTACTGTGAGTCGCGCAAAGTATGTACCTGACGCAACTCCCTCCGGGGTCCACACAGCACTGCGAGGGCCTGTTGGTACGGTGCGATCCAAGAGCGTGGCCACCAAGCGACCAAGGCCGTCAAAGACTTCCAGCCTAACCGTAGCACCTTCTGGCACCGAATAAGGCAGGTGTACCTCTGCACCAAACGGGTTTGGATAGGGCTCCCTTAAACGGGGTTCAGCCAAGGAGGGCGTTTGGTCGTCGGTGCCCGTGATAACATCCTTCAGATCCAACTTATACATCGAGCGCCCGTGCGTGCCGGCTACCAGGAAATGGTCATTGCCATCGTAAAAGATCTTCATGTCGTACACCGACACGCTGGGGATGCCATCTCCCAAAATGTCCCAGCTGCCACCATTATCAGTGCTCGCAAAGGCGCCGATATCGGTGCCCACAAACAGGTACTTCGCGTCTACTGGGTCCACCGCGAATGCGTTCACCGGTGCATCGGGCAAGTTAGAAGATATGTCTTCCCACGTAACGCCCATATCGCGTGTCCGGAATACGTGTGGCTGGTCGTCCCGCCATTTCAGTCCGGAATACGTCACGTACGCCACGCTGGCATCGAATGGATCCACCACGACTCGAGTGACCCACCGTACCGGCAGCGTGCCCGAGATGCGCGTCCATGACGACGCGTAGTCCGATGTGACCCAGACGTATCCATCGTCCGTGCCAACGTAGATGACAGTCGAGTCCGAGGGCGCCGGCCCAATGGCGGAAATCGTGCCCAGCAGCGCATACCCACCTCGCACGAGGCTCGGGCTCGCCGCTTCCCACAGCTGCGCGCCATTCACCGTTCGGTATAGGCGGGAGGTGCCGTAGTACATCACCTCCGGGTTCTGTGGGGATATGGCAACGGGCGTGGACCAGTTTGT
This sequence comes from Rhodothermales bacterium, assembly GCA_965218495.1. GTDB lineage: Bacteria > Bacteroidota > Rhodothermia > Rhodothermales > Bin80. The sequence continues at coordinate 1,437,938 of OZ244626.1, forward strand.
TTGTTCTTCAGTAGAGATGCCGCTCGTAGCGATGGAGTACTGCCCAGTGGAAAGGGTTATCCTAACAAGATTCCCAAATTGGGACTCTGCGTACACGCGATCCGGCTGATTCGGGTGAACGATGACGTAAAATCCGTCGCCTCCCCAGATGGGCGTCCAGTCGTTTGGGCCGCTACTGCGCAGCGTGCCGTTGTCCTGAGTGCCTCCGTAAAACCGATTCGGGTCGGAGGGGTCTAGTCCTATTTCGTAGAACTGCGTGTTGGGCAACCTCGCCACGCGCGTAAAGGTGTTCTGACCCTGGCTGTACGACCAGGTGTCGATCCCACCGTCATGGCCTATCAGCGCAACATCTTGGCTCACAGGCTTGAATGCGAATGCATGGTAGTCCACATGCGAAAGAACCCGGGCGTCCCATGTTTCGCCGCCGTTGCGCGTCACATGTAGATCGACGTCCCCAATGAAGGCAATGCCGCAGTCATGCGGCGCAAATTTCACCTGGCCAAAATACCAAGTGAATGGACCCGCAGAAATGCCGCCTTGCGTCTCGGCCCACGTCGTGCCTCCGTCAACCGACTTGTAGATGCCCATGTGCGTTGCAGAGTGATTGTATAGCGCAAGCATTACGTCCGGGTTGCTTGGGCAGAGCGCCAAGCCTATTCGCCCGACATCATCCTGCTGCGGCAGCCCCGTTTCCGCGCCTAGGCGCTCCCAGGTGTCGCCGCCGTCAGCGGACTTGTACACGCCGCTTGAGGGCCCGCTAAGGCGCGCGGTAGTGACCCGTCGCGCACGCTCCCATGCCGCGGCGAAGAGAATCTCGGGGTCGTCTGGGCGCATCACGAGGTCAATGATGCCCGTCGAGTCATTCACGAACAACGACTGCTCCCACGTGAGTCCGGCATCGACGCTGCGGTAGACCCCGCGATGCGGTCCGGGCGCAAAGTAGGAGCCGATGGCGGCCACGTACACGCGATTCGGGCTGTTGGGGTCAACCAGGACGCGAGCCGTGTTGGCGGTGAGCAACAAGCCCGAATAGTCCCATGTGCCGCCCCCATCAATGGACTTGAAGACGCCCGCACCCACGAAGTTATTGTGTCCGCCGTTCCCTTCGCCTGTGGCAACGTAGATTATGTCAGTATCGGTGGGGTCTATTCCAATGTCGCCGATATTCTGAGACGGCAAAGCGTCAAAGATCGGCAACCAGGTGTTCCCTCCGTCCGTCGACTTGAATACGCCTCCTGTTGCAGACCCTGCATAAACAATCTCGGGACGCTGGATATCGAACTCGATATCCGAGATACGCCCCGGAATATTAGTGGGACCGAGCAACTCCCAAGACCCAAAAGCAGAAGCCTTGGCTGGTGCCCGCATCGCCTCCAAGGCCTCGTAGGCGTCCCGATAGGCATAGGGATCCGCCTGGAAGTAGGGAAACGTTCGCTTTATCCACTCGTACTCGTTAGGCTTGCGCGTGCGCTCCGTCGGCCCAGGCTCACCATCAGGCAGCAGCAGGAAGACGACGCCGATAGCGATCCCAAGAACGAGTAAAGTGCGGTGTATTGGCACGATGGCGCCGTTTACCAAGCCTGGTTCGTGGGCCCAAACATGACCTGCTTCGAATGGGTACTAGCGGAGTTACCCATGCAGCGCATGGGTGTTCCTATGCGCCAGGTGACCTTACAAGGAGTCTGCGCCGCGCAAACATCTCTTAGCATGGCATCGGGGCAGGATCGCACCTTGGGGCAGTTGTCTGCAGGAGACAGGTACCGGCAAGGGGAGCCGTTATGAGCAATAGTCCGCGGACAGAACCGGTCGATTCTTCGATGCCGCCTGACTGAACACCGACTCTTGCCGACAGGGAGTCACTTGTCGCGCAAACGATAAACACTTCGGCAAGCCCAATCGCAGACCAGACCGCAAACAGAGTGGTTTCTTAGGTTGAGGCGCCCGTGCACGGGGTAGGCTGTGCCGGGGGGGGTCAGAGGCGTGCAAGCAGAGATAGATCGGAGGATGAATAAGCTGGAGATCATTTAAAAGGCGCCTATGTGCTTAAGTGAAACCGGTCGCGTCCTATGCATGGGTCCGTAGCTTGCCTTTGGCTCGAAGCCTGCGATTCAAAACCAGCCGCGCCGCCTCAGTCACCGCCAGCCCCGCATAGCGCGGATTTGGGCTTGGCGCGTGGTTTATAACGCTGAGCGTCTTTCCACATGTGCGGCAACGATACGGCATGGTCTTGTGGTTGCGCTCATAGGTGTAAACGCTTTTGCAACACGGGCGCTTGCGCCTGTCCGGCCATACAACTGCCTCAAGCCAGCGCTAGCCCGGATAAATCACCAGTGTGCCAAGAATGGGAACCCAAGCCCCACGTAAGTGTATGATGTGCAATCAGTTATAACCATCCTTTGCACTGCAAATGAGCAAAACAGACTGTCATACTGAAGAGCTTCGTTTCGAGGACTTGGGACGGCGTAAAGTGGTCGGAAAGTTCGACGGCGGCCCTATGTCCTCGGACGCAGGTGCGCTGCTGTTACGGGAGGCCGACCGGATGTTCGACGTCATAGGCCGTTTTGCCGCCTGCTTCACCGACCACCGTGATCCCAGCAGGGTCGAGCATACCGTGGAGGCGATGCTCAGGCAACGTGTCTACGCGATATGCTTGGGCTACGAAGACGTGAACGACCATGACCGTCTGCGGGACGATCCCGTGTTGGCCATGGGCGTGGGCTGCGAAGATGTAACAGGTGCGCACCGGGCACGGGAACGCGACCAGGGACATCCGCTGGCGAGTTCCAGCACACTGAACCGACTGGAGCTCGGCTCCAAAGGAGGGGCCGCATCGCACAGGTACAAGCGCATCGTAGCGGACCCTGAAAAGATCGACACCATGCTCGCGGACTTGTTCATGGATGTAACGGGCGAGGAGCCAGAGCATATCGTGTTGGATCTCGATGCTACCGATGACGCGATTCACGGCAAGCAGGAGGGGCGCTTCTTTCATGGTTACTATGGCCACTACTGCTACTTACCGCTGTACATCGTTAGCGGTAAGCATGTGCTGGCCGCTCGTCTGCGCCCCTCCAACATTGACGCATCAGCGGGCACGACAGAGGAGTTGGCGCCAGTGATAGCGCGTATCCGTGCGCGGTGGCCGCAGGTGCCCATCTGGATTCGTGCAGATGCAGGATTCTGCCGCGATGATATCATGGCATGGTGCGAAGCACAGGGCCTGCACTACATCATTGGTATGCCGCTCAATGCGCGGCTGAAACGCATCGTTGAGGAGGCTATGGAGCAGAGTCAGGCCACCTGCGAGGCCAGCGGGCAGCCTTCGCGGCGCTTCCGCAGCTTCGAGTACCAGACGAAGGACAGCTGGAGCTGTGCTCGGCGCGTGATAGCCAAGGCGGAATGGCTGCCTGGACCGCGCGGCTATAACGCGCGATTCGTCGTCACCAATTTCAGCGAAGACGCGTACGACGCGCGCACGCTATACGAGGATTTGTATTGTGCGCGTGGAGACATGGAGAACCGGCTCAAGGAGCAGCAGCTTACCCTGTTCGCTGACCGCACCTCTACGTCCATGATGGAGAGCAACCAGTTGCGCCTGTACTTCTCTACGGTCGCCAACACCCTGATGACCATCATCAAGACCTTTGGCTTGCAGGGCACCGCGATGGCGCAGGCGCAGTGCGCTACTATCCGTGTGCGGCTACTGAAGATCGCAGCACTGGTGGTGGTAAGCGTACGCCGAGTCCGCCTGCTCTTGCCCGAGGCCTATCCCTGGCAGCAACTGTTCGCGCGCGTGCTAAGCAACCTGCGCGGCGCTGTGCACACCACCACGGTCGGCGCGCGCGCCTCACCTTCATAGGCCGTTCCGGATCCAACTTATCCCACAGATTGATAGACGCCACATGGTGGTTGCTGGATACGTGTATCCAAGAAGCACCGGTGCGCGAACAAAAGCCTTGATTCGCGCTCGAAACATGCCCGAAACAGCGCTTGCTGCCGCCGACTATTCGCTCTGGAAGGCGGGAATCAGCATTCGCGTTCGCAAACCGTGACCCACTGCCTACAGACGCCCCGAATTATGGCGATTCAAGAGCTTGGTGAGCGATGCGGGCTAGGCCGCCGCCTCGTCTGGAATCTTTTCGGACAGCTGCACCTTGCTGATACCCTTGCGATTGCTGCGTCCCGGCCCCTGATTTGGCTTGTCCACTCCTACAAGAATCTGGCAAATAGACTGCATTTGAATCCGCAATTGCCAAATTGAATGGCATTTCAGCTTTGAATTTTCCAATCTCCACCGCTATCCACGACCCTGACCGCAGAAATTAGTAAAAGAGGAATCACGCAGGTCTTCAAGACAGGATGCGCCGCTTGGGTGTGTTTTGAACTGATTCCTGCAATGCAGCGATGGGGTCCGAACTGCCTCTCCTGTTCACTCCCCACTGCAGTGAGCGGCAGTAACCGTCACACCAGATGAGCGATCCTTCGCGATTACTGCTAAGAGGCCTCAGCTTCCTGCGCTTCCAGCGTCGGCAACAGCGTATCCTTTACCCATCCGAACTCCGGGTTAATCTAGTGTTATGTCCCAGTAATACGCGACGTTAAACGTTGAATCTTACTGAAGATCGAGTCCGCCGTAGCAACCCAAACAAACGGCGTCGCCTCCTCATTGTACGCTGCAATGAACTGCTCGATGGTCTGCTTTAACTGCTTTACGCTTGTAAACGAACCCCGTTTGATCGCGCGCCGACTGATTAGACCAAACCACCGTTCAACCTGGTTCAGCCACGATGCGGAGGTAGGCGTGAAGTGAAGGTGGTAACGAGGCCGCTTGGACAGCCACGCCATAACTTTCGGATGCTTGTGCGTTGCGTAGTTGTCCAAGATCAAGTGCAGGTCCAGATCCTTCGGAGTTTCGCGCTCGAGCAGTCGCAAAAAGGAGAGAAACTCCTGATGCCGATGCCGCGCCATGCATTTCCCAATTACCTTGCCCGTGGCTATGTTGAGTGCTGCGAACAGTGTAGTCGTGCCATGGCGGATGTAGTCATGGGTGTACCCCTCTACATAGCCCAGCCCCAATGGCAACGTGGGCTGGGAGCGGTTGAGTGCTTGTATTTGGCTCTTTTCGTCCACGCACAACACGATCGCGTGATCGGGCGGGTTTAGATATAGCCCGGTGATGTCGCGAACCTTTTCGATAAAGAAGGGATCGCTGGACAGCTTGAACGTCCTGCTGCGATGGGGTTTGAGCCCAAAGAGGGCAAACCAGCGCTGCACTGTGCTCTTAGACACGCCTTCGGCCTCGGCCATCAGGCGAACGCTCCAAGCATTCGCATGGGCGGGCTTCTGTTGCAGCGCACGATTAATCACCTGGGCCACTTTCTCGTCATCGTGCGTTCGGGGCCGTCCCGGACGCAGCTCGTCGTGGAGCCCTTGCAAGCCACGGTCCAAGAACCGGCTCCGCCATTTGCTTACGGTGGACGCGGATACTCCCAACGCAAGGGCAACCGCAGCATTGGTGTCCCCAGCCGCGCAGGCCAGAATGGTCTTCGCTCTTTGAACCATGCCGTGGGGCATAGTAGTGGATTTCGACAAGGCGACGAGCTGGTTTCGCTGCTCATTAGAGAGAACTAGGGGCGCAAGTTTTCTTCCGCGACGCATAGACTTCTGGCATGGATGGTGAAGTCATTAATATACGTCGCTTATTAATGGGACACAACACTAGAGTGCCCGCTCAAATGATGTCCGGCCGCTTTCAGGTTGCCTTGGTCCAAGTAGGCTATGCCTAGTCGTGCGTAAGTCTCGTCATGCCCCCATGACGCAAAAATTGGGTCTGTAATCACTTCTTCGGCAAAAAGACCAGCCGTCCGTTGCAGATCGTCCACTGCGCGCTCCTTGTTGCCTCCCACAATACGCGGGAGGTTGTAGTCCGTAGTGGCTTTCATCAGTACGACCCGGGGATTATTGGGCTCGACCTCCCGGGCTCTGGACATTGCACGGCTGAATTTGGGACCAAGGGTAACGGCTTGGAGGGGCCTCACCGTCATCTTTTGGCCATAGACGCCCGCCAGCATCACCCACCCATCAGCAAACCCTTCATCCTGATCCAGCGCGGCTCTAAGCTGGTCTATCGCATAGTTAATGTGCTCCACGATTGTACGTTTGCGAGCCAAGTCGTCCTTTTCCAGGAGCCTGTTGACCAGCGAGCTTGCCGCGGACGCAGCATAAGTAACGGGCGAATTTGGCAAGGCTGTCGGTGCCGATAGCTTGCTCAAAGAGCGCGCGGGCTTCCAGGAGCTTGTCCTCGTCGCCATGATTGCCTCCGTCGTCCAGTAGCTGCTTGCCTTCGAGCAGCAGCTCCCTGGCCGACTGCGCCTGAACGAGCACACCAATCACAAAGAGTGCAGCAACAGCAAGAGTTTGCATCCTGTACATGCTCCCTCAGAAAAAGGTGAATGTTCTGCGCGCATGCCTTGGACCCGTTGCAGAATTCAGTCGGCATGGTGCCGGCCACATCAGCCTGAATACGGCCATTCACCACTCCTCTTCAAACCGGCTGAAGGTGCAGGCCAACTTCACTCGGTCGCTTACAAAGCAGGCGAGACCTTCCTGACAGGAGCAGGCTCCGTCAACTCAGCCTGGGGTCGCAACCAATCTATGTTGCCAAAGATGATCTCTATGGTTGCGGAAAGCGGCACGTCCGGTATCATTTCGGCAACGAAGCAAGACCAGGCCCAAAAGACAAGCGAAATGAGCGCTATCGCGGGCTCAAGTTCAGACTGAGTGCCGTGAGCAGCCGCTGCAGCATTTTACCCATACCTGCTTGCACCAGCCACAAAAGCACAATACACAATTTCGGGACGACAAGCGTTTCCGATTGGGGGTGATGAATGATAGTAGCTTTTGCCGCACAACTACATTTGAAGGTGCCATTTCTTCGGAGGGAGGGCGGCGCGCGGGTAGGGCCGGCAAGCCCCCACGCTGGAACTGCTTCTTGAAAAGGTCAGCCCAGGAACGGCGAATCAAGGGCACATGCTGCTTCGCTGTCTATTCAGCCTAGTGTCTGTGGCTGTTACAGATCCGCGGGCCCGTTGTGGCCGGGGCCTCGCCAGCGCTGCCATCCCCTCCCCTGGTGACCGAATTCGTAGGTTCCGGGATGCAAGCACTCGGCGAGGATCTCGGCGGACTCCACTACGCGGGGCCCAGGGCGATTGAAATACTGATTGCCATCGGTGATGAACACGCGCCCCTTCCGGACGGCTGATAGTCGTGTCCACAACGGGCAAGTAGCCAGTGGCGTCATTTCAAGGCACGTGCGTTCGATGTCAAACCCGCATGGCATGACGGCGATCACATCCGGATCTGCCGCAACAAGCTGATCGATCGAGTGATATCCCGAATGCCTCCCCGCTTCGCCTAGCAGGTCGATGCCTCCAGCCCGGTCCACCAGTTCAGGCACCCAGTAGCCCGCTATCATTAGTGGGTCGATCCATTCAATGCACGCTATCGAGGGCCGTACGACAAAGGCCCTGGAGCGAGCATGCAACAGCTCGAGCCGGTGCTGAAGGTGGGACACAAGTACGTCTCCGCGTGCAGGATCACCGAGGGCTGAAGCAACGGTCCGAATATCCGCCCACACGTCCCTAAGCGACATGGGCTCGAGGGACACGATCGCAGGCTCCGACTTAACAAGTTCGCAAACAGCTGCCTCGACGTCCTTCAGGCTCACAGCACAGACCTCGCATTGAGTCTGCGTAATAATCACACTGGGAGCAAGGCGGTCCAGCACTTCGGAATCCACCTGGTACACAGACAACCCTTCACCGACGATAGCTCGGACCTGCCCGTCAATGGCCGCACTAGAGGCTTCGACGGCAACGTTTGACGTTGAGCACGTCGGTAACCGGGAAACCGAAGGCGGGTAGTCGCACTCGTGTGACCTGCCGACGAGCTGTGACTCGAATCCCAGTGCGCAAACGATTTCCGTTGCGCTGGCAATAAGTGACACGATACGATGATTCATACACCAAGCGACTCTAGATGGCCAGAAAACCGTGGCCCTGCAACAGCATCCATTGAAAACGCCGCCAAAATGCGAAAAGGTCGTGACCATGCCTAAGGGGCACGTTGATAGCCGCATCAAGGCTGCGAGCAAGTATAGGGCAACTATGTATCTAAGCGATACTTGTTTGCCGGATTCTCGTAGGAATGGACAAACCAAATCGAGGGCCGGGACGCAGCAATCGCAGGGGTATCAGTAAGGTACGGCTGGCCGATATGATCCTGGACGAGGCGGCGGCCGTGCCCTTGTTCGAGGCGGTCGTGTGGCCGGACGGGCGCACGCGCCCGCGGGGCGAGAGCGTGGGCAAGTACAAGGCTAGTTCGTATCGTTGCCGCACGGTTGGCAAGACATTCGGCGTTCGTACGGACATGGCAGACGAGAGCAACCGCTTGCCACTGAAGAAGTGGGTATGGGCCCGCTATCTTGAAATGACTTCGCATAAGGGCGTATAAAGCATGAATCTCAACAGGGACCTCGTCGTGTGGCAGCGGACGGCCTGGTTCATGTTGAATCTAATCCATGCCGCGTTCGCGCCCATTCCGGCCGCCGCATTTGAGGGGGGACGGTGGAGGTGATCGAAACGCTAATAGGCCGATTGGAATAGCACGAACACAGGAAGCTCGGTGCTGGACAGGGAGCGGTAGGCAATGCTCCCATAGCGGGACTAAAGGACCATAAGGGGGGGGCAGGTGCGGGCCGAAGGGTAGCCGCCCACTCGTCAAGCGCCCCAGCAGGATTCACCAAGTCCAATCCGTTTCCAGGGGTTGCCATTCGGTGTAGCCTGCGCAGATGCATGCGTAGGCCGCGAGAAGGTCTCAGCTAGAGGGATTGCACATTTTTAAGTTGGGTTTCGGCGGCTTCTGCCGAGATGGGCCCTCAAAGTAGATATCTTTTGGCAATGGATTGCGCTTCGGGCCGAGTACGTGGATGCAAATGGGACGGTGCGTGCCAATGTGGGCCTAATTGCGTGCTCACACGCGGCTTTTCGGGCGTAGGCAGGCTCGTGGAGTGACTTCTCGGGCACGATATCCCGCAGGTATCCTCTGATTGCACGCGTAAGCGGCGATCTTGGCAGGGTGCAACGCCTCAGAGCGTCCAGACAGCTGCGGGTTTTGCGTTATGCCAGCGTCAGCAGCGCGCTACTGCGCGCGGCATCCAGCGCCAGGTGTTGCCTTTGCAGCCCTTTGGGGCTGGCAGACCGAATCCCCACTAACCCATCGACCCCCGGAGGTGCTCAGGACCTTGGTCAGCTCCTTCATGTCCTCCCGGCGTATCGGCTTCAGATTCGACTCGTACTGCATGAATATCGCCCCGCACCAGCGCTGACGCATCCCCGATGATCCCCAGCGCTTCACGTTCCGTGATCGGTTCGCTATAATGCTGTTGAGGTTCTCGATGATGTTCGTCGTCTTCAGACTGTCTCTGACAGCCTGGTTCCGCACCCCCAACCGGTGAAGCGTCAGCGTATCCTCCAAACCCTCCTCCAGACTGCGTGCGGCCTTCGGACACGATCGCTGCAGCGTTTCATGCAGCGACACAAGCGCCGCCCGTGCCTCCTTGTACGTGGGCAGTTCCCATGCCGCCTGAAGCCGACGCTTCATTTGCGTGGCCGCTGGCTCGCTCTTGATGTGACGCGTCACATTGGTACGCTTGTGCCATTGGCAGCGCTGGAATACGACCGCATCCCCAAACACCGCACTGATCCCCTTGCGAAGCCCGCGGCTGCCGTCCACCTGTACAAAGAGCTTGTCGGTATGGGTGAAGCCCCGACGCAACAGATCCTGCAACAGCGACTCCACCTGCGCACTGTTCTCGGTACGGCTTTCCGCAAAGCCCAGGACGACCTTCTCGCCCTCGGTCGTGATGCCCATCGCTACTATCATCTGCATACCAGCCAGATACTTGCCATCAAGCAGGAGCACCGCAAAGGTGTGCTGATCGAAGCGGCGCGTCTCAAATTCCTTCAGTAGCGCTGCCGTCTGCGTCATGAAGGCGTTGCCTATGCTGCTGGCACTCAACCCCATACTATCGGTGAAGACTTGGGCCGCCTGCCTGTAATTGCGCCGCGACAGTCCACACAGCAACCTTCTTACCACGCTTTCCCGGTCCATAAGCCCACGCTCGCGCAAAAGGCGGTACGTTTGCAGAGGACGCTCCCTTCGGGTTCGTACATTCCGCACGCGCGGAACGCGGACCGCAATGCGCTCCAAACCGACGCGGATGGAACCCGGATTCGTCCCCCAGCGCTGAAAGCCTGTCTTATGGTGCTTCCCACGTGCGCCGCATATGAAGTGGGCCTCGGCCTCTATGACCCATGTGGCCATCTTGGTAAGAAGATCATCGAGATATCCAAGGCAGCTGGCCAGGCCGATGAAATTCCTTTGCGCAAGCCCGCGAAGGTCCTCGATGAGTGATTGATCCAGCATAGGGGTATGGGTCATCATACGGCGTTGAGGTTGATGAGAATCTCACGAAGTTGTGGCAGATAGGCCGCATGGGCCACACGGCGCAGCTGAGCCTCGTGTTCCAACAGTGCCAGTGCCATCTGTTCGCGTCGCTGGAAAACGGCGCTGGCCGGGGTCTGCAACCTGCGACTGATGGCATTCATGAAGCGCATCACGCGCAGCCCTCTGTCGAGCTTGAGCAGCATGCCCGTGCGTTGAATCGTCAGAGATTGCTCCAGGCCCTCCCATAGAACCTTCGCTGCGGACCGATTGACGCGCGTCAAGTCCTGGTGAATACGGGTGAGTGCGCGTTCAGCTTCCCGGGCATCGAACCCATTCCATGCCTGGCGGAGGCGATTGCGATACACAGGAACAAGGTCTTCCGGAAGACCACAGGTGACTTGATCCAATAGCGTATTGAGACAGCGCTGTATAGCGACCCTGGGGCCGAACACCTGGCGCACCGCCGATTGAAGTCCCGTACTGCTGGGCAGCACACAGAGCAGCCCGTCGGCGGCCGAAAGACCACGATCGGACAGCGACTGCACAAAGGACGTAAGAGCAGAGACGTTCTCAGGGTAGCACGCTACCAGGCCAAGTATGCGGCGATAGCCCGTAATGGTCAAACCCGCTCCAAGAACGATGTTAACGCCGCGTGGGCACAGCCCGCGCAGCCAGATCGCAACGATCGGGTCGTCTTGCAGACTGCGCGAATGCAACAGCTGCCACGCTTCATTCAACTGCGCCAAGTCCGGCTTTGTGTCCTGGGCCGCAGCAGAAGCCTTGATCACTGCGGGCGGTGGCACCGGCTGCTGATGCGCTGCCGGAATGGGCCAGTCGGTGGTCAATTGTTGCAGTATGTGCGTGCAGAGCTTCATCAGAAGCCGCCGCGAGTCACCGGAGGGATTGATCTGGGCGTCTAAAGGCGCCTCAGTGCTCCCCAAAACAGGCTGGGAGGGGTTCATATGATGGGAAAGGAATGGTGGAGGCTAGAGTCCACCTCCACAGCAACTCTCCAATTCCCAACTAGAATTTGTGCGATCCCCAGCTAGAACATCGAATGCAACTTGAAGTGCTCTGAAAGAGGGATTGCGATTATCCTCCCACTCCATATCGACGGTACCTTGGCAAGTTACCCTTTACCCACGAGGTCTAGCTATCGGACTCCGTGCAGGCGCAGACTCTGCGGCCGACGCCATAGAGTCTTTCGGAGCCATGAAGACGCCGCGCAGTAGAGGACACCTGCCCGTCCACACCTGCAGCGTTTCGCTGGTGAACCGGTCGCATGCTCTTCTCGGCCAGCGAAGCTGACCGCTTGCCATCACTTCGGAGATGAGCATGTAGGACGGAAGCCTACTACCCCTTGAATTGCCCCTGATCTCTACCCCTACGAAGAAGTCTACGATTGCTTTGCCGAAACGCACCATTTCCCAGTCCGCAGGCCATTAGCCGCAGGTATGGCGAGCGACGTCTTGAGCAGAGCCCCGTGACTTCGAACTAATGTCTTGTTCACTGCCTGACCCCAATTGACCGTTTGGTGCTGGGCCCAATGGATAGGAAAGCGTTGAATGGGTACAACCGAACGGACAGTTGCAATGCTTCGCCTATGGCAAAAAGATTGGCCCAGAGTATGGGGCGGCTGACTGTTAGCTGGCACGCGAGAGACGCGTGTTCTTGCCCGACGTCCGCAGCCCGGCGCTGAGCCACGCCGGTTGCGCTAGTAAGCCGAATTGTGTGACCATTCCATCCTTGCTGCCTTCCATGGCCCGAACAAACCGCTCGCGCAACGAATACTCGTCGCTTCTATTTACGTGCTGAAGGTCACGGTTAGCTGCGCTGGCGACCAATCGCTCCGAGAATGTCGGGGGGCTCCCAGTCCGGTGGCTTCATCCACTTGCCATCCGGCCTCGCATACGAGCCCCGCCCAAACTTGCGCAGGTTGGCTTTGTCTACCTCTTCAAGAACGGGAACGTCGTCGACACCAAACGCAATCAGCGTTCCCATGGTCACTACTGAGATGTCGGCACAGCCATCCACAACGCCCTCAAGATCCGCGTCGCCAGTGACGCTGCAATGCAGCTGATCGAATTCAAGCACCTTGCCATCTCGTTCCACACTGATGCCAAGGGCAGCAATTGTTTCCAGCGCTTCTTCCAGAATAAGCTTCGCCCGCAAGAGACGGGTTGCGCCATCGGGATTCGTGACGGCGCCTGGCGTGTCCTGTCCGGCGAGGCTCATAAACTCCCGGATCCGTTCGTAGTGAGGCGTGGGCATGGGTCGCATCAGGCTAACGAGAATTCGTGGACTCCAGCAGGGCGTCGTACGCTTCAACGTGCGTTGCCCAATCTAACCTCGACAGCATGGATCGCAGGACTACGCCGGGTAGTGGGCGCTCGTTGCCCTTTAGGAGATCTGACATAGTGCCAAACAGTTCGTTATGGTCATCGTAGAGGACCGGTGCGTGCAGCAGCGGGCGATGGTACGAGTCGGGAATCAACTCGGGATAGCTAAGCTTGTTGGGCAGCACCGGATGGCAACCACAGTATATCGCCTCCATTACGGCAATGCCGAAGAACTCATGAATTGCCGTCGAAACCACGATGTCAGCCCGGTGAAGCAGCTTGCTATACTCTTCAAAGTCCTCCGCATACCCGTAGTGAAGAATCCGCTCTGCGTAACGCTCAAACGCCTGCTCAAACTCGTACGGCTGCTCCTCGAAGTGCTTCCCGGCCAGGATCAATCGGAACCCGTGCCCGGAGTCATCCAACCGGCTCATCAGTCTGAAGAATGCTTCCGGATTCTTGTCGTATTCCCATCGCTGGTTCCAAAGCACAATTGGGGCCGAATCCGGGTCCATAGAAAAGCCTTCGTCCTCCGTCAAATACGCGTCATGGGACTTTAGGTGCATCCCCAGGTGGATGACGGAGCTCTTCTCTCTGATTTCGGCGACTGTGTGCAGGTGCGTATAGTCAGGAAACGCTTTCAGCAGGCCCGGCAACGCCCGCATGAACTCCTCGTAATGAAACGCCGAATTAAAAACAATGCGATCCGCCGCCAAACACGAGAGATAGTTGATGTAGGCGTAGGCCAAGTCCCGATTCTCCGTCTCCGGAATCGGATACGTGAGCTGGTTCTCATGGAGATAGTATACCAGCGGGACCCGCTCCAAACGGCCGCGCGTGAGTGCCAGAAACGCAGGAACGTTGACCATGCTGGACGCGAATATGATATCCGGCTCGAATCCTCCATTGATGGCCTGTACAGCTTTGCGCGCAATAGTCACGGCACCGCCATGCATGCGCCACTTCCAAAAGCGGGCAGGCATCGTGACCCGCTGAATAGTGTGACGGCTATGCCGCGCAAGACCGTCCAGGAAGTTTCGGTGCGAACCCCCGTACCAGGGTTCGAGCGCAAGCACGTTCATACTGTCGGTGGGTGCAAGTGCGCTATCGCTTGGAAGATGGGCTGAGCGCTTCCAGAATCGCGGCTTCCTCTGAATCGGTGATCGGGCGCACGATGGCTAGGTCACGGGTCTGCAGCAAATCCCGCAGCGTGGAATCCATGACTTCTTCCGACGTGATTGGAGTGGACTCTCCAGGCCCGAGGACCAGCGTACGAGTCTTTAGCGCAACGGAACGGGGGAAGGTATCCGCGTTCTTGATGACCATCCCTTTGCGCTTGCGATGCATGAGCTGAGGCGTTTTTGTGACCACACTGCAACATAATACGAGTTCTGGCGGGATTTCGATACAGCCTACCCTCAGCAGGCGTAGTCCTCAACACAGATCACTGTGTCCGCCCCACTGTAGTCCTCGGCTACGTTGGAAGCGATCACTACAACGCTGCCGCGCGCTTTGGCATCCGCGACCACATTGGCACACAGCGCCTGCCCATGGGAATCCAAATTTGCCGATGGCTCATCAAGGATCAACACGGGCGGCGAAGCCAATATGGCTACAGCGATCTTTATGCGCTGTTTCATGCCCGAGGAAAACGTGTACACGCGCTCGTGTGCGCGCGGCGCAAGTCGTACGGTTTCCAGGACTTTGCTGATTTCCCCATCGGCTTGCGACAGGCCGCGGACGCGCGCTACGAATTCCAGGTTCTCCCTAGCCGTAAGATCATCGTATAAATTGACATACGGCGATATGCACCCCACCCGGAGGGGATGGTCCTCCCGTGGCACTCTTTTGCCGTCTACGTGCAGCGTCACTGTTCCTGCCGTTGACCGAAGCACGCCGGCCAGGATCTTCAGGAGCGTGGACTTGCCGCTTCCATTCGCGCCAGTGACCGCCAGCACGTCTCCCCCATCTACGCGCAGCGCCATCTTTCGAAACAGCACGCGCCGCCCGAAGCGGTGGCCCAGGCGCATAGTTTCCAAAGAGTTCATTTCTTTCTGCGCATCACGATGATGGGCGCTGGTTGCGCTTGTGACAACCCGAGAGTTAAGATCATGTAGACGCCTGACGCCAAATCGTCCACGAGGATGCGCTGTTCTACAAATCCTGGCTGGCACCGTTCTCGGCTGACGGTCACTACGCGGCCTAGAATATCGTATACGATAACCCTTGTACAGGTACCCGGCGGCTGATCGTACGCCACCCGGAACTCCTCATAAGCCGGGTTTGGGTAGATCTGCAGCGATTGCAGCTCGGAATGGCTACGCCGGACCCCGGTATTCAGGGTCCCGCCCAGCGCCGCGGCACCAGGCAATACTTCACCAGTGCTGCCAAAGAGCGTCAAATTTTCCCACGACGACCCCATTGCGGCTGCCGACACATATGCCGGCTCCCAATAGCAAACCCCGAGGCCCCCAGGCGTGTCGGCAACGATTTGCATAACATCGCGAATGTAGTCACGTTGGCCTTCAGGTGTAGCCGTGTACCCAGGCAGCAGTTGCTCCGGTAGTCCTACTATGTTGTGCGTGTCGTCAAGCCACTGCAGCGTCCAGGGGTAGGCTGTTTCCACCAGAAGTATGGGCTTCCCATACGTAGCAGATACCGTGCCGAGCGTTTCTGTAAGGTCTTCCAGCGTCCCGTGCCACCAGGGGTAATACGATAGGCCGATGATGTCGAATTCCACTTGGTACTGCGCGAGGCTATCAAAGAGCCACGTCGCCCCTTCCTTGTCGCCGCCGCGATCAAGGTGAATCATGATCCGGGTAGAATCACCTACGGCGGCTCGCACATCCTGCACGGCGCGCTCCACTAGGGCAGCAAGCCTGGACCACTGATCGGGCGTATCGAAAATGCCGCCAATGCGCCTGTCATTCCACAAGATGCCGGCGGTGATTTCGTTACCGATCTGGACGATCGCCGGGCGTGTCCCCTGGGTGTCAAGCGGTTCTAGGACCCTCTGGGTATATACGGACACAGAATCCTGAATCATGCTAAAGTCCAGTTGCTGCCAAGAAGCGGGCTTGGTTTGGTGCCCTGGATCTGCCCATGTGTCCGAGTACTGTATATCAAGAATCCACGGCAACCCGAGTAGTCCACTAAGGCGCAGGGCTAGCTGCAGCACGTCCGGCAACCCGTCGCGCAGGCTCGTTGGGCTGTGGAAGAGGCGTAGCCTCGCGCCACTAAGGCCCTTTTCCTGCAGGAATTGTAGCGCATCCCCCGGCATGCCGGATTCCGCGTATTCGGCACCTGCCGCTTCAAGCTCGTCCAGGAACGACATGTCGGCACATCGCCACGGCAGATCCTGCCCTTGCGCGTCCGGGGACGCCAGGAACAGGGCAAGAATACCCATCAGGAACGCAGACCGCCCTAAGCCTTGGTTCAGCCGACCAAGTAGCCTTTGCGACATTGCAAGCACTATGCCTAGAATGAATCTGGACCCGGGGTAAACGCTTCTCTTACCGTGGGGGTTTAGCGCATTCGTTACGACAGGGCGCCTCTGAACATATCAGTTTTCTAGCAGCGCGTACACTCTACAAAGCGTAGCGGCGCTGGGTGATCCGCTACCGTCCTGCATGCCAGAACTAGTTTCGCCCAGCTCGAGCCTATTAGGGTCTGTTGCACCAATGCTAAGCGCGACGTCCAAGTCATGATCGGGCACCGGCCCACACGCTTCGTGGACGTGCGTGAGCATCGATAACGTGACTCGCTCAAACCGCATTGCACCAAAACGAATACTCACTTGCTAATGTGGCTCTTCCCCTAATTAGATGGGTACAGCGTTTCATTCAACGGGAAACGATATGAGATGATGCGGATTCATACCCGTTTCTTATCTGTTTCAAGGCCATCATCACGATGGCGCACACGTTCTCTAACCCCAGCAACGATATGTCACAACTAAAGACTGATGATATAGGTTGCCTCTTGGGCATCCAGGCTCCCTGGAAGGTTTCCGAGGTGACGTTTGCGCATGAGGCGCAAGAAGTCCGGATTCATGTAGTTTGCGAGGACGGCCATCAGCTGCCTTGTCCGGAGTGCGGCTCGGCGTCTCCGGGCTACGATCACCGTCGCCGGCAATGGCGACACCTGGACCTGTGCGAGTATCGCACCATGGTGGTTGCGGAGCTTCCCCGCGTGGAATGTCCGGAGCATGGAGTGCGCAACGTGTCGGTTCCGTGGGCGGAACCTATGTCACGGTTCACTGCAGGGTTTGAGACGCTGGTGATTGATTGGCTGCAGGAGGCGAGTGTATCGGCGGTGTCCCGTCTGATGGGGGTGAGCTGGAATGCGATAGACGGGATCATGCAGCGCGCGGTGCAACGCGGCCTTGCGCGGAGGAAGGAACGGAATGTTGCCCATATTGGCGTGGATGAGACCTCTTTTCGCAAGCGCCACGCGTATGTCACCATTGTTTCGGATGCGAAGGCGGGAACGGTGCTGCATGTGGGCGAAGACCGTAAGAAAGAGACACTTACGCGTTGGTATGCTGGGCTCACTTTGGAGCAGCTGGAGGGCATCGAGAGTGTCAGCATGGACATGTGGCCGGCCTACATCAACGCCACGCTGGAGCATGTGCCAGAGGCGCAACGGAAGGTGGCCTTTGACAAATTCCACGTAGTGAAATGTCTGGGAACTGCCGTGGACAAGGTTCGGCGCCAGGAGCACCGGGCATTGATGAAGGAAGGCCTGGAAGACCTCAAGGGAACCAAGTATGATTGGTTGACTCACCCGGCCAACATGTCTGCTAAGCAGAAGGCGCGCTTCCAGCAGTTGCGTACCAGCACGTTGAAGACGGCCCGCGCGTGGGCTATCAAGGAAATGGCCCTGCAGTTGTGGCATTATGTCCACCGCACATGGGCGCGCAAGGGTTGGGAGCGATGGTTGTCGTGGGCCATGCGGTGTCGGCTGGAACCGGTCAAGGCAGCCGCCAGAACCATCAAGAAACACCTGTGGGGTATCCTCAATGCGATCATCCTGAAGGTGAGCAATGGCCCTGCGGAGGGCGTCAACAGCAGGATCAAAACAATCAAAGTGCGCAGCAGGGGCTTCCGCAACAAACGGCGGTTTGCCAACGCCATTTACTTTCACCTCGGAGGCCTGGATCTATACCCCGCAGCGTCCGCAGGTGAGTTTACCCACTAAAAAAGGGGTAGAGCCCTTCAATTAACCTGAGTACCAGCTCTCGTGAGAACCCCTCCTTGTATTTCAGCCATCTAAAGCCGGGAACCGACTTGTTCCCCTGATATGACACCAACCTCCGAGAAAAGGTTGGATTTACAGACAGACGGTCCGCAAAACGGTCGTTAAGTAGTTGCCTTGCGTCAGTCCCTCCCCCATTTGGGGAGACTGCTTCAACGACAACCCTGCTCTTGGAGCGTCCCCCTAATCCAAGCAGGCCTATTGGGGAATGGTCTCTTGTGAGAGCTGCTACACCCATGACGCCACGTAACGGTTCAAGTACTTCCTGCGGCCTTGGTGATACGCGCCGTGACAGGCCCGCTCCAGCATGCCCCAAAACGATCCCGCGCTGTCTAAGTACGGCATTGCGTTTGCGTACTCCAAGACGCTAGGCGTCACGGATTCGAACTTTATGGCCACCATCGTGAATCTTGAGCTTGCGCCGGTGAGGAAGTGCTCCTGGAAGAAGCTTCTGAGCGGTATGGACCCTGTTCATACGTGGCACGGCCTAAACATACAGGTATTTAGGTTACGTTCAAGAGCGCTCGCCGGCACCGTAAAAGCTCTACGCCGCGCTCATTCCTCTCCACGGACACCGGCGCCACGTAGGGGCGGCCATCAACGTCGGTGCCGGCAAGCAGCCGCAAAGACTGGCTGCTATCTGGTCCTCGCGCCGACACTGCCCCGCCCTTAGTTGTGACATCTGCGTTGAGCTCTGCCTCCAGGCCTGCACGCAGATCTGGACGATGCTCTCTGCACGCGATCACGTGCAGCTCTTTCCTCGTTCCAACGGGTAGAACCGCAACTGGCGCCATTATTGGCGGTGGCAGGGGCAGCTGGAAGCTGTCGCCAGGAGGCGTCAGGAAGAAACAAACCGAGATCATGGTGTCCTCGCAATCCTCCGCCTCTATGGTAACCTTGTTCTGCTCCCACTTCTTTTGCTCTTCTGCAGTGCTATTGTTTCTGGTCGGTCCCGTACCGGCGGACCACACGGTGAAGAGCAACTTCACTGAGGCCTGCACAGGAGATGTCAGGGGCGGCTCACTCCATACCATCTTACCCCCGCCTGGCTGGCGAAAGACGATGTGCTGCTGGCCCGAGGCGTGAAGGCTTATCTTCGCGCCCTCCATGATGTCACGGGGGACTATGTATACGTCTCCGCTTGGTTTTGCTATAACCTTCCATAGGCTAGATACCGAACCATCCTTTATCCTGACAGCGAACGTGACCGGGCTATTCCGTAGCGGAAACGACAAGTCACTTGAGGCGAAGACATGTATCGGCCCCCTGTTTGGCCCGTGGTATTCACTCATCTTCCGGGATTGCTCTGCCAGCTGGTTGGTCATACTTCAGGGACCGTGTGAATCGATTCGTTCTTTCAAGGTTATCGTCTTAAGTCAAACGCATCGTCTTGCCAGTCGTCCCGTCGCAAGGGGGTGGATAGCTGCTGGCGGCAGCAAGCCAGAGACAGGGCGATCAAGCGCAGGCATGCTGAACGACCAGAGCATAGTACGCGCTGCGGTATGCCCCTGTTCAGCCGCCCGGCAGCGAGGCTCCGCGCTCTATGAGTGGCTGGCTGCGCGGCCGTACGTATCATAGCCTTCTTGGTGGCTACGCTCGGTTACCAGTATGCGTCCGGTCAACTCCGGGGTTCTCAGCGCACGAGGTATGAGTCGGCGGCCATGAGGGGTGACGTAGTGCGTCAGAGTCGCCCTAGATTGGGCAAGCACTACATAGTACACCCAAGTTCTCGCAACAAGGTGGCTGAACCATTCTCGAGGTTGTCCTGCTGTTCCGGATCGAGACCATAGAAAAAGTCCAGCCCTGTCTTGCTCTCGATTGTCCGAACTTCGGTAACGAACGTGTCTGCGCAGTATTCGGCACTTCGAACGGTTTCCTGGTCGAACACAAAAGCGGCAATCTTGATATTGCCGGAAGATTCTGTTGCGACGATCTTCCAGTAGCCGCTTGGAACTCTATGGCTTTCATCGGCCTTGGGTAGCGGGGGCATGTGCCTCTCATACAGTGGCCCCGTCATGACATAGACGACTTCGGTGTCCGGCACTGTGGAGAGATCACGGACTGCGCCCTCAAGCTTTTCCCATACTCCTTCGTTAAGTGCACTTTTCTGAGGTGTGATGTTGGAAAGATAGTTGGTCGTTTCCCAACTGGTCGTACCAGCAAGACCGGCCAACTGTGCCTGATGACCGCGGTCCGTTTTCAATACTGCGTTGGCAGTCTCGTAGTCACTCGGCTCTAAGGTCTCATCAGCCGACAGCCACGGATCCGCCTTCCAATCCCGGTGCATATACTTCGTCGGACCAATGGTGCTGTTGGTGATCCTGTACGCAACCCAGTCAGCAAACTTGGTTGCGTCATTGGAGCTCAGAATATAGATGTCACGGATAACGAGAGCATTGCTGGCAGGCGCTCCGGCCGGGCAGCCATGCAGGCACATGTCATGGTACACTTCCTGTCCCACAGCAGGTGTGGAAATAACCGCAGCCAAGACGACAGCAGCTACACCGAATCCGTTTTTCAGGTAAACTCCACCTTCTGGCTTCCAGATTGACTCCACTTTTCGTTTGGCGATTATATAGTTAACTGAAACTTACCTCGTCCTGGACGGCTGTCTTGGCCTTCGGTGCCTCCCGCTTGCCGCCCTTCAAAAACTGCCGCGTAGCTTCCAGTATCGTTAGCCCGCCGTAGCGCGGATTCGCAGCTGGCGTGTTATCCCACGTGTCCTGCAAGCGCTTACGCTTGCGCTCCTGCCGGTCGTCCTTTGTCATTTCAGTGCCTTGTTTCCCGTATTGATTAATCCGCTTGGTTGGTGCACTGTGCTACGCTGTCAGCGTCTTGTACATGAGCCGTTTGCCCACCATACCGGCCACGACATGCTGCATTTGCTCCAGCGTATCCATTGTGCGAACGTTGTGCTTGCCCGCAAACTGGTGCACGTAGCGTTGCAAGTGCTTCTTGCTCAAGTGGTGGTACGTACCATGATACGCCCGCTTGAACATGCTCCAGAATGATTCCAGCCCGTTCGTGTGCGCCATGCCGTTGACCCACTCGCCGACCGAGTGCTTGACGGTTTCGTGCTGCATCCCAATCATGCCCTTGTAGGCGTGCGCCTCGTCAGTGTAGACCGTTGTGCCGATCTCGGTGTTATCGTAGACGAACTGCTGTAAGGTCGCTGCGTCCGTGCGCTCCACCACTTCGGCCCGAATCTGCCCGCTTGCACGGTCCTTCAGGCCGGCCACCGCCGTCTTGCCTACCGGCCCGCGTCCGGCTTTCTGCTTCCTGTGCTCGTGCTTGTTTTTCTCCAAGCCACCCACGTACGTTTCGTCGGCCTCCACCGGTCCCTCGAACGCAGCAGCCAGCAGTGGCGCAAAGGCGGCCCGTACGCGCTGCAACATGAACCAGGCCGTAGTCTGCGTCACATCGAGGTCGCGGTGGAGCTTCATGCTGGAGACGCCCTTCAGGGAAGTCATTTCAAGATAAATGGCCCATACCCACTTCTTCAACGGCAGCCTGCTACTGGCCAATGCGGTACCTGTGCGCACCGAGAAGAACCGCTTGCACCCACGGCAGCGGTACGGCATTTGCCTGTGTGTGCCCGCATACGTGTCTATGCCCTTGCAGCGCGGGCACACACGACCGTCCGGCCAAATCACAGCCTCGAACCACAGGACGGCCGCCTCCTCATTCGGAAACATTTCGGCCAGTTTGACCATGCTGATTCCCTTGCGATAACTGCGCCCAGGCCCCGATTTAACCGCCATGATTTCCCCGATCTGGTTTACCCCCTCATACGGCCGATCGGGAAGAATGTTTCAGTTAACTATATAATCACCTTTCGTTTACTTGCGGAGGTTCGTGGCTCTACCCTCTGGTGCGCCAGATCCCCGAATGTTGGCTACTCTACCTAGTACGTCAAACCAAAATGGTGCGCCGAGACTAACGGCTGCCACAGTGATGCCCAAGCCCAATATCATATGGAGCCATTCACGCCACCCACTTGACCAGCTCCAGTGCTCCGCTTTCCAACCAATCGGAAGAGTACCCAAGACGTCTGTCAGTTTGGCACCATTGGCATCGTCCCGATCGTCGGACTCCACGGCCGCCTCGGCCTGAGCCACTATCTGTGTACGCAAGGCATCGCTCGTCCAAAGTTCTTCAGCCATGCGAAAGGTGTTTGCGTTGGTAGCCACAGTTACAAGCACCGCCAGTGAAACAACCCACAGTTTCGTCGTCCTCTTGTACCAGCCCGCAATTCGCGCCATGCTGTCATCGAACCAGCGTTCGATCCGGTCTTGATACTCTTCGGTTGTTTTGCTCACTCCAAGCGCTGTGAAAATCTTAGTCAGAGTGTCTGTATTACCGATCTCTTGAGTAACGCTGTCCAAAACGGTCCGGAAGGTCTTTGCTGAGATATACGACGGCTTCCTTTTACCCTTCGCCGCCCCATTGATCAGAGGATGATCGTACACTTTCTCGGCGTGCTTCGAACCTATCATTGACACGATGCCCTTTTCCAGATTCTTACTACGCAATCCGAACATACTGGCAATCCATTCTTGGAGAGTAGTAACGAACAGGCTAAGCGCTACATAGAAGAATACGAGTCCGATTACAACATCCACTATAGGGCCATCAAGCATCGCTCTCTCCTCAGACTGTTGGTTAGTGTTCGCAACGGAAGTGTGTCAACGTTTAAATAGCAATTGGACGATGTAGATCCCGATCGAAGGCTGCCCGTTTTCCTGGGGTTCCCTTCCCCAGGTGATTTGTTTTATCTGGCCAACGTGAGAATCTCCCTGAACCACGCCTCAATGCGACCGGGTGCTATCTGCGGTAATTGTGAGGCGCCCCTGCCGCTCACTCCTGTTTTCGGGTCCTAAAACAATGCCTATAATAAGACTTAAGGGAAACTATTTAGCGGCTGAGCCCGACTTCGCCATTTTATGACTCAAACAGTATAGGTAGACACATTCTCCACATATAAGAAAAGGGTGTACTCCCGCCTGGCTGGCACTACTTTTCTTCCGCCTGTCGCCTGCCTTAATCCTGGCGTAGGTAGCGCTGCCGATGCAGGCTGGGCGTGACGCCGCAGATCCGTGCTATCTGAGCCAGTTCTGCCCTTGGGCGCTCGTCCTGCACGTTGACAATCACCTGACCTTGGGTGTCCTTTATGGTCGTCATCACCCGTTGCCAGGCGCTCAGCTGCTGGCGAAGCGTCTTCCAGCTGGTGTGGATGCCCTGCGCCTTCAAGCGTGTCCGGATCAGGTGCACGGCGTGATAGGCATATACGGCAATGCTGATGTGCGCGGCGATGCGTGCGTCCTTGCTGTGGTATAGCGGCCGCATCCCCAGTTCCGACTTCAACGAGCGGAAGGTGGCCTCCACCTCGGACAGCCGCCAATACGTGGCTACAATGTGCTTAAGGTCCCATCCCGTCTGACTGGTGCGTAGCACGTAGCCCCCCAGGGCCCCGTCGGCCTCTTCCCACTGCGTCTTGCGTGCAAACTTCACGGCCTTGGCGTTGGGGCCACTCCCTTCTACAACCGTCACTTCGTACTGATGAGATACGCGGGCATAGCGCTCTTTTATGCGTCCGACCTGCTCTACAACTTTCTTGAATCGCTTGGTGCGGTAAGGCTTCTGCAGCCCTTCGTGCAGCGAGGTGAGGGCCGCCTCCAGTAGCGTGCGCCGGCGCTGCAGGATCTGCTCTTCCTTGTGCTTTCTGGCTTCGCTGACGGCATAGAGCAGCATTTCCTGCTTCGTCTGCTGCAACTGCCACACGCGTACGGCGTGTCCGGCCTGCGTGGTCAGCGTACTGTCGGGCTCCCGCTCTGGCGGCAGGGGCCGCCGGCCGCGGTGTACGCAGATCCAGTCGTAGCCCTGTTCTGCCAGCCAGGACACGTTCGCTTCCGTAGCGATCCCTGCGTCCATGACCACCGTCGGCTTCTGGCCGTCCACGCTGGCGTTCAGACGCTCGATAGCGTCCTGCAGCGTGCCGGGCTCCGAGACGTTGCCGGGCAAGATCTCGCAGGTGCGCGGGAAGCCCGCGCCATCGAGCACCAGCCCGAGCGTCACCAGCGGACAATCGGAGCGCTTTTGCTTCGAACGTCCGTAGGCCAGGTACTCACCGTGCTGTTGGCCATGATAATGGGTGTTGGACAGGTCATAAAAAACAACGGTCTCCGGCAGGCTCAAGAGCGTCCGCTCCTTTTGGAAGAGCGCTTGCTGAATCGCCTGGTTGTGCTCCCAGAGCAGGTCCCCAATGCGATACAGCTTCGCTAACGACACTTTCCTGCCGGGACGCAGTCCCAACAGGTCCAGCGTCGTCGACCTGCTTTGCAACCACTGAAGCGTGGCCCGTTCGCTGTTGGGATGCAGCATGCGTGCGACCACCAGGGCTACGGCCAGGCGCGCGTCGCGCTCCTTGGCGCCAGCCTGGATCAACGCGTCTTTCAGTCCCAGATCCTCGAGCGCCTGAAGACAGACGCGCTCTGCGCCCACGCTCCGAGCATGCTCCGGGTGCTCAAGGGAGTCCATGTCCACCGTCATGACGCTATCAGGCTCGCCCTCCGGCTTGGCGTGCGCACTAATGCCGCGTGCGCGTAGCTGCGCGACAATGGCTTCGGCCGTGTGCTGCAGGTCGGGATCGAACACGAGTGTCGGCTGCCCCTGCAACAAATTCTCTATGTGAAGCACCAAGGCGCCCCACTGCTCACGGGGCGTGTCAAAGTGGACGCCCAGGTTCAGCAGGGTCGATTGGCGCACCTTACCGCCGATGCGGTCACTGCGGACCAGGCGGTAAGTGTGTCGCGCCTCGCCCTTCCTTGTGTGGGTCTTGGTCGCCCGTATGTACATGGTGTCTGCAGGTCAATGACACCTCCAAGGTAGTGCATGGGCGCACCTATAGCAAGTAACCATCAACAATCCTGGCACTACAATGGCCTTTTTCAGCCGAATATGATCAACTTCACGTATTCTTCACCATATAGCCCCGAAATACGGCTGAAAAGGGGCTGAAAAGGGCGAAAAGTGGGCTGGGAGAACCTGTTTTAGCCCCCCTGGGGCAGCGGCGGGTTCCCAAAATGGCGAAGTTGGGTGAGGCCTAGCAGAAAACAGTTTCCCGCGCGCCCCAAGGCCCTGCGGAAGCCGCACGCATCGGCGGCGCCACCACCAAGGCCTAAGCCCTGCGCCTTACAACCTACGCAGCATGGGCGCCTGCCACAGACCGCCCCGCTCCGGAACACGTCCACGCCCTCACGATCATGGCTGCCCTGCGCTACACCTGCGGCCAAGCCGGCACGGTCGATGTTGCGCAGTACCCCGCCGCAGATCGCATCTGATCGGGTATTTACCCGATTTGCGGCGATTCTCGTGACCGCCCTGGCAAACAATCGTGCCCCTAGAACCACTAGCCTGAATTTCCATGGCCGAACAAAAGCATGAAGATATGATTTGTCATAGCACCTCTATTTGCAGTTTGCGGTTACCGAGCCACGGCAGGGGTGTTTGTATTTCTGTATATCCTGCGTGAAGCAGCCGGGGATTGTTTGCCCGGCGGTTCAGGCGCACGGTAAGGGCCTGGTCGGTCAGCTTCATCACCGCAGTGGAGCGTACCAGCATGCGGAAGATGGTGCGAGCCTTAGCCGATTGCAGTCCTCCCCCGACCCGTCGTCCCAGGATCCGGTACAGCGCACTGGCCATGAGTGTCAGTTGCAGGTCCACGTCAATCTTCATGGGCACGGCCGCGCTGAGCGCATCCATGTGGAAGAAGTCCACAGCATCGGCGATTGTGTTTTCAATGACCATGCGTCGGGCGTACCGGTCAATGAGTAGTGCCGCAGGCACTTTCAACTGATTGGTCAACAGGAGCGTGGGCTTGTCATGCCCCAAGTCGGTAATGGCAATCTGCCGCAGGGGCTGGGGGAAGTCTTTGAGGGTGATTTTCGACTCCAGGATGCGGGGGGTGCGATAGCGACGTCCGATATTGGACAAGCGCACTTTGCGCCACTCGTCTTGGGGTACGTTCGCCAAAGCCGCCAGTAGCCGCCGTGTTCGGCGCCGCAGCGTGAGAAAGCCGATCCCCGACGCATTGAGTCGGGCCAGGTTGGCATAGGTGGTCAGCCCACTGTCAAAGACGAGTTCCAGTGGCTTGCGTCCGGTGCGTGCTTGCCAGCGGTCGACAAAGTGTAGTATGGCATCGTTTTGTTCTTCTTTGCGCACCCCACTACGGGCATACACGAAGCATGGCACCTGGGCATCGCGTGCCAGAAAGGCCAACACGCCCCGTTGCCGTCGGCTGCGCCGGCTGACAAAGTGTCGCTCCGTGAGGGCCTCGTCCCCGTGATACGGGATGGTATGGAAGTCAAGATCAAAGGAGTGGCTGTGTGCCAGTTGCGGATTCAGGTCCTGCACGGCCGTATGCCACCGGTCCATGAAGCCGGGCAGTTCACGGGGATCGACGCGGCAACTGTACTCGCTCAGCGTGGCTCGTTTGGGCATGACGTTCAGCCCGGCAAACAGCGCCAGTCCTTCATCCAGCATCTCCGCGCCGACATGCGCAGGGCGAGCGATCCCCCATAACTTCAGGGCGAGGAGTGCGCGCAAGACACACGATGCCGGAAGGCGTTCGGTGCCCGGCAGGACTGCGACCAGATCATCGAGCGGCAGGCATGCCAGATCATGGGCAAAGAGCCACAAGCCGCCAAACTGCGTGTGCACCGTGCGTGGCTTCAAAGACAACTGGCGCCGGTCGGCTGCGGCCGCCGCAACAGTACGCTGGCTGCGTTCCAGTTCCGTACGGGTACGTCGCCACAGTTTTGGTACGCCTGCCTCCTTTAACACGCGTTGTACGCTGGTGGCACTGATCGGCGGACCTTCTTGTGTGAGTCGGTCTGCGATCTGTTGGGCAGACAAGCGCTCCCTGGTGCGTAGCGCGAGGATGCGGGCTTTGCGATCGGGCGCGGAAACGGATACGCGGCTGCGGCCGCGGGGGTCGGGCAAGAAGAACGCTTTATCGGGCTGATTACGGAACTGCGTCACGAGATTGTTGACGCCTCCGGCAGAGCGGTCAAAGCGCTGCGCGATGGCCTCCGCTGGCAATTCCTCCACGAAATAGGCACGCAGGATCTCGTACTGCCGCTGCAGGACGCTGGAGGGTTTGAGGAATCGGTCGCGAAGGCTGGTCATTGTCTTGTGCATGTTAGACTATGACTGCCATAGTACCACAAAAGCATGAACAATTCAACTCGTCTGGGCTACACGGTAAGAAAACAGCGATTTATAGCGATTAACATCAAGGATATAGTACACTATTCAGGCCAAGCAAGTCTAGACAACGCTGACGCGCTTATCCATATAGACTATTGGTACTTACAGGCTATTATGCCTAAACCGATGTGCTTCCTTACAACAGATGGGTCCAAACGACTGGTGCAGGAGACAGTCGGACCTACGAAACAATGCAGATCCGTTGCGGGCAAAACCCGGCGTCTTCGGCGCAAATGGCCCAGGAATCAGTCCTCGAACGCTTGGATACGACTGACTTCAGGCGTTTGACAGACACATGATGAGACGCATTCAAGCGCAGTGATGCCCCGAGAGTAGCCATCTTTTATCCAGCCGTGGAAATCCAGGCTAGCCTTGCTGGTGCATGCGAGCACCGCCCAGTGGGGACAGCGCCTTGGGTGTAGCAGGCCCGGAATTGTGTAAATAGTGAAACGTTTACCCGCCTTTCGTGGCACTTCCTTCGATGCACGCCAAATGTGCCCAAGCCTCCACGGAGGACATGGATCACCAAGTCAGCCGAATAAGCACCCATGGCGGCACCACTAGCTGTCCGCTGCCCGCCCATGCAGAGCCTAGCGGATTCTCACCTGACCGGACTATGCGGCGCTCACGATCAGCACTTGCGCTAACGACGTTGCTGCTCCTGATGGCTGGAGCGGGTTCGGCAGAGGCGCAAAAGGTCGGGACCTGCACCTCGCCTCTGGGCGAAGCTTACCTGGACATCAGCAACGTCCGAGCGCGCATCTTCAATAACGGGAACCTGTTTTGGCGCGGATCACCGCATGTCTACGAGGTACCCAAAGGGGGCGGCGCAAGTGCGATCTTCAACGCTGGCGTCTGGGTGGGCGGTCTGGTCGGTGGAGAGCTGCGAGTGGCGGCCGCGCGCTATGGTCGCTACCAGTTTTGGGCCGGCCCGCTGGATGGCGACGGTAACCCGCCGGATGACTGCTCGGTGTACGACCGGTTGTTCAAGGTCAGCCGATCGGATATAGACGACTATGAGGCCACAGGCGCCGCGGCATCTGATCTGCGGGAATGGCCGACGGGCCTGGGAGCACCCACCTATGCAGCGCCGGGTAACGGGCTGGACGACGATGGAGATGGCGTAGTCGACGAGGACGGCGGCGAGGTCATCGCCCTGCTAGATGAGCCCCTGGCTGCACGCGCAGACCGTGTCATCGATCTGGCGGCCGGTGAGCGCCCGGCGATCCTGGGCGATCAGTCGATCTGGTGGGTGATGAATGATCGTGGAAACGAACACCTCCCCTATGGTACCCCTCCCATCGGGCTGGAAGTGCATGCGATGGCATTCGCTTTCAAGGTGCCAGGCCCCATTGGCGACGCCACGTTCTACAAGTATGATCTTTTTTACAGTGGGAAAGACTCTCTTACGGATGCATACGTGGGGCTCTACAGTGATCCCGACCTGGGTAACTTCCAGGATGACTGGGTCGGGTCGGACACCGCGCGTGGCATCGGCTTTGTGTGGAATTCTGACAACTTCGACGAAAGGGGCTATGCAGGTGGATACGGCACTCCTCCACCCGCGGCTGGCTACGACTTCTTCCAGGGCCCAAAAGTGCCGAGTATGGGTGACACCGCGCATGTGAGCGGAAATCCGGTACCGGACTTCAGAAACCTGAAGATGGCCCACTTTGTGTATTACACCGGCAGTGGAGGCGTCACTGGGGACCCGCAAAATGGCGAGGACTATTACAACTATTTGAGGGGGCGCTGGAAGGATGGTAAACCCTTCACGGAAGGTGGAAATGGCCGGGACTGGTCTGACATCCCTATAGCGTCCATGTTTCCGGGTGACGTGGGCGAAAGCGACGAAGAGTGTCAGTACTGGTCAGAATGCAACGCGGATGATAGGGGCACGGACATTGTCGCAGCCGACCGCCGCTTCGTGATGTCTGTGGGCCCGTTCACCATCAGCCCGGAGGACCCCCAGCAGATCATTCTTGGCATCGTCTTCGCGCGGGGCGCTAACAACTTCAACTCCGTGACCAGGATGAAACAGGCGGACGACCTGGCGCAGGCTTTCGTTGATGCAAACTATGTCCTTCCGGCGCCGCCGGCTGCCCCAGAGCTGGCTGCCACGCCCGCAGACCAGTCCGTGATCCTGGAATGGAAAAGTAGCGCCCGCTCAAACAACTACCTGGAGTCCTATAGCGCGGAGGACCCCTTCACTCCGGGTGAAGACAACGAGTACCTGTTCGAAGGGTATGATGTCATTCAGTACGACAACGCCGAAGACTTTGCTGGTCGCACGATCGCGACCTACGACGTGATTAACGGCGTTACGCGAGTCGTCGACGGATTGCGCGGCCAGCCGCAGGAAGTCACCGCTACCGGTAGCGATAGCGGCACCCTGACCTCTCATACGGTCACGGGCCTGACGAACTACCAGACGTACCACTTCGGCGTGCAGGCCTACGCCTACAATGCGCCGTCTTATCCCAAGGTCTACCGCGGCCCCATAGCGCGCCTGACAGTCATCCCGACCAGGCCTACCAGGGATGTGTCGGACGCGGCTGTGGCACTGGCGGGGGATCAAGGCACGCCGGACTTCGTGGCGGAAGCAGAAGCTGTGGGCGATGGCGAGGTCTTCGCACATGCCACGAACCCGATCACCATGGTGGATGCCAACTACGCGATCGAGTTCTTTGCGCAGGACTTTGCAGTGCAAGACGGCAGTGTAACGCAAGACGATAACGCCCTGGATCCCTTGCGCCCGTCCGTGCTGTCCCGGATGGGCAGCAGTGCCGCGACGGGTGTCACGTACAACATCCTGCGCGAGGGCGAGGTGCTGTTTGACGGCTCTGCGCTGGACTACCCTGCGCCCTTGCGCCGGGGAGTGTATTCCGGGGACGGCTTGACCTTTGATGTGCTGGGGCCTCCGCCGGGCTTCAAGGACTTTCACGTCACTGCCAACGCTGCCGGGCCGCTCGATCCGCCGGACTATGCCGGCTGGGGCTGGGCCGGCTTCCCGGACCCGCGTGGCCTGGTGGTGGGACTGCGCAACTATCAGCAGATAAGCGGCGCGGTCTGGGGATACCATGCGGGAGGCGCCGCGCAGCCCTTCGGACCGATTGAAGAGGGCTCCTCGTTCCTGGCGCGGGCCCTGCGCGGTGGCACCCTGCTGCCCTACCTGGGGTCCTACGACTATGAGCAGCGGTTCACGCAGGAGTGTGCAGACCAGATGGATGGCACCCTTGATGTGGAGCATGACTGCCTGGCCATCCGGTGGTACAGCGATGATGCGCTGATCGAGGTGCCCTTCACCCTTTGGAGGGCCGGCATCGACACGCCCGAGGATCGCAGCGACGACCTGCAGATGGTTCCCTTTCTCTGCGACAGTGAGACGTGCGGGGGTGGCACGGAGCATGGCGTATACGACATTGGGGGAGATCATCCGGCCTCGGGTGCGGACAACGATCCGTATACCGACTGGATCTACTGGAACCTGCCGGCGGACACGAGCCCCGGCTCAGCGGGCTACCGGGCGTTCTTCCGGGGGGACGACCAGGCCACTTTGCAGGTGCTGGCCCGCACGGTGCTGGTGGCCTGGAACGAGGGCACGGCGCCGCCCTACGAGAGGCCCTTGCCTGAGAGCGGGACGGCGCTTCGCATCATCAGCAACAAGCAGAACCAGCCGGGGGACCGGTACCTGCTTTCTACTCATGGCTATGGCGCGGTGCAGCCTGAAGGAGAGCGGGCCCGGGCGCGCCTGAAGGACATCGGCATCGTGCCGAACCCCTACAAGGGCGCCTCCAACTATGAGGTGAGCCAGCTGACCAGCGAGGTGCGCTTCACCAACCTGCCTGACGTGGCCACGATCCGGATCTTTACGCTCAACGGGACGCTGATCAAGACGATCGAGAAGCGGTCTCCCGGGGTGGCGACGATCTCGTGGAACCTGGTCACGGACTACAACCTGGCGATTGCCAGTGGGGTGTACCTGGTACACGTCACCGTGCCGGAGGTGGGCTCCACCGTGCTGAAGTTTGCGGTCATCAAGAAGCGCATTCAGCTGAACACCTTCTAGCGGGATGGCACTGCCAGTGGCGTGGCGGGTACGATGCCACTCATGCGCGGTGAATGTCCCGTTGTGCGAGCCTCCAGGTATATTGCGGAGCTTTACGCTCGATTGAGTCCTGTTCTGACGGCGGACTTGGGTAATGGTGAGGGCTTGGAGTTCCCGATATTTGTTGCGGCGAAGACTCCTAGCGGCGGAAGGGGCCTGTACGCACGTCGTGCCCAATCGTACTAAATGCGGCCAGCGACCATATACGCCCACCAAAAGGCGATCAAGAGCACCACGCTAGTCGTCCACTTCAAAGAATCAGCGCACCAAGGCACCAACATAGGCTGTTGCCTTCCGAGGTTTCGCCAAAGCAGGTGTCTTTTCGCCCAGTAACTGCACTCGGCACTTTAGCCCTAATCGGGAGGTAAAAGTACCACTGACTCAACCGCTTCGCCCCTGTTCGCCGGCCACGACCGCTACACCAGTGTTCTTTGTTTGGGTTAGCCTTGCCCACGATTCAACCATGTCCAAGCGGCCGTGCTACGACAATCAAATCCAGGTATCTCTAGCGTAATAACGTGATCCAGCTGCACGGGATTTCCGTAGTACTCGGCGGCCAGCCTGTCTTGGACAACCTCTCTTGGACCATTAAACCAAGACGCCGCATTGGCCTAGTCGGCGCAAACGGAGCGGGCAAAACCACACTCTTGCGCCTGCTCTCCGGGCAGCTCGAAGCCGACGAGGGGAAGATCGCGGGCGCCGGCATTACTGGCTACCTGACCCAGGATGCGCAGGAGCATGCCTCGGAGCGGACCGTGATAGAAGAGGCCCTGACCGCATTCAAAGAGTTGGATACGCTTCTCGAAAAAGAGGCAGCACTCACGCGCGAGCTTGAAGCATTTGCTGATCCGCCAGCCAGACTGCTAAGTGCGCTCGACCACATACACATCGCGTTGTCTGTTCACGACGCGCACATGGTGCATCCTCGCACGGAGGCCGTACTCCTCGGGCTCGGGTTTGAAACGTCAGACTTTGATCGCCCACTCGATGCCCTCTCCGGGGGATACCGCATGCGCGTGGTCTTGGCGCAGATTTTGCTGCGTAAGCCGGATGTACTGCTTCTTGATGAACCCACCAACCACCTCGATATCGTCAGCATCGACTGGCTGGAGAATTACCTAAGAGCGTACTCCGGAACGGTAGTACTTGTCTCGCATGACCGCTACTTCCTAAATCGCATGGTCACTTCTATTGCACATCTGCGCAGGGGTAAGATCACCGAGTACGCCGGTAACTACGACTACTTTCTGGCCGAACGCGCCAGGCGACGCGTACTGGAACTGGCGGCCTACAACAACCAGCAACGCGAAATCGCGCAGGCTGAGCGATTCATTGAGCGCTTTCGTTACAAGAACACCAAAGCGCGACAGGTACAAAGCCGCATCAAGCACCTGGAAAAGATAGAACGGCTCCATCCACCGGACTCGGAAGAGGCGCAGATCAGGTTCCGGTTTCCCGTGCCGCGCCAGCCGGGGCGAATCGTGATGGACATCTCAAGCTTCTCCAAACGCTACCACACGCCCGAGGGTACTATGATTGCAGTGCTTGAGAATGCCGGGCCCATCAGAATAGAGCGAGGGGACAAGATCGCACTGATCGGCAAAAATGGTGCGGGAAAGTCTACGCTTGCCCGCATCCTAAACGGCACGGAAGAATTTGAAGGCACACGCACGGTCGGTTACAACGTAGACGCCGGATTTTTTGCACAGCACCAGGCGGAAACACTTTCTATACACCATACCGTGCTGCAGTCACTGAAAGAAGTGGCCTGCCGCCACTCCGAAGGGCAGCTTAGGACACTCCTCGGCGCCTTCCTCCTTTCGGGCGACGACGTGTTCAAGCTGGTTCAGGTGCTTTCTGGAGGCGAAAAGAGCCGCCTCGCTCTGGCGCGTACATTGGTATTAGGCACCAACTTTCTAATTCTGGATGAGCCGACCAACCACCTCGATATCCAGTCCATACAGGTGCTGGTCGAAGCCTTGAAGCAGTACAAGGGCTCGTTTGTGGTCGTAAGTCACGACCGGCACTTCCTGGACCAGGTCGCAAACACCGTGTGGCATGTCCAAGCCGGCGGGGTCCGCATTTACAGCGGGACTTATTCCGCATACAAGTGGCACCTTACCTACGGCACTGGTAGCCAGGACCAGCGTCCAGATACAGCTACCGGGCCCGCGAAACAGGCTCCCAAGAAGAAAAGTGCGCGCTCCGGTGGTCCCAAGACCAGGGAACAGAAGCGTCGCGAAGCAGAAGCACGCAACCACGCATTCCGCGCAGGGCAAGCAAGCACAGAAGAACTCTCTTCGAGGCAGCTCCAAGCGCAGGTTGCCTGCACCGAGGACGCCATCAAGGTGCTTGAGGAGCGCCGCGCAGTCATTGAAGCGCTCCTTTGCGACACGGCCCTCTACAGTAGTCCCGATCGGGTGGCGGAGGCCAGTGCCGAGTATGCCAAGGTGCAGGCCGAACTGGAAGCACTGTATGCACGCTGGGAAACTCTTGCGGTAAAGGCATGAACACTTCGCTAGCGTCCAGGCGTGCCACGCTTGCACTAGCGCTTTCACTATGTGCGAGCGCTGCAGCATCTCAGATTGAACAGCTTCCACATCCCGACACGACATCCGGCAACTTTTTTGGGGCGGCGGTCTCCATTGACGGCTCTCGAGCGTTGGTCGGCGCCAGCGGCGAAAACAGCTGCCTAAGGGACGGAGGCGCGGCTTACGTATTTGAGCAGAATGAACACACCCGGCGCTGGAGCCGCGTGGCGCGTTTGGTCGCATCGGACTGCGACGAGCGGCGGTTTTTTGGACGGTCCGTAGCGCTAAGCGGTGAGCGTGCGCTCGTAGCATCCACCAATGAGGAAGGCATGCGCAGCGACCCGGATGTCGCCTACGTATTTGAACGCGACACATCCGGCACCTGGCTCCAAACAGCTACGCTTTCTACGGGATATGACTATCTGGATGGTGCTACAGGCACGGTTGTGGCGCTGGAAGATGATCAAGCGCTCCTCACAACCTGGGGCGACACGTCGCATGGCCATTATGGCGGGGCTACCTACGTCTTTCGCTACGATGCGTCTTCGAAGCGCTGGAGCGATGTGATACGCCTGAGCGGCAGCGGCGGTATCAACCATGGCATATTTGGCGGTGACGCGTCAATCAGTGGTAACAAACTGGTGGTGCCTAGCTCACGCTATCTGGAAAACAGACCGGGCTCTGTATACATCTTTGAGCGCAGCCCCAACGGGGACTGGAATCAGACTACGCGCATTGACAGGATCGATGACTTCTTTATTGCCGTTGATGTCGATGAAGACCGTCTCCTGGTCGGCGAAAGTCGCGCTGGTAGCAACAACTCCGGGGGCGCCGTACTCTTCTCGAGAGATTCTGTAGGGGTGTGGCAACCGTCCGCTGAGCTTAGGCCCCCAACCCCATTCCAGCACGGAGCATTTGGGTCCGAGGTTGCGCTGTCAGGGGATCGGGCGCTGGTCGTAGGATATGATGAGCAACTCAGGCTCGACATTAACATCCACCGGGTCGTATATGTATACGCGCATGACTGGATCTCTGGCAGCTGGGGATACCAGGGCATCATTGACATTGGTCGCGTGGCCTTTGGATCGGCGATAGACCTGGATGGCCATCTTGCACTTATCGGTGCGGCCTCCGAAGACGCCCCCGGCGCCGCCTATATCGTGCAGATCCCGTAGCCAGCCCCCCCCTTACTCCCCTACGGCCATGTCCTCACTCGAAATAATCGAGGCCGCCGGCACTATCACGGGTATCATCTGCGTTTGGCTATTCATACGCCAGAACATCTGGGCCTGGCCCGTGGCCGTGGTGAGTGCCGCCCTTTTTTGCGTAGTGTTTCTGGACGCCGGGCTGTATTCAAATATGGGCCTGCAGGGTTTCTACATCGGCCTCGCGTTTTATGGTTGGCACCAGTGGCGCCGTGGTGGCCCGGAGCAAGCCGGCGTCAAGGTTCAGCATCTCACCCGCCGCCAAGGCGCTGTACTCGGTATGCTGGTGCTGTTGACCACGACCACTCTAGTAGCCATGCTGGTCTTCATCACGCGCGGCACGCCAATCACGCCGGAAACGATGGCAGCCTTCATTGCCTCGGAACACGCACGTTCCCTGGATGCCCTTGCAACCGCCATGAGTCTCGCAGGCACTTGGATGCAGGCCAAAAAGATCCTTGAAAACTGGCTGCTATGGATCGTGACCGACATCATCCTGGCGGGCGTATTCTTCAGTCAGGGCCTTTACTTCACGACTGCGCTGTATCTGCTCTACCTTGTCATGGCGTCCCTGGGTTACCGGGCGTGGCGCAAGGATCTGTGCTAACGCACCACCGTCATCTGGCGCGCAATCACGCCGCTGGGCGTGCGGAGCCGGTAAAGATAGACCCCACTCGCCAATCTCGCGCCGTCAAAGGCGACAGCGTAGGACCCGGCGGGTTGCACCGCGTCGGCCAACGTATGCATATGCCGTCCGGCAGCATCAAACACATCCAGGCGCACGGGCCCGTCTTCACGCAGCGTGTACGGGATCGTGGTGGACGGGTTGAACGGGTTTGGATAGTTCTGATGTAAGGCAAAAGCCTTGGGTAACACATGCCGCTCACGACTCGTCACCAGTACCCCTGAAGAGTCACGCACGAGCGCCAGCGGCTCATAGTAATGACCCAGGACCGCCGAACTGGCGTCCCCGCTGAATCTGAACCAGTGCTGGAGCACCGTGGAGTAGACCGCCTTGATGTCTGTATGATACTTGAGGTTACCATTGCGGTCGAGGTCCGTCAGTGAAGGGGCATCTCCAAACAGTCCCCCGTTGGTGCTTGTACCAAAGAGAAACAGCGGTGCCGCCGTGCCATGGTCGGTTCCCTCGGATCCATTCTGCTCGACGCGACGCCCGAACTCGGAGAACGTCATAACGAGGACACCTTTTTCGCGGCCTCCGGCCCTTATATCCTCCAGAAATGCTACGACGGCATCTGAAAGGCGCTTGAGCAGTGCGGCATGAGCACCATAGACCGCGCCCTGCGACCCATGCGTGTCGAATCCCCCAATGCCAACATGGTAGATGTGCGACCCGAGTTGCCCTTTGATCAGGCGAGCAACGATGGCGAGGCTCTCCGCCAGGTAGCTCTGCCCGGGGTAGCTCGCGTCATTGCGCCCCTGACTGGAAGCATCCTGGATGGCGACCCCGTAGCGAAACGTATCATTGGCCACCCGCCTGGCATAGGTCATCTCGTCGCCGTACGGAGTTGGCGGCACGGCCTGTTCATCATAGTACTTGCCTTCGCGAGCCAACCGCCGAAACAGCGCTGGATTCGTGACGGCGATGCCCATGTCGCGCTGGCTTCCGGCAAGCAGCAGCGATCCAACGCCCCCAATCTGAACTGCCAGCGGGTAATTTGTAGGCTTCGAGTCGAAGGCAGGGTACGTAAATTCCAGTTGCCGGCCGGTCCAGCCGGTATCCAGGTACGTGTTGGAACCCGATCCCGACAGCCAAACGTCAGTTGACCTGAAGTGCGATAGGCTGGCATCGGCGTAGCCCACACCCTGCAAGATGGCCATCTCACCCTCATCAAACAGGTTGCGGAGAGGAGCCATGGCAGGATGAATCCCCAGTTGTGAAGTTAGCGGCAACGCCACATGTTTGGGAATGGCCAGCGACGGCCGCGCATTGAAATAGCGATCGTCCTCCGTCGGGATAATCGTATTCAGCCCATCGTTGCCTCCAAGGAGTTGAATCAGCACCAGGACCCGGTCTGACGACGACAGTCTCTCAGCTGCTCCAGAAAGGACGAGCGCCCCAGTGCCTGCACAGACGTTCCACCCACCATCACGCTAGCGCCGGCCGCCAGCCCGAGCCCGGCAAGAAAGTCCCGGCGCGTCCACCGCCGGTGGTCTTCCGGGTGCGCGCAGCCATGCGCCAGGCAGCTTCCGAATCGGGCCTTGCCGGGGTGAATGAGTTTGGCCATTGAGCTACGCCAGCTGATGTTCGGGCAGATGGACAAGAAACTGCACGTACTTGGTGACATCCCAGGCTATCCCCTCCCGCTCAAGTCTCCACTCATACCATGGCATGCCGCGCAGAAAAATCTTGGCCAAATCTAACACATGCTGCGGGCCATTTCTGATCTCGTCGGGAATGGGATACGTCTGCAGGTCGCCGGAAAACTCTGCCGGCGCATCCAGCACCAGGGTGTCAAGTGGAATGGACAAGAAGTGTGCGGCCAGCGCCTCCGGCACCTTGAACGCGGCCAGTGGGTCCGCACTGTCAACGAGATCCCTCGCTAGGCCAACCAGATTCAGCTTGTACTGAAAAGCATTGGCCAGCATGTAGTCTATCCCTTCCCAACGAGCCAGGAGCGTTGAGGAAGACACCCAGCTCCGGTACGCGGGCCACCCTGCCACGTTTGGTGGATTCAAGAGGCGCTAGGCGACGGCATCCATCTCCCGCCGGAGACGTCGCAGACCGCCAGATGGGGCGCATCCGTCGTGGCGTCCGCCAGGAAACCTACATAGAATGCTACAGGGCTTTTCACCTTTGCACCGGCAGTCTCTGCTGCGTAGAAGTGCTCACTAGACAGTAGCGCCTCAACTACGGGCGCGATCTCAAAGTTGGAGTCCTGAAAGACATCAGCGAGCGCCGACACCATGTCCGAGCGCGGCGTGGCATACACGAATTCTGTGTATAGCTTGGCTGCCATAAGCTCGGCGATCTGGCGCCCGCGCTCCTGAAAGATTGTCTCGTGTGCACCGCCGAAGTTGAAGTTCCCTTTTTGCCCGAAGAGTTCCTTTTCGCCGTGATCTGTTCTACCCCAGGACAGGTAGGCAGTGAAGTCGGCATAGTCGACCCGGTAGCCCGTCAGGCAACGCGAAAGCTCGACGATGTCCTGTTGGGTGTAGTTCGGCTGGCCCGCACGATCGTATTGCCCCATCGTGAAGAGCTCCAGGAGCTCGCGGGATAGTTTTCGTTCGGCTCCTGCCGCGTGCTTAGGCGCCCGTCAAGATATATCAGCATCGCCGGATTGACGCCCACCCGAATGACAAAATCCTTGAAGTTGCCTAGGGCGTTGACGCGCAGCATTGTCAGGTAGTCCAGCGCCAGGATCGCAAACAAAAAGTTGTCGCGCCCCGTAGCGAAATGGTCATGCCAAAAGAGCGTGAGCTTTTCGCGCAATCCGCCTCGCAGC
The DNA here is from genome assembly GCA_965218495.1 of Rhodothermales bacterium. Lineage (GTDB taxonomy): Bacteria > Bacteroidota > Rhodothermia > Rhodothermales > Bin80. The sequence continues at coordinate 1,476,617 of OZ244626.1, forward strand.
AACGATTTTATCCACGAAGTCACCAGCTCCCTAAACCACGGGAACTGGTTGTTCGCATAGTCTTGCCGCTCAGCCTCCGTGCCTCTCCATGGGGGTACATCTGAGCCCAGGAAGGTGGATCTGGAGGAAGTTGTGCGACCGCTTCCCGAACCAAGCGCTTGGCAGCATCAGCGGGACGCATGCCGACGTAGGATGCGCGTAGTGCAGCGTGACCGCCAAACCCTGTAAGACGCAAGAGGTGCGAGGCCTCCGCGCGCGACAGCGCGGTGCTGCGCACAGCCATGCCGGCCGATGTGGCTAGCGGCGGCGGCCAGTCCCTTGCGGATTCCGGCGTTCGTACGCCCCGCTTTTTGCATAGCCTTTGGTACCGCGCAGGCAGCTCGTATATCGGACCCATGACGTGAGGTAGGCAACCCTGTCTGCCGATGAGTATTATACGGTTTTTCAGCAACCCTCAGAGCACTATGGAGTTCGTCCGACTTGGCCAGACTGGACTGGAGGTTTCACGGTTGTGCTTGGGCTGCATGTCGTTTGGCGACCCCGCCTGGCAGCCGTGGATCCTGGACGAAGAGGCTTCGCAGCCGTTTTTTCGCCGCGCAATTGAGCTCGGCATCAACTTCTTTGACACCGCCGACATCTACTCTCTCGGTGTGAGCGAGGAAATCACGGGCCGCGCACTGAAACGCTATGGCATCGCCCATGAGATCGTCTTGGCCTCTAAGGTATTCTTTACGCTTCAAGAAGGGCCTAACCGGGGCGGGCTTTCGCGCAAGACCATCGTCCAGTCCTGCGAAGACAGTCTCCGCAGACTGGGCGTAGAAACAATCGACCTCTACCAGATTCACCGATACGACCCCGCGGTACCCATAGAGGAGACGCTGGCAGCCCTGGACCTTTTGGTTCGCCAAGGCAAGGTCCGCTACATCGGCGCCAGTTCCATGTACGCTTGGCAGCTGGCCCGCATGCTTGGCGCGTCCGCGCTGCACGGCTGGGCACGATTCGTATCGATGCAGAACCACTACAACCTGCTCTATCGGGAGGAGGAGCGGGAGATGATTCCGTTATGCCAAGCAGAAGGCCTTGGCATCCTTCCGTGGTCCCCGTTGGCGCGTGGCCTGTTGGCCCGAGCCGAAACCATCAAGGACCCGCCAGCCACCGCGCGTGCCAAAAGCGATGAGCTCATGCATGCCCGCTACACGCACGAGGCGGACGGCGCCGTAGTGCGGGCGCTGCAGGCGGTGTCCAGATCCCTGGGGCTTGCGCCCGCGCAGGTTGCGCTGGCATGGCTACTCTGCAAGCCAGCTGTGACCGCTCCTATTGTGGGCGTGTCCAAGCTGGCACACCTGGAGGATGCCGTGGGGGCACTGGATGTGGCGCTTAGCGACGACGATGTGGCGGCGCTTGAGGCGCCTTATGTGCCACATCGCGTCATCGGGCACTAAAAGTCCGGCATTTCGGCTGCGTGCGTACCATTTTGGCTTAAGTCCGCACCCATTGGGTCGGAAAGGCCCAGCGCCTGCCGGACCCTTGCCTTGATCTGATCGTGATGATTCCTGTTTTCGCCGAGCCACTGCTTGGCGACTTCGCGGCCTTGACCGATCCTGCTGTCCCCGTAGCTATACCAGGACCCACTCTTGATCAATACGTTGTGCTGAACCCCCAAGTCAACCAATTCACCAAGTGAGGACACACCTTCACCATAGATGATGTCAAACTCCGCAAACCTAAATGGCGGCGCCACTTTGTTTTTGACCACCTTCACACGCGTGCGGTTGCCGACCACATCAGTGCCATCCTTCACTGCCCCAATACGGCGAATATCCAGGCGCACAGAGCTATAGAACTTCAGGGCACGCCCACCGGGCGTGGTTTCGGGGTTGCCGAACATTACGCCAATCTTTTCCCGGAGCTGGTTGATGAAGACCAGTACCGTGTTGGAGCGGCTGATGACACCCGTCAGCTTCCGTAGCGCTTGGCTCATCAGTCGGGCCTGCAGGCCAACGTGGCTGTCGCCCATGTCGCCCTCGATCTCGGCGCGTGGCACCAGCGCAGCCACCGAGTCAACCACGATGATGTCCAATGCCGCGCTGCGAACCAGCATTTCGCAAATGTTCAATGCCTGCTCGCCCGTATCAGGCTGCGACATCAGCAGCGGATCAATGTCTACGCCCAGCTGTTCCGCATAGATCGGATCAAAGGCATGCTCCGCGTCAATGTATGCGCCAATGCCGCCAAGCTTTTGGGCTTCGGCCAGGCAGTGCGTGGCCAGCGTCGTCTTACCAGAGGACTCCGGGCCAAAGATCTCCACGATGCGGCCCCGCGGGATACCTCCCACGCCCAAGGCAGCGTCCAGTGCCAACGACCCCGTAGGGATGACTTCCGCCTTGACGGGCGGTGCATCCCCCATCCGCATGATGGAACCCTTGCCGTGCTGCTTATGGATCTGGCGCAGGGCTAGGTCCAGTGCCCGCTGCCGTGCTTCCTTGTTGTTATTCATGGCATTCATTCAGCTAATTATGAGCGACTGCGTCAAACTACCCACATTCACTGACAGCAGTATGTCAGTCTATGCGACGAGTCTGAAAGTATTCTTGCCGCACCGGCATTTCGTGGCCGGGGCATCCTTGCGGTGGACCAGCGTGCCGTACGCGTCGTGGATGCTCACAGGTCACCGTGGTCTACAGGTTGGACAGCTTGCGCCTTGCCACATCCAGAGCGAGGACGGCACTCTGCACCTTGTTGCGCCTCCGGTGTTTCCCCAACCTGACAAGTCTTGCCTCGGCCCCGTCCAAGTCTGCATAGCCGATCCATACTGTACCTACCGGCTTCCTTTCCGTGCCGCCGGCGGGCCCTGCCACACCAGTAATCGACAGACCGACATCCGCACCCAGCTTTTCGCGAACCCCATGTGCCATCTCCACGGCTACTGCTTTGCTTACCGCTCCTTCACGCTCTAGCGATTCGGCCTGCACCCCGAGCACGCGCCGCTTGATGGCATTGGAATACGCGATGACACCGCCGTTGACGTAGTCGGATGAGCCCGGCACGTTGGTAAGCATATCCAGTACCAGACCGCCGGTACAGCTCTCCGCCACTGCGATGGTGTAACCCCTCTCCTTGAGCACCTTGCCAAGCGTGGCTTCCAGCGTGTCAGAGCCTTTTCCAAACACGCAGGCACCAATCCGCGTGCGAACTAGCACCTCCAGCACGTCAAGGTTTTTGTCAGCATGCACACCGGAGGAGGTCAGACGCAGCCGCACCTGCCCTGGGCGAGGCAAAAAGGCGATGCTGTACTTCTCAGTCAAATCGGCCAGGTTTGTCGCCAGAGCAGACTCGGGCTCGCCGGCAGTACACAGGGTCCGGTGCACCTCGGGGTGCTCTAATCCCCGCGTGGCGATACGCGGCTCGATGGATTCGACGAAGATAGCTTTCATCTCATCCGGCACGCCCGGCACTGCAAACAGCATGCGGGACCGGGCGTCTTCGTACAGAAGGCCGGGTGCGGTTCCCGCCGGATTGCCAAGCGGCACAAAGCCTTGCGGGATCATTGCCATGCGCATGCATGCTGCAGGCATCTCCCGCCCCCGCTTGGCATAGCTCTCCTTGAGCCGATTCAGCAGTGCGCTGTCGTGCTCAAGGCCACGACGGAAGAATCTGGCCAAGGCCTCGCGCGTGAGATCGTCCGGTGTCGGACCCAGCCCACCTGCGATGATGAACAAGTCACTCTCAGGCCATTCCTGAGTGAGTGCCTGCCGTATGTCTTTGTCCCGGTCGCCAACGGTGACCATCTTGCGCACGCGTACACCCAGCCAGCGCAGCCGCTGGGCAAGCCATACGGCGTTTGTGTCAACGACCTGTCCGATCAGTAGCTCCTCCCCGACGGTCATGATAGTAACCGTCATGAGGCAGAAGGCGCGCACCGATTACTCCACGCCAACGGGTCCTGCTGAAAGTGACGAAGCGCGCCCAGCTCTTCTGCGCTTAAGAGCGATTCGGCTTGCGCTACGTGCAACAGCACACCAAGATCGCATATGGCTACCAGCGGCACCCCCTTCTTTGCAAATTTTTCTCTGACCCCTGGGCGGTCATAAGTGAAAATGCACATGACCGATTCGGGTACGCAGCCTGTGGCCTCCTGCACTGCGGTCACCGCGTGCAGAGACGAGTTGCCGGTGGTTACAAGATCTTCAAGCACTATCGTCCGCTGCCCTGGTTTCAGCCTCCCTTCGATCTGCCTGTGGCGTCCGTACCCTTTGGCCTTGGAACGCACATATGCCAAGGGCAGGTTCAGGCGCTGTGCCAGCCAGGCTGCGTGTGCAATGCCAGCCGTCGCAACGGCAGCTATGGCATCTGGCATCGATTCCAGCCGTCTCACCTGTTGCTCAAAAGCGTCCGCAATCATCTCTCGCACGAGCGGGTACCCAAGCGTGAGACGATTGTCACAGTACATTGGGCTTCTCATGCCGGAAGCAAACACAAACGGCTCGCTGGCGTCAAAGCTGACCGCCTTGATACGGAGCAACTCCAGTGCAATCTGGTGGCTCAGCTCAGCGCCTCCATTCATGAGTCCGGTGGGGCTATAAACTCCGAATTAAACACGTACCACAGGCCTGTTGCTACTGTTACCACAACCACGGCCACCAGCGCCGCGACAAGGGCGGAGCTGGCCAGCACTCCATCTGCGGCTACGCCAAGCGCGCCAGCCAAATGGCTCCCGGTCAAAAGGACCAGTAGCGCAATCAGAAAGGCAAGCTGCATCATGGTCTTCAGCTTTGCCACCGGCACGGTCCTGATGGACTGCCCCCGGGCTTCTGCGCGTGTTCGCAGCAACGTCACGGTAATGTCGCGGCCCGCGATTACTGCCACGGCCCACCAAGGGACAAGCTCAGGGCGCAAAAATGCAAGGGCAAGAAATGTACCGAGAACCAGTACCTTGTCCGCCATGGGGTCTAGGAACCGACCCAAGCGCGAGTCCGCCTTCAGCATTCGTGCCAGCCGCCCATCCAGGTAGTCCGACAACGCTGCTGCTACGAAGAGCGCCAAAGCCGCCCCTTGGCCAAGCAGCGTGTCCTGAAACAAGCACACGATCATCACCGGCGTTGCCAGTATTCGTGCGACGGTCAGCGCATTGGGAACGCGTTTCACGGCAGCGGCGCAGCAAACATATCAACGGCGAATATAGGCAACTCTGATCTAAGCGGTAGAAGCGGCAAACGTTGGGGGCAATTTGGCTGGACAAGAGCAATTTTACCACATGACTGGGTCTAAAGTGCCTGGTGTGGCGGGCAAAATGGCAAGGATAACTCACATTATCATTATGTCGTCGGGTTTTTATATGGAGTAGCGGCGTGGTGGCAGTGACTCACCTCCGCTGTACGCGTGCTGGAGCGAGGCCACTGTACCACAAGACTTAGGACCCGCCAGGAGCTGCCGTGATTTGTGGTCGCGAGTACGCAGGCTGATGGGGTGGCTACCGCATGGATTCTCCCTCCGCGCGGCAAAACGTGTGGCTTAGGCCTCGATTGCGCCCTTAGGGCCGTGCCAAGCATCCGTATTGTTGCGATTCAGGAGCACACAGCCGGTCGAAACCTTTTCTGGCACACATCTCGGAAGTGAGGCGGGCAGAACCCCAGCGCTTTGCGCCTTGAACAGTGTGGGTTCTGTTGCTGCGCAGAATTCTGATTTGATGCTGTCGTCGCTTCAGGTAACCGTTGCCATTCGACACTGGAATGGCAGGCCGGTCTGCCATATTGACATACACATTGTTGCGGCAAGGTTGTTGCGACAGCAGCTGATGTGCGGCGTTGGCACACCATACCGGTGACCCTGCAACGCATTACGAAGCTAATTCTGACTATAACCAGATCCAGACAATGAGCAAGATCATAGGAATTGACTTGGGGACCACAAACTCGGTCGTCGCCCTCATGGAGGGTGGCGAGCCCAAGGTCATCGAAAACACCGAAGGCTCGAGGACCACGCCGTCCATCGTAGCCTTCAAGCAAGATGACGAACGCTTGGCCGGTGGCCCCGCCAAACGTCAGGCTGTCACCAACCCGCAGAACACAGTCTCGTCAATCAAGCGCTTCATGGGCCGAAAATTCGAGGAGGTGTCCAGCGAAATCAAGACGGTGCCCTATGGCGTAGAGAGCAGCCAGGGCGGTTTGGCGCGTGTTCGCATCAAGGATCGCCAGTATACGCCGCAGGAAATCTCGGCAATGATTCTGCAAAAGCTGAAAGTCGCTGCCGAGGAGTATTTGGGCGAGAAGGTCACCGAGGCCGTCATCACCGTTCCCGCCTACTTTAACGACTCGCAGCGCAAGGCGACCAAGGAGGCGGGAAAGATTGCCGGTCTGGAGGTTAGGCGCATAATCAACGAGCCCACAGCTGCTGCTCTGGCCTTCGGACTGGGCAAGCAGAATGACGACCAGACTATTGCGGTCTATGATCTCGGGGGCGGGACGTACGACATCTCCATCCTGGAACTTGGCGGCGGTGTGTTCGAGGTTAAGTCCACCAATGGCGATACGCACCTGGGCGGCGATGACCTCGATCAGGTGCTGATCGACTATATCGCGGAAACTTTCCAAAGCGAACAAGGCGTGGACATCCGTAAGGACCCCATGGCGCTCCAGCGGCTGAAGGAGGCGGCGGAAAAGGCCAAAATTGAGCTGTCCAGCGCCATGCAGACTTCAATCAACCTACCGTTTATCACGCTCACGCAGGAAGGCCCCAAGCACCTCACGATGAACCTTACCCGGGCGCGGTTTGAACAGCTTGTTGGCGACCTTGTCAGGCGCACGATCAAACCGATGCAACAGGCGCTGAAGGACGCGAAGCTCACCGCCGCGCAGATTGATGAGGTTATCCTCGTGGGCGGCTCAACCCGCGTACCACTGGTCCAGAAGACCGTCGAGGAGTTTTTCGGGAAAGTACCCAACAGGTCGGTTAACCCCGACGAGGTAGTTGCACTGGGCGCCGCAGTGCAGGGCGGTGTACTTGCGCAGGACATCACTGATGTATTGCTGTTGGATGTCACGCCACTCAACCTGGGCATTGAGACCTTGGGCGGCGTCACGACCGTACTAATTGAGGCCAACACGACAATCCCGGCGAAGAAGCAGGAGATTTTTTCGACTGCAGCGGACAACCAAACCTCCGTGGAGATACATGTGCTTCAGGGAAATCGGCAGATGTCCATGCACAACCGAACGATTGGACGTTTTCACCTGCAAGGAATACAGCCCGCACCGCGGGGCCTGCCCCAGATTGAGGTGTCGTTTGACATTGATGCTGATGGTATCCTGAATGTGGGGGCCACGGACAAGGCGACCGGCAAGAAGCAATCCATCCGTATAGAGGCTGATAGTGGACTCTCCGAAGCAGAGATCGAGCGAATGCGGCGACAGGCCAAAGAGAACGCGGCCGAGGATCAGAAGCTGCGCGACCAGGTAGACACGATGAATCGGGCGGACTCGCTGGTCTATACCGCCGAAATGTTACTGAGCGAGAGTGGCGTCCAGCTTTCGAGCGACACCAAATCCTCGCTCGAGAGTGCGCTGGAGAACCTGAAATCGGCGCATTCGGAAAAGAACTTCGAACAGTTGGCTGAGGCAATAGAGGCCACGGAAAAAGCTATGCAAGCTGCCCAGCTCGAAGTGATGAACCAGGCGCAGCAGGCCTCGAGTGGCCAGGGCGATGGCCCATTCCAAGACAATGGTCAGGAAGTCAGTGACGTCGACTACGAAGACGTCTAGGATGACTTAAAGTCATCCGTGCGGGGAGGCCTGCTCGTAAAGCAGGCTCCCGCATTGACTCCTCGCAGCATGTATCAGGCAGCTATCCTGCGCAAGGCGCTGTCTCTGTTGCAGGTTGCCAGTGTTATTTTCTGGCTTCAGCACCGCAGATTCTCTGCAGGCCGGCGCTGAGCACGCTCCAATCCCCGGCCGTTTCCGCGATTCCACAAGGGCTCACGGTTCTATGCTCCCCTTGGCAACCCCACCGGAGACGCGTCGGCCTATTCGGTGCCCCAGACGCAGGCGCGCGAAGCAACTTGTAGATTACAGGTGTGCGGGCCAAGTCACTATCACTCTGCATGGCTTGCAAGAGCGCTTGCCGAGCACCGGAACACAAAGGGGCTGAGGATCGACCGGGTCCGCATCCTCCCGCATTGAAACCGTGCCGTAGCTCTTGAGGTCCTTGTGCCGGTCGGGCCTTGCCGCAAAACCGCCTGGAATCGTACGGCACGGCAACACGGCCGCTGGACTCAGGGTTAACGGTAGAACACGTGCGATTTGCCCTGTACAACAGCCGTTAGTAGCCATGCGAATTCGGGCAGCCGATCTTGGCTCAATGGGGCAAAGAATTGGTAACGACCGGGAGCTTGCACGAAAGGATAGCCGAACAGTTCACAATCCGGGTGGTGAGGGTGGATGAACCGATATGTTGAAATCTGCGCACCAACAGCACCCTTGAGAACGCAAACAGAATCACCGCTCCGTATCTTGAGCAAGCCGAATGCTGAAAGGATTCGCTGCACCGACAAGGCTGAGTGGCTATGGAATTCCAAGGGGCCAAATCCAAGCTAGGGCGCGTTACCTGCGCAGCGGCCCACCCCGCGCTGTGGGCTGCACTAGTGGCCACGATTCACAGCGAATGCAAGAATTGACAAACCCCGAACGCCTCCCACCAGTTCAAGCTCAAGCCTCAACCAAGAGCGGATAGCATTCCGGAGGACAGTCAAATGGTCATGCTGAATCGGATTGGACAAACCAATTCACTAGAATATGCAGAGTAGGCTGGACTACATCACCGTTAGCGGATTCAAGAGCATCAAGTTGATCAAGAAGCTGCGGATTGGGCCGTTGACGGTACTCATTGGACCGAACGGGTCCGGCAAGACAAATTTCATCGGCGTATTCTCATTCTTGAACGCCATCCGGGAAGGCCGTCTACAGGAGTACGTCGCAAAGGCCGGAGGTGCAGACAAAGTGCTACACTTCGGATCTCGAGTTACCGAGAAAATACATATTCACATCTCTTTCGAAGACGAGGCTAACGCGTTCAAGGTTGATCTAGAGCCGAATGGTTCCGACCAACTGGTCCCCTTGTCTGAATTCGCCTCCTTCTGGGATAAGAAATACTCCAGTCCGTATCTCGAGTACCTCGAAGCCTCAGGACTGGAAGCCGGTATCAGCAGACAGAATCTCAAGGGAATTGCCAGCTATGTGCAGCGGCGTCTCGCCGGCTGGCGCGTCTACCACTTCCACGACACCAGCGACGTTTCACCCATGAAGAAGACGGCCGACGTGGACGATAACCGCCACCTCCGCAACGACGGCTCCAACTTGGCCCCCTTTCTCCACCTGCTCCGCGAGAAGCATGAGGATTCCTATCGTATGATCGTGGCGACGGTTCGGCAGATGGCGCCATTTTTCCGTGGCTTCTCGCTTGAGCCTCGGCTTCTGAACCCGAACAAGATCATTCTGGAATGGAAGCATGAAGGAACCGACAGGTTTTTCGACGCGTCCTCGTTGTCGGATGGAACGCTGCGCTTCATTGCGCTGGCAACACTCTTTCTCCAGCCGATCGAGCTCAGGCCATCGGTAATCGTTGTCGACGAGCCAGAGCTGGGCCTGCACCCCTATGCGATCACCCTGCTGGCGGCGCTGATGAAGCACGCCTCTAACGATACCCAAGTGATAGTTTCCACCCAGTCGTCAATACTTCTGGACCACTTCGACCCGGAAGAGGTGTTGGTGGCTGACCGGGTCGGAGGAGCTACACAGTACACTCATCTGGAACCATCCGAGCTAGAGTCTTGGCTGGAGAACTATGGCCTGGGCCAGCTTTGGGAGAAGAATTTCCTGGGCGGACGCCCCGCACCAGAATAGCAGATGCCGCGACTGCTGGTCCACGTTGAAGGCCAGACGGAGGAAGACTTCGTCAATAAGGTGCTGGCACCGCATCTACGCGACAACGGCTATACGACTGTAAGCGCACGCTTGCTCGGGAATGCTCGTCAACGAAGCCACCGCGGCGGCATTCGGCCGTGGGACACGGTGCGCCGAGACATCCTAGGGCACCTTAAGGGCGATAGGGCCGCACTTGCCACGACGATGGTGGATTACTACGGACTTCACAAGACTTGGCCCGGCCGCACGGAGGCAAGTGGCCTGGCGACCATATTCGAGCGCGCCGCAACAGTGCAGCAAGCTATCCTGAAGGATATATCGAAAAGCATCGAAGGCCGTGGCCGCTTTGTTCCCTACGTAGTAATGCACGAATTCGAAGGACTTCTGTTTAGCGACCCAGACCGATTTGCGGAGAGCCTCGGCAGGCCCGTACTCGCCGCCGACTTTCGAGCTATCCGCGAGGACTTCCCAACTCCCGAAGACATCAACGACTCGTCGAACACTGCCCCGTCCAAACGGATCACCGGACTCTACGCGACATATCAGAAGCCGCTGATGGGCATCCAGGCCATGGAATTGATCGGCCTTGGCAAAGTGCGCGAGGCGTGCCCACTCTTCAACCAGTGGATTGTGGCCTTGGAGCAACATGTTCGACCTGACGGCTGGTCGCCGTAATCGTATCCGTGACAGGGCTTGGCGATGCCTCGCCTACAGAGAGGCGCTTCGCCTGCGTGCCGCTGGCCGACGAGTTAGCCAAGGGATCGCCAGTGACGGTGTCAACTGCGCCAGCTTTGCCGAACGCGTCTACGAAAACGCTCCCCCAGGTCAACGACGCCAGGAGCCAGGAGCAAGCACAGGCCAAAGAAAACTCCTGACTTGCGCTGTACCGGTGTTCGCGCAGATATTCCACTCGGAAAGTGAAGCACTGATCCGTCTCTACAGCTTGAATTGATTGTTTCGAACCGATCCGCGATTCACCGATTGCGCCACGGGATTGTTTGATCTTGCCTTTGCTACCATCGGCGCAGCCCAAGCACCAAACTGCAGGTGACTCAGGACGTGATGCTGGCTGAGATCTACGGATGTGATCGGCCTACTGGCGAGAATGCTCGGACGCACAGCCGCCCTTCACGGAGCACGCCACCGCATCTTCTTCACGTTCCCGTGGCGCTGCAGCCCATCGCAAACGGCCACCCCATTTGGCGTTCAGCTCAGCCGTAGGTGGATGAATTGGATGCAGGCGCCGGGCGGTACACCACGTTCATGGCAGCGTGTCCAAAAGACCCCGTGGCTTCTTAGCACCTGCGTGCGTCGGGAAAGCGGGTGCTTCTCCGGTTTTCGCGAGGCCGTGACCGAGCACCAGCTTAAATCTGGAACAGCGCTTCAGCATTTGCAGTGGTCACACGCATCACTTCCTCCAACGGGATACCCTTAACGGCTGCGAGCTTTTCGGCCACGAGGCGTACGTACGCTGGCTCGTTACGCTTGCCACGGTGTGGGGCAGGAGCCATAAAGGGTGCGTCGGTTTCAAGGACAATGTGATCCAAGGGCAACTTTCGTGCAATAACGTCCACGCCTGCATTCTTGAACGTTATCACGCCGCCGATTCCCAGATGAAAGCCTAGATCCATCGCGGCCTCCGCTACCCATGGCGGACCCGTAAAGCAATGAAAGACTCCACGCATCGCGCCAGTACGCTCCTGAGAAAGGATCCGCACCAGGTCGCGGTGCGCCTCGTCGCGCTTTGGCTTGTCACGCAGATGCAAAACAATGGGCAGGTCCTTCTGCAGTGCAAGTCGTACATGTCGCCGAAAGAATTCCTGCTGTCGCGCGTCGAATGACCGGTCCCAGTAATAGTCCAGCCCGGTTTCGCCCACGGCCACCACTCGCGCGTCATCACAAAGGGCTACCACTGTAGCCCATCCCTCTTCCGTCGCCTCCTTCGTGTCCGTCGGATGTATCGCGGCCATCGCGAAAAGGCCTTCGTAGGCATCGCACAAGTCCAGCGCCTGGTAGATTGATGGCACATCGATGGCAGGCATCAACACCTTTGAAACGCCAGCCGCCTTCGCACGCTTGACGACTTGATCAAGGTCTGGCTCCAAGCGGCGATGATAGAGGTGAGCGTGTGTATCGATGATCATAGTGCGCAAGGGTTTGGCGGCAAAATAGCGCTGACAGGGGTGACGATGCACTTAATTAAGCATGCTGGTGATCAGACGTCAGGCAAAGCCGATGGCAGAAAAGGCATTACGCGCACCGTTCGCTGTATTTGGCAGCCACTACTGCTTGCGCCGTGCCGCGCGATGCCTTCTGCTGTCCATCGTGCGTCACGCTAGGCTTTGTGCCAGCCTGATGCCCCGCACTACTTCGGCGCAGCAGGCGGATTAAAAAAGCACACGATGGCCCTGGTTGGAATTGCCGGGGAAATCTTCGCAAACGTTGGCACCACTGGCAGTAAAGCCTTCGAGGGTCCATCAAAGGCGTGACCTAGCCCTGAAGTGATACAGCGCACCCGGCCAAGTCGAGACGGCCAGCGCTCGCCCGCTCACACCCAAAGGGCCAGCATGGGCTTCCTGTAACGGCCGCTGCACCCGCCCCTGCCAAGGCCGATGCAAAATAGCCGATTGTTTTCATTCAGCAAGCGTACACTAAAGGAAGCCGTGTCACCGTTTTGTTTTCGGGCCGGACAGCCACGCTGCGGGTACCTCCGGCCCTCTCCCCTTCCTATCAGGCGTACTGCCAATTTGCCGGAGGTACCAGTCCATGATGCGCGTGCCAATACTTGTGATCTTTTGCTGGGCATTGTCTGGCGTTTTGCTTTCCGGCTGCTCGGGCCCTGCAGATAGTGGCGGCATTTCACTGCATGGAGAGCCGATAAAGCTGAGCGAGGTACTCCGGCTTGGCGACGAGGCGGGGGGGATGGGGATTCAGTGCTCTTTGGAAACATAAGCGGGCTTGCGGCATCCTCAACGGGGCAGGCCTTAGTCAGCGAGTGGCATAGAACGTCCATTCGCGTGCTGTCAAGCGAAGGAGTGCCGGAGAGCGAGATCGGCCGAGAAGGAAGAGGGTCAGGCGAGTTTGTGTCGATAAGCAGCATCTATGTCGGTGTTAGGGACTCCGTATATGTCTTTGACTTTCAAAAGAGTGCTGTATCGGTTTTTGAGCCTCAGAAACATCAACTGGCGTATGAAACCAAGATCCCCCGCGGCGATCTGTATTTGCCAGTCAGTTAGGTCGGCGCGTCCGAGGAAGGTCTGGTCGTCGAATACACCATTCCATATTCCGCACCAGGTGGTGATGGTCCGGGTGCATTTGAAGACCGGGCTGATAAGATAAATCTCGTGTCCAGACAGGGAACAGTCATTCGAACTTTGCTGGAACTCCCCGCTGCCGATTATATCGTGACCCTGATTGGCAATGGGATCATGGTCCAGGGTATGCCTTTTGGACGTGAATCAATCGTAGCATTTGGTCCCGATGCGCACCTATACGGAGGATGGAATGACGAATTGGACATAGCGGTGATTGCTCTGGAAGGCAAGCGCGATCGCTCCATCACGCGTGAACATGTGCCCGTGCCCGTTACGGACGAGGACATTGAAGCAGTGCTTGCCGAGACCTCTGATGAGCAAATGAGAAGCTCCATTCTTGACGCCGACCTGCCGCAAACCAAGCCTGCATTCACAGCACTGGTCGTTGACGACCAGGGGCGGCTGTGGTTGCAGCACAGCGTTGCCACGGGCGATTCGCTTTCAACTTGGTCGGTCCTAAACGCTGACGGCACCGCCTTCGGCCGTGTAAAACTACCCACCAGCGCAGCGCTGGTGGCCATACGCGCTGGCAGGGCCTACGGTACACTGGAAGACGCAGAGTCAGGGGGCCAATATGTTGTAGTGTATGACGTTAGCACGCCTTAGTCAAGCTGCGCCGGGCGGCCATTGCCATGGCTCTCTGGATTTGGACAACGGCAAATTCGTTAGAATGTGCTGGCATCCGCGCCCACGTGCGCCGAACGGTGTTCCACATCGAGGAGTAACACCTGCCTAACCGAGCTTCAAGGTGGGATCACTTGGGATGCGCATCGGGCAGTAGGTGCGGCCCAGCAAACCTTGATGCTGCCATCCGGCTGCCGCTCGTATGGTCAGGACGATAGCGCTTAGGCCATGCAATATTGCTGTGGCTGTCGCACATTGGCACTAACACGACCCGGAGCACAGTTGTTCTTGCGCGCTCAAATCCGAAGGCGCCCGCAAGGATGTTTGAGCTTCCAGCGACTTTTTGGGACCCGCTGACCTGAACCTAGCCGCCACAGTCGTATCATTAGTGTACCGCATTTTCGACCGCTGTGCGACGAGCGCTTACACCCTTCCTCTGTATGCTGATTGGGCACGCTGCGGCTGCCCAGCCTGCATCCGATGACTCGCTTCTCACCACTACGCTCCCGGTCGTGGAGATTCATGCTACGCGCGCCGCCGAAAGCGAGGCCTCTGCAACCCGCTCCGTCTACGTTCTAAGCCGGGAAAGTGTCTGGCTGGATCCCAGTCTCTCGCTTCAACGCGCGCTGCGTGGCATTCCCGGCGTTCAGATTAACGACCGTGGCCATTATGCGCTTGGAGAGCGCCTGCTGATACGCGGGATGGGCTTTCGGTCAGCATTCGGCGTTCGTGGTGCACAGGTGTTTCTTGATGGCATTCCGCTCACGATAGCAGACGGCCAGTCCATGCTTGACATCGTCGAGCCCGCAGCCGTAGCACGAGCAGAGGTGCTGCGCGGCCCCTCATCCCTGTACTGGGGCAACAGCAGCGGTGGCGTGCTGTTCTTGACATCGGTTCAGGACACGACAGCCGTTCGCCTGCGCGGAATGCTCGGTGGATACGGACTCCGCCATTTCATGGGCAACTTTCGCGTACCCCTGCAGACGGGAAGGCTGCATGCCTTCGTGTCCAGCGTCCACAGGAGCGGGTGGCGAGAACATAGCAACGGAGGTTTCCTGCGCATTGGGTCGCGAGGGCAGTTCGATCTTGGCGCGTCCACCGTGCTGACCGTTATGGGTGCCGCAGCCTTCCAGGATGTTAATGCGCCCGGATCGCTCACCGAGGAGCAGGTTGCTACCAACCCGCGGATGGCGGACAGCCGATACGTTGCCGTGGGCGCAGGCAAAGAAAGCAAGCACTATCAGGCTGGCGGCGCGTTGAGCAGCGCCACGCCACTAGGCCAACTGACGGTAGCCGCCTATGGAATCAGCCGAGGGCTATCTAATCCGTTGACGTTTGCTTCCATTGACCTTGACCGCGTGGCGGCAGGCACATACGCGCAGCTGCATAACAGCCGCCGGCCACTGGCATGGACATTGGGATGGGATGTACGCATTCAGCACGACGACCGGCGTAATACTACAGACACCGGAGTGGAATTGGACCAGAATGAGCGTGTCCGAAGCCTGTCGGCTTCCGCAATTATGAACCTCGCCGTGGGGCAACACCTGCGCGTAACGGCGGGCGCACGAATGGATGCTATCCACTTCGCCATGACGGACCGTCTTCTCTCCAATGGCGATCAGTCAGGTAGCCGCAGCATGGCTGCCGTCAGTCCGGCTGCAGGCGTGGCATATTCCGCCGGCCATCTGCTTGCCTATGGCAATGTGAGTACGGCGTTTGAAACTCCAACTACTACAGAATTGGTCAATCGCCCGGAAATTCCTGGAGACTTCAACCCTGATACTCCCGGAGAACTCAATTTTGTTATGCCCGGTGGATTCAATCCTGACATCGGGCCGCAGCGAACGAGGGGCCTGGAAGCTGGCATACGTGGGCACTTTCCCCGCTTGGACTTGCGGGCCGACATAGCATTTTTCTGGATGCGAATCTTCGACCGGCTATTGCCCTACCAAGGCAGGAACGGGAGGACGTGGTATGAGAATTGGGGCAAAAACGATCACCGAGGGCTCGAATTCGCACTGGAGTGGCCAGTGGGCAGCCCAGTGCGCCTGCATGCAACGTTTTCGGCCGGGCGTTATGTATTCCTTAGTGTTCTGCCCGCTAAACTGCACATTCCAGGGGTCCCCGGTCGCCAAGGCTACATCGGCGTACACCTCGCGCACCACGGCTTCATGGCGGAGGTCGCGGCAGATTTCGCCTCCAAGGCCTGGGTAAACTTCGGCAACACGCTTCAAAGTAAGGGGCATCTTGGCCTGGACCTTTATGTGGCACACCAAGGCATTACCGTGCGGGGCACGTCCGCACAGCCCTTCGTCAGACTGACGAATATGCTGAACACCGAGTATGCGACTTCAATCGTCGTTAACGCTTTTGGTGGTCGCTATTTTGAGCCCGCGCCGGGGCGTACGGTACAGGCGGGGCTCAACGTGTCGTTTTGACCCGTAGACACAAGCAGTATTTATCATTCGGCAGGCATCATCACCACTGTGCGCCCGCTCATCACGCTTACTACGGACTTTGGCAGCAGCGACGGCTACCTTGCTGCGATGAAGGGCACGATCCTTTCCATCGTGCCTGATGCCCGTCTCATAGATATCACGCATGGCATCAGGGCGTTTGACGTTATGGAGGCAGCCTACGTCCTACGCCAGGCAGCACCCTACTACCCGGCCAACACCATTCACCTCGTCGTAGTCGATCCTGGCGTGGGTTCGCACCGTCGACCAGTGGCACTGCGACATAAGGGCCACTATCTGGTCGGCCCTGACAACGGGCTGTTTTCTCTGTTGGTGGGTGACGATATGCCCGTCGACATAGTCGTGCTCGACCGATCGGACACGTATCGACTGGGTAGGCCAAGCACGACTTTCCATGGCCGGGACATCTTTGCGCCTGTTGCGGCGCTCCTTGCTTCTGGCCGTACGCTTAACAGTCTGGGATCACGTGGTCATACCCTGCGCCCGCTCCGTTGGGATTTGCCTAAAGACGATGACCAGGGCATCCACGGCTTGGTCATACATATCGATGGTTTTGGCAATTGCATTACCAACATATCGCAAAGCCTGTTTGCGCAACGATGTGGCAATCGGAGCCTAAAGTGCTACGTAGGCAATGCCATCATCAAAGGATTGACCAGAACATACAGTGAGGGGGAAGTCGGAGAACCCATCTTACTGTTCGGCAGTGACAATAGCTTGGAGGTCGCCGTGAATCGGGGTGACGCCGCCGAACTCTTCCACATCCATCGCGGCACGCCGATTCACATAGTGTTCGCAGGCGAACACTAGGAAGCGGGCAGCTCTATTCTGAAGGTCGTCCCCTGCCCTGGCGCGGAATGCAGCAGCGTAAGTGATCCGCCGTGATAGTCTTTAATGATGCGCTTGGCCAGACTCAGGCCGAGTCCCCATCCGCGTTTCTTTGTGCTGTACCCGGGTCGGAACACATCCTTTCTGAGGCGCCGGTCAATGCCCTTGCCATTGTCAGTGCAGTCCACATAAATACGCCTCCCCTCCTTTCTGGCCGTGACCGTGATGCGGCACATATCGTCTTGCATGGCATCAAGCGCATTCTTGAGGAGATTCTCTATGACCCATTCGAAAAGCTGCGTGTTCAGGGGCGCCGTGAGTTCCACAGGCACATCAGTCTCCAACGTGACACCATGCTGCGGCATGCGTCGCCGGATGTAGTCGGCCGTGCTGACAATAGAGGACGCCAGCGGCTGAGATGTGAGCCGCGGCGCCGATCCGATGTCGTTGAACCTGTTGGCGACCCGACTCAGTCGCTGCAGGTCGTGCGACACTTCATCCAGCGCTACCGGATCCGCGCCTCCGCTTTGGCGCATCAGTTCGTTCCACCCCATAAGGCTGGACAGCGGCGTTCCAAGTTGGTGTGCCGCTTCGCGTGCCATGCCTACCCAGAGGTTGCTCTGCTCGCTGCGCCGGACATACGAAAACCCCATATAGCCCACCAAGACTAGCAGCCCCACAAATAGAAGCTGCACGTACGGAAAGATGCGCAACTCCCTGATAAGCCCGGACTCGTCATAGTATACCCTTTGTTGCAGACCGTCATATCCGTCACCAGGCGCTACCTCTATGAAGATAGGTGTGTACACTTCTGCCATCTGTTGCACGCGCGCACGCACTTTGAGAGAATCATCTCGGGTCAGCGGCCCTTCCACCGGAATGCCCACGTTGCGCCATGTGACAGGTGTATCCAGGCTGTCCGTGATGATCGCCGGTACGTCCAGGTAATATTCGCTGATGAGCGCAAAGAAGAAGTTTGTGTGCGCGCCCGTAGGCATACGCGAAGCCCAGGCGAGCGCCTCACGCATGCGGTCTATGTCTGGGCCGGAGCGGGCACCCAAGGCGGTCGCCAGTGCATGAAACTCCTTCTGGTACGGATTACTTACTGCGCTACGCGCGACTTCCTTCCTGGCCCCCGCCCATATTTCCATGCCGGCACGCTCGCGTTCGCGCAGCCGGTCCACCAAGCCGTTAGCATATAGCAGGGAGGCAAGCGCAATGATCACGGCAAAAACGATCAATCCGAGTTTCAGATTGACCGTGGTCGGGTAGGTTTTCATGGGAAGCGCCCTGGTCAGGGAGTTATGTCGACGCGTATCGTCTCGGACCGTCTGGGGCCGGTAGAAACCATGGCGATGCGTACACCGGTCCCGCGTGCGATATACTGCACCAGGTTACGCGCGGGTTCCGGTAGCGCTGAATACGTTCGCGCACCTCTGATGCCTTCGCTCCAGCCCGGCAACGTGTCATAAATTGGCGCAGCCTCACGCAGGACCCGTGCATTCTTTGGAAAGTGATTCACACGCTCATGACCGATGCGGTATCCGGTACAAACCCGGATGAGGTCCAAACCTGAAAGCACATCTAGCTTGGTCAAAGACAACTCGGTCACTCCGTTGATCTCCACGGCGTAGCGAAGCGCCACCAAATCGAGCCACCCGCATCGTCTGGGCCGCCCCGTGGTGGCACCGTACTCGTTTCCGTTTCTGCGCAAGCTTTTACCCGCTGCATCATCCAGCTCTGTCGGAAAGGGACCGTTGCCGACTCGGGTACTATAGGCTTTGGTGACGCCGATGACCTTGGTGATCGCCATGGGTGGGATCCCCAAACCCGTGCAGGCGCCACCTGCCGTTGGGTGGCTGGAAGTGACGTAGGGATACGTTCCAAAGTCGACATCAAGCAGTGCACCTTGGGCCCCCTCGGCCAACACATGCTTCCCGGTCGCCAGCGCCCGCGCTAGCAGCGCCGCGGTGTCCGTCGCAAACGGTAAGATGTGCGCCGCCACCTCCTCGAGCTGCGCAATGATTGTATCCGCGTCAAGTGCGCTTTGGTCGTAGACATGCCGCAGGACCGCATTCTTTTCCTTTACCGCAGCTCGCACCTTCGTCTGCCATTCATCCGGATCCAGCAGGTCCGCCACCCGGATTCCGGTGCGCGCGACCTTGTCTACGTAGGCAGGGCCAATGCCGCGCCGCGTGGTACCGATCGCACTGCCAGCACGTGCGCGCTCACGGGCTTCATCGAGCGCCTTGTGGTATGGCAGAATAAGGTGGGCACCTGATGAAACATGCAGGCGCCCCTCGACCTGGTAGCCCTGCTCATGTAGTGCGGCAATTTCTCGGCTTAGCGCAACGGGGTCGATGGCGACGCCGTTGCCAATGACGCACGTGACACCCCTCGTGAATATGCCACTCGGGATCAGGTGCAGGACGAAGCACTCGTCGCCCCACGCGATGGTATGCCCTGCATTGGCGCCTCCTTGATAGCGCGCCACGATATCCACTTCGCGACCCAGAAGGTCCACGATCTTGCCCTTGCCCTCGTCACCCCACTGGCAACCGAGGACGACCGTTACAGGCATCTGCTGTGATGCTTTGTATGGGAAATGCCGCGCACAGGTAACGCGACGGTAGCTAAGGGTAAGCTATGGCCGCCGACAGGGCTAAGCGTCGTCCGAAAAGCTGGCCGCCGCCGCTTCTACCGACTCGTAGTGCTTGAAAACGGTGATGAGCCTCGTCACAACGAGGAGCGACTGAATGCGGTCGGCGGCATTGGCCAGCCGCAAGTCGCCCCCAGCATTACGCATGGTCGTCATGCCGCTTATTAGCATGCCAAGCCCACTGGAATTCATGAACTTCACGCGCCCCAAGTCGACCACCACGTTGAGCTTAGACTGCTCTCTTAGGTTGTGCAGCTTGTCGTGGAGTTTCGCGCCATCAGGCCCGCCCATGACGTTGCCCTTGAATCTGATGACAACGGCGTTATAGCGTTCGTCGACTGAAAATTGCATGTTCTTAGCTGGATGAAGGTCAAGGCGTCCGCCCTAGCGCCTGCGTCGCTGCGAGGCGGCGGCAGCCAAACGTGCGAGCCTCCGGTTGTGGAGCTCTACTACCACAGGCGTGGCCACAAAGACCGATGAATAGGTTCCGATGAATACCCCGACGATGAGCGCGAAGGCAAATCCGCGCAACACTTCACCGCCAAAGATAAACAGCGTCAACACTACGAGCAAAGTCGTGCTAGACGTAATGATGGTGCGGCTCAAAGTGGTGTTGACGGACCGGTTCACAACCTGATTGTACGGTTCCGTCTTATAAAGGTTAGTGAACTCACGGATTCGGTCAAAGATTACCACCGTGTCGTTCAGCGAGTACCCCACGATAGTAAGGAACGCCGCGATGATGGCTTGATCGATCTGGAGCGAAAACGGCAGAAAGCCGCGCAGAAGCGAAAAGAGGCCCAGCGTGATCGCTACGTCATGGAACAGGGCGGCCACCGCACCGAGGCCGAATCGCCATTCAAAGCGAATCATGACGTATACAAAGATGACAAACAGCGACCCAAACACCGCGTAGATAGAGCCTCTCTTGAGGTCGTCGGCAAAGCGCGGCCCCACTACATCGGTCTTGACCACCCTCGGATTGGAGCCCGGGAAGGAAGCTGCGATGCCTTCGACGATCTGGTTTTGGATTTCGGTGGTTTCGCCTTCGCCGGCGGTTCGGATGAGTAGCGCGTCGGCACTGCCTGCCGAGATGTCGCTATACGTCTTGACTTCGGGTGCCTGGCCCAACACGCTTGAAAGCTCCTGGCGCACATCAGTCGGGCTTATTACAGTGAAAGTCTCCACCACGAATTCCCGGCCTCCCTTGAAGTCGATGCCCAGCTCAAGTCCTCGCGAAAGGAATGAACCCAGGCTCACTAGGAGCAACGCACCCGAGGCCACATAGGCCGTGCGTCGGCTCCCTACGATGTTAAAGTTGGCCTTTTCAAATATGCGCATGGAAAAGCAGGATAAGTCTGCCCGCCCGTGGATCAGCCGAAGCTGACCGATCTGTGGCGGTCAATGACCATGTAGTCAAAGATGATGCGTGTAAATACGATCGCGCTGAAGAGTGACGCGAGGATGCCAGCCATGAGCGTGACTGCGAACCCCTTGATGGGTCCGACGCCGAATGAATACAGGATGACGCCGACAAAAAACGTAGTGATGTTCGCGTCGATGATAGCGCTGAGTGCCTTGCTGTAGCCTCCGTCAATGGAGGCCTTGAGCGTCTTGCCGCTTGCTTGCTCTTCACGCACCCGTTCGAAGATGAGCACGTTGGCATCTACGGCCATACCGATGGTCAGCACGATGCCCGCGATCCCCGGAAGGGTCAGTGTGGCTTGGAAGCCCGCCAGGATGCCCAGGATAAAGATGATGTTTATGAGTAGCGCCAGATCTGCGATGCTTCCTGCTCCGCGATAGTAGAAGATCATGAATATCGCCACGATGAGCAGGCCCACCATGATGGATGTAAATCCGGCCTGGCGTGACACCATGCCCAGGCTTGGACCTACGGTACGCTCTTCGACGATGTTCACAGGTGCCGGCAGCGCGCCACTCTTGAGCACCGTGACGATGTCCTCGGCTTCCGTGCGCGAGCCCAGCCCCGTGATCTGGGAACTGCCGCCAGTGATTTTGCCAATCACGTTCGGGTACGAATACACAACCCCGTCCAGCACGATAGCGATGTTCTTGCCAACGTTGGCTCCGGTGATGCGAGACCAAATTCGCGCACCCTCGGAGTTCATAGTCATTGACACCAGCGCCTGGTTGGTGGTCTGGTCAAAATCCACCCGCGCATCGGTAATCGCTTCGCCCGAGAGCTCCTCATTCACGTTAACTCCCAGAACTGTGTAGGATTCCTGACTGGCATCAGGATCCACGGGTCGAGAATGATAAAGGAGCTCAATGCTGCGCGGTAGCATGGCTTGCACGTCGAGATCCTTCACTAGTGCATTGAAGGCCGCAGTATCCTGCGCAGCGACATCTCCGAATACGACACTCCCCTGCCCTGCCGGACGCAGGACATCCAAGAGCGCGTTGCCGGCCATGGCACCAAAATCATCTTCGTTCTGCGCCAGAAGCTCACTCACATCAAAGGCGTCATCCGACTCACCGTCCGCTTCCGTGGTATCCCCCTCTCCCGCATCAGCCACCTCGGGATCTTCTACCTGCGGTAGCTCTTCTGGGCTGTCGGCGGCCTGTGTCGAATCCGTGGCCGCCGAATCCGTACCGGCGACATCTTCTTCAAAGTGTTGGATAATGCGCTGGAGCGAGTTGTTCAGCTCTCCGGGATCGGCCATAAGGCGGAATTCCAGACGGGCGGTGCCCTTGAGCAGCTTCCGCACGCGTTCGGGATCATCCACGCCGGGCAACTCCACCACGATGCGCCCTCCCCCCTGGGTTTGTATTGACGGCTCCGTGACTCCGTACCGGTCTACGCGGCTACGAATAATCTCTATCGCACGCGTCCTCGCATCGGTGCCCTGTGCACGCAGGTAGCTGGTTACCTCGGCATTGTCGGAACGGCGCGTAATTTCGTCGCTTCGAAAATACCGCGACAGGCTGGCATCGGGGTCCCTAGCCTGAAACTCTTCAACGAAGGCATCGACCAGCGGCGAGCCATCCTCGGTTGCTCGCCTGTTGGCGGTGGCCAGCACTTCGTCAAAAATTTCGTCCCGCCGCTCGCCGGCTAGTTTAAACACCAGGGCGGACAAGTCGACCTCAAGCGTGACGTGCATCCCTCCCTGGAGGTCGAGGCCGAGGTTGAGGGCTTTCTCCTTGTTGCGCTGCAGCTTTGCGAAGTTTTCGTCTTCGTATTGGGTGCGCTCCGCTTCGGAGAGGTTCTCGAGCTTGTCGTTATAGTAGAGCCTCTCCATGGTCGGGTAGAGGTACCAACCCGAAAGGATCAGGAAGAAGACAACGGTCGAGACCTTGGTCAGGTTACCTTTCATAGTTAAGTCGCCAGTTGCAGATCACCGCAGCTAGTGAAGGCATCGAGAGTCGCGCTTCAACGCCGTCGTGCAGTTTACGTGCCCAATTCGCCACAGTCAATGTATACGCCTAGTGGACCTGTTTGTTTGCCAACACGGGCCATAGTCTGCGAATGGCGCGCGGGATGAAGCACTGGAGCAACAAGTGGTCACGGCGCCCTGAGGCCTTGCGGTCATTGATGACTTGCGGCAATGCTCCAAGGGCCTTGTTGGTGGCACGCGTCACGGCGCTGGGCGGTGGTGGGATCCGGGCTAGTTTAGCAACCGGTGGGCCAGTGGCTGTCTACAGAGTTGGAACATGTCGGCGGCCCATGCCACCAGCCTAACTTTCCTTTTACCCTGGCTCTGCACTCTGAGCTGCGACGGTGCTATGCGCTGGCCAGCCCGCCTGCGCAAGAAGCAGCTTCGTCACCGCAGTCCGAGCACTACTCGTGCGCTGTAGCGGGCGGAACTAGTTCGGCTGCATCGTGCGCTGCTCAGCTCCACACCTGGGTACAGACCCGGGGGTAGCTGCAGCCATAAATGAGCCCCAGCCGGTGATATCGATAGCTGGTGGCAGCGAGGGGCGGACACGCCCCCATCCCTACTTGACCCGCAGCAGGGTCCCCGACGACACTACCTCTCCGCGCACCGTGCGCGCCACTAGGCGATACGCATAAGCACCGGCTGGCAGGGCAGCTGCTCCACTTAAAGCCAATCTGTGACCTTTCCCGCCAGCCAAGTGCACGGCTGGCAGCTCCAACACAACCCGGCCCAGCATATCCATAACCGTCACCGCCACCTCCGCTGGCTCCTCAAGGTCAAACAGCAGAACCGTGGAGCCCGAAAACGGATTCGGATAGTTGCCGTGCAACGCCAGCTCGCTGGGCATCTCGTTCAACCCTTCGCGAGATGTCGGCGAAATCACTTCTATCGCAAACTGCAGCGAATCCGACTCCGACGAAGCATCCGTCACCTTGTAGGTATACGTTGACTGCGCAGTAACAACACTCGGCGTACCGCTCAGCGTACGCGTGCCCGGATCAAACGATAGGCCGGCAGGCGGGGCCGGCGCAAGCGTATAGGAATACGGGCTCGTGCCGCCGGTTGCTTCTGGGAGGATGAGATCCGCAATAGGCGCGTCTCTCTCGTACGTCTGGTCATCGACGGTCATGGAAAAATGAACGCCAGCAACCACTTCTATCGTAAACTGCAGCGAATCCGACACCGACGATCCATCCGTCACCTTGTAGGTATACGTCGACTGCGCGGTAACAACACTCGGCGTACCGCTCAGCGTACGCGTGCCCGGATCAAACGATAGGCCGGCAGGCGGGACAGGCGCAAGCGTATAGGAATACGGACTTGTTCCGCCGGTTGCTTCAGGAAGGACCAGATCCGCAATAGGCACGCCCCTCTGATACGTCTGGTCATCAACGGTGAGGGAAAAACGGACGCCGGCAATCACTTCTATCGTGAACTGCAGCGAATCCGACACCGACGATCCATCCGTCACCTTGTAGGTATACGTCGACTGCGCGGTAACAACACTCGGCGTACCGCTCAACGTACGCGTGCCCGGATCAAACGATAGGCCGGCAGGCGGGACAGGCGCAAGCGTATAGGAATACGGACTTGTTCCGCCGGTTGCTTCAGGAAGGACCAGATCCGCAATAGGCACGCCCCTCTGATACGTCTGGTCATCAACGGTGAGGGAAAAACGGACGCCGGCAATCACTTCTATCGTGAACTGCAGCGAATCCGACACCGAAGCTGCATCCGTCACCTTGTAGGTATACGCTGACTGCGCGGTAACTTCAGTCGGCGTGCCGCTTAGGGTGCGAGTGCCCGGATCAAACGATAGGCCGGCAGGCGGGACAGGCGCAAGCGTATAGGAATACGGACTCGTGCCGCCGGCTGCTTCAGGAAGGACGAGATCTGCAATAGGCACGCCCCTCTCATACGTCTGGTCATCAACGGTCATGGAAAAATGAACGCCGCCAATCACTTCTATCGTGAACTGCAGCGAAGCAGATGCCGCAGATGCATCCGTCACCTTGTATGTGTAGGTTGTTTGCACGGTGGCGTCAGTCGGCATGCCGCTTAGGGTGCGAGTGCCCGGATCAAACGATAGGCCGGCAGGTGGAGCCGGCGCAAGCGTATAGGAGTACGGACTCGTGCCGCCGGTTGCTTCAGGTAGGACGAGATCTGCAATAGGCACGTCTCTCTCGTACGTCTGGTCATCGATGGCAATGGAAAAATGGACGCCGCCAGTCACTTCTATCGTAAACTGCAGCGAAGCAGATGCCGCAGATGCATCCGTCACCTTGTATGTGTAGGTTGTTTGCACGGTGGCGTCAGTCGGCGTGCCGCTCAGCGTACGCGTGCCCGGATCAAACGATAGGCCGGCAGGTGGAGCCGGCGCAAGCGTATAGGAGTACGGACTCGTGCCGCCGGTTGCTTCAGGTAGGACGAGATCTGCAATAGGCACGTCTCTCTCGTACGTCTGGTCATCGATGGCAATGGAAAAATGGACGCCGCCAGTCACTTCTATCGTAAACTGCAGCGAAGCAGATGCCGCAGATGCATCCGTCACCTTGTATGTGTAGGTTGTTTGCACGGTGGCGTCAGTCGGCGTGCCGCTCAGCGTACGCGTGCCCGGATCAAACGATAGGCCGGCAGGTGGAGCCGGCGCGAGTGAATAGGAGTACGGACTCGTGCCGCCGGTTGCTTCGGGTAGGACGAGGTCTGCAATAGGTATGCCTCTCTCGTACGTCTGGTCATCGACGGTAATGGAAAAATGGACGCCGCCAGTCACTTCTATCGTAAACAGCAGCGAATCTGACGCCGCAGATGCATCCGTCACCTTGTATGTGTACAGTGTTTGCGTGGTGGCGTCAGTCGGCGTGCCGCTCAGCGTACGCGTGCCCGGATCAAACGATAGGCCGGCAGGTGGAGCCGGCGCGAGCGAATAGGAGTACGGACTCGTGCCGCCGGTTGCTTCAGGAAGGACGAGATCTGCAATAGGCACGCTCCTCTCGTACGTCTGGTCATCAACGGTCGCGGAAAAATGAACGCCGCCACAAACTGCACCATTCCAATTCGGGACACTGCTTAACCATACCTGGAATGCAGCGTCTTCTGGTGCGCAGAGAGATTGGCCTTCAAAATAAAACTCATTCAAATTGGTCAGCTGCATAAAGCTCCGCGGCAACTTCCCCGTAAAAGCGTTGTTTCTCAGACTCAGATATGTTAGTTGCGAGAGGTTGCCTAGCTCGCCGGGAATCTCGCCAGTTAGCAAATTATTGGAGAGGACCAAAGCCTCCAGTTGCGAGAGGTTACCTAACTCTTTGGGAATCTCGCCGGATAACGAATTAGCAGCGAGCCCCAGCCCTTTCAGCTGCTGTAGGTCGCCCAACTCGGCTGGAATTTCGCCAGATAATAGGTTAGCGCCAAGCCCCAACAACTCTAGGCGCGAGAGACCACCCAACTCTGTGGGAATTTCGCCAGATAGTGAATTCCTGGAGAGTCGCAATGACTGCAACTGAGTGAGAGTGCCTAGTTCGGCTGGAATCTCGCCAGTAAGCGAATTTTCATGAAGCCACAGCAACTCCAAATGCGATAGGTCGCCTAGTTCGGCTGGAATCTCGCCAGTGAGTGAATTTTCATGAAGCCACAGCAACTCCAGTTGCGAGAGGTTACCCAGTTCAGCAGGAATGCTGCCAGAAAGCGAGTTTTTCGCCAGCGTCAACGACTCCAGCTGCGACAGGACACCCAACTCTGCAGGAATCTCGCCAGATAGTGAGTTTTCGTCAAGCCACAACAGCTTCAGCTCCGAGAGACTACCCAACTCTGCAGGAATCTCTCCAGATAATGAGTTGTCGTCAAGCCAAAGCGACCACAGCTGCGAGGCATTGCCCAATTCGGAAGGGATGCCTCCCGTAAGCGAATTGAATGGCAAGAGAAGCCGCTCAAGCGAAGAGAGATCGCCTATCTCACCCGGCAAGGATCCGCTCAGATTGTTGGACGCCAGGATTAAGCCTTCGAAAATGCCGCCTTGCAAGCTAACTCCATACCACTGCTCCAACTCTTCTAACGTAGGCACGCTCGAGACATCCCAATTCGTATTGTCATGCCAGTTGTCACCGTCGGTAGCCTCGTACACGGCGCTCAGCGAAGCGTGAACGGAATCGAGCGAATTGTTTATGTCCATAGTCAGCAAGTCCGGGGTATCCTCCAGTGCTCCGTCGCTGATACGAGTGAAAAATCGCAGGCTTCTATACAGAGGGGCGTCAGAGGCGACCGTGAATGCAAACGAAACCTCGGTAGAGCCACCGCTGCTCAGCGAGCCGACCTGTACTTCAGACTCCGTCATATCGATGAACGGATAGGTTTCTTCGGCTATCAGGCCAACCGTCAACTGCTGCGCGGAGGAGAGATAGTTGACAAACTTCACCGTGATCGTCACCTGGTCTCCTGAAGCAATCGACCCATCGCCATCACTGTCTTCCCAGGACCAGTCCTTGACCCGCACGCTCGGAAGACTCGGCGTCTGCACCGAAGCTGAGGCATTCACAAACCCTCGCCCCAGTTGGCCTACATAGGACGGATTCTCCGCATCCATGTTCTCGCTGGCCATCCGCACTTGCTCCCGAAGCGCGTCCGCACCGATACCCGGAAACTTGGTCTTCACCAGCGCAGCCACGCCGGCCACCAGCGGAGAGGCCAATGACGTGCCACTCCAAGTTTCGTATTTGTCGTCGGGTACCGTGACATTGATCGATACGCCAGGCGCAAAAACGTTCACCGTCCGCCCATAGTTTGAGGTAGCCGACTTGATGCCCGTGTCCTTCTGGGTTGCTCCGACAGAGAGCACGCGCGGATGAAAGGCAGGATAGGCGGGGCTATAATCGATATTCGAACTTCCGTTTCCGGCTGAGGTCACCACCAGTGCCCCCATGTCAGTGGCCAAATCCACGACCTGAAAACTGTGCTGGGATGTTCCGCTACCTCCCCAGCTCGCATTTATGACGTCTGCCCCGTTTGCGGCAGCATACAGCAAGCCTTCATAGCCGTAGCAAATAAAGCGGTCAGAAGTCTGGCACCCCGCGTTGATGTGCATAAGCTGGGCATTCCAGGCAGCGCCGGCGATGCCGGTCCCATTGTCCGTCACGGCGCTCGCCGCGCCGGCAACGGCTGTGCCATGGTCGGTATTATTTGGCGTGGCTGGCAGCCCGGTCGGGTCGTTGTCTTGGTCATCGCCATTGGCAAGATTGATGCCGTGAACATCATCTATGAAGCCGTTGTTATCGTCATCAATGCCGTTATCGGCGATCTCATTCGGGTTGGTCCAAACGTTCGCTACAAGGTCCTCATGTTGCCAGTCTGCACCCCCATCTACGATCGCTATCACGACCGGTGGATTGCCATCCATCCCCTTAACATTGTCCCACGCTTCCGGCAGGCGCATGCTATTCAGATGCGTCTGATCGCTGAATAACGCGTCGTTCGGATCGTTGATATTCCTCACCTCTGAGTCAATGAGTCGGTTGGCAGCGACCGGCTCGGCATAGACCACCCCTTTAGTTGCTCCCAGCATCTTAGCTACACGTAGGGGTTCGACGTCGGCGGAGTAACGCACATAGTAGGTTCGGCGAAGGGCCTCCAGGTTCCGGGCAGTCTTGCGCGTCGGCTGTACGTAGTCCAGAAACGGGAACGCGCGTGTGATTTGGTGCACCTGATAGAGGGCCGCTCTGCTATCAAAGACTTGCAGCCCGGTCTTGGCAGCCCCTGCCGCAATATGTGTGCCTGCTTCAAACTGCACGACTACGACCTGGGGCTGCCAGGTGGGCTCTGAGGAGGTTATGTCTGCCTGCGCGTGTGCCATGGCAGGCGCAGCGAGAAGCGCTAGTGCGTATGCTCTCCAGCTACGCGGCATGATCTGGCAACAATTCGTGAATGAGATCAGGTTTGCAACCACGAGCCTGTCGCCCATTCTGTCGTTGCAAACACAGACGCACGTTAAAGAATCTAATAAACCCAGCCCAACTTCGTCAATTTGCGGGTTTCACAATATGCATGATTACATTTCCTGCCTCTAGCAAACGAGTGCGATCCCGGCTGCCTGGCTCTACTTTACTTCCGCCATTCCCATGCCTTAGCCTCGGCGCACGAAGTGCTGCCGATAAAGGCTTGGAGTGGCTCTACACACCCGCGCTACTTTGTCCGGCCTCCGCCCGTGGGCGCTCGTCCTGCACGTTCACAGTCTCTTGGCCTTGCCCCTGAAGACTTCTTTGCTTGACAGGAACACATGCCGGCCATTTACGAGGAAGTCGGCGGTTTGGCGGGAGCAGGTCAACATATGTTGCACGGTGATGCGAACAATTTGGACGGAGCCCCCCGCTATGAAGCATCCGCGTTTCTGTAGAACAAGCTCCTGGGAGCTTGTACATACGTGCCCATACTGCCGGTCAAGCACGGTGTGCCAGTAAGGTTTATCGCAAAGCCAACGGCGAGCAACCAACTGCATGCGCGCCGAGGTGTTGCCTGCAAAACCCTTAGCGGCTTCGCACTGAAGTCTACTCGGGCGTCAATACCCGCCGCGCGGAGGGTGGCATAGTCCGGGGCGCTAGTGTTATGTCCCAGTAATACGCGACGTTAAACGTTGAATCTTACTGAAGATCGAGTCCGCCGTAGCAACCCAAACAAACGGCGTCGCCTCCTCATTGTACGCTGCAATGAACTGCTCGATGGTCTGCTTTAACTGCTTTACGCTTGTAAACGAACCCCGTTTGATCGCGCGCCGACTGATTAGACCAAACCACCGTTCAACCTGGTTCAGCCACGATGCGGAGGTAGGCGTGAAGTGAAGGTGGTAACGAGGCCGCTTGGACAGCCACGCCATAACTTTCGGATGCTTGTGCGTTGCGTAGTTGTCCAAGATCAAGTGCAGGTCCAGATCCTTCGGAGTTTCGCGCTCGAGCAGTCGCAAAAAGGAGAGAAACTCCTGATGCCGATGCCGCGCCATGCATTTCCCAATTACCTTGCCCGTGGCTATGTTGAGTGCTGCGAACAGTGTAGTCGTGCCATGGCGGATGTAGTCATGGGTGTACCCCTCTACATAGCCCAGCCCCAATGGCAACGTGGGCTGGGAGCGGTTGAGTGCTTGTATTTGGCTCTTTTCGTCCACGCACAACACGATCGCGTGATCGGGCGGGTTTAGGATATAGCCCGGTGATGTCGCGAACCTTTTCGATAAAGAAGGGATCGCTGGACAGCTTGAACGTCCTGCTGCGATGGGGTTTGAGCCCAAAGAGGGCAAACCAGCGCTGCACTGTGCTCTTAGACACGCCTTCGGCCTCGGCCATCAGGCGAACGCTCCAAGCATTCGCATGGGCGGGCTTCTGTTGCAGCGCACGATTAATCACCTGGGCCACTTTCTCGTCATCGTGCGTTCGGGGCCGTCCCGGACGCAGCTCGTCGTGGAGCCCTTGCAAGCCACGGTCCAAGAACCGGCTCCGCCATTTGCTTACGGTGGACGCGGATACTCCCAACGCAAGGGCAACCGCAGCATTGGTGTCCCCAGCCGCGCAGGCCAGAATGGTCTTCGCTCTTTGAACCATGCCGTGGGGCATAGTAGTGGATTTCGACAAGGCGACGAGCTGGTTTCGCTGCTCATTAGAGAGAACTAGGGGCGCAAGTTTTCTTCCGCGACGCATAGACTTCTGGCATGGATGGTGAAGTCATTAATATACGTCGCTTATTAATGGGACACAACACTAGTCCCCAAGCTTCGCCTGCAAACTCTTGCCGTACGCTTCCAAGTCGTCCAGCAGCTCCCGTTTGTGCTGGGCAAGCAGCGGATCCTGCCGTTTCGTCGCAATGTCCCGCGTATAGCGCTCAAATGCCGAAAGTCCTTCTTGATCTTTCTCCAGAAGGATCCTCCATCTACAGTGGTCGCGCCATCGCCTCGCATCTCTCCGGGATAGGGACCCCGGGAAGTTCCGCGCGCGGAACCTAAAAACCAGTTCCGGGAGCCGCTGGTCTTCGAATGGACTTCTTTCCCAGTAGCCACCTGGCTCAGCTGCAGACTTCAGAATGTCATCCAACGTCTTCCGATCCCGATTACCGATGAATCGGTCGTATAGCGCCACATCGACGTCTTCATCATGCACTCTTTGCCAGCGCCGTTCGAAGGCTTTCTGCACGCGGCGCCCAAAGCCGAGGTTTTCTCGCAACAGCCTGTGGCGCTGCCGGAGCACGTCCGGGCTTAAGTTCACCCGCTCCAATGCGGCGACTGTCTTGGCCGCCACTGGCCCGCTGATGTCACAGCGGCGCACAAAAGGTGCAGCATTCAGCTTGATCTTGCAAAGCGCATTCGCGCCCACGCTTCCCGAAGTGAGCAGATCCTCGTCTGGAGTATCGAAGATGAGGCTGTGAGGGTCAAAAGACAGATCAAAAGCATAAATGCGCCCTTTGTCATCGGCGCAAAGCCTCGCCATTATCGTTGCATTCAGCCGCCGCCAAAGAACCGAGCCTGAGACGTACATAAAGGTGTCCTGTGTCTCGGCCGCTGTGGCACGCTTGTCCGTAAGGCGCAGGTACTCTTCAAACAGATCGGGATGCCTTTCCCTCATTAGCCTTGCCAGGCCCAACGTGGCCTGCACGTCCGAATGTGCCTGGTGCGGTGCCCACTGACGCACGTTATTCGCCCTTGCGAGATCAGCCAGCTTGAACGAAGGTCGACCGTCTTCTGCGCGGCACCACGCAAAGGACCCCCTACGGAACGCAAAGGCCATCCGAAACAGATCTATGACGTCCCACCTCGCATTGCCATTGGCCCAATGCCAGCGGTACGGGTCCCGCAAGTTGCGGTAGAATAGGAATCGCACAACCTCGTGGTCGAACTTCATGGCGTTGAACCCAACCGCACACGTATTCTCCCGGGACAGAAGGCCGTGGATTTCGGTGGCAAACTCGTGTTCGGTCTTACCCAATGCCTCCGCCCTCTGGGGCGAAATGCCGTGAACCAAGCAGGCTCCGACTTCGGGCAGTTGG
Organism: Rhodothermales bacterium; assembly: GCA_965218495.1. Taxonomy (GTDB): domain Bacteria; phylum Bacteroidota; class Rhodothermia; order Rhodothermales; family Bin80. Next base: position 1,508,849 of record OZ244626.1, read on the forward strand.
TCCAGTACCGGATGGCAGTACAAGAGCTGTTCGGGCTCTATCTCATTGAGCGCGTCGTCGGTACGCACCCCCGCGAATTGCACAGGTCTGGCCGAACGTGCACTTGCACCAAACGTCTCGAAGTCGTACCAGAAATACTGCATATGGGTTTTCACTACCGGACTGGCTCGTGTCCAGGCTTCTGCAAGCCGCCATATTAGCCTAAATAACCGAAGCCGTCAGATCCGCAAACTCCACAATCTGAACAAGCCGTGCACACGGTACTGCGACGCTTTCACGACGCTAGCTGAGCGACTGCCACGCCAGGTCAACGCAACTACCTGGCTCTCGCCGAGACGCGTTGAGCAGCTTTACTACTCCGGTCTGCGCACGATGCCACCGGTGTAGGGCTGGTAGTCAAACACCCCATCCTGCCCGATCGCGCGCGGATCGCCGGATTCGTGCAGCACTCCCATCAGCTTATTCCATAGAGCCGGCTTGGCGTCGGCGTATGCTGGATCCAGGGACACGTTGACCAGCTGATGCGGGTCTGCTGCGAGGTCGTACAACTCTTCACCAGGCCGCTTGGCAAACGAAAGGTTGAACAGCATTTCGTAGTCATCAGCGCCTTCAACCATAAAGTGCTTGGTCGGGCTGGCGTCGATGTCGCTGTACCACGCTCCATGCCGAAAAGCACTTTCATCGTTTGGCGTACCACTTGGCCAACGCTCCGGCGCAAAGTTGTGGATATACAGGAAGTCGTCCGTGCGCACGGCGCGCATCGGATAGCCGCCCCCGATGGGACTCTCTTGGGCTGGCGTATGCCGCTCTCTGCCAAAGTACGTAGCGCTGCGCGTGGAGTCGATCCGACCGGTAGACGCAGCCGTCAGCTGGGGGAGCAAACTCTTGCCCGTCATGACATCTGGCACGGGCACTCCGGCTATCTCGAGAAATGTGGGTGCCAGATCAGTCAAACTCACGAGGTCGGACACGTAGCGGCCGCCAGGGAAGTCACCGGGTAGCCGGACGATGAGCGGCACGCGGACACCCAGGTCATAGAGGTTGCCTTTCGCGCGCGGAAAAGGCATGCCGTTATCGCTCGTGATCACAACCATGGTCCGGTCCAATTCACCAGCTTCGGATACTATGTCCAAGAGCTCTCCCAGTTCGCGGTCTATGCGCTGTACCTCAAAGTAGTAGTCCGCGATGTCACTGCGCACCTCCGGGACATCTGGAAATGCTGCAGGCACCGCAACACTGTCCAGCTGGATGCCGCTGCGTGCGCCCGAGCCCGGCTCATACTCCCGGTGCGGATCATGCGTACCAAACCAAAAGCTGAAAGGCTGCCCGGCGTCCCGTGCTGCAAGAAACGCTTCAAAGGACTCGTAGCGGTCTCCAGCGGAGTTGCGCGGCCGGTCTCCTAGCCGACCTGGTCCCCATCCTTTTCGCATGTACCCTACGTGGTACCCGGATTCTTCCAGCAGATCAGTGTATACCGGATGCCGTGCGGCGAGCGGCCCGTACAGGTTGCCGCCCTCGCCGAGCCGCCAAAACCACTGTCCGGTCAGCACCGAAGCGCGCGATGGCGTGCATGAAGGCGACGACACATATGCGTGTTCAAACACCACCCCATCCAGGGCCATGCGATCCATGTTGGGCGTTGCCACCACGCCGTTGCCGTACGCGCCAACATGCAGCCAACTCCAGTCGTCGGCCATGACAAAAAGGATATTTGGGCGTTCCTCTCGCGGGGAGGCCCCGAAAAGCAGGGGGAAAACCGCCAGGACAAATAGGCACCTCATTATTTTAGGCTGTGATGGCTGGATGCACGGATTGGACAGGTAAATATACTATGAGAGTTTACTGTCAAATGCCCTCTTGGGTGCCCGAACTCCGAAGAAAAAAAGTTATTTTCCCCGCAGTTTGACCTCCACTGCCACATAAGCCTTTTGCACCCATGAGCATCACCTCTTTTCATCATCACATAGCCGCAGTCACGAAGGAGCGGAGCAGCGACCAAGCCTCAATTGATCCGCCGGACTTGGAGGCAAGCTTCGGAACACGGACCTTCGGTCCCGTGGAAATGCGGAAGCGCTTGCCCAAGCAGGTCTACAATACCATGATGGCCGCCATGGAAAAGGGTGCGGCATGGGACTCGAGTGTAGCGGACATCGTTGCGCAGGCCATGAAAGAATGGGCCCTGGAGCATGGTGCCACGCACTTTGCACATTGGTTCCAGCCCCTTACCGGAGGTACGGCCGCAAAGCACGACAGCTTCCTGAACCCCATGGGAGGAGGTAAGGTAGTAACTAGGCTCTCCGGCAGCGAGCTCATTCAGGGCGAGCCGGACGCCTCCAGCTTTCCCAGCGGCGGCCTGCGGTCTACGCACGTGGCCCGCGGATATACCGCCTGGGACCCCACCTCTCCTGCCTTCCTGTCAAGGAATCGCAACGGTTGCTACCTCGCTATTCCGACCGCATTCGTGTCATGGACCGGCGAAGCCTTGGACCATAAGACACCCCTGCTGCGCTCGATTGATGCGCTGGACGAGCAAGCGCGCAAAGTGCTGCGGTTCTTCGGCGTTGAAGCAGAGCGCGTGTATTCCACCGTTGGAACGGAGCAGGAGTACTTCATGATTGACGAGGAATTCTACTTTCGTCGCCCGGACCTGGTGAACTGCGGACGAACCCTTGTCGGTGCCAATCCGCCAAGAGGTCAGCAGCTGGACGATCACTATTTCGGGGATATCGAAGACCGCGTGCTTGCGTGCATGCTTGCCGCGGAAAAGGAGCTATACCTCCTCGGCATTCCCGCCAAGACGCGCCACAATGAGGTTGCTCCCGGCCAGTACGAGGTAGCACCGGTCTTTGAAGACTCCAACCGCGGGACCGATCATCAGCAGCTGACTATGCGTACGCTGGAGCGTACGGCTCGTGACCAAGGCTTGGTGTGCCTGTTGCACGAGAAGCCATTCGCCGGAATCAATGGCTCAGGAAAGCACAACAACTGGTCTTTAAGCACGGACACGGGCACCAACCTGCTGGAGCCGGGTCGGACCCCGCATTCCAATGCACAGTTCATGTTTTTCTGCACAGCCGTGATTCGTTCAGTGTACAAGCATCAGGACTTGCTCAGGATTTCGGTCGCTTCAGCGGCCAATGACCACCGCCTTGGGGCAAACGAAGCGCCACCGGCCATCATGAGCATCTTCTTGGGCGAGCAGCTCACTGACATCTATGGTCAGCTAGCCGAAGGGCCGGCTACCAGCAGCAAGCGCGGCTCGAAAATGTTCTTGGGTGTCACCGGCCTGCCCACACTTCCGATTCACGCAGGAGACCGTAATCGCACGTCGCCCTTTGCCTTTACTGGCAACAAGTTTGAATTCAGGGCAGTCGGCTCTAGCCAGTCGGTGGCCTTCCCCAACGTGGTTCTAAACGTCACGATGGCAGAGTCGCTGGATGCTATGGGGCAGGCCTTGCAAGAGGCGCTGGACGGCAAAGACCACACGGATAAAGGGGTTTTAGCGGACGCTGTTACGAAGGTGGTCCGCGGCGTCATGGCCGAGGCGCGACCCATCCTTTTTGAGGGTGACAACTATAGCGAAGATTGGCACAAAGAAGCGGAAAGTCGTGGCCTGCTCAACCTGCGCACCACGGTTGATGCACTCGAAAGGATGACAGATGCCAAGAACATCGACCTTTTCGAGCGCTACCATGTCCTAAGTGAGCGTGAATACAGGGCACGCCAGGAGGTTTGGCTTGAGCAGTACGAAATGAATGTCGACATCGAGGCGGAAACCTTGGATTCAATCGCACGCACCTTGGTGTTGCCGGCAGCGATCGAGTACCTGAATGAAATTGCTGCGTCTGGTATCAGCACCTACGGCCTGGACGCGACAAAAGATGAGGTAATTGGCTACTGCAACCAGCTCCGGGAGGGTATCGAGGCACTAGCCGAAGCAATGAGCCATCATGGCGGCGACTCCTTTGAAAACGCTCGCTGCCGCAGAGACCATGTGATCCCGGCAATGGATAAGGTTCGTGAGGCCTGCGATGCGCTGGAAACGGTGGTGCCTACACGCCTGTGGGCACTTCCGACCTACCGCGACATGCTATTCGTCAAATAGGACTTACTGCAGTACTTCTGGTAGACAGGAGCTCTGCTGCTGTTCTAGTGGTTTGGCGGCTCATGCCACCCTGAGACCTCCAGTAGCTCTTTGCGGCGGATGTCGGGTACCGTAGCGGCATCGGCCGGGTACCCAACGGGAAAAAGCACAAAGGGACGCTCGTTCTGCGGGCGTCTCAGGATTGAGTTCAAAAAGCGCATGGGGCTGGGCGTGTGCGTAAGCGTCACAAGGCCCATATTGTGCAGTGCGGCGATAAAAAGCCCACACGCAATTCCGCAGCTTTCCTGGACGTAGTAATTCTTGCGCTTTTTGGCGCCTGGGCCGTAGCCGTAGATTTCTGCGAAGCAGACGACTATCCAGGGTGCGATTTCCAGAAAGGGCTTATGCCAGTCTGTCCCAAGAGGCGCCAGAGCCTCCAGCCATTCTGGAGACATGCGGCCATGATAGCTTTCGTGCTCTTCCGATTCCGCAGCAATCCGGATCTCCCGCTTTAGGTCAGGATCGCTTACGGCCACAAACTGCCAAGGCTGGCGATGCGCTCCGCTGGGCGCCGTCCCGGCGGTAAGAATAGCTTTTTCGATAAGTGTCCTTTGAACAGGCCGGTCGCTGAAGCCCCGAACCGACCTTCGGGCATTCATCAGCCTGTAAAAGTCATCAGCACGAGTACGCATCTCCGGCAGCGGCCGCTCGCGGTACTCCAGTGGGATCTGCGGGTACTGGGTCATTGCACGAATTACGTTTTGGTGCTAGGACATCCATGGTTCGCAGCGCCATACTGAGGCGCCTCTGCAGATATGGAGCGCGGGAGTCCGACGTCGCGCTGTGTTCCGCAGCCGGTGGTAGCAGGCACACCATCTTTGGGCTGCTTAAGGGGACAACCGGCCAAGCAGGCGTGGAAAGGGGATGGTTTCGCGGATATGGTCAAGGTGACAGATCCAGGACACCGTTCGCTCGAGCCCGAGCCCAAAGCCAGCGTGTGGCACGGAGCCATAGCGGCGCAGGTCGAAGTACCACTCGAAAGCGTCCCGTGGCAGTCCATGGTCGTCAATCTGGCGCTGCAGGAAGGCCAGGTCTGTAGCACGCTCCCCGCCCCCGATCACCTCGCCATACCCTTCCGGCGCGAGCACGTCCATGCCCAGCGCCAATCGATCATCCTCCGGGTCGCGCTTCATGTAAAAGGCCTTGACCGGCGCAGGGTACCGGTGAATGATGATCGGCCGATCAAAATGCCACGTGAGCAGCGTTTCGTCGCTGCCGCCGAAATCCCTGCCCCATTCAAAGTGTCGCGCCGACGATGCCCACATCGGGAAGTTTCGGAGCTCTTCTTCGATTTCATCCACGCGCTGGTTGATATCAATCCTGCGCGCATCCATGCGGCGCCGCTTCCACTGCTTTACCTGACCATACTGCTTCTTGATTTGCGCCTGCTCCTTCTCCAATTCCACCCGCTCTTTGCGCAGGAGATCGGTGCGTTGTTGCAAAAGGTCACGCGTCTTGTCGCTTCTTAACAGGCCCACCGCCTCCGTATAGGTTAGCCGTGGAAATGGCCCTTTGACCCTTTCCAGCGGCGCGGCATCCCTACCGAGCGCCGCTAGCTCTACCTGACAGTCACGAAGCACATCATCGACAATGCGTACGATGAAGTCTTCCGCCAAGTCCATGTTCATCTCCAGATCATAGAAGGCCATCTCCGGCTCTATCATCCAGAATTCGGTCAGATGACGACGCGTCTTTGACTTCTCCGCGCGGAAAGTAGGCCCGAATGTGTAGATCTTTCCAAACGCCATCGCCATGACCTCTCCGTGAAGTTGCCCGCTCTGCGTTAGGTATGCAGGCGAGCCGAAATAGTCGATTTCAAACAGCGTACTCGTACCCTCAACCGCATTTCCGGTCAGGATTGGGGCATCCATCTGCACAAACCCACGCTCCTGGTAAAACTCGTGGATGGACATTATCAGGCGGTTGCGAATGCGCAGCACGGCCCACTGGCGACGGCTGCGCAGCCAAAGGTGCCGCCGGTCCATCAAAAACTCCACGCCGTGCGCCTTCGGCGTGATCGGGAACTCTTCGGCCAGACTGATGAGCTCGGCCTGCGCTACCTGCACCTCGACGCCCCCTATCTGGCGCATGTGTGCGACAACAAGGCCTTTGAGCCAAAGTGCGCTCTCCTGCGTTGCCTGAGACGCGGCAACCCACGAAGGTTCATCCACCTCGCGCCTAGACATCACGCACTGAACGACCCCACTTCCGTCCCTGAGCTCCAGAAAAAGCAGGTCCTTCGAGGCGCGCTTGTTATGCAGCCATCCCTGCAGCGTTACCGTGCTGCCTACGTGTTTTGCGAGCGTTTCAACCGAGGCTGCCGTTCTGTCCACTAGAATCGTGTGCTTCTCAGCTCCGTTTGCCACCCGGCCATCGAGCGCTCGCCAGACACCGTGGAGTGAATAAGTTCAAAGACGCCAAACCCGTTTAGGTCTGCAAAGATGAAGGATGCTTGACCTTCGCCGGCAATATTGTTGTAACTCCAGATTTCGTGCGGCTTGAAATTTGTTTCGTATAGGCGTGGCTCAATGGATTCGGGCTGGCCGTACTTGATAAGCACGCGCCCTTGGTCAGATCTCCACCCTTCCTCGCTTCGAGTCGAATATCGCTCGTTCGCGTACCCCAGAAGCGTGTAGAACTGTTCCCGGAATTCGTTGGCTCGAGAATTAGGCTCGGGGTCGCGGACCCGCCAGAAGTCCATCAGGAAACGACGCCGCTCATCAAGGTCTTGAATACGACCTAAACGCTGCATTTCGGACTCGTTGGCAACGATTCGGATATGCTCCAGGCCTCTTTCCAGCTCTTCTTCGGGCATGGTCGCGTACTCGCTGATTTCGAAAGTCTCCGCGACCGGCGCTTCCGCTTCTCCTACGATCACTGAAGGATTGTAGACGAAGAATTTCCGGGTTTGCTCTACCTCGGCTTCATTGGCCTCATTGAGCAGGGCAAGAACCAGGAAGTAGGAGCCCGTAGGCAAGCTGTTCAGCAGAAACGATCCAGCCAGAACATCCACAGGCCGGGCCTGACGTGGGCTTCGTTTTTGCAGCTCACTGATAGGCATAGGCGCGTTGGCCTCGGACACAAAGGCCAACAGCGTATAGTTGCCATCGTCGGAAGCCGCACAGTCCGTGTTGTATGCTTCAGCATAATACCACAGCGTTGACATGCCTTCTCCAAACAGGTGGTTGGCATTGGGCTGAATCATGAGCCCGTTCTTAAAGAAGGGATCGGACCGATCAGTGGACCTCGTGATCCTAGTCGCCAGCGTGATGTCCGATATGGCGCAACCGTCCGAAGTGGCATAGTCGGGTATTATAAGGTCCCTGCGTATTTCCACGACCTGGCCACTGGGGGCCACGGCGACAACGCGCAGCTCGTACTCGCCCGACGGCACTGTAATACGCATTTGCCGAATGTAGTACTGCCCTTCCGCTATCGAAGACGTGTCTGCTGCAGTGAAATCGAGCGTGGTCGCATGTTCCCAGACTGCGCCTCCGGGCGTTCCCTCCAGGGCCGCATCAGTTGCCCGCCACAGGCTGAGCTCGGTTGGCACACGGGCCACGAATCCTGAGTCCTGCGAGGCATAACCCAGCGACGCAGCGCCGAATGCAAGGTAGATTTCCACGATTGACTCGGCGGCGTCGTATTTGAAGGTGGCATACTCGACGTTGACGTCGATGGGAAGCTGTGCAGCGCACGGGAGGGCACCGGCGCACAGGACAGACGCCCAGAGTCGGAAACTGTACTTCATGTCAGACCGATGTATGAGGTTAGAATGCTGCCGTTATGCTTTGCCGCGTCACTCGGGCCGACGCTGCGCATAATCTCTTAGTATGCGTCATGCTACAAGTTGTTGCCACGACTGTGCAGCACACAGGAACGTTAGTCGGCCGGGACAGGTTCGGAGCGCCCGTTGAGAAAGGACGCGCCTTGAAAAGCACCTGGACTCGCGCCGAATTCGTGGCACTGCGCATGCAGGCCCCATGCCTGAAGGGCTCTTGAGTAAGATCTCGCCGGCGCGCCGCGGTGTTTGTCGGGTACCACCAGCGACTTTCCCCACGCAATCTCAGCTAAGGAGCAGCACTGATCCCCTAGGGCCAGAGCAGGGTACCGAGTTATCCGCAGTGACTGGAACGCCTTGGGCATGCAGCTAACGGGGAGTCTGCAGGTGCGAACGGGAAGGTACTGATCTCTGCCAGCCGGCGCTCAATGCCGATCTCCTGCTTCGTAAGACACAAAACGAGTCTTGCCCCATCTGCCGGCGCAATCGTGGAGCTCGACTCGCAACCTGACTATGCTACAGAATGAGTTTGGGAATGGGAGTCTCCTGTGCCCAGCACTATTACTCAGGCGACAGTTCGTGCTCCAAATCGCAATTCGACACGGTGAAATACAACCGCAGGCATCAGCCGCGTTGTGGCTCATGGGGGCACGGCCCTGACTAGGGCCCCAGTACTCTTCGATGTTAATGGTTTCTACCACAGGTGCGTCGCGCTTCTGCGCCCGAGCACGGTCCGGTGGGCACAACGCCTTGGGTATGGCAGGCCCGGAATTGTGTAAACAGTAAGACTTTTGCCCGTCATTCGGAGCGCTTCCTTCGATGCGCGCCGAAGGTGCCTGATTTTGAACAGAAGAAATGGACCACCAAGTCAGTCGAACCAGCACCCATGGCGGTGCCACCAGCTATCCGCTGCCCGACCATGCAGAGCCTAGCGGATTCTCATCTGGCCGGAGCATGCGACACTCGCAAACAGCACTTGCGCTAACGACCGTGCTGCTCCTGGTGGCTGGAGCGGGATCAGCAGTGGCGCAAAAGGTCGGGAGTTGCACCTCGCCCCTGGGTGAAGCTTACCTGGACATCAGCAACGTCCGAGCACGCATTTTCAATAACGGGAACCTGTTTTCGCGCGGATCCCCGGCAGTCTATGAGGTACCCAAAGGGGGCGGCGCAAATGCGATCTACAATTCTAGCGTCTGGGTGGGCGGCCTGATCGGTGGGGAGCTGAGAGTGGCGGCCACAACCTGGAACCCTGGACAGTTTTGGGCCGGCCCGCTGGACGACGACGGCAACCCGCCGGTTGACTGCTCGATATATGACCGGTTGTACAAGGTCAGCCGACCGGATATAGACGACTATGAGGCCACAGGTATCGCAATGGCTGACCTTCGAGAGTGGCCGACGGGCCTCGGAGCACCCACGTATGCGGCGCCGGGCAACGGGCTCGATGACGACGGGGATGGCCAGGTTGATGAGGACGGCGGCGAGATCATCACGTTGCTCGATGAGCCCCTGGCTGCGCGTAAGAATCGCGTCATCGATCTGGCGGCCGGTGAGCGCCCAGCGATCCTGGGCGACCAGTCGATCTGGTGGGTGATGAATGATCGTGGTAACGAACACTTCCCCGCACGTTCAAGTACGCCACCTATTGGGCTCGAAGTGCATGCGATGGCGTTTGCATTCAATGCGGCAGCACCCACTGGTGATGCCACTTTCTACAAGTATGATTTCTTTTACAAAGGCAGTGGCACGCTTACCGATGCATACGTAGCGCTCTATAGTAACGTGGACCTGGGTAACTTGTTGGATGACTGGGTAGGGTCAGATACCGTGCGTAGCCTTGGCTTTGTGTGGAACTCTGACAATAACGACGAAAAGCGTGATGGATACCGAGGGAGTGATGGATACGGCACTCCTCCACCCGCACTTGGGTACGACTTGTTCCAAGGCCCAATAGTGCCGAGCATGGGTGACACCGCGTTCGTAAGCGGGGTTCCCGTGCCGGACTCCAGAAACCTGAAGTTGTCCCACTTCGCGTACTATCAAAAATATTATGACGAGGATTTATTCCCGGATTATGGCTACGGCTTCTACAACTATATGCGCGGTCGCTGGTGGAGTGGGGATCCCATCACGGAGGGTGGGAATGGCCGGAACTTTTCTGATATCCCTACAGCGTACATGTATCCGGGTGATGTGGGCGAGAGCGACGAAGATTGTCAGTACTGGTCGGAATGTAACATTGATGGGACGGGCACCGACAAAGCCGCGAACAACCGCCATTTCGTGATGTCAACGGGCCCGCTCACCATCAGCCCGGGTGACTCCAAGCAGATCATTTTTGGCATCATCTTCGCGCGGGGTGAAAACAACTTCAACTCCGTGACCAAACTGAAGCAGGCGGACGACTTGGCGCAGGGTCTCGTTGATGGTAACTATGTCGTTCCGGCGCCGCCGGCCGCTCCAAACCTGGCTGCCACGCCAGCAGACCAGTCCGTGATCCTGGAATGGACGAGTAGCGCCCGCTCGAATAACTACCTGGAGTCCTATAGCGCGGTGGACCCCTTCATCTTGGATGAAGACAACGAGTACCTGTTTGAGGGGTATGATGTCATTCAGTATGACAACGCCGAAGATCATGCTGGCCGCACAATTGCGACCTATGACGTGATTAACGGCGTTACACGCGTCGACGACGGATTCCCCGGTCAGCCGCAGGAAGTCACCGCTACCGGTAGCGATAGCGGCGCCCTGACCTCTCATACGGTCACGGGCCTGACGAACTACAAGACGTACCACTTTGGCGTGCAGGCGTACGCTTACAATGAGCCGTCTTATCCCAAGGTCTACCGCGGCCCCATTGCGCGCCTGACGGTCATCCCGACCAGGCCCACCAAGGACGTGTCAGACGCGGCGCTGGCGCTGGCGGGGGATCGGGGCACGCCGGACTTCGTGGCGGAAGCAGCAGCTGTGGGCGATGGCGAAGTCTTCGCGCATGTCACGAACCCGATCACCATGGTGGATGCCAACTACGCGGTCGAATTCTTTGCGCAGGACTTCGGAATGCGCGCTGTTGCGGAAGACGATGACGCCCTTGATCCCTTGCGTCCGTCAGTGTTGTCTCGGTTGAGCGCCGCGGGTGTCACGTACAGCATCTTGCGGGAAGGCGAGGTGCTGTTTGATGGCGCCGCGCTGGACTTCCCTGCGCCCTTGCGCCGGGGAGTGTATTCCGGGGACGGCCTCACCTTCGATGTGCTGGGGCCTCCGCCGGGCTTCAAGGACTTTCACGTCACCGCCAACGCGGCCGGGCCGCTCGACCCGCCGGACTATGCCGGCTGGGGCTGGGCCGGCTTCCCGGACCCGCGTGGCCTGGTGGTGGGGCTGCGCAGCTATCAGCAGATTAGCGGCGCGGTCTGGGGATACCATGCGGGAGGTGCCGCGCAGCCCTTCGGACCGATTGAAGAGGGCTCCTCGTTCCTGGCGCGTGCCCTGCGTGGTGGCACCCTGCTGCCCTACCTGGGGTCCTACGACTATGAGCAGCGCTTCACGCAGGAGTGTGCAGACCAGATCGATGGCACCCTTGATGTGGAGCATGACTGCCTGGCCATCCGCTGGTACGGCGATGATGCGCTGATCGAGGTGCCCTTCACCCTTTGGAGGGCCGGCGTCGACACGCCCGAGGATCGCAGCGACGACCTGCAGATGGTTCCCTTTCTCTGCGACACCGAGACGTGCGGGGGTGGCACGGAGCATGGCGTATACGACATCGGGGGAGATCATCCGGCCTCGGGTGCGGACAACGATCCGTTTACCGACTGGATCTACTGGAACCTGCCCACCGACACGAGTCCTGGCTCAGCGGGCTACCGGGCGTTCTTCAGGGGAGACGACCTGGCCACTACGCAGGTGCTGGCCCGCACGGTGCTGGTGGCCTGGGATGAGGGCACGGCGCCGCCATACGAGAGGCCCTTGCCAGAGAGCGGGACGGCGCTTCGTATCATCAGCAACAAGCAGAACCAGCCGGGGGACCGGTACCTGCTCTCTACTCATGGCTATGGTGCGGTGCAACCTGAAGGAGAGAGGGCCCGGGAGCGCCTGAAGGACATCGGCATCGTACCGAACCCCTACAAGGGTGCCTCCAACTATGAGGTGAGCCAGCTCACGAGCGAGGTGCGGTTCACCAATATGCCTGACGTGGCCACGATCAGGATCTTTACGCTCAACGGGACGCTGATAAAGACGATCGAGAAGCGGTCTCCCGGGGTGGCGACGATATCGTGGAACCTGGTCACGGACTACAACCTGGCTATTGCCAGTGGGGTCTACCTGGTACACATCACCGTGCCGGAGGTAGGCTCCACCGTGCTGAAGTTTGCCGTCATCAAGAAGCGCATTCAGCTGAACACGTTCTAGCGAGGTGAGGGCGAACCCTCAGGACCAGCGCCTTCCTGCTCTGCAGCGGCTTCCTGCTCTGCAAGGGCCAGCGCCACGAGAACCCTGCAGCCAGTACCCCACCAGGTGGGCTACAACGCCGCGCTCCTCCTCGAATCGATTGCTGCGACCACCCGTGGTTTCTACCACAGGTACGTCGCGCTTCTGCGCCCGAGCACGGTCCGGCGCCGCGAAACGCTTGGGTGTAGCAGGCCCGGGATTGTGTAAACAGTGAGACGTTTGCCCAATCATTCGGGGCGCTTCTTTCGATGCGCGTCGGAGGTGCCTGATTCTAAACAGAAGACATGGACCACCAATTGAGTCGAACCAGGACCTATGGCGGCACCACCAGCTATCCGCTGCCCGCCCATGTAGAGCCTAGCGCTGCCGTTTACCCAAGTTTTTCCCTCGACATTCTAATTTATGCCGCATAGATTAGCGGCATGTTCCAGCAGAATCAGATTCTTCGTACGCTGAGCGAGGCGCAGTCCCAGGCGTGCCTGGACGGCATCTTGGCTGATGAGAGTCTGAAGAATCGCACCGCCATCGCCCGGCGTGTGTGTGCGGCCTTCGACTTTGTCGACGCACGCGGGCAGTTGCAAGTAGCCAGTTGCGCCAAGGCGCTCTCGAAGCTGGCCGACCGCGGCCGTATTGCACTGCCGGCGCCTATGAACGACCACGCTGCCGGCGCGTCCCCCAGGCTGCTGAAGGAGGGCGTGCCCATGCCGAGTGCTCTTCCGGACTCCGTCCGTGAAGTGAAGGATCTGTCGCTGATCGTGGTCACGGATGACGACCAGCGCGCCGTATGGAACACGCTGTTGGACCAGGAGCATCCGCGGGGCACTACGACGTTCTTCGGCGCGCAGGTGCGCTACCTGGTGCATAGCGCGCAGGGCTATCTGGGCGCGCTGGGCTTTTCGGCCTCGGCCCTGCGTCTGGCCGCACGGGAGCGATGGATGGCCTGGAGCGATGCGCAGCGCCAGACCCACCTGCATCATGTGGTGTGTTTGAGCCGCTTTTTGATTCGGGGACCCTGCACGCACCTGGCGAGCCGTGTCCTGGGCCTTGCGCTCAGGCAGCTTCCCGATGATTTTGAAGAGCGTTACAGGTACCGCCCTTGGGTTGTGGAGACCTATGTGGATCCGAACTGGAAGGGCACGTGCTTCAAGGCGGCAAACTTTCTGCACATTGGTTATACTGCCGGCGGCAAACGGCAGGCCGACGATGAACCCGAGCCGCCCAAGGCGCTATATGTGTACGAACTGGACCGCGGGTGGCGCAAGGAACTCGGCGTGCCGGCGGTGGAGCTCAATCCTGTGAGAGCACCCCACGAGGCGTTGGACCGTGACCAATGGGCGGAAGCCGAGTTCGGGCACGCTCCACTGGGCAATCGGCTGCGATCCACGCGTCTGGTACGGAGTGCGTCGATGCTGGCTTCGGTGATGGGCCAGTCCATTACGGGGAATACGGACTACGATCGTGCGGCGGTCAAGGCGCATTACCGGTTTCTGGAGAGCGACCCGGCGTCCAAGGTCACTCCGGAGAACATATTGGCGCCGCATCGTGCGCGCACGATCGAGCGCATGCGCAGCCAGAAGGTGGTGCTCTGCATCCAGGATGGCAGCAGACTGCGCTATGCCACGCGTCCGGCCTGCACGGATCTGCAGGTCACCGGCCGCAATCAGACCACGGCGCAAACGCGTGGGATGCATGTACATGCGACGCTGGCGACCACCCCCGACGGTCTGCCGCTGGGCGTGTTGCGCTGCAGCTACCGGGATCCTTCGCACGGTCCCCTGAAGCCGAAGGCCCAACGATGGCTGGACGCCTTTCTGGACATCTGTGCGGCGGCCGATCAGATCTCCCGCAAGATTCGGGTGATCTGCGTTATGGACCGGGAGGGCGACAGTTTTGCGCTCTTTGACGCCCAGCGTCGTCAGGGCCGTGTGGAGATGCTGGTCAGAGCGCGGATGGATCGCAGGCTGGCAAACGGCAGGAAGCTGTTTGAGACCCTCGCGGCCGGCCCGGCGGCCGGCAGCGTGCGGATCGAGATCAAGAAAGTCACCGCGCGCCCGAAGTCGCGGGGCAAGCCCGCCCGCCCCGGGCGCAGCTATCGCATAGCGGACGCCGAGGTGCGGTTCCGCCGGGTGACGCTGCCGGCCACGGCCAAGGAGGCAGATCCGGTGACGATGTACGGGGTTCATGTCCAGGAGCAGGCCCCGCCGGAAGGCGAAGAGGCCATAGAATGGTATCTGCTTACCAGTGTGGCGGTGCACACGCTGGAGGAGGCCCTGCAGGTGCTGGACCACTACGTGAAGCGGTGGCGCATTGAGGACTTCTTCCGGGTGCTTAAAAGCGGCTGCAAGGTGGAGCGTCTGGCGCTGCGCACGGCGCTGCGTCTGGAGCGTGCGATCGCGATCTACTGCGTCATTGCCTGGCGCCTGATGGTGCTGACGCTATTGGGGCGAACCGTGCCAGAGTTGGACTCGGAGGTCACGGGGGATCGCACAAATTCTAGTTGGGAATTGGAGAGTTGCTGTGGAGGTGGACTCTAGCCTCCACCATTCCTTTCCCATCATATGAACCCCTCCCAGCCTGTTTTGGGGAGGTCTGAGGCGCCTTTAGACGCCCAGATCAATCCCTCCGGTGACGCGCGGCGGCTTCTGATGAAGCTCTGCACGCACATACTGCAACAATTGACCACCGACTGGCCCATTCCGGCAGCGCATCAGCAGCCGGTGCCACCGCCCGCAGTGATCAAGGCCTCTGCTGCGGCCCAGGACACAAAGCCGGACTCGGCGCAGTTGAATGAAGCGTGGCAGCTGTTGCATTCGCGCAGTCTGCAAGACGACCCGATCGTTGCGATTTGGCTGCGCGGGCTGTGCCCACGCGGCGTTAACATCGTTCTTGGAGCGGGTCTGACCATCACGGGCTATCGCCGCATACTTGGCCTTATAGCGTGCTACCCTGAGAACGTCTCTGCTCTTACGTCCTTTGTGCAGTCGCTGTCCGATCGTGGTCTTTCGGCCGCCGACGGGCTGCTCTGTGTGCTGCCCAGCAGTACGGGACTGCAATCGGCGGTGCGCCAGGTGTTCGGCCCCAGGGTCGCCATACAGCGCTGTCTCAATACGCTGTTGGATCAAGTCACCTGTGGTCTTCCGGAAGACCTTGTTCCTGTGTATCGCAATCGCCTCCGCCAGGCATGGAATGGGTTCGATGCCCGGGAAGCTGAACGCGCACTCACCCGTATTCACCAGGACTTGACGCGCGTCAATCGGTCCGCAGCGAAGGTTCTGTGGGAGGGCCTGGAGCAATCTCTGACGATTCAACGCACGGGCATGCTGCTCAAGCTCGACCGGGGGCTGCGCGTGATGCGCTTCATGAATGCCATCAGTCGCAGGTTGCAGACCCCGGCCAGCGCCGTTTTCCAGCAACGCGAACAGATGGCACTGGCGCTGTTGGAACACGAGGCTCAGCTGCGCCGTGTGGCCCATGCGGCCCATCTGCCACAACTTCGTGAGACTCTCATCAACCTCAACGCCGTATGATGACCCATACCCCTATGCTGGATCAATCACTCATCGAGGACCTTCACGGGCTTGCGCAGAGGAATTTCATCGGCCTGGCCAGCTGCCTTGGATATCTCGATGATCTTCTTACCAAGATGGCCACATGGGTCATGGAAGCCGAAGCCCGCTTCATTTGCGGCGCACGTGGGAAGCACCGTAAGACCGGCTTTCAGCGCTGGGGGACGAATCCGGGTTCCATCCGCGTCGGTTTGGAGCGCATTGCGGTCCGCGTTCCGCGCGTACGGAATGTACGAACCCGAAGGGAGCGTCCTCTGCAAACGTACCGCCTCTTGCGCAAGCGTGGGCTTATGGACCGGGAAAGCGTGACCAGGGGGTTGCTGTGTGGACTCTCGCGGCGCAATTACAGGCAGGCGGCCCAGGTCTTCACCGATAGTCTGGGGTTGAGTGCCAGCAGCATTGGCAACGTCTTCGTTACGCAGACGGCAGCGCTACTGAAGGAATTCGAGACGCGCCGATTCGATCAGCACACCTTTGCGGTGCTCCTGCTTGATGGCAAGTATTTGGCTGGTGTGCAGATGATCGTAGCGATGGGCATCACGACCGAGGGCGAGAAGGTCGTGCTGGGCTTTGCGGAAAGTCGTACCGAGAACAGTGCGCAGGTGCAGTCGCTGTTGCAGGATCTGTTGCATCGGGGCTTCACCCATACCGACAAGCTGTTGGTACAGGTGGACGGCAGCCGCGGGCTTCGCAAGGGGATCGGCGCGGTGTTTGGGGATGCGGTCGTATTCCAGCGCTGCCAATGGCACAAGCGTACCAATGTGACGCGTCACATCAAAAGCGAGCCAGCGGCCACGCAAATGAAGCGTCGGCTTCAGGCGGCTTGGGAGCTACCCACATACGCGGAGGCACGGGCGGCGCTTGTGTCGCTGCATGGAGCGCTGCAGCGATCGTATCCGAAAGCCGCACGCAGTCTGGAGGAGGGTTTGGAGGATACGCTGACACTTCACCGGTTGGGGGTGCGGAACCAGGCTGTCAGAGACAGTCTGAAGACGACGAACATCATCGAGAACCTCAACAGCATTATTGCGAACCGATCACGGAACGTGAAGCGCTGGAGATCATCGGGGATGCGTCAGCGCTGGTGCGGGGCGATATTCATGCAGTACGAGTCGAATCTGAAGCCGATACGCCGGGAGGACATGAAGGAGCTGACCAAGGTCCTGAGCACCTCCGGGGGTCGATGGGTTAGTGGGGATTCGGTCTGCCAGCCCCAAAGGGCTGCAAAGGCAACACCTGCCGCTGGATGCCGCGCGCAGTAGCGCGCTGCTGACGCTGGCATAACGCAAAACCCGCAGCTGTCTGGACGCTCTGAGGCGTTGCACCCTGCCAAGATCGCCGCTTACGCGTGCAATCAGAGGATACCTGCGGGATATCATGCCCGAGAAGTCACTCCACGAGCCTGCCTACGCCCGAAAATCCGCGTGTGAGCACGCAATTGGGCCCACATAGGCACGCACCGTCCCATTTGCACCCACATACTCGGCCCGAAGCGCAATCCATTGCCAAAAGATATCTACTTTGAGGGCCCATCTCGGCAGAAGCCGCCGAAACCCAACTTAAAAATGTGCAATCCCGTTAGCCTGGCGCACCATTCCATGTCGTTACCTCCATAGTACGCTGAGGCCGCTACCAACTGGAGCGACAGGTAATATGAAAAAGCGGACGCCTTTGACGTATCGTAGGCGTAGCGCATCGTTCACAAATACGCCGGAGGGCCTCATGCGAAAGCTGATTTACCTTGGTTTGGATGCTCACGCCAGTCACTGCGTTCTTGGAGGCATGGATACGCGTGGAGACTTGTTGTTCAGCAAACGACTTCGAACCGCGGAATCCGTATTAATTAGTCACATAGTGGAGATCCAGGCACGTGAGAAGCTACTGGTTCTGGAAGAGTCCTCGCTAGCCGGCTGGCTGTCGGGGAGTCTTCGTCAGTACGTGGACCAGATCACCGTATGTGATCCGCGCCAGAATGCCCTCATAAGCCGCAATGCGCATAAGAGTGATGAGAGTGATGTTTACAACCTGTGCAAGCTGCTGCGACTGGGGGAGCTCAGGGGCGTCTACCATCCGGAAGATGACCACCGTGCCTCCTTTAAGAGCGCCGTGCAGCACTACTTTGACCTTCGGAATCAGCAAAGTGCGCTGAAGACCAAGATAAAGGCGAAGTATCGAGGTGCTGGCGTCATGGAGGTGCAGGGGGATTGCGTCTACAGTGCGGCGCATCGTGCGGCGTACTTGGCGCAGATCAAGGACATTGCGGTACGCACCATGGTAGAGCAGCTCTACGGTGTACTGGATGTGCTGGTCGATACGCAAGATAAGGCACGCCAGCAGGTGATACGGCTCGGCAGGCGGTACCGCGAGATCCGGCAATTCATGAAAATGCCGGGAGTAGGTCCAATCGGAGCCCATGTCTTTGATGCGTATGTCCAAACGCCCCATCGGTTTGCGACCAAGCAGAAGCTGTGGCGCTACTGCAGGCTCGGCATCGTTGATCGCAGCAGTAATGGTAAGCCGCTGGCCTACAAGCGGCTGGACCGCGCCGGCAACGGTGAGCTCAAGGCTATGAGCTATCGCGCCTGGCTGACGGCCACGCGGATATCGAAGCCCAATGAGGTATCCCAATTCTACGAGGCATCGCTCGAACGCACGCACAACGCAACGCGTGCGCGGCTCAATACGCAGCGGAAGATTCTTGCGGTGCTCTGGAGCATATGGAAACGGAACGTAGCCTATAACCCCGACCTTTTTCTCAGAGTGAGCCAGGCCGCAGCGTAATTGCGCGATGCGGCGCATCGGTTGAGTTTGCAAGACCACCTCTGGCGGATAAGGGTAGCCGAGGAAATCTCCACCAACATCTTAGCTCCACTGAATGGAAGCTCTGCGACAGCATAGATCCTCGGCCTTCAAGCCCCATATGACCATAGATCAGAACCGCATGTGGTTTTGAGTCTCACAAACGAGTATGGCAAATGTGAAGCCCTTCCAGAGGTCATGCGCATCCGCAAAATGTAGCGTGGAAACGCACACTCAATAACCGATCGCCCAAGAACGCGCGCGAATACAACGGCGGTGGTGGTAGGCGTCCTGTAAAATCAAGCCATTTTTACGGGAAGGGGCAGGTATGGCTTGCTTTTATTTTTCAAACGAGATGTTGGGCGGGATTCGCACCCGCCACAGGAAAGCGCCTTATCACGGCGCACGTAGGGTCGGCGGGAGGCGCACCTGCCTTAGGATCCGGTGGCCATTCCGTCGCTTTCGCTCCGGGCCTCAGTCCGGCTTCCATCACCGTGTTTCCTCCCGCCGCCCACCGAACCGGGCGTACGGTTTTCCCGTACCCGGCTCTCCAGGCGGATCATGCAACTCGCACTCGGGCCGCTTCTCCTGCCGCATAGGACTTCCACTACGCAAGGAGCGACACGCTCCCTACAGCCACCCTATACCGCGGATAACGCGTTGCCAGGCCTGTTTACGCCCTGACAACCCCGTACGCCAGCATCGCATAGAATGCGACTGGCCTACGGGTCCTTCACTTACGCATGTGGTGTCGCTGGATTCACCGACCCTGATCGGATAGTAGGCTATGCCATTATTTCCGGGGCCTTTCACCCTTTGAACACCGCTCCGCACCTGCGGCCCCTTCCCTCGACGGGCATTACCCCGCGTCTTCAGTACTACGGGCCACTCCGCCACCCTATCAGCCTGGCCTGGCTCAAGGAGCTTCCAGTTGGTGCGTGCCACACCACCAATAGGGCTTCCCGTGTTGCAACTCTCCTGATCTTCCATGCGTGCCAGCGCCAATACCCCGGCGAGTCGGTCTCGGTGCCTTTGTCGCTCGCTTCCCGAGCCGCAGCGGTCTTCCCCATATCACCGGAAGGTCGACACTCGCATCACCCGTTTCGGGGCCTGCTCAGCGTTCACTCACGTTCCGGCCCACATGGTCGCTAAGCTACTCACGTAGCCCGTTAACCCCAGTGCTTCATTCCATGTCGTTACCTCCATAGTACGCTGAGGCCGCTACCAACTGGAGCGACAGGTAATATGAAAAAGCGGACGCCTTTGACGTATCGTAGGCGTAGCGCATCGTTCACAAATACGCCGGAGGGCCTCATGCGAAAGCTGATTTACCTTGGTTTGGATGCTCACGCCAGTCACTGCGTTCTTGGAGGCATGGATACGCGTGGAGACTTGTTGTTCAGCAAACGACTTCGAACCGCGGAATCCGTATTAATTAGTCACATAGTGGAGATCCAGGCACGTGAGAAGCTACTGGTTCTGGAAGAGTCCTCGCTAGCCGGCTGGCTGTCGGGGAGTCTTCGTCAGTACGTGGACCAGATCACCGTATGTGATCCGCGCCAGAATGCCCTCATAAGCCGCAATGCGCATAAGAGTGATGAGAGTGATGTTTACAACCTGTGCAAGCTGCTGCGACTGGGGGAGCTCAGGGGCGTCTACCATCCGGAAGATGACCACCGTGCCTCCTTTAAGAGCGCCGTGCAGCACTACTTTGACCTTCGGAATCAGCAAAGTGCGCTGAAGACCAAGATAAAGGCGAAGTATCGAGGTGCTGGCGTCATGGAGGTGCAGGGGGATTGCGTCTACAGTGCGGCGCATCGTGCGGCGTACTTGGCGCAGATCAAGGACATTGCGGTACGCACCATGGTAGAGCAGCTCTACGGTGTACTGGATGTGCTGGTCGATACGCAAGATAAGGCACGCCAGCAGGTGATACGGCTCGGCAGGCGGTACCGCGAGATCCGGCAATTCATGAAAATGCCGGGAGTAGGTCCAATCGGAGCCCATGTCTTTGATGCGTATGTCCAAACGCCCCATCGGTTTGCGACCAAGCAGAAGCTGTGGCGCTACTGCAGGCTCGGCATCGTTGATCGCAGCAGTAATGGTAAGCCGCTGGCCTACAAGCGGCTGGACCGCGCCGGCAACGGTGAGCTCAAGGCTATGAGCTATCGCGCCTGGCTGACGGCCACGCGGATATCGAAGCCCAATGAGGTATCCCAATTCTACGAGGCATCGCTCGAACGCACGCACAACGCAACGCGTGCGCGGCTCAATACGCAGCGGAAGATTCTTGCGGTGCTCTGGAGCATATGGAAACGGAACGTAGCCTATAACCCCGACCTTTTTCTCAGAGTGAGCCAGGCCGCAGCGTAATTGCGCGATGCGGCGCATCGGTTGAGTTTGCAAGACCACCTCTGGCGGATAAGGGTAGCCGAGGAAATCTCCACCAACATCTTAGCTCCACTGAATGGAAGCTCTGCGACAGCATAGATCCTCGGCCTTCAAGCCCCATATGACCATAGATCAGAACCGCATGTGGTTTTGAGTCTCACAAACGAGTATGGCAAATGTGAAGCCCTTCCAGAGGTCATGCGCATCCGCAAAATGTAGCGTGGAAACGCACACTCAATAACCGATCGCCCAAGAACGCGCGCGAATACAACGGCGGTGGTGGTAGGCGTCCTGTAAAATCAAGCCATTTTTACGGGAAGGGGCAGGTATGGCTTGCTTTTATTTTTCAAACGAGATGTTGGGCGGGATTCGCACCCGCCACAGGAAAGCGCCTTATCACGGCGCACGGTAAACTTGGGTTAGGTTACCGGCGAGTCATTGACAGTGCCGCACCAAGGTTCCGGATGAAAACACCGCACGTGACATTACCGGAAATGCGTAGGCCCCGAAAAACGGCAATGAACGACCGGCAAGGGCGCCCTGCACGCCTTCCGGACAAGCGGAACCGTTTGCCTCTGCGGGGGCATGGCCGGGACCCGTATCCGCAAAGCCCCGATACGGATCCTTTACCGGACATGCACGAAGCGTCCCGCATGTACTGCGCGGCCTTCCTGCGATGATGCATGCACTCGGTACAGGTACAGTCCCGAAGGCAGCGCAGCGGCACTTAGGTCTACGCTGCGGTGCCATCCGGCTGCCAAATCAACCGAAGGCACCGTCAGTACACGGCGGCCCACCACATCCATCACCTCAACCGTCACGCGGGCGGGCCACGGAAGATCCATCATCAGCCGCGTGGAATGCCGGAAGGGATTGGGATAGTTGCCGTGCAAGGCGAACGCTTCTGGCAAAGATTCATGCTCAGCACTGGTCGGAGAATACACCTCTATGCTAAAGGTCAGGCTGTCAGTGGATCCGTTTGCATCGGCGGCCTTGTACGTATACGGCGTGGCCGGCGTGACCACCGTGGGCGTCCCACTGAGTGTACGGGTGGCCTGGTCAAAGGTTAATCCTGCCGGCAGTGCTGGCTCCAACGTATAGGTATAGGGACTTGTGCCGCTGGCTGCTTCGGGAAGAACGAGTGCAGTGATAGCCGCTCCCATCGTAAAAGTCTGATCCGCCACGCCGTCTGCAAAATGGATTCCGATGCAGGTGGGTCCGCTTGTGTGCGGGATGCTACTCAGCCACGCTTGAAACGCATCATCTTCTGGTGCGCAAAGGTCCTGGCCGTGAAAGAGCAATTGCTGCAGGTTCGTCAGTTGCATGAGACTCCTCGGCAGCCTGCCCGTAAAGAGGTTATCGTGAAGATACAGCTGTGTCAATTGCGAGAGGTTGCCCAGTTCGCCGGGGATCTTCCCGGAAAGAGAATTGTTGTCCAGCCCCAGCCTTTGCAATTGTGATAAGTTGCCCAACTCGCTGGGGATCTCCCCTGTAAGTGAATTGCTGTCCAGATACAGCCATTGCAATTGCGAGAGGTTGCCCAGTACGCTGGGAATCTCCCCGGAAAGCGAGTTGCGGCCCAGAGACAGCCATTGTAACTCGAGAAGGTTACCCAGCTCGCTGGGGATTTCCCCGGAAAGTGAATTGCTGTCCAGGTACAGCCCTTGCAACTCGGAGAGGCTGCCCAGCTCGCCGGGAATCTCCCCGGAAAGCGAGTTGCGGCCCAGAGACAGCCATTGCAACTCGGAGAGGTTACTCAGTACGCTGGGAATCTCCCCGGAAAGACGATTGCTACATAGCTCCAGCTCTTGCAACCCTGACACATTGCCCAATTCAACCGGTAGCATTCCCGTCAAATTGTTATCACATAGATAGAGCCGACTCAGAATACCGTGGATGACGGTGACCCCAAACCACTGAGCCAACTGGCTCGGAGTGGGAACCATGGTGATATCCCAGCCGTGGTTTATGTGCCAGTTGTCGCCGTCAGTAGACGTGTAGAGCGCACTGAGTGCGGCGTGCACTAGCTCGATCCTCACGTTTATTCCAAAAGATAGTTGGTCCGACTCATCAACGAACGCCCCGTCGCGAATTCGTGTGTAGAGTCGTATCACGCGGGATGGGGGAGCATTGGAGGCCACCACGAATCGAAATGTCACCTCCGTGGAATCGCCACGGGCCAGGTGGCCTACCGTTTGCTCAGCATTCGATAGATCAATGTACGGATACGATTCGGCCGCCGTCAGTTCTACGCTCAGTTGCTGGGCCTCCACCAGGTGATTGACGACCATAGCCTTGATCGTCACCTCTTCTCCTGAAGTAATCCAGCGGTCGCCGTCGGTGTCATTCCACGTCCACCGCCTAAGGCGTACAGCCGGGAAAGCAGGCGCTTGCAGGGCCGCCTCGGCATTGACGTACCCACGTCCCAGCTGTCCTGCTTGATCCGGATTCTCCGCGTCCATATTCTCGCTCGCAAGCCGGATTTGCTCCCGCAATGCATCTGGCGAAATGTTCGGATACCGGGTCTTCACCAAGGCCGCCACGCCACTGACCAGAGGAGCCGAAAATGATGTGCCGTTCGCTGAAGAGCTGTACTCGTCGTCGGGTGCGGTAACATTGATGCCGACACCGGGGGCAAAGACGTTCACCATCTTGCCGTAGTTCGAAAAACTCGCCCGTTCCCGCGAATCCTTGGCCGTAGCACCGACGGATAGTACGCGAGGGTAGCTGCCTGGGTAAAATGGGTGCAGATCGTTGTTGATATTGTCATTACCTGCTGCCGCTACCACCAGCGCACCCATGTCGGTAACGAGATCCAGCGTTTGAGCAATGAAGGTGGTTGAATAGATGCCTCCTCCCCAGCTTGCATTAATAATGTCGGCGCCGTTGGCGGCAGCATACAGGATGCCTTCGTAGACTAAGCCGCAAATATGCATGAGCTGGGCATTCCAGGCCGCGCCGGCCACCCCTGTGCCGTTGTTGGTCACGGCACTGGCCGTGCCCGCCACGGCCGTGCCATGCCAGCTACGCTCCGGCTCGAATGGATCGTTATCGGTGTCATCTCCGTTGCACAAATTCACCCCGTGCACATCATCAATAAAGCCGTTGTTGTCGTCGTCTATGCCGTTGTCTGGAACCTCATTCGTATTGGTCCACACGTTGGCCAAAAGATCCTCATGGCGCCAATCTCCGCCGCCATCCACTACGGCGATAACCACCGGCGGACTCATGTCTTCCCCCTTGACGATGTCCCAGGCTTCCGGCAAGCGCAGGTGACGCAGGTAGGTCTGATCGCTGAATAAAGAATCATCGGGCTCTGCCCAAACGTTCGGTTCCAAAAGGCGGTTGATTATCACGGGCTCGGCATAGATCACTCCAGGTGCCGAGGCCAGCGCCTTCGCCACCAGCTCGGGATCATCGCCCGCGCTGTACCGGGCATAGTAGGTACGACGAAGCGCCGCGAGATTCCGCTCGGTCTTGGGCGTGGGCTGCACATGATCCAGAAACGGAAACACGCGCTCAATCGTGTGCACGCCGTACTCGGCGGCTGTGCGGTCAAAGGCCTCTAGCCCCGTCTTGGCGACTCCTTCCACGATCGCCACAATCGGCTCAAATTGCACGACTACGACCTGGGACTCATACACTGGTGGCTCCTGGGCCCGGGTCGACGGCACAGCCCAAAGGCCGGTAAGAGCCCAAAGCAGGAAACAGAAAAGCAGGCGGGCCTGCAGCCCCCATAGAGAAGACGGTGTATTCATGGGAGATCCGTAATAAACGAGCGTGCCTGGTAAATGAGGCAGGACAGGCTTCTGCCTTCTTCTCGATCGCTTCTGGTACTCTCTACCAGCCGACCGAATTACTTAACCAGCGTGACGGACTGCGTCCTGGTTACGGACTCGGACACGGCTCGGATGAGGTATGTTCCACTGGTGAGGTGACTTCCTCCGAACTGAAGCACATGTGATCCGGTGGGCAGCGGGCCAGAATGCAAGACTGCCACTTCCCGACCTAGGCCGTCGTAGGCGCGCACATCAATGTCCTGTGCTACGGGTACGCTGACGGTGACAAATGTGGACGGGTTAAAGGGATTGGGATACGCCGCTTCGAGTGCGAACGACTCGGGCAACGAAGCGTCGGCTTCGTTGGCCACGAAGGTAAGCCCGGCTGGCCTTACCATGAAGAGGCCCTCCGGATTGCTGTTGATCAGCACCGTACCACTGGGCAGGAAAGGGTATGCCGTCCAGGCACCATAGAATCCTATGTTGTCATCTGAAGGATACGTATCAAAGTGAGCGACCTCTCGGGGAGTTGTGGGCGTGGAGATGTCTACGACGCGCAATCCGCTAGTGTAGTTGGCCATGAAGACGTAATGGTCAAGCACGTACAGGTTGTGATCCGTAGACTTTGCTACTCCCCAATACTCCTTGATAAGGATCGGGTCGTCAAGTTCTACAATGTCCCAGATCAAGGTACGCGTGCCCCGGCCGCGACCGTTGGGGGGGAGGAGTCCGCTTTCGTCCAACTCATCATTTTGGACGACGTACTTGTGGTCCGGCGTCAGCCAGCCTTGGTGGGTATAGCGGACATCAGGGTAGGTCGCTTTGGCAATATCAATCGGCGCACTCTTGTCGGTGACATCAGATATGCTGATGGCATTCTCGTTAAACCCAATACAGATTTCCTTTCCTTCGTAATCCTTGTCCGGGCCGTTGTAGATCACGCATTGAGCATCATGCGTATATCCACTGTTTCCACGCCCCGTTTCTCTGTCTCTAAAGCAGCCGGCGTAGGTAGGGTTCAGTGGGTCATTGATATCAACCATGTGCAGCCCATACGGGCACGAATTGTTGGTGCGGGAGCCGGAGCCTACCGCGTACGCGAATCCGGTAGCTTCATTGATCACGATATTGTGCGCCGACCCGATGCCGTCGTAGTGCGCAGTTTGGGAAAACTGGTACGGCATCGAGGGCGGTGTAAGAAGATTCTTGAGGTCAAAGACCTGGATGCCATTGGCACCGGCGCCGTCAACCACGACGAACACATGATCTTTAAAGACCTTCATATCACGCCAGATAGACTCTGAGGTTGGGTCGTGTGAGGGAAGCCAGCCTACGAAGACTGGATTCACCGGATCAGTGACCTCAACAAAGGCTACGTGACCCCACGTGCCGGCAAGAGCAAACTCGCGGCCGGAAGCGGGGTCTGCCCATCCCCACACGTCGTTTACGTAGCTAGTCTTCAAGTCAGCGGGCGAGAGCTTGGACTGTAGCGTGACATCATGGCAGCCAAAGCCCTCTGCTTGGCCGCCGGCACAGCCGGCGGCGGTGCCAGTGATGGTTCGAACCTGGGCTGCGGCGGGACCAGCGGCCACCAGGCATACTAGGATCGCGAAGCAGGATTTCATAGTCTCGACATTTTGTGAACTAGCTAGCTAGCAGGAACATACTAATGCCTTTCACAGATAATTCATCGCAAGTATTGTGCCATAGTGCGCTCCGCTGCAATTAGTTCGGCTGTTCCTTTTTGCGGTAATAGGGGTGACGCTGCCCCGGCTCAAGGCCTGGTGCAGGTCTGAATATGTTCCACCGTATCTGGAGGCTATCATGAAGATGTTCTTGCCCAACCGTTAAACCAGCGCCTCCCCTCTGAGGGCACGCATGTTATGCGCGCTTGCTGCTCTAGCCTCGATTTCCAAGAGCCAGAATTGAAGTGAGTCCTCGGCCGTCGATACAAGCCCTTTGCGCGCCCTGACAAGGGCTTTTGGTTCTCTGGCTCAATATCTGTTTATCAGGTGGCATACGTATAAGTATTTGTAGATAGTATATACCACTCTAGCATAGTGGCGAAGGTATCAAGGGCCTGCGTGTATTCGAACGTCTCCAGGACATTAATTGGTGCGTTCTAAGGTATCTGTGGAGGCTTGGGATCCTTTTTCGCTACCAATAGCGGGACTGGTTTGCATCTGTGAGCTTACTGTATTACATTGGACTATACTACTTACTTGTACTGGTTCGTATGTCCTCCCTTGCCCATCTCTTCCTACAACCCTCCAACCCCAACCACCGCCGGTATGAGGCCCTGCGTGCCATGCACGTCGAGGGCCTCTCCGCAGAAGAGGCGGCGCGACGCTTCGATTATCACAAAGGCAGCGTCCGGAACCTTGCAGCCCAGTTCCGAAAGAACCCCGCGATCGACTTCTTCCGTACCAGTAAGCCCGGACGCAAACCGCAGCCCGCAGCGCCCCTGCATATCCGCCGCACCGAGCGCATTCTTGCGCTGCGCAAGCAGGAGAACCTCTCCGCCGGTGAGATTCAGCAGCGGCTGGCTCAGGAGAATATCCCGGCCGGCATCTCCACCATTGCCCGCACCATCAAGCAAGCTGGACTGCCCCGGCTCTGGCGCCGCACGCGAGAGATGCGCGAAGAGCACCATGCGCGGCGGGCACCCGCGGCCGATGTCCGCAGGCTGGACCTGACCCCCCGCCGCTTCCGTACCCGCTTCGGTGGCCTGTTTCTGTTCGCCTTTGACCTGGCGCGCCTGCCGATAGACCCCTTGCTGGAAGCCGGAGGCATGCCCGGCAGTCAGCGCCTGCCCGCCGGCTGCGCCTTCCGCGCCCTACTGGCCTTGAAGCTCTGGGGCATAGGCCGACCCCATCACGTGATGCCGGACATCCTGGATGAGGGGCCCGCCCTGTTTGCCGGGCTCAATGTCATGCCTAAACGGTCCACGCTCTCTGAATACAGCTGCCGGGTGGATCCCCGGCGGCTGCCACCTTTGATGGACCAGTGGCATCACGGCATCATGGCATTGGACGCACGACTGGGCCGTGGCACCTCCTTTGACCTGGACTTCCACACCATTCCCTATCACGGCGACCGGGCCCTGGTCGAGAAGCACTACGTCTCCAAGCGCAGTCGGCGCCAGCGGGGCATCCTGGCCTTCGTGGCCCGCGATGCCGCTGGCCGCACCTTCGCCTATGCCCACGCCCAGGTCCGCAAGGAAGGACCAATGGACGAGATCCTGCACTTTGTCGATGGCTGGCAGAAGCGGACGGGCCGCAGGCCGGCCGAGCTGGTCTTCGACAGTCGCCTGACCACCTACGCCAATCTGGCCAAGCTCCATCAGTGGGACATCCGCTTCCTTACCCTGCGCCGGCGCACGGCTAAGCTGCTGGAGACGCTGATGGACCTGCCCGCGGAGTCCTGGCGCACCATCCGGCTCTCCAACGTAGGGCGGGCCTATCGCACACCGCGCGTGTTTGAAGAAATGATTCAGCTGAAGGGCTACCCCGAAAAGCTCCGGCAAATCGCCATCACGCAGCTGGGACATGAAAAGCCGACGCTACTGATAACCAATGACATGAAAACCTCGGCGGCGAAGCTCATAGACCGCTACGCCCGACGCATGATCATTGAAAACAACCTCGCCGATGCCATCGACTTCTTCCATATGGACGCGCTCTCGGCAGCGGTGCCCATGAAGATAGACGTCGACCTGCAGCTGACCCTCATGGCCAGCGCGCTCTATCGCATGCTGGCCCATCGCGTAGGTGGACTCTATGCCAAGAGCAAGGCACGCACGCTCTTCCGCGAATTCGTCGCCGCCTCCGCCACCGTCACGCTGAGCGAAGAGCAGGTCACCGTACGGCTGGGGAGGCGCGCTCGCAACGGAGCACTGCTCAAAGCCGGCTACCTGGACATGACCGAGCCCATCCCGTGGCTCCAGAATCGACGGCTGCGCATTGACTTTGTCTGACGGGAAGCAATCGCGTCGTTAATGCGAATTATTGCTCTTGGAGGTCCGGGCTCGGATGGGGACTTATAAATTGCATGGAAGTGACGGGGGCCCGGGCTGATGCTGTTCCTGTGCAGATGAGGGCGGTGAGCAGCGCGAATAAGGTCGGAAAGACGAGAACCCCTATGCGGTCTTCAAGGCAGGGATCCAACGGAACGTCTCAGCCAGGAAGGAAGTTAATAACGCAAAGTAGTCCCTGACCTCGGTGAGGCCGGACATCAGGTGATTGCCGTACTCACACAACTAGTTCGGTCAAACGAGTTAGTGGACCTGACTGAGCCAATCGTGCCTGCTATCAGGAGTACTGGCACCTTGGAAAGCTACTTCAGAATGGTCATCTGGCTCGTTCGAACCTCGATCCCGGCAGCGGTGGCAGCACGCACGCGGTAGGGATACGTGCCGGAAGCCAGCTGCGCAACGTCCATCCTTATGGCCCGCAGGCTGCCAGCCTCCAACTCTACGGGCACGCTGCGCAGGACCGTGCGTCCCAGCACGTCGAACACCTCTACCGTGACCGTCGCCGACATGGGCAAATCCACCAGGATCGTCGTATGCGGATTGAACGGGTTGGGATAGTTGCCGTGGAGCACAAAACGCTCCGGCAGTTCTGTCTGATCACCAGTCCGTGTCACACCTGAAGGAAAAAAGACCGTCCCGTCGGCCTGCACACCCATCATGGTCAGGCCCTCTCTGGCCGAGGTGCCCGAGCCGGAGAGACTCAGCACGAAGGCCTGCCGGGAAAGGCCGCTCAGATCAAACTCAAACCGGTTGATCAGGCGCTGGTCAGCGGCAGCCACCACCTCTATCTCGTGCGACCCTGGCGACACCGCCACGTAGCTGCCGACGGCGCCGTAGGCTGCATCGTCAAGGAGCAGCACTGCCGCGTCACCCGGCCGCAGCAGGCGCACGTCCACCGCGGCCAGATCCCTGGCGCCATGCGTCACGTAGAAGGCTGCCTGATCGTCGTCGTCATGGCTCCGTCGCACATCATCCACGAACGCAAGGTCCACGTCCTCACCTTTGCCGTATGCAATCACATGGTAATCGGTGGCCGTGCCAACGCTTATCGATTGTGAGCGCAGCGGCTGGGCATTGTTGCCATCCCCCCCCCTCTAACGACGTCGATCGTGTGCTCGCCCTGCGAGAGCACATCAAATGCCGAGGCTGACTGGAACGTCCAGTCGTCAAAGACGCGCTGGCCGTCAACGTATACGTCAAGCGGCGACCCATCAACGTTTTGAATGAACTGGGCCGTCGGTGCCTGCTGCAAGGTGCTCTCCCACAGCGCCTTGGCATTGTCCGCATTCTGGAACAGATCCGCCCTGCTGCGTCCAGTAACCACCGCAAAAGCCACCTGGACTTCCTGGCCCGGAGCTATCGTGAACGGGCCCAGCCCCGTCACTTGTGCCCAGAAATCGGCTCCAGATCCGGGGGTCTTGATACCTCCGGTCAAGTACGACCATTTCGATTGGTCGGTACGCGATTCGCCGGATCGAAGGGCCCGAAAGTGCACGGCTGCATTCGCTGAAAGCGGCATGGTACCAACAACCACTGTAGGATTGGAAGCCGCATCCTGCTGAAGGCCTAGGTTTCTGCTCCCGTCGAAGCCGACATGATCCTGCCCCCAGGTAGAATTCATCCGCCAGTTAAACATCTGACCTACGTGAATATTGGTCAATTCGGTCCCGGTCGGATTGGCAATAGTGTATTGCACAATGACAATGTCCTCGTTCTCCGCTGCGGTGTCGACAAAGCTCTCCTGGAGCACCTCTACGCCTATGGGGTTAGTGGCACGGGTATCCACGAGCTCCATGCGCCCTTCCTGCGCCACCAGATTCCCGGGGTCTTGTATCTCCAGACTGGCCCCCCGTTGCGGAACCCAGTCCATGTCCTGAGGAGGCTTCGCATTGCACCGGGTGCCAGCCCCGAACAGATTCGCCGATTGTGATGCAGAATCTGTGAGGCATACCTCATCCCGCATGGTGAAGTAGACAATGTCGGTGCGGCCTGCGCTCCCTTGCCGGGACGAAGCTGCCAAGGCGCGGTATATGCTCGCTTGCAACTCGTAGCCTTTTTCCATTTGCTTCTGCCGCCTCATTGCTTTGGACCACTTGTAGTCCACGACAATCCGCCGGTCGCCCCCTCTAACTCCAGAATGAGATCTGCCCTGCCTGACACTGGAATGCCTAGCCAGCGACCCGATAGGCGCCGCTCGGCCTTGATCCATTTAGGAGCCAGTACCTCAAGCACTCCCTGCCATTCGTAGGCGGCTTTGGCTACCTGTCTTGCTAGGCTGCGGCATTCGACCCCCTCCACTGCGGGCTTAGGAGGAACGGCGCATACTGCCTTGCCAAGTCTGTGAGCACGGATTCTACCGCTAACCTCATCTCGTCCAGGCCACGTTTCTGTATGAGAGGCTTGCCGGTCGGGAACAGGCGACTGAGCACGCCGTGAACAAGCGTGCCTGTGATGGCGGGTGTAGCTGACTCCGGCGACCGCGAATTCGCTGGCGGGGCCTTGGCGAGAAACCGTATGCTGTCGAGGGTGTCGGTGCTATCGAGGTCAATGACGAGGCTGGGTGCATCTTTTTCGCGGCCGAAGAGGCGCTCCATAAAGACCAGGCTATCCGATGGAGCAGCTGTTTCGCCAGAGGGCGTCCTGTGCGGGAGCATGCATGAAGGTCACTGACTCGCTTACGGCGCGCAGTTTACGTCGGAACTGCTCGCGCCGGCACTTCAACCTGGCCGATGGTGGATCCACCGCAAGCCCCAAGTTCTCGCCGATCGCTCTCCACTCTCCATCTCAAAACACGGGCGATCTCGGAAGGCGGCCCGGATAGCGCGAGTCGTCAAAGCCAAGCACGAAGAGGTGTCTGACGCCCCTGAACGGCTCGCATGACTCGTTCCATACGGTCACCCCTTCTATCGTGTACGTCGTGTCTTCGCGCGGACCAAGGCAGTCCAGAGGAGTCACGATCCGAGCCAGGTCAAGCCAGTTCCGCCCCGGCTCGTTTCTGAGTTCATTCTGTAGCCGTTCCACCGCTTCCTTTGCTCGGCCCAGGTGCCTGGTCAGCGACTCGTTGCCGTGGTCAGTCAGGCACGCGGCAAGGGTTTGCAGGGCTTTGCCCGCCGCTAGTCTGAACTTCATAGTAGTTGGGCGCAGCCTCTCCCCCTCGGCGTAGTCAGAAGGCCCATTTTGGCACCTTTTCGAGCCGGTTTTGGGCCAATTTGGACGCAAATGGCTCTGAAAGTGGGGTTTTTGCCGTGATTTGAGGCGATTGTCAACCTGCTAGGTTCGTTTTTGGGCTGCCCATGTGTCACTAGGTCACGGTGAACCACGAAACGATACAATATGTGGGAATAATGCGATTATTTTCGCCTTGTCTTGCATATATCGCAACGTTTGCGTACCTTATGGGCATGCGAAATCATTCAATATCTGTCCATGTACATAGAGCGTATTCCGAACCGGAACTCGAACCCCACGTGGCTGCTGAGACAGTCCACCTGGAAGAACGGCAAGAGCGTGAAAACCACCCTCAGCAACCTGACCAAGGTGCCGCACGATCTCCGGATGCAGTTCCGCGAGATCTGCAGGGGTGGCATAGTCGTGCGCGACGTGCTGGGGTTTTTCAAGGAGGTGTACCAGAGCGCGCAAAGCTCGCCACACGGACACGTGGCCGCTACGCTGGGGACCCTGCGCAAACTGAAACTCGATCAGCTCATCAGTTCGCGCACCACGCGGGTGCGTAACATCGTGCTGACCCTCATTGTCAGTCGCATCCTCAACCCTGGCAGCAAGTATGCCACCGCCGGCGCGCTTCGGGAGGAAGACCAGACCAGCAGCCTGGGAGGAGAACTCGCGCTGGAGAACGTGCACGAGAACGAGATCTACCAGGCCATGGATTGGCTCTACAAGCGCAAAGACGCCATTGAAAAGGAGCTCGCTGCCCGTCATCTGAAGGAGGGGTCGGTTGTGCTTTGTGACGTCACATCCACCTACGTAGTAGGCCACGGCGCCGATCTGGCTGAATTCGGCTACTCCAGAGACAAGAAGAAGGGCACCAAGCAGATCAACTTCGGTCTGCTCTGCGATAAGGAGGGCCGGCCGGTGGGAGTGGAGGTGTTTTCGGGCAATACGGCCGATCCCGCTACGCTTACTGCGCAGCTGCAGAAGCTCAAGAATCGTTTTGGCCTTACTCGGGTCACGATTGTAGGAGACCGCGGACTGCTCACGCATGCGCGGCTTACCGAAGAAGTGCAGCCTGCGGGCTATGACTGGATCACCGGCCTGCGCAAGGGGGGCATCCGTCGCCTGGTGCAAAAAGAGGACCTCCAGTTGACACTGTTTGACGAAATGGATCTCGCAGAGATCACCAGCGACGACTATCCCGGCGAACGGCTGGTCGTGTGCCGCAACCCGCTGATGGCCGAGCGTGCAAAGAATAAACGCCAGGCGCTGCTCCAGGCTACTGAAAAGAAGCTGGATGCGCTGGTAGCGGCCACAGTGCGCAAGCGGAGGCCGCTACGGGGCACTGACAAGATTGCCCTGCGCGCAGGTGCCATCCTGGGCCGCTACAAAATGCAGAAGCACATCACGGTTGTCATCGCCGACGATGCCTTCAGCTACAAGCGCGACGAAGCGTCCATAGCGCAGGAAGCCCGTCTGGACGGCATGTACGCGATTCGCACCAATCTGCCGAAGGACGAGCTCGCATCCGAAGAGGCCGTCGCTTCCTACAAGCAGCTGGCGGTAGTGGAAAAGGCCTTCCGCAGCCTCAAGACCGTTGATCTGAAGGTGCGGCCCATCTACCACTATCGGGCCCGCCGCATCAAGAGTCACATCTTCCTGTGTATGCTGGCCTATTACGTACAGTGGCACATGAAAGACAAGCTGGCCCCCATGCTGTTCGCGGAGGAGGACCCGGCGGCGGCCAAGGCGGCCCGCGCCAGCGTGGTGGCGCCGGCGGAACCCTCCCCTGAAGCACAGAGCAAGGCGCGTACCAAAAAGACCAGCGACGGCGCTCGCGCTACCAGCTTCCAGTCGCTGATGAGCCACCTGGCACAGCTGGGCAAACTCAAGCTGGTAGAGAAAAACAAGCCCGAGAAGACGACCAGGATGGTGCTACAGACGCTAAGCGCAAAGCAGAAAAAGGCCTTCAGGCTGCTCGGCGTAAGCTACCATTAGTCTGGCTGCCAGCGTAGCCAGCCACCTGGGCTAGTCGCACATTCCGCAAAAAATCGAGCGCCTTCTCGGCCCCCTTGCTGGCCAAAGTACTATGAAGTTCAGGCTAGTGCCGTGCCGCTCCTACGCGCCCTCAAAAACGGCTCGCCGTCCATGATTTGTTGTGCCATCTGCATGCCGGTGGTTTCGGACCAGCGCATGAGCGGCGACGAAAGAACGGCAGCCGCTGCCATCACGCGTGGGTGCGGCTGCAGACAATGCAGGGCGTGATACACTACTTCATAGGCCAGATCCCGCTCCTTCCCGACCTGCGGCAGACCAGACAAAGCCAGGCCTGCGAGTCCGAACACGCTACGTACGGTGCGCTGGTACTCGCTGCTGCTCGGAACGAGCAGCCCTATGTCGGAAGGGTTCAGATCCGGATGCTCGGCCAGGATCTTCTGCGCCATGCCCGCGGCAATGTCGACCTCCTGGTGCGCGTCGCAAACCCGGATCCACTGGACCGTGCCATCGAGCGCCGCTACAGTCGGGCTTTCCTTCTCGAATAGAGATTCCCGCAGGGCGCCCAGGGTCGTAGCCCCTACAAGACGACGCTGGGGACCCGGGCACTCTTCAAGCAAGTGTTAAAGCTCGGTACTATGGCTGCCTCCGGCGTCGCTGTTTAGCTTTTCTATGAGTGCTTCTTCCCAGCGCGTAGCAAATGGTATGTCTTTGAGTCTGTACACGCGTATCCACTCCGCGGCATGGCGCGCATCAGTCTCTCAGACCCCCTGTATGCGGGCCAGACCGCCGGGCAGTCTCCCTTCCAGCGACGTGGCAAGCGCCGACAGGTCAGCGATCCGCGTGCTTACCCGAACCGTGAGGCCGCCGCAATCATTCTAAGAAAGCGGCTTGCTGGGGTCAGATGCGGAAACCAGATCTGTCAAGGCATCCTTGACCGCGATAGATGTTTCCCTTGGCGCTACCGCGAAGCTCTCCCTCCAGAACGCGTCGCTCCGGCTCCCGAGCACCTTCTCGAATTCTCTGTCAGAAATGCCTGTATCCTGGGTGAAGTACTTCTGCCCGGCACGGCTGAGAAGCCCCGCCCACGTGTCGACGAGAATGC
This sequence comes from Rhodothermales bacterium, assembly GCA_965218495.1. Classification (GTDB taxonomy): domain Bacteria; phylum Bacteroidota; class Rhodothermia; order Rhodothermales; family Bin80. The sequence goes on from OZ244626.1 coordinate 1,544,062, forward strand.
CCGACCTTGCTCCAACCTCCGCAAGACGACGGCGAACGCGCCTTCCAGCATGCTGGTCCGGAACGAGCAAACACTCCAACGTGGGTACGTGTGGCACAGCGTTATGGTCGGGTCTCTTCGCAAGCAGTATTTGCAGGCCTTTTGCAACAACCGCCCGGGTAGGGATATGTCTCTGCGTTCCCATCCGCAGTGAAGCATCTTGTGCGGAACCTGGCACCCCTGAGGAACCAACGCTCACGCCGCGAAGCCTCCGCTGCTACTTGGAGGTCGAAGTACACACGATGACGGCAGCCGCACCTTGCACGAAGCCCGGCCAGATAGCACACAACTCTCCTTTCCGCGCTCTAACACTCACAACTCGTCGTAGTCTCGCAGCTGAGGGTTGCACAAAACGCGAAACGCCCCGGCACCCAACGGGCACCGGGGCGTCTCCCCGACTCTCGGTTAGAGAGCCAGTCTACTTACTTGATAAGCACCATCCGACCAGTTTCGATGTGCCGACCCGAAGCACCCGTAGCCACTACCCGGTAGAAGTAGGGGCCAGAGGCCAGGCTGGCTGCATTGAGCTCGATCGAGCGGTTTGCGCCCGCCTCAAACTCTTTCGAAGGCAGCGTCATCACGTTCCTGCCGAGCATGTCGAATACCGCAATGCTCACCTCCGCCGTCTCAGGAAGATCGAATTCGATCCGAGTCGACGGGTTGAACGGATTCGGGTAGTTGCCCAAGAGCGCGAATTCAGTCGGAAGCTCCGAGTTTTCCGTCCCCGTGATGACCTGCGGGAAGAACGGGTTGCCGTCCTGCGCCACGCCCATCATCGTCACGCCATCCGCGCTGGACTTCCCAGTCCCTGACAGGTTGAGCACGAACGCGAGGTTGGCATACTGCTGAATCTCCAGGCGGAAGACATCAATCTGCGTGTCGTTGTTCGCCGTCGTCACCTCGAAGTTGTACCCGCCCGGATCCATTGACATATACGTGCCGACATCATCGAACGTGAAGTTGTTCGCCAGCAGACCAAGTACACGCGTGTTGTCGATCGGATCAATGAGACGGATGTCAACCACACCCAGGCCAGCTGCGCCGTGCACGAAGTAGAAGTCAACCATGTTATTCGTGGTTGAAGCCATGCGAACATCCTCCCTGATAACAAAGTCCACCACGCCGGTGGCCGCGTTTCCGTGCGCAATCACATGATAATTCATGTTCTGCCGGAAGCGGACTGGCACCGGCGGTATAAGCGTCACCGAGTTGTCAGGAGCATTCGCCGGTACTATATCCATCCTGTGGGTACCCGCCGCAATGTTGCCAAACGCGCGCGCCGTCTGGAACGCGAAGTCATCCACCACCCTGTTGTCGTCGATGTACAGATCCACTGTGGCGCCAGCCACGTTGTTGATAAACTGCACGCGCGACGTACCGCTGGTGATCACAGGCACGCTGATCGGGTTCTGCAGGAAGTTCGATGCGACACCGAAGATGTTGCACGTCCCCACGTTCACGCCTTCCTGGGTTAGGTTTGGAATACCGTTAAGGAAGTCGTTAACCTGGAAGGACTTGTCATCGATAGGATCACTATCCAAGTCATAGACGCCCGCCAAGCGCGGATTGGTCCCGTCGCAGTCCCACTGCACTATACGTAGGCCCTTGATGTCAAAAATGTTTGGAAGTTCGTCCGCTGCCAGGCGAATGTTCGGGTCATGCGCTGGCACAGCATCCAGTGTTACCTTCCAGAACATGTCGGCCACGTTGTCCAGCGTCAGCATGCCGTCAGCGCCATCCACAGTCAGGTTGTCATCCGGCCAGTCCATGGAGTCCGCCACTGCGCCTGCCATGAAGCCCACCGTTGCCATGCGTGCACTACCCAAGTCCGCGGGAAATTGCAAAATCAGCGGACGGTAGAAGTCAGGACCGTTCTCATTGGCACTGCCTACCGGGAACAGGTAGCCACCGGTTACCACGCCTCCGCCCTGGGTGCCCATGGACACTGAGCGACTTACGTATCCGTCAACGTAGCTGTCGCGTGAGCCATATCTGACGACGCCTGGCTCCTCCGCCCCGATTGATATGCGTCCTACCAGGGTGTCCTCAATCGCCTCGTTTGCCAGCATCCACGTGTGGTAGTGGTTATCCGAGCTGACCAAGCCATTCTTGAGCGTAAGCTCACCGTACTTGTTCTGCATCACGTTGCTCCCCATCATCACCAAGCCCGGAGAACCGCTGGGATCCGACTGGACCGCCACATTGCAGAATGAGTTCATCGCACCGCTGTGCGATACCAGCGAGGTATCATTGCCAACAAACGTAACGGTACCACGCAGTCCTAGCACATCCGTTTGAGTGGCATCATACGCGTCTCCCGCGCCGTGAAACGCGTAGTCCCCCTGCAACATCAAGCCGGCATTCACCATGCGCATCGCGCCTAGGTAGGGTATCTCCCTGGTGCCGCCCAGGCAAGTGATTCCATGGTCGCCCGCAGGGTCTGGTGCCTGCAGAGAATAGACGTGAGTAGTGTCGGCGTTGACGCCGGCGCCAACATAGAAGTCCCCCATCTGGTAGTGGGCCCCTTTCTGCAGCCACACATCAGAAGCGAAACCACCTGCTGACCCTTCATCTCCACTTTGCGAGTAGTCACCAGTGACTGCCAACACGCCGCCGTGCATTGCTAACCTCCCGCCTACGCTCAAATCTCCACCTACCATGAACGCCGCCTGGGGGTGTCCACCACTTGCACCGACAAACAGCTGGCTTTTGCCGCCGGTCATTACGTCTCCGCCGACCATCACTCGGTCAAAATCCGTAAACGTTATGCGCGACCCCGTATACTCGGTATATATCGTCTTTGCCCCTCCCGCCGTAAATTCGATGCTCGGAAACATCACCTTGTCGGCCATGTTCGGCATAACAATTGCACTAGTGGTTGGAGCAGTATCGCCACCTTCAAACTCGACATGTGTGAACTCGCCAACTACGACGTGCGGCATATACCAATCGAGCCGCTTTTTATTTGACGCTAAGCTTGCCGTCAAAGTGGCGCCGTGGTATGGCACGCCAGTCCGGGCGACAACTTTCTTGTTATAAAAGTAGACCGCCCCGTCACCTGCAGCTGCTTTTGCCGCGGCGTCACGCGAGCCTTCATAACTCGCTTGCGCCCGTGCCAGATCCACGCGGGCTTCCGGCGTATCCTCGTAATGGACAGCTTCAAGCGCATCTGAAAGGTCCAGAAGGTCGCGATACGCTTCGCTATCGGTGCACGGAGCAGAGCCGTCAGAATCGCAAAGCCAGCCTTCCGCGCCAACATTCACATCGCCTCTGGCTACCAAGACGTTGCCTGCGAGGTCCAGCTTGCTTCTGTTTCTGATGTGGAGGGTATGAACGGGAGTGTAGCCCTCCTGCAGCGACAGTGTGAAACCACCATCATAAATCAGATTGCTCCCATCATGGGTTGGACAGCCGTCTACGTAGACTATGGCAACCTCAGCACTTTTTGCTCCCGCCAACGAATATGATGGCAGAATATTCGAGAGACTGCGATCCATCTTGCCTTTAAATTGTACCAAGCCATATCTCACCGGGCTCGAATACAAGCGCCACGTTCCCGCGGCATCGCCGTCAATGTAGCCATTGCCCACTTGCACAAACCCGGGGGCAGTCAGGGTGACCCCAGACGGAATAGCCAGCGTGCCCTGCGAGAGGTACAACTGATTGGCAATTTTGATGTTGGACAGTATCGTGAGCTCCGTGGCAGCCGTGCCCAGCCACATCTCCAGGTAACCAACCCCCATCCCTTCGTACAACTCGTCTCCCGTGTCCATTGAGGCCAAGTCGCCTGTGTAGGTTAAGCCGCCTGGACCTTTTGTGCTGCCACCTACTACTGCATACGCTTTGTCCGATGAACCTCGGCGGATATCACCGACGGAGCCCGGATCCTGGTTGATGTACAAAGCACCCCCACTGACATCCAGCATACCATTGGTGGTCAGCAAGCCGCCCTTAAGATCCACGGTTTTCGCGGACACCATCATGTTGAGCTCCACCCTTTCCGTGCTACCTTTGTCTATCCGAAGACCGACACCATCCAATGTCACGCCGCTCCCTCGACCGCCGCTAACAGTCTGGTCCGCAGAGCCCGTAAAGACAAGATGCGGCCCAGTCGAACGTGGTGCCACGGACGTACTCTTACAGATGTCGCCGTCACTCAGGCCAGCAGCTATACCAGTGTTCCGCACCACAACCTCGTCCGCGTTACGGACATCGAAATAGTCTCCTTCCAACATCACATTATCGTTCACCAGCACGTGCGTAACGTCGTCCCCAATCAGGTCGCCCCTGATGGTAGTCGAGCCAAAAGCGAGGAGACCGCCGTAGCAGGCAAACTTGACCTTAGTAGAATCGTCACCAGCTGACCACAGTGTCTCCATGTCGCCTGGCTCATAGTACTCACCCGTCCTCTTCACGCCTCCTGTAAGCTCTGCCGCGCCGGATACGACATTGCCATCACTATGAAAATAGATGCCGGTTGACAGGCCACGGCTCCCCAGCATGTGAGGGTACGTGTCCGGGTTGTCATAGCCATCTTCGTTATCATTTCCGAAGTACAGCGTGTTGCTCCCGCCCTGCAACCGGTCCGCGTGGTTATGACACTCCAGCATCGGCACGGGGTTGGGGAAGTCTGCTACAGCTCGTACGATTGCACCTGTGTCAAACCCTTGCTCAATGAAGCTACCGATTCCTCTCCTTCCTGCCTCATCGCCTTCCGGCAACACTGGGCCGGTGACCACGATGCTATTGCTGATGGTCACTTTTCCCCCGAATTGGGTCTGCGCAAAGCCGTTGTTCTCAAAATCTCCATCTATATCACTCGCATAGACATACAGCCGTCCGCCATCGTTGGCCGAGCTAGCCCCCGTGCCGAAGTCCACGTCAAGCCTTACACCGGCCTGCGTGGTCTTCATGACGTTCAGATCAATCCTGCCATCACCGTCAATATGGTAATAGTGACCCCACTCATTCTGCCAACCAAAGTATGACGGCATGATTGTGACCAGCGTGTCCACAGTCACGTTAGGGATGGGGCGCCCGTCGGCGTCTCTGGCTGGTTGCTCTATATTCATGTACGTGGTGTCGCTAAGCACTTCCTCCTGAACCTGGATATACAGCGTACCTATTCCACTCTTCGAGGTGATCATGCCGTCGATTTCAGCCCTGGGCCACTTAGACCTGTTGGTCGCGCCCCGCTCTAATTCGCCGTCGACTTCCGTGTACGTAACGCCGGCGTACATGCTGTCCTCCATGCTATTGGGCCTGGGAGCGATCAGGTGCAAGTCAAACCCATCAAGCATAAGCGTTCCGTCAACGTCCAGCACATTCCAGACATTGATGCCAACGCTGACCTTAAAACCGTCCTGTTCGGAAAAAGCCAATGCGTCAAGGTGAGCGGTGCACGTGCCAGTAACTTCGACCTCGACTCCGCTCGCAATCTGCAGGTTTTCGAATGTAGGACACTCGGTGCCGGATACGGTAATCGTGGAGTTGCGTCCTATCACTACGTTCCCCCTTAATGAGGACGCGTCCTTATAGGCAAAAAAATCGTGGGGAAAATCCTCCTCTAGCTCGTCGGGATCGAGTGAGGCTCCCTGTACCCCAATAGCGCTCGAGCTAATTGTCAGCTGCGAATCGAAGTCCTCGTACGGGCCAAAGCGAATTGACCCAGCGCCCCCAAGAGTTATCGCGCCACGAAACTCAAGCTCACCATCTAAAAGATACCGGTCGTCCTCATCTCCGTAGTCTTCATTGTACACGGCAAAGTTCCGGGAGGCAGCGAGTATCACTGCATCCGTTATCAACGCGCGCCCGCCATTACGGCGCACGCGAACAGCAATAGTGTCATCCGCGCTTGCACTGGTCAAGGCTTGGGAAAACGCGCATGGTTCCGCGACTGTGCAGTCAGTGCCACTTCCGCCGCTGTCCAGCGCATAGTACACGGTCTGCTGCCCAAAAGCGTCCACAGAGAACACCCCGCCCATCAGCACAAGCACCGCCGCAGAGATTAGAAGGTTAGTAAAGGTCTTCATAGCATCAAGCCCCCCTCGGGACAGGTTAGTTAACGCGTGCCGCGGCTGGCCTGCCCAGCACTACGGCGCTAAATAAGCAGCAGGCTCCGCTCTCGGACCCTGCCACCGCACTTAAACTACAACCCACGGGTCAACCGTATGTAACCCGTGGAGAAAAAAAGCTCTCAAGTCGCACTCGACCTCGATAAAGACTAGTAAAACAGCAACACGCACGTGTTGTTCCAGATTGCGACAGCGTGTTCAACCCGAACGCCCTGTGGCTTGTCGCTGGTTATCATGCACCTAGCAGTGCCGCTCAGCCAATAGGATCAGCGGAGAAGGTACCGCACAATATAGCCAAAGTGCAAGAAAAAATGTAACGCTGTGGAATTCGACTGGCTGGCCGCCCTTGTCCACGCGCAGTCAGGACGCGCAGTACCCGAATGTAGCGGCGGCGCAGCCCTCCACGCTCACCGGTGCTTGCGCCAGGTCGCTGGCTGCGACGGCCCATGAGCAGGCCTGCGCCGGGGTAGATGCCCGTCCACGAATACCCCTTGCCTGTACCCGCCTGAACCGTAGATACGCACCATTCCCCGCCGGTCGCCGCGCCACCTCCTCCTGTGGCCTCTTGTGACGTGACGTCTTCTCTGGAAATCTTTTGACTACGCCATCCGCAGCGTCAGCTCTTGGAGACAGTGTCATCACCGCACCGGCTGGGTGTGCTGTGCTGCTTCCCGCGTCCGGCGCAGCGCGAGCAGGCATGCGCGTCAAACCCGAACCGTAGATCGCTGCGCCGCACCCTTGACCCTGCGCCGCTGGGACTCGCTACTGCAATCTCTCTATGCCAAGCCAGCGCCACACCCTCAAGGGTCCACGCGCCTTTGAAGGCTGCGCCTGCTGGCACGCAAGACAGCCCATGCGAGCCGAAGACCGGATCCAGACCCATCAGATGACAAGGCAGTGGCGCCAAGCCCCCGGCGCTACGCGCTGAAGGCGGCGCTAGCGGCGGGGCCCTCCAGCCTTGACTCCTGCGGCTCCAGAAGCGTGATGGCGGTATCTTGAAGGCTCGCCACAGCGCCAAATCCTATGACACCCCTGCAGACCGAAACACTCCACATTGACGGCATGACGTGCAGCCACTGCGTACGAGCGGTGACAGCTGCGCTGGAAAGCGTGCCTGAGGCCCAGGTGCATAAGGTCACCGTCGGCAGCGCCAAGGTCAGCTGTCCAGCGGATCAGCGCCCCAACGTGGCACGCGCCATCGAAGGCGCAGGCTACCGCGTCCGCCCGCAATGATCAGCGCCATCGTGCTGGCAGCCGGTGCTTCAGCACGCATGGGTAGCGCCAACAAGCTGCTCCTGCCCTTCAAGGGCAAGCCGCTCGTTGCGCACGCGGTGCGCGCAGTGTGCGCCTCCTCCGCAGCAGAAGTCGTCGTAGTCACCGGCTGCGAAAAGCTCCGCGTCCAGGCCGCCCTGATCCACCTGCCCGTCCGGGTGGTCGCCAATGACCACTATGCGGCGGGGCTGACCTCGTCCATCCAGGTCGGCCTGCGCACTGCCTCGCCGGAGGCGCAGGGATTCATGCTGTGCGTGGCGGACACGCCGCTGGTGACTGCGGCGGACATAGATGCGCTCATTGGCACCTTTGAGCGCGCCCTGCAGCACGATCCGTGCGTCATCGTGCGAGCGACTTACCTGGAGCGGCCAGGCCACCCGGTGATCTTTGCCTCAGCCTATCGCGCGCTCATCCTGGCACATGAGGACCCGAGGGGCTGCCGCGAACTGATACGTCGCCACCGCGCGCACACACTCAGCGTCGAGATTGCCGGCAGCACAGCGGATATCGACACCGACTCGGACTACGCGTCGCTCCTGGGCAGGCAGCCAGAAGTGCCGAAGCCGCGCTAAGGATCACTTCAAGGCCTTGATGGCCTTCGTGAGCGTCGGCACGACCTCAAAGAGGTCTCCCACGATGCCGTAGTCGGCGACCTTGAAGATTGGCGCGTCGGCGTCCCGGTTGATGGCGATGATGCACTGAGAGCCTGTGATGCCCGCCACGTGCTGAATGGCACCGGAAATTCCACACGCCACGTAGACGTCCGGCGCTATCGCCCGCCCCGTCTGCCCCACATGCTCTGCCCGCGGCCGCCAGCCCTCATCACTCACCGGGCGTGAGCACGCCAGCGCAGCCCGCGGCCCAATCGCACTGACCAGCGACTCCAGGAGGTGCCAGTGCTCGGGGCCCTGCATGCCGCGGCCGCCGCTGACCACGATGTCCGCTTCCGCTACATCCAATGACCGCCCTTCCCCGGCTTCGCGCAGCTCGGTGCGAACCCGCGCCTGAGAGGCATGCTCCCTGGCCACCCGGGTCAGGACGTCTGCCACGCCCGCAAAGGCCGGCTGCGTGCGCGGCCTGAACGTCGCCAGGGCGGGACGCGCCGCCAGGCGCACATCGGCGAAGACCCTGCCGCCGTGCAGCGGCCGCGTGAAGATAACCGCGTTCCCCTCCAGGCGGTACCCGTTGCAGTCCTGCGCCAGCGGCACCCTTAGATGCCCTGCCACGCGCGCCATAGTGTCCTTCCCCACCGCCGTAGCTCCCATCAGGACGAGCCTGGCATCCCGAGCAGCCGCAGCAATTGTTTCCGCAAATGCGTCAATGCCACCGCCCGTTGCAACTGGCTGCTCCACTACCAGCTTTGCCCAGTGCCAGCCGGTCTGGCGTGCAATGTCCTGCGCGACGTGGCAAACCTCCAGGGTGGAAGGAGACTCCTTCCCGCCAGCGGCTTCAGCAACAACCAGAATCTCGGGTGCCATAGGCTACGCGGTGGCCTGCCCCGCAAGAAGCTTCGCCACCGTCCGCTCAATGCCGCTCCCAAACTCCTGCACCTGGCCCGGCGCTTTATCGGGCGGCGCATGCAGCCGCTGCACCACCATAGCACTCGTGGCAAGCCGGGCCGCCGCTACTTCGATCTTCTTGCGCCGGGCCTTCATGATTCCCCGAAATGACGGGTACCGCGGCTCCCCGATCCGCCGGTTGATCCCTACCACGCCCGGCAGCGCAAACCACGCAGCCATCTCGGTCTGCTCCAGCGGTCGCCGCACCCGCACCGTTGCACCGGTGACCTCCAGTTCCTCCACCGCGGTAGCGCACGGCCAGCCGAGCGCTACGGCCAGGCGCTGCGGCACTTGGGACCCGGCCTGGTCAATCGACTGCTCCCCCGCAAGGATCAGGTCAAACCCGCGCGCTTTGACCGCTTCGGCCAGCGCGGCGGCAATCACCGCGGCGTCCATCGGCATCACGTCGCACGAAAGGTGCAGGCCCACGTCAGCGCCCATAGCCAACGCTTCGCGGATCGCGCGTTCTACGCGGGGCGGCCCAAGTGCCACCACCGTCACCTCGCCGCCATGCTTCTCCTTCAGCTGAACCGCCTGCTCCACAGCCGACTCGTCATGCGGACTGATGATCCATGTCAGGCCTTCCTCCTCTATGCTCTGGCCATCCGGCGTGACCCGAATAAGGGCTTCGGTGTCCGGCGTCTGCTTGATGCAAACAGCGATCTTCATAGGTTCCTGCGTCGGCTGCCGGTTGAACCCGCCTGCACTGCCTTGGATGCAGCGGAATGCCGCCAACGTGCAGCATACGGCTGATTTGCATAGCTTTGCCGCGACTGTCAGATGATCGCTTATGACTGCAGGCTGGGGCATCATCGGCGCTGCCACGATTGCGCGCCAGTACATGATCAATGCCATCAACGTGCAGCCGGGCGGGCGCGTGGTAGCCGTAATGAGCCGATCGGCAGCGCGTGCCCGGGCCTTCGCCGTGGCCAACGGCATCCCGCGAAGCTACCATCGCGTAGCCGATATCGTAAATGACCCGGACATTTCCACCATATATATCTGTACGACCAACGAGCGTCACAAAGCCGAAGCCATCGCCGCAGCGCGCGCTAGTAAGCATGTCCTCTGCGAAAAGCCCCTTGCGCTCTCCCTCGCGGACGCCTTGGAGATGGTCGCAGCCTGCCACGAAGCCGGCGTCGTGATGGGTACCAACCACCACCTGCGCAACGCCGCTACCCACCGCACACTCCGTCGCCTGGTGCAGGACGGCGCCGTTGGCCAGCCCCTGGCCGCGCGGGTCTTCCATGCGGTGTCCTTGCCCGAGCATCTGCGCACGTGGCGCATAAACGATCCCAGGACCGGCGCAGGGGTCGTCCTCGATATCACCGTGCACGACACGGATACGCTCCGCTTCATCCTGCAGGATGAGGTAGAGGAGGTCACTGCCATGACCGCGCAAACCGGCCTCGGAAGCGGTGACATAGAGGACGCCGTGATGGGTGTCATGCGCTTTCGGGGCGGCATCCTGGCACAGTTTCATGACGCCTTTACCATCGCGCATGCGGGCACCGGCCTCGAAATCCACGGCACCGAGGGATCGCTGGTAGCCACCGGCGTGATGACGCAGGAGCCCGTAGGGCACATCGACTTGCGCCGATCGGGCCACCTCAAGCGCCTCGCGCTGGACGCAGAGCCCGAAGACCTCTATACGCATGCCGTCCGCTGCTTTCACCGCGCGATCCGCGGTGACGGAACGCCCGCCTCCACGGCCGACGATGGCGTCCGCAGCCTGGCGGTAGGACTTGCGGTGCGCGAAGCCGCGCGCACCGGCACGCGCCAAGTGGTTCGCTATGCGTAAGCTGCTGAGCCTTGAGGAAGCCGCGGCGCTCGTGCCGGACGGCGCGGTGGTAACCGTAACGGCTTCCAGTGGCCTGGGATGCCCTGCTCAAGGCCATCGGCGATCGCTTTGAGGCTACCGGTCACCCCGCCGGCATCACGAGCATTCACCCCATCGCCGCCGGCGACATGTACGGCATTGGGGGAATCGACCACCTGGCCCGGGACGGGCTGCTTCGTCGCACAATAGCGGGGTCGTTTCCGAGTGGGCCCTCGTCCATGCCGCCGCCGGCCATCTGGCAGATGGTCTGCGAAGACCGCGCGGAAGCCTACAACTTCCCCAGAGGCATACTCTACCACATGCACCGGGAAGCGGCGGCTGGCCGCCCCGGCGTGCTTACCAAGGTCGGCATGGACACGTTCGTGGACCCGGCCCTGCAGGGCGGCCGCATGAACGAGTGCACCACGGAAGACCTGGTAGAGCGCGTGACCTTCGATGGAGACATGTGGCTGTACTTTCGCGCAATCCCCGTTGATGTGGCCCTGATCCGCGGGACGACCGCCGACGAGCATGGCAACCTTACGACCGAGCACGAGGGCGGCTTTCTTGGGATCTATGACCAGGCGCTGGCCGCGCACAACAACGGCGGCCTCGTTCTCGCCCAGGTCAAGCGGCTGGCCAAAGCCGGCACGCTGCCTCCGCAGCAGGTACGGGTGCCAGGCATAGTCATAGACCATGTCGTGCTGGACCCCGACCAGAAACAGACCACGCAAACCCCGTACGACCCTGCCATCAGCGGCGAATATCGCCCGCTCGAAAGCACCTTCGAGCACATGGCGTGGGGGCCGTCCAAGCCCTTGGCGCGACGCGCCGCCTGTGAGCTTCGCTAGGGCGATGCGATAAACCTCGGCTTTGGCATCTCCGCCCTGGTGCCCCGCATCCTCCTGGAAGAGGGCCTCAGCGGCCAGGTTACGTGGTTGATAGAACAGGGCGCCGTGGGCGGGCTGCCGCTCCTGGACTTCCAGTTCGGGTGCGCCGCAGGTGCTGACGCGATCATGGCCTCGCCGGACCAGTTCACGTACTTTCATGGCGGCGGGTTTGACAAGAGCCTGCTTTCTTTCCTGCAGATCGGCGCCACTGGCGATGTCAATGTGTCCCGCCTGAAGGCACGACCGCACCTGACCGCAGGGGTTGGCGGCTTCATCGACATCACCGCGCATGCCCGGCACATCGTGTTTGTAGGGTACTTCACCGCCGCCGGCCTGCGCCTGGCCATTGCGCACGGGCAGCTCCGCATCCTGCGCGAAGGCGCAGCACAGAAGGTTGTACCCGCAGTGGAGCATGTGACCTTCAGTGGCGCGCGGGCCCTGCGGCAGGGGCAAAAGGTTACGTACGTCACGGAGCGGTGCGTGATGCAATTATTACCCGAAGGGCTCACCGTCACCGAGGTTGCGCCCGGCATCGACCTGGAACGAGACGTGCTCGGACAAACCGAGGTTGCCCTACGCGTAAGCCCGGGCCTTCGCGTGATGGATGCACGCTTGCTTCATGAGCCGCCAATGGGACTGAAGCTCCATGACTAAAGGTTGAGCTCAAGATCAGCGGATTCGTTGCGCACCTCACACTGCAGCGCTCGGAAAAGCTGAACGCCATAGACCCTGACATGCTCAGGGGCCTTGAAGAGGCTACCGCGGATCTGGAGCGCTCGGCTGAGGTGCGCGTGGCAGTCCTGACCGGCGCAGGCGCTCGTGCGTTCTCGGTAGGCGCGGACATCCACGCATGGGCTGCGCTGGAGCCGCTGGACATGTGGCGCCACTGGATTCGTGAGGGACACCGAGTCATGAACCGTCTGGCACACCTGCGCATGCCACTGATCGCGGCGATAAACGGATACGCCTTAGGCGGTGGGCTTGAGCTGGCCCTGACCGCGGACATCAGGATCGCGGCGGACACCGCCTCGTTTTCTATGCCGGAGGTGTCCATCGCCACCGTCCCCGGATGGGGTGGCACCGCGCGCCTCCCCGCAGTCATTGGAGCGCCACGCGCCAAAGAAATGATTTTCAGCGCCCAGCGCATTGACGCGGCCACCGCAGAGCGGTGGGGCCTGGTAAATCGGGTTGTGCCAGCGGAAACGCTGATGCAAGAAGCGGACGCGCTGGCCGCACAGATCGCAGCCCAGGCACCCGTCGCTGTGCAGACGGCCAAACAGTACATGGATGCTGACACGCCGGAAGCTCTGGCAGGTGCCCTGGCGGCTTCTACGCAGGATGCGCGCGAAGGCCTGGCCAGCTTTGATGAGCGCCGCAGAGCCACCTTCACAGGGAAGTAGATGCGGGACACCTTTGACTACGTGGTGGTGGGCGCAGGCGCGGCTGGCTGCGCCGTGGCGCGCCGGCTGAGTGCAAGCGCCAGCGTGGCCTTGCTGGAAGCCGGCGGCAAAGACTCCTCGCCGCTCATACACATTCCGGCAGGATTCACCAAGCTCACCGGCAAGGGCGTCAACTGGGGCTTCAAAACCGCGCCGCAGGCCCACGTCAACCAGCGGAAAATGCACTACCCGCAAGGCCGAACACTGGGGGGCAGCACCTCGATCAACGCAATGGTTTATATACGTGGCCACCGGCTCGACTTCGACGAGTGGCGGGACCTGGGCTGCGACGGGTGGGGCTACGAAGATGTGCTGGCGTACTTTAAAAAGAGCGAAAACAACGAGCGGTTCGTCAACGAATACCACGCCCAGGGCGGACTGCTGAACGTTGCGGACCAGACGCAGCACAATGTGCTGACCAAGGCCTTTGTGCGCAGGAGGTAGGCATCCCCTTTAATCCTGATCTTAACGGCGCGCAGCAGGCAGGCGTCAGCTTCTACCAGGTCACCCAGCGCAACGTCCGCCGCGAAAGCGCCGCCACTGCCTTCCTTCAAGGGCGAAGCGCCCGCCTTTCCGTCCGTACGCATGCCTTAGCCACGCGGATCCTACTGGACAAAGGCCGCGCCACGGGCATCGAATACGCCGCGCGTGAAGTGGTGATATCGGGCGGCGCGGCAAATTCGCCGAAGCTGCTGCTGCTCTCAGGCATCGGGCCGGCGGACGAGCTCCGTGCCCTGGGCATTGAGGTGCAGTGCGACCTGAAGGGCGTAGGCAAGAACTTCCAGGACCATATGGATGTCTACCTCGCGGCCAAGGTCAGCCAGCCCGTCAGCTACAACGGCCAGGACCGCTGGGACCGCGCCTTGTTGCACGGCCTACAGTACCTGCTCTACAAAACCGGTCCGGTGACCGCGTGCGTGGCCGAGGCAGGATGCTTCCTGAAGAGCTCTGACGAAGTCCGCTCCCCGGACATCCAGGTTCATTGCCTCCCCGCCTTTGTAGTCGACCACGGACGCATGCGCATAAAGGGACATGGCATCACTATGAATTACGTGTAACCTGCGGCCCCGAAGCATCGGCTCAGTGACGCTCACAAGTTCCGACCCTCGCGTGCCGCCAGCCATAGATCCCAACTTCCTGGATGACCCGTACGACCTGCATGTGTCTACCACCGCCTTTCGGTGGGGGCACAAGATTCTTCAGGCTCCCTCATTCAAGCCGTATATTGAATCCGAGCTGCTACCCGGCGACGCGGTCCAGTCCGATGAAGAGATCGTGGAATTTATCCGCAAATGGTCCAAGAACGACTATCATCCCGTGGGATCGTGCACCATGGGCGTGCACGATGAAGCCGTGGTAGACCCACAGTTGCGTGTGCGGGGCCTGGAGCACCTGCGCGTGGTGGACGCCTCGATCATGCCGCGACTGATCAGCGGGAACACGCAGGCCACCTCCATCATGATCGGTGAAAAGGGCGCAGACATGATCCTGAGTAGCGACGACTGATTTTGGGGTAGGCTACAGACTTTGCCTATGTGCGCAGCAGCTAATTCCCATGCCATGTGGATCGGTGGCCACGAGGTGCCCGCCCAAGATGGCAGGCACTACACGACCACCAGCCCCGCACGCGACATTGCTGTCGGCACGTATCCTTACGCCGACAAGGCGGATGTTGACGCAGCGGTCAGCGCAGCCCGGCGAGCCTTTGACACCGGCCCGTGGCCCATGATGGCGGGGCGAAGGCGCGCACGCATTCTGCACGAGGTTGCGCAACGCATCCGGGCGAATAGGGTAGCGCTGGCCCGCCTGGAGGTGATGGAGAGCGGCAAGCCCATCGCTCAGGCACGAAGCGAGATGGCCGCGGCGGTGGACCTGTGGGGATACGCCAGCACGCTGTGCCGCCACACGCGCGGTGACACCTACAACACGCTGGGTGAGAGCCAGCTTGGCATGGTGCTCCGAGAGCCGGCGGGGGTGGTCGGCATGATTACGCCGTGGAACTTCCCGCTGCTCATCATCAGCCAAAAGCTGCCGTTTGCACTGGCAGCCGGCTGTACGGCGGTGATAAAGCCAAGCGAACTCACGCCGGGCACGACGCTCGCGCTCTGCAGGATGCTGCACGAGGCCGGCGTCCCGCCGGGAGTCGTCAACGTGGTCACCGGCTTCGGGTCGCCTGCCGGTCAAAGCTTGGTGGAGCACGCGGCGGTAGATGTGCTTTCGTTTACGGGATCGACCAAAGTCGGGCGCCAAGTGGCCGCCCTCGCCGGTCGCAACCTCAAGAAGGTATCACTGGAGCTCGGCGGCAAGAATCCCCACATCCGTCTTTGCCGACGCCGACCTGGACGCCGCGCTGGATGCGGTGGTATTCGGCGTGTACTTCAACATGGGTGAGTGCTGCAATAGCGGTAGCCGCCTCCTCGTTCAGCAAAGCATCGCGGAGCCTTTCACCGATCGCGTCGTGGAGCGCGCCCGCACCATCCCGATCGGGGATCCCCTGGATGAAACCACCAAGGTGGGCGCCATCATCAACGATGGACAGATGGCAAAAATTTGCCACTATGTAGACGCAGGTCGCGAGGCCGGTGCCCGGCTTCGACTCGGTGGCCAGAGGATGAATACGGAGAAGGGCCGTTTTTTTTGAGGCGACGGTGTTTGGTGGCGTGGAACCTCCCATGGCTATTGCAAGAGACGAGATCTTCGGACCGGTGCTGTCGGTGGTATCCTTTGGCACCGTGGACGATGCCATTCAGATCGCCAACGATACCCTGTACGGACTCAGCGCCGGCGTATGGACAAGGGATGTCGATACCGCCTTCCAGATGAGCCGCGCCGTGCGCGCTGGTACCGTATGGATCAACTGCTTCATGGATGGACATCCGGAGCTGCCCTTTGGCGGGTATAAGGACAGCGGCCTGGGGCGCGAGCTCGGGAGGTTTTCGGCGGACGAATTCACAGAGCTTAAGACCGTGCAACTCCATCTGGGAGGCAAACGCTCGCCCTGGCTATAGCCCTTTGATGCCTCATGAACAAGCGCCGCATATCAACATGGTGGGCATTGGTTTTGTGCCTTACGATTTCTTGTGGGCAAGGCACAGGCGACCAGGCGTCAGAAAGCGCCGTTGAGGTTTTCTCCTGGTGGACCTCGGGCAGCGAGGCTGCCGCACTGGAAACGGTCTTTTCGGCCTACAGCCGGGCATACCCGGAAACCCGCGTCATCAATGCCTCCATTGCAGGAGGCGGTGGCTCCGCTGCCCGCCCCGTGCTCCAGACACGTCTGTTTAGTGGAAACCCGCCAGACACCTAGCAGACGCATCCTGGGACCGAAGTCCTCGGGCAGTATGTCGCACCGGGCTTTGCAGAGTCGCTGTCTGACCTGTACGACGAGGAAGGATGGTACGACGTATTCCCGGATGCCCTGCTCGACATGGTCCGCCATGAAGGAGAACCATACCTCGTAGTCCTCAATCTGCACCGCAGCAATACGCTTTGGTACAACAAGCCGCTGCTTGAGCAACACGGCATGGAGATTGGTGGCGCGCTTACGCATGAGGAACTCTTTGCCATTGCGGAGGACCTGCAAAGCCGAGGCGTCACCCCGCTCTGCATGGGAGACGCTGGCACCTGGGCCACTGGAATTATGTTCGAAAACACGCTGGTGGGCGTGATCAGCCCCGATCGCTATCTGGGACTGTGGGATGGCTCGACGAAATTCGCCGATCCGGATGTACGGCAGGCTATCGCCACCTATGGGCGGCTCCTGGAATACCTTAACAAAGACCATGCAGCACTGTCCTGGGACCAGGCAGTCCAAAAGCTCACCCAGGGAGATTGCGCCATGTACTCGATGGGAGACTGGGTCTACGGTGAACTTGTTCAGGCCAACCTGACAGACGACGTCGACTTTGGATGGGTCGCCCACCCGGGCAGTGAAGGCACGTATCTACTGGTGTCCGATGGGTTCACGCTGGCCCGCGGCGCCCCTCATCCAGAAGAGACGCGGGCCATGCTGCACACCATGGGACAGCGCGTGGTGCAGGAGGACTTCAACCTGCAGAAGGGAGCAATCTGCGCCCGCACGGACTGTGACCGCTCACGCTTCGGACCCTACCTGAACTGGGCTATGGAAACCTATGAGCAGGGCGTTCTCGTGCCGACTGTGATACACGGCTCGGCGGCACCGGCGGCATTTCAGCATGCGCTGAACGACGCGCTCACCGACTTCGTGGTCCGCAGGAACGACGACGCCTTTGCGCGCACCTTGGTCAGGGAAGCAGAGATGGCTGACATCGGCGAGTAAACGTTTTTGGCGGCACACGAGTAATCACCTGTTACCTGCCTGGCACGTAGACTGGGATTTCTCAAGTACCGCGGCAATTCCACACTCTGGAGTTTTCCGCCTGCGAAGAAGGAGCGCTGGGGTGGCTCTGATCCCTTGATAATCGCTTCACCCGGCGGCAAGGGTCGCTGGGCGAGTAGCCAACTGCTGGCAAGAGCCGTGATCGGGCTTTTCGTCTGAACTTCGGAGTAGTTGGGTGCAGCCTCACCCCCGCGGCGTAGTCAGAAGGCCCATTTTTCCCCTTTTCGAGTCTTTTTTGGGCCGATTTGCGCACAAATGACCCTGAAAGTGGGGTCTTCGCCGTGATTTGAGGCGATTGTCAACCTGATTGATCGATTATCGGACTGCCCATGTTATATAAGATCACTGTGAGCCACAAATCGACACGTTTTGCGCGAATTATGCAACGCCTGTCGCCTTATCTTGTATATATCGACTCCATTACGTACCTAATGGGCATGCAAAATCTTATAATATCTGGCCATGTATGTAAAATGCATTCCGAACCGGAATTCGAACCCCACATGGCTGCTGCGCAAGTCCACCTGGAAGAACGGCAAGAGTGTGAAAACCACCCTGCTCAACCTGAACCCGGTGCCGCACGAATTCAGAATGCAGATCCGAGAGCTGTGTGGTTGTGGCTGGTGTCCGCACCAGATGTTGCAGTATCAGACTCCAGCCAAGGTCTACTACGGCCTGAAGGGATCCAACGCACCGACACTCACAACCTGGCCAACGTGCACCGCGGCGGGCACCATATGCGCAAGTGTCGCGTGGTAGCGGCAGATTGTATAGCGGGCAGGGCCTCCTGCCCGGGTTTACCTTGCAGGTCGTTCTTTCTACCTGATGCTACCCGCTGCCATGCAGAGCAACAGCGTGCACCGCTCTGCCGAGTCCACGATCTTCGCGACTTGAGGTCCATAAGCTCGCCACTTTGGCCTGCGTATTCGACCGTGCCAATCGGGGCCGAAAGCACCACGTTT
This sequence comes from Rhodothermales bacterium, assembly GCA_965218495.1. Lineage (GTDB taxonomy): Bacteria > Bacteroidota > Rhodothermia > Rhodothermales > Bin80. Next base: position 1,562,473 of record OZ244626.1, read on the forward strand.
CTTGAATTGGGCCTTGGGCACCAATAATGCGTACTAAGCGGAACAGCAATCTGGATGTGCTTGGAGACCATTCGTGCATTGCATGCGTTGGCCCTTACAACCTAGCATGGAATTAGATGGCATTGCGACTGCGCCATAGCGTGCGCTGTTTGCGGACAGCTCTGCTGCTGGCTTTGGCTTTGGTCCAGGATGTGCCTATGGCGGAAGCCCAAAGCACGCCTGAGTATGAGCCCCAGGTCGTCGTCGTACAGTTCGGCTCCACCGTCGTCATTGCAGCCGGACCCAATAAGACCGGACTGCAGATCTTTGATCGCAGGGCAGCCACGTACAGCGTGCATGCGATCGAGCGCGCGTTTCCATTCTTGGACCACGTGCAGCCCACGCCTAAGACCGCGCGGAACCTGGCGGCGCTACGCCGCACGTATTATGTGCGGTATCACGCCACCGTCGATCCCAGGCACGTTGCCAGGATGCTGTCCGCGGCTCCGGGCGTGGCCTATGCTGAGCCTGTGGTCATCAATCGCATTTTTGACTCGGACCCTTGGGAACGAGTAGATCCCAACGATCCTCTGTTCAGCGACCAGACGTACCTTGGGCACCTGCGCCTGACGGAGGCTTGGGATGAAGTCAAGGGTGAGGACGGGTCTGCCCCGGCAGTCATAGCGGTCGTCGACGGCGGCGGCGAGTGGCGGCATGAGGATCTTCGCGGGAACGTGTGGACCAACCCGAATGAGATTCCAGACAATGGCGTGGACGACGACAACAACGGATTCATCGATGACATGCACGGCGTCAATTTTCCCAATGGCGATGACTCGGACAACGATCCGACAGGATTGCCGCATACCCCCGGCAGTGCCAATCACGGCACCGCCGTTGCTGGAGCGGCCAATGCCGTGACCAACAACGATGTGGGTGTGGCGGGTGCTGCCTGGAATGCCGAGGTGATGCACATAAATGCGGCGTGTGGCTACCACGGAGCCGACGGATACATCTGCTATGGCTACGAAGGTGTCCTTTATGCTGCCGCAAACGGGGCGGACATCATCAACGTGAGTTGGGGCTCATTGGCAGAAACGGATGAAAGAGTCCGGTTCATTGATGAGACCCTGGATCTGGCCACCGACATGGGTGCACTCGTGGTGGCAGCCGCTGGCAATGCCAGTCTCAACAACGATCTGTTCCGAAATTACCCCGCCCGCCATCCGCGGGTGCTCTCCGTTGGAGCAACGAACAAGGATACACGCACCAAGTCATGGTTTTCGAATTACGGGAAGCTGGTAAACGTCTTTGCCCCTGGCGAATCGATATTTACCACAGGGTCCGGCAACAGATACACAACGGGGAATGGCACGTCATTGTCGTCTCCGCTGACGGCTGGTGTGGCCGCCCTGGTGAAGACCAGGTTTCCAGGGCTGTCTCCGGATGCGCTTCGGGAACAGGTGCGGCTGACGAGCGAAAGCATGGACGCGGAGAATCCGGGCTTAGCCGGTCAGCTGGGGCGTGGGTTCGTGAATGCCCTGGCGGCGATCAAGGAACCCGCCGTGCCTGCTGTCCGCCTCAAGCGCTGGTCGTGGATGGACAGCGATGCCGACAGCATGATTGCTTCAGGCGACCAGGTGACCATCACGGCAACGGTAGTGAACCACCTTGCTGACGCCCGGCAGCTCAAGGTTGCGCTGGTGCCAGCCGGCGATTATCCGTTCCTGGATATGACCATGGCTGAAGCCGACATCGGCAGCTTGGCTGGCGGTGACTCCGCTGAGGTCACCCTTTCGTTTGCGGTGGCTTCGAGTGCGCCCTCCAATCAGCCCATACGATTTTACACACGCATTCGCGATGGAGCGCACCAGGATGAGGCTGACATGATTTCTCTTGGCGTTAACCGGTCGCTGGATGCGGTTCACCAAAGCCTGAGTGCGCTTTACATAGCAACTGGCGGCGACAACTGGCGCAGTAATACCAATTGGGATATCACTACCGTTCCTACGGAGGAAGAGCTGGCACGGTGGGAAGGAGTCGTTCTCGACCAGGGTTGGTTGGTCGGGCTTAGGTTGGATTACAATGATCTCACCGGGGTCTTGCCTGGCGAGCTCGGCAGCCTCGCCCAATTGCAAATCCTCACGCTCGACGGTAATTCTCTTTCCGGGGCGATCCCGCCTGAATTGGGCGACCTCGAACAGTTGGCTATTCTTGATCTGGGCGCTAATGACCTTTCCGGGGCGATCCCGCCTGAATTGGGCAACCTCACGCAGCTGTCCAGTCTCGATCTGAGCTCGAATGACCTTGCTGGAACGATCCCGCCTGAACTGGGCAACCTCACGCAGTTGTCCAGTCTCGATCTGAGCTGGAATGACCTTGCTGGGGCGATCCCTGGCGAGCTCGGCGACCTCGCACAATTGACTAGGCTCAATCTGGGCATTAATTCTCTTTCCGGGGCGGTCCCGCCTGAGTTGGGCAACCTCACACAACTGATTGATCTCAGACTGGGCGCTAATTCTCTTTCCGGGGCGATCCCGCCGGAATTGGGCGACCTCACACAATTGACTTGGCTCAGCCTGGGCGGAAATTCTCTTTCCGGGGCGATCCCGCCGGAATTGGGCGACCTCAAGAATTTGTTTCACCTCGCTCTAGGCGCTAACTCCCTTACGGGACCGATCCCGCCTGAACTGGGCAACCTCAAGAATTTGTTTCAACTCGCTCTGGGCGAGAACTCCCTTACGGGACCGATCCCGCCTGAACTGGGCAACCTCCGTCGATTATATGGGCTCTATCTGCGCGAGAACTCCCTTACGGGACCGATCCCGCCGGAATTGGGCAACCTCCGTCGATTGACTTGGCTCAGTCTGCACGGCAACTCCCTTGAGGGAACGATCCCGCCTGAGTTGGGCAACCTCACATCCTTGCATGAGCTCAATCTGCGCGATAATGTCCTTGTTAGGGGCGTCCCGCCTGAGTTGGGCAACCTCACATCTTTGCACCGTCTCGATCTGAGCGATAATGCCCTGACGGGCAGGCTCCCCAGGAGTCTGATGCAGTTGACAAGATTGCAGTCCCTGTATTTTAGCGGCCAGGATCTGTGCGCGCCTCAGGATGCTGTCTTCCAGGCGTGGATGAGCAGTGTCTATTTTACCTGGGGCCCCACTTGTACCGGCTTGCATCTTGCTGGCGGCGTTGAGGATCAGACTTTCACGAAGGGAGTGGCTATCACACCGCTTATCCTCCCCGAGGGGGCCGATGGTACATGGCCCTACACGTATACGCTCGATCCGGCGCTGCCGGCCGGCCTGGCCTTTGACCACCGCGCGCCGACGATCAGAGGCATCCCCACGGTGACAGCGCCTAGAGCCGCTTACACGTACACGGTTACCGATGCGGATGCCACGACCGCCAGCCAGACCTTTGGCATCGAGGTGGTAACCGGTGTGGCGTTTGTGGATGTGGTCGCAGATCAATCGCTTCCGCTTGCTCAACCTGTTACGCCCCTTGTCTTGCCCGAAGCCACTGGGGGAGTGCCGCCGCTGGACTATATGCTGACCCCTGCGCTGCCCGAAGGACTGGCCTTTGATGACAGCACCCGCACCATCAGCGGGACGCCGACCGAACTCACGGCTGCGGCTCCGTATACGTTCCGGGCCACTGGCGCGAATGGATCCACCGATCATCTGGTGTTTAGCATTAAGGTCCATTCTCCGGGGGACGATCAGCGCGACGGGTTACCAGCAGCATTCGCCTTGCGTGGCAACTTCCCTAATCCCTTTCAGCGCGTCACGCAGATCGTCTTTGACCTTCCGTGGCAAGCCGATGTAACCGTGGACGTGCTGGATGTGCTTGGTCGGCGCATGCTCGCGATACCCTCCCAGCCCATCTCGAGCGGGTGGGAGCGCAGCATCGACCTAAGTGGTGTTAACCTGCCTTCGGGACTGTACTTGTATCGCGTACACGCTAGCGCTCAGGAGGGAGAGGGAGATAGCGTGCTCGTGGGACGCTTCGTGCGCATAAAGTGAGGCGGCGATGGGTCCAGACCAATTCGGCCGCGCCAGACGACTGGTGGCCGGAGGAGTTTGGGAGCAAGCCGGTCTGCCGTGCCCGCGGTCGTGCCTGTCGGGGGTGCCGGTAGGGGCAGAAACGCGCAGGATTTCGCGGCAGTTTTTGGCACCTTTCGGGCGCAAGAGTTACGTTTGATAATTGTAGTTGACCAACATACAGTACTGAACACTACGCGTGCCGATTTTGAGGGAACCCTTGAGGCTCCTCTCGATCGTAGCCGGACTCCTTAGGGGAGCTGGTCGGGAGAGGCCAGCTCGCGGGTCCTGCTGGGGTACTTTAGTCCGGCTGCGCTGTAGAGCGTCCGCTGAGCTGCGGTGGCGGGGGAGGCGAGCAGATACTGCTTCAGCGTACTGGTGTCGGTAATGAGGGAGACTTGCGCGCCGCTCAGCTCTGTCAGGATACGAGCCTCGCTGAGTGGCTCCTGGCCCGCATGCATGGTGTTGTGCTGGTAGCGCAGCAGGCGCAGCAAGGCAAAGGCGACGAAGCAAATCGCGATGTGGGCCTTGACGCGGCTGGGAGTCCAGTGATAGATGGGCCGCGTCGCCATGGTGTGCTTGAGCACGCGAAAGCCCTCTTCGATGCGCCACAGCTCCCCGTAGTACGCATAGATGTGTTGTGCTGGATGGCTTTCGCGATCCAGGCTGGTCCACACGCCGTGGAGCCCGTCAAAGCATGCGTCTCGGTCAATGGCATCCTGGTTCAGCTCCACGGCATCCCGGTCCACCTTGAGAAAGCGGCCTCGTTTGCCGCTTCCCTTGATGCCTTGCCTCAGGCTACGCTTGAGCTTCTCTACGATTCTATCACGCTCATGGACATCCTTGTCCGCCCGCTTCTTGCTGTGGCGCAACACCAGACGCTGGCCCTTTAATTGCAATTCTGTTACGCTGATATCTTCGCTGACCGCGACCCAGTCATGGGACTCGAAAAGCTCGGCCTCCATCTGTATCTGCCTTCTACCAACTAAGAATGGTGCACCGCCGGCTCCCAGCTTGCAACTCACCCCGGCTCTTGTTAACTTATGTTTGGATTGTGGTGTGGTTCACGGACTCGCACTATCCGATGCTTCTTCATGACACGTCACAACATGTAAGGGATAATGACGAAATTTAGTCTGATCGCTGTCGCCGCAGTAGCGATCCTGGTCCTGGCACTTTCCATCACGCTCCTGCCGGACGCTCCGAGTTCACGTTTTGAGCCAGGTACTCTGGCTCACGGGTCCGAGAAGTCCAGAATTATGTCAACTCCGCAGGGCCACCCGGACCTCTTCTTCGAGTATTTCCGCGACATCAGGGCGTCGGAGACCGGCGAAGTTGAATATCCGGTGGGCTACCGATATGCAGAGTATAACAAGGCAAAAGCAGCCTTGAAGACCTCCGGCGGCACACTCAACTGGGTTGAGCGCGGCCCTGGCAACGTGGGCGGACGCACACGCCCTATCCTTATCGACCCGGATGATCCAGACCTGCACACGTGGTGGGCTGGCTCGGTGAGCGGCGGCCTGTGGAAGACCATCAACAGGGGTTTGGCATGGCAGTACCAGTCGGATGACCTGCCAGTCATGTCGGTCACAAGTCTGGCTATGGCTGAGAGCAACCACAACATTATCTACATGGGAACTGGGGAGGGTTTCGGCAACGGTGACGGCGTAGACGGCAACGGGATTTTTCGGTCCTCTGACAAAGGAACGACTTGGGAGCACTTGGCCGCAACCACTGCCAACGCTGATTTCCGACATGTGAACCGGTTGGCCGTTGATCCCGCGAATCCGGATGTGGTTGTGGCCGCTACCGGTGAAGGCATATTTCGCACCACCGATGGAGGCATGTCCTGGACCGAAGTATACGAGGGGCCGGGGCGCGTACAGGACTTGCGTGTGCAGCCAGGCAACTTCGATATGCAAATAGCTGGCGCTAATAGCCAAGGCGTCCTTTACTCGACGGATGCTGGCCTTACGTGGCAGCTCGCGTCGGTGGTCTGGATTGATGGTTTTGGCCGCATAGAGGTTGCGTATTCCCCTTCCCACCCGAATATCGCGTATGCCGCTACCGAGGGCCCTGGCAATGCCACGGCTCAACTGTATCGAAGCGATGACGGTGGTGTCAGTTGGCTGCCTACTGTAGGCCCCCCAACAGAGCCAGATAATCTATCCTTTGATTGGCTAGGCGTGCAGGGCTGGTACGATAACACGCTTGCGGTGCACCCGTTCAAGCCTGATACGGTATTTGTCGGTGGGATTCACCTGTGGCGGAACATAGTCTTAGACGCAACAGTGACTGTGGGCGGACCTTCACAATTCGATCGTGGTGGCTCCGAATCATGGCTCAGCTTTGTGAACTTTGGCGGGTCAGCATTCGGTGGCACGGTGTCGTACCTGGACCCAAATGCCATAGACGTGGTACGCGCGGACTACACCAGTATTGAGATTCGATTTGGCCAAGGAACGCAAAAGGCGCACCGCTTCTGGGTGTCCGAAACCGCTGGTACATTCGGAAATGGCGGCTCAGGCATCCCACTCAGCCAATACATGTACGCTGACTACGTTGACGTGCCACTGCAGGTGTGGGATACCGATAACAACCGTCAGCTGATGTTTTCCTTCCGCGATCAAGCCGACAATGGCGAGTTCGACTTGATTGAGTTTTTTTCCTCTGAGGAGCCGGGTACGCGCAATGATCAGAGCCGCGAGTACATGATCATTCACAAGTATGACTACGACCCCAATAACCCTAGGAACATCATTGCGCAAGAAGGTGGTGCGGCCAATGGAATGCTTTACTTTATGTGGCCAATACTTCCAGACTCATCCGCTCCATGGGATCCGGCAAATCTGCCTGGCCATACCCTGAGTATTGGATTCAATTTTGGCGAGGCCCCTGAGCGCTCTATTGACAAAGAAATTGACCCGGGTTTCGTAGTGCATGGGGACCAGCACAGTTTGGAAACGATTCCGGTGGACCCGGCCCAAGGTGATTTTTGGCTCATCAGCGCCAATGACGGCGGCGTAGCGTGGTCTACGAACAACGGCCGCTCATTCCAAGAGCTAGACCGTGCATTTGCGGGCTACAACACCGCGCAATTCTACGGAGTGGCGAAAAAGCCCGGTAGCCCCATTTACATCGCCGGATCGCAGGATAACGGAACGTGGCGGTCTTTCGGCAACCCGAATAACAGGCGAGGGTGGATACATGACATTGGCGGCGACGGCATCGAAACCGTGTGGCACGCAACGGATCCGAATAAGATTATGGGCACCGTTCAGTTTAGTAACATTTTCAGAACCGTAAACGGAGGCGCGGGCTGGTCAGAGTCACCGGGCATGCCCTACGATGAGGCCAACGGGCAGTTCTTTACTACACTCGGCACTTCGGACCTGGCACCCGACAACGTCTATACTGTCAAGCGCGATGGCGTCTGGTATTCCAGAGACTTTGGGGCAAGCTGGACGCTGACCCCCATCACTGAAGGCTGGGTTTTTTGGGGAGGTGGCAAAGCAAGGGTTTCTATCGCAGACCCAGAAGTGGTTTGGGCGGGTTACGGTTTGGACTCCAGTCCCGACCGCAGGCTGCATGTCTCGAAGGATCAGGGAGTATCGTTCGAAGCAGTGGCCTTGCCCACGATGAATCAAGCGCCTGAAACGGTCATTTCCGGGCTGGCTACGCATCCTACCGAGAGCGGGACTGCGTACGCGCTGTTCTCGCGCTACGGCTACCCTAGAATTCTGGAGACGAAGGACTACGGACAGACCTGGACAGACCTTTCAAGCTTTGATGCCACGGGAGCAAGTACGAACGGCTTTCCCGATGTGGCCGTACACGACCTGGTGGTAATGCCGCACGCAACCAACGTGTTATGGGTAGGCACGGACATTGGCCTCTTCAAGTCGAAGAGCTATGGCAAGGAGTGGAACTACGCGCACAACGGCCTGCCGGCCGTCTCCATTTGGCGAATGAAGTTTCGGGATGATGAGGTCATCCTGGGTACGCATGGCCGTGGCGTTTGGACCGTTCCGGCTAGCGAGATTGACGTCGCAATAGAAGAGGAGCCGGGCGAGTTGCCGTCCGGATTCAGCCTTGCGCAGAATCACCCGAATCCGTTTAACGCCTCTACCACCATCCATTTCAAGGTGCCAAGTGAAGCTCAGGTACGCCTGACCGTCTTTGACGCAATTGGAAGGAAGGTGTCCGTGCTGACCGACAGGGTTTACCCTCCTGGAGAGTACGACTTGAACTGGAACGCCAACGACTTCGCGAGTGGCGTCTACTTCTATCGTATGGAATCAGAAGGCAAGCTCCTCGGTATGCAAAAGATGACGCTGCTGAAGTAGGAAGTCTGTTGTGAATGCACCTGAGCGAGCCTCAACGCTCCGTCCGGGCAGAAGCTCATTGTAGACCCGCGCCATCGATCGGGATAGGGAGGACTCCTACGACGCTATAGCTGCCACACCGCTGTGCATGCGGGTCCGTGCACGGCGGTTCAGCGGGAAGCGTCCGGTAACGTAACGCTGCTACGGCCACTGTTGCAGCACGCGCTATACCAACTTCCCAAGGCAGGGCGCATTGCCCCGTTTCATTGTGATCGGCAGGCATCTCGCGTAGCGACAAAGACGAGCCGGACAAAAATCGGTGCAAGCGCCGCATGACCGGCACACACCCGACTTGCGGCCACAGCATGGCAAGTCAAGCTCCGCGCCATTAGCTTATGACTGCCGCAAGCGCGGCGATCTTGGACCAGACCAGGAGGCTGCCACTTGGCCTAACTTAGGCTGCCCTAATAAATACGGGTCCTTCATGGACGGCTCGACCGGGACGGGCAACGGCAGGCTAACCAGGCAATGTGGGGGTGATGAGCGGCGCGTTGCGAAGACATGTTCTAAGTAAGCAAGGCCTGCTCATCCTGCTGCCGTCGCTCGTCATGACGGCAATCTTTGTCTACGCCGTTGTCGGCACGAGCTTCTTCTTTTCGCTCACGAACTGGCGCACGCTTGCGCTTGATCTCAGCCTCCGCGAACCCCTCTGGCAGACCTATGCGGACATGCTCAGCATGCCGGCTTTCAGGCGGATCTGCGCAACACGTTTGTGTTCACACTGCTCTTCATCAGCTTTTCCGTTGGCCTGGGAATGACACTCGCCATCCTGCTGGACCGAAAAATCCGTGGGCTGGGATTCTTTCGGAGCGCGTTTCTGTTTCCGTATGCGCCTTCCTCCATCGTGACAGGCGTAGTCTGGCGCTGGATCTTCAACCCGGATACCGGCATCAACCTCTTCTTTGACATCTTGGGCATCAACCGTATTCTGGCGGCCGCAGGCATCGGGCTGGACCACCGACCCAACCGTAGTCCTGTCCGTCAATAAAACACTGGCAGCCGTCATACCGGGTGGCATCGAATTCCAGGTGGAATGGGGCATCCCCGTCGCGCCAATCCCAGTCGCCATTGCGGCAACGTGGCAGTTGTCCGGCTTTGTGATGGCCATGTACTTAGGTAGCCTCGGTGGCATTGGCCAGGAAGTGCGGGACGCCGCGCGCATAGACGGCGCAAGCGAGTTTCGGCTGTACCGATCTGTTATCATCCCGATGCTGTGGCCCATCACCGTTTCGACGGCAATCATCCTGCTGCACGTATCACTGAAGATCTTTGACCTGGTATTTGCTATGTCTGGCGTGGGCCCCGGCTTTGCTACAGATGTACCCGCCATCTTCGTCTTCGAATTGATGTTCAAGGCCGCGCGTTACAACCTGGGCGCCGCCGCGTCGATGGTCATGCTCACCCTCTCGTGCCTGATCATCGTGCCGTACCTCGTGCGCACCGTACGCAAAGGAGAATAGCCTATGAGCCTGAAGCGCCTATGCCTATGGGGCTTCCTGCTCCTCGCGCTCGCGTTCTACGTGCTCCCCATCTACGTGATGGTGGCCAATGGCATAAAGTCTGCAGACAACGTGAGCCTGGCAACCATGTGGCAGCTTCCCCCCACCCCTTGTGCCGGCGGCTTCACCGATGCGTGGCGGATGCTTTCTCCCAACCTGCGAAACAGCATCGCCATGGTGATCCCGGCCGCGGTGATCTCGTCCATCATAGGCGCGCTTAACGGATACGTCTTTTCCAAGTGGAAATTCCGCGGCTCCCAGGTGCTCTTCGCGCTTCTGCTGTTCGGCTTCTTCATCCCCTACCAAGCAATCCTGCTGCCCCTGGTTCGCTTCCTGCAGTGGACTGGGCTCTACGGCACCTTGTCTGGCCTGGTGCTCACGCACGTCGTCTATGGCATCTCGGTCACTACGCTCATCTTCCGTAACTTTTACGTAGCTATTCCGCAGTCCATCGTTGAAGCTGCCACAGTTGACGGTGCGGGGCTTCTGCAGGCCTTCTGGCGCATCATGCTGCCGCTCTCGCTGCCTGCCTTTGCGGTAGCGCTCATCTTTCAGTTCACGAACATCTGGAACGACTTTCTTTTTGGCACTACGGTGGTCCTTAACCCCCAAGCGCAACCAGTCACCATTGCACTGAACAACCTATCCGGGTCATTTTCTGTGGATTGGAATGTGGTGATGGCAGGCGCCGTGTTGGCCGCTCTGCCTACGGCCATCGTATACATCGGGCTCGGCCGGCTCTTCGTGCGAGGCCTGATTGCAGGTGCTGTCAAGGCATGACCGCTGACATCGTCATCATTGGCAGTGGCGCAGGCGGTGGCACACTCGCCTGGGCTCTGCGCCACTCCGGCGCCAAGATCCTGGTCATTGAGCGGGGCGACTTCCTGCCGCAAGAAGACAAAAACTGGGACCCGGTCGCAGTCTTTGGCGAGGGCCGTTACAAGCCTCGGGAGCTTTGGGAGGACGGCAGCGGCCACCACTTTACGCCCGGCGTGCATTACTATGTGGGCGGCAACACGAAGGTCTATGGCGCGGCGCTTCCTCGCTTCCGCCAGGAAGACTTTGAAGCCCTTGAGCACGAAGGCGGCACTGCCCCTGCCTGGCCAGTCAGCTATGCGAACCTCGAGCCGTTCTATGCACGCGCCGAGACCCTGTACCGGGTGCGAGGACAGGCCGGCGAAGACCCGACGGAGCCACCCAGGTCCGGTCCGTATGCGCTGCCGCCCGTCCCGCATGAGCCGACAGTTGCTGCACTGGCAGCCGCCTTTGGAGCACAGGGACTGAAGCCGTTTTCGCTACCGATGGGCATTGACCTGGGTGGCCGATGCATCCGCTGCCACACGTGTGACGGCTTTCCCTGCAAGGTCCTGGCCAAAAGCGATGCCGAGGTCTGCTGCATCCGGCCGGCCCTGGCCAGCCCCAACGTGTCACTGATGACAGGTACCTGGGCACGCCGCTTGCTGCCGGGTCCTGACGGGCGCCGAATAGAGACCGTAGAGGTTGAGCAGCTGGGTGATCGCTTCCTGGTTAAGGCGGACCGCTTCCTGGTATCATGTGGAGCTGTCAATTCCGCAGCGCTCCTGCTCCGCTCCAAAGAGGGTGGCTTGGCAAATGGCTCGGGCCAGGTCGGCCTCAATTATATGATGCACAACAACTCCGCAATGCTGGCGGTAGATGCCACGCGGCGCAACCGTACGGTTTTTCAGAAGACCCTTTCCCTGAACGATTACTATCTACATGGACCGGACTGGCCTTATCCGCTCGGAAACCTCCAGATCATCGGCAAGGTGCAGGGCACGATGCTGAAGAGTGCGCGCCCGAAGGTGCCCAAGGCCTTCCTGAACTCGATCGCCCAGCGCAGCATGGACTGGTGGGTGATGTCAGAAGACTTGCCGAGCGCTGAGAACCGCGTGACGCTGAGCAGCACCGGGCACATCCGCGTCCACTGGAAATCCACCAACGTTGCCACCGATCAGAGGCTGCTTCGCCTGGCGCGCAGCATCATGAAACGCGCTGGCTATCAGTTGGTATTCGTGGGAACAATGGGAATCGCCACCAATTCGCATCAGTGCGGTACGCTGCGCATGGGCACGGATCCAGCGACCAGTGTCCTCGACCCCTGGTGCAGAACCCATGATCTGGGAAACCTGTATGTAGTCGATTCCTCATTCTTCCCCTCCTCAGCTGCAATGAATCCCGCGCTCACGATCGCTGCGCAGGCGCTTCGCGTCGCGGATCATTTGATGCAATGAGCGTAAACCCATAAGCCCAACGCTATTCGCCATGCGCATCGCCTCATTACAACTTGCGCTACTGCTCGTGACGGGCACCGCCCAAGGTCAGGACCCCGAAGCCGTGCTTGATGACTTTCACGAGGCGGCCTCCAAGGCCGACAGCGCCCGCTACTTTGGACACTTTTCGGAGGGCGCGGTCTTTTTCGGCACCGACATCAACGAGCGCTGGACTTTGGAGGAGTTTCAGGCGTATGCGGGACCGCACTTTCGGGCGGGCCAAGGATGGACCTACGTGCCGCAGCGCCGCGCCGTATTCTTCAACGGGGACACCGCTTGGTTTGACGAAACGCTTCTGAACGAGAAATTCGGTCTGACCCGCGGTACTGGCGTGTTGGTCAAGGTTGACGGGACTTGGAAGATCGTCCAATACCATCTTACGCTCCCCGTTCCAAATGCGCTGATCTACGACCTGGTAGACATGATCAGGGCACAGGAGCCATAGGGATTGAATGCCCAATCTGGCCCTCAGGCCCGTTGGCCGGGGTAGGGAGGCAAACGAAGCAAAATCGGGCTTTTCCAAGCTCCGTGAGGCTGTCTTCAGGTCAATCCCCCAACTACGTCAGCGTCCGTCAGGCACCGCGGGCCATGTAAGCCAAAGTAATTCCCCGCAAGAGGATTCGGGGCTGTTGACCAGCGTCGTGATAAGCGTTGGCTGTCGCGAATCGGTTGCTACACAACCTGTCTGAGCATATCCGGCACGTAACGCCGCTTCGTAGTCCAAGCATACTCACCTGATTCGTACAAAGCGCCCCGCGTGCACCTTGTCACCCTCCGGCGTGCTCGCGTGTACACGATACAAGTATAGGCCCGCAGGGAGAGTAGCGCCGCTAAGACTTATGCTACGGCCCCACCCGCCCGCCATGTCCCTTGAGGGTATGAGTAGCATGCGCCGACCCAAAACGTCCAGCACGTCGACAGTTACATCGGCGGGCCAGGGAAGATCAAAGACGATCTGTGTGGTCTGCTGAAAGGGATTGGGGTAGTTGCCGTGCAGGGAAAACACCACTGGCAGCGTTTCGCGCTGAGCGTCTGTCGGGGAATAAACCTCAATGCTGAACATCAGACTATCGGAGGACCCATTCGCACCGGTGGCCTTGAACGTATAAGGAACGGCAGCTGTGACCACCGTAGGCGTCCCGCTGATGGTGCGTGTGGTAGCGTCAAAGGTAAGATCTGAGGGCAGTACGGGGGCTAGAGTATAGCTCGGCGGCGGTACCCCTCCCGTGGCTTCGGGCAAGACAAGCGGTGTGATGGGATGCGTGCGCGGGAATGACTGATCTGCAACCGCAGACGCAAACGAAACGGCTGATACTATCTCGATGCCAAACGAAAGGCTGGCTGACATGGCATCTGTATCGGTTACTGTATACGTGTAGGTGGCATGATCCGCTGTCATCGTTGGGGCCCCAGCAATCGTCCGTGTGGTGTCGTTAAAGACCAGTCCTGCCGGCAGCGCCGGATCGAGCGCGTACATGTAGGGCGGGGTACCCCCGACCGCCTCGGGGAGGACAAGCGGTGTGATCGCTATGCTCTCCGTGAAAGTCTGGTCCACAACGCTGCCGTCAATACCGATCGCCACCACACTACAGGTAGGACCAGACGTGTTTGGGATAGTACTCAACCACGCCTGGAAGGCATCATCCCCAGGTGCGCACAAATCCTGACCGCCGAAGATCAGATACCGCAAGCTGTCCAACTGCATCAAGCTCCTGGGAAGCTTGCCGGTAAGGGAGTTGTCGGACAGAAAGAGCACAGCCAATTGTGAAAGGTTGCCCAACTCGCTGGGGACTTCCCCGGTAAAGGAATTGTCGGACAGAAAGAGCACAATCAATTGCGAGAGGCTGCCCAACTCGCCAGGGATCGACCCGGAAAGAGAATTGTCGTCCAGATGGAGCTGAGTCAATTGTGTAAGGTTGCCCAGCTCGCTTGGGATCGAACCGGAAAGGGAATTGCCGTCCAGCCAGAGCTCACTCAATTGTGTAAGGTTGCCCAGCTCGCTTGGGATCGAACCGGAAAGGGAATTGCCGTCCAGGTAGAGCTGACGCAATTGTGAGAGGTTGCCCAGCTCACTGGGAATCGAACCGGAAAGGGAATTATCGTACAGAGAGAGCTGAGTCAGTTGTGAGAGTTTGCCCAGCTCGCTTGGAATCGACCCGGAAAGGGAATTACCGTCCAGGAAGAGCTGCCTCAACTTCGAAAGGTTGCCCAGCTCGCTAGGGATCGAACCGGATAGGAAATTATTGTACAGAGGGAGCCGGGACAGATGCGAAAGGTTGCCGAGCTCGGCCGGCAGCGATCCGTCTAGGTTATTCCCACTCAATCCCAGCGAGACCAAAAAACCCTCGCTTAGGAAAACCCCATACCAACTAGCCAGCTCTTCCTCACTCGGAACGGTGGTGATATCCCAATTGGCATTGTTATCCCAATTGTCGCCGCCTGTGGATGTGTAGAGTTCACTCAGGCTCTGGTGCACCGCATCAAGCGACCGGTTTATGCCGAGAGTAATCATGTCAGCCTCATCCTCGTGCGCGCCATCGCGGATGCGGACGTAAAAACGCACGCGTTGATTGGTGGGTGCGTTCGAGGTCGCCACAAACCCGAAGGTAATATCGGTGGAGTCGCCGCCCGCCAACCTACCGACATTGACTTCAGTCGTGGTCATATCTATGAACGGATAAGCGTCGGTTGCTTCAAGCCCGACTATGAGCTGTTGGGCATCAGCTAAATGATTCACCACCGTTGCCGTGATGGTCACCTGGTCGCCTGATGCAATCTCGCTGTTGCCGTCGCTGTCCACCCATGACCAGCGTTTGAGGCGTACGGCAGGCACGGCAGGTTCCATGATCGCCGCCAAGGCGTTGGCGTATCCCCGCCCCAGATGCCCTGCCAAGCCGGGATTCGCTGCATCCATATTTTCGCTCGCCAGCCGCACCTGCTCACGTAGCGCATCCGGCGTTATCGCGGGGAATCTGGTCTTCACCAGGGCGGCCACACCAGCCGTCAAAGGAGTCGAAAATGACGTACCATTCGCCAAAACGTATGTGTTGTCAGACCCCGTGGAAATAATGGACTCGCCCGGGACAAATACGTTTACCAGCTTTCCGAAGCTCGAAAATGACGCCTTGATGCGAGAATCCTTTTCTGTTGCGCCCACAGAAAGCACCCGCGGATGACGGGCAGGGTAGTATGGAAACAGGTCAATGTTGAGATTGGCATTACCAGCCGCTGCCACCACGAGGGCACCCAAGTCGGTGGCTAGGTCCAAGGCCTGACTAACGAGCATGATACTTTGTTCTTCGTCACGAAAACCTCCCCAACTCACACTGATGATGTCTGCCCCGTTGACGGCAGCATAGAGAACGCCCTCGTACCCATAGCAAATGCCCCCGTCGCGGTCGGGGCACCCCGCATTGATGTGCATCACGTCCGCGTTCCAGGCAACACCCGCCACTCCAACACTGTTGTCGGTCACGGCATTGGCCACACCAGCAGTGGCTGTGCCGTGATTGGCACTGCTTGGGGTTTGCGGCAATCCTGTCGGATCGTTGTCCGTGTCGTCTCCATTGGCGAAATTGACGCCGTGCACGTCATCGATAAATCCGTTGTTATCGTCGTCCACCCCATTGCCAGGGGTTTCTTGCGGATTGGTCCACACGTTTTCGCGAAGATCCTCGTGACGCCACTCTCCACCGCCGCCAACATTCGCTATTACTACCGGGTCAGATTCATCTTCACCCTTGACTTCATCCCAAGCCTCCGTCAGGCGCAGGTGCCTGAGATACGTCTGGTCGCTGAATAGAGGATCGTCGGGATCCACCAGCGCCCCCGTGTCAGATTCATCAATGCGGTTGATAATCACAGGCTCGGCATAAACCACGCCGGGAGCACCAGATAGCATCCTGGCTACCTGCTTGGCATCATCGTTGCCGTGAAACCGCACATAGTACGTGCGGCGGAGCGCCAAGAGATTCCGCCTGGTCCTGGGCGTAGGCTGCACGCGGTCCAAGAATGGAAACACGCGCTCAATGGTGTGCACATTGTACGTGGCAGCCCTGCGATCAAAGACCTGCAGCCCGGTCTCGGTCGATCCGTCTGCAATGGCAGCGGTGGGTCCGAACTGTACTGCGACGACGTTGGGCTCATACGAGGGCATATGCTGGGCTGCAGCCATTGGCACAGTCCAGACCGAAGCCATAGCCAGCACCAGTATAGTCCGCGTCCAGGGAGAGCTGTTGTTCCGTCGTAGCTGGCTACGGCAACCACCCATCTGTTGTTCGCAAAAGTTCAGTCCCCAGCGGGCGGTCGGACGCAACGAAGTGTGCATGCGTTTGCGTGGCATGTTGGTGTGAAGGGTTATGAGCATGACCAGCGCTCTGCTACCGCTCTTTCCGTACTTGTGCTGTCCTTTCTGGTTGCATTGTCCATTTCGGCGGTACGCCAAATCCTGTTTGGTAAGCGTCAACGTTTTTGCAACGGGCTTTGCAACTTAGTTGATGGCATTTGGGGCGGTGCTAGGCTAATTTCGACCCAGAGGCTGGAAGTGCCCGGCGTGTACGAAGATACTGCGCCTTGGCCGAGGATGCTATGAAGCTCAGTCTCGTAAACTGAGCCGGTATTCGATGTGCTTCAGGCAGCGTCGGATGCAGTCGGCGAGAGAATGCGCGTACAAAAGCCGGATATACTGTAAGAGTCGGGCAGCTAAATCAAATTCCCTGGCACACCGAATAGGATTCCTTGCGCGGCCGCCGGGTGTAGTGGCTGGTGAGCAAACCAAATACTGGGCATAGAAGGTGCAACCCGAAAAGACGATACGTGATATCGATGGAGGAATTTGGCGCCGGGAACTCCTATCGCAGGTACCGATCCATAGCCTGAACTTGCGCTACTGCTCGTGACGGGCACTGCCCAAGGTCAGGACCCCGAAGCCGTGCTTGATGACTTTCACGAGGCGGCCTCCAAGGCCGACAGCGCCCGCTACTTTGGACACTTTTCGGAAGGCGCGGTCTTTTTTTTGGCTCTACCCCTTTTTGGCTCTACCCCTTTTTTAGTGGGTAAACTCACCTGCGGACGCTTTCGGGGTATAGATCCAAGCCTCCGAGGTGAAAGTAAATGGCGTTGGCAAACCGCCGTTTGTTGCGGAAGCCCCTGCTGCGCACTTTGATTGTTTTGATCCTGCTGTTGATGCCCTCCGCAGGGCCATTGCTCACCTTCAGGATGATCGCATTGAGGATACCCCACAGGTGTGTTTTGATGGTTCTGGCGGCTGCCTTGACCGGTTCCAGCCGGCACCGCATGGCCCACGACAACCATCGCTCCCAACCCTTGCGCGCCCATGTGCGGTGGACATAATGCCACAACTGCAGGGCCATTTCCTTGATAGCCCACGCGCGGGCCGTCTTCAACGTGCTGGTACGCAACTGCTGGAAGCGCGCCTTCTGCTTAGCAGACATGTTGGCCGGGTGAGTCAACCAATCATACTTAGTTCCCTTGAGGTCTTCCAGGCCTTCCTTCATCAATGCCCGGTGCTCCTGGCGCCGAACCTTGTCCACGGCAGTTCCCAGACATTTCACTACGTGGAATTTGTCAAAGGCCACCTTCCGTTGCGCCTCTGGCACATGCTCCAGCGTGGCGTTGATGTAGGCCGGCCACATGTCCATGCTGACACTCTCGATGCCCTCCAGCTGCTCCAAAGTGAGCCCAGCATACCAACGCGTAAGTGTTTCTTTCTTACGGTCTTCGCCCACATGCAGCACCGTTCCCGCCTTCGCATCCGAAACAATGGTGACATACGCATGACGCTTGCGAAAAGAGGTCTCATCCACGCCAATATGGGCAACATCCCGTTCCTTCCTCCGCGCAAGGCCGCGTTGCACCGCGCGCTGCATGATCCCGTCTATCGCATTCCAGCTCACCCCCATCAGACGGGACACCGCCGACACACTCGCCTCCTGCAGCCAATCAATCACCAGCGC
The DNA here is from genome assembly GCA_965218495.1 of Rhodothermales bacterium. GTDB lineage: Bacteria > Bacteroidota > Rhodothermia > Rhodothermales > Bin80. The sequence goes on from OZ244626.1 coordinate 1,580,651, forward strand.
CTCAAACCCTGCAGTGAACCGTGACATAGGTTCCGCCCACGGAATCGACACGGTGCGCACTCCATGCTCCGGACATTCCACGCGGGGAAGTTGCGCAACCACCATCGTGCGATACTCGCACAAATCCAGGTGACGCCATTGCCGAGAACGGTGGTCGTAGCCCGGACACGCCAAGCCGCACTCCGGACAAGGCAGCTGATGGCCGTCCTCGCAAACTACATGAATCCGGACTTCTTGCGCCTCATGCGCAAACGTCACCTCGGAAACCTTCCAGGGAGCCTGGATGCCCAAGAGGCAACCTATATCATCAGTCTTTAGTTGTGACATATCGTTGCTGGGGTTAGAGAACGTGTGCGCCATCGTGATGATGGCCTTGAAACAGATAAGAAACGGGTATGAATCCGCATCATCTCATATCGTTTCCCGTTGAATGAAACGCTGTACCCATCTAAAATGGGGAAGAGCCTTTTTTTTGGCACCTACATCACCGAACGCTGGACGTTGGAGGAGTTTCAGGCGTATGCTGGACCGCACTTTCGGGCGGGCCAAGGATGGACCTACGTGCCGCAGCGTCGCGCCGTATTCTTCAACGGGGATACTGCACGGTTTGACGAAACGCTTCTCAACGAGAAATCCGGTCTGACCCGCGGTACTGGTGTGTTGGTCATGGCCGACGGGGCTTGGAAAATCGCCCGATACCATCTTACGCTCCCCGTACCAAATGAGCTGATCTACGACCTGGTAGACATGATCAGGGCGCAGGAGCCATAGGTATTTAATTAGTATATGAACGATCATTTAGAATTGCGGCGATTCCTTGTCGCGCTGGCCATTGTGCCTTGGCTCCTGGCCCCGGCCTCGGCCCAGGAGCTGTCCTTCACGCTCGTAGAGCAGTTGGTCTTCGGGGATGACGAGGAGGCGCCCGCCGAATACGTCTTAACTTTTCCCGAACGGGTCCGGACGGACTCGAAGGGCCGAATCTATGTGAAGGATCGAAGGCGAACGGAGGTTCGGGTATTCGATGCAAGTGGGCAGTACGTCACCACGATCGGAAGCAGAGGCGAAGGCCCAGGGGAAATGCGGGACATCATTGGCATTCATGTCGATGATCAGGATCGGCTGATCGTGGCCGATCATATGCTCGCACGGTTCACGATCTTCACGGAGCTCGGCAATAGCCACGAAACAAAAGCCTTCGAGGTAGAGGGGACCATCTTTCCAACTCCAATCCTGTCACTTGAAGATTCCTTTGTACTCAAGTACATGGAATTTATAGACGATCCTGCTGGGAAACGCTCGGTGCTGCATCTGCACGACAACGAGTTGAACTGGCTCGGGTCGTTTGCGCAGCTGGGGAACCTGTTTAACCTTGACATACCCTTCCAGAGGGCACGGTCCCGTGCGTCAGATGCATTGAACGTCGCAACGAACGGGTCGGATACGATAATCCTGGCCTCTCGGATTTACGATGGATACGTCTACCGATACACACGGTCGAATGACACCTGGGTGATGGACAAGCTGAAAGGCGGACCAGCTCCCAGAAGACCATATATCCTCGTGAGCAAGCGCGACTTTGAGGCGAACCTGGATTATCGCAGATCGGCTATAGTAGATTCATCAGCGGAGGGGATCTACCGTGCGAAAATCTTGAACTTTAGTCTGGGCCTCGTAATTCTGGCCAATGGCGAGATTGTCAACTTTACGATGCAGACCCCGCTCGGTGACACTGGATATACCAGCGCGGAAATGTTCAGCCAAGACGGCACCCTTTTGGGGTATGGGCCGCTGCAGTTAGATGATCCCGAGTTGGGTGGCAACAAGAGAGTCAAGACCTCCATTTCCATCCTGTGGCAAGATGCGGCAGGCCGCATATACCTTCGGCGGAAAAATGAAAGTGGCTTCTATGTGCTCAGTGTTGCCGAGCTAGTGGTCAGCCCGCTATGAACCGTGCGGAGTACGAAGGGCACCAAGGCAGACGCGTGTTTGACATCGTTTATGAGTTGGCAGTGCGGGAGCGCGTGCGCGTGCAGCTCACGAAAGAGCACGGACGGACCCTGGACAGGGGCCAGGATCGGAATCTGAGCCGCTGAGACGCTCGGTCGTGCGGGTTGGGGCGTTTGGGATCTCTTCAGTGGTATGAATTGGTAGCAAAAAGCCGCAACGTCACGCCCGACGGAGCAACCCACGGGAGGAGCCAGATGCGTTAACGCACACGTCCGGATCTCGTGTGAAAAGTAAAAGCAAGCCATACATCCCCCGTCCCTCAAAAAGCGTGATTTTTCGGGACACATGCTACCCTTTGTCCGTGCAAGCTCGTATGTGGTGCTTGGTGACCTTTCAGCGCGGCACTCTAACCACCTTCCGGTTACGTGACATTACCGGAAATGTTTTACGCCTCAAAAACCAGCAATGTATAACCGACAAGGCGCCCTGCACTCCGCCTGAGATCACCGCGCGCAAACAAGGGTATGGAGCCGCTTCAGAATCGCCGCAGATCGCGCCCGGTCGCATTCAGGTACGGTCCAGGGCGATTCCGGAGACCTTCTACTGATAAGCCCGAATTATCAAGCCAAAACAAGGAACAGAAATTACTAACGTCACCGCATGGTTGGATAAAGTCAGTACGTCATAGCGTAAATCTTCTCACTTTAGTATCTTTGTTGCATGAATGCATACGAACGCCCGCAAGTACGACGCATAATCGAACTCGTGACGGAAAACCCGACCAAGCGAATCGTCGCGATTACCGGCCCTCGACAGACCGGGAAGACGACGGTCGCGGTCCAAGCGTGCCAACTGCTGACCAAGTCGGGTTATGCGTGTTGCTACGTCGCGATGGACGATCCAACCCCTGCCGGGTTCCGTTCGCTGGGACCGCTGGGAACCATAGAAGCCGTTCCGGTTGACGCCGCACCCGACGGGCAGTGGCTTGTCGAACTATGGGAGAGCGCTCGCCGGGCCTCACTGCAGTCCGACCGTGGCTTCCTGCTGGTGCTCGACGAGATTCAGCTCGTCCCGCGCTGGTCAAGCGTCGTGAAAGGACTCTGGGACGGGGATCGACGAGCGGAATGCCCCCTCCGTGTCGCGATCCTGGGGTCGGCCCCCTGGCGGATGCTGACCGGACTGAACGAGAGTCTAGTGGGTCGGTTCGACGCTTTGCCGACCACCCACTGGTCACTCTGGGAGATGGCGGCGGCATTTGACCTGACCGTTGAGGAGTATCTGTTCTTTGGCGGATATCCCGGCGCGTTATCCGACGGATCGGGAACTGAGAGGCTTGCCGCTTGGCGAGATTACATCGCGCGCTCGATCGTCACGCCCGCCATAGACCGGGACATTATTGGGCTGACACGTGTCAGGAAACCGGCGCTGTTGCGCCAGCTGATGGATCTGGCGCCGCAGTATTCCGGTCAACTCATGTCATACAACAAACTGCTCGGCCAGCTTCAGGACGCTGGCAATACGACGACCGTCGCCCGGTACCTCGATCTCCTTTCCGATGCGGGCCTGGTCACCGCCCTGTCCCGATACACGCCGGCACCGCACGTGGGGAGAGCCTCTCCTCCCAAGCTAAACGTGCTCAATACGGCGCTAATGACGGCACCGTCCGGTTACACGTTCGAAGAGGCGCGGGCTGATCGGTCCTATTGGGGTCGACTTGTGGAGAGCGCAGTGGGCGCTCACCTCTACAACACTCGAGGCGCCGCGACCCGGCTCCATTTCTGGCGCGACCCTCCGCACGAAGTCGACTTCGTCATCGCGCGCGGCCCCCACTTGCTCGGGATAGAAGTCAAGAGTGGGAAATCACGGAGACAATCCGGCCTGGACGCCTTCGCCGACCGCTTTCCAAACGCCAGAACGATGGTGGCAGGCACGGGTGGAATTCCACTCAACGAGTTCCTGTCGCTGAGCGCTGACGATTGGCTGGAAGAGATATGAGCTCGATTGTACCCCGCACCGTCAGCCTGATTGAGCCGAAAGACGACGATCGGTTCGGACAGGAGGACCTATCGTTGGCCCACTTTTGCTCGGACCACAGCTACGTCCTGTTGGGCGAACCGGGGCTGGGCAAAAGCACTGCTTTCGAGACGGAAGCCCAGCGAGTGGGCGCTCCAGATCCCATCCCGGCGAGACGCTTCATAAGCCGAGACCTCGATATCCACCCCGACTGGCAAAGAGGCCCGCTCTTCATTGACGGACTGGACGAGGTGCGTGCCAGCGGTGTGGATCCGAGAGTGCCGCTGGACAAGATCCTGGCCCGGCTCGAGGCGCTGGGTGGCCCCAAGTTCCGCCTGTCGTGCCGCTCCGGTAGCTGGCTGGAGCCCGGAGACCAGAGGGAACTCTCCTCCCTTACAGGTGCGGCACCGATTCGGGTCCTGCGGCTGAACCCGCTGGATCACGAGGGCGCTCGACAGATCGTTTCCCTGCAGAGAGATGGCGCAGACGAGTTCATACTCGAGGCCTTTGAGCACGGGCTGGATGCCTTCCTGTGGAATCCACAGTTGCTCGGCGTACTCCTCAACTCCGTGGGGGCGGCGGGTTGGCCTAGTAGCCCCAGCGCGGCGTTCGAGAGCGCCTGCCAGGAGCACGCCAGGGAACGGGACAACGAGAACCGGGGCGCCCGCCGTGGGATCGCACGACCCTCCCGAGATGCAGTTCTGAGCGCGGCCGGAGAGCTGTCGGCGCTGATGTTGATCGCTGGCAAGGGTGGCTGGACCGCCACCGATACCGACGATCCTGACATCCTCTCCCTGAATGAAGTGGAGGATGGAAACAGGGACACCCTGCTTGCCGCTCTGGAGTCTGGACTTTTCAGGGGGGCCTCCACGTTCCGATTTCCGACTCATCGGCTCCTGGCCGAATATCTGGGTGCCAGATATCTGGACGAAAGGATCCGTGCCCGCGACGGAGTAACCGTCCGGCGCACGCTGTCGCTGCTCATGGGTCATGACGCGATTCCGCTGCCCGATCTCCGGGGGCTTTCCGCCTGGCTCGCTGCCGTGAACCCCCAAGCCAGGCCGACCTTGATTCGCGCGGACCCGCTCGCCGTGGCGTTCGGAGGCGACGCGACCAGCTTTACGTGCAGGGAGCGAAGGGAGCTGTTCGAGAATCTTGAGAGCAGCATCGAACTCCGGAGCGCCTGGCCCTCTGCGGTAGCCCTCGGCGCCTTGGCTGTAGGCCAAGGCAAGTCGGCAGTCTGGGAGCTGACCGCCTCCTCGGTACGCTCCGACGCCAGGCAGCACCTCGTCTTTCTCCTCCTCTCCGGCTTCTCGCGGATGTTCCACGGCGGCCGTCCGAAAGGGAGCCACATTTCCGGAGCGCAATCGGACTCTGATCGTGTGGCATTGCTGGCAATCGTCCGAGATACCACTTGGTGGTCCAGAGTCCGCTGCCGCGCCCTCGTCGCCCTTGACCAAGCTCTTTCCGGCAGCCCGATCCGTCTCGGGACGCTGCGGGCCCTCGTCGAAGACATTGAAGATGAACGCCTGCCGGACGAACGGTACAAACTGCTCGGCACACTGCTTGACCGCCTGTACCCAAGAGATCTGCCGCCCTCAGAAGTCTGGGACCATCTAGCAGTCCGCCCGTACCCGCACCAGTTTGACGACTACCAGAAATTCTGGACCCGTCTAGTGGACAAGTCGAGCGATGCACAGATCAGGGAGTTGCTCGACTCGCTTTGCGATCGCGCATCCGAAGTGATTCCGATGCTGGCGAACCACCGGCTGGACAACATCGTGCTCAAGCTCCTCGCGCGCGGGCTCGATCTGTTCGGCGACGAAATGGGCGTCCAAGAGATTGACCGATGGTTCGGCCTCGTCAAATTCGATCTTGGGCAGTCCCGATTGGTCCCAGCGGGTAACGGATCTCGCTCGCGCCGTGGCTCCAACACCGACGCTGAGAACGCGATCAGGACTTGGCTGAGGTCGCACCAACACGTCCAATATGAACTCGTTGAACTCGGCCTCCGCGCGAGGGAGTCCGAGATCGGGAGTAGGCTGCTCAACAAAACGGTTGGCCGCAAATTCCTGGGAGAGGAGGCGCCGGCCGGGATTCGTCAATGGTGTCTTGCGCGCGCTGCAGAGCTGTGGGACAGCCGGCCTAAGATCGCCGAGGAACTCGCTGGGTGGGCGATCCGACCGCAGGAGGGCTGGGGGCCACCGTTATCCGACGGCGCAATAGCGCAAGCCGTGCGAGACACGCCAGCCATGCGGGAGTGGAACAACAAACGACTCGAGGGCGAGGCGCACTGTAAACGGGCGGTCGCGGAGTGGGAGAAGCGCGAGGCGAAGACCCTTCGTCCCATCCAGGAACAGTGGCAGGCACAGGTAGCAGCGGTACGGCAGCACGCGACGGAACTGGCGAAGGGACGCTGCCCGCCTGCCCTGCTGCACGAACTTGCCCAGGTCTTCTTGGAAGGTCTCGCTGAGAAAGGACCGGGTGATGGTCCGGTCGCGAGACTGGCGTCGTGGCTGGATGGCGACGAGACCCTCGTGGAGGCGACGCTGGCAGGATTCCGCAGCCTACTGGATCGGGACGATCTGCCGGATCTGGGCCAGATAGCTAAACTACATGAGAGCAGGAGACTATCGTATTTCGCCCTCCCCTTCCTGGCAGGAATGGCGGAGGAGGAACGCGAGGCGGGCGATCCGCTGGACCGTTTGGGCGAGAAGGGAAGGCGGCGAGCGCTGGGCTACTATCTCGTCTCAAGATTGCCCGGCAAACGGTACTCGCCTGAGAACGGTCCGTTCGTCCAGGAGGCCGCTCGCCCGCCTTGGTACTTGCGGGCCTTGGACTCGCATCCCAGTGCTGTAGCCGATGCACTGGTCGCGGTGCATAATGCCAGCGTCCGAACAAAGGAGCCGCCGGATCAGCACCTTTATGACATGGCCCTCGATCCGGTATACGGGCGCGTGACAGCGCTCGCCGTGAGGCGGATGTTCTCGGTGTTCCCTACGCGATGCAGTGGGCCGCAGTCAGAGTCCTTGCGCCTGGTCCTCTGGACCGCTCTGGGAACCAGTGGCATGCCGGCTGATGAGCTGCGAGACCTCGTGCTAAGGCGGCTGCTGCGTAGCGGCATGGACGTGGCGCAGCGGGCTCAGTGGCTTTGCGCCGGCCTGTTCGTTGCCAAAGATAACTGCCTGCCCTCCCTGGTAGACTTCCTTGCGACCGGCGGCGACGCGCGCGCGCGGCATGTCGTCGACTTTTTTGTCTCACACGACCGTCGCCGGCGCGCCTCGCTTTCGCTTGACGACTGGCACGCTGATGAGTTGGCCAGGCTCATCCAGGCACTCGGGGGACGCCTGCGGCGATTCAGGCCGCCCGAAGGGACGGGCTTTTATGGGCACGAGCAGGCGACTCAACTGAATTTTGAACCACTACTCACCTCGTGGATCGAGACACTCGCCGGTCGCACCAATGACGAGGCGGCCAACGCGCTCGAATCGCTGGCATCCGATCCTAATCTAGAAGCGTGGAGGGCAGCAATCGCGCGGGCGCAAGAGGCTCAGGCCAAGAAACGCCGCGTGGCCTGGCAGGAAGTCCTCTCACTAGCACAGATCCAGGAGGCTCTCCGGGGCGGTGCCCCAGCAAGTGCTGCGGACCTTGCTGCGCTCGTGCTCGATGCCCTTGAACAGCTGGCGCAGCGCATCCGGAATGGCTCCACAGGCGACTGGCTCCAGTATTGGCACCGAGATCGAATGTCGCGGAAGCCCGTGGCCCATCAGCACGAAGACGACTGCCGTAACGTGCTGCTCTCGGACCTACAACAGATGCTTCAGCCGTACAGTGTCGATGCACAGCCGGAGGGTCGATACGCCAATGACAATAGAGCGGATATCCGCGTGGCGTTCGGCTCCCGGCTCGCTATCCCAATAGAGATCAAGAAGTACACGCATCGCGACATTTGGCGGGGGGTAGAGAAACAACTCGTGGCAAAGTACACGCGGGCCCCGGAGTCTGGAGGTTATGGCATCTATCTGGTGTTCTGGTTTGGGCCTGACAACAGGAAAATGGTGCCGCCGCCTAACGGACGCAAGCCTATGACGCCGGGCGAGCTGAAGGAGCGACTCGAAGAGGAGCTCGCTCCGGGGCTCAGGACGAAGAACAGCATCGTCGTGATCGATGTGAGCCCGTCCGAAAGGTACGCAAGAGATTGGGCGGGCGATGCGACGGGCTGATTCCTTACGATCAGCCATGCCGGTCAAGCCAGAAAACATGAGGCGTTACCCGGGCAGGTCAATCCACAGCAAGCAGTGGAAGACCATCTGCACTGCGGTACTCACGGCAGCGCGTGGGTGCTGCCAAGGTTCGTCGGCGTACCTGACTGCCGTGCCATCCATGGCGGCATTCATCCCGTTACCGGCAGCCGTGTCGTGCTGACGCTGGCGCATCTGGATCACGACTCATCGAACAACTCCTTACGAAGCCTGCGCGCCTGGTGTCAGCGATGCCACAACACCTATGACGCGCCGGACGCGCTCGGCGGTGACGGTGTCGGCGTAATCCCCGCATTCGACGACGATTAAGCGCCGGTGGCCACCGTCTTCCCGATTCTGGGCGAGGACCGCGTGAGCGGTGGTGCCGGAGCCCGCGAAGGAATCGAGAATGATGGAGTCAAGGTCGGTGGAAAGGAGGATGATCTTACGCACCAGATCAGCCGGCTTGGGAGTTGCGAATACTCCCTTCATTCCGAAGATATGATTTAAATCCTTTGTCGCGCTTGTCGCCGTCCCTACATCGCTCCAGATCGTTGCGGCGGACCGCCCCTTTCTGCGTGAACTTACCAAGCTGGCCTTCAGACCAGCTTGGGCCCGTAGGCCGGGGTACGGGGGCAAACGACGCAACATCGGGCTTTTCCGAGCTCCGTGGGGCTGTCTTCAGGTCAATCCACCAACTGCGTAAGCGTCCGTCAGGCGTCGTGAGACAAGTAAGCGGAAATACTGCCCGCAAGCGGTATAGAGGCTGTTGACCAGCGTCGTGATAAGCGTTGGCTGTCGCGAACCGGTTGCTACACAACCTGTCTGAGCATATCCGGCACGTGACGCCGCTTCGTAGTCCAAGCATACATACTCACCTGATTCGTACAAAGCGCCCCGCGTGCACCTTGTCACCCTCCGGCGTGCTCGCGTGTACACGATATATGTATAGGCCTGCGGGGAGAGTTGTTGTCGTCGTCCACCCCATTGCCAGCGGTTTCATTCGGATTAGTCCACACGTTTTCGCGAAGATCCTCGTGACGCCACTCTCCACCGCCGCCAACATTCGCTATTACTACCGGGTCAGATTCGTCTTCACCCTTGACTTCATCCCAGGCTTCCGCCAGACGCAAGTGCCTTAGATACGTCTGGTCGCTGAATAGAGGATCGTCGGGATCCACCAGCGCCCCCGTGTCCGATTCATCAATGCGGTTGATAATCACAGGCTCGGCATAAACCACGCCGGGAGCCACAGATAGCATTCTGGCTACGTGCCTGGAATCATCGTTGCCGTGAAACCGCACATAGTACGTGCGGCGGAGCGCCAAGAAATTCCGCCTGGTCCTGGGCGTAGGCTGCACGCGGTCCAAGAATGGAAACACGCGCTCAATGGTGTGCACATTGTACGTGGCAGCCCTGCGATCAAAGACCTGCAGGCCGGTCTTACTCAATCCGTCTGAAATGACAGTACCAGGCTCAAACTGAACGACGACGACGTGCGGCTCATAGGAGGGCGTACGCTGGGCTGCAGCCATGGGCACAGCCCAGACCGAAGCCATAGCCAGCAGCAGTACTATCCGCGTACAGCGAGGGCTGTAGTTCCGTCGTAGCTGGCTACGGCAACCACCCATCTGTTGTTCGCAAAAGTTCAGTCCCCAGCGGGCGGTCGGACGCAACGAAGTGTGCATTCGTTTGTGTGGCATGTTGGTGTGAAGGGTTATGAGCATGACCAGTGCTTTGCTACCGCTCTTTCCGTACTCGTGCTATCCTTTTTGGTTGCACTGTCCATTTCGGCAGTACGCCAAATCCTGTTTGGTAAGCGTCAACGTTTTTGCAACAGGTTTTGCAATTCATTTGGGGAGCATTTGGGGCTGCGCAAGGCTAGTTTCGACCCAGAGGCTGGAAGTGCCCAGCGCGTACGAAGATACAGCGCCTTGGCCGAGGACGCTATGAAGCTCAGTCTCGTAAACTGAGCCGGTATTCAATGTGCTTCAGGCAGCGCCGGATGCAGTCGGCGAGAGAATGCGCGTACAAAAGCAGGATACACTGCAAGAGTCGGACGGCTAAATCAAATATCCTGGCACACCGAATAGGTTTCCTTGCGCGGCTGCCGGGTGTAGTGGCTGGTAAGTAGACCGAATACTGCGCTGCCGAAGGTGCAACCCGAAAAGACCATTCGTGAAGTCGACGGAGGAATTTGGCGCCAACAACGCCTATCGCAGGTACCGATCCATAGCACGGCCCATCTGACCCAATTCGGGCGCATGCTCCTACGCGGCCCGCGGCCAGACCAGCGCAGCTACGCCACCGTAACGCGCGCGTCCAGGTAGACATCCTGTATGGCATGCAGGAGTGCCACACCTTCGGACAGCGGCCGTTGAAATGCCTTCCGGCCTGCCAAAAGGCCCATCCCGCCGCCGCGCTTGTTGACGACTGCGGCGCGCACGGCCTGCTGCAAGCCGTTCATGCTGCTCGCACCGCCGGAGTGAATGACGCCGCCGCGCCCGCAGTACGAAAGTAATACCTGGTACCGTGTAAGGTCTATGGGATGTCCCGTAGATAGCTCAGCATACATGCGCCCATCCATCCGGCAATACCCGGGCTGCAGGGCGCTGATTCCATGCGACCGGAGTGGCTGCTTCTGCTTGACAAAGTCCGCTTCGATCGTCAACCCCTGGTGGTTGGCTTCGCCTGTAAGGTCCGCCGCAAAAATGATGTCGCGACCACCCTGCGCCAACGCCCGAGGATGCAGGTAGCAAAAGAGGATCGTAGCCAGGCCCCGGGCATGCGCCTCGGCAAACGCGACCGAGACCTCCTGGAGCTGGCGACGCGCCTCAGGCCCTCCGAAGTACACCGTAGCCGCCACTGCTACGCACCCCATCTCCGCTGCTTCTCCCACGCGAGCAAACAAGATGTTATCAAAGCGTGCCGGGTGCGCGAACTGCTCGTCGTGGTTTATCTTGAGGATCAGCGGCACGCGGTGTACTACTTCGCGCGCCACCGCTCCCAATGCGCCATACGTCGACACGAGGCCGCTGCACCCACCCTCTTGCGCAAGTCGTGCGATGTGGACCGGATCGAAATACTCGGGATTCGGAGCAAAGACCATCCCCGCGGTGTGCGCAATGCCATGATCTACCGGTAGCAGGCTGAGGTACCCGGTCCCGCCCAGTCGCCCTGCGCCAAAGAGACGCTGCATGGAAGCCAACGCGCGAGGGTTCCGGTCGGACCCCCCAAAGACACGGTCCACAAAGTCCGGCCCTGGCACATGCACGCTACCGTGCGGCACAGCCGCGCACCGATGCTCCAAGAGGTAGCCCGCCTCTTGGCCAAGTACCAGCTCCAGGCCGGGCACCATGGTCACGCCTGTTCCAGGTCGACAGGCAACCCCGTCTGAAGCGACCGCTGCGCTGCTAATCCTAACTCTACGGACACGCGGGCGTCCTCGCCCGACAGCGGCGAATCACTGCCGCTCAGTACCGCCTCCGTAAAAGCGCAAAGCTCTGCGACATACGCGTCGCGGTACCGCTCAATGAAGAAGTGGTGCGGGTTGTCCCTATGCATGCCGCCCTTGCCCAGCACCTCCGCCGTGTTGGGATAAACATTCTCCACACGGATGCTGCCCTTGCTGCCAAAGACCTCCAGGCGCTGGTCATAGCCAAAGGTCGCCCGACGACTGTTTTCGATCGTCACGATGGTACCATCGGCGCACTGCAAGACAACTGTCGCCGTATCCACATCGCCGATCTCTCCGATAGCCGGATCCACGCGTACAGCACCCGTGGCAAACACGCGCCGAATCGGCTGACAAAGCAGGAAATGGGTCATGTCAAAGTCGTGAATCGACATGTCCAGAAAGAGCCCGCCGGACGTACGCAGAAACGCCAGCGCTGGCGGCGCCGGATCCCGGCTGATGATATGCACCGAATGCGGATCGCCAATCTCACCCGTCTCGATAGCATGGCGAACACGCTGGAAACCGGAATCAAAGCGCCGCTGAAACCCTACCTGCAACAACACGCCCCCTGCCTGAACAGCGCGCAAAGCGCGATCTATGCGCGCAAGCGTCAAATCAATAGGCTTTTCGCAAAAGATGTGCTTCCCGGCCACCGCAGCAGCCTCAATGATCTCCGTATGCGTGGTGCTGGACGTGCATATCGCTACCGCGTCTACGCCTGGATCCTGCAGAGCTTCCTCATACCGCGTTTGCCACCGGGCCCTATAGGCCTGACCGCACGCCCGGGCGGCGGCTTCGTCCAGGTCCACGACCGCGGTCAGCTCGGCCTTTGGCACGCGGTGCGCCAGGTGCTCGGCATGCATCCACCCAATCCGTCCAGCCCCTATGAGGGCAACACGTAGCATCTTTTCTTCCATACCTGTACGCCTTTATAGCCCGATCTCGCGAAGAAAGGCACGATTACGGGCCGCGCTCTCTTTGGGACTGCCCATCCCGGGCAGCACGTCCTGTTCTACCACGATCCATCCGTGATAGCCCATCGCATGGAGCTGCTGCAGCACGGCAGCAAAGTCCACACCCCCCTGCCCCAGCTCACAGAATACGCCACGCTCGATGGCGTCAAAGTAGTCCCAGCCAGCACGCCGCGCCTCAGCCGCTAGGTCGTTATGGCAATCCTTGAAATGCACGTACGTGATTCGCTCCTTGAAGCGCTCAATACCCTGGGGGACGCTGCTGCACGAGCCCGCACCAAACGCGTAGTGCCCCGTATCAAATACGAGCCCGACATCGCTTGGGTCGGTTCGCTCAAGAAAGCATGCAATCTCCTCGGGCGTTTCGACAAAGCCCGCGCAGTGGTGGTGAAACACCGTTTGCAGTCCGGTCTCCGCCATAACCGCCCGCGCAACATCGGTAGCGCCGCGCGCCACCACTTCCCAATCTGCTGACGCAAGCCCCATGGCTGGCGTGATCCGGCCAGCATTTCTTGTTCTGGCGGCGTCCGCTCCATTCGCGTCGGCCAACACGAGCACCGGCGGGTCCTCAGCGTCCCCGGCAGCCGAAAGCAACCGTGCGGTACGCACCGCTTGCGCAATCCCCGCTGCGTGAGAACCCGCATCACTGAGCGCCACCGGCACAAATGCGCCGCGAAGCGAAAGCGCGCGCGACGTCAGCTCATGCCGCAGCACGCCTGCATCCGTGGGCATGTAGCCCCAGTCTCCTAGCTCCGTCCCCACATATCCCGTCGCCTTAAGCTCATCCAGCATCTGGTGGTAGCCTGGCGACTCGCCGGATATCCCTTCGAACTCCAGCGTGCCCCATGAGCAGGGCGCGTTCGCTACGCAGATGCTCGGCACGCCCTCACCCATCAGCGAGTAGCGCCTCTACACGCGATTCCAGCGAGCGGAGCGCAGCCAAGTGCTCGTCCAGCTGGGCGTGCAGCTCTCCAACGCGCTCCACGGCATCGCGCCCGACGCGCTGAAGCGCCTGGTTTGTGAACCCGTAAAGATAACCGAGCTGGTCGATAAGCATCGGTGCCGGGTAGCTGTCGCCCCGCTTGGTTACCAGCGCATCTTCCAGCTGCTGCAAAGCGGCACGAAGCTCTGAAGCACTTGCATGGTCCTCAACAAGCGCCTGCAGCGTATCAATCCGCGCCGCAATCTGGTCCGCATTTTCCATTATCCCACGAAGATGTAGGCTGAAGGCCAACTGCTGCTCTAGGTCGGCCTGCGTGACGCCATCGGCTGCCACGCGGGGGTCCATCTCGATAACCAGTGACTGTGAGGCCTGCCAGCCTCCACTGCTCAGGTGCACAGTGTACTCTCCAGGCGTGGCCCTGGGACCACCGCCACCCCCGCGCGAGCCCTTGTGGCGCAAGTCCCATATGAAGCGGTGCATGCCTGACTCTGCGGAAAGGCCCGAGGTCCGCCGAAGATTTGGCGAAGGGCCGCGCATCCCCTGCTCAGCGTCGCTGTCCGCGGGCGCGCTTGGCGCGCTGGCAATAGAACGTACCACAAGTCCGGCAGCGTCCTTGATCTCCAGCCGCACCGAGTCGGCCTGCGCCTCGGCAAAGTAGTAGTCGATGATCGCGCCAGGTGGCAAGTACTCGGGGCCAGCTGCGCTGCGTCGCCCCGCACCATAACGCGAATTGTAGGCCCTTCGTGTCGGATAAAGATGCTGCGTAGCACCCTCTGCTACACTTGGCAGCGTGTGCAGCGGCGTGAGGTTGTCCAATATGAAAAACCCTCGCCCCATGGTGGAGAGCACCAAGTCCTGCCGGTGGACGCGGATACCTGTCACCGGCGTCACAGGCAGGTTCAGCTGCAGCGACTGCCACTGCGTTCCGTCATCAAACGACACGTAAAGCCCAAATTCTGTCCCAGCATAGAGCAGCCCTTTGCGGTCTGGATCCTCGCGGACGACACGTGTGGGAAAATCCTCCGGAATGCCATTGTTGCCAGGCGTCAGCAGCGCCCACGATGTGCCGTAGTCATCCGTGCGGTAGATGTACGGCTGAAAGTCCCCAAGGAGATACCGGTACCCCGCGACATAGGCCTTGCCCGCTTGGTGGGGCGACGGATCTATGGTCTGAATCCGGCCCTCCGGCGGCATGGTGGGCGGCGTGACGTCCGTCCATGTCGCGCCGCCATCCCGCGTCACATGCACCGGCCCGTCGTTGGCGCCCGTCCATATCACATCCCCGTCCAGTGGCGAAACCTCAATTACGTACAGTGTGCTGTAGTGCTCCTCACCCGTGATGTCTCGCGTAATGGGCCCACCGGATACAACCTGGCGTTCGGGCCTGAACGCAGTAAGGTCCGGGCTGATGGTTTCCCACGTCTTGCCCTCGTCTGTTGTACGATGAACGTACTGCGATCCGTGGTAAATCACACCGGGATCATGCGGGTCCACCTCAATCGGTACCACACGCTGAAACCGGTACGGCAACGTCGAAGGATTGACGCCGTAAAGGTTTACGCCGCCAACGTAGTAGTTCTGCTCCTGTCCCGTGGCCCGGTTGTACCGGCTGAACTTCCCCTTGCAGTTGCTATAGACTATGTCGCTATGGATGGGATGCGGCACGGCGGGACCTGTTTCGCAACCCCCAATGGCTTCCCAATACGCCGTAGCCCCACCCGGGCGAGAGTCCGGCGGCAGACTCGGCACCGCAATCGTGGTGTTATCCTGTTGCCCTGCGTAGACCCAATACGGGAAGCGGTTGTCAACGTCCACCTGGTATAGTTCAGCCGTGGGCTGATTCCACTGCGTGCTCCAGGTGGCTCCTCCGTCTAGCGTTACGTTGGCGCCTCCATCGTTGGACTGGACCATGATCCGCGGGTCGTCCGGGTTGATCCACATATCGTGGTTATCACCATGCGGCGTGCCCACACGCCGGAATTCCTCGCCGCCATTGTCAGAGCGATGCAGCCCCAAGTTATTGACCCAGACCACATCAGCATTGTTGGGGTCGGCATCCACATTCGTGTAATAGAATGGACGCGTCATCAGGTATCCCGCATCGTTGACCAGACGCCAGGTCTTACCACGATCGTTGGAACGGTAGAGCCCCTCTTCCTCCGGCTTCGCCTCTACCAGCGCATACACACGGCTGGGATCCGCCGCGGATACAGCAAAGTCGATCTTTCCGATAAGGCCCTGCGGCAGCCCCGCTTCAGCCTCGGTCCACACTCCTCCCGCATCATGCGTAATGTATATGCCATCCTCTTTGTCATCGCCGCTGATGATCGTCCACGGCTTACGCTGCGCATGCCAGAGCGCCGCATAGACTATGTCCGGATTGGCCGAATTGAGCTCAATGTCTACCGCACCGGTCCGATCAGATACGTAAAGCACGTGGTCCCAGCTACGGCCGCCGTCCGTTGTCTTGTAGACGCCGCGCTCCGAGTTCGAACCAAACGGGTTGCCCAGTGCAGCTACGTAAACGACATCTGGATTGGTGGGATGAACCACCACAGACCCAATCTGGCCGGTATTCTTGAGCCCCATAAACGCCCACGTCTTGCCGCTGTCGGTGGACTTGTACAGTCCGCGCCCGATGATCACGTTGCTTCGGATGGCCTCCGAGCCCGTGCCAACGTAGACGATGCGCGGGTCGCTGTCCGCCACGTCAATAGAGCCTATTGACGCAGTTGCAAAGTATCCGTCGGAAATGTTTCCCCACGACTGCCCGGCGTCCTCAGTCTTCCAAACACCCCCGCCGGTGGCGCCCATATAAAAGGTGTGCGGCGTGGCCCGATGCCCTGCTACGGCCGTTACGCGGCCACCCCGCGACGGCCCTATCATCCTGAACCGCAGCCCTTCGATGAGCGCTGGATCATAGTGGTCTGGCGCAGCATCCTGCGCGTACGTGGGCAAGGCCAATAGAAGCAGCCCCGCAATTGCGCCAGCAAGAGTCTTCATGGTGTTGAACCGGTGAGTAGTACAAGCGGGTTTTGATGACGCCGCTGCCACTTGCCTCATGTGCATATCTCGCGCAAAGCACGGCCTGCAGGGTGCCAAAGCCTTCGGCGCAAAGATAAAGCAAAACGCGATGCGCTTGTGTCGCATCAGGGTCCTTACTGCAGCTCTGACACGACCATGCGCGCCATGCTGTACGAAAACCCTCGCCGCACCAGATAGTCCGTCAGCTTCTTTTGGCGAATAGGCAGAGTGCCCTGCAGCCGCGGCCACTGCCGCGCGGCATGCGCACGCGCAGCTTCCACGTAGCTTACCGTCTCGCTGAGCGCAGCCAGGGCCGCGTCTATGTCTTCGTCCGCTATGCCGCGCCCCTTGAGGTCCGCGCGCAGGCGAGATGGGCCATAGCCGCGGTTTCCAAAACGTGCTCGGACATAGTCCATGGCATAAGCCTTGTCGTCCAGGTACTGCTGCTCGCGCAAGATGTCCGTCACCTTTTCGGCAACCGAATCGTCATAGCCTGCCTGCTGCAGCCTGACATGTACTGCGTAAGCCGTGCGCGGCGCGTAGCCCAAGTAGCGCAGGGCTACCTCATGCGCGCCGTGCAGCTGCTCGTTCAATAGAATTTCCTCCTGGGCCGCCACGGAAAGCTCCTGGCCAGCATGAAGCCCGGCGCGAAGTGCCACCTCCTGGTGCACGCCAAAGGCAAATGCGCCATCCACGAAGACGCTGAGACGGGCCGCGTTGTTTTTCTGGGGCTGCAACTGCGTTACCTGCCCCGCAGCGAGTGGCCGTGCGCCTTCTCCGTTGGCCTTTCGATACCGCCTCAGCATGAGCCGTAAATCACTCTACCAACACGCTGACTGAGTCGACAGAAATGCCGGCGAAGATCCCGAGCGCCCCCTCCATGTTGGTTGGCGGCTCGCGATGCTTCGGGCTGCCAGTGCCCGACACAAATTGGGCATACGCCTGCGTGCCACGAACCAAGGCAATCCGCAGGCGATGGGCTGGCAGTGACGCGTCAGCGCTTTCGACCGGCACCGCATATATCCCGGTCCACGCGCGTAGCCCCGTCACATCACGCGCAATCTGTGCCTCGCGAAGAAGCTGCTCCGGGCGTAGAAAATATTCGTCCAGCTTGGTCCTGCTGTCCAAGTACGGACGCAGTTGCGTGCGTACCCAGTATCCACCATCCGGTCCATCCTCCGCATAGCCCACATGCCAGTGCACCGTCACTTCCACCAGATAGACAAAGCCTTCCGTTACGCCCGTGCGCAGCGAGTAAAAGCTCAGCGAGTCATTCTCAGAGCGATCAAGAAAGAGCGAATCCAGTAACAGCCCGCTTAGCGGCACGTCATCCGGCGCCACCTCTACGCTACTCAGCGTCAGCGGGGGCGGCACCCTGGTGGTCGCAATTGCCCGATGCCCCTGCCAAGTAATGTCCAGGGCCATCTCCGCCCGCGCCTCTACGAGGAAATCACCTACTGGCTCATAGTAGCCGGGTGCGCCCATAGCATAGGCGAACTGCGCGCCACCGATCGCAACATTCACCTCGGCGCCAGCCGCCGCGGAAGTCTCACCCGTTGGGTACGGTTGGTTCAGCGGAAGCGTACGACGCAAGCGTACCACTGGCAACGGGTCGCCGGCCTTGGCATACGATTCCACAACGAGTTGCTCCGTGGTTTCCGGTTGCACCGAATCGCAGGCCACCCAAAAGGTGCCAAGCAGCACGATATAGTTGCAATTGATCCGCCTCACATCTCGACCTTAACCTCAAAGAGCGGAATAAGCGGAAACCCGTGCCGATCCTCTACACCTACGGGGCCGTCTCCGGCGGGGTCGTATACGCGGCCAACGACATTGCGACGACTCGTCAAGTTGTATACCTGAACCAGTACGGTGATCTTTGCGGTTTCCATGGTAAACCAGTAGCCGGCCTGTAGGCCAAGCTTCAGGAAAGCGGGCAATCGCCCATTGTTGATACGTGGCCGGTACAGGTACCTCTGTGGCATATCATCCAGCGGATCCTCGACAGCATAGCGGGCCACCGGAACGGTGATGGGGTATCCGCTCCGCCAAACAGACGACGCAGAGAATGTGAACCGCCCGACATCGCGCAGCAATGCCGCCTGCAAAAACTGCGGCACGTCGTACCGCGCCGGACGATACGACGTGTCGAGGAGCTCCGGAGTCCTGCTCTCGGACTTGCCCGAAGCGTAGCTGATCCAGCTCTGCCAGGGCCCGTAGCGTGCGCGCACCATGGATTCGAGGCCGTAGGATCGGGCGCGGCCCCGCGTGTACTGGCCCAACAGGGTGCCAAGCTCAATGCCTGGCCCTTCCAGGCCGTCTTTGTCTCTGAATTCGTCCGTCGGCAGGAGGATTCCATTGGCGGTGTGCCAGTACGCATCAAGCGAAAGCGTAACGCTGGGCGTGAGCGGCGCTGCAGCGCCCAACGACAGGCTGATGCTTCGCGAAGGATCGAGCGACCCGCTCGCCGGCGCCCATCGCGCCGACACCAGGTCATACAAAAAGGAGTAGCGGTCCCTGATACGGTGAACATACTGTACCTGCGCGCCGGCGGCGCCTCGCAGGATGATGGGGCCACCGTCAAAGCGCAGCCCTAGTCGCGGGTCGAGCACCATGCGTGTGCCCCCGCTCAGAATGCTCGCGCGCAGTCCCGGCTGGATTTGAAAACTTCGGGTAGGTTGCCACGTGTCCTGGACATAGGCCACAAGCTCAATGGCGGTCAGTCGGCTGTCCTGATCCGTGGTTTCCACGGACGCTGGCGTGCGCTGAACGCGTGCATTGAGCGTGCTCCTGA
Organism: Rhodothermales bacterium; assembly: GCA_965218495.1. Taxonomy (GTDB): domain Bacteria; phylum Bacteroidota; class Rhodothermia; order Rhodothermales; family Bin80. The sequence goes on from OZ244626.1 coordinate 1,600,041, forward strand.
AGCTGCGTCGAACCATGCGCAGGCCCGCACGCACCTGGTGGGTCAGCGATGGATAATAGTCCAAATCCAGCTTCAGCCCGCTGTCATGCAGGTTGACTCTATAGCGCGAGGTCACCGACGATGATGCCAATGGCTGAATGTATATGCTTTCTCTGGCAACGTAGCTGGACCAGTACAAGGCCGCAGTCAAGAAAAGCCTTCTGGAATACAGGTACTGGTAGCGCGCATTGGCCACGTAGTTGCCCCAGTGCGTATCCACCTCAAAGAAAAGATCGGACGGCCGCAGCCAGTCCCTGAAGTGGACTGCAGAGGTGAAATCAAGTGTGAAGTCAAATGGCAGGCGCACGTCAAAGGCATCTCGGCCGCCATATACGCTGAAAGAGAGACGCTGCCGATCGGACGGGCGCCAAGTGATCTTGCTGCTGATGTCGATGAAGTAGTACCCGGTGCGCATGGTGTCCAGCACCTCGCCCTCGCTGACCGGATGCGTCGTGCCGATGAGCCGATCCAGATAGGAGCGGCGCACCGCCACCATCATGGAGCTGTGATCATCCAGCGGCGTCTCCACAAGTACGCGACCACTGAGCGCGCCCACCGCAGCCGTTACTGCGGCCTTTTCCCGGCTGCCGTCTTTCATCTCGGCATCTAGTACTGCGGACAGGCGTCCGCCGTGCTCCGCCGGAAAAGAACCCCGATACAACCGTACATCCTTGAACGCCTCGGATTGGAACGTTGAAAGCAGGCTGAAGGCATGCCATGGGTGGTAGACCGGGGCGCCATCCATAAGAAACAGGTTCTGGTCCGGTGCGCTACCGCGAACCACAAGACCGCTGGCGCTGGAACCCGCCCGCTGCACCCCCGGTAGCCATCGCAGCGAATGCAAGAGGTCTGATTCGCCAGGCGCGCCGGGCAGGCGCTGCAGTGCTCCCGTCGGAACGCGCATGATGCCCGGCTCAACGGCAAAAGGCTCCACCTCGGGTGCCACTACTTGCTGCGTTTCAGCTACGATGGCGGCCGGACGTAGCCGGACCTGTACCGTCGGCTCCGGCCGTGCCGTCAGCAGCGTATCGACAGTGCCGTACCCAACGTAGGAGAATCGCACCGCGTACTCCGCCTGCGGCAACTGGGACAGAGCGAAGTAACCGGCCGCATTCGTCATTGTGCCGAGCCGCACAGCCGGCAGGAATACATTGGCCTCGGGAAGCAGCTCGCCCGAGCTAGCATCAGTTACGAATCCTCTGATCATGCCCAGGAGTGCGGGCAGATCGGCACGCGGCGTATTGGTGAGCACGTATTGCCGCCGCCGCACACGCTGCGCCCGCAGTGGCGCGCCTTCGAGGATGCAGGCAATGGCCTCGACAACGGCTTCCCCCTGGTACGAACAGGATACGCGGAACCCGTCCACCTGGCGCTCGGAAAACACGACATCCACGCCTTCCTGCGCACTGAATGCAAGCAGCGCCTGACGCAGCTCTGCATTCTGAAAATCAAGCCGGATCTGCTGGGCTTGGGCCGCGCCAATAGAAAGGAGCCAACAGCCAATAACAAGCGCAGCCTTTGGCTTCAGTCGCATAGGATGGAACCGTAACCGATCGGATACGCCTGATTGCCAAGTTACTGATTTCTGGACCGAGTGTTCCGTAGGGAACGTACTCGTGTCTGGGCGCTGGGAACCCTGTGTGCCAATGACTCAGGGATTACGTGGGAGAGGTCACAAGATTCGCGGGGCGCCAGGCAGATCTAAAGGGACCATCGTGACCTCGAATGTCATCAAAAACACGGGACTGAATAGGTTGCCGGACCGGCGAGCTATTCCAGGGTCTGCGCCAAAAGGCAGGCACAATCTTTTAGCAGTCAGTGCCATCAAATATGCCAAGACCTACGATTAGCACATGCCGTACACAAGCAGCAACTGCGGCTTCGTGTTCTTCAACGTTGTACTAGAGCGGTAGGGCAAGAGCCAGACCGTCGCTTTTTACCCACCTAAGGCATTTCTCAAAACAACACCTTACCCGTCTGAGCTAATTCAGTCGCGCCTGCCTACCGTGCAGGTCAAACGGGTGCTACACAGTAGGCAAGCGTGGATAGCACGGATTCAGATTGAAGATTTCCGAAAATTCCAGAAACAGGTTTCCACTTTTTGTGGGGCTGCTGGAATGTCAGCCCGCATTCAAGCGGGATGAGCGTTGCTGCTGTCTGGGCAATGCAGGAGATTCCATTTACCCCCAGGTATATTGCCCCTCTCATTCATATCCAGAAAGGATTTTGAGACCTGCCGAACGAGATTCCATGCGCAAAATCCGCGATGTTCTTCGTCTGGCCTGCCAGGCCCAACTCAGCAACGGTGAGAGAAGTCGCAGTTTGGGGCTGTCCCATACAACGCTCTGCAACCATTTGTATCTAGCCAAGCAGTTCGGGCTGACCTGGCTGCTGCCAACTTAGATGACCGACGCGGCGCTGGAGGAGCGGCTGTTCGCCAAGACTGCAGTGTCTGCGGATCAGCACATGCAGCCCGACTGGGCCAGGTAATAGTCCAGTATGCCGATCAGGGCATCCCTGACGGGAGCACTGGATTCGGTTCCGCCTACGAGTGTGCGAGAATTGAACCCCGAGTACGGGTATGCTAGCCTGAAATCCCACGGGGACTAGGTGGGTGACATTTGCAGAAGCAAATGTGGAGCCAGTACGGCCGTTATTGACTGTAGATGTCACGCATCACATGCGTATTGCGTATAGTGGCACTATTCTATACAGTACACTATATGTCGGTCTAGCCAGGATGTAGCCCTCCGAAGATGTTGCATAGTCCCATCTAATTCATTCAGACATTGGTGCCGTGATACTTTGGGGTCAGAGTTGATATCTGCTGAATAGAGAATATGCAGACTATCATGTATTACACAGTTCATTTGGCTCGATTCAGCGGTCTGAATTGAATAAGTTGATCCGAGGCTACTGGGTGAACGCGCGCATGGTGCTTCGGCGGAGCCTTTTGACGCCCTTTTTCGCCTGAGTCGGACAGTCGGAGGCCAGGTTCTGGTGCGCTTCAAAGGTGCGCTGCAGCGAAGCCGGTGCACCATCGCTTACGGGGTGTACCTGCGTCTACGGTACCGGTACTTGGATCGGCAGTCTGCTGCGGTAATGCTGCGTATCACCGGGCGCGAACGATAAGCCTGTGCACTGCAGGCATGCGCAGCGCTCACGCAGCACCGTGGGGCGGTCAGGCTGCGGCATTACCGGAGCCTATGGGCCTGAAGAGCGTTTCACCACCATCGCTAAACTAATATCCGGTATGGCTTTTAAGCGGACTGTATCCTTTAACAGATCGGTGAGAATCGAGGGCTCCAACAAGGAGTCGCTCTCCTCTGACGGCGGTGCCCTCATCGGGCGCGAGCTACTAGACGCCACCCACCTGGGGGAGCGCCTCGCGGAGGAGCTGACCGATTATCGCGACAAGCGACGCTGCACCCATAGCCTGGCGAAGCTGCTGGTGCAGTGGCTGATCTTGCTCGTGCAAGGCTGGGGACACCAGCGCGATAGCCAGGATATGCGGCACGATCCGACCGTGCGTGTGACCACTTCGTTGAAGCGGAGCGCGGCCGCGTACACCGCGGAACACGGCGTGGCTTCGCAGCCCACCCTCTCCCGGCTACTGGGGATGCTGAGTCTCCAATGCAATCTGGCCGCCGTGGGCCGGATGGTAACCAAGCTTGGCTTGGAGCACTTGTTGGTGCGCAACGGTGGCAGGCGCCACCATACGCTGGTGATCGATGTGGATGGGATGCCTATCGATACCCACGGTCGTCAGCAGGGCAGCGCGTACAACGGGCACTACCGACGCACCATCTATCAGGCGCTGATCGCCGTTTGCGGGGAAACGGGCGACATTTTGGGCGGAATGTTGCGCCCGGGCAACCGGCATATTGTACGGGGTTGCCACGACTTCATCCTTAAGATTGCCAGGCGGGCCCGCAAGCATGTGGCCGATCGCGTAATCGTACGGCTTGACGCGGGCTTTAATGACGGGAAGCTCTGCACGAAGCTGGAGCGGGCCGACATCGGCTATGTGATGCGCCTGAAAAAGAACAACGTGTTGCGGAACCTGGCGGCACCGTACGTGAAAGCGGGATGGTGCTTGACGTACCAGTACTTTGAGTTGGCGTATCAGGCGCAGTCATGGCACTGCGAACGTCGCGTGGTCTTGGTGATCCCCCCGCATACCAGCACCCTTTATCCGGAATGTTACTTCTTGATCACCAACCTGAGTCTGGCGGACTACCCCTCGGCGCAGCTTTCACGATGCTACCGCAAGAGAGGCAAGGCCGAAAAGCACTTGGGTGAGCTGAAGGCGGCCTGCCCGCTGGCGCTGTCTTCTTCGCCTCGCAGGCGTGCACAGGCAGGTGGCGGTGCGGACATAGCGGTGCCCGCAGCGGAGGAAGGGGACGTGTCCGCACGGAACGCAGCCCTGTTCCTGCTGAACCTGTTGGCGTACGGGCTGCTGCATGTGGCGCGCAGCAATCTGCATGTGCCCCAGCGTCCGTACATGAGCTTGACAACCTTTCGGAAAAAGTATCTCAAAGTGGGCGTTCGGCTCGTTCGGCACGCCCGCTACCTGACGTTCCTGGTAGCAGACTGCGCGGCACGGAGATGGGCCCGGTATTGGGAGCGCTTCGACGAAATGCAGTGGGTGATTATTCCCGAGCGCTGTTAGCGGCGGGATCAGCAGCGCCTCCACTTCCGTTCGCGCGCAGAAGCGCATCCAATAGGACACTACATAGTGCACGTGCAGGCAGGGTAGGTCCTCTCCACACCAAACGGCCTCAAAAGCAGGGGATTCCACGCACTAATGGTCCCTGATGGAGAACCGCGAGGGGCCAGCGGCGCTTTGACTGCCCGAAAATCGCCCGCAATGGTCCTCCGTGTGGCTTGCAACGGGCTGGGGATCGCTCAACTCAGTCCCCCAATGGCCTTGATGAAATAAATCGGGAGCATGAGCTTTCCGGGGCGAGCTCACATTGCCGGCGGCTTAGCCCGCATCGCTCACCAAGCTCTTGAATCGCCATAATTCGAGGCGTTTGTAGGCAGTGGGTCACGGTTTGGGAATGCGAATGCTGATTCCCGCCTTCCAGAGCGAATAGTCGGCGGCAGCAAGCGCTGTTTCGGGCATGTTTCGAGCGCGAATCAAGGCTTTTGTTCGCGCACCGGTGCTTCTTGGATACACGTATCCAGCAACCACCATGTGGCGTCTATCAATCTGTGGGGTAAGTTGGATCCGGAACGGCCTATGAAGGTGAGGCGCGCGCGCCGACCGTGGTGGTGTGCACAGCGCCGCGCAGGTTGCTTAGCACGCGCGCGAACAGTTGCTGCCAGGGATAGGCCTCGGGCAAGAGCAGGCGGACTCGGCGTACGCTTACCACCACCAGTGCTGCGATCTTCAGTAGCCGCACACGGATAGTAGCGCACTGCGCCTGCGCCATCGCGGTGCCCTGCAAGCCAAAGGTCTTGATGATGGTCATCAGGGTGTTGGCGACCGTAGAGAAGTACAGGCGCAACTGGTTGCTCTCCATCATGGACGTAGAGGTGCGGTCAGCGAACAGGGTAAGCTGCTGCTCCTTGAGCCGGTTCTCCATGTCGCCACGCGCGCAATACAAATCTTCGTATAGCGTGCGCGCGTCGTACGCGTCTTCGCTGAAATTGGTGACCACGAATCGCGCGTTATAGCCGCGCGGTCCAGGCAGCCATTCCGCCTTGGCTATCACGCGCCGAGCACAGCTCCAGCTGTCCTTCGTCTGGTACTCGAAGCTGCGGAAGCGCCGCGAAGGCTGCCCGCTGGCCTCGCAGGTGGCCCGACTCTGCTGCATAGCCTCCTCAACGATGCGTTTCAGCCGCGCATTGAGCGGCATACCAATGATGTAGTGCAGGCCCTGTGCTTCGCACCATGCCATGATATCATCGCGGCAGAATCCTGCATCTGCACGAATCCAGATGGGCACCTGCGGCCACCGCGCACGGATACGCGCTACCACTGGCGCCAACTCCTCTATCGTGCCCGCTGATGCGTCAATGTTGGAGGGGCGCAGACGAGCGGCCAGCACATGCTTGCCGCTAACGATGTACAGCGGTAAGTAGCAGTAGTGGCCATAGTAACCATGAAAGAAGCGCCCCTCCTGCTGGCCGTGAATCGCGTCATCGGTAGCATCGAGATCCAACACGATATGCTCTGGCTGCTCGCCCGTTACATCCATGAACAAGTCCGCGAGCATGGCGTCGATCTTTTCAGGGTCCGCTACGATGCGCTTGTACCTGTGCGATGCGGCCCCTCCTTTGGAGCCGAGCTCCAGTCGGTTCAGTGTGCTCGAACTCGCCAGCGGATGTCCCTGGTCGCGTTCCCGTGCCCGGTGCGCACCTGTTACATCTTCGCAGCCCACGCCCATGGCCAACACGGGATCGTCCCGCAGACGGTCATGGTCGTTCACGTCTTCGTAGCCCAAGCATATCGCGTAGACACGTTGCCTGAGCATCGCCTCCACGGTATGCTCGACCCTGCTGGGATCACGGTGGTCGGTGAAGCAGGCGGCAAAACGGCCTATGACGTCGAACATCCGGTCGGCCTCCCGTAACAGCAGCGCACCTGCGTCCGAGGACATAGGGCCGCCGTCGAACTTTCCGACCACTTTACGCCGTCCCAAGTCCTCGAAACGAAGCTCTTCAGTATGACAGTCTGTTTTGCTCATTTGCAGTGCAAAGGATGGTTATAACTGATTGCACATCATACACTTACGTGGCGCTATGGTTCCCATTGTCGATACCCTGGTGATTTATCCGGGTTAGGGGGGCACCATAGCGTGACAACGCACCCGGCAGCGTAAAATGGCCCGATGTCGACGACGAACGCGGGACGCCAGCCGTACCTACTAAAGCCCTAGCCACCTTCGGCACAGTGGCCTCCAAGGGCCGTTGCAGGGTATATAATGAATTAGTTGGGATAGTCCCTGAATGTGGCCAATTGAGGCCGGTTTCACGCAGTATAGAGCCAATATTGAAGCAAGTCGAGGTTTCTGAGGGAAGCGTTACGTATAGCGGTTAGAGAGTGTGTACTATACCTAATCGTAACTTATAAATAATGACTGATCTCGCGCAGGTCTTCCTCGATCCCGCCAACTCCGCACAGCGGCGCTACGAAATGCTCCGCGCGTGCTTTGTCGATAACGAACCCCTGCAAGCGGTCGCGGAACGCTTCGGATACTCCTACGGCACCGTTCGCAATCTCTGCTCTGAGTTCCGCCGCAATCCCACGCCTGCTTTTTTCATGCCCGCACAGCGAGGCAAGAAGAAAGACCCTGAGAATGCATCCACGCCGACCCGCAGAAAGATATCGGAGGCTTTGCAGCAGCGCACCCGGAGCATTCTCTCGATGCGCGCAGAAAAGAACCTGTCCGCAGTGGAGATTGCCGCGACGCTCCGCCAGAAAGGGCAGCGCGTAAGCGACTCCACCGTCATGCGCACCCTGCGCTTGTCCGGCGTGGCCAAGCTGCACCGACGCACCCTGCAGCAACGACTCGATGCGCCGGTTCCGCAGCGGGCAGCCGTGGCCAACCACCGCAAGCTGGATCTTGCGCCCCGCCAATTCCAAACCGACTTTGGGGGCCTCTTTCTGTTTGTGCACGATCTGGCCCGCCTCCAGCTGGACACCCTGCTTATGCGAAGCAAGATGCCTGGCAGCCAAGGGATACCGGCTGGCTGTGCGGTGCGCGCCCTGTTGGCCCTGAAGCTCTGGGGCCTGCGACGTAGCGCCCATGTCATGGCCGAGGTCCTGGATCCGGGGCTGGCCCTGTTTGCCGGACTCAACGTCATGCCCAAGCGCTCCACTCTTTCGGAGTATTCCTGCCGGGTCCACCCCGAACAATGCACAAGACTCATGGAGGCCTGGCGCACCGCTACGCGCTCCCTGGACGTATGCCTGGGCCAGGGGCAGTCCTTCGACCTGGACTTCCACACGATCCCCTACCACGGCGACGACGTCCTGCTCCAGAAGCACTACGTCTCCAAGCGCAGCCGCAGCCAGAAAGGCATCCTGTCTCTGGTCGTGCGGGATGCCGAAGCCCGGCTCTTCGTCTACGCAGACGCACAGGTGCGCAAGGAGAACCGCCACGACCAACTCCAGCACTTTGTCGATTGGTGGCACGCACGCTCCGGGACCCTGCCCAAAGAACTGGTCTTTGACAGCACCTTTACCACGTATGCCAACCTGGCACAGCTCACCGCGCAGGGCATTGACTTCCTCACGCTACGACGCCGCTCCCAAAAGATGCTGGCCACCCTGGCACAGGTGCCACCGGACCAATGGCGCCGCATACGGCTGCACAACGTGGGCCGCACCTTCCGCCATCCGCGCATCCTGGAGCAAAAGGTCCGCATCCGCGGCTATCCCGGAAAACTGCGCCAGATTGCCATTACAGAGCTCGGACATGAGAAGCCCACGCTGCTGCTCACCAATCAGATGCACGGCGCGGCCTCCCGGCTGATCGACCGCTACGCCCGGCGGATGCTCATAGAAAACACCCTCGCCGATGCCATCGACTTCTTCCACATGGATGCCCTCAGCGCAGCCGTACCCTTGAAAATTGATGTGGACCTGCAACTGACGCTCATGGCCAGTACCCTCTACCGCATCCTGGCAAAACGGATTGGCAACGGCATGGAGAACGCCAAGCCCCGTACCCTCTTCCGAAAGCTGGTGCGCACACGCGCAAAGGTCGACATACAAGCCGACGACCTCATCGTTACCCTGCCGCGGCGGGCAAACAGCCCGTATCTGCTCGCAGCAGGATATGACGATGCCGTCGAGGCCATTCCCTGGCTAGCAGACAAGAGACTCCACATCCGCATAGCATGACCAACCCCGACGAAATGTCATGGCGATTTGGACAAAAATTGCGCATGGGAGTTCAGGCTAGCTTGCTAGCTTGCGCGCTTCAAGCGCTTCGTTCATTCGCGAGTTGCTCCGAGCTTTCAGGCGGTCGGCAATCGGGTCTTGTGACAATTTCCCTTTGGCCGCTACAAGGAAGGCGAGTGCTATGAGCGGCATGCATTTCTTGTCGGTCATGGTACGCAACGCTGCCGCAATACCTCCAAGTCACGTTCAATCTCGCGGGCTAGCTCATGCTCGACTTGCCAAAGGATCGAGCTATATTGATGAAAAAGAGTCCGCAACTCAGGAACGGTTTCCTCTGGACATAAGAAATCCATTGCCTGCGCCATGTCGTGGGAAAGCCAGTTGAGTGTGCCTGGGATGTACGCGCCTGAGGGGTGGCGTTTAAGGTATTCAAGTCTGTACTGGGCATGAACGCCCATATAGCAACTCAGGTCGCCTTCGCAGTCGTGAAGCGCGGGCTGACGTGCAGCAGTCCATGCAATACTGTCTGCTAGCACATGGTCCTCGTATTTCTCATGGACAGCCCAAAAATCCTCTATCCTTACGGTGTAGAAGCCATCAGGGTCAAAGGAATAGACGGTAGGCTTGTTGCGTTCGAGCCAGATGATCTCCTTGGGCCGTGTCGGAGCGTCATAGTGCAGTGTTCGCGCAGTGCGCTCTAGCACCTCAAGTTCGAGCATTTCCATTCTCGGCGAACCCTTCACCTGTACCCCCTGCCATTCACGCTCGAAGAGGTCGAATATTGCCGCCCAATCCTCAAACAGTGGATAGCCGTACACGCGTTTTGCCGTCTCGACAATGGCTACTAGTGCGCGTTTTGGCGCCTTGGGATTGAATGGGGTAAGCCTCAAAGCATAAATGAAACAGTTGCCTTTGCCGGGTACCGAGACATGCATCCAAGAGTATAAATCCGGCTCAATGGTGGAGTCTACGGGACTTACAAGGTCTCCTAATCTTAGCCCTGCGATCACCTCACTTGAAAATGAGGTCTTGGCGTAGCACGTCTCATGGCGATCTACGACGGCGTACTGCCCACTGGCCGTCGCTGGCAAGCCGAGGCATAACAAGAGAAGGAGGCAGTTCCGAGTCATTCAGGGGCGCAGCGCTGTTTCAGTACATACAAAACGTCTTCCGACTCACGGGCGAGGGCGTGGTCCACTCGCCCAAGAGCCGTGCTGTATTCTTCAAATAGTGCCCGAAGCCTGGCGGTTTCATTGTCATCGCAGGTATCCTTATCTGCATGAGCCAACCTCTCGGAGAGCCGTGCGAGCAACTCCGGTACGTGCGCGCCATTCTGGTGGCGCTTGATGTATTCTAACTCGTGAGATAGGACCCTCATCCAGCATTCCAGACTGCCTTCGCAGTCGTGGTACGCAGGCTGCTGCGCGGCAATCCAGGCAACACTGTCCGCCCAAGGGTGGTATGCATACTTTTCGTGGAGCGACCAAAAGGCCTCTGGACGTACGGCGAAAATTCCACCTGGCTCGAAGTAATAGACGGGAGGCCCGCTACGTTTGTACCATTCCGTCACGTCAGGTCGTCGCCTATCATACCATCCAATAGACTCCGTCGTCTGAACCAGCACAAGAAGCTCAAGCAATTCCATTTCCAGCGATCCCTCTATCTGTACGCCCTGCCATTTTTTCTCAAATAGCCCGTGGACCTTAGCCATGCGTCCGAATGGCATGCGGCCCGTGAGTCGGTTTGTGCTTTTGACAATCGCTGCCAAGGCACGCTCCGGCTCTCCGGGGTCAAACGGGGTGAGTAGCTTGGAAAAAATGAAACAGTCATCCTCCCCGTCGATCGAAACATGAATCCAATCTTGTGACTCCGACGGCTCGGATGCAGGTTCCACGAGGTCAGCCACGTCAAGTCGCGCAACCACCTCAGCGGAAAGCGAAGGTGCGTCCCGGCAAGCCACTTGGCGGCCAAGAATCGCATACTGCCCGTCAGCCGACGCTGGCAATCCGAGGCACAGCAGAAGAAGAAGGCAGTGGCGTGTCACCAAACCTGGGGCATTCGCTTGGGGTGCATCCAGCACATGTCGCGGAATCTGCTGGCAGCCTGCTTCATTCTGGCCTGCATTCCGCCAGCCCTTAGAAGCCGATTCATTCTCGCCTTGCAGGCCAGTCAGGACACCCACACCAGAATCATACGCAGAACTAGCCTGAATGTCCAACGGCACTAATTGATGTGAACAAGCGAGGCATAAAAAGGGTCTTGTTGGGGGCTAAATGGCTCATTGTCCGCCCCGACCGTGGATAGGCATTACTAGGTTTAATGCTTATATAGATTCATTATAGCACAAGTACCACGGTAGCTTGCATCACCAAGGTACGGTTGCACACCGCAGTCCAGGATGCCAGACTTGCCGCTGAAAGCCGCTTTTAGTGATTTGATCGCGGCGTTAAGGGCTTTATTCGTCGTAAATACCTTTTTTTGAATCGCACCGCTTGCGGTTGTCGTATTCGTATGGTATCGTGGGATATGTGCTATAATACCTTGATACTCTGTGACGTCTCGCGTCAGTGACTTTCTTGAGCCTACCCTACCGTTGCACAGGCAGTACGAGGTCCTGCGTGCCATCTTTGTCGAAGGGCTCACCGTACCAGAAGCCGCAGAGCGGTTCGGCTATTCGCCCGGCGCTGTCTATAACCTCTGCGCCCACTTCCGCCAGAATCCTCAATTGGAGCGCTTCTTCCAACGCAGTGTGCCGGGTCGCAAGCCCAAGCCCGAGGAGCCTTTGCGCGTGAAGAGAACGCGCCGCATTTTGGCATTGCGAAAACACGAAAAGCTCTCTGTCACCGAGATTCGTGAACGCCTCATCAGTGAGGGGATGCGCGTGGGCACCTCTACCATCTCCAAGACACTTCAAGACGCAGGGATTCCTAAGCTGCCCAGACGCACTGCTCAGCAGCGGGCCGCGTTGCGGGTCGAACGGGCGCCGCCAGCCAATTGTGCGGCCCTGGATCTGTCTCCGCGGCGGTTCCGCACACGCTTCGGCGGTCTGTTTCTATTTGCCCACGATCTGGTCCGCATGGATCTGGATAGCGTCCTTGCAGCATGCACCTTTCCTGGCAGCGATCGGATTCCGGCCGGTTGTGCCGTGCGGTCGTTACTGGCTCTGAAGCTCTGGGGCATCGGGCGCCCGCGGCATTTCATGCCCGACATCCTGGATGAAGGTCCGGCGCTGTTCTCCGGGCTCAACATTATGCCAATAACTTCGACGCTCGTCGAGTATAGCGCTCGCGTGGATCCACGTGTGCTGCCGCAGTTGATGATGAAGTGGCACCACGCTGTGGAGAGGGTCGGGATTGACTTGGGCGGTGGGCGTTCCTTTGACCTGGACTTCCACACCATACCCTACCATGGTGATCACGAGGTCTATGAAAAGCACTACATCTCCAAGCGTAGCCGCAGGCAGAAGGGCATGCTGGCACTGTTGGCTCGCGACGCCGACGGATGTTTCTTCACCTATGCCAATGTTCAGATCCGCAAGGCGGATCAGTACGACCAAGTCCTCGCATTTGTGGAACACTGGAAACAGCGCACGGGAAACGTGCCCCGTGAGTTGGTCTTTGACAGCGGGCTGACGACCTATGCCAATCTTGCCCGTCTGCACGCATCAGGCATACGGTTCCTGACACTGCGACGACGCAGCCAGTCGTTGGTAAGTTGGATACTGGCGACGCCGCAAGAACACTGGCGAAGAGTAAGGCTCACCAATATCGGGCGCGCCTATCGGAACCCGCGCGTGTTGGAACAGACGGTGCGACTAAAGAACTTCCCAGGCGAAGTGCGCCAGATCGCCATCATTGACCTCGGGCACGAAAAACCCACGTTGCTGATTACCAACGAAATGAAGAGCTCCGCCGCGAAGCTGATCGATCGCTACGCCCGTCGAATGATCATTGAGAACACCATTGCCGATGCCATCGACTTCTTCCATATGGACGCGTTGTCAGCGGCGGCACCGCTGAAGATCGGGCTGGATGTGCAGCTGACACTCATGGCCAGCTCGCTGTATCGCCTACTCGCGCGAAGAATCAGCAACGGATACGAAAAGCGAAAGACGCGGACCTTGTTCCGAGACTTGGTCAACTATCCTGGAACGGTCCACATCACAAGCGACGAAATCATTGTCACGTTAGGCCGCCGCGCTAACGGCGCAGCATTGCGCAATGCGGGCTACCATGACTCGACATTGCCCGTACCCTGGCTACACAATAGGCCCCTGACGATACGCCTTGCCTGATCAGAAACTCGCGGACTCTCACATGAATTAATGCTGTTGGATATCCAGGCTAGCAATAGCGTGAGGCCGAGCCAAAACAGCCAGGCTTGAGACGATAACACGTACCACACGACGCCCAGCGCGAAAATGTCCGACGGGATTCCGATCGTATCAATCATGCACAGCAGCTTTGTAAGCCTGGCTGACTAGCTCGTGATTGCCCGAAAAATACGTGATTGGCTCTGCAGATCAGCAGTTTCGGTCCTATGGGGCGGATGTACGGGTGAGAACGGCAAGAAATCGGGCATTGTAGCGCCCCGAGCGGCTGTTTTCAGGGCGGTCGCCCCAACTCCGGTTGCACGTCGTTTTGGCGAATGTTGCATCATTGACCGACCTTAGGCCCGTTATTGGCGTGATTAGTACGCTTCTGCCCCAACATTCGCCCGATTTACTGCTATGCGCGCGATCTTCGAGCCACGGTTTGAGCTTGGGCACACGCCCATTGGAGAGATTAGCTTTGACGCTCGGTCCAGAGACGATATTCCGGCCGTACTCCGTGGACTGCAGGACATCTTCACGCACCGCGAGACCCGCGAGCGGGTGTTCGCGATCCTTCGGGAGCACTTGGGCGCGAAGGTCGATCTGCGGCGTGGTCGCCCGGGGCTGTGTCTGTGGCGGATCTTCGTGCTGGGCACGCTGCAGAAGGCGCTCGACTACGACTTCGACCGTCTGGTAGAATTGGCGAACTTTCACACGGCGTTGCGCCAGATGCTGGGGCATGCAGATTTTGGAGATAAGCACCAGTATCGCCTGCAGACGGTTATTGAGAACGTGCGTCTGCTTACCGAGGAGGCGTTGCAGCAGATCAATGCGGTGGTGGTGGCCCGTGGGCATCAGTTGTTGAAGCACAGAAACTCTGATCCGCTTCACTGCCGGGCCGACTCAGCGGTTGCGAAGACCCATGTGGAATGGCCCACCGATGTCCGTTTGCTGTGGGATGCGCTGCGCCGTCTGATCAGGAATCTGGCGCGTCTGTGCCAGCAGCATGCGATAGCTGGCTGAAGGCCGCGGATTTGTGCCAAATCCACTCATATTCGGGGGCTGCACACCTTGCGCACACCCCTGACCGCAACAACAGGCTTACCGCCCATCCACAATCTGCCCGCATATTGCTCCCAATAGGCCTTTTCGGGCAATCACCAGTTAGGGCGGACTATGGGAGTTGGTTGTAGCGTACCTGAGCTTGGCGACGGCGCCCCGGCCGGCCAGCTGTCCGGCGTAGGCAGCACGGCCGCGAACGATGCGCCGGAAAAGCGCCCCTTCCGATATGCACGCAGCCTGCAGGTAGGCCGTGATGTGCTGCATGGTGGGCGGCCCGAGGTACAGCGTGTTGCCCTTTTCCCTCCTGGTCTGTCTTTGAGTGCGCCACCGTGAGCAGGCCCGAGCCGTCCGCCTGGCCCTGAATATCGGCCACGGCGAGAGCGCTAGCCTCCGACGCCCCGCACAAGGCATCCGACATGGTGGCCACTAGGGCCGCATCACAGAGCCCGGAAAGGCCGGCTGGCGCGGCCACATGCACGGCGGCGGTCTGGACCCGCGTGATGCCCTTGACCTTTCCGCGGGTGCGCCGCGGAAACCCACACGGTGGGTGAAGCGCAGGGCGCACGTGGCGGGCGCCTTGCCCGCTTCATGCAGGGCGGCGAGGTACGCGTTCGAGGTGGCGTCCGAGGCGGACTGCTCTCCCAGTCAGTCCAGCCAGGATTCCCACGCGCGGCGATAGGCCCGCCCGGGTATTGGCCGAGAGCGACGCGGCGATGAGGGCGGCCTGACGGCCGCGCAGTGCCTCTGGCAGCGTGCCGACGCGGGTCATTGCCTTCATGGTAGCTACTTGCGATAAGTACAATTATGGCTCTTCCCCTAATCAGATGGGTGCAATGTTGTATTCAACGGGAAACGATATGAGATGATGCGGATTCATACCCGTTTCTTATCTGTTTCAAGGCCATCATCACGATGGCGCACACGTTCTCTAACTCCAGCAACGATATGTCACAACTAAAGACTGATGATATAGGTTGCCTCTTGGGCATCCAGGCTCCCTGGAAGGTTTCCGAGGTGACGTTTGCGCATGAGGCGCAAGAAGTCCGGATTCATGTAGTTTGCGAGGACGGCCATCAGCTGCCTTGTCCGGAGTGCGGCTTGGCGTGTCCGGGCTACGACCACCGTTCTCGGCAATGGCGTCACCTGGATTTGTGCGAGTATCGCACGATGGTGGTTGCGCAACTTCCCCGCGTGGAATGTCCGGAGCATGGAGTGCGCACCGTGTCGATTCCGTGGGCGGAACCTATGTCACGGTTCACTGCAGGGTTTGAGGCGCTGGTGATTGATTGGCTGCAGGAGGCGAGTGTGTCGGCGGTGTCCCGTCTGATGGGGGTGAGCTGGAATGCGATAGACGGGATCATGCAGCGCGCGGTGCAACGCGGCCTTGCGCGGAGGAAGGAACGGAATGTTGCCCATATTGGCGTGGATGAGACCTCTTTTCGCAAGCGCCATGCGTATGTCACCATTGTTTCGGATGCGAAGGCGGGTACGGTGCTGCATGTGGGCGAAGACCGTAAGAAAGAAACACTTACGCGTTGGTATGCTGGGCTCACTTTGGAGCAGCTGGAGGGCATCGAGAGTGTCAGCATGGACATGTGGCCGGCCTACATCAACGCCACGCTGGAGCATGTGCCAGAGGCGCAACGGAAGGTGGCCTTTGACAAATTCCACGTAGTGAAATGTCTGGGAGTTGCCGTGGACAAGGTTCGGCGCCAGGAGCACCGGGCGTTGATGAAGGAAGGCTTGGAAGACCTCAAGGGAACCAAGTATGATTGGTTGACTCACCCGGCCAACATGTCTGCTAAGCAGAAGGCGCGCTTCCAGCAGTTGCGTACCAGCACGTTGAAGACGGCCCGCGCGTGGGCTATCAAGGAAATGGCCCTGCAGTTGTGGCATTATGTCCACCGCACGTGGGCGCGCAAGGGTTGGGAGCGATGGTTGTCGTGGGCCATGCGGTGCCGGCTGGAACCGGTCAAGGCAGCCGCCAGAACCATCAAGACACACCTGTGGGGTATCCTCAACGCAATCATCCTGAAGGTGAGCAATGGCCCTGCGGAAGGCATCAACAGCCGGATCAAAACAATCAAAGTGCGCAGTAGGGGCTTCCGCAACAAACGGCGGTTTGCCAACGCCATTTACTTTCACCTCGGAGGCCTGGATCTATACCCCGCAGCGTCCGCAGGTGAGTTTACCCACTAAAAAAGGGGTAGAGCCACAATTATCAATCGTAAATCCCGGGCCTCAAGTTGCCGGCTGCCAGCGCGAAATCCTGCGGGTTGCTGCCCCAACCGGAGTCCCTGACGGACGACGAGTTGAGCCCACAACCAATGGAAAGACACCACGCAGGCTCAACCGCGTAGGCACCGCAGTGGCTTCAGACCGACGTGGTGGGCGCCACCCCGGTAGACGTCGCCAACTAAATGACTGGCGCCGGTGCAGAGCGCAGCCTGGAACGGGTTGCGGCACAATATCATCCTCGGCTCGACCAGTTGTCCGGGGTTACCCAAGCGGCCGCCAGTTGGGATACGCTCGCTCTGAAGGGAGAGTAGAGCTGTGGGATACCTTTCAGACTGGGATAGTGGACTGAAAGTGCCAAAGACGCGTTGCGCCCACGAGAACGGGACTTTCTGATCTCTGGGGTCTCAGGGAGTCAAGCCTGTGGTTTGGTGTCCTTTAGCCCGGATAAATCACCAGGGTATCGACAATGGGAACCATAGCTCCACGTAAGTGTATGATGTGCAATCAGTTATAACCATCCTGGGATTGCACATTTTTAAGTTGGGTTTCGGCGGCTTCTGCCGAGATGGGCCCTCAAAGTAGATATCTTTTGGCAATAGATGGCGCTACGGGCCGAGTGTGTGGGTGCAAATGGGACGGTGCAAGCTTATATGGGCCCAAATGCGTGCTCACACGCGGATTTTCGGGCGCAGGCAGGCTCGTGGAGTGACTTCTCGGGCACGAAATCCCGCAGGAATCCTCTGATTGCACGCGTAAGCGGCGATCTTGGCAGGGTGCAGCGCCTCAGAGCGTCCGGACAGCTGCGGGTTTTGCTTATGCCAGCGTCAGCAGCGCACTACTGCGCGCGGGCATTGAGCGCCAGGTGTTGCCTTTGCAGTCCTTTGGGGCCGGCAGACCGAATCCCCACTAACCCCTCGACCCCCGGAGGTGGTCAACGCCTGGGTCAGCTCCTTCATGTCCTCCCGGCGTATCGGCTTCAGATTCGACTCGTACTGCATGAATATCGCCCCGCACCAGCGCTGACGCATCCCCGATGATCCCCAGCGCTTCACGTTCCGTGATCGGTTCGCAATAATGCTGTTGAGGTTCTCAATGATGTTCGTCGTCTTCAGACTGTCTCTGACAGCCTGGTTCCGCACCCCCAACCGGTGAAGCGTCAGCGTATCCTCCAAACCCTCCTCCAGACTGCGCGCGGCCTTCGGACACGATCGCTGCAGCGTTTCATGCAGCGACACAAGCGCCGCCCGTGCCTCCTTGTACGTGGGCAGTTCCCATGCCGCCTGAAGCCGACGCTTCATTTGCGTGGCCGCTGGCTCGCTCTTGATGTGACGCGTCACATTGGTACGCTTGTGCCATTGGCAGCGCTGGAATACGACCGCATCCCCAAACACCGCACTGATCCCCTTGCGAAGCCCGCGGCTGCCGTCCACCTGTACCAACAGCTTGTCGGTATGGGTGAAGCCCCGACGCAACAAATCCTGCAACAGCGACTGCACCTGCGCACTGTTCTCGGTACGACTTTCCGCAAAGCCCAGCACGACCTTCTCGCCCTCGGTCGTGATGCCCATCGCTACGATCATCTGCACACCAGCCAAATACTTGCCATCAAGCAGGAGCACCGCAAAGGTGTGCTGATCGAATCGGCGCGTCTCGAATTCCTTCAGTAGCGCTGCCGTCTGCGTAACGAAGACGTTGCCAATGCTGCTGGCACTCAACCCCATACTATCGGTGAAGACCTGGGCCGCCTGCCTGTAATTGCGCCGCGAGAGTCCACACAGCAACCCCCTGGTCACGTTTTCCCGGTCCATAAGCCCACGCTTGCGCAAGAGGCGGTACGTTTGCAGAGGACGCTCCTTTCGGGTTCGTACATTCCGTACGCGCGGAACGCGGACCGCAATGCGCTCCAAACCGACGCGGATGGAACCCGGATTCGTCCCCCAGCGCTGAAAGCCGGTCTTACGGTGCTTCCCACGTGCGCCGCAAATGAAGCGGGCTTCGGCTTCCATGACCCATGTGGCCATCTTGGTAAGAAGATCATCGAGATATCCAAGGCAGCTGGCCAGGCCGATGAAATTCCTCTGCGCAAGCCCGTGAAGGTCCTCGATGAGTGACTGATCCAGCATAGGGGTATGGGTCATCATACGGCGTTGAGGTTGATGAGAGTCTCACGAAGTTGTGGCAGATGGGCCGCATGGGCCACACGGCGCAGCTGAGCCTCGTGTTCCAACAGCGCCAGTGCCATCTGTTCGCGTTGCTGGAAAACGGCGCTGGCCGGGGCCTGCAACCTGCGACCGATGGCATCCATGAAGCGCATCACGCGCAGCCCTCTGTCGAGCTTGAGCAGCATGCCCGTGCGTTGAATCGTCAGAGATTGCTCCAGGCCCTCCCATAGAACCTTCGCTGCGGACCGATTGACGCGCGTCAAGTCCTGGTGAATACGGGTGAGTGCGCGTTCAGCTTCCCGGGCATCGAACCCGTTCCATGCCTGGCGGAGGCGATTGCGATACACAGGAACAAGGTCTTCCGGAAGACCACAGGTGACTTGATCCAATAGCGTATTGAGACAGCGCTGTATGGCGACCCTGGGGCCGAACACCTGGCGCACCGCCGATTGCAGTCCCGTACTGCTGGGCAGCACACAGAGCAGCCCGGAGGCGGCCGAAAGACCACGGTCGGACAGCGACTGCACGAAGGACGCAAGAGCAGAGACGTTTTCAGGGTAGCACGCTACCAGGCCAAGTATGCGGCGATAGCCCGTGATGGTCAGACCCGCTCCAAGAACGATGTTAACGCCGCGTGGGCACAGCCCGCGCAGCCACATCGCAACGATCGGGTCGTCTTGCAGACTGCGCGAATGCAACAGCTGCCACGCTTCATTCAACTGCGCCGAGTCCGGCTTTGTGTCCTGGGCCGCCGCAGAGGCCTTGATCACTACGGGCGGTGGCGCCGACTGCTGATGCGCTACCGGAATGGGCCAGTCAGTGGTCAATTGTTGCAGTATGTGCGTGCAAAGCTTCATCAGAAGCCGCCGCGAGTCACCGGAGGGATTGATCTGGGCGTCTGCAGGCGCCTCAGCCCTCCCCAAGACAGGCTGTGAGGGGTTCATATGGTTGGAAAGGAATGGTGGAGACCAGGGTCCACCTCCACAGCAACTCTCCAATTCCCAACTTGAAAATGTGCAATCCCACCATCCTTTGCACTGCAAATGAGCAAAACAGACTGTCATACTGAAGAGCTTCGTTTCGAGGACTTGGGACGGCGTAAAGTGGTCGGAAAGTTCGACGGCGGCCCTATGTCCTCGGACGCAGGTGCGCTGCTGTTACGGGAGGCCGACCGGATGTTCGACGTCATAGGCCGTTTTGCCGCCTGCTTCACCGACCACCGTGATCCCAGCAGGGTCGAGCATACCGTGGAGGCGATGCTCAGGCAACGTGTCTACGCGATATGCTTGGGCTACGAAGACGTGAACGACCATGACCGTCTGCGGGACGATCCCGTGTTGGCCATGGGCGTGGGCTGCGAAGATGTAACAGGTGCGCACCGGGCACGGGAACGCGACCAGGGACATCCGCTGGCGAGTTCCAGCACACTGAACCGACTGGAGCTCGGCTCCAAAGGAGGGGCCGCATCGCATAGGTACAAGCGCATCGTAGCGGACCCTGAAAAGATCGACACCATGCTCGCGGACTTGTTCATGGATGTAACGGGCGAGGAGCCAGAGCATATCGTGTTGGATCTCGATGCTACCGATGACGCGATTCACGGCCAGCAGGAGGGGCGCTTCTTTCATGGTTACTATGGCCACTACTGCTACTTACCGCTGTACATCGTTAGCGGCAAGCATGTGCTGGCCGCTCGTCTGCGCCCCTCCAACATTGACGCATCAGCGGGCACGATAGAGGAGTTGGCGCCAGTGGTAGCGCGTATCCGTGCGCGGTGGCCGCAGGTGCCCATCTGGATTCGTGCAGATGCAGGATTCTGCCGCGATGATATCATGGCATGGTGCGAAGCACAGGGCCTGCACTACATCATTGGTATGCCGCGCAATGCGCGGCTGCAACGCATCGTTGAGGAGGCTATGGAGCAGAGTCAGGCCACATGCGAGGCCAGCGGGCAGCCTTCGCGGCGCTTCCGCAGCTTCGAGTACCAGACGAAGGACAGCTGGAGCTGTGCGCGGCGCGTGATAGCCAAGGCGGAATGGCTGCCTGGACCGCGCGGCTATAACGCGCGATTCGTGGTCACCAATTTCAGCGAAGACGCGTACGACGCGCGCACGCTATACGAAGATTTGTATTGCGCGCGTGGCGACATGGAGAACCGGCTCAAGGAGCAGCAGCTTACCCTGTTCGCTGACCGCACCTCTACGTCCATGATGGAGAGCAACCAGTTGCGCCTGTACTTCTCTACGGTCGCCAACACCCTGATGACCATCATCAAGACCTTTGGCTTGCAGGGCACCGCGATGGCGCAGGCGCAGTGCGCTACTATCCGTGTGCGGCTACTGAAGATCGCAGCACTGGTGGTGGTAAGCGTACGCCGAGTCCGCCTGCTCTTGCCCGAGGCCTATCCCTGGCAGCAACTGTTCGCGCGCGTGCTAAGCAACCTGCGCGGCGCTGTGCACCCCAACTAATTCATTATATACCCTGCAACGGCCCTTGGAGGCCACTGTGCCGAAGGTGGCTAGGGCTTTAGTAGGTACGGCTGGCGTCCCGCGTTCGTCGTCGACATCGGGCCATTTTACGCTGCCGGGTGCGTTGTCACGCTATGGTGCCCCCCTAAGCCGCCGGCAATGTGAGCTCGCCCCGGAAAGCTCATGCTCCCGATTTATTTCATCAAGGCCATTGGGGGACTGAGTTGAGCGATCCCCAGCCCGTTGCAAGCCACACGGAGGACCATTGCGGGCGATTTTCGGGCAGTCAAAGCGCCGCTGGCCCCTCGCGGTTCTCCATCAGGGACCATTAGTGCGTGGAATCCCCTGCTTTTGAGGCCGTTTGGTGTGGACAGGACCTACCCTGCCTGCACGTGCACTATGTAGTGTCCGTTTTGGATGCGCTTCTGCGCGCGAACGGAAGTGGAGGCGCTGCTGACCCCGCCGCTAACAGCGCTCGGGAATAATCACCCACTGCATTTCGTCGAAGCGCTCCCAATACCGGGCCCATCTCCGTGCCGCGCAGTCTGCTACCAGGAACGTCAGGTAGCGGGCGTGCCGAACGAGCCGAACGCCCACTTTGAGATACTTTTTCCGAAAGGTTGTCAAGCTCATGTACGGACGCTGGGGCACATGCAAATTGCTGCGCGCCACATGCAGCAACCCGTACGCCAGCAGGTTCAGCAGGAACAGGGCTGCGTTCCGTGCGGACACGTCCCCTTCCTCCGCTGCGGGCACCGCTATGTCCGCACCGCCACCCGCCTGTGCACGCCTGCGAGGCGAAGAAGACAGCGCCAGCGGGCAGGCCGCCTTCAGCTCACCCAAGTGCTTTTCGGCCTTGCCTCTCTTGCGGTAGCATCGTGAAAGCTGCGCCGAGGGGTAGTCCGCCAGACTCAGGTTGGTGATCAAGAAGTAACATTCCGGATAAAGGGTGCTGGTATGCGGGGGGATCACCAAGACCACGCGACGTTCGCAGTGCCATGACTGCGCCTGATACGCCAACTCAAAGTACTGGTACGTTAAGCACCATCCCGCTTTCACGTACGGTGCCGCCAGGTTCCGCAACACGTTGTTCTTTTTCAGGCGCATCACATAGCCGATGTCGGCCCGCTCCAGCTTCGTGCAGAGCTTCCCGTCATTAAAGCCCGCGTCAAGCCGTACGATTACGCGATCGGCCACATGCTTGCGGGCCCGCCTGGCAATCTTAAGGATGAAGTCGTGGCAACCCCGTACAATATGCCGGTTGCCCGGGCGCAACATTCCGCCCAAAATGTCGCCCGTTTCCCCGCAAACGGCGATCAGCGCCTGATAGATGGTGCGTCGGTAGTGCCCGTTGTACGCGCTGCCCTGCTGACGACCGTGGGTATCGATAGGCATCCCATCCACATCGATCACCAGCGTATGGTGGCGCCTGCCACCGTTGCGCACCAACAAGTGCTCCAAGCCAAGCTTGGTTACCATCCGGCCCACGGCGGCCAGATTGCATTGGAGACTCAGCATCCCCAGTAGCCGGGAGAGGGTGGGCTGCGAAGCCACGCCGTGTTCCGCGGTGTACGCGGCCGCGCTCCGCTTCAACGAAGTGGTCACACGCACGGTCGGATCGTGCCGCATATCCTGGCTATCGCGCTGGTGTCCCCAGCCTTGCACGAGCAAGATCAGCCACTGCACCAGCAGTTTCGCCAGGCTATGGGTGCAGCGTCGCTTGTCGCGATAATCGGTCAGCTCCTCCGCGAGGCGCTCCCCCAGGTGGGTGGCGTCTAGTAGCTCGCGCCCGATGAGGGCACCGCCGTCAGAGGAGAGCGACTCCTTGTTGGAGCCCTCGATTCTCACCGATCTGTTAAAGGATACAGTCCGCTTAAAAGCCATACCGGATATTAGTTTAGCGATGGTGGTGAAACGCTCTTCAGGCCCATAGGCTCCGGTAATGCCGCAGCCTGACCGCCTCACGGTGCTGCGTGAGCGCTGCGCATGCCTGCAGTGCACAGGCTTATCGTTCGCGCCTGGTGATACGCAGCATTACCGCAGCAGACTGCCGATCCAAGTACCGGTACCGTAGACGCAGGTACACCCCGTAAGCGATGGTGCACCGGCTTCGCTGCAGCGCACCTTTGAAGCGCACCGGAACCTGGCCTCCGACTGTCCGACTCAGGCGAAAAAGGGCGTCAAAAGGCTCCGCCGAAGCACCATGCGCGCGTTCACCCAGTAGCCTCGGATCAACTTATTCAATTCAGACCGCTGAATCGAGCCAAATGAACTGTGTAATACATGATAGTCTGCATATTCTCTATTCAGCAGATATCAACTCTGACCCCAAAGTATCACGGCACCAATGTCTGAATGAATTAGATGGGTGCACACCACCCAGGGCGGCGCGCGCGCCTCACCTTCATAGGCCGTTCCGGATCCAACTTACCCCACAGATTAATAGACGCCACATGGTGGTTGCAGGATACGTGTATCCAAGAAGCACCGGTGCGCGAACAAAAGCCTTGATTCCCGCTCGAAACATGCCCGAAACAGCGCTTGCTGCCGCCGACTATTCGCTCTGGAAGGCGGGAATCAGCATTCGCGTTCGCAAACCGTGACCCACTGCCTACAAACGCCCCGAATTATGGCGATTCAAGAGCTTGGTGAGCGATGCGGGTTAGTGATTGGCTGTACGTTCGCCATAATTGTGTCGCCTCGCTTGATCTCGACCTGGCGTAACTCGAACGTGTTTTGAAGATTCATCCACAACTGCGGTGTGGTGCCGAAGAAGAGAGAAAGGCGCAGGGCAGTATCTGCCGTTATGCCGCGGCGCTCCCTCAAGATGTTCGATATTCTGTTGGCGGGAACGCCTAGGGATTTCGCCAACTCGTTGGCCGATATTCCCAGCTCCACGAGCTCTTCGCGCAGAATCTCGCCTGGATGTACCGGTCGCATTCCATTTTTTACGCGCATGAGTAAACCTCAGTGATAGTTTTCGATGATCACGTCGTGCGGGCCGTCGCTCTTCCAGTGAAAGCAAAGCCGCCACTTGCGGTTGATCCGAATGCTGTACTGCCCTGACCTATTGCCCGACAACGTCTTCAGCCGATTACTTGGCAGTCCCCTTAGGTCCTGCAGTGATGTGGCGTTGTTCAGCAGAGTTAAGCGCCTAACTGCTTGGCCTTTGAACTCATCGAATTTCGGTATCCGTTTACCCTCGAAGAAGGTTCGGGTATCGCGATCTCCAAAGCTGCGAATCATAGCGGTTCAAAAGCACGCAAGCTCCTGTACGTATGACGTACAACGTACAGCATTACTGCACGGTTCCGGCTACATGGAAGGAGCCTAGAAAACATAGTGACGCCCTTCCACATGGCGGGTGGATGCATCGTGTCCAAACCGCCACCGGCCCCGAAGCATCGGACAACGGTGGCGCGGTGAGCCGCGGACGGTGAACTCCAAGTCCTCCAGCTCCTTGACCTCCACGAGGACGCCCACCTAGTGAGGGTGCAAGACCGGATATAACAATTATGGGAAACTATTTAGACGCCGCAACATGGGGGCAAACAGTCTCCCGCGCATCCCCCGGCCCCATGCTCCCTGCCACTGCCCCCCAACCAGACGCCCAGGTGGCCCCCGCGGAAGCCGCGCGCATCGTGGCCGTGCTGCGGGCCGCCCTGAGCCGTGCCACGATCGAAGCCTATACCTTGCGCCTTAACACCTACGCGGAGTGGGCCGCCGCCACGGGCCGTCCCTGGAACCATGCGCTCACGCTGCTGGCCGCCCTGCGCTACGCCTGCCGCGAAGCCGGCAGCGCGGATTTTGCGCAGGACCCCGCCATAGCCCAGGCCATGCGGGGCCTGCGCCGGGAGCGCCCCCAAAAGCCCGCGCAAGTGTCTGGACTCACCTGCGAGGTGATCGCCAAAATAGAAGCCACCGCCTGCGCCCCGCGAATAGGGTGCGGCCGGGGGCACTGCATGGAAGGGGCCAGGGCCGCCGCCCGGTGCGGACACGTGGATATCGCGCTCGTTCGCACGATGCGCGATGGCCTCCTGCGCCGCAGCGAAGCCGCGGCCCTCCAGTGGCAAGACCTGTCCACAGAATCCGATGGCTCCGCGCGGCTGCACATCGCGCGCTCCAAAACCGACCAGGAATCGCGCGGCCACGTTGCCTACCTCACGCCCGCCACCGCAACCTGCCTGCAGCATATCAGGCCCAAGGACGCGCTGCCCGAGG
Organism: Rhodothermales bacterium; assembly: GCA_965218495.1. GTDB lineage: Bacteria > Bacteroidota > Rhodothermia > Rhodothermales > Bin80. Next base: position 1,625,400 of record OZ244626.1, read on the forward strand.
AGCGGATATTTGCCATGTCCGCGCGCACCTTCGCCAACAGGGTCAAGGCGGCCGCCCGCGGGGCCGTCCTCGTAAGCTACATGAATCCGGACTTCTTGCGCCTCATGCGCAAACGTCACCTCGGAAATCTTCCAGGGAGCCTGGATGCCCAAGAGGCAACCGATGTCTTTCTTTAGTTGCGACATATCGTTGCTGGGGTTAGAAAACGTGTGCGCCATCGTGATGATGGCTTTGAAACAGGTAAGAAACGGATATGAATCCGCATCATCTCATATCGTTTCCCGTAGAATACAACATTGCACCCATCTAATTAGGGGAAGAGCCTCTATAACTAAATAGAGGACAGCCCTTTTCGCCATCATAATCGAAGCTCGGCTATGGCATTTTCAGTCAGGATCCCTTCAGTCAGTACATGGGTTGGAATTGCGTTGGTGGTTGGCCCGCTCCTGTCAGTGTTGGGTTGTTCAAGGCAGGATGCGGGAACAGTCAATCGCCCTGTGCAGGTGGACGGAGAGCTGGCACCGCTGGAGGAGGCGGGGTTGAGCCCTTACGGCGCGGTACAGCTGAGTATGCGGGAAGCATCGGTTCGGAAGATGAGGACGGCTACTTCTTTGCGACTGTCAGGGGCATAGAGATCGACCAAGAGGACAACGTTGTTGTGTTTGACGGAAGTCTCCGAAATATTCGCGTGTTCAGTCTAGCTGGCGAGTTGCTCCGCACGCACGAATTGCCGGAAGGTGTAGGACCAGGAGAATATCGCCGTGCATCCACCTTCAGCCTGTCGGAGGACAGAGAGCGCATTTATTTGTACGACATGGAAAACCGACGGGTCACGATCCTTGACTACGCGACCTTTGAGTATATCAGTGATTTTTCACTGCAACAGACTCAACATGCCGCGATATTCGGCGGACCGAACAACACGATATTCGCGCTTTACAGCCAGTTGACGTCTGAGGGATCTGCCACTGGTTCACGTTTTTACTGAAGACGGGGACGAGGTGGCTGCATTTGATGGTCGCCACGAAAAATATGTGGAGTATATGCAGGAGGATTTGCAGAGCTTTGACCATGTGACCATGACGCAATCAGACTCCCTGATCTTCTTGTCCTTCGCTCTACCGTATGATATCAGGGTTTACAACAGGCGTTATGAGCTACTGAAGCGGTTCCATCAGACACCCGAGTTCTTTGGCGGTACGGTTCGCGAAGGAGAGTGGCTTTTCCCATCCGGGTGGTGCACAAGCATCGTAATGGCCGGCGACGAGCTAGTGCTGCAAATGCTGACCAATCGGGTAGAAGACGAATTGTGGATGCACGCGTTCGACTTTTCTGGCCGTCGCAGAGGTATTCAGAAAATGTCCGGCAACGAGTGGGGAGACAGGTTTTACCTGGAAAGTCATGCGCTGGACTCAAAGGGCAACATTTACGGTGTAACGCACACCCCATTTCCCAGGCTCATACGGTTCAGAGTCGTGCCGGTGACGCCTCCTGCATAAGAAGAGTCAAGAAGTCTATACTTCACCGGACGCGTACGATGCAACGGCAACTAACGGATGGATTGATCTTCAAGGACACGGGGCGTTCGCGAGGCATGCCGGGGCAGTTTCCACGGCGGGCGGCCAGTACATGCAAAGACAAGGTAGTGGACTGGGGCTCGACGCTTGGTCCTGCACACGCGACAGGTATGTGGCCTTAGTGCCGGATACTGTTTATCGGAAGCCACAGAGTAGTTCTGCAGGAAAGTGATCTTGAGTCACGATTGAATCCGCAGGATTATATCGGCTTGTGCGCACTTCTGTCGTCATCATCGGGCCGGCCGCACGAAGCCACGTTAATGTACAGCGGTTTGACCCAGGACCACTAGTCCAGGAGTTCGTAGCCTACGACAATCGGAGCTCCTGATTCATTTCTATCAGCGCCGTAGATGCGTCCGGATCGTACCACACTCAATTCGAACGTTGCGGGCAGGGCAGCAATACCGATTGCTTGACCATGTGCATTGAGCACGAGCCAACTTGCGGTCTCGTCTTCATCCTTCCCGACAAGCTCAAGCCAGACGGATCCGTGTTCATCCACTACGAACGTCTCGTAAACAGGCCACGTATCGTGCAGATCTCGTGCACTTAGCCTGTCTCTTATTGCATCGCCACCGCGTTGTTGAAAGACTGCACGTCGATCCGCAGCGGTTACTCTAACGGGGGACTGCGGGTATGTAATCTGGCCAAGTGCAGTCCCGCCCAAACCAGTTATTGCAATGTCGACGGCATCATTCCATCCCGAATACACGGTATGATTCGCGCTTAAGCGAATGGTGGAAGCACGCCCGAACGGATATGTCATGGCCCTGACACCACCGGGGGGGATGATAACCATAAAGACTTCGTTCCTTTCAATAGCCAGCAGTCGATCCGAACTAATATCTCCGTTCCAATCTACCAGAAAAACGTCGGAGAATCGCCTTTCGTTTTCCGTGGCCAAATCCGTGGAGCGATAGTATGTAAAGACGAGCGATTCTGATGTTACCCCAAGAAAATCCACCGCTGCCCCCGACTCACTTCTCTGAATAGGGACTGTATAGGCAAGCCGGTAGTGCTTAGGCTCAAAGACTGTGAGTCGTGTCCAGTCCCAGCCGTCAAATACATAAAGGGAATCAGCAGGGCCAATGTAAACACCTGATATGGCACTAAACTCGCCTGGAGCGGCTCCCCTGCTACCTATCGTAGTCAGGTGTTTGCCTTCATCCGAATACACATATACCTTGGGATCCTGCCTCTCGCCGACGAAGATGCGTCCGGCGCCGTCTACGGCAATCGAGGAGATAGATCCGAACAGGATTGAATCCCCGTTGTCACCTTCGCCCAGTCGCAGAAACTCTGCCATTTCAATGGAAGGCAAATCCTGACCGCGTCCGATGATATTCCCAGTCATCCCGTAAGCCTTCGGGCACCAAGCCAGCATCACACAAGCCAGCATCCACCAGAGGACCATTCCACCAGCTGCTCGGCAGGCATCGTATTCAGGGTGGCGCTTGTGGACCTGCACATTTCGTGCGCAGTCAGTGCCAAATTTGACTAGTCGAATCGTCATTGCGAGGCTCGCACGCTGGTTGAAGGCAAGGCAGCCCAGATAACACAGCGAAAGACTCGGGGGTTTCCTGCCGGAGTGTGCAGAACAATGGGACATTCCGGTTCGCGTTTGCCATGCTGCCTGCATAGAGAACGCCGCCTTCAGGCGCTCTAGGCCATGGGTTTTGAAGGACCTGTTGGTCCAAGCTGGTGACAAGGAGCGCGCCGCGCATCTAGCCCTACCCCTCGGCAACATTTCCGGCTTGACAAGGTGGCCTCACGGCCGATTGCACGGAAGCCAGCCTTTCGCGCGGTGGTTGGTCCGTGTAGATAGTGCAACTAACACAGCCGCAATGCCCGACTAAGGGCGTTGATTTGGGGTTGAAGAGGCTTGGATTGGCAGGCGCAGCAATGGCAAAAGCTGTATCGTGCGCGTGCATGCTTCACAGGCACGCACCTATCCTGCCGATGCTTTTGCGGCATCGTGACGATCCGTGGTCCTGATCAATAGCCCTCCCTGGTGAACCCTACGGCGAGCCTTCTTTCTGTGTTGACACCCTATGGCGGCCACAGTCCGTACTTCTTCTGAAGCAGGGAGAACAGTACCGCCCCGGTCTCCAACCGGATGTAGCCGCGCGACATGATTTTGGCGCCAGGCGGCGGATCGCTTTTCCGATTCATGTATCCTCCCATCAGCGCCACCAGCAGAATGGCTGCAGCCAGATCATCGGGAGACGCCAGGTTGAATCCTTCGGCGTATTCTCGTAGCACGCACAGCTCAATATCTGTAAACAGGATCTCGGCCGGTGCTTCCGGGTCCTGTCGACCCAGTAACGTCATCAAGTGCAGGCGCCACGCCATCACCATGTTGATGGTGATGGCCAGGTGAAGACTATCGGCCTTCTGCAAGCGCAACTCCTGCACCTTGCACACACTCTTGAGAATCCGGAAGCCGTCTTCCACACGCCAGCGTAACATGTAATAGTCGACCATTGTTACGGCCTGTGCCACCGAGGTCACCTCCCTTGTCGTAAGCAGGTACCACTGAATCGCTTTCTGTCCTTCTGGCGGGTCCGCCTCTCCAACATGTATGGCGGTGACCTTCACCGGGCCGCCCTGCTGTCCACGGGTGGGCGGAAGCATGACCGTACGGTAGCGTACCTCCATCTGTGCGATGCGGCCCGCACGGCCCTTATGCTTGACACGGCCCGACTTCTCGCGACGGCTCAGCCGCTGTATCGCTACCTCAATGGTACCTTTGGGCGCCCCCTGGCGCATGAACTCAAACAACAACGGACCCTTTCTTCCCAGTCTCCGATTCGCCTTGGCCCGTACTAATAGATCCACCCGTCCCACTTGTTGCTGCGCGGCGAACAGGGCAAAGATGTCCGCTTCCCGATCCATGACGCAGAGTACGCGGGTCTTGCTGCTGAGGTGTGTGGCCGCCTCGGCCAGGTCATGCAGGCCGTCGATCCATTGCTGCGTCTTAGCTGCGTGCTTTCCCGCTTGGGTCCTGTAGGCACAGCGCAGCACGCCCAGCGGCAACCCCTCCGCACTCAACGCCAACGTCGTATGCAAATGCACCCCCCGTGCTTTCGCGGTGGTCTGGTTGCGCCCGATCACTTCCAAGCCTTCGCACGCAGGACGGGTGCTGTAGTTGATGTCCGTGCCGTCCTGAAGGCACAGCACCGTCTCTTCCGTGCGCATCCGCTCGATCGTACGACGGCGATGCGGCGCCAGGATATCCGCGGGCGTGGTTCCCCGCTCGTTGGCCTTCTCTATGAAGCGATAATATCCCCGTATCGCGGCACGATCGGATTTCATGGTGGCCGTTATGGACTCGCCGGGCGTTCGGGCCAATATAGTGACACTGTTGACCAGGCGGGTAGTCCGCCGCTTATCCCCCAGCTGTGCGCCCCCAAACTCCTGCGCCGCCCAGGTCTCGGCATCCAGCCCCGCGCCAGCCTCCAGTTTGGGATACGCATCTACGTGCGCCACCCCGAGATGCTTGCGCCACCGGCGGTCCAGATCATAGACGAACACCGCCTTCTTCGTCCGGGTACACGCCTTGGTCTCGGCATGGCGACCCCGGCCGGTGGTCCTTCCCACATAATGGAATCCCGCCGCACGGAAACAGGTCCCCCGCTGCTCAGGCCCCACGAAGGTCTCAATGACCCACGGGGTATAGCCGTAGCGCGCCGCAAAATCCACGGGCAACCGCTTGAGCACCTTCCCCAGAAGATGACTGGCCAGGTTCTTGACCTTTACGCCTGGCCGAATCAACAGCCGGTTCAGGCCCACTACGCGCATCAGGTGCTGCTGGCGCTGCGCGTGCGTCCAAGCCATCCACCGGTCGCGCGGTCCCACATACAGGCCGGAAGCCGCAAAACCGATCGCGCCCAGATACCCGTGATCGCTCCGAAACAAATACTTTATCTGCGCGCCCGCAAACTGCCTCACCCCCTGCGGATGCTCCGCTGCCATCAGGGTGTTCCAGCGCGCACGCTGCGCCGCATCCTCCACCAACTCCAATGCCAAGCCCTTGATCTCTTTGAGCGAAGCGGGCACCTCCACTGGTTCCGGCACCGGCCGGTCCAACAGCCGGGGCGTACCGCTTGCAATGGTGCGCCTGGGCGCGGGCAACGACAGCCTGTCCTCGGATTCCAGCGTCTTGAGCGCCTTCAGACACCCGGTCTGCTGCAGATTCCCACGAGCATCACGAAAGCCGAATGCATGGCACACCTGGCGGCTGATGGCCGTACGGCTTTCACCGGTATGCGCTTCCAATGTGCGCAAAAGCCGCGGCTCAGAGGTCCGCAGCGTGCGAAGAATCTGGCTCTGCGTAAGCATGCCGCAAAGTTACACGGCATGATTTACAAAGTCAAGTCGCTAATTTGGGGACAGGGTAGATCTAGCCTTGGTGGTCGCACGGGCGCCAAGCCATTCTCGAAGAGAGGCAAGGAGAAGGGTGTTCTGAAGTACAGACTCGTTGATTCTTCTTATGCCGGAGCCGTCACCGGCACGACCCTGAACCGTATGAGCCTGGCAAATAGGGTGCGCGTTACACCGTAAATGTTGGAGAATTGTAAAGCATAGCGAACGCCTGCTTAGGCGGATTTCTTCCGGCAGCGGGCCTTCGGGTTCCGCAACTCTGTCTCGCCGATGGGGCGCAGGATCTGACGCACCACTTCTGCCGGCGTCTTGCCCGCGTAGCGCGGGCTCGCGCTTGGCGTGTTCATGATTCGGCCAAAGTCCGCTTGTAGCTGCTCAATCGTTTCCAAGGGATGCTCTTCGGTGAAGTACTGCCCCCTCCTATTGTTGTGGAGCACGGCTTCCATTATGCCGTCAGTTCCTTTTACATGAGCCGTTTACCGACCATGTTGGCGACCACCTGCGCCATGCGGAGAGCGCCCGGATCGATGTTCCACATCTCCACCCGTAGCCCGTCCGCCCTGCGGGTGAGCCGCATTTCTAGGTCCGGAGCGTCGTAGTAGCGCGCGATCGCGTTGACGCATGCGCCGCTGATAGCCGCCCTGGCATCGCGGGCGCGGTGCGCCTCTGCCTCTACACGGCGCGTTTCGGCCAAGGTGGCATCCAGCCGGTAGTCCGCCTCCAGCTCCCAGGACTGCATGATGGTCTGCAGGCTTCGGGGAACACGTCCGCCTAGGCGGCTACGTTCGTTATGTACAATTATCGAACGTAACTCCCGGGCCTGAAGTGGCCGAAATCCTGCGCGTGTTTACTTCAATCGGAACCCCTGACGAACCCCGTTGCCATGAACGATTCGAACACGTGTGCCACAATGTAGCGCGAACCGCATTAGTCTTCGGTGGCCTCCGGTGCCTTGAATCGGTATCGTATCACCGCCGGATTGCCTGCATCTCCGTCATCCGTCTGTACAATATCGCCCAAGAAGTACAGGTACCCATGCCGTGCAGTCTTAGGTGCCTTGTGAGGCAGCACCGTGCTCATGCTCCTGAACTTGTTGCTGTTGCTTACTATGCTCATGCCAGTCACGTATCTCCTTGTTGCGTTCTCTGGGCGAAACTCGTCATCAATCCGGGAGAACACCATCATGCGAGTATCATCATCCAAGGCGTACACCGCCGTCAGTAGCGGAAAGGCGTTCAGCGCTACCCTCTGCTCGCGGCTCATCGCCCCGGGAGGAATATCCTGATCTCGCTGGACAAAGAAATCAGGCCGAGACATGGCCATCTGGGATTGCCGGTGTGCGGGTCTGGCATCCATGTCTTCATGGTACTTGTAGTAGGGACCATCACTAAAGCAATCCATGTCTCGTCCCGCAATTCCCTTGTGGATTAGATTGAGTCTATAGAATTCCGGGTCTTCCAAGAGTATCTCTCGCTCCAATTCCAAATCCATTGAATAGGCACTCATTATGGAAGTCGATGCGACATTTAACCCCAGTGGTCCCCGAAACGTGAATATGGAATCGCCATGTGAGCAAAAAGACAGGAGCGGCGAGATTAGCTCCCGACTGCCCGCCAGGCAATTCCCTGACCTGTCGAAAACCACCATGGCTCCTTCCATTGTCGATAGTATGACACGATCATTGTCGGCAAACCGCGATGTCCACACACTGTGCTCACCGTCAGGGAGGCATGTGTCCATACTGTAGGTCGCTTGATGCTGCCCCTCGGGTGCAAACAAGTAAACCAAGTTCGCTGCAATGTCAGTGATGAGTACGCTGCCTGAAGTATCGGCATCCATAAACCAAATCCCTCCCACAATCACGGAAGGATCCAGTACAAGCGTGTCTTCAAGCGCAAACAGGTCCTCAAACGGAACCATCACCGACGGATGAACAGCCAGTTCAGGCTGGTCATTGGAACGAGGCGTGCATCCGACGAGCAGTCCCGCCAACACCAAACAGGTTAAGAAACCTGTTGGCCCTGCGCGCTGAAGCCCCGCTGCAACTGCTCGGAATGGTTTCGACACTATGCGAGGCTTTTGGATGCAATCTCGGGAAAGCTCAACGCACATGACTTCATGGGATTTCCAAGTAACGGCTGGTGCACTACAAGCGTCGTCAGTCAAAACCGGTGTTAGGAGGGCCGATCCTGCGGATCTATGGACATCCAGCTAATGGGTACAATTATCGAACGTAACTCTTGGGCCCGAAGTTGCCGGCTACCGGCGCGAAATCCTGCGCGTTTCTGCCCCAGCCCCAAAGGCTCGTCCAGCACTGCCTCCGGAAATACGGCGTAGGCGCCCTCAGCACGGTTGCTGGACTGAATGTAATGCTATCACAGTCCCATTTCAGGATCCACAGACCGGAGGGCCTCCTCCCGTCTATCGTGCTTGGGATTGTAAAATCCGCTCCTTAATCCATCAATGTGTTTGGACAAGGCAGGAGGTAAGCTATGATGCCACAGCGGGTCCAGTATGAACTGGACACCTTCGCGACGGGCTAGTTTCGCTGCGGGGACAAAGTCCGTGTCGCCGGCTACCAAGATGATCACGTTGGCTTGTCATTTCAACGTAATGGTCGCGATGTCAAGCCCGATGCGCATGTCAACCCCTTTTTGACGGAAGGTGGGCGCGAAGCCTTGATCGGTTAGGTCCCCCACTGCCATGTTACCGCTCAGGAGTTTCTTCTGAGGCGTTGCATTCAGAGTCCAGGACCGGGCGGGAAGCGGGCGAACCTCACCCAGTCGCACCGCAAGATTAGGCCGGGTGTGAAGGACTTCAAACAGTTTCTTGCGAAAGAGCGCCTGATCTGATTTGGCGTAGTTAATCGGGTCTTGGCTGACGGGCTTGTGCGCCTTGCCTTCGTACGGTTGAGCTCGTAGTAGAAGCTGCGATACAAGAGGCTGAAATGATTCGGGGTGTTATAGACCTTAGTTTAGTTGCTCCAGGTGGTTTGAAATCAGTTGCATGATAGACTTGGCAACTGCGGCGGGGTCGTCCTTATCGACATCCGGCCGAACAGCTGGCAGTCGTTTGAGCAAATAGCCTCCGTCTATGAGAATCGCCGCCTTGATCATCGTCAATGAATCTCATAAAAAAGCCCCATGGGCTTGGCCTCGCTTAGGATCACCGATCCTGCGAACAGAATGGAAGCAAGACGTACTACCAAGGGGCGGATACCAGTAATACCGCGAATCAACGGGCAGGTTCCACCCCGGGGTGGGTGGCCGCCCGTGTGGGGGAGGATGCCCCGTCGCTAAGGGCCGCCCCCTGCCCCCGTGGACTTTCCCCTTCCCCTATTCCGCCCCACCTTTGCCCGCGCCATCTTAGCTCCGAGCGTTTCCGTAATTGGCCTCGTTCGTCATCCTCGACCATCACTTTCGCGGGCCGAATATCGCAATTCCACCTTCCGGCACCCTTAGCGAAGGGAAATGAGAATAGTCCCCTTTCCGCAGAAAGCCCTTGACTAATTCTGTCCCTACAGGCACGATGCGCCCGTCATCCGTCAACTCGAACGTTCTGGGAATCCAGAGACCTACGCGGGCCTTCTCGTGCAAGTTGAACCAGTCGACACTCGATTTCGCTATCCCGGGCAACATGTAGCCGAACGATGCCTTCATCCCGACCGCAGCCCCCTGCACCTTCCGCCCACCCAGCTTACCGAGCCCGACCACCACCCGGGCGTCGACCCTGTCCCTGCTGGCCGATACGACATTGCGCAGCAACGTGTGCCTCTCCGCGCCCGCCTGCCCACGCGTCCAGACGAACAGATGACCCTCCTCCACCTGCAGGAAATGGCAGCGGCAGCGGAACTTTGGCCACTCTGCCACCTCTGCCGCCTTCTCTTGGTTGCAACTCACATGCATCGGCTGGCAGTTCCAGTCACGTTCGTACAGATTCCGGTTGCCCCCGGCAATCTTCGAGAAGCACGCCGATGGAAGGATGTGATCAACGTTGCATTTCTGTCCCTGCTCAATGATTTCCCCGCAGCCTCCTAAGTGGACGCCGCACCGCCGTCGTCACGCCTGAGTAGCCGTCCGCGCTGTTTTCGCCTGTCCATGCACCCTCCTGCTATTTCGTACAAGCACTAGCTTGCGAGGCAGCGATGCGAGTACCAAGCTCGGCGGCGAGGACCTTCGCTTCCCAAAGTACGCATGGAGGCAATTCCTGCCTGAGGACCTCTTGGGTCGCGACGGCATTCCGGCTCGTTTGTCCTCCGACAAGACTAGACCAAGCACAAGGATTCACGAAGCCATTTGGCGCGACCTCTCCCAGGACGTGTCCCGAGCCCAAGTGCAATTGAGCCTTAGCGCTGCCCTGCTCGGCGGACCTCAGGTCCAACTCGTCGCTTCACCGTAGTCCTCCCACAAACCCCGTCTCTGAATGTCCAATAAGCCTATGCGCAATTGAGTTTTGACATCCCCCTGCTCGGCAGATTCACGCATATTCTTGATGCCTTAGACTTTCACCGATCTTAAAAGCTGTGCCGTTGAGCTTGTCGGGGACTCCTGCTCCCCACCCGTTTCCGCATTGCGATGAATTTGAGAACCAGCTTAGGGTACAATCTCTACGATGGCGCCCTTTGGCTCGCACAACCTGGGTGAATTTCCCGGTTCAGGCTACAGCGCCGTTTCTTTGGTGCAGATTACTATCGAATCCTGAAGCCAGTAGTTTCGCTACCCTCCACCTCAGCACCCAGCGTGGTAGCAAATACCGACAAGATGTGCGCGGGTGCGTCGGTGGGCTCAAAGGAACCACTGACCTGCTCCTGCTGCAGCGCTTCTACTACGGCGACGTCCACGTCGTACCGGTCTTGCAAGACGCGCGCGACCTCTACCATCGGGGTTGCATCAAAGAAGAGGTAGCCCGTCCACTCCAATGCGCTCATGAGATCAACAGACGTTGGCACGCTAGGCAGGCCGCCCCGCAAAACACTACTCATCTGGCCGGGACTGAGGATGACCTGAGCCTCCGGGGAGTCTTGGGCCGCAAGTGATACCCGGCCGCGTTCCAGAATGACCTCTGTGACCTCACCCGAAGCCTTGATGCCAAACCGCGTGCCCAGCACCGTTGTCACTGCTCCCGGCGTTCCAATGGTGAAGGGCTCCTCAGAATGTGCCACATCGAAAAATGCGCTGCCACTAAAGGTGATGCGTCGCGCAAAGTCCTCCGCATCATAGCGCACCTCGGCGTCGTCCACCAGCAGCACTGTGGAGCCATCTGGCAACTCCAACTGATGCGTATCCCCGTCGCTGACGGCTACCGTCCGCAGGTCCTGGCCTAAAAACAGCGCAAAAATGGCAGCAAAGCCAATCAGCATCACGATAACCGCAGCCATGCGCCATACTCGTGGCGTGAGGCGACGAATCCGCACAGGTTGCTCCCAGCATGCCACAAACTCCGCACGGTCCTCTTCAATATGCTCCGCGATGTCCCGCAGCGCAGGGTATGCCTCCACCGCGCGCTCCATCGCCTCCTGCGAAGCTGCCACCTGCTGGCGCTCCGATGCAGTAAGCTCTTCGAAATGCCCTGCACGTGCGAGCACATGGAGCACAAAGGCTTGCCGGTCGGGCACAACCTGGTCAAGGCGGCCTTTGAGGCCGGCGCGCACCCGCAGCCACTGCTGCAGCTCGTCGCGCAGAGCTGGATTGTGCTCCAGCGCTGCACGCTGAGCCGGTGTCAACTGCCCTTCGTGTACCAAGAATTCCAGCAAGTCCTGCATGAAAACAAGGATTTTCGGGTCGTATAGCCCTTAGCCGTTGTAAGTAGCCAACAAGTAACGCAAGCCGAGGAAAAAATTTTACGCTTCAACATCCTCTGGGGCTGAAGCGCCAGCCAAACCGCTGGCGCAGACCACAATGTCCAGAATGAACAAGGCGGCAGCAGCCTTGGGTGGGCCCAAAGCTTGGCACAAAAGAATTGGCGGTGCTGTCCTTTCCATAAACGATAGTCAATGTCCTCCGCATGTCCCAGGGCCGGCGCGTTGGATGCGACTGATGTTTCAGGTGGCGCGGAGCTGGGAGAGCGCAAGGCGAATTCGATCCAGCTCTGGGAGCCGCCACGGGCCACTCAAGGGGAGGCATCTGCCAATTTGTTTTGACCATGTCCGTCGTCACGTGTTTCTGGCGCGCTTCGCCTCGCGTGCCATCAGAAAGCGCAGCCTGCCGATACGCGCCCATGTCAGTGCCGACCGCGGGACCCGGTTGGGCGGCACTTCAGCCCCGGAATGACCCGACACGGCCTGGTTCTTAGAGCCACACCTCAGCGCTCCTGCTCAATGCGCGGCCGTACCTCGGCCGTGCGGTGCAGAGCTCTCGCCGCTGATGTCCCAGCTACCCTTGCACGATGGTGCCACAATGTTAAGCGTGGCGCTTGGATTCCAGCGGCAGCCTCGCTGGCAAGGTCTTACCCGCTGCTACGCGGCAAAAGCGCTTCGCATCTTTTCGAAGGCCCGCTTAACCTGCATCTTCACAGCCATCTCCGTGGTATCGAGAATTTGGGCGATCTCTTTGTACCGATAGCCGTATTCGCGCAACTCCAGGATTCGCTGCGCATGCGGCGTCAGGATCGAAAGCGCCCGTTCCAGATCTATACTGCTGCCCGCCCATGCCCCCTGGGACGACGACGCCCCCGACATGATTGCCGGATCGTACAGAACCTCTTTGGCACTATAGCGACCACGATAGAGGTCTTGTAGCTCAAAGAGCGCGGCCTTCATCGCAAAAGCCTTGAGACTTTCAGGATTCTTGAGTGCTTCCAGCCCTCCATGAACGCGCAGCAGCGTGTTCTGAACCAAGTCATCAATGGTCGCCGTGCGGCCTGTGCGCTTGATGAAGAAGGCGCGCAGCACGCCATCCAGGCGCCGCAGCAGCTCCTCGCGCGCCCGCTTATCTCCCCCCTGTGCCTTTCGCACCAGGCGTGCATCAAACCGGTTCTGGGCCATGCCCGAATGTGAGTGATGGTTTCGAAAAGGCCCAGCGCAAAAATCGGTCCAAGTCAGCAATCCGGGCACTGCCGCATCTGCAGCGCTTTACCCTGCCAACCCCCAAGCGACTACTATCCAAGCTTTTCAAACCGGTTCTTGTCAAAGTTCTTGCACGTCTTCGCCGGGTGGAAGATCTGCCCGTTCATGGCAAGATAGATCCCATAAGGTAACGCCTGCACAGCTGCCAGCGCGAAGCCGATGTTAAACTCGGCATCGGTAAACTTGAAACGCGCCGGCATGAGCGCGCCCACCAGCACAATAGTCTTGTCAGGAATGTCGCTTAAGTGCCGGGCGGTTTCGACCATGGTGTCCGTACCGTGAGTGATGAGGATGCGATGCTCGAATGCCTGCTGGATACGACGCTTGATAGTGTCTCTGTCCTCCGGCGTCAGATACATGCTGTCCTTCGCCATCAGCGTATCGATATTGTGTGGACAGGTGACGCCGACCACCCGCAGGATTTCTGTGATCTGCGGATCCCCCACGCTGTACGTGCCCCGGGCATCAAAGTAGACCTTGTCGATGGTACCACCGGTCGTGAGGATAAGAATGGGCTCCTGCCTATTCATGGCAACTGCGTGCGGCGATCCCCCGACATGCGGATGAAAAGCCTGTTTCTGTCAAAAGATAGAGTCTAATATATGTGACATATTGCACAGGGGGAGCACTGGACATATACTGTACGGCCTCACACCTGAATGCCTACGCCATGTCCCGAATCTTCCGCTATGCCGTCGCCTGGTGGCCCCGGATGGCGGCACAGGTTAACCAGCCGCCGAGTCGCCTGGTGATTCTCCACGAGGGTGGGCGTGCCCTCATGGCATCCGCAGCCCTGGCCGGCTGGCAGGCCGGCATGCCGCTGGCGCGTGCCAAGCGCCTGTATGGCAACGCCACCTTTATGGAACGCAATCACACCCGCGAAAGTGCCGCCGCGACCGCAATGATTCAGCGCCTTAGCGCATTCACACCGCGCGTGATGACTCTGCGCCCGGGGTGCTTTCTGCTCCAGGACCCAGACTTCCAAGGCCTCGCACGCTTTTTTCGGCAGCATGGCCGGCTCCGCGGTGGCGCCGCGTCCTGTAACGAATGGGCACAACTGGCAGCGCAGCAGGCCGCGCCGGGCACGCTGCGCCGCGTAAGAGACAACGCAGCGTTCCTGGAGGCTACGCCGGTGTCCGCGCTCGCCAACCTCTTGGGAGACGAGGGACCGGAGGTCACCGAGCGTCTGCGGCTCTTTGGGCTGTGCACCTTGGCTATGGTGAATCGCCGGCTCACAAAGCGTCACCTCCGGGCCCAGTTTGGTCATGACCTTAGCATGCAGCTAGATCGCTTTCTGCGCCCTGGCCGACAACCTGCCGTACCAGTCTATACGCTTTCGAGAGAGGTGGGCGTAACACATGAGCTTGAGGTACCGACCTGCATGGCAGCGCCCTGGATTCGTCCTGTCCTCATGCACCTGGCCCACCGTCTGGCCGCGGGCCTCACTGGCATGGCCGCGCTCACGCTGGCACTGCAAGCCTTTATGCCGGGGCACGGCACCGTCAGCCACCGCTATGTGAGCCAGCGCGGCCTGTCGTCGCGCTCCGACCTGTGCCGCCTGGTAGCGCAGCTCCATGAAAAGCTGCGCGCCGGCCTCCCCACCGCAGAGGTGATCTCTATGCACCTCATCGCCGGCAACCTGATCAATGTGGCCTATACCCAAGGACAGCTGTATACGCCGCGCACAGAGGCGCCCGAGCTCCGGCGGGCCGTCTTCCTGATCCAGCAGCGCTACGGCCCGCGGGCTGTGCTGCGGGCACAGCGCAAAGACTCCCTCTTTGCAGAGCAGCGCCTGACCCTAGCACCCGTTCAGGGGGACTGATGTCTTTTGCCTATTTGCATACGCGCTCGTACCATTCGCTTCTGGCCGGGGGCTCCTCGCCCGCCGCGCTTGCCGCCCAGGCCATACACCTGGGCATGGATGCCCTGGCGCTCACGGATGTCCAGGGGATGCGGGGTGCGGTGCGCTTCGCCACCGCGTGCCAGGCTGCGGGCCTTAAGCCGATCTACGGTGCAGAGCTGCCCGTTGCCGGCAGCTACCTGGTGCTCCTCTGTGCCAACAAGGACGGCTATGGTGAGCTGTGCCGCCTGCTGACTGCAAGCTATGCGCACACGCTCACGCTTGAGGACCTGCACGACACACAAAACCTCTTTTGCCTCACCGGAGGGCGGGAGGGACTGCTGGCGCAGGCGTTGTGCGGCACCACCACCGCGCGCAGCATCCTGGATCGCCTCAAGGCCATCTTTCAGGATCGCCTTTCGGTAGAACTCTGGCACCACCTGCACGAAGAAGATGCCGCATGCCTGCGCGCGCTGCGCCAGATAGCGGCCTCTTGCCGCGTCGCATGCGCCATCGGTGGTGACGTTCGCTTTGCCCGGCCTGAGGACTATGCGCGCTACGACCTGCTTACCTGCGTTCGGCTGGGACGCACTGTCTTTGAACACGATCCGGCGCGTCCGGCCAACGCGGAGGCGTTCCTGCGCGCCCCCGCTGCGCTCAGGCGACTGCTCCCCTACCCGCGCGCCTTCGATCGCGCCGCGGAGATCGCCGCCGCCTGCCACGTGGATCTCTTGCCAGGCCACCTCATCCCGCCCGCTCCGATGCTGGAGAACGCCGAGGCTGCGCCCCCGCTCCTCAGGCATTTGTGCGAAGTGGGCCTGGCGCATCGCTACCGCGACTCCCCGCACAAGGCGGCAGCCCAAAAGCAGATGGCCCATGAACTGGATACCATCACCGCACTGGAGTTGGACGACTTCTTCCTGGTCGTTCATGAAATCATCGCGGAAGCCCGGCGCCGCGGCATTCGCTATGCGGGACGCGGCTCTGCTGCGAACTCTATCGTAGCCTACCTCCTGGGTATCACCACCGTCTGCCCTATAGCGCAGAACCTGCTCTTTGAGCGATTTCTGCACCGGGGCCGCCAGGGCACGCCCGACATTGATGTAGACTTCGATTCGGATCGCCGCGAAGAGGTCATCGCATGGGTCGAGTCACGCTTCGGGTCCGAGCACACGGCCATGACGGCGACCGTCGTCCAGTACGGACTGCGTCTGGCCATCCGGGACGTAGCCAAGGCGCTCGGGTGGCCAGCCCCCTCCCTTAGCCAGCTCTCCAAGGCAGTGCCACGGCGCCGCAGCACGAAGCATATCCAGGAGTTCAAAGCGGACCTGGTGGCATCCATAGGGGACTCGCCCATGCTGGATGCACTGCTGAAGGCGGTAGTTTCGCTTGATGGTGTGCCACGCCACCTGGGGCTGCATAACGGGGGCATGATCCTTTCGCGTACGCCGCTGTGGGCATTTACGCCGACGCAGCATTCTGCCAATGGCGTGCGCATGGTGCAGTTTGATAAGGACGATGTGGAGGCACTGGGGCTGGTAAAGTTTGACATGCTGGGGCTGAGGATGCTGGCTGCGATTGATATGGCCAGCCGCCTGGTAGCTACGCACGAGCGAGGCGAAGCACTCCCGGAGAGCACCTGGATAGACGAGTTGCCGCTGGACGACGAAGCTACGTTTGCTTCCATTCGCCGGGGCGACAACCTGGGTGTGTTTCAGATTGAGTCTATGGGACAGATGCATCTGGTGGCCAGTCACCAGCCGACGTGCTTCCAGGACCTGGTTACGCAGGTCGCCATCTTCCGCCCGGGCCCGCTGCAGGCAGGCATGGTGCATCCCTTCATCCGGCGGCGCCTGGGACAGGAGCCTGTCACCTATGACCATGCGCTGCTTGAGCCCATCCTCAAGGATACGTGCGGGGTCGTCCTGTTCCAGGAGCAGATCCTGGAGATCGCACACCAGTTCGCGGGCATGACGCTGGAGGAGTCCGACGGCTTTCGGCGGCTTATGTCGAAGTTTCGCGACCCGGGAGAGCTGACCGCCATGAAGGAACGCTTCATCGACGGTGCCTTACGAAATGGGGTGTCCCCAATGGTAGCCGAGAAGGTCTTTGGTACGGTGTCCGGATATGTCGGATACGGCTTTTGCCGCAGCCATGCAGCCGCCTTTGCGCGCACGGTATACCAATCCGCCTACCTCAAGACGCACCACGCGGCGGCTTACTTCGCGGGGCTGCTTGAGCACCATCCGGGCATGTTTGATGTGCTTACACTGGAGCAGGAGGCACGCCGCCTGGGAGTACGCATGCTGCGGGCTTGCATCCAGCGCAGCGAGGCACGCTATACATTGGAGCGTGACGAGCGTGGCACGCTGTGCATTCGTCGCCCACTCCGGGTGGTGGCCGGCATCGCGCCGGATGACGGCGCAGAAATCGTGTGGGCTCGCCTGACGGACGGCCTCTTTCAGTCCGTGGAAGATCTCTACAGCCGCGTCGCGCTGGACAATGACCAGTTCCATGCACTGGCTGCCAGTGGCGCCTTGGACGAGGTGGCGGGTGACCGGCGAAGGGCGCTCTGGGAGGTCGGTGTGCTGTCGCATCGCCACGGCACGCCAGGGCAGCAGGCCCCTGCGAACCTGTTGGGTACACATTCCTTTAGCGAAGGCGATGTGCCGCTATTGCCGCCACTCACTGCCGCGGAGCGGCTTTCGTGGAACCTGCAGACGACGAGCACCAGCAACGTGCATCCCGTAGCGTCTGCGCGTACGGAACTCAACGCCCTTTGCGTCAAGACTGTTGCCGCGCTGCAGAAACAAAAGCGGGGCTTGGCGCGCGTAGCGGGCCGCGTGATCATGCGCCAGCGTCCGCCCACGGCCAAGGGTGTCGTCTTCATCACACTGGAGGATGAGACTGGCATCGTGCAGGCCATCGTTTATCCCAAGCGGGCGGAGAAGATGCGGCATGCGCTGCGCGCGCCCGCAGTAGTCCTGGCAGGACAAGTGCAGTCCCAAGGACAGTGGCGCGCCCTCATCGTAAGCAAAGTCTGGCCTCTGCCAGACGTACTCGGCGGCTATAGCGGGCACCTGCAGATGGGCGGCGGGCGTGACCGATTTGTGAGCCATGAAACACCGCAAAGAGACCATACAGGTGCGCTGCGACGGCAACCGACCGCTCGCGTTTCGGCGGCCGCAGCGTAAAGCCTGTGTCATAGAACGCCTCCTGCGCGTATGGATCGTCCAAACTGGCTGGTGGGCACACGAGACGCACCATATTTACTACGAGGTCGTGGCGGCAGGCGGGGTCTATCTCCTCTGCCGCGCCGGCAATGAATGGCAGCTGCTCGGCATGCATGACTGATCAGCACCGCACCGCTGATCAGACCCCCGCCGCAGCATCATTCTCGAGCCCAGCCACGCCACTGCGGCAGCGGCGGGCGCGTTCGCCGAACTGCACAGCGTACCTCGCCGTAGTGGGCCATGTATATGCAGGACCACCCACCGATGCATCACGATCAGGCTTGATCTGCTCGTCCGGCCGACGAGACATGGATGACTCGTAGGCAATCAGGCCCACTCCACGCCAGGCGCACGAAAGACGCGTAGCCATACAACGACGTCTGGCAGCAGCATTGAGGATCGCAGTGCCTGTCGCAAATGAGAGGCGATCATACCCCGAATTCGCCAAGTTGCAACCCATACTGTATAGGATTGCATATTGGCCGCATATCATACGAGAGTGCGTTCCTGCCCTTTTGGCTCAACTTTTCTCCAGCCTGCACTATATCGGCCTTAAAGGGACGAACTCTGTCCACTTCACGAATTTTTTGGCTCTACCCCTTTTTTAGTGGGTAAACTCACCTGCGGACGCTGCGGGGTATAGATCCAGGCCTCCGAGGTGAAAGTAAATGGCGTTGGCAAACCGCCGTTTGTTGCGGAAGCCCCTGCTGCGCACTTTGATTGTTTTGATCCTGCTGTTGATGCCTTCCGCAGGGCCATTGCTCACCTTCAGGATGATCGCATTGAGGATACCCCACAGGTGTGTCTTGATGGTTCTGGCGGCTGCCTTGACAGGTTCCAGCCGACACCGCATGGCCCACGACAACCATCGCTCCCAACCCTTGCGCGCCCATGTGCGGTGGACATAATGCCACAACTGCAGGGCCATTTCCTTGATAGCCCACGCGCGGGCCGTCTTCAACGTGCTGGTACGCAACTGCTGGAAGCGCGCCTTCTGCTTAGCAGACATGTTGGCCGGGTGAGTCAACCAATCATACTTGGTTCCCTTGAGGTCTTCCAGGCCTTCCTTCATCAATGCCCGGTGCTCCTGGCGCCGAACCTTGTCCACGGCAGCTCCCAGACATTTCACTACGTGGAATTTGTCAAAGGCCACCTTCCGTTGCGCCTCTGGCACATGCTCCAGCGTGGCGTTGATGTAGGCCGGCCACATGTCCATGCTGACACTCTCGATGCCCTCCAGCTGCTCCAAAGTGAGCCCAGCATACCAACGCGTAAGTGTTTCTTTCTTACGGTCTTCGCCCACATGCAGCACCGTACCCGCCTTCGCATCCGAAACAATGGTGACATACGCATGACGCTTGCGAAAAGAGGTCTCATCCACGCCAATATGGGCAACATCCCGTTCCTTCCTCCGCGCAAGGCCGCGTTGCACCGCGCGCTGCATGATCCCGTCTATCGCATTCCAGCTCACCCCCATCAGGCGGGACACCGCCGACACACTCGCCTCCTGCAGCCAATCAATCACCAGCGCCTCAAACCCTGCAGTGAACCGTGACATAGGTTCCGCCCACGGAATCGACACGGTGCGCACTCCATGCTCCGGACATTCCACGCGGGGAAGTTGCGCAACCACCATCGTGCGATACTCGCACAAATCCAGGTGACGCCATTGCCGAGAACGGTGGTCGTAGCCCGGACACGCCAAGCCGCACTCCGGACAAGGCAGCTGATGGCCGTCCTCGCAAACTACATGAATCCGGACTTCTTGCGCCTCATGCGCAAACGTCACCTCGGAAACCTTCCAGGGAGCCTGGATGCCCAAGAGGCAACCTATATCATCAGTCTTTAGTTGTGACATATCGTTGCTGGGGTTAGAGAACGTGTGCGCCATCGTGATGATGGCCTTGAAACAGATAAGAAACGGGTATGAATCCGCATCATCTCATATCGTTTCCCGTTGAATGAAACGCTGTACCCATCTAAAATGGGGAAGAGCCAATTTTTTTATCGTTGAGATCGGAAAAGCGGCCAAATAGACCCAGAAAAGAGCCCAGAGTCGGCTTGGAGCGTCTGTTCTCGCCCTCCGAGGCAGCGTTGGGTTTACCAAGCGACGAAGCTGGGCGCCGCGCCTACGCTACCGAAGCATAGCGGAGTGCAAAAATGGTTCAGGTAGAAACGGCGTCCTCTACGAAATTGGCATGTGGTGGCAGCATGCGCAACCTTTTCCCAGCCTGCTACTGCACTCAAACCCCCAGCCACTGGCCTATGGCATGGAGTATTTGTCCTTGCACAGGTTGGACGAGCCGAAAACCACCTGTAGCATTCAAGTCAGCAACTGGGAAAGCCCTTCTTGAATACGTTAGGAGAAGGAAGCGATCCGTTACCGGTTGTACGTTATCGCCAGTGATATTGGCGCGATGTAGCGAGACGACTCGCGAGAGCCATATCTTCTGTCAAAACCACCTGCAAAAGGCTCACCTGTTTTGTGTGATGCGAATGGCAAGCTTACTCGCAATTCAATTCCCAAGCCACCGCTATATACACGCATAGTCCGCGCTCCGAAGGCTAGGTACAACCCAAATCCAGGTAATCCAGGCAGATTGTAGGAAGTATCACCGTCATCATAATGGCTGCTCAGAATCAGCACTAACCCGCTCCCGAGGTACGGAGAGATGTTGTTCAAGTTGGGAAAATAGCGTCCTCCAATTGTTACCTCTATTGAATTGAAGTCCTCCGAGTCGGAGTTGGAATAGGCAAGACGAAATTCGCTCCCAATTCCAAAACGCGGCCCCTCCCGAAAGTATCCCAAAGTGAAGCCCGCTCCCGCTAGACCCAAGCCGCCAGCGACGGCACCTTGGATTCCGAATGACCGCAGCGCTTCCAGTGGAACCCTCCGCGCATGAGGGACATCCTCTTCCACGACGCTCTCCACGTCGGGATTTGGAATCTCCGTATGGCGCAGAACTGCCTCAACCAATCGGGCAGCTGCTGGAATCACCTCTTCGATACTGGCCAGCCACATGTCTTGTTCAAAAAGGACTGTTCCAGTGGGTCTCTCGTGAGTCAACCGGATCTGAACCCTCTCACCCAAGCGGGTTAGGACGACGCGATAGGCTTCGGCTGCACCTTGCGGATCGAACACGGCATCTCCTACCGCGATGCCCTGCTTTCGTAATTCAGCGCACACCAAGTTGGCCGCAGTTACTGCATCGCTTTCCGGAACGCCATAATGATCTCCAATCAAGCATACCGGATCATCAGCACTTCCCAAAGGAATCGGCAAGTACCAAGAGTTACTGCCCTTTGCAAAGCTGTGATTGTAGTTACAACACAGGCCCGCAATCAAAACGGGATTGACCCATATTTAGTTGGGCGGGGGATGTGCATAGGCGAATACGGTCTGCTGCCTGCGGCGTTCCACCTCACGTGTAAGGGCTGCTTCCATCGCTCTCAGATGCACAGGCTCCAATATGCGACTTAGCCCTACCCTGTCCCCAAATTAGCGACTTAACTTTGTAATTCGTGCCGTGTAGCTTTGCGGCATGCTTACGCAGAGCCAGATTCTTCGCACGCTGCGGACCTCTGAGCCGCGGCTTTTGCGCACATTGGAAGCGCATACCGGTGAAAGCCGTACGGCCATCAGCCGCCAGGTGTGCCATGCATTCGGCTTTCGTGATGCTCGTGGGAATCTGCAGCAGACCGGGTGTCTGAAGGCGCTCAAGACGCTGGAATCCGAGGACAGGCTGTCGTTGCCCGCGCCCAGGCGCACCATTGCAAGCGGTACGCCCCGGCTGTTGGACCGGCCGGTGCCGGAACCAGTGGAGGTGCCCGCTTCGCTCAAAGAGATCAAGGGCTTGGCATTGGAGTTGGTGGAGGATGCGGCGCAGCGTGCGCGCTGGAACACCCTGATGGCAGCGGAGCATCCGCAGGGGGTGAGGCAGTTTGCGGGCGCGCAGATAAAGTATTTGTTTCGGAGCGATCACGGGTATCTGGGCGCGATCGGTTTTGCGGCTTCCGGCCTGTATGTGGGACCGCGCGACCGGTGGATGGCTTGGACGCACGCGCAGCGCCAGCAGCATCTGATGCGCGTAGTGGGCCTGAACCGGCTGTTGATTCGGCCAGGCGTAAAGGTCAAGAACCTGGCCAGTCATCTTCTGGGGAAGGTGCTCAAGCGGTTGCCCGTGGATTTTCAGGCACGTTACGGCTATGCTCCGTGGGTCGTTGAGACCTTCGTGGGGCCTGAGCAGCGGGGGACCTGTTTCCGTGCGGCGGGATTCCAATATGTGGGAAGGACCACCGGCCGGGGTCGCCATGCCGAGACCAAGGCGTGTACCCGGACGAAGAAGGCGGTGTTCGTCTATGATCTGGACCGCCGGTGGCGCAAGCATCTCGGGGTGGCGCACGTAGATGCGTATCCCAAACTGGAGGCTGGCGCGGGGCTGGATGCCGAGACCTGGGCGGCGCAGGAGTTTGGAGACGCACAGCTGGGGGATAAGCGGCGGACTTCCCGCCTGGTCAACAGTGTCACTATATTGGCACGAGCGCCCGGCGAGTCCATAACGGCCACCATGAAATCCGATCGTGCCGCGATACGGGGATATTATCGCTTCATAGAGAAGGCCAACGAGCGGGGGACCACGCCCGCGGATATCCTGGCGCCGCATCGCCGTCGTACGATAGAGCGGATGCGCACGGAAAAGACGGTGCTGTGCCTTCAGGACGGCACGGACATCAACTACAGCACCCGTCCTGCGTGCGAGGGCTTGGAAGTGATCGGGCGCAACCAGACCACCGCGAAAGCACGGGGGGTGCATTTGCATACGACGTTGGCGTTGAGTGCGGAGGGGTTGCCGCTGGGCGTGCTGCGCTGTGCCTACAGGACCCAAGCGGGAAAGCACGCAGCTAAGACGCAGCAATGGATCGACGGACTGCATGACCTGGCCGAGGCGGCCACACACCTCAGCAGCAAGACCCGCGTACTCTGCGTCATGGATCGGGAAGCGGACATCTTTGCCCTCTTCGCCGCGCAGCAACAAGTGGGACGGGTGGATCTATTAGTACGGGCCAAGGCGAATCGGAGACTGGGAAGAAAGGGTCCGTTGTTGTTTGAGTTCATGCGCCAGGGGGCGCCCAAAGGTACCATTGAGGTAGCGATACAGCGGCTGAGCCGTCGCGAGAAGTCGGGCCGTGTCAAGCATAAGGGCCGTGCGGGCCGCATCGCACAGATGGAGGTACGCTACCGTACGGTCATGCTTCCGCCCACCCGTGGACAGCAGGGCGGCCCGGTGAAGGTCACCGCCATACATGTTGGAGAGGCGGACCCGCCAGAAGGACAGAAAGCGATTCAGTGGTACCTGCTCACGACAAGGGAGGTGACCTCGGTGGCACAGGCCGTAACAATGGTCGACTATTACATGTTACGCTGGCGTGTGGAAGACGGCTTCCGGATTCTCAAGAGTGTGTGCAAGGTGCAGGAGTTGCGCTTGCAGAAGGCCGATAGTCTTCACCTGGCCATCACCATCAACATGGTGATGGCGTGGCGCCTGCACTTGATGACGTTACTGGGTCGCCAAGATCCGGAAGCACCGGCCGAGATCCTGTTTACAGATATTGAGCTGTGCGTGCTGCGAGAATACGCCGAAGGATTCAACCTGGCGTCTCCCGATGATCTGGCTGCAGCCATTCTGCTGGTGGCGCTGATGGGAGGATACATGAATCGGAAAAGCGATCCGCCGCCTGGCGCCAAAATCATGTCGCGCGGCTACATCCGGTTGGAGACCGGGGCGGTACTGTTCTCCCTGCTTCAGAAGAAGTACGGACTGTGGCCGCCATAGGGTGTTTAGAAAGAAGAGAAAAGGCCCACCACAAAGCTCGCCATGGAGGGCTATTGATCAGGACCGCTATTTGTGACGATGCTGCAAAAGCATCGGCAGGATAGGTGCGTGCCTGCGAAGCACGCACGCGCACGATGCAGCTTTTGCCATTGCTGCGCCCGCCAATCCAAGCCTCTTCACCCCCAAATCAACGCCCTTGGTCGGGCATTACAGCCGTGTTAGTTGCACTATCTACACGGACCAACCACCGCGCGAAAGGCTGGCTTCCGTGCAATCGGCCGTGAGGCCACCTTGTCAAGCCGGAAATGTTGCCGAGGGGTAGACTTAGCCTGGACTCGTAGTGCTTGAAGATGGCAGCGAACCAGCGGTGCCGTTGGTTCGTGGAGCGCCATCTTTTTACGTTGCGCGTGCGATGCGTAATGACGCTATTGAGGTTCTCGATGAGGTTACTGGTCTTGAAGCTGCGCCGGAGGGTCTCATGCAGTGGTAGTCGCAGCACCGCAAGCGTTTCGTGCAGCCCTTCGCGCAGGCTGGCGGCCGCACGCGGTTGCCCAGGCTGCAGATCGTCGTGGATAGCAACAAGCGCTTTGCGCGCACGCTCATAGTCCGGCTGATCGTAGGCATCTTGAAGCCGGCCTTTTGCGCGCTCGGCTGTGCCCTTCTGCTTGGTGTGCTGCACCACGTTCTCGCGCTTGTGCCACTGACACCGCTGGATGACCGCGTGATCGCCAAACACATGCTGCACCGCCTTGCGCAGCCCCTTGCTGCCGTCGATGATCACCAGGATCCCGCCGGCATAGGAGAACCCGCGCTGCACCAGGTTCTCCAGCAAAGCGGTCGCTTTGTCACTGTTCTCGGTGGTGCTTTCGATGTAGCCTAACACGTGCTTCTTGCCTGTACGGGTGACCCCCAGAGCGAGGATCATCTGCACGCCCTTCAGGCACTTGCCATCTATCAACAAGGCCACATACTTCTCCTGATCCAGCCGGCTGGACTCAAACTCCTCTAGTGCCTGCGTGGTAGTGGTCTCGAACATGCGAGCAACGCTGCTCTGGCTCAGTCCCATACAGTCGGCAAACTCGCCGGCCACGTCCTTGTAGTCGCGCTGCGAGACCCCCGAGAGCAACAGTGCCGTGAGCTTCTCAAGCTGCTTGGGATCCCGCTGGTGCAGCAACTGGTAGGTCTTCAGCGGCACTTCCTTGCCCGTGTTGGTGTCACGCACCCGAGGAACCGATATCTGAATACGCCCCGTACCGTAGACAATAGAGCCTGGATTGGTGCCCCAGCGCTGATAGCCGTTCTTGTTGACGGTGCCCCGCTTGCCACACAGCTGCGTCACTTCGGCCTCTATAGCCTGCATAGCCATCGCTTCATACCGCTCTGGGAGCTCGCGCAGGAGCTGGGCCAAGGCAAGCGGGTCGGTCGCAGCCAGACGCTGGCAGAGTGCGGCAATGGGTTCGTCGGAGGTCTGTGCTTTCATGAGGGTAGGCGGCTGGATAGGGCTTCACGAAGATCTGGAAGATACGAGGCAAAGGCCATGCGCCGCAGGCCCACCTCGAGTTCCAACAACGCCAGGGCAATGCGCCCCAGGCGCTGACGTACGCTCCCTGGGGGTACGCACGATTGCAGCTTCTGACCCAGGGTGTCCACGCTGTGCAGCACGCGCAAGCCGCGGTCTACCGTCAGTAGCAGCCCCGTCCGCTGAATGGTGAGCGTCTCCTGAAGACCCTCCAGAAGCACGTGGGCGGCCGAACGGTTCACACGCTGCAAGTCTGCGTGAATCTCCAGGAGCGCAGTCTCGGCCCGCCTTGCGTCCAACAGTTGCCACGCTTGCCGCAATCGGCTGCGAAAGACGGCCTGCGATGCCTCCGGCAAGCCGTTGATCACCTGGCGAAGCTTCGTGCTCAAGCAGCGCTGTATGGCTACGCGCGGACCCAAAGTGGTCTCTACAGCCCCTTGCATACCTGTGCCACTAGCTAAAATGCAGAGCAAGCCCGCATCCACACAGAGTCCACGCGTTACCAGACTCTGCAGAAACTCCTGCAAACGGGCGACATCCTCCGGTGCGCAGGCCACCAGGCCCAGGATGCGACGATGGCCGCTCAACGTAACGCCCACGCAAAGAGTCAGACGTACACCAATGACGTACAAGCTCTTCAGCCATAGCGCTACCACAGCCTCATCAGATAAACTGCGCGTCTGCAAGTATTCCCATGCTTCATCGAAGCGAACGCCATCGTCCGGGGCAGCCTCCGCTCGTTCGGGTGCAGCCATGGACGCTGGCTCACTGCGGCCAGGCTGCGCAGCAGCTGCGTTCTCCTGTGGCAGCAACTCGCCAGCCAGCATCTGCAGAATGCTGGCATAGTGTCGCATCAGGTGCAAACGTACCGCTTGGCCTGTGCTCTGCGAGCCGCCTGATGGCGCGTCAGAGCACGCTTCAGGCGGCAACGACAAGTGGGTATTCATTGCTGGGTTGGGTTAGTGACCGGGGATGTTCAATTATCCCTCCCCAACTAGCTATGAATCAATCTCATCAAAACTGCGACCCAAAAGACAGGAGTATGATGCGAGGACTTCATCATGATGGGTCGAGGAATGGGTAGTGGCTATTCAAGCTAAGTTGTACCAGTGCTGAATACTTATGATTCCCGTGGTGTGGGACCGATCGTATTGCACCTGATGAAGTTCTATTGCTCTGGCCGGTCAGCGACAATTGAAGCTATCGGTTTTTCCGGGCAGGGTGGCTGGGACTATTGGCCGAAAAGACAGCCCTTCACGCACAGCGATTTCCCTTAGGGTTGTCACGTGCAGGCGTACACGCAGCACATGGACGGATTCCAGTTTTGCCTCAACCACGTCGTACGAGCAATTGTACCGGGACACTCTCCGGACGAGACGATCCAGCAATGGCTCGCAATCCTTGGGTTGTTGGCTGCGCCTCCGAGAACTAGAATCACTCAACTTGACCGCTATTTCACCAGCGCGCAATCATGTCAGCGCTTTTGGGGCCTGCCCCATCCCTCACGCGGCGGGACACATCAAGCAGGGCAGACTCTCACCTCCGCGTCCCTTGGTCGCAGACACCGCGGGCCTTTCCGCCGCCCCACCATAGCGATGATCGACATATTACCTATGACCAAGGGCAAGGCCTCGGCGACCCAGGTCATAGCTCTTTCAGGTCTCAATGTCCCCGGCCATGCGCGCCGCTACCGATGATTCGCGTCCGCCCTCAAGGGTGACCCCGCACGTCTCGCGAGGAAATGTTCCTAATTCCAGCACTATAACGCGGGACTCCCACCCGCTGTACTCTTCCAGTTTGCCTCTCGCACTGATTTTGTTTTTCAAACGAGTAGACGAGCGGGATTGACACCCGCCGCCGGAATACGCCTTTGCACGGCACAGTTGGCTTACGCACCCTGGACCAGTCGCCAGGCAGCTTAGCTCCCAGCCAAGTTGGGTAATTGGCGTAGTCGTAGACCCGGGCCGAATCAGTGCTCCGATGGACATCAGGCCCGACGCAGATCGTAGGCTCGACAGCGGTATGCATGCTGCTTTCCGTGGGAGCATCAGGAATGGCCCTGCAAGCCAGGAGCATCCAGGACACCCGGCCGGCTACATCCTTCTGCCTGCGTGTCTCTTGAGCCGAATCGGCAATTTTGCGGCTTGGCTCGATCGCAGTCGGGACCCTGGCCAACCCCGCAGAGATCCTGACGGACACCTTGACCCAACCGGCTCCTCCCTTGAGTGGAGAATGTGCTTCCTGCCCATCGCCCTGCATCTCATAGTCTTGCAGGCCACCACCCCAGATTGGCGCGTCCGCGAGCCTTCGGGCAAGCACCACACCACGGCATTCCACGTCTTACTAAAGGGTCAGGCGCGCTGACCGCCTCAGCCGGAAGGTGGTTCTTCGAGTCGCTTGGCCTCCTCCCAGTACCGATCCATCTCCGCAAGGCTTACGGCGCGCAGGCTGCGACCCTCCAGTTGGGACTCGATATACGAGAAGCGACGCTTGAACTTGTTGTTGGCGGAGCGGAGCGCATTTTCCGCATTGATATCCGTGCGGCGTGCGTAGTTGACAAGTGCGAAAAGCAGGTCTCCGAATTCCCCCTCGGCCTGAGTGCTGCCTGCAGCCTCACGGTATTCTCGCAGCTCCTCTTCGACCTTGGCCCATGTGTCTGTATCAGTCTTAAAGTCAAAGCCGACGCCTGCCACCTTTTCCTGCATGCGGTGCGCGCACAGAAGCGCCGGCATGTGCGCCGAGATGCCATCTAGCACTCGGCGGCCAGGCCGCTCCTGTCGTTTGATCTCCTCCCAGTTGCTCAGCACCTGGTTGACGCCCGTTACGTCCACGTCTCCATAGACATGCGGGTGCCGCCGAATCAATTTTTCCCTGACGGTCGCCATCACCTCCGCGAGCGTAAACCGCCCAGCCTCCTCTGCGATTACGCTATGAAAAATGACCTGCAGCACCAAGTCTCCCAACTCTTTCTTGAGTTCGTCGTAGTCACGCTGCTCTATGGCGTCCACAGTTTCGTATGCCTCTTCCACCACCAGATGTCGCGCCGACTCGTGAGTCTGCTGCCTGTCCCAAGGACATTCCTTGCGCAGCCGTCGGATTACAGCTACTAAGGCCTCGTACGGCGCACTTGAGGGCTCGGAGGAGGTTTGTATTGAGTCGCTGGAAGGCATAGTTACTGGCCCAAAGAAAAAGTTGACGCCCACTGACACACTGCTGTCAGTGCCTGCGTGTAGTATTCACGTAGCAGGTTAATTTAGACGCTGCCAACCTACGATGGGCACTGATGTCCATTTCTTCACGGCTGGCGTTCATTCACACTGACAGGACAGGGAGGTACATCATGGCAGGACGAAGCGTAAACAAGGTCATCTTGCTCGGACGACTTGCGGACGACCCAGACTTCCGCACCGTCGCAAGCGGCAGATCACTCTGCCGGCTTCGGATAGTCACCAACGAATCGTACAAGGACGACTCCGGCAATTGGGTCGAAACGCCTTCATACCACACGGTAGTGCTTTGGGGGCGGACTGCCGAAGTAGCAGAGCAGTACTTGCGCAAAGGAAAGCAGGTCTACATTGAGGGCTCGTTGCAGACCCGCAGCTGGGAAGACCGGGACGGTAACAAGCGGTGGTCGACTGAGGTCAAAGGCCGGCAGATGATCTTGTTGGGCAGCCCTGGCGACCGCCAAGCGTCAAGCAAGGTCAACGGGCAAGAGGAGTCGAACGGCAGATCCGGCCGCAGCCGTGACCGGCTGGCCTCCCGTGACGTCAGAGGCCAAGACTCGCGCGACCGGGATTCCAGAGACGGGGACCGCGGGGATCGAGACCAGAGAGACGGCGGGCCAAGGCATACTCCTGACGGACAGCCGGAGCGGCGGCCGACAAGAGCTTCGGGATACCGGGACTTCGAGGACCAGCACCAGGCGCAAGGGCAAGTAGGCACGCCCGACTCCCAAGAGGACTGGGACCGCGGGCCAGCGCATGCCGATCAAGGCCAGCCGCAGTCCGAAAACCCCGCCACGGAGCCGGCATCGCCGGAGTACGAGGACGACTTGCCGTTCTGACGCGCGTGCCAAGCGCGGCCACGCTACAGGCATAGCGGGACCGTACGGTTTGTCGGTACGGTAGCACACACGTTCTCGCTGGCCTAGTGCCTGCCAGCCCCGCGTCAGGCCATCGCGCGCCGTCGCTCCAGTGGCGGACTACTGCAGCTTGCGACGCGAAAGCGCCGTCATCCTAGCGGTACTCGCGATGCCGTTCGTACCGATCAGAACCACTACCCGACCTCGATTGGTAACCGCCATTCGAGTTTTGGCGTTGAGGCCGGCGCTCTTCTGCTTCATTGACGCGGATGGTCCGGCCGTCGTGCTCAGAGCCATCAAGCTCACGCTTCGCCACGGCCGCATCCTCCGCGCTCTCAAACGTGACAAACCCAAACCCCCTCGACCTGCCAGTCTCACGATCTCTGATGACGCGCGCGTCCACGACGGCGCCGAACTGCCCAAAGTGACGACGGAGCTCATCGTCATCCACGCCCCACGAAATACCACCTACAAAAAGCTTGTTTTTCATTGTCCCTTATGTGCTGCTGGTTAGCTCAAAATGCACCGGTCATTCCGCTTCAGGGAACGAGGAGCGCAGCCAAGAGCTGCCATCGCCACACGAAACCTTGAATCTGGACCACCACCTCTAATGCAATGGTGTGGAACCGGTTCCAACGTGCCCAAGGTAAGAACCCCTTAGCTTCCGTGCAGGAATTTATTTACTTGTAATCCGTGTGATTTTTTCCCGGGCCCGCCTGAAGCGCCCGTATTTCCCCGGCAGTTGTTCACTGCGGACAATATCGGCGCGGGCTTGACAGTGGGGTAACGGCGCGAGTATTTTCGGGTACATTCAATTCTATCCGAATATGGCTCTTGCAGATACTCGTGGCCAATGGAGTGGGCAGTTGGGCTTTGTCCTGGCAGCCTCTGGGTCCGCGATCGGGCTCGGGAATATCTGGCGCTTCCCTTACTCTGTAGGCGAAGGGGGCGGCGGCCTTTTCGTGCTGATCTACCTCTTTTTCGTGTTGCTGATCGGCGTACCCGTCATGTTCGCAGAGTTGTCGGTCGGGCGCGCAACTAATCGTAACCCGGTGGGCGCGTTCAAGGCGCTGGTGCCAAAATCACTGTGGCCCGCCTTGGGCGGGCTCGGCGTTTTGACAGGTTTCTGTATTCTGGCATTCTATTCCGTGGTAGCGGGCTGGGCACTGGGATACCTGTTCAGTTCGGTTACGGGCGGCCTTACCAGTGCTGTTGACGGTGATTCAAGCGGCGCAATTTTTACCGCCCTCATCGGAAGCCCGGCGCAGGCCATCATATTGACCACCATCTTCATGGCAGTCACGGTGGTGGTGGTGCGCGGAGGGATATCTAGCGGCATTGAGCGCATGACCACAATCCTCATGCCCATCCTGTTCGTCCTGCTCCTGGTCCTGGCCGGGCGTGCCATTACGCTGGACGGCGGAATGGACGGCTTAGTGTACCTGTTCAAGCCGGACTTTTCGGAATTGAGTATTCCTGTGGTTATGTCGGCGCTGGGTCAGGCAATGTTCAGCCTGAGCCTCGGCATGGGGGCAATGATCACCTACGGGTCCTACCTGTCCAACAAGACCAACCTCTGGAAAGCAGGAGCTTCCGTTGCCGGTTTCGATACGCTCATCGCTATCCTGGCCGGGCTTATCATCTTCCCCGCTCTCTTCTCAGTAGGAGCGGAGCCGACCGCGGGCCCCGGGCTGGTATTCGTTGTGCTGCCCACCATCTTCAACAGCATGCCGCTGGGAAGCATCGTGGCAGTCCTGTTCTTCTCGCTGTTAGCAATTGCCGCCTTAACATCTACCGTCAGCCTGCTGGAGGTCGTCGTTGCCTATTTCGTCGATGAACGAGGGTGGAATCGTACCCGATCTGCCTTCCTGATAGCTGGCGGATGCTTGGCCCTTGCCATTCCTTCGGCGCTGTCACAAGGCGCCGTCCCGGCCCTGGGCGAAGGTGGCATCTTCGGTTGGGACTTCCTGACGCTCAACAACAACATCTGGGGCAATTACTCGCTGAGCATTGGTGCAATGCTGATCTGCGTGTTTGTGGGCTGGAAGTGGGGAAAAGCCAAATTCGTTGACTCACTCGAAGAAGGCGGCGACAGGCGATACCCACTGCCCGGGCCAGCTGTGGTGGTGTTTCTTGTCAAATTCATTTGCCCACTGGCAATACTGGGAACGCTAGTTTACATCGTAGTAACAGGGTCCTACTTCTAGGGTATCTACAGGGACGCCTGAGTGCTCAGGTGTCCCTCGCGGCAGCTCCCGCAGTACAACGTTGGAATCCGAACCTCCCTTAGAACCTCTTCTCGCATCGCTGCTGGCATTGATCAGCGCACCGGTTATCGCCGGTGTAGCGGCCTTTGTCCTGCTGCTTGTCGTCAGTGCCATCGTCTCGGGATCTGAGGTTGCACTCTTCTCGCTTGATACGGCCAAGAAAGAGACCCTTGCCCGGAGGAAAGACGGCGCGAGTGAACGGGTACTCGCGCTCTTGGCTAAGCCGCAGCATGTGCTGATCACCATCCTGGTGCTCAACACGATGGTCAACGTGTCCGCAGCCATCCTCGCCGCGCTGGGCACGGAGCGCATCGCGGAGAACTTTGGACTGGATCGCAAAATCGTTTTTCTGCTCGAGATCTTCGTGCTTACATTCGTGCTGCTTGTAGTAGGTGAAATCACGCCAAAGCTGATTGCGTCCCGCCATGCGGTGACCTACAGCCGCCTGGTAGCTCGTCCGCTGCGCATAGCCTACGTATTGCTCTACCCCATCGTAGCAATTCTTGCGGCTTGGATGCAACGCACACAAAAGGGCTTCTACCGCTGGGTGCTTCCAGATCAGCCTGAAATGCTCTCGCCACAGGACCTCAAAGTCATGGCCGAAATCGGCATGGACCATGGAACCATCGAAGAAGACGAACACGTGTGGATCAACTCGATCCTTGAATTTGGCGATACGCCAGTGCGTGCGATCATGATTAACCGGCTGGATATCACGGCACTCAGTGTCCGGGCATCGTTGACCGAAGCGCTCGCACTCATCCGCTCCTCCGGTCATTCCAGGCTCCCTCTCTACATAGGGCACCTGGACAGCATCCTGGGAATCATCTATGCCAAGGACCTGCTGCCCTACCTGACCCCCGGCCAGAATCGGACGCAAGTTGACTGGTCCCAGCTCATGCGGCCACCCATGTTCGTTCCGCAAAACAAGAAGCTGGACGCCCTGCTGCTGGACTTCCAGGAAAAGAAGACACACCTGGCCATCGTAGTGGACGAATACGGTGGCACGGCAGGCCTCGTCACGCTGGAAGATGTCCTCGAAGAAGTCGTGGGCGATATCCAGGACGAGCACGACAGCACCAAGGAGTCGTTTGTCGAGCACCTGCACGGGAACCACTACCGCGTCGATGCGCGCATCGACCTTGATGACCTGAACACCCTGTTGGGGCTCTCACTGGATACCGAAAGCTTTGCCTTTGAAACCCTCGGTGGCCTCGTCTTCCACCTGGCCGGCGACATACCTGAAGAGGGCTACCAGATCACTTTTGACAGACTGCACATGATCGTTGATTCCGTGGTTAACAACAGAATCGGGCTGGTTCGTGTGCATAGCGTGGCCCTTGAGGGCTCGGAATCTCCATAGGGAAGGCGCATCTTGGCTTGAGTCTGTTCGGTGCCTAAGGGCTTGGCTGCAACGGTTGCTTTGAGCAGCAAGTGTGCTTTTCAATCTACCACGAAGCTGGCTCGGCAGGCGTAAGATCAGAGGCAGTAAAGTGCTGCGGCGTTGCAACGCGCGGCAAGACTGTCGTTGGTTTGCATCCCTAAACAACATCGAGGCCCGTTCCGAGGCGCACTATGTTGCCGTGGTGGTCGGTACGCTATGGCGGCAACTTCTGACCTGCGAAGATACGCTGACTCGATGCCTGTGGCATCGCATCCCTGGGCAGGCTCAATCGGCCGTTGTGCCGCCTCGAATCTCACCGCCCTCTTGTGGTACGTTTAATAATTGTCGCTGAACACATTGTCATTGACGTTGGACAATTCGTGTCAAAATGCGCGCAACACTGACCGAAAACAGCTCGTCTACAACTGTTGCGCGCTGTCTATTGAGTCCGGCAGGCACCAAACGGCTGTGACGCGGTTACACACCCATGGCACAGCACGCGCAAGGTCCCGAGAACACGCGTTTTAACCTGCAAGAGGTCGGTGTTGTCGTGGTCGCGCAGTATCATAACCCATCGATTCTCAACCCTGACTTTCTTGTGTCGCACGCGATCGTACCTGAGGAGTGGCAGGTCGCGGAAACACACACAACGCCGCTTGCATCGGTCGTCAAATACGAGAATGGAGTCAGTTGGCTCGTGGACCAATCGCGGATGACCGTAGTCGAACGTTGCGAGACCGCGTTCGAAGACAACTACCGAATCCATAGGCCAGTGACCGCGTACTTGAAAGCTCTTCCGTTCGTGCCCTATCGGAGTCTCGGGCTCAATTTCAAGGTAACGATGCATCGGCCGAATCCCCAACGCTGGCTGATTGAACGGTTTGCGGCGAGTTGGCTGAAGGCAGAACCTATAGTGCTTGGGATGATACCTAGGTTCGTATTGAGAGCCGGCGGTAATGCTGTGTGCAACATCAGCGTTGTTGGCACACCGCAGAACAACGGGCAAATCAATTCGGACTGCAATTTCCACCACGAGGGCCCTCTGGATACAAATGGTCTTTGCATGGCCATCGATCGCTGGCCAGAACGTCAGGCATTCGTCGTCTCAGCCTTAACCAAGCTCTTGGGGACTTGACGGACACAAATTCGCAAGCCATCACAGCTAGCCTTAGGCCCGGTCAGGAGAGCATCATGTCTACTTGGCTGATGCCGGTCAAAAATGATTTAGTGTTCGACTCAGTTTTCGGAGAGATCGGGACTGGATTGGCGGCCACGCGCCAACTCGCTGCTACAAGTTCAGAAGCAAACTCCGGCAACTGGGGTGGTGACTGGACTCGGTATTTCGTTGACCACATCATCTATGCACCTCACCAACCTGTTGAAACCAGCTTGGAAGTAAGCATCGACAGTTGGAATCATGCCAAGGTTGGATATTTCATCGACTGCATCACCCGTGCGACGATGCACGAAGAAATTTTGGCTGTCCTGCCTTTGCTGGGACTTCCGGCTATCGCCGAACGCCTCAATTATCTCCATGAGATAGCCAGTACCGACGATCCCGACGAACCGGCTATGGAATTCGTGTCGCTGCGTGAGCTGGCGTTGTTTTTCGTGAGCGAGCCAATTCCACTGGCAGATCCTGCAATCGGGATAGGCCCAGACGGGTTCTTGCAA
This sequence comes from Rhodothermales bacterium, assembly GCA_965218495.1. Taxonomy (GTDB): domain Bacteria; phylum Bacteroidota; class Rhodothermia; order Rhodothermales; family Bin80. The sequence continues at coordinate 1,660,255 of OZ244626.1, forward strand.
ACCGAGTGGCTCCTGAAAGGTAGCGGGATCCTTGCAATGAAATTCCTGCCTAACGAACTCATTCAGTTTGCGGCTATCTCAAAATCGACTGGTATTGGCGATAGGGTACTCCGTGTCCAAGGCAAGCTATCGAAGAGCGATGCGCTGGGTGCGGTGCGTCCGTTTATTCGTGAGGGAAGTCCAGAATGACTGGCGATCCGCTGCCTCGCGAGGATAATGTTTCGCGGTACTGCAGGCCGGGAGCTGTCGATAAGGGCCTACCAATGGCGGCCGCGTTCGAACCCAAGACCGGAGAGGAATACCTTTCAGTCAACTGGCTCGAGTTTTTTGGTGCCCAAGATCTTAAGGCAGCTGTCGACTGTGTTCGCGACGCATTCCTCAAGAAAGGCTACCGTGTCCGACCTAAAGGTGCGTTCGCTACTTTGAATGTCGGAGCTGCTATAAATGCGGTTTCGGAGGCTGCGGCAGGCCTCGCGCGCATTGAGCATCTACCCCTCGCCAACGACGAATCGCACAGCGGCATTTTCGGATATACCGCGGACGACAAGTTTGCAGTCGCCGTTGGGCTCAAGCTTCTGATCACCGCTCAGGATGTGCATCCGGCCAAGCGAACGTAAGCGCCTTACGCACCACGGGGAGCGTGGCGCCGGTTCGTCGTGCCCGCACTCTTGGCAAGGCGTTGGGCCTGTGACATCACATGCCAAAGCCGAAAGCGCCCCGCTTCCGTCCGTGCTACACGCGGCAAACAAGCCCAAATTAGCAAGGCGCTGATACTAAAAAATGAACTAGATGGAGGTAAAGCAATTGGCGCTCAATGCTTAACTTTAGTGTGGTAGTCCCGTATCGGTACCTTTGATCGCCAGCCTTGCACCGCCAATCGCCGATTCATGAACGCAGCACATGACAACTGCGGCGTCTTCGGCATATTCAACATGCCGGATGCAGCGCGCCTAACCTACTTTGGGCTGCACGCGCTACAGCACCGTGGCCAGGAATCTTGCGGCATCGTAACCTCGACATACGACGAGCACAAGAAGCGACGCGTAATGCCCGCACGCCGTGACTTTGGGCTGGTCCTGGACGTGTTCAACGATCCTAGCATCTTTGACAACCAGTTGCTGGGCGATGCGGCTGTCGGACACACGCGCTACTCCACAACGGGGTCAGCACAAAACCGGAGCAACATCCAGCCCTTTAACGTCCACTATAAGGACGGTAACCTGGCTGTGGCTCACAATGGCAACCTTTCCAATGCGCGTGAGCTCCGGCGTGCATTTAGCGAGCGCGGGACGCTGTTCCAGTCAACGTCGGACACCGAGCACATCCTGCACCTGATCGCTACAAGCCGTCGCAAAAAGCAGATTGACCAGATCATTGACGCACTGATTCAGCTGGAGGGCGGCTTTGCGCTTGTGCTGCTGACCGACGACCGCCTGATAGCTGTGCGGGACCCCAACGGCTTTCGGCCGCTAGCGCTGGGCCGTTACAGGGCACCCGGACGGACCGCCTACTGCGTCGCAAGCGAGACATGCGCCTTTGACATGATTGGCGCGACCTATGTCCGGGACGTCGAGCCGGGAGAGATACTTATCATCGATCGTGAAGCGTGCGCCACGGGAGAGTTCCAAAGCATCCACCTGCCGGCACGCTATGGCATCAGTCAGTGCATCTTTGAGTATGTCTACTTCTCGAGGCCGGACTCCAGGGTCTACGGCGAGATGGTCGACAAAGTCAGGCGCAAGATCGGCAAGCAACTTGCTCATGATGCGCCGGTCCCACGCGTGAAGACTGAAGAGAGGTCACCCATCGTCATTTCCGTGCCGGACTCCTCCAACACGGCCACGCTGGGCTACGTGAATGAGTGCCACAAACTGGGGTACCGGTGCCGCTACGAGATAGGGCTCATACGGAATCACTACATTGGGCGCACCTTTATCGCGCCCGGCCAGGATAAGCGCGAGATGCAGGTCCGGTGCAAATTCAACACCGTTGACGGCGTGCTAAGGGACCGCATCGTTGTGGTAGTGGACGACTCCATCGTTCGGGGTACCACCGCCAAGCTGCTCGTCAAGATGATCCGGAAGGCTGGTGCCAAGCAGGTCCACTTCCGGGTGACATCCCCAAGGGTAGTAAGCCCCTGCTTTTACGGAATGGACTTCCCGAGCCATGGCGAATTGATCGCGAACAAATTCGATAGTGTTGAGGCCTTGGGCCGGTGGCTTGATGTGGACACCCTGGACTACCTCTCTGTGGAAGGCCTCATGACGGCCGTCCAGCGCGGTAACCAGGAATCGAAGGGCTTTTGCAATGCCTGCTTTACGGCCAACTATCCGGTGCCCATCGAGCTGGGTGTGTCGAAGGAAGAGAACGATTGAGTTGTTGGCTAGCGCAGCTCTTCCGGCAAATCACAGTCCTTCCCGCGGTTGGTATCTGCCAGTTGCACAATCTTCCAGTCTTCGCCGTCCCGATTGAGCACCATCGACTTGACGCCGCAATGGCTTAGCGTCTCCCCAGACAGAAAGCAAACTCCATCCACGCTGTGGCCAAGCGCCCGTCTACCATGATCTTCACGTCCCAGATCTGCTCGTTCCACACCTGGTCGTGTGGCCTGCCGACCGCACGTGCAAAGCCTGTGCTGGGGTTGGTCCTGAATCCCTGATCCGTCGCGCTCCCCAACATAGCACTATCGTAGAATACGCTGGCTACCATGGTGCTGTCTCCAGCACGCATGCCGTCAAAGAGCCGGTCTACCGTGGCACGCACCTACTCTTCTGGCGTTTGAGTAATAAGCGCAGTAGGCGTCAACAGGAGAGCAAAGGCGAAGGCGAACGTACGCGTAGCTGTGTGCAATTGGATCTTGTGGATTCAGAATCGTACCAAGGTAAGTCGCGGGCGCCAGCTTTGCACGCCGCTCAGCGCCTCGCCACCTCGGGCAGAAAACGGAATAGCCTACCAGGTACCTCGACAGACTTGACACTATGCCAACAGCCACGACTCTGTCCGAATCGGAACTACGCCACTACCACCGGCAGCTCTCCCTGGGTGAGGTTGGACTTCGCGGTCAGCAGAAGCTGAAGGACGCGTCCGTGCTCATCGTAGGCGCCGGTGGACTGGGTTCTCCGTTGGCGCTGTACTTGGCGGCAGCAGGCGTAGGGCACCTGGGCCTGGTGGACTTTGACGTGGTGGAAGTGACCAACCTCCACCGGCAGGTGCTGCACAATGCCCGAGACCTTGGCAGGCAGAAGGTGATAGCTGCGCGCGAAAAGCTCCGCGACCTCAACCCGCATATCACGATCGAAGCCCTCCCCATGCGCCTTTCCAAGAGCAATGCATTGGGCATCATTGATCGCTTTGATGTAGTCGCCGATGGCACTGACAACTTTCCTGCGCGGTACTTGATCAATGACGCGTGTGTGCTGACGAAGACGCCGAACGTGTACGGATCCATCTACCAGTTCGAGGGGCAAGTGTCCGTTTTTGGTGCACCTTCAGGGCCGTGCTACCGGTGCCTGTACCCTACCCCGCCACCGCCCGATCTGGTGCCGTCATGCGCCGAAGGCGGTGTCTTGGGTGTCCTACCCGGCATTGTGGGCTGCCTTCAGTCGACCGAGGTCATTAAGCTGCTACTTGGAATCGGCGCTCCACTTGTCGGACGCATGCTGCTGGTTGATGCGCTTGGGGCCACATTTCATTCGCTTGCGGTGCGCCCTTCTCCTGCATGTGCTGTTTGTGGCGATACTCCCACCATCACCGGCCTGGTTGACTATGAGGCATTCTGCGGGGTGGGCGCTGCCAATGTCCCCGAAATCTCCGTGCAAACGCTGCAGCGGCTACGCCAACGCGGACACGCGCCGCTCGTCTTGGACGTTCGTCACGCATTTGAAGCGGACATCGCCTCCTTGGGCGCGGACCTGCTGATTCCACTGCCGGAGCTAAGCCTGCGGCTGGCCGAATTGGACTGTCACCGCAAAGACCTCGTCGTAGTACACTGCCGCTCCGGCGCGCGCTCCAGGAAGGCCGTCCGAATGCTGGAGGACGCAGGCTTTTCGAATGTGGTAAGCCTCGCCGGCGGCATCCAGGCTTGGAGTCGGGACGTGGATGCTACGGTTCCCGTCTACTAAGTGCTCGCTGCAGAAAGGCCCACTGGGCCCATATTCTGCACTACCGCGCAAATTCCCTGCCGGCCAGATGCGACGGAGACTTGTCCGACCGGAGCAGCAGGCAGGATCCCATGGCAAGTGCATCGAGGTTAGCGCGCTGGAAGCAGGCAAAGGCATCCTGCGGCGTGCATACTATAGGCTCGCCGCGCACGTTGAAGCTGGTGTTTACCAGGACCGGGCACCCAGTCAGCGCTTCAAAGGCGTTAAGCAGGCGCCAGTAGAGTGGATTGACGGATTCCTCGACAGTCTGAATCCGTGCAGACCCGTCAACATGGGTGACGGCCGGGATATCGGAAGCGATATGCTGAAGCCGGTCCAGTCCCTTGCCGTGGCAGCGAGCGCCCCGAACCGCGCCGACCAACAACATGTAGGGACTCTCAGAGCCCAGCTCAAAGTACCGCGGAGCAGCCTCCGCCTTTACGCTCGGGGCAAAGGGGCGAAAACTCTCCCGAAACTTGATTTTGAGATTCAGGAGGCGCTGCATGTCTTTGCTGCGCGGATCTGCCAGGATGCTCCGGGCGCCAAGCGCCCGCGGTCCAAACTCCATGCGCCCCTGAACCCAGCCAACGACTTTACCCTCCGCCAAGAGCGCGGCCACACGCCGGCACAGCGTATCAGGATCCAGGACTTCATATGAAGCGCCCCGGTCCGTGAGAAAGGCAACGATTTCCTCGTCCTCAAATGATGGGCCCAGGTAGCTGCCGCACATCGCGTCGGGCTGCTGCGGCGTTCGCGGCTGCCCATGTAGCCCGTGCCACGCCATAAAGGCGGCGCCCAGCGCACCACCAGCATCTCCTGCAGCAGGTTGAATCCATAGCCGCTCAAAGACCCCCGAGCGCAGGAGCCTGGCATTGGCCGCGCAGTTCAGGGCCACGCCGCCAGCCATGCAGAGGTTGCGTGCTTCCGTGACACGCTTGGCATGCTGGGCAATGTTCATGACGGCATCTTCGATGACAACCTGTACGCTTCGGGCCAGGTCCATTTCGCGCTGCGTCAGGGCAGCTTCAGGCTGTCGCGCCGGACCCCCGAACAGCCGGGCCATGCGTCGTCCCGTCATGCGCAGCCCCGCCGGATACGTGAAGTAGTCCATATTCAGGCGGAAGGAGCCGTCCGCCTTGAGGTCTATAAGCTGACGCCGCATCACGTCGACAAAAGTCGGCTCACCATAGGGGGCCAGCCCCATAAGCTTGTATTCGCCACTGTTTACGCGAAAGCCGCAATAGGCCGTGAGCGCACTGTACAAGAGCCCCAGCGAGTGGGGAAAATGTACCTCCGCCATAAGCTCCAGCGCGGCGTCCCTTCCCATTCCGTAGGTCGTGGTAGCCCACTCCCCCACGCCATCTGTCGTGATAATGGCAGCCTGCGTGAAGGGCGACGGGAAGAATGCGCTGGCTGCGTGGCTTTCGTGGTGCTCCGAAAAGACCAGCGTTCCCTTGAAGTCAAGCTCTTTGCGAAGGAGTTCAGGGATCCACAGTTTTCGTTTCAGCCAGAGCGGCATCGCCTTCAGAAAGGACGGCAACCCGCGCGGCGCGTAGGCCAGATACGTCTCCATCAGACGCTCGAACTTCAGAAACGGCTTGTCATAGTAGGCCACGGCCTGCAGGTCCTTGCCCTGAAGGCCACCCGCGTCCAGGCAATACGCGATGGCATGCCTGGGAAACGAGGCGTCGTGCTTGATGCGGGTGAAGCGCTCCTCCTGCGCCGCAGCCACGATGACGCCATCGCGCACAAGGCACGCTGCAGCATCATGATACCAACAGGAGATGCCAAGTATATTCATCCGCTCTGCGCCGTGGCGAATGGCCGCGTAGACTCTCGTGATGATACAGAAAGCCCGCTTGATGCTGCGCGCTGACAGTGCCCGGATACGTGAATGGACCAGGCACGTGTCTCAAACGAATCCCTGCGCCTCTACCGCAGGCCACTGAGCGGAGCTGGCGTTTAGGGTACCCAATAGCCGCTCTCGCTCACAAGGAAGTGCGTTGGTCCTGGCCCGACCTGCAGGGACGGGGTCTGGCACTCTCGACAAGGCTGCCGTGATCAGAGGGTAACACGCAGTTGCCGCAATCGATTCTAGTCAGTGCTCGCCAACCGCTCCATTACTCAAGATCTCAACATTGGCCGCCAGCATATTGATTGTGCTAGTCACATTTGCCTCCTTCTCGCGCTCGCGGGCTACAACCGTACTCGGCGCATGCGCGATGAATTTCTCATTCTCCAGCTTGCGCTTAACGCGCTCCAGCAAGGCTTGCTTTTTCTCGAGTTCGGCCTTTAGGCGGGCTAGTTCCTTGGCGATGTCGACCATCCCGGTCAACGGCAAATAGACCTCGTTGCCCCTACTGGTTACGACGACGGCACATGCCGCAGGGCGCTCGGCCCCCGATTCGACTACCAGTTCACCGACGCCCGCCAGACGAGCGAAATAGTCAGCACAGCTCTCAAGCGCCTTCTGCAGCTGCTCCAAACCCTCCGGCAGGCTGACGATCGCCTTGATGCGCTTGCCAGGCGCCACATGGTACTGGCTTCTAACGTTGCGAATACTCGAAATCATCTCCTGCACTTCGCCGAAGACCTCGAGCGCCCAGTCGTCACGCTCATGGGTGCGGGCGGGCCACGCAGCCACAATGCAAGCCTCTCCGGGCGCACGAGTCCGCAACCGATGCCACAGCTCTTCCGTGATGAACGGCATAAATGGGTGCAGGAGCTTCAGCAACTTCTCGTAGACCTCTGCCGCCAGCGCGATGGTGCCGTCGTCCATCGCTTGCCCCTTCTGCGGCTTGATGAGCTCCAGGTACCAGTCGCAGTAGTCGCCACGAAACAGCGTGTAGAGCTTAGTAACCGCCTCGTTCAGGCGAAAACGCTCAAGGTCTACTCCGATGGCCTGGATGCCATCCTCCAGCCGTGTAAGCATCCACCGCTCCACTAGGCCCAACTCCTCCAACGCTAGTGTTCTCTTGAATTGTTGCCCAGGCCGCATGAAGCGCCCGAAGACGTTGAAGGCATTCCAGACCTTGTTGGCGAAGTTGCGCCCCATCTCAAAGACGGTGGGGTCCAGCTTGATGTCTTGCCCCTGGGCGCACAGCACAGTGAGCGAAAAGCGAACCGCATCAGACCCGTACTGGTTGATCATGTCCAGCGGGTCTATCCCGTTTCCCAGGCTCTTCGACATCCACCTCCCGAGCTTGTCCTTGATCATCCCCGTGATGAAGATGTCGCGGTAAGGCACTTCGCCCATGACGTAAAGCGACGCCATGATCATCCGTGCGATCCAGAAGAATAGGATGTCGTAGCCGGACACCAGGACATGCGTTGGATGGAAAAAGGCCAGGTCGGCCTTCGTGTCCTCGTCCTCACTCGGCCAGCCCAGTGTGGCAAAGGGAAAGAGCCACGACGAAAACCACGTGTCTAACACGTCGTCGTCCTGGACCATGCCCGCTTCAGGCTGCTCCACGCTGACCACGAATCCACGTGACTCGTCAACGTCGCCATCCTGATTGGTGTAGTACCACACCGGTATGCGATGCCCCCACCAGAGCTGCCGGCTGATACACCAGTCGCGAATCTCCTCCAGCCACCGGAAGTACTCGTTTTCCCAGCGCTTGGGATGAAACCTCACACGTCCATTCCGCACAGCGGCCATCGCAGGCGCCGCCAGCGGCTTCATCCGCACGAACCATTGCCGAGAAAGCATAGGCTCTATGATCGCCTTGGAGCGCTGCGACACGGGCACCGTGCCCCGGTACGGCTGGACCTTCTCAATCAGGTCCTGCGTCGTCATGTCGGCAACCATCCTGTTCCGGGCCACAAAGCGGTCCAGGCCTGCGTAGATGCCACCCGTCTCGTTGATGGTTCCATCCTGCGCCATCATATTGACGGGGACCATGTTGTGGCGCTTGCCGACTTCGTAGTCGTTTTTGTCGTGGCCCGGCGTGATCTTCAGTGCACCCGTACCGAACCCTGGCTGCACATAGTCGTCCGCGACGATCGGGATGATCCGGCTGGTAAGCGGCAGATGCACCTCCTTTCCAACGAGGCCAGCGTATCGCTCGTCTTCAGGATTCACGGCAATGCCGGTGTCACCGAGCATAGTTTCGGGGCGGGTGGTGGCAACGGTGATGTGGCCCGTGCCATCTGCCAGCGGGTACCTGATGTACCACAGACAGCCATCACGCTCAACGTTGTCGACCTCTTCATCGGACAACGCGGTGCGGTCTACCGGGCACCAGTTTACTAGGTAGTAGCCCCGGTAGATGAGCCCATCTTCGTAAAGCTTCACAAAGACGCGCTGCACGCTTTCTACGTAGCGCGCATCCATGGTGAAACGTTCGCGCGCCCAGTCACACGAGTCCCCCAGGCGCCGCTTTTGCTGAAGGATGCGCCCTCCGTATTCGCCAACCCATTCCCAGACGCGTGCGACAAAAGCGTCGCGCCCAAGTTCGTGGCGCGTGCGATTCTCTTCCTCCTTCAGCGTACGCTCCACCACGCTCTGCGTGGCGATACCGGCGTGGTCTTTCCCGGGCATCCATAGGGCTTCCCGCCCCTGCATGCGCCGGATGCGCGTGAGCGCATCCTGAATGGTGTCCTGCAAGGCATGCCCCATATGCAATGCGCCGGTGACATTGGGCGGCGGCATCATGATGACATGTGGCTCCTTGCCGGAATGGCGATCAGCCCTAAAAAAGCCGTTCTCCTCCCAGTAGCGATACCACTTTCCTTCTATGTCCACCGGCGCATAGGCCGCGGAGGCCTTGCCCTGCACTTGGTCTTTCCTCATCTGGCGTATCCCTATTGCTACTCGGCTTCTGGTGCGAACACTGGCGTTTTCTCCTGCGCACCAACGCAGGCAAACCCTCTACCACTCATGCTACAGCATAGTGCGCCCTGACTTCCTGCAGGCTGTCTCCTCCGTACTTTTCAAGGAATGCGCTGGCTATAACAAAAGCTACGGTGGCTTCCGCGACCGTAGATGCCGCCGGCACGCTCGTTACGTCACTTCGCTCGTAGCGTGTCGGCTGCGACACGCCTGTGTCTAGGTCAACCGTTTCAAGCGGTTTGATGAGCGTGGGGATCGGCTTCATGAAGCCGCGCACGATTATAGGCATTCCGTTGGAGATGCCCCCCTCTATGCCACCGGCATGGTTCGTGCGCCGCAGGTAGGCTCCTTTCGCTTTGTAGATTGGATCATGAACCATTGAACCCGGCGTCTTTGCGCCCGCTATGCCATCGCCGATCTCGACTGCTTTCTGGGCCTGGATGGACAGAATGGCCTGCGCCAGCCGCCCACCCAGCCGATGCTCCCAATGCACGTAAGAGCCCAGGCCGGGAGGCACGCCCGACACCAAGACTTCGTACACTCCGCCTAGCGAATCCCCTTGGCGCTTTGCGTCCTTGATGTGGTCAATACACTCAGCTGTCAGGGTCTCATCGAGCATTCGAACCTCGCTCCTGTCCGCCTGGTTGCTGACGGCTTCTGCGCCGGATGCTTCTACGAGCGCATCCACGGCTTTCCGCCAGTCGCTCGCTTCGGCGTACCCGACCTGCCCGATGCGTACCACATGGCTGCCAACTTCGATGCCGAACTGCTTCAGAAACAGTCGTGCCAGGGTGCAGCAGGCCACGCGCATTGCGGTTTCACGTGCGCTGGCCCGATCTATCACGGGCCGGATGTCATCAAACCCGTACTTCTGGACTCCGACCAGGTCTGCATGGCCGGGCCTGGGCAACGTGACACGCTCGACTCCGCCCGTACCGTCCACGGCCATGACGGCGGGCCAGCCCGCGCGGTCTTTGGCGTAGGCCGCGTTGTCCAGACGGAGCGCTATGGGACCTGCAATGGTCCTGCAGAACCGGACACCTGAATAGATGTGAACCCGATCCCGCTCAAACTTCGACCGGCCGCCACGACCAAACCCTAGCCAGCGCCGCGCGAGGTGATAGTTTATCTCTTCAGCTGTCACAGGCACGCCAGCCGGCATGCCTTCCACGATTCCGATGAGCGCCTCGCCGTGTGACTCACCGGCTGTCAGATATCTAAGTGCTGGCATTTATGCGGCCGCCGTACCCGTATTGTGGCCCTACGCTTTCACCCCTCCGACAAGCGAAGGTCTACGGCTTGCCCATCTTCATACAGAATTGTCAGAAGCACCTCTTCCGCGTCCTCCAGCTTCTGCTGCGCTTCCCTCGCCGAGGTGACGGCTTCGCCATTGATCTCTTTCAGCACTACGTGATCTAGCACGCCTGCACGGCTGGCAATTGACCCGGTTCGCACGTGAAAGATATACACACCGCTGGTAACGTCAAAAAGACGCCTGTCCTCCTCATTCAACTGCCGCAAGGCCAGCCCCCAGCGTTCTGAGGGAAACAACTCTCCGCCGTGCGGGTCGCTGATCGGCTCTTGCCGGAGGAAGCTGTTGACCCATGCAGCAATGCCTGGGTCATCTTGTCCAGCCAAGGTAACGACGTGGCTCCGGGTAATCCCACGGCGCCAGACACTTACCGTGAGACTGTCCCCCGGGCGATACTGTGCAATGGCGCTCTGCAACTCATTAGGCTCATTCACCGGCCTGCCCTCTAATGCCAGGATGACATCGCCGTCCCTCAACCCTGCTTGGTGAGCTGCGCCCTCGCGCACCACGTAGTTCAGGTACACGCCGCGTACCTCCTGCAGGCCAAGTTCTTCAGCAAACCTGGCATCGACACGCTCGAGGCGCGCGCCCGCATAGCCGCGCTTCACCTCGCCGTAGGTAATCAGGTCTCGCACGACGCGGTCGACCAAGTTGACCGGGATAGCAAACCCGTACCCTTCGTTATATCCTGTCTGCGTAGCAATCGCCGTGTTGATGCCTATAAGTTCTCCCTGCAGGTTTACCAGTGCCCCTCCCGAATTGCCCGGGTTAATTGCGGCATCGGTCTGGATGAAGTCTTCAACGTTGGACTCGTCCTGAATGATGTTGACATGTCGCCCCAAGGCACTGACGATGCCAGCCGTTACAGTAGAAGTAAGGGCCAGAGGGTTTCCCACCGCCAGCACCCATTCACCGGTCTGCACCTCGTCTGAGTCGCCCAGAGGCAACGGCTTCACCTCTTTGCCCGGTTTCAGCATGATACGAACCACGGCAAGGTCAGTGGACTGGTCTACCCCCACCACCTCGGCATCGTACTCCTCCTTGTCCAAGAACGTCACTCGCAGCCCGCACGCATCTTCAACAAGGTGGTAGTTGGTAACGATGTATCCCTGCGGGCTAATAAGCACGCCACTGCCCAAGCTTTCACGGTCTCGATACTCCTTACTTCGCCGTTTAAGGATGGCACACGGCACGCTGTACCAGCTACTGGCCGCATGGATGGACACTACGGCACGCTTTACATCGTGTGAAACCTGCTTGAACTGCTCATTGAGCTGCAGAACGCCGGCGGTACTTACCTCCCGCTCCGCCTGCAGCGGAGCATTCTTGTGGAATTCCACCGTACGCAGTTCAGCCGGAAAGTCAGGACGCACCCGCTGTGTGAATTGCATAAAGAGCACGCCCGCCAGCATTCCCGCAAGGACAAGGCCGATGCCGATCAGGTTCCGGTGTAGCAATTGACTGCCAGGTATTTCCATGTGCACAAGTTAAGCGTTCGAAGTACCCTTTTGGCAACGCTATTGTTTCTGCTGCTGGAGCAGTACCACCGCAGCATGCGTTTTGTCTGCCAGTGTTTTTCGCTTAATGAACGCTGCGCTGAGTGGCTGACCGAAGCGCACCTCTATCTCCACGCGGCGGTAGCTGAAGACATGAGTCAGATGCCCGAACAGGGTGTCATGGTGGTTGTATGAAAGCATAAAACGTCCCTCGCCGCCCGGTGTCGGTTGCCCGTCCACCGCAACAATATCCATGAACACCGGCTGCACAAGACCCGTTTCCCTGCTCGCGACCGCCTCAAACGCACTGGTCTTGAATGGAAGCAACGTGTCGCCCCAACCTATTCCCCCTTCTGGAAACACCATTACTGGCACGCCCGCCGTCAGGCGGTGCCGGATCGCGTCAACAAAATTGCGGGCAGAACTTCGCCGGCCGCGCTCTACGCCGATGATACCGTGTGTGCTAGCAATCCACCCCAAAACCGGCCACCCGGTGATCTCCATCTTGCCCGCAAAAGATACTTCGACTTGGGTGCCGATCCAGATTGGGTCCAACGCAGTAATGTGGTTGGACACGTACAGCATAGGCCCTGCTGGAGGTGCCTTGCCTGCCGTTGTAACACGAAAACCCGCTGCCCAGCACAGAATGCGCGCCCCGAAACGCTGCTGCCGAGCCCGAAACCGCGCCCGATTCAACGGATGCTGCAGCCAAGCTCCTGCCGTCGTGATGACGGCCCAGCCGGTCATCAGCGCGATTCCCCACAAAATTCGGGTCCAGCCGCGTGCAATTCGCATAAGTCTCAACAAGCGCCGCAGAATCTGGAGCAGGCCACCTACGTGTTGGCGGCCCAAACGGATGCGCTGCAAGTATAATCGCACGCAAGGACGCATCCAAATCAGACGCTGAACCTGATGCCACCAACCGATGTAGTGTTTACGCTCACGGGCGATGTTCGTCGCAACTCCCGGGCCATCAGGCAGCTTCGACTTCTTCGTTCGTTTGGGCTCACGGTGACTGTCCTTGCACTGGGCCACGATACAGGAACGCCTTTCCTTGACGGCGGCGTGTATCTGCGCTATCTGCCGCGACCAACGGGCGGTGGCCCCCGCTTTTTTTGGAAGGTGCACCGCCTGTTTCTTGAGGCCGCTCGCCGCCAAAAGGCGCGCGTCTTTCATGCAAGCGACCTTTACTGCCTGCGTGCCATGCGCTTGGCGGCCACCAAGTACGAGGCCGCTCTGGTCTATGACGCACGCGAGCTGTATCCCCATGTCGCGTCAACGGCCGGGAGGCCATGGGTTCGCGCCTTTTGGCGTCGCGTTGAGCGCCGCGACATTGGGGCAGCAGACACGGTATTCACGGTGAGCGACAGCATAGCGGTGCAGCTGCAGACGACCTATGGCATTGCCCGTCCGAATGTCTTACACAACGTGCCCGAATCGCAGTGTCCCCGTCCCTCCGGTACCCTGCGCCAAAGGGCCGGGATCGATAGCAATTCAGTACTCATACTGCACCAGGGCAGCATCCAGAAGAGCCGGGGGTGTTTTTTGCTGCTGGATGCGATGCGCGATGTCGATGGGGCCGTCCTGGTCTTCATGGGCAGTGGGCCACAAATGCCTGCTCTGGCACGGGCGGTGCGGGAGCATGGCATCCATAAACGCGTTCGACTGGTAGATCCGATGCCTCCTGATGCACTGCTGCCTGTAACGGCGGACGCAGACCTCGGCGTCACACTGCTTGAAGACACATGCCTCAACCATCAGTATGCATTGCCCAACAAGCTGTTCGAATACCTGATGGCAGGTGTACCAGTTCTGGCAAGCGACTTGCACGAGATGAGGCGCGTTGTTGAACACCACCAGGTGGGCATGGTCGTGCGCCCATCCGATCGCCGCTCGCTAGTGCAAGCGCTGCAGCAGTGCGCCAATAACGTGGAGCTGCGCAGAAAATGGCGTGCTAACACGCCGCGCGTGTTTGAGACCTACAACTGGTCCGTTGCGTCACAACGATTCACGACGGCTTACCACGCATTACTTCAGAAATGACCCGTAACAGAGTATTCTTGTTGGCCGTGATGTTGGCTGCAGGCTGTGCGCAGGCCGATGAGGCCGACGGACCACCTCCCCCATCGGACCCGATGACGGTAGCGAACATCACGCCGTTTCCATGGCCGTCATTTGATGAAGCGGTGGCGGTCGGCAAGAACCAGGATAAGCCGGTCCTGATCGATATCTATGCGCCGTGGTGTGGCTGGTGCGCCAGGATGCAGCAAGAAGTCTACGGCAACCCGACTCTTGCTGCCTATGTCCAGCAGAATTTTGCATACGGTCGCCTCAACATTGATGACAGCGAAACGCAGCACGACTTTATGGGATACACCTTCACATCACAGGAGCTCGGCTACGCGCTTGGCGCTTCGGGAACGCCCACGACCGTCTTCCTGAATGAAGAAGGCACGTATGTAACACGCTTGGATGGCTACACGGCGCTTGAGCCGTTTGGACAGGCCTTACAGTACATCGCCAGCGGCGCGTACAGGAATGCGCCACCAGAGTCTATGCCGCAGACTAGTCCGTGATCAGGCGCACCGCACCGCCCTCATAGACCTCGCCTCGGCGGTGTTGTAAGAATAGGCGTCTGGCGTGCGAAGTGGCACAGCGCGTGTATTCTATGTCCGCGTAGACAATCGCGTCCTCGTCTTCGGGGCCCTGCGCAATGACGTGGCCCGCGGGATCGGTAACAAAGGAACCGCCACCGAAGTGAAGCACATCTTCCTTGCCCACGCGGTTTGCGAGCGCCATGTAGAATCCGTTCTGAAAGGAGGCCACACGGAGTTCCGCTTCGAAGAGCCCTTGTGGCCACTCGCCAAGCGCGCCAGCCTGCGGCACCACTACCAGGTCCGCACCGCCCAGGGCCAGCGCGCGCAGGTATTCAGGGTAATGGCGATCATAGCAGATCGCCACGCCAATTCGCCCGGCAGCGGTCTGGTAGACCGGCGCCAGCGTGTTACCAGGCGCATAGTAACCCTGCTCGTGAAATCCCTCATAGTCGGTGATGTGCATCATGCGGGTACGGCCTACGATCGTGCCGTCCGCATCAATTACGGGCGAGGTGTCATAGGCTAGACTCCCTGCGCGCTCGTAGAGATTGAGCACAACGACGACGCCCAAGCGACGCGCTGCCTCGCAAAAGGCTGCTGTCGTAGGCCCGGGTACCTGCTCAGCAAGGTCCAACGCGCGCGGACCTGCTACATGCTGAGGATAGAACGGCGTAAACGCCAACTCCGGGTATGCTACGAGCGTGGCACCGCCTGCAGCGGCCTCTTCGAGCTTCATCAAGCCTCGGAGGAGGTTGCCATCCAGGTCGTGCGTCGCTGCTTGCTGAATGAGCGCGATTCTTGTTGTCATGAGCTGGTAGCACTTGGTTCTGCGATTAGTTGCTTGCCGAGACTCCCGTGACAATGCGTGGTCTTCCTGCCAAATCCAGGTGCACGGCCGTAGCGCTAAAGCCAGAATCCATCAGGAGTTGTCGCACTTGGGCAGCATAGTCAGCATGCACTTCCAGCACCAGGTTGCCACCCGGTCGCAGGCGGCTGCGTTGCCTGGCGATGGCGCGATAGAAACGCAACGGGTCGTCTCCACACACGAGCGCCACAACAGGTTCAAAGTCGCGCACGTTGGCTGGCAGCGTGCCGAATTCCGCATCTGGCACGTAAGGAGGATTGGACACAATGAGGTCAAGGGGCTCGCTAGCTGCCGACCCTTGCGTAGAGGCCAATATGTCTGCATGCACAAAAGACACCGCCAGCCCCAGCCGCCGCGCATTCCCTGCAGCGACGCGAAGCGCGGCGCGGCTAATGTCATATGCCACCACATGGGCATCTGAGCGCGCGTGCTTGAGCGCCAACGCGATACAGCCACTGCCGGTGCCCACATCAAGCACGCGGGGATTAGAAAATCTGGCTACGCACGCGAGAGCAACTTGAACAAGAATTTCTGTTTCGGGTCTCGGTATCAGGACATCCGATGTCATGCGCAGCCTGAGGCCGCCGAATTCAGCATGTCCCAGGACATATTGGAGCGGCTCATGATGCCGGCAGCGCCTGATGGCTTCAGAGTAACGCTGCACTTCATCGACGCTCGCTTCTTGCTCCGGATAACCGATAAGGCTGGCCGCGCATATTCCCAGGATGCCTTCCAGCAGCCACCGTGCCGCGCGTCGGGGCATCGGCACGTTGGCATCCGCCAAGGCCCGGGCGCCTGCGTCCAGCAGCGCACCCCACTGCCGCAGGTCCGCAGGTAGAGTACGCGAGTCCGAGATGAATAGCCGATCCACAGTGCACGCGGGCCTGTTTTTGGGCTTTCTACGCATGGGGCAGCGCAATGGACCATCCCTCCAGGCAATTCGGTTGCAACTGCGCATGCACCAAGCTATTTTCACGGCCACCGGGACAGAGGCGGAAATGGATAGCCCCCACTTCGGTTGACTTCTTGAGAGATGGTAAGAGATGCCAAACGACGCAGTTACAGCCTAAAACGGTATCTTCGCCCGCGATATGGGCCTTCTTCCTCTGCGTGATGGTACGGAACCGGGTGACCGCATACCCGCATACTTGAAGCCAGATCTGGACGAGGTGCTTGCCGCTCTTTCGCACCGAAAGGAGCACACAAGGAGTCTGCATCACCGCAAGAGTATACGATTATGCCTTTTGAACTCACTTCAGCGCTTATAGCGGCGCTGGTGGCGCCTGCGTTTGGCGCTATGCTTTACCCGGTGTTGCACACGCTGCCGACGGTTACCAGGTGGTTCGACCGGTTTATGTTTTTCGCCGTACCGATGCTCGTCTTGTTCCACATCTATTCGCACGCGTGGCCGGACGAGATCCTCATCGCATCTATGCTGGTGCTAGGCGGTCTGGGCACGCCTCTGGTCCTTGAGCGCGTCTCCAACTTCTTTGCTACAAATACGGATTCCGCTGCGCTGGCCATAGGAATATCCGGGTTGGCTGTACACGTAATCATTGAGTCAGCCGTTCTGAAAGGCGACAGCACGGACCTGATTGTGGCGCTCGTGCTGCACCGCACGGCCGTTGGTCTTATGGTTTACTGGCTCGTGCGCCCGAAGTACGGGTTTTACTTGGCCTCTCTTAGCGTCCTTGCAATCCTCGTGGCAACCATTCTGGGCTACACGCTGCTTGGCAATATCATGGCTGACAATGAGACCGCAGAATTCTATCAGTTCTTTGTGAGCGGCTCACTGCTCCATGTCATCTTCCATCGAAGCCTCAGCCACCATCGCCACGATAACGGAGGTGGCCACAGCCACGCCTAACGGGACAAATCAGGACCTGTGTGTTCGCCAACTGCTTTGATCACCGCGTGGCCCGGTACGGGGCCAAGCATTGAGCGCAAGGGGTCGCGGCGCAGTTGCGAGGCGGTCATTTGGGGCGCGGCAGCACTGTTTTGCTTTTGGATAGCACCGAGCGCAGTGGGGCAGGATATGCCCACGTCACTACGTTTTGCCGACGCCATCCGGCTTGCAGAAGCGGCGAATCCCCACTATCTCGCTGCGCAACGTGGAGAGGGGATTTTTGGCGCTCAGGTTCTCCAGGCCCGTGCACGGCCCAATCCCGAAATCATTCTCGAGTCGGAAAACGTGTACGCCCTTTCCCAACGAGGGGACAGGCCACCGGCGCAGGCACAGTGGCTCGCACTCCTTGGGCAGGAAATCGAAACCGCCGGCAAGCGCAGCTATCGCGTGAAAGCCGCCGAAGCTGGCCTCATGGTGGCACACGCCGGCATTGCAGATGTCCGGCGCAGTTTGCACGTGGCAGTGGGGCTCGCATACTTTTCGTTGGCTCGTTCCGAGTCAGAATTCCGCGCGCTTAACGCTGTACACAGCCGGATCAACACGGTCATCGACCTGTTTGCCGAACGAGTAGCTGAGGGCGATGCCGCGGCCACAGAGCTGTTACGGCTTCAAGCGGAGGAGATCCGTCTGCAGGAGTACATCCTGCAGGCTTCTCTAGCACTGGAACAGGCGCAGGTAGTGCTTCTGGCGCTCCTTGGTGTCAGTGATGTACGCCGGCCGGTTCATGCCGCTGACTCGCTGGAAGTGGCCACGCTGGTAGATGCGGACGGCATGCCTATCGCAACCCCAGATGGCGTGATACACCCGATGGCAGCCCTGCAAAATACAGCGTTGCGCTACCGCCCGGATCTTCAAGCGGCAGCGCACGAAGTGGACAGGGCATTGGTAAATGTTTCGTTGCAACGTGCTATGCGCATTCCAAACTTAGAACTTGAAGGCGGATACCGCGGCGACCTTGACGGCAACCGACTGGATGCAGGAATCAGGTTTGGGCTGCCGCTCTGGGGCGGACTGGATGGAGGCGGCTTGGCGCGCGCGAAGGCAGCACACGAAGAAGCGGTGGCCAGGCTGCAACAAGTCGAAGCAGCCGTAATGGCCGAGATGGCACTGGCGGTGGCTGCGGTCAATAGCGCGGCCGGACGCGTGAGGCTCATTGAGCAGCAATACTTAGTCCAGGTTGAAGACCTGCAACGGAGGGTTCAGACAGCGTACACGCTGGGCGAGGCGCCTTTGACGGTGCTTATTGACTTGCATCGCAGTTACCTGGAAGCGCTGCAATTGCGGGATGAAGCGGTCTACGATTACCGCGTAAGCCTGATCAGGCTGGCAGCAGCCATAGGGATCGCTCCAAATCACCGATCTCTTTAGTCCATGAACTACCAGCGTAAGGTGAGTATAGCCGTTCGAAGAGGAATCATTAAGAACAGGACATGAGCATACGGTATTTGCTGTTTCAGATGCGGCGGCCGGACGACTCCATGCGTACGCACGAGGTCGAGGCCTTTGCGCGGACGCTCGGTTGTTCACCGGAAAGGATCACAGCGATAGACCTCATACAGGATCCGCCCACCCCGTCCATGCTTGCGGCGCATGACATGGTTCTTATCGGCGGCGCCGGCGACTATTCGGTCCCGGAGGGCGGCCCGTGGCTTGAGGCTGCGCTTGATGCTATGCGGGACCTGCACGCCTTAAGCAAGCCAACGTTCGCCTCCTGCTGGGGTTTTCAGGCGCTTGCCAAGGCCTTGGGCGGATCAGTTGTCTCCGACATTACGCGCGCTGAGCTTGGCACTTGTGAGCTTCAGCTTACGCAGGCGGGACAACGAGATCCGGTTTTTCGCCAACTGGGCGCATCGTTCTATGCACAAGTAGGCCATCATGACACGGTTGACGTCCTGCCAGCGGATGCAGTCCCGCTGGCACGCAGCCCGTTAGTGGATAATCACGCCTTTCGAATACAGGGCAAGCCGATCTACGCGACACAGTTTCACCCAGAGCTGCGGATTCAGGAGATGAAGGACCGCCTCCGGAATTATCCACAGTACACGGAAGGCATTGCGGGCATGTCTATAGAGTCCTTCGTGGCCGGGCTACGCGAGACACCGCTCGCCAACAACCTGCTGAAGGCGTTCGTCGCCCAAGTCTTTGCTAGCTAGAGGGCTCTGCACCATGAAGCACGTTCTTGCCGCGCTGCTGATCGCTGCATTGGCATCAGCAGCGCAGGCCCAGGAGGTTGGCCCGGAAAGTGGCTCGCTCGTCATCGTCGGTGGCAGCATGCAGGATCCGACCATTCTGGACCAATTCATAGCGCTGGCGGGTGGTGCGGATCAACCCATCGTCGTGATTCCGACGGCCGGAGGTGCCGACACATATGACGAGTCATTCGGCGGTCTGCAGGATTTTCGGGAGCGTGGCATCTCAGACCTCACCTTGCTTCATACGCGCGATCGTGCAGTTGCTGAGTCTGACTCGTTTGTATCGGCGATCCACCGCGCCAAAGGTGTGTGGTTCAGCGGCGGGCGCCAATGGCGTCTTGCGGACGCCTACCTGGACACCAGGACAGAAGTTGCGCTTTGGGGCGTTCTGGAACGCGGAGGTGTTATAGGCGGCTCTTCCGCGGGAGCCACCATCCAAGGGTCCTACCTGGCGCGAGGCGATTCCAGGACCAACACCATCATGATGGGAGACCATGAGGAAGGGTTTGCCTTCTTGAAGCGGTCCGCCATAGATCAGCATCTTCTGAGACGCAACAGGCAGTTTGACCTTTTTGAGATTGTTGACGCTCATCCGGGCCTTCTGGGCATCGGCATAGATGAAAACACTGCCATCGTGGTGCAGCGTGACACGTTCGAGGTTATTGGCGCATCGTACGTAGCCATCTACGACCACGCCGCGATGCAGCAGGACAAGGTACCGTTTTACCTCCTGGCACCGGGCGACACATTCGACCTCGTCAGCCGCCAGGCATTTCGCCGCGGCGACCCGCTGCGACCGCGCCAGTGATCTGAAGCGCTGCAAACGAAGCTGCGGCTATCTTGGATGTGTTCGGCGGCTGGGTGCGGGCTAGATCAACCTGGTCGCAGCCCAGTGACATGGCCGAACTGTTCACAGCATCGGGCCGACAGTGGCGGATGATCATCGTAGGCGAAGCCGAAATACGCAGGGCAAGGCCAAGTGTAACGGGCTGCCGTGGCCCAGCGGCTACATGATTCGAATCAGTATCGCAGACCACCCACGACGAGTTCCTGCAGTATGCACCATTCTGCCGCCCGCCGTACGGGGATCGCACAAATTCAAGTTGGGAATTGGAGAGTTGCTGTGGAGGTGGACCCTAGTCTCCACCATTCCTTTCCAACCATATGAACCCCTCACAGCCTGTTTTGGGGAGGTCTGAGGCGCCTTTAGACGCCCAGATCAATCCCTCCGGTGACGCGCGGCGGCTTCTGATGAAGCTCTGCACGCACATACTGCAACAATTGACCACCGACTGGCCCATTCCGGCAGCGCATCAGCAGCCGGTGCCACCGCCCGTAGTGATCAAGGCTTCTGCTGCGGCCCAGGACACAAAGCCGGACTCGGCGCAGTTGAATGAAGCGTGGCAGCTGTTGCATTCGCGCAGTCTGCAAGACGACCCGATCGTTGCGATCTGGCTGCGCGGGCTGTGCCCACGCGGCGTTAACATCGTTCTTGGAGCGGGTCTGACCATCACGGGCTATCGCCGCATACTTGGCCTGGTAGCGTGCTACCCTGAGAACGTCTCTGCTCTTACGTCCTTTGTGCAGTCGCTGTCCGATCGTGGTCTTTCGGCCGCCGCCGGGCTGCTCTGTGTGCTGCCCAGCAGCACGGGACTGCAATCGGCGGTGCGCCAGGTGTTCGGCCCCAGGGTCGCCATACAGCGCTGTCTCAATACGCTACTGGATCAAGTCACCTGTGGTCTTCCGGAAGACCTTGTTCCTGTGTATCGCAATCGCCTCCGCCAGGCATGGAATGGGTTCGATGCCCGGGAAGCTGAACGCGCACTCACCCGTATTCACCAGGACTTGACGCGCGTCAATCGGTCCGCAGCGAAGGTTCTATGGGAGGGCCTGGAGCAATCTCTGACGATTCAACGCACGGGCATGCTGCTCAAGCTCGACAGAGGGCTGCGCGTGATGCGCTTCATGAATGCCATCAGTCGCAGGTTGCAGACCCCGGCCAGCGCCGTTTTCCAGCAACGCGAACAGATGGCACTGGCGCTGTTGGAACACGAGGCTCAGCTGCGCCGTGTGGCCCATGCGGCCCATCTGCCACAACTTCGTGAGACTCTCATCAACCTCAACGCCGTATGATGACCCATACCCCTATGCTGGATCAATCACTCATCGAGGACCTTCGGGGGCTTGCGCAAAGGAATTTCATCGGCCTGGCCAGCTGCCTTGGATATCTCGATGATCTTCTTACCAAGATGGCCACATGGGTCATGGAAGCCGAGGCCCACTTCATATGCGGCGCACGTGGGAAGCACCATAAGACCGGCTTTCAGCGCTGGGGGACGAATCCGGGTTCCATCCGCGTCGGTTTGGAGCGCATTGCGGTCCGCGTACCGCGCGTGCGGAATGTACGAACCCGAAGGGAGCGTCCTCTGCAAACGTACCGCCTCTTGCGCGAGCGTGGGCTTATGGACCGGGAAAGCGTGGTAAGAAGGTTGCTGTGTGGACTGTCGCGGCGCAATTACAGGCAGGCGGCCCAGGTCTTCACCGATAGTCTGGGGTTGAGTGCCAGCAGCATAGGCAACGCCTTCATTACGCAGACGGCAGCGCTACTGAAGGAATTCGAGACGCGCCGATTCGATCAGCACACCTTTGCGGTGCTCCTGCTTGATGGCAAGTATCTGGCCGATATGCAGATGATAGTAGCGATGGGCATCACGACCGAGGGCGAGAAGGTCGTCCTGGGCTTTGCGGAAAGTCGTACCGAGAACAGTGCGCAGGTGGAATCGCTGTTGCAGGATCTGTTGCATCGGGGCTTCACCCATACCGACAAGCTGTTGGTACAGGTGGACGGCAGCCGCGGGCTTCGCAAGGGGATCGGCGCGGTGTTTGGGGATGCGGTCGTATTCCAGCGCTGCCAATGGCACAAGCGTACCAATGTGACGCGTCACATCAAAAACGAGCCAGTGGCCACGCATATGAAGCGTCGGCTTCAGGCGGCATGGGAGCTACCCACGTACAAGGAGGCACGGGCGGCGCTTGTGTCGCTGCATGGAGCGCTGCAGCGATCGTATCCGAAAGCCGCACGCAGTCTGGAGGAGGGTTTGGAGGATACGCTGACACTTCACCGGTTGGGGGTGCGGAACCAGGCTGTCAGAGACAGTCTGAAGACGACGAACATCATCGAGAACCTCAACAGCGTTATTGCGAACCGATCACGGAACGTGAAGCGCTGGGGATCATCGGAGATGCGTCAGCGCTGGTGCGGGGCGATATTCATGCAGTACGAGTCGAATCTGAAGCCGATACGCCGGGAGGACATGAAGGAGCTGACCCAGGCGTTGACCACCTCCGGGGGTCGAGGGGTTAGTGGGGATTCGGTCTGCCGGCCCCAAAGGACTGCAAAGGCAACACCTGGCGCTCAATGCCCGCGCGCAGTAGTGCGCTGCTGACGCTGGCATAAGCAAAACCCGCAGCTGTCCGGACGCTCTGAGGCGCTGCACCCTGCCAAGATCGCCGCTTACGCGTGCAATCAGAGGATTCCTGCGGGATTTCGTGCCCGAGAAGTCACTCCACGAGCCTGCCTGCGCCCGAAAATCCGCGTGTGAGCACGCATTTGGGCCCATATAAGCTTGTACCGTCCCATTTGCACCCACACACTCGGCCCGTAGCGCCATCTATTGCCAAAAGATATCTACTTTGAGGGCCCATCTCGGCAGAAGCTGCCGAAACCCAACTTAAAAATGTGCAATCCCGCCGTACGCCCGAAGGCTGGAGGAGGCCCTGTCACACTTTGTGTCGCAAATAGACGATACAGAGCAATACCTCTGCTCAAGAGCGGTGCGACCATGCTTGCCCAGGCTTCGATCGACGAACACCAGCACCTACCGCCTCAACCATAGTTGCTACCCAATCTTGCTGATCGGCGTGGAATGCGTGTACAGGGGCCCGACAAGCAGGAATCGAATCACCGCACTGTGGCGCAGAAGAAGGGCATGTCTGGCGACATAGACGTTGATCCAATACTGCTCAAGTCCTTGGTTGGCTTAACTGAAGGCCGATAGCTAAAGCCTCTCGATGCTTCCGGCACCATTGCCAGCTATTCCACGCCGGAATTCTATGTGGCAGTGTAGGACTCGAGATGCTGGTCATGCGCCGTGCTTCTCGCTGCCCATCCGCTTCTCGAACGCCTGACACATGTGGCCCATCACGTAGGACACTTCGACTTGCCTGCCCATGAAGATCTCCAGTTCATCATTGCTCCAGCGCCTACTGCTGGCGCAGTCTTTGGCTAGCTTCCTTTAGTCGTTGGGCTCAAGTGAGTAGAGATTTTTTGAGGCAAGGCGCAAGCAGCTCGTTTGAACCACCACGTCGACGATGTTGATCTCGGCCTAGAAAGCGGCATGGGGCTTGAGGATCTCTTTGCAAGCGCAAGGATTGGGAGCCAGGACCCGCCTCGCCCAGCACCCAGGAAAGCGTGCACATGGGACTGCGCTCAGCGAGGTGGGCAAAGGAGCACAAAACACCGCGCCTTGCTTCGAGATTCGAGGCTTCGCAGCTCGCCGCTCCGCCGTGAATCTCGCCGCCCTCTTCCCTCATTTTTTGGGGAATTACGTAGTTGAGTTGCTATGGCTTGCATCAAGAAATTCGCAAGGTGTCTGTACTGGCACTACTGGCCCGGTGCTAGCTCCAAGGCTACCCTGCTAATGTGCAAGGAGCTTGAGAAACGACTCAAGGAGCGCGTCGGCGGTAGCAGTGTAACGGGCTCTTCCAGCGTCAGTCCAAAAGTCTGACTGGATGAAGTCAATTATAACCTCTACGGTGCCCTGTCTAGCATCTTCCAAGAAGTCCACCATGGCAGCCCGGCCCTCTAGGGTAAGATGCTCTACGGCATGCTCGGCAATGGCCTTGTACAGATACCTCTCTGTGGTCATGCGGTCGGATTCTTCTTTTGTCATAGATAGTTAAGGGAATTACGGAGGTGAGTTGCTATGGGGGGAGCGGGCCGAACGAAATGGCAAATGCGACTTGCTGCATTGGCGGAGGACATTAGCAATTCTAGACCTTCCGTTTTGACTGCGAGTCAGCTACGGTCAAAAAAGCAATTACGTGAATTAATTGATGCACTTGTGGTGATGCAAGAAAGCTGGGAGCAAAAGCCACCGATAATTCGTCGGGTGAATCCGGAACATGGACCAGAGTCCATACGCCAGGAGACTTGGAGGCCAGTTTGCTCCAATCAGCATCAAGGACTTTGAATTTGTCCTTGATGGCCTCACGCTCCGCCTCTGACTTCACTGTGAAGGAAAACAATTTTAGAGTGTAGTCTTGACCTTGGATGTCATCGTACGCTTTGCTTAAATAGGACTCAACCTGTGATATTGCATCATCTTTGAATCCGGGCTCATACTCTATGACGAAATGGATGCTGAGTCCCTTGTGAACGAAGTGGAGATATCGTAGCTCTTTTGGGCCTATTGTTCTCACATGACGATTGAGCTGTTCTACAAATTCGTGTTGCTTTACTCCCTTCGGGAAAGCGACAGTGGTACGGTGTCTCATTGTATCGATGAATGTAGCGGGCTTGCCCGCAGGGTTAGTCGGCGGACGGTCCGCCGGGGTTAGGGTGTACGGGGTGAGTTAGTACCCAAGCTCTTTGGCCAACTCCAGTGTGAGGCTGTCGCGTCGTACCAGTAGACTATCGCGGATTTTCTCGGACAGGTCCAATAGGGCACCCAAGAGGAGGTGACGGTCCAGAAAGACTTTCCCGCACGTATTGTTGACCGGGTCGTCCGGGTTGACTTTCCACCGGTCCATAACTTCTGCTTGGGTGCCGCAACCTTCCAGCACGCCCTCCAGCTGATCGATACGGTAGCTCATCGAATCCGCTCGTGCCTGCATGCTGTCCAGGGGCGTCATCGCTGACACGGCAGGGATTTCGACGGTCAGGTCCGGAACCGCCTCCTGATTCCCAACTAATTCATTATATACCCTGCAACGGCCCTTGGAGGCCACTGTGCCGAAGGTGGCTAGGGCTTTAGTAAGTAGGTACGGTTGGCGCACCGCTTTCGTCCCCGGCTTCGGGCCGTTTTCCGCTGCCCAGCACGTTGTCCTGCTATGGTGCCAGTCTCCCTGAAGCTGCCGCCAATGGGAGCTCGTTCCGAGAAACTCATGGTCCGATTTTATTTCATCAAGGCCATTGGGGGGCTGAGTTGAGCGATCCCCAGCCCGTTGCAAGCCACACGGAGGACCATTGCGGGCGATTTTCGGGCAGTCAAAGCGCCGCTGGCCCCTCGCGGTTCTCCATCAGGGACCATTAGTGCGTGGAATCCCCTGCTTTTGAGGCCGTTTGGTGTGGACAGGACCTACCCTGCCTGCACGTGCACTATGTAGTGTCCGTTTTGGATGCGCTTCTGCGCGCGAACGGAAGTGGAGGCGCTGCTGACCCCGCCGCTAACAGCGCTCGGGAATAATCACCCATTGCATTTCGTCGAAGCGCTCCCAATACCGGGCCCATCTCCGTGCCGCGCAGTCTGCTACCAGGAACGTCAGGTAGCGGGCGTGCCGAACGAGCCGAACGCCCACTTTGAGATACTTTTTCCGAAAGGTTGTCAAGCTCATGTACGGACGCTGGGGCACATGCAAATTGCTGCGCGCCACATGCAGCAGCCCGTACGCCAACAGGTTCAGCAGGAACAGGGCTGCGTTCCGTGCGGACACGTCCCCTTCCTCCGCTGCGGGCACCGCTATGTCCGCACCGCCACCTGCCTGTGCACGCCTGCGAGGCGAAGAAGACAGCGCCAGCGGGCAGGCCGCCTTCAGCTCACCCAAGTGCTTTTCGGCCTTGCCTCTCTTGCGGTAGCATCGTGAAAGCTGCGCCGAGGGGTAGTCCGCCAGACTCAGGTTGGTGATCAAGAAGTAACATTCCGGATAAAGGGTGCTGGTATGCGGGGGGATCACCAAGACCACGCGACGTTCGCAGTGCCATGACTGCGCCTGATACGCCAACTCAAAGTACTGGTACGTTAAGCACCATCCCGCTTTCACGTACGGTGCCGCCAGGTTCCGCAACACGTTGTTCTTTTTCAGGCGCATCACATAGCCGATGTCGGCCCGCTCCAGCTTCGTGCAGAGCTTCCCGTCATTAAAGCCCGCGTCAAGCCGTACGATTACGCGATCGGCCACATGCTTGCGGGCCCGCCTGGCAATCTTAAGGATAAAGTCGTGGCAACCCCGTACAATATGCCGGTTGCCCGGGCGCAACATTCCGCCCAAAATGTCGCCCGTTTCCCCGCAAACGGCGATCAGCGCCTGATAGATGGTGCGTCGGTAGTGCCCGTTGTACGCGCTGCCCTGCTGACGACCGTGGGTATCGATAGGCATCCCATCCACATCGATCACCAGCGTATGGTGGCGCCTGCCACCGTTGCGCACCAACAAGTGCTCCAAGCCAAGCTTGGTTACCATCCGGCCCACGGCGGCCAGATTGCATTGGAGACTCAGCATCCCCAGTAGCCGGGAGAGGGTGGGCTGCGAAGCCACGCCGTGTTCCGCGGTGTACGCGGCCGCGCTCCGCTTCAACGAAGTGGTCACACGCACGGTCGGATCGTGCCGCATATCCTGGCTATCGTGCTGGTGTCCCCAGCCTTGCACGAGCAAGATCAGCCACTGCACCAGCAGCTTCGCCAGGCTATGGGTGCAGCGTCGCTTGTCGCGATAATCGGTCAGCTCCTCCGCGAGGCGCTCCCCCAGGTGGGTGGCGTCTAGTAGCTCGCGCCCGATGAGGGCACCGCCGTCAGAGGAGAGCGACTCCTTGTTGGAGCCCTCGATTCTCACCGATCTGTTAAAGGATACAGTCCGCTTAAAAGCCATACCGGATATTAGTTTAGCGATGGTGGTGAAACGCTCTTCAGGCCCATAGGCTCCGGTAATGCCGCAGCCTGACCGCCCCACGGTGCTGCGTGAGCGCTGCGCATGCCTGCAGTGCACAGGCTTATCGTTCGCGCCTGGTGATACGCAGCATTACCGCAGCAGACTGCCGATCCAAGTACCGGTACCGTAGACGCAGGTACACCCCGTAAGCGATGGTGCACCGGCTTCGCTGCAGCGCACCTTTGAAGCGCACCGGAACCTGGCCTCCGACTGTCCGACTCAGGCGAAAAAGGGCGTCAAAAGGCTCCGCCGAAGCACCATGCGCGCGTTCACCCAGTAGCCTCGGATCAACTTATTCAATTCAGACCGCTGAATCGAGCCAAATGAACTGTGTAATACATGATAGTCTGCATATTCTCTATTCAGCAGATATCAACTCTGACCCCAAAGTATCACGGCACCAATGTCTGAATGAATTAGATGGGTGATTAGATGGAGGCACCGACTGGCAGGCCGCGCACAGCAGGCAGGACGTTACCAGAAGCAACTCCAACAGCCTGTGAAGAGCTTTAAGTAAGGGGTTGTACGGCATCATATCTCTATTGAATTCACTAAACTCCACTACACGTATAGTGGAGTTGAACAGTATAATCATTGTAGCATCAATCAATCAACCTTATCAAACAATGAACGATTGATCAACGTCAATACATGATGGCGCCGGCGACAATTAAATTTGGATTAAGAGAGAGGCCGAGCTTCGAGGCGGAGCAGCGAGCTGCGGAGCCTCGAAGCTCGAGGCCGAACAGATTGTTTTCGGCCCTATTCCGCAGTGCGTGACGGCGGACGTGACAGGTGTTTCCGATGGAAGGGGCGCCCGCATACAGCCGGATCGGAAGGACCATCCACCCGCACATGAGAACAATCAGGCCCTGGGACGTCCCGTATCCTGTCCTGAAGCTTCAACACACGGCCAGCTGCCTCTCAGAGCGTGCAAATCGTCTCTGGACGGACGATCGTGTGCCTAAGGCCGCGTAAGCGGTGTCTGGAGGGCTGCCAATGGGCCTAAATGAGCTTGTACAGGCCCCTCTTCGCACAAACGGCCGGGTTTGGTCACCTACCGTCCTAAAACACCGGCAAACAGCCTGCGGACTGCTGCGCAGAGCGTGTAAATCGCCCCCGGACGGACAGTGGTACGGATAGGGTCGCGGAATCGCCGCGTGAGGCGCCTTTATCCGGCCAAGAAGGGCGCTTACATCGACATTGGCACGGGTGCCCGAGTTTGCCAAGTGTCCCGAACTGGCGCCAGGCGCTCACCTCGCGCCTTCCTGAAGGCTCTGGGACCACGTCCCAGGGCAGGACCGCGGACGCTGCCTACTCAGGGTGCAGGTTCACCCGCGGCCTGGGCTTCACTCTGGGCCTCTTGGCGCCGCTTGGAGGCCTCCAGACGGTAGCTGGGCACGTTCAGCTCCAGAATCACGCTGTGATGTACCAAACGGTCTATGGCCGCGGCCGTCGTCATCGGGTCCTTGAAGATGCGCTCCCACTGGCTGAAGGCCAGGTTGCTCGTAAGCAGCACGCTGCCCCGCTCGTAGCGCTGCGACAGCAGCAGGAACAGCACCTCCATCTCCTGGCGGCTGTGCTGCACGTAGCCGATGTCGTCGATAATGAGCGCCTCAAAGCGGGCGAGCCGCTTCAGGAGCTTGGGCAGGCGCAGCTGCTGTTTGGCCCATAGCAGCTCCTGCACCAGTGTGCTGCAGTTGTAAAAGATCACGCGACGCCGCTGGAAGATCAGCTCCCGGCCCAGGGCACACACCAGGTGCGTCTTGCCGCTGCCGGGAGGGCCGAAGGCCAGAACGTTCTCCTTGCGGTCCAGGAAGCCTCCCTCCAGGAGCACACGCAGGTGGTGATCTATCCGCAGGGGCAACCGGCCACGATCGAACGTGTCCAGCGTCTTCTCCAGCGGCAGCCGAGACGCACGCAGCCAACGCTGGATGCGGTTGCTGTGGCGCTCCTGCTGCTCCTGTTCCACCAGCTCCAGCAGAAAGCGCTCAAAACTCATGGCCTCCCGGCGGGCCGCATCGGCCTTCTCCCTGAAGCAAGCACGTATCGCCGGCATACGGAGCTCCTTGAGCCCTGCCTGCAGGGACCGCTCCAGCTCTGCTGCCGAGAGTGTCTTCATCGCACTGCGGTCGTCGTGAGCGAAGCCGTCGTCGATGGCTCCAGAAGGCCGTCGTACGTGCTCAGATCCACCACAGGAGGCGCTACCAAATAATCCGGAACTTGCAGCGTCCGGTCCAGCAGCGCCTCTACGGCCTCTGCCGTAATGGCCTCCTTGCCCTTCAGCAGCACGCTGAGGGCGGCATCTACGCCCGATTCGCTCTCCTTGGCCGCCAGGTGCAGCACACGCAGATACGCCTTGTCGGCCTTCAGAGGCGCTTTGTGCGCCCGACGCAACGCGTCATAGGCCATCCGGAACCGGTGGGTGGGAAAAAGATCGGCCCGGTACCGGTAGTGGGCAAACGCACCCGGTTTGCGCACCAGCGAGTCGATCACATGCCGATACTCGATCCGGTGCTTGCTTCTTCCATGCAGCCGCGGCATGCGCTCCATGAGACGCTGCCCGAACCGCACCTCGACAGCCTCGCCGAACAGACGGATGTCGACCTGTTCACCGATAAGTCGGCTCGGCACCGAATAGCTGTTGTTCCGCACCCGTATCGTGCTGCCCTTCGATACCCGCACGCGCATCGCCTTGTAGCTTTCGAGTCGGCGCTCCGGAAGCGGCCCCAGAAAGGCCCGCTCCTGCTTGAGGCGCTCCTTGCGCGGCGCATTCAGCTGCGCAAACAGCTGCTTGAGGAAAGCCTCATAGGCCTGCCGGCTCTCAAAGTCATTGCTTCCGCGCAGGATGAGCTGGTTCTTCATGGCCAGCTTCAGCCGGTAGTGCCGCTGCTCCACCTTGCCGTTCTCGTGCGGACTCCGCACCTGCGTATGCCGCGCTTCCATGCCGCAGTGGCGCATCAAGGCCTGGTAGCGATCCGTAAAGGCCTCGCCGCCGCCACGCTGCAGCTTGCGTACCGCAGCGCTCAGGGAGTCCGTCTGGTGCAGCCTTGGCACGCCTCCACAGGCGTGAAGGGCCTGCTGCAGGCCCTCCGAAAGCGCCTCGAAGCTCTCCGATCGGCAGACGGTACCCGTCTCCCAATTGGAATACGGCAGCACGAAGTGGTACAACAGATGCGGAAGCGGCGCCCCCCGGATGGTCACGCCCAGCCCGTTCATGCACGTAAAGTCCGATTGGGCTCGGTCTCCCGGCTCATATTCCTGGGCAAAAAACACCTCCTTCGCCGGGCCTTCCGTGGCTCTCCACTGCTTGACCCGCCGCTGCAGCGTGCGCAATTGACCCGGCTGGAACGTGCCCGGATGCCGGCGCTGCAGCTCGCCAAAAAGCGCCTTGACCTCCAGGTTGGGATTAACCTTCAGAAAAGCCTCGACCTCCTCCCACACGGCAGCAAACGGATCCTTGCGCGTACGCCACGTGTGCGGCTTCTTCGTCTCGCTTGGCAGCTTGCCCAACTGCACGTACTTGCGCGCGGTAGTCTCGCACATTCCGGCCTTCGCCGCTGCTGTCGCTATGGGCTCTCCCTTCTTCAATACCAACCTGCGTAGAAGCAGGACCTGCGCATCCTGTACCATCTCGATAGTGGATTGAACGAATTAACCGCCAGTCCACGCACAAGACGACCTCAGGTCCCGCTATTTTTAATTGTCGCTGTCGTTATTATTAAATGTCGCCAATCACGAACAAGAACGATAAGAAGGGAGGCTATACCTTTGTAGCAGGAATGTTGCTTTTTTTGGCTGTGTGGGTGTACAGTGCTATTGTCATTGTAACAGAGATTTTCTAGTCGAGCTGGATCGCGGTCCGCCTAGCCTCCCTCTCCGCTTCCGCCAAGCCCGCAGAAAGTTAGGCCGGCCTGTTAACGTCAGTCGCGGTCAATAGACGGTTCTATTAGAACAAGGCGGGAATGAAGGCGTACTGCCTCTCAATAACAGCCTTGGAGGGCATACCATGGAAAACCGCAGCAAATCAGCCTACACTGTGTCTTTGTTTTACTACGGCAATGGGATCTGGGGCGCACGAGGAGACGACATTAAGGGCTTGGTCCTAGAGGGTGAGTCCTTAGACGAGATTAGACGTGAGCTGATACGCATAGCACCACAGCTCTTGCGATCTAATCATGGGTTGACTGATGCCGAGATTGAGAAAGTCTCCCTCTACGTGGAGTACAGAGAGAGTCCTGAATTTGCGCGGACAAAGCAAGGTCGGCTTTTCCAGCTTTATTGGGAAGACACTCCTCAACTGGATGTGTCGTACGCATTGTAGGCGATGATTGGATTCAGCAAAACTGTTGTCAAACTCCTCAAGGAGGCCGGCTACCATCCTGAGCGTAACCCACGTGGGAGTCATGTCATCTGGGGCAATGGCAACACCAAGGTGTCAGTGCCGGCGAAAATAAAGAGCCGTTATACCGCTAACGCTATCTTGAAGGAAGCGGGCATTAAGGTGAAGCTATAGCCTCCGCGCTTCCGCTTCCGCCAGGCCGGCAGAAAGTTAGGTATGTAAATGCCATTTTTAGTAGGTAAGCTCACCTGCGGACGCTTTCGGGGTATAGATCTAGGCCTCCGAGGTGAAAGTAAATGGCGTTGGCAAACCGCCGTTTGTTGCGGAAGCCCCTGCTGCGCACTTTGATCGTTTTGATCCGGCTGTTGATGCCTTCCGCAGGGCCATTGCTCACCTTCAGGATGATTGCGTTGAGGATACCCCACAGGTGTGTCTTGATGGTTCTGGCGGCTGCCTTGACCGGTTCCAGCCGACACCGCATGGCCCACGACAACCATCGCTCCCAACCCTTGTGCGCCCATGTGCGGTGGACATAATGCCACAACTGCAGGGCCATTTCCTTGATAGCCCACGCGCGGGCCGTCTTCAACGTGCTGGTACGCAACTGCTGGAAGCGCGCCTTCTGCTTAGCAGACATGTTGGCCGGGTGAGTCAACCAATCATACTTGGTTCCCTTGAGGTCTTCCAGGCCTTCCTTCATCAATGCCCGGTGCTCCTGGCGCCGAACCTTGTCCACGGCAGCTCCCAGACATTTCACTACGTGGAATTTGTCAAAGGCCACCTTCCGTTGCGCCTCTGGCACATGCTCCAGCGTGGCGTTGATGTAGGCCGGCCACATGTCCATGCTGACACTCTCGATGCCCTCCAGCTGCTCCAAAGTGAGCCCAGCATACCAACGCGTAAGTGTCTCTTTCTTACGGTCTTCGCCCACATGCAGCACCGTACCCGCCTTCGCATCCGAAACAATGGTGACATACGCGTGGCGCTTGCGAAAAGAGGTCTCATCCACGCCAATATGGGCAACATCCCGTTCCTTCCTCCGCGCAAGGCCGCGTTGCACCGCGCGCTGCATGATCCCGTCTATCGCATTCCAGCTCACCCCCATCAGACGGGACACCGCCGACACACTCGCCTCCTGCAGCCAATCAATCACCAGCGCCTCAAACCCTGCAGTGAACCGTGACATAGGTTCCGCCCACGGAATCGACACGGTGCGCACTCCATGCTCCGGACATTCCACGCGGGGAAGCTCCGCAACCACCATGGTGCGATACTCGCACAGGTCCAGGTGTCGCCATTGCCGGCGACGGTGATCGTAGCCCGGAGACGCCGAGCCGCACTCCGGACAAGACAGCTGATGGCCGTCCTCGCAAGCTACATGAATCCGGACTTCTTGCGTCTCATGCGCAAACGTCACCTCGGAAACCTTCCAGGGAGCCTGGACGCCCAAGAGGCAACCGATGTCTTTCTCTAGTTGCGCCATATCGTTGCTGGGGTTAGAAAACGTGTGCGCCATCGTGATGATGGCCTTGAAACAGACAAGAAGCGGGTATGAATCCGCATCATCTCATTTCGTTTCCCGTTGAATACAACATTGCACCCATCTGATTAGGGGAAGAGCCCATTTTTTTGTTTGTCGCCAACCTCAGACCTAATGACGTTGATCAGTGGCGGCAGAAATGCTTCTACGGCATTCTAGGCGCCAAGGGCGTAAGCGGCCCGCAACCAGCCCGAACAGTGCCTGCGCAGACCCCCGTGAGCGGCCAGGTATCCTGGTGGTTAGCTCCCCAGATAACTGGTATTATCTGGGGAAAGGATGGATCCCCGTACGAGTCTGCCATGACCCCTGCTGCCTCATCTCCGGCTCCTGGTGCCCACGCGCGCATCCTACGATGTGCACCTAATGGCCCTGTGGCTTCACGGCAAGAACCCTCACAGCCAGCACGCATACCGCGGCACGCGCCCCGGGCCCCTTGAGTTTCACTCGCGGGATCAGCAGCCCGCTAATCCTTAAGGATCGCTACGCTCCCCAAAAAGGGCGGGCAAGACGGGGACGCCCCCTCTTGACTCGCCGCAGTACGAATCACGATCTAGTGATTGCCCGAAAAAGGCCTATTGGGAGCAATATGCGGGCAGATTGTGGGTGGGCGGTAGGCTTGTAGTCGCGGTCAGGGGTGTCCGCAAAGCGCGCAACCCCCGAATATGAGTGGATTTGGCACAAAGCTGCGGCCTTCAGCCAGCTTTTCATGCCATTGCACTACAAACACGATATAGGTTTGCGCTCTCCCCATTGCAAGGAGTCTGGCTTGCTCCCGTGACGGCGCTGGTAGGGCCTTACTGCGCCCTACTGCGTGCCTGGTACCACTTTCGTCGGCGCGCTTCCTTCTGTTTCAGAACCTGACCTATGCGGTGCACATTAGTGGCCACCACTACCAGTGCCAGCGTCCTGTCGAAGCCGGCCTTGCCGTGGGTGCGCACTAGTGACATCCCCCGGTGATCGAGATTATTGATCGCCGACTCTATGGCCGGATGTTGACGCCGGGCTGCCACGAAGTCCGGATGGGTCTCCCGTTCGCGGTCCGCTTTACGGTGCCGCCCCTTCCGGGGCATCACGTTCAGGTCCAACAACTTGTCAAGCTGCTCGCGATTCTCTGGCGTGTAAAACCCCTTGTCCATGCTGCATGATGCCAGCGCCGGGTAGCGCCGCTTCGCCTCTGCAAGGAATGGTACGATCATGTCTTGGTCGCCGCCTTCGTGCTGCACATGGTGGCGCAGAATGAATTGGTGCTGATCCTCCAACACGCAGACCGGTACGCCCAACTCTGCCATCACGCCCGCCTTCCCTTTGTTGATCCAGCGCGTGTGGGGCTCGTGCACGGAGAAAAGCTTCTGGCCGTGCGGAATCTTCTCGCCCTGGATCAAACGGCGCGACACCTGGTCTATCAGCTTGTCCGCAGTCCGCAAATACCACGACACCTCCGCGCTTTCAACATCGTTTTGCCTCAATATCGCCTGCGTGGCCGCTGCCTTCGACACGATAGTGCGGCAAAGTGCCAGGTAGTTTGCCACTTTCGACGTACTACGCCACTGCCGGGAAGTGCGCACGCGATAAAAGGCGCGCTCTATTTTCTTGATCCAGGCCTGCGACTTGCGCCAGCCCGCTATCGCATGCTTTTGGCACAGACGCGCCAGCTTCCTGATCAGACGGCGCAGCGCATCCCACAGCAAACGGACATCAGTGGGCCACTCCACATGGGTCTTCGCAACCGCTGAGTCGGCCCGGCAGTGAAGCGGATCAGAGCTCTTGTGCTTCAACAGCTGATGCCCACGGGCCACCACCACCGCATTGATCTGCTGCAGCGCCTCCTCGGTAAGCAGACGCACGTTGTCAATAACGGTCTGCAGGCGATACTGGTGCTTATCTCCAAAATCTGCATGCCCCAGCATCTGGCGCAGCGCCGTGTGAAAGTTCGCCAATTCTACCAGACGGTCGAAATCGCAGTCGAGCGCCTTCTGCAGCGTGCCTAAAACGAAGATCCGCCACAGACACAGTCCCGGGCGACCACGCCGCAAATTGACCTTCGCGCCTAACTGCTCCCGCAGGATCGCGAACACCCGCTCGCGTGTCGCACGGTGCGTGAAGATGTCCTGCAGTCCACGCAGTACGGCCGGAATATCGTCTCTGGACCGAGGGTCAAAGCTGATCTCTCCAATGGGCGTGTGCCCAAGCTCAAACTGTGACTCGAAGATCGCGCGCATAGCAGTAAATCAGGCGAATGTTGGGGCAAAAGCGTTCTAATCACGCCAATAACGGGCCTAAGATCGGACAATGACGCAACATTCGCCAAAACAACGTGCAACCGGAGTTGGGGCGATCGCCCTGAAAACACCCGCTCGGGGCACTATAATGCCCGATTTGTTGCCGTTCTCACCCGTACATCCGCCCTATACTCCCAAAATTGCTGACCTGCAGAGCCCTTCACGTATTTTTCGGGCAACCACGATCTACTGTCCTTGTGAGTGCCGCATCCTATCACTCCACGCTTTTGCTTATGGCGGAAATGGGCAGCAACTCCACAAATATCGATCCATCTTCTGGATCGCTCCTATTTCGTAGGAGCAGGCGCAAGCTGACGGGATCCGCTTCCGCGATGGACTGGTTTCCCCACCCGAAGTGGTAGGTAGTCAGCACGGTGCCATCGCGCGCATCAATTATGTCTGTCTTGGGTCCCCGAGTGGTCGCGGTTAAAGTCACTGCCAGTAGTGTGTCATTGACAGTGCTAATGCCTCCTAGCCAATCCCACGATTCCCTCCATGTGCTATGCTTGCCAGATCGCACGTCAACCGGCTCCCTGCTGCTTAGCGGTCGGTAATGCGGCGGCGCAATCAGCAGTGAGTCCAGGAGATTGCCGTCGTGATCGTAGTGGTAGACGATGTATTCCATAGATTGGACGCACCAAAAGGTTTCGGTACCCCAATCCTGATCACAGTAGGCATACGCCATACTCCTCGATTCATATTTCCTAGCTTTTTCCGAAAGCCAAAGGAAGTCTCGTAGCAGAACCCCCTCGAGGGTGTAGATGTGGGCCATCGTACCCGTATAGGGCTCTTTGCCTGGGAGGTTGCCCGTTACAACCAGAAGAGAGTCGTTCAGGAACTTGACGTTGCCGCCTATGAGATTTACATCCCGTGCATAGAAGGAGTGCAGATAGGTCCCTGTGGTGTCAAAGAGGCTAATCTGTCCCGAACGTTGACTTACGACAAGGCGATTTTTTCGGACATCCAGGGTTCTGGGGTGCATGAATTCGCCGGGTCCTTGCCCATCCCGCCCGACAGTACGGACCAAGGCACCGCTATCCGTGAAGACCAGCACCTGTCTCGCCTTGGTATCAATGGTGTATAACCGGTCGCCATCAAGCAGATACCCGCCCCGAGACGGATTCAGGAGTTCAGGCAAAGTGATCCGCTCGCTTCCAACGAAGCGGAATGGTTCCACCGTCTGTGAGGTATCGTTGGAGGAGCACGCGGCAAGCAGCAGTACGCCGGTTACCGCGCCCACTCCAATTGAACGCATGACATGTGCCCGAATGGCGCAAGCAATGACCGCCAGCAAATTGCGCGAGCACCCATTTCCCTCGGACATCAGACCCGCGGCGAACTTAGAAGAGTTCAGCACACGGACTATCTGGGTACGCATTCAATGCATTGTAAGTTTTCGCTAGCACTGCACAGGCAATCGTACGACCTTGCCTTGCATTGTTCTACATGTCCGCCATCGGCTATACAGGGATCGTATATTTTCGGATCCCAGTAGTTGATGCTGTCCCGCCCTGGGATCTCATTCGCCCTGCTCGTCACCAACGCTGTGCATACGGTGCTGTAACCGATCTCAGGCACTCTTGGTCCTTCGGAGCAATCATATCAAGCCCAAAAGAGGTTCACCGCTGCGCAAGGCAGCAGCTGATTGCACCCGTGATGCGTCCTGAATCGAACGGCATATCACAAACGCCGCCTACAGGTCGAACTCGCCGTTCCCTTAGCCCGGGCGTGATGACCCGGAACGTGAACCGGATTCTAGCGCTGATCCAGTGGAAACGCACAGGACCTCGCGCCCGTAGCCGGCAACTTCAGGCCCGGGAGTTATGGTTGATAATTACTGTTCTGCTACCTGACCCGACCTTTTAGTCGTCAATGAAATAGATCTGCCAACACGAGTGCTGCCCCCTTCTTTCCTTTCCGATGTCCGTCCCCCGTTGTGTTGATCATCGTGTCGCGTCCGGTATAGGATGGATCCCCAGTTGGGGGTACGGTGTGGACCGCCCAGTGTATAGACGCTCTTGGTCTATGACCCTTGTCCTCCTCTCTTGGCAGCGCGTTGATCGGGCGTATCCTCAGGTATTTGCCCTGTCCTGATAACACATCCACACTAAAGAAGTGATTCGTCCAGCGGTCCCATTCTTTGGAGCGCCGTTCATTACGTCTCAGTCAGAACGTGTCTCCGCGTGATTTTCCCAAGATTCTCAAAGCCCCCAATTCACCATCTCGTGAATGTGAACTTGGGGGAAGCGGGCCCTTCCATAGGTCACTATCATCCCCGACTTAACGGCAAGGATGCGATCCAACTCCGCGCTTATGTACGTGGCTTGCCCTGTCTCACCGTTAACCACATAGGTATGATAAGTTGTTGGGGATGGTTCTTGAGTCGTGGTTCGTGGAATGATGTGAGCTGTTTGAACAATGAAGTAATGGTCCAATACGTGGAATACGTTGCTTACAACATCGAACTCCTTCTCGCTTGAACCATATAGGAGTCCCTCCAACTCCCCGCCGCGTCTTACTTCGATGACGTCTGCAGGGCTAAAAACTCCAAACATGGAAGTCCACAGAGAGTCCCCAGTGACTCCATAACCATAAAGTAGTGGTAGGTGGCGAAACGTGTAAACCAGCGTTTTACTATCGGGGTGGCAATCAAGTGGGCCATCTGATAAACGCCCCCTAACCAGTGCAACAGGAGACGAATAGGTAGCTCCAAAAGAGCGCAAATGCTCGCCGCTTAAATCAAAGACGTGGATGGCGTTATTCGGCTGATCAGGCGACAGGGCTCCGCTAAAAAACAGTTGATCGCCAATCACACATAGTGCCTCCGGTGTGAAACCTACCGACGAAGAGGACACCAGTGAATGCGTGGAATCAGAACTTGCGAAAATAGAGACGCGACCCCCCATGCGATCCACCACAAAGACGCGATCCCGTCTATCTATGTACACCGCTTGCGGATACTTAAACTCACCAGGCCCGTCGCCAGGCGCCCCGATCGTGTAACGATACTCCCCCGTTCGGCCATATGCAAACAACTCTCTATGTTGGCTGTCCAACAGGAACACATCGCCAGCACTGCTTAGCGCTACACTCCGAACTTCGCCCAGCATAGCATGGCGAGGACCCTGATCAATACCGATTGTAGCAACTTGACGCGTGTCCCTGACCAACCGCGCGATGTACTGCACCTCCACACCAAGGCTGGCAACATCTGTTTGTTTAATGACGTGGGCTAGCGCATCAGGCGATGGTATGGCGTCTGGTGTCGGGTGATAGATATGGCGCGATGTGTTCCTATCTTCGCAGCCTAGCAGCACAAGGAATAAAAGCGAAAGTAGCCGTGCCCGGACTAGCGAGTACGGACTGATGTTGCTACTCCTTGATGGCCGCCAGTGGACGCAACCAGCTACCTGGCTGGCCACAACGTTTCGTGCAGTCACAACTGGTGCATTCAAGACGCCGCCATCCGGCAGGTTTTCCACGAAGCCGGACTGCCCGCCCGTAGGTGTCAGCCCTCCTGCACAATTCCCCAAGAGACACAGTTGGTTCACATTTAATTCCCGGACTGCCGCGTCATCACACGGCTGATGACTTTTTGGATCTTGCCGTCCCTGAGTTCGTCGTCAATGGCAATGATAATGCCTTCTTCGTCTACCAGGATGGGCCTCGGATAGCTGACGATCTCGAAAGCTGTGCTGACGGCTTCGTGATCAGCCGCCT
This sequence comes from Rhodothermales bacterium, assembly GCA_965218495.1. GTDB lineage: Bacteria > Bacteroidota > Rhodothermia > Rhodothermales > Bin80. The sequence goes on from OZ244626.1 coordinate 1,699,403, forward strand.
CCACGAGCGTGTGCATCCAGGGCATGGAGTACCGGTCCTTACGGAACTCCTCAACGGCCACTGTTTCATCCTGCATCGCAATGCTCAAAATATCAAACCCGGCCTCTTTGTACTTGTCACGCACTTCGTGGAGCGCCGGCAACTCTTCGATACACGGTCCGCACCACGTTCCCCAGAAGTCAATTAGATAGATCCTTCCCCGAAGTTTCCTGTCTGTGAAGGTAACGGTGGGGTCCTCCAGTGAGGCGAATGAAAACTGAGGCACAGGATTGCCGGTCTGCAGCCTTCTGTCCGGGGCAAATTTCCGCCGCGCATGTTCCGCGTCCTCCGTTTCTGGATAAACAGCCTGAAGCTCGGCATAGAAACGCCATTTTGCCTCCTCATCCCCTTGATAGTCAGCGTGGTTAAGTCCCCTATCAAGAAACTGGCGATGGACATCCGGATCAGGGTGGCTGGCTATTACCTGCCGTATGTAGGCTGTGACCCGTTCCTTATCCTTTTCCATTCGGCCAATGTAGAACATGAGGTTGTGTGCACCTACTGAGCTCCAGGCCTCGAAGGACCACAACGGCGAATCTGGCGGGATGGTCTTGAGCGCTTCACGGGCCAGACGCCTGTTTTTCCTGGAGGGCGGGGGCTTCATTCTGTCGAAGTACCGCATAATGAGCCACTGTCGAAGGACCGGATCCCGCTCGCGGTCGAGCCTCTCCTCAATTACAGCCCTCTCTTGCTCCGCAATCTCAGCATGCTGGCTGTTATTGTATCGGCGTGCCATGGCTCTACGCAGTGATCGTTGATCCACTTCCAGATGTATGGCAGCAATCTCGCCTGTTGTGGGCGGAACTGAGCTGACGGTTGGCCCAACAACATGTCGCGGCAGCGCGGACGGATCCAGGGTTATGTCCACGAACTGTCTGTTGTCAACGTCCAGAACGCTATAGTAATCGTTCCTTGTTAGGCGCCAAAATGGACCCGCTTTCATAAAGTGCATACGGTCCTGGCTTGTGCCTGCGACCAGAACATCCAAGCCCCATAGTGACAACACACTCGCACCATGAATCTGGTACGCAATCGTATCAGCGTCCGTCTCCACCCGGACGGCAAATGTGCCATCCGGTAGCCGCTGCATGTCCACGCCTTCTTCAGAGGTGGGCATCACCACCTGGACCGAATCCATATCAGAGTCCAGCCGGTGCGTGCCGAGCCGGATATTGAGTACTATGTCTTCGCGTGACATCAGGACAAGCGGCATTTTCAGAGTCTCGTGATGCACGCCGATCGCATACACGCCGTAGCCCCCCGGTTCGTTTAGCATAAAGGCGAATCGGCCGGACGCATTGACTGGTGCAATAACCGTCGTATCACGTGGGCCATTCTGGACGATCATATGGGCCATGGCCATAGGCTGGCCATCAGCTCCCAGCAGTGTTCCACTGATATTGACCTGTGCAGGCGCCTGTATCGGAGATAACAGCAGAAGGAAAACCAGAATGCATGGGATCAGATAGCGCATAGGAGTTTATGGCGGCTTTATAGATGTACAACATTGCCGCTCGGAGTGTGCAAATGGAAATTGGACAGTTGGCTGCGAAGCCCGCGAGCCAAGTGTGGAGAAGACAGGCAGGTCATGCTGCCATGCAGTGGGAGGACGACCGGATTTGGCAGCATGCAGCAGGGCCGATGCGCACGTGAATCTTGATGCAGCGTACGACTCATGGGTGCTGCCAAGTTGGCCCAGTCTCTGGCTTTTTGTTGACGTGAGGCGAGCAATATTGCAACCAGACCACTAACAACCAGGAGGTTGATATGCGATTCGTTTTGAATACGGCTTGGGGCACACTGTGCCTTCTTTGCCTGGTGTGCCAACCACTGGTAGCTTGGGATGCGGCGGGGCAAGTGAATCGGGGCACACAACATCCGACACCGGAGAACATTCCAGACGCCACTGACCCCAGTCTGATCATTGACGTATCCGACAATGATCAGTGGGAGGAAGGACCATACGTACCGGACACTATCGGAATGAAGACAGCGATTTTCGGGCGCGAGGACGGCGAAGTGTACGAACTTCTAGCCTGGGTCGAGGATATCGCCGCTGACGGGCGTGGTTCCATCTTCGTCCTGGACGCCGACATGGACAGTAGTGCTCCCTCAAGTATCAAGACCGTGCATGTCCTTGACACAGAAGTACGGTATTTGGGCAGTATCGGAAGCACGGGCGAGGGGTCTGGTGAGTTCATGCACCCCTCGTACATCTTGGTTGACGGTGATGGTGAACGCATACTGGTCGCAGGCATTGACCGTGAGGTAGATGTGTTTGAGCGGCTAAACATGGGAGTGTATCGGTATGTCAAGTCCTGGAATGCCCGACTCGGGCCAGGGCCAGAGGATGCCTGCATCATGCGCAACCACGTATACCTTTTGGCTTACTACCCGGAGAATGGCCGCATCATACACAAGTACACGATGGACAGAGAATATGTGGCGGGATCTGGCGAGCCCTACCAATCGACAAATCCAATGATTGTCGGACGGCTGTCCAGCGTCGGATCGCTTTCGTGCATTGCGCAGCACGGCGTGGTCGGACATATCATGAGAAGCATTCCGGTACTGACGGCCTAACAGTGAGCATGGCGATTTACTTTGGCGCCTGAAGGTAGAGGGCATCAAGCCAGCCATCAACATCCTGGAAACGATGTCGCAGGATGGCCGTCCGTCAATCCACTACACTCGGGCCGACGCCAAGGAAAAAGGTCATGGATACCTCACCCTGTCGGAAGCGTACAGCGATGGCAACTTCTACCTGGGTGTCTCAAGGTCTCTCGGAGACGAGGTGCGGCGCAACTTTGTATTCAAGGGCGATGCACTCAGCGGCGCTTTTACGCACATCGGACATGGCAACGTTAGCTACGTCACGGAAAGAGATCTGATCGTCCGCGTGAGATAAGAAAGAGGTTCGGCGCCGCAAGTAGTCATACGGTCCAGGCAGTAGCGCCGAATGAGGCAGGCCGTCAGCTGCAGGGAGACGTCGCATCGGTTTAGTATGCTCATTCCAAGCCGGTCAGAGCAGTTTCATGTCAGACACTGACAAATTCGACGCTCGTGTCCGGTACTACGACTTGAGGAGTACCGTTGCAGCAGATGGTGCGGACTGCGATGATATTTCGCCGCTGCGCAGCCTTCCTTGAGCGTGACAGTGGGCAGGGAGTCCGCCTACCACGGTAAAGGGCCACGGTGTCGCGGCTCATCGAATTTCCGGGGGCTGTGCCGGGAGAGCTTTCGGGATCGGGGCAAAAACGCGCAGGATTTTGCGCCTGCAACTGGCAACTTCGGACCCGAGAGTTACGTTTGATAATTACCATAGAGCGCGGGTTGCGTGACGAGGCGGCGTCCACCACCAGTCCGAAAACGCTCGCAACCCGCTGCGGCACTGACCACATCAAATCAATAGGCCAACCCTAGGAGCCTGTCGGGCTTTAAGAAGAACACACTCGATTGCGGGCTGGTTGGGGGCCAAATCGGTGCAAAATGTGCCGACATTGGGCCAAAAGCACCTTGAATCGAACAATTGCGGGCTATTGACAGAAAAATTATGGCTCCTCAAGGCAGATCACACTCCGAATCTGCGAAAGGCCGACAAGCTCCTAGATTCTACCCTACATGGCCACCGATACCGATCCGCCTGCACGGGAAGGGCTTCACTGAACGGGTACTTATTGACTCCTACGTCTCCTAACTTCTTCTAGCACTGCTCTAATATGTTCCGCTCTCTGGTTCAGGGGCCTCTCACCCAAAGAAACAGCAGGCTTCTGGACTTGGCTATCCGCTACCCGTTCTGTCCGAATTTCGACTAATGCGTTATAAGCGGTAACACGCCAATAATCGGATTTGGACGAATCGGGATTTGACGCTGTTGTTGTGAGTTCCAAATCACCGAGAAAAACAGCTGCATTATCCTCGAGTAAGGCGGCAACGCTAGGTGAATTTAGATCATTAACCTTGAAAGCTTCTCCAAGTCCACTTGTAAGCTTTACATTGGGACCACCCAGCACGACCTTCTGCGTAACGCTTCCGCTTTCTTTGTCTAGAATCTCAATAACCACCCCGCTATCCCCTAACACAGTGATATCTGCAATCTGTTGCAGCATGCCGGGTGACTCTGATGTGGAAAGTGCCCGATCAGGTGTCTGAGCAGCAGTCACCGAACACATCAACAGGAAGACACTTTGAGCTACTATTGATATTGATCTCTTCATTCGTCGTCGTCCCCTCCGAGTCCGCATCAGCTCTGGACGCATCACCCGCTGGATGCGCTCCAGGTCAGCCCGCCCGCGCGGCGTCAGCCGTAGCGCCGTTGAATTCGGTTTCGTCATGGGTCGTTAACATTGGTTGCATCTTGCCAACTACCGCGGCCAGGGCCGGGTTCCGGGGGAAGGGAATAAACCGGCATCGCTCTGCATCACTGGCCGAGGGCCGGGCCCCCCTGCCCTTTTCCGATTCGCGCGTCCGGAAGGCCGGCTTCAGAGGCCGCGTCGGCCATCGGCGCGCCGACGGCCGGCCATGCTGGGGACGGGGTTCCGATTGGGGCATAAACGCACAGAATTTCGCGCCGGTATTCGGCTACTTCAGGCCCGTTAGTTACGTTTGATAATTACTCTTATCGGACATTCCTGGAATCTGCCCTGCATGTCGCGCTTCTCGGCGAAGGGCATGTTTACGGTACTTGACGTCGTAGCCAGCACGTGTCACATTGGCGAGGGTGTGCAGCCAAGTCTCCTGCACCTCTCGCCAATTCGAGCCAAGCGCTGTCCCCTACTCCGCCGACAGGTTGGGATTCTGTGGCAGTGAGTGCCCAGCGGTATTCTCGCGCTTGGGCACAAACTCCGTGTGGCTATGGTTCTCCAAGCAGCGGAGTCAGTAGCTGTACCTTGGCACATCGTACAAGTGATCCTGGATCTTGAGACCGCGCATGAATTCCTCCTCGCTCGGCGATTAGTAGTACTCCGGAATGGTGAGATAGTGCTCCCGAATGCTCTCCAAGTAGAGAGTCCGCCCGGACGGCCAACATGGCAAAGCGTCTGACAGAGGGAGTTCGGTGTCGCGGGCGCGTGATTCCGATCTTCCCCAACGAAGCAACAGTGATCCGATGGGTGGGCGTAATCCTTATAGAGTTGAGCGAGCAGTGGACTACGGAGAAGCGGTGTTTCACCCTGGACGAATTGGCCAAGCGTACGGCCGCCGACCAAGCTACAGTGCCAGTGCGGCTTGGCTTGCTGAATTTTGTCCGTGTTGACGGGGGAAAGCCCAAATTATTCTTGGCGCAAAGATTCCTTGGCGTGGGCGACGACTTCACTCACAGTTAAGTCCGGGAAGCCTGCGGCCTGCAATCCTCGGACAAAGTCTGGATCGATCTCATACCTGGCCAGAACGACAAGTTCATTCACGGACAAGTCCGCGAAACCGGCAGCCTGCATACCCCGGACATAATCAGAATCGATCTCATGCTTGAACAGAGTAACAAGCTCATTCACGGTCAAGTCTGTGCGGCCGATGGCCTGCATTCCTCGGATAAAGTCTGGGTCAATGCCATATTCGTCCAGGGTGATCAGTTCATTCACGCTCAAGTCTGCGCGGCCGGCGGCCTGCATGCTCCGGACGTAGTCTGGGTGAATGTCATGATCGTCCAGGGTGATCAGTTCGTTCGGCTCTTCCCCTAATCAGATGGGTGCAATGTTGTATTCAACGGGAAACGATATGAGATGATGCGGATTCATACCCGTTTCTTATCTGTTTCAAGGCCATCATCACGATGGCGCACACGTTCTCTAACTCCAGCAACGATATGTCACAACTAAAGACTGATGATATAGGTTGCCTCTTGGGCATCCAGGCTCCCTGGAAGGTTTCCGAGGTGACGTTTGCGCATGAGGCGCAAGAAGTCCGGATTCATGTAGTTTGCGAGGACGGCCATCAGCTGCCTTGTCCGGAGTGCGGCTTGGCGTGTCCGGGCTACGACCACCGTTCTCGGCAATGGCGTCACCTGGATTTGTGCGAGTATCGCACGATGGTGGTTGCGCAACTTCCCCGCGTGGAATGTCCGGAGCATGGAGTGCGCACCGTGTCGATTCCGTGGGCGGAACCTATGTCACGGTTCACTGCAGGGTTTGAGGCGCTGGTGATTGATTGGCTGCAGGAGGCGAGTGTGTCGGCGGTGTCCCGTCTGATGGGGGTGAGCTGGAATGCGATAGACGGGATCATGCAGCGCGCGGTGCAACGCGGCCTTGCGCGGAGGAAGGAACGGAATGTTGCCCATATTGGCGTGGATGAGACCTCTTTTCGCAAGCGCCATGCGTATGTCACCATTGTTTCGGATGCGAAGGCGGGTACGGTGCTGCATGTGGGCGAAGACCGTAAGAAAGAAACACTTACGCGTTGGTATGCTGGGCTCACTTTGGAGCAGCTGGAGGGCATCGAGAGTGTCAGCATGGACATGTGGCCGGCCTACATCAACGCCACGCTGGAGCATGTGCCAGAGGCGCAACGGAAGGTGGCCTTTGACAAATTCCACGTAGTGAAATGTCTGGGAGTTGCCGTGGACAAGGTTCGGCGCCAGGAGCACCGGGCGTTGATGAAGGAAGGCTTGGAAGACCTCAAGGGAACCAAGTATGATTGGTTGACTCACCCGGCCAACATGTCTGCTAAGCAGAAGGCGCGCTTCCAGCAGTTGCGTACCAGCACGTTGAAGACGGCCCGCGCGTGGGCTATCAAGGAAATGGCCCTGCAGTTGTGGCATTATGTCCACCGCACGTGGGCGCGCAAGGGTTGGGAGCGATGGTTGTCGTGGGCCATGCGGTGCCGGCTGGAACCGGTCAAGGCAGCCGCCAGAACCATCAAGACACACCTGTGGGGTATCCTCAACGCAATCATCCTGAAGGTGAGCAATGGCCCTGCGGAAGGCATCAACAGCCGGATCAAAACAATCAAAGTGCGCAGTAGGGGCTTCCGCAACAAACGGCGGTTTGCCAACGCCATTTACTTTCACCTCGGAGGCCTGGATCTATACCCCGCAGCGTCCGCAGGTGAGTTTACCCACTAAAAAAGGGGTAGAGCCGTTCGTTCAAGGTCAAGTCTGTGCGGCCAGCAGCCTGCATTCCCCGGATAAAATCTGGGTAAATGTCATAATCGGCCAGGGTGACCAGTTCAGCTATGGTCAGGTCTGCACGACCGGCGGCCTGCATACCCCGGATGTATTCTGAGTCAATGTCATGATCGTCCAGGGTGATCAGTTCGTTCAAGGTCAAGTCTGTGAAGCCGACAGCCTGCATTCCGTGGATAAAGTATGGGTCGATGTCAGTACTGGCCAATGTGACCAGTTCATTCACACCCAAGTCTGTGAAACCCGCGGCCTGCATTCCTCTGACATAGTCTGGGTCAATGTCATAGCTGGCCAGGGTGACCAATAGATTCGTGGTCAAGCCTGTGAAGCCCGCGGCCTGCATTCCAAGGATATAGTCTGGGTCAATGTCATTGCTGGCCAGGGTGACCAGTTTGTTCAGGGTCAAGTTTTTGATCCCCGCGGCCTTCATTCCGCGGACATAGTTTGGATCAACGTCACTGTCAGCCAAAGTGACCAATTCATTTACGCTCAAGTCTGTGAAACCCGCGGCCTGCATACCCAAGATGTGGTCTGGGTCAATGTCATTACTGGCTAGGGTGACCAGTTTGTTCAAGGTCAAGTTTTTGATCCCCGCGGCCTGCATTCCGCGGACATAGTTTGGATCAACGTCACTGTCAGCCAAGGTGACCAACTCATTTACGCTCAAGTTTTTGATCCCTGCGGCCTGCATTCCGCGGACATAGTTTGGATCAACGTCACTGTCAGCCAAAGTGACCAATTCATTTACGCTCAAGTCTGTGAAACCCGCGGCCTGCATTCCGCGGACATACTTTGCGTCAACGTCACTGTCAGCCAAAGTGACCAATTCATTTACGCTCAAGTCTGTGAAACCCGCGGCCTGCACTCCGCGGACATACTTTGGGTCAACGTCGTAGTTGGCCAAGGTGATCAATTCGTTCAAGGTCACGCCTGTGAAGCCCGCGGTCTGCATGCCCCGGATATAGTTTGGGTCAACGTCGTAGTTGGCCAAGGTGATCAATTCGTTCAAGGTCACGCCTGTGAAGCCCGCGGTCTGCATGCCCCGGATATAGCTTGGGTCAACGTCGTAGTTGGCCAGGGTGACCAGTTCGTTCAAGGTCACGCCTGTGAAGCCTAGCATTTCTATCTCATGGATAAACGTGCTATCGATGCCATACTTGCTGTGCAGCATCTTGCGCTGCTCAGCGGTAAGAGTATCCATGGATGCACCCTCCCAAATCGAGCCAGCAATTGAGGTGTAGTCGTAGCTAGTGTCGATGTTGTCGTCAGTAGCGACGCCTGAACTGAGGACGATATTCGGCTCGATGTCGACGACAACCTCGGAATCACTCTTAGTGTCCTCGGAGACTGGCAAACGCGCATCAATGAGTGTCAGCACAGTGCCGGCGGCAACCTCGTCAGCCCCCACGAAGGTATCATGCTGGGCTTGGGCGGGATTGAGCACGGCCAGCGGCAGCACTATGCACGCCGCTATGACGACAGCCATGGTAGTGCCGGCCCGGTTCAGGCTCCGATGGCGCAACGATGGATCGAGAATGGCCATCAGGCGGCTCTCCAGCTGGGAGTGCCGCGCCATGGCCAGCGACGCCACCTGCGGCCATCTTGCCGAGTGCAGCGAACGGGCGGTCTCCAGCAAGATCTCGGCATACGTGGAGGCCTGCATGCCGGCCAACAGCACCATGTCGTCGGTAGCGCGCTCTCGTTCGATGCGCGACTGGCGAGCAGCTACCCACGCCAGCGGGTTGAACCAGTGGAAGGCACAGGCGACTTGCGTCAAGAGCTGCATCAGGCAGTCGCGGCGCCTGACGTGCGCCAGTTCGTGGAGCAGCACCGTCCGGCGATGCTGTTCGTCCCACATCTTCGCCATCTCTGGCAAGATGATGGTAGGCCGCCACACACCGACGCTCAGCGGGACAGCCGTCCACGCGCTCCAGCGCAGCCGCACCAACCGCCGAATGCCCAGCCGCTTAGCCGTATCGCCGGCCAGCCGATGCCAATCGTCATCGTGCACCATCGTGCCACGAATGACGAGCAGGTGCGCCCCGGCGTGCGCAATAGCCACACGAACCAGCACGAACAGCAGACCGGCCAGCCACACCAGAAACACCCACGTCGACCAGTGAAAGTCGAGAGCGGCAAAAAGGGGCCCAGAGGCTACCCCCACTGCAGGGGTTTCAGCCCGGCCTGTCTGCGGCGGCGCCACGGCGACGGGAGCAGAAGCTTCGCCCATAACCGGCGGTGTCGGCGGTGGTATGGCTGGCGCGGGTGTCGGGGCATCCAAAAGCGGCAGAGGGGCCGGAGTCACTTGTGGAACCGCGCGGGGAGCTTCCTGAAGCAGAACGGCCGCTTGCGGCAGAAGACCCGTCTGCCACTGCGGCAGCAGCACCGAAAGCACCGGCAGCACGAGCAGGCTCAACAGCCCCGAGCACCACACCACATAGCGGACTGCCGCCGAACTGCGCCGCAGGGCGTAAACCAGTAGCCCGGCAGCCGTCAACAGCAGTGTACCCTTGACAAGCTGCGTCAGCATCAGCACCAACCAGGAGCTCATGCTGGCGGGGAAATGAGTGAATTCCATCAACGTATCCATGCCTATCGCCCTTGTTGTTTGGCCTGTTGAATCAAGCCGGAGAGGTGATCGAGGTCGCTTTCGGTGAGATCTGTTCTCTTCAGCTCAAGCAGCGTCGCCACAGCTTGCTCGGCCGAGCCGTTGAAGAACATTTGCACCATGTAGTTCATGGCCGAACGCCCTGCTTCTTCCGGAGAAAGCGTCGGTGTGTAGATGTAGCGCGCTCCGCAACGGTGGTGCCGCAGATGGCCTTTCTCCTCCAAAATGCGCAGCATCGCCCGCACACCCGAATAACTCGGCGGGCTGTCGATGCCCTCCATCACTTCGGCGGCCGTGGCCTGACTGTGCTGGTAAACAAACGCCATTATCTGACGCTCACGACGCCCCAGGTCCATCGGAGATTTCTTCTTCTTCTTCATTACGTCCACCCTTACCGGGAGAAGGTTCAACCATGCACTGCACGAGTGCTAGCATACTAGCACATACGGCCAATATATGACGAGGTTTCCCCGGCGTCAAGACCCAATGCTGTTTTTTTAGCAGTTTTATTCTGACGGATTGCATTTTCCGATGGAATTCGGCCACTTATTCCGACGGAAGCCGACCACTACTCGAATTCCTAGCCGGATGGCAGAACTGTCTCGGCCCACGCCGGCTAGGGATCTAGCGCCAGGGCCTTAATGCATTGAGCCTGTATGACAGGCTTGACCTTGTGCTACCATCGGCTCCCACGACTGCTCGAAATTATGATGCTCGTGCGCCAGGCTACCTGACGTACATCTGCGGGTGAACATCCACTTCTATGAAGCGGTTTCACTGGTGGCGCTCATGACACAGGATAGCAGCTACCATGACTAGGCGGGCTTTAGGTCGGGGCAGAGATCGGCGCGCAATTACCTGCGACTGGCCGTAGTTCGTGCAAACTGAGCTCGACCTATTCGCAGAAAAATAGTAGCTGATGCCATAGTCTGGCCTGCCATCGCATCGGCGCAGTAAGCTCCAAGGTAAGTGGCGCACCGCCCATGCCATAATGCATCGCGGCCCAGGCTCATTTGGTAAGAACCTGCTGTATCGATTGGCACCGGCCCGGCCGCGTGTGACGTTGGCGCGGTATGCTTCACTACACGGTTGAGAACTGGGGTACTCTCTGCGTAGCCAAGTGCGACTACGTCACGGCACGTCCCGTTGCCGCGCCGGCTTGTCTCTCAGACTTGACTTGGTGCGTGACCTCACTGCGCCGCCGAACATCCTGCTACGGCTACCCGCCCCAGTGATGGCCTACAGCGCAACGCCAGCGATCAGAAAGGCAACAAAAGAAGCGCCGGCTACCGTGAGCGTATACGGAAGCTGCGTGTTGATGTGGTCAACGTGGTCGCAGGCCGCTGACATAGACGAAATGATCGAAGTGTCTGATAGTGGCGAAGCGTGGTCGCCGTACACGCCACCGGAAAGCACTGCGCCCAGCATCAGTGGCATGGATAGGCCAAGCCCTTCAGCCAGCGGCAACACAAGTGGAATGAGTATCGCAAACGTGGTCCACGACGACCCCAAGGTGAAGGACACCACGCACCCCACCAGAAACACGAGTCCCGGCAACCACCATGTCTGTCCTGTTTCGCCAATTAGCGACACGATGTATGGGCCCATCTCGAGCTCACGCGACACATTTCCCAGAGCAAAGGCCAAAACGAGCAGCGCCACCACACCGACAAGCCCTGACGCGCCTTTGATGACGTAGTCTGTTGACTTGGCAGGGGACAGCAGCGGGCTTCCTCGCCGCGGCACCGCGTACAGCACCATCGCCACGCCGATTGCCGTCCCAACCGCCCAGAGCACGGCTACTGACCCACTTCCTTCCATAAGGTCGCCGTCCCCGGTGATCCAGAGGCTAACGAAGATCATCGCGATCATGACGGCCACGGGGATAATCAGGTCCCCCGCATTGCCAACTCCAGGTCGAACAGGCGCAAGATTCGCCACGTCATCCGCGATCATGGGGCTTGAGCCTGGTCGCGTTACATGACCCGTAGTAGCAGCACGGATCTGAGCTCTTTTCATGCCCCCAAAGCTCCATCCCGTCAGCGCCAGCATGAGTGCAAAAGCGATCGCGAACAGGCAAAAGAAATTGAGCAGAAGCGACCGCATCAGGAGCGACACAGACTCCGCCGCATAGCCCTGCGTAATGATGAGACCGAGGACAAAAGCGCCCCATCCATTCAGCGGAATGGACATGCACACGGGCGCACTGGTGGCGTCACAGTAGTAAGCAAGCTTCTCTCGCGGAAGCTTGAGACTGTCAAAAAACGGCCGGTTGAGCGTTCCGACGATGAGCGAAGTGATGCTCGACTCAACGAAAATGAGTATGCCGACCACAAAAGCCAAGAGCTCGGCGCTGCGCCGCGTCTTGCCCCATCCGCGCTGCTGCACCCATCGCGTAAACGCGGCCACACCGCCGGACACCTGGACCAGCGCGATAAGCCCGCCCACCAAGAGGCTGAACAAGATTATCCGGCTGTTGGACGCGTCGCCAAACACTGCGACCATCACCTCCGCCATTCCCCTGAGCCCAGCAAGTGGGTTGCCCCCGCCCAGGATCGTGGTCCCTATCCAAAGCCCAGCCACGAGCGACAGGAACACCTGCCGTGTCCATAGCGCCAAGCCAATCGCTACGATGGGCGGCAGTAGTACTATCCAGTCCATGCACTCAGCAGAGCGAGGTCCGCCCTATTTCCACTTGATGTTGCACCCCATGGATGGGCGCTGCTCCATACTGACCGATCCGCTAGAGATCAGCTCGTCCAGTGCGCGACAAATGTCTGTCCCAGTAGGCGCTCTCATGCCTGGGCGCGTCGCGTCGAAGCGCCCCCGGTAGGCCAGCTTTCGGTCCTTGTCGTACACGAAGAAGTCGGGCGTGCATACTGCCCCATAGGCACGCGCCACCTCCTGAGACTCGTCGTACAGATATGGAAAAGGATAATCCTTCTCCCCGGCGCGCCGAGCCATATTCTCAAAGGAGTCCGCCGGATATTGGTCGGCATCGTTGGCGCTGATCCCAACAAAGGCAACACCGCGAGCCTGATACCTGCGGGCAACCTCCAATAGCGCATCTTCGATGTGCACCACAAACGGACAGTGATTGCATAGGAATGCTACTACCAGGCATGGTGCACCGTCAAAGTCCGATAGACTGACCGAGGACTCCCGGTACGCTGCGTTGGCAACGGGGAGGTCAAAGGCAGGCGCTGGCATGCCGAGCGCTGGCATCACTGATTCGGTTAGTGCCATTGCTGTGTAGCGGTGTTTGTGGAGGAAGTGGAGAATGGATCTAGGCAAAGGTAACTACTGTCGCCGCGACCGTATTCGTCGGCAGACTGAATCGGCAGTGCTTTCATCGGCCTAGCGTGCTGCCGTCGCTTGGACCGCTCGCTCCGCTGCGTATTTGATCGAATGGTGATGTCACTACGCTGGCGATGTATGCAAGATGCGCACCGGTACGCTCCAGCGCATGCGTGGCCATGGTATACACTACCGCTTCATTTGGCGGCACCTCCATGGAAGCAAGATCATGACAGTACCCGTCCAGCGTGGACTTCACCGGCAACTGCCGCGCCAGGAGTATGCGCGCCTTCGTTTGATCGCCCTCCAGAAAGGCGTCACGCGCTAAGTCAAAAAGTCCGTGCGTGACCGTGCGGATTTCGCGCAGTCTGTCTGCCATCAAGCCAAGCCTTGGCCGGCTTGCCAGCCACGCGGCGCGACCCATCATCCTGCCTACTTCCCCAATGCGTTCAGCTTCATAGACGACGGTGATGAGCTTGATGCAAAGCACAAGCTCACGCTTTGGATCCAGATTGAGGTGCTCAAGTACTGCACGCCTCGCCGAGCGCTCCCGTGCCTCTATTGTCGCATGCTGCGCGCCGAGGTCTACCTCCAATATCTCGTTGTCCAGAAGATGCGCGGAAGCGGCCGCGAACATGTCGCGCCCGGTGTCAAGCATGACACAGACATCGCCCAGCGCCCCCTTGATAAGCGGAGGCTGGTCTCCCGTAAAGAAGTCCAGGAATCCCATTGGCGTGCCCGCGCGATCGGGTCACTTCAAGCATTGGTATAACCCGTGCTTCGCAATATACGCCTTGACGCGGTCGGAGACGAAAGTGCCAACGGTTACGTCGTTGGCTATACGCTCGCGAATGACTGTTCCAGCTACCCGGATGTACGGTGCATCGCAGTACCGAACGCGTCCCCTCAAATACGGCGCCACCGGGGCATCCTCCGAGAAGTCGGCCCGCCGGTAGACGATAAGCGGCACCTGGGCCACTATGTGCCCGGGATCACGCCACGAATGAAATTGCTGAAGGCTGTCCTCGCCAATGAGCAGCCAGAATGCATCCCGTGGGTTCGCTTCCACTACGGCCCGCACGGTGTCCACCGTGTATGAGGGCCCGCGCCGTCTTCGCTCAAAGTCCTTCACGCGAAATGCCGGATTGTCCGCTGCCGCCAGCTGAATCATCGCCAACCGATGATCAAACGGTGTGATTACACGCTCCGCCTTGTGCGGTGGCTCAAAGGAGGGAATCCACCAGACCTGGTCCAACGCAAATTCTTCGGACGCAGCCTCCGCTATACTCCGGTGCGCCCGGTGGGGCGGATCAAAAGTGCCACCAAACAAGGCAATCTTCATGGGATGCAGCGTCCTTCGCGCACCGGCGTAACCGGCTTATCTCACGCCCGCATGCAGACTGCCCTACGAGGTCCTCATCCATGCCAACCCGGAAGGGGTCATGAAGGACCCGCTGCTCCAAGCGATAGCTCCCCAATACGTGCATTCGCGCGCTGGTACATTGCCTCCGCTGTGCCAATCAGCTCGCTATCCGGGAAAATCTGCACAAGCCGCTCATAATTGTCGATCGCTTTTTGCAAGCGTTCAGCCTGCCGCTGCGCAATGCTCTGGTCGCTAAAGCTGATGTAGCTGCGTATGGCACCCAAGAGGGCATCATCGGCCAACGGCGTTTCGGGGTACTGATTGAATACCGCCTCGAACGAAAGGCCGGCCGCTTCAAATAACCCCCGCCGTTCGTACTGCTGCGCGTTGAAGAACTGCTTGTAGGCCAGCTTTTCGCGCAGCTCCGCCACTCGGCGCTCCGCAGCGTGAATGGAGTCATGCAGTGGGTAACGCCGCATGTACAGGCTGAACTGCTCAATGCTTCGCCAGGTGGGCCTCTGGTCCAGCTCAAAATGCGGCGATTGCTCAAAATGGCTCATCGCCCGCTCAAATTCGGCATCGGCGACGCGCGGATCCGTTCGGTAGAGGTCGCCAAAGCGCGAATACTCGTCCCCTGCCAGCAGATAATCCTGGCTGCCGCGAAAGGACCGGGCAAGCATCAGCTGTGCATCCGCAGCGATCGGCACGTCACGTCCAAAGTCAAACACGCCACGAAAGTATTCGGCGGCCCGAGAATAGCGACCCCTTTCATACTCCACCATTCCCTTATCAAAAGCCTCCTGTGGCGAGAGGTAGTTGATTCTACCCTGACCCGCGCAACCCGCGATGCAAAACAAGAGGATCAGACCGCCAATTCGTGCCATCGTACGACTATGCTCCATTGACTGATGCTAACCCTGGGCCGCTGCCGCTGTTCCTGTATGCCCCTTACCTGGCAAGACGGCTCCCCTGGCCATCAAGGTGCAACAGATACATAGCTGTGTTCTGGCGTTGGCTATCAAACTGAATGCGCGTTCCGAGTCCTTCATACGGCGCACCGCGCCCGATTGCATCCACCAGCGGCTCCCCCGCATCCATGAGTCCTATCAAAAACGATGCCACATCATATCCGACGTATGCGAGACGGTCGGGCGACCGGGAAACATCAAGTATCCGGTAGTTGCGCTGAAAGGCACGGACATCGGATCTCATGCGCCGAACATGAGAGACATCCGCATAGGAGATTTCCAGCCGGTTGACAAACGAGCTTACGGAGACATCGCCCCAGGATTCCGTACCAAGGATGTGCGGGGCGCCCTGCACGCGCCCGAGGCGCGCAAGGACTGATTCAACCACCCGAGTCTCCTGATTTGCGCTAGCCTGGTGCAGCGGCAGATATAAGGCTTCGACGCTCGTCAACGTATCCAGGCTCAAAAGGTCTGGAATGCGCGCCCAGTCCCTTGCAGAAGCAAGCCTTAAGTGAAAAGCCACCTCTGCCCCTTGCGCGAGTGCCTCCTCTTCAAATCCTCGCGCCATTGCCTCACTGCGCCCCGCCTCCGGCTCCGAGACAATGCCCAGCTTCGTATAGCCGAATCGCCGTACGGCTTGGCGTGCCATAAATCGTCCCCGCTCCGCGAAGGTCGGGTTGACCTGAAATACATGGCGCCAGTTGCCGGTCACATTTGCTGCGTTCGCAAGCGGGGCGACCATTACCACGCCGGCTTCATCAACAACAGGCGCCACGCGCTTCACATCTCCGCTGTACAAGGGCCCAATGATTGCGTCAACGCCCTGGCCAATGAGTGCCCGCACGGCATCGTATGCCCCATTGCGCGATCCGTGCGTGTCCCGAAATATGATTTGCACGGGGCGGGCACCACTCTGGTTGTGCAGTTCCACGGCTACGTGGATACCGTTGAAGAGCGCCTGCGTTGTGGATGGATCCATGACACTTAGGGGCAGTGCCACCCCCAGGCGCAGCGCACCGGCCCGCACCTCGGCATGCCGCAGGCGCAGCCGTGCGTAGGCGATGACCTGCTCCGCCTCAGCCAGATACCTGCTTCCAGGCAACGCCGGCCGAAACTGCTCCAGCAGGTCCATCGATTCCTGGTAGCTGCCACGGCGGTACAGCGACTTGCCCGCCATAAGAAGCGCCGCCGCCGTATGGCTGTGGAGTGGTTCCTGCCTGTACAGTGCTGCGAATTCTGCGTAGGCCCGATCATAGTCTTCAGCCTCAAATGCTTCGAGGGCAGCCGTGAAGCGCTCCTCCAAAGGCGCTTGCGCATACAGCACACCGGCACACGCAACCAGGGCGCATGCCAGCATTAAACCACGCCGTGCCGTAGTGCTCATTCCCATTCGATCGTAGCGGGCGGCTTTGAGCTGATGTCATACGCCACTCGGTTGATGCCACGAATTTCGTTAACGATGCGACTGGAGACGTGGCTCAAAAACTCATGCGGGAGGCGGGCCCAGTCGGCCGTCATGCCGTCCTGGCTTGTGACTGCGCGCAGCGTGCAAACGTTTTCATATGTCCGCAAATCGCCCATAACTCCCACGGTCTGAACCGGCAATAGCACTGCGAATGCCTGCCATACCTTGTCGTAGAGGCCATGGCGCCGCAACTCGTCAATGAATATGGCATCCGCCTCTCTGAGCAGGTGCAGCGAGCGCGGCTCAACCGCGCCCAGCACTCGAACCGCTAGTCCGGGGCCAGGAAAGGGATGCCGACCGATGATCTGTTCATCGAGACCCAAATGCCGTCCGATGGTACGAACCTCGTCCTTGAACAGCTCCCTGAAAGGCTCCAGGATCGTAAATAGGTGCTCATCGGGCAAACCGCCGACGTTGTGGTGTGTCTTGATGGTGGCACTGGGCCCCCTGAGCGAAACGCTTTCGATGACGTCGGGATACAACGTGCCTTGCGCCAAAAACTTCGGTTTGCGCCCAAGCGATCCGGCAATAGCCGTAGTCGTTTGCTCAAAAACCTCGACAAATGTGTTGCCGATAACGACACGCTTGCGCTCAGGATCCACCACGCCTGCCAGACGCTCCAAAAACAGCGCCGATGCATCCACCGCCTCAAGTCGCACCTTGAAGTGGTCGCGGAAGGCTGCCTGCACTCCTTCCCATTCGCCTTTGCGCAACAAGCCGTTGTTGACAAAGATGCAGGTCAGCTGATCCCCAATGGCCTCATGCAAGAGGCGGGCTGCCACCGATGAATCCACGCCACCCGAGAGGCCAAGAATGACATGGTCCTCCCCCACGACGCGCTGCAGCTCGGCCGACTTTTCCTCTACAAACGAGGCCGGCGACCAGTCTCCGCTGCAACCGCATATGCCCAAGGCAAAGTTCTGCAGAATCAGCCTGCCATGATCGGTGTGCACCACCTCTGGATGGAATTGCACCCCATAGTGGGGCAGGCTCCTGTGCCGCACGGCGACGATGGGCGCATTCGCCGTATGCGCGAGCACCTCATATCCTGGTGGCACCCCCACCAAGGCATCACTGTGGCTCATCCACACATGCGAGCCGGCAGGTACGTCCGAGAGAAGATCACCCGCCTGGTCCACCTGCAGGACGGCACGACCGAACTCCCGATGGCTGGCCGCAGCTACGGTGGCGCCCTCTAGGTGCGCCATAGCCTGCAGGCCGTAGCAGATGCCCAGGATCGGCAGAGCGGATCCATCGCTGCGCCGCAGCGCCAGCACAGCCGGATCAAGCTGCGGCGCACCATCGTCATAGATGGAGTTCGGCCCCCCGGAAAGAACCACACCCGCAGGCCCGATGTTGCGCAGCTTGGCAGCCGCTATCGTGCAAGGGTAGATCTCGGCAAAAACTCCTGCTTCTCTTACGCGACGAGCGATCAGCTGCGTGTACTGCGCCCCAAAATCCAGGATTGCGATGCGCTCACCCATAGGCCGGATCAGCCCACCAAGGCCGCGTACGCTTCCGCGGTTAGCAGGTCATCAAGCTCAGATGCGTCGCTGAGCGCGACCTTAGTCATCCAGCCTTCTCCGTAGGGGTCAACGTTTACCAGCTCAGGGTGGTCTTCCAAGCGCTCGTTGTGCTCCACGATAGTCCCGGAAACTGGCATGAACAGCTCCGACACGGCCTTTACCGCCTCCACAGAGCCGAACGGCTCATCTTTGGCGAAGGCCTCCTCAACAGGCTCAAGCTCAACGAAGACGATGTCACCAAGCTCGCCCTGGGCGAAGTCGGTGATGCCAACCGTTGCCGTCTGGCCGTCTTCCGCTACGCGCACCCATTCGTGGTCTTTTGTGTAGCCAAGAGAAGCCGGACAATTCATGAGCCTGAGATTAGAAGTGATAGGGGTCCGTTCAACTTTCTTTCAGCGCAAAGTGGTCCACAAAGTGCGTGTCAAAGTTGCCACGCTCAAAGTCGGGATGGCGGAGTAGCTGCTTATGAAACGGAATCGTCGTCGGCACGCCCTCAAGTACAAACTCCTCCAATGCGCGAAGCATCCTGCTGATCGCTTGCGGCCGAGAATGCGCGCGCACAATCAACTTGGCGATCATGGAGTCGTAATACGGAGGAATCGTATAACCCGCATAGACGTGCGTGTCCACGCGTACACCCAGGCCCCCCGGCACATTGAAGGCTTTGATGTACCCTGGAGCAGGCCGAAAGTCCTTAAACGGGTCTTCCGCATTGATCCGGCACTCTATCGCATGCCCCCGCAAGGAGACGGCATCATTGGTCAGGCGCTCCCCCATGGCCACTGCGACCTGCATGGCTACTATGTCCACTCCGGCTACCTCTTCCGTGACCGGGTGCTCCACCTGAATGCGTGTATTCATCTCCATGAAGTAGAAGTTGCGGTGGGCATCCACTAGAAACTCTACCGTCCCGGCCCCTCTGTAGCCAACGGCCTGCGCGCCAGCCACGGCCGCCTTGCCCATCTCCTCGCGCAACTCACTCGTCACGACGGGAGATGGTGACTCTTCCAGGAGTTTCTGGTGGCGTCGCTGAATGGAGCATTCGCGCTCTCCCAGGTGCATAGTCGTACCCTGGCCGTCGCCCATAATCTGGACCTCGACATGCCGAGGCTTCTTGATCAGCTTTTCGAGGTATACGTCTTCATTGCCGAAGGCACTCTTTGCCTCCGCGCGCGCCGAATGAAAATGACGTTTAAATTCCGCTTCCGCGTGCACGGCTCGCATGCCGCGACCGCCCCCGCCGGCGCTGGCCTTGATCATGACCGGATATCCGATGGAGGCTGCGCTTCGCAAGCCTTCATCCAAGGTGGCTACCACGCCTTCGGAGCCTGGCACGACCGGTACCCCCGCTGACTGCATCGTGTCCTTAGCTGCACTTTTGTCTCCCATGAGCTCAATCGTCTTTGGCGTAGGCCCAATGAAGATGAGTCCGTGGTCTTCGCAAATGGCGCTGAAGAGTGCGCTTTCGGCCAGGAATCCGTACCCTGGATGAATCGCATCAGCGCTCGTGACCTCAGCCGCGGCCATGACACGGTCAATACGCAGGTAACTCTCGCGCGAGGGCGCAGGCCCTATGCAGACAGCTTCGTCGGCAAAGCGCACATGGAGGGCGTCGCTATCGGCCTTCGAGTACACTGCTACGGTCTTCAGCCCCAGCTCGCGACAAGTGCGTATCACGCGTAAGGCAATCTCGCCACGGTTGGCAATAAGGACCTTCTTGGTCACGTATTTGGCCTGAAAACAGCTGCCAGGAAGAGACGTCAGGCGACCTGTCCCGTGGAAATGGCCACCCTAAGAGATTACGAATAGAGGCTGGTCATATGATACCGGTTCGGCATCCCGGACCAGGATTTCCTTAATGGTGCCGGCCACTTCGCTTTCGATCTCGTTCATATTCTTCATGGCCTCGATGATACACAGTGTGTCGCCGGCTGCGACAGTGGTTCCCACCTCCACAAACGTCTCGGCGTCGGGCGAAGGGCTGCGGAAAAAGGTACCCACAATTGGTGCACGTATCACTGTGCCTTTTGGCTCGGAGGATGCTTCCACAGGTTGCTCCTCAACTGCCGGTGGCGCCACTGGTGATGTGTCCGGCTGGGGCGTCCCGATCTGAGGCATGTAGCCGGGCTGCTGCTGCACACTTGACGGCATCATCCCCGGCTGCAAGGGCAACATGTACGGCGCCTGCAGCACGACCGGCGTTGACTGGCTTCGCACGAGAATTCGCACACCTCTCTCCTCTATCTCCACTTCCGCGGCGCCGCTCTCCGTAGCGACCTTGATCAGGTCTCGAAGGCGCGCAAGATCCATTCTAGCCATGGATACTAAGAGCTTACGCGCGTGATGTAGGCGCCCGTGTCGGTGTTTACCCGAATGACGTCACCCTCGTTGACAAACAGCGGCACGTTGACCACCGCGCCGCTTTCCAGCGTCGCAGGCTTGGTAGCACCCGTGGCAGTATCCCCCCTGAGGCCCGGGTCGGAACGCGTCACCTCGAGCTCAACGCTGCGCGGCAATTCGGCCAACAGCGCTTCATCCATGTTCGTATGAATCAAGATATCAATCATGCCGCCATCCTTTAGGTACTCGCGACCCGCAACCCGGCCCTTGGACAGCGTAAACTGCGTATAGTCCTCCGTGCTCATGAAGTGGAGCCCCAACGAATCTTCGTAAAGGAACTGGTGCTCGCGCCGTTCCACCCGCGCCTCGGCGACCTTCTCACCGGCACGAAACGTCTTGTCCACCACGCGCCCGGTCTTGACGTGCCTGAGTGTCGTGCGAACAAACGCGGCGCCCTTCCCCGGCTTTACGTGCTGAAACTTGACAATCTGCCAGACCTCCTTGCCAAGTACCATGGCAAAGCCATTGCGGAAGCTCGTTGTGTCTGCCATACGCTAACGGTTTGTGCAGGCCTTCTCGCCAAATGAGGACTGCAAATATACGATGTGCCGATCAGTAGTGCTAAGCGCGGCGGTGCGCGCGCTACTTGCGGTGCTGGCGCACCAGCGCCTCTATTCTGGAATCCGATAGAGGTGCTGTACCTGGAGCCGGGCTGCCGGATGCACCACGTGTGGCCTGCCGATGGTGCTGAGGGTTACCCGCCCGGGCTCGGAGGCGCGCCTCAATTTCGTCCATGCGGCTCTTTCCTTGCTTCGGCTTCGAAGCAGCCGCCACCTCATGGATCGGCTTCGTTTCAAAAGCGAGCCGCTTGATGTTAAGCAGATGCATCGGGGAAATGTTATCACTGGTGATGGACCCGCCGATGGTTCCTGGCCCGAGCGTCATCGCAGGAAACAGTCCCGTGGTATAGCCTACCGACCCGAGCGCCGCCACCGTGTTGACCACGATACGCATGCTTGGCTTCTGCAGTCCGAAGGCTTCAATAACCGCGTCGCTCGTGCAGTGCAACCCTAGCGTATGCCCAATCCCACCAAAGTGCAGCACCTCAATGCAGCGGGCGCATCCCGCCTGCCACCCGTCAGCGGTATAGAATGACAGGATCGGCGACAGCGTCTCCATCGACAGCGGTTCAGCTTTTCCAACGGCGTTGACCTCGGCTACGAGGGCTTTGGTGTCCCCGGGCACTGTGAAGCCCGCCAGAGACGCAATCTTGCACGGCGACTGCCCCACCTGTTCAATGTTCAGGCGTCCCCTTGGAGCAACGACGGCGCGTAGCTTGGCCTTTTCAGCGTCACTGCAGAAGTGCGCGCCCTCAACCTTCATAGCTTCTATCAGGCGCGCCTTGATGGGGTAGTCGGCTATGACCGAGCGCTCTGTGGAGCAGAGCGTCCCCCAATCAAAGGACGTCCCATAGAGCAGGTCGCGCGCTGCCTTGGCGATGTCCGCCGACCGGTCCACGTACACGGGCACATTTCCCGAGCCTACGCCATAGGCCGGTTTGCCTTTGGAATATGCGGCGCGCACCATGGCGCCGCCGCCTGTGGCCAGGATTACGTCCGTCTCAGGGTGCTCCAGCAGCGCATTGGTGCCGGCCAGGGTTGAGGTGCCCATGCACCCAAACAGCCCCTTGGGAGCACCCGCCTTGTAGGCTGCATCCGCAACCACATTGAGCGCCTCTGCTGTGGAGCGCACCGCCCTGGGGTGGGGACTCATGACGATACCGCACCGCGCCTTAGCCGCAATGATTGCTTTGTAAAGCGCGGTGGAAGTGGGGTTTGTGGACGGTATGAGCGCCGCAACAACGCCCATCGGCATGGCGATCTCCCACGTGCTGCCGTCTTCCGTCTTGCTGATCACGCCGACGGTCTTCATGCCCTTCAGCGCCTCATGCAGCATCTTCGTGGCGAAGAGGTTCTTCACCTTCTTGCTTTCCGGGCGCCCGAAGCCGGTTTCTTCGTGCGCCAGGCGCCCCAGGTGTTCGGAGGCCCGCTCGCCGGCTTCCGCCATGGCCTGAACGACGGCGTCCACCTTCTTCTGATTGTACGACACGTACTGCTCCTTGGCGGCACGTGCGCTGCGAACCAAGTCCCGCGCCTGCTGTATTGCAACTAGATCCTGATCCATGAAACTCAGCCCATGTCTGGTCAAACAAGTGCCGCTGGCGCGGCACACTAGCGGAAGGCCTTCTCCCGCTTCAGCAGCTGCACCAGGTCGTCCGTACCAATGGGGACGCCCAATTGGAAGGCTTCGCCGTATGTCGCCCCAATGGCGAAGCCGTGCGTGCGGGCACGCGCCTCGATCCACTGAAAAAAGCCGTGATTGGAAACGAAGGTTTCTGGCTCGTCCGTAGTATACGCAGGGTTATAGAACTGAGACGCATACGCTTGGACCGCCTGCGTGCGCTGCTCCCATGTGTCCGTCACGTCAACCACCAGCGTCGGCTTAAAGGGCAGCACCTCTTCAAAGTGCACGATGTGCTGCGGCCGCCACGGCTCCTGTCCGGTGTCGACCTTTCGCAGCCCGCTGTAGAAACAAGCCTTTAGCACCAGCTTCGCCGCGTCTGCATGATCCGGGTGGCGACAATCGGTCGGGTGCGTCAGTACGATGTGTGGCCTCAGGCGCCGAAGCACGCGGACGAGTCTTTCGCGGCTGATGGCATCGGCCGTGATGTTGCCGTCCGGCAAGCCAAGCTGCTCCCGTGCCGCAAGCCCCAGCAATTCCGCGGCGGCCTGCGCCTCAATTCGCCGTGAGGCTACGGTGCCACGTGAGCCGAGTTCGCCCTCCGTAAGGTCGAGCGCCGCCACCAAGTAGCCCCGCCGCGCCAACAGGCATAACGTGCCGCCTGCTGCCAGCTCCACGTCGTCAGGATGTGCCCCCACTGCGAGTACGTCCAGCGGACTGCCCATGGCATCATGTTGCAACGAAGTTGACAATCCGCCCCGGCACATAGATCTCCTTTCGCACTGTATGCCCGTCCAAGAAGCGCAGGACGTTGCCCTCCTTGCGGGCGAGATCAAGCACAAGCTGCTTGGGCGCCCCGGCCGGGACGTGTATGGTGGCCCGCACCCTTCCGTTCACTTGAACCGGAATCGCCATAGAGTCTTCGGTAAGATAGGATTCATTGACCGCGGGCCACACCTCATACGCCAGCGACTTCCGGTGGCCCAACACTTCCCACAGTGCTTCCGCAATGTGCGGCGCGAAAGGACTCAGCATCAGCACAAATGGCTTGGCCACCAGTCGCGGAACTGCCTCCCATTTGTAGGCTGCGTTGACGAACTCCATCAGCGCGGCGATGGCCGTGTTCATGCGCAACGCTTCTATGTCGCGCGTGACACGTTGCAGCGTTTGGTGCAACGTGCGCCACTGTGCGCGCGTAGGCTCGGTATCTACGACCGCACCCCGCTCCCCGGACAAAAGGCGCCATGTGCGGCTCAGAAACCGGAACGTGCCGGCGACGCCCCGCGTGCTCCACGGCTTGACCTGCTCCAAGGGGCCCATAAACATCTCGTACAGTCGGAACGCGTCGGCACCATACTGCTCGATGATGTTGTCGGGATTTACGACGTTGCCCCGACTCTTGCTCATCTTGTGAGCCCGCACATCTAGGCGTATGCCCGCATCGTCCTTCAGCACGAAGTGCTCTCCCGCCTTCTGAACCACTTCGTCGTCTACGCGCACCGCCTCTACCGCCTTGCCGGACTGGGTATGCATGCCGCCTTCGACCGCAACGGCGGACACCAACTCCCCCGTCTGCATACCCCTGTATGCCGTGTACTCAAGCTCACCCAGGATCATGCCTTGGTGAACGAGCCTGGCAAACGGTTCGGGCGACGACACGACACCCGCATCGTACAGCACCATGTGCCAGAACCTTGCGTAAAGGAGATGCAACACCGCATGCTCTGCGCCGCCTACGTAGAGGTCTACCGGCATCCAGTAGCTCTCCAGCACCGGATCCACGAGTGCTTCGGTGTTGTGTGGGTCAATAAAGCGCAGGAAATACCAGCAGGACCCGGCCCACTGCGGCATGGTGTTGGTTTCGCGGCGCGCAACGCGCCCGGTATCGGGATCCGTGGTGCGTAGCCAGTCGCGCGCCAAAGCCAGCGGCCCTTCCAGTGACCCACTCGGCTTAAACTCTTCCAGCGCAGGCAGCGTTAGGGGCAAATCGTCCAGCGGAATCGCCCTGGCCGCACCGTTGGAGAAAATCACCGGGATGGGCTCGCCCCAATAGCGCTGCCGGGAAAACAGCCAGTCGCGCAGCTTATAGTTCACTTGGCGCTTTCCCGCTCCAGTGGCCTCCAGCCAGTCTAGCATGCGCGCTTTGGCCTCCTCGACCCGAAGCTCGTTCAGAAAGCCACTGTTGATTGCCGGACCGTCGCCAGTATAGGCATTGCCCGTAAATCCTTCGGGTGGCGCTACGGTACGAATGATCGGCAGGTCAAACACCTCTGCAAACTCCCAGTCCCGTTCATCCTGTCCGGGAACTGCCATGATGGCTCCGGTACCGTAGGTGCCAAGCACATAATCAGCCACCCAGACCGGGATGAGCGACTCCGTGGCCGGGTTGACAGCATAGCCCCCGGTAAAGACGCCGCTCTTCTCCTTTCGCTGCCCGGTACGCTCAAGTTCGCTCTTGCGTACAGCCTGGTCGCGATACGCCATCACTGCCGCGTGCTGGGCTTCCGTCGTCAGCGTTTCCACCAAGGGGTGCTCCGGTGCCAATACCATGTACGTCGCGCCAAAGATCGTGTCAGGCCTGGTCGTAAAGACGCGAATCGACGCAGGAGTGTTTGACAGGGGAAAGTCTATTTCCGCCCCTTCGCTGCGCCCGATCCAGTTGCGCTGCATCTCCTTGGTGCTCGCGGGCCAGTCGGTCTCGTCCAATCCGGCCAGGAGCCGCTCTGCATAGCTGGTAATCTTCAGCATCCACTGCCGCAGGTTGCGGCGCTCGCAGGGGTGTCCCCCGATATCACTCTTGCCGTCAATGACCTCTTCGTTAGCGAGCGTCGTGCCCAGCGCCTCGCACCACCACACAGGCACCTCCGCCTCATAGGCCAGGCCCCTTTCAAACAGCTTGAGAAAGATCCACTGGGTCCAGCGGTAGTACGCTGGATCCGTGGTGTCCACCTCGCGACTCCAGTCGTAGGAAAATCCCAGCGACTTCAGCTGCGCACGAAACCGCACGATGTTGGTTTCGGTCGTGACGCGTGGGTGCGTACCCGTCCGTAGCGCGTACTGCTCAGCCGGCAACCCGAAGGCGTCCCATCCGATCGCGTGCAGCACGTTGAAGCCCTTCATTCGCTTGTAGCGCGCAACGATATCGGTGGCCGTATACCCTTCTGGATGCCCGACATGGAGACCCGCCCCGCTTGGATATGGAAACATGTCCAGCACGTAGTACTTCGGCCGCGACATGTCGACCTGGGTCGGCGTCAGAAACGTCCCGTGCGCCTCCCAGAACGCCTGCCACTTTCGCTCAATCTCCTTAAATCGGTACCCAGCCATCGGAATTGCTACCAGAATAGACCAGCAAATTTAAGCGGTTGTGCCATTTGCATTCGACAGGCGTAGCGAAGAATTGCTGAACACTATCCCTGAAACGGCTGCACGCACTCCGCGATATGCTGGCCAAGACGCCGGTAGGCGCCTTGATGATAGACTAGAGGCCTGCTGCGCGGCCCGTCTGTAGTACGCCGTACCTGTCCGATCAAAATCGAATGATCGCCTGCCTCATGCACAGCGTGCGCCGTGCAGTGCAAAATCGCTACGGCGCCTCCTAAAATCGGTACACCGTTGGGATCCAGGGTGTGGGATACGTGCGCAAACTGCTGTGCGCCGCTGCGGTCAGGCTCAGCAAAGCTGGTCGATAGTGCGACCTGGTCTTCGGCAAGTATATGCACCGCGTAGTGGCTGGCCCGCGTTATCACGTCATGCATGCGCGAGACATGCATGACGCTAAAGGAGATCAGAGGCGGCACCAACGAAACGCTGGTAATGGAGCCTATCGTGATTCCGCGCCTTTCCTGATCGCCAGCGGCGGTCACGATCGCAACGGGCGACGGCACCCGCCGCATGACTGCCCTGAAGTCCACTGCAGCCTCATTCATCATGGAGAGGCCTAAGTGAAAATTTCCGTCATCCGATCCTTAAAGGACCGACGCTTGCCTTTGATTTTGATGTCGGGAGTGAATGCAGATGTACCGCGCAGCTTTTCCAGAACCTTGCGCTCCTCACGCGAAAGCGCCTTTGGCGTCCAGACATTCACGTTGATCATAAGGTCTCCTCGAACAGAGGAGTCCAGCCCCAAAATCCCCTTGCGGCGCAGGCAAATGATCTCTCCTGACTGAGTTCCGGGCTTGATACTTATGCGGGTCTTTCCCTTGAGTGTTGGTACTTCCACCTCAGCGCCCAGTGCTGCATCCGGAAACGATATATAAAGTTCATAGAACAGGTGATCACCTTCACGCCTGAACTCCTCGCTAGGAACCTCCTTTATTACGACGCGAAGATTGCCGGGCGGCCCGCCCCGCTTGCCGGCGTTGCCTTCTCCTCGCAGGGTGATGTACTGTTCGCTCCGGACGCCTGAGGGCACCTTCAGGCTGACCGTCTTGGATGCCTCAACACGTCCCTCGCCCCAGCATTCGGAGCATTTTTCTGCTATCACTTGACCTTCGCCACGACAGTTCCTGCACGGCTGCACGCTGACGAACCGACCTAACATGGTTTGCTGTGTCTGGCGCTGCTCTCCGCTGCCGTGGCATGGAGCACACCTCTTTAGGGACGCCTTGCCCCCTTTGGCTCCAGTGCCCTGACACTCCTTGCAGGAGATAAACCGGGGCACTTTGACCTTTTTCTCGACGCCATCTGCGATTTCCGCCAGGGTAAGCTTGAGCCGCAGTCGCAAGTCTTCGCCGCGCTGTCCTTGCGTGCGCTGACTTGACCGGGATCCGGCGCCCCCGAAGAATTCGCTAAAGGGGCTGCCGCCACCCGCTGCATGTGAAAAGACATCGCCAAACGCCCGCATGATGTCGCTGACATCTCTGTACTGCGGGCCGCCTGCACTTCCGTTACCGCGCACACCGTCATGCCCAAAGCGATCGTACAAGGCACGCTTTTCGTCATCCGCAAGCACCGAATAGGCCTCAGCCGCCTCTTTGAACTTTTCCTCCGCATTCTTGTCGTCAGGGTTGCGATCCGGGTGAAAGTGCAGCGCCTTCTTGCGGTACGCCTTCTTGATGTCCTCTGGGGACGCGTCGCGCGAAATGTCCAGAATTTCGTAGTAGTCTCTCATGACAGTCTATGCATTTATGCCGCGACGATGACTTGCGCATAGCGCAGCACCTGGTCACTGAACATATAACCGCGCCGTACTTCGTAGATCACGGTCCCCGGCTTCTTGTCCGGCACTGAGGCCTGCCCCACCGCTTCGTGCCGCTCAACTTCAAATGGCCGGTCCAGAACCTCCATCAGGGTTACATCGAACCGCTCCAGCGTGCTCCGAAAGGCGTCAGACACCTGCACCATGGCGCCTTCCAATTGAGCATACGCTTCGTCAGGTGCCTCCGTTGCATCGCTGCCGCTGATGCGGTCCAGTGACGAGCGAAACCCGTCCAGGACCGCCTGTAACGCCTGCGAGACCGAAGCCCTCGCCTGCTGCTCTCTTTCTTCTCGTTCAGCCTTCGCGCGCTTGGTGTACGCTTTGTAGTCTGAAACGGTGCGACGGAGACTTATACGCTCCTGTTCCAGTTCCGCTTCCGGCTGGTACGAAGCCGCCAAATCCGGGGTGGGCTCGGTGTACTGAATCGCGCCTTCCGTGGTGTCTGTCTGTGGCAGAGATTCCGGCAGCGACGCAGAAAAACGCCCAACCATGTCAGCAAGGCTGTCACGTACCAATTCTGCGCCATGCCTTAGCGCCTGATAGGCCTGTGCCGAGAGTCCCTCATCGCCGGGCATCGGGGCAGCCTCCAGCCAGCGATGCAGGTCATCGTAAATGGTCAGCGACGCCTCAAGTACCTTCCGCTTGGCGCGTGGCGCCCACGTGGCACGCTGCTCCTCTGTACGGACTCTAAACTTGTCAAAGTCGCTCTGAAGCCTCGCCCTTTGCCCCTTGATCTCCGCGCACTCGGCCACCACGGCAGCAAGACGTTCCGCTTCTTCTCTGAGCTCCTCGTCACTGGGCTCCGCGTACAATTCCAGAGTCGCATCCACCTCTGCCTCATGCGCAGGGGCTACGGCATCGGGATCGGCCCATGCTGCATATCCTTCACCGTGCTCTGTTTCGCGAACCTCACCGCTGGCCGCATTGCGTAGTGCTGACATCGGATCAGGGCCCTTTGGCACGTCCTGTTCCTCGGTTCCCGCCGCAACGGCGCCATCACAAGGCGGTCCACCCGACGGCAGCGGCTGGCTGGCGCCACCTAGGGCGTCGTTCTTGGAGTTGGCAGCGGCCTGAGCGTCTCCATTCGCGGCAGCCTCTGCCGAACCGGATTCCATGTCAATCCGCTCTTCCACGCTATTGATTTGTTCCGCTACGTAGTCCGTCATCTTCTTCATACCCGTGCTAGTCCGGTTGCTGAATCGCAGGCCGGTTCAGTAACGAAGCCATATGCTCCACCAGAGCGATGGCGCGCTCATAATTCATGCGCATCGGGCCCAGGACGCCCACAGTGCCCACGGTTTCACCGAGCCGATACCGGGCCGTGACAATAGAGTATGCGCTGGCGGTAGTCTCATTGATCTCGCTGCCGATGCTGACAGCCGCTTGGCCCAACTTCGTCGCCTGGCCCTGGCCTTCAAAGAGTTGCACGACAAAGCCCTCGTCTTCAATCATCTGTATGAGGCGCCGCACGGCCTCAGTATTCTTGAATTCCGGCTGTTGCAAAAGCTGCCCCGTCCCGCCGTGGCTTACGCGGCCCTGGATGGGATCACTGAACAGCGTAGCCCTTTCGTTGAGAATCAGTTGAACCATGCCAGTCTTGTCGTCCAGGTCCCGTGTCCGGTCGGCGTAGGTGCGCCGAATCTCGTCCAGACGCAGCCCCGCCAGACGCTCATTCAAGAGCGCAACGACTCGGTCCAGGTCGTGCCGCTTGATGTTCACTCGCGTTTCATATACGATGGTCTGTACCAGACGGCTGCGCACGCTGATAACGATCATTACGCGAGGCGACGCCAGGGGCACCACATCCAGCCGCTCTAGAATCCCGGTCGAGATCCGGGGGCTCAGCACGACGCCCAGTAGGCTTGACATCCGGCTTAGGATTCTGGAGCTCTCCCGAAGCAACTCATCGGCATCGCCCATCAACCGGTCTAGCTTGGCCTTAAGCAGTCGCTTCTCTACCACCGGCAAGTCCGGCAAATCCATCAGGTCATTCACAAAGACGCGGTATCCCAGCTCAGTTGGCATGCGTCCGGCTGAGGTGTAAGGGTGACGCAGGTATCCAAGCTCCTCCAGGTCGCCCATCGTGTTTCGCACTGAGGCCGGGCTCAGCCCCAGTGGATGGCGCCGGGTCAGCGTACGCGACCCGACCGGCCCCGCGGTGTCGATGAAGCTGCGCACCACCAGACGCAGAATCATCTGCTCCCGGGCCTCAAGCGGGCGGGTAATCCCATATGACGCAGCAGCAGCCATTATTTGTCAGTCTACTACAAGAGTCTTGCCACCGCAGTCGTGGCTGCTGGAATTGGCTTACAGCAATCCAAGTCTGCCATTCTGTGCAATACTTTTTGGGGCATTTCCTGTTTCACGCGCCTTCCCGGGTGTACGCAACACGTCACAACCCATACCGTATCTTGTATGTGGCCTACGCCGTCCTCAGTCACCAACGCGGAAAATACCTTGCGCTTCTTTTCAACGCTGGCAGCGAGCACCCTGGGAACCCTTGTTGCGCTAGTTCTCGTCATGTTTATCGGGTTTATGTTCATGGCCGCTCTGGTGGCCACCACAGGCTCTTCGTCCACCACAAAAGTGCGCACCGGGACCGTGTTGGAAATCCATTTGTCGGGCACGATCCCTGAGCTTGCGTCGAATGATCCTTTCGAGGAACTCTTTGACTTAAGCTCGAGGTACGACCTCGCCGGCTTTACGTCAGGGCTCAAGAAGGCTGCGGACGATGATCGCATTGAAGCCGTCTGGCTGCGGACGGGCGGCATGTTCGCGCCATGGAGCACGCTCCAGGAAGTTCGGCAGGCGCTGCTCGCGTTCAAGGAAAGCGGCAAGCCAGTGATCGCCTCTAGTGGCGAGTCGTTCATGACCGAACGGGACTATTTCCTGGCCTCAGTAGCAGACGAAGTCTACGCCGCGCCCGGCTCATTCTTTGAATTCAATGGCCTGTACGCCCAAACCTTTTATTATAAAGGGCTCATGGACAAGCTCGGCATTGAACCCACGATCGTGCGCGCCGGCTCATTCAAGTCGGCCGTGGAGCCCTTTACCCGAACCGATATGTCCGAGGAGAGCCGACTGCAGCTTGGGGCCCTCCTTGATACCCATAGCGACGTGCTTACCACTGCAATCGCAGAAAGCCGGGATACTACCGCGGCCTACGTGGAGGCCCTCATGCGCGAAGACGCCTTCATCACTGTAGAGGGTGCAAAGCATGCCGGACTCCTTGACGGTCTCCTGTTTGACGAAGCTGTAGAAGAGGAGATCAAGGCACGCATTGACTCCACGGACGGAGGCGACCTGCGTACTGTCCGCCTTCGCTCGTATGTGGACGCTCCTGCCGCCGGTCCTCGCAGCAGCAACGAAGGAGCCATAGGAATCGTCTATGCAGTCGGGACCATCATGAGCGGAAGGAGCAGCTACGGCGGTGGCACACTTGGATCGGCCACCTTTAACCGCGCCATGGAAAAAGTCCGGGAAGACGACCATGTGAAGGCCGTCGTGCTCAGGATCAATTCACCGGGCGGCTCCGCCGTAGCCTCCGACGCGATGTGGCAGGCCATCGACCAGACCGCGCAAGTAAAGCCTGTGATTGTCTCCATGGGTGACCTCGCGGCCAGCGGCGGGTACTGGATCGCTACGGCCGGCGACACGATTGTGGCCGACCCTGTCACGATCACCGGCTCAATTGGTGTCTACGGGATGCACTTTAGCATTGGCGAAATGCTGGACTCCAAACTCGGCGTATCATTTGACCATGTGGCCACCAGCGACTATGCCGACATGTTCTCCGGACTGCGTCCCCTTCGCCCTGTGGAGGAGGCTATGCTCGGGAGCGTCATTGACTCGACGTACGCGGACTTCCTCGAGCTTGTCGCTGACAGTCGCGGACTCGATGTGGACGCGGTCCATGACATCGCCCAAGGGCGCGTCTGGAGCGGCGCGGACGCGCTGGAGATAGGGCTCGTGGACCTATTGGGCGGAATGGATGTGGCCATCGGGATCGCCGCCGACAAAGCGGGACTGGAGGAAGGCACCTACAGCATCATGCGCCTCCCAAGGCCCAAGAGTCTTTTTGAGGAGCTTGAAGATGCATTCATGGTTCGCGCTGCACGTGTCCTCGGCATATCCCCTGGGCCGCTTGGGAGCGCCAGACTCCGGACGCACCAGGAGCTCATTGAAGAAGTCGTCCGCATGCAGGGCGTGCCGCAGGCCCGCATGCTGCTGGATGTCACCATCCAGTAGCCTGACTACACGAGGACGTTGCCCGTCATCTCTGGCGGCGCGGCCTCTCCCAGGAGCGCAAGGATAGTGGGGGCAACATCGCCCAGCTTCCCGTCTTTGATGGGGCCTTCGAAGTCATCCTTTATGATGAGGTGCGGTACCAGGGCGGTAGTATGCGCGGTATGGGGGCTCCCATCTGGGTTCCGCATTTTGTCGGCATTGCCATGGTCGGCCAGGATGGTGATGCTGTAACCGTGCGCACGTGCTGCCTCCACAACCGTGCGCGTGCCAGTGTCGGCAGCCTCCACCGCCCTGACGGCTGCTTCAAACACACCGGTATGCCCAACCATGTCCGGGTTGGCAAAATTCAGGCACACGAAATGGTACTTCTCTGACGCGAGCGCTTCTGCACAGCGGCGTGCGAGCTCAGGCGCACTCATCTCCGGCTGCACATCATACGTAGGAACCTTGGGCGAAGGGATCAGGAGTCGGTCCTCGCCAACGAATGGCGCTTCGCGCCCGCCATTGAAGAAGTACGTTACATGCGGGTACTTCTCAGTCTCGGCTGCGCGCAGTTGGCGAGCTCCCTGCGCGGACAGCACTTCGCCTAGCGTCTGCGTCAAGTCCACCTTCCTGAAAACTACAGGTAGCGCGAACGTGTGGTCATAGGGCGTCATCGTGGCAAACAGCAGATTTTTCGGGCGCGAGGCCTGAGTGGGTGTCTCCAGCGTAAAGGCACTAACAAGCTGCCGCGCTCGATCTGCGCGGAAGTTAAAAAAGAGCACAGCGTCGTTACTAACAACGCGCCCGGGGATGCCGTCCCCGTAGCTGATCAGGCAGGGTTCAATAAACTCGTCCGTGACGCCTCGGTCGTAGCTGTTGTGCATTGCGGCCGTGGGGCTACTGAATGCGCTTCCCGTGCCTGAAGCCAGAAGGTCAAAGGCCTTGCGCGTGCGCTCCCAGCGCCGGTCACGATCCATGGCGTAGTAGCGACCGATCACGCTCACGATGCGCGCAGCGTGCCCTGCCCGCTTCTGGAAGACCTGCGCATAGCCAAGAGCGCCATGTGGGTCCGTGTCGCGGCCATCCGTAAAGGCATGCACGCAAACACGATTCGCGGGCACGCCCTGCCGCCTTGCCAGCTCACAAAGGGCTACCAGGTGATCCAGGTGACTGTGCACGCCCCCATCGGAAAACAGGCCCATAAGGTGCAACGTGCTGCCGTGGCTCACTGCATGCCGCGCGACGCGTAGCAGAACGTTTTTGTCACCAAAGGCTCCGCTCTCTATCGCCAAATCAATGCGCGCGATCTCCTGATTCACAGTGCGCCCGGCGCCCAAATTCATATGACCTACCTCCGAGTTGCCCATCAGGCCTTTGGGCAGCCCCACCGGGCGGCCAGAGGCGTGCAGCGTTGCATGCGGATATGTATTGAAGAGGTGGTCCAGAAACGGCGTGTGCGCGCAATCAATGGCACTCACGCTTGGGTCTTCAGCGATTCCGTATCCGTCCAAAATGATGAGGATATGACGCTGGTTTCGGTTCATGCGATACTTGTTTGTGGCGCGCAAAAGATAGTCATACCCTATAGTCGCGCACGACCTTGGTCGTGACACCGGTCTTGGATCGATACACGTTCATGGACCCGCAGCGTGGACACGAGGCCTGCGACACGCCATAGCGGTCAGTTCGGCTGGTGACGTCACTGAAATAGTGTCGCCGCGTCTTGCAGTAATACATGCCACTCTTCGGGTCGAGCCCTTTCATAGGTGCCGGCAGCGCCTGGACGGAAGCATAGTACTTGCAGGCCGGTGCCACCACACAGGAGGTGCACTTGGGACTGCGTGCCGTGCACGTGTATCGCCCGTGGAGGATCAAAAGGTGATGGGCCTCGCCCCATGTGCCTAGCGGCAGGATGGCCTTGAGTCCACGCTCGACTTTTAGCGGCGTTGGCGCGTTTGGTACCAGCCCTATGCGATTTGCCACCCTGAATACGTGCGTGTCTACCGGTAGCGCCTCCGGATCGCCAAAGGCGACCGAAGCGACGACCTGCGCCGTTTTGCGTCCCACACCCGGAAGGGTCAGCAACTTCGATTGTGTCTGAGGCAGCTGGCCATCATACTCCTGCACAACCATTCGCGCCATCCGAACAAGACTCTTCGACTTGTTGTTCGGGTAAGAGATACTGCGTATATACGGCAAGACATCCGTTGGATCGGCCTTGGCCAGTGTCGCAAACGACGGGAATGCAGCATACAGGGACGGCGTTACCAGGTTTACGCGTGCGTCCGTACACTGGGCTGACAGGATCACGGCCACGATGAGCTGGTACTCGTCCACGTACGATAACTCAGTAGCCGGGCGTTCAATGACCTTGCGAAGCTGCTCTAACGTAAATTCGGCGCGTTGCGTCCGGTTCAAGGTCACATTTTTCATGACGGGCACACTGTAACCTCTTCCGTATGCGGTCGTTTCGTTGGACATGGATGTTGTGGGCAGGAACGCTGCTGGCGGTGCACTCCGCCCCGGCGCAGCTGTCGGAGCAGGCCCAGATGTCGCTCATCACGATCTATCCGGGCGAGGCGGTATACTCGCTTTGGGGCCATAGTGCGCTGCGTGTCCATGACCCGATACGGGGGTACGACATCGCCTACAACTACGGAACATTCAACTTTGGCAATCCGCTGGTCTTTGCCGTGCGCTTCGCATATGGCAAGCTCGACTACAGCCTTTCCCGTCAGCACTATCCGGCACTTGCAGATCAGGCGCAAAACGTCCAGGGACGCAGCATAATTGAGCAGCATTTGCGGCTTAGTAGCGAGCAGAAGAACACGCTATTTCAGTTCCTTGAGCGCAACGCGCTTCCCGAGAATCGCACGTACCGCTACGACTTCCTCTTTGACAATTGCTCTACTCGCATACGTGACCTTTTTGTTGAGATCCTGGGGATGGCGCTGCCGTCCTCTTCGGCATCCGAGCACACATACCGCGAACTTCTGCATCCGTATCCGGCAAGCAAGTCCTTGCTGAGCCTAGGCATCAACCTCGGCATGGGACTGCCAGCAGACAAGGCAGCTGCGGACCGCACTTTTCTGCCGCTGGAGCTGATGGACGTTGCAGCTTCCACGCATACGGACTCCGGTACGCTCGTTGCCCGAACGGACACCGTTTACCTGGCTCCAAATAGCGCCGGCGGGTCCGACCCGTGGGCTACGGTGGTCACCTGGCTGGCACTGGGCCTGGGCATCTGGATCACGGTCCAGGGCAAGGCACGCGCGATACGCTATTTTGACCGCGCGTGCTACACCACGCTTGGCGCAGCCGGCTTCCTTATCGCATTTCTGTGGCTGGTGTCGCTACACAATGTCACGCAGCCCAACCTGCATGCAGCTTGGCTGTGGCCGACGCATGTGGCCACAGCCTGGTGGCGAACAGGGGCAAAGTGGCAGCGGGTTTACCATCTGGCTGCTGCAGCGATGGCAGCAGTGTTTGTGCTTGCCGTGCCACTTCTTCCCCAAGGCGTGCCAAGCGCGGCAATTCCACTGATCATGCTGATAGTCCTTAGAAGCGGATACCACGCGTTGCAGAGGGCCGCGTAGGTGACCCGTGGTACCGGCGTACTGGCTGGAATTGACGGGCGGTGAGAGTTCTCGGCACACAGACCAGAGGTCTCGCCCATATAGCGCTCTGGCGGGTCGCACATCGGTCCACGGTCTCCGTCGCCGAGTAGCCCGAGGATTCACCTCAAGCCCTCACACAATCGCACGGGAAACTCTCGCCGCATACCGCTATTCTCGGCCCAGTCCGCCGTTGGAACAGCGGACGGCCAGACCCTTGCTTCGCAGGCCAAGTGCTCCCGTCGTAAGGCAGCTAGAGCAGCGGGAGCAAGAGGGAAATCAATCCGGCAAAGGACATAGGCCAACGCTGCACCCGAGCTTCGTGTACCGCCCAGCAGTCGCTCCGCGGGTAGACATCTAGGGAGAGATGACCGGAGATTCCATCTAGAAGCGGATACGCAGGCAACACAATTCGTACCGCGTACGGGATTTGAACCCGTGTTACCGGCGTGAAAGGCCGGCGTCCTAGACCCCTAGACGAACGCGGCATGGGTGACCGAGGGGACTTGAACCCCCGACCTCCAGGGCCACAACCTGGCGCTCTAACCGCCTGAGCTACGGTCACCATGAATCGTTCTGCAATCTGGAAGTTACCCACGACCACACAAGTTTGCCTAGACTCCAATGCTAAACTTTAGCGAATCACGGCTACTTTGCCGTAGGCTGCCCCTTCCCCGTTGCGGCCTACCGCCACAACCAGATATATCCCGGAGGGCACAAGCTGCCCGTTTCGGTCACGGCCGTCCCATACGGCCTTCCCGCCGCGGGCAGCAAACTCCGCCACCATCTCGCCATGCACAGCAAGGATCTTGATGTCCGTTGCCTCGACGAGCCCTTCAATATAGACCTCGGTAGCCTGGTCGCCCGATACTTCCACCGGGTTGGGGTATATGAAGAGCACGTGCGCCGCAGGAGCGGGATTGATCGCATTACTCTGGTAGCTGATCAGCCCCTTGTCGGTTGCTATGAAGACCAATCCGCTGCTACCATCCACTGCAATCGAATTGACATTGTCAGAAAACAGCGGCGAATTTCGCGCAGAAAAGTGCCCCACCATGACAAACCCGCCCTGGTCGTCGACCAGGTACGCTCCCTCATTGGTACCGACCCACAGGCGCCCGGAGGGATCCTGGACTATGTCATTAACACTCAGTCCATGCAACATGAACGTGCCCAGGGACCTGTCCGACCAAACCGGCCACGTAGCCTGAACTGATGCATCCGTTGCGGCAAGCGAACTGGAAACGAAATACGCTAAGCCTTCATCGGTACCGACCCATATCCGGCCATCTCCATCCTCCGTGACCGAATTGATTTGCTTGCTGGGAAGACCTCGACCCGCGCTGCCCCTTCCCCCAAAATACTGGCACTCATCGTCGGAAGGGTCCGTAGGAGTACTGCCCGTGTTGAGTACGAGAATTCCGGTGGTTAGCCTAAGGTCGTTTTGGTCCTGTACGACAATCCACTTAAGTCCCGAGGAATCTATTATGATAGACCCCAGTGTTGTGGTCGTCCCCAGCCGACTGCATGACAATGGTGGCAAGCTCGTCCATGCTCCATCGGGCGTACGAACGTGCAGCGGCACAGGTGACGCGGTATTGGTCACCCACAGCAAGCCATCCTTGTCGGTGGCCATCCCGGACACGATGACGAATGTGGGCTCGTCCTTAGCCGGCTCGAGCGTCGAATTGGTGTGGTCATACGCTGAAATCGTCTCACTCGCATCTACCTGAGCCAAGCCGCCGCCACGTGAACCCGCCCACGCATTGCCCTGCCC
Source organism: Rhodothermales bacterium (assembly GCA_965218495.1). Classification (GTDB taxonomy): domain Bacteria; phylum Bacteroidota; class Rhodothermia; order Rhodothermales; family Bin80. The sequence goes on from OZ244626.1 coordinate 1,737,188, forward strand.
GTCAGCGTGCACCCGCCAGAAGTTGCTGAGCCCATCTAGCTCCGTGAAGAACCGCTGCGTGTAACTGATCCAAGCACCATCGCGGTCGAGTTTGTAGAATCCAGAGCGTGGTAACCCTTCTACTGCTGCAGCCCAAAGGCTGCCGTCTGCATCCAACACCAGATCCCCGAACGGGCTGTCGTAGGGCCCGGCGGGATAGATTTCCCCGGTGATGAGTGCCGGCCGGTCATTCCCGGAGGGACGATCGAAGTGGTTGAGACCGGTCTCTGCATCGCCTACCCACATGTGCCCGTCGGCGGCGACAGCCACGCTCCGAGCGTTTACAAATCCGTCGGCTTGCACGATGGAACCGCCGGACGCAAACACGGCCAAAACGTTGAAGGTCGTAAGGACAAGAAGCCGGTCCGGAAGCACGGCCATGTCAGGCACGGCCCGCGTGGTCAGTTTGGTGTCAGTATAGCGCCCATCAGCGTCTCTTTTGCCGAGCCCGTACGGCGTTCCCACATAGAAAGCACCTCCAAACTCCGAAATCGCATGCAGATCACTCGATGGTCTCACGTCGCGCTCCACGGCCCACGCGGCTGGGTCTTGCAGATTCGGGGCATCCAGTGAGGCATAAGCGACTCCCTGGTCAGTGGCGAGCCAAAGACCCATCCCGCCTTGTGGAACCGCTGCGATCGCGATATCTCGGACCGCAACAGGAGACGTTAGCGTGCCGAGCTTGCTGTAGGTATCGCGCACCTCCCCCAGCACGGGGTCAAAAACCACCAGCCCGAAGGCCGTAGCCACCAGCAGCGTGTCTCCGTAGACGTACAGCCTGTTGATTCCTCTAGACGGAAATCGATCGCTGCGCTGAATGTCAAAAAAGGTATTCACCGTCCCACTAGCGACATCCAACCGGTCAATTACGCCATCCACATACCCGGTCCATACGACATCTCGCCGCGCGTCGTAGACTATGGCATGGGACTGTACATCGTGCAGCCCTTCGGCGGCCGTGTAAAGACCGATTTCTCCGGTGTCCGCGTCATACCGAAAGACGCCTCCGGAAGACCCTGCCCACATGGCACCCGGCGCTGGCGAAAGCGCATTTACATCCCGCAAAGATGTATGCGCAGTCCACTGGCCGCCGGCTTGGCCTGCGCAGCAAAGACTCACGATCAACATGCAGGTTGCAAGATGAATATGTCGCATGATCACTTTCCAATTTGCTGCATCAGGTGAACCATCTCCATGGCGGCCAACGCAGCTTCTGCTCCTTTGTTGGCACCTTCCGGATCCGCGCGTTCAAGCGCCTGGCTTGCCGTAAGCGGCGTCAGAATGCCCAGCGCTACCGGGACACCGGTATCCAGCACCACCTGCTGAATCGCGCGTACCACTGAGTCACTAATGACCTCAAAGTGATACGTCTGGCCCTTAATGACTGCGCCGAGGCAAATGATCGCATCAAGACCGCCGCGCGCGGCCAACCTCTTGGCTACCAGGGGGATTTCGAAGGCCCCGGGACACCAATAGATATCGACGTTCTTCGCACCGTGCCCCTGCAGGGCCTCCACCGCGCCTGTGAGCAGGCCCTCTGTGACCGGCTTATTGAAGCGGCTTACCACGACTGCAAAGCGCGCCGCACTGACATCCAGGTCTCCTTTCGTGTACGTTGTCATCTAAGCTTCTGCGACCTTGTGACGGCCGGCCCGTTCGCGGGCCGCACTAACCCATCCGTATGGCACGGACACGCGGCCAATCGCTTCATCGGGAGCCGGCTTGTGAAAGTCCGAGCCGCCCGTTACTACCATTCCCATGTCGCGTGCAAGTTGGCGGTAATACGCGGTAAGCATCTCGTCGTGGGCCGGGTGTATGGCTTCCAAGCCGTCAAGCCCCGCAGTCACGAGGGCGTTGATAGTTTCCGACGCCATAAAATGGCCAGGGTGGGCGAGGACCCCAATGCCGCCGGCCGCATGCAACAGGGCCAGCGCCTCTGATGCGGGAAAGGGCGGCTTGGCAACGTACGCAGGCATGCCGTCGCCTAGGTACAGATCAAAGGCTTCTCGGACGGAAGTGACGTAGCCTGCTGCCACCATGGCATCTGCCACATGCGGCCGTGCCAGTGTTTGCGAAGCATTCATGTCCATCTCCACTGGCATGCCAAGAAGTCCCAGGCGCTTCCGTATACCTAGAATGCGCTCATGGCGGATCACCTTGAACGACGCCAGATGGTCCAGCAGTACCTGGTTTTCCGGATCAAAAAAGTAACCGAGTAGATGTATCCGCTCCTGCCCGACGGTCACGCTGAGCTCTACCCCAGCGACGACTTCAATTCCGTATAGGGTCCCTGCATGCCTTCCCTCAGCAAGACCATCAACACAGTCGTGGTCCGTAATCGCGACCGCCCATAGACCACACGCATGCGCCTTTGCTACAAGAGCTCTCGGAGACAGGCATCCATCGGAATAGTGGGTATGCGTGTGCAGGTCGGCCCTGCGTACATCTATCATAGCCTGCGCGGCGCACGAGCGGGGGGCATGATACCATTACACGAGCGGCGTGGTTCTAGCGTAACACGCCCGCCCACACGCTCGGAATTACGGCAAGTCGTATCCTAAACGATAGACTTGCGCCTATCGTATTGGTTCATGGCTACGCTTTCACCTGACCCCCCTGGCAACGGCCCCAAGCGGCGGATTGACTGGCAGGTACCCACCGTTGGCATAGTCACTTCTATCGGGCTCAGCTTGGTGGTGTTGGGCATCATTGCCGCACTGACGATTGAGCCTGAGACGCTGGACCAGATCGCGCGCATGCGGTGGTGGATGCCCTTTCTTGCAGTTGGCACCGTGGCCATGCGCGTCTTTTTCGGGACATGGCGTCTTCGATACATCGCCCAGGGCCGCCTGCAATGGATGGGGGCATTCCGCGCACAGTTGGCATGGGATTTCTTTTCCAACATCACGCCGTCGACCATTGGCGGAGGACCCGTGGCACCGGCCTACATCTCGCGTGACAGCAACATCCCTTTCGGTGATGCCACAGCCATCATGCTCTTTGCGATGCTGATGGATCAGATCTGGTTTGCAGTCGCCATCGTGATAATCCTGGTAGGCAGCCTCTACATCGATATCATCCCTGCCTCACTGGGCACAGTAGGTGACGTGACCTTTGCGACCTATTTCACGCTGTTTCTAGCCTGGGTCACGCTCTTCGGATACGCAACCTTCGTACGGCCAACGCTGCTGACCAGGCTTGTCGATCGCATATTTCGGCTTCCGCTGCTTAACCGTTTCCACAAAGCCGTTAAGGCGATAATGTCAACGCTTCGCAAGCGCGCGCTGATCCTGCGCACACAACAGCCGATCTTCTATGCTAAAGGTTTCCTGCTGACAGTACTGACATGGCTAAGCCGCTATGCGCTGGTGGCAGTGATTCTGTATGGCTTCTACACCGATATTGACCAGCTGCTTGCACTGCTGAGGACGGTCGCGATGATGCTTGGCGCGCTCGTCATGCCCACCCCGGGTGGCGCGGGTGGCATTGAAGGCCTCTACGCTCTGTTATTGGGCCCACTCATTCCGGCCTCGCTTCTGGCACCCACGCTCCTGCTCTGGCGTCTGCTCGGCTACTATGTCTTTATAGCCTTGGGTGCCTATCTGACCGTGCACCAAGTGCGGAAGACGCTTAGGAATCGTACGCCTAGACGCGCACCTGGCGCTTAGGCTGCAAACAAGCTGGCTGCGGCGAATCTTGCTGGCGAAGATGACTACCGCCCGTGTATCCAACCTGTGCCACCCCAGGAACTCCGGGCTCACCTTTGGTTTTGGCAATCACTATTGATTCAATGTATCGCGATCAGCTGGAGCTGCTTCAGCCTACGGAACGTGAGCATACGCCTGACGAAGTGTACCCCCATCGCTGGACACGATTGGGGCAACTACAAGAAATGCTTGCCTCCTAGGTGGCGAGAAGTAGCGGGGCCAGGCTGTCTCGGTGTGGATAGCGTTTACGTTCATGCTGGCTGCGCTGTCAGGTCGGCGCCTAGCAGGCCTGTGTGCACCGCGTACTTGCCAACGTGCGCACGTTTGAGCACGCGCCCATTGTGTCTGCCCTTGGGTGCCCCCCTCCCACATGCAGGGCCTCTCGCACACCTGATTTGAGGCCAAAAACGCCGCGGTACCTCACAGAATAGAAACCACCACGTGGTGATGGGATACGCACGCTCTCGCGGTGCTGATAGACAGGGAAGTCGATCTGTACGCGTCTCCAGAACGATGCTCACCACCGCCGATGCCGCACCCAACGGGACCATAGCCGGAATCTTGACCACCCAATCACGAATCCGATAGCTCCCTGCTGCCGAAATCATGAAATTCAAACCCGCGATAAAAATTACAGACTAGCCCTAAACGTCGGCCTCCAGCGTTAGTACTGGCGAGCGCTGGCTGGTTTTTCCTGTAAATCTAGCAGCGAGGCACGCTGCATATTCCAGTGAATTCGACCACTTTGATTTTGTGAAGTCGACCATCTTTGGTGTCATGGCACGGCTGGATTCGGTTAACGAGACGAGTGGACGATTTAGCTCGGAATGGTTGGGCGATTTACGTCGGAATATGCACGCATCGGAGAATCCGAATTCCGTACAAACCCAGCCGCCTGCTGTACTCCTACGCTGGTCAAGGCACACTGGAGTGCACGCTAGCCCGTGCTGACACGCGACCGGACCTGCGGGTCCGTGTGAAAATGTCATAGGCCAACGCCAGGAGGATCAGACCATATTCCAAGGGGCGCACCCAGGAGGGGTGTCCGAAAGGATGCATGTCCATGTTGTTCAGATTCAGCCCTGTGACATACGATAACAGCACCGCAACAGACGCCGTCCACGCCCAAGCGCTTGGACGGATCGCCGCGAACGGAAGAAGCCAGAGCAGGTACCAGGGATTTACGACCGGCCAAAGTGCTAACACCCCGCCATAGATCCAGTCGCCCCGGACAATCGTCCCGGAAGCCATTCGCCTGAATGCCAGGTAGTAGCCAGCTACCGCTATTGTGAGCAGAAGACCGCACAGCGTCCGGGCCACGGGATTGGGCAGCCAGGGCTTTAGAAGACCGAAGAAGGCGGCATTGAACTCCCATTCGCGCGCAAACACGAGGAGCGTCTGCAAGTCTGTACTACCCTGCAAAACGAACGGCATATAGATCAGCGCCAGTACCGCCACAAAGAGTCCCCAGTCGCGCATACGCGCGCGCACCAGGACAAACGGTACAACGGGCAGTGCGAGAGTTTTGGCGCCCACCGCCAGAGCCAAGAATACAGCAGCGCCTTGAAATCTGTCCTTTCGGGTCAGCACCACCGCGGCGAGCACAAGGAAGACAGCAATAACATCAGGGTGGGCGGTAAAGGCGATCTCCTTGACCACCAGTGGATTCCAGGCGTACAGTAGCACTGCCGGTGCCGGCGCCAGTCGAAGCAGCAGGCCAATGGTCATCAGGTCGAAAAGCAGCATCAGCGCCTGCAACGCGGTGATACTGCCAGGACTAAGTCCGTACCCCGCCAGGAAGACGAGTTGCGTCACCGGCCCGTAGATCGTCGGCAATTCGGGGTAGTTGATACCATCCAGGATTCGTTGGAACTGATTTGGCACTTCCAGGTCGTGGAAAAAGGCCTCCGGAGACAGGCCGTAGGGGGTGCCGTCCTGGATGAAACGAAACGCATCCCACAGGTATCTATAGTAATCGTCCTCGTAGAAGGGGCCGCCAAACAACCCGCAGATGCGGAACGCGACAGCCCATCCGATGAGCCGAGCCACGGGCAGCTTTTGGTCAGGGTGGCGACGGTAATAGGCGTACAGACCAAATGTAATCACGGCGACGCAGACGGCGAGGCCGAGAAACAGATGAAGCGAAGGATCACCCGAGCTCCGGGTGGTCCAAGAGAGCAGACCGTAGGCCAGCAAGCATCCCAAGCCTGCCGCGTCAACCGGAGTGAGAAACCGCACCAGTCCCGGCAGGACTCGCGGCTTTCGCAGCCAGCCCGACATTACCGACCTAAAAGCGAGAAGTAGTGCACGATATTATCCATGCCTAGTGTGCATATAACGTATTGAGTGGACGATTTGATCTTGGACGACCGCCTAGTTGATAGTGGGCGACTGCCATTCTGGCAGACATTTCCGCATGGATTCCCCGGTTTGGTTTTGTTTGAGCACTGTGTGTGTATTCCTGCGGAAAGTACGCAGTCATATCTTTCGAAAGTACGCACGTATTTTGTGATGGTGCGCGCCCTTTCCTAAGGAGGGTACGCTCCGATTCTCGTCGATGGTACGCACGTTTGAGACCGACTCTTGCCCATTGGATTGGTAGCCGACGCCTGAATCAAGACTATGTGTATGACGCTGGAGCTTTGCTTAGTCCAAGGGCTTTCGTTGCTCTTTTTCACCGATCAAGAGCAACAGGCCCCAATAACGAATCTCCATGCAAAAAATCGAGACTTGCTGCACCTGTATTATCAGCAGCAGTGCAGCAGGCGCCTGGTCGGGCATAGCCTGAACCTAAAGGTTGGACGCCGCGAACGTCATGCCCGTCCGCACACCCAAAAACCGCTTGCAATCGCGACAACGGTAAGGCATCGTCTTGTGTGTGCCTGCGAACGTGTTGGCGCCTTCGCATCGTGGGCACTTGCACTTACCGTCCGGCCAGGCGAGGCCCTCAAACCACTTGCGCGCCGCAGCCTCGTCTGGAAACTTCTGCGCAAGCTGCAATAGCGTGATACCCTTCCGCTGTATCAGCCTGGAACGATTTCCTGTTCCACGATTCTGCGTGCATGATTTGTCCAGCTAAATGGGTCTACCACTAAATGGGTTCACTATCCTATATAATTCCCTTTGTTGTATTTTTGCGCGGCGTGGTATATTGGCACGTCTACATCCAGCAAAGGAGTAACGTTATGATTCGATCTGTCTGCAAGCTCACACTTGTTGCCGTCCTCTTCGGATTCACACCTGCGGCAGTCTCGCCATCAGGCTCAATCGGTACGGGGCCGGGCCAGATCAGCCCGCGTAAGGCCTATGCACAGGGCAAGTCATTGACCTTCAAGGTGCTGGCCTGCAAGGGATGTCCCCTGCAGAAGTCCGAGTTGGACCGAGATCGGGCGATGGGTCTGGCTGCCAGTCTAGAGGCGGTGTTCGCGGACGAAGAGACCGGATCTCCGGACGACGACGTGGTTAAAACATTGTGCGGCCCGAATACCGAAGATTGCGGCATACGCATGGAGGTCGTGCACTATTTTCTAACCCGCCGCTACAAGCTGCAGGTCCCCATCCGCGGCATTCAAAAGGATGTTATTGATGAAGAAGGATAAAGGCAGGGGAGTAGTGTACCCTCTCGGCAGGTTGCTTTTGCCTGTCTTTTTGGGTGTAGCGGCATGGTATCCGGCACAATCGGTTTTAGCCCAGGGCACGCCATGGATCGCCGAGCCCCGCACGGGTAGTGTCAGCGTTTCGTACTATAAGCAGAATGCCAAAGAGTTTTTCCGGGGCACTGAATCCGTTAAAGGACCACTGGAGGCTACGGGGGCAAATCTAGCGCAGAATACTGTGTGGATCCATGCCAACTATGCCCTTAATGACGCGATCGCCGTGGACCTGCAGACGGCTTGGGCGAGGAGTTTCGTGAAGGGTGCGGTCGGCCCGTCCGGTGGCCAGGAGAGTTACAGCGGGCTATACGACACCAACATCGCCGTAACTTGGCGGTTTATGGATGAGTTAGTGAGCAATACGCCCAGCGCCGCGGTGCGTCTTGGCGTGACTATCGCTGGCGGTTACGACACAGGCTACATCAACTCGCTGGGAGATGGAGGCGGTGGATTCGAGGGGTCGCTCATTCTCGGTAAGTTCTGGAATGTGGGCGGAGTGTCGGCAGAAGTTGGCTACCGCAACCGAGGATCCACGACCGTAAATTCTGACGCAGTCGGTGCCACCGAGGGCGAGGAGGTCGACATTCCTTCGGACATGTTTGTCAACTTGTGGCTTTTTGTACCCATTGGCAACCGACTGAGGGTTGGCGCAAACTACCGAATCGTTAATGCGACATCGGGGCTGGACATTGGTGGAGATGGCTTCTCACCTAGCCGGTTTCCGGGGTTGCAGGAGGACAGCCAGATCTTGGGCGGCCAGTTGTTTGCCGATCTGTTCGGCAGTGTGAGCGCCCACACGTTTTTCGGGCAGGTAGTTGGGGGCCGCAACACGGCGAAGTCGAGCATTGTCGGCGCCGGCCTTACCGTAGGTTTTGGAGGCAGTTTCGGTGGCGGATTCTAAATCACGAGTCCAAACGAGATTTTGATCACGCTCGCGGCACTGCTGGTTTGTCCCCTGGGCGTAGGCACACTGGCCAGGACTGCGGAAGCAGTGACACCCTGTAATTGATTGTTAAGTCGGAATGCAAACAACAGCGGTGAGGTACAGGCAGGCTCAGAAGAAATCTTGGCTCAGCCGAGTCGGACTCGGCGTACTAGGTCTTTTGACCCTCGGTGGCGCATCCTGCTATGGGCAGGCTGAAGATTATATTTGGGACAAATACGACCCCGCAAACACCGCTACGATCGATCACAGCGACTGGCAGACAGTAATCGACGCTTACCTGATCACTGACGATCCTTCCGGCGTGCATCTGTTTGACTACGGGGCACTGCAGGCAAACGCCGCAGACCGACAGCGTCTAAATGGATACCTTGACTATCTTCAGGAGTTAGATCCTCGCCAATATGCACGAGATGTTCAGATGGCGTACTGGATCAATCTCTACAACGCGGTGACAGTGCGCGTGATTGTGGACGCCTACCCCGTCGAATCGATCTTGCAGATTCACAAAGGGGACGCACCCAATACAGGACCATGGAAAGACGTTCACGCAATGGTCGCAGGAAATCCCCTGACGCTAGATAATATTGAGCACGACATCTTACGTCCTATCTTGCAGGATAACCGAATCCACTACGCCGTGAATTGCGCAAGCATCGGTTGTCCAAACTTGCCTTCAGAGGCATTCTCGGCCAACAGTTTGGAGCGGTTGCTAGATCAGTGCGCGGAAGAATTCATAAACCACGTGCGCGGAGTGGAGCTCTTGGACGAAGCGTTCGGTGTTACGTCAAGCATCTACTTTTGGTATATCGAGGACTTTGGCAACTCCGAGTCGGGCGTGCTGGAGCATTTGCTCAAGTACGCGGAAGGGGATCTGGCGGAGCAACTTACAACTTTCGAGGGATCGCTGGATCACGAGTATGACTGGAGTCTTAACGAGCCCGGTACTCAGTAGCGGAGCGGCGTTGGGGTGTGAGGCGATTCTGGCTGCGCTATAGGGTTGCAGGTTACACAGATAGACAACGATTCCACGAAAATCAACTAGCCTGGGAGACCGTGAGCCAATGTCTGATGGGGAGGTAGGCAATCGTTTGATCCTCCGGTACCGCTTTATTCCACCCCAGGATTCGGATGACTAGTCGTTTGCAGTACACAAGGTGGTTTGCCGTGCCATTTCTGGTGGAACTGGTTGCGATCACTGGCATGCGGCTGTGGGATGCGGGCGACAACCCGGCGCCGCCGGTACATGATCAGCGCTTGTCCCGGGTTGCTCACTGCTAGTAAGACACACGCTTCCCACTCCGGGATCCTCGAAGCGCAGTCCCTGGCTACGGCGCCATGCTGGGGTCGGCCGTTGGTGGCACGACGTTTGTTGTTTTGTCGAGTGGTGCGGGTTGCTCGGGCAACCAAGTAAGGCTGCTCTGCTACTGGCCCAAGCAGAGCCTGAAAGCTGAGTTGAAGTGACTCCCTATGCTGGCTCAAAATACTTCTGGGAGCTGATCAAGCCTCCAATGTATCCTTGCTCGTGCAGCGCATAGCTCTAGCGAATTTCCCCGTTCTCGTATTACGGCGTATTCCAGTGAATTCGACCACTTGGACTTCGTGAAGTCGACCATCTTTGGTGTCATGGCGCGGCTGGATTCGGTTAACGAGACGAGTGGTCGGTCTGGTGCGAGGGGGACTGCAATTCTGACATACTTTTCCGCATTGAATTGCCGGTGAGTTAAATCCGGTGCGGCAAAGTGCATCTGCCCGCATCCGTGAAGTCAAGCTGATCCTTGTCCACCGGGGGGTCTTCCTCCAGAGGCGACTTTGGGAAACACCTTGCCCGTTGCGACCGGAGCTGCCGCGTGCAGAACCACCTCGGTCTCGTACTGCTATGGTTATTGCCGAGCACTACTGGGGAATCTCAACCCAGCCTCTCTCTGAATCGTGCGGGGACGTCCATCTCACACGGCTCTTATAAAGAATCGCGCAGACTACGGCCCCAACCGCAGGCACCACGCTTTGAATTCACAGGGCGCACCCAATGTGCGCCCTACGACCGCTTGCGACTGCGAGACGCCCGCCTTTTGCCGCCCTGCGCAGCCTTGGCATCGATCAGTGCAACGGCCTCTTCAAGCGAAATCGTCTCCATGGACTGATCTTTTTTTAAAGATGCGTTGGTCTTCTCATGCTTCACATACGGCCCGTATCTACCAGACCCGACAGACACGTCCTTTCCGGTAGTCGGGTGAGGTCCCAAAACGCGCATAGGTTGCTGCTTCTTGGTAGCCAAGAGCTCCAGTGCGCGCTTAAGGTCGATCGTGAACAAGTCGTCCTCCTTTCGGAGCGAAACGTACGTACGATCCATCCGCACGTAGGGGCCGTAGCGTCCAATGCCCACACTCACGGCCATTCCGTTCTCCGGGTGAATTCCGATTTCGCGGGGTAACTCAAACAGCTTGATTGCTATTTCAGTCGTCACCTCCTCCGCCTTGATCGCCTTCGGTATGGAAACCCGGCGCGGCTTCTCCTTGCCACTCGTGTTCTCCCCCAACTGGCAGTAGAGGCCATACGGTCCTTGCTTCAGAAATATCTCTTCGCCGGTCTCCGGGAACATTCCCAGCGCCGGGCTCTTTCCCATCTTCAAGACCTCCGTCAGCTGCTCGGCCGTGACATCCCCCGGCAGCCAGTCCTGGGGCAACGATGCCCGCCTAACGGTGCCGTCTACTTCTCTCTCCAGGAATGGTCCATACCGCCCAACACGCACCTCAAGTTCTCCCCACCTTGATGACGTGATGGTCGATATCTTGCGCGGATCTACCTGGTCCTGAGCAGCCGCCACACGCTCGGCCAGCCCATTGTCACCCCGATAGAATGATTTCAGAAACGCCGTCCGGTTGCGGGAACCGGAAGCAATGTTGTCAAGATCCTGCTCCAAAGACGCCGTAAACCCTGTATCCACGAGCTGGTCGAAACCGGACTCCAAAAGGTTGTTCGAAGCGAATGCGGTAAACGTGGCCGCCAGCGCGCGGCCCGTCTTTTGCGCATAGCCTACCCGCTGCACCTTGTCCATGACTTCTGCGTACGTGCTCGGCCTTCCAATGCCTTCTTTCTCCAGACGCTGAATCAGTGAAGCCTCAGTGTATCGAGCGGGTGGCTTGGTCTCGTGTCCACGTGCGGTGACCGCGTGACACTGCAATGAGTCGTTCGCAGCCAGGGCAGGGAGCACCTTTTCGTTCTTTGCAAGCGCAGCCTGCGGATCGTCGGACCCTTCAACGTACGCGCGCATGAAGCCGGGGAACAGCACCGTTTGTCCCGTCGCACGAAATTCCGCCTGGAGCCCATCCGCACCCGTTACTGCGATCTTCACAGCTACCTGGCGAAGCTTGGCGTCGGCCATCTGTGAAGCAACAGTGCGCTTCCAGATCAGGTCATAGAGGCGCACGCCGTTGGTGTCACTAATTCCCAATTCCCGCGCAGTCCGCATCTTGTTGCCGGCCGGTCGGATCGCCTCATGCGCCTCCTGTGCGTTGCGCACCTTGCTTTTGTAACGACGAGGGGAGCTATTCACATACTCTTTCCCGTAGCGTCTACCCGCAGCCTCCCGGCTAGCCTCAATCGCCTCCTTGGATAGCTGAACAGAGTCGGTCCGCATGTACGTAATGTGTCCCTCCTCGTACAGCTTCTGCGCTGCCCGCATCGTCTGCTTGGCGGACAACCCAAACTTTCTGGCCGCCTCCTGCTGGAGCGTAGACGTGATGAATGGCGCACTTGGAGAACGACTGATATCCTTGGATTCAACCCCTGTCACACGCCACTGCGCTGCAGGTGCCACCCTTTCCAGCACACGAGCGCGCGCTTCATCCAGGACTAGCACGTTACCCTTCTTCTGGAGCGACTCCTTGAGCTTTCCCGTAGACTCGTCAAAGTCTTTGCTTGTCGCCACACGCAGGCTGCCCAGGTGCGTCAGTGCGGCCTCAAACCGCGCGCCATCCTTGGATAGCGCACCCTTCACGCTCCAGTAAAACGCAGGTACGAATGCCATTCGCTCCTTTTCGCGCAGTACCAACAGCCGCACGGCTACGCTTTGGACCCGCCCCGCAGAGAGCTTCGGTTTGATCTTCCTCCACAAGACTGGCGACACCTCGTAGCCAACCAGACGGTCCAGTACGCGCCGCGCCTCCTGAGCTTCGACCAATCGCCGGTCGATCTGGCGCGTGTTTTGCAGCGCACGCTCAATGGCACCCTTGGTGATCTCGTGGAACACCATGCGATGCGCCGGCACCTTTGGCTGTAATACCTCCAGGAGGTGCCATCCTATAGCCTCGCCCTCCCTGTCCTCGTCTGTAGCGATCAACAGCTCGTCCGCGTCCCTTAGGGCGGTCTTGAGCTCGCGTATGACCTTTTGCTTCCCGCTCGCAATGACGTAGATGGGCTCAAACCCGTTGTCGATGTGAACCCCCAATCGTGCCCAAGGCTCGCTGCGGTACGCTGAGGGCACCTCCGCCGCCGCACTGGGCAGATCGCGGATGTGGCCCATGCAGGCCATCACCTTGTAGTCTTTACTGGGCAGAAAACGGCTGATCGTCCTTGCCTTGGTCGGAGACTCTACGATGACCAGTCTATGCATATACCTTTCTCCTATGTTGCCCTGGTGAAGCCGATTCGAAAGCCACGGCCCCGTCTAACGTATCGCGACACGCTTCGTTACAACGGGTACCTCCCTTTCGCATAAGCTAGGCCTCAGGTCTTCATAAGAAATGCATAAGCCTACACGTTATCTTGCGCGGTCGTTGTGTTTTCGACAATCGAATCTGAGTAAGACGACTATGCCCGCTCAGTTTGTATACCGCTTTGGTAACGACAGGACGGAAGGAAGCAAAGAGATGAAGGTGCTTCTCGGAGGCAAGGGAGCGAATTTGGCTGAAATGAGCGCTATCGGTTTGCCTGTACCCCCTGGCTTCACGGTGACGACCGAAGCGTGCCAGTACTACAGCCAGCATAACCACCGATGGCCCGCCGGGCTTGCGAAACAGGTAGAGTCTGGCCTTCGGCACATTGAGGAGGCGCTGAATCGCTCGCTTGGGGACGCCAAAAAACCGCTATTGGTATCCGTGCGCAGCGGCGCGGCGCAGTCGATGCCCGGCATGATGGATACCGTGCTGAACCTTGGGCTAAACGACAAGGTCGTCGAAGGCCTTGCTGTCGAGACCGGCAACGCACGGTTCGCCTATGACGCCTACCGGCGCTTCATAGACATGTTTGGCAATGTCGTCATGGGCGTGAGCCACGACCTGTTTGAACATGCGCTTGACAGTATGAAGCGCAGCAAGGGTGTCGAAGATGATATTGACTTGGATGCGAATGACCTTAAGGCCCTGGTGGCTGAATTCAAGACCATTTACCAGGCCCATACCTCGCACCCCTTCCCATCGGACCCACAAGAGCAGCTCCGGCATGCCATCAATGCAGTGTTCGGCTCATGGGACAGCGCCCGTGCGATAAAGTATCGGCAGATCAATCGCATTACGGGACTGTTGGGCACCGCCGTGAACGTCCAAGCCATGGTATACGGCAACATGGGCGAGACCAGTGGCACAGGCGTGTGCTTTACGCGCAACCCCTCAACCGGTGTACGGGAGCTTTACGGCGAATACCTGGTCAATGCCCAGGGAGAAGACGTCGTCGCCGGCATTCGCACTCCGAAGCCTATCGCCGACATGGCGGCGGAATTCCCCGAACCGCACGCGCAACTCCTGGAACTGACGACGCAACTCGAGAAGCACTATCAGAACATGCAGGACATCGAGTTTACGATCCAGGACGAATCGCTCTACATCCTGCAGACCCGTAACGGAAAGCGCACCGGGCGGGCCGCACTCAAGACTGCCGTCGACATGGTCAGCGAGGGCTTGACCGACAAGGTGGCGGCAGTGCGGGACCTTGTCGAGCCGGGCCACCTGGACCAGCTGCTGCATCCCAATTTTAAAGATCAGGCAGCGTACAAAAACCTCGTGCTGGCCGTTGGGCTGCCCGCCTCCCCTGGCGCTGCCGTCGGCCAAGTCGTTTTCACGGCGGATGAGGCAGAAGCGTGGCGTGACGATGGCAAGAAGGTCGTCCTGGTTCGAATCGAAACCAGTCCCGAAGATGTCGGCGGCATGGACGCTGCGGAAGGGATTCTTACAGCACGTGGTGGGATGACCAGTCACGCGGCCGTGGTTGCCCGCGGGTGGGGCAAGCCATGCGTTGCTGGATGTGGCGCAGTCGTCATTGACTACAAAGCAAAGCGGTTTGCCGTTGGCAACACGACGGTCACCGAAGGCGACTGGATTTCTATCAACGGGTCCACTGGCGAAGTCATCTTGGGTAAACAGGAGCTCGTAGCGGCACAGATGAGCGACGAGTTTGCCACATTCATGGAGTGGGCGGATGAAATCCGCCCGATCGGAGTGCGAACCAACGCAGACACACCGGAAGACGCGGCCAAAGCCATGTCGTTTGGGGCTGAAGGCATTGGGCTCTGCAGGACGGAACACATGTTTTTTGAAGGCGACCGCATCCTGGCTGTGCGCGAAATGATCCTGGCCTCTTCGGTAGAGGCGCGCCAGACCGCCTTGGCCAAACTGCTACCGTTCCAGAAAAACGACTTTGCCGGCATCTTCCGCGCAATGCCGGGCCTGCCGATCACAATCAGGCTGTTGGACCCGCCGCTACACGAATTCCTGCCGCATGACGCGGAAGCCCAGGAAGAGATGGCAAACGTGATGAGCGTGCCGGTGCGCACTGTCAAGGCCAAAGTAGCTGAGCTGGAAGAGTTCAACCCCATGCTTGGCCATCGTGGATGCCGCCTCGGCGTAACTTATCCGGAAATCACTTCCATGCAGGCACGGGCAATCTTGGAAGCCGCCGTTGAAGTTCAGCGTGAAGGCATTAAGGTGCTGCCCGAAATCATGGTCCCCCTCATAGGCACAGTCGAGGAGTATGTGGACCAGCGCGATAATATCCGGGCCACGGCAGAAGCCGTCTTCGCCGAATTAGGATGCCGGATCGAATTCCTTATTGGCACCATGATTGAAGTGCCCCGTGCAGCACTGACAGCGGACGACGTGGCTGCTGAAGCCGAATTCTTCTCCTTTGGTACCAATGATCTTACGCAGATGTGCTTCGGCTACAGTCGCGACGACGCAGGCAAGTTCCTACCGATCTATGTTGAGCGCAAGATTTTGCCGGATGACCCGTTTCAGGTGCTTGATCGCCGCGGTGTCGGGCAGTTGGTGCGGATAGGTACCGAGCGCGGGCGCGCCGCCAACCCCAATCTAAAGGTTGGAATCTGCGGAGAGCACGGAGGTGAACCTTC
Organism: Rhodothermales bacterium; assembly: GCA_965218495.1. Classification (GTDB taxonomy): domain Bacteria; phylum Bacteroidota; class Rhodothermia; order Rhodothermales; family Bin80. Next base: position 1,752,872 of record OZ244626.1, read on the forward strand.
GTCGGTGGCCTTCTGCTATGAAGTCGGCATGGACTATGTATCCTGCTCACCATTCCGCGTGCCCATTGCCCGGCTGGCAGCCGCTCAGGCCCATTTGGCCGCAATGTAGGCAGGCCCAAGCCCCATGAGCTGGCTTTTCGGTTACGTCGGTGCCGTCACCCCGGCGCTGCGGACTAAGCTCCAGCGCCTTCATGAGGCTCCGCTGTTTGGATCAGCGGGTGCAGACCACTACGTGCAAGCCGGCGGGCTTTCCGCCACATGCCGTGGCGGCCTGACGCACAATGGCACCGGACAATGGATAGTCACGGGTCTTGGCCTTGACCCGTCACAGCACTGCGTGTTGGATGACGTGGCGTGGCAGAATGTGCTTTCCGCTGCGCATCCCGCGCTGGACAGCGTGGACGGACACTTCGTGGCGGCCACGGTACAAGGCGGAGCAGTAGGCCTTTATTGCGACCAACTGGGCACGCGCACGCTGCATTACGCCTCCTTTGCGGAGGGCTGCGCGTTCTCAACCAGGCTGGACTGGCTGGCAAAGCTGCCCGGTGGGCTGGATGTAGACTATGAAGCCTTCGGGTCTCACTGGCTCGCGTTTAATCAGCTTTCAACCAGGAGTCAGGTGTTGGGCTTATCACGCCTTGGGCCTGGCGGCCACTTGGCGCTGCGCAGCGGCACGCGAAAAGCCTACGAGCGCGTCTGGACATGCAGCATAGGCGAATCAGACCGTGAAGGTACCGCCTTTGCCCGAGCGCTGGCAGGCTATTGTACGCCGACGGGGCTGGGGCAGGTGAGCCTGGGACTTTCGGGCGGGCTGGATTCCCGGATTCTGCTGGCACTAGGCGCACGGCGGACGCACGTCTTTGGGCCGCTCGACCACCCTGATGTGCGCATAGCGCAGAGAATCGTTTCGCGCATGCGCATTCCCCAGCGTCATATTCATAAGGCGCATTGGGACGCTGACAGTGCCCTGGCGCTGCTTCGTGCGCGTTCTCGGACCACGCAGGTCGTTTCCGCAGCCTCATCCGTGCTGGATATGAACTACTATGCCCGCTTGCACGAAGAAGGTCTTGGCATCATTGACGGCGGCTTTGGGGAAGTTGCGCGCCGACAGTTTATGAACCGGCTGCTACGCCTGGGGCGTGGATGGGACGATCCGGCGCAGGTCCTGCCGCACATTAGCGTTGAGCGGGCGGCCGTATTCTCCAAGGATGCTACGGCGACCATGATGCGCGGGGCACAGGAAGAGATCGCACGGCAGCGCGACTTGCTGCCCTCGGGCCTGGATGCAGAAAACACCGTGGACCTCATCGGCGTTCGGACCAGACTGCCCAACTTTTTTGGGCTTGAGCAAAACCGCCTCGATGGCATGGGCGCATGCTATATGCCGTTTGCGCAGCCCTCAGTCCTACGTGCGCTTTTCCAGGTTCCTCTTGCGTTACGCCGCAACGGAAAGCTGTTCAAGCAGCTAATCCGATCGCGTTGCCCAAGCCTTGCGCGGCACCCTTTGGTCAAGGACACGACCACCTTTCCATTTTGGCTTCCCACGATGGGGGCAATACTTGCTAGCCGGATCAAAAAAAAGGCCGGCCTAGCCTATCTGGACCCGAGGCCACGCCAATTCCTGCAGACAGTAAAGCCATTTGTCCTTGATTTAGTGCATTCCGATGCCGTGCGCACCTGTGCCGCGTACGACGTAGACCAGCTGCATCAAATCGTGCTCGACTACTACGGGGGACAGGAGGCGCTGGCTGGCGCTGTAGACTGGTGGCTGGCGTTTGAGATGTGGCGCCGCGTCGTGCAGGACGAAGAATAGCTGCCGCCGCACCAGCTAACGGCCGCGAAGACAGCCGTTGTATGCGTAGCGCGTAAAGTCAGGCCCGACAGACACTTCCGGAATGTAACTGCTTTTCACGGCACTAAAGCGGAACTAGCATCTGTGCCCGCTCCCCCAAGACCGGATCAATTAGGAGAGTTCTGCCGCCCGAACGCAGCAGAATCCACGTGTGCCCGCGCAACTTACCGTCGGCATCCACACTTGGCCCAGCCTCCAACACTCGGCATCATAGCGCACGTAAGCCGTCTTCCACAAAGCACGCAACGCGAAGTCCTTGCAGCCCCCATCACTCACCCAATTTGGACTTGCGCGAACTTACGGTGCTATTCCCGTGTGAGCTGCGTTTACCCGGTAGCAAATCAGGAAAGTGGAAGAACTCGCAGCAGGCGGGAGGAATAGTGCGTGCAACTGAAACCCCTCGGGTCAATTGCCGTAACATGGACTTGACATTGTCAGGATAGACTTGTATTATGCTGACATCGCAAGGATCTAAATCCCTAAGCAAATGATTGACGGACCTTATCGAACTCTTCACTTGCCGAGGCACTGGAAGAAAGTTGCAGAGTACGCTGAAACCCCAAGCTACTCGTCCGAAGAGATTGAATCCGCACTGAAGGCTGCCCTTCGGAAGGACGTACCGCAGAGCGACCTTAAGCAGATAAGACGGCTGGCAGCAAATTCTTGCCAAGAAAAGCTGTTTCCCTGCGGCCCGCTGGGCCAAATTAAGTCTGAACAGAAAGAACTCGGATGTTCGCCGCTCGGCAGGAGCCTGCAAAAGTGGGTAATAATTTATGCTGGCCCGGGCAAACAACCGTCAGTGGCGGCCAAACTGACCTTGTTCAGTGCGCTTGAAGAGCACGCGCAGGCAATGATCTATGCCATAGAAGAGCACTACCTGGCAGAGTTGGAAAGAGGGAAACCTCCTGGAGAGCCGATTTCCAAGAGGCTGCAGGAGGCCTACCAGGGGATCGAATTCCAGGACTTGGCATCAAGCCTACTTTACTCAAGCACGGAAAAGCCTATAGTCAAACCACCGACGCGGCGTGCCGATCTTGATTACGGGCCACGACTGCCTGTCCGCATAGCGAGCCCGCCTGTACGGTAATGCGCAACAGGGTTGTCATAAATGGCGCCAATGCCCAAAGGTTGCCTTCAATCTCCTTTGATGTAGATCGCGACCTTTGTTGCGACACTGAACCTCTTCGGGGGTATTCATGCGTTCAGCCGAACCCCGTCGTCTGTGACATGAAGGTAACGTTGGCCGCAGTAGACTTTGCAGACGGAGTTGTCCCTAGGCGGCAACCGGGCTGGCAACGGCACCTGTCCCTAGAAATTCCGGTGTGCGAACCCGAACGCTGGAATGCGGTAGCGGTCAAGAACCATCTCTCCAGTGCAGTTGGCTCTCTGACTGGTGATACGTGGACGTTTTCATTTGTCCGCAGGACAAGAAATCAAGAGAAAAGTGCCCCCCTTTACCTTGACCTTGCCCCCCTCACGCCTGTAGCTATGCCATTTAGCAACGGGCTGGACTCACTTGCTGTAGCAGGAATTGTCCGCGCCGACCTACCGGGGCAGCTGCTATGTGTGCGCGTCCAGAAAGGCAAGCTGCCACCGAGTCAAGGCGACCCGGTGTACATAGCAGTCCCATACACCGTGGACTTCAAAGGGCAAAGGAGCGAAATTACCAGAAGAAGCAGAGCGTTTATATTCACGGCGCTCTGCGCTATCGGTGCATACATGGCCGGTGTGCCCAGAATTGTGTTGCCCGAAAGCGGACAGTCGGCACTCGGCCCATCGTTGTTACTTCAAGGCCATCCATACCCGCACGTCGGGTCTCACCCCTTGTTTGCATGTCGGATGGAATCGCTCTTGCGCGTGATTTTTGGCAAGGACATTCGAATTGAGATCCCGAGATTATGGTCAACAAAAGGCGAGACTCTTCGGCGGCTCCTTCGCCGAGTGCCCAATGCACCCTGGCAGAACACAAAGTCTTGCTGGAAGGGAAACAGACACAGCTCTGCAAATGGCACCTGGCATCACTGTGGCGTCTGTTCCGCATGCATGTTGCGCCGACTCAGTCTCCATGCGGCCGGACTGCAAGAAGGCGCTGGCACCTATGGTTGCGATGACCTTCATGGAACCTCCTTGGATGAATGCAAGATCGCCGGCTACAAGGGTACCATGACGCTAGCGACCGACGCAGTTGCTGGCGTAAGGTCGCTAGCGTACTTGACTAAATTTGCGAAGGCGAGCCAAAGAAGCCGCTTGCGGCCACAGGTAGAATTGTTAAGTAGACTCCTTGGGCTATCCACCAACGAAGTCGATTCGCGCCTTACAAGGCTGGTCGGGCAACACGCGCTAGAATGGAGTGCCTTCCTGAACTCCTTCCATCCTGATTCATTCGTACGTACATGGGCGAACCTGAAGTAAGAACCCCAAATCTTAACCCAGTCACTGACCAGGAGATCGGACGACGGCTTAGAATCGCTCGGGTTACTGCGGAAGTGACGCAAGCGAATGCCGCTTCCGAAATTGGCGTGGCGCGCACAACCCTTGTCGCCATTGAGCAGGGTCTACGTCGCATTCGGACTGCCGAGTTGCTCCGGCTCGCCCGATTCTATGGAGTGACGGCTAACAGCTTACTACGGCGAGAAGCTGTACACATTGACTTGGTCCCGCGATTTCGCAGGAGTCACCGCACTCGCGATGAAGCAACTGAATTCGCGGCGAAGCTGATGAATCACCTCGTTAGGGCAGAAGTTGAGCTTGAGCAGGCCTTGGGCGTAAAGCGAGACTATGACTATCCGCGCCAACGCCCGCTGCATCCAGGAGAAATTCGGGGTCAGGCTGAAGAAGATGCAGCATACCTAAGAAGGTGGCTCGGGCTAGGTTCTGGGCCCGTGCTTGATGTACCGTCGCTGGCAGAGATCCAGTTGGGAATTCGTGTCTACCAATGCCCGATTGAAAGCAGCATTTCCGGGTTGTTCGCGTGGGACCAATCTGTTGGTGCTTGCATGCTACTGAACTCTAAGCACCGGATAGACCGGATTCAGTTCTCTGCGGCACACGAATTAGGCCATTTCATTGCGGCACGAGGTACGCCAACAGTCCTAATGTCCACCGGCCGGCCCAACTCTCGAATAGAGAAGTATGCGAATCATTTCGCAAGTGCTTTTTTGATGCCAGGACGGCTTGTTCGGCAGCGCTTTGCCGAAATTGTTGATGAGCAAACCCGCTTGACGCGCCGTCACGTGATTCTTCTGGCACACATGTTTCGCGTTTCGCGCGCAGCACTGGTCCGCAGACTAGAAGAGCTTGAGTTAGTTCGACGCGGAAGCTGGGAGTGGTTTCAAGAACAAGGGGGCATAACCGACATGCAAAGTGAACAGGTTGTTGACACGATCTCTCCTAGTTCCGCAGACGACTTGCGAAAATGGCCCCTAGGTTCCATTCGATTGTCATTGCTGGTGCAGGAAGCCTGGGAGCGCGAACTTTATAGTGAAGGCCAGTTGAGCAGAATGCTGCGGCTGAGTCGCCATGAATTCAGGAGAATTCTCTTCGAAGCGTCCGCTGAAAATCGCGAGGTAGCAGTACAACCCCATTGACGGAGGGCTGTCGGCCCGAGTGCCTCCTCAGGACTTTGTGCCACGTAAGCGGAATGAGCTAACTGACGCCTGTAGCAAAGCTTGCAGAATGATCTGGTGGCGAATTTGATAGGTGACGCTGACTTCCCAATGGTGCTTGTTCTTGACACCAGCGCCATCATCAACCTGCACGCCACGCCAGTTGCTGCGGGAATCCTCGGAGCCTTCCCAAACGAAGTCGTCGTTACATCGCAGGTAGTTGGCGAGTTGGCTGCGGGAAGAATGATGGGTTACCGTGACTATGAAATGCTGTGCACGCTTCTGGACTCAAGGATAGTGGTTCAGTCGGAACTAATTGGAGAAGAATGCACGGTCTTCCGCAGCCTTGTTGAAGGGAGTGGCCCTGCCACTCTTGGCGATGGTGAATCAGCTACCATCGCCAAGGCTATCGTAAGCAATGGACTCGCCGTAATTGACGATCGCAAAGCAAGGAAACTTGCATTGCGCAGATTTGGAAAGGTGTCGGTAATGCCGACCATTGCGCTGCTACTAGACAGGCTAGTCGAGCAGAGCCTTGGTCCTACAGGGCAGGTCAACGCGGTCTTCTTGGCCTTGCGAGACGCCAGGATGTATGTGCCTCAAGAATACGAGGCACAAGTGCTAGGCCAGATTGGCCAAGACAGAGCGGCGCAGTGTCCCAGCCTGCGTCGGGAGCTTCGACGTAAACTATAGGCGCGAATCGTACAGTGCGCGCAACGCGGGCGCGGCCTTTACAGGCTGGGCAAAGCTAGAGCCAGCGCGACTTGCTGCCCTCGGGCCTGGATGCAGAAAACACCGTGGACCTCATCGGCGTTCGGACCAGACTACCCAACTTTTTTGGGCTTGAGCAAAACCGCCTCGATGGCTTGGGCGCATGCTATATGCCGTTTGCGCAGCCCTCAGTCCTACGTGCGCTTTTCCAGGTTCCTCTTGCGTTACGCCGCAACGGAAAGCTGTTCAAGCAGCTAATCCGATCGCGTTGCCCAAGCCTTGCGCGGCACCCTTTGGTCAAGGACACGACCACCTTTCCATTTTGGCTTCCCACGATGGGGGCAGTACTTGCTAGGCCTGCCGTTTACCCAAGTTTCCCCCTTAACATTCTGATTTATGCCGCATAGATTAGCGGCATGTTCCAGCAGAATCAGATTCTTCGTACGCTGAGCGAGGCGCAGTCCCAGGCGTGCCTGGACGGCATTTTGGCTGATGAGAGTCTGAAGAATCGCACCGCCATCACCCGGCGTGTGTGTGCGGCGTTCGATTTTTTCGACGCACGCGGGCAGTTGCAGGTAGCCAGTTGCGCCAAGGCGCTCTCGAAGCTGGCCGACCGCGGCCGTATTGCACTGCCGGCGCCTATGAACGACCACGCTGCCGGCGCGTCCCCTCGGCCGCTGAAGGAGGGCGTGCCCATGCCGAGCACCCTTCCTCGCTCCGTCCGCGAAGTGGAGGACCTGTCGCTGGTCATGGTCACGGACGACAACCAGCGCGCCGTATGGAACACCCTATTGGACCAAGAGCATCCGCGGGGCACTACGACGTTCTTCGGCGCGCAGGTGCGCTACCTGGTGCATAGCGCACAAGGCTATCTGGGCGCGCTGGGCTTTTCGGCCTCGGCCCTGCGTCTGGCCGCACGGGAGCGATGGATGGCCTGGAGCGATGCGCAGCGCCAAGCCCACTTGCATCATGTGGTGTGTTTGAGCCGCTTTTTGATTCGGGGACCCTGCACGCACCTGGCGAGCCGTGTCCTGGGCCTTGCGCTCAGGCAGCTGCCCGATGATTTTGAAGAGCGTTACAGGTACCGCCCTTGGGTTGTGGAGACCTATGTGGATCCGAGCTGGAAGGGCACATGATTCCAGGCGGCAAACTTTCTGCACATTGGTTATACTGCCGGCGGCAAACGACAGGCCGACGATGAACCCGAGCCGCCCAAGGCGCTATATGTGTACGAACTGGACCGCGGGTGGCGCAAGGAACTCGGCGTGCCGGCGGTGGAGCTCAATCCTGTGAGAGCACCCCACGAGGCGTTGGATCGTGACCAATGGGCGGAAGCCGAGTTCGGGCACGCTCCACTGGGCAATCGGCTGCGATCCACGCGTCTGGTACGGAGTGCGTCGATGCTGGCTTCGGTGATGGGCCAGTCCATTACGGGGAATACGGACTACGATCGTGCGGCGGTCAAGGCGCATTACCGGTTTCTGGAGAGCGACCCGGCGTCCAAGGTCACTCCGGAAAACATATTGGCGCCGCATCGTGCGCGCACGATCGAGCGTATGCGCAGCCAGAAGGTGGTGCTCTGCATCCAGGATGGCAGCCGACTGCGCTATGCCACGCGTCCGGCCTGCACGGATCTGCAGGTCACCGGCCGCAATCAGACCACGGCGCAAACGCGTGGGATGCATGTACATGCGACGCTGGCGACCACCCCCGACGGTCTGCCGCTGGGCGTGTTGCGCTGCAGCTACCGGGATCCTGCGCACGGTCCCCTGAAGCCGAAGGCCCAACGATGGCTGGACGCCTTTCTGGACATCTGTGCGGCGGCCGATCAGATCTCCCGCAAGATTCGGGTGATCTGCGTTATGGACCGGGAGGGCGACAGTTTTGCGCTCTTTGACGCCCAGCGTCGTCAGGGCCGCGTGGAGATGCTGGTCAGAGCGCGGATGGATCGCAGGCTGGCAAACGGCAGGAAGCTGTTTGAGACCCTCGCGGGCGGCCCGGCGGCCGGCAGCGTGCGGATCGAGATCAAGAAAGTCACCGCGCGTCCGAAGTCGCGGGGCAAGCCCGCCCGACCCGGGCGCAGCTATCGCATAGCGGACGCCGAGGTGCGGTTCCACCGGGTGACGCTGCCGGCCACGACTCAGGAGGTAGAGCCGGTGACGATGTACGGGGTTCACATCCGGGAGCAGGCCCCGCCGGAAGGCGAAGAGGCCATAGAATGGTATCTGCTTACCAGTGTGGCGGTGCACACGCTGGAGGAGGCCCTACAGGTGCTGGACCACTACGTGAAGCGGTGGCGCATTGAGGACTTCTTCCGGGTGCTTAAGAGCGGCTGCAAGGTGGAGCGTCTGGCACTGCACACGGCGCTGCGTCTGGAGCGTGCGATCGCGATCTACTGCGTTGTTGCCTGGCGCCTGATGGTGCTGACGCTATTGGGGCGAACCGTGCCAGAGTTGGACTCGGAGGTCTTCTTCACGGAGTTGGAGCTTCGTTTTTTGACGAGCTATGCCAGCCGTGTGAAGCTGCCTCGGCCCGGCACGCTGCAAGAGGCCATCCTGCTGCTGGCGGTACTCGGGGGGTACCAGAATCGCACTCGCGACGGGCCGCCCGGTCACCAGATCATGTGGCGCGGGCTGGAGCGATTGGCGCTGGCCACACTGGGATACGAGGTCCGGGACGCCGAGTAAGGACGGCCCTGCGCTGCGATAACCCGTGCACTGTGATCCTGTCACAAGGCAGGATCCCTATACCCTGCCGGGGCTGTATGTCCACGGTAAGCAAGGCCTCCGCCCGCAAAGCAGGCGTAGACCGCGTTGAGCCGAACGAGGCGGTCCTACACGACAAAGCTATGAGTCCACAGCCAAGATCCCCGTGCCACATGGACACACCTCCTGTCATTCGGCAACGACTGGACATGCTTCTGATGCCCGCAAATGCGTTAGTCTGCCGATTAACTTGTGCTTGTCCGAAAATACTTTAAGTCTTTAAGAAAGAATCAGTTATATCTACCAATTGGCGGTGAATATGAGGGACGTATAGCTGATTTGGGCGTTTAAGGGCACAAAACGGCTCACATTCGCCACCAATTCCATGCGCAAGGTTGTTCCAGAGTGCCGCGCACTCGACAGTACGCCGATCGAGGAGATTGTCATAGACCCGAGAATGCGCGACGACATGAGTGCGGTGCTCAAGGGTCTGCAGAGTGTCTACTGCAAGGCGGAATCGCGTGCGGCCTTGTTCACGATTCTTAAGACGCACTTTCAGCCGATTACGTGCAGAGACGTCGGGCGACCGGGCATGGACCTATGGCGCATCATCGTGTTTGCCATTGTCAAGCAGTGCCTGGATCTGGACTACGATGCTTTGTTGTACCGGGCGAACAATGATCTTTTGCTGCGGGAGCTCTTGGGGCATGGCGAGGCTGGGTTTGATGCGCTGAAGTTCAGCAGGCAGCGCCTGGTGGACAACGTGCAGCTCTTGACGCCGGAGCTGATCCTGGAGGTGATCCATTTGATCGTGCGGACGGGGCACGAGGTGACCAGAAAAAGAGTCTGGGGCCGCGCTACGCGGTCATTGCGATTCCAGGGTGGTTAAGACGCATGTGCACTATCCCACCGATGTGAGCCTGTGCTGGGATGCGGTCCGGGGTCTGGTACGTGTGAGTGCACGGGCGGCTACGGCATTCGCTCTTCCGGGCTGGCGCAAGCATGCGGATCGCACGAGGAAGGTGCACCAGGCCTTCAGCCGGGTGCGGACGGCCCCGCGCTACCGGCAGAATCCGAGGGGAGTGAAGGCGTACTTGCGCCGGTGCACACAGAATGCCGCGCATGCCCAGACGCTGCTGGATGCCCTGGCCACGGTGGAGAAATCGGCGGCGGCACAAGCGGAGATCACGTATTACCTGCGCTACGTGGACTTGCTGGTGGATCAAATCAGGCGTTGCATCCTGTTGGGCGAGAAGATTCCGCATGCGGAGAAGGTGTTTTCCATCCACAAGCCACATACGCGGTGGATCAGCAAAGGCAAGGCGGGGGTGCTGGCGGAGCTGGGCCTTCCGGTTGCAGTAGTAGAAGATGAGCACCAGTTCATATTGGCTTATCACATCCTGTGGGACACGTCGGATGTAGAGGTGGCGGTACCGATCATTGACGCGGTTCAGGCAGCTTTTCCAGCATTCAATACGTGCAGCTTTGACCGGGGCTTTCACAGTATGAAGAATCGAGAGGCATTGGATGCGCGACCAGGAACGGGCACGAATAAGGCGCGCGGCGTAGGCGCGCTACCACCTCGCAGACAGGCCCCAATCACAGGCCCCGCACAGGGCGTAAGGGATACGTATGCCCTCCCAATAGGAATACAACGCCATTCTAGCCGCAAACGGCCCGAGCGCGTACGCAAGAGACGCCAGCCTGGCCGAAACACTCGAAGCGGACCGTGAACGAACTAAAAAAACGACTGCACTTACGCGCCCTGCGCCCGGCAAAGAGGGTTTTCGGTCAATCACTAACTTGGGTAAACGGCAGAGCTAGCCGCACAGCGACTGCTGAGCGAGGAATGTTTTCGCATGGCGATAACGCTCGCTCGTCTCCAGAGACGAGGGCCCGTGATGCCACGGGTACCCCCGGCGCCACGCGGCGCGCGGGACGGCCACGCCTGGCCGAGAAAGACCGCCGCCGGCATCAGCTGACGGTGAGTCTTAGCGATGAGGAGCTGGCCACCGTCACGGAAAAGGCCGCGCGGGCGGGCTTGCGTACCAGCGTCTATCTGCGTGAGGCGAGACTGGGTGCCCGGCTGAGTCGGAAGGTCAACGACGCGGCATATCACGCCTTCTCGCGCATCGGCAACAACGTCAATCAGCTGGCGCACATTGCAAACGCGACCGGCGAGTTGCCAGAAGAGGTTCGGCTGCGTGGGGTCTTGGCCGAAGTACTTTCGCTGCGGTCCCTGCTATGATCGGCAAGGTTTCCAGGGGGGCGGATTTCGCGGGCCTGGCGCGCTACCTGGTGCACGCCGGTGGTCGGGATCGCGTAGCGTGGACCAGGACGCGCAACCTGCTTTCGGAGGATCGCGCGGAAATCGCGCGGGAGATGCGCGTACCGGCGGCGCAGTCGAGTCGTTGCAAGAAGCCAGTATACCACGTAAGCCTGTCTTTTGCAGCGGAGGATCAACCGACTCAGCGCAGATGGAGAAGGCGTGCGCGGCCATGCTGAAGGATTTGGGTTTGCAGGATCATCAGGCCTGGATGGTGGCGCACCGCGACACGGCACATCCGCACGTTCACGTGATGGTGAACCGTGTGCACCCGGACACGGGAAAGGCCTGGAGCGCCGGTCACGACTATCGCCGGATCGAGCACACGCTTCGGCAGCTGGAGCAGCGCTGGGATCTGATTCGCGTGCCGGGCCACCACGCCCGCGCTAAGGGCACAGAGCGCCCGGAGCGTTCCCGCGCGGGTGGTCGCCGTGGCGCCCGCTCGTTTGCCCGTGAGGCCCACCAGACGGCCGGACCTGCGCTGTCGGAGGCCAACACCTGGCAGGAGAGCTGACCACGGTGCTGCGCACTCACGGGTTGTGCATCGAGGCCCGTTCCCAGGGCCTGGTGGTCACCGATGGACGCCGGCGCGTGGGCGGGTGCCGTATCGCATCGCTGGGCAGCCGTCCGCAACTGGAGATGCGCTACGGCCAGTCAATGCAGTCGTATCTGGATCACGGTCCGCGTGACCCGCTGCCGGCGGTGCTTCGTCCCATTCGTCGTCGGGCGCAGCAGGACGCTAACCGCCGTTGGCGGTCGAATGCCGTGCTGCGGTCGGCCTACGTTGACGTGCGCGTCTGTGAGGCCGTAAGTCAGCAACATGACGCCTTGCACAGGGCCCAGGTGGCGCACCGTCAGGCGCAGTTCACGTTGAGTCAGGCGCAAGCGCAGCATCAACGAGCCAGTCTGCGGTCGGTGCCTTTCAGGGATTCACTCAAGGAGGTTTATCGCCAGCCTGTTCAGGCTTACCGGGCATTCTGGCACATGGCCGGGGCCTGTTCACTGGAACAGGCAATCCAGGACCTCCAAGCGAGTCCGGAGGGGTTTGGCGCCTTGCGTTCTGCGCCTCGCAAGGCGGGTTTGGGGCTGTTTACGGTTTCCGATACGACTGCTGCGCGTGCTGCCGCCAGTCGCCTGGGTTGGATGGCGCGTGCGCAGGCTTATGCGGAGCGAAACGTGCCGTCGGAGGCTGGTTGCGCCCGCATGGAGGCCGTGGAGCGGGAGGCCGCTGGCCAGGGCAGGTGCAGCGCAGCCCGGCAGTCTGCCGGATCAGGCGGCGCTGGAGCGCGCGGTCCGCGCCCGGGTTGCGCAGCTGCCCTTGCGGCAACTCGACTCCTTGCAGCAGGCCGTGGGGGCACGCACCTGGCGGCTGGTGCAGCCCGCCGTGCCAGAGAAAGATCAGGGTTGGGATCTGGGGTTGTAGGGCACTTACGTTCTGCGCTGAAGCGGTCCTCGTATCTTGTACTGTCTTTCGGAGTTCTACTCCTGTCGTATGCTACCTTCCGTCTATCTGGAAACCACCGTGGTGAGCTATTTGGCTGCCCGTCCTTCCAAGGATCCGCTTATCGCAGATTATCAGCAGATCACACGTGACTGGTGGCGTACGGCGGCCCAGCACTTCACGCTGTTCGCGTCGGAGTTGGTAGTGCTTGAAATCAGTGCCGGCGATCCCCATGCGGCGCGTGAGCGCTTGGCACTACTGGGCGGAGTCAAGCTGCTGGATCCTTCGGCAGCGGCGGATAGGCTCACAAAGCAACTGCTTGCTCACGGCGCTGTGCCGCGCAAGGCAGCCGAGGATGCTGTCCACATAGCCATAGCCGCTACCAACGGTGTAGATTATCTGGTGACCTGGAACTTAAAGCATCTCGCGAACGAGGCTCAGCGCTCCAAAATCGAGCGTGCATGCCTGGAGCTGGGCTACATTCCGGCGAAGATTCGTACACCTAAAGGCTTAATGGAGGAACACTATGGAGGCACCAGAAACTGATCCGATCGTCGCTGAAATACGGGCGGTACGCGAGGCACACGCCGCCCGGTTCAATTACGACGTGGATGCCATTTTCAAGGATTTAAGAGCCAGGCAAGCGACCTCGGGTCGTACGTACGTACGCTTGCCGCCACGGCTGGTACCGTTGCCCGATCAGCGCGAGCGGCTCAAGGGTGCCGTCTGAGCGGCCCTAGCCCTACCCTTACCCCAAATTAGCGACTTGACTTTGTAAATCATGCCGTGTAGCTTTGCGGCATGCTTACGCAGAGCCAGATTCTTCGCACGCTGCGGACCTCTGAGCCGCGGCTTTTGCGCACATTGGAAGCGCATGCCGGTGAAAGCCGTACGGCCATCAGCCGCCAGGTGTGCCATGCATTCGGCTTTCGTGATGCTCGTGGGAATCTGCAGCAGACCGGGTGTCTGAAGGCGCTCAAGACGCTGGAATCAGAGGACAGGCTGTCGTTGCCCGCGCCCAGGCGCACCATTGCAAGCGGTACGCCCCGGCTGTTGGACCAGCCGGTGCCGGAACCAGTGGAGGTGCCCGCTTCGCTCAAAGAGATCAAGGGCTTGGCATTGGAGTTGGTGGAGGATGCGGCGCAGCGTGCGCGCTGGAACACCCTGATGGCAGCGGAGCATCCGCAGGGGGTGAGGCAGTTTGCGGGCGCGCAGATAAAGTATTTGTTTCGGAGCGATCACGGGTACCTGGGCGCGATCGGTTTTGCGGCTTCCGGCCTATATGTGGGACCGCGCGACCGGTGGATGGCTTGGACGCACGCGCAGCGCCAGCAGCATCTGATGCGCGTAGTGGGCCTGAACCGGCTGTTAATTCGGCCAGGCGTAAAGGTCAAGAACCTGGCCAGCCATCTTCTGGGGAAGGTGCTCAAGCGGTTGCCCGTGGACTTTGCGGCGCGCTACGGCTATACCCCGTGGGTCATTGAGACCTTCGTGGGGCCTGAGCAGCGGGGGACCTGTTTCCGTGCGGCGGGATTCCTTTATGTGGGAAGGACCACCGGCCGGGGTCGCCATGCCGAGACCAAGGCGTGTACCCGGACGAAGAAGGCGGTGTTCGTCTATGATCTGGACCGCCGGTGGCGCAAGCATCTCGGGGTGGCGCACGTAGATGCGTATCCCAAACTGGAGGCTGGCGCGGGGCTGGATGCCGAGACCTGGGCGGCGCAGGAGTTTGGGGGCGCACAGCTGGGGGATAAGCGGCGGACTACCCGCCTGGTCAACAGTGCCACTATATTGGCCCGAACGCCCGGCGAGTCCATAACGGCCACCATGAAATCCGATCGTGCCGCGATACGGGGATATTATCGCTTCATAGAGAAGGCCAACGAGCGGGGAACCACGCCCGCGGATATCCTGGCGCCGCATCGCCGTCGTACGATCGAGCGGATGCGCACGGAAAAGACGGTGCTGTGCCTTCAGGACGGCACGGACATCAACTACAGCACCCGTCCTGCGTGCGAGGGCTTGGAAGTGATCGGGCGCAACCAGACCACCGCGAAAGCACGGGGGGTGCATTTGCATACGACGTTGGCGTTGAGTGCGGAGGGGTTGCCGCTGGGCGTGCTGCGCTGTGCCTACAGGACCCAGGCGGGAAAGCACGCAGCTAAGACGCAGCAATGGATCGACGGACTGCATGACCTGGCCGAGGCGGCCACACACCTCAGCAGCAAGACCCGCGTACTCTGCGTCATGGATCGGGAAGCGGACATCTTTGCCCTCTTCGCCGCGCAGCAACAAGTGGGACGGGTGGATCTATTAGTACGGGCCAAGGCGAATCGGAGACTGGGAAGAAAGGGTCCGTTGTTGTTTGAGTTCATGCGCCAGGGGGCGCCCAAAGGTACCATTGAGGTAGCGATACAGCGGCTGAGCCGTCGCGAGAAGTCGGGCCGTGTCAAGCATAAGGGCCGTGCGGGCCGCATCGCACAGATGGAGGTACGCTACCGTACGGTCATGCTTCCGCCCACCCGTGGACAGCAGGGCGGCCCGGTGAAGGTCACCGCCATACATGTTGGAGAGGCGGACCCGCCAGAAGGACAGAAAGCGATTCAATGGTACCTGCTCGCGACTGCGGAGGTGACCTCGGTGGCACAGGCCGTAACAATGGTCGACTATTACATGTTACGCTGGCGTGTGGAAGACGGCTTCCGGATTCTCAAGAGTGTGTGCAAGGTGCAGGAGTTGCGCTTGCAGAAGGCCGATAGTCTTCACCTGGCCATCACCATCAACATGGTGATGGCGTGGCGCCTGCACTTGATGACGTTACTGGGTCGCCAGGACCCGGAAGCACCGGCCGAGATCCTGTTTACAGATATTGAGCTGTGCGTGCTACGAGAATACGCCGAAGGATTCAACCTGGCGTCTCCCGATGATCTGGCTGCAGCCATTCTGCTGCTGGCCATGATGGGAGGATACATGAATCGGAAAAGCGATCCGCCGCCTGGCGCCAAAATCATGTCGCGCGGCTACCTCCGGCTGGAGGCCTGTGCTGTCATGTTTGCCGTGCTCCAGAAGAAGTACGGACTGTGGCCGCCGTAGGGTGTCAACACAGAAAGAAGGCCCGCAGTATTGCTCACCAGGGAGGGCTATTGATAAGGACCACGGACCGTCACGATGCCGCAAAAGCATTGGCAGGATAGGTGCGTGCCTGTGAAGCACGCACGCGCACGATGCAGCTTTTGCCATTGCTGCGCCCGCCAATCCAAGCCTCTTCACCCCCAAATCAACGCCCTTGGTCGGGCATTACAGCCGTGTTAGTTACGCTATCTACACGGACCAACCACCGCGCGAAAGGCTGGCTTCCGTGCAATCGGCCGTGAGGCCACCTTGTTAAGCCGGAAATGTTGCCGACGGGTAGCCCTAGCCTGTTGTGCCAGAGTCTTGCCTCTGGGGCGTTGCACTCAACACTCCGGCAGTTCTGCATCGGCATGGTGACCGGCGCGTGCGCTGCGCGGAGTGGCCATCAGCGGGCCCGGGAGTATCGCCTAGAGGGCGAGGTACTTTCCGATAGCATCGTTGGGGAGTGCGCATGTCGCCGCCAATGCGGGGAGACGTTGCCTTCAAGGCCGGCCCGTATGACTGTATCCTACAGACCATAAAGTGGGAGGTCATAAGGCCGATCTTTACCATGTGGAGCACCGGGGATCCGCGACAGCACCCCGTGAAGTAGGGTCGCGAGGTGATTACTACCCTTATGTCTTTGTGCCGGGCCGGCTCCGTGCCCTCTACACTGCACATTACTGGGAATCAACATACGCTGATGAGCCACCTGGCTCAGCTGGGCAAGTTCAAGCTGGTAGAGAAAAACAAGCCCGATAAAACGACCAGGATGGTGCTGTAGACGCTGAGCCCAAAGCAGACAAAGGCCTTCAGGCTGCTCGGCGTAAGCCACCATTAGTCTGGCTGACAGCGCAGCCGGCTACCACAGAAGCCGCAAAGTCCGCAAAAAAAAACAAGCACTTTCTCGGCCCCCTTGCCGGCTCGAATACTATGAAGTTCAGACTTGAGAGTGGAACGCTCCTACATCCGGCCCTACTGTTCGAACGACAATGCTTTTTCGGAGTCTCAGTTCAAGGCGATGAAGTACCATTCGGATTACCTCGTTCGTTTCGGGTCGCTGGAAAATGCCCTCGCCTGGGCCCGGGCGTTCTTTGATTGGTACAACAACAAGCACTACCATTCGGGTCTTGCCTTGATGCGTCCGTCCACGGTTCACTACGGCCAGGCTCGTTCGGTACAAGCCCAGCGGCAGCGCGTACTGTAAGCGGCGTATGCAGAAAACCGTGAGCGCTTCCCACGGGGCCTGCCAAGGTACCCATGCCACCTCGGCAGGCTTGGATCAAAATAATCCATCAAAGCTTGATACGGCGCCGCTAGCGTTGTCTGACCCTGTACAGACGAACCGCGATACCTCGGCTCCATCTACTCTTTAGCCGAGATTGATTCATAACTAGTTGGGCAGGGATAGTTGAACGTCCCCGGTCACTAACCCAACCCAGCAATGAACACCTACTTGTCGTTGCCGCCTGAAGCGTGCTCAGACACGCCATCAGGCGGCTCGCAGAGCACAGGCCAAGCGGTACGTTTGCACCTGATGCGACACTATGCCAGCATTCTGCAGATGCTGGCTGGCGAGTTGCTGCCGCAGGAGAACGCTGCTGCTGCGCAGCCTGGCCGCAGTGAGCCAGCGTCCATGGCTGCACCCGAACGAGCGGAGGCTGCCCCGGACGATGGCGTTCGCTTCGATGAAGCATGGGAATACTTGCAGACGCGCAGTTTATCTGATGAGGCTGTAGTAGCGCTATGGCTGAAGAGCCTATACGTCATTGGTGTACGTCTGACTCTTTGCGTGGGCGTTACGTTGAGCGGCCATCGTTGCATACTGGGCTTGGTGGCCTGCGCACCGAAGGATGTCGCCCGTTTGCAGGAGTTTCTGCAGAGTCTGGTAACGCGTGGACTCTGTGTCGATGCGGGCTTGCTCTGCGTTTTAGCTAGCCTCAATTACCGCGGCAATTTAGCCCTATGACAATCAGGGTCTTTTCGATAGCTGTACGCGGAGCGTCTTGTTGCCGAGCCACGGGATGCGCTCGCGTAATTCGGGGTATCCCGCAGAGACCAAGTAGTGGGCTCTGGCTCGTGCGCGCAGCTGGACGAGGATCTCGTCTTCGGTGATGGTGACCTTGCCACTATGGCGCACCAGGTCGCGATAAATCGTGCGCGATTCCGCTTTTTCATAGCCTGCGCCTGCGCGTGCGCCAAGGAGTCGGTAGAGCACGCTGGCCATGACCGTCAGCTGCACATCCACATTGATCCGCATGGGTACCGCGGAGCTCAATGCATCCATGTGGAAGAAGTCGATGGCATCACTGATGACGTTTTCGATGATCATGCGCCGGGCGTAGCGGTCAACCAGCTGTGCGGGCGACCGCTTCATCCGGTTGGTGATCAGAATGGTCGGCTTGTCGTGCCCCAGACCCTTGACGATGATCTGCCGTAGGGGATAGGGGTATCCCCGCAGCTTTACGACCTCGTCGGCAATGCGCGGCGTGCGGTAAGCGCGGCCAATGTTTTTGAGGCGAATCTGCCTCCAGGCCGACTGGTCGAGTGCGTTAATGTGCTCGATCAGCGCGGCATGCCGGCGCCGTAGCGTGATGAAGTCAATGTTCAAGGCGGTGAGCTTGGCCAGATTGGCGTACACGGTGAACCGGCTGTCGAAGACCAGCTCTCCCGGAACCTGCCCGGTGCGGGCTCTCCAGTAGTCGACAAAGCGCATAATGGCGTCATTTTGCGTTTCCTTGCGAATCGTAGCGTCGGCATAGCAAAAGACGCGGGCCTCGGCATCGCGTGCCAGCATGGTGAGCACACCGCGTTGGCGGCGGCTGCGCTTGGAGACGTAGTGCTTCTGCAAGAGCGCCTGGTCGCCGTGGTAGGGAATGGTGTGGAAGTCCAGGTCGATGGACCGCCCGGGGCCAAGGGCATCGGCCAGCTTTGCTGCAGCATGGTACCACTGGTGCATCAGGGGTCCCGCAAAGGTCGGATCCACCTGGATGGAGTATTCCGTCAACGTGGTGCGCTTGGGAATGGCGTTCAGACCGGCAAAGAGGGCCAGGCCCTCATCGAGGGTTTCGGCCATGACTTGGGAAGGCCGACCGATGCCGGACAGCTTGAGTGCCAACAGGGAGCGCACCGCACAACCGGCCGGTATCATGCGTGTGCCGGGCATGCCTGCGGCGGTCAGCATCGGATCAAGCTGCATACGAGCCAGATCGAAGGCGAACAGAAAAAGGCCGGCAAAGTCGGTGTGAAAGGTGCGCGAGGCGAGGTCCAGCTTTCGCCTGTCGGCTATGGTAGTCACCGGAGATCGCTGATGCGGCGGGCGGCGGGGCAGGCGCTGGATGCCTTCTCTGGTGAAGACGTTCTGGATGTAGCCCAGGCTGGCCGACATGCCTTCCTGGCGCAAAAGCTGCTGGATCTGGTAGATGGAGGCGTTGTGCTCTTTGCGGAGGGCGACGATGCGGGCAGCTCGGCGATCAGGGGGTTTGGCTGCGGGAGTCGAAGCGGCGGGTTGGGGCCAGAAGAAGTCGGCAGAGGGTGCGCCAGGCTAACTGGCAGGATATAGCGGGTGAAAGTCCCGTGTTATGAAGCTTAAACCAGGTACATATCTCCGCGAGCCGTGCGTGGTCATCCGTGAGGGTGGGCGCGAAGCGTCGGTAGCGGTACGTGTGGCCAGGGACATTGAGCACCGAAAGAGACATTATCTGGGTCGCCGAGGTTTTCCTCTATGCCGAAGGCAACATGTTCGTCCTCGCTATGGTGAGAGGGCGGACAGGCCCACGGTGTCCGAGACCCCATGGACGCACGCAAGTATCCTGTCGGGACCTGGGAGGTCTCTCCACTACCTATCCCTTTGGGGAAGGTCGCCAAAGCGTAGGCTAAATGCTGATCGGAGGACGTACGGTGGAGAGAAGTCAGATGCGACGATACAAGCTATGAAGCCGGCGAACAAAGCGGGGGTGCCCTCGTGGCGGAGTCAGTGGAGCGAAGCGTCGCACCCAAGGGGAAATCGTGAAGTTTCACACGTACCGGACACAGCGTCGGATACTGCGTGTCACAGGGGACGGATCGGTTACGGCTGCGGGTCGGTTCGCCGACCTGCTAACGTCATGCGCGACGGCGCGACCCAAGGGAGGAGCCGGATGCGTTAACGCGCACGTCCGGATCTGTGCGGGGCCCCCGGGAAATCCGGGGGCTACCGCGATGCTGTTTTCTGAATCGTCGCAGGAGGTTGCGGAAGGAACCCGGAGTATAGTTGCCTCGTCTGGCGGCTTCATCTATGGAGCATCCTTCATGGAGGTAGGCTCTGATGGCTTCGTACCGCCTCATGGGCAGGCCGTCGGGTTGGGCGAAGAAGTCGGATCGGCGCATGATCGTAAGGTATGAAGTATGAAGTCATTACCAATATAGTAACAGCATGCTAAATAATCAAGGCCAGATACTTGATAGCGGCATATTATTCCGCTTTCAGGGCGGAATTGGGAAATGTTAGACACACATAGTGCTGTTACAGGGCAGCAAGACGACAATCTCGCTGAGAGTGGCAGTGTGGTAGCGTGTCAGAAATATACTGCTATGTCAGTGGTTATCTATTCATACGTTCATACCCACTATGTATACAAGAAGGCATTAGGCCGGTAATAGAAGTCAAAATCACGCAAAAGGCGTGCGAACAGTGCACCTACTAAACGCTCCGCGGAAATTCAGGCTAGTGGCACGGGTATGCAAGGGGCTGTAGAGACCACTTTGGGTCCGCGCGTAGCCATACAGCGCTGTTTGAGCACGAAGCTTCGCCAGGTGATCAACGGCTTGCCGGAGGCATCGCAGGCCGTCTTTCGCAGCCGATTGCGGCAAGCGTGGCAACTGTTGGACGCGAGGCGGGCCGAGACTGCGCTCCTGGAGATTCACGCAGACTTGCAGCGTGTGAACCGTTCGGCCGCCCACGTGCTTCTGGAGGGTCTTCAGGAGACGCTCACCATTCAGCGGACGGGGCTGCTACTGACGGTAGACCGCGGCTTGCGCGTGCTGCACAGCGTGGACACCCTGGGTCAGAAGCTGCAATCCTGCGTACCCCTAGGGAGCGTACGTCAGCGCCTGGGGCGCATTGCCCTGGCGTTGTTGGAACTCGAGGTGGGCCTGCGGCGCATGGCCTTTGCCTCGTATCTTCCAGATCTTCGTGAAGCCCTATCCAGCCGCCTACCCTCATGAAAGCACAGACCTCCGACGAACCCATTGCCGCACTCTGCCAGCGTCTGGCTGCGACCGACCCGCTTGCCTTGGCCCAGCTCCTGCGCGAGCTCCCAGAGCGGTATGAAGCGATGGCTATGCAGGCTATAGAGGCCGAAGTGACGCAGCTGTGTGGCAAGCGGGGCACCGTCAACAAGAACGGCTATCAGCGCTGGGGCACCAATCCAGGCTCTATTGTCTACGGTACGGGGCGTATTCAGATATCGGTTCCTCGGGTGCGTGACACCAACACGGGCAAGGAAGTGCCGCTGAAGACCTACCAGTTGCTGCACCAGCGGGATCCCGAGCAGCTTGAGAAGCTCACGGCACTGTTGCTCTCGGGGGTCTCGCAGCGCGACTACAAGGACGTGGCCGGCGAGTTTGCCGACTGTATGGGACTGAGCCAGAGCAGCGTTGCTCGCATGTTCGAGACCACTACCACGCAGGCACTAGAGGAGTTTGAGTCCAGCCGGCTGGATCAGGAGAAGTATGTGGCCTTGTTGATAGATGGCAAGTGCCTGAAGGGTGTGCAGATGATCCTCGCTCTGGGGGTCACCCGTACAGGCAAGAAGCACGTGTTAGGCTACATCGAAAGCACCACCGAGAACAGTGACAAAGCGACCGCTTTGCTGGAGAACCTGGTGCAGCGCGGGTTCTCCTATGCCGGCGGGATCCTGGTGATCATCGACGGCAGCAAGGGGCTGCGCAAGGCGGTGCAGCATGTGTTTGGCGATCACGCGGTCATCCAGCGGTGTCAGTGGCACAAGCGCGAGAACGTGGTGCAGCACACCAAGCAGAAGGACGCCGCCGAGCGCGCAAAAGGCCGGCTTCAAGACGCCTATGATCAGCCAGACTATGAGCGTGCGCGCAAAGCGCTTGTTGCTATCCACGACGACCTGCAGCCTGGGCAACCGCGCGCGGCCGCCAGCCTGCGCGAAGGACTGCACGAAACGCTTACGGTGCTCCGACTACCACTGCATGAGACCCTCCAGCGAAGCTTCAAGACCAGTAACCTCATCGAGAACCTCAATAGCGTCATTACTCATCGCACGCGCAACGTAAAACGATGGCGCTCCACGAACCAACGGCACCGCTGGTTCGCCGCCATCTTCAAGCACTACGAGTCCAGGCTAAGTCGCACATTGGAGCCTGTGCGTCTGAGAGCGATGGAAGCAGCCCTTACACGTGAGGTGGAATGCCGCAGGCAGCATACCGTATTCGCCTATGCACATACCCTTCCCAACTAAATGTGGGTCAATCCCGGATTCGTGGCCCGCTTGCGTCAGAATCGGTGGCCCACTTCAGAGCGGATTCGGTGGCCCACATCGTCAGAATATGCATCGTGACTGCAAGATCCATTATCAGCACAAAAGGGCACCACGTCGGCTGCTACAGGTCGTTCCCGCGTGGAATAAACGACTGAATCCCAGTAATTGCTCGCCCCAGAATCAGCCCGTGGATGTCGTAGGTCCCCTCGTAGGTATTTACGCTTTCCATATTCATCATGTGGTGCACCACGCGAAACTCGCCGCTGATTCCATTGCCACCAAGCATGTCGCGCGCTGTGCGTGCGATCGCCAAGGCGCTGCCACAGTTGTTGCGCTTCGCCAGAGATACCATCTCAGGCAGCGCCTTGCCTTCATCCTTAAGCTGTCCCAGACGCCAAGCTAACAACTGCATTAGGGTGATGCTTGTCAACATGTTGGCCAACTTGGTTTGCACTAGCTGCATCGAGCCGAGCGGGTACCCGAACTGGTGCCTTTCCATCACGTAGCGGCGCGCACGGTGGTAGCAGTCCTCGGCGGCACCAAGCGCACCCCACACGATTCCATAACGTGCGCTGTTCAGACACGTAAACGGCCCTTTGAGTCCTCGGACCTCGGGAAATACGCGCGAATGCGGGACGAATACATCACGTAAAACGATCTCGCCGGTCAGCGAAGCACGCAGCGACATCTTGTGCCCGGTCTTTGGTGTCGTGAATCCTTCCGCTCCTCGCTCCACCAGAAATCCGCGAATGACACCATTATCCCGAGAGGTGTCCTTGACCTTGGCCCACACGACGGCGACATCAGCAATCGGCGAGTTGGTGATCCACGATTTGGCGCCATTGAGCACCCAACCGCCGTCTACCGGCCTTGCGGTCGCTTCCATGGATCCCGGGTCCGAGCCATGATTGGGCTCAGTCAAGCCAAAGCATCCTATGAGCTCCGCTGTGGCCAGCCGTGGAAGAAAAGTCCGCCGCTGCTCCTCGGTCCCAAACACGTGAATCGGCAGCATAACCAACGAGGACTGGACAGACATGAACGAACGATAACCGCTATCAATGCGCTCAAGCTCACGGGCCACCAGGCCGTACGCGGTGTAGCTGACCCCTGCGCCTCCATATTCCTCTGGGATAAAGGACCCCAGCAGGCCCAGCTCCCCCATTTCGCGCGGAATGTCGGCGTGAAAGACCTCGTCCTGATTCCCTTCCAGAGCACGGGGCTCCAGCCTTTCCTGTGCATAGCGACGGGCAGTCTGCATGATCAGCCGCTCTTCCTCGCCAAGCATGGAGGTCATCAGGTAGGCATCATCAATGTCGAGTCGTGGATTTGCCATAGCAGCAATATTGTCCAAGGCCGCTCATACAGCACGCACACACAATTTGTTTGGCCGTGAAGCTCCGCAGGAATTCATTACGGACCCCAGAGCCACCCGGGCACTATACTGCGTCGCATTGGGCCATCTTCTACCAACGGATCGCACAATTCCTGTCTTGCCCCGTGGTGCAACACATCGGCCTGAACCGTGTATCACGTGTGCACTAATTCCGCCCTTTTTTAAATCCGTTTCCATGCATCGCATTGCTGCTATTGGAGTCCTGTTGCTGCTACTGTGCACGTGCGTGCCGGCCCACGCCCAACAGCTTTCCCCGAGAATAGGGTTTGGACTCACCACTACCGTGACTACTGATTTTGCGAATCCCATTGGCCTCGGCCTGCATGTACGTGGATCGCTTCCGGTCAACCCCGACCTGTCCTTCGCGACTGGCATCGGTGTGACCGGCTTTGTGTTTAGCGGCCGCGATGATGCGGCCTACTACGTCACGCCGCAGGTGC
Source organism: Rhodothermales bacterium (assembly GCA_965218495.1). Lineage (GTDB taxonomy): Bacteria > Bacteroidota > Rhodothermia > Rhodothermales > Bin80. Next base: position 1,776,947 of record OZ244626.1, read on the forward strand.
TTGCCATCGTCACACTGAATGCGATGAACGCTCGCGCGCCCTATGTGCTGCTTGGGCTGGGCGGCTATCTGCCAGTCGGCGGCGGAAGCGACGAAAAGGACGGCGGGCCTGCCATCCACGGAGGCTTGGGCTGGGCTGCCAGGCTCCAGGAGACATCCGTATACCTTGAAGTCACCCCGGCGTTGGTCGTCGGTAAGGACGCATCAAAGCTCATCTTGCCGCTAAAGGTTGGCGTCGTGATGTGATGTCTACGCCACGCGGCGAAGGATGGACTGCAGCCGCTCCGAGTCATCCTTGAGCAGCCGGCTGAGCACCTTCCCGGCTTCCACCAGAACGTGCCCATCTCCGCCCCGGTGCGCCTCCAGCATGCCCGATAACACGGCCACCAGCAGGTCGTCCATAAAGGCCGGCTTCTCCGAGCCAATCAGTAGCACGCGAAGAAAGTCATAAGGTCTGCCGATCTGGCGAATGGTCTCCGTGGAGCAAGCCAGCACGGGTGAATGGATGCGCGGCGGGTACAGCGGTAACGTTTGGCGCACGGCGCCTCCCGCGGTGCGATACGCCACCATCTGTACGCGCATCATCGTGCGCAAGAGCTCCATGACATGTGGCATTTCGCGCCGAAGCTCATCTTCGGTCTTGCCAAGTGCTATCGCGCTTCGTGCGTCATCGAACGGCACCATTTCCACGTAACTCACAATGCCGTAGGCCTCAATTTCTTCAGCTGGCTCCACGCTGACCCATTGGCCTAGTGCCGGCAGTCTGGCGTGGCTGTAGACCTCAGCGGTAAAGACACTGGTGCTGGACGCTATTACCTCTGCAATAGGCTTCATCAGATTACAGGACGCTGCTTCGTGGCTCGCTTTCGGCTGCTTCTTTGTCGCAGATTGTATTTGGCCATCTCACGCTCCACCAAGTTGTAAAACAGGGTACGATCATGCTTTCTGATTACCGCTTGTTCGTGGGCTTCAGCCAGAATCATGGGGTATCCGTTGCCTTTTCTGCATTCGCTGACGATCGTCGTGTACACAAGGTCAAGCAGCTCCGCGTCCCTCGCCACCCAGCGCGGCAACTCGACGCGGGAGATTTCGGACTCCCCATGCCCCGCCATAACTCGTACGTAGAAGAAACAGATCCGGTCTTCCGCGTTGTATGCTTGCAACACGTGGGAGTCCGACGCGAAGACGGCGGTTCGCTGCCAAGGTGCCAGAAAAGGATCGTACAGCCACCGATCAAGAATTCCGGCAAAAGAGTCCTCCTGCATTTCCTCCGTTTCTCCGCGCAAGCCCCGAAGAAGGTTCACGACCTCGGTGCTGTTGGGCATGCTGACAAAGGAGCACAATGGAACCCTGTGCTCACGAAACTGCGCCAACTGCGCTGCATACCTGGAAATGAGCTCCCTCTTCAGATGCTCCGGGTCTATCCGCTGGAGCATCCAACGGATCAGCGTGCCGTCTGCCATCGCGACAATCGGGCGGCGTGGCTGGCGGGCACTGATCGCAAGGTTGATGAGCGCTTCCAGCTCCATCTGGTCCCTGCGAGCCGCAACAACATCTGTGCTGGCCCTGCCCACTCCCGCTGAGGCTTGCGCCGCAATCTCGTGGTGACCCGACCCAACATGCGTTTCAGACAACATGACGGGCTTTTCCAGCGTACCGTACTGGAACGCGATCTGGCTTATGTTGAGCAGATACACCAGGGGCTCAATATGGCGGTCCGGAAAAATCTGGGATCCATCGGAAGCTACCGCCGTCAAGGGCGTTGGCCGCAATGCCGGCTCAGTAGCGCAGGTAGGGTCTTCAAGTGGCGTGGCCATCAGCCACGGCACGTGCTTGCCCCGGTGGCGCTGCTCGTGCCAGACTCCGCCCTGCGTGCGAAGAAATTTCCGCGCCCGGGCAAGCGTCCCTTGGCGGGCTGGCCACGCTTGAAACTGCGCAGCACAAAACTCCGAAAGCTGCTTTGAGAGCTGCTGGATGTTGAGATTGTACACCGACTACCTCCGCATATGCGCATAGAAGAATCTATGGCCGGGCTGTATATCCACGTGCCTTTCTGCATGCAACGCTGCGTGTACTGCGACTTCTACTTTGTAACTGGTCAGCGTGATCACAGCGCGTTCGTAGAGGCACTCTGCATGGAGTTGGGACAGGCCGCTCGCCGCGGATTCAACGAAACCGTGGCGACAATATACCTTGGCGGGGGCACGCCATCACGGCTCGCCAGTTGCGACATCGCCCGAATCCTAGCCGCCACCAATAGCGCTTTCGATACATCACGCGTCACAGAAGTCACGATAGAGCTCAACCCGGAAGACACTACAGCTCCTTACCTCCGGGAGTTACGGGAGCTGGGCATTAATCGGGTCAGCCTGGGCATACAATCGTTTTTTGACGATGATCTGCGATTCATGAATCGCAGCCACAATGCCAGTGAAGCCACCCGCGCTCTGGAGCTCGTTGCGGAATCGGACCTTGACAGCTACAGCGTTGACCTTATTTTCGGACTCCCGAAGCAGTCACGCGCTCGCTGGGCCGCCAACCTTGACCGGCTCGCGGCCTTTGGTCCGCCCCATGTTTCCACATACGCTCTCACCATTGAAGCGAAGACGCCGCTCCATAAGCAGGTTGCCAGGGGGCTTGTTACGCCTGTAGCGGGCGAAACTATGGCAGCGCTGTATCAGACGACGATGGACACTCTGCGGGAGTGCGGCCTGGAGCACTACGAGATTTCCAGCTTTTCCAAGCCTGGGCACCGAGCCCGCCACAACCAGCGGTACTGGACCCACGCTAACTACCTGGGCTTCGGCCCGTCGGCCCATTCATTCTGGTGGGACAGGACATCAGCGGCTCAGCGCTGGAGCAATGTTCGCAACCTGCGCAAGTACTTGTCGCTCGTTCGTAGCAGTAAAGACGCCACCGACAGCCGCGAAACCCTTACACTGGAAACGCTAGGCGCGGAGCGGATCATGCTGGGCCTGCGCACAGCCGAAGGCGTTGAGATGAGCGTGCTGAAGGACATATACGGGATAGACCTCATGACCGTAAACGGAAAGGCTATTAAATCGCTGGTTCAGGCTGGCCTCCTTTCATGCGCCGACGGCTTCTTGCGCCTGACAGACCGCGGGAAACACGTATGCGACAGCGTGACCACACGCCTTCTACCTCCGTCGTGAACCGGTCAGCGCTCCTGTTGTAAAACTCGCGCACTGTGTGCCCTTGAAAGACATGAGCGCGAAATCTGCCTTTTTTTTTCTGTTGCTCGTATTGGTAGCGGCTTGCGGCGAAGAGCTTGCGCCTCCGCCCGAATATGGCATTCGCGTTGACGGTACGTTGGACTTTGTAGTGGGCGACAGCGCGGTCATCCATTCGATCAACATTGAGATAGCGGACACCAAAGAGACCCGCCAGCGCGGCCTGATGAATCGCCGTGGCATAGGGCTGAGTGAAGGCATGCTGTTCATGTTCCCGGCGCCGGACATGCTTAGCTTCTGGATGCGCAATACGGCATTGCCACTGGACATCATATTCATTGACAAGGACCTGAACATCGTCAACATCGCTCGTCGCACCAAGCCGCTATCCGATGATTTTATTCGCGCTACGGCTTTGGCGCAGTACGTCGTTGAAGTACGCGGAGGCGTCAGCGAGCGGTATGGCATCACTGACAGCGCATCGGTGCGCTGGCATCGAAAAAGCAATTAAGCGTATGCGGCATATTCTTCCAGCCCTCCTGTTGGTCCTCTACGCCTGTGCCAACGACAATAGCAGTGATCCCGCAGCACAGACTGAAGAAAGGGAAGAGTCCATCCCCTTCCGCATCGACGGAGTGCTGGACATCCATCGTGACGGCGAAACGCTCGTAATGATAGAAATCGAGATAGCCGACAACGACTCTACGCGAGAGCGCGGCATGATGCAGCGTACCGATTTCCCGGAACGAAGCGGGATGCTGTTCCTCTTCGATGAGGAAACCATGCAGCAGTTCTGGATGGGCAACACGCCGCTCGCGCTCGACTTGCTCTTTATCGACGCAGACTCGCAAATCGTGGACTTTGCCAAGTACGCCGTGCCCTTTTCCAACGCGCCACTGGCTTCGCGGTCACCGGCCCAGTACGTATTGGAGGTGCCCGCCGGCTGGGTCGATTCTAACGGAATTGTAGAGGGCGACCGCGCCCGCTGGCGTCGTCACTAGAACCCGAAGGACTCGCCGCAAGCGCAGGTGCGTGCGGCCTGCGTATTCTGGAAGTGGAAGCCCTTTCCATCCAGGCCGTCTGTGAAATCAAGCTCAATGTCTTCCATGTACAGGCTGCTTCGCCGGTCTATTGCGATGAAAAACTCGCCGGCTTGCACCAAGTGATCCCCGTCATGCCGAGCAGTATCCCAGCCCAGGTCATACGTCAGACCGGAACAGCCGCCAGGCACAACCGCTACGCGGAGCATGTGAGACTCGCTGCTTACGGCTTCATCACGCGCGATCTGACGAATCCGATCCAACGCGCGCGGCGTGATGCTGAATTTCATATCTGGTAGGGTAAGTAGGTTGCGGCCCATTCTTGGGCGCGACTTCACCTTGCTTCCATGTTAGGCATAGAAACAGTAAACGCTTATGAGGGTACACCTGTTCTGTTTGCAGATAAGTATGCTGCTGGTCATCTTGAGGGCTCCATGAACACCGACACCCAGTATCTACACGAGGTTGCCGCCACCGATTATGAGCATGGCTGGGTAACCGACATCGTCTCCGACACGATTCCGAAGGGGCTCAACGAGGACATCGTCCGCCTCATCTCAGCTAAGAAACAAGACCCGGACTGGATGCTGGAAAGCCGCCTGCGCGCATTCCGGTACTGGCAGAGCCTGGAGAATTCGGATCAGCGCCCGACGTGGGCCCACCTTGATATCCCCGAGATCAACTTCCAGGACATCATTTACTACTCAGCGCCAGGCAACAAGCCGAAGTATGAGAGCCTGGACGAGGTTGATCCCGAGGTCTTGCGCACCTTTGAGCGGCTTGGTATTCCGCTTCTAGAGCAGAAGCTCCTCTCGGGCGTGGCGGTCGACGCTGTAATCGACAGCGTGTCCGTAGCGACCAGCTTCAAGGAAGAACTTGCCGAGCACGGCATCATCTTTTGCTCCTTCACCGAAGCGATCGAAAAGCACCCTGAGCTCGTGAAGAAGTACATGGGCTCGGTCGTGCCACACACCGACAACTTCTATGCGGCACTCAATGCTGCGGTATTCAGCGACGGGTCGTTCTGCTACATCCCGCCCGGAGTTCGCTGCCCCATGGAACTGTCTACCTACTTCCGCATCAACCAAGCGGGCACAGGCCAGTTTGAGCGCACGCTGATCGTAGCGGACGAGGGCTCATACGTTTCCTACCTGGAAGGCTGTACGGCGCCCAGACGAGACGACAATCAGCTGCATGCCGCCGTGGTGGAAATTATCGCCCACAAAGACGCGGAGGTAAAGTACTCTACGATCCAGAACTGGTATCCCGGTGACTCCTCTGGCACCGGCGGCGTATTCAATTTTGTCACAAAGCGCGGTATATGTCGTGGGGATCGGTCCAAGATTTCGTGGACCCAGCTGGAAACCGGCTCTGCGATCACCTGGAAGTACCCCAGCGTCATCCTCAAGGGTGACAACAGCAAGGGCGAATTCTATTCGGTCGCCTTTACAAAAGGACGGCAACAGGCGGACACGGGTACAAAAATGGTGCACCTGGGCCGCAACACGTCCAGTACCATTATCTCCAAAGGCATCTCGGCAGGTCATTCCAACAACAGCTACCGTGGCCTGGTACGCGTCAACAGGAACGCCGACAACGCACGAAACTTCTCCCAGTGCGACTCGATGCTTCTCGGTGATCGATGTGGCGCGCACACATTCCCCTACCTCGACACCAGCAACCCCACTGCGCAGGTGGAACATGAGGCGACCACCTCCAAGGTTGGGGAAGACCAGATCTTCTACTGCAAGCAGCGCGGCATCAGTGAGCAGGACGCTATCAAGCTTATCGTCAGCGGCTTCTGCCAGGAGATTCTCGCCAAGCTGCCCATGGAGTTCGCTGTTGAGGCACGCAAGCTGCTTGCTATCGAGTTGGAGGGGTCGGTTGGCTAGGATGCCCCCCCCCGCTGAACAAGACTACATATATGGGACCAATTCTTGAAATTCAGAATCTCAGGGCTTCCGTGGACGGGATACCCATCCTTAAGGGCGTCGACCTTACGGTTCACATGGGCGAACTCCACGCCATCATGGGTCCCAACGGATCCGGCAAGAGTACGCTCGCATCGGTGCTCGCGGGCCGTGAAGAATATGAGGTAGATGCTGGCACCGTGCACTATCAGGGGGAGGATCTACTGGAGATGGAGGTTGACGAGCGGGCACGAGAAGGCCTGTTTCTGGCATTCCAATATCCGGTGGAGCTTCCGGGCGTCAGCATGATGAATTTCCTCAAGCAGGCCGTCAACTCGGTTCGAGCACATCGGGGCCAACCCCCTCTTGGCGCTGCTGCGCTCTTGCGGCTGGCGCGAGAAAAGGCAGCGCTGATTGACCTTGACAGCAGGCTGAAAAGGCGCTCGGTCAACGAAGGCTTTTCCGGGGGCGAGAAGAAGCGCAACGAGATATTCCAGCTCGCGATGTTGGATCCGCGCCTGGCGATCATGGACGAAACCGATTCGGGCCTCGACATTGACGCCTTGCGAAGTGTAGCCGACGGAGTCAATGTCCTGCGGACGAAGGATCGCGCCTTTGTTGTCATTACGCACTACCAGAGGCTGTTGGACTATATCGTGCCGGATTTCGTCCATGTGATGTATGACGGGCGTATTGCACTGAGCGGTGGCCCGGAGCTCGCCTTGGAGCTTGAGTCACGCGGGTATGACTGGGTCGCCCAAGAAGCCGTACCGGCATAAAGCGGATGACGACCACTGCCAAGATGCGTGGCCCTTTGGAAAAGCGCTACGTAGAAGCATTCAACCGGCTCTTTGGGCCAAGCCTTAACGGTGAGCCCAGCTTCCTGCGCAACCTGCGCCACGAAGCAATTGACTGCTTTAGCAGTCTGGGTTTTCCGGGCAAGAAAGACGAGGCCTGGAAATACACGAGCATGTCCGCCATCCTGGGTGCCCCACTCACAATTGGAGACCTGGGCCATCCGCCAGGGCCCATTCGCGGCATAGACGGACTGGATGCCCATGTTGGTGTCTTTATTGACGGAAGCTTCAGCGCCAGCCATTCGACGTTGGCGTCCCTGCCGACCGGCGTAATGGTAACTGGTATCAAGGATGCCCCGCAGGCACTTGTAGAGGCGCACCTTACCCGGCAGGCTGATGTCAGCCGTTACCCGTTTATCGCACTTAACACCGCATTCATCCGCGACGTCGCCTTCGTTCATGTGCCCGATGGCGTAACGCTCGAAAAGCCGATCCACCTTGTTCACGTGCTGACGGGCGCAGCCGCCACGCTGGCCCAGCCACGCACCCTAGTCATCGCAGGAAGCCACGCGCAGTTTCGCTTCGTGGAAACGACGGAAGTCCAACTGCCCAACCCTTCCTTCATCAACAGTGTAGCCGAGGTGTACGTTGGACCGGGTGCCCACGTGTCGCGGTTTGAGATACAGGATCTACCTGCGTATATTAGTCTCGTTAGCTCGATTGACGCGTATCAGAACGCTGGGAGCCACTTCCAGAACAACTGCTTCACCTTCGGCGGTGCTGTAGTGCGCAACAACGTTAGCATGCTTCCAGACGCCGAAGGCTGCGAGACCTTTTTGAACGGCTTGTTCGTCGCACGCGGGCGCTCGCATGTGGACAACCATACGCTGGTGGACCACGCCAAGCCAAACTGCTTCAGTTCTGAAAACTACCGAGGCATCCTGGACGAGCGTGCTACCGGCGTCTTTAACGGCAAGGTCCTGGTACGTCAAGATGCCCAGCAGATCAATGCCTACCAGACGAACAAGAGCATTGTCCTCACCAACACCGCGCGCATGTACGCTAAGCCGGAGCTTGAGATCTATGCCGACGATGTCAAGTGCAGTCACGGGGCGACCACCGGGCAGCTGGATGAGGAGGCACTGTTTTATCTTCGGACACGCGGCCTGACGCTGTCAGATGCTCGCACGCTCTTGCTGCAGGCTTTTGCGCGCGACATCGTCGATAAGGTCCCGATCGAACCCCTGCGCAACGTGTTGGACCAGCGCTTAGCTCTTAGTCTAGCCCACCCATCACGTGCGTAGACAGTACTGGCAATGGCCTGCTCTCTGGAGGAACACATTCACGGAAAATCATAGGCAGAACACTAATCAGAGCATGCGTGCCCCTGTTCGGCAATCTGAACACACGCATGCTAGAAGCAGCACACAACAAGCCCGAGGTCTTGCGCCATGACTGCCTGTAGTAAAGCACGGGCCGACTTTCCCGCTCTGCGACAGCGGGTACACGGCAAACCACTCGTCTTTCTGGACAGTGCCGCCAGTTCGCTCAAGCCACAGTCTGTTGTCGATCGTCTCGCACATTATTACGCCGTCGAGCACAGCAACGTGCATCGGGGCGTACACATCCTGAGCCAACAAGCAACCGACCACTTCGAAGGTGCAAGGCGTCAGATAGCGCGATACTTAAACGCGGCGCACACGCACGAAATAATCTTCACGCGCGGCACTACCGAGGCCATCAATCTCGTGGCAGACACCTTCGGTCGAAGCCGCGTCGGGCTTGGAGACGAGATCCTCGTCACGGGAATGGAGCACCACTCCAACATGGTTCCCTGGCAAATGCTCTGCCAGGAGCGAGGAGCGAAGCTCAACATAATTCCGGTAGATGAGCGTGGAGAGCTGGAGATTGAGCACCTTGACTCGCTGCTTTCGTCGCGCACGCGGCTTGTCTCGGTTACACACGTATCCAATACCCTCGGAACCGTCACCCCGGTGCGGGAGATCATCGCTGCAGCACATGCGCGAGACATCCCCGTCCTGGTGGACGGGGCCCAGGCAGCACCCCATTGCCGCATCGATGTCCAAGACCTGGACTGCGACTTCTATTGCCTTAGCGGCCACAAGGTGTACGGACCTACAGGTATCGGTGTCCTCTACGGCAAGGAAGCACTGTTGAATGCCATACCGCCTTGGCAGGGAGGCGGTGACATGATCCAGTCTGTGACGTATGACACCTTTACGCATGACACGCTGCCGCACAAGTTCGAGGCCGGAACGCCGCACATCGCGGGCGTCATAGGTTTGGCCGCGGCGTTGGACTACATGGAGAAAGTGGGCATAGAGGCCATCGGGGCCCATGAGGCAGAACTTCTCAAATACGCGCACGAAAAGCTCCTCGATCTGGGCGGCGTAAGGTTGATTGGCACTGCAGCCCATAAGGCTGGCGTGATCAGCTTCCTCGTGGACCACGCACATCCCTATGACGTTGGGAAGCTGTTGGATGAACAAGGCATAGCGGTGCGCGTAGGTCATCATTGTACGATGCCACTGATGATGCGGCTGGGGATTCCGGGCACAGTGCGCGCCTCGCTGGGGCTCTACAACACGCGCGAAGACATCGATCGGCTAGTCGAGGGTGTGCGTTTTGCGCAGGTGCAACTCAGCGCCATCAAGGCCCGGGCGCATGCCACTCCGACCGTCAACGGTTCCTTCAGGGAACGGGAACGCGCCTTGCTAGACGACTTTGCGCTGTTCGAGACCAGCGACGAAAAGCGCGAATACCTCATGGAACTCGGCGAAAACCTGCCGGCTTACAATGCAGCCTACCGCACTGAGGACTACCGGATCAATGGCTGCCAGTCTATGGTGTGGCTGCGCACGGAGCAACAGGGAGACTGCCTGCATTTCCTGGCAGACAGCGACGCGCTGATCACCAAGGGCATGATCGCGCTCATGGTCTACCTGCTTACCGGCATGACTCCTCAAGCCATTTACGACCTGGACTTGGACAATGTCATTGCCCGTATCGGTCTGCCCAGCCTCGTCACGGCGAGGCGCAAGAATGGCCTAGCCAGCATGGCTGCCCGCATAAAACGAGATGCCTTGAAGCATGGAGCCAGAAATAGTCAATAACGCATCCACTGCGGGCCTCGCCGAAGACGTCATAGATTCGATCCGGCAGATCTACGATCCCGAGATCCCAGTGAATGTGTACGACCTGGGCTTAATCTATAAGATCCGGTTGGATGAGGATGACCGCGTTTTCGTCACGATGACCCTGACCACACCCAACTGCCCGGTAGCGGATAGCTTGCCAGCTCAGGTGGAATCTGTGGTCATGCTGACGGAGGGCGTTACCGATGCCCGTGTGGAGCTTACATTCAATCCTCCATTTACCATTGATATGATGTCCGACGAGGCCAAGTTGGAGCTGGGATTACTTTGATGCCAAGCGGCGGCGCAGCATTTCGGGCTGCTGCCGTGCAGCGAGCAACTGTGCCGCTGATGGAATCGCGTTTACGCCTCGTCTTGCTGCTTCTCATATCTCTCTGGGCTGTTTCGGCTCAAGCCCAGGATGCTACCGTACGTGGCTTCGTCACGGATGCGGCCGACGGCCAGCCCCTGCAGGGAGTCAACGTCGCCGTCATGGATCAGACCGGTGCACTCCGTGGCAATGTGACTGATGATGATGGATTCTTCATAGTCGTCCGCCTTGCTCATGGGCAGTATACGATCCGCGCTTCCTACATAGGCTACCTGACCGTGGTAGACACGTTGATCCTGGAGCCGGGCAGCACGCATCGCATGCGCATTTCCCTAGAGCCCAGCGTGGAGCTCGGCGGTGAAGTCGTGGTTGAGGCCGAGCGCGAAGGGGGAGCCATGGTGGCGGCCGGACTGCAAACTGTCCGCCCGCGAGACATTGATCTGGTACCTACCGCAGACGTGTCAGGAGACCTTGTGTCCTATCTGGCAACCATGCCAGGGGTCGTATCGATCGGGGACCGCGGCGGTCAGGTGTTTATACGGGGCGGAGAACCTTCGCACAATCTGGCGCTGCTGGATGGGATGTACGTGTATCAGCCCTTTCACATTCTGGGGTTCTATTCCGCATTCAGTGCGGACATCCTGCGCAATGCGGACATCTATGCTGGTGCCTTCAGCAGCAAGTATTCAGGGCGCATGTCATCGGTCATTGATGTGCATTCGCGAAACGGCAACAGCCAGGAAATGCGGCGCACGATCTCGCTGGCACCATTCGTGAGCATGGGACTCCTGGAAGGCCCGCTAAAAAAGGGCACCATGTCCTTTCTGCTGTCTGCGCGTGCGTCTACGGTTGAGCGCATCGCTACGCAGTACATCGATCAGCCGCTCCCGTACACCTTTGGAGACTTTTTTGGCAAGCTGCACACCGTCATTAACGAGAGTCACCAGTTTTCCATCAGCGCCATCCGCACGTACGACCGCGGCAACTTGGAGCACAACATAGCAGACCCGGAGCAGATCCGTTGGCACAACATGGCGTACGGACTGCGCTACCTCGTCGCGCCACCGACCTTGCCCATCCTGGGAGAGGTGCTTTTCTCTGTTTCCGAGCTCAAGATGGAGTTGGGGCCGGAAGAGGAGCCTGTGCGCAGTACTGCCATCGACGGGTTCAACCTGGCGGTGAACGTGACCAATTTCGGGCAGCGAACGCAGGTGGATTGGGGCTTTTTTCTGCGCGCACCCCGGCTGGATGCTGAGTTGGGCGGGCTGTACCAGAACCTGGACTTCACCAGCGACCGGATCTTGGCTACCGGCGCCTACATTGAGCCCGAGGTAGGAATCACCGACGAACTTGAACTGCGCGCCGGCGTGGTCGTGCAGTTTCTTGGTGACCAGGGTCTTCACGCCGAGCCTCGCTTGCGCCTGCTCTATGACCTGGGTAAGCACCAGTTCAGCGTTGCCGGCGGCATTTACCGGCAGGAAGCGGTTGGCCTAAATGACCGGCGGGATGCGACGAACATCTTCACGGCGTGGGCAGGATCACCGACTGGCAACCTTCCCAACTCCGTCCACGCCCTCGCAGGCTACCAAGTCGCACCCTTACCCTGGCTTCGAGTTAGCGTCGAATCCTTCTATAAGAGTCTCTCAAGCCTGTTTGTGTCGGAGTGGACCGCGTTTCCACGCTTTACGACAAATCTGCAGGAAGCCTCGGGGCGTGCCCTCGGCCTGGACGTGCGCCTCGAATTGCAACGGCCGCGCCTGTACGCCTTTCTCAACTACGGCCTGTCGTCGGTTGAATACAATGCGATGCAGGAGTCGCTGCCCATATGGTTTGGTACAGACGAGGTGCGCTACCGGCCGCCGCATGATCGGCGTCACCAGCTAAACGCGCTCACAAGCTTCGCTCTGAGTAAATTCGATATCAGCATTCGATGGAATGTAGGCAGTGGTCTGCCTTACAGCCAGATCCGCGGCTTTGACGGATTCGTCCTGATGGACGGCCCGACGGATGTCAGGCGCGAGTCTGGACAGGCGCGAGTCATCTACGACCAGCCCTTCCGGGGCGTGCTTCCCACGTACCACAGACTTGATATTTCGGTGGAGCGTGTGTTTCAGTACCGGGACGACTCCTTCATCACGTTGCAGGCTGGCCTAATAAACGCCTGCGATCAAGCCAACGTATTCGCCCTGGATATCTTCACACTCCGGCGAAGTGATCAGCTGCCGCTGATTCCGACGGCTGGCATAAAATTTGAGTTTTGATGCGCAGCATGGAGTTCCTGCACGGTCCGTTTTCGCTACTTGGGCTGGCCGTATTGGTACTGATGGTAGCTCAATGTGACCAGACTATTGACCCGCTCGTCGGCGAGTCACGGCCGTACACCTTGTGGGGCTTTCTCGATGCCAACGCAGACACGCAGCGTGTGCGCGTCTTTACCATTGAAGGCCGGCTGGGGACGGACCGCAGCGGTCCCATTGATGCGGCGGTGACTTCAACCGATGTGGCCACTGGTGAGGTTACCGCGTGGACCGACGAAGAGGTGGTTTTCAGTGACAGCAGTGTAGGCCATGTCTTCTATGCCACCTTTCGGGCCCAGTATGAACACACGTATCGCCTGGATGTACAGCGCTCAGACGGTGAAACCTCCAGTGCCCGGGTCACGATTCCTCCACCGGTCAAGGTAGAGTTGGTCGATGCGCGAGATCGTATAGTTGTACCGATATTTATTCACGGCAAGCCTCCAAATCTGGTCAACGTCAACGTGCTGTATGACGCTGCTACACTGCCGCCCGCCAACCCCTGGCCACCTGGATCCCATGCGCCACCTGGCGTGAAGCTGCCGGTCGTTGTCTCGTACGATGGAACCGAAGAACCTACCGCTGATGGCTGGTTTTTCGAAGTCAACATTCGAACGGATTTCGAGACGGTGCAGGACACGTACGCACTAAACTGCCTCTCTGAAGATCACATCGGTCTGCGCCGTATCAGGTTCCGATTCCTGGCTGCGGATGGGCAGTGGGCGCCGCCCGGCGGCTCATTCGATCCCAACCTACTCATTGAGCCCGGCACGTTTTCCAACGTGGAAAATGGATTCGGGTTTTTCGGCGGCGGCTACTCGGTTTCCGAGAGCTGGGTCCCCAGCTTGGTCGTTCAGCGCGCTGTTGGCTTCAGAACCGCCGGTCCATGCCCGCTTGCGCCCCAGGACATCCCAGAATGTCAGCTTCAGCCGGAGCCGTGCTTCCGTGACGGAAACGGGGGCTGAGCCCGAACTTCTTCGCGTCAATGTACCAACAATGACTTGAGGCCGGCCTCGCCGGACAGCGCCCGGAAACATAGTGCTGCACTCAAGGTGCTGTTCTTTTTTCAGGCGATACGTGAATTTTAATGCAAGGTCAGAACCATTAATCCTGCACATCGTATATTGCAGTTCTTTAGAACTAACCCCTCACGCAGTGAGGCATGCAACAATATGGACGAACGTGTACAAGGCAAGGTAAAGTGGTTTAACCCCGACAAGGGCTTCGGCTTCATAGCAAGGGAGGACGGCAGCGATGTATTCGTACATCACTCCGAAATCCGCATGGATGGCTACCGCACTCTCACCGAGAATCAACGGGTAGAATTCAACGTTACCCGAGGAAAGAAGGGCGACCAGGCGGTAGATGTAACTGCCGTCTAACACCGCCAGCCAACTACTGAACCATGCCCCCGAGGTGCTCGGCGCCTCGGGGGCTGTCTGTATTGTGGCTAGATGAACGACATTTGTCAGTACCGTACAGCGACAAGATTATTCCCGGCTGAACGGTGTCACATAGGGCGCATGCGGAGTGTGCAAACGATTTTGGCCAGGTTGCGGTGAGGGATTAGTGTAAGCTGACGGCATTTCGCTGGTAGTCAGAGAGTATGTGGAAACGGGGTACTCTGTTGGGCCTGCGCAGGGTTGATCGGCATGGGCGGCATGACTCTTTGCTTCAGTGGCAGGTTGATCCATGCTTTCCTGGGGGGCATGGGTACCTTGGGCGTATCCCGCAGATAGCGTTCGGAATTACGAGCATAGGCCGCTGCCAAGACATGCAGCCGCTGGATTTGCACGAAACGAGCCCTGTCGTAGTACACTACGCTTGGGGGCACCAGGACAAGCCCCCAGTGGCAGTGAACGTGGTTGTACCAGCGGAAGAAGCCTAGGGCCCAGGCGCTGGCGTCTTTCAGCGATCCGAAGCGTGCCGCGTACTCTGCGTGGAATTCATTGTCTTGAACTGTAACTCCGAGAGCTCATTGTCATTGGAGCAATAAGGTCGGATATACGGGCGTTCAACGTTCAAGTCCGCCAGCTTGCAGGGCACAGCGATGGCTAAGGTGCAGTGCGGCGTCATCCGGGTGCGGCTGCTGAAGATCGTCGCACTGGTCATGGTAAGCGTGCGCCGAGTCCGCCTTTTCTTCCCCAAGGCGTATCCGTGCCAGCAATTGTTCGTCCACGTACTAAGCAATCTGCGCGGCGCTGTGCACGCCACCACGGTCGGCGCGCGCGCCGCACCTTCATAGGCACTTCCTGACCCGACTTTTCCCACAGATTGCCAGGAGCCACATGGAGGTTGCTGGATACGTTTACCCAAGAAGCACCGGTGCTCGAACAAAAGGGCTGATTCCCGCTCGAAGCGCGCCCAAAACAGCGCTTACTGCCGCCAACTAAATGCTCTGGACGGCGGGAATCAGCCTTTGCATGCCCAGACCGTGACCCATTGGCCACAGACGCCTCGAATCATGGCGGCTCAAGACCCTGGTGAGCGATGCGGGCTAGCGGTGACATCGGCCGGCAATGCGAACGCCAGTCACGACCTGTTTCGCTACTACCCGGCCCACAATCGGTGGGTGCAACAGAGAGGGACACGCGCAGGCAGGCGGGGTTTTCGAACTACGGGAAACTGGTGAACGTATTTGCTCCGGGCGCGAATATTCTGACCATCGGGTTCGACAGCGGCTACACATCTATCAGCGGGCCGTCGTTTTCGTCTCCGCTGACGGCGGGCGTGGCGGCATTGGTGAAAACGAGGTTTCCCGCGATGACAGCGGACGCGCTGCGGGAGCACATTCGGCTGACGAGCGACAACATCGATACGGAGAATCCGGCCCTCGCCGGACAGTTGGGGCGGGGGTTTGTGAGCGCTTGGGCGGCCGTTCAGGCGCCGTCCTTGCCCGCGGTGCGCCTCCAGCGCTCGAGTTGGGCCGACGACAACGGCGACCGCCAGATTGCCTCCGATGATGTGATGGCCATAACGGCGACGGTTGCCAATTACCTTTCCGACGTGCGCCAGCTCAGGGTAGGGCTCGCGGAGGCGGAGCCGTATCCGTTCATTGACATGACCGCCACGGAGGCCGAGGTTGGCTACCTGGCCGGCGGGGACTCGGTCGAGGTCACGCTCGAAGTCAGGGTGGCCGCGGATGCGCCCGCCAATCAGCGGGTGCGGTTTTTTGCGCGCATTCGCGACGGCACATTTGAGGAAGGTGCGGGCATGGTACCGTTTCGGGTCATCCGGTTGCTTGAGCCGGTACACCGAAGCCTGAACGCGTTTTATGCGGCGACTGGCGGAGACAACTGGACGCGCAATGACAATTGGGACATCACGAGGGTTCCAAGCGAGGAAGAGTTGGCAACCTGGTTTGACGTCGATCTCAGTGAGGAGGATGGTTAAGCGGGTTGTTCTTAGGTGAAAACAATCTCACGGGCAAACTGCCGCCGGACCTCGGCAACTCCACGCAGCTGCAATGGCTGAGTCTGTGGAAACATTCGCTGACGGGGCCGATCCCTCCCGAGCTGGGCAACTTGCAGCGGTTGGACTGGATTCAGCTGTTCGACAATTCCCTAACCTGACCGATCCCGCCCGGATTGGGGGTACAGTACGCTATATGATGTCGACACAATGAGTTAGCTTCAATGCACTCGGCCCGTGTATCACCTCAGATATACAGATCTGAGCCGGAATCCGTTCGACCCGTATGGGAGGCTGGTGGACGAGTCCCGAACGCTTCACTGGAGCCGAATGGAAAGCGGTCGAGCGACGGCTGTCTCACTCAAGGGCTTCGTCCACATAAGGATACGGCCACTCCAGAACATCAAGCAGTGTCATTCCGATCCGCGTTGTAAGCCGTTGTAGCTGGAACGCCTTGAGCACGGCTCGAAGGTGCTCGTCTGAGCCGAATTTAAGCTCATCTTCGCGGCCCAACCGGACTTGATGCGCGACCAACTGAAGTTCGCTCGGGGGTATCTCGTCGAACTGCCGAGGCCCATGCCGACGAGCGATAACCGGCGGAGCATGCGGTGACCGGACAATCAAGCGCAGCATTCCGCCCACTCTCCACTCGTCCTCCGTTACCATGAGGCCTCGACGTATTGCGTACTGAAGCGCCCGATTCATCCTTCGTTTCAAGTCGCCACCCATTCTGCGAATCCCACAGCCGCGCAGGTAAATGTCAAAGGCTCGCTTGACCAACATGGGTTCCTCAACCTGGATGATCTCGCACAGCCGTTCCGCGACCTCGGCGGCGGAGGCCTTCCGTGGATCTGGGCCCGCCAGCCCTTCGAATGCCTCATAAGGCGCCAAGCCACGTTCAGTTCTCGGTGGGCGTTCCTCCGCCTCGTTGTTGGATCCGGGCAAAGTACCTGACGGGAAAAGGGTCTCAACCTCCGGTTGGTCCGCTTGGCCAATGCTCGCGGGGTCTGCTCCTGTTTCCAACTCATCACCGTCACCTGATCGCGGCGCGATACTGCCATCCGGTGTCCCGTTGGCGCGTTGGTCGGTCGCCTCCACGGGCGTATTCTCGAAGACTTCGCGTAGCGCGCCGTCGAGCTTGGAGAGCGCTCCAGCCTTGTTGGTCCACCAGTCCGTAGACCAGATCCGGACGATTCGCCACCCCAGGTCTTCGAGCACCGCTTGCCGAATCTTATCTCGCTCTCTCGCGAAAGCAGAGCTGTGGTACATGGCACCATCGCACTCTATGCCCGCAAGATAGCGCCCGGGAGCATCGGGATGGACGACGCCAAGGTCGATTCGGTAAGCCGACACTCCGACCTGGGGATGGATCGTCCAGCCCCTTGTTCCGAGTGCACGGGCAACCGCCCTCTCGAATGGCGAGTCAAAGTCCTCTCGGTATCCCTGTGGACCCACACCCAGAACCCGCCTTCCGTTCTCGGCGAACCTTAGAAAATCGCGTAGATCGGCGACGGCCCTCGCACGGGTGCGCGAGAGATCGATCACATCCGGATGCAAGGTCGAGAACACGATCAACTCATGCCGAGCTCGCGTCAGTGCGACGTTGAGACGGCGTTCGCCTCCTTGCCGGTTCAGCGGGCCGAAGTTCATCGTCACGTGCCCGGCGCGGTCGGGACCATACGTGACGCTAAAGAGGATGACATCACGTTCGTCACCCTGTACGGTCTCTAGATTCTTGACGAACACAGGTTCGACCGCCTCTGCCGAGAATGCCCACTCGATTTCGGGGTTCCCACGCCGTGCGTCGTCCAAAAGGTCCTCGATCAGTGTCTGTTGTTCTGAATTGAATGTCACGACCCCGATCGACTTGGTCTGGTCCGGTGGGTTGGGTTGCGTCAGACGGCTGACGATCTCAGCAACGATGGCCCGCGCTTCTCCCTGATTGGTGCGCGCACCGCCTCGAGCGTAGAATGCGTCGCCGTTAATGCGCTTGAGGCGCACGGCACCGTCACCCACCGTCGGGGCAGGGAAGGTGACCAACTCATTATCGTAGTATCGGTCATTGGAGAAGGCGATCAGGCTCTCGTGACGTGACCTGTAATGGAGAGTCAGGGTTCTGGAAGGGATGCTCGCGGCTAGCATCTCCTCCAGAATACATTCAAGATCGCCCTCCGTCTCGATGTCACCGTCAGGATCGTCTTCTGCGCGGGCGAAGAAGTTGCTGGGCGGCATCTGCTTGGGGTCTCCTGCGACGATCACCTGCCTTCCCCGGGCAATCGAGCCCACGGCATCCCACACCGTGATCTGAGATGCCTCGTCGAAGATGATAACATCGAAGAGTGCCTGGTCGGCGGGCAAGTATTGCGCCACCGATAGCGGCGACATCATGAAACAGGGGGTCAGACCCGTCAGCACGTCGGGTGCGGCCTCCAGCAACTTCCGCACAGGCTTGTGTCCCCTCTGTTTCCGTATCTCACGCTGCAATACCCCCCACTGCGGATTCCTTGCACCTTGGTCGCGGTCCGCCAGTCTCCCGGACGATTTCGCCGCGATGTACCGGGCCGTGAGTTGCCGGTACTCGTCGTCAAGCTGCCGGAATTTCTCGATCGCGGCTTCATGTTCGGGCGTTGAGAAGGTGCGAAGCACTGCGTCCTCTTCGATGAGGGATGTCGACCACCAAGCGCAATAGGCCGCCTCGAAGGTCTCCCCTATCTCGTCCGCGGGCACTCGTCCCGCCTCGACCGCGTTGACCAGCGGCCGTAGGCCGAAGTCGATCGCTTCGGCGCGGCGTTTCCGCCACGCGCACCAATCGCGGAGTTCCAGATAACGAGCAGCGATCATGTCGGCGGTCTCTCGAATCTGCCCGGGTGCCTGGGCCGCATCGCCAAATCGCTCTCGGACGGTCGGGCCCGCGACCTCCTCAAACGCGGTTACTGAATTCCTCAGCTTCTCAAGGGCGCTCAGATAGTCGGTCGCCGTACAGCCCACGCTACCGTCCGGGGCGAGCAGATCGTTTCCGTCATGGAGCAGATTCCGTACCCTGCCACGCAACTCAACCAGCCCCTGCGGATCGACGGTCAGTTTTCCAACAACGACCCGTGCTCGCTGGCCAATCTCGCGAAGCGAAGCGGCAGTTGCGGCTGGCGTCGCGTGCGCGGACCAGCCCTTGAGTCCAGACAATAGTCCGTCCAACCGGTCGATCGCTTTACCCCCTCGACGCAAGTCTGCCAATAGTGGAGCGTCTTGGGACGGATCGGGAATACCCCGCGCGCCATTCGCGCACAACTCCTTCACGATCCGCCGTTTCGCGAATCTGCTCATGGGCCACCGCTTCTGGTCGGCCTTCGCCCAGCGCCGACTGATCTCCTCTCCGTCGAGTTTCCGCCAGGCGAACGGTTCGTACTGGCAGCTAAGTGAGGCCTGGGCATTGCCATACTCCTTCAATCTCTGCTCTGCCTGTTCAAGCGCGTCGATCTGATCGGGGCCGTCAGGCTCAAGGGCGTAGAATGTCGGTTTGCGGAATGAATCGAGCAGCACCCGCGCAAGCTCGCCCAGCGATTCGAGCCGTTTCATCGTCTGGTCCGGCAGCTCGACTCCGAGCGATCCGCAGAGGGAAGCGCAGAAATCCTCCACGGCCCTTGCGTCGGACGATAGCGTCCCGCATTCCTCAACAACCCGCGCTTGCCAATTCGGCGTCCACTCTCCCGTCTCGATGGGATGGAACGGGCTTTGCGAGATGTCTCCCACCGCCTTGGCTTGAATCGAGAGGTTTTCCACGACCTCGCGCAGAGCCCGCAGACTGCCTTCATTGTGATGATCCGCGCTCGGCCACGAGAGCGCGAGCCGGCTGGCGAACTCCTCGTCGCGGATCTTCACGCCCATCGCATGGAACGCGGTCAGACCGTTCCTTCGCTTCTTGTGCAGGTGATCGACAACGCGGTTCAGGCGCTCACGCAAAGACAGCAGCTCTTCGGCTTTCCGCTGCCAGTCCTCCGGCTCGACCCCGGCAGTATCCTGGGCCGCCTCCAACTGCTTTAGCACGTCTGTCTTGCGAGCCTTGTTGGAGTGGAGTTCGAGGCAGAAGCGATCGAGCCCAATCTGGCCCAATCGTCCGTAGACCACTTCCAATGCGGCAGTCTTCTCGGACACGAAGAGCACAGTCTTGCCCTTGCCGAGCAGGTGTCCGATGAGATTCGAGATCGTCTGGCTCTTTCCGGTTCCCGGCGGGCCAATGATCACGAAGTCCTTGCCTTTGTCGGCCGCCGCTATGGCGGCCATCTGCGACGAGTCTGCAGGCAGCGCGGTCAGCAAGTCGGAAGGCTTGTAGTCGCGATCAAGCCGGTGTCGCTTCACAAACCCCACATCTGAACTATACGGAGCGCTGGGCGTGTCCATCAGATGACGGACGACGCTGTTGTCCCGCAACACCTCGGTTCGGTCCACCAGATCCTTCCACATGAGATACTTCGCAAAGGAGAAATGGCCCAGCACCACGTCCGCGACGACCTCAAATCCGGGCACGTCCTTGACGGCCCTCCGGACGTGAGTCCAGATGGCCCCTACATCAATGCCCCTGTCGTCTTGAGGCAGATTTCCGTCGAGGCCGGACAACTCAATGCCGAAATCCCTGCGGAGCATCTCAAGAAGGGTCGTGTTGAAACGAGGCTCGTCGTCGTGAGCGAGCATCGTGATGGCACTACGCACGGACTTTCGTTGCAAAGTGACCGGAAGGAGGATCAGAGGCGCACGGAAACTTCGGTCATCGTTCCCCTCGCGCTTCCAACGTAGGAAGCCGATGGCCAGATATAGCGTATTGGATCCACCTTCTTGCAGAGCGGTCACTGCCCTCCGAAAGATTTTGACGGCCTGCACGGATAGCTCCCACGGTGGGAGATCGACGAGTACGCGGCCGCGATCGAGTTCGTCGCGTGCATACTCCTCGGTGATCAACTCGCCGGTGCGCTCACGGTGAATCTCCTCGTCCTGCGCCTGCGAGGTGGGTTGCGGCACGGGATTGATCCGAAGACGGGCGCCTGTGGCGAGTCGATCTTCTAGTCGACCGGGATCCGGGCAGATGATCTTCAGGCTGGTTTGGGTCGAGCGATGATTCAATAGTGGATTTCGCAGCGTGAGATCCAGCAGCTTCCGTTGCCACCGCTCCAAACGGCTCTCGGGTGTACGCGGTCTGTCCTCGCCAGCGTCGGCATCGTCGAAGTCGGGAAGCGCTGGTGCATACTCCAAAGGCAGTTCCGCAGTCCCCGCATTCCCCGCAACCCCAGGCCCGCGTCCATTCGACTTCAATGCGAGCGGAGTAATCTGGTGAGCCCGTGCCCGCCGAATGTCGACAGCTGCACAGAAGGTGGCGTCGTCGTCCGCACCAACCGTGCGACCCGCCGCCCCAAGGGCATTGGAGAAACTCGGGGGCGGGCGTGATGTCACGCAGGTCGTCTCTATGAGCAATAACTCCTTAAGGTCTACCCGCTTTCTGAGCGTCTCGGCGTCATCGATCACGATCGTCGACAGACTCTCCGGCTGGAGCCAGACACCGACCAGCGCATGACCCTTGGGCAAGGCAACGATCGGGTTTAGTCCTGCCTGCTCGAAGGACGCAGCGAAGAGCATGGCCGTATCCAGACATGTTGCCACGCGCCCGTCGAGGATACGACTAGGCACACGGACCTTCTGGCCGTCGTGCTCAAAACTCGCGGCAGGAATCACATAGGTCAGGCCAAGGTTGGCGATCGTCGAGTAGATGGCACTGGCGACCTCCCATACGCGCTCACGGCTCGTCGACTCGTACCCGTCAATCCGATCCGGCTTGCCCGCTTGGCGCAACACTCGGCTGGCGCCCCGAAGGATCACGTCCACGGCCGGATCGTTGGGCATGCAGAACGCTGGCAGAAGCTCCGGCATGAACCCTGCCCCTCCCCACTCGTTGTACGCGAGCAGATCAACCGTCATGGGGAGTCGGGCCAATGGAATTCCATCCTTCTCCAATCGGAAGGTCAATGCACCGCTCATCTTCTCTGTGCGTTCCAGCAGGAACCCGCCATCCACTTCGAGGTCCAGCTTCTGGATGCGGATCAGGCCCCTTGGCTCGATCCGCGCGACAGGCCACACCTTTTCCCTGATGAACGCCGGATCGGACTCAAGCGTCAGGATGAGGTCTTCGAAGTGCTCCTCCGGGTCAAGATTCTCGATCTCTAGGCTGCGGAGCACCGGAAAGGCGCACTGGTGTGCCGCGAAGTTCAGCTTCTTGGCGACATCCACAAGAATTTTCAGGCTACCTTCCCCGTCGGAACTGTCACGCGCATGTAGCAGGTAGCCTTCGGTACCCGTGCCGGGGCGATCAAGGTGATCAAGGTGATCAAGCATGGTGTGGGGTGGTCGTCAGGGTTCAGTAGGTGCCGACTCGGTAGGTTAGTGCTTGCCCGAAAAATGCCTGATCGGCCCTGCAGATCAGTGGAGGGCCTAGGTGTCATTGGCCCGCACAACTTGATGGAGGGTGCGTCGCATGTCTACTGCAGTATGCAATTGCTATGTCTTGCACAAAGTAAATTACGGATTTGATTCCGATCGGTGGGTGATACACTTGGTCCTTTTGGTAATATCTAGGCTATAATTCTACCCTAACTCCCACCGTGCCAGCGTGCGTGAGGCCCTAGGAAAAGCGAATGGCGACGAATGAATCTGACAGGCTGCGGCACCAGATCGAGGAGCTGCAGGGACACATCACCAAGTTGAGCCGTGCCTTCGTGCGCATCAGCGCGAACCTTGGTATCGACTCTATCCTGAAGGAGATTGTCGACAGCGCCCGCGACCTGACCGGCGCGCGCTTCAGCTTTATCATGACCGTCGACGAGGAATGCCGGCCCAGGCGCTTCGTCGGCTCACCCATCACGGCGGGCGAGTACCGGCAAATGACAGAGTCGACCGACGGGCGGCGGCTGTTCGAGTACCTAACGGACCCTCGGACGCGCTGGGAGTCGGAGACGTACCCGACGTTCCCTCCCGGTCGCCGGGGGTATACGCCGACATAAGCGTTAATTTGTTGTGCGCCGTGATAAGGCGCTTTTCTCGGGTGGGTGCGAATCCCATCCATCATCTGTCGCTCCAGGTGGTAGCGGCCAAGGCGGTTTATGGAGGTAACGACATGGACTGAAGCACTTTGGCAAAAGGATCGCTTTGCGATTCAGCGAACGTACGGGACGGAACGCGTAGTGAATGCTGAGCAGGCCTCGAAACTGCTAATGCGAAAGCCGACCCTCCAATGAGTAGAGGAAGGCCGCCGGCGGTTCGGGAGGTGAGCGACACAGGCACCGAGCTGTTTTCGCCGGGGTAATGGCACTGGCACGTACGGAAGATGAGAAAAGACGCAACACGGGAAACTCTGTTGATGGTGGGGCACACCAACTGGAAGCTCATAAGAGCCAGGCTGGGTCAACAGGGTGGCGGAGTGGCCAGCATTGCCGTGGAAGCGGAGTAATGTCCGCAGAGGGAAAGGTTTCGGCAATGGCGAAGTCCTAACAGCCGGTTTACGGTCGGAGACCTAAGAGACATCACGTGCGAAAGTGAGCGAAGCGCGCTCCGGCTCTGCCGGGGAGCGTGGCAGCCAAGGCGTAAACAGGCTTGGCTCCGAGTCGTCAGGGGTGTTGTGTAGGGGATGGAGAGTACCCACCTCCATTGAACAAAGCTCCTCGTTCCGGGCGACTTTTCCGAGTGCGAGATGCATGATCCGCCTAGAGAGCCCGGTGCGAGAAAATCGCATGCCGGGTTCGGTGAGCGGCAGGCGGAAACGCGCTCCTCGGAGTGGCGCGCCGCCAACCGACTCTACTAAGTATTGGGGAAATAGCGTTCAACTTGGTTAATTCTAGCTCTTGGAGGCGCAGCCAACATTCCCGAGATTGTGGGCCATTGCTCGATCATCTCGGCCAAGGAGTATCCCGGCTCAACCGCCCGCGCGACTTGGTTGCGGGCGAACTTGAATTCCCTCCATGTACTGGGTGTGCGCCCGCACATCATAGCCCCAGGAGGGCAGTGTCCGTGCGTGACGGACGATCTTTTCGGTCAACAGCGCAACCAGTAACTTCCCGTAAAGCCAAGCTTTCGCGCGCTCGTGATCGAATTTCGGCAAGTGGTCCGGCTGGGCTAACGATTTGAAACGCTTGAACACCAGTTCAACCTGCCAGCGTAGTCGTTACCAGTCGAGCACGGTGGTCGCTGAAAACATTTCCATTGGGAAGGTGGGTGAATAGGATGACGTACCGGGCGTAGCTCAAGGTTTCTTTCCGTGGCTTCTTTCCCTTCCGCTGAGCAGTCTGACTGGTCTTGGTATGCGCCTCTGCAATCGCTTCGTCCGTTTTACGAAGCGCACAGATACGGCCTTTCACGGGGATTCCTGCCTTGATGGCTGCGGTCCAGACTCCCACAACCCCAGCCTGCTGTAAGGACTCCACCGACGCTAACACGTCAAAGCGGAACTTTATCAATTTATTTTCTACAAGAGCCAGTAAGTACCTTATAGACAGTCACTTACGAAAACTGTCTTTTTCTATAGCACTACCATTTTAGGGTCGTTTTGTGTGCGCCTTGTAGGTGTAGTTGTGGGGCTTGAGGCCCATGATCATGGCGATCTGGCGCTGGAGCGGACCTTGGTCTGCATCCTTCTTCAACAGGTTGCAGGAGCGCCGGTCTTTTGGCAATACGGTCGTGATCCGGTGCCACCGGTTCAGCTCGAACTGCAGCGTGGTCCAGCTGCTGTGGAGGTCATACTGCTTCAGCTTCGTGCGAATGAGTTGTACCGCCTGATAGGCCAGTACCGAGAGGAGGATGTGTTTCCGGATGCGCTCATCCTTGCTGTGGTACAGGGGACGCATGCCCAACTCGGACTTCAGCGAACGAAACGTGCGCTCGATGTCTGCAAGCTTCCAGTATGTGCGTGCGATTTGCGAGGCAGACCAGTCCGTGTGGCTGGTATGCAGGATGTAGCCGCCGGAGGCTTGCGTCTGCTGCTCAAACGCAGACAGGTGCGTAAAGGTGACCGCCCTCGCGTGCGTACTGTCCTTTTTGCGCAAGACATCGATCTTGTACTGGTACGAGACGCGCTTATGCCTTTCGAGCTCGCGACCGAGTCTGCGTTGCACCTTGTCGTATTCTTTGACGTAGCGGGGCTTGGAGAGTCCCTCGTGCAGGGTCTTCAGCGCAGCCTCGAACTTTGCGCGCCTGGTGTCCAGTATGCGATCGCCGGTGGCCTTGCGTGCCTCACTATGCAAGTAGACTTGCAGCGTTCCCTCTTGCTGCTCCAGGCGCCGGTGGTGCACCATTCTTAGTTGGTAGGGGGCGGACGTAGTTGCGTGGAGGTGGTATTTGAATGAGTAGTGTAGCCTATATGCGCTTGTAGCACCATTCGTAGCTTCGGAAGATGTTGCGTCTGGGGAATCTTTTGCAAGTTACGAATAGATTCGATGGCTCCCAGTGCTATCCACCGGTGCACCTGACCCGAGTGCATCCAGTGTGTCACGTTGTGGAAGAGGCGGGCGAAGGCACTGTTCAGGTTCTCTATGCTGTTGGTCGTACGCAAGCTGCGGCCCAGCACCTGGGCCAGGCCCAGCCGATGCAGCGTCAGTGTCTGCTCCATGCCTTCTGCCAGACTGGCGGCGGCTTTGGGAGCACTGGACTGCAACTCCGTTTGGAGGTTCGTTAGTGCTGCCTTCGCCGCTGCGTAGGTGGGCTTCCGATAGGCGGACTGAAGACGCTTACGGTAGCGTGGCTGATCCTCTTTCTTCACGTGTGCCACCACGTTTTCCTGTTTATGCCAGCAGCAGCGCTGTACCAGTGCATATGTGCCGAAGACTTTGCGCACCGCCGCGTGTATGCCTTTGGACCCATCGACCATGCAGAGCAGCCCTTCGCCGAAGTGCAGGCCACGGGCAATCAGGTCTTCCAAGAGGCCCTAGATGGCCTCGGTATTCTCCGAAGGCACCTGCGCAAACCCCAGCACTACCTTCTCGCCCGTCAGGGTCAGTCCCATGGCCACCACTACCTGGTATTTGGCAAAGTGCTTCCCGTCGATCCACAGGCCCACCAGGTCCAGCTTGTCCAGCCGGCGTTCAAAGAAGTCTTGCAGGATCTGTTGGCCGCGCCGGATAAACCTGCGCCGCACAGAGGTCGCGCTGAGACCAAACGCGTCGGCATACTCCTGGGCTGCCCGCTGGTAGTTGCGCTGGCTGACGCCCATGAGCAATACCTCAGTCAGCTTCTGGTCATCTACTTTTGCGTTGTGCAGTCGGCGATAGCTCTTAAGGGAGCGCGCCTGGTTCGTCTGTTTGTCCTGCACGCGTGGCACCCTGATGGGTACCCGCTGCCCACACAGACGGATGGACCCTGGATTGGAGCCCCAACGCTGGTAGCGCCCCTGGTGCGGCTTGTCTCGGCTGCGATACCGTCCGCAAAGCATGGCGACCTCGTCCCGAATGGCTTGCTCGGCCATGCGTTGGTGAAACGAGCCGATGTTGAGCACCGCGTCGATCTTCGCCTCCATGCTGCACGAGCCAAAGGCGCGCAGGAGCTCGCCGCAGGGGTCCGTAGGATGCACCGTAGTGGGAGAGGTCGTCATGTGCACTGGTAGGGTTTAGGAGGGCGTAAGACGTTCGCTAAAGAGGGTGCTGCGAAGGCGCGCAAGGTACGAAGCGTTGGCCAGGCGGTAGAGGCGCGTCTCCATCGTGAGCAGGCCCAGGGCCATGCACGCCTGCCGCTGCTGTGGTGGCAGCCAGTGGGCATAGGGCCTCAGGTGTGCGGCTAAGCGTTGGCTGACACGGCCAATCACGCTGGTGGTCTTCAGGCTGCGACCCAAGGCGGCAAAGACACCCGCCCGGTGCAGGGTCAGCGTCTGCTTGAGTCCCTCCTGCAGGCAGCGCCCCGCGGTGTGGTTCTCTCGGGAGACGGCGCTGTGCACACGCATCAGTGCGCGCAGGGCCGTGTCATAGTCGGCCGCCTCCCAAGCGTGCCGCAGTGCGCTACGCACCGCCAGACGTTCCGCCTCCGGCAGATAGCTCAACACACGCCGGGCCTTCTGCACATGACACCGTTGCACCTGGACACGGGCGCCAAAGTGGGCTGCAAGCGCCTCGTAGAGGCCACTGCCCCCGGAGATCACGCACAGCAGTCCGCGCTCGGTGCAAAGCCCGCGCCTGGTAAGCTGCTGCAGCATCTGACTCAACGCTGCGGCATCCTCCAGCGACGAAGCCGCGAAGCTTAGGATCCGTTTGCGCCCGGTCATCGTAGAGCCCATGCAGAAGACATACTGTGTGCCCAGCACATAGGCGGCGTCAAGCCATAACGCCACGTAGTCGTGCTGGGACAGCGGCCGCGTGGCGAACTCCTGCCAGGCCTGCTCCAGGTAGGCTGCCACCGACGCATCCAGTGGCTGCGCAAGCACAGACGAGGCCTCCGGCCGATCCCGCGTGGACACGCACCTCACACAGCAGGTGCACGCTGCGGAGTCGGCCTCCGGCACCTGCGCGTCGGCGCCCGAGGCCGGGCCGCTCGCCCCATCTCCACGGGTACTCTGACCCGGTGCGGTCCAGTCACGAGCGAGCAGCTCCATCAGCTCGCTGAACTGCCTGACCAGGGACAGGCGCCAGTCACCCTGAGCACGCAGGGCGTCGCCAGTGACGCTGTCATGGAGTGTGGACTTGCTGTGTTGCCCGGACATAAGAAGCAGACTGGATATATGTGGAAAATGGCTCCACTATCTGTCTACGTCTGCCCTTTACCAACTAAGAATGGCGCACCGCCCTGGCGCCAGGCTTTGATGGAGACCCCGCTTTGTGTATTCCAGCACTCCTCCGGCGCACGTTCAGGGGTGGCGGCGCCTGGGTGCGCTGCACACAGATCCAATCCAGTCCCTTCGACCGCAGGGACGCCACATTGGCGCGAGTGGCTATGCCCGCGTCCATGATGACGGTCGCACGAGCGCCATTGAGCCGCTCCATGGCCTGTTGAAGCGTCTTCGGTTCGCTGGCATTGCCAGCAAGGACGGCTGCGCCACGCACAAAGCCGGACGCGTCCAGCGTTAAGGCCAACGTCACCAACGGACAATCCGATCGCTTTTCCTTGCTTCGTCCATACGCCAGGAGCACGCCTTTCTTGCGACCCGTGTAGAATAAGTTGGTCAGATCATACAAGATGAGCGTCTCACCAAAGCCCAACAGCCGCTGCGCATTGCCATAGAGTCCGTCCATAAGCTCTTCGCGCAGCGCATACAGCCGATCGCCTACCCGGTACAGCGTACTTGCGCACGGGGCCTCCAGCTGCACCAGCTCCAAAATGGCGGAGGCCTTCATCATCCACTGGTACGTATGCGCCTCACTTCCGGGCGACAACATGCGCCCAACCACCAGAACCAGGGCCATGCGAATAGCATCTTCTCGCATGCCCAACGCGCGTAGCAGCGCCGCGAAGCCGAGTTGCCCCAAGGCTTGCAGGCATACGCGCTCGCCTCCGACCGTGCGTGAATCCGGATGATGCACTGCGTCGGTAATGATGGCGTCGCGGTCGTCGCGTCCGGCGTCCACATCGTAGTCCTTCTCACGCAGTCGGCGCACGATCTCGTCCACGGCGCGTTCGACCTTCTCATCTTCCAGCGGTAGTGCGCGCTGTCCGCGCAGCGCCAGCTCAACCCGCTTGGTTACGGTGGGCCAGTCGGCTTCGGCAATGTCAAAGTCCTGGCCAAGGTTCAGGATGGTTTCTTGTTTGGGCTGGCCATTGACGCGCCGGCATTCCAGCAGTCCGTATCCGGTGCGTTGCGTCTTTGAGCTTGTAGGCTCTCCTGCGGATATACACGGCATTGGCGTAGACCTGCGCACAATAGAGCGGCGGAATGTGCACGGCAAAATGAGACCATTGTCCGTGAAGTCTTAATAAATTGAGTGCCCACGGAGGGGTATGGTTAGTGAACGGGTTCAAGGTGGGGCTGGCGTCTGCTTGTGGCTTGGCCTTCCGGCCCTGATAGTGTAGTGCATAGGCGATTAGGTCTGTTTATCCAGGCTTGGCGCGGAGGCATGGCGATTTTCGGTGCACCCCGTAGGAAGCGCTCGGGGTTCCGGGCATAGGCTTTTTCCATGACACGCTGCCGCTGGCTGCGTACTTCACGGGCCCTGCCGTAATGAACCATGCTCGGACGCATCAGCGCAAGCTCGCTGTGGTAGTGCACGTCGTTGTACCAGTCTATGAACTCTCGCGCCCAGTTCCTGGCATCCTGCAGGGACCCGAATCGCTGCGGATAGCCTGCGTGGTACTTCATCGTCTTGAATTGTGCTTCGGAGAAGGCGTTGTCATTCGAGCAGTAGGGCCGTGAGAACGAGCGGCGCACGCCCAGATCGGCCAGTAGCTGGGTATACGTCTTGGACATCATGGGCGAGCCGCGGTCGCAGTGGATGACCAACTGGTGGGGGCTGACGCCCTGACGCATACAGGTCGTGTGGATGAACTCTCGGGCGAGATCGGCCGATTCACCCGGCACCACCATCCAGCCCACCACGTATCGACTGAAGATGTCGAGCATCACGTACAGGGTGTAACTGGTCCACTTCTGCGGACCACGAAGCTTGGTCGTGTCCCAGCTCCATACCTGGTTGGGGGCCGTGGCCAAAAGCTCCGGTTTCTTGTACGGCGGGTGGACAAGCTGATTTCTACGCTCGCGCATCTCGTTGTATTCCTTGAGGATAGCATACATCGTGCGCCCGTGGCACAGATACTGGCCCTGGTCCAGCAGCGTAGCCCATATCTGGCGCGGAGGCATGTCCCAGAACCGTTCCGAGTTCATGATCGCATGAATCCGGGCTCGCTCCTCTGCCGGGAGCCGCCCCTTGTTGGGCTTGCGCCGTTTCTTCTGTCGCACGTCCGGAGGCCGCTGGCTCCGGTAATAGGTGGCTCTCGGGAGCCCTACATGCTGGCAAGCGGAACGTACCCCCATTATTGTCGCAAGCTGCTTCACGATCTCCGTCTTCAGCAATCTTCGTCGCTTGGGCTGCTGATCCCAAAAGCGTCCGAGATTTGTTTTTGCACCTCGATGATCGTCTCCGCCTTGGAGAGCCGCTCCCTGAGGCGCCGGTTCTCCTTGTGTGCCGATTCCAGCTGGGCCGCCAGAGCGGCAATCTCCGTGGCAGCCTGTTGGCCGCCTGCCAGCGCACCCTCGCTGCGCTGCTTGCGCCACTGTGATAGCTGGGAAGCGTAGAGCCCTTCTCTGCGGAGTAGCGAACCGATGTCCTTGCTCTGCTTGCAGGCTTCAGCCTCCTGGAGAATCCGAAGCTTGTACGCTGCCGAAAATCGACGACGCCGGGCCCGCGGAACTACTTCCGTGGGCGGCGTGTCGACTGCCCCGTTAGTCTGTGATGTGAGGTCGTCTTCCATGGCATAGAATAGTTGAGTGAGTCTGGTAAAAGACAGCCGAACATGGCCATCTCTCCCCTCGACGCGGGGCACGTCATTTCACTAACCCCCGTCACAAAGTGTCTCACTTAATCTATGCACTTAGAGTGGTGGCGGCCGACGAAGAGGCCGTCGTATTCAAATTCGTCCAAGTAGGCAAAGTGTATGCGCCTTTCTCTCTGTGCCAATAAGAAGTGAGACAGTTCAATACATTACTAGTGTAGCCGCGTTGGGGTTCAAGTGGCAGGGCTGGTCAGGCGATTTTGCTTAACCAATCCATCATTTTCCCCTATTCAATCATGGAATCCGACTACCATTCCAACACGACCGGTACTGCAGAGGTCCCGCCGTCTGAGGTGGTTCCCAGGGCCAAGCGCCGCAGGTTCACTGCCAGTTACAAGATGCGCATTCTGGACGAGGCCGAACTCTGCAGTAAGCCTGGAGAGGTCGGTGCGCTTTTGCGTCGGGAAGGCCTTTATTCGTCTCATCTGGCCCAGTGGCGCAAGCAGGGCGAACATGGAGCGCTTTATGGTTCGACCAAGTCTGGGAAGGAACTGTTGGCCAAGGACGAGGAGATTCGGCGGCTGCGCAGGGCGCTTGGTCAGTCCCGGCAGCAGCTTCAGAAGGCCGAGGCCATCATAGAGGTTCAAAAAAAAGTCTGCATGCTCTTTGGCATCAGCAGCGAGAGCGAGGCCGGGTAGCGATGAGGGAGATGGTCAAGGCATTGCGTCCGATTCTGGGTACGGTGGCGGCCTGCCGCCACGTGGGGATCTCTCGCGCCTCCTATTACAGAAGTCAACGTGCGGCGCAGCAGCAGCCGAAGCGGCGTCGCCAGAGCAGCCGACGGTTGTCGGAAGCTCGCCGGGCGGAGATTCGGGCGATATTGAACGCGAGGCGTTTTGTGGACCTGCCGCCACGCCAGATCTGGGCCACGCTCCTGGATGAAGGCACCTACCTGTGCCACTGGCGCACCATGTATCGTATCCTTAGTGAAAACAGGGAGATACGCGAGCGCAGGAATCAGCGCGTACATCCTCCGTACACGAAGCCGGAGTTGTTGGCCCAAGCTCCGAACGAGCTTTGGACGTGGGACATCACCACGCTTCGGGGCCCGGTCAAGGGCCTGCACTTCAAGCTCTACGTGCTACTGGATGTCTTCAGCCGCTACGTGGTGGGATGGACCCTTGCCTCGTTTGAGTCTGCCGCGCTGGCCAAGGATCTCGTCCTGGCCACATGCGCGCGTCAAAACGTCCGAAGAGACCAGCTGGTCCTCCATTCGGATCGCGGCCCGGTCATGACAAGCAAGACGTATGTGCAGCTGTTGGCAGAGCTGGGAGTGGAAGGCTCCTACAGCCGTCCGTATCGCTCGAACGACCATCCCTATTCGGAGGCGCACTTCCGCACGGCGAAGTACCACCGGACGTACGAGGTGCGCTTCGGCTCCCTGGAGGACGCCCGGAGCTGGGCGCGGCTCTTCTTCCATTGGTACAACAACGAATTCTACCACACGGGGATTGAGCTGATGCATCCCTCGACGATCCACTACGGCAAGACGCGCGAGGTATGGAAGGCGCGACAGCGCGTCATGCAGGAAGCCTATGCGCGAGAACCGGAGCGATTCATTCGGGGGATGCCCAAGGTACCCATGCCACCGCGGAAGGTGTGGATCAACCCGCCAGACGACCCCCAGGCTGCGGTGAAGCTCGTAGCCAAGAGCAATGGCCGCCAGTCCCGCAACTTCGTAGTCACACGCGACCAGTTACTGCCCACATGAGTTCCATCCGCTACACTAAATCCGAGGCGAACTTGTCTCATTTTTGTTGGCACATACCGTGGCAAGGACAATGCAGTGCAAGATCGTATACGGAATCCAACTGTCCTAGCCCCAGAAGTCCCCAAAAAATTAACGTGACACTGCCGGGGTAAGCCTAGTCAGCCGCGACTTCGGCCAGTTGAGTCGGGAGGTGCGCACGGGGCTGGGAATGGGTTGCTGGCAGCAAGCCCTCTTGCCCTCTGAAACCGCCCAGTCCGATTCATGTGCCATGCCCGTTAAAGTGACATTTATGCCAACAAGGGACAATTCATGCGTCTGCTACGTAACGTGTTTCGCGTTCATCGGTATATAGGTCTTCAGTTAACCCCCGGTGTTGCACGGTCCCACGGTGTTCGTCTACCTTGCGTGTGCCAAGCGGGCAAGGTTAGGACTGTCGTTGCAGGGATCCTGTAGATCACGACGCTGGAGCATTGGCTCGGTTCATTCCAG
Source organism: Rhodothermales bacterium (assembly GCA_965218495.1). GTDB lineage: Bacteria > Bacteroidota > Rhodothermia > Rhodothermales > Bin80. The sequence goes on from OZ244626.1 coordinate 1,809,771, forward strand.
CACACGGTCTCTTGGGAGCCCTGCCTGCGGCGGTGGATAATGTCAGGTAGCCGTGAAGAAGGTTCCCCATGACAATCTCGGCCTTTGAATTGGCCTGGCGAGACATGGCAGCGCCCATCTGTGCTGGGGTACACCAACCATGGTTGGTGTACCCTCAAAAGGTGAGTCTGCTCCACCACCGCATTTCTACGAAGAGCACTCATGCGATCTCCACTGCTAATCCTAGAATCCCAGGATCCTATGTATATGCGCGTCCTCAGCGTATCCTTCTTGTGCTTCGTTCTGACTCCCTGCTGGGGGCAACAGGTTGACGCAAGTAATGGTGAACAATACCCTCATGTAACGCTGACTGAGCTATTCCGGATCGGTGACGGGGCAGGCCCAGAAGGGGTGTTCTTCGGTAGCATATGGGGAGTAGCCGTCAATTCCGTTGGCCAGATACTTGTCGCTGATAATCAAGCGCCATCAGTACTTGTCTTTTCCGATGCTGGTCTATTGTTGGACCGTATCGGCAGTAAAGGAAACGGCCCAGGAGAGTATAGCGAGGTACAAAGAGTGAGCGTAGGGACTCGGGACACGGTGTTCGTATGGGACGGAAAAAGGGATCAGCTGTCGGAATTTTCACCAGAAGGCTATACCTTTGTACGTAGTGTTCGCATACAGCGCACCAATGATGGGTACGCCCCGAGCAGATTGCTAGGTGTAGGCAATAGTAACTATGTCTTTGTGTTTTCGAGGCCATTTGGAGTCACCGCAGATGGCATCTATCAGCGACCGGACAGTGTGAAGGTAGCCCTAGTGGGCAGGGATGGATACGTAGTAAGGCATTTGACAAGTGTCCTAGCAGACGCCGACATATATGCCACATTCATCCCTGGTGGGGGAATCGGGGTTCAGGAATTGCCTTTTGGCCGGGAATCGTTCGTTCGACTCGGGCCGGGCAATCAAGTGTATTCTGGACATAATGAGTCTATCGATATAACAATAACGAATCTTTCTGGTGATTCACAGGGGTCTGTTAGACGGTCACATCAACCTGTTCCAGTTACAAGATCGGATATTGAGGCAGAGTTGGCTGGACTCAAGTTCGATTCTGACGTGAAGCGACAAAAGCTCGTTGACGCAATACCACGCAGTAAGGCAGCCTATGCAACGTTTCGCGTGGATGATAGTGGGCGCGTTTGGCTCAAGACAGTGAGTGAACAAGAGTCATCCGCTACGTGGTTGATCATAACTGCAACGGGCAATATTGCAGGCAGAGCTGTACTACCCGATCATGTGAAATTGCGGGTCATTAAGTCAGGTAAGGCGTACGCAATTGGGCGGAACCATGCCGGTGCAGACATAATCATCGTATACGAGATTAGGGAGTAGTCGACCTCTTGATGGCATGCTCCGCTCGGTCATAAGTGCGCTGCCGTCATCTGGCTCGGGGTCGCCGATTTGTTTGCGTTAGCTCTTGACACGGTTTACCGAGATCTGTAAATATGAATTTGAGAGAATTTGTTGAATCCACCAGACTCCGTGAAGCGATACTCTCCGTCTACGGCCACTATGTGTTCCCCAAGTTCAGGACCAGCTGGCCCAAGGTACACACCTATACCAGTTCGAGCGTCTATCCTAAACAGATGAGACTCCCTGTGGATGATGTCGGGCATGATCTTATCAAGGTCATAGTCCACAATGTTGTAGGTCACGTAGAAGCTGTCCTCATCGGAAAACAGTGCCTTAAACTCAGCCCTTCCATTCTCCGTAAGAACTGCGCGGGTTGTGCGCCCATCAGACCGCACACGCTCTTCCACCGTGTTTTGGCGGAACTCAGGAAATGTAACCTGCCACAACAACTCCCCAGACTCCGAATAAGCTGTCATCGCCGGGATGTACTTTGTTATCTGGGCAATTATTCGATGTCGTTCGTTGCAGGCCAGAAGCCCTTCCATTGCAAATCGGTCGGCAATCCACGCAGTGGTATGCTTATAAGGCTCACCGAAGGACAACACTACATCCCCACCGTATGTGATCCTATGGACGATACCATGACGCGTCGGATCATGCCCCATGGTGTAATAGTGTCCGTGCATCGCGCAACTCCCGAAACCCAGTGGAGGTGCACGAAACTCAGACACAAAAGTGGTGGACCCTCCGTCGCGTTCAAACCTGGTCACCAGCCCACCATCATTGACAAATAACGTCCGGCCTTGATCTGCAACAGTTAGCGAAGTAACGCCTTTGAATTCCCCTGGTCCTTCACCTTGCGAGCCGATCAAGCCGCGGTAAGTACCGTCATAGGCATAGGAACGTACCTCATTCCATGACATGTCGAGATAAAACAGTGTGCCCCTGCGGTCAGTATCCAAGTCCAGCAAAATTCCGATCATCTCGTGTGCGTCGCCTTCACGAACACCGATCGTTTCCGTATCGAGCCTTTCCCAGCTCCAACGCCCCGCCTCATTGCCGCGAGGACGCAGCTCGAATCGAGGGTGGACCGCAGTTGGAATATTCTCCTTGGTCGGATGATGGATAACTTGGCTGCTTGCCAGGATAGGCAGACAGAACGTAGTTGCTACCAAGGCTGCCGTCGCTAAGAGTCTCGCTACAGGCCAGCAGAAACGGGGCAGAGGCGCACCAGTCATGTGTGCTAGATAGTTACGATTACACCATCTACCTACGTACACCCCAGCCAAGCAGTTACACATCAAGAGCGTGACCGCACGCTTACGGCGAAGTGCATCGGCGGTGGCGGGCTGACACGCGAAAGGCCATGCCGAAGCCTGGGCCCGGAACGAGGGCTACCCTACAAGCATAGCGCCTCGGCAGCAGCATGCGAACGCACGCCCACACTGCCCCATATATAGAGTATTCCGTGGAATGCCCAGGCGCGGCCGTTTACACGCAGCCTCGCTGAACCGCAGCAGGCTGGTCGCTGGAAGTCCCCTCCATGCCGCCCTCGGCTGGCAATCCAGGGCCGGACAAGGCTGCTGGAAGCACCTACTCTGTATTCGCAACTCAAACAAACTTGGGCTTTGCTGATCGTGGTTAATGGGAGCATCCACAGACTCGATTCCCTTGGAGTAGCGCGCTCCCTCCTTCCCCTCAAAAATGCGATACCTTTAATTGTCGCTGACTGGGAAAGACTATTGACATTCATCAGTGGCTGCTGTCGCGCGCTGCAGCCCCCGGATTCAGAACGCGCGTCACAGAGTTAGCAGCACCTTTACCGCTTCTTCCTCTTTTGTGGCGGCCAGCACAAAGCCGCGGGCAGCCTCTGCCAACGGTAGCCGGTGCGAGATCAGCGGCGTCGGATCGACGCGCCCGCTGGAGATTAGCGCTAGCGCCAACCGAAAGGACCGAAGCCCCGGCTCGCGCTGCGCAAAGACGCTGGTGATGAGGCGCGCATTCTGGCGCATGAAGTGCTCGAGCTTCATGGGAACCCTTTCGCGCTTGGGGACGCCGAAGATTGCTACGTCACCGCCGCCGCGGACCAGGTCTGCGCACAAATTTATCGTTTCGGCCTTGCCGACCGCCTCGACGACGAGGTCCGCCATGGTCCCTGCGGTATGTGTACGCACGGCGGCAATCGGGTCGGTACGCCCGCAATGCACCACACAGGTTGCGCCCAGGCTTCGGGAAAGTGTCAATCGGTGGTCTACGATATCCAACCCGGTCACGGTCGCTGCACCCATGCTGCTGAGAATCATGGTGAAAAGCAGACCTGCAGGCCCCTGCCCTACTACCACGACATTGCGGTCCACCACGCTGGGTAGTTTGCGGCAACAGAACAGAACCGTCCCCAGCTGCTGGGCCATTAGCGCCTTCTCCGTGGCCACCGCTTCCGGCACGGGTATCACGGTCTGCGGCTTCGCCACCACGTACTCCGCAAAGGCATCGTAGTCCGGCGCCAATGCCAGGACCCGTGTTCCCGTGGCAAGGCCAGTGGATACGGATGGCTCCACTACTTCGGCAACACACTCGTGGCCCGAAAACCCAGGCTTCGCAGGATAGGCCGCTGCAGGACTATCATGCAGGAAATGAAGGTCGCTCCCGCAGATCGCGACAAGCAACGGACGCAGCAACACGTCACCGGGACCTGGCACAGGGTCGGGCACCGTGACCAAAGCGGCTTGGCCAGGCGCCGTGTATTGGACGGCCCGCATCGCAGGCTACCTAGCTGAAGGCGCTCCTGAGCAGCTCCAAACTCTTCGGGATGGCCGTCCGCCCCTCCTCCTTGCCCTCGAACTCCAGCGATACATAGCCACTGTAGTTGACCTCGCGCATGATGGCAGCAATGCGATCGTAGTCGAGATCGAGCGTGTACCAAGTGCCACCGCCGTAGTACGTCTTGGCTTGCATAAGCACCGTGTGGGGCGCAAGCATCCTAAGCTTGTCGTATGGATCCTCCAGGAAGTTGCCCGTGTCTAACGTCACCTGAAGCCACGGCGAATCAAGGGCCTCCACAATGCGCAGCACACCCTCCGGCGTCCGCCCCAGTCCCCAGTGGTTCTCCAGGCCCAACAACACGCCGCACTCCTCGGCCTTGGGAAGAAACTGCTCGATAGACGAAATCACCCAGCCAAAACCGTCCTCATCCGTATACCCCTCAATCGCCGGCTCTATGCCGCGGTTAGCCATCAGCGCAGTGAATGACTCGGAAGTGCCCCAGCGACCCGTATTCAGGCGCATGGTTGGGATGCCCAGCGTGTAGCACAGTTCGATCTGGTGAATGGTTTTGTCGATCTCGTGCTTCCGCTTCTCTGGATCTGGCGACACAAAGCCTTGGTGCGTCGAGAAGCCCATCAGGTCCAAGCCGTTGACAAAGGCGCGGCGCTTGAGGTCCTGCAGATAGCCAGGCTCTTCCGACGTCATCTGAACGTGCAAGAGCTCTACGCCATCAAAGCCCATGGCCGCGGCCTGATCAATGCAGTCCTCTATAGGGTAGGCCTCCTTCGGCCCGTTGAAGCGCCAAAAGGAATACGTCGATACTCCTATAGGGTTTGGGCGTCTTGGTGTGGCTGCCGACTGTCCAACTGCCGGCACGGTTGGAATGGCCGCCAGGCCCGCGGCGGCGGCCGTGGCATTACGTAGGAATTTACGTCGATTGTGGTCGATAACGGTACCTCATGCTTTGGTTGTGCAGCATAATATAGCCCCTGCGACCATGCGAATAGCGAGTGGCTAGTGGAGTGCGAATTTCAGATCTTGGGCGCATGAATCTACCTACCTGCGCCCAACTCCAGACCTATGCCGACCGGTTCGAGCAGGAACTGTTCGAGCGCGTGCTCCCCTTCTGGGAGCACCATTCGCGGGATTGCACAAAATTTAGTTGGGTTTCGGCGGATTCTGCCGAGATGGGCCCTCAAAGTAGATATCTTTTGGCAATGGATTGCGCTTCGGGCCGAGTGTGTGGGTGCAAATGGGACGGTGCGTGCCTATGTGGGCCCAATTGCGTGCTCACACGCGGATTTTCGGGCGCAGGCAGGCTCGTGGAGTGACTTCTCGGGCACGAAATCCCGCAGGAATCCTCTGATTGCACGCGTAAGCGGCGATCTTGGCAGGGTGCAGCGCCTCAGAGCGTCCGGACAGCTGCGGGTTTTGCTTATGCCAGCGTCAGCAGCGCACTACTGCGCGGGGGCATTGAGCGCCAGGTGTTGCCTTTGCAGTCCTTTGGGGCCGGCAGACCGAATCCCCACTAACCCCTCGACCCCCGGAGGTGGTCAACGCCTGGGTCAGCTCCTTCATGTCCTCCCGGCGTATCGGCTTCAGATTCGACTCGTACTGCATGAATATCGCCCCGCACCAGCGCTGACGCATCTCCGATGATCCCCAGCGCTTCACGTTCCGTGATCGGTTCGCTATAATGCTGTTGAGGTTCTCGATGATGTTCGTCGTCTTCAGACTGTCTCTGACAGCCTGGTTCCGCACCCCCAACCGGTGAAGCGTCAGCGTATCCTCCAAACCCTCCTCCAGACTGCGCGCGGCCTTCGGACACGATCGCTGCAGCGCTCCATGCAGCGACACAAGCGCCGCCCGTGCCTCCTTGTACGTGGGCAGTTCCCATGCCGCCTGAAGCCGACGCTTCATTTGCGTGGCCGCTGGCTCGCTCTTGATGTGACGCGTCACATTGGTACGCTTGTGCCATTGGCAGCGCTGGAATACGACCGCATCCCCAAACACCGCACTGATCCCCTTGCGAAGCCCGCGGCTGCCGTCCACCTGTACCAACAGCTTGTCGGTATGGGTGAAGCCCCGACGCAACAAATCCTGCAACAGCGACTGCACCTGCGCACTGTTCTCGGTACGACTTTCCGCAAAGCCCAGCACGACCTTCTCGCCCTCGGTCGTGATGCCCATCGCTACTATCATCTGCATATCGGCCAGATACTTGCCATCAAGCAGGAGCACCGCAAAGGTGTGCTGATCGAATCGGCGCGTCTCGAATTCCTTCAGTAGCGCTGCCGTCTGCGTAACGAAGACGTTGCCAATGCTGCTGGCACTCAACCCCATACTATCGGTGAAGACCTGGGCCGCCTGCCTGTAATTGCGCCGCGAGAGTCCACACAGCAACCCCCTGGTCACGCTTTCCCGGTCCATAAGCCCACGCTTGCGCAAGAGGCGGTACGTTTGCAGAGGACGCTCCTTTCGGGTTCGTACATTCCGTACGCGCGGAACGCGGACCGCAATGCGCTCCAAACCGACGCGGATGGAACCCGGATTCGTCCCCCAGCGCTGAAAGCCGGTCTTACGGTGCTTCCCACGTGCGCCGCAAATGAAGCGGGCTTCGGCTTCCATGACCCATGTGGCCATCTTGGTAAGAAGATCATCGAGATATCCAAGGCAGCTGGCCAGGCCGATGAAATTCCTCTGCGCAAGCCCGTGAAGGTCCTCGATGAGTGATTGATCCAGCATAGGGGTATGGGTCATCATACGGCGTTGAGGTTGATGAGAGTCTCACGAAGTTGTGGCAGATGGGCCGCATGGGCCACACGGCGCAGCTGAGCCTCGTGTTCCAACAGCGCCAGTGCCATCTGTTCGCGTTGCTGGAAAACGGCGCTGGCCGGGGCCTGCAACCTGCGACTGATGGCATGCATGAAGCGCATCACGCGCAGCCCCCTGTCGAGCTTGAGCAGCATGCCCGTGCGTTGAATCGTCAGAGATTGCTCCAGGCCCTCCCATAGAACCTTCGCTGCGGACCGATTGACGCGCGTCAAGTCCTGGTGAATACGGGTGAGTGCGCGTTCAGCTTCCCGGGCATCGAACCCGTTCCATGCCTGACGGAGGCGATTGCGATACACAGGAACAAGGTCTTCCGGAAGACCACAGGTGACTTGATCCAATAGCGTATTGAGACAGCGCTGTATAGCGACCCTGGGGCCGAACACCTGGCGCACCGCCGATTGAAGTCCCGTACTGCTGGGCAGCACACAGAGCAGCCCGGAGGCGGCCGAAAGACCACGATCGGACAGCGACTGCACAAAGGACGTAAGAGCAGAGACGTTCTCAGGGTAGCACGCTACCAGGCCAAGTATGCGGCGATAGCCCGTGATGGTCAGACCCGCTCCAAGAACGATGTTAACGCCGCGTGGGCACAGCCCGCGCAGCCAGATCGCAACGATCGGGTCGTCTTGCAGACTGCGCGAATGCAACAGCTGCCACGCTTCATTCAACTGCGCCGAGTCCGGCTTTGTGTCCTGGGCCGCAGCAGAAGCCTTGATCACTACGGGCGGTGGCACCGGCTGCTGATGCGCTGCCGGAATGGGCCAGTCGGTGGTCAATTGTTGCAGTATGTGCGTGCAGAGCTTCATCAGAAGCCGCCGCGCGTCACCGGAGGGATTGATCTGGGCGTCTAAAGGCGCCTCAGTGCTCCCCAAAACAGGCTGGGAGGGGTTCATATGATGGGAAAGGAATGGTGGAGACTAGGGTCCACCTCCACAGCAACTCTCCAATTCCCAACTTGAAAATGTGCAATCCCCCATTCGCCGGACCGCGTGCACGGCGGATACTTCAACAACCTGGACCGCGACGGAACGGTCTACGACACCACCAAGCACACCTGGCTGCAGGCTCGTCAGGTTTGGATGTTCAGCAAGCTTTACCGAACGGTAGCGGCACGCCCCGCCTGGCTTGATCTCGCCCGGCTCGGCATGGAGTTCATTCGTACGCACGCGGCCCGGCCCAACGGGCAAGTGTACTTCTCACTAGCCCAGGACGGAAGGCCGATCTATCAGCAGCGTAAAACCTTCACCGAGTGCTTCTACCTGATGGCGCTGGCAGAATTTGGGCGGGCGTCCGAGCAGTCCGCCCTCGTTAAGGAGGCCAAAGAAGGTGTCGAATGGCTCTGGACTCGGTCGTATGACTGGTCCATTGTTGGTAGGCCGTCCCTGCCGGGCACGCCGCCGTCACAGGCTCTGGCCGTGCCAATGATGCTCTTGAACGTGTTAGATGGAGTCATGGCAGCCGACTTCAACCAGTACACGGCCGAGGTGCAAGACTGCATCCGACGCATCAAGCTGCACGCAGATCCCGACGCCAAGATCGTCTACGAGCATGTCTCGCCGGAGGGCGCACCCCTGGACGGTCCTCAGGGCCGCCTGTTGAATCCCGGCCACGCCATTGAGGCAGGCTGGTTCCTGCAGCACATCGCGCAAAAGCTCCATCGCGACGATGTAGCGGAGCTGGCCGTGAATATGGTCCGCTGGTCACACCGCCGCGGATGGGACCGTGAGCACGGCGGACTATTCTACTTTCTGGACAGCGAAGGCCATTCTCCCGTGCCACTGGAATGGTCCATGAAGCTCTGGTGGCCGCATTGCGAGGCGCTCTACGCGCACCTTTTGAATTTCGCGCTGTCGGGCGACGTGTCCGACTGGCAGGCATTTCAAGAGGTTGAGCAGTACACCTTTAAACACTTTTCTGACCCCGAGTTCGGCGAGTGGTTCGGTTACCTGGACCGTGAAGGACGCCGAACCCATCGGTTTAAGGGCGGTGCCTACAAAGGGTGCTTTCACGTGCCTCGTGCCCTGTGGCTCTGCCTTCGGCTACTTAAGCGCTGGCCAGCAGAGGCCGCATAGCCTGTGCCCCTAGCGACTAATGGCCCGAAGAATAGGCACCGAATAATTGGCATCGGTTCCAAGTCGCCCAAATCCATTTGGCAGCAGGCCCCTGACCCTGCACAATAGACCGTGAGTCGCTATTATCCAGCTGCTTTGTGGCAAGGGAGAACCCTATGAATGTAACGTTTACCATTCTTGATTGGATTTGGGTCGGGCTGTTCTTGGCGCTCATGATTGGCAGCGGTGTGCTGTTCTACAGACTGGGCAAACGATCTGAGGCCGACTTCTTCCTTGCGGGTCGGGGCTTGCCTTGGTGGTTGCCAGCTTCCAGCGTCTACGCTACGCATACGGCTACGGACACGCCGATGTGGATTACCGGCGTCATTTACCAGCACGGCATGGCTGGAATCTGGTACACATTCTTTTCCGCGTGGGCAGCCATCAGTTCATTTGTATCGACGCGGATATTTCGGCGCTCGCTGGCCTACACACAAGCAGAGTGGAATGTAATTCGCTTCACCGGGCTTGGCTCTGAGCTATTGCGGGGATGGATGGCGGGATGGCAGTTTTTCATGAACATGTTCGTGCTCGGGTGGGTCGGGATTGCGATGGGTAAGATTTGCGTCTTCCTGTTTGGGTGGCCAGTGTGGGTCGGGCTGATCGCGTTTTCGCTGATATGTGCCGTATACGTGCTGGCTGCAGGGTACTGGGGCGTGGTGATGGCCGATTTTCAGCAGGGCATCATCGCATTCCTTGTGATCCTCATCGTGTCATTCTGGGGCATCAGCGTCGCCGGTGGGCCGTCAGGCATTATAGACAAGCTTTCCGCCCTCGGGGAGCTGGATCGCATGAATCCGTTTGCCTTCACCGGCTGGTGGTCGGGGAGCTTTCCTACGGCATGGTTTGCGACCATGCTGTTCATCGCGATCCTTGGTGGCTTCGGCATGGGTACTACGGTGGACTGGTATGTCGAAGCCCAACGCATCCAGTCGGCAAAGACCGTCCGGGATGCGAGCTACAGCATCTGGTGGGGAACAGTGCTGGGACTGGTGCGCAACTCCGTCTGGGCCGTGTCTATACTGGCCTTTTTTGTGCTGTTTCCAGGCATCACCGAGACGGCGGATTACGAGATGGGGTGGTTTCGCCTGGGGTTTGACTATCTGCCTTCAGGGATGCTTGGGTTTTTCTTCGCCGCCATCCTGGCAATCCACCTCTCCACCATCTCTTCGCATCTTAACCTGGGCGCGCTCTACGCTACGCGCGACCTGTACCAGCACTACGTCAACCCCGAGGCCAGCGACCAGCGACTGATCTCTGTGGGGCGTATCTCTACCGCAATCCTTCTTGTTGGGTCATTCTTTTATGGACTCATGATGGAGGACTTGACGTCATGGCTCATCTTTGCGATTTGGATCATGGCGGCCGGCATCTGGCTGCCCAACATACTGCAGGTGGTCTGGTGGCGTTTCAATGCATGGGGATACCTTTCGGCATGGATCGCCAATCTTGGCTTTAGCTGGCTCGTTGTATGGATCTTGCCGGCGCTCGGCGTCATTCCTGAGCTCTTGGACTATCAACAGTTTTGGCTGCTCATGGTGCTGGGCGCACTCGTGTACCTGCCAGTAACCTTCTTGACCAAGCCAGAAAGCATGGACCACCTGGTTAAATACTATGTCCAGTCGCGCCCGCTGGGCTGGTGGGGCCCGGTGCGACGGGAGGCAGAGCGTCGCGGGCTGCTCCGTCCCGCCGCCAAAGAGAACGCACCGCAAGAGCAACCAAATTACGCCTGAGGCTCATGCCATTCATACGACGCAACTGGACGGCGCACGAGGCCGATGAATGGACTAAGGAGGACTGGATCACTATTGTGATCTCGCCAATCTGCTACATCCTTTTGACGATAGGCCTTGCCCTAAGCCTGCTGCTGCAGACCTCCGGATACGTGATGCTCATCGTGGGCATTGCCCTGACAGTCGTGATGCACTGGATCATAGATCCGAAACTCAAGGCGATCTCTAAGGACTACGAGCGCAAGCAGCAAGAGTACCTGCGACAGCTGGAAGCTCAAGTCCGCTGGCAAAACCCAGACCGATAGAGAGTCATGAACCAAGCCCTTGCCACCGTCATCGGCATGACGATAGCCTACGCCGCGTCCTTTTTGGGCCTGGTGTTGGCATACCACGCGTACAAGAAGCACCGGAAGCGCACAGATCCATGATCGCTCTTTTGCAACAGGCCCCCGGCGTACCATGGTGGGGCATCATCATTCCGGCCACCATTTTCGTAATTGCCTTTGTCGTGACCTGGCTGCTGTATCGTCACTTTTCGGGCCAGCGGTAAAGCGGTGATTCAGCGCAGGATTATTGACGCCCACTTTCATGTCGGACCATTCGGATCGCAGGCAGCGTTTGGCCACGGCATTCAGCCGATTGCGCCGGCGTCGGATCATCGGCACGGCAACGACTGTGTCCGGTACATGGCGCGGCACCACATCCGTGGCGGCGTGGTCGTGCCGACGTATCTGGAAGACCAGCGTGCGGCATTTCGCTACAACCAGTTGGTATTGGACGCCGTCGATCGCCATGCTGTGCTGGTTGGAGGCCTTTGGACCTCGCCTTTGCCCGAATTGGAGGCGACACTGGAGGGCACGTTGTCTGCATTGCCGCACCCCGGGATTCGCGCTCTCAAAGTCGCCTCGAACACGTGGCAGCCTTTTTCCATTGACCCGGGATCGTGGTCCAGACGTGTCCGGCGCAACGTGGAGTGTATTTTGGAGGCTGCGCGGCAGCACTCGCTGGTGATTCATTTCCATACAGGCTACCTGACTGGTGCTCAGCCCCTTGCGTTTGAAGCCTTTATGCGGGACTATGGGCAGGCTGCCACGTACCAGTTTGTACATATGGGAGAAGCCATCGCACCTGTCTTTGCCTTTGTGCCACGCTTTATTCGATGGATTGAGCAAGGCTGCGACGTGTACACGGATACCTCTCTAGTTCCGGGATTCGGGCCGCCCTGGCTACTCGGTGAGCTCGACCGCCGCAACCTGGGCTACGAGCGCGTCCTCTTTGCTACGGATGCCCCATGGGGACGCTTTCCGTGCGCTGCAGCCAAAATTGAGAGCATGGATGTGGGCCACGAGGTACTTGATCAGCTTTTCTGGCAGAATGCCGCGCGGCTATACCAATTCGCCGAGCCCGACGCATGATGCGTCCACAACCAGTTTACGCATGAGACTCTTTGCTCTCGTCCTTGCCATGCTGGCGGCACCCTTCGCGGCCGCCCAAGGTGGATCGACGCTAACGCCGCTTGGCCTTGACTCGATGAGCGCCTTCATGGCGTCGGGCGCCAACTGGCGTCTGGCATCGGCAGTCGAAAGCAACAGGACCCAGCGGTGGTCACTTTCCGCTACGGATGGTCGTGGCATTCTGGTAAACCGTCCAGTAGACGGTGCCCTGGACAACCTCTTCACCAAAATGCTTCACGGTGACCTTGAGCTTGAGCTGGAATTCATGCTGCCAAAAGGGTCCAACTCGGGCATCTACCTTCAGGGACGCTATGAGGTGCAACTGCTTGACTCATGGGGCAAGCCAAACCCGAGCTTCAGCGATGCTGGCGGCATCTACCAGCGGTGGGACGAAATTGCGGGATACGGCTATGAAGGGCACCCGCCGCGTGTCAATGCCAGTCGCGCCCCTGGCCTTTGGCAGTCGCTGCACGTGGTATTCCGCTCTCCACGCTTTGACGCAAGTGGTCGCAAAGTACGGCATGCTCGCTTCGAGCTCGTGACGCTCAACGGCGCCGTACTCCACCAGTACGTAGAGGTCACCGGACCGACCAGAGCGGCAGCATTCGACAACGAGATAGCACTCGGGCCGCTGATGATCCAGGGAGACCACGGGCCCGTAGCAATACGCAACATCCGCTACAAGCACTATGGCACGACTCCAATCGAGACCTTCGACGTGGACTATCGCATGTTTGTTGGAGACTATACAGAGATTCCTGCCATGGAGTCGCCCACTGAGAAAGGCCGAGTTGACCACCTTAGCGAGCACAAAATTGATGAGGCCAAGCCTCTGCTGATCGAATACAATGGCACCATCCAACTCACGGGCACGGGTACCCATCGCTTCAGCGTTGCTCTCGACTGGATCTCGGGGGATCCGCATTTTCGCGACAAAAGGATTGGTGGTGCTGTGCTGACCATCGGCGAAGAGGAGATTCTGCGCCATGATACCAACGCAACGACTGTCGAGCGTGTGGTGGAGCTGGAGATCGGCATGCACCCCTTCACGTTTGTCTTCCACAAGTCGGCCGGCTGGCGCCCGCCGGGCGTGACGCTGCTCGTTGAAGGACCGAACACACCAGCACGCGCCCTCATGGAGGCGCCGATGCGCGGCCAACGTCCGGGCCTGGTCACCGTTGCTGTGGTAATCGAACCCACCATTTTGCGTGGCTTTGTCCAGCACGGAGATGCCAAGCGGACGCACGCCGTGAGCGTAGGCGATCTCACTGGCGTGCATTACGTCCTAGACTTGGCGAGTGCCGCAATGCTATATGCTTGGCGCGGGCCTTTCGTGGATGCCGCAGCCATGTGGCACAACCGCGGCCACGACCAACTGGCAAGACCGCAAGGCAGCGTACTATCACTGCCGGGGCATCCACCCATAACGGTACCGAGTGCTACGGACTCGCTGCGAACGCTGGGGTACCGGCTCGATGCGCAGCAGCGCCCGGTGTTTCGCTATGCGCTCGGGGATATTGAGATCGAAGATCGCCTGACTCCCGCCGAAAACGGGCCGTATCTGTGGCGCACGCTGTCGTTCAGAACGGACCATGTGCCGCCAGACTCGTTGTGGGTACGGGCAGCCGAAGGATCTTCAATCAAGATGATCCAGGAAGGCGCCTATGACATTGATGATCGCTCTTACTACATCGAGCTCTTTGGACCCGCTGAGGTGCTCCGCACGGATGCGGGAGATGCCCTCATGCTACCGGTCCATTTTGAGGACAACACTGCCAGCGTCTCATATTCTCTTGTCTGGTGATGACTGCTAAAGCTCCACTCTTGCTTCAAGCTGCTGCATTGCTTTGCCTGCCTCTTTTGGCACAGGCGCAGCCCTTGGAGGCCGATTACTACACGATCGAAACAATCCCAATCCCTGAGGGCATTGTATTGGAGGTAGGCGGCCTTGCGTTCATGCCCGGTGGCGCCCTTGCGGTAGCCACGCGCCGGGGTGAGGTATGGGTCGTCGACAACCCCACCATGAAGGAAGGTGGGCCGCACTTCAGGCGCTTTGCCCATGGCCTTCATGAAGCGCTGGGCTTAGCCTACTCTGATGGAGCGTTGTATACCGCACAACGCAGCGAACTCACCCGGCTTAAGGACCACAACGGCGATGGCGTTGCCGATGCCTACGACACCGTCTTTTCGTGGCCCCTGGAAGGAAACTACCATGAGTATTCCTACGGGCCGCTGATTCGGGCTGACGGATCCATGGTGGTGGCGCTCAACTTGGCCTGGATAGGGTTTGGCGCCAGCCTTTCCCCGTGGCGCGGATGGATGCTTGCCATCACGGCCGACGGCGCGATGAAGCCTATCGCAACGGGCATGCGCTCGCCGGCCGGAATGGGCACGAGCATGGACGGCGACCTGTTCTACGCCGAAAACCAGGGTGACTGGGTCGGCTCCGGCTACATCACGCATGTCGAAGAAGGAGACTTTGTAGGAAATCCGGCGGGCTTGGCGTGGACTGGCGAGCCTGACTCCCCCCTGTCGATCAGGCCGGAAGACGTACCAGACACCGGTGCCCCGCTGTTCGAGGTTGCACGCGAAGTCGAGGCGCTGAAGCCTCCCGCGGTGTGGGTCCCGCACGCCATCTTGGGGATCTCCACGTCCGACATCGTGCCCGACTCCAGTGGCGGACGATTTGGACCGTTTTCTGGGCAGCTCATGGTTGGCGACCAAGGACACAGCAAGATCACGCGCATATTCCTCGAGCAGGTCGATGGAGTTTACCAGGGGGCTGCGTTTCACTTTGTTGAAGGATTCGCGTCCGGCGTTCTTCGACTGGCATGGGCTGGGGACGGATCGCTCTTCGTCGGGATGACCAACCGGGGATGGGCCTCCACTGGCAAGGCGCCATACGGGCTTCAGCGTGTTACTTGGACCGGTGCGATCCCGTTTGAAGTCAAGGAAGTGCGCGCCATGCCGGACGGATTCGAGTTCTTTTTCACCAAGCCGGTGGCAGAGTCGTCCGCGCAGCAACGGGCCGCTTACGCCGTGGAGAGCTTCACCTACAAGTACCACTCCACATACGGCAGTCCACCCATCCGTCAGCAAGACCATTCGATCCGCGGGATTTCCGTCAGCGATGACGGCATGCGTGCCCGCGTCGCCTTGGAAGGGATGCGCCAGGGATACATATACCAGCTTAACCTGCCAGGCATACGCGACCAGAATGATATGCCACTTCTGCACGATGTGGCTTACTACACGCTAAACCGCCTCCCGGCAGGAGACCCGCTGCCCGCCCGCGCGTTGCTCCAGGCATCTGTCCCAGCACCGCAGGACGACTTTCCTACTGGAGCAAAGCATGAACGCACGATGCCCGCCGCATGGTCTGGCGACGCGGACGTGGAGCTTGCGGTTGGCACGCTTGCAAACTTGCTGTTCGACACGGATGAGCTCACGGTAGCAGCTGGCAGCCGGGTTGCGTTGACATTCAACAACAACGACGACATGCTGCACAACCTCGTTGTCACGATGCCAGGGCGTGTCGATTCCGTGGCCCTGAAAGCGATGCGTCTCGGGCTGTCAGGCCACGACATGGCCTATGTCCCTGAAGGCGATGCCGTCCTCTATCATACGGGGTTGCTGGAGCCTGAGACGACCGAGACGATATACTTCCGCGCGCCATCGAGGGCAGGTGACTACCCGTTTGTTTGCACGTTTCCCGGCCACGCTCAGACTATGCGCGGCATCTTGCATGTTACACCGAACTAGGGCCCACCAGAATAGTGATAAGGGCCCATCACACAAAGCAAGCGGCCCTCAATGGATAGTGCTTGTGCGAATATCCTTTAAGTCTTGACGATTCAAGCAGTTATATCTTGCATATGGCGGTCAATATGCGGGACGCATAGCTGATTTAGGCGTTCACGGGCACAAAACGGCTCACATTCGCCAAGAAAACCATGCGCAAGATTGTCCCGGAGTGCCGTGCACTCGACAGTACGCCGATCCAGGAGATTGCCATAGACCCGAGAATGCGCGACGACATGAGTGCGGTGCTCAGAGGTCTGCAGAGCGTCTACTGCAAGGCGGAATCGCGTGCGGCCTTGTTCACGATTCTCAAGACGCACTTTCAGCCGGGAACGCGCAGAGACGTGGGGCGACCGGGGTTGGATCTATGGCGACTCATCGTGTTTGCCATTGTGAAGCAGTGCCTGGATCTGGACTACGATGCTTTGTTGTACCGGGCGAACAACGATCTTTTGCTGCGGGAGCTGTTGGGGCATGGCGAGGCCGGGTTTGATGCGGTGAAGTACAGCAGACAGCGACTGGTGGACAACGTTCAGCTTTTGACGCCGGAGCTGATCGACGAGGTGATCCATTTGATCGTGCGGACGGGGCACGAGGTGACCAGAAAAAAGTCTGGCGCCGCGCTACGCGGTCGTTGCGATTCCAGGGTGGTTAAGACGCATGTGCACTATCCCACCGATGTGAGCCTGTGCTGGGATACGGTTCGGGGTCTGATGCGTGTGAGTGCACGGGCGGCTGCGGCATTCGCTCTTCCGGGCTGGCGCAAGCATGCGGATCGCACGAGGAAGGTATATCAGGCTTTCAGCCGGGTGCGGACGGCCGCGCGCTACCGGCAGAATCCGAAGGGCGTGAAGGCGTACTTGCGCCGGTGCACACAGAATGCCGCGCATGCCCGGACGCTGCTGGATGCCCTGGCCACGGTGGAGAAATCGGCGGCGGCACAAGCGGAGATCACGTATTACCTGCGCTACGTGGACTTGCTGGTGGATCAAATCAGGCGCCGCATCCTGTTGGGCGAGAAGATTCCGCATGCGGAGAAGGTGTTTTCCATCCACAGGCCACACACGCGGTGGATCAGCAAGGGCAAGGCAGGGGTGCTGGCGGAGCTGGGCCTACCAGTTGCCGTGGTAGAAGATGAGCACCAGTTCATCTTGGCTTATCGCATCTTGTGGAACGAATCGGACACAGATGTGGCGGTGCCGATCATTGACGCGGTGCAGGCGGCTTATCCAGCGTTCAATACGTGCAGCTTTGACCGGGGCTTTCACAGTATGAAGAATCGAGAGGCATTGGATGCGCGGCTGGCGGTCAATGCGCTTCCGAAGAAGGGCAAGCTTTCGCTTGCAGACCGCGCACGAGAAAGCGCGCCTGCGTTTAAGGCAGCGCGGCAGCAGCATCCGGCCGTCGAATCGTGTCTGGCCAATTTTGGACTTCGCGGCGGTGCGCTGGTGCGGGAGAAGAGTCCGGAGAACTTCGCGCTGATGGTGAGCCTGTCGGTTCTGGCGGTCAACGTGCACCGGCTGGGCTGCCTGGTGCGCGACCAGGAACGGGCACGCATAAGGCGTCGGCGAAAGCGCGCGGCGTAGGCCCCCTACCACCTCGCAGCCAGGCCCCAATCATAGGCCTCGCACAGGGCGTAAGGGACACGTACGCCCTCACGATAGGAATACCACGCCATTCGAGAGCCGCAAACGGCCCGAGCGCGTACGCAAGAGACGCCAGCCTGGCCGAAACACTCGAAGCAGACCGTGAACGAACTCAAAAAACGACTGCACCTACGCGCCCGACGCCCTGTAAAGGCGGTTTTCGGTCAATCATGAGTGAGATCAACCAGATCGAGCTATACTTCTTGATCCTGCAGCGCAAGGCACTTACCCCCGGCCACTTCTCTTCCCAAGACGAAGTCGCCAAGCGTATGCTCGGCTTTCAGGAGCACTATCAGCAAATCGCGTAGCCCTTCGAATGGAAGTTCACCCGCTGGGACCTCAGCCGCCTTCTGGCTCGTTCGCCCACACCTGCCGATCCTTGACTCACCGAAGTCGTTTGAGAATACGTCATCGAACTTATGAACCGGTGTACCAGCCATCGGGTGGATTGCGGATCACATTGACAATCTCGGCCGCAATCTCCTCCACCGTATGCGTCGCGGTGCTACGCGCCACACGGTCGGCCAGAGACGACGAGTAGTCCATGACTTCGCGCTTGGTGACGTTGTGCCAAATCGGCAGCAGAACCTGTTCTCCCGACACCGCCCGGGTAACTAGGCCATCGAGCTCGTATTCGGGCCAGCCGCGTCCGAAGAAGGCCCGGGAAAGCACCACCACGCCGAAGCGGCTGTTCGTCAACCCCTTGTCGATCTTTCGGCGCAGGCTATCGCCCATTCGAAGCTCGAACTCGTCGTACCAGACACTCAGTTCGGCGTCGCGTAGAGCGGTGGCAAGGGGCCGCACGACCTCCGCCTTGTCTTCCGACGTGTGAGATATGAACACGTCGAACACCTGCTCGCCCGCCGCATCGACTCCCGGAGCTTGCTCATGCGTGACATTGCGGACCAGCGACGGGAGGTCACGAAGTGATCCTTCGTTGATCGCAGGCAACGGCTTTAACGCCTCCGCGGGAATGACCCGCATGCCGGATCGCACCGTTCCGCGCAGGCCCTGCATGTCCACGGTAACATGCCACGTCCCGGAACGCGGTACTTGCAGCCGGACCGGAGAACTCTTGGCCAAGCCTCCGCGATATCGGTGCCGGCGGCCGGCCTTGTAGTTGTTGAAATTCGACTGGTCCATGAGCCGTACATTCGCGGCGCTTCCCTGGAGCGTAACCTGCGCGACGGTGCCGGCGGCGACATGACCGAGCTTGTAGTGTGTGAACCTCACCCTATCCCTCCTGTCCTAACCCAAGTTTACCATGCACTTTTTGCAAGTCATTTATGTTCAAGGACATACGTCACCCATAAATGCCTCTTCTGGCACTACAATGGACTACGGAAGGACTTTTAGTACTGCCGATCAGACGACGGTCTTCTTCGTAGAGAGGGGCTTGTAATCTATATCCAAGGCGTCATAGATCGACCGGAGCTCGGGATCGGGCTGTGCAGTTGTGCGCACATGGAGCGTACGCCCGTCGCGGCACGGGAACACACTGGTCGTGCGCGTTTGTCGCTGGAGGATGCTTCGAAGCGTCGTCCAACTGGAGGAGAGCCCTCGGCTACGCAGGCGAGTTCGGATTACCTGCACGAGTTGGTACGCGATGACCGAGATGAACAGATGCCCTTCGGCGCGCAGGCCCGTCGAGTGGTAGATGGGTCGTAGGCCCAGTTCCGACTTCAGGGTGCGGAACACGGCTTCCACGTCGGTGAGCCGGATGTAGGTGCGCCACAGCGCTTCGTCGGTCCAGTTCACCAAATTGCTTCGCAGGCAGTACACTCCTGGATGCGTCGCCATGGACCCCGGTAGCAGTCTCTGCTCCCATTCAATCGTGTGCGCGCGCTTGCCGCTTTCGTCAGGCTGCACCGTGATGTCGTAATGCTGTCCTATCCCTCCGTATCGCTCCTTCAGGCGCCCGATGCGCTCAGAAACCACCTCGAGTCGCTTATGCGTGCGCGGGCGGGAGAGCCCGTCGGACAGTTTCTTCAGGGCCTGCTCAAACGCTGCGGTCTGCCGTGCCACTATGGCTTGCTCCTTCGCAGCCCGGGACGCAGAGTAGCAATACAGCCGCACCTGGTCGTCCTGTACCTGCCGGTATAGGGATAGACGCTCACCACCGGCCGTCGTAAGAGTTTGTGCTGCCTCAGGATCAAAGACCCGCCTGCGCTCCCGAGCGACCACAATGTACTGGTACTTCTGCGCATGCAGCCATTGTATACGATCTTCGGTCGCTATGCCCCGATCCATCACCACGAGCGCCTCGGGACCCGCTTGCAGTACCGCCAGCATCTCCTCTAGCGTGTGGTGCTCCCGCACATTGCCCGCGAAGACCTTGCTCTTGCGTACGAAGCCGCTCCCGTCCAGGACCAGGGCCAAGGTCAATAAGGGACAATCGCGGCGCCGCTCCTTCGAGTGACCACGCTTTGCCTTGTCTATGTTGGCCCCGGTACCCTCCAGAAATGTGTTGGTCAGATCGTAAAGCGTGACCGTTGGACGCGCAGCAAACAGATCCAGCGCCTGCGTAAAGAGGTGCTGCTCTATGGCTTGCTGATGCCGCACGAGCAGGTCGCTTGCCCGATAGAGGTGCATGGGTCCCATCGCTTCATAGGAACCGCCCACAAACTCGTCCAGGCCACTGTTGCGCTCCAGCCAATGCTTGGTGGCCCGTTCACTGCCCGGCTGCGCCAAGCGTCCGATGATGCTGCCAATGGCAGCGCGCCGCATGGAGGGGGTCATCTGCAGCCTGTCAAAGAGCGCGGGCATCTTCAACTGCTCCATAGCCCACAGCCCTACGTGCTCCACGCCCACCGTACGCGATCGGATCGTCTTGATGGCGTTGGCATTGACCACACGCCAGTCTGCCACGGCCCCGTTGCGGTCGGTATGCTCGATCACCTCCGCGCCACGCGCCGCCAACAGGGCCGCGATGCGCTGCGCTTCGCCTTCGATGTGAGCGGACAAGTCCGGCCATAG
The DNA here is from genome assembly GCA_965218495.1 of Rhodothermales bacterium. GTDB lineage: Bacteria > Bacteroidota > Rhodothermia > Rhodothermales > Bin80. The sequence continues at coordinate 1,830,485 of OZ244626.1, forward strand.
CTCGAGCTGCCCCATCAGCACCGTCTCAATACGCTGGCACAGACATCGCCAGTGCTTCTTATCGACCTTGAAATGTGCGCCGAGGTTCAGCAGCGTCCGTTGTCGCACCCGGTCTCCCTCCCGCTTGGCCTGACACAGCCGGAAGGTGTAGTAGCGCGTACCGTCCGCTCCGGTTCGCGTGAGTGCGCGGCGTATAAACACAGTAGTGTGCGGCGTGGTTGGGATAGCCCTGATGCCAATATAGTCACCGGTCGCGGTGTAAACAAGCACGCCAATACGATTATGGCACTACATCGTGGAGAAGCGAGACGATATATTCAGAAGTGGAGTAAACTCGGAGGCAAAGAGGGGAAATCAGGCACATAATGTGCCCACAAACAGGTCATAGTGGGGGCAAAGCGGTGAATCGTCCCTAATCTTCCTCGCAAGGGCGCCAAATTGTGCCGGAATTGAGGCCGCAAATGTTAAACCCGGGCTAATACGGTAAGCGAAGTACCCGTGGCGCAATCTATGGCAAGAAACCATCAAAGGCAGCTGGGACTAGCCATTGCCACTGTAACCTACAGCGACACAATGTCTTATCGTTCATCATTCTTGACTTCCGCGGTTTAGGTGCAAAATAGTATGAGTTATACTTGACCATCATACAATACTGAACACTACGCGTGCCGATTTTGAGGGAACCCTTGAGGCTCCTCTCGATCGTAGCCGGACTCCTTAGGGGAGCTGGTCGGGAGTTGCCAGCTCGCGGGTCCTGCTGGGGTACTTTAGTCCGGCTGCGCTGTAGAGCGTCCGCTGAGCTGCGGTGGCGGGGGAGGCGAGCAGATACTGCTTCAGCGTACTGGTGTCGGTAATGAGGGAGACTTGCGCGCCGCTCAGCTCTGTCAGGATACGAGCCTCGCTGAGTGGCTCCTGGCCCGCATGCATGGTGTTGTGCTGGTAGCGCAGCAGGCGCAGCAAGGCAAAAGCGACGAAGCAAATCGCGATGTGGGCCTTGACGCGGCTGGGAGTCCAGTGATAGATGGGCCGCGTCGCCATGGTGTGCTTGAGCACGCGAAAGCCCTCTTCGATGCGCCACAGCTCCCCGTAGTACGCATAGATGTGTTGTGCTGGATGGCTTTCGCGATCCAGGCTGGTCCACACGCCGTGGAGCCCGTCAAAGCATGCGTCTCGGTCGATGGCATCCTGATCCAGCTCCACGGCATCGCGGTCCACCTTGAGAAAGCGGCCTCGTTTGCCGCTTCCCTTGATGCCTTGCCTCAGGCTACGCTTGAGCTTCTCTACGATGCTATCACGCTCATGGACATCCTTGTCCGCCCGCTTCTTGCTGTGGCGCAACACCAGACGCTGGCCCTTTAATTGCAATTCTGTTACGCTGATATCTTCGCTGACCGCGACCCAGTCATGGGACTCGAAAAGCTCGGCCTCCATCCTGCGTGGCAAGCTGCGTAGGCGCGCCGCGACCACCCAGTCCCAACCCTGGGAGGCAAGCAGGTCCAGGTTGCCCTGGCTCAGCATCCCGGCGTCCGCAACCAAGACCACCCGGCCTATCTCAAAGCGCTCCCGCAGGGCCTTCAGTGCCGGCTGGAGCGTGCGCACATCGGTCGTGCTACCTGGAAACAACTCATACCCTATCGGCAGCCCCTCCACGCTCTGGAACAAGGCCAGAACGACCTGCACCTTCTGCGGCTTACCGTCTTTGCTGAATCCCTTCTTGCGAAGATCATCGGCCTTGTCGCTGGCAAAGAAAAGCGTGGTTACGTCGAAAAAGAGGACGTCCACATGCTCTTGCAAGAGTCCGCGCACTTCATGCGAGACGATCGACTGCAGCCGCGCAATCCGGTCATCATTGACCGCGTCCATCATGCGGTAGAACTTGTCCGGATTCACTTCCACGCCATGGTGCCTGGAAAGCTTGTCGCAGCACGCGCGCTTGCTGGAGCCCGGCGCGGCCAGTCGCATCAGCACGGCCTGACGAAACAGGCGCGCCGCCATCTTCTTGCGGGCCCCGAAGACCTTCTGAAAGTGCAGCCGATCGTACAGTGCCCCGAAGACCTCGTGAAAGCCCATAGTCAGACGTTTGGTCTCCGCCAGCTTGCGTGCATCGGGTATGGGAAGCGGCTGGTCGCTCTGGCTGCCATGGCGGGCCCCTTGCACGCGCTCGGCCAGGTACTCTATGGGAAACAAGGAGGGCTGTCGCTCTTCCAGGAGCCGCAGCTTCGCCCGGTGCGCCAACCGCACCAGCGCATCCAGCAGCGGCCCTTCAGGGGCAGAGCCCATATGCTTGACGATCCGCTGCAGCGGTCCCTTGCCGGGTACGCGGGTCGATTCGACAATCTGTACGCTAACGTTCTGGGTGGTCTTGCGTCGGACGGTACGGACGAACATGCTGAGCGCGGGATGGCTGCGAGTATCGCTACGCCCTAAGGTACATCAGCGCCCCCATCAATGTCAAGTGACATTTTGCACTGAACACTACAAATCAGTAATCCCCAAATCGACGCGGTCAGCGTGATGCCCTGGTACATGTTTTGGGGGTCACATCCAACACTGCACACTACCGCCCTTGGTGTATCAACGCACGCCGGGAGTACCACCATGGATCAATTTGCCCTAAAAAAGCGCAAAAAGGGGCCCAAATCGGACAATGTAGCCACCAATTCGGCTAATCCACACGTAATCTGGACACCTCAGGCCGAAGCGTCCAAAGATCGAATTACCGCTTCATCCTGGCTGGTGGCGGAGCCCCTTCCTCGGCAAAACCGCGGAAGTCAGGAAGAAACCATCAAAGGCAGCTGGGACTAGCCATTGCCACTGTAACCTACAGCGACACAATGTCTTATCGTTCATCATTGTGGTTCGTGTATCACTTCAGATATTCAGATGTGAGCGGGAATTCGTCGGACCGCACGGGATGGCTGCGGATGCAGTTCTGGGCAAGGAACGAAGAGAGACAAGTCGAACCGATTGATCTCCCGCCCCAAAGCGGTTTCTTCGGCCCAACTTCATTCCTCCCACAGCACCTCCGCTTGTTCGAGCACGGTCCGCGTGGCCTTCTCCTGCTTGTCGGGCGGATAGCCGTGCTTTCGCAGGGTGCGCCTGACCTGCCGGCGCAGGTTCGCGCGGACGTTTTCACGAAGCGTCCAATCGATCTTAACGTTCTTCCGCACGGTCTCGACCAACGCGCGGGCGATATCGCGTAGCGTCTCGTCGCCGAGGACCTGCACGGCGCTATCGTTCGTCTCGAGGGCATCGTAGAAGGCGAGCTCGTCTTCGGAGAGCCCCAGTGCCTCGCCCCGGGCGTTCGCTTCGCGAATGTCGCGGGCAAGCTGAATCAATTCCTCGATGACCTGTGCGGCCTCGACGTTTCGGTTCCCGTAGCGAAGGACGGTCCGCTCGAGCATCTCGGCGAAGGATCGCGCCTGAACGACGTTTTTGCGCCTGCGGACGACCAGTTCTCCCTTGAGCAGCTTCTGCAACAGCTCTACCGCGAGGTTACGTTGCTTCATGCCCTGCACTTCGGCCAAGAATTCCTCGGACAGAATCGAGATCTTCGGCTTCTTCAAACCAGCTGCGGCGAAGATGTCAATGACTCCTTCTGAAGCCACTGATCGTGAGACGATCTGGCGAATGGCGTAGTCCAGCTCTGCCTCGGGACGCGCCTTCGCTTCCGCGCGCTTGGCCAGCACCGACCGGACGGCTTGGAAGAACGCCACATCATCGCGGATCTGGATCGCCTCCTTGTGCGGCACAGCGAGCGCGAAGGCCTGCGAGAGTTTGCGTACGGCCCGCAGGCAGTGCTCCTTGCCGTCCTTCTCCACGAGAATGTGCTCCTGCGCCGCTGGCAGCAGGCTCACACGCTCCGCCGGCGTGCCATCGATCCACCTGGAATAGTCGAAGCCGTGGAACAGACCGCAGCAGATCTCGTGTTGCTCGAGCATCGCCGTCACCGCTTCCGCCTGATCCAGGGCGGTCTTCCCCGTGCCGCCACTCTGGGTGTAGGTAGCGAGAGCCTGTTTGAGTTCATGTGCAAGCCCGAGGTAGTCGACGACCAGGCCGCCCGGCTTGTCCCTGAAGACCCGGTTCACCCGCGCGATGGCCTGCATCAGTCCGTGGCCGCGCATCGGCTTGTCGACGTACATGGTGTGTAAACTCGGCGCATCGAAGCCTGTCAGCCACATGTCCCGCACGAGCACGATCTGAAGCGGATCACCGGCATCGCGGAACCGTTTCGCCAGCGTTTCGCGGCGCGCCTTGTTCCGGATATGAGGCTGCCAGCTGGGCGGGTCGGAAGCGTCGCCGGTCATCACGACCTTGATTAGGCCCTTGCCGTCGTCCTCGTGGTGCCAATCACGACGCAAACGAGTCAGTTCGTGGTAGAGATCGATGCAGATGCGGCGACTCATGCAGACGATCATCGCCTTGCCGTCCATGACCTCGAGGCGTTGATCGAAATGCGAGATGATGTCCTGGGCGATGAGCCTGAGCCGAGGCTTGGCGCCAGCGACGGCTTCGAGCTGAGCCCACTTGGTCTTCAGCTTCTCTTTGCGCCCCACTTCCTCGCCCTCGGTTACCTCCTCGAAGTCGGGATCGATCTTCGGCCGCTGGGCCTCGTCCAGCGTCAGCTTCGCCAGCCGGCTCTCGTAGTAGATCGGCACGGTCGCCTTGTCCTCGACGGCGCGCTGGATGTCGTAGACGCTGATGTAGTCGCCGAACACCGCGCGCGTATTGGCATCCTCAAGCTCGAGCGGCGTGCCGGTGAAGCCGATGAACGAGGCGTTGGGGAGCGCATCGCGCATGTGGCGGGCGTAGCCGTCGATGAAGTCGTACTGGCTGCGGTGCGCCTCGTCCGCGATCACCACGATGTTCCGGCGCTCTGACAACACGGGGTGCCGGTCGCCCTTTTCTGCCGGAAAGAACTTCTGGATCGTGGTGAACACCACACCACCCGACTCCACTGCCAGCTTGGCGCGCAGGTCGGCCCGACTGCGGGACTGGGTCGGAGGTTGCCGCAGCAGGTCCTGGCAGCGGGAGAACGTGCCAAAGAGCTGATCGTCCAGGTCGTTGCGATCCGTCAGCACTACAATCGTCGGGTTCACCATCGCCGGCTCGCGGATGATCCGTCCGGCGTAGAAGGCCATGGTCAGGCTTTTGCCCGAGCCCTGCGTATGCCAGACCACTCCGATGCGACGGTCGCCAGGATCGCCGCCTGGTTTGCGAACAGACTCGTCGAGGCGGGCGTCCTTATCGGCGAATGCCGCTCGTCGCAACTGAGTCGCTCGCAGCGTCTCGGCGACCGCCGTTCCGACGGCGTGAAACTGATGATACCCGGCCATCTTCTTGGCCAGCTTTCCGCTGCCGTCGCCCTCGAACACGATGAAGTCGCGAACCAACGCCAGAAATCGGTGCCGCTCGCACATCCCCTCGAGCATCACCTGCAGCTGGGGCAGGTGCGGGCCAGCCAGCGTCTCGCCGCCGGTCGTGCGCCACGGTTTGAACCATTCCCGCTCGGCGGTGAGCGTGCCGATGCGCGCGTGGGCTCCGTCCGAAGCAATGAGCGCCGCGTTGAAGGCGAACAGATTCGAGAGCTCGGCTTTGTAGGTCTGGATCTGCTGCCAGGCCGCCCAGATCGTGGCCTTCTCCTTCGCCGCGTTCTTGAGCTCGATCACACCAAGCGGAAGGCCGTTGACGAATAGCACGACATCCAGCCGGCGCTTGTGCTCGGTCTCGACGACGGTGAATTGATTCACCGCCAGCCAGTCGTTGTTGGCGGGGTTCTCGAAGTCGAGTGCGGAGACGTGTGGCCATCGCGCGCCGCCGCCAGCGCTCTGGTACTCGACCGTCACACCGTCCACCAGCATGCGGTGAAACGCGCGGTTGCGGGCATCCAGCGCAGAGCCTTCAGGCTGGGTCAGCTTGCGAAACGCGTCCTCCAGGGCTTCGACGGGCAAGGCTGGATTCAGCCGATCCAGGGCGTCGCGTAGCCTGTGTTCCAGAATGACGTGTCTGTAATCCGTTCGCTCCTTACCCGCTGCATGCGGGTCAATGTCGGGACCGTGGACCACCTTCCACCCAAGGCTCTCCAACCATTCCAGCGCGGCGTCTTCGAGCTCTGACTCGGTGAAGGCCGCAGAGGCGCGTGTCATGTAGCGGACTCCAATGCCCTTGCGGCATTCCGTACGCGGATTTCACCAGAGATGAGCTTGGGGAGTAGCGTGTCGCGAAGAGCGGCGAGAGTGCGGGCCTCCCGACTATTGGCGACTGCCTTTTCAAGTAGTGGCTCTGCTGTCTTGGCGAAGGTGTCCAGTATCTCTTGGCCTGGTTGGAGAAAACGAATGGTGTCAAGGTCCGCCTTTCCGAGGTAGATCACAGTTGTTCCCACCTTACCGCGCTCGAAGAATGCCAACGGCTCCTCCAGCGCGCCAACTAGGAAAGATGTCGGAATCCCAGATCTTGGCTCAAAATGACAAACTCGCTGATTCAACCATGCAGTCGGACCCTTCCAAACTTCTAGCCGGAATGTGCCATCCATCCCAACCACGATATCGCCGGGATTGATAAGGTGTCCCTTATTGTGAACCTGTCGCGTCGAAACACTCGGATTGTGAGTGGCTAGATCTCGAATCCGAATTAACGGTATACCTCCATTATCAGTGTTGAACTGATTGGATGTGAAGGGTGCACCGTATACAATATCGGTAAAGCGATAAATGGAGTCGTGTGCCCACCCCTTTGGTATCTCTCCCAATTCGGAATCAATGAGCCGGTCGGGGAACAGGTCGGTGATGTCTTGCGGCAAGTCCGTGTCCCGGCCTTCCATCTTGGCTCGGACCGGATCGAAATCGACGAACCACGACTTGAACAGCGCTCGCGCCATCCCCTCCAGCGTTTCATTCATCCGACGGTTCAGCTCGATCTTGTCGTCGAGTGTGCCGAGGATGTGGGCGATGACACGCTGTTCGGACACGTCCTCCGGGGCCTGCACATCGAAAGCCTCGATCATCGCTTTGGTCAAGGCATTCCGTGTTCCACCAGACCCGGCCCACGACAAGAGCTTGGCCTGCATCTCGGGGCAGACAAGAAAATAACGGAGGAAGTCAGGATCGATCGCCGTCGGATCAGAGCGGATGATCGCCACATGCTGGTTCACACGGGCGGGCAGGATGTGTGGATCAACTTGGCACGCACGCGCAACGGAATCGCCTGTGATGTTGAGTAGAACGTCTCGGTCCAAAACCGCTACTCCGGTGAGCTCGAGGGCGTGTCGCGCACCGATGTACGCGAGGCCATCGTGACGAAAACCGTCATTGAATACGTTCTGGCTCCTGATCAGTGCGTACGGCCCGCGCGGCAAATAGACATCTTTGCCGCCGCGCGGTGTCGCTCCGCTGCCGATCTTGGTGCAAACCCGACCAAGATTTATCGACACCCAGTCGCCCGGACAACCGCGGCTTGGCGAGAAACTGTCCCTTTCGTCACGAGTTGGGCGTGCGTACCACTCGATGCCGTGATCCCGAATGTGTTCCTGTAGCGTTCGGCTACGAATCGAGTCGTACAGAATCAGATCGACCGACTGCGCCATCGGAATCTCGTCCAACGCGGCCACGAGACGGGCCTGATCCGTCAGTGTCAGCTGGTTGCCGAACAGCGCGATGTCCACGTCGGACGACACGGTGTTCGTTCCGGTCGCCCTGGATCCGAACAGCACGGCTCGTTCCACGCGGATATTGGCCGCGATCACGGCGACGATCGCCTTACGATGCACGTCCTTGAGACCGCCCGTCATGGCGTCCGCTTGTCGTCCAGGGTCCGGTAGAGTCGCAGCAGGGCAGGACAGTAGCGTCCCTTGATCAGGGCTTCGGCTTCCCGAGCCACGTCGCTCCAGTACGTGTGGCTCAACAGGTTGCGCTTGTCCAGGGCATCGAGCAGGGTCTCACAATCACTCTCGTCAATGTAATCGACCTCAAAGCTCTTGCGGATCACCGCGCGCGGCACCTTCACTTCATGCCCCTCGTAGAAGAGCAGGTCCTTGAGAACATTCCAGGACAACTCGAAACAGAACTCGAACGTCTTGATCAGGCCGGCCCGCTCCAGGTCGTCGTACCGCTCACGTTCGCAGGCGTTCGCCAGTTGTGCGAGGGCCGTCCCGAAGTTGTCGAGCCGTTGCTGCCAGCGCCGTTCGTCGAAATTGCTCACGACCCCCTGCCTCCGAAGCCGAGCGAGTTGAGGTTCTCGGCGATGGCGGCATCAAGCCGCGCCCCCTCGGCCTGCTGTGTTTGCAGCTCTGCCACCAGCCGCTTCATCTTGTCCTCGAACGGCTCACCGTCATCCTCTTGAGGTTCCACGCCGACATAGCGTCCCGGTGTGAGCACGTGGCCGTGCCTCCGCACCACGTCCAGCGAGGCGCTCTTGCAGAAGCCGGGAACATCGGCGTAACCGTCCTCAGCCTCTCCCGTCCGCCAAGCGTGGTAGGTGTCTGCAACCCGGGCAATGTCCTCGTCGGTCAGCTCACGGTGCGTCCGGTCTACCATCCGGCCTAGCTTCCTCGCGTCAATAAACAGGACCTCACCCTGTCGCTTGCGTCGTCGCGCCAGAAACCACAGGCAGGCAGGAATCTGGGTTGAGTAGAAGAGCTGGCCCGGCAACGCAACCATGCAGTCCACCAGATCTGCCTCGATCAGGTTCTTCCGAATCTTGCCCTCTCCAGACTGATTCGTCGACATCGACCCGTTGGCGAGCACGAACCCCGCAACGCCCTTTGGTGCAAGGTGATGGACCATGTGCTGCACCCAGGCGAAGTTGGCGTTGCGCTTCGGCGGGATGCCGTAGCGCCAGCGCTTGTCCTCGACCAGCCGCTCGCCTCCCCAGTCCGAGACATTGAAGGGGGGATTGGCTAGGATGAAATCGGCCTTCAGATCCGGATGGTGGTCGTTGTGGAAGCTATCACCGTGGGTGATCTGCCCCCCGATTCCTCGTATGGCCAAGTTCATCTTCGCAAGCCGCCACGTCGTGTAGTTCGACTCTTGGCCGTAGATCGAGATGTCGCCATGCGCCTTGCCGCCGTTGGCGTGGGCACGAATGAACTCGATAGACTGCACGAACATGCCCGAGGATCCGCAGCAGGGATCATAGACCCGCCCCCGGTAGGGCTCCAGCATCCCGACCAGCAGCTTTACGACGCAGCGCGGGGTGTAGAACTCGCCGCCCCGCTTGCCCTCAGCGCTGGCGAACTGTGAGAGGAAGTACTCGTAGACGCGGCCGAGCACATCTCGAGAGCGGGCTTCAGCGTCCCCGACGCGGATGTTTCCAACCATGTCGATCAACTGGCCGAGACGCTGCTTGTCCAGGGCAGGCCGCGCGTAGTCCTTGGGCAGCACCTCCTTCAACCCTGGGTTGTCGCGTTCGATCGCGGCCATGGCCCGATCGACAGTCTGGCCAATGGTCGACTGCCTTGCCTGGGTCTTCAGGTGCAGCCAGCGGGCCTTTGGCGGCACCCAGAATATGTTCTCTGCGATGTATTCATCGCGGTCCTCTGCCGCATCTTCTCCCCACTCGGCCAGCACCGCAGCGTGACGCTCCTCGAAGGCGTCCGAGATGTACTTCAGGAAGATGAGGCCGAGCACGACGTGCTTGAATTCAGCCGCATCCATCGAGCCGCGCAGCGCGTCGGCCATCTGCCAGAGCTTCGCCTCATATTCCGCCATCATATCCTGGTCTCCAGCCGGCTTGCCGCTTTTTGCTTCTGATCCTTTCCGTAGTTCCCGTGCCATAGGCTGTTTCTCTGGCTGTAGAATGTGCTGAAGTATCCGATCTGGAGCCCGGCTACGCTAAGATAACAAGCCTCTGAAGTTTCCGTGCAAGGGATTACAGGCCATCCGGGACAGCCGCAAAGGCATGCCGTCCCTGAACAATTTCCTTGGCCCGTCTGCTGTCTTTTTCACTGTCCCCGATCTTGATTGATGTTCCCCCTTTATACGTAGAGTTCAGGCAACCGTTGTATAGGTACGTATATATTTCCCTTTTGAAGCGAGGCGCAAAGCACCGGATGCTTACTATTCTTTGTTGGACTGAGCCTAGTTAGCCTTGTTTGGTGCTATGTCCATCAGGGGCCGGTGGGGAGCGACTGTAACTCGAGGCTGCGAAGCAGGAGTTCGCGCGTCGGGATTTAGCTGCGCAGGACTCAGGCAACCCCTCACGGGTGCGGTCAGGGTCCGGGCCCAGCAGCAGACTGTTGGGCTGCTCTCACCAAGCAACGCTTTTCACTTAACATACCCCTAAGTGTCATGAAAATCATCTCCTGGAACATCGCTCGCCGTTTGGAATGCTGGAGGTGCCTACTCGACAAGGACGCGGACCTCGCGCTGCTGCAGGAAGCAGCGATGCCGCCGCCGGATGTTGCCAGATGCATTGACGTGAATCCAGGGCCTTGGCTGACGGCTGGAGGGGACAGCAATTGTAGGTGGCGCGCGGCTATCGTAAGGCTATCGGACCGCGTTCTGGTGGAATGGATCGAGGCAAAACCCATCGGCGAAGCCAAGTCCAAGGAGCTTGCAGTCAGTCACTTGGGCACACTCGCCGCCGCGCACGTGAGGCTGCCCGGCGGCAAACCCTTCGTTTTCGTTTCCATGTATTCGCCCTGGACGAGGCCACACCATTCAACTGAAAGTAGTTGGATAGTCTCGGACGCCTCGGCGCACCGCATCGTTTCCGACCTGTCCGCATTCATCGGACGACAACGCAGTCACCGCATTGTCGCTGCCGGGGACCTGAACATTCTACACGGCTATGGAGAACATGGAAGCAGGTATTGGGCTGGCCGTTACCAGACTTTGTTCACGAGAATGAAGGCCTTGGGGCTACGGCTTGTCGGGCCTCAGCACCCGAACGGGCGAATCGCTGATCCATGGCCCGTCGAGCTTCCCAGGAATAGTCAGAATGTCCCAACTTACCACTCGAATCGCCAGACGCCAGCCACGGCAACGCGACAGCTGGACTTCGTCTTTGCCTCAGAGGGCATTGCCAACTCTCTGACCGTGTGCGCGCTCAATGCACCGGAGCAATGGGGGCCGAGCGACCACTGCCGACTGCAGATAGAGATTTCATAGGGACACTGGATTCGACTGTGCTGTCGCCGTAGCCGCTCGAGCCTGGGATAAGTTAGTACACTTCGGCGTGCGAGGCGGATTCAGGATTGGCAGGGTACTTCCTGCACTCTTTCAACCACAGCCTCTGACACACGCGAATGGTACTTGCGGCGGCTGCCACGGCACGCATTGGCCAAGAGATAGCCTTCGGACTGACCGGCAGCAGGTAGCGATTGAAACCTAGGCACGGTATCCAGAGCGTTTGCTGCGGGGATACAAAGGGTGGGCATGCCGCCAAGAGCGGTCTGGGTCAACAAACTACCAGTCCTGGGCACATACCAACAGGAATCGAACCCATCTTAAGCAGTCACTGGACGCTTCCAGCCGCCGGGGCCGCTCTGCGGTTACGATTCGCCCGTGGCAAGACCTGAATCGGTCAGGTACGTATAGCTCTTGGCTAACGCGTCGAACATATCCGTGTCGCAGCTGTCGAGTTCGACGATCATGTACTGGGTGTGCCCAAGACCGGCAGCAGCAACGGCCGGAAAGTCCTGCACTCCGTCTCCCGCGGCAACCATCGGACCTCCCTCGCTAAGCACTGCACCATCCTTTATGTGCAGAAGTGGCGCACTGGCACCAAAGTCCGCCACCACCTGTGCTGGATCCCTGCCTGCAACCTTGGCCCAATAGGTGTCGATCTCGAAAAAAATCTCCGGCTCAATAAGATCGCGCAGGGCATAAAAGGGCTTACCCACCCCGGGCACGTCTTCCAGCTCCCACCAGTGATTGTGGAGACCGAACCGCAAGCCGTTGGCCTGCGCAAAAGCCAAAGCCTCGTTGTAAATCTCTGCAAGGCGCTTGATGCCCTCCATGCTTTGATACCGCTCGTCTTCCGGCCATCCGTGCCAAACCATCAGGTCGCAGCCAAACGCCTCCGCGGTATCCAGGACAACACGCTTTTGATCACCAATGGGTATCTCGACGTGACATGAAACGGCATGCAGCCCGGTGTCTCGCAAGAGCCCTGCGGCTTTAGCCAAGGTCCAGCCTTCTGGAAAGAACGCCGTCTCCACTGCCGTATAGCCCATATCTGATACACGGCCCAGCGCACTGGCCGCATCCGCCTCCATGGCTTCACGGATGCTGTATAGCTGGAGTGCTACACGTGGAGGGCGCGGGGTGCCGCGAAGGGTGACAGGCAGTGCGGCACCCGCCGCGACAGCGCCAACGGTTTTCAGGAAGGTGCGCCGTGACAATTCCATGAGACTTCGTATCGATTACCAGCAGTATGTGGTACCAGAATACAAAACGCAACCTTGCGCCGCCTCGTGATCCTCCCAAGCACCCTGAGTGACCGCGCGCCTGCTGGTGCCCGCGCGACCAGTAAGCAAAGTCAGTGCCACCTAACGGTGCCTATTCACTATTATAGTGTTGCTGTGATATGGTTGCGTAACACCGATCGGCTGTCTGCCCGCCACTTCGTTCGCCTGTCGTGTGTGGCTGTTGCCCTTGCAGTTGCTGCCCTTGCCGGCACTACGCAGGTCCTGGCCCAACTGGCTTCGATTCGGGGATTCATCAGCGACTTGACAAACGGCGAAGCGCTGGCAACAGTACATGTGCTCCTTGAGTCCTCGGGCGGAGACCTCCGCGGGAGCGTAACCGACACTGATGGCATCTATAGCATAACACGGATTCCGCCTGGCGTGTACTTCCTGCGGGCCTCCTACGTCGGCTACACCGGTCATCAGGACACGCTCCGGCTAGGCGCGGGCCAGCGCATAGCGCTCAACCTTAGTCTGGCACCGATCGCAAGCGAGCTGGACGAACTCGTTGTGGAAGCAGAGCCCGAGTCTGGCGCCGCACGCGTGACGGCCGGCCAGCAAGTTGTCACGCCTCGCGACATTGACCTGATCCCCATGCCGGACATCTCTGGTGATCTGGCCAGCTTCTTGACCGCACTGCCAGGAGTCGTAAGCCTGGGAGACCGTGGTGGGCAGCTTTTCATACGAGGTGGCGAGCCGTAGCATAACCTTACGCTCATTGACGGGATGTACGTCCACCAGCCGTCGCACATCCTCGGATTCTACTCGGCTTTTCCTTCCGACATCATTCGCCAGGCCGACATCTATACGGCAGGCTATGGCGGCCCCTACTCCGGTCGTATCGCATCGGTTATTGATGTCAAGTCACGCAACGGCAACAAGCGTCAGTACGACGCATCTGTATCGGTGGCGCCATTTGTTAGCGCGGTGCAGCTTGAAGGACCGCTGGTACGCAACCGCGTCTCAATCATCGGCTCCGCGCGCCAGTCCATGATTCGCCAGTTTGCGCAGCACTACGTGTCGCAGGACTTGCCGTATACCTTTGGTGATGCTTTCGCCAAAGTGCACATGATCATAAGCCCGACGAGCCAGCTTTCAGTCAGCGGCCTGTTTACGCACGACTCCGGCGCCATCGGGCTGCCTTCGGAGGACAGGATACTGGAAGAGGTCGGCTGGAAGAACTACGCGATAGGCACTCGTTATGTAGTGTTGCCCAGAGCACTTCCCTTTGTCGCGGAGGTGCTGCTTTCCTACTCCCGGCTGGACACGGACCAAGGACCCAAAGGCGATCCTGTTCGCTGGTCGCGCTCGGAGGGCTTCAGCTACGCCGTGAACATGACTAGCTTCTATCAGCGCGCGGAGTGGCACTGGGGACTTTACTGGCGGGCACCCCAAATCACTTCGCAGCTTGGCGGATTGTACCAGGATGTGGAGTTTGGCTATAGTCGGCGCCACAAGGCGGGCCTGTACATCGAGCCCGACTTCTTCATTACGCCTGAGTTGCGCGCGCGGATAACTCTCATCGGGGAACTGTTTCCGGGGCAAGAAGACACGAACATACTGGAACCGCGCATACGGCTAGTATGGGAACGTGAGCAGCACGCATTCAGCGCAGCTGCAGGTGTGTACCACCAGGAGATTTTTGGGCTCAACGACAGGCGTGATGCTACCAATGTATTCACCGCCTGGCGCAGTGCACCGACCACCGACCTCTCGCGCGCCGTCCATGCGCTCGCCGGGTACCGATTCAGCCCGTCACCTGGACTGGAATTTGCAGTGGAAGGATTTTACAAGACACTGAGCAACCTCTTCATTGGAGAATGGACGTCATTCCCACGCTTTACTACACGCCTTCAGCGTGCCGATGGGCGGGTGATCGGGGTGGACTTCCGGGCGGAAGTGCGGCATTCCCGCTTTTATGGGTACATCAACTACGGACTCTCGTCTGTTGAATATGAAGCCAGACAGCCCTCCATCAGTTTATGGTTTGGCCAAGATCGGCTGCGCTTCAGGCCACCACACGATCGGCGGCACCAGCTTAACGTGGTAGGCAACATGAAGCTCGGTGCGTATGAGGTCAGCGCCCGCTGGAATTTTGGATCTGGCAGGCCCTTCAACCTCGTTTACGGATTCGACGGCTTTGTGAATATGGATGGCTACCAGGATATTTTCGCCGTATCAGACGAGCAGCGTGTGATCTATGGCCCTCCCTATAGTGGAATCCTGCCGACCTATCACAGGCTGGACGTTAATGTAGAGCGACGCTTCGAGGTTGAAGGCAATAGCATTACCGCCCAGGTTGGGGCTATCAACTTGTACGACCGCAGGAATCTGTTCGCGCTGGACCTTTTCACGACCCGGCGCAGCTACCAACTGCCCTTTGTCCCAACGCTAAGTCTGAAGTTCTCATCCCGGTGACACGGACACATTCCTGCAACGTTACCGTAGCGATGGCCTTGGGGGCAGTCATGCTCACAGGCTGTACGGAAGCCGTCGACACACGACTAAGGCTGGACCGGCCGTACTCGATCTACGGCCTGATCAACCCCAAGGCCGATACGCACGGAGTGCGGGTGTTTGAGATTCAGAGCAACATTATGCTAGTGCAGGCGGAGCCCATTGACGCCAGTGTGACCTCTACCCTGATTCAAACCGGTGCGCAACAAATCTGGCAGAACAGCGTGATTCAGCTGGACGATGGCGATTATCGGCATGTGTACTGGGCGGCCTTTCGGCCGCAGGGCGGAGAGACCTATCGCCTGGAGGTTGCGCGATCCGATGGCGAAAAGTCCTCGGCCACGACAACCGTACCGGGTCCCATTGAGCTTGAAGTGCTCGAAGCCGATACGTTGAGACCCCGCGAAGCGCTCATGCCCATCTTTGTGCGCGGAGACCCGCCGACGCTGCCGCGAATAGATGTCGAATACGTTGTCGTCGGCTTCGCCGAGGGAGGCAGCGACCCGATTTTCAAATCCGTGCTCTTCAACTACGTAGGGCGGCCCCAACAGCAGAGCGGTGGCTTCCTGATTGAGATCGACCTCATTGACGACTTCCTGGCAATCTATAAAGAGTTTGATCAGGATAACAACGTAACGACAGAGACCATTGATCTGCGCGAAATCAAGCTGCGCGTTCATGTGGGTGACTCGGATTGGACTTCTCCTATTGGCGTATTCGATGAGGAGTTTCTGGTTGAGCCTGGATCTTTTTCCAACGTCGAAAACGGATTTGGCTACTTCGGGTCGGCGTATGTTGACTCCATTACGTTTCGACCCCCGGTCGCGCTCATCCGGCGCGCCGGCTTTTATGTCATAGGCGAGAACTAGCTGCACAGCCGGCAACTGCCAGATGCGACCGCTGTTTGATGCCCACCTCGACCTGGCTTGGAATGCGCTCTATTTCGGCCGGGACCTTTCGCTTCCACTGGAGTCGCTGCGCGCCGCCGAAACGCACATGATGGATGTGCGGTGGCGCGGTCATGCCACGGTGAGCTTCCCCGAAATGCGGCGAGCTCGGGTGGCCGTTTGCATTGTGACCCTTCTTGCTCGCACTGGGACCACACTGGTCAAGCGCAAAACCTTTGGTCGTATTGACCTGGACTATGCCAGCCCGGCAGCAGCCTTCGGTCACGCGCAGGGTCAACTCGCCTACTATCGGCTTCAGGAGGCGTACGGCGCACTGCGAATTCTCCGTTCCGACCGAGACCTTGACGACCATTGGAGCTCGTGGCAGTCTGACCCCGAGAGTAGTCCGATCGGTGTTATCCTGAGCATGGAGGGCTGCGATCCGATCCCGGATCCAGGTTTTGCCGAGTGGTGGTACCAAGATGGACTGCGTGCAGCTGGCCTCACACACTACGGAATTGGCCGGTATGCACATGGATCGGGCTCGGACGGGCCGCTATCAGCCGCAGGACGCACCCTTCTTGCAAGGTTCGAGCAGTTGGGGATTGCCTTGGATGTTACGCACCTCTGTGACCAGAGCATGAACGAGGCGCTGGATTGCTACTCCGGGCCCGTCCTTGCGAGTCATCACAACTGCCGGGCACTCGTACCGGGCTACCGGCAACTATCCGACAATCAGGTTCGGCGCCTGGTTGCACGCGGCGCTGTCATAGGGGCTGCCATGGACGCTTGGATGCTTTACCATGGCTGGCAACGAGGCATTTCCTCACCGGAGGTCGTGGGACTGGAATCAGTCGCTAACCACATTGACCACATCTGCCAGATTGCCGGCAATGCGAAACACGCTGCGATAGGAACAGACTTGGACGGTGGCTTTGGCAATGAGCAGACGCCGCATGACCTGAGCAGCATCGCCGACGTGCACAAGCTGGAGGGCATACTGCTGGACCGTGGCTATCGTGCACAAGAGGTAGATGCCATTTTTTACGAAAACTGGCTGCGCTTTTTTAGGGCTGTATTGCCCGTAGCGTAGCCTACCACCCTTGTACCCATGCATACCTTCGACCAGATACTGGAGGAAATGGGCTATTCGCTCAGCGAATCCGTGCCCCCTGCGGCAATTTATAAGCCTGTCGTGATCGCTGGCAATATCGCCTACTGTTCAGGCGCCGTGCCTGTATCAGGCGGCAAGCTGCAGTACAAGGGCAAAGTCGGCTCGATGGTCAGTATTGAGAAAGCTAAAAGGTCAGCAGCTCTCTGCGCGGCAAATAACCTGCGGCAGCTGCATTCCGCCCTCGGAACACTTGGGCGCATCGCGCGCGTGGTCCGGCTTACAGGCTTTGTCAACAGCGACCCCGACTTTCACGACCAACACCTGGTGGTCAATGGCGCTTCTGAATTGCTCCGCGCGGTGTTTGGGGACGCGGGTGTAGGAGCCCGGTCGGCATTGGGGATGGTGAGTCTCCCGCTGGGTGCAACGACCGAGACGGAACTCATCGTAGAGCTACTCCCCTAATGATGGATCCTGCATTTCTGCGTGCACGCAAGGAAGCCGCCATCATTTTGCTGTCATGGGCGGTATGCTTGCTATGGACCGTGGGTGCCAGCTGGATGCTGGGCTACACGGAGGACACGGCATCCCTAGTCTGGGGCATACCGAGATGGGTGTTCTTTGGTGTGATGGTACCCTGGGGCGCCGCCACGGCATTCAGCGTGTGGTTTAGCCTGTCGTTCATGCACGATGAGTAGCGGGGCCAGCGCCACGCTTGGAGCCTTTCTGCTGTACACAGCAGTGGTGCTGGCGCTGGCGTGGTTCGCGCACCGTGTCGGATCAAAAAAGTCGTTCCTGAGCGAGTACTTCCTGGGTAGCCGCGGCTTGGGGATGATAGCTCTCGCGCTGACGTTTGGCGCCACCAGCGCTTCCGCTGGATCTTTCGCTGGATTTCCGTCCCTCATCTATGCCCACGGGTGGGTACTCGCGCTCTGGATTGCGAGTTACATGATCTTCCCTCTGTGCGGGATGGGCCTTCTTGGCAAGCGCCTGAACCATGTCGCACGCCTGACGGGGGCCATCACGGTCCCCGATGTGCTGCGCGAGCGCTTTGACAGCCGCTCATTGGCCCTTATCAGCACGGTGCTGTTGGCACTCCTGCTCACCGTCTACCTCATTCCGCAGTTCACACTGGCCACGCTCATCATGCAGCAGCTGCTGGGAAACGTGTCGGCATTTCAGCAAGCGGCCTTGGGCCTGGCCCGCACGGCACCGTGGATTGCGCCCGAGGGTGTGAGCGCGGAATATGTGCTTGGACTGGTGGTGTTTTCGGTGCTGGTGGTGGGTTATACGGCTTTTGGAGGGTTTCGGGCGGTCGTGTGGACCGACATCCTGCAGGGCTTTGTCATGGTCGTGGGTGTCTTGGTGATGCTTGTGCTCGCACTCTGGCAAGTGGGGGGTCTCAAGAATGCAACAACGATGATGCGCAGCATGGAGCCTCCGCGCCTGGGTGAGGCCGTGCTTGCGACGCAAGCCCCTGCCCCACCGGAAGGCGTCAGAATCGCGGCCGACACCTGGTTCAGCATTGGTACGCGGCTCTTTCGCACCAACGAGAGCGCCATTGTCCTGCCTGGCGCACGGGAGTCTGGTCCGGTCAAGGTTGTGGAGATCATGACACCACTGGAGAAGGATCGAATCTTGGGAAGCGGCTTGCCACCCCTTCCGGCCCTTGCTAGTCCACAGGTATCGGGCCTTGCGGCGTACGAGCGTGGCGCTGGACAGTCCGGCGTATATGTCAGCGCTCCCGGCCCCAGTGCCACTGATTCCAAAGGATTCTTGCCGCTGGGTCTGGCAGTCTCGTTCTTCGCATTCTGGGCACTGTCCGGCACTGGACAGCCAGGCAACATGGTGCGCCTGATGGCATTTTCCAATACGGCAACCCTCAAGCGCGGCATTGCAGCGCTATCGATTTACTTCACGCTGATCTACGTCCCGCTCGTCATCATTTTCTGTTGTGCACGGGTCCTTTCGCCCGGCCTGGACCATACGCCGGATCGCATCATGCCCGTGATGGCCTTCCTGCTGGCCGATGGTGCGCACGTTCCGTGGCTGGCGGGGCTGCTCATAGCGGCGCCGTTTGCAGCCGCGATGAGTACGGTGGACAGCTTCATGCTGATGATCACCTCAAGCGTCGTGAGGGACGGTTACCAGCAAAACGTGCGCCCTGCAGCACGCGAGCAAACCCTGCGGCGGATGAGCTACGGCTGCACCATCGTCATTGGAGTGATGGCTGCAGCGGGGGCGCTCTACCCACCCCAGTTCCTGCAGTATATCATCGTGTTTACCGGTGGTGGTCTGGCCGTCGCATTTCTTGGACCCGTGGCACTGGCGCTCTACTGGCCGCGATTCAACACGCTAGGGGCGCTGGCCTCCATGGTCGGAGGGTTTTTGGCGTACCTGACGCTTTATGTCATAGGCTTCGCGACCCTTGGCGAAATCACACCAGCACGACCATTGGGTCTGGACCCTTTGATCTGGGGTTTTCTGGCCTCGCTGGTGTGCGCCGCCATCGGTACGCGGGCAAGCGCCCCGCCACCCGAGCACCTGGTGCGCCGATTCTTCTTTGCGCCTAGTTCCGGTAATCCAGCGGCGGAGACCGATCCCCCACCAGTGCCTGGTATTTGAAGTCGGGCCCTCGGCGCGCGTTAAATTCTTCCCGTGCGGCTTTCAGGAGCGCCGGTTGCGTAAAAAGATCCACCGCGGTCATCGCGAGTGCCTTCGCGGCTAGCGTAAGCCCTTTGCCACCAATGCTCATGCCTCCTGCGGCCACCGCCTGCCAGCTGTGCGCGGCTGTGCCAGGCACCCACGTTGCTCCATCAAACCCCGCAGTAGGCACAGCATAGCTGACATCTCCAACGTCCGTAGAGGTCATATCCGACTTTGGCTCGAAGGGCTGGATAGTCTCCTGCGAACCAAGGTCGAGGTCCGGATCACTTAGCGTGGCTCTGATCGCACGCGCAAACGTCAGCTCCTTTTCGCTGTACTGCACGCCGCCTAGTTCCTGCAGGTTAGCGTGTATCGTCTCGGACAGGACCTCGTTGGGCAGGACGCTATGGATTCCGTGAATAACCTCATAGTCCATCGTGGTGCCGGTGCCAAGGGCCGCGCCCTCAGCCGCCTTGATGAGGCGCGGGAAGATCTGCTGGAGCACGCCAGCACTAGGGTTCCGAACATAGTAGTAGACCTCAGCGAAGTCGGGCACCACATTAGGCGCCAGCCCGCCGTGGGTGATCACGTAGTGAATCCGCGTTTCCTGAGGCACGTGTTCGCGCATAAGGTTAACCATATGATTCATGGCTTCCACGCCATCGAGTGCGCTACGGCCACGGTCGGGCGCACCTGCTGCGTGTGTTGATCGCCCATGGAAGCGAAACTTTGCCGACCTGTTGGCAAGATTCGTCATTGGACTCGCATCGGTGCGGTCACTTGGATGCCAGTGCAGTACGGCGTCCACGTCGTCAAACAGGCCTTCTCGGACCATATAGACTTTTCCCGCCCCACCCTCTTCCGCGGGCGTGCCATATACGCGAATTGTGCCGGATCCACCGCGCTGGGTAAGGAACTCCTTCACGGCCACCGCCGCCCCAACCGAAGCGGCACCAAAGAGGTGATGCCCGCAGGCGTGGCCAGCTGCTCCGGCGGCCAGGGGCTTTCTTTCTGCTACGGCGTCCTGGGAAATACCTGGCAGTGCGTCAAATTCGGCCAGGATGCCGATGGTGGGTGCGCCCATTCCGTATTCCGCTATGAAGGCCGTAGGGATGCCGGCCACGCCGGCACTGACCTCAAAGCCTTCACCCTCGAGCGCCTGCTGCAGGAGTGCGGAGCTACGCGTCTCCTGATAGCCTACCTCGGCCCACTCCCAGATCTGGCGGGCCATGTCGAAGTATGCACTGCCGCGCTGCTCAATGGCTCCGGCCACGTCAAAGTCCTGAGCTAGAACCCCTGACGGCCAAGCCCCGATCAAAAGTGCTACCAGCATTTTGTTCATCATTCTACGTGTCATTTTGGTGATCATGCCAAGCATGCGCATAGACGTCCGTTGGGAATGCCAAATACCCCGGGTATCCGCGCTTTGCCTGGGCCACACGGCGCAGATCCAGAGTGGCTACAGCTACGGGGTCTGTAGTTTCAAGAATCACGGCACCTTCGGGATCGATTACCAACGACGGCCCTCCAATAGGCACGCCCGATTCGGGACCCGGCCTGTTGACGGATACCACGTACGCACTGGCTGTTAGCGCCATCGCGCGGTACGCCAACCGCCACCGGTCATAGGTCGCGCACGACGTCGCGCGTGGTGCCAGTATGACTTCCACGCCCTGCGCTGCCAAGAGCTGCGCCCCAACAGGCCGGTTGGCATCGGAGCAGATCTGGGTGCCGAGTCGCACGCCCAATGCGTGCGTTACCTGCGGCGGGTAGCGGCCGGCGACGTAGTGACTAGTTTCCCAGAAGCCTTCTTCCTCTGGGAGGTGCAGCTTTTCATAGGAAGCAACCAGGGCTCCGGTCTTATCAATCAGTAGCGCAGTGTTGTATCGCATGCCCGTAGGCGGGTCGCGGCGTATGATGCCGCCAAGGACGGCAATGCCGCACTCAGCTGCGGCCGCCGACAGCTGCCGCTCCCTTTTGCCGCCAGGCAATTCCGCGTCATAGTCCCGCGACACCTGCGTGGCTGGAGACCATTCGTTCATGGGGATTTCAGGCAACACAGCCAGCTTTGCTTGCCGCGCTTTGGCCGCTGCAAGACGCTCGCGGAGCCTGGTAGCATGCTCCGGTCCGGGGAAGACATCCGTGACCAAGGCTATCGTTAAGAGACGGTTTTCAGTACCTGCCATTGCAGCGCAACGGGCGCTGAGTTCTAGGTTAGGCAAACGCGGATATTCACGGGTTACGAGAATCCCAAGTAGAAGTCCGGCGGCCTTGAACAATCAGGCCGCGCGCATTGTACCTTCACCCGGCAAAACGGTGGCAATTGACCGGTCCATATTGTAAGTCCAAACACCCGAGCCGTTGAATGTACATCCTGGCCCCTTGCGCTGCGCGATTCGCATCACGCCTTCATTGAGCGCAGTCTTACATGGGTGTGCCTGAATGATTCCCTACCGGTCGCGGTACCTACGCTTTGTACAAAGCCAACACGTCGCTGGCCTGCCCAGACGCGATGAAATTCGCGGATCGTCACCACGTGTGCGGAGAACGCGTCCATTTAATTCGTTTTACAAGTTGTTGCGACGCATCATCACTGCATGTGCACGGAATGCGTCCATCCCCAAGTCCCTATACGCGTTCAGCCCAGATCATACCCGCGTGTGAGGGGAACGCACGTGTGGTGCGGTGATGCCGGCACCGGCAGACGGGTCATCCGATATCGACGACGTTCCTACATCGTAGTAACCATATGATTCATAGCGCTTTACAGGTATTGTAGATCTTGGATCAACTCGCCTGTGCCGAGAATTGCCCCGTATCTTCTTAGCACGATCACATGGAAACCTACGGTCCGTTGGCGGAACCCGCGGCAGGTGCGACCTTGCACGCCGCAGGCGTTGCGAGGGACTGAGAAAGACCACGCAGCTGAAAATCCGGCGGTGCCAAATATTGCATTTCGTCGCTACAGCGCAGGCGTGCGCGAACGAACTGGCGGTGGGCAATGCCGCCATCTGGAAGTTCGGCGCGGCCATGCGCATCCGGGGAGCGGGGTTGTTGACGGACGGGTTCGTTCTCCAGGAGTGGAAAGAATCACAAAAGCGGAAGGGAGACGTCTCGGCCCGAACATCAAGCCGGGCGCGAGTCGCGGATGACCCTCAACTGGGGAGGCGGGCAGGACGCCGAACATGGTAGGGAATCCAATCGGTGAGACGGGCTCGACAAACTAGGCACATGAGCATGGCCTTCGAGCCCGGGTTGTAGATTCGGACCCGACTTCACGAACACCATACAGGACTTCAGCCGAATTGGGCTGCATCTGCAGTGGCTGCGTTTGTCGGGTCAACCGGTCCGGCCTTTTTGTGCCGTGCGCAGCCCCTTCCAGGTGCTGTAGCACAGGGCGATCAGCACCAGCGCGAAAGGAAGTCCGGCGGCGGTGATGGCCGCCTGTGCGGCCACGAGGCCGCCACCGAGCAACAGTGCGACGGTGACCAGTCCCTCGAAGACGCACCAGAACACGCGCTGGGGGACCGGCGCGTCCAGCTTGCCGCCGGCGGTGATAGTATCGATAACCAGCGATCCTGAGTCCGAGGAGGTGACGAAGAACACCACAATGAGCGCGAGACTGATGACCGCCGTCACGTTCGCAAGCGGCAGCGTCTCCAGCAGCGCGAACAGGGCGACCTCCGGTTGCTGCGCCTGCACGGCCGCGACCACGTCGAGATGACCGAGGTCGACGTACTGCGATACCGCAGTCCCACCGAAGGCGTTCATCCAGATCGCGATAGTCAGCGTCGGGATGATCAGCATGCAGGTGATCAGCTCGCGCACCGTCCGGCCGCGCGAGATTCGTGCGATGAACATGCCGACGAATGGGGACCACGAGATCCACCAAGCCCAGTAGAATATCGTCCAGCCGTGCATGAAGTCTAGGTCCTCGCGGCCCAGCCAGTTGCTGAGCGGTCCGATCGCTGCAAGATATTGGCCGAGGCTGGCCAAGGTGCGGCTGCCAATGTCGAGCGTCGGGCCAACCGTCAGCACGAACGCCAGCAGCAATATGGCGAGCCACAGGTTGACTTCGCTCAGCCGCTTGACCCCCTTCTCCATCCCGCTGATAACCGACGTCAGCGCCATGCCGGTGATGCCGGCAATCAGCAGGACCTGGATGGTGTCGGTCGTCTCCGTGCCCCATAGGTGGGCCAGCCCCGCCGCCAACTGTTGAGTGCCCAGGCCGAGTGACGTGGCCAGCCCGAAGAGTGTGGCGAAGACGGCGAGAATGTCGATGCCGTGGCCGAACCGCCCCCACACCGACTCCCCCAGGAGCGGATAGAACGCCGACCGGAGCGTCATCGGCAGCCCAAGGTTGTACGACGCGAAGGTGATCGACACCGCCACCACCGCGTAGATGGCCCACCCATGGATGCCCCAGTGGAAGATGGCGCTGGCCATGCCGAGGCGGGCTGCCGCCGTGTCGGCCGCCTCGAGCCCGAGCGGCGGTTGCAGAAAATGCTCCACCGGCTCCGACACCCCAAAAAACATCAGGCCGATGCCCACCCCGGCGGCGAACAGCATCGCGAACCAACTCGATCGAGAATAGTCCGGCCGGGCATCCGCGCCCCCCAGACGAACGCGGCCAAGCGGCGTCACCACCAGGAGCAGGCAGAAGAGTAAGAAGATGTTGGTCGCGCCCATGAACACCCAGTCGAACGTCGGCAAGAGCCACGCGCGAAGCGCACCAAAGGCTGCCGTCGCCTCGGCCTGAAACGCCAGTACCCCAGCGACGAACGCAATGATGGCGAGGCTGGAGACGACAAAGACCGGATTGTGGATGTCGAGGCCGAAAACCTGGACGTTGTCCTGACCCAGCTTGTAGTTGGTATTCGCGATCTCGGTTACCTGGTTTCGTCAGCGGGCCGCCGCCTCGTCCGCGCCTTGGACGAGGGCGTAGTTCCCGAACGCAACCACTTGGCCGTCGGGGTGGTCATGCGGCACGGGAGCCACCTGAAACGGCCCGGCGCGCAGCGGAGGACGGCGGAACCGCTGACGCGCCTGGGGTGCGAAGAACGATATAGGGGGGCACCCAGCGCCGCGGCCCCGGTTGCGATGGTAGTAGGTACCCGCGCGCAGCGAGCTGAGTTCGCTGAATGACCAGTCCGCCCGGACGTAGGCAAGCGTGTTGTTCCACCGCGTCTGCCAGCCGGGCCAGTAGAACTGGTCCAGGTACGGAACGCCGGGCCAATCGCCAACCAGCCGGCCCCAGCGCGGGGTGGCCTTGAAGTCGGCCTCCCTGTAGAGCCGCTGGTAGGTATCCTCGTGGATGGCATCGAAGGAGATGTAGCCGGTGAGACCGAGGCGCGCCCGCGACGAAACGAGCTTGGCGGCGACGTGCTCCCGTTCGTTCCATGCCGAGCCCTGCACCCAGTCGGTCGCCTCCTGCCAGACCGCAGCGATCCAGGCACGGGTCTCTCCGCCGAAAAACGGTCCCGTGTCGACCCGCATGGAGAACCACTAGCCGCCGTTCTCTCAAATGGTGCTCGACGCGGTGTAGATCCGCTCGGCCGCCGAATCGTCCGTCACTGTAGTTGAAGGTGCCGCCCTGCGCCTCGACCGACCGGGAGACGATGTCGACTGCCCCCTTTGAAACCTCAACGCCTCCGAGGTTCATCGGGTCGATGAACCGGTTCGCCTTCGATCCTCTCCAGTAGTCGGACGTGCCGTTCGG
This sequence comes from Rhodothermales bacterium, assembly GCA_965218495.1. Lineage (GTDB taxonomy): Bacteria > Bacteroidota > Rhodothermia > Rhodothermales > Bin80. The sequence goes on from OZ244626.1 coordinate 1,855,711, forward strand.
GAAGCCGTCGATGGTCACGCCGATCTGCGCGTCGTTGATGGTCACCTGGAAGCCACGCACGGCGACGTTGCTCGACCAGTCGTTAAAGCCGTACCCTCCCCCCTGGGTGGTTGGTGTAGCCAACGGGCGATCTTTATCTGAGGGGAGGCATTTGGCGAAAAATAGGCACATCAGGCCCGAAAAGGACGACCGACTCTAGTCAGATACGTCTACTCTCCGAACATGATCCGACCTGACCCAGTAGACTACGCTCGAATCACGAACCAGTAGCCATCCCTGGAAGCTCCGCAAGACACCAGCCTTCGTGACTGCCGGGCAGGTCTCAACACTACCCTCGCAAGATTGGATGTGTGCTGTCACGGGAGAATCATGAGACATCGCTGACCTAGCATCTTCGGCTCCCGTCGAAAAGAAGTACATCAGAGGTTTTTGCATAAATGCGCTGCCGGAATTGTCGGTTTCAGCAATCGGCGCAGCAATTTAGGGTGCATTCAGTGGATTGAAGGAAAAAAGACACCGATGTGGTTTTCGCACTCCCAGAACGCTAACTGATGCAGTGATTTCGACCCGGAAAGACAGATTACGGCGATTAGCTGCGACAATCACCCTATCGACATTGAGTCATAACTAGTTGGGCAGGGATAGTTGAACGTCGTTTGTCACTATCCCAACCCAGCAATGAACACCCACTTGTCGTTGCCGCCTGAACTGAACTTCATAGTAGTTGGGCGCAGCCTCACCCCCGCGGCGCAGTCAGGAGGCCCAATTTTGCACTTCGGACTTTAATTGGCGAAGCATTTCCACCCGGATTCCTATGGTTATCGCCCGGGAAAGTCAGCACATCAGGCCCTGAGTCGAACGCGGCGACGCTGCTGGCGAAAGGACTGGGTACTGGATCTGGACATCAAGGCATTCTTTGACACGATAGACCATACCCTGATGATGCGCGCACTGCGCAGGCATACCGACCAGAAGTGGGTACTGCTGTACGTGGAGCGCTGGCTGAAGGCCCCGGTGGAAATGCCGGATGGAGCGTTGCAGAAGCGGGACCGCGGCACGCCGCAAGGTGGAGTGGTGAGCCCACTACTAGCTAATCTCTTCCTGCACTATGCCTTTGATATGTGGATGGCTCGCAATTACCCGGGCATCCCGTTCGAGCGGTACGCCGACGACGTTGTTTGTCACTGTCGCAGCAAGGGGGAGGCGGAACGCCTACGCGAGGCCCTGGAGCGTCGCTTTACGCAGTGCGGGCTGACGATGCATCCTGAGAAGACGAAGATGGTCTACTGCAAGGATGAGGACAGGGGAGGAGAGCACCCGACCACCACCTTTGATTTTCTGGGGTATACGTTTCGTCCTCGGCCGTCAAGGAACAGGTGGGGAAAGTTCTTCGTGAATTTCAGTCCTGCGATCAGCAATAAAGCGGCAAAGGCTATCCGGCGGGAAATCTGGTCTTGGAAGCTGCCTTTGCGCAGTGATCAAACACTGGAGGATCTCGCACGCATGATCAACGCGAAAGTCAGGGGGTGGATACACTACTACGGGGCCTTCTACAAGTCGGCGCTGTACGGTCCCCTGCGACAAATAGACCGCAAGCTCAAGCGGTGGGCTATGCGCAAACGGAAGCGTTTGCGTGGACACCCACGGCGGGCCAGCAAGTGGATCCGCGGCTATAGGCAGCGAAATCCGCATCTGTTTGCGCATTGGCAGTTTCTTCCAAGGCCGGCTGCATAGGATGAGCCGTGTGAGCTGAGAGGTTCACGCACGGTTGTGTGTCCAGTCAAGGCTGGCATGTTCAGCAGGAGTCAGTCCTGCCAGAGTAGGAATCAGAGCTCTGTAGCTTGGGTAGCATGGAAGCGGGAAACCTAATTCATGAAGCCTACCGACACGGTCTCCGTAAGGGAGATCGCGAGTCATCGGGCCGTAACGAAAGTGAACGCATAGGTGGCCTCGAGAGTGTATCCCGAAGGCCGAGCCCGCAACCGTTGGGCGAAGGCAGCACGGGCGGTCGTAATCTGATTGGGACGACCGTACCGCTTCGGCGGGGTGGTAGCGACGGCACGATGACAAGGACATGCCGAGCAACTGGAGAAGCCCTCCTCGTCCCGGTGAGAAATCGCCGGAGGAAGGTAGGTACTATAACCGGTGGCACCGGGAAATGTACCGAAGACGAGAGGGTGGCGGAGAGGTGTGTAGTAGCGATGAAACGGGGTAACGCCCGTGGAGCGAAGGCGCCTCACTGCTGGTATGTTTTCCGACAATAATGGGAGGCACTGAAGACATGAAAGAGGCAACTATAAGCCTGCAGGACCTGAGGAGGAGAATATACCGCAAAGCCAAGGCAGTACCAGAGTGGCGTTTTTGGGGCATGTACGTGCATGTCTGCAAGCTGGAGACGCTGCAGGAGGCGTATCGTATGGCGAAGCGCAACGACGGTGCCCCCGGCATCGACGGCATGACGTTTGCAGCCATTGAGACGACCGGCTTGCAGGGGTTTCTGGAGTGCATTCAGCGCGATCTGATCCTACGGTGCTACCGGCCCTCGCCATTGCGTAAGAAGCGGATCCCCAAGGGCGGCGGTAAATTCCGCACGCTGGGCATACCGACGATACGGGATCGCGTGGTGCAGGGGGCGCTGAAGCTGATTCTGGAGCCGATCTTTGAGGCTGACTTTCAGGAGGGATCCTATGGATATCGGCCAAAGCGTGCGCCGCATGCTGCTGTACACCGAGTAACTTCGGCGGTAGTCAAAGGAATGACCCGGGTCATTGATGTGGACTTGGCGTCGTATTTCGATACGATTCGTCATCACATCCTGCTCCGACAGGTCGCGCTCCGTGTTAAGGATCTCGACATTCTGTGGCTTCTGAAGCGGATACTCAAGTCCGGTGGCAAGCGCGGGGTACCTCAAGGGGGCGTCATCTCGCCGCTTTTGAGCAACATCTACCTCAATGGGGTAGATCGGATGCTGGAGCGCGCGAAGGCAGTCACCCGCGAGAAGGGGTATTTCCATATGGAGTACGCCCGTTTTGCCGATGACTTGGTGATCGTGGTGGACGGCTACCGCAAGTGGCGGTGGCTGGAGCGAGGCGTGTACAGGCGTCTACTGGAAGAGTTGGCCAAGCTTGACGTTTCACTGAACGTGGAGAAGACGCGGAGGGTTGATCTCACCCAACGGGAGAGCTTCACATTCCTGGGGTTTCGCATTCGTCGGCATAAGACGAAGCGGGGCCGTTGGGGCGTATTGAGCGTGCCTCGTATGAAGGCTCGTACAAAGCTCTTGCGGCGACTCAAGGAGGAATTCCGACGTTTCCGATCACAGCCGGTGGGACAGGTCATCGCTCGCATCAACCCAATATTACGGGGATGGGTAAACTATTTCCGCATAGGGCACTCGAGCCGATGTTTCGGTTACGTACGTAACTGGGTCGAGCTTAAGATCCGGCGCCATCTGATGCGTGCTCGCGGACGCAAGGGTTATGGGTGGAAGCGGTGGAGTAGGCGGATGTTGTACGAGCGGCTGGGGCTGTATGCTCAGTGGCAGATAGAGTACTACCGGCCGAAAGCGCGCCCACGCCAACTGCGCATGAACTTTGCGGTGTAATCAGCAGGTAAGCCCGGTGCGGGAAAACCGCACGCCGTGGTTTGACGAGGCGGGGCCTGGAAACGTGATTCACGGGAGCCGGACTGAGGCCCGGAGCGAAAGCGACGGACAAGCCACCGGACCCTAAGGGTTGGCGCGCCAGGCCCCGACCCTACAGACGAGCAGGGGGTGGGGCGGCCTATGGAAGCCTGACTGAGCGCCGGAGCGAAAGCGACGGATAGCGCACAGGATCCTACGGGGTCGTCCCACCCCTTGACTCTACAACTCGCTCATCACCAGACCTCTTAAGCCCAGCAACAGTTGGTGGTTTGCAGCCTCCGCCTGAACAGCGGCTGCAGGGGGCCCGGCCCATAAGCGCTAACTTGTTTATCTGACACGATTCCTGTATGTTGCTTTGGTTTACCTGGAGTCGAGGTAACCGGGAACACCGATGCCGCTTGCAGTAGACAAATTCGTGCACTGGGAATCACAAAGGTCGGGCCATCTACCATCCTGTGCACCCATGATCGGGATAAATATGTCGCTACTTCGTCGCTAAACGATTGACGTCTGATGAAGGGAACCGTTACCAGAGCGCCAGCTGACAAGGACTGGGGCGTGTTGGCGTCGTTCTTGCCTGCGAATTGGCAGCAACTGGCCGTGAATACCGGCGCACTGCGCGGGCTGCGTAAGGATAAGTCACCGGAAAACCTCTTGCGGACGCTGCTGATCCACTTGGGATGCGGGCACTCACTGCGGGAGACCGTCGTGCGAGCGCGCCAGGCTCATCTGGCCGACTTATCGGACGTAGCCCTGCTCAAGCGGCTGCAGAAGTCACGGAACTGGCTCTACGCATTATGCATGGAGCTATTTAAGGAGCATGGCATTGAGGTATCAGCCAGCGAGGGGCTGCAAGTACGGGCGTTCGATGCAACCGTAGTACGGGAGCCTGGCCGCACGGGATCAATGTGGCGGTTGCATTACAGTGTTACCCTGCCTTCACTAGGCTGTGATTTTTTCAAGTTAACTGGAACGAAGGGGGCGGGCACGGGTGAATCATTCAAGCAATTTCCCGTCCGTGCGGGTGACTACATACTGGCGGACCGCGGCTATGCGACCGGTTCTGGAATTCAACATGTGGAGACAGCCGGCGGCTACGTGACGGTGCGCGTGAACACAGGTGCGCTGCGCTTTGAGACGGAATCCGGCCAGCCCATTGACCTGTTAGCGTCGGTGGAGTCCTTACTGCAGGCTGGGGCTGTGGGAGTCTGGACCGCAGCAGTTAAGGCAGAGATCCCCGTGAAGGGCCGTATCTGTGCGCTTCGTAAAACGGATGAAGCGATGGAAGAGGCGCATACCAAGATTTATCAGACTGCTCAGCGGAAGGGAAAGAAGCCACGGGAAGAAACCTTGCGTTACGCCCGGTACGTCATCTTATTCACCACCTTCCCAACGGAGAAGTTTTCAGCGACCGCTGTGCTCGAGTGGTACCGACTACGCTGGCAGGTTGAACTGGTGTTTAAGCGTTTCAAATCGTTAGCCCAGCTGGGCCACCTGCCGAAATTCGATGACGAGAGCGCGAAAGCTTGGCTATACGGGAAGTTACTGGTCGCGCTGTTGACCGAAAAGATCGTCCGTCACGCACGTACACTTTCCCCCTGGGGCTATGATGTGCGGGCGCACACCCAGTACATGGAGGGAATTCAAATTCGCCCTCAACCAAGTCGGGCGGGCGATTGAGCCAGGGTTCTCCTTGGCCGAGATGATCGAGCAATGGCCCGAAATCTCGGGAATGTTGGCTGCGCCTCCAAGAGCTAGAATTAACCAAGTTGAACGCTATTTCCCCAGTACTTAAACAAGTTAGCGCTTATGGGGGCCCGCCCCCCATCCCTCACGCAGTTGGGGGACTATTCCACTACCTCATACGCTCTCCTCCGTGCTCCTACGTGACACACAGTACTATGAAGTTCATATTTGTGCCGAAATTGGCCCAAAAATGACTCAAAAAGGTGCAAAAATGGGCCTTCTGACTGCGCCGCGAGGGCGAGACTGCGCCCAGCTACTTCGAAGTTCAGTTTATTGGTGGCGATGATGGATGGCTACATGAACCGGAAGCATGATCCCCCTCCGGGACACACAGTCATGTGGCGTGCGTACGGCCGGTTGCAGATCCGGGCGATTGCTACCAGGAGCTTGGGGCGTTTTATGATCTGGTGGAGCGTCCGCCCCCATAGCGCGCCACCACGCTTTCTTCACATTCCGCCAAACATGGTGTCGCCATTGGTATGTCCATGCGACGCGTTGACCAAGCAGACTGTACACTACCTGTGAGGACGCATCAACAAGTCGTCAGCGCAACCCCCATGGCAAAAGCAAGAAAGCGACCACGAAGATCTTCGCTGAACTTACCGTCAACAAAAGCGCTACTACGTCACGTCATCCTCATCAGAAGCGCCTGGCAGGTCCCCTTGTTAAGTCGACAGTGTGACTAATGGGGAGGGCTAGTCCCACCGTAACAAAGAAGATGTATGTCGTCGCTCTCATACCGGATGCTCGTTTTAGTTGTAGTTTTCGAAAATCATCGCAGGCGTATCATTCGCCCGGTACGCACCAGCGTCTGCCGGTCCATGACCGCCACGATCCGATACAGGTAGACACCCGGTACCGCCTCCATGCCGTCTATCGCCAGACGACGGTGCGGGCCAGCCTCCACCGGATGCTCCTCCTGCCGCAGTACGCTCCGCCCCAGCAAGTCAAACACTTCAACGCTGACCCGCGCATCGCGTTGCAGACTCAGATCCAGATGGGTAGTCTCACGGAAAGGATTGGGATAGTTGCCATGGAGTTGCAACAGCTCCGCCAGACTCGGCACCACCGTGATGGCAAAGGTCAACCGGCCCGTGCTTCCCGACTCATCCACAGCCGTATACGTATACACCGCTCTCGATACCGCGTCACTGGGCACACCACGCAGCGTTCGTGTCTGCGCATCGTACACCAGCCCTGCGGGCAGAGCCGGTTGCAAGGTGTAGCGATATGGAGCCGAACCTCCCTGGACTGGCGGCAATGCCAGACCCGCGATGCCTTGGCCTACCATGTAACGCTGATCCGACACAGGTTCAGCAAACGTCAACACAGTAGTGCCCCCACAGTCCGGGCCTCGCACCGCTTCAAGAGAACCCAGCCAAGCACGAAAGGCCGCATCCAATGGGGCGCAAACATCCTGATCCGGACCGCCAAAAAACAGCTCCTTCAAGGCCGCCAGCTGTACCAAGGTGGCGGGCAATGCCCCCGACAACGCATTGTCGTCCACATACAGATACGCCAGCGCAACAAGCTGCCCCAACGAGTCCGGAAGCAATCCCGTGAGCACGTTGTCGCTAAGCTGCAGCCGCTCCAAATGCGTCAGCCGACCCAGCGCAGGCGGGATCGTACCCGCCAGCGCATTCTCCTGCAACTGCAACCACTGCAGATGGGCAAGGTCACCCAAGGACGACGGAATCGTGCCAGTTAGCTGGTTGCCGTGCAGCAATAATCCCCGAAGACTGTCAAGCTGGCCCAATGCGCGTGGAATCGAATCCTCCAGCGCATTGCCGTGCAACCACAGGTCCTGCAAGTGCCCAAGACCGCCCAACTCGGGCGGAATTGCTCCAGTCAACTGGTTTTCGTGCAGCAGTAGCCCCCGCAAGCTGTCTAGCTGGCCCAACGCGGGCGGAATCGCACCCTCCAAGCTGTTGCCCTGCAGCCACAAGTCCTCCAGATGCGCGAGGTCGCCCAGCTCGGGCGGAATCGCTCCGATCAGTGCATTGTCCTGCAACAACAGCCCTCGTAGGCTGTCTAGCTGGCCCAACGCGCGCGGAATCGAACCTCCCAAGCTGTTACCGTACAACCACAGTTGCTTCAGCGCGGCCAAAGCCCCCAACGCCGCTGGGATCCCCCCGTCCAAACCGTTGTTATGCAGGTGCAACTGTTCCAGGCTGGGCAGATTTCCCAGCTCGGGCGGAATCGCCCCCGTGAGCGCATTGTCGTGCAACAACAGCCCCCGAAGGCTGTCTAGCTGGCCCAACGACGACGGAATCCCTCCCTCCAGGCTGTTGCCGTACAGCCGCAACTGCGCCAGATCGGAAAGATTCCCCAACGCCTCCGGCAGCGTGCCCCGCAAGTTGTTGTGGGGCAACTCCAGCCCTACCACACGTCCCTCCGACACCGTAATCCCAAACCATGCGTTCAGCTCTTCCTCCGTGAAGGTGAGCACATCCGCGGGGGGATGCAACCAGTTCGTGTGGTCGGTCCAGTGTGCGCCATCGGTGGCGTCATATAACGCAATCAGCACAGCCCTGTCGCGAACAAGCGCCGCGGAGGCCTCCACCACGATGTGGAAGGCCTGTGACGCTGTGCGGGTCGCCGCATCCGCTACCGTGTACGTGTAGGCCGCCCGTGCCGAAACCTCCGTCGGTGTGCCACTGAGCGTGCGCGCCTGCGCGTCAAACAGCAGCCCCGCCAGCGGATCTGGACTGAGCGTGTACACGTACGGACCCCGGCCCCCCATCGCCGCCGGTAACGCCAACGGCGTGATCGCCTCTCCGACTGGATAGATCTGGTCCGCTATAGCCGGCAACGTCAGCGACGCTAGCACCTCGATATGGAATGTCTGCGACGCCGTGCTCGCGGTTGCATCCTCCACCGAATAAGTGTAGACCGTCGAGTCCATCGCCGCTGTCGGGGTGCCGATGAGCGTGCGTGCCTCCGCGTCATACACCAGCCCCGCGGGCGGTTCCGGATGTACCATGTACGCGTACGGACTCCGCCCCCCCATCGCCGCCGGCAACACCAGATCCGGGATCCGCTCCCCCATGACATACTCCTGATCCGCTATAGCCGGCAACGTCAATACCTCCTGCACCACCACGATAGTGCAGGTCTGCGATGCCGTGCGGGTCGTCGCGTCCGTTACCGTGTACGTGTACTCCGTCGGGGCTGCTTCTGCTGTCGGCGTGCCGCTGAGAGTGCGCGTCGATGCGTCATACACCAGCCCCACAGGCAGGTCCGGACCGAACGCATACACGTATGGACCCCGGCCCCCCATCGCCGCCGGTAACGCCAACGGAGTGATCGCCTCTCCCACAACATAGATCTGGCCCGCTATAGCCGGCAACGTCAGCGCCTCCGCCAACACCTCGATATAGAACGTCTGCGACGTCGTCAGGGAGGCCGCATCCGTCACCGTGTACGTATACACCGTCGGTGCGATCGCCGCCGTCGGCAGGCCGTTGAGCGTCCGCGTCGGCGCGTCAAATTCCAGCCCCGCGGGCAGATCCGGACTGAGCGTGTACGTGTGCGGATCCGTACCCCCCACGGCCGCCGGCAACACCAGATCCGGGATCGCCTCCCCCAGCACGTAAAACTGATCCGCTATCGCCGCCAGCGCCAGCTTTACCTCGATAGTGAATTCTTGCCACACCGTTTCCCCAGCCGCGTCCGTCGCCGTGTACGTGTACACCGTCGGCGCGATCGCCGCCGTCGGCGTTCCACTGAGCGTGCGCGCCGGTGCATCATACACCAGCCCCGCGGGCGAATCTGGACTGAGCGTGTACATGTACGGATCTGTACCTCCCCTGGCCGCTGGCAACACCAGATCCGGGACCGCCTCCCCCACCACGTACACCTGATCTGCCACAGACGGCAACCTCAACACTGCTGCCACCACCTCGACATTGAACGTCTGCGACGTCGTCAGGGAGGCCGCGTCCTCTGCCGTGTACGTGTACGCCGTCGGCGCGGTCACCGCCGTCGGCGTACCACTGAGCGTGCGCGTCAGCGCATCATACACCAATCCCGCAGGCGGATCCGGACTGAGCATGTACGTGTACGGATCCGTACCCCCCACGGCCGCCGGCAACACCAGATCCGGGATCGCCTCCCCCAGCACGTAAAACTGATCCGCTATCGCCGCCAGCGCCAGCTTTACCTCGATAGTGAATTCTTGCCACACCGTTTCCCCAGCCGCGTCCGTCGCCGTGTACGTGTACACCGTCGGCGCGATCGCCGCCGTCGGCGTTCCACTGAGCGTGCGCGCCGGTGTATCATACACCAGCCCCGCGGGCGAATCTGGACTGAGCGTGTACGTGTACGGATCTGTACCTCCCCTAGCCGCTGGCAACACCAGATCCGGGACCGCCTCCCCCACCACGTACACCTGATCTGCTACAGACGGCAACCTCAACACTGCTGCCACCACCTCGACATTGAACGTCTGCGACGCCGTCAGGGAGGCCGCGTCCTCGGCCGTGTACGTGTACACCGTGGGGGCCGCTTCCGCTGTCGGCGTGCCACTGAGGGTGCGCGTCCTTGCGTCATACACCAGCCCCACCGGTAGGTCCGGACCGAACGCATACACGTACGGACCCCGGCCCCCCATCGCTGCCGGTAACGCCAACGGCGTAATCGGCTCTCCCACCACATAGACCTGATTCGCTATAGCCGGCAACGTCAACGCCTCCGCCAACACCTCGATACGGAACGTCTGCGACGCCGTCAGGGAGGCCGCGTCCTCGGCCGTGTACGTGTACACCGTCGGCGCGACCGCCGCCGTCGGCGTGCCACTGAGCGTGCGCGTCAGCGCATCATACACCAATCCCGCAGGCGGATCCGGACTGAGCATGTACGTGTACGGATCCGTACCCCCCACGGCTGCCGGCAACACCAGATCCGGGATCACCTTCCCCATCACATACGCCTGATCCGCCACAGACGGCAACCTCAACACTGCTGCCACCACCTCGATATTGAACGTCTGCGACGCCGTCAGGGAGGCCGCGTCCTCGGCCGTGTACGTGTACACCGTCGGCGCGGTCACCGCCGTGGGCGTACCACTGAGCGTGCGCGTCAGCGCATCATACACCAATCCCGCAGGCGGATCCGGACTGAGCATGTACGTGTACGGATCCGTACCCCCCACGGCTGCCGGCAACACCAGATCCGGGATCGCCTCCCCCACCACATACGCCTGATCCGCTACAGCGTCCAAAGCCAATGCTGCCTTTACCTCAATGGTGAACGTCTGCGACGCCGCCGTGCCGACCGAGTCCGTCACCGTGTACGTGTACTCCGTCTGGACCATCACCGCCGTCGGCGTGCCACTGAGCGTGCGCGACGACGCGTGAAATCCCAGCCCCGCCGGTTCATCCGGACTGAGCTCGTACTCGAATGGACTCGTACCCCCTACGGCCGCAGGCAACAACAAATCCGCTATTTCCGCATCGACATAGTACAACTGATCTTCTATAGACGGCAAACCCAAACACATGGGACCGTTACGAGTATAACTAAGCGTACTAAGCCACATCTGGAAAGCAGTGGTCGAAGGCGCGCATAGACCATCGTTATGGGCCCAATGAAAAGTGGTCAGATCGCTTAGCTGCGTCAGGGTCTCGGGCAATTGTCCCACAAGACGATTTGTAATCAGCCAGAGGCTCCTCAGCTTCGTGAGGTTGCCCAGCTCAGTGGGGACCGTCCCGGTTAGAGAATTATTGTACAGCAAGAGTTCCCTCAGCTCCGTGAGGTTGCCCAGCTCAGTGGGGATCGCCCCAGTAAGAGAATTATTGTACAGCCGAAGTTCCCTCAGCTCCGCGAGGTTGCCCAGCTCCGGCGGGACCGTCCCGGTAAGAGAATTATAGTTCAGCCAGAGGTCCCTCAGCTCCGTGAGGTTGCCCAGCTCAGTGGGGATCGTCCCGGTAAGAGAATTATTTTGCAGCCGGAAGCCCCTCAGCTTCGTGAGGTTGCCCAGCTCCGGCGGGACATTGCCTCTGAGGTTATTGTCGGGCAGATTGAGTGCTGTCAGCGCCCCGCTACTGTAGTATACTCCGAACCACGTATTCAACTCTGCTGCAGTTGTTGGCACCATGGTCGTATCCCAGTTGGTGTTGAAGGTCCAGTTGTCGCCGTCGGTAGCCTCATAAAGCGCTTTCAAGGCCTCGAACACGGTCGTAACGTCCTGCGCCATGGCAACCCGCACGGACAGCAGACAGACGAAGGCTGCAAGACTCAGGCGAAAGCCGGTGGAGCCTCTATCTAGATGAAGCATAACTCGGGGGGATACGCGCTAGCTTGTTTACGAGGGGAATTATACGCACAAGAAAGCCTCTTGCAAAACCCATGAAGCGGGATTGCACATTTTCAAGTTGGGTTTTGGCGGCTTCTGCCGAGATGGGCCCTTAATGCAAATATCTTTTGGCAATGGATTGCGCTTCGGGCCGAGTGTGTGGGTGCAAATGGGACGGTGCATGCTTATATGGGCCCAATTGCGTGCTCACACGCGGATTTTCGGGCGCAGGCAGGCTCTTGGAGTGACTTTCCGGGCACGAAATCCCGCAGGTATCCTCTGATTGCACGCGAATGCGGCGATCTTGGCAGGGTGCAGCGCCTCAGAGCGTCCAGACAGCTGCGGGTTTTGCTTATGCCAGCGTCAGCAGCGCACTACTGCGCGGGGGCATTGAGCGCCAGGTGTTGCCTTTGCAGCCCCTTGGGGTCGGCAGACCGAATCCCCACTAACCCATCGACCCCCGGAGGTGCTCAGGACCTGGGTAGCACGGTAGGGACCCGAGTCTCCCCGAGCCCCCCGTACAGATCCGGACGTGCGCGCTAACGCATCCGGCTCCTCCCTCGGGTTGCGCTGGCGCGCGTGACGGTAAACCGTGCATCCGGCCATGGGTGTCGAATTGCAAGCTTCGGCCAGTAAGTCGCAGTGAGCATGTCCATATCTTTCCGCGACGTACGATCCCTCTGAGATCGCCGCCGCAGGACGCGCATCCAGATCCAGTGGAGCCGCCTACAACAGCGCTGGAGGTAGGGGAAACTCGTCGGTACGGCATAGTAGTTCAGCCAACCATTAAGCACCTGCCCCAACCATTGGCCCGTTTCACGCACCTTTCGGTGCCTTCGCCGGATCAATTGCTCCTTCACCCGCTTCAGAAAGCGGACCATCCGTTTGGCAATCGGTTTACGACCCAAGCCAAAGCGTCCTTTTCGAGTTCTACGGCAATAATGCGTGAAACCCAAGAAATCGAACGTCTCTGGTCGGCCTTCACCTCGTCTCTTGCGGTCTTCCTCGGCGAGACGCCCAAATGCTAACAGGCGTGTTTTGCCAGGATGCAAACTCAGCCCAAACTTCTCGAGTCGAGCTTGCAGTTCACGCATGAAACGCGTTGCCTCCCTTCTGTACTGGAAACACACCACGAAATCGTCCGCATAGCGGACGATGTATACCTCCCCCTCACACCGACGTGATTGGCGCCACTTCTGAACCCACAGGTCTAGCACGTAATGGAGATAGATGTTGGCCAGAATCGGGGAGATGACCGCGCCTTGCGGCGTGCCCACTTCGCTGTCCTGCCGTACACCCTCTACCATCACTCCCGCATTCAACCATTTAATGATCAGCCGTATCACGCGCTTATCCCCGATACGATGCTCCAAGAAGCGGATTAACCACCCCTGGTCTACCGTGTCAAAGAACTTGCGTATGTCGGCGTCCACAGTGTAGTTGACCTTGCGACGCTCAATCACAAAGGCCAAGGCGTCCAGCGCGTTGTGCGCGCTGCGCTTCGGCCTGAACCCATAACTGAAACCGCGAAACTCCGCCTCGTAAATCGGCGTCAGGATGCATTTCACCACGGCCATCTGGACGATCTTGTCCTCCAATGCTGCAATGCCGAGCGGTCGTGTACCGCCGTCCGGCTTAGGTATCTCTACCCGCCTGGACGGGGTCGCCCGATACGCACCGCTATGTACGCGCCGGCAAAGATCTGCCAGACGGACTTCCAGTCCTTCCGCGTACGCCTTCCACGTCATGCCGTCCACGCCGGGGGCTGCATCGCGCTTAAGCGCGAGGAAAGCCGTCTGGAGTGACTCTACATTGATGTGGTGCAGTAGCGTCGTGAGACGTTCCTGTGAGTTTCGCTTCACGAACTCCCGTAACCGCTCAGTCCCCTGGGACACGCGCGCCCATTTCTGCGCATGGTGCGTGTGAGGACCTCGCGGTTTCCCCTTGGGTGATCCCCTTCGCTCCCGCCACTCCGCCGGAGCGTTCGCTCCTTTGTTCGCAGCGCTCATCGCTCGTATGGGATCATCTGACTTCTTCAACTCGTGCATCTCCGGTTACGGCGCAAGCGCCTTTCCTTTGCGGCCCCGCACGACCGCGGGGCGAGTTGAAGACCTCCCAGGTCCCAGCAGGATATGTACATGCGTCCATGGGGTCCCGGACACCGTGGGCCTGTCCGCCGTCTCACCATAGCGATGACGAACATGTTGCCTTCGACCGAGCTGAAAGCCTCGGCGACCCAGATTACATGTTTTTCGGTGCTCAATAACCCTGGCCACACGCACCGCTACCGACGCTTCGCGCCCACCCTCACGGGTGGCCACGCACGGCTCGCGGAGATATGTACCTGGTTTCAGTTTCATAACACGGGACTTTCACCCGCTATATCCGGCCAGTTAGCCTGGCGCACCAGCTCCTTCATGTCCTCCCGGCGTATCGGCTTCAGATTCGACTCGTACTGCATGAATATCGCCCCGCACCAGCGCTGACGCATCTCCGATGATCCCCAGCGCTTCACGTTCCGTGATCGGTTCGCTATAATGCTGTTGAGGTTCTCGATGATGTTCGTCGTCTTCAGACTGTCTCTGACAGCCTGGTTCCGCACCCCCAACCGGTGAAGCGTCAGCGTATCCTCCAAACCCTCCTCCAGACTGCGTGCGGCTTTCGGACACGATCGCTGCAGCGCTCCATGCAGCGACGCAAGCGCCGCCCGTGCCTCCGCGTACGTGGGTAGCGCTACCCTTTCCCCAAATTAGCGACTTAACTTTGTAATTCGTGCCGTGTAACTTTGCGGCATGCTTACGCAGAGCCAGATTCTTCGCACGCTGCGGACCTCTGAGCCGCGGCTTTTGCGCACATTGGAAGCGCATGCCGGTGAAAGCCGTACGGCCATCAGCCGCCAGGTGTGCCATGCATTCGGCTTTCGTGATGCGCGTGGGAATCTGCAGCAGACCGGGTGTCTGAAGGCGCTCAAGACGCTGGAATCCGAGGACAGGCTGTCGTTGCCCGCGCCCAGGCGCACCATTGCAAGCGGTACGCCCCGGCTGTTGGACCGGCCGGTGCCGGAACCAGTGGAGGTGCCCGCTTCGCTCAAAGAGATCAAGGGCCTGGCCTTGGAGTTGGTGGAGGATGCGGCGCAGCGTGCGCGCTGGAACACCCTGATGGCAGCGGAGCATCCGCAGGGGGTGAGGCAGTTTGCGGGCGCGCAGATAAAGTATTTGTTTCGGAGCGATCACGGGTATCTGGGCGCGATCGGTTTTGCGGCTTCCGGCCTGTATGTGGGACCGCGCGACCGGTGGATGGCCTGGACGCACGCGCAGCGCCAGCAGCATCTGATGCGCGTAGTGGGCCTGAACCGGCTGTTAATTCGGCCAGGCGTAAAGGTCAAGAACCTGGCCAGTCATCTTCTGGGGAAGGTGCTCAAGCGGTTGCCCGTGGATTTTCAGGCACGTTACGGCTATGCTCCGTGGGTCGTTGAGACCTTCGTGGGGCCTGAGCAGCGGGGGACCTGTTTCCGTGCGGCGGGATTCCTTTATGTGGGAAGGACCACCGGCCGGGGTCGCCATGCCGAGACCAAGGCGTGTACTCGGACGAAGAAGGCGGTGTTCGTCTATGATCTGGACCGCCGGTGGCGCAAGCATCTCGGGGTGGCGCACGTAGATGCGTATCCCAAACTGGAGGCTGGCGCGGGACTGGATGCCGAGACCTGGGCGGCGCAGGAGTTTGGGGGCGCACAGCTGGGGGATAAGCGGCGGACTACCCGCCTGGTCAACAGTGCCACTATATTGGCCCGAACGCCCGGCGAGTCCATAACGGCCACCATGAAATCCGATCGTGCCGCGATACGGGGATATTATCGCTTCATAGAGAAGGCCAACGAGCGGGGAACCACGCCCGCGGATATCCTGGCGCCGCATCGCCGTCGTACGATCGAGCGGATGCGCACGGAAAAGACGGTGCTGTGCCTTCAGGACGGCACGGACATCAACTACAGCACCCGTCCTGCGTGCGAGGGCTTGGAAGTGATCGGGCGCAACCAGACCACCGCGAAAGCACGGGGGGTGCATTTGCATACGACGTTGGCGTTGAGTGCGGAGGGGTTGCCGCTGGGCGTGCTGCGCTGTGCCTACAGGACCCAAGCGGGAAAGCACGCAGCTAAGACGCAGCAATGGATCGACGGACTGCATGACCTGGCCGAGGCGGCCACACACCTCAGCAGCAAGACCCGCGTACTCTGCGTCATGGATCGGGAAGCGGACATCTTTGCCCTGTTCGCCGCGCAGCAACCAGTGGGACGGGTGGATCTATTAGTACGGGCCAAGGCGAATCGGAGACTGGGAAGAAAGGGTCCGTTGTTGTTTGAGTTCATGCGCCAGGGGGCGCCCAAAGGTACCATTGAGGTAGCGATACAGCGGCTGAGCCGTCGCGAGAAGTCGGGCCGTTCAAGCATAAGGGCCGTGCGGGCCGCATCGCACAGATGGAGGTACGCTACCGTACGGTCATGCTTCCGCCCACCCGTGGACAGCAGGGCGGCCCGGTGAAGGTCACCGCCATACATGTTGGAGAGGCGGACCCGCCAGAAGGACAGAAAGCGATTCAGTGGTACCTGCTCACGACAAGGGAGGTGACCTCGGTGGCACAGGCCGTAACAATGGTCGACTATTACATGTTGCGCTGGCGTGTGGAAGACGGCTTCCGGATTCTCAAGAGTGTGTGCAAGGTGCAGGAGTTGCGCTTGCAGAAGGCCGATAGTCTTCACCTGGCCATCACCATCAACATGGTGATGGCGTGGCGCCTGCACTTGATGACGTTACTGGGTCGCCAGGATCCGGAAGCACCGGCCGAGATCCTGTTTACAGACGCCAATTAAAGTCCGAAGTGCAACATCTGCAGACGAGTCAGTATGCTCGTTAGTGGAGACAGAAGACAGCACAGGCAGTGAACGGAAAACAGCTAATTCTCCCCAAAGGAGCGGAAAGAGGCCGGTGCGGCGACAAGTGTCAACTGAAACGTATAAGCCCCAACTTTTCATAGGAAGCAACCAGGACTCCAGTCTTATCAATCAGCAGTGCAGTGTTGTATCGCATGCCCGTAGACGGGTCGCATCGTATGGTGCCGCCAAGGACGGCAATGCCGCACTCAGCTGCGGCCGCCGACAGCTGCTGCTCCCGTTTGCCGCTAGGCATTTCCGGGTCATAGTCCCGTGATATCTGCGTGGCTGGAGACCATTCATTCATGGGAATTTCAGGCAACACCGCCAGCTTTGCTTGCCGAGCTTTAGCCGCTGCAAGACGCTCGCGAAGCCTAGAAGCATGCTCCGGTCCAGAGAAGACGTCCGAGACCAAGGCTATCGTGAAAGGACGGTGTTCTGTGCTTGCCATGGCTTAGGCGATAAGCAACGTCGCCTTGACCGGGTTGCTGCTGGTTGCCAGAAAGGTGCGTGTTGCGCAGGCAGGTCTGCAAAGTAGCCGCGTGCAAGCAGGCCGCGCGCCGCTAGATGGATCTCGCCTTCTGCCTCCACCTCGAAAAACGGTGGCAACCCATCCAGCCAACTCCGGTGGCCCAGTTTCCACCGTAATCGAATTGCCTCGCCGCATCGAGGACACGATCAGCTTTCTACCACCTGTGCGCACGGTGTTACACATGCAAGCCCGAAGCGCTCCTTTCCAGCAGTGACCTTCACGCATAGAGCTTTTCACTGGCATGTCTCGCGCGCTCTACTTCAGCAGATCGCATCCGGTGCACTTGAACCCACTGGAAGGCTGCCTTGCAAAGCGAATGAACCTGCGCGGGTGCTGAGTGTCTAACACCGCCTTGCCAGCCTACTTTTTTGCGGCGCTGGCCTTGCCACGAGAAGTAGAACCAAGGAATTCCCCACTGTCTGTATGAGCACAATCCTTGATGTCGCCCGTCAGGCAAGCGTGAGCGCTATGACCGTATCACGGTATTTCAACCAGCCCGAAAGGCTTGCGCCAGCCACAGCCGAGCGGGTTCGGGCGGCCATCGAACAGCTTCAGTATGTGCCAAACGCAGCTGCACGGAGCCTGATAAGCGGCCGAACCAAGACGATTGCCCTGATACTGACTGACATCACCAATCCCTTTTACACGACCATTGTACGTGGCGTCGAGGACGTTGCGCAGCGACACGACTATACCCTCATTCTCGGCAACACGGACGAAAAACTCGAGAAGGAGCGTACGTACATCGATGTAATGATTTCCCGCCGAGTCGACGGGGTGATTATCGCCTCTTCAGCTGGCAACAATCATCATCTGCAGAAGCTTGTCAAACGCGATATTCCGGTTGTGCTGATCGACCGGACCGTTAAGGATATTGATGCCGATGTGGTACGGGGTGACTCCTACACCGGCGGCAAACAACTAACCGAACACTTTATCAACCAGGGGTTCCGTGATATCGCACTCATAGGCGGTTTCACGGGAGTATCGTCGCTGGAGGAACGCCAGGCAGGCTACAGACTTGCAATGGAGGCGGTGGGACTCAAGCCAAGGGTTTATCCAGGCCGAACGGACCGGCTGAGTGGCGAGGAAATCACTGAGCGGCTGTTCATGGACGGAGTGCTTCCAGAGGCCATCCTGGCGGCGAACAATTATGTTGCCGTTGGTGCATTGGTTGCACTCCGACGCCTCGGACTGCGCGTTCCAGAAGACATCGCGCTCGCAACGTTTGATGACATTGAGAATGCGGCAGCCATCTACCCGTTCCTTACCGTAGCCGCCCAGCCGGCTTACGATATGGGCACCAAGGCCATGGAGATGCTGCTTGATCGCATACAGGGATATGCTGGCCCTTCACGTAGCCAGTTGCTTGCCGTTGAGCTCATCATCCGGCGCTCCTCGCTGGCCTCTGCCACTCTCGTGCATTGATCTCGCAATCTGTACGGCTTCTTGGCTGCAGTCCCACGTCCGCATCCGTTAGTGGTGCCCGCTTGCGCAAAGGACGCGGAACACCATCGCTTCCCGAAAAGATTTGCTCTCGGGCAATAAGACGGACGAATGCCCGCGCGATAATTGGACGAGCCCAATCGGAACGGGTGGACGAAGCCATCGGGAAACTCAGGTGTCAGCGAAGGCCGAGCCGCTTGTGGACTGCCATTCGGCGAAATGATGCAGGTCTGGAAATTCCTCGTGCCACGCTTTCAGGGCACCGCCATTTTGTAACCGGCCTTGCGGAAACACCTGCAAGGTCACGCGCAGCGGCTGGCCCCACTTCAATCGGCATCCCCACCTGTCAGCTTCGCACATAGTGCTTACAGCTCAGGTCAAGTGCGGATTGCCCTGTCCATTCCTGCACGCGTTGCACCATGCCCGCGTACCGCGCCACAGCTGACGCAAACTCGCGCGGACTACAGGTCCGCCGCCTGCACCGTGAATGTGGTCGCCTCACCTTGGGAAAACACTTGCCCCTCGGCAAAGTCCTGCTTCCCGTAACCGTTGAGCGCAAACTGCGTCAGCATCAGGTCTCCATTCAGCGGTCGCAGCGTGACCGATTTCTGCGTGTCGGTTCCTGATATGGCCACAGTACCATATTGATACCCGTTCGACCAGAAATACTCGCCAGCGATTGTGTTGAAAGCCATCCGGTGCTCAACGGCGGAATACTGAAATCCCGTGTAGGCCAACAGGCCGGCCCAAGCCGCCATTGCCCGTGCGTACCGGTGGCCGTATTCGCCTTCATTGAAAGGATTCCGCTTGTGGCCGTCATAGCGGTTGCGGATAGCTCGAAATACCTGCAAGCCCGCATCAATCTGACCTTCATAAATCATATGCGCGGCTGTGCTGTACTCGAATCCGGTCATGATTTCCGTGTAATACGGAAATGGAAAGTCCAGCAGTTCGCCCCGCGGGTAGCTGGCCATCAGCAACCCTGATTCGCTGCCCAACCCGAAACTCCTGAACGTATTGAAATGCTCGTTGAAGTCGTCGATGTAGTTGTACTTCATGATGCTCCGCAGCGTCGTCTGCACGTTATCCTTGTCCAGCAGATAGCCCAGCCCCGCCGTATGGGCCAGATACTGGCCCACCAGTTGATCGACGAGGCACCCCTTCCCGAGCTGGGCCACCGTGCTCGTCCCTTCAGGGATGTGGTGCTCATAGTATTCGCCGTTGAAGATGTTGTCGTCGACCCAGGCGCTGCCCCGCTCGAACAGATCCCTGGTCTCTTCTGCAAAAGCATCGTCCCCAACGTGCCTGGCCATCTCTTCCGATGCCCTTAGTGCACCCAGGTACCAACCGGCCATCTGCGGATTGGGGCCGCGGTAGTTGATGTCCATAGTGTTGTGCTGGCTGCCCTCCATCACCCCGTCTTTATTCTGGTCCCATATGCCGGTCCAGGCAAAACTCATGGTCTTGCGTATGTTGGGCCACATCGTCTGCAGCAATTTGTCGTCTCCAGAAAGCTGCCAGTCGCGATAGATCTTGATTAACGTGCCCATCTGGCCGTCTGCTGCCCAGGCCTGAAAACTCCGGGCCCGCTGGCCGATCGGAAGTCCGACGCGGTGGCTCATGGCCCCATTGTCATTGACCGAGTGCATGAACTCCACTTCGCGGAACTTCAAGGCCAGATCCCCGAACAGAAAAGGAGTGGTGGACTCGTAGTTCCAGACGTGAAAGCAGCTCCCGAATCCCCACCCGGAGCTCTTCGATGCGCCGATTTTGGTCCCATGAATGCTGCCGGTTCCCTCAAAGCCGAAGGGCAGGCCATCTGCCGTCCGAAAGACAGTCTGACTCCTGAGGTGGTTGAGGTTGAACAACCCGGCCTCTTTCAGAACGTCCGGCACGTCGCTGTCCACAAGCGACCGAACGAACTGCACGGTTTCCTCCTCCAGATCCTGCAACTCGGCCGCTGTCTTCGTAGCTACATCCCAGGCATCTTCATACAGCGTGGTGTAGTAGTTGCCCACGATTTCAGTGCCCCCGTATGCTCCTGCATGGTGCACGCCATGATCCCAAGCGCGACGATTCGGAAAGTGCCAGGTCAGCATAAACGTGATGGCCTGCGTTTCGCCCGGCTTCAGGTTAACCTTAACGGCTACGGTGGCGGGAGGCGTCTGAATGATGTGTGTGGAATCAGGATGGTCTTCCAGTTCGCCGTCCGCAATAAAGTCGTCCCAGAATTCCCTAAAGGTCCAATTCCAGCCGAGCGGCGCCCACGATGTACGATACGTTACGTTGTCCGAGGTTGACGTGAGCGCCATAGTACCCCAGTTGACATCCATGGAATCCACGCCATCGGAGGTCATAAAGATTCCGGACACGCCCGCCTCGGCGCGGTACTCGTTCACATTCCGGGACGGCGCACCGCTCCAGCCATCGGCTCCTATGTAGTTGGGCACCATACCGACTACGGCCGCCTCCAGTGAGTCGTTGGAAGCGTTGGTAAGCACATAACGGAGAATTGCAGCGGGAATACCGCTCTTGTCGGCATCCCCAACGATGAGTGGATTGAAGGCCTCAAGGCGCACATGCAAGGGCACATTCACGTGTTCGAAGTCCACTTGGGCAAGCGGATATGCCGCCGCAAACGTCGTAGACTGAAACCGCGGGAAGCCCGAATTGACCGCGTCGGCCCCCCAATCTCCACTGTGCTCCCGCGCCGGAACAGGCCCCTCCAGCACCCGAACCTTTCCCGTGCTGCCCGGCTGCCTGTAGTAGAGAGCAAAGAACGGACCATTGGCAATGGTTGGCTGGACCAGCTTGAAAGCAGGGATGTAACCCAGCGCGCCTCTGTTCATGAGTTCCCAGTCGCGCAGATCACCGCGACCGCCCAGCGAAACCGTGCCCGTCCCAATGCCGCCGAGCGGCATCGCGACTTCGTCCAGATACTGGCCCGAGTAAGTCTTGAGGACGGGCCACCGGTAGCTGCCCAGTGACGAGGCATCGGGTCGCTCGCAAGCGACTACCGTGACCATGGTAGTCACGACGACGAGCACAGTCAGCCTTTGCATAATCGTATTCCGGTTCTACAGCCGTAGCTGCGTGTTCATTATTGCGGCACTCAGGAGACGATTCGTCGGCCGCGCAGCAGCTACTGCGCAAAGGCCGATTGTATTTCCGCGATCGACTTGCCGAGGACCGCAACGGCAACGGTATCCAACACTCCTTCGTCCCCCTGCAGATGAATCGTCCGGTGAACGTGGGTATGTGTGGCTCCGGGTTGCAGCGCCATGGCCGGTGAAGAGGATTCAAGCTCATAGAATGGCCCCAATGGAGCGACGCCAGGGGAAGGGGCACCATCATTGTAGCTGTTGATCACGTCTCCGGAGTAGGGATTCTCCTGCAATTCCCACATCGAGTTGACGTATTCCGCTGCACCTTCCGGCGCCGTATACTGCACGAGGGTGAGCACTTGATTGATGCCATCGTAGCTGCCAAATGTGGGCATGCTTCGAAGCTTGGACAGTCCAATCTTGCTGCGATACTCTCCATCGCCCCTGAAGAAGATGACATCGTCATCAATGGCAAGCCTGTCAGGTGGAACGTCACCGAAATAGGCCGCATTCACAATCGGCCCACGCTCCTCTTCACTGCCGGCAACGTATGGGACGACGACCGTCGTCGCAGGCGACGGGTTGAACATACCGAGGATCCAAACCGACAGCAATCCCCCGGCTCGCGTCCATGCCTCGCCTCCGGCGTTGGTGACCGTATTGATGGTTTCGAATGCCACAACCTTCGCGGACGGATCGATCGCAAGACCCAGGTATTCATGCACTATCGCCCTACCAATGAGGCGCACCTCACGGTCCACCCGCAGATTAAAACCCGTTCCGGAGTAATTCTGCAACTGCATGGATTTCTCGAACGATACCCTGGCCCGCTCCTGCTCTACTACGGACCACGGATCCCAGTCCATAGCCGCCGGCACATACCAATGGTCCAGGTCAAATGGATCGCCTCCCTTGAAGTAGATGGAGTACTGGCCGCCCTCGGGTCCGAGCCAGAACCGATCCTCGCCCCCGAATACGTTGATATGTTCCTGGCGGACACCAGACTCGATCACTGCGCGATTGATCCATCCGAAACTAAGCCCGTCACTACCCGAGGCGGTGCTTGTCAGCACCCGCCCCTGCATACCCGGGCTGACGGCGACCTGCGCCTCACCGGCCTCATCGGAAAGCACCACCAGGTCCGTATGTTCACTTAAGAAGGCCACGTCATCTCCAAACGTGGACGGGTCGGACTTCTGATTAACTTCCATTGTGGTCTCAGGCTGGTTGCATGCCACAAGCAGCGCAATCACAAGTACGCTGCGACTGAAGCGGTTTGTCATATCTGGCCCCCATTGCTAACGGTGGATGGAATTTTGCGATCTGCCACGGCTCTTCCGCCCAGCGGGAACCCGCCTTTGGAAAGCCTGACTTGGTGCGGCTTCTCGGGACTCAAGGCCTGCCTGACGAAGAGGCTCATGGCTTGATCTCGACCGGAAAGTCAGTGAGTTGGGCCCTGGTTAGTGCTGCGTAAGCCTGATCGCCTATCACCAAACTATACGGCCCCTCATCTGGCAGTCCTTCAACCCTAAGGTGAACCGGGTACGGCTTGTCGAGCGGCACGGGAAGCTCGGACAGAAGCCTCGAAACTTCAATGGTAAGCGTTCGGCCTTCCAGCGAATACCGCCGGACAGCGAGCCCGTCCACACCCACAGCAAGGTCGCGTGCCACATCAATATACAAGCCGCCCAGCTGCCTGAGCACAGCGGCAGCTGCCATGAGTCCTCCTACTTCTGCCCAGCTGGGCCCGGAGCGGAGCGGGGTCTGGGGAAAACCCTCGTGGTCGATGTTTTCCGGTCCCAACCCCAATGGAAAGGTCGGAACATTATAAATGCCATTCTGCACGTGGCGGGGGTGAGTTACCAGTGTCAGAGACGAGCGCATGGCCGCGACCCCACGCTCAATCAGATCTTGCCGGCCAGTCAGAAGCCCCAGGCGTACCAGGATGCCTGCAAACCGATGATCGCGCTGATCCAGCCATTCTGCATCGCCAATCTGCGAGGAAAAACCCCCGAATGGATAGGCCGTAATGATGTAGTGTGGTGCCCACACCGTCTGCAGCAGGCTGGCGTAGTCGGCAACAGCCTCCGCCGCATCCAGGAACCGGCGATCGCCGGTCGTCTCAAAGAGGGACACGAACCCCTTCAGGGCCCACGACATGGCCATGGCATTGCGCGGCGGCTGGCCGGTTCGTGCATCAAAAAACGTTTCAGCTTTCACAGCGCACGAATAGAGGGCTTCGAAGTCCACCCACCGCTGCGTTGGCAGAACCTCATCCACCAGGAATTGCGCCGCGCGCGTAGCGGCAGACAGATACAGCTCATCCCCCGTGGCACGATAGAGCTCACTCAAGACCCACACATTCGCACCACCCTCCGCATTCCACCGCATGCTTGGGCGCGGCTCAAGGTTTTCGTCGAACCAGGCAGGCACACTGCCATCGGGCTCCATGTGGTCGATCAGGAAACCTCCGAACCGCTGTACATACGCCAGAATGCGCGGATCCTGCTCAAAGTCGCGATAGAACTCCATCAGGTACCCGGCCGTCACGCTCGCCGACGCTGTGTGGTAGTCTGAGTCCTCCCAGTTCCAATAATTCCGCGTTTCGTCCGGGTCGTATCCCTGACTTGGAAAGCGCCACAGGCTCTTCTTCCAGCGCCGCTCATCAAGGTCATACAAAGAAGGAAACAGACCCTGATCCTGCGGCGCCGATAGCGTAAGGTTGACTATGCGACGGGCCTTGTCCATCAGTGAGGCGTCCCCAAGCTTTTGTCCCCAGGAATACAGCCCGGTCGCGTCGGCCACATTATTCCACCATGCTGTGTTATAGGTCAGGTGAAACCACTGGGGAGCCGTCAGTCGCAGCATGCCCATAGGCTGACCCTCCCTGTCCCATTGCTGCCAGGAATTCCATTCAACAGGGCCATTGGGATCTCGGTGGACCATTTCGGGTGCGCCGGCCGGAAATTCAACGGTGTAGCCCTTGTACGAGAAGCTTGCCGGATACAGCGTAGTGGCGTAGTCTGCAAGCGGCATGGCCTGCGGACGAGGCCGCTGCATATGGGGCTTGCCGTAGCGCTCCCAAAGAAAACGACTGGCTCGACGGTATCCGCGGTAGGGCTCCGCGTCAGCGGCCAAGAACAAGTCCATGCCGTAGCGCACAACGTTGCCCGACAGCGTGCGGAGCAGCGTCCCGCCTGCATTCTCGTGTCGCCAGAATACGTGTTGCTCGGTGATGACATCCATCATGCCGTATGCCAGGATCGGTTGATTCGTCATGCCGGAGATGAGCTCCAGGTCCAGCACGGCCGGCAGAGAAATCCTGGATGAGTCAATGGGAACACCAAATATCCAGCGATGCTTCTGCGGGCGGGCCTCCTGGGCATACACTGGGTGCTCATTGATCTGGTCCAAATCCGGCACAATGGCCGCAAACAGGCCACCCGTTTGTACCAGGGCCGCAGGCGAAAAGAATGCCCGATCCCCAACGACATCGCCTGGCGAGCGCTTGTAGGCTGGGATGTGGCTGAAGTCGGGTGGACCGTCCTCGGCAAACACGAATGGAGAGAGCAAGTACTCCAAGCGCGGCGGATCTTCCTGCAATTCTCCACGGACATCAATGTGTACGGAAGACATGCCCGCGCGCAGAGTGACCGTCTGCTGCACCCGCACTCTTTCTGTTGCGCCACTGAGTTCAACTTGCACATGCGCACCGTCGCGGACGGTCACTTCTACCGCATCCAGCACGTCGGACACAATGATTCGATACGCTTCTGCTATCCCCAGTGCACGTCCGTGCTCATTGGAGCGATCAAGGTACAGCTCGGTCGTATTGGTGGGCCGGGGGCTGGGAGGGCGAAAACCCTCGGCAACACGCACCCACTCGCTGCCTTTCGCGGAGAAAAAGGTCTGGCTGATCCCATCCGCATCCGGCTCGAAGACTGCCTTTACGAGGCCATTGGCAATCACGACGCGCCCATCTTCTTCTTCCACCGTTACCTGGCCTCGGACCGGCCCAGCCGCAATGGTGGCAACCAGAATGGCTATGGCAGCGCTCCGCAGCATGGCAATCAGGGGACCGGGAACGTTGCCAGGTGACCGGCGGGCCACGCTTTTGCATCCATCGTGACACT
The DNA here is from genome assembly GCA_965218495.1 of Rhodothermales bacterium. Lineage (GTDB taxonomy): Bacteria > Bacteroidota > Rhodothermia > Rhodothermales > Bin80. The sequence continues at coordinate 1,881,537 of OZ244626.1, forward strand.
TCATGTTGCCCTCGACTCTCTATTGGTTGGTGTCGCACACTGTAGTGCGCCGCACGCGAGTGGTCGCCAGCGCAGTAGCAGGATCAGTCTGGTGGGACATCACGACCCAGATTCTGGTGGTCCTGTTGCGTGCGTAAATGCCGCAGCCTTCTGCGATCATCCATCAGATGCCTGATAGGATGCTGGCCAGTGCCTACCCGGTCCCATGACCCCAACTCAGCGCGGGCCCGCCCGGCTTCCGCAAGCAGCCGCTGCACGATTGCCGGATACTGAGACGCCACATCGCGAGTCTCGCCCGGGTCTTTGTCCAAGTCAAACAGGAGCGGCGCATCAAGCTCACGCAATCCAGATTCCCACCAGACCAGCATTGCGGGGCTACGAGGCAGGTGCAGTTTCCACTTGCCTTCCCGGACCGCCTGCAGATTGAGCCCGTTGTAGTAGTAGAATACGCGAGGCTCAGCTGATGCTGACGCTTCTCCAAGCAGGAGTGGGCTGAGGTCAACTCCGTCGATAACGCGGTCCACTGGCAAACGTGCACCGGCCAGCGCAGCGATCGTCGGCAGCATATCCATTGCGTTGGCCATCGCGTGACTGGTCTGTCCTGCCGGGATGCGATCAGGCCAACGCATGATGCAAGGCACGCGCATGCCCCCTTCAAAGGTGCTGCCCTTCCCGCCTCGCAAGGACCCGTTTGAGCCATGCGTGCCGGAAGCACTCGCCCCGTTGTCGGAGGCGAAAACCACCAGGGTGTCTGCAGCGCCGCCAGCTTCCTGGAGCGCACTTAGGATTTCGCCGGTACTCCAGTCCATTTCTTCCACCATGTCACCGTACACGCCGCCCCCGGACTGGCCCGCAAACCGTGGATTGGGCATCCAGGGCGCATGTGCTCGGGTGTGTGGAAGGTAGAGAAAGAATGGCCGCCCTTGCTCACCGCGAATAAACTCCACAGCGCGGCGTGTAAAGTGCTCCGTGATGGTAGTCACATGCGCATCCGGGTCCACGATCCCGTCGTCTTCCAACAGCGGAGTGGACCCATCCGGGTTCGTGTTGCCCACCATACCGAAGAACAGGTCAAAGCCATGCCGATTGGGATGAAACTCTGACCTCGACGTAAAGCCCGCGTGCGTGCGGTAGTCAAAGCCTTGAGGAATCCCCAGATGCCACTTGCCGACACAGGCCGTCCTGTATCCCCGCCTCTGCAACAGCTCACCCACCGTTATTTCGCTCTCCTGCAGTCCCAAATCGGAGTAGACACCGCCAACGGCAAACGGCACACCACACCGCGATGGGTAGCGACCCGTAAGCAGGGAGGCGCGCGATGGGCTGCATACCGAGCACAATGATCGATAGTCCGTAAACCGCATCCCCTGCGCTGCCAGACGGTCAAGGTGCGGCGTCTTGATTCTCGTCGATCCATAGCACCCCAGATCGCCATAACCCAGGTCGTCGGCATAGATGAGAATGATGCTGGGGCCTTGTGCCCGAGCGGCGCCCCAACAGCCGGCACCGGTGACGACCGCAGCTGATGCGGCCGCCTTGAGAAACCCCCTGCGGGTCACGACGCCCAAGTTCTTGTGCACACTATTCATCGTTCGCTGGCGCTGAAACATCGCCTGCATGATCCTCCAAAAATTGCGCCAGTTCGTCGTGGCCGTAGTGTGTAGCCAACTGAAGTGGCGTCAACCCACCCCCGACCGGCGCGCTGACGCGCGCTCCGGCCGCAAGCAAGTCCTTCGCCAGAGCCATGCTTCCGCTGAAGGCTGCCCAGTGCAGCGGCGTCCAGCGCTGTGCACTGTTGGTGGCCCCGATGTCCGCTCCGGCCGCTATCAGCCGCCGTCCTGTACCATGCTGTCCCACCATCGCTGCGCGCAGTAGCGGCGTCCAGCCGTCAATGCCTTGGGCCTGCGCATCGGCACCCCATTTTAGCAGCTCCGCGACCATCTCCTCACGCCCTAGCTTGGCGGCACGGTGCAGGGGAGTCCACCCGCCCGCCCCTGTGAGGTCAATCGTTGCACCGGCTTCCAGAAGTGCACGCGCAATGGCCACGTTGCCAGCTGCCGCGGCTCGGTGCAGGGGCGCCCAATCTCCTAGAATGCCATCCACACTGGCACCCCCCTCCAAGAGGGCGGCAACCCTCCCGAGATCGCCGGCCTCCACAGCGCGATGCAGCGCGTCTTCTGCCTGGATTTGCATCAGAGCCCTCTGGAATTTGGCCAATGCTGGAATGCGAATCACTGCATGCTAGTCGAATACCAGCTCCATGTGGTCTCGGTACCACTGGAATTCAAGCTGCTCGCGGGCGTCAAGGCTGTCCTCCCGGTTCAGCAGCTGGAAGCGATACTGCCTGAAGGCCTGCAGGTCTTCCTGCATGGCGCTGCTGGTTTTACTCCAGTGCTCACTCCCGTGCCACTGCTTTGGGTCCGGATAGGCCGGATGCGAATATCCTGTCGGTCGCACCCCGCGACCACGTTGGCCATAGTCCCCCAATTCCTCTCTGGCAAGGTCAGCCAGTGCCGACAGCCTTGCCACGATCTCCGGGTGCTGCGCCGCCAAGTCGCGCTCCTCCCCAATATCATTTTTCAAGTCGAAGAGCTGGGGCGACTGCATCAGCGTGGTACGTAACGCCAGCCAGGGCGCACACTCACCATAAATGCCGCTTCGCGGCTCGGGCCGCGCAAGGTGCAGCTTCCAACGGCCAGCCCGAACGGCTTGCAGCCACGTGCCCGCATAGTAGTAGTAAACCGCATGCGGGCTTTGGACATCTTCGTCGCCCTGCATCAACGGCCAGAGGTTCTTGCCATCGATTGTACGATCCTGCGGCAGCGACATCCCGGACAGGTAAGCAACGGTCGGCATGATGTCCATAACGGTTGCCAATTCGGTACAAACCGTACCAGGCGGTATGCGGCCCGGCCACCGCATCACGCAAGGCACGCGCACGCCACCTTCCCAGGTGGTGAGCTTCCCGCCACGCAGGGGAGCAGCCGAGCCTGACTGGTCGTCAAACCCCAGCCAAGGCCCATTGTCGGAGGTATAGATGACGAGCGTTTGCAGATCCAGGCCAAATTCTCCGAGCGCATCCAAAATGCGGCCGGTGCACCAGTCAATCTCTTCAATGGCGTCACCATAGAGGCCCGCCTGCGAAGTCCCTGCAAACTCCTTTCCCGGATAGATCGGAATGTGCGGCATGGGATGCGCCAGGTACAAAAAAAACGGCCGGTCACGGCTGCGCTCTATGAATCTTATACTTTCACGGGTATAGTCCTGTGTGAAACGGAAGAAGTCGGGCCGGTCGGTAAGTTTCTTGTCATTGTAAAAGAGAGGCACTGCAAAATTCTCGAAGGGCTGCGTGCCCGTCACAATCCGCGTCCCGTAAAACAGGTCAAATCCCTGGCGATTTGGGGCAAACAGGTCATCCTGGCCCAAGTGCCACTTGCCGATGCAGGCCGTGGCGTATCCGCCGCTTCTGAGCATATCCGCTATCGTCACTTCATCGGGGCTTAAGCCGAAGGGTGCCCCGTACAGGTGGACATCGGGGACCCCGGCCCGCACCGGATAGCTGCCGGTCAGGAGCGCCGCCCTTGATGGAGAACAGATCGGGCTTGCATAGAAGTCAGTAAATCGAATGCCCTCGGCAGCCATGCGGTCAATCCGCGGCGTACGAATGCGCTGCGAGCCGAAGACGCCCAAGTCGTTGTAGCCCTGATCATCGGTAAAGACGATGATGATGTTGGGCAGTTCGCCGCGTGCTGTGCGGCACGCCTTCAGCACGCTGGGGAGGCTTAACGCGGCAGCGCCAACGCCGAGCGAGCGCAGAAAATCGCGACGACTTTTCGGCTTGCGCTCTACCATGATCCCGGAGGTCTGCAACGTAGATTCCGGTGTCCCCGCCCGTTTGGTTGCAGGAGGGCCGCGAATCCGTATCGGGCACCGATGAGCCGAATCACTTTCTCACCGCAAGGAACAACCCCTTTTAGTCCGCTAGAGACTGAAAGCTATCGACACTATGTGCGTGGTACCCAGCCTGCCAAAATCCCAGTAGGCATAGCCCACCGACAGCATGTAGCCGCCGACATTGACGTTTACACCCGTCCCGAGGGTAAGACCTTCCTCGTCATAATTGAATCGGTACCCTGCACGGAGTTTGAGCAGTTCACGGAAGGAATACTCTGTTCCGATATTCACCTTCTCTGGTCCGTCATTCGGGTGCACGAACTCCGCGGCCAGGGTCCACAGATGCAGACTCTGCGCGCCTCCTTCCACCAGGTCATAGGCTGCCCCGAAGCTGAAATTGACGGGCATCCTGATATCCGCTGGCTCGTATCCAATGCGCTCGTCGAATTCAGCAATTTGCGTATCGGGGCCGATGTTCCTTCCTAACATAGTAACACGCAGGCTCCGAATTCCGGTATAGAATACCGTACCGATGTCGACGGCCCAAGCGCCGACCGTAGCGTCATCCAGCGTCTCCGAGATGTACTTGGCGTTGACGCCGAAGTGCAACTGGTCCGTGACCCTGCGCGCATAGCTTGCGCCGATGGCCAGGTCCTGTGCCGTGACCGTGCCCAAGTCCGTTAGTACATCGACACGGCCGGTGGGGTTGCCGTCCAGCAGGATGGGCCGGTTTTCCGTTCGGGGCATATCCCCGTAGTCCAGAAACAGTAGGTTGACCCCTATGGTGCCGATGCCCTGAAAGTGGCGCACCACCGCCGCACTCGTATAGCTGATATCCGCAAACCAGCGCACGTGATTCAGGCCGATGTTGAGATTCTCCACATCCACCGTTGAAGCCGGGTTAGTAAACGACGACGATGCGTCGCCGGAGCCCAAAGACGAGTTCACGCCGCCCATGCCGGCCTGACGCGCACTGGTAGGCAGCTTCAGAAACTGGAAGCCAGCCTGCCCAACGCGGTTAAAGTCCTGCGGCGGGATGCCGGGCCCAATATTGGGATCAGCTTGTCCGTACGCTGCATAGCGCGGAACCGCGAGCAGGAAAATAGCGCAGGCCAGAAAAAGGAAGGAAGTCAATCGTTTCATGGGGTACCTCGGTAAATGGTGCCAGCGCAATGGGTTATGCCGCCATCACTTGATGATGAGGAACTTGCCCGTTCTGGACTCTCCTTCGTGTCCTGAAACATGAGACTCGATGTGGTAGATGTAGACGCCGGGCTGCACATTCTGGAAGAAGCGGGTCAGGAGATAGTCGCCGTGCAGCGACGAGCCCCACGCTTCTTCACCAAAGCCGTCGTTGTGGTCAATTGTTCGCACCAGATCCCCGGCTACAGTGTAGATGTTGATCGTACACACCCCCGGGATATTCAAGAAGCTGATTCGCTTCTCTTCGGATGGGTCCGTTAGCCCGCTTACCTGTCGATACGGGTTAGGCACCACGAGCACCTGGGACAGGTCGTTACTCGGCGCGGGCTTGGCCGCCTGTGCGTGGTATGTATAGGCAGTAAACCCGCTTTCCAGACCATCCGAGTCATAAGAGGTGACCCAGTGGCGATAGGGAATCCCAGGCTTCGCGGACAGCCGGTACGTGACCTTGCCCCCTGCGGTAAGTGCTTCAGCCTCCGCACGCGGAATGTCCGCGGCCTCCGTCCACGGGCCCTCGATGCGCGACTCGGAATGATACACCTTGTATCCAGCAAAGTCGTTGGAGCCCTTAACGGGATCGACATAGTTGGCCGGCACCGCATTCCATGTGAGTTCGAATCCCTGCGTGCCCACATCGGTGTCGACAAACAGCTGTACCTCGAGTTCGTCCTCGCTACTGGTAAAGGGTGCATCCGCCACAGTAGGCGGCGGATACGCCGTGATGCCCTCGTTCCAGTTTCCTGTGCGCATGAACCCGTCCACAATTTCCAGTGCGGCTTCCCAGTTCGCTTTCAGGTTGGCCAGTCCCTGCTGCAGATAATTCTGCGTTGCGTCAAGGCCGCCCAGCTCGCTGACGTTGCGGTCCATCTCGCCCAGTGCTACTACCCGGATAAGCTCAACGGAGTCCCCGGGGGCAATGTCGTAGGGCCCGATACCCAAATTGAATGAAGGAACCCGCTCGTACAGGTTTCCGTCAATCGTGCTGCCATCTGCATTGGCCTGTTGCCAGCTCATTCGCGCCTGCTGCGTTGTCATGCGCGTAAAGACATACGTGGGGTCCTGGTTGGTGGGTTGCCAGAATTCCACGTCTGGCGCGCCGGGATTCTCATTGAGAATGCGGTGGAAAATGCCCTGATACACAGTGGTTTCGCCGTTCTTGTTCGGTGTCAGGTACACGATGTTGTCGGTAAACATCTGGGGCGAATACAGTCGGCGGTCAATGGAATTCTGGATGGTTATGTTGCCGGGATCCCCTCGATCGCCCGTCACATCGCCTGGCGAAATGTCGTAGGCTACCGGCTGCTGGTTGGGCGGCATGGACGTATCGTCATAGAAGACGAAATTGCCCTGTTCTGTGCGAAAATTCCTGAACCCGGTGTCCCAGACGTACTCGTCGTCAAACGTTATACCGTACGGGATACCCGTACTGATGTTGATGCCATACGCCACGCTGTAGTACCAGTTCTCGATGGTACTTGCGCTTTCGTTGACGAAGACCTCGCGGTGAATGATGAAGTCATCATACTTGGGAAGGCTCCAGACCATTCGCTTGCGCGAGACGGTAAGCGGTATGATCGGCAAGTCCACACCTCCCGGGTCCACCGATGACACGGTCTCAAAGGAGAATTCTTCGGCTTCGGTGCGGCTCTCGGAGAAGTTGTAGTTCTTCACCTGCGTGTGGTGCACGATATTGAAGCCGGGCCATCCGCCGGTAATGAATTGGGTGCCTTCGACATCCCCCGCCCAAAAGCTTAGGGTGTTGAACCAGTTTGTAGGTGCTTCGAAGTACCCCGGGTACGACGCCAGCCAGATCGGAGGGTTAGGCACCCCCTCGCTGATTACGGTCCAGAACTTGCCGCGGGTGAATCTGTGCTCCGTGCTGGCCTGGCCCGAGGCCACCGTCGACTGTGTGACCATCAGCAAGGCGACCACAAGTATTGCGGAGCAATTTCGTTGCAGTGTGCTCATCTATCCCGACTCCGGTTAAAGGTTAATGGAACGATTCCAAGGAGGCCTAAAAGGTCACCTGGAGTCCGAAATAGACCTGCCGCGGCAGCTGTCCCTGATTGTACCAGTCCCACTCGCTTTCTTCGCCCGTGGTGGGATTGACCGGCAGCTTGCCTTCTTCGTGGTATGTTTCCAGAACATTTCCCGTCAGGAAGTTGAGGCGTTTCGTATTGAACAGGTTGTGCACGTCAATACTTAGCTCCACCTCCGCGGCCCCGGCATCTATGGCCTTGGAAAGGCGCAGGTTGGTGTTGTGGTAAGGTTTCCAGCGCCGGTTGTTGGGCTCCGTCGAAAAATCCCCAGGAGAGTGGTAGGTATAACGGTGTCCGCTGGCATAGACGTAGTAGGCATTGAGGTGCCAGTCCGCCAGCGGATAGAATCCGCCAAACCCGGGTCCGATTTCACCTGGCGAGAACAGGTCGGCGACCACCTTGACACTGGAAGTCGGGTTCCAACGGTCGTTGTTTGTGCCGGATACGCCTTTATCGGTCAGGCTTACGCCATGGAGTGTATTGGGACGGACCGGATCGCCGTTCTCGTCCTCAATAAAGATTTGCCGGAATCCATACTGGCCTGAGCGCACGAAGGAGCGGCTGTAGATCAGTCTGGCCCGTGCATGCCGCAAAAAGAGCGACTGTAGAGAAACCTCCAGCCCCCTTACATCTACGTAGCCGCCATTTACTGTTACGCGGCTCCGCCCACCTCCGGGGGCAAAGCCGAATGGGTTAGCCGCATCCCAATGAACTTCTGCAGTTACCGATCCGCCAACGCCGAAGACGTTGGAACCGATTGTGTTAGGCGATTGCAGCACGCCCAGTGAGGTAAGGTTTTTCCCGTCCCTGTAGTAAACGGTTGCATCGAGGTTGGCGATGCCCGGAATGTGCTGATCGAATCCGAGCTCGTACTGGATGATCTTCTCGAATGCGAGATCCGGGTTGCCTGTGCTTGTGTTCGGATGATAGAACACAAACGTGTACTGCGCCGTGTCCGGAGAAGCGTTGGGCGCTCCGGCTGAGCTGCCGAACACGTGGAATATCGTTGGTCCGCCACCGATAAGCTGCCATGCTGGCCGCTGGCTAAAGTGCCCGTACGAAAAGTGAAGTACCGTCAGGTCTGTGATGGGATGGGAGATACCGAACCGGGGTGACAGCACTGCCTTGGCTGAAGTCTCTACGCCATGCAACTCGTCGGAATACGTCACAATCTCGTTGGGCGGCGCTCCCACCATGTTTGTGATCATGGCAGGATCAAGTATGGACGGCGCCACCTTTGTGTTGGCATCAAAGGCGTCAACGCGCAATCCGGCGTTGACCACCATCCCATTCGCCTCGATCCGGCCCTGCACATAAGCTGCGGCATCCCACGGGTTGAAGTCCGGCTTTGTGCCGTGGTTGGAGTAGATGGCTCCGGGCATGGCGCCTGCCTTGAACCGCTTCGAGACATACTGGGGCGAGAACATGGCCCCGGTTTTCAACTGGAAAAACCGGTTGATCTGGTTGGTGTAGTCCACATTCAAGACTGCGGCATCAGCCCGGGCTTGGAGCTGGAAAATGCCCGGGTGCCTGCGATGAAAGATCGGGGGCAGCAAGAACAGCGGATTACCCGGTATCATCGTTTCGTCCCAGACCGTACCAAACTCCTCGGAGTCCGGATCATACACGTCGCTTTCTTCGAGTTGCCTGAAGTTGTGCCGGTCCAGCTGCATGGTGGTGTAGCTCCCTTTGACATCCAGGTAAGAAGACGGATTAAAGACGTGCGACCACTTCAACTGCCCGCTCTTAAGCCGCATGTACTCCGGCGGCGAGGGCACCTGAAAGATGTGCGAGGTGCCATACGGCCAGTACTTGAACCCCGAATAGCCGGAGTAATAGAAGGGGGCCGGCCCCCACAGGCCTGCAATAAACGAGTCTTCGCTTGACCAGTAGCTAAGTCTTGGCCCTTCCGTGTTGTTGAATCCCTGGAGCATCCCTGACAGCTCAAACTTGTCGCGCCTGGTCAGGCGGAGATCGACCTTACCTTGGTAGTTCCAGTCTTGCGAATACGGCAGGAATGCCGGGAAGTCCGGCGCATCCTTCAGAAACTTGCCTGACAGCAGAAATCCAACTCGGTCGGTGATGGGGCCATAGATGGTCGCCTCCGTCTCCCATGTGGGGCGCTCCGCGTAGCGCTGCATGCTTTTCGACGGTTCGCCGAAAAGCTCGCCGGAAATAAACTGCGTCCACGCGTCCAGGCGCTCCTGCGGCGTTTTGTCGGCCCAGGCACCCCCACCGGTGTTCTCTGTCCAGTACTGCAGCGTCGCCATAGTGGACCATTCATAATTGTCCTCGCTGTAAATGTTGCGGCCCCAGTGATACTGGCCTGCCGGTCGCAGGCGTGCTCTGACGGTCCCCTGGATGCGATCCGTGGCAGACTTGGTCACGATGTTGATGACTGAGCCCATCGCGCGCCCATACTCTGCATTCCAGCCGCCGGTCAGTATTTCCAGTTCGGAAATAGCCGTCGTATTTACGCCCGTGAGGTTGCCGCCAGAGACGTTGTCACGCAGGCTGAGCCCGTCAACGTAGTAGGCATCTTCCAACCCGAATCCGCCTCGGATGCCGCCGTTGATATTGGTGGCGGCCTGAGTCTGGATAGCCTCTCGAACCGTCTTCGCCCAGCTGTTCGCCAGCTCTTCCCCGCTCATGCGCTCCTTGCTGCCGGTCAAGTCGACCTCGACCGGCGGCCGTTCGGCAATCACGACGATTTCTTCCGTCTCCAGATCGGCTTCTGCCAGCTCGAATTCGACGCGCGTCGTCTGGTCAATGTAGACCCGCGCGTCCGTCTTGGTCACGGTGCCATATCCCAGTATAGACGCACGTACCGACTGCAGGCCGGGCGGAACCTTCAGAATGAAGTAGTTGCCCTCTTCATCCGTCGCGGCTCCCAACACTGTGCCGGTGACGACCACGTTTACGCCGACGAGCGGCTCGCCGGTCCCCGCATCCGTAACGGCACCGGCAATCTTGCCGGTCTGTGACTGGGCCACGGCAATGCCTTGGCATGCAAGCAGCCCTGCGAGAAAAAGGGGAGAAAGTCTCGTTGCCATGATCGACCTCTGCTGTCTATGCTGACAAACCGGTAGTTGGCGATGGCGCCCTGTTGGTGTCGGGCGCGATGGTAAGGTTAACATAGGCAAATCACACCTACTCTTCACCTGCGCAGGTGCGTAGTAGCCCCATTCTCTGCCACGCCACTGTCAAACCTAGCACATCTTTTGGCAATTGTCAATATTGCGCGAAGTTTTTCTGCCGTTTCCCGCCTGCTGGCCGCTGTTTGTCTGGGCATACTCCTCGAGATCGGCGCCGGGCGCAACTGTCGTTGCCCTGCTGGTGCAGGTTTCGGCTTGCGGTCGCGAGAATGCACCTCGAATGATGCGCCTTTGAAAACCGCCCGTGATTGCAAGCCGAAGCGTATTCGCCCGTTCACACCGATGGCTCGCCCCGCAGGAACAGCTTGCCGGGCATCGATGAGGGCGCGGATTCGGGCAACGGCTCGATATGAAGGTTCCGTTGCTGAAAACCGGACACAGGCTTGCCCGGTGCACGCACGGCAACAGGGCCCGGCGCAATGGGAAGCAAGAGGAGGCACAAGCCATCTTGACCCGTCGGCGCGGTGCGCTGCATGCGCTATCAGCGAATGCAAACGAAGATCGTGGACTCGGCAGGAAGGCGCATGTTGTTGCTGTGCACGGCGGTGGATAGCAGTAAGAGGGATGGACCTGCAAGGAATGCCCAGGCATTAGACCCTGCCCGCCTAAAACCCCTCGGCCAAGACACGTGGTGCTCCGAGGCGCCTGTGCGCACCATGGCGATACGCTACGGCCAAAAAACCCGCATCTTGCTGCGCACAAACTCGACGCTCTGCCGGAGCTCGTCCATTCCGTTGAGCCCGTCCTCAATACTGATCCAGGCGCAACGCGACTCGCTGCGCAGCATAGCGAATATCGCGTCGTAGTCATTAACACCTTGACCTATTACGCCGTGTTTCAGCTCGGAAGCGTAACCTGCCTCAGGCGCGCGTGCCTGCAGCTGCTCCAGCGTTCCCGAGGCCAATTGCCGATCACTGGCATGCATTGTAACTACGCGGTGCGCAACGCGCCGCAGCCAGACCAGGGGATCGTCCCCAATGAGTAGGGCATTGGACGGGTCGAAGTTGACTCCGAAGCTCGGATGATCAATCCGGTCCATCAGGGCAAGGAAGGCGTCGAGACTCTGCGCAAACTCGGGATAGACCCAGTAGTTGTCTTTATAGTGGTTCTCCAGTGTCAGCGTGATGCCGCGCTTCTCGGCATACTCCAGGCATTCGTAGATGGCATCCGCCACCAGCGCAAGCCCTTCTTCCATTCCGATGCCTGGACGGCGCTGGCCACTAAGAATTCGGCAGTACTGGCCTCCGAGCGCAGCGGTCATGTCGATCCAATGCTTCTGGCGCGAGACCTGATGCTGACGAAACGCCACATCCGCGTGGCAAAAGTCGGGAGAACAGCAGAGCATCGGAATCGCCAACCCTTCCCGTGCTGCCATCTCACGGTACGCAGGCCAGCGTGCCTTGTCCTGCAAGTCGGGAAATCCTCCATAAAGCTCGACCCCGTCAACATCCAGCGTAGCCGCAAGCCAGATCCATTGCTCCAGCGTCATGGAACCAGTCATACACAAGGCATCCATGAACGCCTTGGGAAACACCGCCAAATTCGGACGATCAGGCATTTGTCCTTTCACACGCGGCTGGCGCGCTTTGTTGTGTCCACAAAAGCAGCGGCAACTCCTCTGGCGCCCCGCCTACAATGTATGTTACGCTACCATGCCCACGTCTCAGAACCGCTGGCGCCGAAGAGGCGCCGTGTAGGTGAAACGCAGCACCACGCTGCACTAGCCCAAGGCGCAGTGTACCTGTGCGCTTGCACATTCGAGCGCGGCTCATGTGTTGACCCCGAAACGCCGGTGCCGACATCGAGCAACTAACATATTGCATGCCGTGAGGAGGCTACACCGGATCACAGTTGGGGCGGCAGCCAGTCCTGACTGGCCTGTGGCATGCTTCAAGGACCCGGATCGCACTCTTCAGGGAATACAGGCTTGTGAACGGCATTGCCTTAACGCCATATCCCAGAGGCAGGTCGACCACGCAAGAATGAACCAGGTACCCCGGCAGTGCGCGGTCCCCCCAGGTCCTTCCGAAGGGCCCAAACTTAGCGCGCCATGGCAGGCCGCGGCGCGCCCGCCAACTTGACTTCAAATGGCGCGAGCTTTCCACCTACGCCTACGAGGAAGCCTACCTCACTTCCGGGGGTCGTTCTCTAAAAGTTTATTCGCGGGCTGAGTCCACGGTGCGAAAGCGTGCGGGTGAGCTCAGACAGCACGGCCGTCTCGAGTACACTTCCACCCATCGGGCCACGGCCAGCGTGCTCCGGGTCCCTCAGCCCGGTAAGGTAGCACAGCGTCCCAACGTCACTAAAGTAGAGTTTGGGGATCTTCACCAGCCGCTTGCCGACGTTAGCGCAGAACGGCCGCAGTACGGTGATCTGGTAGGTCGCCCGCAATACCGAAAGCCACGCCTTCGCGGTGTTCAGCGCAATCCCCAGGTCGCGTGCTACTGTTGAGAGGTTAAGCAGCTGGGCACTCCTGGCTGCCAACAACTGCAGAAAATCTTGACATTGCGTGAGATCTCCTACCTGGCGCAGCGCACGCATATCCCCTTCCAGATAGGTCTGGACATAACTGCCATGCCAAAGCTGTGCGTCGTGCGCTGGATTGAGTGCAAGTTCAGGATACGCTCCACGGAGAAATTCTTTCCAAATCGCCTTCCCTACCGTGGGTGTTGCGCTCGCCGCCCCCTTTCTCGCATGGTAACGGCCGGGCCGGCTGCCCAAGCATTTCGCGCGGGGCATTGGCAGCAGTTGCAACACCGCTGTACCACCGGCCAGCGTTTCGGTGATCCTTGAGGAGAGGGCCAGAGACTGCGAACCGGTAAGAAAGTACTGGCCCGGCTCGCTCCACCTGGAATTGATCGCTGCCCGTACGTAAGGGAGCAGCCCGGCAGCCGACTGCACCTCGTCCAGAATCACAGGTGGCCCGAAGTGCTCCAGAATGCCCCCGGGATCAGCAAGGGCCCGAACATCAAGCAGGTCGAGCGCAGCGTAGCGATATTGGGCCCCAAACAACTCCTGAAGCAGCGTCGACTTCCCTCACTGACGTGGCCCCGTGACCACGACCGCGGGAAACTGGGAGGCTGCACGCATGACCACGGGCTCCAATGAGCGCGTTATGTAGCCGGAGCATGCCATGGTACCTGATCAATAGCTGGCCTTCGCACGAAGCACTTCACAGATTTTCTTCGGAAGACCACAACTGAGCGCGGCGCGAGGTGAATCGCCAGTCAACCAATGAACTAGAGATGTTGCATTTGAAATGCAACACCTGCACTACTGGTTTGATTGATAACATCCCGTACAGGCGCTCTGGATGTCAGGTCAAGGGCTAGCGGTCCGCGCGCGGACTACGCCCCGAAACCGGGTTTCCGTAGCGATCGGCAAGCTCACGGCAGAAGGGCACGTCTCGGCTTTCTTGACTTCCTAGGTCTGAGTGCACAATAGTATGAGTTATACTTGACCAACATACAATACTGAACAGTACGTGTGCCGAATTTGAGAGAACACTCGAGGCTCCTCTCGACTATAGCTGGACTTCTTAGGAGAGCTGGTAGGGAGTTGCCAGCTCGCGGGTCCTGCTGGGTTTCTTTAGTCCGGCTGCGCTATTTGGCGTCCGCTGAACTGCAGTGGTGGGGAATAGTGGTACTAACTTCACGCCCAAACCAAGTGGCGCTCTTGAATCAGTTTTGGTGGCGCTCCTCAATATGGATTCAATGGTGCACATCATCGGACTATGCAGGGTTGGAATGTGCGGATAGGCCGCCTGACCGATGCGGCGCTGCACGCCTCGGGGTTGAGGCCTACGACGCTTGCATGGCGGCATCGGCTTGCGTTATCTTTCGGCGGCGAACCCGCCGAAGAAAGAGGGGGGGACGAGCTCCCCAAATGCTCCATTTCTGTCCCAAAAACACGGCCCATGGATTTCATTGATCGCCTGAAGGCTCTATCAGCCTCGGCCCAAGACAGGGTCGCCCATACCCGTACTGAGGAGGCCACCAAGACGGCTCTGGTACTGCCGTTCCTCCAAGCGTTGGGTTATGACGTGTTTGACCCTCGGGAAGTCGTACCTGAGTACGTGGCCGACGTGGGCACCAAGCGCGGCGAGAAGGTGGACTACGCCGTGCTCCAGGACGGCAAACCCATCATCATCATCGAGTGCAAGGCGGTTGGCGTGGAGCTGGACCCGGGCAAGGTCACGCAATTGTTCCGCTATTTCACCAGTACCACGGCCCGGTTCGGCATCCTGACGGACGGCATGGTCTACCAGTTCTACTCGGACCTGGAAGAGCCGAACAAGATGGACACCAAGCCGTTTTTGGTGTTCGATCTGGTGGAGATTACCGAGGAAGGTGTCCAGCACCTCAAGCGGTTCGCGCGAGGCTCGTTTGATATGGAGGACTCGCTGCGGGCGGCCGAGAACCTCATGTATACTGCCTCGATCAAGTGGGTGCTCGACGACATGATGCGGCGCCCGCACAGGGATTTCGTCCGCTTCATCCTCGAACAGGTACGTCCAGGCGGTATGAAGACCCAGGCGCTGGTCGACAAGTTCACGGACATCACCAAGCAAGCGTTCCGGGAGTTCATCAACGCCAAGATCAACGCCCGGCTGCAAACGGCGCTGCAGGGCGAGGATGAAGCCGATGCAGGAACGCTGGCAGACGAGCCGCAGCGACTGGAAGAGACCGGGCAGAAGCGAGCAGTTGTAACCACGGAGGACGAATTGCGGGCCTACGAGGTCATCAAGGAGATTCTGAAGGATACCATCGCCGAGGAGCGTATCGAGCTACAGGATAAGCTCCAATACTGTAGCGTGGTTCTCGACGGCAACAGTAGGATGAACATCGTCCGCATGTACCTGGGCCAAAGGAAAAAGACCATCCGCGTGTACGACGACCAGACTTGGCAACCGTACCAGATAGAGTCACCACAGGCTATTTGGGAGCACGCCGATGTCATCCGGACACGTACGAAGCGGTTGTTGGAATCGGGCTAAAAGCAGAACCATTCCTTCAACGCCGCTAGCGAAGACCTCGTGCTGGCGACTAGCGACGACTTTGCAAGTCTGCAAGGCAGCGGGTAAAGCGACACCGCTCGTGCCTTGACAGCCCGCACCTCGGCTTTGGGGGCATCGCAAGATGACGATAGACTATGTTTATGTATATCAATATCTTATGCTGTCTTTGGGAAAATTCACGTGGCCGCGTGTCCGTACCGAGGCCTTCGGCCTGAGGGTTGCTCCCATCCCGGTCGATACGGCCCCCTTAATATCCCGAAAAACCGATACTTTTAATTATCGCTGACCGGGAAAGACTTTTGACATTCATGACCACGGGCTCCAATGAGCGCGTTATGTAGCCGGAGCATGCCATGGTACCTGATCAATAGCTGGCCTTCGCACGAAGCACTTCACAGATTTTCTTCGGAAGACCACAACTGAGCGCGGCGCGAGGTGAATCGCCAGTCAACCAATGAACTAGAGATGTTGCATTTGAAATGCAACACCTGCACTACTGGTTTGATTGATAACATCCCGTACAGGCGCTCTGGATGTCAGGTCAAGGGCTAGCGGTCCGCGCGCGGACTACGCCCCGAAACCGGGTTTCCGTAGCGATCGGCATGCTCACGGCGGAACAACGCGTCTCGGCTATGTCTCAGTCTGTCATGGCAGGGATTGGAGTCCAACGGCGCGGTTGACCGCCACGAGGGCGATGGCTCGGCGTCACGAACAAGTACATGCGCAAGATGAGATGGCAAAAAACTGTTGAAGAGGAGATATACTGCATTTGACATGCAACATATCCACCAATCCACCTGGTTGCCCGGCACTCAGTGAAGGCAATAGAAGGCTGCAGCTGGAAGGGCCGCCCACTTTAATGGCCCCAGTCCCCACCGGTGCGCATTGGCCAGCGCACTAGGTTCAACTAAGCGTGGCCATGGCTTTGATCAGTGCCTCACGCCGACTCGACCTCCAACGGCTGACTCTTGAAAAGGGATAACATAGCCACCGAAGCAAATGGAGCTAGCAGCGTAGCCGCCAGCAGGCCGCCCGTAACCGTTACAGCGAGGCCAGTCCAGAAGTCCCCTTGATCAGGAAAGACCAGCAGCGGCAGCATGGCTACAACGGAGGTGAGAGTTGTGGTCCACATCGGACGCAGGCGCTCTCGTACGGCGAGCCTAGCGAGAATGGATGGGTTGCCATAGGGGCGCGCTATGCGCAGTTGCCGAAACCGGTCCGTTAGCAGAAGGCTGTCGTTCACCGCAATGCCTACCAGCAGCACTGTACCGATAAAGGCACCCTCAACAAAGCTTGCGCCCGTCAGCAAGAAGCCCAGGCAGAGACCCACCGCAGCCAGTGGCACGCTCAGCATGACCACAACGGGCAGGCGCCACGACTCAAAGATGGAAGCCGTAACCAGAAAGACCAATATCAGCGTCGCTAGAAAGACCCAACTGAAGGCGCGCTTCGTTTCGCTGGTGAAGAAGTAGTTGCTTCCTGACTTGACTTCATATCCCGCGGGAACCGGAAAGGATTTGACCGCCAGGTCAACAAAATCCCGCGCCATACCATATGGGCCCCGAAAGTCAATTGTGAGGTGGCGCACGTACCGCTGGTTCTCGCGTTCGATGGCAAAGGGAGTCTCTACGATCTCGTAGTCCGCCAGTCCCGCCAGTCGGACTAACACGCTGTCTCCGAGTGCAAGTGGGCGCTGGGCTAAGCGGTCTATGTCTATCTCGTCCGCGCGATCCACGATCAGCCGTATCGGCACCTGCGTGTCCCCCGCAATGTCGGCAGCAGTGAATTGGAAGTGGGTATGGACGTATGGCCGAAGGCGGTCGCGTAGCCAAGCGGCTGTAACGCCCGTTTGCGCCTGGGCATCGCTGTCCCATTGAAATTGCAGTACCTGCCGCGCAGGTTCCCTGATCCAGCTGGTTCGGGACCCAGTGGTTTCGACACTCATTACGCGCCGACTTCGCCGCTTGACAAATGTGGCAAAACGCTGCACCAGGGCATCCAATTCCTCATAGCTGGGACCAAAGACGTCTACACGCCGCCCGCCAATGCCGCCACCGCCGCCACTCGAGTATTGTGTGTTCGGTATGAGGCCGGATACATATATATATATGCCACCGACCAGAATTGCCTGACGGACCAGCTTACTTTGGACAATGTAGGGCTCCGCCGTCATGAGGGTGCCCTTCTTGAACTCGACCGTCATGCGTGCGCTCTCGTCGTTGATCGTAGTGGAGGCCCGGTACACGGACTCGGAAGCGAGCGCAATCTGCTCAAACCGCTGCATCAGCGAATCTGCTTTCTCAATCACGTTGCCAGGCGGAAACTGCATTGACACCCAGACACGCTGGCGGCTGCGGTAGCCCCATGGCTTGTAAAACGAGGCGTTTCTGAAGAATGGACGCAACACCCCGCCCAAGGCCGTGTTGATGAGCGGACGAACAGGCTGTACTTTCTCCGATCCAATGGTTGCGTTATAAACACCCGCAAGCCGCTCTTTGGGCTCGCTGGACCACCCGCGATACGGGGTGCTTATCTCGTTGGGCAACAGCCACACGGGCGTGCCCAGCGTCAGCGCCAAGACCACCAAGGTGAGCTTCGGAAATCGCGCAACCCACTTGTACGGCATGGCCACCAGGCGCCGAAGCCATCGGCGTTCTACTGCTTCGCCGGTCGGCGGCAGGAATCGCCCCAAAACTGGCACCACGAACACTGCGCTAGCCAGCGAGATAAGCAGCGTCAGGCTGACCAAAATGGCAAAGGGCAAGAACATGTCGCGCAGGTCGCCGCTCAGATACACCAACGGCAGCATGACGGCCATGGTGCTCAGCGTGCCGCCCAACAGCGGCAGCCACACGGCCCGCAGCGCTTCCCGAGTGGTGGCTGTTTCGAGTTCGAGGCCACGCAATCCGCGCCGACCCCACTTGGTGCGCTGCAGTACGAGTTGCTCCACAACGACGACGCTGTTGTCGACCAGCAGGCCGAATACCAAGACCAACCCCGCCAGCGTAATGACATTCAAAGACAAGTCGAAGAGGCGGAACAGCGCAATGGAAGGCGCAAGCGCAACGGCAACACTAAGCAGAACTACAGCGGTTGCCCGCACCCGCTTCAGCATGAAGAGCAAAACGAACACGACCAGGATTAACGCGATCCCGCCCCGCCAAGCCAAATCGTTCAGCAACTCGCGCACATTCTCCGTCTTGTCGTCCGCCACGAGCAGGCGTGTGCCCTCCGGCATCACGTCCCGAATTTCGTCCATACGGTCGTACACGCTTTCGGCCACGGAAATCATATGCGTGCCTCGCGTGCGTTCCAGTACCAACACGACTACCGGCAGCCCATCAATGCGACTAATCGATTCTCTTGGGGCCGGCCCCAGTTTCAGTGCCGCGACCTGGTCCAAGCGCACTGGCAGTACAGCCTGGGCGTTTCCTGCCCCGGCTACGTCCGGCGCCTGGCCCAAGCGAGCAGGCAGTTCGCCCGATTGGACTTCATCCACGATAATTCTGGACAGCCGCTCTATGTCCAGCTCGGGCTGGCTGATCAGCAAGTTGCCTCGCCCCTGCGCATCAAGGCGCCCGAATACATGATCAGCCAGGGACTCCCGCAAACGGCCCCCAATAGTCTGCGGCCCGATTTGGTATGCATCCAGCTTGTCCGGGTCCAAGGAAATCAAGAGCTCGCGCTTGGTGCCTCCATGGACGTCAACCAGATCAATGCCTGGCAAACTCTGAAACTGGGGCTTGAGCACTTCGTCAGCATACTCGCGAAGCTCATCAGGCGTCAAAGGGCCGACAACCTGGAGTTCCATAAATCCCTGTACGTCCCGAAAGACCTCTGGAATCTCCTTCGTCAGCTGGGGGACTACCTGGTCTGGCAGCTCGCTCCTGAGAAGGGCCAGCTTTTCGCCGACCTGGGTTGCGAATATGCTGAGATCAACGTCTTCGTCTACCTCTATCGTGACGTGTGAGCGATCCTCCCGGGAATAGCTTATGATCTTGGCCACACCCGGGACCGTTTGCACTTCCCGCTCAATAGGAGCAGTGACATACCGCTCTACTTCGCGCGGCGATGCGCCTGACCAACTGGCCGCTATGCGCACCTGAGGCAGCTCAGTGTTCGGCGAGTACTCGATCGGAAGGTCGAGCGCGGCCCAGAAGCCCGCCATAACTATTGCCACACACCACGAAGTGACGGCAATCGGTCGTTTCAGGAGTCCTGTCGCCCTGTACAGCATGGTGCGGTGAAAGATGACGCAGAAATTATAACTGCGCCCATGCGAAACAGCAGCAGGATAGATGAGTTCCGCAGTTGCACGGGCCTTTGCACCACAAAGAGCAACCTTTTTGGAGCATCGCCCCTCTACTCTACCGGTCTTAGATCATCCAAATCCGCGTACCGTTGACTACAAGGACAAAACCACCACGCCGCCGTCGTAGAATCCAAGCCTGGCAAGTGGCGGGCTTCATACTTGTGGTGGCCGCCGGCGGCCTCGCGCTCTACGGATTCTGGTCCTCGCTAACGGGTACTGACAATGAGGCAGAGCGCGAGCTCGGCGAAGAGCTGGAGGAAGCCAAAGCAGCCGTCGAAGGCATCATCCTGCAGAGCGTGGAATTTCCCCTGAGGGCTGAAGCAACTGGACATCTGGCGCCTTGGCGGCGTGCGGATATCAGCGTGCAAGCTGGCGGAATAGTATTGGCGCGGCCCGTTGAGGAAGGTCAGCAGGTACGCAAGGGGGATCTCATGCTGCAGCTTGACGACCGGTCGCAGCAAATCCAGCTCCGCGAATCGAAGGCAGCCCTGCTGAAGGCACAGGTGGACTACGCCGAGAAAGTAAGCGGAAGCAGATCCTTGGCGGAAGGTGATACCACGGGGCTGGCCGCCGCGAGAGTGAAGTTGCAGCGTGCAGTGGCCGACTTTGATCAGGGAATGCTCACGCAGGCCGAGCTTCAAAGAGCGCGGCGGGAATTTGACATCATGAGTGTGCTCTCCGGCAGCCAGCGCGATGAGGTGCAAGCCGTAATCTCGAATCTGGCTCAGAGTGAGCAGCAGGTGGCAAGCGCTGAACTGGAATTGTCTCGAACGCGCCTGATAGCCCCGTTCAGCGGACGCGTGGCGAACCTGATGGTGGAAGCCGGGCAGAACGTTGGCGCAGGTACTCAAGTGCTGACACTCCTGGAAGATGATCGGATGAAAGTTTCCGTGGATGTGTTGGAGGCCGACCTGGTGCACATAGTCGTTGGCGTCAGTGCGAATGTGGTGGTTCCCAACTTCAGCGACGAGGTGTTTCTGGGTCGGGTGTTCAGCATCAATCCAGAGATAGAACCGAGTGGGGGATTCGGCCGCGTTACGGTAGCATTGTCAAATCCGGAAGGACAACTTATTTCTGGTATGCACGCAAAGGTCGCACTTGAAACGGAGCGGTTGCAGGACCGCCTGGTGGTGCCGACGGCCGCCGTGCTGCCGCGACAGGGCCGTGAGCTGGTGTTTAAAACCGTTCAGGGAAGGTCATACTGGACGTATGTGAATGTCGGCGCACGCTCGGGCAACTTTGCTGAAATCATCGGCGCCGGGGGAACGAATATCGTTGAGCCCGGAGACACCATTCTGGTTGCCGGTCACGATGCGCTGCCGCATGACGTTCCTGTAGAGGTCACCAGAGTCCGCGAGCTGGGCCTCCAGTAAGTGGCTTCGGACACACTCGCCCTGTCCTGATATGAAGGCAATCATCTCCGCCTGCTTGCGCCGCCCGGTGGCTACGTCGGCGTTCTACATCCTGCTCATATTCTTGGCCGCGGTGGCGTACTTGCGCCTGCCCGTAGCGTTGTTACCAGACTTGAGCTATCCGGGGCTCATTGTCTGGACTAGCTATCCGGATGTGCCACCGTACCGTGTCGAGCGGGCCGTAACGGAGCCCGTCGAAGAGGCTGTGGCAGGAACGGCCGGACTCCAGCGGGTAACCGCCCGTACTCTGCTCGGTGGCAGCCTGGTCCATTTGGAATTCGGCTGGAATACAGACCTTGACCTCGCCCTGCTGGAGGTCCGCGAAAGCATTGACCGGCTGGGCGACGGCCTTCCTAACCAGGCATCAAGGCCTGCCGTGCTGCACCTTGATCCGAGCGAGCGCCCGATCATGATCGCGGCGTTGCGCTATGCCGGCAACATAGATGCCGATCGCCCGCAGGATCTGGTGGAACTCAAACGCGCCGGTCGGGACATCATTGCCCGTCGCTTGGAGCAGATTAACGACGTGGCACGTGTGCAAGTTACGGGCGGCTACGAGCGACGCATAGAGATTACTGTGAATCCGGCGCAGATGCAGGCGTATGGGGTCAGCCTGACACAGATTTCGGACGCACTGCGCAGCAACAACGTTACCCTCTCCGGTGGTGTAATCAGGCGCGGCCCATTCCGCTATGCCGTTGAGGTGAGCGGTGAGTACAAGAACATTGAGGACATTGCCAACACTGTGATTTCCTCCTCCCGCAGCCTTGTCCCGCTGCGACTGTCTGAAGTAGCTGAGGTCCGTGACGCTGTGGAGGATCGCCGTGGACTGGTGCGCCTGGACGGTGAGGAAACCCTGCTGCTGCTGATCGAGCGGCGCGCAAATGCCAATGTGGTGCGCGCGACAGAAGAAGTGCGAATGGTGCTGGAGCAGCTGGAGACAGAGTACGAGCGTATCCAGTTGGATGTCGTGGTAGATGAAAGCGAATTCATCAATGCCGCTATCGGGGGCGTTACGCAGGCCGTGCTGCTGGGTAGCCTGCTAGCCATCCTGGTGCTTTTTGTCTTTTTGCGCCGAATGCGTGCGCTGCTAGCCATAGCCGTAGCGGTGCCACTCTCGCTGGGCCTGACGCTGATCCTGTTTGAGCCGCTGGATGTGACATTCAACCTGATTTCGCTTAGCGGCTTGGCCTTGGGCACCGGCATGCTGGTCGACAACGCCATTGTGGTAATCGAAAACATCGCCCGGTTGCGTGAGCAGGGGCTGTCGCCATTTAAGGCAGCAGTTAATGGTGCCTCGGAAGTCGCTGGCGCAATCACTGCCAGTACACTAACCACTATTGCTGTCTTTCTTCCAATCACTCTGGTAGAAGGACTGGCGGGCCGGCTATTTAGAGACCAGTCGCTGGCCGTGGTCTGCTCACTGTTGGCTTCGCTACTCGTAGCGCTCACTGTGGTGCCACTCATTGCTTCCCGAGAACGCAAGTCTGCTCGCAAGGACACACGTATGCGGTCGCGATTCCTGGATGCCTACGAGACCATGCTGGGGTGGAGTCTCAATCATCGGGGCGTGGTCATGCTGCTGTGCTTAGTCGTGCTCGTTGGCGCCGGCCTGCTTGTTACAGACTTGCCACGCGAAGTTATTCCCAAAACGGAACAGGGGCGCGTTGAAGTTCGCGTTACGCTACCGACAGACTCGGACCTGCCGCTGGTCACTGCCCGTGCGGCAACGCTCGAGGCTCAGGCCAAGGCCCACGGATGGGTGGACCGTATTCTGGCCGACCTGGGTGAGCGGGACCAGGCCCGACTGGACCTGGATCCGCGACCCCCTTACGAGGGAGACTTAGTCCTGCTGCTGCCGCCTGGCCAGCGGGCAGAGGACGTAATGTCCGGCATACAAGGCCTGCCACTCCCGAATGACATGGGAATCAGAGCACGCAGAGTGGAAACTCAGCTGGAAGCACTGCTCACCACAGGTAACGCGGATTTGCTTATTGACTTGGTCAGTGAGGACCGGCGTGATGCTGAAGCCGTGGTATCGGACGTTCTGCAGCTCTTGGAAGCACGTCCCGAACTTGTGAATGTGCAGCGGACCGATGCGGCCTCCGTGCCCACCTACCAGCTGGCATTCAAGCGAGATGCTATACACCGGTATGGTGTCAGAGCCCAGACCATTGCTAGTTACTTGGAAGCTGGCGCGCGTGGCACAATAGCCACGGACCTCAAGACCGTTAACGATCAGATTCCGATCGTTCTGCGATCCCGTCATATTGACTCGCTTGAGCGACTCTTGGCCGAAAGGATCCCAACGCCCCAAGGCCTTATGCCCATCAGCACGTTTGTGACAGCTACGCAAGTATCCCTACCTGCGGCGCTCGTACGCGTTGCGCAAGCGCCAGTCATTCGGCTTACGGCCGATGTTGCTCCGGGCTCTGACCTGCAGACGTCCATCTCTACGGTTAATAGTGTGATGGACGTTGCGCTGCCAACGTCGGTACGACACCGTGTCGGCGGCGCGGCGGAGGTGTTCCAGAAAAGCCTGATGGGCGTAGCGCTGAGTTTGGCGCTGAGCCTCCTGCTGGTGTATCTGATCTTGGCTGCTCAGTTTGAACACCTAGTCCAGCCTCTTATCATCATGATGAGCGTACCACTGGCGGCAGCAGGGGTGTCCGTTGTGCTGGCTATTACGGGTCAGTCCGTCAACCTGATGAGCCTGATCGGCTGCGTGGTGCTGGTTGGCATTGTGGTCAATGACGCTATCATTAAGACTGATTTCATCAATCAGCGGCGCGCTGCGGGTATGCCAACACGGGCAGCAATTATTGCGGCTGGCCGCGACCGCGTACGGCCGATTCTGATGACAACCATCACCACGGTGCTGGGCCTGCTTCCGTTGGCGCTAGGATTCGGTCAGGGGGCCGAGTTGCGAGCACCGCTGGCTATTGCTATTACGGGCGGGCTGACGAGCGCCACGGTGCTCACACTCTTCGTCATTCCCGTTCTCTACAGCTTGGTTGCCCGCTCGCGGTAGCCTGGTGGTGGCAGCTGCGCTGTGGCGGGCACGCTTGCGAGTCGGCCAAGGGGCGCTGGGGTTCGCTTGGGCCGGAGTGCCTCCAGCACGTGTCAACTGCCTGACGGCGACGAAAATGCCGGGGCTGGGGTGCGCTATTTGTAGAGTGAGAGCTTGATGATGCGCCCATCCATGCCAATCGCCCACCCGGCCCGAGGACTGGCAAAGGCCACGCTCCAGAGATTCTCTTCAGAGAGTGTCGTCCAGGACTCACCCTGATCCGCCGTAAAGCCAAGTCCCTTCGGCCCTACCGCTACTAGCGTCGGAGCAGGCGCGCCAGGAACATAGGTGGCGCCGTAGACTGGCCCCGGAAACCCCGGGCGCCCCGCCAGAATCCATGACTCACCTCCATCGCCGCTCAAGGCGATGTTGTCGGCCCGGCTCTCCATATCGGTAACGTCCCCTCCTAGCACCGCGCCCTGCTCGGCTCCCACAAAGGCCACCGAGGTAATGCCGCTGACAGCACCGCCGGGGATAGGCGTATCACTAAACGTCCAGCTGCGGCCACGATCCGCGGTCCGTAGGACCCGCGCCGCACCCTCTTCGCTTGCCCCCGTCCCGATCCACGCCGTACTGTCTCCACCCACGTGCAAACAGTGACCGCTGGCCGCAAAGCTTCCTTCCCCCGCCCGCGCCGCGGGTAGCCTTTCGGTAGGAATTCGGTTCCACGTATTGCCTCCGTCCTCCGTCGTGATGATGTAAAACGATCCGTCGAATGAATCACTGAAAGCCATGCCGTGGCGGCTGTCCCAAAACCCGATACAGTCAAAAAAGCCATCGGGCTCCGGATTCACGAACTGCAAATCCCACTTCTGTCCTCCGTCCTCAGTCTTGTAGATGCGTGACTGCTCGCCTGAGCCAATGCTCAGCAGGTATGCTGTGTTGGCGTCTACGCCATGTACATCCCTGAACTGCAGCGAATCCGCTCCCGGTACAACACCGGTCGCCCAGGTCTGCCCGCCATCCAGCGTACGGCCGTACGTCCCTCCTGTGCCGCTGATCCATACTACCGACTCGTCAACCGGGCTGATGCCAATGAAAAGAACCTCGCTGCCCGACTCCTGATCGGCAATAGTCGGATCCAGCCGAAGCGTGGGACCGCACTGGACAGCCAGCAGCGCAACTAATACCAGCAGGGGCTGACGCGTTACGATGCTAGTCCAGCGCATGGTCATTCGAGAGTTCAACCAGCGGAAATATCTTGGACAACCTCACCTAGCTTAAGCGCAGCCCTGCGTTGTTCACTGTAAGCTGAATCGCTCCTATCGTTAGGGAACCCCGTAGGACTCAACCCAGCCTTGTCACAGTGCGACTCAAGCGGCCTGAACAGACATAGTCTACGCATTTATGAATATGGCGCATTCCCGCCTCCTTTGCATTACTTTTTTTCGCTTTTCGCCTGCCCTATTCCTGGAGCAGATAGTGCCGCTTATGACTACTGCGGACGCGTACGAGGCCACGGCGCTGCAGCGCCTCGTACGATTTCCGACTACGCCCCTGTAGAATACTCTCATGGCGGCTATAGTAGAGATCGCATTCTGGCCTCAGTTCAACAAAGCCAGTCCGGCAAGAGAGCGCATGCCCCGTCACGGCCGATTTCCGAACGCGGTAGGAGGCCATATTCTGCTGGCGTAGGTGCGCAACCACTAATACGGCAGTCGGTTTGCTTTTTCGACACGGTCAGGCGGCACAGACTCCCTATAGATCGATGTCCCAAGCGACTGCGGTTGCCGCCGCTGTTTCCGCCCCGAACGCGCGGCCACCCCGCACGGCCAGCAACCGCACGCCCTTTGGCACGTTCGCCTGCGCCACCACGACACCGGAATTGTCCAAGACCAGCCACGTAGTTGTCTGGCCACCCTCCGGTCGGCTCAGTCTAATCCACACGTGACCTGCATCATCTAGCAACAGGGCATCGAATGCAGGCTTGTTTGCCGGGATGTTTGTAAGAAGCTTCTTACGAGTACCATCGTGGCGGACTCCTGCAGTTGCTGCTTCTCGTTCCGCCCGGGTAACGAAAACCGGCACGTGTGGCAAAGTGATTCTGTGCATTTTGGCACCATCTAGCGCCACGCCTGTTATGTCGATGGCGTCGCCCATGCCATAGTACAACACTTGATCGGCACTAAATGCAAAGTGGGCACTAGCTGCATAGGGTAAGTAGCGGATGCCAACTAGACCTTCTATATCAAAGATCACAAAGTCAGTGATTGGCAGCTGCGCTATGGTATCGGGTGCTACAGTGCTATTCCGGTGCACATACTTGACCAGGGTGGACATAAGAATGAAATTCTCCGAGCCGGGCGTGTAGTAGCTGGTAAATTCCACAAGGAGCCCGCGTTCGGAAGCTCCCAAGAATGCATCTGGCCGGAGTGCGCCAGGTCCTCGTAAAGAAACGGTTGTGACCAAGGACTGGTCTTTCGGAGAGAAAATAGTAATTCGGGCTGCCGTCCTATCCAGTGCATATAGGGAATCCCCTGGCCCGATGTGTACAATTGGCGTCGCAGCGAATTCCCCGGGTCCCTCGCCCTCCCGACCGATTTCGCGTATCAGTATTCCATCGCTGGAAAACATGCGAATGCCCTTGAATCCGCTGTCTGTGAGGTAGAACTGTCCCTTCGAATCGACCGCCATGGTGAAAACGTAACCCAAGAGCACGGAATCACCCGCCGTCTCATCCCCAATGCGCAACGCTTCGGTAAAGATGAGTTCACGTGATGGGGAATTGGCATCGGGTCCACCACGACGTTGGGCGTCTGCGCGCTGGCCCGCCGCTGCGGTAAGCATCAACGCTGCAAGGACAAATGGCGTCCACTTATTCGCTATTGCAAGATCCGGCATTTCGAACTTCTTTTTGTGAAATCTGGTCTGAGAGCAGGTACCGCTTTCTATTGTTGTTGTTCGCCAGCAGAACGTGCTCCATAAATCAGGTTGACCCCTCCAAAAGGACTTGCGGGTGCGGAAGTGGTTGTTTCTGTAGCCCAATCAGGCCAATTTGGGAAGCCACGATTGCCGGAGGGATTTGCGCAACAGCTCGCTGCCCTTCTCGAGTATCGCGGCTTTGCTAAGCATGGGGCCTACCCGCTAGTGGATCAGTTTTTGTCCCCTGGATTGAAAATCGCCTGGGTGGACTTTCTCCAGAATCGTCTCGCGCGTCTTGGGCCGACCAGCCCCAGCTGCGCGCCTCTGTCCCTGCTCAGAAAAAGTTACCTCTATTTGTCGCAGATCGGCACAATTAGTTGATATTGATCAGACGGCACCGCACGGTCAGCAAGATTCCCAGCTCTTGCTCGTACTCAATCAACAAAACCTGGATCAGCCATGTCGCCTACTCCTGTAACGGTTACCAGCTCGCTTGCCCTGACACTCTGTTTGTTTAGCAGCGGGTGTGGTGCCGGCAGCCTTGATGCCAGCAAAGCTTGGTCCGGCACGATCGATACGCTTGCTTCCGGCGAGATCGAAGTCCGAAACACAGATGAGCCACTTTGGGCGCCTCAAAACGCATGGCAGGTAGTGGAGGAAATCAGGATCGGCAACGACACAGGTGACGAGGCCCGAATCTTTGGAGACATCATCTCCTTTGATGTGGATGCGCAGGGACAGATCTATGTGCTCGATTTTCAAACACAAGAGGTTAGCATTTTTGACTCGGACGCCTCCTTTGTACGCGCGGTGGGGAGCAGCGGAACCGGACCGGGGGAATTCGAACAGGCCATTGCGGTTGACATCTCCCGGAATGGAGAAATCTGGGTCATGGAGATGCTCAAGGGACGACTTTCCATATTCGACGCCGATGGCAAATACCTGAGTTGGGAGCCTGTCGGCAACCCTGGCGTAGCCCTGAGACCATATTTGGGAGGGTTCGACTCAATGGGTCGCTACAACGCCATAATCTTTTCCTTTCATGAGTCCGGGGAGACGCAGGTCATGGGCCGGTTCGATCAGTCCCTTACTCCGCTCGATACAATCGCGATTCCCAAGACTACTAAGAAAAGGGATGCCTTCAGGCACGTAAGTGACGACGGGCGCGTGTCAATTGGTGCGAGAATTCCATTTCAGGAATCCTTCCAATGGCGCCGCTCCCCAACGGGCAATCTATGGACGCTTTCTACCGGAGCGTATGAACTTGTCGAGCTGGCCCCCAGCGGAGAGACGCTTCGGAGGGTCACCAGGGAGCATGAACCACTTCAGGTGACCGAAGAAGACCGGAACGAGGCGCGAGAGAGTTTCCGGCGCTTCATTAGTGGAGGCGGAACGGTCGATTGGTCCAGAGTTCCCACTACCAAGCCGGCCACCGTGTCCTTCTTCTGTGACGACGAAGGCTATCTTTGGGTGATGCTAGAAGCAGCGACCCCCGGGGACGAAGGCCATCTCTTCGACCTGTTTGACCCTGAAGGACGCTATCTGGGAGAAATACGGCTCCCATTCTCGTTGCAGTCAGATCCCGAACCAATCGTCCAAAATGGAATCCTCTATCGGTATCACAACGGATGAACTTGGTGCCCCGAATGTTGTGAGAGCGCGGATAGAAAAGCCTTAGCGGACTAGTTCGCTGCATTAGCAGCAAGGGTCGATTTGCCGGGTTCGGAGGAAGGCAGGCAAAGCATTCCATTCAGATGGCGCGCCGCCTCCTGGAGCTGTAACTGCTTCCGGAACTGAATCTGGGGCGTACTGGTGACGGCCTTGAAGTGAAACTGAATGCCCGAGGCGCTCATTTCGGCCTCTTCGGCAAGCGTCTCGTACGCGATCAACTGAATGTATAGCTCGCATTCTGGCCTTAATTCAACAAAACCAGTCCAGCAAGAGCGCGCGCGTCCCATTATGGCCGCATCCCGAATGCAATTCGAGGCCATTCGCTGCTGGCGAAGGTGCGCAACCGCTAACCCGGCAGTCGTATTGGTTCTTCGACGCGGGCAGGCGGCCCCGGCATCCTATGTACCGATATCCCAAGCGACAGCGATTCGCGTCCCTGTTTC
The DNA here is from genome assembly GCA_965218495.1 of Rhodothermales bacterium. Classification (GTDB taxonomy): domain Bacteria; phylum Bacteroidota; class Rhodothermia; order Rhodothermales; family Bin80. Next base: position 1,910,615 of record OZ244626.1, read on the forward strand.
CTCGACGGTCATAGTCCCGAATGCGCGACTACCCTGTACAGCCAGCAACCGCACATCCTTTGGCACGTTCGCCTTCGCCACCACAACACCGGTGTTATCCAGGACCAGCCACGTAGTTGTCTGGCCGCTCTCTGGCCGACTCAGTCTGATCCACAGGTGCCCAGCGTCATCTAGCAACAGGCCAGTGAACGCTGGCTTCATAGCCTGAATATTCTCAAAGATCTTCGTACGAAGGTCACTATCACGGAATCTTGCAGCTGTTCCTTCTCGCTCTGCCTGGGTTACGAAAATCGGCATGTGTGGCAAGGTGATTCTGTGCTGCTTGCCACCATTTAGCGGCACTCCAGTGATGTCAATGGCGTCGCCCATGCCATAGTACAAAACCTGACCAGCACTCAGTGCAAAGTGTGGGCGGGCAGCATACGGCAAGACACGGATGCCAGCTCCGAATCCCATGTCGATGGACACGTACGCTGGGACAGGTAGCTGCGCTAAGGTATCGATGGCTACAGTCCCATCCCAGTGCACAAGCTTGGCAAGACGGGCCATCTTACTGGATTCCTCTGAGTCAGGAGGATAGAAGCTGGAAAACTCCATCAGGAGCCCGCGATTGGTTGCTCCCAGAAATGCAAGAGGCCGGAGCGCACGGTTTGCACTATTCACCACAGTAACGCTCGCGACCAAGGACTGGTCTTGCGGAGAGAAAGTGGTAAGTCGGAATGCCCTCCTATCCCATGCATACAGGGAGTCCCCTGGCCCAATGTGAACACTTGGCGCCTCAGCGAACTCCCCGGCTCGCTCGCCCTCCCGACCGAATTCGCCAATCAGCACTCCATCACTGGAGAACATGCGGATGCCCTTGGATTCGCTGCCTGTGACGTAAAGCTGTCCCTTGGAATCGACCGCCATGGCCCTAACGAAACCCAAGGGCGCGGAATCACCGGCCGCATCATCCCCAATGCGAAACGCTTCGGAGAAGGTGAGTTCATTTGGTGGGGAATTTGCATCGGCGCCACCAAGCCGTTGGGCGTCCGCGCGCTGGCACGCCCCTACGGCAAGCACAACCGCTGTGAGGACAAATGCCGTCCAATTCTTCGCTTGCGAAAGACCTGTCATACCAAACCCCCATTTGAATACCTGATCTGGATACCAGTACCGCTTTCTATTGTTGCTGCTTTCCAGCAGCGAGTGCTTCGTAAATCAAATTCGCCCCTCCAAGGAGACCCACAAGTGCGGCAAAAGTCGCTTCTGCAACCCAACCAGTTCAATTTGGAAATCCAACGCTGCCCGAAGGGCAAACGCAGTCGTTTGCTGCCATTAAGCTCCAGCAGCCATGCGCGAACAACCCTTGCGCAGCTGCATCCAGGGCTCAAGAGCACATCCCCGGCCATCGCGAGGCACCCTCGTGCAGGATCTCAGGGCAGGCGCGAGCCCTACTACCAGTCCCGAATCAAGACCTTGCCGGGTCCCCGCTATTCCTTCTGCTCAAGCGTTTGGCCCTGCAACCTCCTTAGGCGGATTGCGCCCTATCATCGGGTACTGCTCGAGGTCCACTACAGCCCCGCTGACGGGCTGAGATGCGTCGCTTAGCCAGTAAATTGCCGCAGCAGCTATCGTTTCCGGGCCGATAAGGCCGCCGGAGGGCGCAATGGAACGCGGAAGGCGCCCAGGCCAGTCCGGAGGCATGCCATCGGCCACCTTGAGTTGGAACTCGTTGTCCGTAAGTACCCAACCCGGGTTTACTTGGTTGACCCGAATCCCGTAGTGGTGATGCAGTCCGTCACCCAGGTTGCGTGACATGGTCATCAGTGCACCCTTGGAGATGCTGTAGGCCAACAGCGGGACCTCGCCACAGTACGCATTGACCGATCCGATGTTGAGAACGCTCCCGTGCGTTTGCTTCAAATGCGGGAGTGCCGCCTGGATCAGCATGAGCGGCGCCCGTACGTTGACCGCCATCACATTGTCAAATAGAGTCGCATCCGTGGTGTGTATGTCCGACCGCGGAATGAAAGCCGCGTTGTTTACCACACCATGAATCTCTCCAAAGGCGGATATGGCCGACTGCACTATACGACCGGCTGCGCCCGGATCCCGCAAGTCATCAATGTGAACTGTCGACGCTTCGCCGATCATATCTGCCGTCTCCCGGGCTCCTTCCTCATTCCTGTCGGTGATCACTACACGAGCGCCCTCGCGCGCGCACTGGATAGCGATGGCGCGCCCTATTCCACCTGCGCTGCCGGTAACGATGTTGACTTTGCCTACTAGCTGCATGGCTTTAGCACTGCTTTAACGATTTTGCCTTGGTGCATAGCATCGAAGGCTGCTTGCCACTCCTCAAGCGGCCAGACGCCACTAATGAGTGGACCTAGGTTTAGGCGCCCGGCTGCCATGAGGGCAAGCACGGATTCCCAAACCGCATAGTTGTGGCTAAAGGTACCACGAAGCGTGATGCTCTTCTGGACCAAAGAGTCGATAGAATAGCCAAATGGCTCTGGCCCCCACCCCACCTTTGTGATCCAGCCACCAGGCATGACCAGCTGCATAGCGGTAAAAAGCGCCCTCGAAACCCCTGTCGCGTCAATGACACCACTTACCCCCAACGGTCCGCCCAGACTCTCCGGCGCTGTGTCGTACGTGGCCATGCAAAACTGCTGGGCAACGGTCAGCCTTTCCTGATCCTGGGGCAACCCAGCAATCGTTACCGTGGCGCCTTGAAGCTGCGCCATCAGGCCGCAGAGCAAGCCAATAGGCCCGGGACCCAGAACCAGCACGTGGTCACCTGGGCGCACGCTGGCACGGTTTACTACGGCGTTGTAGGCCACGCTACACGGCTCAGCCGACGCCGCATGCAGAAATGAGACGGTTTGCGGAAGGCGGTGCAAGCACCGCGCGGGCGTGCGCACAAAGCGCGTCATCGCGCCGTCAACGCCATACCCGAATCCTTTCCTGGTGGGGTCAAGGTTGTAGAGCCCTTGCCGCGTCAGCGGCGAAAGGGGGTCTACAATGGCCGCGGTTTCACTGACTACGCGGTCTCCCACGCGAAAGCCCTGAACGCGCGCCCCTACCTTGGCGACAGTGCCCGCAAATTCGTGCCCCAGAATTACTGGATACTCCACAGGCCAGCCATGCGTACCCTGCCACTGGTGAACATCAGAGCCGCATACGGAAACTGCCGCGACCTCCAGGAGTGCTTCCTCTGCTGTGACATCGGGTATGTCAACTGTTCGTAACTCCACGCTCAGCGGCTCGCTGGAGTAGTTGACGACCGCGGGCTCTTTCATTGGCTTACAAGAATCCAAAGCAAATTACGCATCGTCCCACTAACCCAAGTTATCCGCATTACCTTGCAAAGCTCAGCCAATACGGAGTATGAGATTCTGCCGGTATTTCCACCATCCAGCCCGTTAGGCGACGCCGCATAAGTGAGTGCCCGGAGGCACCGCCATTCCCGCAAGTCCGGCACGGCGGTGCCCAATCCACGGAAAATGGCGCTTTTCGCCCCGACCTGCACCATGCGCGAGCGATGCAAGCCTCGCCTACGCGGGGCACTGACCATGCCTGCAGAGGCACCCATCGGGTGAATCGATGGCGTAGCGAAATACTCTTTGCCCTTCCCTACAACAAATCGGGTCAGGTTAGCCTGCGTGGTATCCACGGATGTGAATCCGCATATTTCTGCAGCACGGGCTTCCGAACTGTTGATTGGTTGCCACGACTCCGGCTCGGGCCACCATGCAAGTATGCTTCAACCATCGGAAACATCTCCTTAGCCGTAAGTCTCTGCTTACGCATGGGCCGCAATTGAGTCCTTTGGAAAGGACCACATGGCCTGCCTTGCCAACCCCTCCACACGAGAATTTACTCATTGGATGCTAACGTGACGGGAGTCTACATGAATAATCGTATTTTCGGAACTGCACGATCACGGTATCGGTCTGCATCTCTACTGCTGACTGTCACCATCTGGGTAGGCAAACCACGATGACATGGACGAACCGACTCACGACCAAGCAAATGCTCATGCCGGAATCCCCCGACGTTAGGATATCTGTGACGAACTTCGGACCCATCGAGCGCGGTACCGTGGATCTGCGTCCTTTAACGGTGTTCGTGGGTCCTAGCAACGCCGGCAAAACCTATTTGGCCGTTCTCCTGTACGCGTTGCAACGGGTTATGCAGGGCTTTACTAGGATACCCTCGCTGTTTGGCTGGCCGTATCAATTTATGCAGCTTGGTCGAGTTGGCAAATCGACATCGGGCACCGGCGCGGAATTCAGTGAGCTCGTAAGATTCCTAAGTAGGCTGACCACAGATATGCGGGCAATGCAGTTTGCGGACCTACCGTCACGCATGCGAAACAGTCTTCGAAACCAACACGAGGGTCCAGAAGGATTCGGTGCAAGGCTAAAATCCGAGCTCATACGCTGCTTTGACCTGGAATCTATTTCCGATCTGATTCGATGGTCCGACCATGCTGGGGATACGAATGTAGAATTGACTGTTTGCCAGGATAGCCGGAAGCTTTGGTGTTTTGGCATGAAGATCTCGGAGCCTGATGTCACCCCTGCGTTGCAAATTGAGGACATGTACTTGTTTCCAGAGAAATTCACTGATTCGAATCCCAAAAGCAGTCGTCAAGCCCGTGAAATGCTGGATTACTTAAAGGGTGTACGAGTGGAAGCAATGGGTTCCAAGTCTATTCCAGACCTGTGGTTTGTCGCGGGGCGAGTTCTTGCTGAGCTCTTTAGTGAGTACAACAATGGGGCAGCGGGACTTCAGGCACACTACTTGCCAGCCGCGCGAAGCGGTATTATGCAGAGCCACCGTGTGATTGCAAGTTCTCTCGTCGACCGTGCCACACGTGGCGGTGTGGAGCCGTTTCCCGCGATTCCGCTGTTATCCGGTGTTGCAGCCGACTTCATTAAGCACCTCATCCTGTTCGAAGAGAAGCGCCATCGGGATCGCAGCATGCGAGTACTTGCTGAATCCCTAGAACGAGATGTGCTAAACGGGCAAATTCTGACCAAATTTCCAACATCGGGCGGTTATCCAGAATTTGAGTACAAGCAGAAGGATGTCGAAGCAGAGATTCGCCTGAACCGTGCTTCGTCCATGGTATCCGAGCTGGCTCCTCTTGTGCTGTTTCTCCGCGACCGCACCAGTCGTGGCGATATGCTCATCATCGAAGAACCTGAGGCCCATCTCCATCCTGGTGCCCAGGCTGAAATGGCAATGGTCCTGGCTCGTATCGTTCGTGCGGGTGTGCGCGTCGTTGTCACAACGCACAGTGATTGGTTACTTAAGGAAATCGGCAACTTGGTTCGAGAGGGGGAATTGAGAAAAGTTGCAGGAGAACCAACAGGCGATGATTCCGATCCCACACCGAGCTCGCTCCAACCCAGCGATGTGGGAGTCTGGTTATTCCAGAGGGGCGATTCGTCAAAGGGTTCAACTGTGGAAGAAATACCGTTTGACCGTATCGAAGGCATAGAGCCTGAGGAATTCTACAGCGTCGCTGAACAACTCTATAATCGTTCGGCAACCTTGCAGGATCGACTCGCCGCGCATGGGAACGACCGGGAGGATGGCTGAAACTCTTGATCTAATCCGGGATCGAGTCGGCAGGTGTTTCGTCATTGGGTCGTGCAAAGAGAAAGGATGTAAAGCATCCATGGAGGGAATTCCACGCGATCGTGTCTTGGTTAGCGCGGACAAGGCGCTGCCCGCTCATCGGATCGATGGTAAGCGATGCGACTGCGTTCTGTTTTTCATGTGTGACGCCAAAGGCACCCTAATCATAAGCCCGATTGAACTCAAGAGCGGCAATGTTGATGCATCTGATGTATGCGGGCAACTGGAGAATGGTGTCAAATTCGCCGCTTGCGTTGTGCCCCAAGACGTTATTTCCGACTGTCAGCCACTCCTTATCCATCGCAAGAGAATTCACGATGTGGAGCGCAGGGCACTTAACCGCAAAAAGATTCGGTTCCGCAATCACAGCGTTACTATCAAAACGGCACGCTGCTCCAGGCCCAAAAATGTAGCGACCAACTTGGATTACAACGGGCATCTGTGACTATGTGTAAATGGTCATATATGACTCGAGGCAGCACATGTATGACGTGTACTCTAATCATTGAGCACGATTTAGGCCATTCCCTTTTTGAGGACGTGTAGTATTAGCAAGGTCAGGCTGTCCCATTGAGGATAGCGTTCGCGTTCTTGTTTGCTGCGCTATGGCCGGTAGTATCTGTTCATTGGGCAGAGGTACAGCTTCAAGACTGACAGCTGTCCCACCAGCGCCCCTGCGCCAATTACCGAAGGCCGCGCGCATCTAGTCGGTCGATGAAGCGCTTCCTTCTCGCGTGGAAAATGCGCAGCTGCGCTATGCGCTCCCAATATTTCGCCGTCTCTTCTTCTTTTTCCGCCAGAGCGCGCAAATCGTCCAGCAATGCCGCTGCCTTGTTGTATCCCTTTGCGCTTGTCATTTGGATATTCTCCTCCACCTCGTCCCACACGGCCTCTCCGAGCTTCTTCAGGTGCCCAAGGCGCCTCTCAAGCGCCTCGGCCTCCAATCGCTCGCGGCGCTTGCGCTCGGCCTCTTCTTCCTTGGCAGCGGCAACTTTGCGCGCGGTCCAAATCTTTTCCGCCTTCACACGCAGCTGCGCTACCGTGCGACGCTTCTGGCCACTTCGCTCGGGCATGGTCTCTTTCATTATCAATCTTCGCAATCCTGCCGCCGCGTAGGGATCGCCAGTGGCCAAGCGAACAAGCAACGCATCCGCCTCTACGCGTGGCAAAGATTGCACGGCGGCCTGAAGCTCGCTAGTGGAGGGCTGAGATGTTGAGTTCTCGTGGACCGCAGCCTCAATCAAGCCACTATCGATTTGAAAGAAAATGGAAAGTGTTTTCGCCGCATCCGATAATGGATCGATCCCCGGAAGCGGTTCTTTCGCCTCATCGGGCACCACGCCGGAAGCAACCTGTGCAAGCCACGCGAGATAGAGCGCGGACAGATCGCCCGATAAGAGTTCCTGGTGCAACGGGGCCAGTTCATCCATCCAGCTCGATTCGCCCTCATAGTAGACTTCGTCTTCGTGCATTTCTCCATCGTCCCAAAGGTCCAAGATCACATGGTCGTCCGTTTCACTGATGGTCAGGAAGTCCGAAGCGCATACAAAACTCTCAAGCCGCGTACGGTCGACGAGACGCTTTGGGAGTCGAACCATGAATCGTCGCGTGCCCCAGTTTGCCAAATACAGATGCAAATCAAACCACCGTTCCATGAATACCTGGGGATCTCCCTTCAAATCGCCCCAGTTGTATTCGTTGACAAATAGTCTTGGGGTAATTCGGGCCCGAGTTGAAATTGAACGCAATGCGGCCTGTTCCTCCGCTCCAAGCGGCCGATCAAGGGCCCTGAATTCGTAATACTGGTATTCTGCCATGGAGTGAATTAGTATGCAGTATGATATTCCGGCTAACTGGAGAGTCGTTTCGCCTAATCCGACGTGCCTGATACAATATAGCACATCATAATTCTGCTTTCGGCCCACTGGCGCGGACCCTCGCTGAAGGCTGGCAGTCCCAAGCGATCCTACACGGCCATACTGTGCGCATTTCCCGGACGCTTTGTATCGCTGCGCTGGGTGCGGCAACGACGCGGCACTGCCTGCAAATTGTGCGCATTCCAACTACCGCGGCAACGGGCGAACACAGTTGCGATGCACTGAAGCGTAGCGTCTCTTGCTCAAGCGGTCGCCCAGACTGTAACAGAATTGAGCTTCGCCCCAGATGCCCGGGGCACAAGAACGGCCTGATATTGGGGACGCTTTGACACAATCAAGTAGGTGAATGCTCCCGACCACAGCTAGACTAAATTCCCATCGCAAGAATAGGCAGTCCTACGTATTGCGACATAAATCGTCCACTCATACCGACCGATTTCGTCCGCTCGTCTCGATCGAACTAATCCGAATTGACCTGTCTGCCAAGACGGCATGCGATTTCCGATGATACGCGCCACTGAGTCCGCATGGAAGAATTCAACCAATTCTGACGCAAGAGCACCATTGAATCCAACGTAGTAGCGCAAGCGCAAACTGCAGGCCAGAAGGGGCTCGGTTTGGTATGTGGCCCGCCGTTCCCGCCTTGAACACACCATGGCAAACCACGCTGTGCAGCGGGGCTCATGGGTAGCTCGCAACATTGCGCTGAGTGACCGGCAGCTCATAAAGTTTCAGCGTCTTCGACAAGCGGAGTTGGACCGCTCCGCGGCATATCTTGATTGCGGGACTTACCACGGATTAGGACCCATCTTGAGCATCAGGGTTAGCGTGGAACTCCCTTACTACAGCAACTGTACGCAGTACACGCGGGTCATATGGATGCTTGGTATACCAAACACGAACCACATACAGCGCACAACGCGTCGTGACTTTTTAAAGTTTGCGCTAGGTTCTGCCGCGCTCGCACCCCTGGCAGGGTGTGACAGCCTGGGCCTAGACAAAAAGGAAGAAGCGCCTTTTGATGGCCCCACCATTGACGAGGAAGACTTCATCTCGTTTAACGCGGGGTACTACGGCCTTGGCGTGGACTCCGCTTCGCAGCTCCCATTTAGCTTTATCCGCGATGGTGTCCCCATTCGGGAAACTGATCCGGTCTCTATCGCCTTCCGCCTTCAGCACCTCTTGGCAGACAGCCGGCGTATTGACGCCGTTGACACTCTACTGAATCATCTGCTGGCTGCTCAGATTGACGAGCGCATCGCGGTAGCCCCCGGATTTCCCGGGGGCCCCGCACAGATCCGGACGTGCGCGTTAACGCATCCGGCTCCTCCCTTGGGTCGCGCCGTCGCGCATGACGTTAGCAGGTCGGCAAACCGACCCGCAGCCGTAACCGATCCGTCCCCTGTGACACGCAGTATCCGACGCTGTGTCCGGTACGTGTGAAACTTCACGATGTCGGGTAGCTCGGGGGAATTTCACCCCCAAGCTCCCACAGATCCGTACGTGAGACTCTCACCTCATACGGCTCTTCTTGGCCTGCCATGCCAATAGGCACTACTACGACCGACCTCGCCCGATCCTCTCGCTTTGCGATTGTCGAGCAGGTGCGGCCAGCCAAGTCGGCCCCTTCGCTCCGAGGCCATTACAGCCCCTTCAACACTAGTACGAGCCGATCCGCCAGCGTGGGGCGCATTGGTACTCAACAGCTTGTGGGTATTGCCCACTTGCCGCACTCCCTTTACATCGCCCCGACACCTTCCCACGTTCCGCATTGAAGCCAAGACTACGTTCTTGCCGCCTGGATGCCGGTGGCCGATCGGCCAGTAAAACAGGTTTCCGCCGACCTCGTCCCGGCGCAGGGGAACTTGCTCCGGTTTTGACCACATCATAACCCTTTCGACACGTCAGCAGCGGTTCACTTTCGTTCAACTCCGTAGTCCACACCTGACGAGATCCTACCCTCGCCTTTTCCAGACTCGCTCACTACCGGGCCCTTAAAGCCAAGCAGCAGCCGGCGGTTTGCAGCCTCCCCCTGTAGAGCGGCTGCGGAGGACCTGCCTCCATCTCCAATGCAGTTACGCTACACTTCCGTTATGTAAAGAACATTACTTCCGTGCCACTCGTGGCACACTTCCCCTTGGGTGCGACGCTTCGCTCCACTGACTCCGCCACGAGGGCACCCCCGCTTTGTTCGCCGGCTTCATAGCTTGTATCGTCGCATCTGACTTCTCTCCACCGTACGTCCTCCGATCAGCATTTAGCCTACGCTTTGGCGACCTTCCCCGAAGGGGTAGGTAGTGGAGAGACCTCCCAGGTCCCGACAGGATACTTGCGTGCGTCCATGGGGTCTCGGACACCGTGGGCCTGTCCGCCCTCTCACCATAGCGAGGACGAACTTGTTGCCTTCGGCATAGAGGAAAACCTCGGCGACCCAGATAATGTCTCTTTCGGTGCTCAATGTCCCTGGCCACACGTACCGCTACCGACGCTTCGCGCCCACCCTCGCGGATGACCACGCACGGCTCGCGGAGATATGTACCTGGTTTAAGCTTCATAACACGGGACTTTCACCCGCTATATCCTGCCAGTTAGCCTGGCGCACCCTCCCAACAACTTCCGGAATATGATCCCGCGTCTGGCCATTCAGTCAGACGAAATCGTGCCGGCATCCAAGCACTATTCATTCGTAGACAACGCGCTCCTGGCCTCTCGCATCGCTATGGCAGCGCAGGCACATGCAGGAACACCAACCGGTGACAAGGCTCTTTCATTTCTCGACAAGCAGAAGCTCGGCTACAACCAGGCGCTCGTTCAGTCCTCAACAGGTTTTTTGCCCGAGTTTGCCAACGCAGGCCTCTTTGGCGCTGACCCTGTAGGCATGAACCTGGTGTTTGGTGGCTTCTACGAGGCTGTGGCATTTGCACTTGGCTACTTCATCGGTGATACGCCGATCATCGGCGATTCCCAGGTGGGCCTGGACACCTGGCAATTGATGATTGATGCGCAGAACACGTATGTGGATGCCTATGCCGCCTCTACGCGTGCGAATACCAACATCCAGAGCCCGCTGGCGCGTAATGGAAGCGGATTCCAATTCCTCCATTCTCTCTTGGGCCTTGATCCTGCGTGGCTTGACAAGTCCCTGGACAATGCCCTGTACAACGTGCTCTTCTCTTACCTTGATGCGGCCGTTTACGACCGGGTACCGGGCATTTATTCCGCAGGCCCGCATGAAAGTGGATTCTTTCTCGACAATGGCCTGAACCGGCTGGCCGCGAAACAGCGCTTTCAGACCTCGCGCGAAACCATCGTGACAGTGGACACGCTGGCCGCTGCCATGCGCCTCTTTCCCGAGGACTCCGATGCCAGACTTATCCTCAGGGGTTGGATCGGCCTGTACGCTTCGGTCGAAGGCACTATTACGTCCCATGGATACCGTAGCGGAATGACCAAAGAGGGTTCGCTCATCAAGGCCATCTATGCCAGACAAAACGGCGCGATGATTCTCTTAAGGTCCAATGCCCCCCGACTGCTAAACGACTTTATGATTGCCCAGGGCAAGCCCAGCATGCAGGACCTGGTGAGCATGGTGAAGCTTACCTATCAAGACGCTCCTATCGCGCGCGTTGACGCGCAGTTGCCACTACCACTAAGAGGCGAACGTCTCTTCACTAGGCTCTAGACAGGCTGTGCACCCTGCTGCATATCTCCTCCAAGGCTGCCTCGACGTCGCCCTTCGCGGCTTTGAACGCTTCCGCGTCTATGGTTAGTGGCGCTCCAATTACCACCAGGGGCGCTCCAACGAGCGGCGCGCGTATGGCTTCTTCGATGGAGAGGCCGCCGACTGCTTGTACCGGAATGTTGACCGCCTGGACGACGGCTGCTAACTCGTCCATGGGACTGGGGGGCCGCTGTCCTCGTGCCCGGAATCCGCGCCTTTCATCGTAGCCGATGTGGTGGATGACGAAATCGCATCCCAGCGCCTCAAGCATCCGGGCTGCCTGAACCTTATCTGCGCAGCCCAGGCTGTCACCCATTACTTGGATTCCGAAGTCTGCGCCTGCTTCTACTACGCGTCGGATCGTTTCTTCATGCGCCCGCGCCATCACGACCACATGTGTAGCGCCAGCCTCGGCCATGAGCTCCGCTTCCAGGTAGCCCCCGTCCATCGTCTTCAGGTCCGCCACCAACGGCACCCCTGGAAAGGCGTCCCTGAGCGCTCGAATGGCATTAAGCCCCTCGGCAAGGATCAGGGGCGTTCCGGCCTCCAGCCAGTCCACACCCGCGCTGAGCGCCATCGACGCGATGTCCAGCGCTTCCTGGATCGTAGTGACATCCAAGGAGATCTGGACAACGGGCCGCATCGACTTACTCAAAGAATGGGAATAGCGCTTTAAGTTGTTCGCGTGTCGGCTGACTACCGTATTCGGATACCTCAAACGCCTCGGCAAACTTAAACGCCATGCCGCGCTCTTCACCGTAATACTCCACTAGCAAATCCCGCCACTGGTTGGCTACCCAGGCATCTCGCTGCTGAAAACGCTCCGCGATCCACGCCTTGCGCGCTTCTTCTTCCTTGGGCACCTCGTCGTGGTATCCGGCGAGCCAGGCATTCCAGTCAGAAAACTGAGACCGCAGCGCAGCCATGCAGGCGTATTTCTGATCGCCAACGCCGTCGATGCCAACGATGACGTCAGGCTCAAACGGGTATGGCTTTTGGAAACGGTCATAGTAGTACAGAAACACCGGGTTGTGTTCTACGCGCGGCGTATCCGGCGTGAAGAACGGTACGGTAACCATAAAGGCAGCATCCTGCACGAGGATGGCCGTATACCTGTGGTCTGGATGATAGTCATTGGAGCGCGGCCCGAGAACGATATCGGCTTGCCAGTCGCGTATCAGACGTGCGATCTTTTTGCGATTCTCCAGCGTCGGCATAAGCTCGCCGTCGTGGTTGTCAAGTACGACGGATTGTGCGATCCCCAGGATTTCGCCGCAGTCCTCGACTTCGGCCTTCCGCACTAGCGCCAGAGGACCCCCTGCCATTTGGTAGTGACCGATGTCGCCGTTGGTTACCGAAACGAATTTCACCTGGTGCCCCATGGCCGCCCACTTTGCAGCGGCTCCAGAGGCGCGTACTTCGCAGTCGTCAGGGTGCGCGCCAAAGGCTATAATTCGTAGGGGTCGGTCCTCTTCCTGTGCCCAGACCATCGGCGTAGAAAGGACCATGATGACCACGAGTGCAAGTGTGTAAAGAGCGGAATTACGCATGATGTACCTCATTATCTAGTGAATCAGTCGCACTTAACGCGCTACCAGACGGATGACACGTCTAACGATACTACTGGCTGTCTTTCTGCCGACACTGCCGGTCCAAGGCCAGCCTTTACCTGCACAGATCGATTCCATTTTCGCAATTTGGGCCAGGCCGGACGCCCCCGGCGCTGCCGTGGCTGTCGTGCACCGGGACAGCATCGTACACATGCAGGGTTATGGGATAGCCAACCTTGAGTATGGCGCCGAGATCACTCCGGAAACGGTCTTCCTGGTTGCCAGCGTTTCGAAGCAGTTTACGGCATTCGCCATCGCGATGCTCGCCATGCGCGGCGATATCTCGCTTGATGATGATGTCCGCACTTACATTCCTGAGCTTCATGCTTTTGAGCCTCAAGTTACGATTCGGCACCTGGTGCATCACACCAGCGGGCTGCGAGACGAATTCGGGCTTTTGGCCATGGCAGGTTACCGTATGGATGACATGATCTCCAAGGATACCATCTTGAATCTACTCTATCGGCAGCGCAAGCTCAACTTCGAGCCCGGGGAAGAGTACAGCTACTGCAATTCCGGCTACACGCTGCTCGCAGAAATTGTCGAGCGCGTATCGGGTCAGAGTTTCCGCGAGTGGACCGAGGAATATATCTTTGCGCCGCTCGGCATGGAGGACTCCCACTTTCGTGATGACCACACCTCTGTCATCCCAAACCGTGCACAGGGTTACATCACGAGCGACAGCTCGTTCAAGAGCCAAGCTATTGCCTACTCGAGCGTAGGCGCGAGTGGCCTGTACACCACCGTGCACGATTTGACCCGCTGGACACAGAATTTCAAGACGGCCCAAGTTGGCGGGAAAGAAGTACTTAACCAAGTGCTTCAGCGGGGCGTTCTGAATAGCGGCGACACGCTGGACTACGCCTTTGGGCTGGCGCATAGCCAGTACAAGGGCAAGTCGCTGATTAGCCATAGCGGTTCGCATCGGGGATTTCGGACATATGTAGCCGGGCTACCTGACCAAGACCTGGCCGTAATCGTTTTGAGCAATCTTGAGGAATTCCAACCCGCTGAAGTCGGACGACGAGTGGTTGACCTATTCCTGGCAAACGACGCCGAGCGTCTGCCCGAGTACGCCGGCACTTACTACAGCGAAGAGCTTGGGTCTTCGTACGAAGTAGTCCTGGAAGGCGCAACGCTCCTAATGATCAATCGCCACGGCGAGCGCATTCCGCTCCAGGAAACAGGTCAGGACACCTTCAGCACCGACACGTGGTACATGCCAGTTATCAAATTCACCCGCTCAATGGGTCAAGTCACTGGCATGGAGGCATCCAGCAGCCGGAGCCTAAACGTGGCATTTGTCAGGCAGTAGAGAGCCAACTGGCTCGAAGCCGCTCGGCGCTTGCAGCTGCGTTTCTGAGCGTGCGTTTCGCGCTTAAGAGACGAAAGCACTTACGGATGGTGCTGTCGGCGTACGCAGGCGTTTGGGGCTGGTTCACAAGAATCACCTCCTCTATGGCCATGCGACTATTGCGCTACCAATCGACCGATTAAATGGCTCTACCCCTGTTTTAGTGGGTAAACTCACTTGCGGACGCTTTCGGGGTAAAGATCCAGGCCTCCGAGGTGAAAGTAAATGGCGTTAGCAAACCGCCGTTTGTTGCGGAAGCCCCTACTGCGCACTTTGATTGTTTTGATCCGGCTGTTGATGCCTTCCGCAGGGCCATTGCTCACCTTCAGGATGATCGCATTGAGGATACCCCACAGGTGTGTCTTGATGGTTCTGGCGGCTGCCTTGACCGGTTCCAGCCGGCACCGCATGGCCCACGACAACCATCGCTCCCAACCCTTGCGCGCCCATGTGCGGTGGACATAGTGCCACAACTGCAGGGCCATTTCCTTGATAGCCCACGCGCGGGCCGTCTTCAACGTGCTGGTACGCAACTGCTGGAAGCGCGCCTTCTGCTTAGCAGACATGTTGGCCGGGTGAGTCAACCAATCATACTTGGTTCCCTTGAGGTCTTCCAAGCCTTCCTTCATCAACGCCCGGTGCTCTTGGCGCCGAACCTTGTCCACGGCAGCTCCCAGACATTTCACTACGTGGAATTTGTCAAAGGCCACCTTCCGTTGCGCCTCTGGCACATGCTCCAGCGTGGCGTTGATGTAGGCCGGCCACATGTCCATGCTGACACTCTCGATGCCCTCCAGCTGCTCCAAAGTGAGCCCAGCATACCAACGCGTAAGTGTTTCTTTCTTACGGTCTTCGCCCACATGCAGCACCGTACCCGCCTTCGCATCCGAAACAATGGTGACATACGCATGACGCTTGCGAAAAGAGGTCTCATCCACGCCAATATGGGCAACATCCCGTTCCTTCCTCCGCGCAAGGCCGCGTTGCACCGCGCGCTGCATGATCCCGTCTATCGCATTCCAGCTCACCCCCATCAGGCGGGACACCGCCGACACACTCGCCTCCTGCAGCCAATCAATCACCAGCGCCTCAAACCCTGCAGTGAACCGTGACATAGGTTCCGCCCACGGAATCGACACGGTGCGCACTCCATGCTCCGGACATTCCACGCGGGGAAGTTGCGCAACCACCATCGTGCGATACTCGCACAAATCCAGGTGACGCCATTGCCGAGAACGGTGGTCGTAGCCCGGACACGCCAAGCCGCACTCCGGACAAGGCAGCTGATGGCCGTCCTCGCAAACTACATGAATCCGGACTTCTTGCGCCTCATGCGCAAACGTCACCTCGGAAACCTTCCAGGGAGCCTGGATGCCCAAGAGGCAACCTATATCATCAGTCTTTAGTTGTGACATATCGTTGCTGGGGTTAGAGAACGTGTGCGCCATCGTGATGATGGCCTTGAAACAGATAAGAAACGGGTATGAATCCGCATCATCTCATATCGTTTCCCGTTGAATGAAACGCTGTACCCATCTAAAATGGGGAAGAGCCGATTAAATTTCTGTCGCTGACCGATTCGTTCACTGTCGTTGATCACACGGTGTTATGCGTTCCCTCGTGTAAATTGCACTCCAAAGCCCGAGCACCGCCCACCAAGCCTGAACGGAATTGTCATGTCCGTGAACTTGCTCTTGCCCCGCCCTCCTAGATTGCAACGGCGGGGTAGTCGGGCTACTCTTAGAATTGTGCCCGATGTCTGGTCAGCCGCAAGAAATTGGTGCTAAGTACGTCCTGTGTTGCCCGCATGGATAGGCCCCAAAGTTCAGCAAGGCCTACCTCTGCTTGATTTACATCCCAAGGCATGGCAGAGTGGCTTCCAATCTGGACAAAAGGGCCATCAGATTCGGTTAGGATGCGCTCCCGTGGCATTAGGCTAATCAGCCACCTACCCCTATGGCTGCCTAACATTGGGGGTCCGACACTGAACCAGCATCCAAGATCGATCGCTCTATGAAGGTCCTGAACGCTTCCAGAAAACCAATGCAAAACTGGTATGCCCGCGTTTGGGTGATCTTCTAGTGAGTCAAGTACGGCTTGGCTGGCTCGGCGGCTGTGGATCGACATTATGCGCCCGCCAGCACGTACGCAGGCACGCAGGATGTGTGTAAACACGGCAAGCTGATCGTGCCAATGCACGCGAAATTCCGGACTTCCATCCAGTCCGATTTCTCCCACATAATCTGTCTGCGAAAGCAGCGTGTCGAATAACAACAATTCACTGCGCCGTTCATGGGCAAGTTGGGGATGGAGACCCAGAGCTGTCTTTATTGCGCCTGCCGCAAGTGCGCGAGTACCACGCCATGCACTTGGCGTGGTGGTCACTGACAGCACATGTAACCCTTTGACATCGCATTGCCGAGCAACGCCATGGGGGTCTGGATAGAGATCAAGGTGGCAGTGAAAATCGATCAAAGCACACCCTCGCTACTGAGGAATGCACCTAATTCCTTAAGGCCGCGATCAACTACGCCAAAGTACTGCCCCGCACTCCCAATGAGTTCCGTATTCAGCGAAGAGCCCGCCCATCGGGCTATGCCTTCAGCATGAATGGTATCGACAGCCATCGCTACAGCTCGGATATCATCATAGCGAGCATGCTGCTCGTCGTTACGCGACAGTGTCCGGTACCGGTACGGCGTCTTGTCCTTAACTCCCCATTTGTAAAAGGCGGCTCGGCGGATAAGGCAGGGTATGCAACGGCCACATTGCTTGTAGCCGGTTCGCAAGTACCGTCCGCAGCTTGTGCTGATATGAGCGTTAGCTCGCAAGAACTGCTGATCCGAGCAGTTTTGCAGCATTTCACCTTTGGTGACTAGCTGGTATGGTGTCTCAACCTTCACCCGCAGACTAGCCGCATCCAAAAGATTCTGGAATAGACTGACAAAGTAGGGATGCGTGGTTCTCGTGCTAAGACTCCCGATACGACGGGAAGTAAGAGGGGGATTAATCGAGATGAGCCCGTTTTCGCAGACATAGAGAGCAACCTTCCCGTCCGTGTGATACTTTGCCAGGGCAGAAGCGGTGAGCACACCGTAGCTCAAAAACGCGAGCGAGCGGGCGCGCTGAGATCGTTCGCTCTTTCCGGGACTGCGAGCGTTGTGATTGAGCAGGAGATGCGCCGTCCCGCCGCCAATGGTCTTCGCGAATCTGACTTGGTTTCTTTTTTCACCGCGCGAAACATGGCTAACGGCGTACGACGGACTGCCGTGTTTCGTGACAAGATCAACCGCGCCGATTAGGCTATCCAGTCCACCGGACAACAGGACAACGGATTCTTGGGTGGGCCTTACGATTGGCACTTTCGGATCTGGCCGGAAGCCGTTTCCTGTGAATGTGACGTTCCATACGTCCGTTGTCAAAAAGCGAAGCTGGCGGACAAGAAGATCGGAGTGAGAAACCCAGAATTCAGGCTCACCAACGGCGATTTCGAGATCAAGCTGGCGCGTCCATCCATCAGTACTGCCACGCCGCTGTACGGCAACGTCGGCACAGATGACTGACAGTGCGATTGAAAGTAGGTCCCATGCCCTCGGAGCGGGGTGCAATCGATTGCGGTGGATCGATTCGCGTATAGCTGCTCCGACGGATCCGAATTGGGAATTGCCGGTGCGGCCAAAGAGGCAGATCTGGAGCTCGTCCTCCTTGGTTACGGTAGGCTGTGCGCCAGCAAGCGCGCAGATGATCCTCATGTTAGGTATTCTTCAAAAATGTAAAGCGTTTTTTGAATGGCCCGCTCTGCCATCTCGGCAATACGCCGAGCACCGACCAATTTCTCTTTTTTCCACAGCTTGCGAAACTCTGCCGAAACTAACTCAACGACTAACTCTTTTATCTCCTTAAGGCGTGCAAGCCCACCTGTGTGTGTTGCGGCCTTATCTTGGATTGTCTGGCCAACATCGAGATCTATGCGCGCCCACACGTCCTGTGCCACGAATCGTTCAATCAGAAAAAAGCGCTGTGCGTCAGACAGATTGAGCAAGTCGGCTTCGCCATATCGTTCAAGCAATTCAGAATAAGCTTGATTGATGGACCACCGACTTGCCTCGGCATCCAGCGTCCCATCAATTGGGCGGACAGCCTCGACCAATGCGTCCAGTATCTCACGGGCAGAGCGTCCTGCAAGCAACGCGGGGTCAAGAGGGCTACCTGGTCCTGGTGCCTCTCCTGAGGCCACAGCGTATAGGGCATTATATAGTGCTCCCGCTGTACGCACGGTACCGCCCATGCGCATTGCAGCGTTGGCTGCGCCTCCATAACCCCTACGGACATAATGACCTAAGCCGCGCCTCATGTACTTCTTCAACCCAGTGCGGGCATATTTTCCGAGATTAACTCGCGCACCTCGAAACCGGGCCCTGGGTGCACGAGCCGGTTTGGGGATTGTTTTCTCAGTTTCTGGGTTAAGTTCGCTATCCGGGTTCTCGGCTACGTTGCCACCATTTGCACTAGATGCAGGTGGACCGTTAGGCTTAACCCACGGTGGTATGATCGGGACGCTCCCGATCGGTCCGGTGCTTGATATTGAAGTCCCCACGTTATTCCTTTAGTCCAGTGATGGCTCTCTTAACTCGATCGGATACGGCGGCACTGCTTTGCCAGCTATCCATTACAGCCTCGGCCCACTGATAGTCCTTGACTAACGGCACGATGTTAGGCTTGATCTGTCCCGGGGATAGGGTCTGCAGAAACACTGCAAGCCGACTACCCTGGTCGGGATGGGCCTCACAGATCGCAATGCAGTCCCTAAGAATTTCCGGCGCACCCCATTCAGTAATCGACCGCGCCTCCCGAAGCAATCGATCCATTATGAGATTAATCTCATGGCCTGCTAACTGTTCGAGCCTGTCGTGCAGTTGCTTTGCCATGCCAGGACTGTCCACAATGGCTTGTAGCATAGCCGCTCCCTCAGGGGACATGCGATCTTCCGGCGTGATGAGGGGGGCGTGCTCGCGACTGACGTACAGTACACCACGGAGGTCTTGATCAGCAAGACTAGGCAGTAACGCGAGCCATTCGCGTATAAATGGACTATTCCAATCTTCCTCGAGGTTTGCATCATTGCCGGCCCGCAAATTGTTTTCCCACTCCGCTAGAAACCGTGGCTTACCTTCATCATCTTCATTGACGCGCCGCGCGAGTTTCTCAAATACAGCCGGCACGGCACAGCGTTCGAATAGCAACATCTTAGCCAGCACCGACTCGTCAATGCCAACTCCGTGGCGCTTCGAAATTGCCATACGAATCGAAAGTGCGTTCATAAATCGCTTGATAAGCCGCGGATTTCCAGCGATCTGCGTCGCGGTCGTCATTAGCGGGGCCAGCCTTTCGGCTAAATCGAAGCGCGAAACGAGGTCTGCAGGCAGGTCGTCAACAATTGTTTCCATGAACATTCGATCAACACGCTTACCTTTCCAGCTCTTGGTAAGCCGTTCACAAGTCTTTGCACGAATGATTTCTTTGGTGTGCGGCTCAAGGTCGCTGTTTTCGATAAATAGCAGCATCATATACGCCCGCACTTCCTGTGTGCCGAGTGGAGGCACGCGAATGGGTACCTGAATCAGCTTGTCAAAGTAGTTCGTGACCTGCTCGTTATCAGCGCCGTCAAAATGAACCCGCATAGCGTGTTTGATCATCGAGTCGTCGGCAGCAATAACGAAAGCCGCTCTGTCCAGGAACAGCAGTAGCCGGATTGCCTCTAGCGTGGAAATCGCTGTGTGAGGGAGACAACGGTCCAGATCATCTATGAAGACTATAACCGTTGCGTCCAAGTCCTTCAGAATCTGCTCGAATTCCTTCCGGATGGCATGAATCTCCTTCGGAGGAGAAGAAACAGATTCTGACTTCAGGAGCGTAGCACTATTTGTATCTTCGTTGTCAATTGCATTTCCGGCCATCGCGGCCAAAAGCCCAGGAAGGAAAATGCCTTGGCTCAGCACCGCATTCGTTACGAAAGCGCTGACTCGGAGCCAATTTATCCTAGTCACTAGTCTCCGTATTTTCTTCTGTACCTTGTTGCCCTTTTTGTCCCTTTTCTCAAGTTCTGACGCGATGATTTCCAGTAGCGCTGCCCGGGCATCGTCATAGCCTTGGTAGAGCCACGCATTGAATTCAACGAATACGAATTTGCCGTCCTCACCTTGATCACGCTCAATCAGCGCGTCGCGAATCAGCTTGATCATGGACGACTTGCCAACTCCCCAGGCCCCAGACACACCGATCGAAATAGGGCGGCCTTCAGCAGTTACGATTACCTCGGCGACCGTTTCTGCGACCCCGGAAAAGTTAAGGTAGTCCTTGGCTGTTTCGTTATCCGACCACATTTCGAAATCTATCTTTTTCAGCTCCAATGCCTAGGAGCATGCAGGGCAGATTTGACAAGCTGAGCCTCTGGCTCCAACGCGGACATGGGCAGTCGACTCACGATCCGATGTGTTTCCATGCTCACGCGTATGACCCTAGCCAACAGCTTGAGCGGGTAGGCGGGGTCCTGCATGGTTTCCAGGGCGTAGCGGTTCGCATCGTTGACGATCGTGCTGGCTTTGTGCGTCTTGACGCACTGCCGTTCCATGACCCAGGCGATGGCCGGTTTCCCATTAACCATGTAGTCGTATGCCTCCTCGGGAATACCACTGACGGTGATGTAGTCGTTGTACCGCACACGCGTTTTGTCTTTGGCTCTCCCACTGCCGAGATGGCGCATGGGCCGCCCACTAACGCGAAACCACTCCATGGCCGCACACCCTGCCTGCGGTTCCCAACCACCCTTTTCAAGCTCCACTGGCCACGGCTCTACCGCCTCGTAGTCTACGTGCAAATCGCCAAGTTGCTGACCGGCCTGCACAAATGTCCAGAAGTCTTCCGGCTTCACAGGAACCGGTATCCGGGGCAACTCCTTCCGCAGGTTCGCCACATATCTTGAGCGGTACGCGGGCACGTGGAGCACGCCGTACACGTAGTGAAAGAGGTGGTCGGCGGTCAGCTCAGGTCCGACACCCAGCTTTTCTCGAAATGTATACAACGCCTTTTCGCTGATCGCACAGTTGCGCACGTAACCGTGAGCGTCACGCTTACCATCATCGGCAAATAGCCTAGCTTCGGGCGAACCGGTCCTTGCATACAGCCACCGTGGAAAGCACTGACCCTTAGCAATCATATCCAGATTGGGTATATCCTGTACCATCAAACACGAAAAGTCGTCACTTCCACCCCGCCCCGTCACACAGATCACCCGATTCTCAGCTTCTCCGTGTGGAAACAGCTTCGGGATCTGGTAGACCATGTCGTTAAGTCGGCGACTGAAGTAAACGTACTGCCTGGTGTAGGGTCTGTATTGTGACAACGCTATGCGCCCCTCTTCGAAGCTGAGCGCTTTATTCCGACTGAGGTCGTCCTTTAGGCCTCTCGACCAGCTGATCCTCTTGGGATCATTGTCAATAAGGCCGGTAATCTTCGCCTTGGACAATCTTTGCGCTGCCACTATCCGATCCTGGAGTCGCCGCCGCTCCGCGCTGTAGAAGCGAACCATGGCCTGGATGTTGTCGCGCAGCGCTGCCTCAGAATTGTTGTAGCACCATGCGTCGCGACTGGTCGCTACGCCACGCGTGTAGTTTTTGAAAATCTTTTCGCCAATCTGCGGACCTCTGGATTTGTCTCCCATAGCCATGAACTTTGCAAATCCAGCTTCACGCTGGTTAAGCCAGTCATGGTGCGCATCTGGTTTTAATTCTGTCCAGCCTCCGCTGGCATCTACACCGCTGATTCCACGGTACACGGCCACCTTTTCCAGCTTTTCCTCGCGGCTGAGGTAGTCCCCAATGTCGTGGAACCGGATCCTGCACCCTTGACGCTCCGGGTTGCGCACCAACAGGGTAATTGCCACCGGCGCCCGCGATCCCGCCCCAAATACCTTGCCCCCTTCCTGCCGCGATCGTTCGCCCTGCGTCCGCTGGTTCCCCCGCAAATGGAGCACATGAATGCCCGTAAATTCTTCCGCCAGGCACTTGCGCATGCCGTCCATGGCACTGCCGTCCAGCCAGCCAGCATTGGTTACGAATCCGATGACACCACTATCCCCAATGCGATCAGACGCCCAACGAATCGCCCGCACATAGCTGTCGTAGAGGCTGTTCTTATTCTTTGCACTGGAATGATCGGCGTACTCACGGGCGATCCGATCATCCAAGACCGGATATTCTTGATTCCGTGCTGCATCGTTCTCGCTCTTTTGACCTGCAGACCACGGCGGATTGCTCACGATCACCCGTATACGTGCATCCTTTTGCTTCTTGCGCTGCTCGGAGTTTTCCGGCAGGATATTCGCGATCAGGTCTGGACTATCCTGCATTTCGAACGTGTCCGTCAGGATGATCCCTGGGAAGCGCTGGTATTCGTCCGCCCCTACGGCAGCGTGATAGGCTGCTTCAATGTTGACCGCCGCGATGTAGTACGCGAGCAGCATGATCTCATTGGCGTGGATTTCTGACGCGTACTTTCTGACCAAAGATTCAGGCTTGATCAGGCCATTCTGGATGATGCGCGTTATGAAGGTGCCCGTTCCAGTGAAGGGATCCAGGATCTGTACGCCGTCTGAAGACAGCGACTGGCCAAACTCTGCACGCAGCACCTCATCGACCGAATGCAGAACGAAATCCACGATCTCAATGGGCGTATACACGATGCCCAGCTTCTCAACCGTCTTCGGGAAGGCTTTCCGGAAGAACTTGTCGTACAGTTCCGTGATTATCTTCTGCCGAGCGAGTGGCGTGTTCGCAGCCTTGGCCCGCCGGGCCACGCTATCATAGAATTCGCCCAGGCTTTCGGCTTCAGCTTCAATACGCGCGGGTGCCAGTACGTCCAGGATCAGCTGCATGCCCTTGCTGACCGCGTTAAAATCGACGAACCGCGCATCGCCATGCAACGCTTCGAAGACAGGACGCGTCACCATGTGCTGGGCGAGCATTTCGATGGCATCCTGCTTGGTGATGCCCTTGTTCAGGTCATCTCGCAGCTCCGTCAGAAACTCTTTAAACACCTCCCGCGCCGCCTCGTCGGCAGTAACCATGGCCTTGATCCGCACAATGTGCCGCCGGGCAATGTCCGCGACATCCCCTGCCCACTCGTCCCAGTAGCGCCGGTTGCCGCACTTTTCCACAATCTTGGCCCTTATCGCCGCTGGCAGATCAAACTGAAGGACTAGTGGCTTTACGACTGGGCCATTGAGTTTCTTGACCCGTTTACCATTTTCGCCAATTCCGGGGCCAGAATCTCGCCCCCTTGGCTGCCAATCCGCAAGCGCAACGATGCTCAAGTGCTTGCCGGACCGCCCTTCCTCCAAGAGGTTGAGCATGGCCTCGAACCGCTCATCGTGCGACCGAATGGCATTGAGCACTTGCCACACCACACGGAACGTGTCAGACTTTTCTAGGGCGGCTGTGGGATCCGTGTTGGAGGGAATGACCACGGGAAGCACGACATACCCCATTCGCTTTCCCGAGGCGCGGCGCATAACCCGGCCCACGGCCTGCACGATTTCAATCTGACTCTTGCGTGGATGCATGAACAGGACGGCGTCCAGAGCCGGTACATCCACCCCCTCCGCCAGACAGCGAGCATTGGAGAGCACACGGCACGCTCGATCAGCGGGACGTACGCCATCAAGCCAGGCCAATTGTTCTCCTCGCCGGACTGCATTGAAGGTGCCGTCGACATGCTTCGCTTCCACTTCGTAGTCCGGTACCTGACCATTCGACGTTGCCACGGGCGACGTGCGGTATTCGCGCGCAACTTCACCGAAGAGCGCCTCCACCTGTTTGGAGGACTTGATGTCGCGGCAGTAGGCGATGGCCCGGCGCATGGGCAGCTGATCATCCTCAGGAAATTCCTCCTCATCGGCCTTGGCCAGCGCTCGCCAGCAGCCTAGGAGCTTGCCGGCATCGTCCAGTTTTAGCTCATACCGGGCCATTGACTCGTGCACTCCACGGGCGACGGCATTTTCCGGCACCGTGAGTACGATCACCTTGTAGTCGGTTAGGAGCCCCTGTTCCACGGCGTTCCCGAAGCCGATTTCGTACAGGACGGGGCCGTAGAGCGCCTCATCCTCCATGGAGCACAGCGCGGCATTCACCTCACCCGCCCTGTTGCGCGCGGAGGCTGCATACACCTTGGGCGTGGCGGTCATGTACAGCCGCCGATCCGCGCGGACATTGCTCTGGTCGTGGATCTGGACGAAATGACTCTCTTCCTCACCGGCGATACGCGCGCCCGCTGTCCGGTGGGCCTCATCACAGATGGCCACGTCAAAGTCCGGCAGACCATAAACCCGTTGAGCTTCACCAATGACGGGAAGCGAGTGGTAGGTGGCAAATACCACGGTCAGGTGATCAGGCGCGGGCGGCGCGGCTTTCTCCGCCAGCGAGGCCGCATCGGTGGTCGCCGGAAAGGCCAGGTCCAGCGCGTCCATATCGATGCGGTCGTCGTTGCGGCGACGCCGCCGGCCGACCTGCGCATCCGAGCATGCCGCGTACGCCCGGAGCGAAAGCCGCGTATCCGCTGCCCACTCGCGTACCGTCTGTGACATGAGCGCCAAGCTCGGGACCAAGTATAGCACGCGGCCGCCCCGTCTCGCAAGATCTTCTGCAATACGGAGCGACGTGTAAGTCTTGCCCGTACCGCATGCCATGATGAGCTTGCCGCGGGATCCAGGATCAGATAAGCCGACAACGGCCTTGCTTATGGCCTCCTCCTGGTGTGGACGCGGCGTTTTCGGCGCTGTGCGATCGATCTCCGCAGTCCGGGCATACTTGGCCCAATCGATAGGACTAGCGCGGAGCTCATGGAGGCCGATTCGGATTACGGGCACAGCCTGGCTGCGGACCGTTTCTTCTGCTGGCCTGCTCCAATCTCTGCCGGTCGTATCAATGATTACCCGACGCGTGAATTCGCTGCGGCCCGAAGCAGCCAGAAACGAGTCAATTTCCGCTTTTTGGAGTCGCTTGCCTATAGCCCAGAACTTGCACTGGATGGCGCACCACCCCTTTCCGCCACGGACCTTGGCAACCAGGTCTATGCCCAGATCTGTTTCAGGCAGACCCCGCTCTCGGGCCCAGTCCCGGTAACGCACGGGTGGCTCATACTGCGTCCTCTGCGTCGGGTCATGCGTCATGTAGGCTATGCACAACCGCTCAAATGCCGTGCCCTTGACGCGTTCCCGGCTGTAGTCCGAAGCCATGGCCTCCTCGCGCCACGCATTCAAAATGTCATCAAGTCCGGATGTGGCGTATGGTGTCATCTGGAAAGAAGAGTTTCTAAAGTCCTGCTCTGTCAATCGTGCTACACTACACTCCCCGAAAAGGTCTGGATCACCTGCTCGCGCCTGCATTCCTCAACCAGTTGGTCCACATCTACAATCGTGCGGAAAGGATGCTGGCTCACTCTAGGCAACGACAACGCAGCATTGGCCGCATCCAATCCAGCCTCCTGCTTCTCACCTGGCACGGCAATACCCTTTGTGATACACCACGCTTAAGTCTAAGTGAGCCAGTGGAAGCCCCATAGTGTACCCCAAAAAATGGACAGACCATCTTTTATACCCGCTCCAGCTTGATGGGATAGCTTTTATTCGCGTTCCATTGGCACACATAGAGGTTCTTGTCGGTGTCCACGCAGACGTCATGGCAGTGGTTGAAGATGGGCTCCGCCTGTAGCATGAGCTGCAGCACGCCGTTCTCGTATTCCGGCTCGGTGCCACCGGGATTCGAAACCACCCGGTCTTGGCTGTCCAGAATCGTGACGAAGCCCGAATCGGGCGTCTGGTTCAGATACCGGAGCCTTGACCAGCATACGCCCGAGTAGAGCATGTCGTCGTCTATCACCGCGCGGCATACGAATGCGCCGGGCAGGAAAATCGTCGAAAGGTACTCGCCCGCTAGGCTATACCGCTTGAATGCATTGTGCGCCCGCGAAGTGCAGATCAGCGTCGGCTCGCCTTCACCGCGCGTGTCAAGACATACACCATGCGCCGTCTGAAACTGGTGATCCGCATCGCCGCGCCCCCCGAACTTGCGAATATACTCGCCCTTCATCGAATACTGCAGAATCCACTGCGACCCGTAGCCGTCTGCGACAAAAATGTCTCCATTGGGGCCAATCGCTGTCTCCGTCGGATGATAGGGATCATCTTTCCCATAAGCTCCGGTCTCCTTAGGATGCTGAAGCCGCATCACTACACGTCCTTCCAGGGTAGTCTTAACTACCTGCGGGTTGTCGTCAAAGCCGTTGTCGCAGACAAAAAGGAACTCCTCATCGCCCGCCTCCCATAACGTGAGCCCGTGCCCGTACGGGTACTCGGTGCCCCAGGTATCAAGCAGCTTGCCAGCGGTGTCATAGATCAGGACGTTGTTTCTGGTCTCGTCCCCGATCATGATCAGGCGTCCACGCCTGTCTTGGACCATCTCATGGCAATTGTTAACCGGCGTATGACTGGCGTCCAGCTTGCCCCAGTCCCGGTGCACGCGGTAGCGAAAGTCTCCGTGACCGATAATCTCCTGCGGCCGCGGCGTCCTCTTGATGATGTGAAAGGCCGGTGCCGCGGCAGCCACGCCAGCTACTCGCCGCACGAAGTCCCTACGATTGAGCTTGCTCATGTTGCTGCGCGAAATCCCCTGTTTGTTCGTGTGCAGAATGTACGCTGACCTGCCCGTTGTTTCAACTACAATATCCTCCTGAAACGGCGGCACAATGACCTCGCGTCTTCGTTGCAGACGGCCACGCCGCGCACCCTACCAATCCAACACGCGTCCCTGCCGCATGCCTCCTACGCCCGTTCTGGTTTCCTGGTCGTCAGGAAAGGACTCCGCGTGGGCACTTCATACGCTTCGGATGCAGCCGGATCGCTATGATGTGCGCGGAATCTTCACCACCGTTACGCCCCACTTTGACCGCGTTGCCATCCACGGAACGCCGCGCCGCGTCCTGCACATGCAGGCTGCCAGGCTGAACGTGCCCCTGTACGAAATACCGATCCCTTATCCGTGCTCCAATGCTGACTACGAAGCTGCCATGCAGTCCTTTCTGGACAGGGTCAGCAGCCTAGACAGCGACCTTCGCGCCAGCACGCTCGCCTTTGGCGACCTGTTCCTCGAAGACATCCGTGCCTACCGCCAGAGCACCTTGGACGGCACGGGCTTCACGCCCATCTTTCCTATCTGGGGCATGCCGACGCGCGCCCTCGCGCAAACCATGATTGCGTCAGGGATCAAGGCCATCGTTACCTGCGTCAGCCCCACCAGCAGCTTGGACCGCTCCCACGTAGGCCGCTGGTTCGGCCAGTCCTTCCTGGACGACCTGCCAGCTGGCGCCGACCCCCTCGGCGAAAACGGCGAATTTCACACGTGCGTCGTCGCCGGGCCAATGTTCAGCAGTCCCATCGCTGCACGCCCGGGCGTCATCACGGGGCGCCCTGTACCACGTTACCACGATGGAACAGGGGGATCAGCTACAGCATGGTACGCCGATGTTGAGTTGCTTTGACAACCGTCACGCGCAGCCCGCGGCGTTTGACGCTGGCACAGCGCTTTCGTAATTTTCGCGGTTGACTCGGGCTAACTGTGTGAATATCGACGGCCGCTGGGCTGCGTACGTGTTGCTCCATTCTTCGAATTCCACCGCTAGATCCACCACACACCTGGCCACGCTTCCCAAAGCCTGTTCTGCGCGGATTTCTGGAGGTGAGCGAATGGGCCCAGTATTGCGACACGCCGGGTGGGTCGCCTTGTTTGCGGTGGTCCTCTTCGCTGCTGGCTGTGGAACAGGGGATCCTGCACTTCCGGAAGTCGTCGACTACAACTTCCATGTCAAGCCCATCCTGTCGGACCGGTGCTACAAGTGCCACGGTCCCGATGACAACGTGCGCAAGGCGGAGCTAAGACTGCACACGCAGGAGGGTTTGTACGCGACAAGTCGTGATGACTCCTTGCGGCGCATCATCGTGCCGGGCAGCCCCGCGCGTAGCAAGCTCATTGAGCACATCGCGGCGACGGACCCCAACAAGGTTATGCCGCCGCCAGAAAGCAACCTCTCGCTGGCGCCGCGAGAAATCAACCTGCTCCGCCGCTGGATTGAGCAGGGTGCCGCTTGGAAGCCTCACTGGTCATTCGTGGCCCCAGTCGCGCCCGAGCACCCCACTGTCCGCGATAAGGGCTGGGCCCGCAATGACATTGACGCCTTCGTTTTGCACAGACTCGAAAGCGAAGGGCTAAAGCCCTCACCAGACGCAGGCAAGGCGAAGCTGTTACGACGCGTCACCTTCGATTTGACGGGACTGCCGCCGTCCATCGAAGAACTTGATGCGTTTCTTTCTGATGGGCGCGATAAGGCATATGAGCATGCCGTTCTAGGGTTGCTCTCGCGTTCCGCTTATGGCGAACGGATGGCTTCAATGTGGCTAGACTTGTCGCGGTATGCAGATTCACATGGCTACCAGGACGATCGTCCGCGCACCATGTGGCCGTGGCGAGACTGGGTGATCGACGCCTTTAACGAAAACATGCCCTACGACCGGTTCGTGACATGGCAGCTGGCGGGAGACCTGCTGCCAGAGGCCACCTACGAACAGCGCCTGGCTACCGGTTTTAACCGCAACCATGCCATTACGCAGGAGGGCGGTGTCGTTCCAGCCGAATATATCACCGAGTATGTCGCGGACCGCACGAATACTATGGCAACGGCTTTCCTTGGCCTCACGATGGAGTGCGCCCGGTGCCACGATCACAAGTTTGATCCAATCCTGCAGCGCGAATACTATCAGATGTTCGCGTTCTTCAACGCCGTTGACGAGCAGGCTCCCATCAGCTACTTCGACCTGTCACCGCGGCCGTCCATGCGAATGGAAGACCGCGAGCTTGAAGCGCAGATCGAAGCCACGGCGCATGCCATCGACAAAGCAGAGCAAGCGTACGCCGCCTACGTACCCAGCCCCGACTTCGCTGCCTGGCAGCAAGGTCAGAACATCAATTTGCCTGCAGACCTGGAACGTGACCTACTGGCCTACTTCCCGCTGGACGGGCTGAGCAACCTGGTGACGATCAACAAGGTCGGCAGGGCTGCGGCGGCCAACACAGGCCTCGTAAATGAGTTGGAGCCGCCTGTCTTGGTACCGGGCCAGCATGGCCAGGGCTTGGCATTTGATGGATCGAACTTCCTGAACCTGGGTGCCTAGCCTGACTTTGAGTGGTACGACCGCTTCTCGTTTGCCGTGTGGGTACACCCTGAGTCCCAAGACAAGGACGCAGCCATATTCGGCAAACGACTCGACGAGCAGAAGGGTAACAGCTATGATGTTTTTCGTACCCGCGAAGGCCACCTCGGCGTTCGGCTGGTCCACGACGTCAGGCGCAGCATTCATGTCACCTCAGCTCCTCGGCTCCCTGTCGGTACATGGTCTCACGTCTCTGCTACGTACAACGGTTCCGGTCGCGCTGATGGCCTGACACTCTATATCGATGGCACTGCTGTCCGAACAACCACCGTTAGGGACTCACTTGTCCGCCAGAGCATCCTGAATGGCAACGACCTCCTCGCCGGCCACTGGTCACACCGCAAAAGGACACGCGGAGACATTGAAGGGGAATGCACAAATTCTAGTTGGGAATTGGAGATTTGCTGTGGAGGTGGACCCTAGCCTTCACCACTCCTTTCCCATCATATGAACCCCTCACAGCCTGTTTTGGGGAGCACTGAGGCGCCTGCAGACGCCCAGATCAATCCCTCCGGTGAGTCGCGGCGGCTTCTGATGAAGCTCTGCACGCACATACTGCAGCAGTTGACCACCGACTGGCCCATGCCGGCAGCGCGGCAGCAGCCGGCGCCACCGCCCGTAGTGATCAAGCCTTCTGCTGCGGCCCAGGACACAAAGCCGGACTTGGCGCAGTTGAATGAAGCGTGGCAGCTGTTGCATTCGCGCAGTCTGCAAGACGACCCGATCGTTGCGATCTGGCTGCGCGGGCTGTGCCCACGCGGCGTTAGCATCGTTCTTGGGGCGGGTCTGACCATCACGGGCTATCGCCGCATGCTTGGCCTGGTAGCGTGCTACCCTGAAAACGTCTCTGCTCTTACGTCCTTCGTGCAGTCGCTGTCCGATCGTGGTCTTTCGGCCGCCGACGGGCTGCTCTGTGTGCTGCCCAGCAGCACGGGACTGCAATCGGCGGTGCGCCAGGTGTTCGGCCCCAGGGTCGCTATACAGCGCTGTCTCAATACGCTTTTGGATCAAGTCACCTGTGGTCTTCCGGAAGACCTTGTTCCTGTGTATCGCAATCGCCTCCGCCAGGCATGGAACGGGTTCGATGCCCGGGAAGCTGAACGCGCACTCACCCGTATTCACCAGGACTTGACGCGCATCAATCGGTCCGCAGCGAAGGTTCTATGGGAGGGCCTGGAGCAATCTCTGACGATTCAACGCACGGGCATGCTGCTCAAGCTCGACCGGGGGCTGCGCGTGATGCGCTTCATGGATGCCATCAGTCGCAGGTTGCAGGCCCCGGCCAGCGCCGTTTTCCAGCAACGCGAACAGATGGCACTGGCGCTGTTGGAACACGAGGCTCAGCTGCGCCGTGTGGCCCATGCGGCCCATCTGCCACAACTTCGTGAGACTCTCATCAACCTCAACGCCGTATGATGACCCATACCCCTATGCTGGATCAATCACTCATCGAGGACCTTCACGGGCTTGCGCAGAGGAATTTCATCGGCCTGGCCAGCTGCCTTGGATATCTCGATGATCTTCTTACCAAGATGGCCACATGGGTCATGGAAGCCGAAGCCCGCTTCATTTGCGGCGCACGTGGGAAGCACCGTAAGACCGGCTTTCAGCGCTGGGGGACGAATCCGGGTTCCATCCGCGTCGGTTTGGAGCGCATTGCGGTCCGCGTTCCGCGCGTGCGGAATGTACGAACCCGAAAGGAGCGTCCTCTGCAAACGTACCGCCTCTTGCGCAAGCGTGGGCTTATGGACCGGGAAAGCGTGACCAGGGGGTTGCTGTGTGGACTCTCGCGGCGCAATTACAGGCAGGCGGCCCAGGTCTTCACCGATAGTATGGGGTTGAGTGCCAGCAGCATAGGCAACGTCTTCGTTACGCAGACGGCAGCGCTACTGAAGGAATTCGAGACGCGCCGATTCGATCAGCACACCTTTGCGGTGCTCCTGCTTGATGGCAAGTATTTGGCTGACATGCAGATGATCGTAGCGATGGGCATCACGACCGAGGGCGAGAAGGTCGTGCTGGGCTTTGCGGAAAGTCGTACCGAGAACAGTGCGCAGGTGCAGTCGCTGTTGCAGGATTTGTTGCGTCGGGGCTTCACCCATACCGACAAGCTGTTGGTACAGGTGGACGGCAGCCGCGGGCTTCGCAAGGGGATCAGTGCGGTGTTTGGGGATGCGGTCGTATTCCAGCGCTGCCAATGGCACAAGCGTACCAATGTGACGCGTCACATCAAGAGCGAGCCAGCGGCCACGCAAATGAAGCGTCGGCTTCAGGCGGCATGGGAACTGCCCACGTACAAGGAGGCACGGGCGGCGCTTGTGTCGCTGCATGAAACGCTGCAGCGATCGTGTCCGAAGGCCGCGCGCAGTCTGGAGGAGGGTTTGGAGGATACGCTGACGCTTCACCGGTTGGGGGTGCGGAACCAGGCTGTCAGAGACAGTCTGAAGACGACGAACATCATCGAGAACCTCAACAGCATTATAGCGAACCGATCACGGAACGTGAAGCGCTGGGGATCATCGGAGATGCGTCAGCGCTGGTGCGGGGCGATATTCATGCAGTACGAGTCGAATCTGAAGCCGATACGCCGGGAGGACATGAAGGAGCTGACCCAGGCGTTGACCACCTCCGGGGGTCGATGGGTTAGTGGGGATTCGGTCTGCCGGCCCCAAAGGACTGCAAAGGCAACACCTGGCGCTCAATGCCCGCGCGCAGTAGTGCGCTGCTGACGCTGGCATAAGCAAAACCCGCAGCTGTCCGGACGCTCTGAGGCGCTGCACCCTGCCAAGATCGCCGCTTACGCGTGCAATCAGAGGATTCCTGCGGGATTTCGTGCCCGAGAAGTCACTCCACGAGCCTGCCTACGCCCGAAACTCCGCGTGTGAGCACGCATTTGGGCCAATTTGGGCATGCACCGGCCCATTTGCACCCACACACTCGGCCCGAAGCGCCACCTATTGCCGAAAGATATCTACTTTGAGGGCCCATCTCGGCAGAAATCGCCGAAACCCAACTCAAAATTGTGCAATCCCCATTGAAGGCATGGTCGGTGGTGCCCTTGACGATATCCGCATCTACGCCCGGGAGCTCTCCGGCCTGGAAGTCGCACACCTTGCAGATAAGGCACCTGCGCGTGGCGCCCTTGAGCACCATTACCTGACGCACTACGACCCCGTACGTGCTGCGCACGTCATGCATGTGGACAGCTTGAGGCGCGGCGTGAGAGAGATACCCTCCGTCATGGTGATGGCAGACATGGACGTGCCGCGGCCCACGTTCATACTCGCCCGAGGTGCCTACGATGCCCCCTTGGACTCTGTCGGACCGGGCACGCCTGAGGCAATTCTACCCATGCCGGAAGAATATCCGCGCAACAGGCTGGGCCTGGCCCAGTGGTTGATGGACCCACGCAATCCCCTGACCGCACGTGTGGCAGTGAATAGGTTTTGGCAGATAATCTTTGGTGAGGGGCTGGTGCACACGCCGGAAGACTTCGGAAGCCAGGGCGCCTTGCCTACCAATCCGGAGCTCCTGGATCACCTTGCGAACGCATTCGTCGGCTCGGGATGGGACATCAAGGCATTGCTGTTTGACATCGTCACATCGGCCACCTATCGCCAGTCCAATGCGCTGTCACCAGGGCTGGCGGAGCAAGACCCCAACAACATATATCTGGCCCGCGGCCCCAAGGTTAGGCTCTCCGCCGAGATGATGCGCGATAACGCGCTCTTTGCCAGCGGACTCTTGCACCTAGAGTTTGGCGGTGAGCCGGTGCGACCGTACCAGCCCGCCGGACTGTGGAAGGCGCTCGCCAACCAGATCGGCGAAAACCGCTACCGCCCCGGCCGTGGCCACGACCTCTACCGCCGCAGCCTCTATACTTACTGGAAACGCACCATTCCGCCGCCCTCCAAGCTCACCTTTGATGCGCCAGAGCGCACCATATGCACGGTGGAGCGGCAAGCGGCAGCTACGCCCTTGCAGTCGCTGGTACTGCTGAACGACCCGCAGTATGTGGAAGCGGCCCGGGTCCTGGCGGAGCGACTCCTGCAGAACACAGCACTGGATGATCATGCGCGCGTCACGCGTGCATTCCGGCTCTTTACGTCTCGCCACCCAACAGACGAGGAACATGCCAGCCTTGTAGCGCTACTTGCTGCGCAGCGAGAAGCATTTGGCGCAGCGCCGGATCGCGCTGCGAGCCTGGTGCGCGTAGGCAACCGGCGCCCAAAGGCGAAGGCCGATAGTGCCACGCTGGCGGCATGGACTGTGGCAATCAGTACGATACATGAACCTGGATGAGGCCCAATACCGATGAAGGAGCTGACGGACCCCTGGTACGAGTGCGGTTGTCAGATGAACCGCCGCCACTTCTTTTCACGGCTCAGCATGGGGATTGGAGGCGCAGCGCTGGCCACACTGATGGGGTGCGCAACGCGCCCTGACGCTGCGCGCAGCGCCCTAGGGGGCATCCTGGATCGGCCGCACATCGCACCCCGGGCGCGGCGCGTAATCTACCTCTTTCAAAGTGGAGGACCGTCGCAGCTGGAGCTGTTTGACTACAAACCGACGCTGGCAGGACGACGAGGAGAAGACCTGCCAGCATCGGTCCGAATGGGGCAGCGCCTGACCGGCATGACGGCCTACCAGAAGACGCTGCCGCTGGCTCCCACCATCTACCCATTTCAACAGCACGGACAAAGCGGCGCATGGCTCAGTGACCTGCTTCCACATACCGCGAAGATTGCAGACGAGCTCTGCATCATCCGCTCGATGTATACGGAGGCCATCAACCACGACCCGGCGATCACGTTTTTCCAGACGGGGTCTCAGCAACCCGGCCGGCCCAGCATGGGCGCCTGGCTCAGCTACGGGCTCGGAAGCACCAACGAAAATCTGCCCTCCTTCTGTGTACTCCTCTCGCGCGGCCTGCAGCGCCCGCAGCCGATTTACTCTCGCCTGTGGGGCAACGGCTTTCTGGCCGCACTGCACCAGGGCGTGCAGTTCCGGCCGGGCGGGGATCCGGTGCTATACCTGAACAACCCGCCTGGCCTGGACGCCACAGACCGGCGACGCATGCTGCGTCACCTCACCGAGCTGAACAACCTGCGAACCGCAGCTGCGGGAGCAACGCATATCGAGTCGCGTGTTGCCCAGTATGAGATGGCGTACCGGATGCAGACATCTGTGCCTTCGGTGACCGATCTCTCGAACGAACCCGAATCCACCTTTGAGCTCTATGGCGAGGCCGCCCGAACCCCTGGGACCTATGCCGCAAACTGCTTGCTGGCCCGACGCTTGGCGGAGCGGGATGTGCGATTCGTTCAGTTGTACCACATGGGATGGGACCAGCATGGCAACTTGCCAAACGACATCGTGCTGCAATGCAAAGACACTGACCGCGCCTCGGCGGCCCTGGTGACCGACCTCAAGCGGCGCGGCCTGCTGGATGACACCCTGGTGATCTGGGGTGGCGAATTTGGACGCACAAACTACAGTCAGGGCGCCCTTACGGAAACAAACTACGGACGCGACCACCACCCCCGATGCTTTACCGTGTGGATGGCAGGTGGTGGCATCAAACGCGGACTAACCTACGGCAAGACCGACGACTTGGGGTACAACATCGTGGAGAATCCGGTCCATGTCCATGACTTTCAGGCTACAGTCCTCTATCTCCTAGGCATTGAGCACGAACGCCTGACGTACAAGCATCAGGGCCGCCGATATCGTCTCACGGATGTCCACGGCAATGTAGTCCATGACCTTCTCGCGTAGAGGGTGCTGAAGGCAACCACATACCTGCTGGTAGCAGCCTGCGTCCTGACGCAGGGATGCCGTGCACCCGGGCAAGCAATGCAGGATTTGCCCGATGTCGTAGACTACAACTTTCACGTCAAGCCCATCCTGTCGGATCGGTGTTACGCGTGCCATGGCCCCGACGAAAATGCTCGCCAGGCCAGCCTGGAGCTCCACCAGGAGTCCGGCGCCAAAGAAGAGGTGCTGGAGTCCGGCGGCCGCGCCATCGTGGAGGGCAGCCTTCGCAAGAGTAAGCTCTATCGCCGCATCTCGGCCGACAATCCGGATGAGCGCATGCCACCGGCGGAATCAAACCTTTCGCTTGCGCCCCATGAGGTAGCCCTGCTCGGCCGCTGGATTGAGCAAGGTGCCCAATGGAAGCCGCACTGGGCATTCATCACTCCAGAAGAGCCGCCGCTGCCCACAGTGGACAATGATGCGTGGCCGAAGAACGGAATTGATCACTTTGTTATGGCTCGTCTGGATCACGAAGGCCTCACGCCAAGCCCACAGGCTGGCAAAGAAACCCTGATCCGTCGCGTGAACTTGGACCTGACGGGACTGCCGCCTACGCTCGAGGAAATTGATGCCTTTCTGGCAGATACCGGCCCAGGCGCTTATGAGCGCGTGATAGACCGCCTCCTCGCGTCTGAAGCCTATGGCGAACATATGGCCGCGGAATGGCTGGACATCGCCCGGTACGCCGACACGCACGGCTACCAAAACGACCGTGAGCGGCGCATGTGGCCATGGCGCGACTGGGTTATAAATGCGCTGAACTCCAACATGCCGTTTGACGAATTTAGCACCTGACAGCTGGCAGGGGACCTCTTGCCGAATGCTGCGCGCGATCAGCAGCTGGCAACCGCCTTCAACCGCAACCACCGGCAGACAAATGAGGGCGGCAGCATTGAAGAGGAATTCCGTACCGAATACGTAGCGGACCGAACCAACACCGTTGGCACCGCCTTCCTGGGACTTACCATGGAGTGCGCCCGCTGCCACGACCACAAGTACGATCCTATATCGCAAAGGGACTATTACAGCTTGTTCAGCTTCTTCAACAACGTTGACGAGTCCGGGCAGACTTCGCACTTCACGCAAGCCGTGCCGGTTCCTGCGCTCCTGTTGCCGGATGATGAAACCGATGCGCAGATCAGCGCCCTGGCGACTGAGGTTGCCGCACATGAGACCTTGGTCCGAAACGCGGCTCAAGCTTTTCAGCCTGCCTTTGAGGAATGGCTATCACGCGGCGCACCGCTGGATCCCGTACCGGCAGCCACGCTTGCCTACGACTTTGATGAGCTCCGTGACGAGACGACCCCGGCGCTCCACGGACCGGCAGGCAAAACGGTCTTTGAGCCTACCGTCGTTGAAGGGCGCTTCGGGCAGGCGCTGTCATTCGATGGGGAAAGCGGCATAAACATTGAAAACGTCGGCCTCTTTGCCCGCAGCGATCCCTTCACTCTGAGCTTCTGGATCAAGGCTGCCGAAGAGAATGCCACATGTGTCCTGGTGCACCGCACGCAGGCCGCCCTTGATGCCGGTAGCCGTGGCTATGAGCTGACTCTACTGGAGGGCCGACTGGTCGCGCAGCTTGCTCACATGTGGCCTGAAAACGCCATTCGCATCGTAGCAGACGACCCCGTGCCAGCCATGGAGTGGGTGCATGTTGCGATGACCTACGATGGCTCCAGTAAAGCGGCCGGCCTGCGCCTCTATTTGAACGGGGAGCGCATAGGTTCAGCCGTGGTGCGTGACAACCTGTACGCGCCTATCCTGTACGAAAACCTGCCGGTCCCCGTGACGGTGGCGTACCGGTTTCGGGACACAGGCTTCAAAGATGGCGCCATCGACGCGTTGCGCATATTCGACAGTGAGCTCACCGCCCCGGACATCAGTCGCCTGGCCGGTGACGCTGCTGCTGCTGACGAGGAATCCCTGCGGGAGTACTTTCTGGCGCGCCATGCCCCTGAATATCAACGCACACAGCAGGCGCTGAAGTCCGCTCGATCGCAGCTCAACAAAGCAATGGCGGACGCACCCCAAATCATGGTTATGCGTGAGATGGGCATGGATCGCCACGCGCATGTCCTCAGGCGTGGACAGTATGATGCAAAAGGTGAAGCAGTTCAGCCCGGTCCCCCAGAGGCCATCCTTCCCTGGCAAGATGGTTTGCCCAGGAACCGCTATGGGCTGGCGCAGTGGCTTTTCAGCCCACAAAATCCGCTCACGGCGCGCGTAGCGGTCAACCGATTCTGGCAGCGGTATTTTGGCAGGGGCCTCGTGGCAACGCCGGAAGATTTTGGCAATCAGGGCTCCCTCCCATCACATCCCCTGCTGCTTGACTATTTGGCCACCACGTTCATGCAGAGCGGGTGGGTCATGAAGGACCTTCACCGGCACATCGTGACTTCCAGCACCTACCGGCAGGACTCCGGAGCCAGTCGTGCGGTCTTGGAGCGCGACCCAACAAACACGCTGCTTGCGCGAGGGCCACGGCTACGCCTGTCGGCCGAGATGATTCGTGACCATGCGCTGGCCGCTGGCGGGCTACTGGACCGCACCGTGGGCGGCCCGAGCGTGAAGCCCTACCAGCCAGAGGGACTCTGGGAAGAAAAGTCGGGTCTTCGCTATCAGACCGGAACCGGCAGCGACCTGTACCGCCGGAGCCTCTATACCTTCTTCAAGCGCACCTCGCCGCCCCCTTCGCTGATCACGTTTGATATGCCTACGCGGGCCCAGTGTGTTATGCGGCGCCAGCGTACTACCACCCCCATGCAGGCACTGGTGCTGCTTAACGACCCCCAATACATAGAGGCCGCGCGCCACATCGCACAGCGTGCCTTGGCCGCACCTTCGCTGCAGGGCCAGATCACGCGTGCATTCCGCCTGGTGATGAGCCGGCAGCCTGATTCGCAGGAATTGCAAGTGCTCAAGACTCTCTACGAGGAACAGCACGCGCATTTTGCAGCCAACGGGACTGCCGCGCAGCAGCTCTTGGCGACGGGCGACTCCGATTGGGACCCGCGCCTGGAGCATTCGAGCTTGGCCGCCTTCACAATGCTTTCCAGCGCACTCCTATCTTACGACGAAGCAGTAATCAAGTACTGATGCACGAGTGTCACAACTATAGGTCAATCACCTCCAGAAGGGAATTTTTGGGGAGGCTGGGGCTCGGCTTGGGTGGTGTAGCCCTCTCTTCGATGGTTGCGATGGCGCCTGCCCCCGGCCCCGCGTCCCGTGCCAAGCGCATCATCTACCTCTTTCAGAGTGGCGGTCCCTCGCAGTTTGAGCTATTTGACTACAAGCCCCTAGTAAACCAGATGCATGGCCAGGAGCTGCCGGACTCCGTGCGTAAAGGCCAAAGGCTGACCGGGATGACCGGTTTCCAGAATTCGTTGCCGCTGGCAAGGTCGCACTTCGAGTTCGCGCAACAGGGCGACAGTGGAGCATGGGTGAGCGAACTCATGCCACACACTGCCCGCATCGCAGATGAGCTGTGCTTCATCAAGTCGATGCACACCGAGGCAATCAACCACGACCCCGCGATCACGTTTTTCCTGACAGGATCGCAGATCGCCGGGCGCCCGTCTATGGGGTCCTGGCTCAGCTACGGCCTCGGCACCGAAAATGACAACCTCCCAGCCTTCTGCGTCCTCATCACAAAAGACAAGTCTGGCCAGCCCCTCTATGCCCGACTGTGGGGCAACGGCTTTCTTCCGTCGCTGCACCAGGGTGTGCAGTTCAGATCTGGCAGAGATCCCGTGCTGTACCTGAACAACCCCGCCGGGGTATCGGACCAGAGCCGCCGCATGATGCTCAGCAGGCTACGTGAGCTCCATGAGCTTAAAGTGCAGGAGCCTGCCTTTCAGGAAATCGAGTCACGCATCGCCCAGTACGAGATGGCATATCGGATGCAGACTTCGGTACCGGAAGTGATGGACCTCACCAATGAGCCGGACCATATTTTTGACCTCTACGGGAATGACGCGAGAGAGCCGGGGACCTTTGCCGCGAACTGCCTCTTGGCCCGGCGCCTCGCAGAGCGCGGGGTGCGCTTCATTCAGCTGTTCCACCAAGGATGGGATCACCATGGTGGACTGCCGGTGGGCATCCGGCAGCAGTGCAAAGAGACCGACCAACCTTCCGCCGCGCTGGTGCTTGACCTCAAGCAGCGAGGCATGCTTGAAGACACGCTCGTCGTCTGGGGCGGAGAATTCGGGCGCACCAACTACTGTCAGGGTCGCCTGACATCCGAGGACTACGGGCGCGATCATCACCCGCGCAGCTTCACGCTGTGGATGGCCGGCGGCGGCATCAAAGCAGGGCTGAGCTACGGCCAAACTGATGACTTCGGGTACAACATCGTGAGCGATCCCGTCCACGTGCATGACCTGCAGGCCACGCTGCTACATGTCTTGGGCATTAACCATGAAAAGCTCACCTTTAAGCACCAAGGACGCCGATATCGCCTGACGGATGTGCACGGCAATCTTGTGAACTCGCTGCTAGCGTAACGGTTGGAATTGCGCATGTATCGTCCTTTTCTGATACTCCTACTGGTTGCAGGTCTCGGCACGGGCTGCGCGCAAAGCCCCGAGGTGGACTTTAACGCGGACATTCGCCCGATCCTTAACGAACGCTGTGTGGCCTGCCATGGCGGGATTCGCCGCCAAGGTGACCTCAACCTGCTGTTTCGCTCGGAAGCGATGGCAGAGGCCGAGTCTGGACTGCATGCGGTAGTGCCTGGCAGGCCGTCGGAAAGCGAGCTCATACGCCGGGTAAGCCACGCCGACCCGGAGCAGCGCATGCCGCAAGAAGGAGAAGCGCTGAACGGGGAGGAAATTCGCCAACTGCGTCAGTGGATCAAGGAAGGTGCGCCCTGGGATGCCCACTGGGCGTATGTCGCCCCGGAAAGGCCCAAGCTACCGCCCGTGCAGCAAAGCGACTGGCCACTGCATGACCTGGATCGCTACATCCTGGCACGGCTGGAGGCGGAAGGCTTTGTCCCTTCGCCGCAGGCGGAATGCCCGACCCTGGTGCGCCGCGTGACGCTGGACCTTACGGGACTGGCACCTACGCCTGATGACGTCGCGGCTGTCTGCGAAGGCGATACCACCTATGAAGCCTATGTGGACCAACTGCTTGCGTCCCCCCACTACGGCGAGCGATGGGCAGCGATGTGGCTAGATTTGGCGCGCTATGCCGACTCCAAAGGCTACGAGAAGGATATCGGCCGTACCATATGGAGATACAGGGACTGGGTCATAGACGCGTTTAACACGGATATGCCCTTCGACCAGTTTACTGTCGACCAGCTGGCTGGAGACCTCCTGCCTGAGCCCACGGAAGACCAGCTCATCGCCACGGCTTTCAACCGGAATACGATGACCAACACGGAGGGCGGCACCGATGATGAGGAGTTTCGTGTGGCCGCAGTCGTGGACCGCGTTAACACGACGTGGGAAGTGTGGCAAGGCACCTCGTTTGGGTGCGTGCAGTGCCATGGCCACCCATATGATCCCTTCCGACACAAAGAGTACTACCAATTCTTCGCCTACTTCAACAACACAGTCGATCGGGACTACGACGACGAGTACCCTACCCTGCCTCTGTTTGCCGAAGATGCTGCAGCAGAGGGCGCCGCATTGTTTGCGGAGTGGGAGCAGATTGAGCAGGACATCCTGCGCCTGGCGGTCGAAGACTCTATCGCACAAGCCCGTCGTGAATGGGAGTCGCAGCTGGATAGGCCTGAGGTAATTGGCCAGGTGCGCAACATGTTGCAGAACGAAGTTCGGCGCGTTGCCTTAACGCCAGAGGCCGATCGAGACGCAGCTCAGCAAACGCTGATTGCGTCGGTCTATGCCGGAATCAGTCCTGATGAGCGCCTAGGCGCGCTGCGCAAGCGTCGGAGCGCGGTCCGAAGGGCCATCAGCGATCTCGGCCCACTGCAGACACCGATTATGCGCGAATTGCCATTCCGGCAGCAGCGCCTGACGCATGTCTTTGAGCGCGGCAGCTTCCTCGCCCGAGGGGAAGAGGTTACCGCAGGCACGCCCCTGGCACTGCCGCCAGTGAAGGAAGATGCTCCCCGCA
Organism: Rhodothermales bacterium; assembly: GCA_965218495.1. Classification (GTDB taxonomy): domain Bacteria; phylum Bacteroidota; class Rhodothermia; order Rhodothermales; family Bin80. The sequence continues at coordinate 1,952,028 of OZ244626.1, forward strand.
ACCGGCTGGGCATGGCCGAGTGGCTCGTCAGCACCGAGAACCCCCTTACCGCACGCGTCACAGTGAATCGCTTCTGGGAGCAGCTTTTTGGCTCTGGCATCGTGGCATCACTGGAGGACTTTGGCACGCAAGGCGATGCACCGTCGCATCCATTGCTTTTGGACCACCTCGCGGTGACCTTCCAGGAAGACTATGCCTGGAGCACGAAGCGCCTTCTGCGCATGCTGGTCACCTCCGCGACTTACCAGCAGTCCTCACACATAACGCCCGAAATGCAGGCGGCCGATCCATACAACCGACTCCTGGCACGGGGACCGCGGTTTCGACTCACCGCAGAACAGATTCGCGACCAGGCGCTGCTAGTCAGCGGTCTACTGAGCACTACCATGCACGGTCCGCCGGTGATGCCACCACAGCCGGAGGGCTTGTGGAAAAACCCGTACGACGGCAGGCGATGGCTCACTAGCGAAGGCGAAGACCGCTATCGGCGTGCGCTGTATACGTACTGGCGACGCACGATTCCGTATCCGTCCATGATTACATTCGACAGCCCGTCACGTGAATTCTGCCTCTCCAGACGACTTCGAACAAACACGCCACTGCAGGCTCTGGTTGTGCTCAACGATCCGGCTTATGTAGAAGCCGCGCAGGCCCTGGCACGGCGTATGGCTCAGCGCGGAAACGATTCGCGTGGCCAACTTGCAGCGGGGTATGCGCTAGCGCTCGGGCGAGAGCCGCAGGCGGCTGCGCTTGAAGAACTGGCTACGCTCTATGAAGAAGCGCTGGCCCACTATGAGGCCAGTCCAGAGGATGCACAGGCGATGGGCGGCGCAGCAGAGCAAGCGGCCTTGGCTGTCGCCGCCAGCGCGATTTTGAACCTCGACAGCTTTATAATGAAGGAATGAATGTATTCCAGGAAGCCCGGCACGCCCACCTTGGGCATGTGACGCGGCGCCATTTTTTGCGTACCGCTGGCACGGGCCTGGGCGCTATCGCGCTGGCGTCCATGGGCGTAAAGCCCGCGCTAGGAGATCCATTGGCACCCAAGCTGCCCCACTTCGCGCCCCGCGCCACGCGTGTCATCTTCCTGCATATGGCGGGCGGACCCTCGTCATTGGAACTCTTTGACTACAAACCGGATCTTGTCCGCCTTGACGGGGAACTGTGCCCCGACTCGCTGCTCGAAGGTAAACGCTTTGCATTCATCCGTGGCGTACCCAAGATGCTTGGCCCGCAGGCCACGTTCGGGCAGCATGGCGAATCCGGCGCGTGGGTATCCAATCACCTGCCGCACTTGGCGCAAGTAGTGGACCATGTGGCCTTCTTGAAGGCCATGCATACCGACGAATTCAACCATGCGCCGGCGCAGCTCTTGGTGCATACCGGCAGCCCGCGCCTCGGGCGGCCCAGCATGGGCGCCTGGGCCACGTACGGGCTCGGCACCGAAAACGAAAACCTGCCCGCATTCGTCGTACTGCTTTCCGGAGGCGCCGCACCGGATGCAGGCGCCAGCGTGTACGGTAGTGGCTTCCTGCCCACGGTATACCAGGGCGTACAGTGCCGGTCCGAAGGCGATCCGGTGTTGTTCTTGAATGACCCCGCAGGCATGCCGCGCAACCTGCGCAAGGCCTCGATTCAGGCGATAAACCGCATCAATGCGCAACAGCATCAGGAGGTCGGCGATCCCGAAATCCTGACGCGTATCGCCCAATACGAGATGGCATTTCGCATGCAGACTTCCGTACCTGAAGCCATGGACATCGGGCAGGAGCCGGACTATATCCACCAGATGTACGGAACCCGGCCGGGCGAAACCGCCTTCAGCAACAACTGCCTGCTGGCCCGCCGCCTTGTGGAGCGCGGAGTGCGGTTTATTCAGCTCTTCCACTGGGGCTGGGACTCACACGGTGCTGGTGCGAGCGAGGCACTCAACGATGGCTTCCTGAAACGCTGCAAGGAAACGGACCGCCCAGTGGCCGCGCTCATTTTAGACCTTGAGCAACGCGGGCTGCTTGACGACACGCTCATAGTCTGGGGCGGAGAATTTGGGCGCACGCCGATGCTGGAAAACCGAAGCGGCAGTGACAACCCGTTCGTAGGGCGGGATCATCACAGTGATGCTTATACGATGTGGATGGCCGGTGGCGGGGTCAGGGGCGGCATCACGCACGGCAAGACCGATCCCATCGGCTATAGCGGCGTGAGCGGGCGCGTGCATATACACGACCTGCAGGCCACCATCCTGCATCTGCTGGGATTTGATCATCGGCGGCTCACCTATGCGTTTCAGGGCCGTGACTTTCGTTTGACGGATGTGCACGGCGAAGTCGTGCACCAAGTGCTTGCCTGATACTATGACAAAGAAGGCGCTAATCAGCCTTGCCGCAGGACTCGCGTTCCTGTTTCTGATGCTCCTGCTGGTGCCCGGCGGCGGGCGCCCCACGGACTTTTCGTTGTTCCTGGGACGGTTTCACCCGCTGGTAGTCCACCTGCCAATCGGAATCCTCTTTTTAGGGATACTGTTGGAACTCCTTTCGCGACGCTGGAGCAAGCTGCAGCAGTCGGTTTTGACCCTGCTTTTTGCCGGAGCCTGGGCCGCTATCCTGGCCGCCGTGGTAGGACTGTACCTTGCGCAGGGAGGGGGATATGACCCGGGTACGCTGGCCTGGCACAAGCGGCTGGGCGTGCTGATAGCGATCTCAGCCAGTGCGGCTTTTGCGTTGAAGTCGTGGCCTGATGTCGCCATGCGGCCGTCCACCATTGCCGAAAGCCGCGGATACATTGGTTCTGTCGCGGCCCTGGTGCTCTTTGTGGCGCTCGCGGGACACCTGGGCGGCCAGCTTACCCACGGCGACGGGTTCCTCACGCGGTACATGCCGAATGGATTGCGATCGATAGCGGGCCTTCCGAAGAAAGAAGACATTGGAAAGCTGCAACTTGAGGATCCAGCCAAGACCACCACCTTTGATGCCCTGATTGCACCCGTGCTTCAGGAAAAGTGCGTAAGCTGCCATCGGGAAGATCGAGCGCGGGGCGGACTTGCTTTGGACACGCCGGAGTCCCTGTTGGCTGGTGGCGACGACGGCCCTGTCGTCATTGAGGGACGCGCCGAAGAGAGCGAGCTGATCCACCGCGTGTGGCTACCACTGAACGCCGACGACCACATGCCGCCGGAAGGTAGCCCGCAGCTCACAGTAGCGGAGGCCGAGCTTGTGCGATGGTGGATTGACGCGGGCGCTTCGCTTGAGGTGATGCTGGCAGATGCGGAAGTGACGCCAGTGGTCCAGACCATCCTGGACGGGTATGGTCTGGATGAGATCAAGACCGGCATCTTCGCTCTCGACACTGCGCCGCCGGATTCCAATGACATCGCTGCGCTTGAGGAATTGGGCGTATCCGTCACGGCCCTCGCCGAAGATGTGCCCTACCTGCAGGTACGCTGCACGAATCTTGATGCCTGCAATACGGCAGAATTTGCACAGGGGCTTCGCCCGCTTTCACGTAGTGTGGCATGGCTGGACCTGGGTCGCACTGCGGTGGACGACGCGATTCTGGATGTAGTCCAGGAGCTTCCGCACCTCACGCGTCTGTACCTGCAGCAAACGGCGGTTACAGATGCCGGGCTTTCAAACCTCGAGGGCTTGGAGTTTTTGGAGTATCTGAACCTGTATGGAACCAGCGTCAGCGACACCGGCCTGGTTGCACTTGCCGGCCTGCCTTCCCTCCGGTCGCTGTACCTGTGGCAGACTCAAGTCACCGACGAAGGTGTCGCCAGGCTTCAGGCGGCAGCGCCGAGCCTTTACATCAATACCGGGCTCAGCCTTGAACCGGTAGCCACAGAAGAAGAGGAATCCGAAGACGCAGAATGAGACTCTGGCCAGTATTTCTCTTCGCCGCCACTAGCTGCGCGGCACCAGACCCCGGTGTTTCGATTGAGCAACCGCCTGTACTCGACCGCCCGAATATCGTATGGATTTCAGCGGAGGACATGGGGCCTCGCTTGGGTTCTTACGGCGACAGGGTGGCACAAACGCCCAACCTCGATTTGCTTGCCACCAAGGGCACACGCTATACGCGCGTGTTTACTACTGCCGGGGTATGTTCGCCCAGCCGCGCCGCGATCATCACTGGGATGCACCAGGTATCTCTTGGCGCCCAGCACATGCGAACACTGTCGGGAGCACCCTTTGCGCCCGAGCCCACGCCTTATTCGGTGGTACCGCCGCACTATGTAAAAACGTTTACGGAGTATCTCCGCGCGGCAGGATACTATACCTCGAACAACGGCAAGGAGGACTACCAATTCGAGACGCCTGTGACGGCGTGGGATGAGTCCAGCAGTACAGCGCACTGGCGCAATCGCCCGGAGCAAGACCAACCCTTTTTTGCGGTGTTTAATATCATGACTACGCACGAGAGTCGAGTCTGGCCGGATCCGCAGGCGGCATTTCGTGCGATGGGCCTGCCGGAGGCCATGGCACATCCTGCGCCGGCACCCTTGGTCACCGATCCCGCTGCCGTCACGGTGCCTCCGTACTACCCGGACACGCCCATAGTGCGCCGCGACCTTGCGCAGCAGTACGACAACATCAGCAGGATGGACGCACAGGCCGGCGAAATCTTGCGGCAGCTGGAAGAAGATGGCCTGCTCGAAAACACCGTGGTGTTTTTCTGGAGCGACCATGGCGACGGCCTTCCGCGCCACAAGCGTTGGGTGTACGACTCCGGCCTTCACGTACCGATGATTATCCACGTGCCGGGACAGGCCCCTGGCGTAGATGACCAGCTTGTCAGCTTTCTCGACTTGGCTCCCACAGTGCTCTCGTTGGCAGGCGTAGAGCCGCCCATGCACATGCAGGGTCGTGCGCTGCTGGGAAGGTTCGCGGGCAACAAGGCGGGCCATGAGTATGTCTACGCGGCGCGCGACCGCTTTGACGAGCAGTATGACATGGTGCGCGCGGTGAGGGATGCGCGCTTCAAATACATCCGCAACTACCGCCCAGAGAAGCCATACGTGCTGTGGATGGCATACGCTAACGTGATGCCCACGATGCAGGAGCTTTTTCGGCTGAATCGTGAGGGCGCGCTGGATGATGTGCAGCAGCTATGGTTGCGAACGAAGCGCCCGGTTCACGAGCTCTACGATACCGAGCGAGACCCGTATGAGGTAAACAATCTCGCGTACGATCCGGCGCACCAAGCAACACTTGCGCGTCTCCAGCAAGAATTGGACTCGTGGATGACGAAGGTCGGAGACAAGGGCTACATGTCAGAGCTGGAAATGGTGCAGGCAATGTGGCCTGATGGCATGCAGCCGAAGACCCAGCCTGTGGCCATCCTTCCACGTGCCACGATGAGCACTGCGCTTGTCCCTTCCGGGCTGGACCCTGCCGCAAGTGGCGGGGCATTTGACGCGCCTGTAGAGATAGAGATGTACAGCCCTACGCAAGGGGCGTCAATCGCTTACACTACCGGATATCGGTGGCTACTATACCATGAGCCGATTGTGGTAACGGCCACGACCACCATCGAGGCCAAAGCAATCCGCTACGGATACCAGGAGAGTGACGTGACCGAAGTCACCGTTTCGGTCGACGAGTAAGCACCCTGGTGGCAACAAGCTGCATTCGTTGCGTTGACCAATAGCGCCTTTGGAGTACGTTGCACAATTGTTTCGGTGTTAAGGGAGCAATGCTGGATACGTCATTAGCATCTGGCAGGGGGCTTTCGCCTTTCTTGTTCAGACGTTGTCCCCATCGAGACAGCCAAGTACCAATATTACCCGACAATCAGGAAATAGAATTCATTTGTAATGAGGAAAATCATGTCCAGCGATGGGGTATACCTCATCCGGCACGAACTCATGTACCGTCCGTGATAACCATTCTAGCCGATCACAATTCCTCTACGCAAATCGCGGTGACATGGCGCGGAGACGCGGATTAGCTCAAAGTTTCTGGTTTGAGTGCCGCAAAGCGCGCTAGCTTCCAAGGTGAAGCGAAGGCAGTGTGAATTGTCTGTTCAGGTGATTCGGCTGTGGCTGAGACTAATCTCGTCGCGCACGGCAGTGAAATCCACTGTATTTTAGTTGTAGTATTCTGCATCCATAGCGAGCTGTCGCGGACCCGTCGAATAGCGATGTCACGGCCTGACCACCTGAAACAGTTCTACTCCTTGCTGAACGCACTTGAAGAGCGCTTGGGAGGACCGCGACAACTGTCGGCTTGCACTGGACATCTGACTTGGCCGCGCCGCGGCGTCTATTTTTTTATGGAACACGGCGAATTCCGCACCGACTCCGGTGAGGGCCTGCGTGTTGTCCGGGTCGGGACCCATGCCCTAAAATCAGAAGCACTTAGCACACTCTGGAAACGCCTCCGACAGCACAGGGGGCCGATGATTTCCGGGGGAGGCAATCACCGGGGCTCGATATTCCGGCGGATAGTGGGGGCAGCACTAATTTCAAGGGATTCATTGGATTCACAGACATGGGAGGAATTCCCCAGTAGCGCACCCCGCGAGATCCGCGAAGCCGAGTTGCCTTTGGAGCAGCACGTAAGCACGGTGATCCGGGACATGCCGTTTCTTTGGCTCTCTGTTGCTGATGAACCGGGACCCGACAGCAACCGTGGGCTAGTTGAGCGCAACGCCATTGCGCTTCTTAGCAATTGTGGCACGGAACCTATCGATCCGCCCTCTTCCGCATGGCTGGGCAGATACTGCAACCGGGAGAAGGTGCGTACCTCAGGTTTGTGGAATTCCAACCATGTGGATGAAGACTACGATCCGACATTCCTAGACACACTGGAGGTCCTGGTGAGTCAGGCGCAATAGAAAAATGGTCGTTGTTATTCAATGCGCCGCGACGAAGAGCCCCTATGCGGGACATCTCTGCGGGCGTGATGGCCGTAGAGTGTGGTTCGTCGCCAGCCTGGAATCTGCTCCGGCCGGAGACGGCCGCCTATATGCCCGACCGGACGATTCTTCGGGTACCTCAGGTGTTTCCTGGCGCATTATTTTGCGTGAATACAACCAAGACCCAGGTAGTAACCCGCATGGACTCCTTCCGGCGTGGCAGCTTTATACGAATCGGGCCTATCGGACGCTGGCAATGCGCTTTGGCTTGGACCGCCTCTATATTCTCTCTGCAGGATGGGGGCTAATCGCTGCCAGCTTCCTGACACCGAACTACGATATCACATTCAGCAGTGCAAAGTCCGTGGAGCCATACAAACGCAGGAATGTCAGGCAAGACTTTCACGACTTTTGCATGTTGCCGTCTAGTGTCACAGATCCCGTTGTGTTCTTTGGAGGCAAGGACTATGTCCCTTTATTCTGTGATCTGACAGCGGATGTTCAGGGAGAGCGGTGGGTTTTCTACGCAGGAAGTAAGCCAAATGCACCGAATTGCAGAGTTCAACGGTATCGAAAGCCGTTCACAAATTGGCATTACCAATGTGCGAATGCATTCGCTGAAGGAGGAATTCGAATTGGAAATAGTTGAATTGCACCCCAATTGACGTGGATCGGTAAGAGACGCACAACAGTTGCAGTTTGCTGATGGGATCCCTGACTTGGTGGCCGCTCAGGCTAGTCCAGGATTTCGTAGCCTACCACGATTGGATCATCTGAATCATTGCGATCGCTGCCGTAGATGCGGCCAGATTGCACCACGCTCAGGTCGAAGGTTGCCGGCAGGACGGCCGTTCCCGTAGCTCGACCATTTGAATCGATAACAAGCCAACTTGTCCATTCGTCATCATCATCCTCGACGAGCCTAAGCCAAACGGCTCCTCTGTCATCTACGACAAAAGTCTCGTAAACAGGCCAAGTTTCGTACAGGTCACTTGCTGCGAGCCTCGCCCGCATCTCGTCGGAGCCACGCGCAAGGGCTGCGCGTCGATCCGCAGGGGTTACGCTCCGAGGCCGCTGTGGGTATGCAAACTCGCGGAGGGCTGCCCCATCCAGACTGCGAACCTTGATGTCGATGGCATCATTCCAGCCAGAATACAGCGCATGTTGCGCGCTCATGCGAATGGTGGAACTGCGCCCGAATGGAAGCGCCTCGTTACGCCGGAATTCGGGCGTGACAGTAACAAAGTCTTCTCCTTGCTCAACAGTCAGCAGAGTTTCGGAAATGATGTCACCGTTCCAGTCCACAAGCCGAACATCGGAGAATCGTCTCTGGTTTTCTGTGCCCTGTCCTGTAGACCGACCATAGCGAAAGACGAGTGACTCCGACGTAAAGCCTAGAAGCTCCTGCGCGCTACCCGGGCCACCACGCTGGATGGACAAGGTATAAGCGAATCTGTACTGCTGCGGCTCATATACTGTAAGGTCCAAGTCCCAACTGTCATACACGAATAGGGAATCGGCCGGGCCGGAATGAATGTTTGATATGGCACTATACTCGCCCGGAGCGTCTCCCCTGCTCCCCAGGGTCGTCAGGAGCCTGCCGTCTTCGGAGAACACATAGACCTTCGGATCCTGGCGCTCTCCAACGAAGACGCGGCCAGCACCGTTTACAGCAACTGCAGCGATTGAGCCGAATAGGATCGAATCCCCGTTCGCTTCTTCGCCTAGACGCATGAACTCCACGACTTCAATACCTGGTATATCCTGGCTCCCTCCCTCGATGCTGCAGGTCATCCCGTAGGCATCTGCGCCGCAAATCAGGAGCGTAATGGCCATCACCCATCCGACAGAAGCTACCCGGGAGGCATTGGGCCCGGCAACCCTAATGCGGAGAGGCCTGAGTCGCATGCATGAAGGACATAGACTGCTTAACCGAATCGTCATTGGGGAATGCGTGAACTAAATGGCAGCTTATAGACTCTGTCTCGTAGAAGATAGCCATGTTGGCGAAACATACCTGTAGCGAATGGACAAGCGAGGCGTTACTGGATAGCACAATCCGGGATTGATATCTGTTCGCATTGGCCCGTACACGAGCAGCCTATGGGAGCTGCTCCCGTCCAATTCACGGCAGTGGATGGATAGGGATGCCATCTGTTATGTGATCGATGCGATTCCGCAACAGCCGCCGATGCCGGAGTTCAATCAGAACTACGACGGTGATGGCCGCACCGCCTCGTGTTGACCTTGAAACCAATTTCAAGGACGTACCGGAGTCTTTTGAGACCAAAAAAGAGTTGACAGTGGAAACTCCCAGGAAGCTTAGAGAAGGCAGCGGTGCGGTGGTGGTTCGTGCCAATGCTCTTCTTCTCCCGTCCGCCAAGGAGGGGATTGCACAATTTTGAGTTGGGTTTCGGCGATTTCTGCCGAGATGGGCCCTCAAAGTAGATATCTTTCGGCAATAGGTGGCGCTTCGGGCCGAGTGTGTGGGTGCAAATGGGCCGGTGCATGCCCAAATTGGCCCAAATGCGTGCTCACACGCGGAGTTTCGGGCGTAGGCAGGCTCGTGGAGTGACTTCTCGGGCACGAAATCCCGCAGGAATCCTCTGATTGCACGCGTAAGCGGCGATCTTGGCAGGGTGCAGCGCCTCAGAGCGTCCGGACAGCTGCGGGTTTTGCTTATGCCAGCGTCAGCAGCGCACTACTGCGCGGGGGCATTGAGCGCCAGGTGTTGCCTTTGCAGTCCTTTGGGGCCGGCAGACCGAATCCCCACTAACCCCTCGACCCCCGGAGGTGGTCAACGCCTGGGTCAGCTCCTTCATGTCCTCCCGGCGTATCGGCTTCAGATTCGACTCGTACTGCATGAATATCGCTCCGCACCAGCGCTGACGCATCCCCGATGATCCCCAGCGCTTCACGTTCCGTGATCGGTTCGCTATAATGCTGTTGAGGTTCTCGATGATGTTCGTCGTCTTCAGACTGTCTCTGACAGCCTGGTTCCGCACCCCCAACCGGTGAAGCGTCAGCGTATCCTCCAAACCCTCCTCCAGACTGCGCGCGGCCTTCGGACACGATCGCTGCAGCGTTTCATGCAGCGACACAAGCGCCGCCCGTGCCTCCTTGTACGTGGGCAGTTCCCATGCCGCCTGAAGCCGACGCTTCATTTGCGTGGCCGCTGGCTCGCTCTTGATGTGACGCGTCACATTGGTACGCTTGTGCCATTGGCAGCGCTGGAATACGACCGCATCCCCAAACACCGCACTGATCCCCTTGCGAAGCCCGCGGCTGCCGTCCACCTGTACCAACAGCTTGTCGGTATGGGTGAAGCCCCGACGCAACAAATCCTGCAACAGCGACTGCACCTGCGCACTGTTCTCGGTACGACTTTCCGCAAAGCCCAGCACGACCTTCTCGCCCTCGGTCGTGATGCCCATCGCTACGATCATCTGCATGTCAGCCAAATACTTGCCATCAAGCAGGAGCACCGCAAAGGTGTGCTGATCGAATCGGCGCGTCTCGAATTCCTTCAGTAGCGCTGCCGTCTGCGTAACGAAGACGTTGCCAATGCTGCTGGCACTCAACCCCATACTATCGGTGAAGACCTGGGCCGCCTGCCTGTAATTGCGCCGCGAGAGTCCACACAGCAACCCCCTGGTCACGCTTTCCCGGTCCATAAGCCCACGCTTGCGCAAGAGGCGGTACGTTTGCAGAGGACGCTCCTTTCGGGTTCGTACATTCCGCACGCGCGGAACGCGGACCGCAATGCGCTCCAAACCGACGCGGATGGAACCCGGATTCGTCCCCCAGCGCTGAAAGCCGGTCTTACGGTGCTTCCCACGTGCGCCGCAAATGAAGCGGGCTTCGGCTTCCATGACCCATGTGGCCATCTTGGTAAGAAGATCATCGAGATATCCAAGGCAGCTGGCCAGGCCGATGAAATTCCTCTGCGCAAGCCCGTGAAGGTCCTCGATGAGTGATTGATCCAGCATAGGGGTATGGGTCATCATACGGCGTTGAGGTTGATGAGAGTCTCACGAAGTTGTGGCAGATGGGCCGCATGGGCCACACGGCGCAGCTGAGCCTCGTGTTCCAACAGCGCCAGTGCCATCTGTTCGCGTTGCTGGAAAACGGCGCTGGCCGGGGCCTGCAACCTGCGACTGATGGCATCCATGAAGCGCATCACGCGCAGCCCCCGGTCGAGCTTGAGCAGCATGCCCGTGCGTTGAATCGTCAGAGATTGCTCCAGGCCCTCCCATAGAACCTTCGCTGCGGACCGATTGATGCGCGTCAAGTCCTGGTGAATACGGGTGAGTGCGCGTTCAGCTTCCCGGGCATCGAACCCGTTCCATGCCTGGCGGAGGCGATTGCGATACACAGGAACAAGGTCTTCCGGAAGACCACAGGTGACTTGATCCAAAAGCGTATTGAGACAGCGCTGTATAGCGACCCTGGGGCCGAACACCTGGCGCACCGCCGATTGCAGTCCCGTGCTGCTGGGCAGCACACAGAGCAGCCCGTCGGCGGCCGAAAGACCACGATCGGACAGCGACTGCACGAAGGACGTAAGAGCAGAGACGTTTTCAGGGTAGCACGCTACCAGGCCAAGCATGCGGCGATAGCCCGTGATGGTCAGACCCGCCCCAAGAACGATGCTAACGCCGCGTGGGCACAGCCCGCGCAGCCAGATCGCAACGATCGGGTCGTCTTGCAGACTGCGCGAATGCAACAGCTGCCACGCTTCATTCAACTGCGCCAAGTCCGGCTTTGTGTCCTGGGCCGCAGCAGAAGGCTTGATCACTACGGGCGGTGGCGCCGGCTGCTGCCGCGCTGCCGGCATGGGCCAGTCGGTGGTCAACTGCTGCAGTATGTGCGTGCAGAGCTTCATCAGAAGCCGCCGCGACTCACCGGAGGGATTGATCTGGGCGTCTGCAGGCGCCTCAGTGCTCCCCAAAACAGGCTGTGAGGGGTTCATATGATGGGAAAGGAGTGGTGAAGGCTAGGGTCCACCTCCACAGCAAATCTCCAATTCCCAACTAGAATTTGTGCATTCCCCCAAGGAGCCCACAACTACGACCACACGCTACTCGCGCTACATGTCCGAGTAGGGAAACGAAGTAATCGGAATTGGAGCACCACTGGGGATCTGGTGAAGACACCAGGCGCACGGTGTGCCCAACAACACGTTGACGTGGGTGCTGCCGACGGTTCGTTCCATGACTTACTCATACGACCGCCACAGTTGCCCGGTATTAGGCACTGAATTAGTCAACCCGGGACAATGCGCTTGATTCAATTGGCTGAAGAAACGGGGCTGGACGCTGAGCCCTTCGACAGCACCTCAATGGCGCGCCGCGCCCGGTTGCCACGATCATCCACCACCGTGAGCACGTGCGGACCCTGACTCACATCCAGCGCCTGCTCATGAAACACGTTCGTCGAGCCCACATAGCGGTTGTCGAGATGCCAGTGGAGAGTAGCACTAGGGTCCCGGTGCGCCGCCATAAAGACGGCTCGCCCCCTGCGCCCTCCGAGCTCCATGGGGATGTAGATGCGGGCCCCGGCAAGCGGGTAGACGAAGTCGACAGGACTCTGAACCGATGCTTCCACCGCTGTGGCGGCACAGTCGACGCGATACCTTGGCAAAGTGCGGTATGCCTGATTCCAACGCCGGTAGTATGCCTCCTGGGTGGGTGGTAGCACGAACCAAGTCTCGCGGGACATGGCGTGTACGGATTCGCATCTTCCGTGCACGCGAAGGCCGCTGGCCGGATCAAGATGGACCATTCGGTGGTGCGGGCTCGGTTGCTCGAAGTGGCTGTCTCGCGGAGCCAGGGCGTACGCGGTATCGCAGTGCCCCGCTGCACGGTAACCGTCGGCCAGGCAAATCTTGACCTCCTTAAGGTGCACCTGAGGCCTCCTAAACCAACCATCACTATCCAGTCTGCTTATGATGTCAAAAAGGACAGGCGCGGCGGCGCCGATCCCAGTCAGCTCGGGCCGACCCTTCCCACTTGCGTTTCCGGCCCAAACCCCCACCGTATATTGTGGCGTGATCCCCACCGCCCATGCGTCGCGGTGTCCGTAGCTCGTACCTGTCTTCCAAGCCACACGCTGTCCGTTTCCTAAGACGCGCCACTGCGAATCGACACCCGGGCGCACCACGTCTACGAGGGCTTCCAGGGTGAGCCACGCGGCCCCAACGCTCAGCGTTGCGCTCGCGTTGCCTATGTAACGCTGATTCGCTCCCTGCCCGCGCTCACCCCCCGGCTGGTCCACCAGCACCCGCGGATGCAGTGATCTAAACGCTGGACTCCTCCCCGCCGTACCCCCGATCCGGGCCACGTTTGCGTACATTGACGTTACGTCCCAAAGGGTGCCTTCCGCTCCACCGAGCACAAGGGTCAGCCCGTAGTCACCGGGAGGACGGTAGAGGGTCGTCATCCCCATCCTGCGCAAGAAGTCGTAGAAGCGGTCCACGCCGTGGCGACGCAGCATCCAGACCGCAGGTACGTTCAGCGATCTGGCGAGCGCCGTCTTGGCCGGGACCGCCCCCCGAAATTCCCGGTCGTAATTCTCGGGCGCATATCCAGCAAACTGGGACGGAATGTCGGGTACGAGAGTTTCGGGCAGGATCTCCCCCGCATCCAGCATCCGTGCAAAGAGAAGAGGCTTAAGGATGCTCCCAGTACTGCGGGGGCGGTGGACCAGGTCGATTGCATAACCTGTGCCCGCAACGGCCCCCCACTTACTGTTGCCAACGTACGCGACTACGTCGAAGGTGCGGTTGTCGACTACTAGCGCAGCCAAATGTTGGACACCTCTGGAGGCCAGAGGGTGCGCCTGGCGACCCACGACATCGGAAGCCAGCCGTTGCAGTGATGGATCAAGGGTGGTCAAATAACGGCGGCCCGTACCTCCATCTCTCGTCGCGAGGGTCTGCAGAAGGTGAGGAGCATGCTGCGGGAGCGGGCGAGGGTCGACCGGGAGCGGCTCGAGCAGGGCGACCTCCAGCTCCTCCTGATCGAACGCGCCCGATTGCCACAACCGGCGCAGCAGCACATCTCGCTTGTCACGCAATGCGGCGCGGCCTCTCCCCGGGTGAACGGCGCCGGGGCTGTTCGGGAGGACAGCAAGCATCGCGGCTTCCGCCCAGGACAGATCGGCGGGTCCCCTGCCGAAATAGCGCCACGCAGCCGCCTCCAGCCCTACAACGTTTCCCCCGAAGGGTGCATGGGCGGCGTACAGCGCGAGCACTTCGTCTTTGTCGGCGCGGAGCTCTAGGCGGACCGCCAGCGCGACTTCGACGAACTTCTCTGCGTACGTGCGGGGCGGGGAGCCGCGCGCCATGCGGATCACCTGCATCGTAATTGTACTGCCGCCGCTAACTACCTTGCGGGCCTGGAGGTTGACCCACGCTGCACGGCCCAGCGCTAGCGGATCAAACCCAGGGTGCCAGCGAAAGCGTTTGTCTTCGAATGCGACAACGGCGGCCGCGAACTTCGCAGGAACCGTGTCGCGCGCTGCGAAGCGCCACTGACCGTCCGACGCGATTCGCGCACCCAACAGAGACCCGTCACGGGCTTCAAGGACGGAAGACAGCGGATCGTCGAAAAGCGGATCCGGAAGCCGGGTTCCAACAGCCACCAAAGCCATCATAAGGACGGCGGCTACGCACGACCAGACCGCTAATCGCCGCTGTTGCATGGGATTCACCGATTCTCAGCGTGCTTCCTCGACCACCTCTACCCACATCCCCTTGGCACCCCCATGGATAGAGGCATCGTACATGGCTTCGACGGTAATGGAGGGCAGATAGTACTTGCCAAGATAGGCGGCATTAAACCGCAGGCGTACGACTTGCGAATGCCCGTCGTCGAGCGAGAAGTACGTGAGAACCCGATCGTCGCGCACATCCTGGTAGCTAATCCACTGATCCGTCAGGATTTCGTCCAAATCCATCCTCTCGTTGTGGATCTCCCAGCCCGATGGTGCCATGTACTTCAGCGCCAGATCGCTTACGTCTCGGCCCGATTCATTGAGGACGGTAACGTTGGCATACAAGTCCGTGCCCTGCAGGACCTGAGAGACGTCTACGCTCTCGCCATCGCGGTCAGTGTACTCCACCTGTAATTTCAGCCCGGCCGACGATGCCGTCTCCTCCCCCGCCGCAGGCGACCCCCGCCTCGTCAGAGTAACGAAGAGGGGCGAGTCCGAAGTGTTTACCACCTCCACACTTCCGCCCTGCTCGGCCAAGCCCGCGAGCTCTTCAGAATAGACAGGGGACGACGATCTGACTGACTCCGCGTTGGCTCCTACCCGGTGCTCGAATGTGAACTCCTCGGACGCGCCCCCCAAGCCGAAGAAGCGTGTCATCGCAAAGAGCGCGTAGGCGATGGAGTGCGTGCTGTGCCAAGTGTCCGAATAGAGTTTGTCAGAGATGTCCTCTGCCACTCGACTCGCTTGAGAATCACGGCCGAGTCTGACCAAAGCGTCCAGCAGGATTCCACTGTCCCGCAGCCAAGATCCCATGCTCCACCCGGCCGCCTGATACTCAGCCGCCGTGTCGTTTCCCAGAATGAGGCGGGACGCCGTAGCCTCTATCCCGGCCAGACTGTAGGCCGCCGCGAGGTGCCAGCGGGCCGCGTCTTCGATGTGTCCAGACTCCCGCAAGCGATTCATGGCGCCGATCTCGTACGCGCCGGCGAGCGCCAGGGTATACAGCCGGTAGGCCTGCTCCATTGCCGGAGTGTCGCCAAGACGTCTCCACGACCGGGCACGGAGCCGCTGGTGCGACTTCCAGATCGACGTGGCTGACGGATCGACGTAGAAACCAAGACGCTCCGCTTCGATCAGGAAGTGACCTGCGTAGTTCGTGGCCCATCCATTGCGTGCACCTCTTCCTGAATGGTCGCCGGGCCAATAGGAAAAGCCGCCCGATGGCAGCTGGAAACGCCGCACGCGTTCGATGCCGTCACGCACGCTTTCCTCCATTCGAGAACGGCCAGCGGGATCCAGGTAGACCAGTGACGGCAAATACAACTGCGGAAAGACCGCCGAAACTGTTTGCTCAAGGCATCCGTGCGGGTACCGCTCAAGGTAGCCCAGACGTTTCTCGAGATTGAGCGGGGGGCGGGGTGTCACTTCGAGCGTAGCCAGGTTTGTCCCGGGAATCCCATGTGGCTGCACGTCCGCCTCCCACCGTTCCCCAGGTGCGATCTGCGCTGTCAAAAGACGCGTAGTGACGGGATTGGGAGTTCGAATATTCAAGGCACTCTCCGACCGCGAGGAGTGCTCTCCGGCCACCGCAGTGAATCGCAGCATGCCTTGGCCGGGCCGCTCGCCGGCACGGATGTACAGCCGGGCCATGCGTTCTTCGGCGCCGTTGAACCGGACCGCTTCGCTGCTGCTGCCCACAACTTCAAACTGTCGGCCCGGATCCAAGGTGACGGTGGCCTGGTCGATGCCGTCCGCCATCGCGAAGAGCGACACTGAAACTGCGATCTCCTCTCCGGGGCCGACGACTCGCGGAACGGTGGCGAGCATCGAAAGAGGCTGCCGGACGAAAACGGATTCCGATGCCGAGCCGTAGGCACCTTCGTGGCCCGCGACGACCATCACTCGCACCTGACCGATGTATTCCGGGATGTCCACCGCGTGCAAACGGCGACCACCGGGTCGGAGGGTGAATGGCCCCATGAAGCGCACGACAGGTGGAAACCGGCTGCGCTGCTCGTTTTGCAGGGTAGCCGCGTCGTCACCGCCAATGGCGAGTATCCGCTCCAGCTCCGCGCCGTAAGCACCGGCCACATCGTCAAAAATGTCCCAGGTGGCGACCCCGAGTGCCTCCTTGCTGTAGAAGTAGTCGTGAAGGTTCGGGGCCTCGAAATTGGTCAGGCTCAAGAGTCCTTCGTCAACTACCGCGAGCGTGTAGTTTATTGGCCGTCCCGATGCCTCGGACACCCCCACGGTTACGGTCGTGGAAGGACGCCACTCCTCTGGCACGCCGATCTCGGGCTGCAGCACCGTCAGCGGATCCTCCACCTCGAGAGGGATGACCCCGAAAAGGCGGATGGGCCGATCGTTTACACGCTCCGAGTGTGGCTGGATGAGACTGACACTCACATAGACATTCGGAGCCATCTTGCGAGTGATCGGAACCTCGAAACGGACACGTCCGCCGTCGAACACCACCCACCGCTGGTCAAGGATCTGTGTGCCCGTCTCCAGCGTCACAAGCGCCCGGCCGGAGGTCGCATCCGGTAGCTGAATCTCGGCAACGTCCCCGACGGTGTAGCTCGGTCTGTCCGAGAGCACGGTGAGCATGCTCGCCCCGGAGCCAGACTGATCCTGTGGCCGGCCTGCCCACCCTGGCCAGTCGATGTAGAGCGTCTTGCCGGTGCAGTGGCCTTCTTCGGCGTCGCACGCTCGCAGGAGGTAACGGCCCCAGCCCGGGTAGTCGACTTGGAAGGTCCAGCTCCCGCGCCCGTCGGTCGTAGCGACCTGTCCCTGGGCCACCACAGAGGTGTGCTCTGACTCGGTGAATCTGGCCAGCGATTCGGCAGAGCGGTCCCACCACCATCGCCATTCGATTTTGTAGAGGGTGACGTCTATCGATTCGACCGAGGCAGGATCGCCGCCCGGCGAAAGGCTCACAATGTCGACGGTATGCGGCGTGTCGGTGAGGAGCATGCCCCGCGCCGCGTCGCCAGGCGGCACTCTAACTCCGATATACCTGTCGTACGGGGAAAAACGCAGAATGCGCCGGTTGGTGCTGAATGCGCCGCTCGCCTCGAAGATGCGCGTCGCGAAGGCCGCCGTCAGCATCCCGGGTGAGTGGCCGCCGGACGCCAAGTCGGAAATGAAGGCTGCGTACCCTTCATCGTCCAAAGAACCATCGAATACTATAGAAGGATCGCTGGCGTATTCACGCGCAGGGTCGTCAAAGGTATAGTTTGAAAACCGGCTGAACGTGGTGTTCGCCGATTGGAAGGCCACCTCGACTTCGGCACGGAGGTTCCGCGCAACGGCCCCGCTGAGCCACTGCCCAAAGAGCGTGGCTTCGCGCCTCACTCCCCCTTGTAGAAGCTCGTCGCTACCTAAATCGAGGTCTACCTTCAGGCGGTTGGGCATCACGGTCTCGACCCTAACCGGAGAAGAAAAGCGTGCTCCGCCGACTTCAACGGCCGCACTCCAGTTCCCGGTGGGCGCGTCTGGCGCCGTCCTGAGTGGGAAGACATAGAAGCCCCCGACGGGATCGGTGTTCGTTACGGTGTGCACAACTTGGCCCATAGGATTGTACAGTCGAAGCGTTGCCGGGTGGTCCGCTGGCACGGGATTGCGAGCATCATCGAGCGCGAAAGTCAGATGGATGTCGTCCCCCGGGCGCCAGACACCACGCTCACCATAGATCCTGCCCTTGAGTCCCTCTGCAACGACTTCGCCTCCCACATCAAAGTGGCTCGTCGGCAGAGCCGCGCTGCGGTTTATTTTGAGGTAGCCCTTGTCTTCCCCAATGTCGGCCAAAGCGTAGAAAGGCTCGGCTTCCAAAGTGGTTCGGGCCAACCCGTGGGGTCCTGTGACAACTGACCCCAGCGGCTGGTTCTGATAGTTCATAAACGTTACAAGCACGCCGCGCATCGGTTCTGAGGTACGCAGGTCCGTCGTAGCCACAAGCGTGCCCCCGCTGGGATCCTTTTTGACCGTCATGCCGATGTTGGATGCCAGGAAATTCCGCGAATCGCTGGCATCCGATGAATAGCGAAAGTAGGCGTCAGTACACGGATCGTCCCTATCGTTCCAGCTGTAGGGACCTTGATAGTACGCCTCGAATCCTTCCCAATAGGTCCAGCTCGCACCCTCGGCAACGCCCAGATCGGCCGGTAGCGGCTCCTCAATGACTGGAACTCGGTCTTGCTCCTCGGTGCACGCAAAGGTGGAATTTCCACGATTGATCGACAACGTCAGGCGCAAGAGACTTTCCGCATTTATGTTCGCGATATCACTCAGGTCGAGGCTATAGCGAGTCCACCCACCGTCCGGTGCGGCAGGAAGCTCAAAAGTTCGTCTCCACAGGGCGCGCCCAGTGCGCCGGAGTTGACTATTGCCGGAAAGGTCGTTGGTCTGCAAAAACTGACTGATATTGCTTTCGAACACCCGAAAAGCCGTTACCTGCACCGAGTGGACATTGGACGCTTCGATGGGAACAGTGAGTCTG
Organism: Rhodothermales bacterium; assembly: GCA_965218495.1. Taxonomy (GTDB): domain Bacteria; phylum Bacteroidota; class Rhodothermia; order Rhodothermales; family Bin80. The sequence goes on from OZ244626.1 coordinate 1,971,097, forward strand.
CTGGCCGGCGGGAGGACCACCCCACTACCAGCGAAGCGTACTCCCGGCTTCACATCCGTAAAAGTGACTGGACTCTCGCTGCGCTCCTCGAGCCGTTGCCCGCCAGCGCCCCGAATTCCAGGTTCGAGCACTACGCTTACCAGTCCGATGATACGATCACGGGGTATGATCCGGAGGATACTGCCTGTCGCCTCCAAGGTGAATCTCTCGTCTCCGAGGCCCACCAGGCCGTCCAGGTTCTGGTTCGGGTCGATCGGATTGGAAAAACGAACCAACGCGTACTGCCGATCATCCGATCTGGCCCGGACGCTCGTGACACGAAACACGTCCCGTGCCGGAACGGTCACGTCCCGATTCCCCCGAGAGGAGACCCCAATGCTACGCCCGTGCCATTGCAGTTTCACAACATTGTCTTCCTCGCTGCGGGCCACTCCTTCAACCGTGAAGCGATGTGTTGTACTGTCCTCGCCGTGCTGCCACTGGATGTCCAGATTCCTTCCGCCTTGTTTGGCAGTAAGAATCCCTTTCACTGCCTCGGATTCAGCGAAATCGGCAGTCAGAATCGTACCACTCAGCACCAGACCGTCGCCGCCTCCAGGCTCCGCGTCCAGTCCCTCCACGTCCACCTCGAAGTCCTGAGAGATGATCTCGAAGGTGAACCAGTATTCGCCAAGGTTTTCGGGCACGCCCAAGAGCGCCTCTCCCGACAGGGTAGCGACAAATTCGCGGCCCGACGGCAGATTAGCCGCGGGTGAGAAGACCAGTTCCCGCGCGCTAACGAAGGTGACGGCGCCCTCCACCATTGGTTTAAGATCAAGGACTCCACGCAAAGGACGGCCGATGCGATGTTCGCCGGCCACATCCCGGGTGAACACGATCCTAACCATATCGCCCTGCGAAATGACGCCATGAGTCCGTGCGCTGATCAGCGATCCCCAACGGGGGTCCACCTGCGAGCGCTCGCATGCGCCTATGACTGCAACAAGAAATACGGCGATACTGAGGCGCCCAAGGAGCGGACTGCGGTGGGTGAGTGCGGACATGCCTAAGCTCCGTTGAGGGGGAATATGCTCTTCAAGAGAGTACCCAAATCGCAGGACACGGTTTCGCCAATTCCAGAGTTTTCGCCACTTGGATGACTAGGGATTGCGGGACCGAACTGTCTCAATGGAGTTTGCGTTCGCGCCTATGCTGGCTGCGATGTCTGGTCAGTTTCCAGCATGCTTATGAACACCTTATACGCCGCATCGTCTCTGAAAGCTTGACATGGACGCTGATGGTTGTAGGAAGAAAGCCTGCAGCCAGGCCCGTGCTTCGCTCAGTGACGCGTGTTTCGGGCACACCTCTCGTAGTTTGCGCTACACCATAGGCGCTCAACCAGGGAGCTACCATAGCATCGACCGCGACCTCACATCGAGATCTTAACGTCGGCGCCCAGCGATATGGAGGCTGTCTCATGGCTCGTGTATTGCTTGCCCTGTGGAGGATCGCCGTGCGCGCCTGACGCATGGCGGTCCTGTACACATCGGCGCAGGCCGCTGCATTCCGGCCGTTGGCCAAGGAACATGTCCGGACATGCCGGCAGTGCCGGTTCGTCCCATCAGATTCATTCAGACATTTTCACCGCGGTGCCTCTGAGGCAATGTGAATGTGTTTTGGGGCAGACAATTATGCAGACTATCGCGTGTTGCGCGGCTCACTCAGCTCGCTGTAGCGAGCGGAGATGGAATACTTGAACCGAGGCATCAGGCTGAGCGCTAGCATGATGATTCAGCGTGAAATCTGGACGCTCCTTGATCGCCCATTGCGTTGCGCCGCGCGAGAGGCAACCGATTACGACGCGGTACTACGTGCGCTGATGCGCGTGCACGGCACCGTGGCCCAACTATGCAGAAACACGAATCGTTGACTGCTGGAGAGGGTAATGGACCCGCTGACAGAGCACCGGGCGGACGTCTTAGCCGCCATGGGTCACAGCCTAGGAGCCACGCGATAGATTGGGCATTCCAGTCAATTCTTGGCCACACGTCTTAAGCAGTATGCCCTGTGGGTACCGCCCTGCCAGCGCGATACCTTTTCGGCCCTGGGGTTGCCTGAATCGGTAATACGCATGTGCCGCATAGCCAATGCGTCGTATATTGCGCATCTTCGCAGTGCACTCTTCGGCGTGTGCACTACCGTCTCCACGCTGCAACGATCGCCCCCTAAGACCTGAGCAAGGCGAACCATCCGACTACATGCTTGCCGACAACTTGATGCGGTCGTCTTCCGCTTGGTACCGGATCCGGCTGCGACTGCGAGAACCCGTGTGCTCAACTCGGCGGTGCGGCCAGCTACTCCTGCTTGAGCTTACGCTATTTAGCTGTTCGCGTCGAGTGCGACCCGCGGAACGGCTCGCACTACCCGTCCATTGTTTTACCTGCCCGCATATTGCGCTAAGCACAGTCGAATCCGTGCCGTCGGCTGCATGGGCCGTCGATCGCATCACGTCGCTTGCCAGGAACGACAGCTACCGAATGATCGAGGCACACAGGCCTTGAATAACCCAACCCTCCTCCCACTACATGCTACCCCTCATGGCCACCTACTTTTTTACCAAAACAGTTGAGATGCCGCTCGACGAGGCTGCAGCACACGTTACCGAGGCACTGAAGCAGGAAGGATTTGGCGTGCTCACGGAAATCGATGTAAAGGCAACGCTGAAAAAGAAGCTCGACGTAGATTTCCAGCCTTATAGAATCCTGGGCGCGTGCAATCCTCAATTCGCCTACGAAGCCCTTCAGGTGGACGACAAGATCGGGACGATGCTGCCTTGCAACGTCATCGTGCAGGAGACCACCAACGGCCTGACCGAGGTCACGGCCATCGATCCGATTGCTTCAATGCAGGCTGTGGAGAACGAACAGCTCGGGGCCATTGCCGGAGAGGTCCGAGAGTGCCTTCGGAGAGTCGTCAACAGCTTGTAGGTGATTCGATAGACGCGCGCCTTGCCCGACTAGCTGTAACAATTCAGGGCCCTGCCTCTGCCTCGTACTCCTGCACATGGTTCCTTGCAGGGGCACCGCGCACGCTGCATCTTCGTCTCGCTCGCCGGCTTGCCGATCCAGGCGTTCCTGCGCTCCGCCGTCTCACCCATGCCGGCCTTGGCTACGGCAGCAGCAGCCGATTGATCTTTCTTTGAGAACAAGCCGGACTATCGGCGGACCTGTCCGCCACTGATCATCTCGCCCCCACGGTGCATGCATCTGGTGAGACCCCTCGCAAGCGGAGTTGGTCAATACGATGGCCACCTGACAGCGCGGAATGGAAGCAAGCAGCTCCGCTATCAGGACTTGATCAAAAAGACCGGACAGCCAGCATGAAGGACGACAAGCCAAAGATGGGACGGCCCGTGGCAAGGACTATTCCGCGCCGATTCCCACCATGCCGGAGAAAATCTCGAGGGTAAGGCTATTCACACCGCCCAAGAAGTACGGCGAATGGGAGTACATGTCCAGAGTGCAATCGAAACCTACGACCCGGAGACGACGGGCGAATTCATAAAAGAATCGGAACACTGCGCGCACGCGGAGTGTAACCGCTTCCAAGTCATGCCTGCGCAATCGGAAGGCACGTCTTGTGCTCTAATTTGCAAACAAACACAACCGGTTGAGTGATGAATAAGTCAACACTTGGCGGGCTGATTTTGGCGCTTCTCTTGGTTTTGGGCTGCGAGTCCAGTGTTGCGCCGGACACCCACTCCGTAGATCAAGAACTGGCCTCCCAGATTGATCGGATTGAAGACGAGGATGACTTGTTGATAGTGGCGCACGACAAGGGGTTGCCTGCGTGGGAATTCAGCCGCACTGGCACGCTTCAGTCAGGTCTTAACTGGATCCACATCTCAGCCAAGGAACTTGACGACTTTGTTGACGGCCACGTCGAGGGAAAGCTTGGCGAAGACGTTTTCACTTTGGACTCCGACTGCGAAGCGGGCCGTGGCGGGCTATTGAACTGCGTTGTCAAGCTGCTTGGCTACTGTGACGGCGTCGTTATTGAAACCTATGAAGGCGTGAGGTCGCCGTTTGAGCTGAATACCTTTGTAAACGGTTATAACAATATCTTGGACGATCAGGGAGAGACGATAATGTATGATGCCTGTGATTTTCCAGACGGAATGCAGCAGGCCACGATAAACGAGTTGGCTATTGACTCCAAATCGAAGTGAGGCTCGTTCGACGCGGACACATGTAGACCGATACAGGGTTGGGAGGTTGCCTGCCGCTTAATTCTGCCTTAGCAATGGCTAGCTCCGGTGGCGGCGCTAGCCATTTTCGTCGTTGCAAAGTACTATGCGCTGAGGGCAATCAGGCTATCCCTAGCCTGAATTACCACGGGCTGCGGGCAGGTGACAGTTTGCAGTGCAATTCTGGCGCAATACGGCCCTGTAAGGCCCTTTTTCGTCCATTCGTGTCATACCTCGTGTGTTATGTGTAACGAGTGTCACTATACTATAACAGATTCGGTGTAGCGATACGGGTAAGGGAGAGGGCTGCCAATAGCCATGTTTTTCCCTGAAGAGGTTCGATTTGGGCCTTCCTGCCAGCATGCGGGCACATCCAGGCCGGAATATCATCTTTTTTGACACAGGAACGTCACGCATTAGTCATTGCAGTAATAACGGGTGTACTATATTACACATTGTCATTACGAACATGACTAAACACGCCGCTTTCTTCCTCGCACCCAAGAACAGCGTACACCGCCAGTACGAAGCCCTCCGAGCGCGATACGTCGAAGAGCTGCCCCTGGCAGAGGTCGCAGAGCGCTTCGAATACTCCTACGGAACGGTCCGTAACCTCTGTGCTGAATTCCAGAGCAACCCGGAACAGCCTTTCTTTCTCAGTGCTCGGCAGCGCCGAGAGAAGGCACAGCCGCAAGCACCCGAGCCCGCCGCAGAGGCCAGGGCCCTGGCCCGCCAAGGGCGCGATCAGCGCATAGTCGCGCTGCGCAAACAGGAAAACCTGTCCATTACGGAGATCGCTGCGATACTCTCGCAGCAAGGGGTCCCCGTAAGTGGCGTGACGGTCATGCGGGTGCTACGGGCGGCCGGTATCGGCAAGCTTCACCGACGCGGGCTGCAGGAACGACTCGATAACATGCGTCCGGAACAGGCCGCGGTGGCCAATTATCGGCAGCTGGACCTGTCACCACGCCGCTTCCATACCGACTTTGGCGGCCTCTTCCTCTTCGCGCACGATCTGGCCCGTGTCCACTTCGATACGCTGCTTGAGCGCAGTGGCATGCCCGGCAGCAGCATGATTCCGGCGGGCTGCGCCGTGCGCGCCCTGCTGGCACTGAAGCTGTGGGGGCTGCGGCGCAGCGCCCATGTCATGGCCGAGGCCCTGGACCCGGGACTGGCCCTGTTTGCCGGACTCAACATAATGCCCAAGCGCTCCACGCTCACCGAATACTCGTGCCGCGTCCATCCCGACCACTGCCGCAGCCTCATGGAGGGGTGGCACGAGGCCACGCACGGCCTCGGCATCCCGCTCGGAGGAGGAACCTCCTTTGACCTCGACTTCCACACCATCCCCTACCACGGCAAGGACACCCTCGTAGAGAAACACTACATCTCCAAGCGCAGCCGCAGCCAGATGGGCATCCTGTCAATGGTTGCGCGCGATGCGCAGGCGCGGCACTTCGTCTATGTCGATGCCCAGATACGCAAGAAAAAGCGAAACGAGCAGATCCTGAGCTTTGTCGACTTCTGGCGCGAGCGCACCGGGGCCGTGCCGCAGGAACTGGTCTTTGACAGCACCTTCACCACCTATGCCAACCTGGCAAGGCTGCAGGAACGGGGGATCGCCTTCCTGACGCTGCGGCGCCGCTCCCGGAAGATGCTGCAGGAGTTGGCCGCCAAACCGAAAGAGCAGTGGCGGCAGATAAGACTCACCAACGTCGGTCGCACCTTCCGCACGCCCCGCATCCTGGAGCAGAAGGTCCGCCTGCGCGGCTATAACGGACACCTCCGGCAGATGGCCATCAAGGACCTCGGCCACGATAAACCCACCTTGCTGCTCACCAATCAGTGGACGACCCCGGCTGCTCAACTGGTCGATCGCTATGCCCGGCGCATGGTCATAGAAAACACGCTGGCCGATGCCATCGACTTCTTCCACATGGATGCGCTCAGCTCCGCAGTACCGATGAACATCGACGTGGACCTGCAGCTCACCCTCATGGCCAGTACGCTCTATCGCCTCCAGGCCACCAGGATTGGCAACGGCATGGAATCAGCCAAGCCGCGTACCCTCTTCCGCAAGTTTGTGCGGGCCGGAGCCGACATCACCATCGAAGCCGATCGCATCATCGTCCAGCTACCCCGACGAACCAATAACCCGTACCTGCGCGCCGCCGGGTACCACAACGCCGCAGAGCCCATTCCCTGGCTGGGCAACCTGCCACTGCACATCCGACTTGCATGACGATCTATGCCTCAATTGTCATGTCCAAAGTCCCCAAAATGACGCGTGGGAATTGAGGCTAGAGACAGGGTAAACTCTAGCCGCACTTTGGACATGAAGTGCTTAGCGTAGAGGCGGAAATACCGCATTCGGCACTTTGGTGTATGGTCATCTCCTTCTTGCCCGTGCAATAAGGCAATAATAACGACCCACGGATAGTTTCACTGGGACCAGCAAAACCGCCTAGCACGCCGAGTAAAAACGCTTCCAACGGATCGCGCACTTCGCGCGCAGATGAACCCGTCCACAGTCGAGATTGCCGCCTTGCTCCTGATGAGTTGTTTGTATGCAGACAGAACATCCCATGCTGCCGAGGCTTCTGCTCCACACGCATGGAGCCAATCGAGGCTAAAGGCGTTGATTTCTGTGAAGCAAGTGCATTAAATGCCAAGATCAAGTCCTGCAGCTTGTGACAGCTGGCAGCCAGTCATGATTGACACGTGGCGGCCCGTGCAGTCCAGTCTGGATCAAGTAGAGCGCAATGTCTAGCAACCTCTCTTGGTATCTGACCATCTTTTTGGTCGCCTATGCTCCTCCTTCCTGGAGCCAGCAGCAGCGCCACACAGTGTCAGGCTATGTCTATGATGCCGCCAGCGGCGAGTTGCTGACCAAGGCAACTGTTCTGAGCATAAAAACCGCCCGCGGGACCGCCACTGACGAGTATGGTAGATTTGTGCTCATCGTTGAGGCGGACTCGGTGCATCTACGGTTTTCCTATCTCGGGTATATAGAGGAGTATCTCAGGCTGGTGCTCCGCGCCGACACGCTCGTGCGCGTCGGTCTTGCGCGTTCTCCTGTCGAGCTGGAGGAGGTTTCGGTTGCCGCGGACCATGCTGTCACTAGCTTAAGCCAGATCCAACTCACACCTCGAGAAATTGACCGCATGCCAGCGATGGCTGGTGAGACCGATGTGGTCAAGGCACTTCAACTTCTGCCCGGCGTGCAGGGCGGGCGCGAAGGGGCTGCGGGCCTCTATGTACGCGGCGGCAGTCCTGACCAAAACCTTGTCCTGCTCGACGGCACCCCAATTTACAACGCGAATCATCTGCTTGGCTTTCTTTCGACCTTTAATCCCGATGTCATTCGATCTGTCAATCTCTCTAGAGGAGCTGGATCAGCCCGGTACGGAGGCCGACTTTCGTCCGTTCTTGACGTAGCAATGAAAGAAGGGAATCTCTACGAGCGGCAGACATACGCTACAATTGGGATTGTGGCTGCGCGGGTGACCACAGAGGGACCCATCCGGCGTGGGCGTGCTGCCTACCTCTTCTCGGCCAGAAGAACATACCTCGATGCTCTGTGGCGGATAGCCCAACCATCGGATGAAAAGTTCGGGTACTACTTCTTTGACCTGGTAGGCAAGGTCAACTGGGTCGGTAGCAGACAACGAGTTTACCTTAGCTTGTATGGCGGACAGGATCGCTTCTGGCTACGGTACGACGAAAACGAAAGTTCGTATTCTGAACAATACGAAGGAGCACTCTTCTGGGGAAACCTCACCGGATCCCTCCGGTGGCAGAGCCAGCTTTCGCCGCGCCTCCTCGCCAGCGCCTCCCTGAGCCGCACCTCGTACACGGTGGCTTTTGACGAGAAATCGCGATACCGAGCCGGCAGAGAGCAAGACGAAACTTACAATGGAACTACGTATCGGTCCGGTGTGGCTGACTGGACCGCCAAGGCAGATTTGGACCTGCGAGTGGGTTTTGGTCATCGAATCCGTGTTGGTGGCAACGCTACGCTTCACACGTACACCCCCAGCACAGCACGCGTGTCCAGCCAAGACCGCCCAGCAGATAGCGTATCTACCCGTGTCGTTGGGTCGGAGAGCCGCCTCCTAGCGTGGGAAACGGCGGTATACGCTGAAGATGAGATCGTCCTTGGACGACGGGTGCTCGCGGTCCTTGGCCTTCGCGGCTCCGCATTCATGGTGGCGGACGCTTCATATGCCGCGCTTGAGCCACGCCTTGTCCTCCGCTACACGCTCAACGCAAACACAAGCATTGAGGCCTCCTTTGCGGAGGCGCGCCAGTACACGCACCTCGTAAGTCGGAGTGGCATTGGAATTCCCCTTGACCTATGGTTACCCACCACCGACGCAATCGGCCCTCAACAGGCTCGGCAAGTTTCGTTGGGAGCTACGCGCAAACTACAAAGTCAGGCGGCGGTGGAGGTAAGCGCTGAGGTGTACCTCAAAAAGATGACCGGAGTCCTCACGCCCATTGAGGGATCGTCCCTACTCGGCATTGACGCCACAGGATGGGAGCGGCGAGTGGAGGTAGGACACGGGAAGGCTTACGGACTGGAAACACTCGTGCGAAAGCGAGAGGGACGCCTGACAGGCTGGGTAGCCTACACGCTGGCACGCTCTACGCGCCGCTTTGATGGTATAGACGACGGTAAGCAGTTCCCGTATCAATATGATCGCCGCCATGATCTCGCGCTCACTGCATCATACCAACTGACGAAGCGCTGGGCACTGTCGGGAACATGGGTCTACGCTTCGGGCAATGCCGCGTGGCTCCCCGTGGCACGAGCACCCGACGTAGAGGACTTTGCCGGGTATCGCTACTATTCCAATGATCCAGAATTGTCTGCCTATGTCTATGGAGCGCGTAACGGCTGGCGAGAACCAGCGTATCATCGGCTCGACTTTGCCGCCCGGCGAACGAATGAATTACGGCGAGGAACCCGAACATGGACAATGGGCCTGTATAACGTTTACGCCCAGCGGAACCCCTTCTACCTCTATGCCAAGACAAGAGATGACGGGCGACTCACATTCCGTAAAGTAAGCCCATTCATCTTGATCCCTGCATTCAGTTATGCGATTACATTCTGAATTGGATAGTCGCTCTCCACCAGGCCGCCCCATAAGGGGGTGGCTCTTGTGGGTTCCTATCGTCGCGGTTTTAAGCTTCGGCGCGGGATGTGAGACTGTCGTGGACCTTGATATTCCTTCTTACGAGCCACGCTTAGCCGTGTACGGATTCTTCAGCCCGGACAACGCGTGGGACATCACGCTATACCGGTCGGCCGCACCGGCAGAAGCCGTTGCCGCGGAAGACCTGGTCATAGCAGATGCTGTCGTAGTCGTATCAGGCCAGCAGGGTCGTGACACGTTGCAGGCCGTAGCCCCTGGGCGCTATAGAAGCTCCCTTAAGCCTTCGGTGGGAGAGGAGTACGGGCTCGAAATAGAGGCTCCTGGCTTCGATCCCGTACGTGCACTGGGGAGCACCCCAAAGCGGCCCCAGGTTGGCACCCCTCGTATAGATCCAATTGGCACAGACATATCCACGAAGCGGTTCCGCATCGTTTTCACGCTGGACGACCCCACAGGAGCGAATTACTACCGGGTAGGCCTTTTTCGGGATGCAAGCCATCAGGGACGTGAGTGGAGTCCCATTTCATTCAGTAGCACCGATCCGGCCTTCAGGTACAGCCCTGACCTGGTTGGAGCACTTGATCTTGAAGGGGGGCACGGCCATTATCAAATAGCTTACTTCAACGATGACCTATTCGAGGGTGGCAGTAGGACTTTTGAACTATTCGTTGACCTTTATTTAACTGGACAGGGAAACGCGATACCGCCAGCGGATCTTGTTGTCACTTCGATGAGTGAATCCTATTTCGAGTATCACCGCACACTTGAGTTGCAGCGTTACAACCACGGCGATCCGCTAGCAGAGCCCGTAGGCTTGTTCAGTAACATAGAGGGAGGGGTAGGCGTCTTCGGCGGTTATGCAAACAGAGTGCACGTGCTCCGATTTGACTAAGGAGTTCCGCTGGTCAGATTTTCCGTGCGGATTTGGCCGGTCGCATTCGCATGTGCATTGTGGCGTCGATTCGGCCGGCTTGTACCTTTTCGTGGCTGTGCATATCATCGCTGAGCTGATTGGTCCGAGTAGTGCCACCGGTAGCCTCCGCTGACGCGGGCACATGACCAGCCGCCCCTGCCGGAGCCGGCCAAGTAGGCTGTCGATGTCAACGGAAGACCAAACCTACTGACGCGCATAGACACGACCGACCGCCCGAACGCCGTACCCTGCCACATGGATCCTGTCCCCTCACGGTCGATTGCCGCGCGCTTGGACGCCATCAATGAGTTCGACCGTGAACCGGTGGCCCGGAATCGTTTGCAGAACTTTGGCAGCTTTGCAGGACTGTATGCCGGCGAGCATGTAGCTGGGACAGAATTCGTCATTGGCCCGCTATTCGTAGCCCACGGAGTAGCAGCTGAGGATCTGATTCTTGGACTACTGGTCGGCAACCTCCTGGCCGTGCTGTCCTGGGCCTTTCTGTGCGCCCCAATCGCTACGCGTACGCGCCTGAACCTGTACTGGAAACTCCGCAAGATTGTAGGCCCCAACCTGCTTATTGCCTACAATACTGTCAATGCCCTCATGTTCTGCTTTCTGGCCGGAGCCATGATCAGTGTGGCGGCCACGGCCGTGGGTATTCCCTTCGAAATGAACATGCCCGACCTGAGCGACCGGTACCCGATGAGCATCGGTTGGGTCGTCACCGTGATGCTGGTCGGCGGAGTTGTAACGGTACTTGCCATTCTGGGCTTCGAAAAGATCGCCTACTTTTCTAAGATCGCCGCACCGTGGATGCTGCTGGTCTTCGTGGCCAGTGCCCTGGCTGTACTTCCGGACCTCGGCGTGACCTCGATTGGTAACTTTTGGCAGGTGGCAAACGAAAAAATATGGACCGGTGTGCCGCTGGAAGGGCGTATGCACTTCACCTTCTGGCATGTGACCTTCTTTGCTTGGTTCGCCAACATGGCGATGCATATAGGCATGGCGGACATGACGCTGTTGCGCTACGCGAAGAAATGGCAGTACGGATTCGCCAGCGCATTCGGCATGTACCTGGGCCATTTCGTTGCATGGCTGGCCTCGGGCATCCTGGTCGCACTGGCGCTGCAACAGGGCGGCGAAGTGGCACCAGGGCCCATCGCGTTTCTTGGCGCTGGTGTGGCTGGCCTTGCGGCGGTGGTTATCGCTGGATGGACAACAGCCAACCCCACCATTTATCGTGCGGGCTTGGCCATGCAGACAGTCTCACCTAATTGGAAACGTTGGAAAGTGACCCTTGCTGTGGGCGCGGTCACGTCCGCTGCCGCACTCTTTCCAGCGCTAATGATGCGCCTTCTGGATTTCGTTGCCCTGTATGGATTGCTGCTCATGCCCATGGGCGCCGTGATTTTCGCCGACTTCTGGCTGCTGCCAAAGCTCGGCTTGCGGCAGGACTACGCAGAGCTGAAGCAACTCGTGTTCAGTTGGCCAGCCGCAGTGGCGTGGCTTGTAACGCTGGGCACATGCCTGCTCATGAATCAGACTTGGGAGGTGGAAATATTCTTCCTGGGACTTCCCGGATGGTTCATCGCCACCGGCCTGTACGTGGGGTGCTGCCTGCTGCAACAGCGACGCGTTCCAGCGTTTCACTCATCCAGATGATACAACCGCAACCGTGAAACCCTTCTTGATTGCTATATCGGTCAGCGGCCTGCTACTCACCGCTGGACCGGCCATACTGGTGTTCATGGGCGCGCTCAAGTGGCAGGAGCATGCACTGCTCATGATGCTCGGTACTGCGGCATGGTTCGCGACCGCGCCATTTTGGATGAGGAGCAGGTCGCCATAGTCCACTGAAGCACCCAAATCGTGACCAGCCAACTACCTGGCAAGCGCTACATGCCGCTCGTCACTATTCTTGCACTTAGCTGAATGCATACGGGCCCATGAACACCGTGGAGCACATGCGGGCAACTAACGACTCGCTTACTCAGGCGCATGCGCGCGACATGGAATACTTGGCCATGCAGCTTTCACGTGTCCAAATCGATGTCCAGGCAGTGCTTGATGACCTGGGAACGTTTGAAGTCGCCATCCCATCTTGGGCAATGGGCACCGGCGGTACGCGCTTTGGGCGATTTCCAGGCTGCGGCGAGCCGCGCAACGTATTCGAAAAGCTGGACGACATCGCCCTGATTCACCAGCTGACGGGGGCAACGCCCCGGGTCTCTCTGCACATCCCGTGGGATGAGCCGGATGACGCCAGTGAGTTGCGCGAGTACGCCGCGATGCTTGGATTGGGCTTTGATGCGGTCAACTCGAACACATTTCAAGATCAGCAAGGCCAGGTACATAGCTACAAGTTCGGCTCACTCTGCCACACGGACGCCAGCGTGCGCACCCAGGCCATCCATCACAATTTGCATGCCATGCGTGTCGGCCATGCCCTGGGGTCTCAGGCATTAACCATCTGGCTGGCGGACGGAAGTAACTACCCGGGCCAAATGCACCTGCGCAGGAGCTTTGACCGCCTGGTCGACAGCCTGCACGAAATCTATGCGCACTTGCCGGACCACTGGCAGCTCTTTACGGAGCACAAACCCTTCGAGCCCGCCTTCTATGCCACGGTAGTCCAGGATTGGGGGTCTTCACTGCTTCTAGCGCAAGCACTGGGACCGCGGGCGGCATGCTTGGTAGACCTTGGCCACCATTTGCCGGGCACAAATGTTGAGCAGGTCGTTGCGAGGCTAATCACCGCAGGCAAGCTCGGCGGCTTTCACTTCAACGACTCCAAGTACGGAGATGATGATCTGACGGCGGGATCTATCCAGCCATATCAGCTCTTTCTAGTATTCAATGAGCTGGTGGATGCCGCAAGAGACCTGGGGGACTCCTTTAACCCCGCATACATGATTGATCAGAGCCACAACGTGAAAGACCCCATTGAGGCACTCCTTGTATCGGTCGATTGCCTTCAGCAAGCGTATGCCAAGGCACTACTGGTTCGACGTGATGCGCTGAGCCAATACCAGGACTCCAATGATGCAGTCATGGCCGAAAGGACGCTGAAGTCAGCATTCGACGCTGATGTGCGCCCGCTTGTGGCCGAAGCCCGCCGCAGAAACGGCGCTGCACTGGACCCGGTTGCAGCATTTAGAGCCTCCCGCTACCGGGCCGAGGTGTCCAAGGTCCGCGCCAGCACTGCGTATACACCGCCCCAAAGCCTGTGACACGCAGTGGGCGCTTGCCATTCTGCAAACGACTCTGCCTTCCTACAGCAAGTGCCGACTTCATCTGCAACAAAGCTTACCTAGTGATTGACCGAAAACCCCCTTTGCCGGGCGTAGGGCGCGTAGGTGCAGTCGTTTTTTGAGTTCGTTCACGGTCCGCTTCGAGTGTTTCGGCCAGGCTGGCGTCTCTTGCGCACGCGCACGGGCAGTTTTCGGCTCGAATGACGTTGTATTCCTATCGGGAGGGCATACGTGTCCCTTGCGCCCTGTGCGGGGCCGCGAATTGGGGACCTTTCTACGAGGTGGTAGCGGGCCTACGCCGCGCGCTTTCGCCGACGCCTTATTCGAGCCCGTTCCTGGTCGCGTACCAGGCAGCCCAGCCGGTGCACGTTGACCGCCAGCACCGACAGGCTCACCATCAGCGCGAAGTTCTCCGGACTCTTCTCCCGCACCAGCGCACCGCCGCGAAGTCCAAAGTTGGCCAGACACGACTCGACGGCTGGATGCTGCTGCCGCGCTGCCTTGAACGCAGGCGCGCGCTCCCGCGCTCGCTCCACCAGAGAAAGCTTGCCCTTCTTCGGAAGCGCATTGACCGCCAGCCGCGTATCCAATGCCTCTCGATTCTTCATACTGTGAAAGCCCCGGTCAAAGCTGCACGTATTGAATTCTGGAAAAGCTGCCTGAACCGCGTCAATGATCGGTACCGCCACCTCTACATCCGACGTGTCCCACAGGATGTGATAAGCCAATATGAACTGGTACTCATCTTCTACCACTGCAACCGGAAGGCCCAGCTCCGCCAGCACCCCCGCCTTGCCTTTGCTGATCCACCGCGTATGCGGCTTGTGGATGGAAAACACCTTCTCCGCATGCGGAATCTTCTCACCCAAGAGGATGCGACGCCTGATTTGATCCACCAAAAGGTCCACATGGCGCAGGTAATACGTGATCTCCGCTTGTGCCGCCGCCGATTTCTCCACCGTGGCCAGGGCATCCAGCAGCGTCCGGGCATGCGCGGCATTCTGCGTGCACCGGCGCAAGTACGCCTTCACTCCCTTCGGATTCTGCCGGTAGCGCGCGGCCGTCCGCACCCGGCTGAAGGCCTGGTGCACCTTCCTCGTGCGATCCGCATGCTTGCGCCAGCCCGGAAGAGCGAATGCCGTAGCCGCCCGTGCACTCACACGTATCAGACCCCGAACCGCATCCCAGCACAGGCTCACATCGGTGGGATAGTGCACATGCGTCTTAACCACCCTGGAATCGCAGCGACCGCGTAGCGCGGCTCCAGACTTTTTGCCAGCCACCTCGTGCCCGGTCCGCACGATCAAATGGATCACCTCGTCGATCAGCTCCGGCGTCAAAAGCTGAACGTTGTCCACCAGTCGCTGCCTGCTGTACTTCACCGCATCAAACCCGGCCTCGCCATGCCCCAACAGCTCCCGCAGCAAAAGATCGTTGTTCGCCCGGTACAACAAAGCATCGTAGTCCAGATCCAGGCACTGCTTCACAATGGCAAACACGATGAGTCGCCATAGATCCAACCCCGGTCGCCCCACGTCTCTGCGCGTTCCCGGCTGAAAATGCGTCTCCAGAATCGTGAACAAGGCCGCACGCGATTCCGCCTTGCAGTAGACGCACTGCAGACCCTTGAGCACCGCACTCATGTCGTCGCGCATTCTCGGGTCTATGGCTATCTCCTCAATCGGCGTACTGTCGAGTGCACGGCACTCCGGGACAATCTTGCGCATGGTTTTCTTGGCGAATGTGAGCCGTTTTGTGCCCTTAAACGCCCAAATCGGCTAAACGTCCCTCAGATTCACAGCCAATTGGTAGATATAACTGGTTGTTGTGTACAGACTTAAAGGATTTTCGGACAAGCACTACCTAAGGAGTAGTTAGGTGCGGACTTACGCCAGAGGCGCAACCGGAAGGCCCATTGATGCTCTTTTCCGAGCCGTTTGTGGGCCGATTTGGGCGTGGTAGGCCCTGAAAGTGAGGTTTTCGCCGTGAGCTGAGACGAAATGCAACCCGTAAAGCCTGTGGACGGACTACCCATGTTGCGTTTGGACACCTTGGGATGCGAATTGCCGAGTACGATCAGTAGAGCGCCACCATTTATCCACTACTGACGCATTGCATTCACTGACTCCGTTCCCTCCCTCACTGCCGCCAGAAGCTCACAAGGACTGCCCATGTACGTTGTGCGTATCCTCATCAACCGCAACTCCAACCCTAGCGATGCGAAGAACCTGGTTGCTAGGAGTCTGCGCCGCAGTCAACATCGGGGACTCCTATCCCCCACCCGGACCCGTTACGCGACGACATTGGGGACCACCGTAGGGTGCGAACCTCACAAGCGGCCTAGCAGCGCGTATACTGTAGATGGACTTTCCCACCCATGTAGCATCGACAACTCAATGTCACAGATTGCTTGGGAATGGTCGCCATAGCTTGGAGACGGTGTTTTATTGAGCTGTACAGCATACACGTGATCGTAGGGCCGAGCACAACTTCGGAAGGTGCGGTGCCTTGGCAGCCCGTTGAATGCCGCAAGGGACTACATGGCCACCTGCGCCACCCACCGGTGAACCTGATCCGAGCGCGTCCGGTGCGTCACCTTACGGAGGAGGCGGCTGAAGGCACTGAAGCTGAATGGGTCCTCAGTGCCGTTGGTAGTACGCAAGCTGCTGTAGTGCGCTTTGGCCTTTGCAAGCCAACGCAGATCATCTGAAAAGCGGACACGTGCTTGTATCACGTGCAAGAACAAGTGCTCGCTTGTAAGCTCGAACACTATCAAGCTCCTGTAAGAATGGGAGAGACCAGAAACGCATCACGGCGCATGCAAAGGAGGGACATGCACAATGGTGGCGGGGGCTCTCCGGCCGCATGACTGCTGGCGTGACTCGCATCTCGTCGTTCTGCCCTTCAATGAATGAGCTCACTCACAAGAGGAAGGGTTACATAGAAATCACCCTGTTATGCCAGCACACTGTGAATAACGTTGCCGTGGACATCTGTCAGCCGGTACCTGCGACCCTGGTGGCGAAACGTAAACCTCTCGTGATCGATCCCGAGCAGATGCAGTAACGTGGCCTGAAAGTCATGCACATGCACGGGGTCGGCGGCGACATTGTAACCGAAGTCATCGGTCCGCCCGTACGAGAATCCCTTTTTTATGCCACCGCCGGACATCCAGATGGTGAAGCAACGCGGGTGATGGTCACGCCCGTAGTTGTCCTTGGTAAGCTTACCCTGGGAATAGTTGGTGCGTCCAAATTCTCCTCCCCAAATGATGAGTGTATCGTCCAGCATGCCGCGCTGCTTGAGATCGAGCACCAAAGCCGCGGAAGCCCTGTCAGTATCCTTGGCCAGTACGCTGATTTCCCGCGGCAGATTTGCATGTTGGTCCCAGCCTTGGTGGTAGAGCTGAATGAAGCGAACGCCTCGCTCCGCAAGGCGGCGGGCCAGAAGGCAGTTGGCTGCAAACGTACCCGGCATGCGAGCAGCCTCACCGTAGAGCTCGAACACATGGTCCGGCTCTCGGGAAACATCCATTGAGGTCGGGACGGAGGTCTGCATCCGATACGCCATCTCGTATTGAGCGATGCGCGAATTGATTTCAGGGTCCAGAACCTGCGCGTGCTGTCGCTGATGCATTTCACGCAAATAGTCAAGCATGCGCCTGCGTGTCACGCGATTCAGGCCAGGTGGGTTGTTCAGGTACAACACCGGGTCCTTGCCCGACCTGAATTGTACGCCCTGGTGCAGCGAAGGCAGAAAGCCATTCCCCCATAGCCTAGAATACAGCGGTTGATCAAAATCGTTGCTCCTGGACAGCAGCACGCAAAAGGTGGGCAAGTTATCGTTTTCGGACCCGAGGCCATAGCTCAGCCACGAACCTATTGATGGCCGTCCCGTCTGTTGGGTCCCGGTTTGGAAAAAAGTGATGGCCGGATCGTGGTTGATAGCCTCCGTGTACATCGAGTTTATGAAGCACAGTTCATCCACGATCTGCGCGGTATACGGCAGCAATTCGCTGATCATTCGGCGACACCTGCCGTGCGAAGCAAACCGGAACTGCGCCCCGGCCAAAGGAAATGACTTTTGGTGGGCGGTCATGCCGGTAAGCCGCTGCCCCTTTCGTACTGATTCAGGCAGCTGCTCCCCGTTCATCCTGGCCAAAGTGGGCTTGTAATCGAACAAATCCAGGTGAGATGGGCCGCCGCTTTGAAACAGGTAGATTACACGACTGACCTTCGGCGTGAAGTGCGGCTTGCGCAGGACACCGTTCAATCCTTCGTCCGAGCCGGCAATCGCGAAGCCCGGTACCGGACTCAGCAGAGAAGCCAAGGCGGCCGAGCCGACGCCAAGGCTAGCCTTGGACAAGAAATGCCGTCGCGTACTGTTGTACTTAAGGTCGCAAAGTTCATCCATGGCGGTGACTGCTGGCTGTTGACTCGGGTAACGCTTGAGGAAATACGGGTACCGTAGTGCTCATCGCGCTGTACATGCTACTGTAACGATTTTCCTGCAGCCGTGCAACATTTTGGCCCGAACTCTTCGCGGCTCGCAAAAGCCTACGCTCCCTTGCTCCACTGTGGCCACACGGGTTTGCTGGCATGAGCTTGGCCAGTTAAAGCCTTCCGACCTGTAGTAATTTGAAACCCCGATTAGGAGGCTGCGCTGCGTCAGAATAGCCGCACATCAACGCTTCGTCACAGCCGCATCGAAGTTCATTATGGTGCTCATGACCACCGTCAGGGCAGCCAGCTGTACTGGGTCATGCCTGTCGCCCACCAAATGCTCGCCCACGCTTAGCAGTTGTAGCGCACTTGCCCGGTCTTCCCCAAACGACTCCAACTCCTGTTCATAGTGGCTACCCAGCAGGCTCAGCATAGCGACATCCGGGTACCGGCTCGTAAGCAGCCTATAACCCAGCGACAGCCGCGCCTCAGAGTGTTCCGGCACGGCATCGAACAGGCGCGCAGCCAACACGCGCGCTGCTTCCACATACTGCGGATCATTGAGCAGCACCAATGCCTGAAGAGGCGTACTGGTGGCCTGCCGCCTAACAGTGCAAATGTTGCGCTCCGATGCGTCAAACGTCATCATGGAAGGCGGCGGTGCAGTCCGCTTCCAGATCGTGTACATGCTACGCCGATAGAGCTTTTCCCCTTGATCCTGTTCGTACTTGGTTGCGTTGCGGGTAGCCAACTCTCGCCACAAGCCCTCCGGCTGGTAAGGCTTGACAGAAGGGCCACCAATATCATCGACCAACAAGCCGCTCACAGCCAATGCATTGTCTCGTAGCATTTCTGCTGGCAGTCTATAGGATGGCCCGCGCGCAAGCAGCATGTTTTCGGGATCTCGTTCCAACAGGTCGGGATCGGCTACGGAGCTCTGCTTGTAGGTTGAAGACGTAACGATTAGTCGCTGAAGAGCTTTCACATCCCAGCCACTCTCCACAAACGTTGTAGCGAGCCAGTCAAGCAGTGTGGGGTGTGTGGGCAACGAGCCCTGGCTTCCAAAGTCATCCGGCGTCCCCACTAGCCCCACCCCTAAATACATCTGCCAATACCGATTAACCGTTACTCGGGCAGGCAGCGGGTTATTGGGGTCAAGTAGCCATCGGGCTAAGCCCAAACGATTCTTTGGGAGCTCCTCGGCAAACGGCAGCACCGCCGCAGGAGTGGCCCGCGCAACACGTTCGGTGCGTGCATCGTACTGGCCGCGATCCAGGATATAGGTTGGCCGCGGCTCGTCCAAATCCCGCATAACCATCACTTCCGGCAGCATGGACACGACCGCGTTTTCTTCCCCGCGAACTGCCGTCAGCTCCTCAAAGTCTGCTTGGTACGCGGAAGAAACAGCCGTGACGTAGTAGTCCCGAAGAGAATTTACCCCGCCGGCCGTGCTGTCGAGGGTAGACGAATGCTGGTCAGGAGCAGTTTCGCCCGAGGATCCGTGGACCGCGGCAACCTCCACTGCCGTCAAGCGCCGGTTAAAGACCTGAAACTCGTCCACTGCGATGCTGTCAATCTTGGGGGCCGTGGGCCCTATGTACCCGATTCGAAGATTGCCGGCTTGAGCTGGAGTGGTCGGCTCACCAGTAGTAGGATTTATGGTGAACATGATGCTCTGCTTCAGATTGTCTATCGTTACCGACGAACGCATCTTTTTTCCGTTCAGATACAGCGAAAGCCCTGCGGCACGACTGGATCCGTCATACGTCATGACAACGTGGTTCCATACACCAGGCTGAACAGCGTCGTGCGACCTGACTTCAATTGAGTTGTCCGGGAACACATGATTCAGACTGGCGGAGATAGTCCCATCGTCCTCCATCATGCACAGGTACCCTTGACGACCGTTGAACAGACCGGTAGTCTTGGCAAAGAGTGGCAACCGGGTAGGCCGGCCCAACAGATTGAGCCACAGGCTTATGCTGAAGGGATCATGGCGATCAAAGTAGTAGCGGTCGCCCCCCATGTCCAGATATCCGTCACCCCGCATCACCAGCGCTGAACCAAATCGCCCCTCGTCAACCAACGGAAGCTTGTCCGTGTCCCCGAAAAAGTACCCGTCCTTGTCAGCCTGCGCTCGGTTTTCGAAGTAAAAGGTCTTGTTTCCCTTATCGTCTTCCTCCTGCCGGAAGCCGTCAAGCGGATAGTGCCCTATCAATCCCTTGGGCACTATAGCTTGCTCCCCAGACTTCAGGCCTGCAAGCCACCGCGCAAATCCCCGATCAAATGCGGGGTTTTCTAGTGCCGTGCGCTGCTCAAGGGAATCGATCCTTGCACGTAGTGGCGCAAGTTGTTGCTGCGCATCTTCGTCCACGAGAATAACCGTAGGACTTGCCACGCCGGAATAAGGAGAAGTCCCAAATTCATTTACGCTATTAAAAAAGTCAAACAGTTCGTAGTACTCCTTCTGGCTGATGGGATCGAACTTGTGGTCGTGACAGCGAGCACATTCTATGGTTAGGCCGAGAAACGCCGTCCCAAACGTATTCGTCCGATCAGCCACATAGTCTACACGGTATTCCTCTGGAATGATGCCACCCTCTTGGCTCTGCAAGTGATTGCGGTTGAAGCCGGTCGCCAGGCGCTGCTCAATGGTCGGGTTAGGCAGGAGATCTCCGGCCAGTTGCCAAGTCACGAATTCATCAAAGGGCTGGTTCTTGTTGAAGCTATCAATGACCCAGTCCCTCCACGGCCACATGCTGCGCAGGCCGTCATCCTGGTAGCCGTGACTGTCTGCGTACCGTGCCACATCCAGCCATTCGGTAGCCATGCGCTCACCGTAGGCTACAGTTGCGAGCAAGCGATCTACAACTTTTTCGTATGCATCCTCGCTTTCGTCGGCCAAGAAGTCATTGACCTCCCCAATCGTTGGAGGCAGGCCGGTCAAGTCGAAGGTCACACGGCGGATCAGGGTTTCGCGGTCGGCCACAGGAGATGGACCCAGGCCCTCTTGCTCCAGGCGCCGCATCACGAAGTGATCAATGCCATTTTCTGGCCACTCTGGCGAGTTAACCGCACGCAATTCCGGCCTTGCCGGCGGAATGAGCGACCAGTGCGGCTTGAATTTGGCACCCTGCTCAATCCACCTGAAAATCAGCGCGACCTCTTCAGGTGTCACACTGAGGTTGGATTCTGGCGGCGGCATCTTGTATCCCGCCTTGACTGACACCAGGCGATGCGGCACCTCGCTTCTGGCGACACTGCCTGGAACTAATGCGTACTTGCGTCTGCTGGCGCTCAAGCGTATGAAGGCACCAGCCTCGATGTCAAGCCGCATCTCCGTTGTCCGAGCGTTGTCATCAGGACCATGGCAGGGGTAGCACCGGTCGGCCAGAATGGGCTTAACATGAAAGTTGTAGTCAACTTGGTCCGGCAGTGCGTCAATGGCCGTGCCAGCGGGCAACCTTGGACCGCAGCCCGCAGCGCAAGCCAAGGCCGCGGACAGTACGACACCAACGAAGGCAGCGGAACCTACTCGGCTATGACAACTCATTCTGAAAGACTTTGCTCAGCCGGCCCGGCGCGGCCAATGCCACGCTCCGCCGGCATGCCGTCAGGCGCCGACAACGTTGCGGCTGCTTAGGGTCCAACCTAAGCCAATGTGTCGTGCACACCGCGCGCTACTCCAATGCACGCACTCAAGCGCATGAATTCGCGCGCTTCGGTGACCGCCTATCTGCTCGCTACGCCCCGATAGCGCACGGCGCCGCCCGCAGACTTTCCGCCCAGTTCGCTGCTGAGCCTTCTCTGGGACGGGGGGTGAAATTCTAGCAGTTACGGCTTTACAAAGCACCGGCAGCCACGATCGACACAGAGATTGCCATGGCCACGATTGCACATGGACTTCCACGGAACACGCAGTGAATTCATACGCTGCAGCAGGACGCAGGCAACCCCATTCCATACCGACGAAGTTTCGCAATGCACAGGTTTGCACTTCTTGAATTTAGGTATAAATTCCTACAACGGAAACACGGATGGAACAATCCGGTAGGGTACATGCCTGTAGCGGGTAAGCAATTGGCTACAGATCTTCAACACGAGCCACGAATCTTCAATTTTCCTGTCACGCTGGCCAGTACAACGAAATTGACGGCCAGCTTGGCGTGCGCATCGAGTAATCAGTAGAAGTCTCCAGCAGGCAGACGTAGTGCGTCTCCTGGATGCGGATACAAGCCCTGGGAGCTTGTCAAGATGCGTGCGACAGCAGCTGATGTCGGGACCATCCAGCTGCGGACAAACAGCGATCTGGTTGTCCTGTCGCTGGTGTCTGCTGAAAGGAATTGCGCACAATCAGGGCGCAGCAATCACGCTACGGCGTACGCCTGACAAGATGATGACAGTTGGCTGGCAGGTTCGCTGCAGCCGCAACCATATTCTGACCAAAAGTGCCACTCCAGTCTGCTTGAAAGTGCCATCCTAATCTGATTGAATGTGCCGCCCCTGGCGGCCGGATTTTGCCGGGGGGCTACGGAATCAGGGCGTCTAGTGGGGCGCTGGAGCATTGCCGAGCCTGAAGGCTTTCGTTGTGCCCTTTTACCAAAAGAGCGCACAACGACGCCCCGAGCGCGAACCTCTATGCGACAAATCCGAGACGTACTAGCATATATCGGAAATGGTTTAGGACCCGAAAAACGGGAATGAACGGCTGGCAGAATACTTTCCATGCACGGCAAGGGGGAAGGAGGCAAGCGCCAGCTGACAGTCCCGCAACCTCGTACTCAAACGTGATCAGTTACAGGCAGCATGAGCTCCGTCCGCTACTTTAGATCCGCGGTGAACTTGTCTCTTGTTTATTGGCACATACCGCTTTCGATTCCCGCGTGACGTATCCGTTGTTAAGGACCCGGCTCACCAGCGCCTAGTAGCGCTTCCGCGCACAGAGATCCGACCACACCTTATAGGCGGGGCCGTCGTCGGTATGCCGAAGGATGTCACCCGCAACACACCAGGTACAGACGTTGGGGCACGGGTTCTCCACCGTATTGCAGTCCACTATAGACCCGCATTGTGTGCAAGGTGGGGGCTGTTCGCTCGAATTGAACAGGTTGCGGACATAGTCTTCTCCGCCAGTCTTGAATACGCCGCGCAAGGCGTTTACCGCCCTTCGGTGAGTGCGGTTTTCGAACGACTCATAAATCCGTATAAAAACGTCCACCGCGCCAGCGTACGGAGTGCCACTCTCGAAATCCTTCGCAGCGAAGATCAGCGCCATTTTGGCTGAAGCCGATTCGGCGTTGGTCCCGTTAACCATGATCCGCGCCAGTTCGGCAGCAAACGCATCCAGTTCGGCGGCTGGGCGAACATCGAACTCTTGACGCAGAATGGCCTCGGCAGCTCGCGTGCCCCCAGTCTTCAGCGTCATGATGGCATGCAATGCCGCCTCGGGCGTAGGGTTCTTCCAAACGCCGTTTTCCTTAAGCATGCCCGGCTTGGGCTGCGCTCCCGCACCAACCGGCAGCAGAAGGGCTAACAGTGGAAGCATCAGATTCTTCATTTTTCTCCTCCCTCAGCAGCTATGCTGACCGGTGTGGCTAGTATACTGAGCAAACTTATCGACCAGCCCGATCGGCCAAAGAACCAGAAGGGATTACGGCCGGGCTACACTACACGCGATGGACAATGCCCTTAAGATCAGATTCAACACTCATCACGGGCATCGTTTCCCTCCCACACCAGCCGTAGATGCTCGCGCAGTGCATGCTCAAAATCGCTGCGGGTGATCGCCTTGGCGGCCCGCAGCCAGAACTTCAACAGGAACCTGCTCCGTGAGAGCACCGCCGATGTCATACAGCCATTGCGCGGCGAGCAACGTATAGACCTGTATGTGTTGCGGCCAACCGTGACATTCTGCCGCAATTTAATCGATCCAGTGCATCAGTTGCTCCTGCTCGCCACGGCCACCCCTGGCCTTCTACAGCCAGTAGCGGAAAGCGGCCCGCTCCGCTGGTTGCGATAGCCGCCCCAGAAGGCGCGCGCGGCCTCGCGAGAAGTGGGAAACTCCGAACTCGCCGAACACGGACCGGGATATACCAGTGCGCTGGCCAGAAGGATCACGGGCACCCCGATCTTGCCGTTGTGTATGAGATCCAGGTTCTTAGCCCGGATAAATCACCAGGGTATCGACAATGGGAACCATAGCCCCACGTAAGTGTATGATGTGCAATCAGTTATAACCATCCTTTGCACTGCAAATGAGCAAAACAGACTGTCATACTGAAGAGCTTCGTTTCGAGGACTTGGGACGGCGTAAAGTGGTCGGAAAGTTCGACGGCGGCCCTATGTCCTCGGACGCAGGTGCGCTGCTGTTACGGGAGGCCGACCGGATGTTCGACGTCATAGGCCGTTTTGCCGCCTGCTTCACCGACCACCGTGATCCCAGCAGGGTCGAGCATACCGTGGAGGCGATGCTCAGGCAACGTGTCTACGCGATATGCTTGGGCTACGAAGACGTGAACGACCATGACCGTCTGCGGGACGATCCCGTGTTGGCCATGGGCGTGGGCTGCGAAGATGTAACAGGTGCGCACCGGGCACGGGAACGCGACCAGGGACATCCGCTGGCGAGTTCGAGCACACTGAACCGACTGGAGCTCGGCTCCAAAGGAGGGGCCGCATCGCACAGGTACAAGCGCATCGTAGCGGACCCTGAAAAGATCGACACCATGCTCGCGGACTTGTTCATGGATGTAACGGGCGAGGAGCCAGAGCATATCGTGTTGGATCTCGATGCTACCGATGACGCGATTCACGGCAAGCAGGAGGGGCGCTTCTTTCATGGTTACTATGGCCACTACTGCTACTTACCGCTGTACATCGTTAGCGGTAAGCATGTGCTGGCCGCTCGTCTGCGCCCCTCCAACATTGACGCATCAGCGGGCACGACAGAGGAGTTGGCGCCAGTGATAGCGCGTATCCGTGCGCGGTGGCCGCAGGTGCCCATCTGGATTCGTGCAGATGCAGGATTCTGCCGCGATGATATCATGGCATGGTGCGAAGCACAGGGCCTGCACTACATCATTGGTATGCCGCTCAATGCGCGGCTGAAACGCATCGTTGAGGAGGCTATGGAGCAGAGTCAGGCCACATGCGAGGCCAGCGGGCAGCCTTCGCGGCGCTTCCGCAGCTTCGAGTACCAGACGAAGGACAGCTGGAGCTGTGCTCGGCGCGTGATAGCCAAGGCGGAATGGCTGCCTGGACCGCGCGGCTATAACGCGCGATTCGTGGTCACCAATTTCAGCGAAGACGCGTACGACGCGCGCACGGTATACGAAGATTTGTATTGCGCGCGTGGAGACATGGAGAACCGGCTCAAGGAGCAGCAGCTTACCCTGTTCGCTGACCGCACCTCTACGTCCATGATGGAGAGCAACCAGTTGCGCCTATACCTCTCTACGGTCGCCAACACCCTGATGACCATCATCAAGACCGTAGGCTTGCAGGGCACAGCGATGGCGCAGGCACAGTGCGCTACTATCCGTGTGCGGCTACTGAAGATCGCAGCACTGGTGGTGGTAAGCGTACGCCGTCTCCGCCTGCTCTTGCCCGAGGCCTATCCCTGGCAGCAACTGTTCGCGCGCGTGCTAAGCAACCTGCGCGGCGCTGTGCACACCACCCAGGTCGGCGCACGCGCCTCACCTTCATAGGCAGTTCCGGACCCAACTTACCCCACAGATTGATAGACGCCACATGGTGGTTGCTGGATACGTGTATCCAAGAAGCACCGGTGCGCGGACAAAAGCCTTGATTCGCGCTCGAAACATGCCCGAAGCAGCGCTTGCAGCCGCCGACTATTCGCTCTGGAAGGCGGGAATCAGCATTCGCGTTCGCAAACCGTGACCCACTGCCTACAAACGCCCCGAATTATGGCGATTCAAGAGCTTGGTGAGCGATGCGGGTTAGCTATGACCGCCTCTTCTGCCCTACCACGAAGCACTTGGATATTTCACACCTCATCCAGCACCAGCACGAGGCCGGCGGATTGGGTGGCCGCCTTCAAGACTGCTGCCACTGTGAGACCAGCAGATTCGGACGACCTGCCCTTTGCACGGCGCCGGAATACGGCTGCGACTGAAGACAGCCCCACCCTCCATCCGACCTCCCTGTGCAGCATGGTCGTCGTTGGGTAAGACATACCGCGAGCTGTGGCCAGCGCTTCGGGGCTATACAGGGCGTCGTACTGTATCTCCGCCCCGCGCCATCCGGCCCCTAGGCGCGCTTGCCGCATTCATAAAGCAGCGCAGCCTTGCCAGCCCCCGGGGCGCCCTGAATGATGGACACCGTGCCACCGTTTGATTGAGCGCATTCGTGCGTACCTCCTGGAAGGCGTGAAATTCCTGCGGCTGCCCGTGAAAGAACATAGCCGGACCCCGATCAACGGTTGTTATGGGGATAAGCCGCGCGAGTGGAAACACCTACGGCTTGTCGACCCCGGGGGACGGCGTATCAGAGGATGTCTTCATGTCCGCGCACATACCCCTGCCGGGCACACCAACTAACAGCGCTACGTAGAGAACGCAAGCCGTGGCAGGCACCGTTTACCACCCTACTCGACAAAACCACAGGAGCTGGACCTTGGTGGGGACTGGTGCTTTGGCGGACCAGCTGACACGTGGCCGCGGCGGTCTCTCGTACCGCCCATCCGTGGCCCATTTTTGCGCATCTACCAAGGGCCTGCCCTTCTCGCCTGTTGCATTCGAATGCAAGAGAGATGAGTCAACGCTCCCCGGCGCTGATTCAGTGCACGGGAAATTTCAAAACGTGTGGCAGATAGGGTCTTTCCCGACTTGCGGCGATTCTCCCGCACGTCACGGTAGACGGAGGGGATAAAGCCGCTAGGATCACGCCCCCTTTTCGCGTGTTCAGGCACGTTTCGGGCCTGCCGCAATACTCCGGCGCCACCCATCTGGCGGCTGGCATGGCCAGCGAGTTGTCAGGAAAGTCCGGGTCGAAATGCTACTATCGAGAATAAACTAATCTCGCAAAACGAAGAGAAGCAACTAGCAGTGCACCCTGCACTCTGCCGGAGACTACCCGCGTACAAAAAGCAGGGGCCGCCTCTGAATCGCCGAAAATCGCATTAGATCACATACAGGTACCACCCAGTCGGTTCCTGCGTTGGGTGGTTACTTGCAGTTTTCCGACGTAACCACTATGCAGGCACTGATCTGACCACGTACGCACTGGCGGCGACGCCGCGCGTCCAACAGGCCGCGCTCATCGGCGCCTCGCTCTCGGCCATCACCCGGCGGGCCTACCGCCACGCGTGGGAAACCTCGCTTAGTTGACTAACTTAAGAACAGCGAATCATCCTCTGGCGGACTACTACGCCCGGCCAGCCAATCCAGACGCTGAAGCACTCGGTTCTTGTCATCCTCGACAGAAGGGTGCAGCTTCTTAGGACTGAGCCATAGTTCCAGCCTAAAGGCCAGATCAGGACGGAAGCGGTAGATTAGCGCCCAAATTAGCCCAATACCCAATATCAGGTGGACAACACCCCATTGGAACGGCCTGGAAACGGACAAGTACACCCAGTAAAAGGCTAAGGAAGCATAGAAGATAGCAAAGACGGGGAAGACCGAAGAAAAGAAAGAATACCTCTTATAGGCTTGGCGAAGCCGCCAAAGGCTCTTGCTTCTGTTGGACGTCCAATTGGCCATAATGCAACTAGTAGGTATGTCGGTGGATTAATCCAACCGCGAGCCTTTACTTTATTGTTCGAGTGGATGCTGCCTCGGAGCAACACGATAGTTTTCGGCAGGCGGCGGCTTCCTAAAGTCCAAAAGGCAACCGTCCAAGGATACGGCTGTATTTCATGGGTGCGGTATAGTAGGTGGACGGCAACTTGTTAAAAGGTAGCTACGCTCTTAGGCAAATGCAAGAGCACGGAGCATCGCTCGTGGAGCTTCGGCAGGCCGGATACGGGGCTGTGGCTAGGCTGCTGGAGCAGTAAAGAAAGTGGACCCGTGGTGAACAATCACCACTGGAGTTGAAGCATGTCGGACGTCGTGGCCGACGAAAGTAACACCTAATTCGGGTCAGGGGGGGGCTATGAGTCTGCCAGAGCCAGCGATGTGATCTATCACGAATACACTAAATAACGCGATCCGTGCAATCTACGGGCGTACGATCGGCAGTGATATCGACAATCCAGCGCCCCCACGTGCCTGCAGGGTGGTAACTTTCAATCAGATTACCCTGGCGTGTTCATCAGAATATACAGCCGCACGAGCGTGTCCGCCTTCGCGCTCGCAGCAAGCCCAATTCTCGCTGCATGCAGTGAGTTCGTGTCTACCAGGGCACGCATCCGCGCCGGTCCACTAGCCCCGGTTGTGCAGCATTGGCCACGATGAGAAACGCAATTCCGTAGGCAACGCCGGTGCGGGCTTGTAGGGCAGATTTGTTACTAGGGGCCAGGGAGGGCGAACAGCTTTTCCGCCTGTGAGCCGCAGGCGTTTGGACTCTACCCGACTACAAGACCCTACGATCCCATGTAACCCACCATTAGTGACATCCCGACCCAGTAGGCGGTCTTCGTCGGGCTCGACGCACTTAGAGGCACGATCGCGGCGTACGTATACAATCCAGCTTCCAAGACGGTATGCCTTGAATTAGAGCAGCCCAGCGCCGATAGGGCCGAGGCGCGAAGCCTTATGGCCCGTATTCGTCCCACCTTGGGTGGACTCCGGCGTTTTACGAAGCGTCCTCGTGTAGCTACGCGCTCTATTGAACGCTCCGTGTCGCCTGTGCGGTAATTACGCCGTCGTCGATTCCAAGGCGTGCGGGGGATCGTGTCAGGACGGACCGTCGTGACGCGGAAAAGTTAGCCCGGTACTACGCGGCGGACCTACTGACGGCGATTCACATCCCCGACCAGTCGTTCATCGCCACCCGTACGCCGGAGCGCCGTCGGATCGCCGTCGTCGAGGATCTGACCCGCACCAAACAGCGCGCCGTGCTCTTGTTGCAAGGCCGCGGGTATGTGTACCTTGCAAGCAGGAACTGGACTCGGAAATTCTGGCGGTGGCTGGAAGGCCTTGTGCTTGGCCCCGTCGATGCCATTGCGCTGCAACGCCTGGTGAAGCGGAGTGCGCAGTGAAATCCACGCAAGAGCCCGCTCGCTTGGCGAATGCGCAAAAACTTGGCCACTAATTGCATCGCAAAATCTCCTTACCATAAGTGGTGTTTCAACGCTCTTAGCTATGCCGTACGCTCAGAAATGACGCTTGGGTTCTTAATTCTGTACAGATTCCGTGCTGCGAAGGCAACGCTGATCGGCATAGCGCTTTGCCTCTGCATCAGTGCTCCAGGCGCCGCCCAGTACCAGGGATGCCCGCTCATCCAGCAAATCACGTTGGATGCATGCGAGGTCCTCGAACGGCTTTTCACCGAAACGGGTGGCCCGGAGTGGTTCCACTCCCGCGGCTGGCTCCGGTCGAATCAGCCTTGCGACTGGTATGGCGTCACTTGCGCCTCTGGCGCATGGCCAAGAAGCATCACGCGCATTGAATTACCGGGCAACAACCTCGCCGGGTCCCTACCGGGCGAGCTCTCGCTTCTTAGCAACCTACGCGTACTGATAGTTGATAATCGCGGAGCCGGAATTCGCTACAAAAGGCTGAGCGGCATCATTCCGGCAGTATTCGGTCAGCTGGAACATCTGGAGGTGCTACGCCTGGACGACAACGAATTCACTGGCGCCATTCCACCGGAGCTCGGCAAGCTATCAAGCCTGCGTACGTTGGGCCTGAGCCAAAACATGCTGACCGGGCCCGTGCCCAGCTCCCTCGGCAACCTCTCAGCGCTTAGAACGCTCGACCTCAGCGAAAACGTGCTGTCCGGCTCAATCCCAGACTCGCTCCAGAAACTGCAAACGCTGGAGTTCCTCGGCCTTTCCGGTAACCTGCTGGAAGGCCCAGTGCCGGCATCGCTTGGAAAGCTGACGAACCTCACGGCCCTGGATGTGAGCGAAAACGATCTGGAAGGGTCGTTGCCTGAGGCGCTAGCCAACCTGCGGCAACTTGCATGGCTCTCCGTAGCCGACAACGACCTCGAAGGCCCGTTGCCGCTGGCACTTGCCTTCTTTGGGGCGAGTGTCAACACGTGCCTGATGGAGCGAAATCGGCTGTGCCTGCCGTCCGATCCGCCGTATGGAGCACTTGGACCCGGACCCATCTGCGGCTTGCCACCTGCCGCTTCGTGCCGCGTATGCGATAATGCGGCATGCGAAGGGCTGGAGGCGCTATACTACGCCACTGACGGGCAGACGTGGGCCGACTCCGACGGGTGGCTGGCTTCACCATCGCCCTGCAATTGGTCTGGTATTCAATGCGACACCGATCGCCTTACACACCTGTTGCTGCCATCTAATGGCCTTCGGGGCACGATTCCGGTGGAGCTCGGACAGCTTAGCGAGTTGACAGATCTAGACCTTGCCGGCAACGCCCTCCGAGGAGAAATCCCGGCAGAGCTGGGTGACTTGTCCAGCCTATTACACCTGGACCTGAGCAGCAACGACCTGTCCGGACAGGTGTCGCTACCGGTTGCGACACTGGGCGCCGACCTGCCGACCTGCGATTTGAGCGACAACGCTGGCCTTTGTGTTCCTGATGAAGCCGAATACCGTGCGCTGAACACGGATCTGATTTGCGGGCTTCCACTGGTTTCGCCATGCTCCCCGCATAGGCTCGTAGCAATAACCAGTCTTGAGATTGAGACGCGCTACAATGCCGTATTGCTTCGCTGGCAAACGAACCAAGCCCCCATGGAAGTCACCTTCGAAGTGCAACAGCAGGAGGCCAGCGGCGATTTCAAAACCATCGCTCTGGTCGAATCAGGCGGCACGGCCTATCAATACTCGATCGTGGACCTTCCCGAGGGTACGCACACGTTCCGCCTGAAGCAGGTCGCTCCACAGGGCGCATTCTCGTTTAGCGAAGCCGTGTCCGTCACGCTTGTGCCCGAAGGGCTCACGATAAGCGAGGCCTACCCGGCGCCATTTGCCACGCACTCCACCGTGGAGTTTACTTCTGGCACGCAGCAACAGGTTCGCGTCGATCTGGTCGACGCCAGCGGGCGCCGCGTTCGAACGCTCTATGAGCGAACACCCCCAGCCCACCAGATTGTGATGCTCCACATTGATGGCAGCAGCCTTAGCAGTGGCCTGTACTTCGTCCGCTTTCTCGCAAAAGGTCGGGTGCAGGGGACTCGCACGCTCATCCGCATCCAGTAGCCTGCTACTGAATTCTCGCCAGAATAGCCTGAAGCACCCTCACCGGCTGCTCCTGGTGAATGTACGTTCCGCTATTGTTCACAACGATGTGCGCGGCTCCCACCGCTTCTGCCCAGTCGGCGTGCAGACGCTCCCATGCCTGCTGTCCTTTGGCTGCCTCGCCAACCCATTGCGGCGCCTTTGACGCCCTTGCAGCTGTCAATACCGTGACAGGCAGCTCCAGCGGCGCATCTGTGCCCGCCATCTTGCCTGAATCAATGATTTTTGCATACGCAGCAAACTCGGCTCGCAGCGGTTGGGGCAGATGCAGATAAAAGGCTTTACGCTGCTCCCAGTACCGCTGCCAAGATGGATCATCAAGCGCACGCCACATGTCGGCCAAGGTCTCCAGGTGTGGGTCCACAAGTACCAACGCCCTAACGGCATCCCCATACAGTGCGGCGAAGCGCCGAGCGTATAGTGCACCCTCGGCATGTGCTACTAAGACATAGGGTGGCGGAACACGAGCTTCGCGGAGCAATCCGCGAAGCTCCACGGCCACCTGTTCCGGGGTACGTGCTGCATCAGAACTCTCCGAGTGCCCCAGGCCCGCACGGTCGTAGGCTACCACCCGCGTGTGCCTTACCAACAGCCTGTGCAGCTGCTCCCATGAGACAAGGTTGTCTCCCAGCCCTGCTTCCAACACGACCGTGACCGGGCCTTCGCCCTGCGCAACCAAGTTTGCCTTTCGCCCCAGTACCGTCACCACCTGCCCAAGAGGATACGTGTCGCCGAGGCTGGGCAACGTATCGCCAGACGGTGGCTCGGTCCAACCCGCAATGCTTTCTATCGTCTCGTCATGCAGCGCTATTGCGTCAATGTCCGTACCGGGCGGCGCCATCACAATCCCACCAAACCCACCCCATGGATCCATGCACGCACCTTGGTACACGCCATCATCAAGCCGGGCCAAAGAGCACGCGAGCTCGAACGAGGGCTCCCATGTGAAGCGAAGGCTGTCCTGCGTCGCCCGGATCTTGCTGAATTCGAATGGGCCGTAGTCTTCAACCACCATGGTGATCCGCAGACTGTCGGCACGCGTGCGTACCTGATAGTGCACCTCCATACTTCGACCAGTAAGGTGGATAATCCTACCTACCCAGTCCCCGTCCTTGAGATGCTGCGCTGACCCCGGGGCAGCATCTGCTGCAAGCAACACAAGCACAACGCTGCAAAGCCTTAAGCTGCTCCAGACCATTTCGCAACCCTTTCCGTTGGTTCGCCTTGCACGTGTGGCCATCTGACTGCGGGGCCAAAGTGCTATGAGATGCTACTCCCCTGCCTTCGACATCTTGGCCAGCTGTGCAAGGTTACTTCGTGCTGTGGAATTCTGCGGCTCAATGACCAGTGCTCTCTCCCAAACGTACCGCGCATCCTGAAAACGATCCTGACCCGCATAAGCAACACCTAGCCCTACCCATGCGGTGGCCATCGTGGAGTCATTAAGCAATACCATCTCAAAGAGATCCACGGCCTGCTGCACATCGCCATCCTGCAAGTGCAGATACGCCAGGTTACTCTGTATCCCCAGCCACATTCCCAAGGGCATGTCCCTTGCCGCGGCATTCTTAAACGCCTCAATGGCGCGCCCATACTGTCCGCTCTGGCGAAGCAGGTCACCGAGGTGAATCCAGTTGTCCAGCATGTCAGGATCGTAGTTGATTGATTCCTCCGCTTCACTGATTGCCTGCGCCTGCTGCTGCGCTACATCGGCCCTGGCAAAATAGTCGCGAGCCTCCTCTTCTCGTCCTAATTGCATGTACACCTGCCCAAGGTTGGTTTGCGCACCCTGGTGCCAAGGCCAGGCCATCGCGACTGGCTCAAGGTAGGGCATTGCCAGCTCGGGCTGCTCCAACCGGCGGTACTGTGTTCCGACGATGTATTGATAGTCCAGGTCCGTGGGCTGCAGTGCCAGCCCGTTCAAGGACAGCTCCAAGGCAGCCTCCAAATCTCCGGCTTCTTCGAGAAGCTGGCCAAGCCACATGTATGAAGTGGCGTGCGTGCTGTCGAGGGCGATGGCGGCTTCATAGGCCGTTCGCGCACTGTCCGGCTCCCCCAATTTGGCATAGGCACGCCCCAGCTCGTGATAGAGTGTGGCCGTTCCTCCGACCTCCGATTCCTCCTCCAGGTACAAGTTAATCGCACTTCGGAGCTGCCCGCGCCGAAACGCATTAAGCCCCATGTTGTGACGCGCACCCGGATACCAAGGGTCGAGCTCCAAAACCGTTTCGTACGCGGCCTGCGCCACATCCGGTCGGTTCAGTCGCGTATAGATGGCGCCACGTAGAAAATGCAGGTCCGCCAGATCCGGCGCATACGCTTCAACGCTGTCGGTGTACGCCAACGCCATGTCGTATACCCCTGCTTCATGCGCGCGCTGTCCCTCTATCAAGAATCGCGCGACATGCGGCGGGAGATTCTGGCGCTTGGCTTCCGTGATTGAGCGACCTTGCTCTCCGCAGCCGACCACAAACGCAATGATTCCAAATAGCAGCGCTGTACGCATTCTGTCCGACTTGTTGACTGTCAAAAAATCCGATTTTTGCCCATTAGTTCGGCGATTCCAGCTGGCTAGCAATCCGGTACGCCTGACGCGCCTCCTCGACGTGCCCTG
Source organism: Rhodothermales bacterium (assembly GCA_965218495.1). Classification (GTDB taxonomy): domain Bacteria; phylum Bacteroidota; class Rhodothermia; order Rhodothermales; family Bin80. The sequence continues at coordinate 2,005,037 of OZ244626.1, forward strand.
CCTGTTCGTACAGCATAGCCAAGACAATCCATTCGCTTCGGCCTTGTGGATGCTGTCGAGCCGCGAATTTAGCCAGTATGATATCGGCCTGCAGCGCTTGCAGGCTATCCGTCTCGTCCAAGTACCGGGCACCCTCTTCCGCTCGCCCTAGGGCGACGAGACTTCGCCCAAGGTTATAGTGCGCACCCGCATGCCAGGGCTCCGCCTCGATCACTGATTCAAGGTGACCCGCAGCGGTCGCAAATTCGCCCAATCGGAAGTGCAACGCTCCGGCAAGGTACTGATACGTGGGCACGCTGGGATCTAGCGCAATGGCTACCTGAGTCTCCTCTAGCGCCTGTTCCAGGAGCCCGGTATCCTCGGACAGCTCGGCCATCCATCCCCACGCCTGGTCGTTTGTGGCATCAGCTCGAATCGCACGATTGTAGGCGAGGCGGGCGCTGTCACCTACGCCGAGCCGTGCGTACATGCGCCCGATTTGGGCCCACACCGCACTGGAGCTGGATGAGTCATCACGTGAGCGCAGCACCTTCTGTTCTCGTTGGTAGTGGGCAAGCGCCTCGCGAGTCTGGCCAAGAAAGAAGGCGTTGTTGCCCATGCGGTATGCTGCACTGGGGTAGCGTGCATCGATCTGAAGCGCACGCGAAAACGCCTCATCCGCTTCATTGAATCGATACAGGGTCGCCAGCGCATCGCCGCGTAAGAAGTGCAGACGTGGATTCGCAGGTGCCAACACCAAAATGCTGTCCAAGAGCGCAAGCGCACGCGTGTAGTTGCCTCGCTCATGAGCCTCCTGAAAATCCCACAGCAACGCTCTGGCCTCCGCGCTGAGCGTTTCCTCAGGTGGGTGGCACGCGCTCAGCAGCACAAACATAAGACACGCGATTACAGTCACCCTCATAAGCTCAGCGCTCCCGCTTGGCAACATTATTGGCTTTACAAGTTAACATAAAGGTCATGCGCGATGAATTTAGTCTTTTTCCAGGGTAGGTCCGGCTGGGTAACGCCGTTACCGGGATCGTAATGTCCGACTCTGGACGCCCGCCTTTGGGCGTGTAGGAGTTGTAATGGCATGCACAGCGATGTCCAGGCCTGAATCGTGTGTGTGCGTGCTTCGCAGGCATGTGCCTGCTCTGCCGATGCTGTCTGCAGCATCGTGACCGTCAGTGGTCCTCATCCATAGCCCGAGCAGTGTATGCGTGCAGTGGTGTACATCCCCAGCCCGCCGAGAGTACCTCGTAGGCCGGGCGGGACGTGGAGCTTAGGCCTGCCATTCTTGTCGTAGTTGTGCCCCCGCTGGGGAGTGCGTTATCGGCACTATGCTAGCAGGGAATCTAACAGGTCGGACAGGCCGACACCGAGAGGATAAACCGTGATTCCTCGAGGCGATCTGGACCGGCGATTCAATGGCGTGTGGAGGGATAACGCGATACCCCGAGTAGATAATTTGCGAATTCGAGGGTTGCGTAGTAGATCTCGGGTAAATATATTGTCCGAGCCAGTTGCATCCCCGAGATGCTGACACTTGGGCTGCAAGTAGCGATTCGATGAGTTACGAGAGGACTGTGACAGCGATGGAAATCAACAATTACTCATTCACAGCGACCCTTTCGATGCATGAGCTCATACGACTTGGCAGAACCGGGCCGGGCCTTCCTATTAAGGGCGAAGAATGATCCAGTTACAGCGTGGATCGTCCAGCGCCTGACGCCCTTCTACGACCAGATTCAGCGAGACTTGAGTGGAAGGAAGCTGACCAACACGAAGGGCGATCTGAATAGGAAAGAGGAGTACCGACCCTCGTCGCATGCGGCGATCCCGGCTGGACCAACGGGCTCTTGTTCGATGGCGAGAGCCGCGTCGAGGCATACCTCTATGCTCTTGAGGAAGCTGAGTACTCCCATGTGCAGTTGGTCTTTGGAAAACGGGTATCTGTCCTCGTGATTCACAACGAGGACGTCAAGAAGGCCGCCAAGTGGTTCGCAGACATTGCCGGAAAGGGGGTCAGCGTTAATCCCAACCTTCTCGTGGCACGATACTTTACGGATCCTTGGGCGACGGTGGCCCGGGATATGCTCAAGGTACTGAAGGTCCTGCTCGTCCAGGCTAAGCGACACGTCACTGTGTGTTCGCCGGCCGTAGTCACCGCCATGAAGGCGCGTATGATGGTATCCACGACCGGGCTTGGGCTCACCGCGGTTACCTACGGAGCCAAACTGATCCCCACCACGGACTCGCAGGGCCGGGACCTCGTGGCCTGGCCACGACTCGGGAGGGCAGCGAAGAATTGGCTCGGCGATGTGTTCTCGCGGTTTGGTCCTGCTGCATTCAAGGATTGTGGGCGTGTGCTGAATTCCGTACTTGCCCTGGTCAGCATCGGAGCGATAGGACAGAGAGTGGACTCACAAGACGAGGACAGACTCGAGTCAGCCAAAGCCTTCCTTTCCGGCGACACGATCGACTGGACGCGCGGAGAAAGCTGGGCAAGCATAGCAGGTATGTTGAATGCAAACGGGACGTACTCGGTCGATTGTGGAATGGAGAATGCGTACGCGACTTTGCGTGCCGTCAGTCAGCCCAGCGGACCTTAGCTATGGGCGAATCCAGCATCAGAGCGATCCGACCAGAGCCCAAGCAGGAGCCGGTGACCGTCGCCTCGGCAGAAAAGTAAACGAGGCAGAAGGTCGTGATACCAACGACTGCCCACGATTCAGCGACTCTCGGTGCATTCTGAGCGAACCAACGTCAACCCGAGAATTCGTTGTCTGGACACTCCACCTGCTGGGCGGGGTAGTCAGTCGCATACATACAGAGGACAAAACCCGCAAGGAGCACGAGATCTTTCCAGATTCCATTTTTTCCACGGGCTTTCCAGTTCTGCCGGACAAGGGCATTGTTCGAGTGGCGTTCATTGATGCCCTAAAGTCCAAGCACGGAGCCTTTGTCAAAGGCTGCACCGGCCAGCATAGAGGCCGGTCCAGCTGGACGAAGCGCGACCCGCAGCTTGACGACGGGATCCTGACCGCAGCAGGAGTGAAATGGATTCTGTTGAAGCAGCAGCGGTCCGAAGGCATTGGGAGGTTAGCGGGCCATCTCAAGAAGCATTGGCCGAAGGTCCTCAAGCAGCTCGAGTGCATTCGAGCCCGCCGGCTGATGGCAGACTTCGTAACGGACCCCGCTGACTTCAGCTCAGACTTCGGCGGAGTTACGCAGATGCCGCGTCGACGCACCGCGGGAGGTCTGGGTCGAGCGGTTCCAAAGTGTTCGTACAGCGATGATGATCGCAAAGCAGGAAGATGTCCTGCAAGTGTGCGGGTGCATGCAAAACGGAGTACCAAGTTCAACAATGAAGCCTAGATAGGGAGAATAATGACCATGACGCAGCCGATCATTAAAAGGAAGGTGGAATTAGAGGGGACTCGGCGCCTCATCCAAGACTCCAACATCGCGATCCGGGATATCTATGATGCGATTGTCGAGCTGGTAACCAACGCAGACGACCGCTACCAAGTCCTTGAGTTTCCCGGCCGAGTCGAAATCGAGATCGTGAGGCGCCGTACGGCGGGCGATCCCACCACGCTTCGCGTGCGTGACTTCGCTGACGGGATGACGTCAGACGTCATGGATCAGAAGATCGGGAGGACGGGTGGAAGGGTCAGCGGTCTCGAGCGAGGCTTGCCAGTACGCGGGACTAACTCACGCGGGGCCAAAGACATCGCCGCCCTGGGCACGGTCACGTTCGAGTCGATAGCCGGTGACGGGCAGATACACAAATGCCGTATCACCCCCTATTTTGACTTTGAGCTCTTCGAGTCCGCCGAAATCACATCCAAGGTCCGAATTCGACTGGGGATTGGGGAAGGAACTGGCACGCTCGTCACGCTCATGCTTAAGCCGAGCCAGAGGATTCCCAGCCCCGACAATCTACGAAAGAACCTCGGCAGGCTAGTAGCCTTGCGAGACATCCTCCACGATTCGCGGCGACAAGTGTCCCTCAAGGACGGGCGAAAGGCAGCAATCCGAATTAAGGCTCCTGCTCTTGGTGGGAAAGATCGACTGAAGCGGTCGTTCGACGTGCCCGGATTCCCCGGTGCGACCGCAAAGCTCACGATAAGGCGAACCAGCGAGGTGCTCGAACGCGAGCAAGACCGTTTTCGCCGCGGAGGCATCCTGATCAAGTCCCGGCACGCCGTTCACGAAGCGACGCTATTTGACAGAGAGCTTGAAACTGATCCGCATGCTCGCAAGTTCTTCGGGCGCCTCGTTTGCGACTACATAGATGACCTTTGGAATGACTTCGATCAACGTCTTGAAGAGCGTGCAGAGGACGACCCCCAAAACCCGATGCCGGTTCTCGATCCGTCTCGACGGTCGGGTCTTACTCGAGACCATCCGTTTGCTAAGGCACTGTTCGCCGAGGCGCTCAAGCGCCTCCGGCCCCTTGTTGAACAAGAAAGGGCAAGGGCAGAGAGCGAACGTGCTACAGTTGAGAGCAGGTCCACCCGTTCGCGTCTAGATGCGCTCGAACGGGCAGCGACTCAGTTCATGGAACGCTTCGGGTCCGAGTATGAGTCATCACGCGACCCAGACGGTGCAACGGGTCGACTATTCCAGAAGCGAGGCTACAGTCTCAGTCCGCCTTTCGCTCAGATTGTCCAAGGCCACTCGATCCGATGCTTCCTTAGCGTCAGACAAAGTGCCTATCCCGAGATCGAGAGCGGAGCATCGGTCCAAGTCGAGTGCCTCACTCCCGAGGTTGCAACTGACAAGCGATTCGTCACACTCCAGTCACATCCTACTGAAGGAGAGGCGTTGCGGGCGACATGGAATCTGAAAGGGGTTCGTCCCACCTCAGCCACAGGAATTAGAGCCAGGGTTGGGCCCATCACAGCGGAGTGTTTGGTTGAAGTGCTCGAGTCTGAGGCTGACCGGTATCAAGACATCGACACGCTTTGCTTTCAGAGGCAGCGATATCGGATCAAGTTGGGTCGGACGAAGAAACGAGTGCAGGTTCTGGCTCCGACCACGCTGGTCAGCGATCCCACGCGCATTGCAGTCTCCGTGGACAACAGTCGTTTCAGGGTGTCTGGAGACCAAACACTTTGGCCTCGGAACGAACTAGGCGTGGCGCTCTGCGACCTGCGGATAGGCGTAGTGGGCAAGAAAGAGACAAACGGTATCATAACCGCGAAACTCGGAGCCGAAGAAGCCACTGCTGAGCTTTTTGGCGTCGAGCCGCTAGGCGCGGGCATCAAGATTAAGCTCGAGGACATCAGTCTCGGGAATCAGCGATATCGGTGGAGGCAAAACGTGCTCGAGATAGCTGCCCGCCATCCGGCGCTGCAAAGGTATCTCGGTCCTGCGCCGGAATTTGACGGTCAGGATGCCAAACACTTTCGAGTGGTTTTGGCGGAAGTCACTGCAGACGCGGTATGCGCCCGGCTGGTCAGCGATAGAGTGCGCGCCAGTCCAGAGGAGTACGAAGGCGCTGACTGGGACCAGTACTATGCTGAATATAGTCAGTTGATCACGAGGTTCTTGCCCATTGCCCATAAGTTACAAGTACCAACTGCTAGCTAATGTTGCGGCTCTTGAGTGCAACGGTCATGACGCGGAGCGGGCGCCATCCTTCATGCATGGCCACATTGCGAAAGATTCGATTGCGACCTGCAGACCACCCCCCCCGGGAGGTCAAGGGCTGGGTTCGAGCCCGCAGCGGCGCACAGAGCGTACCCAGAACGTCCTGGATTCGGCCGACGGGTTGGCCGGCAAGGCAGACGTCTCGGTGCCGACCGTGCAGCGGTGCTCGGACCGGTATGACGGCGAATGTCTCCCGGAATTCGAAGACCGGCCCCGGCCCGGCCGCGAGGCAGGATCACGCCCGAACTGGAGGTCGAAGTCGTGCGCCGCACGCTCGAAGAGAAGCCACCGCGCCGGGCGCACTGGAGCACGCGCCTGATGGCCGAGTGCATGGGACAGCATCACAGCCAGGTGGAACGGATCTGGGAAGCGCACGGGCTGAAGTCCCACCGGGCGCGCTACTTCAAGCTCTCGACCTTTCCGAAGTTCGTCGAGAAGCTCCGCGATGTCGCGGGACTGTACGTTGCGCCGCCGGAGCGGGCGATCGTCTTCTCCTTTGACGAGACGAGCCGGATCCAGGCTCTGGACCGCACCCAGCCGGGGCTGCCGCTCATGCAGGGGGCGGGCGGGCACGATGACGCACGACTAGCCTCAGTTTCTGAGAGCGACAATTCGCATTAAGGACGCGATTGCTTCCCGTCAGACGAAGTCAATGCGCAGCCGTCGATTCTGGAACCACGGGATGGGCTCGGTCATGTCCAGGTAGCCGGCTTTGAGCAGTGCTCCGTTGTGAGCGCGCCTCCCCAGCCGTACGGTGACCTGCTCCTCGCTCAGCGTGACGGTGGCGGAGGCGGCGACGAATTCGCGGAAGAGCGTGCGTGCCTTGCTCTTGGCATAGAGTCCACCTACGCGATGGGCCAGCATGCGATAGAGCGCGCTGGCCATGAGGGTCAGCTGCAGGTCGACGTCTATCTTCATGGGCACCGCTGCCGAGAGCGCGTCCATATGGAAGAAGTCGATGGCATCGGCGAGGTTGTTTTCAACGATCATGCGTCGGGCATAGCGGTCTATGAGCTGCGCCGCCGAGGTCTTCATGTCATTGGTTATCAGTAGCGTCGGCTTTTCATGTCCCAGCTGCGTGATAGCGATTTGCCGGAGCTTTTCGGGGTAGCCTTTCAGCTGAATCATTTCTTCAAACACGCGCGGTGCGCGATAGGCCCGTCCTACGTTGGAGAGCCGAATGGTGCGCCAGGACTCCGCGGGCAGGGCCATCAGGGTCTCCAGCAGCTTAGCCGTCCGCCGGCGCAGGGTAAGGAAGCGGATGCCCCACTGATGGAGCTTGGCCAGATTGGCGTAGGTGGTCAGGCGACTGTCGAAGACCAGTTCGGCCGGCCTGCGGCCCGTCCGCTTCTGCCAGTCATCGACAAAGTGCAGGATCTCGTCATTTTGTCCTTCCTTGCGGACCTGGGCGTGGGCATAGGCGAAAGTGCGGCCGGCGGCATCGCGGGCGACGAAGGCCAGGATGCCCCGCTGGCGCCGGCTGCGCTTGGAGACGTAGTGCTTCTCGACCAGGGCCCGGTCGCCGTGATAGGGAATTGTGTGGAAGTCCAGATCGAAGGAGGCGCCACGGCCCAGTTGCGCGTCCAATGCCGTGATACCGTGATGCCACTGGTCCATCAGGGGTGGCAGCCGACGGGGATCCACCCGGCAGCTGTATTCAGAGAGCGTGGACCGCCTAGGCATGACATTGAGCCCAGCAAACAGGGCGGGGCCCTCATCGAGGATGTCCGGCATCACATGATGGGGCCGGCCTATGCCCCAGAGCTTCAAGGCCAGTAGCGCCCGGAAGGCGCAGCCAGCGGGCAGCCGCTGACTGCCGGGCATGCCGCCGGCTTCCAGCAGGGGGTCTATCGGCAGGCGTGCCAGATCAAAGGCGAACAGAAACAGGCCTCCGAAGCGGGTACGGAAGTGGCGCGGGGTCAGGTCCAGCCTGCGGACATCGGCCGCGGGTGCCCGCTGGGCATGGTGCTCTTCGCGCATTTGTCGCGTGCGGCGCCAGAGCCGGGGCAGTCCAGCTTGCTTGATGGTGCGGGCAATAGTGGAGATGCCGGCCGGGATGTTCTCCTGAGCCAGCCGCTGTTGAATCTCACTGGCGGAGAGGCTCTCCTGCTTGCGTAGCGCGAGAATGCGCTCGGTGCGGCGGAGATGCAGGGGCGCTGCGGGCTGCGGTTTGCGTCCGGGCTTGCTGGTGCGGAAGAAGTCGATCGCGGGGTTCCTTCGGAACTGGGCTGCAAGGTTCCGGACGCTGCCTTTGTGATAATCGAAGCGTCGGGCCGCCTCTTCAGCGGAGAGCCCTTCTACGTGCATGGCACGCAGGGCCTCATACCGGCGGTGGTTGGGGTTGGAGGGTTGGAGGAAGAGATCGGCAAGGGAGGACATACGAAACAGTACAGGTAAGTAGTATAATCCAATGTAATTCAGTAAGCACAGATGCAAACCACTGCGGCAAATAGCAGACTTGAAAGGAGATGTATGTACCTACAGGCCCGTCAACGCGCCATATACTGGCCTCAAGACACAATATTGAGTCTCCGCCCCCAAGAATTGTGATCAACGTCAATACATGATGGCGCCGGCGACAATTAAATTTGGATTAAGAGAGAGGCCGAGCTTCGAGGCGGAGCAGCGAGCTGCGGAGCCTCGAAGCTCGAGGCCGAACAGATTGTTTCGGCCCTATTCCGCAGTGCGTGACGGCGGACGTGACAGGTTTTTCCAATGGAAGGGGCGCCCGCATACAGCCGGACCGGAAGGACCATCCATCCGCACATGAGAACAAGCAGACCCTGGGACATCCCGTATCCTGTCCTGAAGCTTCAACACACGGCCAGCTGCCTCTCAGAGCGTGCGAATCGTCTCTGGACGGACGATCATGTGGCTAAGGCCGCGTAAGCGGTATCTGGAGGGCTGCCAATGGGCCTAAATGAGCTCGTACAGGCCCCTTTTCGCACAAACGGCCGGGTTTGGTCACCTACCGTCCTAAAACACCGGCCAACAGCCCGCGGACTGCTGCACAGAGCGTGTAAATCGTCCCCGGACGGACAGTTGTACGGATAGGGCCGCGGAATCGCCGCCTAAGGAGCCTTTATCCGGCCAAAAAGGGTTCTTGCATCGACATTAGCACGGATGCCCGCGTTTGCCACGTGTCCCGAACTGACGCCAGGCGCACACCTTGCGCCTTCCTGTAAGCGCTGGGACCACGTCCCAGGGCAGGACAGGACCGCGGACGCTGCCTGCTCAGGGCGCAGGTTCACCCACGGCCTGGGCTTCACTCTGGGCCTCTTGGCGCCGCTTGGAGGCCTCCAGACGGTAGCTGGGCACGTTCAGCTCCAGAATCACGCTGTGATGTACCAAACGGTCTATGGCCGCGGCCGTCGTCATCGGGTCCTTGAAGATGCGCTCCCACTGGCTGAAGGCCAGATTGCTCGTAAGCAACACGCTGCCCCGCTCGTAGCGCTGCGACAGCAGCAGGAACAGCACCTCCATCTCCTGGCGGCTGTGCTGCACGTAACCGATGTCGTCGATAATGAGCGCCTCAAAGCGGGCGAGCCGCTTCACATGTAGCTTCGACATACGTGTAATTGGAGCATCCGAGCGTAGCCACGAAGATCTGCGCCTTGCGAAGCTCCCCCGTATCGGGATCCGTGACGGGCACAGTCTGGCCTGAGTAGTCCACAAAGAGCATCTCACCGGGCGCGTGGTCCAGGTGCATGACCAGATCACGGGCATTCTTCCAGGCGCGGTAGCGTTCGCAAAACCAGCTGTACTGGTAGCCGTCCGGATGTGCCTTCTTGTATTCCTCCCACAAGAGCTCCAGTGTGACGCCTTTCCGCTTGCGTTCCTGATGGATATAGACCCAGTTCGGCAGAGGACGCTGCGCTTTGGGCGTCACACACTTGGCGAAGAGCATCGCTTCGAGCGCCTACTCAGTGATGTCCTCCGGCAACGGCCATGTGAGAGCAGCCACGTGCGCGCGGCGCAAATAGTCGATGACCGTACTGTGCGACAATCCCAGGCAGCGGACTATGGCCCGTACACCCATCCCGCCCTGGTGCTTCAGGCGGAGTATTTCTTTGAGTTTGCGCATGGAGATTCTTCTTGCAGGCATGAATTACCTCGTAATTGGATGACGAGGCACCCCATACCCGGGGGATTAACAGAATCTCCAGTCGCGCTGACGGCCCGGCCAATCCGACCCCGATTGCCATTCCGGTAGTCACCAAAAAGTGGCTGGCTGATCCTGTTGACGTGCTGATCGAACCGTTTGCTGGCGGCGCAGGCCATGATGGTGGAGTTGGACCGGGACACCTCCTCCTTCTGGCGGGCGGCCCTGGAGCACTCGGGCGATCTGATCAAACGCATTCGTGCCTTCACGCCGGACCGCACCACGGTGGCGTGCATAGCCTGCGAAGCGCCTGGGAGTATTTCTGGACCACGGGTTCCGCACGCTCGTGGGAGCTATTGCGGTCGTACGATCTCCCCGACACTGCGCCACCAACCGTAGCTCACGGCGCAGCCCTACTTGGCACTACTACTGACCCAGGAAGGCCGTCAAGAAATTGCGGGCTTAGGGCAGATTGCGTCAATCTTCTGTAATCTGGAACGTATTCGATATCCGAGCTGCAAGCGGAACCATATCATTGCCGTATCTGCGAGACTCCACTGTCTCATAGATGCGGTATAGCAAACGATAAGTACCCGATATCTCATTGACGGAAAATCGCGGATACATATTAGGGTATAGGCTGGATCGCAACACCACCGCTTGCGTGTATGTCTTTTCTGGCTCCACCCGAATAGGCGGCACTAGAATCGATTGACACACAGGCCCCCAGGCGTTGATCCATTCCGTGCCGTCAAGTTTCTGCAAAACGGGAACGGGCTTTTCCTTCCCACACTTTGGCAGATATGTGGTACTGCCAGTTGGGTTTGTATAGCTCACTCGCATGGATACAACCAACGCATTGATCTCATCGTCTAGCACCAATGCGTATGTCTCCTGGTCTGTTTGAATTGGAGGAGAGTGATCAAGATCTGTATTGACCGATGAACAGTGAGAGAGGAGGCTGCACAAGAGGAAGGAAGCAGAAATTAAACGAAGTGATTTCATGACATTTCCGGAATACAAGATTGTGTGTTTAGCGTGGTATGAGGACGGAAGTATGACACGATCCGATGCTCCAGTCATCCTACTGGAAGAGATATGCCCGAAGGTTGTGCTTGTTCCACCTGTGCGGCCTTGAACCTTCGGCGGACCCGCGCAAGGAGCTGACCCTGAACCACCTCTGTCCCCTCGATAACCGGGAGCACGATGATCTCTCCAGGGGCGTCTCGCCTGACGCTGACCTCCACGCCAGGTTCGCAAGCAACTCATGGACTGGTTTGAGGACCACGACCTTCACTACGTTCTGGGGCTGCCTCGCAATCCGCGCCTGCAAGCCACGTTTGCTGCAGACATGGAGGCGGTCCAGAAGAAATGCGTGGCCAACGGTGCGGCCGCGCGGCGATTCAAGAGTTTTCGCTACCGCACCTTGAAGAGTTGGCGCTACGCCCGACGTGTGGTGGCCAAAGCGGAGTGGTTGCCCGGGCGACGCGGCTACAATGCGCGTTTCGTGGTCACCAATCTCAGCGAGGAGCACTACGATGCGCGCCATGTGTACGAAGACCTATACTGCGCGCGCGGCGACATGGAGAATCGCAACAAAGAGCAGCAGCTCGCGCTGTTTGCGGATCGGACCTCTACGTCGAAGTTGCACAGCAACCAGCTGCGGCTGTACTTCTCTACGTTCGCCAATGTGCTGATGACGACCATCAAAGAGCGGGGGCTTAGGGGCACAGAGATGGTCTCGGCGCAGTGCGGAACCATCCGCATGCGGCTGGTGAAGATCGCCGCGGTCCTGGTCGTAAGCACACGCCGATACCGCTTATCGTTTTCCTCGGCCTATCCGTGGCCGTCCTTGTTCGCTCGCGTACTTGCCAACGTGCGCGCGTTTGAGCGCGCACCCTTGGTGTCTGCCCCTGGGCGATCCCCTCCCGCATGCGGGGCCTCTCACTCGCCTGCTTAGAGGCCAAACGGGCCGCTGTATCCCAAAGAATGACAGACGCCACTACGTGGGGATGGGATACGTACGCGCTCGCGGCCCGGACAGACGGAGAAATCGTGCTGCATGCGTCTCAAAACGCCTCCGAAACGGTGCTCATCACCACCGCCGACGGAACCGACGGAACCAGTGCCGGAATCTTAGCCCGCATCGCTCACCAAGCTCTTGAATCGCCATAATTCGGGGCGTTTGTAGGCAGTGGGTCACGGTTTGCGAACGCGAATGCTGATTCCCGCCTTCCAGAGCGAATAGTCGGCGGCTGCAAGCGCTGTTTCGGGCATGTTTCGAGCGCGAATCAAGGCTTTTGTTCGCGCACCGGTGCTTCTTGGATACACGTATCCTGCAACCACCATGTGGCGTCTATCAATCTGTGGGATAAGTTGGATCCAGAACGGCCTATGAAGGTGAGGCGCGTGCGCCGACCTGGGTGGTGTGCACAGCGCCACGCAAGTTGTTTAGCACGCGCGCGAACAGTTGCTGCCAGGGATAGGCCTCGGGCAAGAGCAGGCGGACTCGGCGTACGCTTACCACCACCAGTGCTGCGATCTTCAGTAGCCGCACACGGATAGTAGCGCACTGCGCCTGCGCCATCGCGGTGCCCTGCAAGCCAACGGTCTTGATGATGGTCATCAGGGTGTTGGCGACCGTAGAGAAGTACAGGCGCAACTGGTTGCTCTCCATCATGGACGTAGAGGTGCGGTCAGCGAACAGGGTAAGCTGCTGCTCCTTGAGCCGGTTCTCCATGTCTCCACGCGCGCAATACAAATCTTCGTATAGCGTGCGCGCGTCGTACGCGTCTTCGCTGAAATTGGTGACCACGAATCGCGCGTTATAGCCGCGCGGTCCAGGCAGCCATTCCGCCTTGGCTATCACGCGCCGCGCACAGCTCCAGCTGTCCTTCGTCTGGTACTCGAAGCTGCGGAAGCGCCGCGAAGGCTGCCCGCTGGCCTCGCAGGTGGCCTGACTCTGCTCCATAGCTTCCTCAACGATGCGTTTCAGCCGCGCATTGAGCGGCATACCAATGATATAGTGCAGGCCCTGTGCTTCGCACCATGCCATGATATCATCGCGGCAGAATCCTGCATCTGCACGAATCCAGATGGGCACCTGCGGCCACCGCGCACGGATACGCGCTACCACCGGCGCCAACTCCTCTATCGTGCCCGCTGATGCGTCAATGTTGGAGGGGCGCAGACGAGCGGCCAGCACATGCTTGCCGCTAACGATGTACAGCGGTAAGTAGCAGTAGTGGCCATAGTAACCATGAAAGAAGCGCCCCTCCTGCTGGCCGTGAATCGCGTCATCGGTAGCATCGAGATCCAACACGATATGCTCTGGCTGCTCGCCCGTTACATCCATGAACAAGTCCGCGAGCATGGTGTCGATCTTTTCAGGGTCCGCTACGATGCGCTTGTACCTGTGCGATGCGGCCCCTCCTTTGGAGCCGAGCTCCAGTCGGTTCAGTGTGCTCGAACTCGCCAGCGGATGTCCCTGGTCGCGTTCCCGTGCCCGGTGCGCACCTGTTACATCTTCGCAGCCCACGCCCATGGCCAACACGGGATCGTCCCGCAGACGGTCATGGTCGTTCACGTCTTCGTAGCCCAAGCATATCGCGTAGACACGTTGCCTGAGCATCGCCTCCACGGTATGCTCGACCCTGCTGGGATCACGGTGGTCGGTGAAGCAGGCGGCAAAACGGCCTATGACGTCGAACATCCGGTCGGCCTCCCGTAACAGCAGCGCACCTGCGTCCGAGGACATAGGGCCGCCGTCGAACTTTCCGACCACTTTACGCCGTCCCAAGTCCTCGAAACGAAGCTCTTCAGTATGACAGTCTGTTTTGCTCATTTGCAGTGCAAAGGATGGTTATAACTGATTGCACATCATACACTTACGTGGCGCTATGGTTCCCATTGTCGATACCCTGGTGATTTATCCGGGTTAGCCACCCAATCACCAATCCGGCTGCCGTAATCAGGAAATTCAACCCCGCAGTGAATTACGCCGGCTAGGATGTAATGCGCGCAAGCATGCCAAGGCTCTGCTTCAATCACTGATTCAAGGTGACCCGTAGCGGTCGCAAAGTCGCCCAGTCGGAAGTGCAATGCTCCGGCAAGGTACTGATACAATGGAGCGTTGGGATCAAGCAAGATGGCTTCCTGAATCTCATCCAGCGCCTGTTCCATGAGCCCGGCATCCTCAGACAGGACAGCTCGGGCATCCATCCCCAGGCTTGGTCGTTTGTGGCATCATCTCGAATCGCACGATCATACGCGAGGCGGGCGCTGTCGCCTACGCCGAACCGCGCGTACATGCGCCCGATCTGAGCCCATACCGCACTGGTGCTGGACGAGTCTGCACGTGAGCGCAGCGCCTTCTGTTCTCGTTGGTAGTGCGCGAGCGCCATGCGAGTTTGGCCAAGAAAGAAGGCGTTGTGCCCATACGATATGCTGCACTGGGGTAGCGTGCATCGATCTGCAGCGCACGCGAAAACGCCTCGTCCGCTTCTTGGAAGCGATACAGGGTCGACCGCACATCTCCGTGCAAGAAATGCAAACGTGGATTTGCAGGTGCAAACTCCAAAATGCTGCCCAAGAGCGCCAGCGCACGCGTGTAGTTGCCTCGCTCGTGGGACTCCTGAAAATCCCACAGCAACGCTCTGGCCTCCGCGCTGAGCGTTTCCTCAGGCGGGTGGCACGCGCTCAGCAGCACAAACATAAGACACGCGATTACAGTCACCCTCATAAGCTCAGCGCTCTACGACATGCACAACCTGATTCGCACTCACCGGTCCCTCACGGTGCACCACCCCACTTGGCCAATACACCCATAGGCTGTCCACCTGCGACGCGTCGCCAAGGCCGAAATGCGGCCACAACTGTGATTGGGAGAGGTAGCTTGCGCCGGCCCGCACCTCGCGCACCTGACGCCTTCCGTCCGCCGTCAGCACTACGCGCGCCCCCACACCATCCCGGTTGCTTACCGTGCCTTCCAACTGCACCTCAAGGTAGCCACCCGTAGGCGTGTCGTTACGCCAAAGGTGGACTGGCCCTCCATTTTCGGTCACCAGCACATCCAGATCTCCGTCACGATCGTAGTCACCATAAGCCGCTCCGCGGCCTACGAATTCGCGCGCAAGCAATGCATGTGAAGTCGGGGGGAGCTCTGCAAAAAGGCCACCACCCTGGTTGATATACAGCTGCGGGCGCTGTCGGTAAGTGATTCCTTCTTCAACGAGCCCAATCTCTTCGGTGATGTGACCGTTGGCCGTAAACAAATCCAAGTCTCCGTCGTGTTCCACGTCAAACAGAAACAGCCCGAACGTAAGCGTGCGAAGGCTGGGACGTCCGATCTGCGATATCGCGGCCCGGTCTACAAAAAAGCCTTCCTGCGTGTGCCGATAAACGCCGACCATCTCGGCGCTAAAGTGCCCCACAAACAGCGTCACCTCTCCGGACTCGTCTACGACACCTGCATCCAGCCCCATCCCGGCACGGGCGCGCCCGTTCTCGTCAAACGCGATCCCACTATAGACGCCTTTCTCGACAAAGGTGCCGTCGCCCTGGTTTTCGAACAGCAGGTCGCGCTGCGTATCGTTGGCAACGATCAGGTCTGGCCATCCATCCAGGTTGTAGTCCACGCTCAAAGCCCCCAGTGTCTTGCCGGGTGCCGTGTCGAATAGGCTAGGCTGCCGAGTAAACGTCCCATCGCCATTGTTATGGTAGAACGCACCTGAAAGGCCATTGTAGAGCTCGGGCGTACAGTACGCTTTGCGATCTGCGACCCGGTTACAGGTAATGTCCTTGTCCGGTCCCCAGTCCACGTAGTTCCCAACGAACAGATCCAGAAAGCCGTCCTTATCAGCATCAAAGAATACGGCGGCCGCACTCCATTCGGCTGTGTCGGCAAGCCCCGCAGTTTTCGTCACAGTTGTGAACACGCTCCCATCGTTTCGCAGAAGCAGGTTCTCAAACAGTGTAGTCACGAACACGTCCGTGTCCCCGTCGTTGTCGTAATCCGCAGCCGCAATGCCAAAGGCGTACGCGCGAATCTTCCCAAGTCCCGCCTCACGTGTGACATCCTCAAACAAGGTGCTATCCACGTTGCGATAGAGCCGCAGCGCTGGTAGCTCAGGCTCGTTGCGCGACGGAAAATGGCTGCCATTCACCAACATGATGTCGAGCAGCCCGTCACCATCATAGTCCAGGAAGCCGGCGCCGGCACCCATGGTTTCTGGAAACCACTTCAGGCCGAATGCCCCGGTCACATGTTTAAAGTCTCCAAGTCCCGCCTGAAACGTTACGTCTTCAAAGGCTACGGCTGGCAGCGCGGGTGTCTCCACCGCCACACCTGCTCCCTCAGGCGCCTGGCACGCGGCCAGCATCGCAAGAATCAGCGCCGTGTAAAGCCTATTGCACATGGGTGCTCCCCTCCACTATCAGCACTTCGCTACCTACGACCACCGAGGTTACCCGATCTACCGTGCCTCTGGGCCAATGCACCGTAATGCTGTCGGGCGAAGCAGCATCGCCAAGGCCGAAGGTAGCCACGGATTCCAGGTGTGACAGATAACTGGATCCGGCTCTGAGCTCGCGGATTTGGCGCATGTTGCCGCTATGCAGCACAACCACTGCACCATAGCCATCCCGGTTGCTCTGCCGCCCCTGGAGGCGCACACGCAGCCACCGGCCGACCTGCGTCTCATTGCGCCAAAGGTGCGCCGGGCCGTGGTTTTCCGTGATGAGCACATCGAGGTCGCCGTCCTTGTCATAGTCTGCATATGTAGCACCACGGGCGACCATCGCCTGCAGCAGGGGCCCTTGCGCCGCCATTTCAGCGAAGCGACCGCCGCCTTTGTTCAAGAAAAGCTGCGCAGGCTGCCGAAATGTCACTCCTTCCACGATCCGCGCAATATGCGTCTGAACATGGCCATTGGCGACAAACAGATCAAGGTCCGCATCCAAGTCCACATCGAATAGAAACAGCCCAAAGGTAAGTGTCTTGAGAGTCGGTCGCCCCACCAGCGAGGCCGCAGCACGTTCCATAAAGAGCCCGTCACCGGTATGACGGTAGACCCCCACCATCTCACCCGAGAAATTGCCAACAAACCACGATGGCTCTCCCGTGGAGTCTACCACGCCAATGTCGATACCCATGCCCGCGCGCGGAGTGCCATGCAGGTCATACGCGATACCGCTCCGAATTCCTGTTTCGGTAAAGGTGCCATCTCCGTCGTTCACAAATAACATGTCCCGCTCGGTGTCGTTGGCTACCGCCACGTCAGGCCAACCGTCACCGTTTGCGTCAAAGGATGCAACGCCCAGCGTCTTGTCGCGCCTGCCCTCAATACCCGAAAGAAACCCCGCCTCTCGCGTGCGGAGCACAAAGGTTCCGTCGCCCCGGTTGTGGTAATAGCGAGCTGAAATGCCATCATACACCTCAGGTGTGCAGTACACCTTCTCGCCCTCAAAGCCGCAGTAGTGGTCCTTTTCCGGTGACCAGTCTACATATGTTCCGACGTACAGGTCAAGAAAGCCATCCCTGTCCGCGTCAAGAAAGAGTGCGGAGGTACTCCACTCTCTTGCGTCACCAATGCCCGCCTCCTCCCCTACCTCCGTAAAGGTGCCTCCGTCATTGCGGAGCAGCAGGTCCCTGTACAGAGTCGTCACGAAGACATCCGAATCCCCGTCGTTGTCGTAATCCCCAACGGTTACGCCAAACGCGTACGCAGCGAGCTCAGCCAGTCCTGCCACCTGTGTTGCGTCCTCAAATGATCCGTCACCCTGATTGCGGAAGAGCCGCAGGCACGGACCACGGTAACCAATTTCACCTTCAAATGCGCCACCGACCACCAGGATGATGTCGACCCACTCATCACCATCATAGTCAAGAAACCCTGCCCCCGCGCCGACGATTTCCGGCGCCCATGACTCGCCAAACCCGCCATTGGTATGCGCGAAGCCTGCCAGTCCAGCGGATTCCGTTACGTCCACAAACATCGCAAGCACGTCGGGCTCCTGGACTGGCTTACTGCACCCGGCACAAACCAGAACCAGCATCACGAACAGGATCCGGCTACTCTTCACCTTCAACAAGATGCAATTCCTGGTTTGCTGCCAGCGGACCAAGCAGCTGCATTTCGCCCATGGGCCAATAGATCCACAAGCTGTCGACGTGCTCTTCCTTCCCAAGCCCGAAGGTTACCGTGAGCTCATTTTGCGCAAGGTAGCTCGACCCTGAGCGCACTCGGCGCTCCTGGCGCTTGTCCCCTGTCAGTGCTACGATGCGCGCGCCAAGCCCATCACGGTTGCCCGACCGGCCTTCGACGGAAATCCGAAGGTAGTTGTTGCCTCTATGGTCGTTGCGCCACAAGTGAGCCGGCCCGTCGTTCTCCGTTATCAGAATGTCTACATCTCCGTCCTTGTCATAGTCTGCATATGCGGCACCGCGCGCCACCATTAGCACGCCAAGTGGGGGCGTAGTTTCAGGTGCAACCTCCTGAAAAAGGCCCTGTCCGATATTTTCGAATAACTGTGAGCGCTGGCGATAAGTGATCTTGTCCTGGTCTACCAGCCGATCCGGGTAAACGTGCCCGTTTGCAGCGAAGAGATCCAGATCCCCATCAAGCTCCAAATCGAACAGAAATAGACCGAACGCCAGCGTGTTAAGGCTTGGCTGCCCGATTCTGGACGACGCTGCCCGGTCCAGAAACAGGCCGCTTACCGTGTGACGATATACGCCGATCATCTCTTCCGAAAAATTGCCGACAAAGATTGACGGTTCGCCCGTCTCGTCCACGATGCCCACATCTATGCCCATGCCGGCCCGCGCCTCCCCATGTTCGCTGAATGCCACGCCACTGAGTACGCCACGCTCGGTGAACGTGCCATCACGATTGTTTTCATACAGCAGGTCCCCTTCACCATCATTGGCAACCACAAAGTCACTCCAACCATCCCGGTTGTAGTCTAATTCCGCCATGCCCAGGGACTTGCCATACGCGAAATGCAAACCCGCCTCGTCGGTAGCATCTCTGAAGAATCCCTGCTCACTGCCCCAGTAAAAGCGGCTAGACATGCCTTCGTAGTCTGCCGGTACGCAGTAGAGCTTCACTTCTGCCCCCTCAGGGCAAAACTTGTCAGTAGCTGGCGTCCAGTCTGCATAGTTTCCCACGTAGACGTCAAGCCATGTGTCGTTGTTCGCGTCCAGGAATATCGCTGAGCTGCTCCACTCATCATGCTCGGAAATCCCTGCCAATTTTCCCACTTCGGCAAAGACACCGCCATCATTGCGAAAAAGCATGTTGTGGTTCAGGCTGGTCAGCAAAAAGTCCGTGTCGCCGTCGTTGTCGTAGTCAGCCGCAGCCATCCCGATGGTGTAGGCGTCCACGCCTTCCAGGCCAGCTTCGGCGGTGCGGTCTGCAAACGTCCCGTCCCCGAGGTTCTGGAACAGCCACAAGGCGCGATAGCTATACCTAGGCGGGCGTTCCCACTGCCCGCCTCCCATCAGGAGGATATCGAGCCAGCCATCGCCATCGTAGTCAATCCATCCACCGCCCGAGCCCATCTGCTCCGCGTAGTACTTGTCTCCCGCCGCCCCATTGTCATGCACAAAGGCGCCGATCCCGGATTCCTGCGCCACATCCGTAAACGCTATGAGTGGTCCCACTGCCGTTTGAGAAACGTCAGATGTGCACCCCCACGTTACCAGGGCAAGCAGCACCACTATGCAGGAAGCCCTGGGTGGAGCAATCATGCGCAACACGTATACGCAAAATGAGCGAAGAACCCGGCCTCCAGCCGGATCCTTCGCCCATTACTTACGGCCCAGCAGGCGCTGGTCCGGTATGCAGTTGAAGCCTACAGTCCGATATTCACGCCAACCCGGTGGACAGCACCGAACAGGCCGAAGTCCGTGTAGGCATAGTCTGCGCCAAAGTTGACACCGCCGGCGCCGACGCGAACGCCTGCACCCGCACTGAATCCCTGCTCTTCGCTGACGACAGCTTGCTCAAAGCCACCACGCAAGGACGCAATGCCCATAAACGTGTATTCCAGCCCGAATCGGACGTGCTCCGCAAAGTCACGTGGACGTTGCGCATCCACATTCAGCTGCAGCCGGTGCAATTCAGGATCCATGCTGGTCAGATCCGCCATATTCATAGACGCGCCAATCTGGAAAGTCAGCGGCAATTCAAACCGCTCGCGCACGTAAGTTTGCTCAGCCGCAAAGTTGCGTGCCATCATGGCGATGGTAAGACTGCGGAAACCCGTCGAATAGAGCACGCCGAAATCAAAGGCGACGGTCTGCGCGCTGTAGCTATCGGTCGTTTCCACTTTCCCGCTTGCAAACTCTTGGCTCGTAACGAAGTCACTACCCAAGTCCTGAAACGCGAGTTTGATATTGGCGCCGGCCGAAAACCGGTCGCCGAACGAGCGGGCATAACCAAGCCCTACGGCCATGGACGTAGGAGAATACGCACCTGTGTCGATGAAGCCATACTCATTGTCGGCCCGTATTGTGCCCAAAAATTCTCCGTAGTCCACGGAGACAACTGAAACACCTACCACGCCCAGATTGCCGCCGCCAGGCCGGAAAGCCACGCTGGCCTGCGTATAGCTGATGTCGGCAATAAACTGGAGGATGCCACCAGAGGCAGAAAACTTGCCGAGCATGAATGCCATGCTGGCTGGGTTGTAGAACATGGAGGTCGATGACCCTTCGAAATCTGCGGTGAGTGCAGAGCCCAGAGCAGAGGCCCTCGGATCAACTGACGTGCTAAGGAACTTCATACCCGTCTGTGCCCGCTTGTCGGTGGTGACTTCCGTATCCGGCGTCAGGCCCTGCTGGGCGAACGCAGAAGGCGCAAAGCCTGGTAGAAGCACCAAGGCCATCAAGGTTATGCAATAGCGCTTATTCATAGCAGCTGTACTGTTTTGTGTTGCCTGTTTGATTTGCCCCGGCCCGAAGGCCGGGGCCTCAGTTGTTAGCGTATGACGGTGAATTTCAGGACAGATTCCTCTCCGTTGGCGTTATCCGTAATGACCGCGATATAGATGCCACTCACCAAGAGCTGGCGTGACTTCGTGGTCAGGTTCCAAAGCTCGTCACCGCTTCCGTCATCGTGCACGATAGTATGTACAAGCTCTCCGATCTCCGTGAAGATCTTGATGGTACAGTCACCTGGGATGTTGAAGAATGCCACGCGGTCTTCCTGCTCGAAACGTACGCTGTTGTCCGCACCAAGGTTTACGGGGTTCGGGACAACACGCGCATCCGCAACCGTACCGCTGTCCCCGTACGGTGGACGCTTCAGGTTTACCGGCTGGTATGTCTGCGTCAGATAGCGCGAACTCCGCAACGGGTAGCCGCCCGGGGTACCGTTGATGCCGTCCGGATCGTTAGGCTGCGACCCGCCAACAGCCTGCAGATAGTAGTAATAGTCAGTACCGCGGTCCGGGCTCGCGTCCGCATACGACGTGGCACTGGCATCCATCTCCGCGATAAGTTCGTAACCGCATTCAATCTGCCCGGCTGATCCATCAACCGTGCCACCGCCGAAGTTTGAGTCGTCAGTGCAGCCAGTCGAGTACAGATTGTCCTCCCACAGATCCGAACGATACAGCAGCCACTTGGTCCGCGAAGGACCACCGGCGGGAGGCGTCCATTCAACGTCGACCTTGTCGGGCCGGCCAAACACGCTAAACTCCAGCGGTGCATGTGGCGCCTCCGGAATCGGATACGTGGACATGTTGTTACTTGCGGCGTACAGGTTAATCCCACGCTGCAGCGTCGTGAAGAGTGAATCTCTTGACGTCATGACCCACTGATTCTTGGTCATCTCCTCCAAACCCCAGCCGAAGGAGTCAAACATGCCATCGCCATCCGAATCGATCTGGTTGATGGTGTAGTCAAAGGCACCTGTCTGGATCGTGCCATCCTTGTCAGCATCAAACTGGATCAGTTTCGTGTCACGGCTCGTCCCACCTCGTTTATATGCGCGCCCAATCTTGTAGTCAGCGTCAAAGCCCAAACCGCCAATGGCCTCCACGATCACTATGCGAACGCTCTCGCCCGGCCCAATGTCGTAAGGGCCATATGCGGTCGTTACCGCGTGTCCACCCTGCTTACCGGTAGACGCATCGTTTTTGGCTTCCCAGAATATGCCACTGGGCTCAATGCGGTCGGCATAGTGCGGAAACATGTGCTGCGAACCACCTGCAATCCGATCCGGGTTCTCACGAGTACGGATGCCCCACTCGTAGTAGTCCTCGTGCGACGATCCGTCCGCCGTCAGCGCTTCATCCGAATCCATGAACCCCATAGTCCTAGGCTGACAGGTGTCAATGGTAGCCTGCGTGCACCGTATAAAGGTCTTGTCCGTCGGGGTATTGTCGGCATGAATCGTCATTCGCCCGATATAGGAACTGCCCGACAGGCGCCCAAGGGAATCACCGGACGCTACCCAGTCATTCTCGGCAAAGACCGGCGCGCCAATTCTGTCGTATTGTGACTGCGCCTCGGGGTCAACTCCGATCCACAGGTACTGCGCGGTGAACGATATCGGGTAGTCCGCATGCCCGTCTCCAACGACGTCTACCATACTGAACTTGCCCCACACCTGGCCGCCACTAACCGTCCAGGCACCCTGAAGGCTGCCCCGCCACCGGTGAATCCGGAAGAAGTAGGTGTCATTCAGCGTCTGGCTGGGCAATTCTATCTCCTCATCGTCGTCGCTGTTGCCCGTGTTCGTGTAGACGTACTCAATGATGTGGTAATCATCGTGCGCCTGGTTGACCCAAGCGTACGCCCGGCGGTCAATAGTAATCCCGACAATCATATTGTGGATGTTGTGCACCATACGGTCCGCCGGAAGGCTAGGATCGATTTCATCCAAGACCGCCACATTGTCGAAGGAAAGCGCTCCGTCCACCTCTACGACCGTGTCCTCCGTCCTACCCCTGAGGACGTTTTGTACGGGGAAGGTTACGTCGGCACCGGCGGTACGCGGCCCTATGCGAGCCACAAAGTATGGCCAATTCTGCCCGTTATGATCTGTCCAGTCCTTCGTACCGATCCAAAACGCTTTTGCTCGAAAGTGGCTGCTGTTTCGAAGAATTGCTGGCCATTCCATGCCGTCCGCAGCAGTGGAATTCACCTCATCCTGGGCACCGGACTCGACGTACGTACCGTGAAAGGTCCCGATGTCCAGCCACTGCGCCGTGAACTGGGCATGCGCCGCAGTCGAACCAAGAAAAACGAGCAGCGCGGCAGCGACAAGGTTTCTAAAGTAGCAAGAGCTATTCATGTGCTTGCTGTTTTGATTGAATGAGAAAAGCTACCGGCGGCACGGAATCCCGTGCCGCCGGGCTGAGATCGTCTAGAATGTGAGCCGAACGCCCAACGTGACGCGCCGGTTGTTAAGAAACGTGTTAAAACGCAAGTTGGGCATATCGATGTACGCCTTGTCTTTCAGCATCTGGTCCACCTGATCCTGGGGCACCTGGTCCCAACTTGAGCCATTCCACCGCGAGTACGTTCCCGTGTCGGCGGCCCAGTACCACGCTGCCGCTGCAGGTGAGCTGACGTTGGCCAAAGTTCCGACGGCCTCGACTGGCTGGTAGTCCACATCGGGATGGCGGAACACGCCCGGCTTGTCGCTGCCGGGAATCCAGACATACGGAAGGCCGCCCAAATTGACCTTCTCCAGGTAGGTCTTGCTGCCGTCAACGGCATTCAGCTCGTCGTAGATGTCTTCCGGAAGATGAAGTGACCACATGTAGCGATCAAAGTCACGGTTGTCTGGATGGAAGCCGGTAACGTTGTACAGGTGGCGCCGGTTGAAGACGTTATCAACATCTAGGAACAGCTGGGCAGCACCGAATTGCGTGTTGATGTGCTTGGTAAAGCGAAGGTCGAACCCGATGTAGCTGCGCCAGCGCACATTTTCCTGCAGCTCGGGCGGTGCGGCCGCGCCGCCGGCCCAAGTCCACTGCGTCCCTGCACGCCATTCGCCCAAGAGGCTGACCCGCCAGTCACCGAGCAGGTCGCCATTGAGCACGCTGGGCATGAACTTGCTCGGCGTGAGCAGCAGGAGATTGCCCCGCGCAAACGGCTCGGCCAAGGGTGCACCCAACCTGTAGTCGGTCGACGTACGCAGGTAGTTGCGCTGCTCAAACGTATTCTCGTTGAACTCGCCGTAGCCAAAGTTGCCGCCCTTCGTCTGCAGGTACGTGTAGTTCAGGAACCCGCGAATCCATTTGCCTCGGCTCTTGGTCAGCGTAACCTCCGCGCCGCGGACATCTCTGTAGTTCCAAGGCTCTCTAGTCGAGTAGGACACAACGCCGCCGAGTGACCGATAGGTTACGCCCCGCGGCTGATTCCGGATGTCGCGGTAGAAACCGGATATGCGCAGCAGAAACTGGCCCGCGATATTCTGGTCAAAGCCAAGCTCGTACGCCACCGTCAGCGGCATTGGGTGGTCCGGATTCCCGAGCACGTCAATGCCGCCATTGCGGGACTGCCGGATTCCGAAGATGTCAAACGGGTTCAACATCTGGCGGAAGTGGCCGTAATTAAAGTACAGCTTGCTTTCCAGCGTGATAGGGAACGAGACCCCCAGACGCGGGCTGACAAAGATTTGCGCCGACGGATCTTCCTTTTCCAAAAGCTCGTCCAATTCTTCGACGCGATTCCGGAAGGCTTGGTCGTAAGGGTTTTCCGCGACCCACCACGGCGTATTGGCATCAAAGAAGTCCAGGCGAAGGCCCAAGTTGGCAATCATGCCCTGAAATTCAAGCTTGCCTTGCGCATATGCTGCGCCCTGAATGGGAGTCCGCTCGAATGGGAAGTCTTGCTCTGCTTCCGGCCCAATAAGGGCCAAATTCACACGCTGGTAGTTCAGGTTATAGTCGCTGATGATCAGCTCCGCCCCTGTCTTGAGCTGGAGCACGCGCGTGAGCTGACTTGTCAAATCAAAGCGACCCGTAAAGACGCTTACATCGGAGGTATCACGAGTCTTGACCCAGTGGCCACCGGTAGTTTCCGCGCCGCCAATAAGGTTGCCACCCTGCCCGAGGAATCCAAACGGCTCGTCGGCTACCACGTACGGAGTCAGCACGCCGTCTCCATTCAGGTCGGTTGTGCCGCCAAATTCCGTGAGCCGGTCCCGATTGGCGAGCCCGGCTTCCGTTGGCCGGCCCAGGTTGTTCGTGTACGGCACCTGAACAAAGTTGCCATCGTCGTCGATGTAAGATCCATCGCGCAAGTTCGGGAAGTGGCTGCGGTACTTGGTGGCAAGATTCTGGAGGCTGACTTCATAGAAGGTGCTGGCACTTAGCGTGTGCGTAAATGTTGCGCCCAAGAGCGAGTGGTCAATGTTGGCCAACGGAAAGGCACCATCCGAAAGGAGCACGCGGCCCCTTCGGTTGATCCCGTCCACGATGTCCGCGCCAGCGCCCCACCACGGATAGGCAGGCATGTTGCCGTTATACATCCGCAAATCCGCCGAGCCTTGAGATTGGTTAATGCCGCGCTCCGTGCTCATCATGCCATTGATGGTGAGCTTCATGCCGCGACTAACGTTCGAGACCAGCTTGCCCTGAAACGTGTTGCTGTTGAAGGCATCCCGTGACTGGGGGTACAGGTATGCGTTCTGCGTTCCGCGGTAGGACAGCAGGAATCGAAGGTCCCCAAGCTGAGAGCTCATCCCTGGTACCAGCGGCCCGCTGACAGTCACGTCGGCTTCATAGTCGGGAATGGCAATAGCGTTGTCCTTTCGGTGGGTGTGCTTGAAGTAGTCCTGCATGTCCTGAGCTGTGACATCGAATCCTTCGTCGTTTTTCAGACGCTCGGCGAGCGTCGTCCAGCCCTCAAAGCCGTTGTATTGACGCTGCTTATAAATATCCCACGCACCGCTTTCGGTCCCGTCCATGGCCACGGCGGGGTCCAGGAACGGCCGGATGAACCAACTGTCGCAGTCACCGGTTACGCGCCCGCTATAATCGCAATCGTTCAGGTTGGTCCCGCCAAGCCCTTCCAGCGTCTTGGCCTGAGGTGGTTGGTAACGTAGTAGAGCATCCACACTGTAGCGGGTGCGTGAGGGCTCCTTGGTGGTCACGTTCACAATACCGCTACGGACATTCCCGTACTCCGCATTGAAGCCACCGGTCTGCACCTGAATCTCTTCTAGGGAGGTGTAGCTGATGTTGGTGAATGGCTGTTGAGAGCGGCCCGTGCGCAAGTTCATGCCGTCTACAACGAAGGCGACCTCGTTCAAACCGCCGCCGCGAACGCGCAGCCCTGGCTCGATGCCCGCCTGAAGGTCCAGCACCTCTGTTACCCCCGCCACCGGTAGGTCCTCAAAAGCCTCGGCATTCAGGCTGGCGACGTTTGCTGACACGTCAAGCTGCACGATCGGGCGTTCGCTAACGACGACGATCTCTTCAAGACCGATCTGCTCTTCGCGCAAGTCTATATTCACGGTTGATGTCAAGCCGGTCGACACGCGCACCTCCTGAATCACCTCGTCGGTGTAGCCAATCAGCGAGGCGCGCAGCGTGTACGTTCCCGGACGCACGTTGTTGATGAAGTAGTACCCATCAACGTCGCTTGCTCCGCCCTGCAGGGTCTCCACCAGCAAGATGTTGACGCCCGGGAGCGTTTCTCCCGTTGCGCCGTCCGTCACCGTCCCGGCGATCTTCCCTCGCTGTGCCAACGCCGGTGAAGCGACGAGTAGTAAAACCGCGAATAGGCCCAGTAGCCGTCCATGCCTCATAGCGCATTCCTCCACGATGTTGTAGATGTTATAAGTTCGAGTTATTTAACAGTTTGGACCCGCCCAAGCTCCTGTGTGCACAACGCGGCGCGCATGACGGTGGCACTGTCGGTCGTAAGCTCACAGCCAGACGGGCGGTCGTGTCCTTCTTAGCCGCAAATATCCCCAAAAAGCGCTTCGATGTCAAGCTGGAAACGCTTCCTAAAGCCTTCATGCTCTCTTAACCTACCAAGGCCCCGCACGCTCCGTTACCAGAACAGCGCATACAGCGCCGTCGTAATGCCAAGAACGCCGAACGCAAGCCCCGCGAACAGCGGATCCGTACGTAGTACCCCCATACCCATATCAATACCCCTCTCACTGTCGCGACCCTTGCCCTCGATGAGGGAAAGCACCACTATCAAGGCTATTGACACCAGGAAAGCAATTCCCATGCGGTCCAAGAATGGCATCTCTGGCAGGAGCCACTTCATGGACCAGGTCAGAGGGATGCTGAGCAATGCGGAGACCACGGCGGAATTCGCCGTGGCCTTCTTCCAGAAGAGGCCCATGATGAATATGGCAAGCACACCCGGACTCACGAAGCCGGTAAACTCCTGAATGTACTGGAAGACCTGGTCGAGCGATGACAATAGCGGCGCCACGCACACCGCTATGGCCATACCTATGAGGGCCACGAGGCGGCCGGTCCGCACGAGGGCAGCCTGCGAAGCGGTCTTGTTAAGGTAGTTGCGATATATATCCATCGTAAAGATGGTCGCGGTGCTGTTCATCATCGAAGCCAGAGAGGAAACGATCGCCGCAATAAGCGCCGCGAACGCCAGCCCCTTCAGGCCCGGCCCGACGTATTCATTCAGAAGCCACGGGTAGGCTTCGTCGGCTGCGCCGATCGGCGCATGAAGCGCGTAGGCTACAATGCCGGGGACAACGACGATTAGTGGCAACAGCAGCTTCAGGTAAGCCGCAAACGCCACGCCCCGCTGCGCCTCCTTCAGGCTGCGGGCGGCCAGCGTCCGCTGAATGATGTACTGATTACACCCCCAATAGAACAGGTTCGCTATCCACATCCCTCCCAGCAGCACGCCCAGGCCAGGGAGAAGATCGTACGCATCCTGCAAGACCCCCTTATCATCAGTGTATAGCAGCTCGTCCTGGAATAGGATCATGTTAAACCGATCCGGCGCCTCTGCCAATAGACGCGAAAATCCGGCCAGCGGACCTTCGCCACCGCCGAACGCATTTAGTGCCAAAATCGTGGTTAGCAGGCCGCCGCCAACCAGGAAGGCCACCTGCACCACATCCGTCCAAGCCACGGCCTTCAAGCCGCCGTACACACTATATGCTGCCGCAAAGAGCGCCAGTGCTATAACTCCGATCCAGAGCTCCACGCCCATGATTCCCTTCAGGGCAAGCGCGCCCAGGTAGAGAACACTGGTGAGATTGACGAACACGTATACCAGCAGCCAAAACACGGCCAACAGCGTGCGTACGCGCGCGTCGTAGCGCACTTCCAGAAACTGCGGCATCGTGAAGATGCCCTTCTTCAGGTAGATCGGGATGAAAAGCCACGCGACCAGCAACAGCGTGATCGCAGCCATCCATTCGTAGCTCGCAATGGCGAGGCCGAGGCGAAAGCCTGACCCACTCATGCCAATGAACTGCTCCGCAGAGATGTTCGAGGCAATCAGCGAAGCACCGATGGCCCACCAGGGCAGTGCCTTGCTGGCCAGGAAATAGTCCTCTGCGTCTTTCTTGTGTCCCGCTTTCTCCCTTGACACCCATAGGCCGATGCAGACTATCAGCAGGCAATAGGCGCCAAAGACGATGTAGTCAATCAGTGCGAAATCCATCCGGTATCGGTGTTATGAGCACAACAGCACCGGCACGTACGCCGGCAAAGGCGCACCAATATAGCTAGATTGAAAACTTCCACGCCGCGCAAATCTGCCATTCTGCAGCCGCGAATGGCTATAGCTGAAATTCTGTGACCAAGCGAGGCTGGATCAGCGCTCCATGCCAGCCTGCGACGCATCTCTTGAGGGGTCCTAGACCAGATCCGGGCCTACCAGTCCAACGGTGGTCTGTCAAAACCTGCTGACTTCCGCGCGTTCTCTTGCCGGTGCCTACCGCACCCGGCGCCACATCTCATCGTAGCGGCTGTCGCTCACACCCCCGACATGGTGCCAGATGGAATCGCCAACGATCGCGCACTCAAACATGAACTGCGCACCCACATTCTCAGGAATGGCGCTGTATTCGACGAATTCGGTGTAGAATCCACCTGCGCCCAGCGTGTAACGTCCGCCCTGTGCATGCACGAACTCATCGGCCGACTGCCGAATGAACATCCAATGTGTTTCGTTGAGAACTTTTAGCGTAGGCGCCTCGTGGTAGTTGGGGTCCGATTCGAAATCGCCGCTGAGAGCCCCGGCGGATTCGTTGATTCGTACCAGCTCCCATGAGCCGACCAGGCTTGGACAGACGTTGTCGCCGCCATTTGCCGCCTCCGCTTCACCATTTTCCATAGCCGTGCCTTCCGGCGCATCCGCACAGCCAAAGGCGGTCATAAAAAACAATACGCTGGCGAATAATACTATACTTAGCGGTTTCATGGCGGCTACCTCTTAACACGATTGGAATTGACCATCCACAATATAGGCAGCAGAATCCAAAAGAACACCCCACCACCGGCACAACGTCCTGGACCTGCCACGCAGCGCGCAGCTTATGGCCTAATGAATCGCCACTCGGTGCGGAAGCCGCCTGTACCCTTACGGCCCACGCGCGTCCCCTGGTGAGCCCCTAGGCCCAAGCGTGTGGCCAGCGGCCTAAGCGCCCGGCTTCCTGATCTCGTCAACGAGATTCCGGATAGTCGTTGGCGGCGCCGGCGTAAAGTGCGAAACCACCAACGCAACGGCGAAATTGATCGTCATTCCGAGGGTCCCAATACCTTCCGGGGAGATGCCAAAGAGCCAATGTGCTTCGGTGTTGAGTTCAGGACTGATGAACTTGAAGAAGATGATGTAGGCAGCGGTAAAGACAATTCCGCTGATCATGCCGCTGATGGCTCCATACTTGTTCATCCGCCGGGTGAAAATGCCCAGGAGGATCGCCGGGAAAAATGACGCGGCAGCCAGCCCGAATGCGAACGCCACGACCTGGGCAACGAACCCTGGCGGATCAATCCCGAAGTATCCGGCAATGCAGACGGCCACGCCTGCAGTGATGCGCGCAGTCAGCAGCTCCTGCTTTTCGGTGATGGAGGGTCTCAGGCCTTTCTTGAGCAGGTCGCGAGCGACCGATGTCGAAATCACCAGGAGTAATCCAGCGGCCGTAGACAGAGCAGCCGCCAGGCCGCCCGCTGCCACAAGGCCGATCACCCAGTTCGGCAGGCCAGCAATCTCCGGGCTGGCAAGTACTATGATGTCACGGTCAATCACCAACTCGTTGGCCGTACGA
The DNA here is from genome assembly GCA_965218495.1 of Rhodothermales bacterium. GTDB lineage: Bacteria > Bacteroidota > Rhodothermia > Rhodothermales > Bin80. The sequence goes on from OZ244626.1 coordinate 2,035,010, forward strand.
TCTCCCACGTATTGGATGTGCCCGTCCCCGTTCTTGTCCTCAAAAGTGATCAGACCCGTGGCTTCCCAGTTCTTGAACCACGGCGGCACCGCGTCATAGGGTGCTTCGGAAACGGTGTTCAGCAGATTCGTGCGTGCAAAGGCGGCCACCGCCGGCGCACTCGTGTACAACAACGCAATAAATACGAGTGCCCACCCCGCGCTGCTACGGGCCGCTGAAACACGGGGCACCGTATAGAATCGGACGATGACGTGCGGTAGACCCGCCGTACCCACCATGAGCGCCGCCGTAATGGCGAACACGTCAATCATACCCTTGTTGCCACCTGTATAGGCGTCAAATCCCAGCTCTGCGCTAAGACCGTCGAGCTTGTCCAGAAGGAAGGTGCCCGAGCCGTCCGCCAGCGTGCTGCCAAATCCGATCTGCGGAACCACCTGCCCCGTCATAAGGAGTGAGATGAAGATCGCCGGCACCAGGTATGCAAAGATCAGCACGCAGTACTGGGCTACCTGTGTGTAGGTGATCCCCCTCATGCCGCCAAGGACTGCATAGAAGAACACGATTCCCATGCCAATGAGCACACCCGGGACAATGCCAATCTCCAGGAAACGGGAAAACACAATCCCTACGCCGCGCATCTGGCCGGCTACATAGGTGAAGGACACAAACACCGCGCAGATGACTGCGACGAAACGGGCGGTCTGCGAGTAGTACCGATCGCCCACAAAGTCCGGCACGGTGAACTTGCCAAACCGGCGCAAGTATGGCGCCAAGAGCAGGGCCAGCAGTACGTAACCACCGGTCCAGCCCATAAGGTATACGCTGCCGTCTCGGCCCATGAAGGCGATAAGGCCGGCCATGGAGATAAACGAGGCGGCGCTCATCCAGTCGGCAGCCGTGGCCATGCCGTTGAGCACGGGCGGCACCCGCCCGCCCGCCACGTAGAATTCGCCCGTAGACCTGGCACGTGACCACACCGCCACGCCGATATACAGTGCGAAACTCAGCCCTACTAGGACGAATGTCCAGGCCTGTGCGTCCATGACACTAACTGGCTCCTTCTCTGGCGTCCAACCGTTTCATCAGGTAGACGTAGACGAAGATGAGAATAACGAATACGTAGATGGCGCCCTGCTGCGCAAACCAGAACCCGAGCTTGAATCCGCCGATGCGGATCATGTCAAGCTCATCGACAAAGAGCACGCCGAACCCGAACGACACCAGAAACCAGATCGGGAGCAGGATGCCCAAGTACTTCAGGTTGCTCTTCCAATAGGTGTTCATAGGCCGGCGTCTCCACTTTCAAGGTATACGGTACGCGAAGGGAAGGCAATGCGCAGGCCTTGCGCTTCGACAAGTCTAAGAATACTCATCAGCACAGCTTCTTGCGCTTCCATGAACGCGCCAAAATCGGGCGTGGTAGTAAACGCCTGAACGAGAATGCCCAGGCTCGAGTCATCCAAAGACTCCAGATGCACCATCACACTGGAGTCGTCAATAGCCTCCATCTTCCGGATCGTTGTTCGCACCAACGCAATAAATCCAGCAATCTCGTCAGGCGTGGTGCTGTAGTGCAGCCCCACCTTCAGGCGGATACGGCGCTGACTGCGGTCGGAGTAGTTGATCAGCGTCGAGGTGGTGAACGACTGGTTCGGAATAGTTGCAAGAGACTTGTCGAGCTTGCGAACTCGCGTAACACGCAGCCCAATCTCCTCAATGACACCTTCCGTTCCCGAGATGTTCACGAAGTCCCCTATGCTGAACGGCCGGTCAGTAAAGACGACGACCGACCCGAACAGGTTGGCTACAGTGTCCTTAGCTGCGAGTGCCAAGGCCAAACCGCCAACGCTTAGGCTCGCAATAAGGCTGGTTACGGAGTAGCCAAACTTATCTATGATACCGATGCCCACGACGAGCGCCAAGGCAACCTTCAGTGCCTTGCGTGCCAACGGTATGAGCTGGTCGTCAAGGCGCGTGTCCGTTTGGGCAGCCTTGCGGCCGGCGGCGCTCGCGGCAACGTCAATGATCCTGAACAAGGCAGCGGCAAGCGCGACGGCCACCGCGACCAGCAGCCCGTTCAAAACGAACTGGCGCACGTTGTACGGCTCTTCCGGCAGATTCAGCACCAGTCCGACCCCGTACCACAGGCCTACAAGAAACACCAGGCTGAGAGGCTTAGGCACGAGCCTTATAATGTCAGCGGCCCAGTCCTTCTCTCGTACGTACCGCGCCGGAATAAACCTTCGCACCAGCCAGCGGACAATCCGGCGGCTGAATAGACCGGGCGCCAAGAGAAGGGCTGCCGCCACAAGGCGCCACAGCGCAATGCCCCACAACACTTCTTGATACAGAATCTGGCTGTCCATCAAATCTCCGCTATTGAGATGCCGCGTTGCAGTACCGCCAGGCTTTCCGGGCCGTAGTTGAAAAGCAGATCAAGCGCCGTCATGCCGGGCACAAATCCCTCAAACGCCTGCCGATAAGTCGGATGGGCAAAGTGCAAGACCCGAATCCCAGGAGCCCGGTAACGATCGACCCGCGCAGCCGACGGCGGCAAAAGTACCACCTTTTCCGGAAACGACTGTACCACCGACTGCATTGAGCCAGGCTGCCCCGCCATCGTGGACGCACGCGCAAGTGTGGACTGCAGGCCGAAGAGTCGGTGCGTAAGTAGAACGGAAGCGCAGGTAACCTCGGCCAGGCGCGTATACCCAACGGCAAAGAAGTTCGCCATTGGCTCTTCGTAGTGCGCGAAAAATGGTGTACGGCTGTAGTTGAACAGAAAGGCTTTCCAATGCCGCTTGCGCCACGCGGCTACCTGCCGGATACTCGTAGTGACCTGCGGCTGGCCGTGCTGCCCACCCTTGAGTGGAACCGTCACCCATTGTGTGCCCTGACTGTTGCGCACCCGCGTACGATTCTGGAATGACTGCCGGCTGTACTGAAAGGTGTCGGCCATCACAAAGCACGTCGCGCGCTGCATCAGCGCCACGTATGAAAGCCTGGGGAAGTACTCTGGTGGCCGAACCGCGACCATTGCTTTGTGCTTATCTTTCGAGCTTATACTCCGTTCGCATATCCTTGGACCTGGCTTCCCCTCTAATTCCTGGCGATACCATTGCGGTAGTGGCACCCAGCAGTGCCCCACGCAAGCCGGAGCGGTTGGCGCAGGGGCTCACGGCGCTGGAAGAAGCGGGATTCAAGCTGGATTGGCAACCCTCTCGACTGACGCAGCGAGGATACCTTGCGGGCAGCGATGCGGAGCGAGCGCGTTTGTTCAATGACGCCGTCAGAGATGGAAGTGTTAAAGCTATCATGTGCGTACGTGGTGGATATGGCGCATTGCGAATCCTGGATCGCATTGACTACGCCGCCGCGCGTCGTCACCGTAAGCTGCTGATCGGGTTTAGCGATATCACAGCCCTGCATCTGGCTCTGTACCAGCGTGCTGGATGGCGAGGCCTTTCGGGGCCCGTTGTGGTAGACTTCGCCGAGTCGAGCCCCAAGGTACGGGCGCGTTTTTTGGCGGTAGCCCGCGGGGAGCTTCCTCCACCCTTCCCGGCACTGGGCGTGATTCGCCCGGGAATGGCCCAGGGCCCACTGTTAGGCGGCAACCTCTCCATGGTAGCGCGCCTCATCGGAACCCCGTACCTGCCATCTCTTGAGGGCGCGATACTGGTACTGGAAGAAGTCAACGAGGCACCATACCGAATCGACGCGCTCTTTGCGCAACTGCGTTTGGCTGGAATTTTGCGATCTTTGGGCGGGCTGGTCCTGGGAGCCTTTTCGGGCTGGGAGCCGCGGCATAGCCATGCGGTCCTCACGCCCAGGGAAATCTTCGAAGATTACTTTTGCGACGCCCCGTATCCGGTAGCGACAGGACTCCCCTATGGGCACTTTGCAGAGCGGGCAACCCTTCCGGTGGCAGCGAAGGCAGCGCTCGAGGTAACGCAGCACGGCGGCACGCTCAAGGTGCTGGAACCAGTATGCAGGTAGGCATTTTGGCATCGTTTTAAAACCTTTGCGTCCGCAGGTTGCGTATAAGCATCCGAGAAAATGAGACCAGACCGATGATGCAACGCCTAGCCGTTCTGGCCTCCGGGAGCGGCTCAAACTTTCGAGCGATCCTTCAGGCCATTGAAGCAGAAACACTGCCGCTTTCGTGTCCGCTACTGGTCAGTAACACACACAGGGCTGCCGCTCTGGCTATCGCCAGTGACTATGGCTGCGAAGCAGTGGTGCTGAAGCCACGCGAATTCTCCCATGAGCAGGCGTACGCGGATGCACTCCTTGGCCTATTCGGGCAGCACAAGATCGAATTGGTGGCCCTGGCAGGCTATTTGAAGAAGGTGCCGCCGCGGGTGGTGGCAGCCTTTCGACACCGCATGGTCAACATCCATCCTGCGCTGCTGCCAGACTTTGGCGGAAGAGGACTCTATGGCCGGCACGTTCATGCCGCGGTACTTGCCGCCGCCGCAAAGCAGAGCGGCGCTACGGTCCACTTCGTAGACGAGGAATTCGATACGGGGCCCATTATTTTGCAAGAACGCGTGCCCGTGTTGCCGCACGATACGCCCGCGTCGCTCGCAGCCCGCGTTCTCGCGGTTGAGCACCAACTGTATCCGAAGGCTTTGTGCCTACTGGCACAGGGAAAGGTATGCGTTCATGGTCGGCAGGTTACTGTCTTAGCATAGCATGATCGAAGCACGAAATAGCGCACCGGTGCCAGATCTGGTACCTGTCCGGCGGGCGCTCCTCTCCACGTATGATAAGCGCGGGCTTGCTGACTTTGCCACTACCCTGCACACCTTGGGCATCTCACTCGTCTCAAGTGGCGGTACGGCGCGCCACCTACGGGCGGCCGGGCTGCCGGTGGAAGACGTCTCCAGCGTGACCGGCTTCCCGGAAATCCTGAACGGACGCGTCAAAACGCTGCACCCAAAGGTGCACGGCGGCCTGCTGTTGCGGCGAGGAGACATGCAGGATGAGGCGGAGTGTTCGGCGCTGGGAATCAGCCCCGTGGATATGGTCGTGGTCAACCTTTATCCATTCAGTGATGCGGCAACGCAGGAGGGCGTCACTGATGCTACTGCGGTCGAAAACATTGACATCGGCGGCCCGGCCATGGCACGGGCGGCGGCTAAGAATTTTGCCCACGTAGCCGCGGTGACCTCTCCCTCGGACTACGCTGCGGTAAGCGAGGAGCTGAAAAACAACCACGGTGCTCTTCCCTTGGCCATGCGGCGACGACTGGCCCTGACCACGTTTGAACACACAGCCAACTACGACAGGGCCGTCGCCCAGTATCTCGCCAGCCCGACCGGCGCGTTGCCGGCAGCTTATGACGTTCGACTGCCCTTAGGCAGTGCGATGCGCTACGGCGAAAACCCTCATCAGGCAGCGGCCTTCTATGGTGACCTGGCCACTGCCTGTGAACAGCTGCACGGCAAGGCCCTTTCCTACAACAACCTTTTGGACGCTGATGCCGCGCTTGCGCTGATCGCGGAGTTTAGGCATGCGGCCTCGACGGTCGCCATCCTGAAGCATACCAATCCGTGCGGCGTAGCCAGTGCGGATACCCTGGAAGAGGCGTATGCGAGCGCATTTGCCACCGATACCATGTCGCCATTTGGGGGCATCGTGGTGATGAATCGCCCGTGCACGCTGGTCGTAGCAGAAGCTATCAATAAGGTCTTTACCGAGATCATCATCGCACCGGACTTTGAAGGGGACGCCTTGTCCTTTCTGAAAAAGAAGAAGAACCGCAGGCTGGTGCGGGCCGCGGACACACTTCGGCGACGCTGGGAGGCGAGACACCTCCTCGGAGGTGTGCTCTGCCAGGAGCGGGACGGCCCGCTGGAAGATGGGCTGGCTGCCAGTCTACAGTGTGTCACGCGGCGTGCGCCGACAAAAATGGAGCTGTCGGACCTAGACTTCGCGTGGCGTGTAGTAAAGCACGTGAAGAGCAACGCCATCGTTTACGTCAAGGGTCTTCGTACTTTGGGCGTAGGCGCCGGTCAGATGAGCCGGATCGACGCCTCCGAAATCGCGGTCCTGAAGGCACGCAAGTCGGGTCTTGACCTTTCAGGAAGCGTCGTGGCATCCGACGCGTTTTTTCCGTTTGCTGATGGACTACTGGCAGCCACACAAGCTGGCGCATGTGCCGCCGTGCAGCCCGGCGGGTCCGTCCGTGATTCAGAGGTCATCGCCGCAGCCAACAACCACGACGTTGCAATGATCTTTACCGGTAAACGCCATTTTCGTCACTAACCCTTTGTATTTTTCGCGTACGAACCCGCGTCGCATGGTTGCCGCCTCGGCACAACCTGCTCTCGCGCACCACGGAATCCGCCCCTATGTCGCTGCTGCCTTTCTCTTCGGACGTTGCCATAGACCTTGGCACCGCCAACACGCTAATCTACGTCAAGGGCAAGGGTATCACGCTTAACGAGCCCAGCATCGTTGCGGTCAATCGCAGTTCGCGCAAACAGATCGCGGTCGGCCGAGAAGCGCTCCTCATGCACGAGCGGACTCATCGCGAGATTGAAACGATCCGTCCCCTGAAGGACGGTGTTATTGCAGACTTTGAAGTCGCGGAGCAGCTGATCCGCGGCCTGATCCAGAAGGTTCAGAAAGGCTGGATGGCATCGATTCGGCGCATGGTGGTATGCATTCCCAGCGGCATTACAGAGGTGGAGAAGCGAGCCGTTCGCGATAGCGCCGAGCACGCCGGTGCCAAGAAAGTGCACCTGATTGCCGAGCCAATGGCGGCCGCCATCGGGATTGGGCTGGATGTCAACGAGCCGGTAGGAAACATGATCGTTGACATCGGTGGCGGCACCACGGAGATCGCCGTTATTACTCTGAGCGGCATCGTGGTTGACGAGTCCATTCGCATGGGTGGCGACCGCGTTGACAATGCCATACACCAGTATTTCAAGCGCTGCCATAACCTCTTGATCGGGCATCGCACGGCGGAACGCATCAAGTGTGAGGTTGGCAGTGCCATTCCGCTAAACCCCGAGTTTGAGATTTCCGTCAAGGGCCGCGACCTGGTCAGCGGCATCCCCAAGGTTCGTTCGATCTCTTCTGAGGCCGTGCGCGCCGCGCTGGCAGATACGGTCGAAGACATTGTTGCAGCGGTAATGCGCTGTTTGGAACGAACGCCTCCGGAGTTGGGCTCGGACATTCTTGAACGCGGCATCATGCTTACAGGAGGGGGTGCCCTGCTCAATGGCATGGACGAAATGATCCGCAATCGTGTAGAAATTCCGGTCTACATCGCCGAGGGGCCCCTGACCGCGGTGGTACGTGGTACGGGCAGAGTCCTGGAGGATGTAAGTGCGTATCGCAGCGTACTGATGTAGCGCTCCAGCTAGGCCTCTAATTCTCGAATGTCATGCGCTTTCAATGGTGGGATCGCATCCGGGACTGGATCGTTCTGGCCGCACTCCTGCTGGCATCGGTGACCATGATGCTGGCACGGAACGATCCGATGGTGCGTAACCTTCGTGCGCTATCCCTAGATTTCGTCAGCCGGATTGAGACCCAATTCACCTGGGCCGGGCAGTTCACGCGGGCCATTAAGGAGAATGCTGTGCTGCGCAGCGAAAATGTTCTGCTCAGCAGCCAACTAGCGCGGCTGAACGTGGCCCGCATGGAAAATGTGCAGCTTGAGTACGCGTTGGGATTCAAACAGGAATCCACCTATGGAATGGTGGCCGCACGCATCGTTTCCAAGGATATCTTCAGCCAGGATAACTACCTGACATTGAATGTCGGTACGGCTGATGGCATCAAAATCGACATGGCCGTGGTTAGCGACCACGGCATACTGGGCCGTGTCGTTCTTGTGAGCAATAACTACTGCCGCGTGCTGTCGTACCTGAATACCGGGTTCCGGGTGCCTGTCGATGTCCTGCCCAGCTTTGGGGTTGGCATGCTTAGCTGGCCCGGTCTTTGGCCCGACGTGTTGGCTCTGGAGAATATGGTGAAGACCGTAGCAGTAGGCATCGGGGACACCGTCGTAACCAGTTCTACCAGCCGAATTTTTCCGCCCGGCTATCTGGTTGGCACTGTCACTGCGGTGGACACGCTCCCGGGCATGAATTATCTCAACGTCGCGGTGCGCCCTGCGGCCGATATCGGAAGTGCGCAGTATGCCTTTGTGCTGCTGCACCAGGACGAAGAGGTACGATACCAGCTGGAAGGCGAAGAGGTACGCTGAGGCGCATGCGAATCGCGGTATGCGGCGAAGGCGTACCATCCGTGGCCCCGGCCTGGGTGCGTGCAACCGGCGGCAGGAGCCCTTGCAAATCGCGTAGGGCGCTGCCCAAGGATGCGCGTCTTGCGGTACCACTCACCACCTTACACCTATGGCTCCAGACCGCCTCACCCCCCGCCAGGCGGGCATGCTTTGCCTGTCCCTTTTCGCGCTCGCGCTACCTGCGCGCACGGATGCGCAACCTCAGCAGCGCCCATTGGATTTCGATATCCAAGACATTATTGACAACCCCGCCACTAGCAACGCATGGTGGGGGGTATATGTAGTCGATTTGAAGTCAGGCGAAACAATATATGCCGAAAACGCAGGGCGCAGCTTCATGCCCGCTTCGGGGACAAAGCTCTACACGACCGCAGCAGCGCTGGACCTGCTCGGACCCGATTATCGGTACAAGACTCAGCTGTTTGCCGACGGTGCCATTGAGCGGGGCGTGCTGAGCGGCAACCTGATCGTGCGCGGCGCCGGGGACCCTTCACTTGGCAGCGTGGAGTTTGACAAGCCGCCCATGCATGTCTTCCACGCGTGGGCAGACGCCCTGTATGCCGCAGGAGTCACGCGCGTGACCGGGGACATCATTGGCGATGACGACATCTTTGACGACACGCCCTTGGGTAATAGCTGGGCATGGGACGATGAGGTGTATGGATATTCCGCCCAGGCCAGCGGGCTCTCATTTCATGACAATGCGGTCAACGTTGCCATTGCCGCTCGGGAATACGGCGAGTCCGCTGCCGTCACGTGGACGCCGGCAACAACAAGCTTCGTCACAGTTCTTAACGCTACGCGGACGATCGCGCAAGATGCCCCGCTGAAAGAAGGCTACGATCGCGCGCGAGGCACCAACAGGATAGAGCTCTCCAGCGAGGTGCCTGTCGGGCGTACCGACACGGAGTCAATCGCCGTTCATAACCCGTCTCTGTTCTTTGTGCACGTTTTGCGCGAGGTGCTGGTAGGTCGGGGCGTCAGCGTTGGTGGCACCGTGGTTGACGTGGACGACTTGTCCATAAAACCGAATTACCCGGCGCTGCGCCGCCTGGCGACCTACCTGTCCCCGCCGCTGGCGGACATTGTTACGGTCATCAACAAGCATAGCCAGAATCTCTACGCCGAGCTGGTGATGCGCACAATAGGAACAGAGAATCCCGTAGATGAGGAAGGCTTGGCTGCGGGCTCCGCTGAGATGGGTATCGCCGCTGCGATGGAGACGTTCTTGGCAGCGGACATAGACACCAGCCGCCTGCAGCTGGTCGATGGATCAGGTCTTTCCCGAAAGAACCTTGCGACCCCGGCCATGACCGTTCAGTTGCTGCAGTACATGGCAGGCCACGCAGATACGCGCGTGAGGTCGACTTTCGAGAATTCTCTGGCAGTGGGCGGTCAGAGCGGAACGCTAGAGTACCGACTCAGGTCCGCGAGCACTCGCGTACGCGCCAAGACCGGATCACTCGGCAACGTCAGCTCGCTGAGCGGCTATCTGGATACACGAAAAGGTCGCCGCCTTGCGTTCTCTATCGTGTGCAACCACTATACCGTACCAACGCGCACGATCCGGCGTGCCCAGGATCGCATCGTCACCGCACTGGTTCGGGGGCGCTGAGCCTGCTGAACCCTTGTCACGCATTGGTTCGTATAAGTCATTTCGCGTGCAGTACTGACACAATGGAATGAATTCTCGCCTGCACAAAACTGATGAAATCAAAATTTCTTCCCGCTATTGTCGGCACTACCGTGGTCGGAGTGCGCATGGGCGGAAAGGTAGTCCTTGGCTCGGATGGTCAGGCCACCATGGGAGCCACGGTCATGAAACACAGGGCACAGAAGGTACGCCCGCTATTTGACGACAAGATACTGGCTGGGTTTGCGGGCGCAACTGCAGATGCTTTTACGCTGTTTGAACGGTTTGAAGAGAAGCTCCAACAGTTTTCTGGAAACGTAACAAGAGCCGCGGTCGAACTGGCGAAGGACTGGCGTACTGACAGGTACCTGCGTCGCCTTGAGGCACTGTTGGCCGTAGGCGCTCCCGATCGGCTGTTAGTAATCAGTGGAAGCGGGGACATTATTGAGCCTGATGACGACATCGTCGCGATTGGTTCTGGCGGACCGTACGCACTGGCGGCTGCCCGTGCGCTGGCACGTTATACGCCCGGCCTTAGCGCCCGGGATATAGTGACACACGCCCTTGCCACTGCAGCGGACATATGCATTTACACAAACGCCCATACCACTATTCTCGAGATTGACGCCACTGAATAATACGCCGGTGGCCGCAAAACACTATTGCCATGCGTTATCAATCAGGCGCGTCCAAGGGCACTACGGCGCATGATCGCGCAGCCGTGTTCGTAGACTACGACAACCTATTCAGCCACCTGCAAGGACGTACCGGTCTCAGGCTGCGCCCAAGTGATGTAATTTCCGAGTTGCTGCTAGGAGTGCGGCAGCACTTAAGCCGTGAAGTTCGGGCTACCGCCTCACTCGTGGCGGCTTACGCAGACTTCTCCGAGATACACGGCGCAGGGCAGGACTTGACTCGCAGCCTGTATCTGCAGGGTGTTGATCCGCGTTTCGTCCCTACGTCCATACAGCGCAATGCGGCGGAGCTGCAACTCAGCGTAGACGTAGTCGAGTCTTTTCACACGCACCCTGATGTTCGCATTGTAGTCATCGTCTCCGGCGATAGGCCCTACCTTCCGCTCATACAGCATTCGCTGCGTTCGGGCCGACGCCCGGTCGTTGTCATGTTTCGGCCGCCCGACAACGGTCGGCGCACGGGGAACGAAGATGTGATAATCAATGCGTCGAGACTGCTCCGAGACGCGACAGCACGCGAACTCGGTATGAAAACAGGCAATGCCCGTGCGGCCTACCAATCGACGCCCGGGCGCAGATCTACCGGGCGGCCTCACCCGGCAGAACATCGCGAAATAACGCACCCGGGCGCGCTCGCAGCCTTGGACGTGATCGAGGAGCACTTCGGGCAATACGACGAAATCTACCTTACGCCGCTATTGCGTAAGCTTTCGGAAGTGATCGGCGACGCGGAATATGATCCAAAGTCGCTCATCAGCGAGATCGAAGAGGCCGGTGCAGTATGGTTGGAGAAGCGCAAAGGGTTCCCGTATGACTACACCGTCCTGCTAATCGACGCAGACCACCCCAACGTGGCGCCGGTCCGGATGCACGATGACGACTTTGGCGACGACAAAGCCGGACCCGAGTACGATCGGGACACTCAGTACGAGGCGAAGCAGTACGACGGTTCATACGTGGATGAGAAGTCGGAAGACTATGAAGATCCAGACTACCCGCGCGATTACGAAGACGAATATGACGGCACCTTTTCGGCACAAGACCGGGAGGAGCCAAGCCGCGGTGACATCACAAACTGACACAAAAGCACTAACAATTCCATTTTCTTATGCGCGATGAGCTGACGCCTCGCCAGATCGTCTCGGAGTTGGATAAGTACATCATTGGGCAGTCGGATGCCAAGCGTACTGTAGCGATTGCGCTTCGCAATCGGTGGCGTCGTCAGAATGCGCCGCAGGAGATGCGGGACGAAATCATGCCCAGCAACATCGTCCTGATCGGGCCGACCGGGGTCGGTAAGACCGAAATCGCCCGGCGCCTGGCGCGGCTTGCGGATGCACCCTTCATCAAAGTCGAGGCAACTAAGTTCACCGAGATAGGGTACGTAGGACGCGATGTGGACAGCATGATTCGCGACCTCGCCGACATCGCCGTCAACATGGTTCGCGGAGAGCACGAAGTGCGCGTCCAGAAGCGCGCCCGGGAGCTTGCCAATGAGCGAATCCTGGACGCCCTGCTGCCACGCTCCTCGACACCCGTTACGGCAGGTGCAGGCTTTGAAGCGACCAAACAGTCGGATGGTGATGAAGCCGGTGAACATAAGTCGCAACGCACGCGCGAGCGGATGCGCACCATGTTGCACGCCGGGTACTTTGATGAGCGCGAGATAGAAATCGAAGTCACAGCGGATCAGTCACCCATGCTGCAGGTCTTCGGACCCATGGGACTTGAAGAGATGGGCATGAATCTCCAAGAGCTCTTCGGCAGCATGGGGCCGCAGCGCCGCAAGAAGCGGCGCGTCAGGGTAGCGGATGCGTACGAGGTCCTCACCCCGCAAGAGGCGCAAAAGCTGATCGACATGGACAAGGTGACACGCGAGGCCCTGGAACGTGTCCAGCAGTCAGGCATCGTCTTTATTGATGAGATCGATAAGGTGGCCAGCCGCACAGGGTCAGGCAAGGCCGGCCCCAACGTGTCGCGCGAAGGCGTTCAACGCGACCTCCTGCCCATCGTCGAGGGCTCCAACGTCACGACAAAGTACGGGATGGTGCGCACGGATCACGTCCTTTTTGTGGCTAGCGGCGCCTTCCACGCCGTTAAACCCAGTGACCTTATACCGGAGCTGCAGGGACGATTCCCGATACGTGTAGAGCTGCAAAGCCTGACCGAAGAAGACTTTGTCAAGATCCTTACCCAGCCGAAGAACGCGCTGCTGAAGCAGTACCAGGCGCTGCTCCAATCGGACGGGGTTGACATCAGCTTTACTGAAGATGCCGTAAAAGAGATCGCGCGCACGGCTGCCGAAGTCAACAGCGATGTCGAAAACATCGGAGCCCGCCGACTGCACACCATCATGACGACGCTCTTGGAGGACATCTTGTTTGACGCGGACGGCACTGGTTTGGCGAAGATTCGGCTGGATGCCTCGCAGGTTCGCGACAAGCTAGGGGCAATTGTAAAGAACCGGGACCTCAGTCAGTACATCCTGTAGTGTCGTTTGCTTCCAGCAGCTTCGCCTGCAATGATCTCGCGGCCCAGGCTCGGTGGCAGACGCTGTGGGAAGTCTCCATGCAGCGCACGGCGTTTTCGTCGTTGGCTTATGCACAGCACGCCGCCAGGAGCTACGGCCTTCGAACCCGCATGCACCTGGTAAGTCGCGCCGGAACTGACGAGGCTGGCGTGATTGTGCACTGGCGGCAGCGGGGCATATTTCGAAATGTGGTTGTGCCACCCTTTACGCAGTACTCGGCACTCCTTGTGCGCCGCCGCCCGTCCGAAGCCGTAGTCCACCGCCGCGAAACCCCGCTGGAAGCCCTGCTGCAAGACCTGGAGCGCATATACCGTCCGGTACGCCTTCTGTCCGCTTTGGCAGACCCCCGACCGGCCCAGTGGCGCCGTTGGCGCGCGTCTCCGCTCTTTACATACTGCCTGGATCCCGGGGCTGGAATCGGGACCTGGTCAGAAGCCACGCGACGCGCCTTTCGCAAGCATCAGGAGAGCTACAAAATCAGAGAGTCCGCGGCCGCAGCGGAAGACATCGTCGGGCTGTGCGCCGGCAGCTACAAGCGCCATGGGCGCAAGCTACCTACGCGTCCGGCGCTCTTGCTGCGCATGATGAGTAGCTTGGGAGACCGCATTCGCTGCTTTGTCGCCTCGCGCCGTGATGCCGTCTCCCCTGAGGCCGGAATGGCGGTACTGCACGATGGCCGTACCGCACACTATTGGGTGGCAGGCAGCGTGCCCGGCCCGTCCATGACGGTTCTTATCGGGCATGTGCTGCCACTGCTGCAAGCCTCAGGCATCAGGACATTCGACTTCGTCGGAGCCAACACCCCATCAATTGCAGAATTCAAGCGCCACTTTGGACCAACTCTGACACCATACTATGCCTTGGAACTGCATACGTAGCAGGGCAAGTCAGTAGCGCAATTCCGCCGATCATGGTCACTGGCAATACTCGCGGACCCCTTTTTGGGCCTGATCCGGCCCGCATGCCATGGTTCTTGCCGCTGCTCACGCTTTCGGCCTACCTCCTTCTGCGAGGCTATGGCTATGGCAACGGAGACCACGATGACTTCCTGCCGTACCTGCTTCGCCTGCTGGATCCGGAAACACTGGTCTCCGACTGGTATGTATCCACGCAGATGGAAGCCATTGGGCATCGTTCGGGTTTTGTATGGCTCTTATACCTCCCTGCAAAACTCCTTGGGCCGTTCGCCACTTTGGCCGTCCTCTATGTCGTATGCTGGTGCTCGGTAGCTGCCGGCATCTATGCACTGAGCTACCATGTGACCTCCGACCGAATAGTGGCAGCCGGCTCTGTGGTCGCACTGCTGATCTTTACGCGGAAATTCTCTCTAGGAAGCAATGATGTTATCAGCTGGCAGCTGGTGCCCAGCTTCGCGGGTTGGGCCCTGGCACTTTGGGGGATCGTTCTGCACGTCCGCATGCGCCCCCTCCGGGCGGCCTTGCTCTTTGGAATTGCCGCATGGGTGCAGTCGCTCGTAGGACTGCATATGGCGTTTGTGTTCGGGCTAATGATGGTCTGGGAGCGCAGGCCGCTGCGCAGCATTTTGGCTTATGGTGGCGTCTTCGCCGTGGTGTCTCTGATCGCCATAGGCCCGCAAGTCTTGCAGCAATGGAACGCTAGCGGCACTGAGCCTTCCCTGTTTCATATCCTGTTCGAATTCAGAGCTCCGCACCACTATATCCTCTCGCGTTTTGTCTTCTCTAGCGCGATGGCGTTCCTGGGCCTATTCGTCGTGGCGCTGCTCTGCATCCCTGCACTCAATAAGAAGCAGCGGATTTTCCCTTTGCGGGTCCTGCTAATCATCGGTGCCCTGTGCGTTGTAGGCTTCTTGGGGACAGACGTTTTTCGAAGCGAGTTCATCGGAAAGCTTCAACTATTTCGGGCCACGGTCTTTGCCAAGATTGTTCTTGTGATCATGATTTGCACCGCAATTGGGCGCATCCTGCCAGAAGTGGTGCGCCGCTTCCTGGATCCATTCTTTGATCGCGCCCACTACACATTTGCAGGCACCCTGGCGGTGGCGGCAGCGCTGGCGATCGCGAGCCCCGATGTGCTGGGCTTCGCGCCGCCAGCGGTGACAAGTGGCAGCCCGGCTAAGGAACGAGTTATGGCGTGGGCGCGCACTGAAACCGCACGCGAAAGCATGTTTGCGGTGCCCCCGTCCTGGGAAAGCTTTAGAAGTCGAGCGCAACGAAGCATCGTCGTAAGCTTCAAGGCCGTGCCCTTTACCGCGGAGCACAACCTTGAGTGGTATCGGCGGCTCCGCACGGTGGCACCTATTGAGGTGTCTGGCACGGAGTCTGCGAAAATTGTCCTGGAGCGCCTGGACGCCGCCTTTTTTGCGCTTCCTGCCGAAGAAGTCCGGCGGATTGGTCTCCAGTACGGGGTCAATTATGTGGTCCGCCGAGGACCGCTTGACCCAGTACCGCCTGGATTTGAGGAGACGTTCGTCGCAGGAGACTTGGTCACGTACCGCGTCACCGACCTGTGATGCGCGCCATTCTGTCCAGAGTCTTTTCAACGCAGGGCCTTCGGGGTCCGGTGGTGACGCTCATGTCGGGATCCTCCGTCATCCTTGGCATCGCGTTTCTGGCGCAGCCCATCCTGTCGCGCCTGTACACGGAGGAGCAGTTTGGCGTCTACGGGTACTTCGCGTTCCTCATGGCGATACTTATCACGTTCACGTCACTTCGCTATGAGGATGCCCTGATGCTGCCGGAAAAGGACCGGGACGCGGGTGTCGTGGTGTGGCTGGGACTTGTGGTCTTGCTTTTTTTTGCCACGCTGGCTGCCGTGCTCTCGATCTGGCGCACTGAAATCGCAATGATGGCAAGAAAGCCGGCGGTGGCTCCCTACCTTTTGCTCGTACCCGTGGCGCTCTTGGCTATGCGGGGCACCAAGCTGGCCGAGCTTTGGCTGACGCGAAAGCGATCGTTTCGGGCCATCAGTGCCAGCCAGGTGGCCAACGCGGCAACGATGAATTCTTCCCGGGTTGCGGTGGGTTTCCCGCCGATCAGCGCGGGCACAGAAGGCCTGGTTGGTGGCCACATCGCGGGCAATATTGTGCCGCTGCTCATCTTGGGCACCATCATTGTGCGACGAAGCGGAAAGTTGTTGCGAAGCGCCTTCAGCTGGCGCGAGATTTGGAGCGCCGCCAAGCGATACCGGCGATTCCCACTTTTTTCCACCCCGTCGTCGCTTACAGCGTCGCTGGTACTGCGCGCACCCCTCTTCGCTATCCCGCTGTATTTCGAGGCGCGCGAGGAAGTGATCACCGGACTGTTTTTTTTTGCATTCAGCAACGTCTCAATCCCCCTTTCCTTCTTTTCGCGCGCGGTAGCACAGGTATTCTTTGTTAGTGCTGTAGAGGCTCATGCAAATCGGCGCCTCCATGTCATAACCGAGGGCGTGCACCGTCGCCTGGTGATGGTGATGCTCTTTCCAGCGCTGGTCATCCTGGTTTGCGGCCCGGACATCTTTGCGGTAGTGTTTGGCAGTAAGTGGCACGAAGCGGGGATCTATGCGCAGTACCTTGTGCCGTGGCTGTTTATGGGATCTATCTGCTCACCGTTGACACGCATCTTTGACATCACTCGGCGGCAGCGCCTTGACTTTACTATGGGTCTTGTATCCTTTGTCATCGTGGCAGCGGCACTGCTGATCGGCGGCCTTTCGGACAACATTAAGACGTTCCTGCTGTGCTTGTGCCTGGGCGGTTGTCTGGGGCGCTTGGCGCAGCTTTCCGTTCTCTCCAACCTGGCGAACGTGCGTCCCTCCAAAATCCTTGCCCCGTATGTTCGCTACCTTGTTTATTCTCTTCCGGGTCTCGCGCTCATGATTGGAGCGTTGCAGTTGGGCCAGCCACGGCTCACGCTTGTGGCCAGTGTCGTTGCAACTGCAGTATATGGCGCTTTACCACTCTGGAAGGAAAAGCTGTTCACGTAGCAGCGGTTTGAGGGCTCGCTGCATAATCCCAACTACGCAGGTGCTTGCCACCGGCAGGACCAATGCGAGATGCCTATTGTCCGCTCCGTAGATACGGGCGGCACACCGATCCTATTCCGCTGCGAATGCTGCGCTCCGCCCAGGATTCCCATGGCTGCTAATTGGCGGGCAGGTTCCCGGAATAGACCATGGTTTTGTCCACAGCGGTACCAAGTGGTGCTGCATTGGTGAATCTTGCCACCAGAACCATGACATGTGCAGGCGCAATGAAGTAGGCGCGCCAGTCCGAGCGAGTCTATTGGAGTCCGATGGCAACGTGCTCCGTGCCGGCGCTACCCCAGACCCTGACCAGCCATGTCATCGCGCTTAGTGTTAACTTTCGCAGGCCACAGAACATTCTCCAAGCTGCCACCTTCAGTGCCAGGCGCCCATGAATGACACTCCCCCGCTGGAAACTGCATCCGCACAGCAGAATGGGTCCCCCACGCAGCACAGGGTTCAGCTGCATCCAGGTCTTCCAAAGCTACTGCACAACACGCGTCGCGCACTGCACGCACGCCCGGAGCTCGGATTCCAGGAAGATGCTACAGCACGCTTCCTAAACGCGCTTCTCCAGTCACATGGACTGGAGATAAGGGGACCTTTGGCACGTACCGGTTTCTATGTTGACATAGTGGGTGCAATCGCGGGGCCGAAGGTCGGGTATCGCGCTGACATGGACGGCTTGCCTATTCGTGACGCCAAGAAGGTGCCGTATGCTTCCAAGAACGACGGCGTCGCTCATGCGTGCGGTCATGACGCGCACATGGCCATTGGGGCAGGGGTCGCCATGACGCTGCAGAGGTTGCGGAAATCTCTGCACGGCACAGTGCGGGTCTTCTTCCAGCCAAACGAAGAAGGCGTGCCAAGCGGGTCCGTCTCGATGATACGAGAAGGTATCCTGGACGGCCTGGAGGCGCTGTACTGCATCCACGTAGACCCCACCTTGGACGTTGGCACATACGGGCTCCGTGACGGGACCGTGACGGCCTCGTCCGATCGGTTTCGCGTGCGCCTGTGCGCACCCGCTACCGGCCACTCCGCCAGACCACACAAGGCCAAAGACACCGTCTGGATCGCGACGCTGCTCTTGCAGACTTTTTATCAGCTTGTCGGGCGCGTCACTGATGCACGCAGTGCGGGCGTACTTACCGTCTGCATCTTCAAGGGCGGCACGGCCCACAATGTGATCCCTAGCGAAGTGGAGTTTGAAGGGAGCCTGCGCTTTCTGAACGACGACGATCGGGCCTACATGAAGCTGTACATGCGACGCGCGACCGAGCAGTTCGCCGCGCTGCATGACCTTAACATCAACCTTGATTTTCGCAGCAACTTGTCCAGCGTCGTCAATGACCGTCGCATGGCGAGTCACTTGCGCAACGTTATCCGCCATCTTTTTTCGGATTCCGCGATACACGAAATCCCAGTGCCAAGCATGGGAGCAGAGGATTTCGCCAACTACCTGGACTACGTTCCGGGGATCCTTTTGCGCGTGGGCACACGCAGCAACCGGCACACCAGCTACCCGCTGCATGACGCACAATTCGATATGGACGAAGCGGCCTTGGCCCCAACCGTCCAATTGATGTGCTCGGCGCTCATTGGCCACCTCCAGCAGCGGATCCTTGAATAGGCACCTTGGTCCTGACGGGACTATATTCCCTCGGAGGCCACGCATGGAACTGGCCCAGCGCGAATTCGTATAGCGTTCCACCAATCTGGTCCCTCTCTGGATGAATGATACCGGTACAACAAGTGGTTCGCCGGTGCAGCTCAGCTCGCGTGCGCACTCGGAAGTAACCCGTATCTTTGAAGCCCAGGCTATCCCTGAAGGCTACGGCCTCCGCGTCGGGGTCCGTGGGGGAGGCTGCTCCGGCATGAGCTACATACTTGGATTCGACAAGCTGCGGGAGCATGACATCACGTTTGACGCAAACGGTGTCGTTTTGTATATAGACAAACGACATGGCTTGTACCTGATGGGCACAACCATCGACTACCATGATGGATTGAATGCCCGCGGGTTCGTGTTTGTCAACCCAAACGCGACGCAGACGTGCGGGTGCGGCTCCAGTTTTGCGGCGTGACAGCCCTAGCAGACCTATCCAGAAGAAGTTATGGACGGCAACTTTTCTAATCGAGTTCGGGATGTCATCTCCTATAGCCGTGAAGAGGCCATGCGGCTTGGGCACGACTACATTGGCACCGAGCACCTCCTCCTCGGCATCATTCGAGAGGGTGAAGGAATAGCCGTAAAGATTCTGCGGAACTTGGGATGCGACCTGTACAAACTCAAGAAGGCTATCGAAGAGACCGTTCGTAGTGCCGGCGGAATGCTGCAGGCAGGCGGCAACCTTCCCCTGACCAAACAGGCGGAAAAGGTCTTGAAGATCACCTACCTCGAAGCTAAGCTTTACAAATCCGATGTCATTGGGACCGAGCATCTCCTGCTGAGTCTTTTAAGAGACGACGAGAACATCGCCGCACAGATTCTCCAGCAAGGATACTCCATCACATATGACGCGATGCGGGCGGAACTCGACTCAATCAGCGGGACAAAGTCCGGCGGGGCTGGCGGCTCACATTCCGGACGTGCTAAGTCACAGGGTCGCGACCGTGGCCAGGACAAGACCAAAACGCCCGTTCTGGACAACTTTGGGCGAGACCTTACAAAGCTGGCCGACGAGGGCAAGCTCGATCCGGTTATCGGGCGTGAACGCGAAATCGAGCGCGTAGCACAGGTCCTAAGCCGGCGCAAAAAGAACAATCCCGTCCTGATTGGAGAGCCTGGCGTAGGCAAGACTGCCATTGCCGAAGGGCTGGCCATGCGCATCACGCAGCGAAAGGTGTCCAGAGTACTTTATGACAAGCGGATTGTCACACTCGACCTGGCCGCACTGGTTGCCGGAACAAAGTACCGCGGGCAATTCGAGGAGCGCATGAAAGCCGTCATGAACGAGCTTGAGAAATGCTCCGATGTTATCCTCTTCATTGATGAGCTGCACACTATCGTGGGTGCAGGGGGTGCTTCGGGCTCGCTGGATGCATCGAATATGTTCAAGCCCGCGCTGGCGCGCGGCGAAATACAATGCATTGGGGCCACCACACTGGACGAGTATCGAAAATACATCGAGAAAGACGGAGCTCTTGACCGACGGTTTCAGAAGATTATGGTCGACCCGTCAACAGCACAGGAAACCGTCGAGATCTTGCTTAAGATCAAGGACCGCTACGAAGAGCACCATCGCGTTCGCTACGCCGAAGATGCGCTTGCGCTTGCGGTAAAACTGTCCGAGCGCTACATCTCCGACCGATTCCTCCCGGACAAGGCCATTGACGTGATTGACGAGGCAGGCGCGCGGGTGCACCTGGCAAACATTCGGGTACCAGAGAACATCGTTGAGCTTGAAAACGAGATCGAACGCACCCGTACCCGTAAGAACGAGGTCGTCAAGCACCAGCGCTTCGAAGACGCAGCCAAGCTGCGCGATCGGGAGAAGAAGCTTCTCGCGCAGCTTGACCTGGCCAAGCAAGCTTGGGAGCGAAAGGCAGAAGCCAACACGCACGAAGTCACGGTCAACGATATTTCCGATATCGTTGCGATGATGACGGGCATCCCGGTGGATCGGATCAGCGAACCTGAGCAGAAGAAGCTCCTTGACATGGAGGCCGCACTTTGCAAGGCCATCATCGGGCAGGACGAGCCTATAGCGAAACTCTCCAAAGCCATCCGGCGCACACGCGCGGGCCTGAAAGATCCGAACCGCCCGATCGGATCCTTTGTTTTCCTTGGCCCTACCGGCGTCGGGAAAACGGAACTGGCAAAGGTACTTACGGAATACCTCTTTGACTCGCAGGATTCGCTGGTGCGCGTCGACATGAGCGAGTACATGGAGAAGTTTGCCGTCAGTCGCCTGGTTGGTGCCCCGCCAGGATACGTCGGCTACAATGAGGGCGGGCAACTAACTGAAAAGGTGCGACGCAGGCCCTACTCTGTCGTGCTTCTTGACGAAATTGAAAAGGCCCACCCGGATGTCTTCAACATTCTGCTTCAGGTCCTGGATGACGGAATCCTGACGGACGGATCCGGCCGGCGCGTGGACTTTCGCAACACCGTCATCATTTTGACCAGCAACATCGGGTCACGAGAAATCAAGGACCTCACCAAGGGCATCGGATTCGTCAGAGACGAAAGGCCAGTAGACTACGAGGATATGAAGACCGCGGTGGAGAATGCGGCCAAGAAGCTATTCAACCCTGAATTCCTCAACCGCATTGATGACATCATCGTCTTCCGCTCCTTGGAGAAAGAGCACATCTTTGGGATCATCGATCTCATGGCCCAGGAGCTCTTTGGGCGTGCTATCAGCCTGGGGATTGACGTGGCCATGGACCAGAGCGCTAGGACGTTTATAGTGGACAAGGGCTATGACGTCAGATTCGGTGCCCGACCGCTGCGCAGGGCTATTCAGCGCTACGTGGAAGACCCGATGGCCGAATCCATCCTGGGAAAGGGGCTTGGAGCCAGCGACGCTATCGTGATCAGACATGTGGTGGGGGATTCTGCCCTGACGTTTGATGTTGACAGGCGAAGTGTCAACCCCGCGACGCCGGACTCGGCCGAACTGTCAAACACCTCCCCGTAAGGCACGATTGAGTGATGCGGCCCGCAGGCATTGGCCGGGCCCATGAATTGGCCTTTGGCACCTGACCCTTTATGACCCGGCGCGTGGCCATCGTGGGCGTAGGGCTTATAGGCGGAAGCCTGGCTCTAGCGTGGAAGGAACGGCGCGATGACCTCCATATCATAGGCTGGGATAAGCCCTCAGTTCTGAAAGCGGCCCTGCGTCGCAGCGCCATTGACCAGGCGGCCGGGTCGCTTGCTGAGGCGGTGCAAAACGCGGACGTCGTTGTCCTTTCGGTACCGCTCAACGCTGTGCAGCAGACGCTCGCTGACCTCGCGCCACATGTCAGACCCGGCACACTCGTAACAGACGTCGGCTCGGTTAAAGAAAGCGTCATGACCGCGGCTAGACGGCTGCTTCCCGACGGCGTTCACTTTATTGGGGGTCACCCCATGGCTGGAGCAGAGCAAGGCGGGCTCGCCCACGCAGACGCCTTTCTTTTTGAGAATGCCACCTACGTCCTCTGCGGGCCGGAACACAGCACTGCCTATCAAGCCGCTGCCGCGCTTGTGGAGTCCACTGGGGCCCGCGTGATCAGCTTGGATGCTGCGCAGCACGACCGCATCGCCGCTTGTGTCAGCCACCTGCCGCAGCTTATCGCTACCACGCTCATGAATGTTGCGGCTCGCCACAGCAGTGCGGACGAATCCTTCCTGCGTCTGGCTGCAGGCGGCTTCCGTGATATGACACGCATCGCCTCCTCGCCCTTTAGCACCTGGCATCCCATCCTCGAGGCCAACAGCGCTGCGGTGCAGGAATTGCTACAGGAATTCTTGGTGGCATGGCATGAGGTGGTCACTAAGGTCGCAGAGGACAACGTCGGTGCACTGGGCGAAAATTTCGAATACGCCCGCGCAGTGCGCAGCAGGATCCCCAAAGACTTCAAAGGGTTTCTGACGCCGCTGTGTGACGTGTTCGTTTATGCGGAAGACCGGCCGGGTACCCTGACTCAAATTACAAGCACGCTGTTCACAAGCGGTATCAATATCAAGGACATTGAACTACTGAAGATCCGGGAAGGCACAGGGGGTGCCTTCCGTATCAGCTTTATTGACGAAGCCACCGCCGATGCGGCAGTCGCCGCTCTGAACGGGGCTGGCTGCCGTGCATACAGGCTCGCCTGACCACGCAATGCTATGCTCAAACGAACGGAACTACACGACAGGCACGTGGTGCTGGGCGCACGCATGACCGGCTTTGCCGGCTTTGACATGCCCGTACAGTACTCGGGCATCAAGGCCGAGCATAGTGCCGTACGGAATGCTGCCGGACTCTTTGACGTCAGCCACATGGGGGAAGTGTTCGTGATGGGTCCCCAAGCCGGCGCATTCGTGCAGCACCTGACAACGAATGATGCTACGAAGCTGCAAAATGGGCGTGCGCTCTACACCGTCATGTGCAACGAAGAGGGAGGCATTATTGACGACCTTCTTGTGTACCGCCTGCGAGAAGATGCCTACATGTTGGTAGTCAATGCCGCCAACATCGAAACGGATTATGCCTGGATGGAGGCGAACAACCCGATGGGTGCGGCGCTGCATAACACCTCGGAGTACATTGCCCTGCTTGCCCTCCAGGGGCCACGCTCGCTTGACATAATGCAAGAGCTGACCGACATCCCCGTGTGCGAAATCCCGTACTACCACTTTGTTCGCCCGGCCCCGGGCACATTCTTCGGATGCGACAAGGCGATCGTCTCGCGTACGGGCTATACGGGCGAAATCGGGCTGGAGCTCTATGTCGAGCGCGAACGAGCAGCACTCGTGTGGGATGCCGTCATGGAAGCAGGCGCACCCAAAGGGCTGCTGCCCGCTGGGCTGGGGGCTCGCGACACGCTTCGCCTTGAGGCCGGCTTTTGCCTCTATGGGCACGAATTGGACACGGACACGAACCCTTATGAGGCGCGGCTAGGCTGGGTCATCAAGCTTGCTAAAGGCCCATTCATCGGCCGTGAGGCGCTGCAGGCGGAGAAAGCCAGCGGGCCAGCACGGATACTGATTGGCCTGGTTATGGAACAGCGCGGCATCCCGCGCCAAGGCTACCGCGTAATGGATCAGCAGGGCTGCGTCATTGGGACGGTCACCAGTGGCTCGCAATCTCCGGTACTGGGAAAAGGCATAGCACTGGCTTACGTCACCAACCACACTGACTTTACCACGCCGGGCAACACCTTAAGCATAGCCGTGCGCGGCAGGACATTGGCAGCACGGGTGGTCAAGCCACCGTTTCATAAGCTTTGACCTGGTATGCGCCTTGGAACTCTCTTACCAATTCAGTGCGGCCTCTTGAGTTGAGCATGAGATGCATAGAAAACTGCGCTGACGATTGGTCCGAGGCCAACCGCACCTGACGTAAGTTTGTCACTTTTGCCGACGGACGAGGTGTTGGCATAGTCCCAATCGGTACATATTGGCCGATTTACAGGTATTACTCATAGGATATATGCCCGTTATTTGTGTCTAAGGCCAATGTAGTGCTATTTTAGTGTTATTCATCAATACTTCACACAAGCATCGCCCCCATCCGCTATATTGGGCGCAGGCCAATACGAATACGCCGTGTACATCCGCAGGAGAGTCTACAAGCTTAAAAACGAAACGCAACGCACCGGATACGGACTGCTCGAATGCCGACGTGTCAATGGCCAGCCCAATCAAAAAACCATCCTGAACCTTGGCCAGGACTTTGACATTGCCGAAGCCGACTGGCCCACCGTAACCAAGCGGGTTGAGCTGGCGCTGCACGGACAGCGCGCCCTACCGCTGGAAGATGAGAAGATCGAACGCGCCGTGGACGAGATCGTGCGCCGGCTGCGTGAGAAGGACTACGATGTGGACGCCGGACGCGATGACCGCGATGCCATCATTACCGACGCAGTGCATCATCCGGATACACGCACGGTCGGCGGCGAGCGCGTATGCCTGCAAGCCTTGGAGCAACTCGGCTTCGCGGCGCTGCTACGCGCGCTGGGCATGCGAGAAGATGCTATTCGCATGGCCTTGGTTCTGGTGGTTGGGCGCATGTTGTCGCCCGGAAGTGAGGCGCATACGTACCAGTGGATGATGAAGGCCTCCGCCATTTTGGAGCTGGTGCAGCTGGAGGCCCCGTGCGCAAGTACGCTGTACCGCGTAGGCGATCGGCTGTATGCGCTGCGCGAAGCGCTTATGGACGGACTCTATGGCAATGCGCAGCGGCTGTTGGGCTTTGGTGAGACGCTCATCTTGTATGATCTGACCAACACATTCTACACGGGTCGCAAGAAAGGCGCGCTCCTGGCGTATGGACGAAGCAAGGAAAAGCGATCGGATTGTCCGTTGGTGACGTTGGCCTTAATGCTGGACGCGTCCGGCTTTGTGCGTGGCGCAGCCGTCCTTGCTGGCAATGCCAGCGAACCAAAGACGCTTCAACAGGCCATGGAGAGGCTCAATGGCGCTCGTGCGACCGTCATCATGGACGCGGGCATAGCCACGCGCGCCAATGTGGCGTACTTGCGGTCGAAGGGACTGGATTGGATCTGTGTGCAGCGCACGCAGGCGCCGCCACCCCCTGAACGCCCGCCGGAGGAGTGCTGGAATACACAAAGCGGGGTCTCCATCAAAGCCTGGCGCCTGGAGCAGCAAGAGGGAACGCTGCAAGTCTACCTGCATAGCGAGGCACGCAAGGCCACCGGTGATCGCATACTGAACACCAGGCGGGCAAAGTTCGAGGCTGCGCTGAAGACCCTGCACGAGGGACTCTCCAAGCCCCGCTGCGTCAAGGAATACGACAAGGTGCAACGCAGACTCGGTCGCGAGCTCGAAAGGCATAAGCGCGTCTCGTACCAGTACAAGATCGATGTCTTGCGCAAAAAGGACAGTACGCACGCGAAGGCGGTCACCTTTACGCACCTGTCTGCGTTTGAGCAGCAGACGCAAGCATCGGGCGGCTACATCCTGCATACCAGCCACACGGACTGGTCTGCCTCGCAAATCGCACGCACATACTGGAAGCTTGCAGACATCGAGCGCACGTTTCGTTCGCTGAAGTCCGAGTTGGGCATGCGCCCCCTATACCACAGCAAGGATGAGCGCATCCGGACACACATCTTCCTCTCGGTACTGGCCTATCAGGCGGTGCAACTCATTCGCACGAAGCTGAAGCAGTATGACCTCCACAGCAGCTGGACCACGCTGCAGTTTGAGCTGAACCGGTGGCACCGGATCACGACCGTATTGCCAACAGACCGGCGCTCCTGCATCCTGTTGAAGAAGGATGCAGACCAAGGTCCGCTCCAGCGCCAGATCGCCATGATTATGGGCCTCAAGCCTCACAACTACACCTACAAGGCGCACACAAAACGACCCTGAAATGGTAGTGCTATAGAAAAAGACAGTTTTCGTAAGTGACTGTCTGAAGGGTACTTACTGGCTCTTGGAAAAAATAAAGTGACAAAGTTCAGCTGAAGAGTGGGTGAGGAACGTTTCAGGGGTACTTAGGTCATTTGGACACGAGGCGAAACGGGTAATCTGCTTTGATACCCATCTTAGTCGCTGGGGCACGTCTCAGTTGACGCTGCTTTCTTTTGGTGAATCGAACCCGTGCAAGTGTGGATCATCGCTTCCGGGTGATCCATCATGTTTTGGGTTGCCGCAAAGCGCGCTTTCGGGGCCAGAAGAAGAACGCCAGCCAGACGCGGCCTGGTTGCAGCGGCCTATTTCTTCAAGGCACGAGAAAAGGTACTGACGATGCGTGCAGCCTGGAGCTATGGATAAAGCACATACCGGGCACCGCTGCGCGGCTTAATAAACACGCAACCAGCGGCACGTTGGGCCCAGTTCTGAGGTATAACCTGCCTCTGGTTTGACCCTTCCGGCCCCACTGCCCCGCCAGGACCACTTAAATCAGAGTACCCTATATTCGGGCAATCCAACACCAACGATGGCAAACAACTACCGCAAAAATAGTAGCAGCGCACAGGCGGCAAAGCCAGCGAACGCCAAGTCACAGCGCAAAAGGCGCGCCAACAAGCCGAGCCACAAATCCGAAAGGTCGGTACAGCAGAAAGAAGATACGCCGCGCCAGGGACGCCAGAAAGAGGTCCTGGGCGTACTGGTGATGGCATTTGCGCTGCTTTGGTCGCTGTCGGTAGTAACGTACAACCCGGCCGACAGCGAACTCATCAGCGACAAGAGCTTCTGGCGACTGTTTTTCCCTGAGGATGGCACCCAAGTCACGAACGGCTTGGGTCCCGTCGGCGCCTACCTAGCCAAGTTTTCGGTACCGCACTTCTTTGGGCTAGCGTCCTTGCTCGTGAACACTCTGCTGATCGTTTGGGGCTATTTGATCATGCGCAGAAAGCGCTTGACGCGTCTGTACTACCCTTCTTGCCTTGTATTGGTGGCGATGGTGTATGCTGCCACGGTGATTGCCCGCATCGGTCTAGATGTGAGCGTCTGGGACAGCAGCGTATGGTCAGGCGGCATGGGCGCTGCCATTGGTACGTGGATGCACAGTGTGCTTGGGCCCGCAGGATCCTACGGCGTACTTGGCCTCATCTTGATCGTTGGCCTGATGCTGGTGATCAACCGTGACATCCAACGCACCTTCGATCGGGTCGAAAGCGGCTTTCGGCGCTTTCGCAGTGCACTTGGACCGCCCCCCAGTACCGTGAAGGAATCCAAGCACGGTACGACGACCTGGGAAGAACTTGACGGCGAAGAAGCACCTAGTCCCGAGGCCGTTGCTCGGCCAGCCCTTGAGCCGCGCCAGGCACCTGTGACCGATGAGCCTCCGGAAGAGAAAGGAGACCCGCTCAGCTCGAAGGCGTCGGAGTCGGAAGTACCACCAGCAACGCCCGACATTGAGCTGACAGTATACGGCCCAGTCGAAGAAGAGAAGGCCACCAAAGTCGCGCGCGATTTCGAGGCGGCAAGCGACGCACCCCCGTACACGTTTCCGCCCATAAGTCTTCTCGATGGGCCGGTTGACGGAGGCCACCTCATCGACTTTGACGAGCTTGAAGAGAACAAGCGCACGCTCTTGGAAAAGCTCGCAGTCTACAACATAGAGATCACGGATATCAACGCGGTCGTAGGGCCGACCGTGACGCTTTACGAGCTTGCGCCGGCCCCCGGCGTCAAGATCAGCAAGATCAAATCACTCGAGAATGACGTGGCGATGGCGATGGCCGCACGCGGCATTCGCATGATAGCGCCCATCCCCGGCAAGTCCGTAGTTGGCGTCGAAATTCCCAACCGGAAGCGGGAGCTCGTTCGCCTAGAGCAGATTATCGGGACCGCGAAGTTCGCCGAAGCCACGATGGAGCTGCCCGTGGCACTGGGCAAGACCATCGAAGGCGAGGTCTTTCTGCAGGACCTCACGAAGATGCCGCACTTGCTGATTGCCGGTGCGACCGGGTCCGGCAAGTCTGTGGGGCTTAACACGCTCATCGCGGGCCTCCTGTACGCCTGCCATCCGGCGAACCTGAACTTCGTGATGATCGATCCGAAAAAGATCGAGCTGCAGCAGTTCCGGGATCTCAGAAATCATTTCCTGGCCATACCGGAGGACGGCGAAGAGGCCATCATTACCGAGGTCGTTGATGCGTTAACCATCTTGAAGTCTTGCGAGCTGGAGATGGAAATGCGCTATGACCTTTTGTCCGCTGCACAGGTTCGCAGCATCAAGGACTACAACATCGCCTTTCGGGCAGGCACTCTCAATCCTGCCAACGGGCATAAACACCTGCCGTACATCGTCGTCATCGTAGACGAGCTTGCAGATCTTATGATGACCGCCGGCAAAGACATAGAGGCACCCATTGCGCGTCTGGCGCAGATGGCGCGTGCGGTAGGAATCCACCTGGTTCTAGCCACACAGCGCCCATCTGTAGATGTCATTACAGGTCTTATCAAGGCGAACTTCCCGTCCCGCGTGGCCTTTCAGGTCGCTTCCAAGATCGATGCACGCACCATTTTGGATCAAAACGGTGCGGAGCAGCTCGTAGGCAATGGTGATATGCTGTATATGAGTGGAAGCCGCCTGTTGCGCCTGCAGGGCCCGTTCGTATCGGTCAAGGAAATCGACCGCCTCATGGCCTTCATTCGAAAACAGGACGGCGCCGGGCCTTACCGGTTGCCGGCCGTAGAGGAATTACCGAGCATAGGCAAGCAAGCTGGGGTCAGTGCGGATAGCGGAGATGCACTTTTTGAAGAAGCCGCACGCATCATCGTGCGCGCACAGCAGGGCTCGGTGTCTCTGTTGCAGCGCAAACTGTCAATTGGGTATACCCGTGCCGCCCGCATCGTAGATGAGCTTGAACGCATGGGCGTGGTCGGCGCCTTTCAAGGCGCAAAGGCGCGCGATGTCCTGATACCTGACGAGCAGACGCTGGATGCTCTGTTCCAGTCAGCCGGATAAAGCGTTAACCACATTCATTCATATGACACAAGAAAGCAAACCTCTGGTCGGCATTGTGATGGGCAGCGACTCGGATCTCCCCGTAATGCGCAAGGCGGCGGACATCCTTTCGTCTTTTGATGTAGCATACGAGATCCACGTCATGAGCGCACACCGCACGCCCGAGCGCGCACACGAGTATGCCACCACGGCGCATACGCGCGGGCTGAAAGTCTTGATTGCGGGTGCCGGAGTGGCAGCACACCTGGCAGGCGTCCTGGCTGCCAGCACGCCACTGCCCGTGCTCGGCGTACCGATTAGCTCCGGCGCCTTGAAGGGGCTGGACGCACTGCTGGCTACGGTGCAGATGCCCAGTGGCATCCCTGTTGGGACGCTGGCCATTGACGGCTCCAAGAACGCGGCACTCTTGGCAGTGCAGATCCTTGCTACGACCGATGCATCATTGCAGAAACGGCTCTTGGCCTACAAGGCTGCGATGGTCGATCAAGTCGCAGAAAAGGACACCCGCGTTCAGGCCGCGATGCGGCGCCAAGCAGGCTAGTTTTCCAGGAACAGATCCTGTTCGCGCTCCGTGTGCCGGCCTGTGACGTTGTCAACCACGGTTAGGGTTAGCGTGTATAGGCCCATGTCCTGGCGCGAAGCATCCAGAATCTGGTATAGGCTCTCTTGAGCACTTGTGCCTGAACCATGGTACGCAACGGACACGCCTTGTTGTCCTCCGCCTAAAAGAGCGCCCAGCGTACGTCGAAGGCCGCCGCGCGTGTCCTTCGGCGTGAGGGTGATCTCCACGTCGTAGTCCGTCATGCCACCGGTACCCTGCTCCAGGTTGTAGACCTCGAAGTACAGGTATATCGGCCAACCCGAGCCATATACGGACCAGGGTGCAGGCTGGATGGACAGGTTGCTACGCACAATCTCATTGGGGCCCAGCGGACTTCCGTCCAAGGTCTCTTCCACGCTATAGGCCAGCATTATGTCGCTAAGCCTAAGCTCGTCGGCATTGAAGTCGGGCACATCTACACCGCGGCGCTGCACGGCTACCGTGAGCCCGCTCGCAGTGGCAAACTCTACCGAAATCTCGTGCGACCCCGGAGGCGACCCCATGACCTGCGTGTCAACCCACAACTCCTGTTCTTTGAATTGCACCACCTGGTTGATGGGCAGCCCGTAGATGGTGCGACGGCGCTCCACAAGGATATCACGCTGTTCACTTATCAGGAACGTGCCCGCGTTGGCCGTGATCTCAACGAATTCTTTGTCACGGTCGTACTCGTTGAGCGGGATGCCGTAGTGCACGTAGAGATCCGTACGTGACTCATCACCCCTGAAAGCCGTAACCAGGAAGGGAATCTCAATCTGGCGACCCGGGGCTTCGTATTCGTACAGCTCAGGCGTTCGCGCTATCGTCTCTTTTGACAGTTGCACATAGTCGTTGAACCAGCTGCTGATTTCCGTGAATAGCTGGTCCGCCGGCGGGCTGTACATCCGGTATTCTCCGTTCTTGAACGGGTCCTCAAAGACAAAGCGAAAGTTGCCGTAGTCCCAAATGTTGTAGGAGTTATTTTCCTCAAAGGCCGCTGCCGCGGTGGACTGCAAGACGCCGAATGAAGCGGTACCACCGAGGCTGCGGCCGGTCGTCTGGAGTCCCTGCTCATTTCGCCCTTCCAAGGTCTCCGCAAAAGCACCTATCAGCAGCGATCGGGCATTGAAAATCCCATCCACGCTGGGACGCAGCACGACATCTTGAGGGGGCGGCCCATACCGCACCATGATTTGACCGCGCTCCGTTTCCCAGCCGCGCAGCCCCAGGGGCGGCGAGCTGTACAAGAGGTCCGCATACGTTAGCCGGTAATAATGTTCGAGCTTGCGCTCGTTGTAGGTAGTCAGATATCGCGGGTCCTGACTCGTCCAATACCGTGCATTAAAGGCTATCGGGTCCTCCTCACGCAGCTTTCGCTCATCTCGACTGAGAAAAAGGTCCAGATCTTCGTATGCCCGTTTTTCGTTTTCAGGCATGAATTCGAATGCCGTGCCAAAGCTGCGGTCTGCAGCGGCCATGTTCCCCAGCTTGTACTCAGCCAGGCCAAAGTACCGCCACATGTCGGGATCCTCGGGATAGAAGGCGTACATGTTTTCCAGCATCTCCAGTGCGTCTTCGTACTCACCCTTAAGCGCAAAAATCTGCATCATCTTGTCATAGACGATCCGCCGCCGCGGGTCGACTTCCAGGGCCTTTCCCAGGTGCGCGATGGCGCGCAGGTAGGCCTTTTCTGCCCGCCTGCCAAGGTCCAGCACGTTGACTCCTTGCCCCTTCAGGGCTTCCAAGTCAAACTTGTCGCCCAGGAACACCTGGTTCACATCAACAAAAGTGTTTTCAGAAAACACGTCGTCAGGGTCAAACTGCTGTTCGTCCAGGAGCTCATCCAGCGTCAGGTCATTCGGGTTGAAGAGTTCGCCCTCCGACTCGGCGACTTGGCGTTGCTCGCCTGCATAGCCGTAGTTGAGGCCCGGCATCATGATCGAGTTGCGATACTTCCAGAATTCGCGGATATTCACCAGCCCTAATTCCTCATGCGCGTAGGGGTTGTCCGTATCTAGCTTGAGAATAGCACGCGCCGTCTCAAGGCGCCGCGCTTCCTTTATGCGTTCTCCAACGAAGCTCCACGAATCTGTCCGGTACTGCATCAGGCGCGCCACCAGGTACTCGACGTTGTCGGGCTGAATCTCCAGTGCCTTATCGATGGCCTTGCGGGCCTTTGCTTCATCCCGCAATGGAGTCTCAAAGTAGACACGGGCCAGAAGGAACTGGGCCTCTGCGTTGTCGGGATCCTTTTCCGCGACTTGCTGGAAGAGCCTCGCTGCTGCCGCGAAGCGCTCTTCACGAAACGCCGCCTTGCCCGGGTCCAGCGGGTCGGCAGGATCGGTTTGCGCCCACAGCATCTGGGGCGCGATCAGCAGCGCAAGAATCAGAGATAATCTATACATCGTTTTTAGCGATTTGTGGTATTACACGCAACCACTGGGTTCGTACACAGCCAAAAGTCTACGCATTGTACGCAAGACGGATTCCTACCACGTGATGCGAGCAAAGCGGCGCTTGCCCGCGCGTACAACGAAGGGGGCCTGCTGCTCAAGATCTATCACCATCCGGCTGTCGGCTACACGTCGCCCATTGACCTTAACGGCTCCTTGCTGCACAAGGCGGCGCGCATCCCCGTTGGAAGAAGCAAGACCTGCCTGCGTCAGCAGCGTCAGGAGCCCGATTTTGCTGCCTGCAGTAATGTCGGGACGGTACGACGGCAATTCCTCAGGCACCTCCTTACGAATCACGGTGCGTTCAAAGTGATCCCGTGCCCTGCGCGCAGCCACATCTCCGTGATACATGCGCGTAATCATGGTCGCGAGGTGGTGCTTCGCATCGCGCGGCTGCGTCGCCGCCTCCTCCTTCAACTTAGGCAAGTCGTGCGTGTCAGCATCGCTAGCCAACTCAAAATACCGGTATATCAGCGTGTCCGGGATCGAGAGCACTTTGCCGTACATCGCGTCCGGTGCTTCGGTAACCCCGATATAGTTATCGAGCGACTTGGACATCTTTTCAGTGCCATCAAGCCCTTCCAGGATCGGCAGGGTAATACATACCTGCGGAGACTGCCCCATGGCCTTTTGGATGGTCCGTCCCATTAGGAGGTTAAACTTCTGATCCGTGCCTCCAAGCTCAACATCTGCTTGGATAGCCACCGAATCCTGCGCCTGTGCCAGCGGGTACAGCAGCTCATGCAGCCCGATCGGCTCGTCTTTGGCGTAACGGGACGCAAAATCATCACGGTTAAGCATCCGCGCCACCGTCGTCTTCATGGCCAGCAGCACCACGTCCTCAAACTGCATCTGCCCAAGCCACTCGGAGTTGTAAACGATCCGAGTCCGATCCCTATCGAGTATTTTCGAGGCCTGTTCAAAGTAAGATGCACCGTTGCGCCGGGTTTCTTCCAGCGACAGCGCCGGCCGCGTCTTTGAGCGACCACTGGCATCACCGATCATGCCGGTGAAGTCACCGACGATTAGTACGGCCTGGTGACCCAGGTCCTGAAACTGACGCAGCTTACGCAGCACGACCGCGTGACCCAGGTGCAGATCCGGACGGCTCGGGTCACATCCAAGTTTTACGACCAGCGGCCTGCCGCTTCGGGAAGATGCCTCAAGCTTTGCGACAAGCTCTTCCTCAGGGATAACTTCTTCCGTACCCCGGCGAATATGTAGAAGCTGTTCCGCTACCGGCTGAAACATCTCGGTTGGCTAGTACTCCTTTAGGGTTCGATCCAGACGCCGCTTGATGTCCCGCTCGGCCATGGCCTCGCGCTTATCGTAAAGACGCTTGCCGCGGGCCAAGCCAATTTCGACTTTGATGATGCCGCCACTCAGGTACATCCTGAGCGGGATAATGGTAAACCCCTTCTGTTCGGTAGACTTTTTCAGTGCCCGTATCTGCCGGCGGTGCAGCAGCAACTTGCGCTCCCGCAGCGGGTCATGATTGTTCAGGTTGCCATGGGAATACGGCGAAATATGTGCGCCCACCAGGAACACCTCCGATCCGCGCACCCTGCAGTAGGCATCCGCGAGGCTTACACGCCCGTTGCGTGCAGCCTTGACTTCTGTACCTACCAGTGCCAGCCCCGCTTCAAGCGTTTCCGTGACATGGTACTCACGGCGGGCGCGCCGGTTGGACACCAGTGTTCCGGTGCTTTCGGGCATGGTATGCTAGTATGGTCTGCCGGCGAGGGGCGCAGCCCACCAAGGCGCGTTGTCGTCCTCTTCCCCCGCTATGTACATCGGGAGTTTGCCAAGTTCGTTGGTCACGTTATAGTAGTACAGGTACTCGCGAATCCTGGTAAGGCTTGCCACCGCCAAATCGTCGAATCGCAGCCGCAAGCTTTCGGCATAAAATTCCGGGCGGTCGGGCCAAGCCCCTGCCAGCGTTTCCGCTGCCCGCGCCAGCGCCTTCACGGTAGCTACCATCTCGGGCGTCGCCGCATCAGCTAGTGTTACGAACAGCCCCCATACCATGGGGTACTGGGCGAGCTCATACCACTCTTGCCCTATGTCAAAGATCGTGCCAAGAGCGTTGTCACCCGGTGCTGCCGGACCAATGAGCAAGGCGGCATCGTCCGAAGCGAACGGCAGTTCTTCCCTGGGGCGTGCCACAAAAGCGGGGCACTTGCCATAGTGTTCCTGCAAAACAATTCGCGCCATCAGTGCTTCCTGCGCGCTGTCCGCGGAATAGCCCACCGTTCCCACGCACTTGATTCCGTGCCTGAGCACAAGCCGTGCAAAGGGGTATGACCAAGCCGACACCGCGGCTTCGGGCAATACCGTGATCGCCTCGTTGTACGCCAAGGCTAGGGTCGTGGGGAGCAGCGCCACATCAACCTGCTGCTCCAGCAGCAGCTTGACGCATTTTGCCGCGTCGTGACATTCGGCCAAGAGGCCCTGCGCCTGCGCCGCCTGGCGCAAGCACTCGGCAGGGGGGCGGTCCCAGAGGGCCAGAAACATAGCCCTACGATGCTTCGCGCCGCTGCTCCTTGATACGCGCCGCCTTGCCGCGCAGCTTTCGCAGGTAGTAGAGCTTGGCGCGTCGGACGCGTCCGCGGCGCTTGACTTCAATCGTGGCGACGCTCGGGGAATGGTACGGGAAGACGCGCTCCACTCCTACGCCATTGGAAATCTTGCGGACCATGAACGTTTTCCGGGCCCCGCCACCGCGGATGCTGATTACTACACCCTGAAAAATCTGGATGCGTGACTTCTGGCCCTCGACAACACGTACATGCACGGCGATGGTATCACCGGGCTCAAATGCTGGCAGCGCCGTTTCTCTAAACTGCGTAGCCTCTACGATGCTCATCAGGTCTTTTGGCATATCCCACCTCCGATTCAGTGTGCCTCTTGAGGGTTCTGTAACAAGTCGGGACGCCGCGATTGCGTCTTCCCTATGCGTTTTGCTTCGCGCCAGCGCGCTACGCGTTCATGATCTCCGGAGCGCAGTACAGCCGGCACTTCCAGTCCACGGAATACGGCCGGTCGCGTATATAGAGGCGCACCAAGCAGTCCATCCTGGAATGAGTCCGAAAGTGCCGAGGCGGCATCGCCCAAGACGCCAGGAACCAAGCGTGCGACAGCGTCAATGAGTACCAAAGCTGGCAGCTCGCCGCCACTGAGTACGTAGTCGCCTATGGAGATCTCACGCGTCACCAAAGCATCTCGCACGCGCTGGTCCACGCCCTTGTAGTGGCCCGCAATAAGGACCAGGTGGTGCTTCAGCGACAGCATATTTGCCAATTCCTGCGTGAGCATCTCACCATCGGGACTCAGAAAGATCACCTCGTCCGGTTGGCCGCCCAGCGCTTCCAAGCATGCAAAGATAGGCTCGGGTTTCAGCACCATGCCGGGGCCGCCGCCGTAGGGATAGTCGTCGATCTGCCGATGCTTGCCCATCGCATGTGCCCGTAGGTCGTGTACGCGGACATCAAGCTGCGCCTCGGCGCGGCGCACCACGCTCAGGTCAAGCGTTCCCTGGACCAGGGTGGGTACTGCAGTGAGGATGTCGATTCGCATGACAGTCCACCCGTCTCAGTCCAATAGACCCTCAATGGGTGACACTACAAGGGTCCGGCTTTCCAGATTCACTGTACGTACGAATTCCGGCACGGCCGGGATCAGCGCATCCGCCAGCCCTGGCCGCGTCACCACGTAGATGTTATTAGACGGCATCTCCCACACATCCTTGACCGCACCCACCGACACGCCGTCAGTAGTCATTACGGTCATGCCAATTAGATCATGCAGAAAGAATTCTCCTGGCGCGAGCGGCGGCACATCCAGCATCCGGACGTAGACGTTCATCCGTCCATACTGCGACGCTTCTTCGCTGGTTTGCGCTCCGCCCAGGCGCACCAGCGCCATCACGCCGCGCTTAGTACGCTGCAGACGTGCCGTATCGACCGCAGTGGCCACTGCAGCGGCAGGTGTGGAGCCTACCCAGACCAGGTCCAGGTTCAGCAGGCGCATGGGATCGTCACACTCCGGTATCACTTTACATTCTCCCTTGAGTCCATGGGCACGCGTAACGCGGCCCACCAAGAGCAGTTCTGTGGCCTGCATGGCCGCGTTGCTATTCTTCTTCTTTGTCCGCCTCGGCCGCCTTTGCTGCCTCGGCTTTTGCCTTCTTCTCGGCCAGAGCCTTTTTGCGCGCCGCCGCTTCGGCAGCTTCCCGCTTGGCAGCAACTTCAGCCTCGTGCTCCAGTGCTGCCGTGCGACGTTCCGCAGAAGTTACCTTCCTGTTTGCCTCTGCCTTCGCGGCATGACGCTCGCGGTGCTGCTGTACCGCTTCGCCTATCTCCTCTTCTGCTCTTCCCTTGCGCTTCAGGTGGAGACCCAACAGGAGGCCTTGCTTGCTAAGGAGGCTGCGCACGGTAGCGGTGGGCTGCGCACCCACGCTCAGCCAGTACATCACACGCTCGTCCTTGAGCTCTACGCGTGCTGGCTCTTCCAAGGGATAGTAGCGACCCAGGTCTTCGATAAAGCGCCCGTCACGTGGACTGCGGACATCTGCCACCACTACAGCCCAGATGGGCAGCTTTTTGCGGCCCATACGCCGCAGTCTGAGTTTTACTGCCACTCTCGTGTACCTGTTTGTCTAGGGTTACCGCATCATTTGCGCCATCTGAGCAGGGTTGATCTGCCTGCCCGACTGCTTCAGCTTCATGGCACTCTTCATCATCTTGCGCAAGGTGCGCAAGTGCTGCAGCACGTCATTGACATCGCGCACCTGGAGGCCGCAGCCTCGCGCAATACGTCGACGTCGGCTGCTGGTGATGATTTCCGGCCTACGCCGCTCCTGTAGCGTCATTGACAGGATAATCGCTTCCATGAACTTCAGCGACTCCCCATCAGGCTGCGCTTTCCTGGTGAGCTGTTTGGCCCTCGGCATCATTCCCATGACATCGGACAGCGACCCCATTGCCTGTATTTTCCGTAGGTAGTAAAGGAAATCCTGCAGATCAAACTGCTCTTTGCGGATCCTCTTGCGGAGCGCAGCGGCCTGCTGCTGGTCGAACTGCTGCTGCGCCTTTTCGACGAACGTCACCACATCGCCCATGCCCAAGATCCGCCGTGCCATGCGGTCCGGGTGGAACGGCGAAAGTTGACTCAGCTTCTCGCCGGTGGACGCAAATTTGATCGGCTTTTTTACGACCGACCGAATCGATAGCGCTGCGCCCCCGCGCGTGTCGCCATCCAGCTTCGACAGTACGACACCGGTAAAGTCTAGCTGATTGTTAAATTCCCGCGCAGTGTTGACGGCATCCTGCCCTGTCATGCTGTCGACCACGAACAGGATCTCCGACGGATTAACGGACCGCTTTATTTCCGACACCTCCGCCATCATTGCCTGATCGACATGAAGACGTCCGGCGGTATCGATGATTACGACATCCTGAGCACTCTTGCGGGCCGTCACGACTGCTTCACGCGCTACGCGCGGGGCATCCTGCACCACGAAACCCGTATCGTCCACGACCGAATACACTGGGACATCAATCTCGCCGGCAAGCGTGCGAAGCTGATCTACTGCGGCTGGACGATAGACGTCGGCAGCGGCGAGCAGCGGAACCCGGCCTTGACCCTTCAGGTGCAGAGCCAGCTTTCCGCAGAAAGTAGTCTTGCCTGATCCCTGCAGGCCCGCTACCAGTATCACCGTCGGCTGGCGCCCGCTGAGCTTTATTCCCTTGGACGCGCCACCGAGCAACGTGACAAGTTCGTCGTAAACTATCTTCACCAGTAGCTGACCCGGTGCCACAGACCGAAGCACTTCTTCGCCCAGTGCCTTATCCTTGACGCGGTTGGTGAAATTTCGAGCGACCTGGTAGTTGACATCCGCCTCCAACAGCGCCCGCCTAACATCGCCCATAGTCTGGACAATGTTGAGTTCGGTTATGCGTCCCTGACCGGAAAGGCGCTGCAGCGCCCCCTCCAGCTTGGTTGTCAGGCTGTCAAACATCAGGCTGATTCAGCAAAGTGCATAGAACAGCAAATTTACCGTGTGCAGCCCATTTTAACAACTGCGGGCGGTAATTGATTAGGCACCTATGATCCTACGCGGATTCTTCACATCTGTTTGCCGTGGCTACGGTCCGTGATAAGGCTGCACTTCGCACGCTTTGCAAGGCCTATCGCGCCAATCTTTCGCCCACGGACTACTCCCGACGGAGTCGGCAGATCTGCGTTCGCGCCGCTCAGCTCTCCGCCTTGCGGGAGGCTCAGGTAATTCATGCCTACTGGCCTGCCATCAGTCGGCGTGAAATAGACATCCGCCCGCTGGTCATGTTTCTGCGTGCTATGGCAAAAAAAGTCGTTTTGCCGGTGGTCATTAAGGATGCACCTGCGCCAACACTGCTGTCGGTCCCTTTTGAGTCAGAGGCGCACCTGCGACCCAATCGGTGGGGCATTCTGGAGCCTGCGGGTGGCCAGCCCGTGGATCGCTCCGCGATTGACGCGGTCATCGTGCCGGCCTTGGCAGCAGATCAGCGCGGCGTGCGACTTGGTTACGGCGGTGGGTTTTATGACGCATACCTTGCAGGCATGCGCGCTACTGTAGTCTGCCCAGTCTATGATGCCTGCACGGAAGAGCGGCTAGTGGCCGAGCCACACGACATATCAGTACACGTGCTCATCACAGAAACGCGCACGCTGCATTGTGGCGCGCCCGACTGCACTCCAGATCAGGCCGTAATGTGCACATAGTTCGCCTAGTACAGTTGAACCGATTCGGCCATGCGTAGTAACTTGACACATGGGCCCTCATTCTTGCGTAAAGCCGGGCGGTGGATCTGGGCCACCTGACAGCCAGAGACCCGTACACTTGCCGACGCGCCATGAATACTAGAACAAAGCAGCGTGCCCCGGAATACGACGTGTTAGTCCAGGAAGACAGCATAGCTGGCCAGCAACTTCTCTCGGCGCAAGAGCTGGAAGCAGTCCTATTTGAGGACGCTGACCGGTCCGCGTCCGGCCCGATCAACTTGCCCACCGTTGCGGGACTGGGCCTGATCGCGTTCGGCCTCCTTTACCTTCTTCAGCTCATTAACCTGCTGCCTGGGAATCTCGGCGGGCTCGTATCGCTGCTGATTTGGCTGGCCGGCGCCTTCATCATCCTTATTGGCACTGGTGCGGATTTAAGTGGATCCTCCAAAAAACAACGCAAGCCTAAGAGAAAGTCCGCTAAGAGACGGAAGGTCGTAAAATCAGTTCAGACCTCCGGGAAAGCGGACAATCAGCGTGACTACCGAAACACGGTCGCGAAGCTGAAAAAGAAGCGTCTGCGCAGATCCTACGACAAGAAGATCTTAGGCGTAGCCGGCGGAATCGCCGAGTATTTTGGCATTGACCCTCTTTTGGTGCGTGTCGCAGCGGTCGCTCTGGCCATGTCCTCCTTTGGCACAGCCATCGTGGTCTACTTGATTCTTGGCTGGGCAATGGGAACCCCCGAAATCAGCGGCTCGTCAGGTGACGACTAAGAAAGAAACGAGACCGTGCCCGGCTTTGGTTACATCATTCCAGGTTGGCCCCGTTCACACGTGCGTGCCAGCATCGCACGACAGCAAGTCGGCATGCTTTGCATCTCGCCGAAGAGTTTACTCATAACTAGGGACGCAATGACTGAGAAAAAACGACTCACACTATCAAGGAACCGTAAAATACTTGGCGTATGCGGCGGCATTGCCGAGTACTATTCCGTCGATCCGACTCATGTTCGGGTCGGCGCGGTCGTGCTTCTTGTACTAGGGGTCGGATCTCTGCTTCTGGTCTACTTGATTCTGGCCATCGTATTGCCCAATGGCTGAGTATGCTTGTGCCTGCACAAGGCATGTTGGGGAATTGACGCAGCTTTTCAGTTGCCGCCGGGTCCTGACGCATAGGCCCGAAGTGAAATACTGTCTGGCCCGTCTGTGCCGGCAGGCTTGCTCCTTCCGCGCGCGCGATTGTTCTGGCGCAATGAAGCGCATCGGCCTTGTGCGCGTTCAAGTGCAGTTTCGATCCTACAGTCCCCAAACGCATGGCGCCTCGCCACGAACCGAAGCGCGTACTTGTCACAGGCGGCGCCGGCTTTATTGGCTCTAACTTCCTGCTGCGCATGGTACGCAGCCACCCGCAAGTTGAGTTTGTCAACCTGGACAAGCTCACCTACGCCGGCAACCTGATGAATCTGCGCAGCATTGAGGCTGCTGACAACTACTCGTTCGTGCGGGGTGATGCCGCGGATTCGGACTTTGTTTCGGGGCTCTTTGAGCAGCATCAATTCACCAGCGTCGTTCACTTTGCTGCGGAGAGCCATGTGGATCGGTCCATTATGGCTCCGCTGGCATTTGTGCAGTCCAACACCGTTGGGACCGTAACGCTCCTGGAGGCAGCACGGCGGGCTTGGGCCGGCCAAGCCCGCCACACTGGCGCGTACCGTTTCCTGCACGTGTCGACCGACGAAGTGTTCGGTTCGCTGGGCCACGATTCCTACTTCACCGAAAGTACGCCATACAATCCGCGCTCGCCCTACTCTGCGTCAAAAGCTGCCGCGGATCACTTTGTGCGGGCTTACGCACATACCTACGGCCTCCCCGTAAGCATTTCCAACTGTTCCAACAACTACGGCCCGTTCCAATTCCCCGAGAAGCTCATCCCGCTGGTGATCATGCGGGCTGCCAACAATCAGGCGATACCGATCTATGGCAAGGGAGAAAACGTACGCGACTGGCTGCATGTGGCAGACCATTGCGATGCCTTGGACCTGATCTTGCGCCAGGAAAGCCCGGAGTAACCTATCTGGTTGGGGGCAACAATGAATGCGCCAACCTTGACTTGGTGAAGCTGATCTTGGATCTGGTTGATGAGCGGCTGGGCACCGGGCGCGGGCATTCGCGAAGCCTTATCACGTTTGTTCCAGACCGCCCAGGTCATGACTTTCGCTACGCCATCAATGCCCAGCATCTGCAGGGTTCACTAGGATGGCGCCCGCGCTACACGCTGGAAACCGGTCTACGGCAGACCGTCGCATGGTACCTGGACCATATGGACTGGCTGCAAAGCGTAACGGACCGCTCCTACATGGATTACATTCAGGCGCAGTATGGCTCGCTATGAGGCAAGGAAGCTGCTGCTCTTTGATATCGACGGGACGCTCCTGACCTCCAATGGTGTTAGCAGGCGGCTCATGGACGAGGCACTGGCAGGCCTGTTCGGCCCGCACGTGTCCAGTCGTGGCGTTGCGTTCTCTGGAAGGACTGACCTTGATATTATGGCCGAAATCCTCCAGACCCCTGGCATACCGACCGAGGATCTTCCACGCTTCGTGCCTCTTGCGCTAGAGGCCTATGCGCGCCGGGCGCGCGGCAGGATCCATTCAGCGAATGTTTCCGTGCTGCCTAAGGTTCGCCACCTGCTCGAGCGTTTGCACGGCGATAGGACTGTGCAGCTCGGACTCGTAACCGGCAACCTGCATTCAACAGCATACTTCAAGTTGGAAGCGGTGGACCTTGCGTTAAAGTTCCCCTTTGGCGCTTTTGGCAGCGACCATGCGGATCGCAACCTGCTCCCGGCGCTGGCAGTAAAGCGTGCTCGCGAGTACAACGGGGTTAGCTACACGGGACATGACATTGTGGTTATTGGGGATTCGGTCCACGACATTCGATGCGGACATCACACTGGGGCCTATTGCGTAGCGGTCGCAACCGGACTGACCAGCACTGACCGACTGGCCGCCGAAAAGCCGCACCTGCTGCTCGAGGACCTATCGGATACTGAAGCCTTCTGCACCGCGGTTCTTAGTGAGCCGCGGTTACCTGGTCAAGGCATGGGCGCAAGGTTGTAGCGGAGCGTCAGCACTTCAAGAATTTTCCTGCAGGTCCGGTCGATGATCGTGAAGACGGGCTCGAAGTTGCCATCGAAGTACGGATCTGGCACCTCGTACGAATTCGGGTCAGGGTCGAATTCGCTAAATCGATTGACTTTCCCTTTGTGTCCTCCTTTCCGATCCATCAGGAGCACGTCACGCTCAATGCTGCGATCCATCGCGTAGATATGATCGTAGTAATCGAGGTCCTTGTGCTCCAGCTGCTGTGCGCGCTGGTTGCTTAGATCAATGCCGTGCCGCTTCGCAGTTCTCCTCATGCGCACATCCGGCTTTTCCGCGATGTGCCATGCACCGACACCCGACGAAGCCACCTCGAAGTGATGGGTCAACCTCGCCTGGCGTACAAGTTCTTCAAAGATTCCCTGTGCCAGTGGACTCCGGCAAATGTTGCCCAAGCACACAAACATGACCCTAATTGGCGTCACATCGCCACCTCGCACTCGTTGGGAAGAATCATTTTTCCGGCCATCAAACAATAGCGCCCTCAAAGTGGCCGCGCGCCGAATCCCGCAAAGATACAGTGTTGGCAGTTAATGCGGATACTGGATCCCATATTGCGCGCTGGTCTCAAGCCCGCGAAACCAAGTACACAAGAAGGTGGCGCCGAAGGCGGGCCGATTGAGCCGGCACCTAGAGC
Source organism: Rhodothermales bacterium (assembly GCA_965218495.1). GTDB lineage: Bacteria > Bacteroidota > Rhodothermia > Rhodothermales > Bin80. Next base: position 2,077,793 of record OZ244626.1, read on the forward strand.
TTGTGCACTTCCAATTGGATTCTCAGTCTGGTAGGTAGCCCAGCTGCCCGCGGATTCGTTGCTGTGGGGGGCTTGCGCCAACGCTAGTTGGAGCAGATTTGTGATGGCGCCACAGCCGGCGGCCGCAGTGACTTTGGCGTCGAAGGCGGCAGAGTTGTGTCGTTCTCCTGCGAGCAATTTGTCGGAGTGGGGACGCAGCGTCCGGCCAAAGGCGGTGCAGTGCCCTTGCGAATAGAATCCGTGCCGTAGCGAACCGGGAATTCGGTGGCTTGGACAATTGTGACGACCGTGCGACGAATGGCAAACGAATCCTATCGACTGCATTCCCCGGGTGCCGCTCATGCGCATCCGCCGCCTTTGAGGCGCACAGTCGGTGATGCAGGTGACGGCAAGTCAGGTCGGGACGCGTCGCATGGCGCAGGACACCGACAACAAGGGGCCGCCGCTGCCATCCCTGGCTATGCTGGATGCAGTAACTTCCGTGGCCGCCAAGTGCATCGTCACATTATCATAGGCGCGGTCCTCTCCATTGCTTGAAATAGGGTCCGCTACTGTAAACGATGTCGTTGGCGCAGTGCCCTTGGTCCGCGAAGCGTGGATCCGCGTTCTGCGAAGTAATTGGTCACGCCAGGGCCTATCCGGACGAGGTCGTCATCAGGAGTGCGGCAACGCGTGACTTCATCGGGCCGGATGCAGGCGAGACCGAATTCAATGACCAATCTTGCCCTGGCCTGCAGGAACATCTCGGAGACTGGCTTCGCGGCTTGATGGTCGGCAATTTGATTGGATGCCTATTCTGTGGCGGGCGATTGTTCACCGCGAAAGCGGTCATTAGCTGAGCTCCATGGACGGTAATCGGCGAAGTCGTGCCCTCTAATCTTCAACCAAATGATTCAAGGTGCGGCATAGCGATTGCCGGTCACGCCGCGGACAGTTGTCCGGTTCCGCCTTGTGGCTGCAGCGATCCTGCAGGCGCCCTCAGGTTGCCGCCACACGCTTTGCAAGGTACATTGACAGCCCTGCTTGGGCTTCTTCGCGGTCGCCCCAGAAAGGGAATTGAGTTGCATCTGCACGGCACCAGCCTTCGGTCTTGCCGCGGTTGTATGAAGGCGCGCACAGTATGCCCCCGATCGCGAACGATGCCGGCATTTCGCGTCTACCGCTCGTGTGCGACGCTCCGACTTAAGAACTAGGCCCTGGTACTGCTAGATTTCCAGTAGTGCGTTCCAGCGGGCAAGAGGCACTAACTGTCCTTCACCGCGCGACCGATTTATTCCAAACGCCCTTATTCGCGAGAATGTGGATCCTCAGGCTCCGCTCCTCGCCTCAGCCGGTCACTTCCATGCCGCAGGTATACAGTAGCTCAGAGGCGCCGATGACCTATTCGCGTTACGTCACGACAGCACCTTGCCCCTGGTGCGCGAACCCAGGTGCAAAAGTGGCAACTCTTGAACCGGCCGCTCCCCAAAGTGTAGAATGGCCCATATTTCGTAGCTATGCCTGTCGGTTGAGCTGCGCCTAGGGCGCCAAGCACAATGTGATGGCCAAGTTGCGTTGGAACCAGACGCGACTGCGAGAGCAGCTCACCGCCAGGACCCTTACAGAAGACTTCAGATCAACAGCGTTGGCATGCTGCGACTTAGTGGACAGAGGGCTGTCCTTCGCGGGGCAAGTGCCGTGAGGAATGCCCGCGTCCAAACCTCATCTGAGGTCCGGTACCGTGAAACCCAAGGTGACACGGAGAACCCGCTGTCGCAGGTCCCATCCGTTCGACGCAACTGGGTTGGAACTGGATTTGCAGCGGGATACAACACTGACGCGTACCACTCGCACTCAACGGTACCAAGTCAACTGCCATCTTAAGGGTGATACCCCTCATGGCGAACGGCAGTGCGTCTGAAACGACACGGCGGCATTTGCATGGGAGATCTGGAGATGCTTGCTGTAGCGAATACGTCCCATTTTGCTTGAGCACTTTGTCGAACTCGCACTCTAAGCCCAACGGATGACGCCAACAGCCTTCCCGCTGGAGCTGATCGCGAATCAGCGGACTGAAATTACGGATGTGGTTCCGCTCCTTGCCGCCCGCTACGATGGGGCCATGGGGCCATACCAGAAGTTGCTGTACTGCTCAATGCACACAACAGCAGGCTTCCTTGACCCGGATATGGCGCTCAAGCTGGAGCACCGCCGCGAATCCGTGGAAGCAGTCATCCAGTCGGCAAAGCGGCTATTTCCCAGCGGGGCGCCGTATTGGCATGACCGCATGAACCTCAGGTCAGAGCTCAGTGACGAGCAAAAGCTCCGAGAGCCGCATAACGCAGACTCGCATCTCGTATACATCTCCATGGGTCTGGGTAGCGCAGTCGAATACGATAACAACCCTGGCCAACCAGTCTACTTTATCGATCTGGATGGCATGAACGCCGGATTCCAGCGCCATCGGCAATCCTTAGCAGTCGGATATAATACTCGTGAATGCGTGTACGAGCACGTCGTAGAGGTGAAGATGCCAGATAAGCCCGTGGTATCGGTTAATCTCGATGCAAGCGTCCTCGGCAGGGAGCTCGAATTGGATTCGCTCATAAAGACACACCAGGTTCACCACGGCGTTGTGATCCTTGGACTTGCGGACGACGAAGAACATGCAGGCCTTACTGTCAATGAATTCGAGCCGCTTCTAATAGAAAACGACCTGGCTGGCGTGCTGGACAACCCGCTTCACTACATGAAGAAAGAAGCCGTTGGAATCGTAAGGGACCCACGCTCCCTTCCGAAGCGAGCAAAGAAGTATCTGACCCAGGACCTGACACAGATCATCAACGAGATCGTGGCCACAGTCGGGCGTCACACGTCTATTCTTCACCACGTCATTGAGCGGCTAGGAAGAAGCATCCCCTACCTTGAGCGCGTGATAGAGTATGTGGCAACCACGTCCGCGTCACGTTGGATGGGGCTGAACCGCTCGGTGTCCCTGCTGATCAACAATGAGAACAACCACGCTTCGGGTAGCCTCGTGATGGGTACATATCAAAGCCCCATACTAGTACAGTGGCGTCGGCCCACCGCGCAAACGCGTCGGGTGCACATCAGAGTCATCCGGTTTGACTAGCTCGACACTCCCGAAGTGGTGATATGCTTCGCGTTGCTGCTGCCCCCATAATGTGCGGACTCCGCCGCATTCTCGACTCAGGGGCACGAATTAGCGTGGCAACGCTGATATTCCGTGGCTCACTCACGATCAGCATTTGACAGTCTGCCCTTGGCACGCGCCAGATCAAGGCCAGCTGGCACAATCCTCACGCTACTCTTGTTGCTTTGGCAAGACTCAATGGCACAGACTGGCCCGTGTGCATACAATGAGTCTGCGTGGCGCGTGCTGCAGCACACCCCTAGTTAGTTACCATTATTTCCACCTCGTCCTTGAGCCCGATCCAATCTCCCACCGACGTACGAGACCCTGCGGGCATGACCTTCTCTTACGGGCCACAAACAGCTTCAAGCGTGCCATGCTGAGTGACCGCCTGGGCGTGTTCTTGCAATAGCTGCCCTGCAGGACCGGGGGTGCTGGTGGATTGGCTGCACCAGAGACCACTACGAACTATTCGCTATGGCGCAGTCAGTGCGGAAACGCATGAGCGGGTCACATTGCCGGGCGGTAGGCGCGTACGTTTGCAAAGCGTGCGACCTGAACACCGCGCGGAGCATCATAATTGGGCGCCTAAGGAGCTCGAGTCGAATGGCCCCCAATTCCGGCATGCAGCACGGAGTTAGGTCACGGTGTGCCCCAGCGCATTGCGACTTGCGGAATGTAGGCCCTGCCAGAAAACAGATTAGCTCAGAGGTGGGTCAACGGATTGGCTACAAGCGACCCTTCGGCGGCCTGCTGGCACTGTCAATACCCGCGCGGCAGCCACTTGGAAAGGCGTGCTTAGAAGAGCGATCTGGATTGTCCACCATCTACGTTCAGGCACGCACCTGTAACCAGGCTCGCACGATCCGAGAGCAGAAACGCAGCCACGTCAGCAATCTCTTCTGCACGCCCAAATCGCCCGTTCGGCAGGTTTTGCGACACAAAAGCCTTCATGCCCTCAGGGTCGTTGTGCACGCGGCGATCCCACGATCCACCCGGAATCCGTATCGAACCTGGCGCAATACAGTTCACACGGATGCCTTGCGAGGCCAACTCCAATGCCATGATCTTGGCTGCGCTGATGAGCGCTGACTTGGTGGCATTGTATATGGACAGCCCGGGCCCACCAGCTTCGCGCCCGAAGATGGAGGCCAGAAAAAGGATCGCGCCGCCGCCTGTCTTCACCATGTGCTTGATGGCTGCACGTGAGCAGCGGAGATGAATGTTGAGGTTCACATCAAGGATTGCCTGCCAGTCTTCATCGGTGGTATCCACAAATCGCCCACGTCGGTTGCCGCCAACATTGTTCACCAGCCGATCCACTCGACCAAAATGGCCGGCGGTTCGGGCTATGAGGTCTTCTGGCGCCCCGGCGCCGGTAAGGTCCATAGGGATCGTTAGTACTTGTGCTCCCGCCGCCCGCATGCCTTGTGCGGCGTCTTCCAAGGCAGACGCCGTTCTTGCGCAAATGGTAAGGTTGCAGCCCTCGCGGGCTAACCCTTCGGCAATGTACCTGCCAAGGCCACGGCTGGCCCCCGTCACAATTGCGACCTTTCCCTTCAAGCCCAGATTCATTGCAATAGGTGATGATGCAGCCCCTTATACGACCCGGAACCAACAAAGGGCCCTGCCCTGCTTCGGGCCTTCAACACACATGATCCTTGATACCCAATGTGGGCCGTCAGATGCTAGGCAGCGGCGTGGCTATAGCACTTCCAGTCGCGTAGCGCTATCTTTGATTCCAAGGTCTGCGGCTCCTGAGAAGCGAACCGATTTGCCGGCTGCAGGCTCGGTGCAGCGTTAATAATTTCTTGACTGTTTCCCGATCAGATATGACATACCGCAGCCTTTTTCCGGCGCTTTCGGACGCGGCGCGCGTGTGGGTGTATCCCACGAGTGATCCGCTCAGCGCCTCAGCGCAAGAACATCTGATGACTCAGATTCGCACATTCATGAGAGGGTGGCGATCGCACGGCAGAGCAGCCAGCGGGGACATCAACATCCTTTTTGACCGCTTCATTGTGGCAGCCGGTTCTCTCCAGTCCGGCGGCCCTCTCTCAGGGTGCAGCATTGACAGCATGACGCACGCCATAGAAGGTGCGGCGCACGGCGTTGGCATTTCGCTAGTGACACCAATGGCAGTATTCTACCGCACTGGTGATGGCGGCATCCGATTTGTGTCGCGAGGCTACTTTCGCCGTATGGTGCACGCCAATGAAGTCCATGCCGACACACCAGTTTTCGACCTTGGAGTATCGTCCGTCGGCGCCTTGCGCGGCGGCGCCTTTGAGTTGCCGTTCCGTGATTCATGGCACGCGCGCGTCTTCAGACCCCAACCCGAAGCCGTGCTGTAGCAGGCCGACCAGTGAACAGTGATCTCTTTCCCCCGACGTGTTCCCGACAAGTATTCGGACGTAAGCACGGAACAGCGCGAGTTGCTTTTCAGCGTGGCATTCCTGCTTGCGTGGCTAGGTCTTGGCACGTTCATATACGCATATATCGAACACTGGCCGCTTCTGGATGGGCTTTATATGAGCTTCATCACGCTTACTACAATCGGCTTCGCAGAGACGCACGAGCTGTCCAGTGCCGGTCGCGTCTTTACCATCTTCTTTGCCTTTATTGGCATTGGTATCGCCGCTTTTGGCGCGACGCGAGTGGCCCAACAGTTGATATCGGCACCAAGGCTACGCCAGCGGCGCATGGCGCGGCACATAAGGCAAATGCATAACCACTACATAATATGCGGCTACGGGCGCATCGGCCGGCGGGTGACGCAGGACCTGCGTGCTGCGGGTAAGTCCGTTGTTGTGCTGGAGCGCAAGGCGGCGCTGATTCAAGAGCTTCGTGAGGAGGGCATCCCATGCATTGAAGGAAATGCTACCCGTGAAGCTACGCTGGAGGCAGCTGGCCTCAAGCAGGCCAAAGGGCTCATCACGCTACTACCTGAAGACGCCCTCAATGTTTTTGTCACGCTTTTGGGCCGCGACATGAACCGCGACCTCTTTGTTCTAGCCCGCACAACTGACGACAAGAATCGGCGGCGGCTACTTCAAGCCGGAGCTACCCAAGTCGTCGCGCCGACGAAAATCGGAGCCATCCGGATGGCTCAGGTCATCTTACGGCCCAAAGTGGATGAATTCTTGACACACGTGTTGAAGGCGGACGACGGCGGACTGATTATGGATGAGGTAGTCATTGAACCAGGATCATTCCTGGCAGGCAAGACGCTTGCTTCCTCCAAATTCCGGCAGCACTTTGAGGTGATAGTACTGACAATTGTCCACGCAAATACAGGGCAGATGCACTTTAACCCCAGCCCCCACGATCTTATAAACCCGGGCGACATGCTCATTGTCTTGGGAAGCAAGGAAATGATCAGAGTAATGGTCGAGGAAGGGTGCACTCCAAACGAAGCGCACATGGCATAGGCCGAGCTATGGCCGCGTGGCCGGCGATAGCTAGACGACTGAAAAGTAGCCTGCACGCATGGCTTACTTGCACTGCAGGTCTCGGGTGCGGTTCCTATCCATGCCGTACAGTCACGCGTGTCGCCAGGTCGCACGCGCCAGTAACGGCCTGAAGCTGTGCACCTCGGCCAAAGCCAGACAGGCAGCGCCGGTGCACACGCAGCCTAGAGCTCGGCGGCGATTCAGCGTAGCGGCCGGAACTAGTGGTGTAGCCTACCTGAGCCGACCCGCTGCTTTTCACCTATTGATGGCTGTGCCGCCCTAAACTTACGGCGAGGAATGGATGGCAGAGGCCACAGGTAGCGGCGCAGCCATTTGGCACGCCAACACCTACTCACTATCGGTGTCGCTCACCGGATGCCACCGGATTGCCAGCTGAGGATCCTGCCCGTCACGCCGCAAATGAATCCAGCGTAGAACTTCAGCAAAAGGACAGTTTTTCTGCCGTGCGGCCTGAGTCCTGCCGGGCGATACAGCCAGGAAACGAGCCGAATGCCGCCATAATCTTGGCCGCAGCTGCGTACCCGTCGGCTTTCAGCTCACCTACCAGAGTCTGGCAATGAGCATCACTCCGGAACCGTGTAGAGGAGGAAGAGAGCCTGGCCAACCGTTCGCCCTCACGCCGAAGAGTACGTGGCGCTGCTACTTCTATGGGCAAATCCAACACTGGGTCTGATCACGGACTGATACCGCGGCTCGCGGCAGTACCACGGGCGCGCAGTAGTGGCCATTACACGACTGCCCAACCTCCTAGTATTGGACATGCGCGAGCATTCTAAAGTACAGTTGAGCGAGTGCCAGCAAATTTTCGCCGAACTCTACCAGCGCGCCTTCCTGCCCGCCACCGAGGCCTATCGCGATATATCCCATCAGGCTCTGGATGCAGCGCTGTTCAGAATGCTAGGCCTGGATGAATCGCTATTGGCATCGCTCGATCTGCTTCGGCACAAATGGTGCGCTGTGCCCAGCGTATACGGGGGCAAGTCGACAAGGCCACCCGACACCTAAAAAAGCCACGGCGATAGCAGCCCTGGCAGGCCAGTGATGTTTGGTTAGTGCCGGCGCCATTGCCCAGACTGCGGGTCGAGCTTTCCTGCATCACGCCACCAGCCGCCGGCACACTCCGCACACTGTTCCGTAATATGCTGTATGCTACCGCGGGTTATGTGCCCCATGCACCGAATCTGTATACCAAGCGTAAAACCGCGCGATCACAACACGCTGGTTGCACATCGATGATCAGGATTTCCCGAATTGCCACCCTCATCTGGGTGCTAGCCCTCACGGCAAGCCCCACACTGGCCCAAGGCGGCTATATCGACCAGGACGCGGTAGCGGGCCTGCTGAACCTGCGCGCGGAAAGCCTCGAGGACATCCCCGAGGTATTCTACGAGTACTACGTGCTGGAAGACGAGCGAGACAACAGCGCATGGGCGCGCAACAAGTTCTACAAGCTGATTGGAAACGGTGACGCCCAACGGGGGCGCCAGCGCGCTGAGCTGGTGCATTTGATCAATCGGCGCATCATGCAGACCTATGCCATCGGTGACACCATCATCATGCCTACGCTCTTTGATCTGGACTTTCGAGCGTTCTCACCTTTTCCGCGATACTACAACGGCGGACGGGAATTCGAAAAGCTCTTCATCATGGACAAGACGATCCAGGCGTTTGCAGCCTACGAGTATGGGCGGCTCATGCGCTGGGGCATTATCAACACTGGTAACCCTGATGAAAAACCGACGCCAAATGGGCGCTTTAACTTCAACTGGCAAGAGGAATTCCGCGTCTCATCCGATAGCCCCATCGACGAACCCTGGGAAATGTACTGGGTGATGAACTTTCAACTTGAGGAAGGTTTGCACGTGCACCAGTATGAGATGCCCACCGGCGGGCCCATGAGCCACGGCTGCGTACGACTCGTAGACGCGGATGCAGCATGGATCTACCGCTGGGCGGACACGTGGACCACTACGAGTTCATCAAAGGGCATCGCATCGGCGCACTCGAAAATCCTAAAGCAGGGCACCACTGTCCTGGTAATAGGCAGCGAGCCCAGAGGTAAACCGCAACCCTTCGCAAAAGGACCGCGGTACCCGTCACTTAAGCCCGTAGAATTGCCGGCTCACCCGTACGACGTGCCACCCGGCACAGAGCAGCAAGAAATGTTTGATAAGCTCAGGCAGCAGGCCAGATAAGCCTACTTGATCGTGTTTAGCATCCGCCCAAAACGGATCTGACCAAAGAGGACCGGACTGCCTTGTGCATCCCACGAGAAGTAGACCATGACGGCCTTGCCGACGACGTGATCGAAGGGGACAAATCCCCAAAAGCGGCTGTCCTCTGAATTGTCCCGGTTGTCACCCATCATGAAGTAGTAGTCCTGCGTAAAAGTATACGTCTGGGCAGGCTGTCCGTCTATGACGAACTGGTCCGCGGCGACGCCCGTGGAGTGTCCCTCGTACTTTCGGATAGCAGGCTCAAACATGGGCCAGTTTTCTTCGGTAAGCGTTACAGTCATCCCCTCCTTCGGAATCAGCACGGGACCATAGTTGTCCGGCGTGTAGTTTCTGCCCGGTGGGTACATATGGTCCGTGTAGCCCGAACTTTCGCGCGCGATTGCCAGCGTCACGCGGTCCACGTAGGACCATTCGCGCAGCGCCGCTGCCGCTTCCTCAGTGGCTAATACGCGCAGGACGCTCTGATTGGCCGTCGGCATCACCTCAACGATGCCAATCTCTCGAAGTCTGGCGTACGGTAGCTGAACGCGCGGACTAGATGTGTACACGTACCAGTGCTGCTGCATGCGCTCGTTGATGGGCTGCGGAGCCCCATCAATATGCACAACCTTGTTGACTACGGCCAACGAGTCTCCCGGCATGCCTACCACCCGCTTGATATAGTGCATCTTGCGGTCGATGTACTCTGCCTGGTCGCCCGGCCAATTGAATACGACCGCATCCCCGCGCTTGACGCTGGAAAACCCCGTGAACCGCACCCAGGGTAGCTCAAGATTCGGAACATAGATCTGCGTAAACGGAACTCCTAGCGTAATGGGCGTCCGCGTACCGTAGTGCAGCTTGGATACGAAAAGGTAGTCGCCCACCAGCAGGCTCTTCTCCATTGACGGCGTTGGAATGCGAAACAGGTCAAACAGGAGCGTCCTGACGATCACCATAAAGATGATCGCAAAGACCATCGCATCAAGCCACTCTCGAATATGACCCTTCTTTTTCTTGGCTGGATATTCGCCACGACGCTCCGCACGCTTGGCGGCGCGCTGCTCACGCCGCTTTCGCCGCGACTCCCTAGATTGAGGTTCAGTCAAGACACATACCGTCGATTTGGTTTAACACTATTGCCTGCGGGCAGCAAACACAGGCCGGCCGCGGGCCAAGTTGGGCTGCCGGATAGGCTCAACTATGAAGCCGCTACCATCATAGCCTGTCCGATACCAACGCTCTTCAACGTCGTCATAGAAGTAATCAACGAAGGCCCCATAGGGCGCCTCGCGTATCACGCGCCCCAGAAGTGACTGGCGAACTGCGTATAATTGTTCCCGGAATCTATGGTCACCGGCAAGCACGATACCATGGTCAAGCGGTCCGCGCGCATCCATAACAATCACCGGAATGGTATCGTTTACGACAAACCAGTACTCAAACTGTACAAACTCGGCTTGCTGCCCGGCGGTCCTGGCTTCCACGATGGTTTCCGTAGGTGCGCCGAAAGCGCTCTGCATCTTGGCGCGAATCCGCGGCGTGGCTGTCGTGTCCAAAGCGGTAAAGTGGTCGTTGCCGATGTATGCCATCTTGGTGCCGTTGAACATCCCCTGATACCTTAGCCTTTCGGTTGGGTCAATCAGGACCCACGACTTGACTTCGCCCGCCCAGGGCGGCTCAGGAATTGGCGGAAACGCCTTGGCGGCCAAGGCCATAATCCATGCGCTGAGCGTGTCGGACGGCACCTCTTGACGATCCAAGGTGGCTGGCGGCACAAGGGCACCTCCGCGTGTCACGAACTCCCGAAACTCTTTGGCGAATCTCGCACGGGAATAGACCCACCCAATCTCGTCCTTGGCGATTCGCGCGTGCTGCTGACCCGCGGCAGACGCTTCGTGAGCTGTAAACAGCAATAGGCTTGCCATGAGTGACATCATTCCGAACCCAATGCAACGGGCTTTAACCTGGAGACACACGATACGCACATCAGTTCTCCATCGATAGTACTGCCAAGAAGGCCTCTTGTGGCACTTCCACGTTGCCAACATGCTTCATGCGCTTCTTGCCCTCTTTCTGCTTCTCCAACAGCTTCCGCTTGCGCGTGATATCCCCTCCGTAGCATTTGGCAGTGACATCCTTACGAACCGCCCGGACCGTGGTACGGGCAATTACTCGGCTCCCTATCGCAGCTTGAATCGCCACCTCGAACATCTGCCGAGGGATCAATTCCTTCAGTCGTGACGTGAGCTTGCGCCCCATCTCAAACGCCTTGCTGCGATGAACTATTGCCGAAAGTGCATCTACCGGATCCCCGTTGATCAAGATGTCCAGCTTTATCAGGTCACTTCGACGGTACTCAGCCAACTCGTAGTCAAACGACGCATAGCCGCGGCTAAGGCTCTTTAGTTTGTCATAGAAGTCAAAGACGATTTCGGCAAGTGGGAGCTGGTATTCCAAGCTCACCCGCTCCTGATCGAGGTACGTCTGGTTGCTGTACTCACCCCGCCGATCCTGACAAAGCTTCATCAGGTTGCCGATATAGGCGGTGGGGGTAATGATCTCAGCCTTCACATAAGGCTCGCGGATATGGTCAAGCACGTTTCCCGCCGGCACTTTGTTCGGGTTTTCCACGACCTGCACTGCTCCGCTTGTCATCACGACTTCGTACTTGACGTTGGGGAGCGTGGTGATGATGTCCAGATCGAATTCCCGGTCCAGCCGCTCCTGCACGATTTCCATGTGCAGAAGTCCCAGGAAGCCCACGCGAAACCCGAATCCCAGCGCTACCGACGTCTCCGGCTCGTACGTTATTGCCGAATCATTTAGCTGCAGCCGCTCCAGCGAGGCACGAAGGTCTTCAAAGTGCTCGGTATTCGACGGGTATACCCCCGAAAACACCATTGGCTTTACCTCACGAAACCCCGAAATCGGCTCCGCCGCCCGCCTGCGCGCATGCGTGATCGTATCGCCAACGCGCGTATCACTAACATCCTTGATAGACCCAATCACGTACCCGACGTCACCTGCGCGCAGCTCGTCAGCAGGCTGCATGCCCAAGCGCAATACACCGATCTCCTCGGCCGCGTACGAACATCCTGTGGCCATAAAGTGAATCTCGTCACGGCGTTGCAGCGTGCCTTCAAAAACACGCACATATGCTACAGCACCCCGATATTGGTTGAACACCGAATCAAAGATCAATGCGCGCAGCGGGGCGCTGCCATCGCCCTCAGGTGGCGGAACGCGCTTGATGATGGATTCCAGCACCGCCTGAACGCCGTATCCAGTCTTGGCACTGATGCTGAGCACATCCTCGGCTGGCTCGCCGATAAGGTTTTCTACCGACATCGCCACCAGATCCGGGCGGGCGCTGGGCAGATCTACCTTGTTGAGGACAGGGATGATCTCAAGGTCGTTGTCCAGCGCAAGAAAGAGGTTACTGACCGTCTGCGCCTCAATGCCCTGTGCGGCATCAATTACCAGGACTGCGCCCTCACAGGCCTTGAGTGCCCTGGATACCTCGTATGAAAAGTCCACGTGGCCGGGCGTATCGATCAGGTTGAGCGTATACGTGTGGCCATCGGCAGCTGCGTATTGCATCTGGACGGCGTGGCTTTTTATGGTAATACCGCGTTCACGCTCCAGGTCCATGGAGTCCAAGACCTGGTCCTGCATGTCCCGCTTCGCTACCGTACCGGTAATCTCTAGCAGCCGATCCGCAAGTGTGCTCTTGCCATGGTCAATGTGGGCAATGATGCAAAAATTCCGTATGCGGCTTTGGTGCGGAGGCATAGGATCGGCTGCTGCGCCGAAAAGGCGCGCGTGATATGCGATTCTACCGGTTGTGTTTCACTAGGTGCGTGAGACTTACGCTGTATGCCATGAGGTATCGGTAAGGTCAATCCGCTCCACAATGCCGACAACCGTTGCATCGGTAGGGGTCAGGCCCGGCTTGAAGGGCAACGCCGCTTCGCTCGAAGTGGCCAACATCACTACGTCCCCCGGGCCAGCATCCATGGTATCAAGGGCGATAACGAGTGGTCCTGAGGTTGCGCCGCCGGAATTGATGGGCGTAACAATCAGCATCCTTTTCCCCGCTAGACGCGGAGACTTGCATGTGGACCAGATGCTGCCGATGACGCGTCCCAGCCTCATTCGCTAGCCCGGGACATCGAGTTTGTCCACGATAGCAGATATTACCGCATCCACGGGCTTGTTTCTGGTCAGTGCGGTCTGGCGGGCACTGGAACCTTGCGCCACCAGGACTGTCTCGCCGACCCCGGCACCGACGCTGTCAACGGCCACCACGAATCCTTTCTGCAGTGCGCCATCCAGCCCGACCCGCCGTACTATCTGCAGCTTCATGCCATTGAGCTGTTCGTCCTTGCGGGTCGCCCATACGGTCCCTATGACTTTGCCGAGCAACATCGGTTCATGCGTTCCTGCCGGGCGCACCTACGGCAAATTACGAGTGGCTACGGGTATTGGCGGGCAACACTGCCTTCAATCACGGAATCCTTTTAGGACCACGAACCTGCAAGGGCCCAAGGTGCCCTGGAGAGGACTCGAACCTCCACGCCCGTTCGGGCACAGCATCCTGAATGCTGCGCGTCTACCAGTTCCGCCACCAGGGCCTTCGGAAAGAATACTACGTTGGGTAGGGTGTAGTTCCAGTTTCCCGGACGGAAACAAACGACGCAGGCACCAGTTGACGGGCGCCGCAGCCTTGGTTGTCATTGCTCTCTGCCACTCCTCGGTAGCTCAATGGTAGAGCATGCGGCTGTTAACCGCAGGGTTGTAGGTTCGAGTCCTACCCGGGGAGCATTACCAGGGCCTCCAGGCTTCGCTACCTGGGGGCCTTTTCGGCACCTAGTCGGCAGGGAGTGCCCGCATCGCCTGTGTGGAAAACCCTCCATCTACCAGCAGCGTCTGCCCCGTGATGTACCGGCTGGCTTCGGAGGCCAGAAAAATCACTGCGCCGTCCAAGTCATTGGGCAACCCCGGGCGGCCCAGAGGTAGCCTTGCCTTCAACGTCGCCACCCAGTCGGGATCTTCATAGAGCGCTGCATTCAACGCCGTCCTGAACCAACCTGGCGCTATGCAGTTGACCGTGACGCCGTGGGTACCCCAGTCGTCAGCCAGCGACATGGTAAGCTGCTTGACGCCACCTTTACTCGCACAGTAGGGACCCAGACCCGCGTACCCTGCGACACAGGTCAGTGAACCTATGTTGATGATGCGACCGTAGCCGGCGGGTACCATGTGACGGGCTACCGCCTGCGCGACAAAGAAGGTCCCGCGCAGGTTAGTGTCAACGATCGTGTTCCAGTCATCCCAAGAGACCTCCAGTGCCGGTTTGCGGTTGTTGCATCCCGCGTTGTTGACCAGGATGTCGATACGCCCGAAGTACGCCACAGCCTGCGCTACCATCTGCTCGATGCTTGTTTGGCTGCGCACATCTAAAGCCAAAGCAAGTACGTCGCGACCGAGTGCTTGGACGTCCGACTGAAACAGCAGGAGGCTCGCCGATTCTCGACTGGTGATGACCAGGTCTGCGCCTGCGGTCGCCAGCGCTCTGGCCATGAACTGCCCGAGGCCACGACTCGCGCCGGTCACGATGGCCACGCGACCCGAAAGGTCAAAAGGATTGTCTGCCATTGAAGTTAAATACTGATTCTCAGGAGTCCGTACGAGGCGCCTCTATGCGCGCTCTTCGCCTTCCCGTTTCTTGATCCAAAGTCAACCGCGTGCTTTGCCTGTTTAAAAAGCCAACCCAGATATGCTACGCAGCCATGGACTAATCGGGAATTAAGGTAATCATAGTGGGTAGTGCTGTTTCCTGCGGCTTGTTGACTAGCGTGACTGGCTGTAAAGGGTCTCCTCATTGAGTGGCGTTGAGCGACCCCTTGTAGTATGTGTTCTTGTGCATGCAGTGCCTTACACGGCGACAGATAGGCCCCGGCGCAAGGTTTGGCTGCGGTAAGCGTTGCCTGCCAGCCCGCGCTTCGGCGGGTTACCTGCTCGGAAGCAACGCCGCTTGTTGCCGTTGAGTGCCAATCTGCCACCTCCATGCGCCTGGTATGCCACGGAGGCAGGAAGGTGAATCAAATAGCGAGACTCGGCAAGCTTAAGGAAAGCGCAGGCTGTCCACATCATTCAAAGCAATGCAAAGCGCACCAGAAACACTTCCGCAGGCCTGCTAGGACCAGCAGCAGAGCCACTTCAAAGGACTTCGCCACGCCTGCCAACTAGCGTTGTGCAGGATCACTCATCGCCGCAACCCTGCCGTCACCAGGACAACGAATAGCGATAGGCCTATGAATGGGAGTGCGCCAGGCCCACGATTCCAGCGCAATCTTGCTGCGTGTGGCGCACTCCTGACTCTACGGCATGCCCGGCGTGAAGCCGCCACTATTACATGAAGGGTGGATGCCGGCCAACGCTCGTGCACCCTGCTGCGTCAGTCAGCGGTCTCCGTAAGGTTTGGCTGTCCCCCTCCCTTGCAGGTGCCGTGGATGGCATATATTCCGGCTCAGAATTCTGTGCGGCGTGCCGCTATAGGTAACACTCTGTCATGGTACCCATACTTATTCTAATTCTTGCCATCCTGATCGTCGTCGGGATGATTGTCGGACTCCGTATCAACGCCTTCGTAGCGCTGATTACGGCAGCGATCCTTGTAAGCCTTCTCTCGCCTGGCCCTTGGCCCGACAAGATTGCGCGTGTTGCCACTGCCTTTGGCTCCACAGCAGGCAGCATCGGCATTGTGATTGCTATGGCCGCCGTAATCGGGATCACCATGATGGCCAGCGGCGCAGCGGATCGCGTGGTTCAGGCCTTTCTGGATCTCTTGGGTAAACAGCGTGGTGGTACTGCCCTAACCGCGAGCGGCTTCGTGCTGTCCGTTCCGGTTTTCTTTGATACCGTCTTTTACCTGCTGATTCCGCTGGCGCGGTCCATGTACCGCCATACAGGCGGGGGATACCTCGGCTTTGTCATGGCTATCAGCGCAGGGGCCGCCGCCACACATAGCCTCGTACCGCCGACTCCGGGGCCGCTCATCATTGCAGATAACCTGGGCATCGACCTCGGTACGATGATGCTAATTGGCGCCGTTGTTGCCCTGCCTGCAGCAATTGCAGGATTTCTGTTTGCAGGATGGATGGATCGCCGCATGCCCGTGCCGATGCGCTCCGTGCCGGGCGAGCAGAAGCAGGAACCACTTGAGAAGACCCCTGCCTTGTCGTTCGCGCTGGCACCCATCGTGCTGCCCGTGGCGCTGATCTCTGGAAAGACCATCCTGACGCCCCTGGCCCAGAGCGATAGCACCGTGCTGCAGTCCCTATCCGAGTGGTTCGGCGTCCTTGGAGACCCGAACCTCGCTCTGCTGCTTGCGGCATTCGTAAGCGTGGCACTATATGTCCGGATGCGGCACCCGTCAAGGAAGGCCATGGGAGAGCTAATCGAGCAGTCTCTGCTTAGCGGCGGCATCATTATTCTGATTACGGCTGCCGGAGGCACCTTCGGCGCCATGCTCAAGGAAGCTCAGATCGGACCCACGATCCAGGCTATGCTGCCCGCCGGCACACAGGCCTCGGGCCTTCTCATGCTCGCACTCGGGTTTGGAATCGCGGCGCTCCTAAAATTTGCACAGGGATCGTCTACAGTGGCCATGATCACTGCCAGTGCAATGGCCGCCACCATGGTAGAATCCGTAGATTTAGGATTCCATGTCGTTTACCTTGGAACGGCAATCGGTAGTGGTGCCTTGGTAGGATCCTGGATGAACGACAGCGGATTCTGGATTTACTCGAAAATGGGCGGCATCACCGAGGCGGAAACCCTCAAGTCGTGGACGCCCCTGCTGGCCATAATGGGCGTGGTGGGTGGCCTCACTTCGCTTCTGATGGCGCTCTTCGTACCTCTATAGCACATGAATCGATATAGCAGACAGGTAACCCAGAACCGAAATCAGGGCGGTGCGCGTGCTATGCTTCACGCCATCGGCCTTAGCGAGGCCGACCTGGAGAAACCTCAGGTCGGCATAGCGAGCATGGGCTGGGAAGGTAACCCCTGCAACATGCACCTTAACGAGTTTGCACGAAGCATCAAAGCTAGCGTGCAGTCCCGTGGCCTGGTAGGACTGGTGTTTCACACGATTGGGGTAAGCGATGGCATGTCAATGGGCTCTTCTGGCATGCGGTTTTCCCTTCCTTCACGCGACATCATCGCGGAGTCGATCGAGACGGTAGCATCCGCCCAGTGGTACGACGGCGTGGTGGCTGTCGCCGGGTGCGACAAGAACATGCCGGGGTCCATTATGGCCATGGCGCGCCTTAACCGCCCTGGCCTCATGGTCTATGGCGGTACCATCAGGCCGGGCTCCTGGAATGGCAAGAATATTGACATCGTGTCCGCATTTGAGGCGGCGGGCCAACGAGCGGCAGGAAAAATCACCGATGAAGACTTCAAGGACATCGCCCGCAGTGCCTGCCCAGGTGCTGGAGCGTGCGGCGGCATGTACACCGCCAACACAATGGCCTCGGCCATTGAGGCGCTGGGCATGACGCTCCCATACGACTCTTCCTATCCTGCCATCAGTGTCCATAAGCAGCACGAACTGCGGGAGATCGGGCCCGTCATCTACCGGCTGTTGGAACAAGACATCAAGCCACGGGACATCCTGACTAAGGATGCCTTTCGCAACGCGTTGCGGGTCGTAATCGTACTCGGTGGTTCAACGAATGCGGCCTTGCACCTGATAGCAATGGCCAAGGCCGCCCGCGTGCCGCTAACCTTGTCTGACTTTCAGGCCATGAGCGAATCGACGCCGCTGCTGGCTGACCTTAAGCCAAGCGGCCGCTACGTTATGGAAGACTTATTCAATGCAGGTGGCGTGCCGGGCGTCATGAAGATGCTTGTGGAGGCGGACCTCCTGCACGGGGATTGTCTTACAGTGACCGGCAAAACCATTGCCGAAAACCTCGCCGCCGCCGCCCCACTCAACGCAGGCCAGGATGTCGTGCGCCCACTGGATGATCCCATCAAAGCTACGGGCCACCTGCAAATTTTGTATGGCAACCTCGCGGAAGAGGGCGCAGTTGCCAAGATCACTGGTAAAGAGGGCGAACAATTTCGTGGCACGGCCCGCGTGTTTGATACGGAGGAGGCCGCGATGGACGCCATCCTGGGTGGCCTCGTCCGCGCTGGCGATGTGCTGGTACTCCGCTACTGCGGCCCCAAAGGGGGACCAGGCATGCCGGAAATGCTCCGACCCACAGGCGCCATCGTGGGAGCGGGCTTGGGCGATAAGGTAGCCCTAGTCACCGACGGCCGTTTCTCTGGCGGCTCTCATGGATTCGTGGTGGGGCATGTCACGCCCGAAGCCCAAGTTGGGGGTACCATTGCCCTGGTGCAAGACGGCGATGTGATCTCGATTGACGCCGAAGCAAACACCCTTGTGGTACACCTGGACCCTCAGGAGCTTCGGGCACGGCGGCAGCGCTGGACCGCGCCGCCACTTAAGGCACGAGGAGGCATTCTTCTCCGTTATGCACACACGGTATCGTCCGCCAGTGAAGGTTGTGTAACGGACGCCTTCCCATCACATGTGACTGCCTAGGCAGTCCCTGAAAGTGGCCAGCCGGATTCAGCGGAATAATTGACTCATAGTGCTCAGGTCCAAGACTTCTTTTGAAAGCGCTCGTCTACACCGCCCCGTTTACGCTTGAGCTTCAGGACGTCCCCACCCCTAGACCAGGCCCTGACGAGGTCTTGGTTCGGGTTAAGGCTGTGGGGATCTGCGGGTCGGACGTTCATGGCTATGCGGGAACGACTGGACGTAGATGTCCGCCCTTGGTGATGGGTCACGAGGCAGCAGGGATCGTTGCATCGCCTGGGTCGGGCGTGCGCGGCATCACGAATGGCACCCCGGTTTGCTTTGACTCTACGATATACTGCAATACGTGTACCGCTTGCCAGAACCGGCAATACAACCGCTGCTTTCGCCGGTCAGTGCCTGGCGTGGGAATCAAAGGAATGAAGCGCCAGGGTGCTATGGCGGAATACATACTTCTGCCGGCAAGGGTGCTGAAAAAGATGCCAAATACACTGTCGTTTGTCGAGGCTGCGCTGGTTGAACCTGTTTCAATTGGGTTACATGCAGTTGCGCGCGGGGGTGGCCTGCGGGACAACGCCGTTTTTATCATCGGTGCCGGAACCATTGGACTGTGCACGCTACTGGCGGCAAGACTTAGTACGCCGCGGGTTATCATCGTCTCGGACTTGAGGGAGGACCGCCTTGCCTTGGCCCGGTCATTGGGCGCCGATGTGGCCGTAAAGCCCGATCAATCCCGCGCCGCGGTGCATGAGCTTACTCAGGGCGTAGGTGCTGATGTAACCTTTGAGGTGGTTGGCTTGCCAGGAACCATTGACGCCGCCATCGGCGCAACACGTATAGGTGGATACGTCGTGCTCGTCGGCAATGCTACGCGTATGCCCTCAATGGATGTGCAAAAGGTCGTATCGAACGAACTGACTCTGAGAGGCTCATATGCCAGTGCTGGCGAATACGTGGATGCCTTACACTTGGTAGCTTCCGGCGCTATTGATCCAAGCCCTTTGGTGAGCGGAATCTTTCCGCTTGAACAAGGCGCAGCGTGCTTCGAACGCCTGCACCGCGCCGAAGAAGACCTCGTAAAGATCGTTCTCACACCGTAGGCCGCCTGGCGCGTTCAGTCAATCAATGCTGCAATCTGGCTAAGCAGCTCCTGCCGCCCCATCCGCGTCTTGGCTGAGCACAGCGCGATAGGCGCATTCATGCCGCACTCGAACAGGACCTGCTCCATCCGTCGCCGACTCGCGGTGCGCCCATTGCCCGAAAGCTTGTCAACCTTGGTCAGGGCTACAAGGTATGCAACCTTGCGAGGACGCAGCGCCGCAAGCACCTCGTGGTCCAAGGGCATTGGGGGATGGCGACTATCAATGAGGTGTACAACTGCGCGGAGCTCCTGACGGTGCATAAGATAGTCACCAATCATTCGTAACCACTGGTTGCGAAGAGATCGACTTACCCTGGCGTATCCGAACCCCGGCAGATCCTGAAAATATACCCGATCGTTGACCTTGTAGCAGTTAAAGGTACGCGTCTTGCCAGGCGTGCGGCTGGTTCGCGCCAAGTTGCGCCGACCTGCCAACATGTTGATCAGCGAACTCTTGCCAACGTTGGATCGACCGATGAAGGCTACCTCCGGCAGCCCGTCAGTTGGCAGCTGCCTCCAAGATGCCGCGCTTGCTTCAAGGCTGATGTCTTTGATCTTCACGGGCGTAGGGATGGCCCGAACTTGCGAGGCTACAGGCCTGCTTCCTTGACTGCCTTGCCGATCCAGGCAGGGTTTCTGACGACGAGTGCGCCGGCCGCTTCAAGCGCAGCGAATTTGTCTTCTGCAGTGCCCTTGCCGCCGGAGATTATCGCACCCGCATGGCCCATGCGGCGCCCTGGCGGTGCTGTGGCACCCGCGATGAATCCGATGACAGGCTTCGACATATGTTCTTTGATGTAAAGTGCCGCATCTTCTTCGTCCGTGCCACCGATCTCTCCGATGAGCACGACGGCCTCCGTATTCGGATCAGCTTCGAATAGCCGCAACGCGTCCACAAACCGGGTCCCGATAATTGGATCACCCCCAATTCCAATGGCTGTGCTCTGCCCATAACTCTGGCGCGTAAGCTGATCGACCGCCTCATACGTCAGGGTGCCCGATCGCGATATCACTCCTACCGAGCCTTCCGCAAAAATCATGGCCGGCATGATACCCACCTTGGCCTGGCCCGGCGTCAGCACACCCGGGCAGTTCGGCCCTACCAGCCTTGCGCCTGACCGGGAGACAAAACGATATGCCTTGATCATGTCCTGTACGGGCACGCCCTCCGTGATACACACGATGAGCCCTATTCCGGCTGCGGCAGCTTCCATCACCGCATCTGCTGCAAAAGCAGGTGGCACAAACACCACGGAGGTGTTGGCACCCTCGCTTACGACTGCTTCCTCCACGGTGTCGAAGACCGGCCGGCCCAGGTGCGTTCGCCCTCCCTTGCCAGGAGTGACGCCGCCTATGACACATGTGCCAAAAGCGATCATCTGTTCGGCGTGGAAAGTGCCTTCTTTGCCCGTAAACCCCTGCACTACCAGGCGCGTGTCCTTTCCAACGAGTATGCTCATAAGTGATCGTGTCTGACTTTTCTGCTCGCGCCCGCGGGAATATAAACTGCGGCCTCTAATCCTGCATGAGATTCATGACAAGATCGCCCAGTCGCAAGAGGCGCGACTCGTCAAATGTATTCCCCAAGATCTGGAGCCCCATGGGCAACCCGGTGGCATGCGCACCAATTGGTACCGCCAAACCGGGCACACCCGCCAAGTTGGCGGTCACCGTATAGATGTCGCTGAGGTACATCTGTAGTGGGTCGTCGATCATGCTCCCAAGCTTGATGCCGGGCACCGGCGTCACAGGTGTCACCAGCATATCGACCAACTCAAACGCATGCTCAAAGTCGCCGCGAATCAGCGACCGCACGCGCTGTGCTCTGGCGTAGTACGCATCGTAATAGCCGGAAGACAACACGTACGTTCCAAGCATGATGCGGCGCTTCACTTCTCGCCCAAACCCTTGGGAGCGAGCCTGCGCATACAATTGTCCTAGGCTAACGAGCTCGGGCGGGCTATTTTTTGGCCGATAACCGTATAGGAGGCCATCGTAACGCCCCAGGTTGCTGGATGCCTCGGCGGTAGCCAGGATGTAGTAGGTAGCAATGCCGTAGCGTGTGTGCGGCATAGAGACGGTACGAATCTCAGCACCGGCCTTACGCAGCCGCTCTAGTGCCTCATCAATGGCGCTGCGAATTCCGCTGTCCAACCCCTCTTCAAAAAACTCCCGCGGCACGCCGACCCGGATCCCATTCACTGCGAGCGGCTTCTCCACCTTAATCGGCTGGACCGGCGCAGGTGCGCTGGTAGCGTCACGCACATCGGCCCCTGCCATCGCTTCAAGGATGAGGGCAGCGTCCTCCACAGAATTTGCCAATGGTCCAATACAATCAAACGAAGACGCAAACGCGACAAGTCCATGGCGACTCACCCGCCCGTAGGTCGGCTTTAGACCCACAACCCCACACAGCGCTGCTGGCTGCCGGATGGATCCACCCGTATCGGTCCCCAATGCTGCATGGCAAAGACCAGCGGCCACCGCAACCGCAGAACCACCTGAGGACCCGCCTGGCGAAAAATCTTCCGCCCACGGATTCAGTACGGGACCGTGGTGCGAGTTTTCACTGGACGAGCCCATGGCGAATTCGTCACAGTTCGTCTTGCCAATAATGATCGCACCTTGCGCCTTTAGCCGCGCAACGGCCGTGGCGTCATAAAGCGAAATAAAGTCGGACAGCATGCGCGAAGCGCATGTTACCGGCCAGCCTTTGACGCACACGACATCCTTTACAGCCAGAACAAGCCCGGCAAGCGGCGGCGCCTCTCCTGCGGACAGGCGCTTGTCCTGGTGGCGGGCCGTCGCCAGCGCACCTTCGGCATCTACGTACGTAAAGGCGTTGAGGTGGGCTTGGCGTTCAATCGCACGAATGAACGAGTTGGTAACCGCTTCGCAGGTGGTTTCTCCACGCGCGAGGGCTCTGCGCGTAGAGGCGAACGTCACCCAACTCATGTGCATTCGCCGCTATTGGAGACAGGCGCGTCTTGGAGCCTGGCTATTCGCTAAGGCTGGCCCGGCGTGCCTTGCGAAGCTGGCGGGGGTGCACCAACGGGCGGTACCGCCGGCTGCTGCGGCTGCGGGGCAGCTTGAGTCTGCGGCTGTGCGGTTGTAGTATGGACAGGCTGCTGCGCCGGAGGTTGGTACAGCCGCTGCGGCTTGTGGTCTACCGTGAGCTCACGACTGATTTCCGAAGTTGCGCTCTTGAATTCGCGGATACCCTTGCCGATCCCGCGAGCGATCTCCGGTATCCGTTTGGCCCCGAACAACAACAGGACCAGACCAAAGATGATGATCAGTTCCATCGGACCTAACTGACCTAACATAGCGATACCTCAAGGATGTGAAGAGTATTCTAGACAGCGCAACGCGCTTCTCTACCGTCGTACCGTGGGCTGCGCTTCTGGTTCCCTGCCATGCCCGCCGCATTGGAGCTTACTTGCTGCTGAGCGTGTAGTCACGGTCCCATCGCTTTGCCGATAGCTTTGCAAGCCTTATCATCGCACGCCACACGCCCATAAGATAATGTATCGCGCGGTAACTCATGCTGCTTCCCTAAGCGGCACTTTGTTGCTACCCGCAGACAAGTCTATCGCGCATCGCGCGGCACTTCTTGCTGCTATCGCGGACGGCACCTCCGTGATCACCAACTTTCCGGACGCGGCCGATCCGCGCTCGACACTGGCGTGCTTGCGGCAACTCGGCGTCCGCATCGTGGAGGATCGGCCTGGGGAAATCGCAATAGTTGGCCAGGGGCTCCATGGCTTAGCGGCCCCGACCTCTGCAATAGACTGTGGTAACTCCGGCACAACGATGCGCCTACTGACGGGCATCCTGGCCGGGCACGGGCTACGTGCTACGCTGGTGGGTGACACGTCACTGAGCCAGCGCCCCATGGGTCGGATTGCCGAACCGCTTCGCACCATGGGTGCCACCATTGAACTTCGCAGCGGCCACGCGCCGGTTGACATCTTTCCCAATCAACCGCTGCGCGGCATAACATACACGCTGCCTGTGCCCTCAGCCCAAGTCAAGTCGAGCATCCTGTTAGCTGGGCTATACGCAAGCGGCACCACCACCGTCATTGAGCCAGTGCCCTCCAGGGACCATACTGAACGCATGCTCGGGCTGCCGATCTTTGAGCTTGACGATGGGCGTCATATCGCTGCGCATCCCGCACACCCGATCGCTCCTATCACCATGGCCTTGCCAAGGGACTTCTCAGCTGCCGCCTTTTTCCTCGTTGCCGGGTCCATCACCGGCGGCGGACCGCTGCGGATGCCTGGGGTTGGCCTCAATCCCACGCGCAGTGCACTACTAGCCGTCTTGAGAGAGATGGGTGCTGACATTCGCGTAACGGCGCGTGCTAGTATCGGCGGTGAGCCCATTGGTGATTTGGAAGTCCATCCCGCTACACTAAAGGGAATCTCCTTGGGCGGCGACATCATTCCCAACCTGATTGACGAAGTCCCTGTCTTTGCCATCGCGGCAGCCTGTGCCAACGGACGAACAATTCTCACCGGTGCCGCGGAGCTACGAGTTAAGGAATGCGACCGGATTCACGCGACCGTGACCAACCTTCGGGCTTTCGGCGTAGACATTAAAGAGTACGACGATGGCTTTGCTATTCAGGGCGGCAGTCCGCTTGTAGGTGCGAGGGTAGACAGCTTTACCGATCACCGGATCGCGATGGCTATGGGCGTTGCCGGGCTAGTGGCCAGTGGGCAGACAGTCATTACCCGGCCGGAGGTGGCTATGGTGTCTTTCCCGCACTTTTGGGACACGCTGGACAGCATAGCGATCCGAGCCTGAGGGGACATTGCCTTTAGCGGCTGACAGCCGAACCTCGCAGGCAAACCGCGGAGAGAGGCGCCGGGCTTATTGCCGTGGATGCCGAATGGCGTGCAATCGGTGAGCCACCTGCCGCGACTGGCCCCAACATGTGTAATGCCAATGGCGGTAAGGTGAAGGGTGCGTCGTCTGGGGACTTAGATCATGCGGCCGGTAGGCTGCAATGGCCGGAACAGTGCGCAGTGCAGATATCCAGATGCGGTGTGATTTCGCGGTAAGGCAAGTCTTCGTCGGCTTTCCGCATGTGTTAAGGACTGTGTCTAAATTAGCACAAGTTACATCTACCGCTACCTCGCAGTGCGGTGCAGAGCCACTCGGTGTTCCGCGGATGCAGATGCGAATCACCAGAGCTCAACCGCAAGCCTGTAGAATCTCTTCAGCTGCTTGGAAGGGCGAGAAGAAAAGAGGCGCTCTATCGATCCTGGCCGTGGTCACTGTTCCGACGCCGTCTCTTTTGCGGGGCCCGGAAATGCCCCGCGGTTGGCTCTGCATCGGGTGGCGACGCCGGCAGCAAGGTAGAACGGTTTTTTTCATACAGCCCAACGAGCCATTTCTGCATGGACGAAATCGGGACGGCGTACGCGTGCGGCTCCGTGTTGGCAATAACCCCTTTGTGCAATGCATGCAGAAAGACTGTTTCGGCCTGCTCGGGCGTTCGTTTGCGGGAAAATATTGCAGCCAACTCGTCCTCGTCCAAGACAGCACCGTCTCCTTTCTGGAACAACAATTCTCCTAGCGCCATCGTATCTGCTTTTTTCATCCCCCTAAGCCTGCTTTCGTTATACCTCTGCCTGCGCCTGTGCCCCAGGGCCAGTACCTCCATTGGAAACCGATCCGACAACGCACCGCCAGCTTCATACAGCCATTTGGCAACCGGTGGTGCATACGCCGCAATGTGTTGCGGCCAGCCATAGGTTTCCGCAGCGATAGTGTCAATCCATCGTGCCAAATCGTTCGAGTCGCCGTATGCACCGCCTGCGCGGACCAGCCAGTCGTGGATCACGGAACGCTCCGACTCGGGCGATAGCCGCCCCAAATATATTTTACCGTAGTCAGCGAATCGGGAAATCCCAAACTTGTTAAACACATCCTCGGAAGTACTAAGTCCACCGGCCAGCAAGATCACAGGCGCACCTGCGGTGCCGTTGTGAATGTGCGCAAGGTTGCGTGTTAACACGGAATCATACGGTTTGCCGATTTCCTGCTCAAGCGTCTGCGCCTCGTCCAGGACCAACACGAGGCCACCGGGATTGGCCGCGTTCCGCAATAGCTTCTTCACGGTGAGTCCACCGTATTCTGTGGTCTGACCATGCGTTCGGCTACCGGATACCTCTGCCACGGCAGCCCATCCTACTCTCCCACTCCCCTCCTTCTGCGCCGTGGTGCTGGACTTGCTTTCGTAAGGCACACGCAAGTAATCCGCCAGCTCAGACGGATCGAACAGAGCGTCGCTCCCTATCTGAACCACACGCCACCCATCTTCGTCCGCTCGTTTGCCGCATTCGTACAGCAAGGCAGTCTTGCCCGCGCCCTGTGCGCCCTGAATGAGAAAAACGGTGCCACCATTCGTCGTTCGTGCGAGCGATCGCGCCTCACGGAAAGCCTGAAGCTCACGTTTGCGCCCGTGAAAAAACACGGCCGGCCCCCGGTCCGAATCCAGCATGTTGTCCCATGTGGCAGCCATCGCCTGCTGCGGCTTCATTATATGCTCGCCTTGCGGCAGAAAGGCACTTCGCATAAGGCGGCGTTTGGTGAATTGGTGGGACGCGTGGCCTCCAGCTTGGCCTAGGTGACAGGTCAGTTACCTTATCCTACTACGTCGTATCGCTGTATCAACAGTTGCAGATGCGGTGCATGGGGTACATTTTCAACCCGCAAGAGAGCCCAAAGTTGCCCGTTATGTACCGACTGGTACTGTGCGCTGCGTGTCCGATATATTCGAGCGTCCAATTCCGATCCTTCGTAGCCGCGACAGCATTGGTGGCATGTTTGAGGAAAACATGCCGGATTTACACACTGCGCGTCTTGACGGGCACAGATCAGTAGCGTGCTCGCTCGCACGTGCGACCTAGACTGGCCCCGGCCCGCAGCGACCATTTTCGTGGGGGCCATTGCAGAATACTCTGACCAGTCGCTCCGCCTCTCGGCAAGACGTTGTGACCTGAGCATGTGCAGATCGTGTGGACCAACGGGCCTACGGCACCACTACCGAGCCAACGTCGCTGCTGCCCGCCGTTCATGAGCGCGTTGAAATCGCTCTAACCCTGCGGTCTACTTCACGGTGTTAACGATGGACTGCGCCAACGCTGGCATTGAATGTACGTCGAAACGGCTGCTCGCAGCGTCCCGGATAAGCTGGCTCGCATCTAGGTACGGGTGAAATTTCTCCACGCTCAGGTTCTCGATTCCGGTGAGCACCTCCTCTAACGAAGCCAGCTTGGTGCGCACAATCTGCCTGAGAGCAGCCTTTATATGCGGCTTGCCGTCCTCGTAGGATACCTCCAGAAAACCACAATATTGATCAACCCGATACCCCATGGAACGGAGCACCAGTGCAAGGGTTGACGTTTTAATCGTACCCACCCAGGTCGCCACAACCGCGGCACGCTCACCGACCATCTGAATGGCTTGTCTTCGCAAGACGGACAGCCGTATTTCTCCTCGCGCGGCATCTAGTAATGACAGTGCCCTGCTGTCCAGATAGCGTGGACGATTGCCAGACAACAGCAATTCCCTCATCTTCTGCACGATGCGATCATGAACGATGCCACGTGCCATACCACCGAATGGAGGTGGAATGCCCGTAGGATCGGAAACGACTTCGATCACCTTCTCCGCATCGTGGACAGCAGTCACACGCCACCGCTTTCCGGCGAACACGATCGTTGAATCCACGCGCAGAAACGTAGATACCGGCAGCGTGCCCAAGGCTTTTCCGCTAGCGATGATCCTGAATTCTCGCTGAGTCTGGAAGACAGCATAGAAGCTGAAATGCTCCACCAGCCGCTCGCCCCTGCATCCAAGCAGGAGCGTGCCGTCTGGAGCCTGCTCAATGAGCGCCACTTCGGAGTTTCCAAGGCGCCGCAAGACACTAGCAAACAGCCCCTGATCAACTAATCGAAATGGCCCTTGCTGGCAAAGAATGTTGTACAGCTCCTTGGCACGTGACCCTCCGCGCTCCGCGATTACCGAAAGGATCTGATGCACGAGAGTGGAGAGGTGGAGCGCTTGCAGCGCTGGCGGCTCGCACCATCGTTCGCGCAGCAGTTCCACCATTGCGATGCATCGGATTAGGTCTAGGTGCAAGCGGTTTAGGAAGTGCGTACCTGTT
This sequence comes from Rhodothermales bacterium, assembly GCA_965218495.1. Lineage (GTDB taxonomy): Bacteria > Bacteroidota > Rhodothermia > Rhodothermales > Bin80. The sequence continues at coordinate 2,105,560 of OZ244626.1, forward strand.
GAAGACTCATTCTCTATCGCATACATGCGCAGCACGGCGGGTTGCCCAGAGCGCCGACCCGATCTGCCGAGCCGCTGGCGCAGCGAAGCTACCGAAAACGGCGGGCCGATTTGCGCAATGCTCTCAATCTTGCCAATATCAATTCCAAGCTCCAGCGTCGAGGTGCAGACCGCCGTGGTTACTGCTCCAGACCTCAGCCGCTCCTCAAGCTCGACCCGATGGGCGCGCGAAAGACTTGCGTGGTGCGGAAGGAACTCGACCGGAACACGCGCCTTTTCTGACGTTTGGCGGAGCGCATCCGCGTACCACTCTACGTTTTGACGGGAGCCGGCAAAGATCAGATTCGAGCTGCCCCTTAGCGTGCGGAACAGGTGTTCTGCCACTGCCCACTTCCCAGAACCTTCTGCTTCACCCGCAGCCTTCGCATTGCCGTTGGCGCTTCCAACTACGTAGCCGCGAATCTGAACCTTCAGCGCCTGAGACCCTTTGGATTCGAGTACCTGAACCCCTTCGGGTGCTTCCGGCCGCAGATATCCTCTGGCCATGTCCATCTCGCCCAGTGTAGCCGACAGTCCGACGCGGCGAATCCTGCGCCCTGTGGCCACCTCCAGCCGCGTGAGGAGAGATCTTACATGGATGCCCCGCTCGCTGTCCAGCAGCGCATGCAGCTCGTCAATCACGATGGCCTTGGCGCCGCTGAATAGCGCCGGGACCTCAAGCCCCCGAAGCACGAAGAATGCCTCCAGCGACTCTGGTGTGATCAGCAGTATGCCACGCGGATTTCGCCGGGCCCGGGCCTTGATACTCTGAGAAATGTCGCCGTGCCAGGGATAGACCGGCACTTCAGCTTCCTTGCACAGTTCTGATAGCCGCAGAAATTGGTCGTTGATCAGCGCCCTCAGTGGTCCGATGTAGACCAGATCAAAGCCAGTTCTGTTCGGCTCTTCAATTACCGACGAAATAAGCGGCAGGAACGCAGCTTCGGTTTTGCCCCCTGCCGTAGGGGCGGCAATGATGAGGTCGTTTTCACTGTCCAGTAGCATGCGGATAGCACGCTCCTGGATATCGTACAGAGTACTGATACCTTTCTTCCAGATCCAGCGCCTGACAGGCAGCGCCAAGTCTTCAAATGCTGCCGACTGTTTAGAGTGTGAATGTTTCGAGCTCATCCTGCGCTACCGGGCCTTTGGCTGCATTATTGGCCGTACCCCCATCGGGATCATGGGCAACACTGACATTCCCGACGAGATCTTCCCAGCCCGTGCCAGGGTTTTGCGCGAGAATGGACAACATGTTGACAAAGGCTTTCACCGTGTTACGCGGTGTTCGAAAATAGGCGTCTCCAATGCGATCAGAGCAATGAGCCATAAAGGCCCGGAGCGCTTGGTCCGGTAGCAATGGGACCCTGTCTTCCATTACCCGGCGGATGTTGGTAAGCAGCACGTACAGGTCCTCCGGCGCAAGGTTTTCGAGCTGAATCACCGGTCCCGACAAGTCCACCAGTCCTTCCCGTGCAAAAGTGTTCTGCGACAGGCGGGACTGAAGTGCTTCATAGCTGTAGAGCCCGCGGCGCGTATCCATCAGGAATTCGGGCGTTCCGCCCATAATGAAGCCCACGTGGCTGGCAAGCCCCTGCAACACATCATTCAGGATGCGAAGTAACTGCTCATAGTTTGCATTGCGAGACCGCGAGGATACGAGCTTGTAGAGGTTAACCATTTCGTCCAGCGCAACCAGCAGGCCCTTGTATCCGGCCTCGCGCACAAACATGGCCATCAGCTTGAGTTGATCGTAGAAACTGCTATCGTCTATTATCGTACGGACACCCAAGGCCTTGCGAGCCTCTGTCTTGGTACTGTATTCAGCTCGCAGCCACCTGAGTGCCGCAGACTTGAGCTCATCGTTGTGATGCTCAAATCCCTCCCAGTACCGGCCGATCACCGTGGCAAAATCGAAGCCCCCGGTGAGCTCCTCCAAGTGTGACAGCTTGGTTTGGATTATATCTTTCGTGGGCAGCCCCTTGCCTTCTGCCTCCCGCGCGGCCTGGTGAGCGAACCTTTCAACAATGCCCGCCAGTGCGCCGCCTTGGGGCTTCGTACGGGTTGACGCGTTCCTGGCCATCTCCGCAAAGAGTGACCGGGCCTGCCCACCCGTCGCATAAACGCGCCTATCGGGCGCCAAGTCCGCAGACATCACGACTAGCCCCTTCTGCAAGGCGACCAGCCGCGTCAGATTCAGAAAAAACGTCTTGCCCGAGCCATATGCTCCAATGATGAAACGAATCGTTGCACCACCATCGGCGATCCGCTCAATGTCGCGGATCATCTCTTTGGTCTCTAAAGCCCTACCTACCTGAATGTGCTGCAGTCCTACCCTAGGAACTACGCCTGCCCGCAGCGCCTGGATGATCGTCTCCCGTTCGCGAGGCTTGATTCGTCTCTGTTGCATCAGTGATTCTCCGTAATTCTGGCTGCCACGCCCTGGTTAACCTCATAGCAATCGTACTGCTCAACCAGTGCGTCGTCATGGTGTTCATAACTCCACTCGTTGAGGCGGGGCACTGCCGTTGCCGCCACGAGCACGCACTGCTTCGCCAATTCGCTTACCTCAGCTTCTTCCCAACGTGGCTTCGCAAGAAGAGCATGGGCAAACTCGGCATGCGGCTCATCTAATCCCGGAAGCCGTCCATTGGCTTCCATGTCAGGAATCTTGTCAGCTAATTCATCGGAAAACACCGAACTCAGCACGGTGGCTACCTTGTCCGTCTCTCTTGTTAGGGCTGCGATCCGGTTCATATCCAAGACAACCTTATTGGTGACCTCGGGTGGCAGAGGTACCGCGTAGCCCTCGTCTTGCTCATCGGCTTCCCGTACTGTTGCAGGCCCGCTAGTCGCTGTAAAGGCATGGAGGTCGCGGTATATGTCAGCCTCATCTAAGCCAATTGCCTTGTAGAGCCGCTCAAGCGCCCTAACTTCATTCGGATCAACTGCTCCATCGGCCAGCGCCAAAGCCAGCGCGACCTGTCCGACCCTGTGACGCATCTCATTTGAAGCGTCCTTAAGCCGCCGTCGTACATCGGATAGAGTTGGAGGGACTGTCAGCATCCACTGCAGGTTCGCATTGAGCAGCGCTCGCTCAGCATCCGACAAATTGCCCGCATCAATCCTGGCCTTTAGCGCATCGCTCTCCTGCGCAGAAACCGTGCTGTCCGCGTGGGCAATAAAGCTCCCTATCGAAATGGTGTTGAGGAGGCTTCGATACTCAATACTTACCTCGTCCAGCGGCGGACTACCATCTGGCAAGCGAAATAACACCACCGGCTCATCGGCCTTTGGGCGACGAAGCGCGAATCTGGGGTCGGGCGCCATTCCGATAGAGAGGCGGGCGAGCACATCAGCGGCCAACACCAGTTGCTTCTTGTACACCCGCTCCAGAGGCACGCCGCCTTCTACACGATTAACCAGTTCGCCTGCCAAGGGATACTCTCCAGACTCCACGACCGACTCGGCGCAATTGCGCAGCTTATCGACCGCTTCGCAAGGGATAATTTCCCACAGACGTTCGGGCAAGCAAAGGTGCGCTTCAACCGAGCCCTTGGTCTCAGGCATACGGCCAAGCAAGCGACTGTATTTCTCCAACCCGTCTGTGGCTGCTTCAACGAGTTCACTTGCGCGTTTAAGCGGAGCCGTCAGCCTCGACACATCTGGAGTCTGCCCAAGATAGTCTGACAAATCGACAGAGAACCTGCTGGATGCAGCACGATACGTATAGGACAGCATTCGTTTAGGGACCCTGACCTTTAGGCCCCGTGGATACTGGTCGCAAAATAACAGACCAAAGAGCACGCGAAACTCATCGAAAGCGCGCACTGCGGGTGTTCGCAAATATCGGGTATTTGGATCAGACAAATACCAGGGAAGCAGCCAATCCGCGTCAAGCCGGAGCCCTGCGGCAATTCTTCGCCCAAGGGCAAGCCGCCAGCGGAGGGTGGGCAGTGTAGCGCCACGCGTGTATTCCGTAACTGGCTCAGAATCAATGGCAGTGCCCAAGACGATGCCTGCAACGTCCAGGAATTCTCCGAAGTAGCTTCGAATGGAATTGTTGGCACCGTAGATCTCAAGCAGCCTTTCCACCTCGGCCACGATGAGTCGCTTTTCCTCACTGCCTGACTTATCAACAAAGAACCGGAACTCCAGGCCGTAAAAAAAGAGGAAAACGTACCCTACACCATAGTGCTCATCGGACCGGCCCGTAGCAAGCCAGGCGAGGTAGCAGCTTCGATTGGAAGGGGAAATCTGTGAAAAGCTCGGCCAGTATGGCATGTCGGCACCTGGAACGTCGGTGCCTACTCGTGCTATAGGCAGGCGAATGTCGATAAGCGAACCACCGGCGTACGCAGCATCGTAGTGGGCCAGCCCATTGCGCCCCTTTTCTGCCCCGACATAAACTATCCCATTGATATCGCGCCCAGCTACGTGGCATGACGCATCGGCACCAATCCACTCAGGAGGCCGCACAGCCCTACGCATTTCCGACGTTCGGCCCCTGCCACGTTGACGTGCCTTGGTCGGGTTCTTGCAGGCATCACCCACCCCTTTGGCCGCAGTGTGCAGGCGACGGGTTCTGGCTTGCTTACGCTTTGCTGCTGCGCGCAGGCAGATGTACAGGAATACGGCGACCCCTACTCCAAATAACACCATTAACCGTACGCGCGTGCTGGCTTCAACCCAAAATAGTGCATTCCACCATACCCTTCCTCCCACTTTTTGCCCGGAGGGCTTCAGCCGACCATCTTCTTTTTTGGTACTGCGCAGAATGCGCCACACCCTGGCAGGAGAAAGCATCCGCTTTGGCGAGAATGATGCGTCACCACTGCGTCTGCCCACTTCTGCCTTTGCTACCGCTGGGCGCACTGCTCCAAGTGCTTGACCTTGCGAGACGGTGACCTCGCCGCCGCCCTGTGGCGCACCGCATTCCTGCAGGCACTTCTATCATAGTACATCCCCCTTGGGTCCCATGGGCTTCGAGCACGCGCCAGCTGTAAATATTGGTGCTCTGCGACGCTAGTTGCTCTCCAACAGCTTCAGCTGGGCTACCATTTCCTGGTTTAGCTCGTAGTGCTCATCTTCATCTTCAACCAGGACCTCATCTAGCTGCTCGGCGCACCAGTCATTCAACGTCTCAAGTGCACCGTCTGGCATCAGCTTATGCTGGGTCGCCAAGGTTATCAGCTCAGTCTTTTTCCATCGATGCCTTTCCGCCAATGAGCGCAGAAAGCCTACGTACGCCGCATCCAATCCCGGTAGTATTGCCTTGAGTGAATCTGCTACAACAACCTCCTCTTCTTCCGCTTCACCGAATACTCTGTTCAGTTCGTTGTACACGCGGTCCGTACTCTCGATCAGCTTCTTAACCCGACTTGCATCAAGCTGCACCCTGCTAGTCGTGGCGGGTCTAGGTACTACGTAAACACGACCAGATTTGCTCTCAAGGCGAACGGTCACGGGTCCATCAAGGGGGCCAAGGTCCTCCAAGTCGGATTGGGCCCTCCCAATTTCCACGCCGCTAGCCCTGTAGACCTTTTTCAACGGCCGGACTCTCGCACGGAAATCTGCTCCATCAGCTGCCGCTACGGCTAGCGCGAGTCGTCTGGCATCCTGGCATGTGTCGGCGGCGGCATCACCTAGGCATCGTCTGAGTATGGAGAGGCTAAGTGGAACCATTAGCATCCAGGCCAACTCCGCGCTCAGGCGTGCCCGTTCGTCCGGCGCAAGCTCGGCCTCCTCGATCCATGCTTGTATCACGTCGCGCCCATTCGATGAAATCGTGCCGCCCGCACGAGCAACAAATGCGCCCGCCGCAACGACAACCAGGTATCGCCCATAGCCCATGCTGGCTTTCTCAAGTGCACTGTACCCTTGAGGAACCTTAAACAGCACAACGGGATCGCCGGCGCGCGGGCGACGCAACGAGAGGCCGACGCACGGCACCATGCCGAAACCTAGTGCACCCAACGCCTCTGCGGCCAGCAACTTATGCTGCTGAACCACCCTTTCTGGAGACGACCCCAGCACGCGCCCAACCACTTGGCCTATCGTAAACACACCGTCAGCGCTAACTTTAGACTCCAACCACTTGCCGAATTCGTCGAATGCCTTGGAAGGAAAGAGTGGCCGAAGTCGCTTCGGCAGTAGCAGATGGGCTTCAATAGTGCACGACTGATCTGGCTTGCGACCAAGGTATAGGCTATACCGATTAAGCGCGTTTTCGGTTTGCTCAAGGAGCGCATGCGCCTGATTGAGCGGCCGTGTTAGTCGGCGGCAGTCTGGAATGCGTCCCAGCATCTCCTCCAATTCTATGTCAAACAACTCGGATGCCCCGATATACAGCTTACCCAGAACAGCACGCTTAGGCACGCGGACCTTAACGCCTTTCGGGTATCTGTCATTGAAGAGGAGGCGGTACATCGCCAGGAATTCCTGGGGCGCACGTCTTGCCGGATGCCTTAGGGAATTCGTGTCGGGATGGGCCAAGTACCAAGTCAGCAGCCAATCTGCCGTTAGCGGCTGCCTTTTCGCGACCATACGCCCGACCGCGCACCTTATGTCAAGCGTAAATCCAGGTCCGTGCAACAGTGTGTCGGCGACCGCACCCTCCGAAAGCAGTGCAGTATCATTGAAACGGCCGTGGAGAGGGTACGCAGTCCCTAGGAATAAAGATAGGCTGAACAGTCTACCACTATCGGATGCATACAGACTCAGCAGTCTCTCCACCTCGGCTACAATGTATTCCTGTTCACTGGCGTCCGATTCTTCGACGAAAAACCGATACTCAAGTCCATAGAAGTAGAGCAAGACCTCTCCTCTGCTACAACTACCGTCGGATGCTCCTGAAGCAAGCCAATCAAGGTAGTGGCCCCGCTCCGACGGTAACATTTCATTGTAGCGCAGACTGAACCACGAGTCTACACTTACGGCGCACGCATCAGGCGGCGCGGCTGGCAGCTCAGGGTCTATCCACGGCCAGCCACTACTTTTCCATCGTCGCAGGAAGCAGTGCTTTCTACACTCACCCAGCGGAGGCCGTGCGCCGACATAGATCATGCCGCGAATTTCACGGCCGGCTATCGTAACCACTTCGCCAGGCCCTATCCACCGTGCTGGAGTAGACGACCCGCGAGCAGAGGCCCCCTCTTCATCATCCTCCTCATACGACTCGTCGTCGTCCAGCCAGAATTCTTCGCCTTCGTCTTCCAGCCACTGGAATGTTAGCTGTTTTCCGAATAGTCTCCAATTTTCAATGAGTTGCTCCATCTGACACTGCTATCCCTTGGAGCGCCCGACGCTCCCAGCCAAAAAGACTTTCTCCGTAGGTCGCGATGCTGGGCTGCTGACGAATTCGCGCTTGATCCAACTGTGCTGTGCTCTATGCAATTCAACGGTAGAAACAACACCTAGCATGGCCGCGCCCCAGCAAGTGAATGCGTCCAATGCCCGACTTGCAGACTGAATTAGGGACGGCGAAAATCGCATGCTGGTTACAAAGCTCAAGCGTAACGAGGCGCGCCGCATAAAAGGCAGCCGAGCGACCACTGCTACCGCTCATCGAGCAAGGTCACAAGCTGAAGCAGTGCGCGATCCTTCGGGCCTCAAGGCTGCGCCTGGGAAATATAATGCACGAATGTCACCATGTGCCCTAGTCGCTTGATTTGCCTGAATATTCACCAGCGGCAGCTCAGGCGGTTCGCGCCGGAGCGGGCCCCAACACCAACGCTCGACTGGGGGCAGAGTTATCACGGGACAAAATTGCCGCAGCGTATTCGGCGCCCGTATGCGGTCAACACGCGTGGAAATTCCCGCATGAGTGACCGGGAACACGCTTGGATGGCAAGCTCAAGGACTTGGCCGACGTTACCGGCACCGACTTGATGGTCGGGGACTACGGAACGGCGCATGACCGCAGGACTTAGAGACGTGTCCGCGAGAGCATGGACCACTCGCCAATATGGACTAACTCCTACGCTTCGTCCCGGCCCGGTTTCCACAGATGCTTGTCGAGCACAACGCACCCTTCTTCGTCAAACGTCACACCTTCGCTCCGCAGAAGGTCCTCCATCAGGAAGGGACCATCAAAGCTACGCGCGCCCGTAAGGGCTCCGAATCGGTTTACTACGCGATGGCACGGAAGGCTGGTGCCCTTGGCTGCCTTCATGGCCCATCCAACGGAACGTGCTGCGCTCCTGGCGCCCAGATGCCCAGCGATGTGACCATAGGTGGTCACCTTGCCGCGCGGAATTTCGGCGACAACGTGCCAAACGCGCTGGAAGAAATCGTCCCCTTCACTAGCTTTCCGGGTCTTTGCCATCGTTAGAATAACTCGAATTCTATGGATCGCGTCACACTGCGACGCGCGGTTAGGTCACGTAGGGTTACGCGGACTTCGACCGGGCCCGCGTTTTCCCAATCAGTAAGGTCCAGCAAGACCTCCTGGTGGTCATTGGACTGCGTACCTGTATGTTCTGTTGTTACCGAGGTTGAAGCCCGACGCTGACGGTCGGCGCGCCCCCCCTCTGCGCGTCTGGCAATCTGATACGTGACGCTGTAGCGCGTATAGTCCTCTGCATCGTAGCGCAGGTGGTAAATCTCGAAATACAACCCCACCGGCACATCCGTCCCGACTTGCATGTACGGGTATGGCTCGGAATCACCAATGAGCTCAACGGCAGACCAAATCATTACCGGCTTTAGGTCACTCATCTCCAGCACCTCACCACTGGCATTGAGTGCCGTTAGCGAATCTACGTGACGTGCTCCCACCCGAAGCCGTTGCCCGGTAGAAAGCTGGTCTTCCCTGTTCCGTATCAGCCGGTGTAAATCCCACTGCAAGGCCACATGGTAGAGCCCTGTATCACCGCGAACCGTGGCCTGCTGCGCCGGAATCACCGCGTCGCTGCCTCTGGGCAAGTCCGTAACCTGCATAGATCGCGTCGTCACGTTGCGCCGGTCATAGCTGGGCCCATGCTGAACTGTAGTTGTGTGTAGCACAAAGTTTTCGCCCTGGTCTTGTCTTCGCAAGGCGCCTGGCTCCGGCCCCCAATACAGCTCCGTTCGCGTCGTACCATCGCTGTCCAAAAAGCGCGCCGCCCGTAAACCAATCGGCAAATGTGGGAGCGCCCGGTTCACCTCCGTGTACGTTGGCGGCATTAGCAGTTCACGCTGATACGCCAACTGGGCATCCTCAACTTTCGACGAGGTGATGGAGCTCTGGACTACCTCACTCGCCGGACGCTCTCCCCCTCCCGGCTGCAAGTCAGTGTCATCATCTTGGTCAAGCACCGCCCTCCTGAACGAATCCTCCAGCACACGTGCCGCAACCCGCCCCGGCTCCTCGTGACTTGATATGTAGTTGTCAACCTCGCTAAAGCGATTCAAGAATACGGGGTCCTCCGCAGCAAGCTGGCGGTAAATGGTCCACATCGTAGCAAGCGCCATCTCGGCGCGCCGTTGGCCGCGCTTTTCCTGCGTAAACCCCGTCCTGAGCGGCCTGGGTAGCAGGTCCGTGGTGCCTGCGATCCGGTACAGTCCGTCCTGCTCAAGAAAGAGGAAGTTTCCGCTCCCGCTAATGTGTCCGTATCTCCAAAACACGTTGGCAGGAAAGTCGGACTGGTTTATCACCATCCCGAACCTGTAAATCTTGTCGGTGAATTCCGGCTCATCAAACCTGACAATCAGTTCCCGCTCCGGGCGGCCGTAGAGAACGTATACTTTCCCCCTGTCGTCAAACCCCGTTGCTCGCTCACTACTGGCGAAGTGAGACTCCGCATGCCGAACGCGCTGGATGTGTTCCAGCAGCCTTTCATTGACTGGTGATGCCGGCAGAGGGTCCTGGCGACGCCACCAATTCACTAACAGCTCACCGGCTCCGGCGTGAATCTTGGCATCCTGGGGCGCATTTAGGAGGTCACCCTCTGCCATCTGGCGCTCGATGTCATCCGGCAAGACCAGCGCCAACTGCGCCAGGTGCCGCAGCACTCTTGCGGAGTCGCGCCGTACACCAGCCTCATCCAGACTGGTGAGCAGGCTCAGGTAGGACTCGGTAGAATTCACCAGTGTTGCTAGTGCGCTATCAGCTCTTTGGCCGAGGGCCGGCCATGCGGCAAGCCCAATCAGCACAAGCCCAAGCCCACAACACCCGCGCGCCTTCCTGGCAGCGGCCGCTGGAGACTTGGCACTCCGGTAAAGCATAAACATCTGCGGTTTGTACTAACTAGAACTGGCAGCTCAAACCCAGGCTCGGGATAAATGGAAACCCGTAAATCGGCTCCCGAAAAAGCGTGGCCGTCGGCGGAGGCCTAAGGGCCTCCGGCAAATGCGCGTAGTCCTTGGCATCTGTGCCGACAAAGTACTTGTTTGTTACCGTGTTCTTGCGGCTGTAGACGTTGATGGCATCTGCATACGCGCGCATGACAAACCCCTGCCAACGGGTTTCGTACGTAAGTCGCAGATCCAATCGGTGATAGGCGGGCAGTCTGCCAGTAAAGAGGTTGTCCGGGCTACCGAATCCAGGCACCAGCCGCGCGTATCCAGTGGTCGGATCCGCCAGCACCACCTCCTGAGTCACGCCTGGCTGGTTCGGGTCTTCAACCAAGGCCACGAGCGCCCGCATGTCGACTGCCGGCGTGTATGGAAAGCCTGACCCATATCGCCACGTCAGGCCGGCAACAAACGTGGAGAATATCTGCCACTGAACCACGACATTCACCGTGTGCCGACGGTCATACGCAAATGGGTGGCGGACGCTACGCATGCCATAATTTGCCTGCCGTGAGGCATTGGCCAAGGCGTAAGAGAGCCAACCGCTCAACCGGTCATCCGGGCGCAAGCGTGCTCGTGCAATGATGAATTCCGCGCCGTAGCTCTTGCCCTTGCCTTCGTTGTCTAGGTCTGGTAGCAGTACGGGCACTTCATGAATGTTAATGACCCATGCGCTGGGCGTCAGCACGCCGACCCTACCAACGACGGTGGACCCTGTTGGGAAATACGTCGCTACCGCCCGAGACTGCACCTCGGACCTGCGGGTAAGCAGCGCCCGGTACCACTATGATACCCTTGCAGTCGCATCCGCCAACTACGGCCAAAGCGTTGGGACAGGCTCACACCGACGTGCCAGGCCTCCTCTGCTGCCAGGCCGTCCAGACTCTCCAAGCGTGCGATGTTGTAGTTGTCGTCTGGATCCAATGTCTTTTCCAAGCCTGGACTCTGGACATAACGCCCAGAGGCCAGGCGGGCGGTCGATTTCTCGCCCATGGGAATGGATATGCTGAGGCGCGGTGTCCAATACCCGCGCCCAACCAGCCTGTAGTAGTCGAAGCGAAGTGCTGGCTGAAGGAAAGCAGCTCCGCCTAAGAGCGTCACCTTATCCTGTGCAAAGAAATGAACGCGCGCATCCGCCCGAGCCACATCCGCACTGTCCCCCAACGAAGAAACCAACGGACCTGCCATCTGCATTGCATTGAACAGCGTTACGCCAAAATCATTTGCCTGGAATTCCAGCTTGAGATCCGATTCTAGACGGTCCAGTCCGGCGCCGGCTTCTATGCTGTGTACGCTTCGTGCCAACGCAATCCTTGCGCCTGCCGACAACTTCTTTATAGCGTAGCGCTCCCTCTGAGCGAACTGCGCCTCCGAATCACTTGGAAACACCGGATCCGGCGGATCAAACGGGCTGGAAACATTCTTCAGCCCGGCCATCCAGGCCTGAAGCCCTCCTCCCAGCGAACTTCCGCCGCTATTCTCGTACCAATTGGCATACAAACGCCCGGTCGTTGCCTCGTCAGGGACGTAGTGCCACTGCATGCCAACAGCTGTGTGCGTCATGTCCTTACCGCCGCGGTACAGGCTTTCCGAATCTCCTTGCACAGCCACGACATCTTCGTCAACGACCCAGTCTAGCTTGTCGCGGCTGGCGAGTACCGTAGCGCGCACAATGTGGCTGTACGACGGTCGCAGCGCGAGCTTGAAGTGACCGTCTGCAAAGTTGGGAAAGGCTATCTCGTTAAAGATGCCGATACGACGGGCAAACGTGTTGGCAAACGATCCGAAATAGGTTTTTCGCCCGCTGGCTATCCAGCTACCTCCCCAAAAACCGGTCGCACCTTCCAGCGTTGTGTTGACCGTCATCATGGTCGTGCTGAGGCGGCCATGCAGCGCACCGTCCGCACGACCTTCGCGCGTGGTTACCACTAGCGCTGACGAGAGACGGTCGCCATACTCTGCTGGCATGGTGCCTGCATAGAGTTCGACCTCCCTTATCAGTTCAGGGTTGAGCAGACTCCCCATCCCACTCAGCTGGTACGGGCTGAACACCTCTATGTCATCAATCAGAATGAGGTTTTGATCGGCGGTACCCCCACGGATATAAAGCTGCGTGGAATAGTCACCGGAGGTCTGGACCCCGGGAAACACCCTCAACGCCTGCAAGACGTCCTCACCTGCGCCTGCCAGCGCCCGTATCGTTTGGGCGGATACCTTCGTGATCGCCACGCGCACATCCGAAGCTGGCTGAAATGGCCCGGCGCTAACCTCAATCTCTTCCAGACCAACGGTTGTATGCTCCAGGTAGAAGTCCTGCATCAGCGAATCTTCGGTCACCTCTACACTGACGGCTACGCTAGTGTAGCTCACGTGGCGCGCCACTAGGCGATAGGCTCCCGCTACTGGTGCCGTCAAGCTGTAGTGGCCCGCACTGTCGGTAGCGACACCTGTAACAATGGCGCCATTCCACTCCAGCGTCACAGATGCACCAGATAGTGCAGTATGCTCTTGCGCATCACGTACGAAGCCCTCAACCACCCACGGCTTTGACTGCGCAGTAGTGATACCACACATAAGCAGCACGGAAACGATACAGGCTGAACGCAACATGGCTCACGCTGGTTGGCCAGGCAGGCGGTCCTCCCTGGGCTACGGGACACCGTCTTAAGACTACAGGTCGCGCCCTGTAGTTTCATGGCACTCGACTGCGGGGCGGTTTCTTCGAGTACTTCGGCCTCCATAGCCCAAGGCTCCTGGCTGGCGCTGCTGCCTCCCCTTTGCCGCAGGGACTCGGGCTGCACCTTAATCCGTGACGCCAAAATGACGATACGGCCAAAGGTGGCAAATACTAATTCTCAGCCGGCGCACCGCAGCTAACTTGTTCAGCTGCTCCCTCGAAGAACAATCCTTTCAGGGGCGGCGGGATAGTAGTCTGTAACAAAGCCTGCACAGGCTTTTGCGAATACACTTCAGGTAGAGGTAGCTGGTTGGCGCATCATAGTAAACCGGCCATCCGCTCAGAACGCACCCCGGCCATCTTGCCGCTGCGCGCACATCCTCGTGCATGCATGCGTCGCGCAGCCTTTTGTACAAGCCCTTCAGCGACATTCGCTTTGCTATTGACCCGGCCCGAAATGCCCACCTCTGGTGCTATTCCAGAAGTGCGCGATCCTCAAACTTGCGTGCACCGACCACTCTCTGTCCGCAAACACCAGTCAAATTGCCGTTCGAATCAAAGCGCTTAATTTTTCTGCCACCGCCATCAATTGCGGAAATCGATCCGCAGGAGCCTGTCCGTATGTAACCAAGACGGTAGAGCGGTACTCCCGGCTCTCGTGGCACCGAACAGAGGCTGCGGACAGACGCCTGTTCCCATCTCCTCTAAGACACTCTCTGGCGCAGCGCACAAAGCGGTATCATCAAGCAGTGAGCCAACTTCTCCGTCGTTGCAGCGATCGGAGATACGCTGCAGGCAGCATCCTTGTCAGCCTTCCTCAGTGATGCGCATCCTACGCCCCATTGCCACGTTTTCGTGGCGCCACGTCGCGTTTGACACAGGCCAATGCACCTCGATCGCCTGAATCGCACTCGCCTTACCCAAGCCTATCTCCTGCCGAAGGCTGGATGCGCCAAAGCTTCCCCCGGTACCCACGACGCGATAGATCGATCGCATTCCCTGGTTCGTTTCAACATCCACGCGTATCCGGGCGCCAATGGCACTCCGGTTGGTCTTCGTCCCTTGAAGCTCCAGCGTGATCCACTGGTTGCCGTGGCCGGGATTTTCGAAGAGCACGTTCATGGCCAAATCCCCTTCAAAGGCTCCACCCATCACTGCATAGATGTCCTGGTCGCCGTCCTCGTCCAAATCGCCAAAGGCTACGCCGTGCCCTTTTTGAAGGTGCCCGAATCCCCCGGACGCTGTTACCTCCAAAAAGCGAATCCCATTGTCGTTTCGAAACATCCGATTCGGCATGAGTGCTCTGAGGTCCGGATCACCGGTCCCTACATAGAAGTCCAGCCAGCCGTCGTTGTCCAGGTCGCCAAAATTGGACCCCATCGTGTACATCACATGGCCAAGCCCAACGTCCTCCGCCACATCGGTAAAGGTGCCGTCGCCGTTGTTGCGGTAAAGTCGCGGCTTTTCATCGTGACCCGGCAGACCCAGATACTCCGCTGCCACATCGCCGGCAGTCGCGCGCCAGCCTGACACAAAAAGGTCTTGCCATCCATCGTTGTTAAAATCCCAAAACCAGGCAGGAAAGCTGTCGATTGGCTCCTGAACGCCCGCAAGCCTCCCTACGTCTTCAAAGCCGGTACCACCGAGGTTTCGCAGCAACAGGTTGGGCTCCCCATAGCGTGACAAGTACAGATCCATCCATCCATCGTTGTCGTAGTCACCGCTTACGGCCGCCTTGACATAACCTACTACGGCAAGTCCCACCTCCTGTGAGATCTCCTCAAAGGTGCCATCACCCTGGTTGCGGAAATACTCGCAAGAATGGCGCCCCGCCTGTGCATTGGACTCATTGCCTACAAAAAGGTCCAAGTGGCCGTCGTTGTCGAAGTCGGCCCATGTCGCAGTCTGCGTAGGATGCAGAGAGTAAAGACCAGCCTGCACCGTGACATCATCGAAAGTGCCGTGGCCCGCGTTGCGAAGCAGAGAATTCGGGTGGCCCTCGGCGAGCCACGCCCCCCGAAGGACCAGGACATCAACATCGCCGTCGTTGTCGTAGTCTGCGTGCAGAAGGTTGAGCCCGCCAACCAGGCCCTCAAGCCCGGCATTCTTGCTCCGGTCCTGAAACGTCCCCCTGCCTGTATTGACAAAGTAGCGCAGCGGATCCCGCAACCCCCAGGACGAGGCCAGAATGTCCAGGTGACCATCGCCGGAAAGATCTTCCATAACCGCTCCTCCCGACAGACCCATCACACCAAGCCCAAGGAGCTTGGCTACGTCTACAAATCGACCGATGTCATCTTCTGCTTCCAACGCTTCGGGCGGGATGCGCCACGCTTCAGGCACACCGTCGGGGTACTCGCCGAGCGTCATTGAGGCCAGGTTTAGCAGCCACATGCTTGTTAGGTCATTGGGATCGGCGCGAAGCAGTTTACTATACACGTCCAGCGCGGCCCGTGAACCCCGCTCCAAAACATGTACGCCGCCTGACGTTATCGGCAGAAGACACCGTTCGGCGTTGTGATTCGCCACGCAATTCTCCTGTTCTCCAACCCTCAGATAGCTCAGTGCGAGGTGGTCCATGGCACCCAGGCGGTACGAGTCGTCGAAGACACGAGGTGCTGCCTCAACCTGCTTCAAGATGGCCTTGAATTGCTCGATTGCCGCCTCACTGTCACCGGCCCGCAGCAACTCCTGGCCGAGGGTGCTTTCGTACTGGATGCGCTGCAACAGATCGCCCGGCGGCGTCACCATCCTCAGGGCACGTACCCGCGCCTTGTTGGCATGTGCATTGCTGCGCGGGTATGCTTCGGTGTCGCTTGCTATAGATTCCAGCACCGCGGCCATTTCTTGGGTGCCACGGCCGGCCCTCGTGCTGCATCCGGCAGAAACGAGGATCAACACCCAGAGCGAGGAAGCGACGCGCGTCATCGTCGACTGTGGGTCTTAGTAGTGAACAAGGATCTCATCCGCCTCCGCTACCACCGTCGTGAAAGTCTCCCTCCCACCAGGCCATCGGACAAGAACGCCAGCCACCGGCTCCCGCTTGCCCAAGACGAGGACGGGTGAATCCTGGGACCAATAGCCGGACCCCGCCGCCACCAAACGGGCCGGCCCGTAGGTGCCACTAACGTACTCAATTCGAACGACTGCACTCACGCCCCATGGATTTGCTGCAGGTCCCGCGAGGCGGACTCGTAGCCCGGTCGCCTCGGACTGATTCCTATAGAGCAGGGCCTCGGCACCATTCTGAGTGAGAAGCACGTCGCTGCGGCCGTCCCGGTCAAAGTCTGCAGTGACCACTGCTCGGCCTTCGCCATAAGCCGCCAATCCCGACAGTGGCATGGGCGTGAAGCCGCCGCTACCGTCCCCAGCCAACCATAATCCGCGCCCCGCATCCTGACGAGGCGTCGATATGGGTAGCGCAAAGTAGTTCTGACCAAGTACCAAGTCGTCGTGCCCATCGGCATTGATATCAGCTATACTTACGCCCGTAGCCACGGTGTACTGCGCTTCCTGAGGCAACGGCCGCGCTTCAAAGTACGTACCGCGATTCAGGAACACGGTGGAGCCCAGTGTGGACGCTGCCACATAGCTGAGCTGGCCCCCAGCGATTCCCAGTGTTTCCTCCAGCGTCGAGGAGGCAAAGGCCGCATGCGAATTGAAGCGGCGCAGAAGTGCCGGCACACCGCTGGCAAGATCGCCAAGCTGCCGTGTGGGAACATAAGCCCCAAGCGAGGGCTCCAAGTATGCCTCAAACAGGTCAAGAATACCATTGGCATCAATGTCGCCATAGTACAGGCGCACGCCCTGGCTGCTGCCATACCGGAGATTCCATCCCCAATTGGTAGCCACGATGTCTAGCAGGCCATCTTCATTAAAGTCGCCCATCGCAACGCCATTCCACCAGCCGCTGTATTCGCTAAGGCCAAGCGCACGCGTTCGGTCTACGAAGGCCCCACCTTCGTTCGTCATGACGCAAATCGCCCCCCAATCCCGTGCCAAAACCACATCAGCATCGCCATCTGCATCAAGATCGCCCAGCGCAGCACCCGACACCATCCCAATACGGTCAAACGGGCGACTTAGCGCCACATCATGCAAGAGCACCCCGTCCGCGCTGCGGTAGATTCTGCTACTCACCGCACCGGGGTAAGCACCCGGCCGGAAATTCCCTCCTACCAGGAGGTCCAGATCTTGGTCGCCGTCCAGGTCCGCAAGCGCCAGCGGGCCTGGCGTTTCCGGGCCAAACGGCAAGCGCTGCGCTTCGTGGAGCGCCCCTGAGGGCTCGACAGTATAAACTTGGATAAAAGACGAGTCGCCGGCGGTTTCAGGTGTACGCTCATAGTTTGAGACTCCAGCCAGAATTCGTACGCTACCCTGCGGATCGGGCAACACTACTACGCCGGTCATGTCCCCTGTGGCGGCCTCCGACACTCCAGCCCTGCGCAAGGTGCCACCCTCATTGAGAAAGCTAACAAGTCGCCCGCCCGTGCCCCCGCCTGTGAGGAAGTCCGGGTCGCCATCTCCATCAAGGTCCGCCACTGCTGCCCCAGGTCCGCGTTGGCTAAGCCGGCGTGGCAGCAGCGGCTGCCGCGCGAAGTCCTCGTGCGACGTTTCGACATGGCGCGGCAACGCTTGGGCCTGCACAAATGGGGCGGACTCCGCTACAGCACGTGTGGAATGCTGCCCTGCATTTTGGTACGCAACCTCGTAGTGCCGACCAGCCAAAGCTTGCAGCACTGTGGAAATCGTGCCGCCCGGCCAGACCACGTCAATCCGGCAAGGGTCCTCCGTGGCCGCAAAGACCGCCAGCATCTGACTGGAAGACACGTACTGGCCACCGGCGGTGATCTCCTTCTGCTGTACCGGCAGTCCCGGGCACCGCATGCGAACGGTGGCACCCACGCCGTGGGTGTTGGCCCCTGGGCCCTGGAGCTGGACAGCAATACGCCTGGCCGCTGTGGTGTTTTCGTAGACCGCTACCACCTCGTTAAGCCGGTTGATCACGACATCCAGATCTCCATCGCTGTCCAGGTCTCCAAGCGCCATACCATGAGAAACGTCTGCCGCAGCACCCAGGCCCCACCCTTCAGGAATGGGCTCAAACGTTCGGTCCCCGCGATTACGGAACGCCACGTTGCGCAAGGCGAGGTCAGGAAAATCCAGCAAAAGCGCCCTCGTGGCACGGAGCCCTCTCGTTCGCGTTAGCCGCTGCTGCTCAATGGCTTGCGCATCCAAGTCCTGTATGTCAAAAACATGACCCGTAGTCACTAACAAATCCTCATACCCATCGAGGTCGACATCCACAAAACTCGTGGACCATGACCAGTCAGACGCTGCAACCCCGGCCAGGTTAGCAATCTCCGCGAAGGTTCCGTCGCCACGGCTGACAAAGAGCATGTTTTGCATCTCCTGCGGGCGGGCTTCGAGATCCCCAATGGCAAGCGGAATCGGGATACGCGTGTTGCGCTGGCGCTGGCGGCGAGCATAGTCCCGGCTGAGCATGTCCGTCATGAATATGTCAACATGACCATCCCGATCAATGTCCGAAAAATCCACTGACATGGTTGCGTTACTGGTCTTGCGCAAGGCCTCGGGCACCGCCAGCCTGAACGAGCCTTGGCCGTCGCCCAGCCACAAGGCGTCCTCGCTTTCAAAGTCGTTGCACACATACAGGTCAGCTAAGCCATCCCCGTTGACATCGTGAAAGCGAGCCGTGAGCGCCCAGTCCCGCGGCACGCTGCTCAGCGGCGCTCCATCCGAGTCCAAAAAGGCTCCGGCGGTCCAACCCACGAGCTCAAACCGCCCGGCACCAACGTTGAGGTAAAAACCGTCGGGCTCGCCTAGTTCGAGTCTGAGCATCTTGTTGCCGCTCCGCTTGAAGGCGTAGTGGTCTTCGAAGGCTGGCTTCAAGGTATACGTGGAGTCCTGCATCACCTTTTCCCAGGTGACCTCCTCGGGCGGCATGCTGTCCTTGAGCGCAATACGCTTATAGCGGCCTACGTAAAGGTCCAAGTCTCCGTCGCTGTCCACATCCGCCAGCGTCATAGTGGTGCTTCCGAAGGACGAAGCCAGACCGGATTCACTGGTTACATCCTCAAAACGCCCCGTGCCGTCGTTCAGCAGCGTCGCTCCAGGCCCACCCAACATGGTCACCAGCAAGTCTAGATCACCATCTCCGTCAATGTCAGCCAAAGCGGTACCGGTAGAATTGTGACCCGCAAGTGCTGTGCCCGCCTCTTGGGTTATGTCTTTGAACCGCCAGCCTCCCTCGTTGTGATACAGCACGTTGGGCTGTGTCAAGCGCGCCACATAGACGTCAGGTAGGCCGTCACCGTCAACGTCGCCTATCGCAACGCCGGACCCATGCATGAAGTGACGATTGGTGACGATCTGGTTCTCAGACACGCTGTTGACCGCCGCCACCCCCGTTTGAGCGGGGCTCACAACCCGATACCCCGCGCGCCCTCCCGTTGGCGCTGCAAGCGTACGCCAACGGTAGCCCGGCTCAGACTGCCATTCACCGGCAGGGTTGCCGCATGCCGCCGCCATACAAATGCCGGCCATCGCCACCAAGAGTCGAGCACCGGCGCTACTCGCCATCGTCGTAGTCAATGATGACTGTCGACTGGTCTGCAGAAACGGGTGTTTCAGTTACCACTCCGCCCGGCCAGCGCACCCATACGGAACTAGGAGGCGCTGCTATTCCCAGCACCTGCTCCATGGAGTTCTGCGACCAGTATCCCGAACCGACAGACACTACGCGCGCCGGGCCCATGGTCTCGTCAGCATATCTTATACGCAGCGTAGCACCAATGCCACTCATTGGGCCTCGCAAGATGACCCGTAGGCCCGGTGTACCTCTGGCGTTCAAAAACAGCTTCGCTGATGCTGCATTCTGCGTAACAACAAGGTCGGTACGGCCATCCTGGTTCAAGTCGCCCACGGCGGCGCCACGCTGCTCTCCATAGACCTTGATTCCCGTTTCGCCTCCATCCAGCGGAATAAAGCCTCCCTGCCCGTCCCCGCGCAAGAGTAACCCACGCCCTGCGTCCATTCTCGGCGTAGCAGCAGGAGCGGCAAAAAAATTCTGACTCAAGAATAGATCCTCAGCGCCATCACCATCGAAATCAGCTACCGCAGCCGCAAAAGCCGGCGCCCACTGCGCAATGCCTGGTAGCTGTTCGGCTTCGAAGTACTCTCCGCGATTTATGAATGCCGTACTCAGCAGGGTTGCGGCTTCCCGCCTCTCCAAAGTGCTGAGTGCGCCGTCAAAAAGCTCTGCGGTGCTGAGCTCGGAAAACTCACGGTACGATTGGACCCTTCCCAGTAGCGGCGGAATCGCATGCGACAAGACCCGAAGATCGCGAATCATCCCATAGTTCTGGAGTGATACATCGTAGTAGGACTCCAGGATGTCCATGATGCCATTGCGGTCGATGTCACCGTAGAAGACAACGAGCGGCTGGCTGGTATAAGAGTATATCGTGTTGCTCCCCCAATTCGTCGCCACGATATCCAGGCGGCCGTCACTATCAAAGTCGCCAAGCGCCACCCCATTCCACCATCCCGTGCTCGAAGCAAGTCCCAAGAAGCTCGTCCGATCTCCAAATTCTCCGTGCCCGTTATTCAAAAGCACGCGAACCGGCCCCCAATCCATGGCAAGCACCAGGTCAAGATCGCCGTCGTTGTCCAAGTCTCCTGCTGTGGCTCCGCTTACGAGCCCAATACTCGCAAACGCCTTGCTCATCGTGTCATCATACACGAATTGCCCGTTTGCGCCGCGGAAGACTCTGCTTGATGCTGCGTGCGGATAACGGCCCGGCACAAAGTGCCCTCCGACGAACAGGTCTAGTTCCTGATCGCCATCAAAGTCCGCCAGAACCAGCGGCCCGGGCACATCCTTGCCGAACTCCACTTCTTGCGCCGAATCCTGAATGCCCATGCGCAAGAGCCGCACCGTAGACGCCGCATCGGCGTTCTCGGGCGTTCGCTCATAGTTCGAGATACTGGCAGTCACAATTCGGCCCGGCGCAACCACCACGCCGGCATGGTCGTCGGCCGCAGCGGCCCCCAGGCTGCGCGAAGGGCCAAATGTGCCGTTTGTGTTGAGCGCGTACGTCAGGTGTCCGCCACGACCACTTCCCACAATGACATCGTCGTCACCGTCTGCGTCCAGATCTGCCAACACTATTGCTGGGCCACGCTGACTCAGGCGCCGCGGTAGTAGTGGCTGTCTGGCAAAGTCCTCATACGGTGCCTCGTGATGGACCAAAGCTATCGGTGCTTCTGCCATCAGTGTAGGTGGCTTTGCTGCATGACCCGTTACTGTAACTATGGACGCGGAGCTTTCGAACACTTCATAGATGTGATTCGTTGGCTTTTCTCGCATGACGCTACGCAGCCCACTTCGCCACTGCACCTCAATCGTCACGCTTTCCTGTGCCGCAAAGGTGTTTAACGCCTCGCTGGATGACAGGTACAGGCCACCGGCCAACACTTCCTCCTGCCTGGGCGGCAAGTTGTCACCCGTCACGCGGACCAGTGCCCCCACGCCTTGGGTATTTGGTGCCATGCCGCGCAGCCGCACGGCTATTCGGGGCGCTGCCGCGTCGTTGCGAAAGACCCCAGCCACTGCATTCAAACGATTGACCACGGCATCCAGGTCTCCATCCTGGTCCAGATCCGCCAGTGCAAGGCCGTGGGACACATCTGCGGCCACACCTAGGCCCCAGCCGTCCGGCATGAGCGAAAAAGTGCCATCGCCGCGGTTGCGAAAGGCAACGTTCTTCAGGTCAAGGCCTGGAAACGCCTGGAGCTGCTGTCGCCAGTCATCTCCAGGCGCGCCCGAACGCATCTGCGCATCGCCGTCCATGGCATCGTAGGCGTGCCCTGTCGTGAGCATGAGATCCTCGTGGCCGTCCAGATCCACATCCAGGAGCGTGCTGCTCCAGGTCCACTCTGATGCAGCGATACCGGCCATATTTGAAGTTTCGGCGTAGGTTCCGTCGCCGCGGCCAAGCAAAAGCACGTTCTGCATGATCTGAGGGCGCACGTCAATGCGGCCAATCCCTAAAACTTCCGGCGGAATGACTTGGTGCTGGCGCTGGCGACGTTTGTATTGCATGCTAAGCATGTCGGCCAGGAAGATGTCTACAAGCCCGTCTCCATTGAGATCACCAGCGGCAATCGACATCGTCGATTGGCTGGTCTTGCGAATGGATAAGGCAGGAGCTGCCGTGAACCCGCCCTGACCATCACCTAACCAAAAGTGGTCGGGACTCTCGAAGTCATTGCAAATAAACAGGTCGGGAATTCCGTCCCCGTTGAAGTCCTGGAATCTCGCGGTTAGCGCCCAGTCGCGAGGCTCAGCTGCCAACGGAAGCCCACCTTGTCCCCTAAAGACCCCGGCTTCAAAATCCACATGGCTGAAATGGCCGTTGCCGTCATTCAAGTATAGGCGATCCGGTTCGGCATATTCGAACCGCATCAGCCGGTTGCCCTGGCGTACCAGACGGTAGTGCGCTTCAAATTCGGGAGCAATCACATAGGTTTCCCCTTCCTGGCGGACTACGCGCTCAAATGCCAGCTGCCCCGGCGGATACATGTCCTTGACCGTACGCGACTTGTAATAGCCGACGTACAAATCCAGATCTCCATCGCCCTCCACATCTGCGAGCGCCATTGATGTGGCGCCCCCAGAGTGCGCCAAGCCCGCCGCGTCCGTGATATCAGTAAAGCTTCCGGCACCGTCGTTTCCGAAGACCGTAGTGCCACCGCCCATTGAGGTCAGTAGGAGGTCCAGGTCGGCGTCTCCGTCGATATCCGCCAAAACGGCCCCGGTAGTAACGGCGTCCGCAGCGGCTACGCCCGCATCCGCGGCAACTTCTTCAAAATGCCAGCCGCCGCGATTCAGGTAGAGTGCGTTGGGGCCGATGAGCCTGGAAAGGAACACGTCGGGCCAATCGTCTCCGTTCACGTCGCCCAGTGCGACCCCGGAGCCGTTGACATAGTGCCGGTTCAATTCCCATGCTTCGTTGTCCAGCGCGTTGGTGAAGTCTATGCCTGTCCTGCTAGGACGCATTTCCGTAAAGCCGACGTCCCCACCGACAGGTGTGCGCAATGCCGCAACTCGGTAAGACCCTTCCTCATTCCAAACGCGCGGTTCTTGACTGGAGCACGCCGCCATAAGGAGCATGCACGGAATCAGTATTCCACAGGCTGCCAGTAGGCTGAGTGGCCTGCGTGCCGCCTTTGCGGTTTGCTGCCGGCCTGGGATGTTACCCTTGCTTTCCAATCTGGCACCTTCGTGAGACCCTTCGTCAAGGTAGGCATTCGCGTGCGAAGCACGCGTAGCACTTAGCCCGACAGTACCATTGCGAGAGAACACCAAGAGCCCAGCGCCACCATTTTGCGATGAGCTTGAGCCGCAGACCCTCGACGGCCTTCAATCCCGTCCGAATTGCGGAACAACAGGAGTGTCGCAAGGCATCCAAAGGAAGGTGAGCACCTGCACGGTGGCGCGCGTGAGGAAGGCAACGTGCGGCTTTGTCCCTTCATGGTCCGTCCTCGGTATGCATGACAAGCCGGGGTCTTTCGCTACCGTCAGGTTTTACGGGGGCACCCAACCAATTGAGTGCCACGGCCTCGCTTCTGCTAGGCAGCGCACTACGCATGACACGGACCTGCGGACAGCAGCCGTTACTTATAGATACTGCCCCATGTGGGGTTTAAGGCGCCGACCACCGGTCTCAACGGGCTGTCAGATGCCGTTCTCACGCCATTCCCTTGTATCTAATCAGGGCAATTGCAACTACAGGCTGCTGCCGGGTACCTCTCTACTCGACTATCTCGTAGACCACGAGGGTAGCGCCGCTGCCGGCTTCGTCTACGGCATAAGCCCGCCCCGCGGCAATTACCTGGAGGGTGACGGAAGAAGGCAGCACAACTTCTCCTGCTACGCGGCTTTCTGCGTCGAGAATCAGCCACTTTGCGGCCTTGGCTTCTGGGTCCGCCTGCGTGGGCCTGACCCAGACTCTGCCACTGTCATCTGCAACGAAAGTGGAACAGGCAGGCTTGGTCTCACGCAGGTCGGCATCTCGGACTAATCTGGACGTTTCCTCCGAAAGACGATCCAGCCATTCCTCCAGCTCGCTATTCGCAATTGGTATGGCCTCAAGCGAATGCTTGATGGTTCCAATTTGCCCGCCATCGGCCTTCGTGACGGCTATGGCAATGGATTCGGTTGAGCCCGAGTAAACGTGTCCGTCCGAGCCCTGGTAGATCACTGGAACGGGCGCATAGGGCATGGCTGCTCCCAAGAACCGATTTCCTTTACGGACCATCATGAATTCGGACGAAGGAATGCGCACTATCGGTTCATCCCTTGCCTGCCCGCGCCGACTTACCCCGACTTCGCCATTTTATGACTCAAACAGTATAGGTAGACACATTCTCCACATATAAGAAAAGGGTGTACTCCCGCCTGCTTGGCACTACTTTTCTTCCGCCGTGCGCCTGCCTTAGTCCTGGCGCACGTAGCGTTGCCGATGCAGGCTGGGCGTGACGCCGCAGATCCGCGCTATCTGAGCCAGTTCTGCCCTTGGGCGCTCGTCCTGCACGTTGACAATCACCTGACCTTGGGTGTCCTTTATGGTCGTCATCACCCGTTGCCAGGCGCTTAGCTGCTGGCGAAGCGTCTTCCAGCTCGCGTGGATGCCCTGCGCCTTCAAGCGTGTCCGGATCAGGTGCACGGCGTGATAGGCATATACGGCTATGCTGATGTGCGCTGCGATGCGTGCGTCCTTGCTGTGGTATAGCGGCCGCATCCCCAGTTCCGACTTCAACGAGCGGAAGGTGGCCTCCACCTCGGACAGCCGCCAATACGTGGCTACAATGTGCTTAAGGTCCCATCCCGTCTGACTGGTACGCAGTACGTAGCCCCCCAGGGCCCCGTCGGCCTCTTCCCACTGCGTCTTGCGTGCAAACTTCACGGCCTTGGCGTTGGGGCCACTCCCTTCTACAACCGTCACTTCGTACTGATGAGATACGCGGGCATAGCGCTCTTTTATGCGTCCGACCTGCTCTACAACTTTCTTGAATCGCTTGGTGCGGTAAGGCTTCTGCAGCCCTTCGTGCAGCGAGGTGAGGGCCGCCTCCAGTAGCGTGCGCCGGCGCTGCAGGATCTGCTCTTCCTTGTGCTTTCTGGCTTCGCTGACGGCATAGAGCAGCATTTCCTGCTTCGTCTGCTGCAACTGCCACACGCGTACGGCGTGTCCGGCCTGCGTGGTCAGCGTACTGTCGGGCTCCCGCTCTGGCGGCAGGGGCCGCCGGCCGCGGTGTACGCAGATCCAGTCGTAGCCCTGTTCTGCCAGCCAGGACACGTTCGCTTCCGTAGCGATCCCTGCGTCCATGACCACCGTCGGCTTCTGGCCGTCCACGCTGGCGTTCAGACGCTCGATAGCGTCCTGCAGCGTGCCGGGCTCCGAGACGTTGCCGGGCAAGATCTCGCAGGTGCGCGGGAAGCCCGCGCCATCGAGCACCAGCCCAAGCGTCACCAGCGGACAATCGGAGCGCTTTTGCTTCGAACGTCCGTAGGCCAGGTACTCGCCGTGCTGTTGGCCATGATAATGGGCGTTGGTGAGGTCATAAAAAACAACGGTCTCCGGCAGGCTCAAGAGCGTCCGCTCCTTTTGGAAGAGCGCTTGCTGAATCGCCTGGTTGTGCTCCCAGAGCAGGTCCCCAATGCGATACAGCTTCGCTAACGACACTTTCCTGCCGGGACGTAGTCCCAACAGGTCCAGCGTCGTCGACCTGCTTTGCAACCACTGAAGCGTGGCCCGTTCGCTGTTGGGATGCAGCATGCGTGCGACCACCAGGGCTACGGCCAGACGCGCGTCGCGCTCCTTGGCACCAGCCTGGATCAACGTGTCTTTCAGTCCCAGATCCTCGAGCGCCTGAAGGCAGACGCGCTCTGCACCCACGCTGCGGGCATGCTCCGGGTGCTCAAGGGAGTCCATGTCCACCGTCATGACGCTGTCAGGCTCACCCTCCGGCTTCGCGTGTGCACCTATGCCGCGTGCGCGCAGCTGCGCGACAATGGCTTCGGCCGTGTGCTGCAGGTCGGGATCGAACACGAGTGTCGGCTGCCCCTGCAACAAATTCTCTATGTGAAGCACCAAGGCGCCCCACTGCTCACGGGGCGTGTCAAAGTGGACGCCCAGGTTCAGCAGGGTCGATTGGCGCACCTTACCGCCGATGCGGTCACTGCGGACCAGGCGGTAAGTGTGTCGCGCCTCGCCCTTCCTTGTGTGGGTCTTGGTCGCCCGTATGTACATGGTGTCTGCAGGTCAATGACACCTCCAAGGTAGTGCATGGGCGCACCTGTAGCAAATCCCCACCAACAATCCTGGCACTACAATGGCCTTTTTCAGACAAACACGCTCAACTTCACGTATTCTTCACCATATAGTCCCGAAGTATGGCAAAAAAAGGGCCTGAAACGGGCGAAAAGTGGGCTGGGAGTATCTGGTTTAGCCCCCCTTGGGCCACGGCGGGTTCCCAAAATGGCGAAGTTGGGTTACGATCCTCGCGTACTTGAATCGTTCCGTTGTGAAGTCTGAACCGGGCAAGGGCAAATCTTCGTAGGTAACAACAAAGCCCGCCTCAAGTACACCTACTAGGTCTCTGGCAGGCCGGTTGCCTGTATCCCTAGCCACCGCGAGGGAGTACGAAAAATCTAAAATGGACGGATCAAAGGCCGAAATCCGCTTACTTCTTAAATCAAATGCGTACAGCGTATCGCCGGGGCCCGTCTTAACGTCTGTAAGGAGCGAAAATTCACCCGGGCCTTTGCCCTCACTGCCAATGGATTCGATCAGTTCACCCCCCGACGTAAAGGCGTAAATCTGTGAAGCCTGTTGGTCACCCACAAAGATGCGGCCCCGGCTATCAACAGCAACGAGCTCGCTTATTTCACCAAAGATTACGCCGTCCTCGCTTGTTTCGTCACCGATGGTCAGCACTTTGACCAGCTCGATTCGAGCTGGATCGGCAGCGCCGGACGCGTGGTCTGCCCTCCAAGCGTATGTCGATACATTGACGCACAGTATTACCGCACAAACCAGAATTGACCAGGATCTCACCCAATGACCTTGATGACAGGTCTTGTCTGGTACAATAGGCTCGAACCGGTCAGTCATTCACACTCAACGTATTGTGCAAATTCCGCGCCCGAAACACATTCCGCGCGCTCTTGCCTGATTAGCCCCTTTGTGGGCTAACTCCGCGGCAGCCTCTTCACTCTCTTGGACCAAGGGCGGCCTCAAGGACATCCATGAGCTTGTTGTCTCGCAACTCGTAATCAATACCCACGATGATACCGTTCCTGTCCACCAGGATCGGGCGGGGAAAACTGGTTACTTCAAACGTGGCGGCTACACTCTCAAACTCTTCGTTCTCTAGAAGCGTGTTAAGCCACGGCATTGGGTACTGCTCCTTCCTGAATGCATCGAGAGTGGCACGCTTGTCCATCACAGCTACGCTCATGATCTCGAATCCGGCACCCTTGTACTTCGGGATTGCACAAAATTTAGTTGGGTTTCGGCGGATTCTGCCGAGATGGGCCCTCAAAGTAGATATCTTTTGGCAATGGATTGCGCTTCGGGCCGAGTGTGTGGGTGCAAATGGGACGGTGCGTGCCTATGTGGGCCCAATTGCGTGCTCACACGCGGATTTTCGGGCGTAGGCAGGCTCGTGGAGTGACTTTCCGGGCACGATATCCCGCAGGTATCCTCTGATCGCACGCGTAAGCGGCGATCTTGGCACGGTGCAGCGCCTAAGAGCGTCCAGACAGCTGCGGGTTTTGCGTTATGCCAGCGTCAGCAGCGCACTACTGCGCGGGGGCATTGAGCGCCAGGTGTTGCCTTTGCAGCCCCCAGTGGCCGGCAGACCGAATCCCCACTAACCCATCGACCCCCGGAGGTGCTCAGCACCTTGGTCAGCTCCTTCATGTCCTCCCGGCGTATCGGCTTCAGATTCGACTCGTACTGCATGAATATCGCCCCGCACCAGCGCTGACGCATCTCCGATGATCCCCAGCGCTTCACGTTCCGTGATCGGTTCGCAATAATGCTGTTGAGGTTCTCGATGATGTTCGTCGTCTTCAGACTGTCTCTGACAGCCTGGTTCCGCACCCCCAACCGGTGAAGTGTCAGCGTATCCTCCAATCCTTCCTCCAGACTGCGTGCGGCTTTCGGATACGATCGCTGCAGCGCTCCATGCAGCGACACAAGCGCCGCCCGTGCCTCCTTGTACGTGGGTAGCTCCCAAGCCGCCTGAAGCCGACGCTTCATATGCGTGGCCGCTGGCTCGTTTTTGATGTGACGCGTCACATTGGTACGCTTGTGCCATTGGCAGCGCTGGAATACGACCGCATCCCCAAACACCGCGCCGATCCCCTTGCGAAGCCCGCGGCTGCCGTCCACCTGTACCAACAGCTTGTCGGTATGGGTGAAGCCCCGATGCAACAGATCCTGCAACAGCGATTCCACCTGCGCACTGTTCTCGGTACGGCTTTCCGCAAAGCCCAGGATGACCTTCTCGCCCTCGGTCGTGATGCCCATCGCTACTATCATCTGCATATCGGCCAGATACTTGCCATCAAGCAGGAGCACCGCAAAGGTGTGCTGATCGAAGCGGCGCGTCTCAAATGCCTTCAGTAGCGCTGCCGTCTGCGTAATGAAGGCGTTGCCTATGCTGCTGGCACTCAACCCCATACTATCGGTGAAGACTTGGGCCGCCTGCCTGTAATTGCGCCGCGACAGTCCACACAGCAACCTTCTTACCACGCTTTCCCGGTCCATAAGCCCACGCTCGCGCAAGAGGCGGTACGTTTGCAGAGGACGCTCCCTTCGGGTTCGTACATTCCGCACGCGCGGTACGCGGACCGCAATGCGCTCCAAACCGACGCGGATGGAACCCGGATTCGTCCCCCAGCGCTGAAAGCCGGTCTTATGGTGCTTCCCACGTGCGCCGCATATGAAGTGGGCCTCGGCTTCCATGACCCATGTGGCCATCTTGGTAAGAAGATCATCGAGATATCCAAGGCAGCTGGCCAGGCCGATGAAATTCCTTTGCGCAAGCCCGCGAAGGTCCTCGATGAGTGATTGATCCAGCATAGGGGTATGGGTCATCATACGGCGTTGAGGTTGATGAGAATCTCACGAAGTTGTGGCAGATAGGCCGCATGGGCCACACGGCGCAGCTGAGCCTCGTGTTCCAACAGTGCCATCTGTTCGCGTCGCTGGAAAACGGCGCTGGCCGGGGTCTGCAACCTGCGACTGATGGCATGCATGAAGCGCATCACGCGCAGCCCTCTGTCGAGCTTGAGCAGCATGCCCGTGCGTTGAATCGTCAGAGATTGCTCCAGGCCCTCCCATAAAACCTTCGCTGCGGACCGATTGACGCGCGTCAAGTCCTGGTGAATACGGGTGAGTGCGCGTTCAGCTTCCCGGGCATCGAACCCATTCCATGCCTGGCGGAGGCGATTGCGATACACAGGAACAAGGTCTTCCGGAAGACCACAGGTGACTTGATCCAATAGCGTATTGAGACAGCGCTGTATAGCGACCCTGGGGCCGAACACCTGGCGCACCGCCGATTGAAGTCCCGTACTGCTGGGCAGCACACAGAGCAGCCCGTCGGCGGCCGAAAGACCACGATCGGACAGCGACTGCACAAAGGACGTAAGAGCAGAGACGTTTTCAGGGTAGCACGCTACCAGGCCAAGTATGCGGCGATAGCCCGTGATGGTCAGACCCGCTCCAAGAACGATGTTAACGCCGCGTGGGCACAGCCCGCGCAGCCAGATCGCAACGATCGTGTCGTCTTGCAGACTGCGCGAATGCAACAGCTGCCACGCTTCATTCAACTGCGCCGAGTCCGGCTTTGTGTCCTGGGCCGCAGCAGAGGCCTTGATCACTACGGGCGGTGGCACCGGCTGCTGATGCGCTGCCGGAATGGGCCAGTCGGTGGTCAATTGTTGCAGTATGTGCGTGCAGAGCTTCATCAGAAGCCGCCGCGCGTCACCGGAGGGATTGATCTGGGCGTCTGCAGGCGCCTCAGTGCTCCCCAAAACAGGCTGTGAGGGGTTCATATGGTTGGAAAGGAATGGTGGAGACTAGGGTCCACCTCCACAGCAACTCTCCAATTCCCAACTTGAAAATGTGCAATCCCTGTACTTCTCATAAGCCTCGTGCATTTCCGGGAGCTTTTTGACGCAGGGGACGCACCAGGTACCCCAAAAATCCAGAAGAAAGACTTTGCCTGCAAGCGTCTGATTCGAATGCGTGACGGTAGGATCCTCAAGGTCGACAAAAGCAAAATCGGGAATGGGATTCCCTGCGGTGAGCGCCCGGTCGGGGCTGAATTTCCGGCGCACGTATTCTGCCGGCCATGTGTCCCCATATCCTTCCTGAAGCTCCTCATAGTAACTCCACTTGCGCTCTTCATCTCCTTCTCCATCGGCAAGGAATACAGCAGCCATCAAGAATTGAGCACGGACTTTAGGGTCAGGGTGGTCATCAGTAACCTGCTGCAGGTATCCATTCGCTTGACCGGTGTCATTCGCATTGCCAGCTATCACTCTGATGAGATTGGACGCACCGCTGCGGCTTCGGGCCTCGTAGGACCAGAACGGAGAAGTCGGTGGGACTTCATTCAGTACCGCGCGGGAAAGCAGCGAGTCCGAGGCCGGTGCCATCAGTGCACCGAAATAGCGCATCAGGCGCCACTGGCGTCCCAAGCCATAGTTTTCTGCGGCTATCCTTCTTCTGGCCGCATATTGCTGCTGGGTTAGCTTTGCGCGGTAGTCTTCACGAGCTATTTCTTTGTTCTGAAATGCCCAAAACGCGTCGTCGACATGCTTCGAATGCTCCGCCATGTCCATGTGGCCAGCAAACACATCCGCAATCTCTGGCGGCGTGGATTGCAGTACCGGATCGGCCGAGATTCCTGACAGCGAAGCCGGTTTGAATATTATCAGCGCGCGCTGGTCCTTTGACTCTATCACGCTGAAATAGTCGCTTTGCGTGTCGGTGTATCGCCCATTCGGGTCGAGCATAATAGCGTCGGCCTGGGTCCCCGCGAGCACGACGGCTTCCCCGTCACGCGTCACGCCATGAATCTGGTACGCAAGGGAATCGGACGGAGCCTCCACGTATGCTGCATATATTCCATCCGACTTGAAGTCCATAAGCGATTTGTTGCCTCCCTCTGATCCGGCCACTGCAACCCATACGGTGTCCAGAACCTGGCTCATCCGTTTCGGAGCAAGCTGGAGGTCCAACTGCACGGGTACATTCTCTTGCACTATAAGCGGAAGCCGTAATATCTCGTGGTGCACGCCCATAGCGTAGATAGCATACCCGCCTGGAACCGGAAGCGTAAAGGAGAACCGGCCGTCATCATCCGCCCGGGCCAGAATATTCGCGTCCTGCGGTCCGCCCCTTACAACGATATGGGCCTGCGGCATGGTCTCCCCTTCAAAACCCAGTAGCGATCCCGTGACCGTGATTTGGGCCCAAGCGGACACAGGCGATATCAGAAGCAGGACGGGAACGAGCGCGCGAGTGAGTCTCTGCATGGCTGGTCTTAGGTTTTTCTGTGGGCGCTTTCCGCAACCACCGATTCCTCCCGCAATCTGGCCGTTATCGGTGGAGGCTTGGCCAACGGGATCCTTGACAAACCGTGTAGCCGATGGACTTTTTTCGAAGCGCGGGCTGCAATTGACGTAAGGATAGGCAAACCATTTTTCGGGCCTGCGGCCAGACGCCGCGCTCGCGGCCTTCCCGGTGTCGTAGTAAGATTCGGAGGCGCGGCGGCAGGCCTATATCGTATAGACAAAGCCGCTCACCAACGTGCACAGCCCAGTCAGTGACTGCAGTGTCCCTTGGCTATCTACTGGCTGGCTGACAAAACAAGGCGCAAATGCACGTGCCTATTCCGCTCCATCGTACACGGCGCCGACGACATCCAGTACCTTGCCGTCTCTTAGCTCAGCGTCAATGGCAACAATGATGCCCTCTTCGTCTACCAGAATAGGCCTCGGGAAGCCAGTGAGCTCAAACAACTTCCTCACCGAACTGTCGTCTTCACGCGCCACTCGCGTGTGGAGCCAAGGCATAGGGTGCCGTTCTTTCCGGAATTTCTCGATGTCGGAACGGTCATCCAGGAAGGCAACGCTGAGGATCTCAAACCCGGCCTCCTTGTACCGATCGTACGCCTCTTCCAAAGCCGGTATCTCCTCAATGCAAGGTGCGCACCAGGTACCCCAAAAGTCGAGCAGGTACGTTCGGCCTCTAAGGCCACTATCGGTGATCGTAACGGTGGAATCGTCGAATGAGACGAACGAAAACTCAGGCACGGGGTTGCCGGCCTGCAGACTTCTGTCAGGATCAAACCTCCGTCGAACGCTTTCCGCTTGTTCCGTATCAGCATGCGAATCCTGGAGCATGGAATAGTAGAGCCATTTCGTCTCCTCATCCTCGTCACTGATTGCCATGGAGACTCCTACTTTAAGAAACTGTGCTCGGACGTCCGGATCAGGGTGGCTGTCAATTACCCGCTGTACATATGGCCTGACCGCTTCCTGGTCGTCTAACGCACGAGCCAGTCTAACAAGGAGGTTTGATGCGCCGACCGAGCTCCAGGCCTCGAAGGACCAGAAGGGCGAATCTGCTGTGACAGTTTCTAATGCTTGCAGGGCCAATGGCTTGTCGGTACTGTCGGATGCAAGCAGCAAGTCATCAAAATATCGCAAGATTAGCCACTGGCGCAGCAGTGGGTCTTGTTCCTGGCCGATCCGCTCCTTGATCGGAGCTGCCACTTGTCTTACGGCATCAAAATCAATATTGGCATACCCATTCTCATCTCTTGACATGGCCTCGCCGATGCGCTGGCGCCTTTGCTTAGTATCAAGATAGATGGAGATAATGTCGGCAGCTAAGGAGGGGGCTGAATTTATCGCCGCTTCAGCCGCGTTGTGCGGGAGTGTTGAGGGATCGAACACTATGTCCACAAACTGTTCATCCTGCATGTCGAGAACGCTGAAGAAATAACCTTCTTCGTCCCAAAAACCATCGGACTCATTGAATACGTAGCGGTCCTGGCTAGTACCTTCCACAAGCATGTCAGTGCTCCATTCAGACACCTTTGCGGAGTAGCGGATTCGGTATGCAAGGGTGTCGGCGGATACCTCGACGCGCGCGGCAAAAGTCCCATCCGGCTGGCGTTGCATTTCCACGCCTTCGTCAGAGGATGCAAGCAGTACCTGCAATGAGTCACCTTCCGCAGCTGACAAATTCGCAGCGAGCCGCATATGCAGCTCTACCCTCTCGTCGGTTGTTAGGACAAACGGTATCTCCAGGGTCTGGTGATGCACACCGTACGCATACATCCCGTAGCCTCCCGGCTCATCCAGTCTAAAGGCAAAACGCCCGGAACCATCGACTGGCACAACAAACGTGGTGTCGGTCGGGCCGTCCTCGATAACTACGTGGGCCATGGCCATGGGACTGCCGTCTGCTCCCAGCAGGGTTCCGCTGATGTTGGCCTTGCCGCATGCCTGCACCAGAGGCAGCAGCAGGATTAAGACTAGCAGGCGAGAGCCGGAATACTACATTGGAATTCGGTATAGTTGCGATGCCGTAACGCTTGCCATGCGAAAAATGGTCCCCTAAAGAGACAAAACTGTCCCTTGTTGAAATTCGGTCGTAACAGCCGAAGCCTCAGGTCTGAGTGGCTTGGAATGCGGTCACTAAACAGCGGCAGGCAGATGAGAAATCAAAACGGTACAAGTCGCCTAGAAACAGCCTGTTCGCAGTGGGAAGCGTAACTGAAGGTGCTGCAGCGGCATGCGAAGCAGCTCAGGAGGACTTTGTTTTAGCGGCCGTTTGAAATCGTTCGCGATGATGCACGACTCTGCCGCCACCGCCTGTGGCGAAGACATGCCCATGGAATGCAGGTTAAAGACTGGGCCTTGTGATACGAGGCTAAGAACGTTGGCGTGACTTACGCGCCGCGAGAGCTACGATTCGTTGGTCCCTTGCGCGACTCCCAGAAGGGGGTCAATGCATGCAGCAAGAATAGGACAATCCGACATGGCATCTTCTGGTTGCTGCTCTGACCAGTAGCGGATCAGCTTCACCTGATTGTATGAGCAGCTCGCACCGCCCCGGCAGTATTGCCAATGCCATGTCTGGCATTTCCAATCCCTTCTCAGCCCGCGGCACTCGAGCTTGGGCTACAATCAGGACACCTTCGGGAACGCGAAATCCCAATAGAGCTCATGCATCTGGGAAGGAATGCAGCGTGGCTGCTCGTGGCAGTCTGGGTCTGTGGATTCAAGCCATAGTTGCGCCGCAGTGAGTACATCCAACTCCACTGCAAACCACAGTACGAGTCAGGTGCGGCTAAACACCGGCGTTGCCAGGCTGGATGAATCGGTAGCGGACAACTACCGGATTGCCCGTTTCACCGTCTTCCAAGATCTCATGAGGCCCTACGACGTAGAAAAAGCCACCGGCGGCAGCGCGGGGATAGACAGACGATATCGTACTTCGGCCTGGAAAAAGCCCAGCGTTGCTGGCGATGTTTAGGCCCACCATGAGTCCTGATTGTGCGTCGGCAGGACGCCACCGTTCATCCAAGAAAGCAAATACCGTCATACGCGTCAGGCCATCGAGCGCGAAAATTGCTACTGCGGACGGATACTCGTCTGTCGATGTGGAAAGGTCTTGTGTGCTAGTGCCCTGTGGCAAGTCATCCGGGCGCTCCTCGATAAAGTCTGGCTCAAATCGCGGACCGCTTGACCTGGCAGCCATGCCGTCTACATTCTCAGCATATATGTAGTACGGTCCGTCATCAAAACATTCGACGGATCGGCCCCACTGCCCTAGAAAAAGCTGATTCAGGCGCACAAGACGCGGAGGTTCTATTTCCAATTCGCCCAATACCTCCAGCGACGGGGAATACACCTTCAAGGTGGCTTCGTCCTGAACGTAGTTGGATTGCACAAAAACGGAATCGTGGTGTGTGCAGATCGCCTTTGAAAGCCTCTCCAGCTGTCTGGCTGCGCTGACACAGTTGCCTTCAGCGTCAAATACGGTTGCGGCACCTCCAAATTTGTGGGTTATCACCTTCGAGTCCCCAATGAAACGGGAGGTCATGGGTATGAAATTGGCCTCGTCCGGCAGACAATCTTCTCTGGAATACGATTTCAGATGGATGCCTGAAGGCGAGAACCGGTGTATGCCTCTTCCTATATGATCGCTGATCAAGAGCTCCCCACGGGCGTTGACATCCAAGAACCCGATCGTGCCAACAAGGACGGAAGGGTCCAGACGCACGGTGTCGTGCGCGGCGAAAAGCTCCCCGAATGCAACGACGGGAGAGCGCACTAAATTCTGTCCCGGCTGATTGGAACCGCATGCGGATGCAAGCATAGCAAGCAAGAGCAGCATTCCTCCAGACATCGTGTTGCTTTCAATTGCCGCCTTCAATGTTGCCGTCGTTTATGGTGCAAATAGACAGAACAAGTCGATAGCCCCTGCTCGGCGTCCTTGTCACAGCACGACCTAGTTGGAATTGCGCCACACTGGTAACAACACCAAAGCATCGTGTCGCACGATGCTAGACACTTATGCGACGAGTACACCAGGTAGTAGTGGTCATGGGTGTCTGTGGCTCTTGCGCCGGAGTGCGGCACAATGAGCGAGAGCGCATATACCGCCCAGATAAGCTCTGTGATCGAATCAAGGATCTACGTGTTCATAGGGGACACGCCGGACGGCACATTGTTTCTGTTCAGCATCAGGAGGATGGCTTATGTGTACCTTAGATGTAATCTTCAGCTCGAAGGTGCAAGAGAAAGGTACAGCCAGTAGCGTGGCTGGCTGCCTGTTAGGCGCCCATTCCGGCGCTCATTGCACCAGTGACAAACGGTTTTTTTTCGCTCTTCCCAATTTTCCACCTGGCGATCCTACTCCACACGGCTGCCAGGCCATGGAACGGCGCCGGTCCGATAGTCTGGCGGTGCGGCATCGGGCGGCGGACGGGACTTGGTCCGCGAAGTCGCGTTTCGTCAGTTGCACCCTGCGACGGTGGATGCTATCGTGACGGAGGATTGGATTGGTTGAACTCAAACCTCCTCCGCCACCCTGCGGCCACGCGCGGTAACGCGATCACTAACCGACAGACTAGTCGTTTATTCCGCCAGGCCGCACGCCACCCTTGAACTCGTTCTCGAAGTGCGAAATCAGCTCCTTCAGATAAGCATCGCGGCCCTCAGTCACCGGTATCTTCGACCAGATGTCGCCCGTGGGCCCGCGTCCTTCGACTTCCGCATTGAGCGTCGCCGAGTACGTTCCAGCGCTCCGATCGCGTGGCCTCGCTCTCACCGTAATTCGAATGCGCGCAAACCCGAAGCCCAAGGCCTTTTCGTCACTAGTGGCAGGAAGCTCCTTCCACGAAGTCTCCAGCCGAACATCCTCAGCCGTTTCTATGCGGCGCTCGAACTGGTACCCGTAGCGATTCAAGAGCGCATCTTCCGCAACCCTTATGATGTGGTCCGCAGTCGATGTGCCCAAGCTCGCTCTGATGGAATTTCGCACCCTTTCGCCACCATCCGCGCTGGCGCCAGACCCAGAGCAGCCAGCAAGCAACAGAACCGATAGCGCTAAGCCGATAGAAATTCGCATGTCGACTCCAAGAGTTGGGTTGTGACAAATACGCAAGGGGCCAGCGCACAACAGGCGCCGGCCTCCTTGCCGTTGCTGTCGTTCTACCGCCTGAACCTGAACGAAACTGGGTCGCCTCCTTCGTCGTCCCTGTAGTTAGTGGGTGCACCGCCACCACCTCCGACTCCACCGAACGTGTAGTTCTGTAGGCCCAGCGTTTCCAATTCCCTTCCCGGCACCGGAAAATGGATCGGCGTGCCGGTTACCAAGTCCCCCAACCCACGATCATCATAGTAGGCAAGTCCGGCGGCAGTTTGGAATGTTTCAATTCGTCGTTCGTGCTTAAGCTTGGCCCACAAGCTTGCAGAATCGAGGTGACTCTGTGCATCCGATGGAGAGCCTCTGGAATCAGCACCCGAAGCTGGATTGAGTTGCCCCCTGTCCACACGCGTCTTGTTGATGAGGATCGCCACCTGATCGGTGCTACCACCCGTGCGGAGAAGCGCCTCGGCCGTATACATATCCATCTCCGTCACAATCATGTGCGGCATCGCGCCGTTCCCATTCCCGGTGTTGTAATACTGGTAGCGTTTGTGGTTGTGCGATGAATAGTGGTACGTGCCCCGAGCCGCAGGAAACGGCCCATTGTTGCCCTGATACTGAAAGTCTGTACCGTCCACGGTAGGATCATCTGCACTGCCAACGATTCTGCGGTCCGCTGTCACAATATCAAACACCAGCCGGTCAATCAGGGGCTTGGCAAGCCAGTCCGCATAACCGCCTGACTCATCTGCCGGACCTATCGTCCGGTAGTCTGCCCGGCTCCAGGTGGTTCCGTTCTGGCCGTAAAACTTCAGACAATCCCACTCCGTGTTGCCATCGTCATCGCCAATCGGTGCGAAATCTTCCGTAATCCCGACGTTAACGCGCGACATTACCTCTTGCCAGTTAACTGCAGCGCGCTCCTCTGGATCTCTTGAGACCTGAACCATGATACGCGCCACAAAAGAGTTGATGAGACGAACCATCCGATCCGAATCCACATCAAGACCCCAGATCCAGTCGTCAGCTGCCGTGATAGTGAAGCTGTTTGCGGACGCAATGGCCTTGGCTTCGTCAAGCATCCGTAAGGCCTCTCCCGCTACTTCCGAATAGGGCCTAAGGTCTAGCTGGTCGTTTTCAAGATCGACATTTTCATCTACGATAAATGCTTGATCAAATATCAGCGCGAGCGTGCCATGCATCAGGCCCTGATTCATCTTCGCAAAAGCCTTTAGCAAGTTAGTGTCGTAGCCCTCTCGCGTGAAGACATTGTTATCGGCACTGCCTTCCGATTCAGCGCGCGCAATAGCCTGGAGCGCATCGTTAGCATTGGATATGCCACGATACGCGTCAAACCACGGCTCCTGCGTAGAGGCGCGTCGGTTATAGGTAGGACTGTTGTCCCACGCGATACGCGGTTCGGAGGACATGTCGCGCATGCCCCAGTTGGCCCACGATGACGAATTCTCGTCGGCGATCGTGGAGTAGAAGAGGGCTCCCCTGCTACAGTTCTGTATACCCAGCCAATAGTCCTGAAAGGTCCCGCTAATCAGGTTGGCTACATCACCCGGCTGCGCGAATGCAACCGTGCGATCCGGGTTGTTGGGGTTCTCTACCGCAAGGTCCTGGCAGCCTGCTAGCAATAGTAGGCCCGCCAGTCCGGACAATAGTGTCTGTTTCATGTAAAGCACCTTGTGAGTTTAAAGTGTTAGAGGACTGGCGTGCTAAAATTGAATTTCCAACTTCGCCCGATATGTACGATACGGCGGGTAGTTGAAGTTGTCTACGCGGCCAAGGGTGGCATCGCCGAAGCCGGCCGTACTTCCCACCTCGGGATCGAATCCCGTGTAATTCGTGAATGTCAGCAGATTGCGCGCGATGACACTAATGCCGATCGAGTGGATGGAGTTGCCAAACACGTTCTGAAGTTGCCGGCGATTGAACGTATACCCAACGGAGAGCTCGCGCAGTTTGATATACGTGGCATCTTCAACGAAATGGCTGTTGCGTGCCGTCGCGTCATAGAGCACTTCGTAGTAGGTGATGGACTTCTTGTCGCCCTCTACCTTGCCTCCCTGATCCTGGTCCGCAGCACGCCCGTCCCTGTAGCTCCACTGCTTTGTAAAGTTGTAGACATCTCCACCGACCTGCGCGCCCCACAGCATGTAAAGGCTCATGCCCTTGTAGCTCAGCGTTGTGTTGACGCCAAGGTTGAAATCCGGTACCGCATTAGCAATCTCAACGATAGCGGTCTCGTCCACCTCGTCGTAGTACTTGATGGGGATGCCCCACCGATAGGACGTCCCGTCCACATCAATGCGAGTACCCCACAGGTCGTCGTCAGTGCCAACCGTTCCATCAGCACCGGTACCGCTGGCATACGAATTTCCCTGCCCGACCGGCACCAGATATCCGTCATCATTGACATCAAAGTTGCTGGCATCAGTTCCAGTGGGAAGCTGGGAAGCATCAGTGAGAAACAGGTTGCCGTACATCGTGCCCAACCGCTCGTTGTCGCGGATGAAAAATAGACCCAGTGGCCCGCCGAGGTAAGGGTTAGAGTCAAAGGCAGTGATCTCTTGCCGGGTACGATCAAAGGTCACACTGATGTCCATAAGCAAGTCCGAACGGTCCACAACGGTACCGGTGACGGTGGCCTCAAAAGTGTTCGTCGCCAAATCGCCGGCATTGCGCCACTGCGACCCGAATCCGAAGTATCCCGCCAGTGGCACAGCAAGCAGCTGATCCTTCACCGTGGTCTGTGCATACACCAGTTCGAAGAATAGGCGGTCCCGGATCCCGAGGTCCAGGCCGAACTCTACCTCGGTCTGCAATTCGGGCTTTAAGAATTTGTTACCCAGCGTTCTCTTGCTGAGCTGGCCGTTGTCAAGTCTGAGCGTCTCGAATTGCGCCTCAAATCCCGGGCGCCCACCGGCGGTGCCAATAGAGCTGCGCAGCTTAAACTCCGTTATCGGGTTGCCATCACCCCAGAATTCCTCTTCCGAAACGCGCCACGCCCCACTGGCACGGTAATACGTCTGCCAACGCTCCTCAGCACCAAAAAGAGAACTTCCGTCCCTGCGGCCAAAGATATCGACGATGTAACGGTCCAGGTAGTCGACACCAACGGTGGCGTAGTAGCCTTCAGACCTGACCGTTGACGCGCCGGTTCCAACTTGCTTTTCTCCCTCGGTCTCAACGTTGGAAAGATCAGAGATGCCTTTTGTGGTAAGATCGGTGCCGATGATGAATTCGGTAAACGACTGGAAGTCTTCAACTTGTGCCTTGAACTGCACGCGGGTCGCCACCGGACCAAAAGCCCTGCGCACCGAAATGGTCGCGTCGGCATTCAGCGCTTCACTAGTTGAGTTTCGGCGCTCGATGCGACCATCGTTGAGCGCCGAAGAGTCTATGGTCTTGAACCCAATGTCGTAGAATTCCTTTTCGTCCCGGTCCGACCTGTCGTAGGCGAAATTGCCCTGAACATCCATCCAGGTCCGCGGCCTGTACTGAACCCGGAAGTTACCCAGGATACGCGAGCGCTCCTGGCCAAGATCGGCGTTCTCAATGGTATAGATCGGATTCTCCTCTACTGCAAGCGGATCCGCCTGTACGACCAGCTCCCCGGCATCGTCCCGTGCCTCAAGGTTCACCAAAGGGTTGGTAAACATCAGGCCAAAGAACGGATTGACGGCCACGTCAGAAGCAAGCCCCGAAGTAACGGCGTCATTTGTTGACTGGGAGTAAAACCCCGATGCGGAGAATGTTAAGTTGCGGCGCACCCTGTGATCGAGATTCACGCGGAAGCTCTTGCGCTTGAGCCCATTCAGCCCCTTTATGGCACCCTGCTCGGCAGTATTCGTAAATGACGCCAGGAAGTTGGTTTTGGAGCTGTTCTGGCTAATGCCGACGTAGTTGATGTACGTATTGCCGGGGTCGAAGAACGTCTCGAAAGCGTCGTACAGTGTCCCTTGATACGCCGTGTGGTAGAATGATTCGCCATTCGCATTCCTGTCAAGGGCTGCACCAGGGCCGTACCCGCTCGGTAGACAAGAAGCGCAAGTATTCTTTTCGCCGTCGGAATCGAGAAAGTTGCCCGAGCCATCGGTCGCGTAGTGATGCGAACGGTTAGTAACCAGATTCCCTCCAAGGCTGTTGACGCCATACTCGTTGCGAACCACCACACGCGTCTGGTTCAGCGGAATGTTGCTGCCGCGCTGCGTGGTGATGTTGATTACGCCATTGTGCGCGCGCGAGCCATAAAATGACGAGGCGGCTGCGCCTTTGACGATTTCCATGCTCTCGATATCGAGTGCGTCTATGTCAACCTGGTTCGCACCCAGCACCACGCCATCAATGATGTACAACGGGGCGCTGCCTCCTGTAAGACTGGTAGAGCCACGAAGGCGCACAGAGATCGCATCGCCGGGCGTTCCACTTGATGCTTGGACCCGTACGCCTGCCACCTTACCCTGAAGGTTGGAAATAGGGCTGGATCCGGCCGCAATGGTTAGCTCTTCCTGGCTGACCTCCGAGACCGTGAAGGCCAGTTTCTTTCTGGGCGTTTCCTCCGCGACACCCGTGACCACCACTTCATCAAGATTCATTCGGTCGAGGCTCAGCACAAAGTCCTGCGTCATTGGGCCCTCTGCCAAAGTGATGGTAACCGCCAGTGGGCTGTAACCTATGTACTTGACAGAAATATCGACCGTCTGCCCGATGTTGGCTGCAGGGACTTGAAACGAGTAATTCCCGTCCAGATCCGTAGATCCACCCAGCAGCAGCCCCTCGATTATGACGTTTGCGCCGATTAGCGCTTCGCCGTCCTCATCGATAATGCTGCCCGAGATGATCGTGCCCTGCCCAAATGCAAGGCACGGAAGAAAGAGCAGGCATGCGACTGCCTGCAGTAGCTTGGTTTTCATAAGTTTTTCGGTAAGTGAAGTGTTATGTGCCTGCGGTCGTGAGCGGCAGCCCACCCCTGGACTCCCGTGTCCAGCGTAACCCGTACAGGCAAGCTAAGGCGTAGGAATCACATTTGCAGCGTCGAAGGCTCTGTCGGCCCCAGGCCCGATTCTCAGCTCGCCGTGCCAGCCCGTCCTACTTGTTTTACATCTCGGACCTGTTTACTACCCAATCAGCTTGATGCAATAATACGTTCAGCGCGTCTATTCTTGGCCCAAATTGCATCGCCACCGTTGCGCTTGGAGCGTATCTCTCGCGTTTTCGCACACTCTTAACTTAACCAAGGACATTCTGTTCTTCGCGATCGTAGCGGGCAAGAAAGGGCGAGGCGATTGGAGCCGTGGCAATTTCGCTTCTCATTTGGAACGTGAGTGCCTCTGGTTCCGTGACTAGGAGGATTGGGACTACGAGTGCACTGCCCCAGTCGTGATGGGCGCGGTGCCAATTCACTTCCATCTGGCAATGCCAGTGATACATAGATGTACAGCACTAGACAGTGACACCGCACACGGTGCAGGTCTGTCCGGCGTACTTCGTCTACGCCAAGCCTCGAAGCCACATCTTGCAGTACTTCGCCGGCGCTTGACCACGCGGATTGGGTACTTAGACCCTGCATAGAACCAGTCGCACTCGCAGCTGGTCAACTTCAATACGCGTGTGCGCCCAGTTGGCCATACGCAGCGCGCGCTACGCGGCACTCCGCGACGCAGCCTAATCCATCCGCTGGTTACGCGAGGTGGCGCACATGATCCGTAGTCGAACACGTAAAGTGCCCGGGTCAGGTACGCCTATTTCCGGCTGGCTGCAGCGCTCTGTATCCTGCGGCGTGCAAACGCTACTACTGCGCTTCAGGCAGATGAGAGCAGAGCTTCCTAGAACATGTCGGCGGTCAAACGCAAATACAGCGACCTACCATTATAGTCCCACGGCAATCCCCTCGGGTGCAAAACCCCGGTGCGGCTCGTTTCGGCAGAGTCGGACATCGGCACCGAATCGAAGATGTTGTTAACCCCGATCGCAATGCGATAGTCCCTACGAATGGCGTAGCCCAGCTCTCCGGCTGCGATTACCACGCCGTCGTACGTGTCAAGCGCGCTCTCGCCGCTATCCAGCATGCAGAGCGTATTGCCAAAAGTGCAGATCTGGAAGCTGGAGTAGTAGTTAAGCCGCACCATCCAGTGCACAGGACCTATCCGGTGCCGGCCCGAAAGGACCATACGGTGTTTTGGGTTGAGCGTCAGCATCTCAATCTGCCGTGCCGGCGTCAACTGGGTAAGCGTGACGGGTTGCCGTAGCGGCATGTCCAAGAACCTGTCGATCTGGCGCGGCTGCGCGAAGTCCACCAAGTCGAGCTCCGTCCAGTTCCATGCCAGACTTGCGCTGGATGACTCGCCGCTTAGCCAATCGCGTTGCCATGCCAGCACCAGGTCCGTGCCACGCGTGCGCGTGTCAAAGTCATTGGAATAAAACCGTATCTCCCGGATATTCTGGACACCACCCAAGAGGTTGGCCTTGTCCATGATCGCTACCATCTCGTCAGTCATCGGAATATTGCCCGTTACCGC
This sequence comes from Rhodothermales bacterium, assembly GCA_965218495.1. GTDB lineage: Bacteria > Bacteroidota > Rhodothermia > Rhodothermales > Bin80. The sequence goes on from OZ244626.1 coordinate 2,148,857, forward strand.
GATCCGGTCCCTGAATGCGATATCGAAGTAGTCCACGGTCAAGGTCCAGTCCTCCGAAAGCTCCAGGATCGTGCCCAGCGAAATGCTTCGTGCCATTTCTTCGGTCAGCTCCTTGCCCCCCAGACCCATGGCGATGGGATGGGTGGAAGGAAGCTGTCCCACCTCAATAAGCCCTTTTTCCGGCGAAAATCCCGTTGTCTGGAACACGTTGAGGTTTGCCTGGCCAGGCGTGGGTGCACGGAAGCCCGTACTGACCGTGCCGCGCAACGAGGTCCGATCCGTAGCTCTGTAGAGTCCAGCCACCTTACCAGTCAACGTGCTGCCAAAGTGCTCGTAGTAGTTCTCATAGCGGGCCGCTACGTCGACCACCCATCTGGATGACAAATCCGCTTCAACATCCACATACAAGGCCAGATTCGGCCGACTCCATCGGCCAGCAAAGGCCGGGTTGAGTCCTTGGTATCCGTTTGAGCCGACGCTGAAACCCTGAACGGCATATGGCCCCGCATTGTACGACTCCAGGTTGCCCGGCCTGCTTTCAAAGGTCTCGTTGCGCCAAGTGATACCCCATGCCACATGCAGTGGCGACGCAAGGACGCCGACGGCAACAGGGTAACTCATAGCAACGGACGCCTCAACCTCCTGCTGCAAGTACCCACGCGGCTTGAACGACGTCGGGGTATCAGGGCCGTAAGATGCATTGATGGTGTTGTAGATGTAATAATCCTGGACACTGCGCCCGATGCTGATGCTTGCATCCCACTTCAGCCCGATGTCAGGACCCCCTTCAAAGCCGGCCACCATGCTCCAATCCGTCATGTCGGACCCGAAGCGAGGAGTAAAGCCCCCAGGAAACAGCTCGTTAAACAGAAAGCACTTCCCCCGGAATTCCGCAATGAAGGTCTGCACGTCCGCGTTGTCTGCCTCCAGGCTTGGCAGCTCTTTCAGGTCGGCGCAGTTGACGTCGTCGCCTTGATTCAGGTCTATTACGGCACGCGTGGCAGATTCGCCGCTGCCAAACCGAAACACGCTTCCGCGTGCAGTCGACGTTCCTGGTGATCTGAAGTAAAACCCATACTCCGCTGTGCGCTGCGCGTACCCGCCAAATGCATAGGCACGCATGTTGCTACCAATAAGTAAGCCGGCATTGGCAAACCCGGTCCACGAATCGTGAACTTCAGGGCTTCCCCAAATGTGGGCAGGGTTCTTTACCGGGTAGCCTCTTGAGGCCAGGATCGCCGCGTCACTCCGCTGGGCACTCCGCACGGTTGGCCCTACGTCTCGACCCTCCAGGCTCAGGCTGATGTAGCCGTGCTGGGTCAGGTGCAGCCCAACGTTAGCACCAATGTGCCCATACCGGCCGTCCCCCTCCGTATACTGCCCACCCTGCATCTTTATCAACACCCCATGGGGAGAATCACGAAGTTGGAGGTTGAATACGCCTGCGACAGCATCAGCGCCGTATTGGGCAGAGGCCCCGTCTCGCAGAATTTCCACCTGCTTGACCGCGATACTCGGAATCGTATTCAGGTCGGGGCCTTGGGCACCCTTGTTCAATGCACTTCCGCTAAGCGCAATTGAGCTGGACCGGTGTCGTCGCTTGCCATTGACGAGGACAACGATGTTGTCGGTTGGAAGCCCTCGCAGGGTCGCTGGGCGCACCAGCGCAGCCTCATCACCACCGCTCTTGCGAACGTTATACGAGGGGACATGCGTGCGGAGAATGTCATCCATATCTGTGGTCGCCGCGTTGGAAAAGTCACTCGGACCCAGGACATCCACCGGGACTACGGAATCCTTCACTAAGCGGGGCAGGCGCCTCGTGCCCACAACGACTATTTCGTCCAGCCCCAAAACACTCTCTCTGAGCCTGACACTAAGCGTGCTTGCCCCAGGCTCCGGCTGCAGCGTCTGCGAGCGGTATCCAACAAACCGGAACACCAGAGCGGCCTCGTTGGAAGGAAGGCTGATGGAATACTTGCCCTCGAGGTCCGTGATTGTGCCTTCGCTTGTGCCCTCTATTGACACCGTCACGCCGGGTAGCGCCTCGCCCGTGTTGGCGTCTGTCACTGTACCGCTGACGACTCTTTGTCCATAAGCAACGGGGCAGATCACCAGGACAATGGCTACGATAGCGGAAATACGTCGCTGTATCATGGCTGTGCAATGGCCAATTGAACGCGGAGCCCCGTTGCCGTGCTCGACAGGCTGACCGGCCGGGCATACAACGGGTATGCCTTCGAGTCGCTCTGGAGTAATACAGGGGCGCACCAGAGCGCGGTATCCTTATCTACTGCCCACCCAGAATCAGCGGTAGCCCATCCGGGCCGCTGCCGACGATCACCATCTTGGTGTTGGGGGATTTGGCCAAGTCCTGCGTGGCCTCAATACCCTTATAACGCAGAAACTGGGAAGTCAGGCTGGCAGTGATGATGCGCTGATAGGTTGCTTGGCCTTCGGCTTCAATCTGCTTACGCTGGGCCTCCAGCCGCTCCTTCCGAATGGTGAACTCGTAGCGCTCGGCGTCCTGCTCCTCCTTGAGCTTCTCCTCGATCGCCACCTTGATCTGCTCCGGAAGGCGAACATCGCGAATCAGGATGGCCTCAATGAGCACAAAGTCAGCCTCCACACTTCGGCTCACGCGTGAGTAGATACTGTCCTGCAGTTGGGTGCGCTTGGAGGAATACAGCTCGTCCGGCGTAAACTGCCCTATCACCTCGCGTACCGCGCTCCGAAGTTCGGGCTGTATGAGCTTGCGATAGTATTCAATGCCGTAGGTTTGATGCAGCCTTGGCAGGGTCGAAGCCTCAGGCCGCCACCGAACCGAGACATCCGTGCCGATGGATAACCCGTTCGAAGACAGTGCTTCCATATTCTCAAGCTTTTCCTGTACACGCACGTCATACTTTATGACATCCACCCAGGGAGCATGCAGCTGCAGTCCCTCGCCATAAGTCTTGCTGACGTCCGTGCCGCCAAATGGGCTGTATCGGACACCGGCCCCGCCCGACGTAATCGTAGTGGTCATGCATCCGGCTGCCATCGCCGAGAAAACCAGAAAGGCGCCTGCACCGATTGCTATCCGGGTTACAAGGCGCGTGATGTTGGGGTACTGTTTGTTCATCGTGTTTACACCTTCCTCTTTAGTAGACTATCGTTAATAGAAGCGCGTTTGACGCATGGTCTCGACTTTTGATTCAAGCCCAGCGCCCTATGCCCCGTGAGCACCTTGTCGTACGGAGCCTCGATAAGGCGCTGGGAGCTGGTCGCGTACGCCGGGATGTGCCCCTTGCCCCCTACACCACTTTCAAGATTGGTGGGCCTTCGGACCTCTTCTATGAGGCCTCTACGGAAGTCGAATTAGAGCAAGCCATCCGAATTGCACGACAGGTGGAGGTGCCGCACTTTCTTCTAGGCTGCGGCGCAAACGTGGTGATTGGAGATAAGGGTTTCCGTGGGTTGGTCATCCGCAACTGCGCTCAGGGCACCTTCCTTTCTACTCCAGAGTGCCGCATGCGCGTCGCCAGTGGAGCCATCATGTTCCCGGATGTCATCGAGCACGCTGTTGCACATGGACTTTCCGGGCTTGAGCACTACGTTGGCATCCCATCCACTGTGGGAGGCGCGCTCTGGCAGAACCTGCATTTTCTGTCACCTCCGCCCGCGCGCGAGCGGACGATGTTTATTGAAGAGGTGCTCCTGTCGGCCGACATCCTTACGGAAGAGAATGAGCGCCAAACAGTTGGTGCCGATTATTTTGACTTTGGCTATGACTATTCCATCCTTCACATTCGCGACGACGTGGTTCTGTCCGCTACGTTCCAGTTAGCGCCGGACGATCCAGGGCGCATGCACACTATTATGCAGGCAAACCTCGCGTGGCGGGTGCAGCGCCACCCGCCCCTCGATACCGAGCCCAGCGTGGGGTCCATCTTCAAAAAGATCCAAGGCATTGGGGCGGGCCGCCTGATCGATGAATGCGGACTCAAGGGCGCAAGCATTGGAGGCATCGTGATTACTCACCGCCACGCCAACATCATGATCAACACGGGTGATGGACGTGCGGCTGACCTGCAGGCGCTTATTGCCTTTGTAAGAGGCGTGGTGCAAGATAGGACCGGCTATGACCTGGAAACTGAGATTAGCTTCGTCGGTGACTTTGCCCGCCCTAATACCGACAAGCCCGTGTTCTTGCCCCGGCCGCCGGGCTTGGTTTCCGCTGAAGAGCTTGCGCGGCAGCGCATCCGCAATGCCTGAGAATTCCATGAAGCACTGGCTCCGCGGCACCTGGGCAATTCTGCGCAAGGACCTGCAGCTTGAATTGCGGAGCCGCTACGTGCTGAATGCGCTCCTGGTATTTGTTCTAAGTGCCCTTTTGGTCGTGGTCCTTGCCGCGGGAGCGGACGGTGTTGATGCACGCGTACAGTCTGGCCTGCTATGGATCGTGATACTGTTTGCCGCCGCCCTTGGGCTCGGTCGGGCCTTTGTAGCGGAAGAGGAACGCGGTACCGTGCTGCTCCTACGCCTAAACACCACCAGCAGCATGGTCTACGCAGGAAAGCTGGTATTCAGTTTTCTTTCCGTGTTAGCAGTGAACGGGGTACTGATCGTGGCCTTCTTGGTGCTCTTGAGCATAGACGTGGCACACGCAGGATTGTTGATCGTGACGCTGATTGTTGGAACGCTTGGACTCTCGGGCGCGACAACGCTTTTGGCAGCTATCATCGCGCGCACCTCACGCAGTGGACCCTTGCTGCCAATGCTGTTGTTTCCACTCCTTATGCCGCTGCTCTTGTCGGCGGTCGAAGCCACACACATTAGCCTGGTGGGTTCTGCGGCAGGTGCCTGGGACGCGGCGGCCAACTCGCTGGCTGCCATGACCGGATTCGCAGGCGTTGTGATATCGGCCTCTGTGCTACTATTCGACTACGTATGGCACGACTAGGCACCCGGCGCGCCATAAGCCCGGTGCCCATGGCGCCCAACCAAACGCAAATGAGTAGAATACCACGCAACTTCGCTCAGACCCGCTACCGGTGGATTCGGCTGCTGATTGTCCTCTGGATGACAGCAGTGCTCCTGGCAGCCTTTTCCTTTGGTGGCTTTGGATTCAATATCCCCCGGATCAACATCTTGGAGCACACGGCACGCAACCTCTATTTTCATGTGCCTCTGTGGTTTTCGATGATGGCGCTGACCGCACTCTCCGCATGGCACTCGCTTCGATTCCTGCAGTCAGGTGGCCTTGTCCGCGACATACGTGCGTGTATTGCGGCCCAGGTCGCTATCGTATTCGGAGTGCTCGGCCTGGCTACCGGTAGTTACTGGGCGCACTATACCTGGTATGAAGGCACAAACATCTGGTGGAACTTCGACCCTAAGCAGTCGATGGCTGCCGTGCAAGTCCTGATTTATGGGGCCTATTTCGCGCTTCGCAGGGCGCTGGATGACTCTGCGAAACGTGCGCGGATCTCGGCTGTATACAACGTGTTCGCTTTTGTTACGGTACCATTCCTGCTGTATGTTTTGCCCCGGCAAATGGACAGTCTGCACCCCGGCGCAGAGGGCAATCCCGCCTTCAGTGAAATCACGCATCCACTGATGCGTTTGGTATTCTACCCTGCAGTAGTTGGGTTCATTGGGGTCGGATGGCTGCTCTACAACCAGCGTGTTCGTGCACAGCGCATTGAAGAAAAGCTCGAAAGCCGGCATCTGCCGGAGATGTGACCATGCCTAATCTTGCCACCAGCGTAGGGGCTTTGGCCCAGCAGGCCTTGGACGAGGTCATGCTTTCCAACGACAAACTCTTCGTGGTCCTCGCCGTAGTGCTCATCATCTGGGCCGGCTTCATCGTCTACATCTACGCCTTGGATCGCAAGCTCAATCGCTTGGAAAAAGCATTGGCGGAACCTTCGCCTGCGGATTCAGCGTCTGCATAGCTCATACTCCACCTGATCTTATGAAGACAAAGACCATCATCGGACTGATCGCGATCGTAGGGTTTTCGTCCCTGCTTCTATTCAGCTTTGGGCGGCAGGTAGGGGGGTACATGGACTTTGCTGAGGCTGGCGAGACGGGCTCGCGCGCCCATGTGGTAGGCAATTGGGTACAGCAAGACCAAGCGGACTACGATGCCGCCGAGAATCTGTTCACCTTTTACATGAAGGATGCACAAGGTGAGGTGAAGCAAGTGCAGTACGCGAATACCAAGCCCGCCAGCTTCGAGGATGCCGAAAAGCTGGTCGTGGAAGGCCACATGAAGGACGGCATGTTCATCGCCGAAAATATCCTGATGAAGTGTCCGTCCAAGTACAACGATGAGCGGGCCCTGCAGGAGGCTGTTCCCAGCGAGCTATAGGCGACACACCTCCTGTCCTGCGGCAAAATAGAGCGCCTGAGCACACCGCAGAGCTGCTACGCTGGCCCTGCCCAAAAAAGGGACTTATATAGTCTGATTACCTTGGCGTTTTCATCAGAGTACACAGCAGGGTGCCGGGATGTACCACACAAGGAAATATGTGCAGCAGATATCCTTGTGCGCGGTTTTCCTGTTGTCGTTTCTCTATTTCGGCTTTGCCGGAACCAGCCCTGCGGGCGTGGAACGGGGCCGTAATTCGGCCATCGCAAGCGTTTTGGTGCTAGAAAAACGTATATTGTTTGGCGCAGGGTTGGCCAGATTCGCCATAAGAGACCTTCACCGCGCGGCGGCTGCCTCGTTGCGGCTGGGGGGGGTGCGGCTTGCAAAGTCGGCCCCTCGATTCGGCCCTTCCACAGTTAAAGAGCAAAATGCCCACACCCGATCGCCACCCGAGAAGCTTTGTCATCGCATTTGTCTTGCTTCTCAGCGCCTGCGCCCATCAAGCGCCATTTGAATCCATTGCCATCGACAGCCTCGGCGTGCAGATCGTCAAGAGCGACCCCGCAAGCTCGGACGCGACCTGCACGATCAGCGAAGAGCCTGTCCTGATCATCGGCGAGGACGAGGAAGACGACAACCAATGGTTCACCCTGATTCGGGGCATGGGCCGGTTGTCCGACGGATCCGTCGTGGCGGTCGACCGCCGGACCGCCGAGGTCCGCATCTTCGACGAGACCGGCCGGCACCTACTGTCAATGGGCAGTAGCGGCGAGGGGCCCGGTGAGTTTTTGAATCCCTTCATCCTGTGGATTACCGCAGGCGACACCCTGTGGGTGGGCGACTACCGCCCATGGCGCTACAATGTATTCACGGCCCAGGGCCAATTCGTGCGGCGCGTGAGTCTCAGTCCGGCGTATCTGAATCCGTCCCATGCTGGAGGCGTGCTCGACAACGGATACACGGTGAATGCGAGATCGGATTGGGTGGCGCGCGAGAATTTCTCAGTTCCAGACACCTTGATAGTGGAAGTCCACGATCCCAGCGGCGAGCTTGTCGGCAGTCTCGCCAGGATTCCTGACCGTACCAGCGGCACGGTCAAGGAAGACCCGGACTTCTGGCTGTACCCACTATTCCAGTCGCTCGCGGAAGTTGACGCGCGAGGTTCAACCATCGTGCTGGCACACGGCAACGAACCGGAGGTCCGGGTGCTGGACGATGAATTCAACTTGCGGACGATCATCCGCTGGGTCGAACCGGATCGCGAGGTCACCAGCGCGGACGTACGCGCCTGGCGCGAGGATTACGTGGAGCGCCGCACCCAAGGGGGATCATCGGACTTGGGGCAGAATGACAACGCTAGAATTAGCCGGGACCGCCCCGTGGCTGAAGTCTTTCCGGCTATGTCGAGTGTCGTGATCGGCCGCGACGGCCGGATCTGGGTCCGCCTATACGACCGGCCCCGAGAAGATCGTGGATGGCTCTCCTTTGGCGCTGACGGCGAGTTCATTTGCCACTTGGTCCAGCTCCCAGGCAGCGTCTGGGAATTCGGCGCCGACTACGTGCTCCTGCTCCACGATTCCGAGCTTGGGGTGGAGACAGTTCGGATGCACCGCCTCAAGAATCCGGATACGCCTGCTGGCCTCGCGTCAGCTCAATAGCAACCCGCCTGTAGAGTGCTTACTCCCCTTCCTAAACTAGGCATCGTGCGATCCTCGGTCTGGAAACACCTTTGGGTCCGTGGCGTGCGAGCAAAGTAACCTCACCGCTGGCATATTGCTTGGGGGATTCATTTTGGGCTGCGCAACTCTGCGAGACCAGTCGTGAGGAAGAAGAGGCCTACCTGTTTAGTACGCTGACTAAGGACCAGACCAGTCCGCACAAACTGGTTTTTGGTGGAAGCATCGTTCTATACCGAGAGCACATGATTCACGTACTTCACCGCTATCGTGCATAAATCCCAAGACATCATCGTGAACCGGTAAACTTCAGACCTGCCAAGGGGCGTAGACTGACCAGCGACTGCGTATTTCATCTCTGACCGTCTTACAAGAACGGCAGGTACAGCGTCGTGGCCAGAACAAAGAACACCACGAGACCGATGATGTCGTTACTCGTAGTGATAAAGGGACCTGTTGCTAGTGCCGGGTCTATGCCAACGCGGTCTAGCAACAGCGGAATCGTTGTGCCGATTGCCGCGGCAATCAGAATCACGATGAACAGCGACAGCCCCGCAGTTATGGCCAGCCGCACAGGCTGGCCCACGCTAGATTCCGGCAAAAGGTCTGCAGCCGCCACAAAGATCAGAACGACCACGGCCATAATGGCGAGGGCCAGCGCAACTCCGTTGATAACCGCTACCAAGACCTCTTTCCCCAAGCGTCTCATGATATTCGTTGACCATAAATCGCCGGAAGCCAATCCTTGCACCACAATTGCCGAGCTCTGAATGCCAGCATTTCCAGCCATCGCCATCACCACAGGGATAAAGGCCGCCAAGATAGATACCCGCCGAATCGTTTCTTCGAAGGCGCCTATCACGCTGCCGGCCAAGGCCGCGCCCACCATGCCCAGCAGCAACCACGGAAGCCGGCCACGGGTAATTCGGCCTACCGTATCCGAAGGCTCTTCGTCTCCTGTGATGCCGCTCAGGCGCTGGTAGTCCTCTTCCGCTTCCTCGCGAATAACGTCAATGGCGTCATCAATCGTCACACGGCCTACGAGACGATGTCCGTCATCTACTACCGCCAACGAAGTCAGGTCATAGCGCTCCATGATGCGTACGACCTCTTCCTGATCGATATCCGTGGTCACCGACAGGACATCCTCATTCATCACGTCGCCAATACGCGCATCGGACGGCGAGAGCAGCAACCGCTTTATCGACACGAACCCCTTGAGGCGGCCACCATCGTCCACGACAAAGATTACGTACAGCTCTTCGACAGTTTTTCTGTTGCGGCGTACCTCTTCGGTGGCCTGCGACACCGTCCAGTCCGGCGGTACGGCAACAAGCTCCTTTGCCATGATCCCGCCCGCCGTCTCCTCGTGGTAGGCCATCAAGCCCTCAATGGCCTCGGCCGCCTCCAGCAAAGGCAAAACGCGCTGCACCATTTCCTCCGGCAGACGCGCCATGACATCTGCAGCGTCATCTGAGTCAAGCGCATTCAAAAGGCGTTTCAGACGCTCAGGACCTACATCCTCCAGCAGATCTTCGCTCAGGGCATCGTCAAGCTCAGCCAGTACTTGCGCTGCCAACGGGGCGTCGAGTACGACAAAGAGCCTCTCCGCATTCGCCCTGGGCAGGTTGCTTATGACGCGCGCCAGATCGGCATGGTGCAGGCCGTCCACACGCGCAAACGCGGCGCTCAGCCGCCCCGCGTCAATAAGGTCCCCGAGATCGCCAACAAAGGAGCCCTCAAACTCTGTTGGCGGGCCGGCCAGCGGCGAAGTAGACGGTGAGTTGCTCGTCATGCTACCAGGATTCGTGACCTATGACAACGTAGCGGAACGTCCGGGGAGCGCCGCTTGTATGTGACGCGCCAACGCCACAAAGCCTTCCGGAGCAATGTCTTCGGCGCGCAGACATCCCCAATCATCGGGCAGCGCTATGCCCTTGCCACGGGTCCAGTAGTACAGGCTGTTGCGAAGCACCTTTCGCCGCTGCCCAAAGGCGGCACGTACTATCGAGCGTAACAGCTCATGGTCAATGTTGTGCACTTCCGCCTTGTCAAATCGCAGGCGGATAATAGCACTTTCCACGGCCGGTTTGGGCACGAACACGCTTTGCGGAACCCTAAAAAGTAACTTCACCGAGGCGTAAAGCTGAGCCAGCACACTGGGAATGCCATACTGCTTGGTTTTGGGCTTTGCCACTATACGCTGCGCAACCTCGCGCTGCATCATAAGCACCGCCTGCGACAATGCTTGCCTGTGCCGCAATAGCGCAAAGAGGATCGGACTTGTGATGTTGTAAGGCAGGTTGCCAATGACGTGCAGCCGTCCACCCTTGGCTGTTGATAGCGCCGCCCAATCCAGTGCCAGGATGTCACCATGGCTGACACATAAGCTCTCGTATGCTGCTTCAAGGTATGCGACGGCGCGCTCGTCAACCTCTACTGCCGTGAAATCCTTGTAGCGCTGTAAGAGAAACTTGGTCAGCGCCCCGGTTCCCGGCCCTATTTCTACCACGGGTGCATCGGGCGGCGCCGCGAGTGTGCCTACAATCTTCGCCGCAAGGTTCGGATCGACCAGGAAGTGCTGCCCAAAACGCTTTCTTGGAATAAAGGGCAGAGCCATGAAGCGAACGGGCAAAGCGTACAAAGGACAGCGAGCTACAAGCGCCTTCCACAATTCGGCGACCAGGCTCCGGTACTTGCGGCGATACCTACCGCAAGCGCTTGCGCCTGCTACGCACAAAATCCTCAAAAACAAACTCGCCGAGCCGCTCCAAGCTGGCATAGTAGGCGCGCCCCTGGTTGGCTTCAGTGAGATCACGGGCAAAACTCTGCAGATACGGATCACGCGCTATCAAGAACGTCGTGATGGTGATGCCCTCGCGTCTGCATATCACGGCCTCGTCCAAGACCTTGTTGACAATCTTTCTGTCCAGCCCAAATGCATTCCGGTACATACGCCCGTTTTCTATGTGACAGCTTGGCTTACCATCGGTGATCATGAAGATCTGGCGGTTCCGATTGCGCCTGCGCTGCAGGATATCCCGCGCTCGTTGCAGACCCGCCCGCGTATTTGTGTAGTACGGGCCCACCTGCAGATATGGAAGGTCCTTGATGGACACTTCCCACGCATCATTCCCAAATGCTACGATATCCAGAGTATCATGCCGGTAGCGTCGAAGGATCAGCTCCGCGAGTGCCATCGCGGTCTTGCGCGCTGGCGTGATACGATCCTCCCCGTACAGGACCATTGAGTGTGACAGGTCTATCATGAGCACTGTCGCCTGGTGCGTAGTATGGTCCGTCTCGTAGATCTCGTAGTCTTCTTCAGCCAGGTTCCAATTCCTGATGCCGGCTCTTCGATAGGAGTTCGATAGGGTACCCGTGATATCGAGCAGGTGCGGGTCATCGCCAAACTGCCAGGATCGGGTTTCCGGGAGTCGCTCATCGCCCGCCCCCGCATACGGCGTCCTGTGCGTGCCGCGCCCGCTCTTGCGCAACTGCCGAAAGATCTCCTCCAGTGAGCGCTGACGGATCGCCTGCTCCGTTCGCGCTGTGATCGCTAGGACACCCGGTTTCTTTTCCTTGAGGTACCCCTGGCGCTTGAGCTCCTCAATAAAATCACCGATCCCCATCTCGTCGTCGGTAAGCTCGTACTCTTTGTCGAGTTGCGTAAGCCAGCGTAAGGCCTCACCAGCGTCGCCCGCAGTGTATTGCAGCAGCTGCTGGAAAAGATCCAGAAGGCGCTCGAAGGCCGACCCATACTGTTCGTGCCCGGCCGGATCCCACGCCGTATATCTGATGGCTCTCATATTGCTGAATCTTCCGGGCTCGTTGCGGATGGTACGATAGTAGCCTGTTCCTGGTCCGGCGGTCTCAGTAAACCCTAGCCGAGCCTGGCGGCGCCTCAAGTACGCTTAGCCTCCCTGCTGCTTTATGAGCTGATAGAGTCGAAGCCCTTGCCGATGATCAGGTACCACGCCAAGCAGCTGCCTGACCGACGACTGAGCATCCTCCAACTGGCCAGCAACAAGGTATGCCTGAGTTAGCTGCAGCAAGTACCCCGTGTTGCGCGGCTCCATGTCGGTGGCCAGCTCCAGGTGCACCAGTGCTTCTTCAAGTTGGCCCGCAGCCACGTGAATCATTCCCATCATATAGTGTACCTGGGCCGTGGGCTCCAACTCATTGGCGGCCTCATAATATACTAGTGCCTCTGGATTCCGCCGCTGCCGCAACAGGATATCCGCTGCCAGCGCGTATGGCTGGCCCAGGTACGGGTACTGCTGTACTATGGCAAGGGTCGAACGTAGCGCCTTGTGCAGGTCGCCCCGCGACTCGTACAGCGAACGCAAGCTGTCGGTGGCTTCGTACCACCCGAGGCGACGGTGGAAATACTCCAGCGCGATGCCCTCCTCGGCGCTGCGGGCACGAGTGGTATCCATCGGCGGCCCCGGCATTCCAGGCGGCTCAATCGGCCATGAGCTCATTAGCTGGCGTACACGCAACGCTCCGAACAGGGAATCCACGGCCGTGTAGAGCACCTCCTGACGCGCCACCGACCTGGAAATGTAGCCCGGTGAGCTTGCAAGCGGCCGGTGCGCGTAGAGAGCATCGTAGAAGGCGTCTGCGCTGATGAAATACCCTTGCAGGTTGGGATGCAGATGCTCAAGCATCAGATCAGATCCAATGATGCCATCCTTGGCATAAGCGGCGAGTTGCGCCCGGGTTTCCACAACGGTTGCGCGAGTGCGTGCCGCCTCCTCGCGGATGATGGCATTAAAGTCCTCCGAGGCACGAAAACGCAGGTTGTCGCGATCCTTTGCCATGACATAGGCCTCGCGAGCGCTCCCGAAAGTCCCCCACCGTCCACAGTTGGCCTTGCACCCCGAATTGCAAGAGCGGCATGGCCAATAGTACATCCTGCTCTTCGCCGCGCTACGCTATGTGGGCCCCACTGATCTGACTCAGCAAAGCTTGGGCACCGGGCTCGAGCAACACCATCGCGCTCTCCTGCTCAACCTGCTGAACCAGTGACCGCCGGGCATCGGCGCGCTTGCGCACAAGCACATACGCCTCGAAGTGCGGACGTTTCTCGACATACTCCTGCTCAGTGATGAGTGCTTCGTGAACCGATCCTCCACGCGAATGATAGAAAAGCCCTGCGCGGTCCTTACCGGATCGGATACCATGCCCAAAGGCAGTGAAAAGGCAGCATCCTCAAATGCGGCGTCCATCTCATCGAAGGTAAAGGCAGGCAGCAGGCCGCCATTGGCCTTGAGCACCGAATCCTTGAACACTTCTTGTGCCAGGAATTTGAACGTTTCTCCGCGGCCAAGCCGCGCGCGCAGCGTGTCGGCCTCAGCCTTCGTTCTCGCAATAAGGTGCCGCGCCGTGACCTCGGATTGCGCACGGACGAACATTTCACGCACGTTTGTTTCGGCCACTCGCAGTGTGTCCAGCACAGTCCTTTGTACAAATGCATCCACCAGTAGCTTGCGTGCTACCACCTCTTGACGGTCCTGGTAGCCCGATGTCCGGCGTATCCCCTCCTGCACCGCCTCCGTAATCTGGAGGCGCGCGCCAATCATATCGCTCAGGAAGGCCAGACGTAGGGCTGGCCTGTCCGGCACACCGCTTGTAAGCAGATACTGGCGATACTCTTGCCTGAACGCTTCTTCTGTGATCGTTTCACCGGCCGCCTCAGCCAGTATGTTGCCACCCTCGGCCGGCACCAAGACGTAAACGCCAGCTATAGCCGTGGCGACAAGCATCGCGCCAGTTACGAGAACCGTAAGAGGGCGCCGCCCCAAGTCTCCAATCCGATGCCTCGAGCCTCCCATCTGAAGTCGGTATCGCCCGCACTAATTCAGTAGCAGATGACCTTTACCGCTGGCTCCAACGTCTTAACCCCACGATGTGCCTGTTCTCACGCCACCATCTTCGGCTGATGCATATTTAGCTGCGGACAGACAGTAGCGCGCCCGGGCTGGTCCGAAGTGAGATGCGGCATGTACATTCTTGGAGTTGCGCGCGCTGGCTCAGCGGCTGCGTGCAATAACCCGTTTTAACCGGAAGTTCCCCCCAGTGTGATGTAGCTTGATAAGGCTACGGCGTCAAGGGACATTACTATAATAGGTTGTATGCTCGATCTACCTATATCACTTAGGCAGAACAGTTGTGGAACTTAATAAACGTCGTATCCGCCGTAAGGGCACAACTGGGAACGGGCCCTACTTGACTTTGATGCCCAGCAGTTGGAAGGCACGATTTTGGTTCTCTGACTTGCTTCCAAGGAGCGTAAAGGATTGCTGTACCTTGCCCACGCGCGGGGTGACCTCGTGCTTGCACAACGTGCCCAGGTGCGCCATAAGCGACTCAAAGCTCATGGCTCGGCCGCCCGCTTCAGTCCGCTTGGAACGGGCCTTTTTCTCGGCCGCGGGGGAGCGCTCGGCAGCGTGGACCACCTGCTGGTTTGCGGCCCGCCTGCCTTCGGGGTCCTCTTCTGCAAAGAGCATCGGGGCCAGGCGCCGCTTCATGTGCCACTGTACGTAGTAGGCCAGCATGCACAGGAAAATATGGCTGATGACCCGCGGGGTCTTGTAATGACGAATGGGACGGATCTGCAGGTTTACGGACTTAAGACTGCGGAAGGCGGACTCTACAGCAGAGAGTCGCTTGTAATCCTTGACCAGGGTCCCAGCGGTGGGCTCTTGCAGGCTGGAGCGAATGGCGTACACGCCGTCCAAGGCTGCTTCGCGCGCGATTGCCAGCTCGTCGCGCTCGTAGTGGAAGTGGCCTTCATGGATGGTCAGCTTGAAGTGCTTTTCCATCTTCCACCGTCCGACGACCTTGCCGACGCGGAAGGCAATATCTTTTTCTTTTCGTAGCGGGCGACACTCGCGACGCGTGGCCTGAGCAATCTTTTCCAAGGCCTTCTCCGTCGCCTGGAGCAACGCTTCACGCTTGTGGGCCGATTCCTCGGCCTTGATGGGATTGCGGCAAAGGACGATACGCTCCCCGGGGTAGAGTTCGGTGGTCACCTCAACGAGGTCCTGTTCGTCGAAGAGCGACATCTGCACCGGACCCTGTTCCACGATCTTACGGATCCCGCTCTTGCGCAGCGCGGATATCCAGTCAAAGCCGGCAGGTTGGACCTCTTGGCGGATCCGGGCTTCGGTCAGCAGGCCGCGATCCCCCACCAGAACCACCCGCTTCAACCCGAACTGTTGCTGGATCTTATTGATCTGCGTAGTGAGTGTGTCAGGATCCCCCGTGTTTCCGGCAAAGACCTCAATGCCCACGGGGCAGCCCTCCACATCGCAGAGCAAGCCCAGCACAATCTGCTTCTTACCCTTTTTTCTGTCGCGGGAGTAGCCAAACTTCGCCAGGTCCAAGGCTTTGCCCTCAACGTAGGTGCTGGTGACGTCACAGAGCAACAGCGAACCCTCGCTCAGATGCCGCCGGGCCAGGCGCTGCTCAATGGCGGGCTTGCGTGCAAGCAGCCATTCCATGGCATCGTAGAGATCGTCTTCATCACTCTTCTCGACACCGAGCTCGGCTCCCAGTGTGTCGGTGCAGGACGAATGATGCAGCGCGGCACTGGTCGCCAGCTTGCTTTTGGGGCTGATGATGCGGGCAGCAATCATCGCTAGCACCAGGCGGCGGCGCCGGGAGTCCTTCGCGTCAATGAGGCCGGGCAGGCGCAAGGAGCGCATGGTACCCAGCACCGCGGCGACATGGCCGTGCGGGGTGCTCTGGTTGAAGTAAAGGGACTTCTTGAGAGCAAACTCGGGATCGTCCACGGCCACGCCGCCGCGAAAGAGGATGCGCATGTCCTCGATCACGTGTTCCGGCAGCACGGTGATATTCAGGAGTGTGGTCTTAATGACCTTCTTGCCGACGCGGCGGCCTTCACGGATGAGGTAGGTAGGGGGTGAGTTTCTGTTGGGTATGCGGGAGACGTACATGGGAACAGACATGAAAAGCTTTACGGGCATTTTAGGGATTTCAACGCTGTCAAACAATCGTTTTATCCCTTAATTGGTCTAAAAAACACTTAATATACGTGGAGAATTAATGAAGATCAAATCCAGATACATGGGAACACTTGAACGTACACAAAATTTGTCCCTGACGCCATGTGCGCGTCCGAAAGGTGGGAAAAAGACCCGCAACGCCCCCCAAAACAGCACAAAATGGACCTATTTCGGGGCCAGGGATGCCCTCAGGCACTCCTTGCCCACCCCGCAATTAGGGCATTTGGGGGGAACTTCCGTTTAACCCCCGAGTAGGTAGTCCAGGTCCGCCCCACAGGCTGCGCCGTGAGTTTACACCACAAAAACGTTTTACGCTTCCGGCTTGCATACAGGCCACAGGGAACCGGTACCCAGATCGGTCACATGTCTTAATGATGCTCGAATGGGATAACTTGGGGAATTGTGTACCAAACCAACCGGTAGCATCTCGATCTGCCTGATTGCGATGCTGTGGCTACTTATCTGGACAATATCCACGCCAGATTCCCTGTCCGCTGTGACCGTAACGGAATCAAGTCCAACTACGCGAGGCGACAGCCTGACGGTCAATGCCGTATGTAGCGCGAACTGCAAAAGCTGCGGCTCGTAGCTCATAAGTGTTGCCCAGAATTGAACCGGCCCGCGACTCAGGGTGAGGCTGTTGAAGCCGTATTCGTTGAAGGTTACACCTGCTTCCAATGCGGGGAGGTGCAAATGGGCTCCGGGTATTCGCTCACAGGTGGTAGTATCCTCTACATAGCCGCTCAACCTAGTAGGACGCCGACGCGATTGTAAGAAAGACCGCCGTGATCATTGGCGCCAAGAGAAACCAATCCCGCAGACGAATCTTCATATGCGAGCGTAACAGCTTAAAGGGTCAAAAAAAGCGGTGTATGCCGATGCCGGCTACCGGACTTACCGCCGTGCGCTTACCACGCGAAACACCGCCCCCGATGTCGAACGACAAGGCCCACCCCTTTTTAGCTTCCACGCCTCGGAACCACCACTCAACGCCAGCGCCCGTCGCCAATTCTCCTCGCGGCGGAGTTCGGATCTGAAATAACCCGTCCCTCTGCGACAGGTGCAGGTTTCTCACACCAATTTGACCGAATGCGTAGCCCAACCACCGCTTTCGCTCATAGAATGTTTTTCGGTACCGTAAGGCTGCACCGATGACCGTGAAGCCAGCGCTACCGAAGGAAAACCCAGACGATGCCTGAAATGCCGCGTACCGTACGCTGATGCCACCGGTGTGAAAGAAGTTTATTTGCAAGCCGACTCCGACTGGGCGGGCGCGTGACTGGGCAGACGCGGATTGATTTTGGATGCTGACCAATACAGCCAAGAGAAGAGCGACAGACACGTAATCGAGAACACGGCGGGCTGCGACCAACAAGCGCCGATGCAAGTAATCAAACCACGCTTTAGGAGTCATGGCATTAGGAAGAGGTCTGTCCGATATCCATGCAATTCAACCCTACTTGCGGGCGTCTGGATCCAGCATAGGAGAGTGTTGCATCACACCTATCCGGCCAATCGTGACTCAAAGCCCGCGCAATCTCATCTACGTTTCAAAAGGGAATTATATACCAAACTAACAGGATTTCTGAAACCTTCCCTTCCCCGTCGCGCCCCGCATCAACAACTACCATTCAGCCGGGACAAAATGGCTCAAAACGCACCGGAAAAACACTACCGCAAGGGCATCAGCATCGTGGAGATCGTCCGCATGTTCTCCACCGAGAAAAAGGCGTAGGACTGGCTTGCCAGTCACATTTGGTCGAGCGGGCCGGTGTGTCCGTTTTGCGGTTTCGAATATCGTCCAGTCAGGAATCAAGCGTCCCCAAATGACGCAGCGCTGCCGCGATTGTCCCAAAAAGAAAATGTTCACGCTGAAGACGGACACGATCATGTCTCGGTCAAAGCTCGGATACCAGACCTGGGCAATCGCGGCGTAGCTGATCGTTATGAGTATCAAGGGCACTTCCAGCATGCAGCTCCACAGGGAGTTGGGATCACGCAGAAATCCGCATGGCACCTGCTGCACCGCTTGCGCAAGGCGTTCGCGCTTGGTACGTTCCCCTTTCAAGGTCCCGTGGAAGCGAACGAAACCTATGTGGGCGGCAAGGAATGCAACAAGCACGAGCGCAAGCGGCTGAGTTCGGGACGCGGGACGGTCGGCAAGACGGCGGTGGCCTGCCTGCGGGACCGCAAAACGGGCAAGCTCAAAGCAGCCGTCGTGCCGGATACCAGCGCGGCTACGTTGCACGGCTGCGTGTATGAGAGTACCGAGGGCGGCGCCGAGGTGTAAACGGACGAGGCGGCGGCCTAGAAAGGCATGATCGGAGTGCGGCACGAGACGGTGAAACACGGCGTAGGCGAGTACGTCAATGGCATGATCCACACGAGCAGTTTGGAATCATTCTGGTCAATGCTCAAGCGCGGGCATGACAGTTTGTACCACAAAATGAACAAGAAGCACCTGAACCGCTACGTAGCCGAATCTGCGGGCCGTCACAACACGCAGGAATTGGATACGGAGAAGCCAATGGGACTGCTGGTTGCGAGCGGGAAAGGGAAGCAGCTCAGGTTCAAAGACTTGATTGCGGAAAAATCCGCAAGGTCAATGTCCGCGTACTGTACGGCGACGGACGACTGTTTAAAAGTGCTGAACGAAGGCTGGCGCTACCCGACGGCTCCGTTGACCTGATCAATCTTGATCCGCCGTTCAATTCAAAGAGCTAGTACAACAGGCTGGTCAAGGACAAGAGCACCCGACCTGTTGAAGGATTCAATGACAATGGGACTTGGGGGGCAAGAGAGGGCCTTTAGCACCGATACCAGAGATTGTCTAAATGAGAACGAAGAAAGGCGCTGCCAAACCAGACCGACCTGTGGTGCGGATCAAGCCGGCCACGTATCAGCCGACGAAGGCTGACATGGAGAAGTAGTACCAATTCGACGGCAAGCCGGAAGAGATCGTGCGGCGCATGTTCCGAACCGTGCGCGTTGTGCGTGATCTCGGCGCGTGAGACAGCGGCTAGTTCAATGCTGCCAGAGATCCTCAGTACAGTTGGTTTGGGCCTTGATATAACTGGCGTTGTGTCCCTGCACAAGTTCGGCTTGCCAGAGGAGATCAGCCGCACAGGGGGGCACCGGCACCAGGCTTAGGTGGGGTGGAGGAGATCCTGAGGAGTCAAGAAAGACCAAGTTATAGTGCAGGATCGCACGCGCATCAATCTGCCTGATTGTTGTCGGATTCGGACTCCAGATAGCCAGCATTTGGCTGTAGGTGCGGATTTTTCAGACAACCGCCCCATATGTTAGCGCGGATTGGCTGTTAGTTTGGTATATAGTTCCCATAGTTTGCAGCCCCGCCTGACGGGATCTCCCTTTGCGGGCCCATACCAAAGTGCGGACATGCGCATTGGACGAGGTCGACTCATTTGTTGGGTCGCGTTGAGCAGAGAAGCGGCTTGGCGCTTTGTCACTACTTTCCAGTCCCGGTAGTGCCCTGCGGATCTTCGCTTGCGCTGCCAATTCTAGCGGCATTTGCCGCGAACGGGCTGGCGGGAACGCAAACTCCTGCCAGGCATATGCGCCCCTCAATCTTACCCTTTTTATGCAGCGCCCGCGCAGACGCTCTAGAGCCGTAAAGGTGGGACCCGTACAAATCGGAGGCGGTGCTCCCATCTCCGTGCAATCCATGACGGTGTCCAAGACGCATAATGTCGACAAATGCCTTTCCGAGATACGCGGTTTGGCTGAAGCCGGAGCGGACATCGTCCGCATTGCCGTGCCACGCCCGGAAGATGCTGCGGCGTTGCCGGACATCGTCCAGGGCTCGCCCGTCCCTATCGTAGCAGACATCCACTTCAATTACACGTATGCACTCAAAGCCATTGAGGCCGGCGTAGCCAAGGTACGTATCAACCCGGGCAACATCGGGAAGGAGGAGTGGGAACGCGAAGTGCTCTTGGCGGCGAAAGAGGCGAATATACCCATCCGCATCGGTGTTAATTCAGGGTCGCTTGAGCGTGACATCCTGGACAAGCATGGGTATCCAAAGCCGGAGGCGCTCTTCGAAAGCGCGATGCGCCATGTAGAGATCTGTACGCGCCACGGCTTTGAAGACATCGTCATCTCAGTCAAGCACTCGGATGTCTTCTTCATGATTCAATCCTATCGGCTGATCGCCGAGCGCACGGACTATCCCCTGCACTTGGGGGTGACGGAGTCTGGATCAGCTACTGCGGGCACCATCAAGAGCTCCATTGGCATCGGCGCCCTGCTGGCCGACGGTATCGGGGATACTATCCGGGTTTCGCTGGCTGCTCCCAGCGTCAAGGAAGTCGAGGCAGGGCACGCCATCCTCAAATCGCTGCGCCTAGGACGCCCGGGCGTGAACATCATCGCCTGCCCTACCTGCGGTCGCCTGACAGGCGACCTGTTTTCCATCGTCGAACAGGTAGAGGCCGCAGTCAAGAAGCGCAAGTTCGATAAGGACCTTACGGTAGCCCTCATGGGCTGTGCCGTCAATGGGCCCGGCGAGGCACAAGGTGCTGACTTGGGCATATCGCTCGGTCGTGGTCGTGCGCACCTCTTCAAGCGCGGCAAAGTCACAGGCACCGTCCCCGAAAAAGACATTGTCCGGGCCGTGCTTGAAGCAATCGAGACGTGGGACGAATCAGACGCATAGGCTATTCCACAAGCGACAGCGCAACCGTCAGCCACTCCTCAATCATGCCCCGAAACGCGCCTAACAGCTCTGGGTGGTCGGACGCGACATCATGGTTTGCATTGGTGATTATATAGAGAAATGAAACATTCTTCCCGATCGGCCGTATGAGGGGGTAAACCAGATCGGGGAAATCATGGCTGTTAAATCGGGGCCTGGGCGCAGTTATCGCAAGGGAATCAGCATGGTCAAACTGGCCGAAATGTTTCCGAATGAGGAGGCGGCCGTCCTGTGGTTCGAGGCTGTGATTTGGCCGGACGGTCGTGTGTGCCCGCGCTGCAAGGGCATAGACACGTATGCTGGCACACACAGGCAAATGCCGTACCGCTGCCGTGCGTGCAAGCGGTTCTTCTCGGTGCGCACAGGTACCGCATTGGCCAGTAGCAGGCTGCCGTTGAAGAAGTGGGTATGGGCCATTTATCTTGAAATGACTTCCCTGAAGGGCGTCTCCAGCATGAAGCTCCACCGCGACCTCGATGTGACGCAGACTACGGCCTGGTTCATGTTGCAGCGCGTACGGGCCGCCTTTGCGCCACTGCTGGCTGCTGCGTTCGAGGGACCGGTGGAGGCCGACGAAACGTACGTGGGTGGCTTGGAGAAAAACAAGCACGAGCACAGGAAGCAAAAAGCCGGACGCGGGCCGGTAGGCAAGACGGCGGTGGCCGGCCTGAAGGACCGTGCAAGCGGGCAGATTCGGGCCGAAGTGGTGGAGCGCACGGACGCAGCGACCTTACAGCAGTTCGTCTACGATAACACCGAGATCGGCACAACGGTCTACACTGACGAGGCGCACGCCTACAAGGGCATGGTTGGGATGCAGCACGAAACCGTCAAGCACTCGGTCGGCGAGTGGGTCAACGGCATGGCGCACACGAACGGGCTGGAATCATTCTGGAGCATGTTCAAGCGGGCGTATCATGGTACGTACCACCACTTGAGCAAGAAGCACTTGCAACGCTACGTGCACCAGTTTGCGGGCAAGCACAACGTTCGCACAATGGATACGCTGGAGCAAATGCAGCACGTCGTGGCTGGTATGGTGGGCAAACGGCTCATGTACAAGACGCTGACAGCGTAGCCTTATGCACCAACTAAGTGGATCAATCCATACGGACACAGAACACTGAAATGACAAAAGACGACCGGCAGGAGCGCAAGCGTAAGCGCTTGCAGGACAAGTGGGATAACACACCAGCTGCGAATCCGCGCTACGGCGGGTTAACGATACTGGAAGCTACGCGGCAGTTTTTGAAGGGCGGGAGGCAGGAGGTACCGAAGGCCAAGACAGCCGCCCAGGATGAAGTAAGTTTCAGTTAACTATATAATCGCCTTTGCATTCGGATCGCCCACCATGTCATAGAGTGCTACGCGCCCGTCGTCCTTGTACCATATGAAATGCCAACGCTCCGTGCGCACGTAATATCCTGCGGCCTGGCGACCCATGAAATCATTGTCCGATCGCAGGCCCGTCACATGGCCAATCTGTGTTTGGCGCAACCCCGACTCTTCCCCTTCAATGACTGGCCGTAGCGAACGCCCGGGCAGATTGCCAGGGTCAGGAACCCCGGCGTAGTCCAGAATTGTAGGGACAATATCCACCGTACTGACCAGAACTTCTGCGAAGGTGGCAGGCATGATCCTCCCACGCCAATGCAGGATGACCGGCGTTCTGAAGGCCAAATCGTGCAGCGACCGTTTGCCCTTACGCCCGCCATTGGCGCGCAATTCGGGATTACCGGCATACTCTGCAAACGGCTCCTGCTCCCACCCATTGTCATTGACGTAAATAAACAGTGTGTGCTCGGCCAGTCCCTTCCGACTCACATATTCGACAAGATCTCCGACACCATCGTCAAACCAAGTGCAGTTGCTGTAGTACGCCTTGGCTGTTTCCGAAAGATCTGTGTTGGCATAGCGGCTGGTATAGGCCGCCGGCGCATCAAACGGCGTGTGCGGCAGGGACGGTGCGTACCATATGAAGAACGGCGCGTCCGCATGCCGGTCGATGAAGTCGAATACCGGCTGTTGGGTTTCGCGCGCAAGCCCGAGCCCTTCGCCGCCCATAAACTCAGGGAACCAGCCGGGTTGGCCCCACCGGTCCGGCGCCCAGCCAACCGACATCCCTTCCGAAAAGCCACCGTTTTCGTGGACCTGCTCCCACCACTTGCCGCCCTGGAAGCTCACATAACCGTGCTCGGCGAGCATCTTGGGTAGCGTGGTGAATTCGCGCATGACATGCGAATAGTATTGCCGATCCCAGCGCTGCCGCTGCGCATCCGTTGCGCCTTGGTAGGTGGGAGACTCCGCTGCGGCCTCTGCGCGTAATGCGGCGGCAATGGCGTCGTACTGGACGGGAAGCAGCCCCGTCATCAACGTCTGCAAGGCCGGTCGGCAATGGTTGCTCGTCGTATGGCCGAGATGAAACACGGCACCGCCCGCGGCCAATGCATCCATGTTTGGCGTATGCACATGTGGAGAGCCAGTAAACCCGAAGTACGGATACCCATGGTCGTCGCCGATGATCAGCACGACGTTGGGTGGCCGGACTTCTTGCGCAAACGTCAGGGCCGGGCAACAGAAGAGTACCAGCAGGGCGGCCCGAGGCGCGAAGCTACCTGCTTCGACTGAACAACTCCAGGACCGCCCGCTCTTCGGGCGACAGCGCGTCCAGCCCCTCTTCATTGATCTTGTCCAAGATGCGGTCGAGCTCATGTTCCGTAGAGGGTCTGTTTGCCTGTGCCGTATTCGGATGCTCGTTCTTGCCAGCCGCCGCGCTCTGCCGGCGCGAACCCTTAGAGAGCCTACGCTCTGCCTGCGCAAGAAACCCCCCACCGGCGGCGCGGCGCGCCGTAAAAAGCCCTCGCGCCCAAGACGAAAGGTCGCCTCCTCTTGATTCCACCCTGACAAAAAGATAACCGGTCAGCGCGCCTCCAAGGTGCGCAAATATCGCTGTCGAGCTGTTGTATACAGTCAGCAGATCAAGCACCAGAAACGCCAGGACCAGATGAGGCAGGCGTACCGACCCTATCAGCCAAAGTCCAATCCGCTTGAAAGGCTGAAGCACTGCAAGCGCGGTCATAACCCCCAGTACCGAACCCGAAGCGCCATGAATAAGGATTTGCGGCGTTCCAACAAGGTTGTAGACAACAGCGCTGAGTAGCGCGCCGCCCATGGCAGCGAAAAGGTACAAGGACAGCATCGTGTGCGGCCCGTACAAATCCTCCAAATCCTGACCTATCCAGTAGAGCCAGAGCATGTTAAAGCCGAGGTGCAGGAGGCCACCAAAGCCCAGCCCGAGGTGCAGAAAGCTGTACGTTACCAGCTGCCAGGGCTGAAACAGGAATTCGGGCCATGCCGCATGAAACGCGAGATGAGTCTCAATGAACGTGCGGGTTGCACCAAAATGTGCCAGCACCAGTGCCCACGCCACGTATACGGCTACATTGACCGTAATCAGCAGTCGTAGCGCCTTAGGCCGCGTAGAGTACCAGATCCTGAATCGCAACACGGTTTAGCGAGCGCTTCGGGCAGTGAACTGGGGCGGAAAATTTAGTGGTACGGCGTGCGCCGCTGGGGCTTGATAGGCAGCTTGCCCCGCCAGTACAGGATAAGCAGGACTCCGACCACCATGCCGCCAAGGTGCGCAAAGTTGGCTACGCCAGGCTGCCCTCCTGCCGTAGCAAACCAGAGTTCGATTACCCCATAGCCGATCACGAAAAACTTCGCTTTAATCGGAATCGGCGGAAACAGCAGCATGATTCGCTGCTCCGGAAAGAGCATGCCGAAGGCTGCAAGGATTCCAAAGACCCCGCCCGACGCGCCTATCGTTGGCACACCGGGATTCGTGACAAGCTGTGCAAGCCCAGCCCCAACCACGCACACAAAGTAGAAAAATGCAAACCTTGACGAGCCCCAGGTATTCTCTATCTGTGCGCCAAACATCCACAGGGCAAACATATTGAAGAACAAGTGTGTAAGCCCGCCGTGCAGGAATGAATACGTGACAAGTTGCCATGGCCAGAACCCGAATCCCAATGGCTGTAGCGCAAACCAATCCACAAGAAGCCTCCCTAGAGGGAACTGCGCCATAAAGACGAGCCCAGTTATGATGAGCAGGTTCTTTACTACCGGAGGGAACGCAAAAAACGAAGGCCTCTGTTGGTATTGGTACATGCCGGTTAGCTAATCTTTGCGGCCATTATAGCGTTTAAGTCTCAACTTGGTTGCACCCTGTGGCCTGAACGCTTCTTCCCAGTCACCTGTCTGGCAGCCACGCTTCTCATGGTTTTTTTTGTTAGTGACACGCATTTTGGCCAGGGAGCTCGACAGGAGGAACGGGCCGTAGAGGACGCACTGCTGACCTGCCTTGCGTCCTACGAAGAGCAGGCGACGCACCTCTACCTGGTCGGCGACATCTTTGACGGATACATAGAGTACCGACGCGTAGTCCCCAAGGGATTCGTGCGGTTTTTGTCGCTTTTAGCAGCATGGACTGACCGCGGCGTTGGCGTAACCTACCTTGTCGGCAATCACGACCCGTGGCATCGAGACTACTTCGCCACAGAGCTTGGCGTCCGCGTGATGCCCGGCCATGTCTTGGAGCACGTTGCGGACGCGCTGTGCTACGTGCAGCACGGCGATGACCTTGGGCGGTCTGGTCGCGGGCTTTGCGGCATCAGACCCCTGCTAAGGGACCCGGCAATGGTCTGGCTTTATCGCAGCCTGCTGCCTGCAGATGCTGGCGTGGCTCTGGCACATTGCGTAAGTCGCTGGCTGCAACGGCGACGCCCCAGCCCACACGCAGCGGCTGACATGCGACGCTTTGCGCAAGAAACACTCAGATCCACTGCGTCTCAGGTCCTTGTCATGGGCCATAGCCACCAAGCAGAGCTCTGCGCGTGGCCCGAAGGAGTATACATGAATCTTGGAAGCTGGCGCGATGGCGGCTCATTTGGACTGCTGGAGGCCGGGCGCATCCAACTCTTGCGCTGGCGCGGCGGCAAGGCCGAGCTTGTTAAGGAACACGCGTGGCAGTAACGGATAGTTGTACCGACATCATAGCTGTTGACCCGCAGTAACGCCCTGCATGGCCAAAACGAAGAAGAAAACAAATAGGAAGGCGGCACGCCGTATTCGCGGCTCCGCAGCAAAGAGCCGCAGCAAACCCAAAGAGGCTGCCGTGCTGCTCTTCATTCCGGCTACGGCCGTGGTGCTGGCGGCCCTAGTGCTGATGGGATACGCCGGCTGGTTCACCAATAGCGACAACCTGCCGGACCTGCAGGAAATCGAGAGCCAGAATTTTGAACTGACGCTAGCCACCGTAGCGTACACTGCGGACGGCGAGGAATTGGGCCGCTACGGGCGCCAGAATCGGACCTGGGTTGCGTACGACAGCATACCGGACCATGTCATCAACGCGCTTGTGTCCACCGAAGACCGTCGCTTCTGGCGGCATTGGGGTATTGACGCTTGGCGCACCCTGTCCGCCGTGACTCAGACCGTACTCGGAAAGATCGGGCTCCCATTTGAGCAGCAGGGTGGCTCTACCATCACGCAGCAGCTGGCGCGCAACCTCTACAACAGCCAGATAGGGTTTAGGGTAAGCGTAGAGCGCAAGCTCAAGGAGATGGCCGCTGCGGTGCAGTTGGAACGACGCTACTCTAAGGAAGAAGTCATTGAGATGTACCTGAACACGGTCCCCTTTCGGCATAACGCATTTGGGATAGAGGGCGCGGCCAGGACATACTTTGGCAAGCCGACCACAAAGCTGGATACACTTGAGGCTGCGGCGTTAATTGGCATGCTCAAGGCCAGCACAAGCTATGATCCGGTGAGAAACCCGGAGAATTCGCGCAACCGACGCAATACCGTCATGCGCCAGATGATTAGCCAAGGCTTCCTCGAGCGCGAATTTTATGATGAGAACAAGGAAAAGCTGACTCCCGCACGCTTGCGTACGGCAAATGTGACCGATAGCTTCGCGCCGTACGCGGCGGAACACGTGCGCAAGTGGGTGCAGGAATGGGGGGAATCGGCCGGGTTTGACGTGTACGCGGACGGGCTGGTTGTGTACACGACTATCGATTCCCGACTGCAGGAACATGCGGAGGCGGCGGTGACAACCACGCTCAACGCTTTGCAGGCCGTGGCTGATTGCGAGTGGAGTGCACAGAGAAACAGATTCCTGGACTTTGGAGAAGAGTTGGGCAAGTACCTCGAAGATGCGTGTCATCAGGACCCAAGCCAGCGTTTTAAGTATTTCTGGCAGGCTCGAAAGGCGGAGCTGGAGGCCTTCATCAAGGAATCCAGCCGCTACCAAGAGCTCCTCAGCGACGGCCGCACCGTTGCCGAAGCGCTTGCCGGCCTGCACGCGAACGAGGCGTTTTTGGATTCGTTAAAGGGCGCCAAGACCCGCATGGAAACCGGATTCGTTTCGATAGACCCGCGTACCGGCTACGTCAAGGCGTGGGTCGGTGGGCGCGACCTTTCAACGGAGTGGTACGACCACGTTAACGTAGCCAAACGCCAACCCGGGTCAACATTTAAGCCGCTGCTGTATGCCTCGGCTATCCAGACGGGATGGTCCCCACAGGCGCAGTACATGGACTCGGTGTTTTCGTATCACGTGGTGGGCTCGGATGACATCTGGGCGCCGCAGAACTCGGGCGGCGAATTGTCACTAGAGCGGTATTCGCTGCAGGAAGCTCTTGCGCGCTCGCTCAACACCATTTCCGCCCAGCTTATCAACGAATTGGGCCCGGCGCAGGTCGTACAGTTTGCGAGGGGAATGGGGATTCAGAGTGAGTTGGAACCGGTGCTGTCACTCGCGCTGGGCACCAGCGACGTATCGCTCTTGGAGCTTGCCACCGCCTACAGCACCTTGGCCAACCTTGGCACGCGGCTCGATCCAGTTGTGGTTACCCGTATTGAAGACCAGCATGGGACGCCATTGTACGAGTACCAGGCGGAGCCGAAGGTGGAGCTGATCATGGAGACTGCAATAGTCATCGTGGATATGATGCGTGATGTTATCAACCAGGCCTACGGCACCGGGTACCGCATCCGTTTGCAATTCGGTCTGGACGGCTACGACTTTGCCGGCAAGACGGGCACCACGCAGGAAGGTGCCGACGGTTGGTTTATGCTGATGCACCCGGAAATGGTCACTGGTTCATGGGTTGGCTTCAATGACCGGCGCGTGACATTCCGGTCCACATTCTGGGGACAGGGCGCGCACAACGCACTCTTGGTGGTGGGAGAATTCCTGACTCGCATAAATGCAGACCCCGATGCAGCACTAAGCCTGGAGGCTGAGTTCCCTTACCCCTTGTCCACGGGCAAGGAAAAGCTACGCCAGGACGAGGATGAACACTACGAATTCTAGAGCAGCAGCGCGGTGAAGATCCGCACCGGCATATGAAGATCCTCCACACTGCCGACATTCACTTTGGCACAAATACGTATGGCAGGATTGACCCGGCAACCGGGCTTAACACACGGTTGCTGGACTTTCGGCGCAGCTTCAAGTTTATGGTGGAGCGCGGCCTTAAGGAAGACATAGATGTATTCCTTTTCTGCGGGGACGCCTATAGAACGGCTTCGCCTACCCCCACGCAGCAAAAGGCTTTTGCCGAGTGCCTGAAGCCTGTAGCGGACGCGGGGATCCCGATCGTCATGATTACGGGCAACCATGACCATCCGATCTCTTATGGCAAGGCCTCGTCTATCGACATTTTTGGCTACCTCACCGGCAACGTACAGATCTTTCGCAAACCCACCGCGGCCCTGATTCCGGCTAAGAGTGGCACGCTGCAACTCTTGGCCATGCCTTGGCCCGTGCGCAGCCTGCTGCTCTTGGGCGAGGATAGTCGCAAGATGTCACCTGAAGCGCTGTGCGAGGCCATACAGCAAAAGTACACAGAGATTATCCAGGCGGAGGCAGCCAAACTAGACCCCGCATTACCCACCGTCCTTGCCGGGCACTTTAGCGTGGTGGGCTGCATTCCGGGCGGTTCGGAGAGCTCGTCACTAATGCTCCGCGAGCCGATTTTCTCACCCGCAGAGCTGGCGGTACCTCCAATCGACTACGTAGCGCTGGGGCATATTCACCACTTTCAGAATTGCGCGACCGATCCAGAGGCCACTCCCGTGGTCTACAGCAGCAGCATTGAGCGCGTGACCTTTAACGAGAGGGACAGTCGCAAAGGCTTTGTGCTGGTTCGCATCAGCGGCAATCCCAAAAAGACCATCTTCAAGTTCGTAGAGACGCCAGCGAGGCGTTTCGTGCAGCTTGACATCAATGCTGTGGACTCGGCTGATCCGACAGGAACCATCCTGCAGGCGATCGGCCGTGAGGAAATTGGCGGCAGTATTGTAAGGGTACGGTTTCGGATCCAGGAGGCACAACGGGCGTCCATCGACATGGGTAGGATACGTGCCGCACTCAAACCCGCCTTTGCCATCGCTTCAATTGAGCGTACATGGGATCCCGTTGAGCGCAAGAGAGATACCAAGGTTACAAGCGAATCCACGCTGGTGGAAGCTCTTGGCAGTTACATTGATCAGCGTAGCAGCCTTTCCGGAGTTAAAAATGCGCTGATGGACAAGGCGCTGGAGCTGGAGGCCGCATATGTAGCGGCCCAGGGCGCAAAGGACTAAGTGCCTATTCCACAACGGGCTCGGTGCCAGACTGGCCGCTTGTGTCATGCCTCCGGCGATGCGTATCGAAGCTTGGCGCCATACTTTTGTCCCGGATAAGGCGCATGGTGTGTCCTTGCCGAGCGCAGGAGCGCTGCGAATTGCAGGGCAGAGATTCTTTACGACAGCAGTGGCCCCACGTGGGGCCGCTGCACTCAGGGATCAACCTGGCGCAGCGATAGCATCCTAAAGTCCATCACTTCAGCGCCCGGTCGCGAAAGTGCCCTGAGCACCAACGTTCCGTGACCAGCCTTGAGCGGAATTTCCCCAAGCACCAGCGGCCTGAAGTCTTTCACATACGATTCAATCCGAGGCGTGCGGTCATGCTCCATGCCGCGAAGCGGCGGGTCGTGTGCTTCTGCCAGCGTGCCCACCAGGCGGCTTTCGCCGAAGCTAACCTCAACTTCTGCACCCTCGCTTCCTACAGGCACCGTGTAGTACAAAGTAGCCTCAAACGTTGCTGTCGCCAACACCTCTACGCTCCAGAATATCGAGTCTTCAAGGCTTGTCCAGCTCGTGAAGTGACTGTCATTGGGGAACCGATTCGAACGCGAAATTCTTCCACTGGCCTGCGCGTCGCGCGCTGGCAGGTGCGTCCACTTAAATTCCGGGTGTCCCACAGAAAATGGGCGATCATCGCTGGCAGGTAGCTCCGCGACAACCGTGGCTTCAAACTCCGCATGTGCTGCGCTCAAGGTCTCTAAGTCCTCGGGGAATCGAGCGGCGACGTCTTCGTGCTGCCCTGGGTCGGCCGTCATCTCAAATAGTCGTCTCTCACTATCCAGTCGAAACCCTTGGCTGCGCACACTGGTTCGCCCGCGCCAGTGGCTGAAAACGAATCGGTCTTTGTGCGTGTAAGTCTTGCCCAAAAGGAGCGGCGCCACACTCACGCCATCTAACGGCTTGGGGCTGTCCAACTCGATGTCTGCTAACTCCGCCAGCGTAGGCAACAGGTCAATGGCTGCCGCAATATTGTCGATCTCTAACCCGGCCTTTATCATCCCAGGCCACTGCATTGCGAAGGGCGAGCGCACACCGCCCTCGTCCGTCGACCCCTTTCGACCCTTCATGCCTCCGTTCCATCGCGATCCGTTGGGCCCGTTGTCTGAAAAGTACAGTACGATAGTGTTGCTACGCAGACCCATCTCCTCAAGCCGGTTCAAGATCCTGCCAACGTTCCAATCAATGTTGGCCGTCATAGCCAGAGCTGCGCGAGTGTGCTCTGTATCCTCTTTGCCAGGCTCCCGGTGCTTGAGCGGCAATGTATGCGACGCAAATGTCTCCCAATACTCATCGGGCACCTGCATCGGGCTGTGGGGCGTGTTGAAGGGCAAGTAGACCATAAATGGCCGTTCCTGATGCGCCTCCATAAAGGCCAGCGCCTTGTTCGTAAAGTCATCTGGAAGGTATCCCTTGCCCTGTACCATAGACCCATTGTGCTCCAGTGGCGGACTAAAATAGCCTCCCCAATGGCCCGACGTAAATCCATAGTACTCGTCGAACCCCCGTGCATTGGGATGGTAGGGTGGCTGTGAGCCGTTGTGCCACTTACCAAACGCTCCGGTAACATATCCAGCGGCCTGGAAGAATTCAGCCAACGTGGCTTCGTCCAAATCCATGCGCTCTGCCCCGGCGCTGGTACCAGCAATGCCTGAGCGTGGATGAAAGCGACCCGTCAAGAGCTCGGCGCGTGTGGGAGAACAGACCGGGCTAACATAGAAGCGATTCAGCTTCACCCCCTGCGCTGCGATTCGATCAATGTTGGGCGTCGCAATATTACTGTTACCGTTGTAGCTGACATCGCCCCATCCCTGATCGTCCGCCAGGATGATGACGATGTTGGGGCGTGGTGTGGACTCGTCGGAGCACGCAGACGCTGCTAGGATCAGCAGCACGACTAGGTGGCGATACATAGTGGTCTGTAGAATATGCGCGCTTTTGGATGATACCTCCCTTTGCCGAAGCCAGATAGGGCTTGACTATGATCTAAGTGGGGTCGAAGAACCGGCTTACTTGCCCGCTAAGCTGGCGAACGTCTCGTTGGCCTTTACCGGAAAGGATACGACATCCATGAGCAACCAGCTTGGCGCGACAGCGCGCCCTGATGCCAGTGGGAATCGCGTGGGGCCCTAACGCCACTTGTAGGCGGCCCGACGTATACGGCGCCGGCACTAGTTGCAGCACGATAGGGCGAAAGTTGTATCCGCCCACGTATGACCAATACCTAACGCATTTAGGGGACGTGTCGGCGCCCGATCTCCGAGACAAAGGTCATTGGTCGCCACAACCGGATGCTGACGCTAAACAGGCTCTCACCAACCTATCGCGATGCCGATCGAGGCATCGAAACCAGGGTGTTGCTCCACTTCGCATCGCTGCCGCCCGAGCGGCGCCGACGGCCGGACAGAGACGTGCGCAACTTCAAGTGGCCACATGGGATGGGCGAACTCCGCATCTGCACGTTATTGCGGGCGACGGGTGCGCATTGGCCCCCGACGTGTCGTGCACATCACCGAACGGCCACGAGGCATCGTATTCTTGTCGGAATCGAGCCTCCGCTAACCTGGTCGTCTGCCGTGTGGCAGTGCTGTGGATCAGCACCTGGTGGTCTGCTGGCTACCTGCCCCCGATTCGCCTACCAACCCATCTCATTGGAACTGTCAGCGAAACTGCCAGTCAATACCTCCAACTGCACGCGGACGGCAAGGAGCCAATAAGGAGGCAGCCATGCAATTGACCTCGCGTATCACAAGCCGAATCGAACCCGACCGACCACTTCGTCTCCGTGCGCGCTTCCACGCCCTACTGCTAGCCGCGACCACCGCCCTCCTCCCCGCCTGCGGAACCGACGCAGGCAATAACGACGCCAGACCCAGCACCATCGTCGAAACCTTCGGCGATACCACATTGGTCCGCACCCTGTCCGGAAGCGTCTGGGGCGCTGAGGCCTCGCTTGTGCCCGAAGTCTCGATCGGCGAGCTCGAAGGGCCCGAGGAGTACCTCTTCGGCAGAATCAGGTCGATCGCGGTGAACGATGATGGAACTGTGTACGTCCTGGACCAGCAGGCGCAGCATGTCCGCGTCTTCGACTCGCTCGGGATCTATCTCGAAACGCTAGGTCGCCGAGGCGAGGCCCCAGGCGAGTTCAGCCGCGCCGAGGCCATCGCCTTGCTGCCCGACGGGCGTCTGATCGTGCGCGATCCCGGCAACCAACGCGTCATGGTATACGGTCTCGGACCTGAAGAGATGGCCGAATGGAGATACAATGCCAGCGTGTATACGTCGTCACCTCTATACACCGATGCGCACGGTCGGACCTTTCTGCTTGCCGGCGACCAGTCTCACGTGGATGATCTTGTCATGCACATCATCGTACTGGCCCCTGACGGGACGCATCTCGACACCCTTCCAGAACCTGCGAGCGACTACGTACCCCCCTTCGTGAAGGCCGAGGCTTCCGGGATATCAATGAGCTACGGCGTCCCCTTCGCACCCCGTTTTCTCTGGACCATTCACCCGAGCGGCCAGTTCCTCACCGGTCTTTCCTACGACTACCGGATCGACCTCGCTCGGGACAACGGCTTACTCCGGATTGAGCGCAGTTACGATCCGGTCCGGGCGATGGATGCGGAGCGCACTTTCCAGCGAGAACGCACCGTCGGGCGCATACGCCGGTCACTGCCGGACTGGGATTGGGATGGCCCGACGATCCCAAGCTACAAGCCATTCTTCCAGGAATTGTTGGCTGGACGGGACGGACGCATATGGGTGCGGCTGTCGGCCGAGGGACGCCCGGTGGACAATGAGGACTACGATCCCGACGACCCCGGTTCGTTTCCGGTGACCTGGGAAGAAGAGACCCGGTACGATGTCTTCGAGCCGGATGGGACCTATCTGGGCGTCGTAGTAGCACCGGATGGATTTTCCCGTTTTCCGGCCCCGATATTCGATAGCGACTATGTGTGGGCCGTAGCCGCTGACGGGCAAGGGGTGGAACGGGTGGTACGCTACCGGATCCATATCGGGCGCCCATGAACCTGCCCGGCAGCCGATCCGCCTCATCTAGGCGCGGCCGCATTTAACGCGGATCGGCAGGCGGCGCTCGTTAACGCCGGTGCCGAACAGTCGGCCCCGGTAAGCCGAACCAGCAGATCACACCGAACATACCCGAGAATGGAACTGACAAGCGACCCCCGCCTTCAGGACGCCTCGATCGGCATCGAGGAGGATCGGCATGCGTTCGCCCTACCCACCCTCCATCAGGAGCCGCTCCCATCCAGGTATCTTGCGGGAGGGCCGATTGGCCGCGCGAGTGCGTGCGGCTAGAGGTCGTCAAGTGATTCCTTCGTTGGAGCAACGCCGATCCCACGCTCCGCCACGGCCGACGCTCGGAGCATGATCAGCAGAGCCACGGTGACCACGATCAATGGTGACTCAAAATCCATGGACCTCCGATTCGAGCGAATGGATTCCAGTTGATAGAGAGGGAGCCATTGAGGCAATCATTTCGACCCGTAAAGTCGCAAACCCTGTACTAGCAGGACTTTATAATGCTTTATCCAAAAACACATCATCGACCATCCAGTCTTTGAGCTGGTTCTCCAGCCCAATACTAGACCGCCCGACCTTTCGCGGCTTTGCTTGCGACAAACTCCCACCGGCCTGCTGTCCTTCTATGCTCCAAATGCCTAGCTTAGGCCTCGTGGTTTTGTGCCCCACCACCCCCAACTCATCAGCAATATCAACCTGCTGACGCGGAGCCTCTCACTCTGTAACACTACGGCACTTGTATTCCAAGAGCTTGATTGGTGGCGTCGACGCGACTTGCTGGTCAAATCCGATCTCGCCGCTTCACTGAACCCCAAGCGCGGCCAACAAATGCTCATAACACCGTGCAGCAACCGGGCCCCGACAGCTCGGATAGCGCTACGCGGCCATTTGCCCGATTGGAGTTGTTGAATCGCTATGACCACCCCGGCTATAATACTGGCAGCCGCCCCGCCATAGCAAATACTCAGCACCTGTAGCGGCGCAAGGCCAAGTCCGTCAAGGCAAAGACTTGGTCTTCAATGAACCAAAGGTTTGCGTGCTCAATCAAGAGCAGTGCTCGAGGTGTACGGTGCATCCCGCCTCTTTAGCCGCAGCGGCGCCTTGCATAGCCTTGCCCCAGTCTTCGAAAATGCCGAATACGGCTGCCCCTGTACCCGTCAACGAAGCATACGCGGCGCCCTGATTCAGCAGTTCCTTCTTGTGGGCACGAAGCGCAGGGTAGACATCGAATACCGGTGCCTCAAAGTCGTTGACAAGCACCTGACACCAGTAGTCCAAGTCATTGGATTGCACCACGGCACTCAGGTTGACGCTTCGAGTTGGCACCGGCGTGGTGCGGCCAAAGGCCCACTTCGTAGAAATATGAACATGCGGGACGACTACGACCAGCGTATAGGGAATTGCGTACCCTTCCAGCGGCGTAAGCATTTCGCCACGACCGGTGGCATATGATGGCACGGGATTCAGAAAAAACGGCACGTCCGAACCCAACGACAGCGCAAGGCGCTGCAACGTGCCGTCGGCGACTGGCTGGCTCCAGAGTCGTGACAGCAAGCGCAGCGCCGCGGCGGCATCACTTGAGCCACCGCCCAGGCCCGCTCCTATCGGCAGTCGCTTAACCAGCTCCATGGCTGCGCCCCGATGTTTGCCCGCGGCTGCAGTCAAGGCTCGCGCCGCACGTATCACAAGGTTGGACTCACCGCAATCGAGTACCGGGTCCGTACACGAAAGGGCCAGCGACGGCGCTTCACGTACACTCAGCGTATCGGACCACTGCAGCGGGTAGAATACGGTCTCCAGGTCGTGATAGCCGTCGTCGCGGCGACGCAAGACGTGCAAGCCAAGGTTGATCTTGCCCGGCGCCTGCGCTGAATAGATTGGCTTACCCATCGTACTCATCTGCGTCAGAAACCCCGCCTTGCATGTAGCGTTCCAGCGAGCTGTACTAGAGACACGGTCCACAGTCCAATTTGCGCATACGGAAACCTGCTACCTCGCCACCATTCTGTTTCCTAATGAGAAATGTTCCACGGGCGAGGACTCTTGCAGCTGTTTGCGCGGTAAGCGTGCTGCTGGGCGTCCTTGCTGCGCCCTCGCAGGCGCAAGACCAGAGCACAGCGTCAGCGCTCATTGGTCTGGGCGGCGCTAATGCGCTGTCCGAACTTCAAGCACGGGTGCAGGAAGCAACCATGCAGGGGAGCTCGCTTGCACTCGAAGGCGCAGTGGATCCCAACGAATACACTGTAGGCCCCGGAGACCGGTTTAACGTTGGGATCGGTGGGATACTCTCAAACACGTTCAGCCTGGTGGTCTCCGCCGGCGGCTATCTGGACCTGCCGGAAGCAGGCCAAGTCCCGGCGGCGGGCCGTTCACTGGCCGAAGTCCGAAGTGAGGCTCTCGCAGCGCTTCAGGAGCAGCATAGCAATGTTCCGGTGAGCGTATCACTCGTCCAAGCGCGCTCATTCTACGTCCACGTTGCTGGCGCAGTACCACAGCCTGGACGCTACCTGATGCTGCCGATTTCACGGGTGGATGAAGTGCTGGCAGAAACCTTTACGCCAAAGTACTTCGACATAGAGACTAATGAATACATCTACCTTCCTACGCGCCGTCCGGCACTGCAACCGTCGTACCAACCGGCGTATCGGAATGTCCAGATCGTGCACCGGGACAGCACTACCACCGAGATTGATCTTGTACGCTACTACTTGCACGGAGAAATAGACCACAACCCCTACCTCCGTGACGGAGACCGGATCATCGTCCCTTCCTATCACGAGCTCCGTGATGGCATCCGGGTTTCGGGCGATGTAGCCTATCCCGGCACGTACGACCTGCGCCCTGGAGATACCGCAATGGATCTGCTGCAGCTCGCCGCAGGCCCTGCGGGCACGGCCCATATGGACTCAGTGCGTCTTGCTCGCTCGGAAGGCAATCAGCCCATCTACCTGAATGCCCAGCGCGTGCTCAGTGGCGAAGACGAAAACCTTCTGCTGGAGCCGGGGGACCACCTAGTCGTGGAAACGCCCGAGGTGGCCGTGGCACGGATACAAGGCCGGGTCAGATATCCGGGGTCCTATACCATAGATAATGGCAAAACCACCATCGACCAGCTGATTGATATGGCTGGCGGGCTGGAACCGGACGCGAACCTGGAAGCTTCATTCATGGAACGAAGCCAGTCGCTGGACTTCCGCGAGTCGCCCCGCCTTAGCAACCTCGACTTCCATAGCCGCAAGTTTGCTGAGTCGTTTGCCGCGCAGCCTGCCTATCGCGTGCGTGTTGACCTCGCCGCAGCCGTGGAATCCGGAGGAGAGGCAATGGTGCTGTACCACGGGGACCGCGTCGTTTTTCCGCGCGATGAGCAGACAGTCCAGGTCAGTGGACAGGTCCCGCGACCCAGCTACGTGGCATTGGAGGAAGGCCAGCCCGCAAGCTATTACGTCGACCTCGTTGGCGGACCCGCGCCCGGCGCCACAGATGTCTTTGTTTTCAGCGGAAGCACGGGAGAGATCCGCAAAGGCGCCGGCACGCTGGTCCGAAGCGGCGATACCATCTTTGTAGATCGCGAAGACATCGCAGAGAGCCCCGAGATGCAGCAGCTGCTCTTGGCCAAGCAGCAGAATCGTATCCAGACCACGCAGGTCATCTTTGCAGGTGCCACTGCGATTACAGGCATAGTGACCGCGTATGCGGCGCTCTTCGGAAAAGACTGAGAGGTTATGGATACTGACCGCGCCACCTCGCAACAGACAGTTGCTATCTGGCCGGCCATCCGGGCCCTCTGGCGCCAGCGATGGCTTGTCGTAGCCGTCACCGGGATCGCAGCGGTAGGCTCAGTGATAATCAGCCTGCTGCTTCCCAACTGGTACATGGCCGAGACCCGCCTGCTGCTGCCTGGCAAGTTGGCTTCGGGCCTGCTGTCGGCCCTGGCCGCGGGGAGTGTACCTACCACCGCTTCTTCTTTGCTAGGGGGCATCTCCGGCGACTATCAGCGACACCTGTCGATCCTGGACAGTCGTTCGGTCAAGGAAAGCCTGGTGGACGAGTTTGATCTGGTAACCGTCTACGATGTCGCTGATACGGATGCGCCGGTCTACCGGGCAGTGGAGGCCCTCTCCGACAACATCGCCTTCGTGGTGGATCAGGAGTACAACCACCTGTCCGTTCGCGTTTTTGATCGGGATCCACAGCGCGCCGCGGACATGGCGAATTTTCTTGTCGAGGAGCTCAACCGGGTCAACGCAACACTGGCTTCGCAAAACGCCAGTGCCTTTCGAGAAAAGGTTGAGCAGCGCTACCGCGCCACGGAATCCGAACTCGACTCTCTGAACGCCGCCGCACGTGATTTTCAGGCTCGCTACGGTGTTGTCGACCTGACAGCCCAAGCCGAGGCCTTCATGACCGGCATTGCGGAAATTCGAGCCAGCATGCTGTTCCTTGAAGTGGAACACGAGCGTCTCGAGTTCATGTATGGCCCCAAGCACTCCGCCACACGCTCCGCGGGGCGTGCCGTGGATGCCATCACTTCGCGCTATGACGCAGCTCTGGAGGGGCAGGAAGCCGTGATGCCGATCGCGCGTGACAGCCTGCCGGATCTGGCCCTCTATTTTGTTGAGTTGGAAACAGAGCGCCTGATACTGGGCCAAGTTCTTGCCGCCGTGCGGCCCGCCCTGGAGGAAGCGCGCCTGGAAGAACTGCGCCAGATTGAAGCGGTTGAGGTGATTGACGCCGCAGTCGAACCGGTTGACAAGGCGCGCCCGGCTCGCTCGGTTATATGCGTGGCGTCGACTGCCAGCGGGTTTATCCTGAGCGTCGCCTACGTGCTCCTATTGGCGTGGTGGCGCGAAAACCACACCACCTTAGCACGCAAGCTTTGCTCTCCGTAAGGCGCCGTGCACGTTG
Source organism: Rhodothermales bacterium (assembly GCA_965218495.1). Classification (GTDB taxonomy): domain Bacteria; phylum Bacteroidota; class Rhodothermia; order Rhodothermales; family Bin80. The sequence goes on from OZ244626.1 coordinate 2,187,293, forward strand.
CCGACGCGGTCCCCAATAGCGACGCCATGAATCCCCGCACCTCAGGGACGAGTGCCCCTTCTGCCCGAGCGCTTTGGCTTTGGGGACATGCGGCCCTTTTTGCCGCGCTAGTGTTGGGGCTGGTTGTCGTTCTTGCCATCGCCAGGATGGGGTCTTGGCCCGTGGCGGCAGCCTTCCCTGCCGTGTTGGTGGCATTAGCGGCCGCGATCTGGCTGTTCCGACACCCAACCCTTAACCTCTTTGTTGTTCTGGTCGGGTTCGTGATCGTGGCCGACAACCAAGCGGGATTTCAGCTTCGCGAGGTTGCTTACGCACTCTATCTCTATTTAGTGCTGGCATTCTGGTACGTGGAGCGCGTGGCCTTTACGCGCGAACCGTTTCTACGGACGCGTGCCGATCAGGCACTAGCGCTGTTCCTGATTCTGTTGCCCTGTTCCTTGGTGCTGACGATACTGTTCGGCGGGCGCCTGGTCGGCGCGGTCAGCGAGCTGTTTTCGTTGTCGCTCCTCGCACTCTATTTCCCGCTGAAGGAGCTTGCGGCACGCTACCGGTGGGCTCCCAAAGCCCTTGTCCTTACCGTCGTGTCGGTAGGAATGCTGGTGGCACTGCGCAACTTCTACGAATACTGGCAGATGCTTGGCCGGGTCACGCAGGCCTGGCAGGTAGAGACGGGCCGGGTCGTCACCAATGACAATCTGCTAATGGTGAGTTCCCTCTTCAGCTTGGCCCTGGTGGTCTACGCCCGAAAATTGAAGTCCTTCATTCTCGCAGGACTGTGCTTCTCCTTCTGCTTTGGCGGCTTGATCCTTACCCAGAGCCGCGGCTATTGGATGGCCTTCTTCGTAGGATTCGTGGCGCTCGTCTTCCTGACTGACAAGCGCCGCCGCCGATATATCCTGCTGCTGGGCGGGGTTGGCCTAGTCGCATTAGTTGGCGCAGGCTACGTGCTGGTCGGATCCTATATGGACCTGCTCTTGGGGGGACTGGTGGAGCGAGTTCTGTCTATCGGCACCGCCGCGACCGCCGACCTGTCCCTGGTCAACCGCTTCAGGGAAGCGGCTACGGTTATGGAGCTCATCAAGGCGAACCCTGTTGTAGGCTATGGCATGGGCGTTCCGTACTACTTTTATGACATCGCTCACCAGCTTTCGGACCTTGATGCCTTGGTCCATAACGGCTACGTCGGACTCTGGTACAAATTTGGTCTTTGGGGCCTTGGGCTTGTGCTGTTTTTCTGGGCCAGCACGCTGAGGCGTGGAATCCAAGCGTTTTTTGCCAAGAGCAGCGCACATTGGACAAAGGTATGCGGGCTGGCAGCCGCCATCAGCCTCATCGGCTTCGTGCTGTCTACCATCACTTCCAACCCATTCTTTTTGAAGGACTCCCTCTTCATCTTCAGTGTCACCACGGGGCTGGCTGGCGGTGCCTACCTGCGTAGCCGTCGCGAGCTGCAAGAAGGGGCCGTTGCATGAGTGCAAAAAACCTAATCAAGCAACTAGCGCGACGCTGCGGCTATGACATCATCAGGTTCAGCCCGCGCTCCTCGCCTGTGGCGAGACGCATTGCGCTCTTTCGCCATTATGGAATTGATCTGGTGATGGATGTGGGCGCCAGCACCGGTGGTTATGCCGGGGAGCTGCGCTCCACGGGCTACGAGGGGCTCATCGTGTCGTTTGAGCCTTTCTCTGAGGCCTTTCGCGTGCTCCAGGCCCAGGCAAGCACGGATCCGTGCTGGAACGTGGTGCAACTAGCCCTGGGCAGTGAGAACGGTCAAGAGACACTTCACCTGTCACGTAACCGGGAAAGCAGTTCCTTCCTTCGCATAAGCGCGCGCCACACTGCCGCCTACCCGGGTGCCTCGTATGTAGGCAACGAAGTCGTAACCATCAGACGGCTGGACGATGTCTTTGCAACCCATTGCGCCGAGGGCGCACGCACCTTTCTGAAGATTGATACGCAGGGCTTCGAAAAACAGGTACTCCTGGGTGCCGAGGCGTCCCTGCCGCAAATCACCGGTATCCAAGTGGAGCTTTCACTCATGCCTCTATATGAAGATGAGCCGCCGTTCGTCGACCTTATCATGCACCTTCAGGCACGCGGCTTTACGCTCATGTCATTTCAGCCGGTCATTGACGACCCCGTGACCGGACAACTGCTTCAGGTGGATGGGCTCTTTTTCCGTAGTGGCGTCTAGAAGTCTGCGCCACAGAAAATACTCTGGATTCCTGTTCCCCACCAGGACGCACCATGTCACGACATTGGGAGCCACAGTAGGGTGCAAGCTCCACAGCACATCTTGTGGCACACAGAAACTGGACGGAGTTTCCCACTCAGGTAGCTATGGCGCTCGAATTGCGCCGACTCTTGGGCGACAAGCTCTTGCGCTAGAGTTGCAGCGATGATTCGCACACGGCAGCTTACGATCAATACCCTGGCGGCCTTCACGCAGGTAGTAATAACCGGAGTGGTGTTTTGGATCCTTTACGCCTTCGTTGAGAACGAAATCGGCATAGAACGCTTTGGAATATGGGCCATCGTACTCATCACCGCCACCATTAGCAGCCTGGCCAATCTGGGCCTTGGCAGCAGTGCGGTAAAGTTCGTGTCGATGTACCTTGCCAGGAATGACGCGGCGCGTGCAGCACTTGTGGCACAAACCGCGCTGATCACACTGGCGGTCGTTCTCCTGGTGGTCCTCGGTGGCCTGTACCCTATCGCGACCTGGGCCCTGTCCATCCATCCTGACCTGAAGGCGTCGCCAGCGCTCCTGGCAGAGGCCTACGCTATCCTTCCCTACGCATTCGTGTCCTTTTGGGTACTCTCGGTCGCAGGCGTCACCCTGGGCACCATCGATGGCCATCAGCGAATCGACATACGTAGCGGCCTGCAGGTCTGTGGCACGCTGGCCTACCTCTTTGTTGCTCTTGCGTTTGTGCCGCGCCATGGGCTGCTGGGCCTTGCGTGGGCACACATCACTCAGGCAGTACTGCTGTTGGGATCGTCGTGGGCCGTGGCTCAGCGCCTGCTGCCCGCGCTACCGCCCGTACCGTGCCGATGGCGCTGGGAGGTACTCAAGGAGGTTCTGGGATACAGCCTGAATTTTCAGGTTATGTCCATCTTCTGGCTCTTGTTTGAGCCGCTGACCCGATGGCTCGTGTCTATCTTTGGCGGCCTTTCTGCGGTGGGATGGTTTGAGTTTGCAAATCGGATGGTGTTCCAGCTGCGTGCCCTCATTGTCTCTGCCCATCAGTCCCTTGTTCCGACCATTGCGGACCTGCTTGAGCGCCAGGCATCCCTGCTCAAGGACGTCTACAGTGTGTCCTTTCGGGTCATCCTGTACCTTGTCCTGCTTGCCATGCCGCTCTTTATCGCGGCGACGCCACTCATATCCTGGCTATGGCACGGCTATTTCGAGCCTGTATTCATCACGTTTTCGGCGCTTTTGTTTGTGGGATGGTTTCTAAACCTGCTTTCCAATCCGGCATACTTTGCGTACATGGGCATAGGCACACTCCGCTGGAATGTCGCAGGACGCATTGTCATTGGCGTACTCAACGGAGCATTGGGCTGGCTGCTCGGTGCCCTCGTTGGCGGCACAGGTGTTATCGTGGGTTTTGTGGTAGCCTTGGTGGTAGGCAGTCTCGTCACTACTGTGGCCTACCAAAGGGAGTATCGAATCCGCCTTGCTTCCTTGTTGGACCGCCAGAGTATCGTCTTGGGTAGCATTGGTGTTGTCGGTCTGGCCATCGCCTGGCCGATTTTGCTAATTTTCGGGAGTTCAATCTGGGTGGCTCTGGCCACACCGGCAGCTCTCGGTCTGCTTGTTTTCTTGCCCGCTTGGCTCCACCCAGTCCGGCGACGTCTGCAGCGGTGGCTCCTGGATTTGCTACCCAATACGTAGCGGCACTATGAAGGACCCACATGTCTTGCTCTTTGACCTATATGCGGGAGGCCACCACGGCCAATACATGCGGCAACTTATTGAGTACTGGGGCGCGCATGATTTACATGGGCGCCTTACCGTATTGGCTCGGCCGGTGTTCTTTGAGCGTCATGAAGACGTGCTGCGCGTTGCGGCCCACTGCGGCGCAACATGCAAACCTATCGCCGAGCCTGTCGCAGTGCGCGGATTCATTCGCGGCGCACTTGCGCACGGCCGGTACCTTAGAAAATATGTACAGGTCTTGAGACCGACGCACGCTGTTTGCATGTATTTCGATCAGGTGCAGCTCTCCTTGGCGCTGGGACTCAGGTTTGGCTATCCGGTGGCGCTTTCAGGGATATACTTTCGGCCAACGTTCCACTATGACGAGGCCACTGCAAACGCGCTCAAGGACCGCATCACGCGTATGCGCAAGCGGCGCTTGCTGACGGCAGCCCTGCGCAACCCGCATTTCAAGACCCTATTCTGCCTGGATCCCTACGTTGTTCCATACGTGCCGCCAACAAAGGCACAGCTCGTGCCGCTGCCCGATGGCGCCCCGGTACGCCCGCCGCTCAAGACTCACCAGGCCCTTCGTGCGCAGTGGGGCATTGATTCTAATCGGAGCGTGGCACTGTTCTTTGGAAGCATCGCCGCACGCAAGGGCATTTTCCAAACTCTGGACGCACTGCCGTTGCTTTCGGCGGCAGGTCAGCGGCGGCTGTCGTTAGTCATTATTGGCCGCGACACGCCGCACGAGCGGCAACGTGTAAAAGACCATGTGGCGCGAAGCCTCGAGGCCACGCAGGTACAGATTATCCACGAAGCGCGATTCGTGAAGGAGGAGGAGATCCCAGGGATGTTCGCTAGCGCGGACCTGGTGCTTCTCCCGTATCAGCGCCACGTTGGCTCCAGCGGAGTGTTGGTCCGCGCCGCACAAGCAGGCGTCCCTGTACTTGGATCGGACTACGGCTTGGTAGGACGTCATATCCAAACGCACCAGCTCGGACTGGCCGTGGATGCAGCACGTCCGAGTGTCATAGCCGCCGGACTGGCACAGTGGCTGAGCGGAGACGCTTTCCCGTTCGACCGAAAGCGCGCGTTGGCGTTCGGGTCGGCAAACACCGCGGAGCACTTTGCACAGACAATCTTCGGCACGCTTTTCCCGGATACACCCGGTGGTGTAGCCACCCAGTTACGCCCATAGATGCGCATCCTGGTACACGACTTCGGAGGATATGCCTTTCCGCTTGAGCTTAGCCGCGCGCTGGCTGCACGTGGCCATGAGGTGTGCCATGCCTATTGTGCTTCCCACCAGACTACGCCGCCAGGCTTGGACGGCGCCTCAGAAGACGGCCTCGAAATTCGTCCACTGCACCTTCGCAAACCTCTGAGTAAGTATGCATTGGCAACCAGATGGCGGCAGGAACGGGAATACGGCCGCCTTATCGCTGGTGCCTGCAAGGACTTTCGGCCCTCGGTGGTTTTGTCGGGAAACACGCCTCTTAGTGCACAGCACCGTCTCATGAAGACCTGCCGCGCCATGCGGACGCCCGTCATTTATTGGCTGCAAGACATCATTGGGGAAGCAACACGTCGCCTTCTTGGCAAGAGGCTGAGACTCGTGGGCACGCCCGTTGGCCGATATTTTCAGGCAATGGAAGGCATGCTGCTAAGAATGAGCGACGCCGTCATCGCGATCTCTGACGATTTTGTAAACATGGCCGAAGCCATGGGCGTCCAGCGGCGCCGAATCCATTTCATCGGAAACTGGGCGCCCCTGAAGCATTCACCTGCGCCAGGTGCCATTCCTTTGGCCGCAGAGTTCGCTGCTACCCCGTGCCTGCTCTACACAGGTACGCTGAGCATGAAGCACAACCCCGCGTTACTGGTGCATTTGGCAGAGGCGGTCAGCGGCCGGGCCCGCGTCGTGGTGATCTCTCAGGGCATGGGCGCAGACTGGCTCAAGGAGCAGAAGGCCACGGAAGACTTGCCCGCTTTGACCATCTTGCCGTACCAGCCCAGCGAGGCCCTTCCAGCCCTGTACGCGGCTGCAACGGTGCTGGTAGCTGTACTAGAAGGAGATGCAAGCGTGTATTCGGTCCCATCAAAAGTGCTCACTTATCTAGCGGCAGGAAAGCCACTGCTGTTGGCCGTGCCTGCGGCCAACCTTGCTGCTCGCATTGTAGCAGGCGCAGGCGCTGGCCTTGTCGTCTCGCCCGATGACCCAGAAGCATTGGGGCAGGCCGCACTCGACCTACTGGAAAATGAGGCCGAGCGTGCGCGCATGGGGCAGGCTGCGCGCGCGTACGCCGAAGGCGCATTCGACATTGAGCGGATTGCCGATCGCTTTCTGACCGTCGCACAGCAGGTGACCGGATGAATGAAGTCCTCTACGTAACGCGCATGGTGCCGCACTACAGGCACGCGGCATTGGCCCGGCTGAATGAGCGCCTGCACGGCCGGCTTGTCGTGTGCGCCGGGGCGCCGCCCCGAACCTCGTCGCTGCATTCGCTCACCCGCTCTGGCGCGCAGAGCTATGCGACGCTTCCCATGCGCAACGTGTGGATTCGGGGCGAAGCCCTGCACATCCAGCCCTTCGGGCATGTCTTCAGGCGGTTTCCCAGGCCGTCGGTGGTGATCGCAGAGGAATCCGTGCGCTCGGCCACGCTGCCGCTCCTTCTGCGGCGTGCGCGCCGCGCGGGCGCTGCGCGCCTGATCTGGGGGCACTTTTCGTCGAACCGGCGCCCCTTCTCCTTGCGCGCGCCCATGACACGATACCGATTGGCCCTTGCGCGCAGCGTAGAAGGATGCATATGCTATTCGGAGCCCATTGCCGAGGTGTTGCGGTCTCATGTGGATCCGGCTCGCGTGTTTGTGGCACCCAACACGCTGGACACCGCGCTGCTGCTCGACCTGTACGAGGATCTGCAGCGCACGGGGCGCGATAGGATCCGCCAGCGCCTGGGGCTTAGCGCCGGGGCCCCAGTAATTGCGTTCATGGGCCGGCTCATCAAGGCAAAGGGCACAGAACTCCTCTTGGAGGCCTTTGAAGTCCTGCGGCGGCGGCATCCCCGCGCCGCGCTGGTGGTGATCGGCGACGGCCCCGAGCGGGCAGCCATGGAAAAGCGTGCCAAGAAGCTGGATTGTATCATGATGCTGGGAGCGTTGACGGACTGGGGTGACTCCGCTCCCTACCTTTACGCAGCTGATGTGCTGCTGAATCCGGGTTACTTGGGACTCTCCATAAACCACGCCTTTGCCTTGGGCTTGCCGGTTGTGTCACAGCAATCGCCAAGCCCGCGTATCCGGTTCCACAGCCCCGAAATTGCCTACCTCCAGCCAGGAGACACCGGTGAATTGTCGCCCTATGGCAACGTCACGGCTATGGCCGACGCCGTCGACCAAGTCTTGGCAGATCAAGGCCGGTACGCACGCAACGCGCTAGACTTCGCACGCACTCACCTCGGACTTCACACCATGGTGGATGGCCTAGTGAGGGCTGTCACCTACGCCGAAGGCCTCGTTAATCGCTTGCCAGTGTAGTTGTGGAATTCCAGCCGGCGTGTATCCAAGCACAGTCTCTACCGGTAATGTGCCAACACAAATGAGACAAATTCGCCGCGAATCTCGATGGGCGGCCGTGGCCGCTGTTACTTGAACATCCTGATTGAGCGGCCTTGGCGCAGCGCGAGGTACGAGGAGGTCTATCTTCACGAGCACGCGACGTTGCGCGAGACGCGGCAGCGGCTGCATGCACACTTCGTGGACTACAACCATCACCGTCCGCACCAGACGTTGCGGTACCGAACTCCGGCCGAGGTCTGCTACGACCTGGAGGGAGTCATGGCACCAACGCCCGCAGCAGGCGCGAAGGGACCGATGGGTCCCACAGACACTATTAACCCAGGCAATGCTCTATCTTAAATTCGTTGGAATTCTGTCCAACGATTGGGGTACACTTCATAGCTGGTATGGCGATGCATCAAAAAGAAGCGGTTTCGCGTACTAGTGGCGCTTTGTACCCACTTGACCGTGACGCAAACAAAGCCTGGGTTGGCTCACGAGACTTTGACGGCAAGACAGGGACAGTTATCAGACTAGTGGGGCACTCTGGCAGGGTTCATCCACCTTTGTGCTTCGCGCCTGCTCGCAGCTGCAACCTGGGTGCATAACGCGTCAAGATTGGGTAGCAAGAAGCCAGAGACACTGGCAACATGATCGCGCATTACGTCTACGAATAGAGAAAATACGGGGAATAACGTGCGAATCGATCCAGAGATAAGTAGCGTGAGCGTCGTCTTGCTCGGAGATTTCAATCCGACGATTTTCACGCCGGCCTGGTTTGCGATGCACGGCCTCTTGCCGAAGAGAGCTGCTGAAAGGGCTAGCCTGGCGGTTGCTCACCAGCAGGTCACTGAGTTTTCAATCGACTGGCTTCGCCTGCTTGTTGTGCCCAATCAATTCTTGGTTGAGGCCTCCCAAGCGCCTTACATTCGCCTGCGCGACCTCGTTGTGCGTATTTTCCAAGAGCATCTGCACCATACACCTCTTAAGGCGTTCGGGATCAACCGTCAAGTTCATTTTCTAGTGTCGAGTTTTTCCGCAAGAGACCAAATTGGCAGGACACTGGCACCGGTGGAGCCATGGGGGGACTGGGGCCGTGACCTCGGGTTGGATGGCGAGCACGGTGGGATGACGTCACTGACCATGTCCCAGATCAATCCCGGGAAAAGACCTGAGGGTGGCAGGGTCAACGTCCGCGTGGAGCCTTCCTCCCAGATCGGCAACGGCCGCTTGGGAGTCTATGTTCACGTCAACGATCATTACGAAATCGATGAGGCCAACCTTGGAGCCGGAAGGCGCCTGATGAAACTTCTCGAGGACAGCTTTGAAGAGTCACTAGTACTTAGCAACGGCATCATTGATCACATCATGTCCTTAGCGAAACATCCAGAAACCTAGTTCATGTTGCATTTGCATCAGTCCACAACGACTCACCGCGATAACAGACTTGAACGGTCCAGCTTTGGCGAGCCCTTCAATTTGAAAAGCATCGTTCAACACGCCGACCAACCCGTTCCTGTCGTATCGGAGCATCGAACGGACGCCTTGACTTCAATTGTATGCGATTCCGGTGCAGCGGTGACAACCATGCCCGCTTCGCCTGGTCTTGAGAAGTACGAAGAATTGTTATTCGCAATACTGAGTTCGCGGCAACCACGGCGGCCAGCTGTAACTCTTCTCTCACTACCGGAGTGGAACGGAAATCTTCTTAACATCGACGGTACACAGGCATGGCGGTCGGCTCCAACTCTGCACCCACTACAGGAGTGGGAAGGATACGTCCTTGAGATTGTCGACAAACAATTCGTAGCACGGTTGGTTGACCTGACGGCTGGCTCGACGCATGAAGAAGAAGAAGCGGTCATTCCTTTAGCAGAACTCTCAGATGAAGATGCTGCCAAGATTTGTCGGGGTAGCATTTTTCGCTGGGTGATCGGCTACGAGCGCAGTGCGATGGGAACAAAGAAACGAGTGTCTCAAATCGTGTTTCGCGATCTTCCCGCGATTTCCAAGGCCGATTTGCAAGCTGGTGAGCAGTGGGCGCATGAAGCGATCCGATCGCTCGGTTTGTGAGGCAAGCGGAACAGCCACCGGGAAGAAGGGAGTTCGAACTTACACTTCTCGGTCCGGGTTACGGTGAGAGCATAGTACTTCATATTGGTGACGGTGCCTGGATCCTAGTTGATTCCTGCGTCGATACGGACGGAATACCGCGCGCGCTTCGATACCTGGAGAGCATTGACGTCAATCCGGCTAAGTCTGTTGCTCTAGTTGTGGCAACCCACTGGCACGACGACCACATTCGCGGGATTGCCAAACTGGTCGAAGTTTGTCATCAGGCCACTTTCTGTTGCGCAAGCGTGTTCTGCCGGGAAGAGATCCTTGTCGCGGCCTATGCGCTGGAAGACCGCGGCTTTTCCGGTGGTGGTTCTGGGCTGCGGGAGCTTTATCACGTAATTACGCAACTCAAGCACGCATCGTCGCAGCCGACCTTTGCTTTTGCCGACCGCCGAATTTTTCTTCGTGGTGCGTGTGAGATCTGGTCGCTTTCTCCCAGCGATTCAAGCTATCTCAAGTTCTTGCAAACTATTGGCGGCCTATTACCCAGCGAGGGCGATAGTCCGACACGAATTCCAAGCCAGTCTCCCAACGAGGTATCCGTCGTACTCTGGGTAAAGATCAATGACATCGCGGTACTACTTGGTTCTGACTTGGAGAAGCGTGGCTGGGCGCAAATATTACAGCGCACGACTCGCCCGCCTGGCAAGGCTTCGGCGTTCAAGGTCCCGCACCACGGATCGAAGAATGCCCACGAACCTGGCGTGTGGGAGCAAATGCTAGATGCTGATCCCTTCGCAGTATTAACACCCTGGCATAGGGGCAATCGGAAATTGCCTAGTCAACAAGATGCACAGCGTATCCTATCGTGCACGACGAACGCCTACGCAACCGCAAACTCCTCCACCCGGCGCGCTATGAAGAGGGGAAACATGATCAAACGAACCATCCGAGAATCCGGCATTGAGCTTCGCAAGCTTGCGATGGCACCTGGCATCGTTCGATTTCGACACCCACTCGAGTCGCAAACGAATTGGAAAGTCGAGACGTTTGGAGCAGCATGTCATCTCGAGGACTTTGCCAGACAATAGCCAAGCACCGCAACACGCGGATATGAAGGACCGGCGCCCGACACTCGCCTGATCGAGTGGCAGCTGCCGATGCGGCGCTTGGCATCGAGATTGCGGTGGCCGCTACAAATCGGAGCGACAGTCTATTGGCGGTATTCGTACCCGCCACAGGAAAGCGCCTTTTCACGTCGCACTGGGAATTCAAGGTAGGGCTATTAGCGGCCCTCATAAGAGGTCTCAGTCGACATCACCCATCAGCTTCTTGATGGGCTTAAACACCACCAGAGCTACTACGCCCGCCGCGCCGATAATCATCGCCACGGTACCGAATACGGCGGCCGGCGCGAGCGATTCCAGGCGCCCCGCCACCAGACCGGCAAAGAGGTTGCCTAATGCCGTGCCAATGAACCAGACCCCCATCATCTGGCCTACACGCGAAGCTGGCGCAAGCTTTGTGACGGACGAAAGGCCCACCGGGCTGAGGCACAGCTCCCCAACCGTATGCAGGAAATACATCACGACTAGCCATACCGGGGACACTAGATTGGTTTCGCTGGCATTGGCGGCGCCCCAAGCGATGACAAAAAAGCCAGCTGACAACCCCAAGAGGCCCAACCCGAACTTGACGGGAATGGACGGGTTGCGTTGAATCTTGGCCAGAAACACCCAGATCGCCCCGAAAACAGGAGCCAAGATGATGATGAAGGTCGAATTGATTGACTGGAGGACGCTGGCTGGCACAATGAATCCGGATACACTGCGGTTGGTGAAGTCCCGCGCAAAGATGTTCAGCGACGACCCCGCTTGCTCAAAGCCGGACCAAAAAATTGCCGACAGTATAAAGAGCCAGAAGATGACACCAAGGCGCCGTTTCTCCAAGGTCGTGTGCTTCGTAAATCCCAGAAGGTAGACGAAGTATGCTACGGCCATACCGATCACAGCCAGTCCCACAAACTCCGCTACGCGCGACAGCTCGAGTTCCATCACAGACAAGAGAAGCCAACCCGCTGCGACCAGTACCACCAGAATTCCCGCCGCAATAGTGTAGGTGGTCTGCGCCTTCTTTTTCAGGAGCTCCGGAGGCGGCGCATTTCGCAAGAGGCCGGCCGTGCCAAGGTGCTTTTCGCCAAGCCTGTACTGAACAAGGCCCAGCACCATGCCGATGCCAGCCAGCGAGAATCCCCAGTGCCAGTTGTAACCCTCGCCAAGGCCGCCAGCCAGGATCGGGCCCAAAAAAGCGCCCAGGTTGATACCGGTGTAAAACACCGAAAAGCCCGCATCGCGACGTGCCCCGCCCTCCGGGTACAATTCGCCAACCATGGTGCTGACATTGGGCTTGAGCAGACCCGTCCCAACGATGATGAAGAAGAGGCCAAGAAAAAAGCACAACTCATCTGGCAGGCCTACTACTGGTCCCGCCATCGTGAAGTGGCCTAAGGCTATCACGCAGCCGCCCACAAATACCGCCTTTCGCTGCCCCCAGATGTTGTCCGCCAGCCAGCCGCCCGGCAAAGCCAGCACGTATACAAAAAAGGTGTACAACCCGTAGATCGCCGTCGCCGTGACAATGTCGAAGTCCAAGCCCGGATTCGCATCTACGGTTTCAGTCGTCATGAACAGCACCAGTAACGCTCGCATGCCGTAGTAGCTGAACCGCTCCCACATCTCCGTGAAGAACAGCGTACCCAGCCCGCGGGGGTGCCCAAACCACGTATCGCCGCGAGCAGGTTGCGGGGTTAGTGCGTCATTCATGCTTCGATTCTCCATTTGATGTGCGTCCAAGATAGCTAATCTGTTTAGGCAGTTTACCAGAGAATTCGGAATACTCTTGAAACACGACGCACAACCCTTACCGTTCAAGCCGATACAAGCGTGCATTCTGAGTCCAACAACCATAACGCTATTTGCCTGACTTGACTGCTGCATTGACTGGACGCTCGGCACTTGAATGCGCCGGGACACATGAGTTGCGCACGCATACGTGCGGATCCCTTGTCGCTGAAGATATTGGCCGCGATGTCATCCTGAAGGGATGGGTCGATACACGCCGCGACCTGGGCGGCGTAATCTTTATTGATGTGCGCGACCGGTACGGGCTCACGCAGATCGTGTTTTCTCCGCAGGACCACGCGCAAAGCCATGAGGCAGCGGACGGGCTCCGTAGCGAGTATGTGATCAGCGTGAAGGGCCGCGTTAGACGACGCTCCCAAGAGACCGTCAACGACAAGCTGCCCACGGGACATCTGGAAGTCCGAGTTCACGACTTGGTGATCCTGGCTACTTCGGCCCCGCTACCCTTTACGGTTTCGGGGCACGCCCAGAAGAGTCAGCTTGCCAATGAAGAAATTCGGCTACGCTACCGGTACCTCGACCTTAGACGTCCAGCAATGCAGGCGCGCCTTCTGGTACGTCACCGCGCGTATCAGGTGATCCACCGGTACTTTGATCGGCACGACTTTGTCGAAGTCGAAACGCCGGTACTCATGAAATCGACACCGGAAGGAGCCCGAGACTATCTCGTGCCCAGTCGTGTGCACCCGGGCAAGTTCTATGCACTGCCACAGAGTCCACAAACTTATAAGCAGTTGCTGATGGTCGCAGGCCTGGACCGATATGTACAGATCGTCAAGTGCTTTAGAGACGAAGACTTGCGGGCAGATCGACAGCCGGAGTTTACGCAGATTGATTTCGAGATCAGTTTCGCTACCGAAGCCCAAGTACAGACGCTTACTGAAGGGCTCATGTGCGCCCTCTGGCAAGAAGTTCTAGGCGCCTCGCTGCATGCGCCGTTTAGGCGCATAACGCATGCTGACGCGCTGCGACGCTATGGCTCTGACAAGCCAGACCTGCGTTTTGGCTTGGAGCTCGTGGACCTCAGTGCCGCCTTTCAAGGGTCAGGCTTCCGCGTATTTGATGCCGCCCTGGCCGACCAGGGTGCAGTCATGGGCCTAGTTGCACCGAGCATGGGGGAGCGCGGCCGAGGATATATGGACAAGCTCGACAAGGTGGTCGTACGCAGGCGCATTGGCGCGGGGGGGCTGATCTATGTGCGCCTGCCCGCAAGCGGTACGGCACCCACATGCTCTGTCAAGGTGAACGTGCTTCCGCGTTCATTCGTGGACGAGGCGGTTCGGCATAGCGGCGCCCGGGCTGGCGACCTGCTGCTCATCCTGTGCGGCACCACGCCGAAGGTTTACGAGCAGATGGGCGCGCTGCGCCTTCATATGGCCGGTGAGCTGGGCCTCTTGGAGGGCACATCAGACTGGATATTTGCGTGGATCACGGATTTCCCGCTTCTGGAGTGGAATGTAGATGAGAAACGGTACACCGCCGTGCACCACCCGTTCACCTCGCCCCACCCCGACGACATGGACGTGCTGTTCGAAAATCCGGGAAAAGTCCGGGCCCGAGCCTATGATCTGGTGCTTAACGGGCATGAGATCGGCGGAGGTTCCATCCGGATTCATGACACTCGGCTGCAGGAGCACATGTTCAGTCTCCTGGGCATAGACGAAGAAGAAGCCAAATACCGGTTCGGGTACCTGCTTGATGCGCTCCGCTATGGCGCGCCGCCGCATGGCGGCATCGCCCTGGGCTTGGACCGCATCGTTATGCTGATGACCGGCACCGACTCACTGCGGGAGGTAATAGCGTTTCCGAAGACGCAGAGCGCGCAGGAGCCCATGTCCAACTCGCCGTCCACAGTGGAGGCTGCCAGCCTGGACGAGCTGCACATTTCGCTTAGGGTGCCGGAATAGCCTCATGGCACTGGTCGAAAAAGTACACGAGCAATTCCGGTGGAACGCTTGGGAGCAGCTGATTACGCAGAATGGATTTACCATTGACCGGCCAATCCACACGGCTCACCCTGTGTGGCAGGATATCGTTTATCCTATGGACTACGGGTATGTTAACGGCACAGTCAGCTCCGACGGTGAGGGCGTGGACCTATTCGTCGGGACCGTCCCACTTGGGCTTGTAGGCCTAATCATGACGCGCGATCATCGCAAGGGGGACCGTGAAATCAAGCTCCTATTCAACTGCACGCCGCCGGAGATTTATCTTGCCCACGGATTCATCAACTTTGACCGCACACGAATGGAAGGCACCCTCATTCTGCGCCAGACCATGCGTTCCTTGTGGGAAGTTGTTGGAGTATACTGAACTTCAGTGCGAACCCCGCAGCCTTGCGAGCGTAAAACTACACTGCATCGCCACGTGCGCCTTTTGCCCAACGCGCTGCAGTTCTATGACATTCTGATCCCATAGCTCAGTTGGTAGAGCATCTGACTTCAACATGGAGCCTTGTGCAGGAAACTGCGCAAGTGGAGGCTGCTGTATGCTGGGACGCCCTAAAGCCTGTACTACGCCGTCACGCGTGAAAACGTCCAGGATAGATGGGTAATCAGCAGGCAATCCTGGAGGGATGGTCGGCAAGGCGCCTTAGGTCGTGACAACTGAAGGTACCTCGATTGCCCGGCCCTCCGGCGGGTCACGTACCCGCTTTTTGCGGCGATTAACGGCCGCAGAGCCCGGGAGAGCCCTCAGAGGCCATACGCAGCCCACCCTCCTCGCCTTGCGCGACGGGTGAAGAGATGGTCCAGGCTACAACGCCACCATGGCGGCCGGTGAAAGCCGGTGTGGTAGGTTAATCAGAGGGTCCCAGGTTCGAGCCCTGGTGGGATCACGTCGGCGCCAACGTGCGTCACGCACCCCTTTGCCCGGGTGGCGGAATAGGTAGACGCGCTGTCTTGAGGGGGCAGTGCCCACATGGGCGTGCTGGTTCGACTCCAGTCCCGGGCACCGGTTTTTGCCAGCTCTATTCGCAGGAATCAGGCTTTGATTTGCCGGCATGGCTCGCCGTCATTGCGTACTTACAGCATTTGCACTCTTTTTCCCGGCTGCGCTCGCCTTCGCGCAGACGCCATGGCCTGGAGAATCATGGCCTACCGCTGCGCCTGAATCCCGCGGCCTGTCGCCCGCTCCACTTGATGCCCTTGACGCCACCATTCAACAGGGTCTCTACGGCAATGTTGACCGCATGGTAGTGGTGAAAGATGGCTACCTCGTCCTCAGCAAGCGATATGTGCAGGACTATACGGTGATTAGTGCCGGCTACCAAGGCGCGCTTGGTTGCGGCTATAAGACCTGCGAAGCGGGCGAAGAGGACGCCCCCTTCAACTACTACCATCCGAATACGCACCCCTACTTCCAGGGGCGGGACGTGCACACGCTGCAGTCCGTGACCAAGTCGGTGGCTGCGACCGTAGTGGGCGCCGCACTGGCTAACGGGGACCTCGATAGCCTTGCATCACCACTCCTTTCCTTTTTCACGGCATACGATACACGCAAGGTCGATCCACGGCTGCAACTCGCAACGCTGGAAGATCTATTGACCATGCGAACGGGAATTGAGTGGCACGAACAAGACCGGCCGCTGGATGAATCCAATACAACGCTGCAGCTTGAACACAGTGAAGACTGGATCCAATTCACCTTGGATCAGCCCTCCGATGCAGCGCCCGGACAAAAATGGGTCTACAACAGCGGCGGCAGCCACCTGATGTCAGGCGTCATCCTGGATGCCACCGGCGTGACCATTGACACCTATGCCGAGGAGCACGTTTTCGGGCCACTGGGCGTCCCTGACTACCACTGGAAGAAAACCCCGCAGGGCTTGCCCGACACGGAAGGCGGGCTATACTTGGAAGCCGAGCAGCTTGCGAAGATCGGGTACCTTTATCTGCGCGGAGGCAGGTGGAACGACCAGCGCATCCTCGACAAATCATTTGTAGAGCAGGCTACCGCCCGCCAGGTGGATCAGGTTAACCGATTAGGATGGGGCTACGGCTACCAGTGGTGGCGACTGGATCGCGACAGTGCCACAATCTGGGCCGGACTGGGCTTCGGCGGTCAATACCTGTTTGTCTTTCCCGAGCACGACCTAATTGGGGTCATCAACAGCTGGAACATTTTCGGCGAGCGCGTTCAAAACGTGCTCCCTGCTTTCATTGATGCCCTTTTTGCTGCTACGATTTGAAGGCTGCGCTGCCTAGCATGCTGCCCCGCAGTCAGTATCAGATTCGTTTATTCCCCACCTGGGCCCACTATTGCGACGACTCTGGGAGGCACGTTCGGGTGAGAGCTCCACGACCGGCATCGTTGTGCGCAGAATGCTGACGCAATTCCCCACGCAGCTAGCGTGGGCGATTCTGTTGCGTAGACTCCTAGCATGAAAACCAAAGGAGTTTGCGCTTGACGACCCGGTAAGCGGGTTGGTACGCTGAGCGATAGCGCTGCGAGTGGTGCACGGGCGCATGGCCTTCAGCCGCACGCGCCGCAAAGTAGGCCTGCATCTCCTCCACCGAGTACGGCAGCTTGCCTGCGGCCGCCGCGGATTCCGCATAGCCCCAGAAGCGCTCCAGCCGAGCCACAGAGCCCTCGTGGGTGTAGGCGGTCTTCACAAAGGCGCTGGCTAACGCCTTCGGGTCCTCACCCGTCTGGTTGAATGCCCCCAAATTGATGCGAACAAGTTTTTCCGACGGAGATATGGGGTCGCACAATGGCCCGAGATTCTCACCGCGCAGCAACCTGACTTCACTCAGCAGGTACTTGCTAGCCATCTGGCTGTCCACCACAGCGTGCTCGCTAAGCATGGTAGCCTGGTGGACCAGCTTGTAGACATCCTGAAGCTGCATTATCGGGTAACGCGCGTGCTGCCGCTCAAGGACCTTGACAAAACGCCGCTCTTCAAGCAGGTTGCACCCCGAAACCAGCACCAGGAGAAACGCCAAAGCCAGAATTCGAGGCAGGGATATCCTTCGCATGTAGTCAGCGGTTCTCAATGGCTACGAATGGCCGGCGAGCCGGGCCCATATAAATCTGCCGCGGACGATGAAGCCGGTCCCGGTTGTCACGCATCTCCTTATAGTGAGCGATCCAGCCCGGCAAGCGACCAAGCGCGAACAACACAGTAAACATGCTTGTCGGCAGTCCCATCGCACGGTAGACGATGCCACTATAGAAGTCGAGATTCGGGTACAGCCTGCGCTCTACAAAGTATTCGTCCTCCATGGCTACACGCTCCAGATTCTTAGCGATGTCAAGCAGCGGATCTGTTTGATTAAGCAGGTCCAGCAATTGGTCAGCCGTTTTCTTGATCAGACGCGCACGTGGATCAAAATTCTTGTACACTCGATGCCCGAAGCCCATGAGACGGAAGGGGTCGCTGCGGTCCTTTGCCTTTGCAATGTACTTGTCGTAGTCCGCTCCATCTGCCTGGATAGCTTGCAGCATCTTGATGACTGCCATATTGGCGCCGCCGTGCAAGGGCCCCGACAGCGCGCTGATTCCCGTGGAAATCGTTGAATAAAGGTCTGCCCCACTACTGCCCACCATGCGCACCGTCGAGGTGCTGCAGTTTTGTTCATGATCCGCGTGAAGAATCAACAGCATGTCCAGCGTCTTGCGGATGACCGGGGACACGTTGTATTCCTCCGTCGGCACGGCAAACATCATGTGTAGGAAATCCGCTACAAAATCGAGGTCGTTGCGAGGATAAACGAACGGTTGACCGATAGACTTCTTATACGAAAACGCGGCAATCGTCTTCAACTTCGCGAGCATTCGCACGATATTCAGGTCGTCCTTGGTATCGTAGTACGAGGACAGCGATGCCACCATGGCCGACAGCACACTCATCGGTTGCGCCCTGGGCGGAAAGCCTTCGTAAAACTTCTTCATGTCCTCGTGCAGCAGCGTATGCTGCGAGAGCTGAAATCTGAAGCGCTGCAACTCCGATATCGTGGGCAATGCACCGAAGACCAGCAGATGCATCACCTCCACAAATGACGCGTTTTCGGCGAGATCCTCGATAGCGTATCCGCGGTAGCGCAGCACTCCGCGCTCTCCGTCGATATACGTTATCGCGCTTGTACATGAACCGGTGTTGCCATACCCTGGATCTAGGGTGATGGCGTTGCTGGACTTGCGAAGCTTGCCTATGTCGATGCCGACCTCGCGCTCGGAGCCTACAAGAACAGGAAGATGGAACTCGCAGTTGTGAAGAGACAGCGTTGCTTTGGACATGGGCGGAGCGCTTTCTTTTTCGCTTGCTAGTAAAGATAGAATACTCTGATCTAAGCGGTCTCAGCGGTGCGGTTAGGACGCGGAGGTTGGATCCGCGACGAAATCTTGCCTTGGAATTGACTCTTGAGTGCCTTGTATTGCGCGAATACCCATCTAATTCATTCAGACATTGGTGCCGTGATACTTTGGGGTCAGAGTTGATATCTGCTGAATAGAGAATATGCAGACTATCATGTATTACACAGTTCATTTGGCTCGATTCAGCGGTCTGAATTGAATAAGTTGATCCGAGGCTACTGGGTGAACGCGCGCATGGTGCTTCGGCGGAGCCTTTTGACGCCCTTTTTCGCCTGAGTCGGACAGTCGGAGGCCAGGTTCCGGTGCGCTTCAAACGGAAGTTCCCCCCAAATGCCCTAATTGCGGGGTGGGCAAGGAGTGCCTGAGGGCATCCCTGGCCCCGAAATAGGTCCATTTTGTGCTGTTTTGGGGGGCGTTGCGGGTCTTTTTCCCACCTTTCGGACGCGCACATGGCGTCAGGGACAAATTTTGTGTACGTTCAAGTGTTCCCATGTATCTGGATTTGATCTTCATTAATTCTCCACGTATATTAAGTGTTTTTTAGACCAATTAAGGGATAAAACGATTGTTTGACAGCGTTGAAATCCCTAAAATGCCCGTAAAGCTTTTCATGTCTGTTCCCATGTACGTCTCCCGCATACCCAACAGAAACTCACCCCCTACCTACCTCATCCGTGAAGGCCGCCGCGTCGGCAAGAAGGTCATTAAGACCACACTCCTGAATATCACCGTGCTGCCGGAACACGTGATCGAGGACATGCGCATCCTCTTTCGCGGCGGCGTGGCCGTGGACGATCCCGAGTTTGCTCTCAAGAAGTCCCTTTACTTCAACCAGAGCACCCCGCACGGCCATGTCGCCGCGGTGCTGGGTACCATGCGCTCCTTGCGCCTGCCCGGCCTCATTGACGCGAAGGACTCCCGGCGCCGCCGCCTGGTGCTAGCGATGATTGCTGCCCGCATCATCAGCCCCAAAAGCAAGCTGGCGACCAGTGCCGCGCTGCATCATTCGTCCTGCACCGACACACTGGGAGCCGAGCTCGGTGTCGAGAAGAGTGATGAAGACGATCTCTACGATGCCATGGAATGGCTGCTTGCACGCAAGCCCGCCATTGAGCAGCGCCTGGCCCGGCGGCATCTGAGCGAGGGTTCGCTGTTGCTCTGTGACGTCACCAGCACCTACGTTGAGGGCAAAGCCTTGGACCTGGCGAAGTTTGGCTACTCCCGCGACAGAAAAAAGGGTAAGAAGCAGATTGTGCTGGGCTTGCTCTGCGATGTGGAGGGCTGCCCCGTGGGCATTGAGGTCTTTGCCGGAAACACGGGGGATCCTGACACACTCACTACGCAGATCAATAAGATCCAGCAACAGTTCGGGTTGAAGCGGGTGGTTCTGGTGGGGGATCGCGGCCTGCTGACCGAAGCCCGGATCCGCCAAGAGGTCCAACCTGCCGGCTTTGACTGGATATCCGCGCTGCGCAAGAGCGGGATCCGTAAGATCGTGGAACAGGGTCCGGTGCAGATGTCGCTCTTCGACGAACAGGACCTCGTTGAGGTGACCACCGAACTCTACCCCGGGGAGCGTATCGTCCTTTGCCGCAATCCCATCAAGGCCGAGGAATCGGCCCACAAGCGTGAAGCGTTGCTCCAGGCGACGGAGAAGGCCTTGGAAAAGATTGCTCAGGCCACGCGTCGCGAGTGTCGCCCGCTACGAAAAGAAAAAGATATTGCCTTCCGCGTCGGCAAGGTCGTCGGACGGTGGAAGATGGAAAAGCACTTCAAGCTGACCATCCATGAAGGCCACTTCCACTACGAGCGCGACGAGCTGGCAATCGCGCGCGAAGCAGCCTTGGACGGCGTGTACGCCATTCGCTCCAGCCTGCAAGAGCCCACCGCTGGGACCCTGGTCAAGGATTACAAGCGACTCTCTGCTGTAGAGTCCGCCTTCCGCAGTCTTAAGTCCGTAAACCTGCAGATCCGTCCCATTCGTCATTACAAGACCCCGCGGGTCATCAGCCATATTTTCCTGTGCATGCTGGCCTACTACGTACAGTGGCACATGAAGCGGCGCCTGGCCCCGATGCTCTTTGCAGAAGAGGACCCCGAAGGCAGGCGGGCCGCAAACCAGCAGGTGGTCCACGCTGCCGAGCGCTCCCCCGCGGCCGAGAAAAAGGCCCGTTCCAAGCGGACTGAAGCGGGCGGCCGAGCCATGAGCTTTGAGTCGCTTATGGCGCACCTGGGCACGTTGTGCAAGCACGAGGTCACCCCGCGCGTGGGCAAGGTACAGCAATCCTTTACGCTCCTTGGAAGCAAGTCAGAGAACCAAAATCGTGCCTTCCAACTGCTGGGCATCAAAGTCAAGTAGGGCCCGTTCCCAGTTGTGCCCTTACGGCGGATACGACGTTTATTAAGTTCCACAACTGTTCTGCCTAAGTGATATAGGTAGATCGAGCATACAACCTATTATAGTAATGTCCCTTGACGCCGTAGCCTTATCAAGCTACATCACACTGGGGGGAACTTCCGTTCAAAGGTGCGCTGCAGCGAAGCCGGTGCACCATCGCTTACGGGGTGTACCTGCGTCTACGGTACCGGTACTTGGATCGGCAGTCTGCTGCGGTAATGCTGCGTATCACCAAGCGCGAACGATAGGCCTGTGCACTGCAGGCATGCGCAGCGCTCACGCAGCACCGTGGGGCGGTCAGGCTGCGGCATTACCGGAGCCTATGGGCCTGAAGAGCGTTTCACCACCATCGCTAAACTAATATCCGGTATGGCTTTTAAGCGGACTGTATCCTTTAACAGATCGGTGAGAATCGAGGGCTCCAACAAGGAGTCGCTCTCCTCTGACGGCGGTGCCCTCATCGGGCGCGAGCTACTAGACGCCACCCACCTGGGGGAGCGCCTCGCGGAGGAGCTGACCGATTATCGCGACAAGCGACGCTGCACCCATAGCCTGGCGAAGCTGCTGGTGCAGTGGCTGATCTTGCTCGTGCAAGGCTGGGGACACCAGCGCGATAGCCAGGATATGCGGCACGATCCGACCGTGCGTGTGACCACTTCGTTGAAGCGGAGCGCGGCCGCGTACACCGCGGAACACGGCGTGGCTTCGCAGCCCACCCTCTCCCGGCTGCTGGGGATGCTGAGTCTCCAATGCAATCTGGCCGCCGTGGGCCGGATGGTAACCAAGCTTGGCTTGGAGCACTTGTTGGTGCGCAACGGTGGCAGGCGCCACCATACGCTGGTGATCGATGTGGATGGGATGCCTATCGATACCCACGGTCGTCAGCAGGGCAGCGCGTACAACGGGCACTACCGACGCACCATCTATCAGGCGCTGATCGCCGTTTGCGGGGAAACGGGCGACATTTTGGGCGGAATGTTGCGCCCGGGCAACCGGCATATTGTACGGGGTTGCCACGACTTCATCCTTAAGATTGCCAGGCGGGCCCGCAAGCATGTGGCCGATCGCGTAATCGTACGGCTTGACGCGGGCTTTAATGACGGGAAGCTCTGCACGAAGCTGGAGCGGGCCGACATCGGCTATGTGATGCGCCTGAAAAAGAACAACGTGTTGCGGAACCTGGCGGCACCGCACGTGAAAGCGGGATGGTGCTTGACGTACCAGTACTTCGAGTTGGCGTATCAGGCGCAGTCATGGCACTGCGAGCGTCGCGTGGTCTTGGTGATCCCACCGCATACCAGCACCCTTTACCCGGACTGTTACTTCTTGATCACCAACCTGAGTCTGGCGGACTACCCCTCGGCGCAGCTTTCACGATGCTACCGCAAGAGAGGCAAGGCCGAAAAGCACTTGGGTGAGCTGAAGGCGGCCTGCCCGCTGGCGCTGTCTTCTTCGCCCCGCAGGCGTGCACAGGCGGGTGGCGGTGCGGACATAGCGGTGCCCGCAGCGGAGGAAGGGGACGTGTCCGCACGGAACGCAGCCCTGTTCCTGCTGAACCTGCTGGCGTACGGGCTGCTGCATGTGGCGCGCAGCAATTTGCATGTGCCCCAGCGTCCGTACATGAGCTTGACAACCTTTCGGAAAAAGTATCTCAAAGTGGGCGTTCGGCTCGTTCGGCACGCCCGCTACCTGACGTTCCTGGTAGCAGACTGCGCGGCACGGAGATGGGCCCGGTATTGGGAGCGCTTCGACGAAATGCAGTGGGTGATTATTCCCGAGCGCTGTTAGCGGCGGGGTCAGCAGCGCCTCCACTTCCGTTCGCGCGCAGAAGCGCATCCAAAACGGACACTACATAGTGCACGTGCAGGCAGGGTAGGTCCTGTCCACACCAAACGGCCTCAAAAACAGGGGATTCCACGCACTAATGGTCCCTGATGGAGAACCGCGAGGGGCCAGCGGCGCTTTGACTGCCCGAACATCGCCCGCAATGGTCCTCCGTGTGGCTTGCAACGGGCTGGGGATCGCTCAACTCAGCCCCCCAATGGCCTTGATGAAATAAAATCGGATCATGAGTTTCTCAGAACGAGCTCCCATTGGCGGCAGCTTCAGGGAGACTGGCACCATAGCAGGACAACGTGCTGGGCAGCGGAAAACGGCCCGAAGCCGGGGGCGAAAGCGGTGCGCCAACCGTACCTGCTTACTAAAGCCCTAGCCACCTTCGGCACAGTGGCCTCCAAGGGCCGTTGCAGGGTATATAATGAATTAGTTGGGGAATAAAGTCGCGGAAACATCGCAATTTGCCGTCGCCTGTAGCTTGCGAATGTGACGGCACGTAGTTTCGATGGTGAACCATTCTCGTTTGAGAAGCAGAGTTAGGCCGTACGTATCCGACTCTTGTGAAGTATGGAATCTGGTGCTTGATTCGTCCTGGACACCTTGCGGAACAGCCATGATTGGGAGTGCAAGGAATTCGAGCCCGGTATATCCGATTCCGGCGCACAGCGCAGAGGTGGTTCAGACTGGACCCGCGCGCCCTGTGACTTGCGGAGTGCAAGCGCTGCAACTGCGTAGATAGCCAGCTAAATCAGAGACTACTAGACGTTTGACACACAGCCTAACGGATCCCTTCGCACGGGTTCGCGTTGCGACATTGCCCGCGGTAGCGCTATGGCGCGCCTGCATGAGGTGTCTGGGGATCGAAGCTACTGCCTAACGGGTTTGAGATGGAATTAGCCTACATGCTTGATGGAACCACCGCAGTCACCTCCGCTTGTCCCTGCGTTCAACAAGCCGGATACGCCGGGAATCTGGATGAATTTTGACAATACGGTGTCCATTTACCTGGTGGTAGGAGCCAAGCAGAGCTTTGACCAGGCCGCACATTCGGTGTTCGCGGCAATCCGTGAGGCCCAAACGCGCCATCCCGATTGGCCGCGCGTGCTGTACCTTGACATCGCTGGCCATGGCGATGGGCGTGGCGGCTTTGAGGAAGACTTTGTGGAGTTCCAACAGGAGTTTTGGTTCTCGGCTATTGCGCCGTTCTTGACAGGCTTCGAGCTTCCCCTTACCGGCGGACTGATCAATCCTTCTCCGCAGCGCAACATCCTTCCAGATGCCCTTGCAATTCAAGCTTCGCCGTAGGTGTATCTGTGTACGGCAAACGAAAAATGCGACTTACGGGATGTTGAAAATGGCCGCCCGCTGTGCTAACTTTCGCGGCAATTCTTGCACTTGATCTGTTTTCACGCTTGGTCCCTGTATGCGTAGCCTCATTGGTATGTTGGCGGTAGTGTCGGCGTTTCTCGCTTTGGTGCTGCAACAGCTGGAACTGTTCATCGCCGCTAGTCTTCTGGTCTTGGCGGTGCTAATTTCCTGGGTCGTTCCGGCGATGCGCAGTCGCACTGCTGCCAAAAACAATCGACCGGCTATCTCCAAGTCATCCGACGAGGACCGCGAGTCGCTGGGCATACTCAGCATCAAGGCAAAGGAGCCTTTTAGTTCACGCCCCCAGGTGGCGTCGCCGGAACCTGTTGCTGATACCCGTGAGCCAGCATACATGGAATCGGATGAAGGCATGGCCGAAGAACCTGACGCTGATCCCGATCCAGCGTCCTTGCCGGTTAATGGTGCCGCGATAGCCGCACTGCCGGACGCCTACGACGCCGACGTGCTGCTACCCATT
Source organism: Rhodothermales bacterium (assembly GCA_965218495.1). Lineage (GTDB taxonomy): Bacteria > Bacteroidota > Rhodothermia > Rhodothermales > Bin80. The sequence goes on from OZ244626.1 coordinate 2,212,156, forward strand.
CTGGAGGGCTTCCGCGCCGCATTGGGCGCGCACGCGGTCTGTGTCTTGCGACAAATTGACGATACGTACCAGATTCTAGGCACGGCTGGCCAGAATTTTGCCAAACGATCCGGGGAGTATTTCAAGGCGCCCGTGCCGCTGGTCCCCTCGCCGCGGGAATTCGCCGTCAGGGTCGTCGTTGATGATCTCCCTCCACGCTCGCTAGGGTATAGCTTCACGCCAGGGTCCGTGCTGCGCATCATTGTCGCACCGGTCGGCACAACGCCATTGATCCTGCTTGCAGACACAACACAGGAGCATGGCCTCACGCACCCGAAGGTACAGGAGCTCTTCGAACAGTGTACAGGACTACTCAGGGTTCTGTTCTACAAGGAGGACCCAAACCGGCCACGCTTCGAGATCATAGCTGAGGAGATGGCTATGGCCCGCGCCGTGGGACAACAGCTTGCGCTGGCCATCGTCGTCTTGCGCAACAACGAGAAAGTCGCAGAGCTTGGCGACGGTGTCATCTCGCAGGTGGAGTCGCAGCTGAGGGGCCGACTTCAGGCCGCCTCGCCTGCCACCCGCGTCGTGCGGTTTGGGGAACTCATGTTTGGCGTATTCATCAATGGGCAACGCTCCAAGGTGGAGGCTTGGAATCGAAAAGTTCAAGTCAGCCTGGACGGCGATGAAGGGCTGCTCGGTGGCGGCGTCATTATCGGGATCGCCCTCCTGTCCGACCAGCACGTAGAAGCCGACGACCTGCGCGATGCGGCGAAAGATGCATTGCGTAGCGCATATCAGCAGGGTGTAGGCACCGTAATCTCCGAACCTGTCACTTAGTCCGAAACCAGCGGGACAAACCGAAAGACATGGTGCTGCTCGCGGCTTAGAGCGTCTGGAGCTGTTCGCACAATGCGGGTCATGACCTGCCCCGTGCGATTGCCCACGGGAATCACCAACCGTCCACCACGCTGGCTCTCCTTCGGGACGCGCAACTGGTGCGTGAGGCTCTCGGGAATCACTTTCGCGCCCGCAGTGACGATGATCGCATCAAACGGCGCGCAGGCGGCCCAGCCCACCGTGCCATCGCCGTGCCGAGTGACCGCTCGGTAACCAAGTTGCTCCAGGAGGCCGCTTGCGCGCAAGTGCAAGGCGCGATGTCGCTCTATGGAAAACACGCGGCCCCCCATCTCGCAAAGGATGGCAGCCTGGTAACCACTGCCCGTGCCCACCTCCAGCACTCTTTCGCCGGGCTTTGGGTCAGCAAGCATGGTCTGATAGGCTACTGTATAGGGCTGTGAGATGGTCTGCTTCAGCCCGATCGGCAAAGCCTCATCCTCGTAGGCACGATTGCGCAGAGCAGGGTCCACAAAGAGCTCGCGGGGCACGGTGTCCACCGCGGTAAGCACCGCTTCATTCTCAATGCCCTTCGTGCGCAGATGCTCTACCAGCGCGGCACGGCGACGCACATATAGGCGCTCCGAGGTTTTCATAGACTAGGCTGTCGCTTCCACAGTCTCTCGCTCAAAGGCGGAGGTGGGGCTGAGCGCTTCGTCAAGTTGGACGTGCAGGGATGCTGGTGTTAAGTCCGAGGTTATCACGCCCTCGTTGGCCACGGAGATGCGGCCTGTCTCCTCAGATACTACCACTACAAAAGCATCGGTCTCTTCGGTCAGGCCTACAGCGGCCCGGTGCCGCGTCCCATACTTGGAGTCCAGTCGCATGCTCTTTGACACCGGCAAGATGCATCGGGCTGCCTCAATGCGCCCGTTCGATACAATCACCGCTCCATCGTGGAGCGGATTCTTTGAGTAGAAGATAGTAGTTAGCAGATCTTTGCTGATTTCAGCGTGCAAACGCTGACCCGATTCGATGTAGCTTCGAAGCCCCTCCACGCGCTGAAACGCAATTAGGGCGCCAATCTTTTGCTCGCTCATTTCGCGCACGGCCGCCACGGTTTCGGGAATCTCCTCTTCCTGAGTGGTAGATCCGAAGAAGCGCCGGATCAGTGGGTTTTGCACGATAAGCCGCAACACACGCCGAATCTCAGGATGGAAGACGACTATTGCGGCCAGAAGATAAACGTCGCCAAGTGCCCCAAACATGGCTGACAGGATCTTCATATCCGTCAGCTGCACGATCAGCTGGACTATGTAGAGCGCCAATGCACCGCCCAGAATGGACACGGCAAGTGTGCCGCGCATCATCACGTACAGCCGGTACAAGAGGAAGGACACCAGCGCGATCTCAAGGAGATCAATCAGCTGAATGGGTATGACGCCCCAGATGCTCATTGCACGTTTGTTGTGGCGTTTATCACCTTAATCAAGTCCGAAGTCGGCTTAACATCATGCGTCCGCACCAGGCTCGCACCTCGCAGCACGGCCACGGCCGTTGCTCCCAGCGTACCAAAGAGGCGACGGCCAATGGGCCTGCTGGCCACGCCGCCCTTCCCTAGCACGTGCCCAATCGTGCTCTTTCGAGAGATTCCTACCATCACAGGCCTGCCCAGCACACGAAACATGTCCAGCCTGCTGATCAGGCACAGATTCTGCTGCGCCGTCTTGCCGAATCCAAAACCGGGATCCACTACCAGACTCTGTACACCGGCCGCTTCGGCTACATGTAGCGACGCCTCAAGCGACGCGCACACCTCTGCGGCGACATCGCTGTATGCGTGCTCATGCGGCATTGCACCGGGGCGCCCTATGGCATGCATCACCACCATGGCAGCACCATGCGCCGCCACAAGCTCCGCCATCTCCGGATAGTAGCGTAGGCCCGTGATGTCATTTACCATGTGGGCGCCTGCCGCGAGAGCAGCGCGCGCCACCGTGGGATGGTACGTGTCTACCGCGATAACGGTTTTGGGAAGTCTACGCGCGATGCCCTGTATTACCGGCACAATGCGGGCCGCCTCCTCTTCCGGCGGCACAACAACGGCACCACGCCCATAGGCCGCGCCCCGCGGGCGCGAAGAAGCTCCCCCAACATCAATCACGCGGGCACCCTCCTCGGCCATCGCCGTGGCGCGCTGCAGCGCGGCGTCCACTTTCATGTACCGGCCGCCATCGGAAAACGAGTCGGGCGTAACATTTAGGATGCCGACTACCTGCGCGCCTGCCGTGCAGTCGAGTACCAGCTTTCCGCACTGCAGCACATAAGAATTCCTACCGCCGTTTCCCATCGTCACCCCGCCTCCTGAGCGTTTCTTGTCAGGGGATCACAAATACACCTATGCTGTTGACTCTTGCCCTTAGCACGAAAATACGCCCTTCGATCCGTGTCCCTAATGCGTAAAGCCAGGCGATTTACGCAGGCGCCGGTCCGCACCCAAGCCGCGGTTCTGCGCCGCCTCTTGCGGCAGGCATCCCAGACGGAATGGGGCCGCCGGTACAATTTCGCCGCCATAGCGCAGCAACCTGATGTCATCACGGCCTACCAGAAGGCTGTCCCATTACATACATACAGCGACATCGCCGAGGATGTGCAGCGGACCCGCCAAGGCGAAGAAAGCATCCTGTGGCCCGGTCGCATGCGGCACTTCGCTGTTTCCAGTGGCACCGCATCCGCCGGCAAAATCCTGCCGTTGAGCCGCGAAATGGTGCGGCGCAACATCAGGTTCATCTTCGGTGTCGCACACCAGTACGTGCATACCACACGCAACTTTCGCATACTGTTTGGACGGCAAATCAGCATGCCAGGGCGCATTGAGGAAGATAGTCAGTTTCCTGGCACGCTCATTGGCGAGACCAGCGGGTTTCTTCTCGAATCCGTTCCCCCGCAGTTCAGGTTCTTGTATCGCAACATTACGCGCACCATCGCCTTTCTACCCCACTGGAACGAAAAGCTGTCCGCCGTGGTCGACTACGCGCTTGGCCGTGACATCCGTGTGATATCAACGGTGCCCTCCTGGGCTGTTACGATGTTCAGGATGGCGATTCAGCGCCACAACGTGCGGCACGGAGCTACGGTACGCACTATCGGCGAGATCTGGCCCAACCTCCAGCTATATGTTGCCGGCGGTGTTGCACTCAGTTCGTACCGAACGCTCCTGGAAGAGCTGATCGGGCTCCCCAATATGCACTTCCTGGAAGCGTACGGGGCTTCAGAAGGCTTTTTTTCCTACCAGGTGGAACTTGATGATCCATCCATGCTTCTGGACCTCGATAATGGCCTTTTCTACGAATTCATCCGCTTTGATGAGATGCATGAAGAAACACCGCCTCGCTACTCTATAGGCGAAGTAGAGTCTGGAGTTCGCTATGCGCTCTACGTCTCTACCTGCAGCGGCCTGTGGGCCTACCCGGTCGGCGATGTGATTCGCTTCTCCAGTATTCGTCCACACAAGATTGAAGTCGCGGGGCGTACCACGGAGATGCTGGATCGCTATGGCGAAAGAGTCTATGGCGAAGATGCTCGGCAGACTATTGAGCAGGTGTGCCAAGAGACCGGAGCTTTCGTTGCCGAATATCACGTGACTACACGTCCACCTTCCGAAGCGCGCATGCCGAGGCTAGAGTGGCTGGTGGAGTTTGCTGCTCCACCAACCAGTATGGAGGGCTTTGCGACGGCGCTGGACACCACGTTGTGCGAACTCAACCGGCACTATCAAATTCGGCGAGAGTCACGGGCCTTCGAGAGTCCACAAGTCACGCCAGTCAGCCCCGGTACATTCTCGCAATGGCTGCAGAAGTCGCGTACGTTTGTTAGCACCCAGACAAAAGTTCGCCGCATGAGCGAGGACACAGCTATGGCCGACGCCTTGATCGCCCTGGAGCGAGCACGCGGCACAGAACGCGGACCATAAACTCCACCTATCGGCTACTAAACGCTGGACGCTCGTGCGATAGCACTTCCTCGTAGCGCCGCACCGAATCAGGATGGCCGCATAGCATCAGCCGCTGCGCCTGGGTGCCGTCGAAGAGGTCCGTCAAGTCTACCATGGGACCGTGAAGGACTTTCAGGATGCCGCCAGCGGCCCTCAGCAGCGCCCAGCCAGGCAAGAGGTCCCAGAGCCATACGCGGCCCAGCAGAGCGGCGTCGGCGCTGCCGGTAGCAACAAAGCACATGTGCCCGATCGTGGACCCCAGACTGCGGACTTTGCCGTGGTAGGCGGAGGACAAGGCGGCTTGCCGGTGTAGCCTGGATGTTGAGAGCAGCAGCGATTCGCGGTGCAGCGGTGCGGGTGCCTTCATCGGGGCGAGTTCGCCATTGCGAAGCACGCGGCCGCCCCGCGTGTGGCAATAGTAGTCACCCGTCATCGGGATATAGAAGTACCCCTCCAAAGGTACACCTCCGTCCACCAGTCCAAGTCCAATTCCCCAGACCGGCAGGCCTGCCACAAATGAAGCCGTCCCGTCAATAGGATCTATCGTCCAGTACCGGCTGGAGCCCTGCGGTGCTACGCGGCAATGCTCCTCTTCTGCGATGATGCCGTCGCCCGGACAATGTGCCTTCAGCCATGCCACCAGAAACGATTGGACGGCCAGATCCGCCTCCGTTACGTAGGACAGCGATTCCTTCCACCGCGGCACCACACGACGGAAGTGTCCCATCGCGATCTCGCCAGCCTTCACCAGCGTCTTACGGATTCCGATTTCGTCACACATGGGCGTATTATTAACCCTCGTATGGGGCCCAATAGTTCAGGTGTGCTCGCACCTGACTAATGACACCCGCATGGCCACCCAACATCGGAAGCGACGCAGGTTTGCCATCAAGAAGCTCTCCCATGGTCACATTAGTTCCGTCAAGGTAGCGCAGGACCCCACCTCCCGCCTGCAAGAGTGCCAGCCCGGGCGCGAGGTCCCAAATCTTATCGTGACCGATAAGCACTGCATCTGCCCCACCGGTGGCCACATGTGCCAGATGCACCGAAGCCGCGCCCAAACAGAACACGCGTCCGGGAAATGCAGGTGCGAGGTCAAAGCACTGGTGCGGCCGCGTATGAGTTAGCAGCATGCTGTGCGGTCCAAGCGGACCTGGATTCTTCAGATGCATGGGCCTTCCGTTGCGGCAGGCTGGGCGGCCGGGTTCCGAATGGTAGAAGTCTGCAGAGGCAGGGACGTAGACATAGCCGGATACTGGTCGGCACTTTTCCAGCAGCCCCAGCGCAATGCCCCAACTTGTCAAACCCGCAACAAAGGGCACTGTGCCGTCAATAGGGTCCACGGTCCAATAGCGACCACTGCGCGACGCCTTGCGCAAGCCCTCCTCTTCGGCAATGATGCCGTCAAGCGGGTAGCTCTGTGCAAGTGCATCAACCAGGAGTGCCTGTATGGCCAGGTCCGCTTCAGTGACAACGGTACGGTCAGCCTTCAGCGTTGCGGTCGCGTGCGTAAAGTGTGCCATGGCCACCTCACCTGCGGCCTCCATGACAGGTCTGATCACACGCGAATCGCTCATTATTAGCGAGAATTGGTTTTGCCACAAGGGATTTAAGCTACGCGCGGCAATCCTTACATTAACGCGCTTGCCCTGTACGCGCCAAAAGTTTAATTGCTCTCGCTGCAGCTCTAGCGCTGCCGTTGGTATCAGACATCCTAGCCCATGAATCTTGCCTCCCAATCAAAAAGCACCATGCCGGCCCTCCCACAACTTAGGGTAAACCTCTGGTCCGGACCGCGCAACGTGTCTACCGCACTGATGTATGCGTTCGCTCAGCGCGCGGATACGCGTGTCATTGACGAGCCGCTGTATGCGCACTACCTGAGGTGCACCGGTGCGCTGCATCCCGGACGCGACGACATACTGAAGGCTATGGACAATGATGGAGTACGCGTCGTACAGGAAGTGCTATTGGGTCCTTGTGATAGACCCGTGCTTTTTGTCAAGAATATGGGGCACCACCTCGTGGACCTCGACTGGGGATTCCTGGAAAAGGTTACCACCGTGTTCTTGATACGGGATCCCAGAGAGATGCTGCCCTCGCTTATCAACCAGGTCCCGCAGCCCACCCTTGCAGATACCGCGCTAAAGCGGCAGGCAGACATCATGGACTACCTTCGTGACCGTGGCTTTAAGCCGGCAGTACTTGACGCTCAGCAGCTCTTGGTCAACCCGCGCAGCGTGCTGTCGCAGCTGTGCGAACATCTGGGGATGGCCTTTGAGGAGTCTATGCTCCAATGGCCGGCTGGCCCCAGGCCCGAAGAAGGCGTATGGGCACCCCACTGGTATCATGTGATCCATACTACAACCGGCTTTTCTCCTTACAAAGCGAAGACGGCGCCGTACCCTGCATTCCTTGAGCCGTTGCTAAAGGAGTGCAAACCCTATTATGACCATCTCTATCGATTTGCGATCAGAGCCTAACCCCAACAGCACAAACCCTCAGCTTCAATGCATATCAGCCTGCCTGATGCTCGCAATAACACACTGATCGTCTACGTAGACGGAAAGTTGGTTCCTCGCGATGACGCCAAGGTTTCGGTCTTTGACAGCGTGGTACAAGGTGGTGACGCCGTGTGGGAAGGAATTCGCGTGTATGGTGGACGAGTGTTTTCGCTGGACGCCCACCTTGATCGCCTCCTGGATTCGGCGAAGGCGATGGCATTTACAGACATTCCCAGCCGCGAAGCGATAAAGTCCGCCTTGTTCCGCACGCTAAAGGCCAACCACATGCGTGATGAAACGCATGTTCGGCTGACGTTGACGCGCGGGGTAAAGACGACTTCTGGCATGGATCCGCGGCTAAACAAGTTCGGATCGACGCTCATTGTACTTGCTGAATGGAAAAAGCCGGTCTATGCTGCAACAGGCATCCGGCTCATAACCTCATCGGTTCGCCGTAACACGCCGCAGTGCCTGGACTCCAAGATCCACCACAACAATCTCGTCAACAACATCCTGGCGAAGGTTCAGGCAAACATGGCGGGCGCAGATGACGCCATCATGCTCGATATCCACGGGTTTGTTTCAGAAACCAATGCCACTAACATCTTCCTCGTCAAGCGGGACGTCTTGCTGACTCCGCATGCGGATAGCTGTCTGCCCGGTATCACGCGAGCTAAGGTGCTGGAGCTGGCAAGGGCCGAAGGCATCGAGGCTGTAGAACGCAACATATCCACGACCGAGGTCCATAGCGCGGACGAGGTCTTTACGACTGGTACTATGGGCGAGCTAACTCCAGTCCTGGAAGTTGATGGCCGCACCATTGGAGACGGAATCCCAGGCCCAGTGACGCTGCGCCTGCGGGATATCTATTGGGACTGCACGCAGAAGGAGGGCACGCCGCTGCCATTCTAGGCTCGCGGGCCACAGAATCAGCCGTTTACGGCCTTGCTGAAGGCTGTCACAAGTCTTTGCCGGGCAGCTACAACTGAGGGTGCCTGTTTTTCGAGGGTAAGGTGGATACTATGATCACGGTGGAAGCCACCAAGAGCCAAGTGTGATTGCGGGCCAACATTGATGTATCCTTCACCATGGGAGCACATCGGAGCGCTTGTAGAATTCTATATGTGGGAATGGATAACTATAGCTCGTATATACGTACTCCTTACCGAGTGCTATCAACAGTGGCGTAGAACGATTTTGGTGCTCTATTCGTTGGCCTAAATAGGCTCCTTGGCCAAGCTGGGCGTCCACCTTGAAATAGTGCCGGGTGCCGACAGAAGAATTGTCTCCTTGTACGTGGTAGTGAGCAATGAAGGAATTCGTGAATGCGTCCTCAAGAGTGGATAGACCCATACTTTCGCCCTCGCGGGCGGCATGGTATACCACTGACGGGCGCCCTTGATGCGCCTCCTCTTCCACATGCCTAAGCTGCATATCAGAAAACCTGACTTGCCAGGCTATCGCCCCAGTCTCCGCGTATCCCGTAAGAACAGGGACAAAGGAGTTGACATAGCCAACTATACCGCGCCTAGAACTGCATGTCAGGCTGCCACTACTTGATAGAAAATCACGTACAAATGGAACGGGGGATTTGTATGCTGCGCCAAAGGAATCAACGTATTCACCTGCGAGGGTGTGCTTGTGAATGATACCTTTCAACTCTTCGCCGTATCCAATGATGTAGATGTGACCGTTCATCACGCAGAGACCGCTCTGAGCAGCGTATCTGGCCATGCCTTGGAAGGACTGCTCCAGTGCATAGGTTGAATCCTGCTTCTGAAAAACCTGAATGCGTGAATTGGTATCCCAGACAACGATCCTCAATCCATCTTCAGTAACCGCCATGGCCGCTGCGTCCACAAACCCTCCTGGACCGCTTCCCGGACCGCCAACGATGGATTGCAAGGAGCCGCTATGGTCATAAACGCGTACTTCGGCATACTCGCTATCCAAATAAAAGAGGGAGCCGTGACGCAGTACAACATCACCGATGGATCCGAGCATGTCTTGTTGTCTGCCCTCGTTGACTCCAATCGTCAGCGAAGATAGCCCGGTCACGTCGAGAATTTGCTGAGTGGCTTCCTCCTCGTGAAGTAGATGCCGGTGATCGGTGATCGTAGGGAAATTGTCTGCCGTTGGATGCTCTGTCCCAGACCGGAGACCATCCACGCGAGAGTTGCTACGACAAGACGATAGAGTCGCCATAGTAGCCAAACACACAACCCCTACTATCACATACCAGCCAACATGTCCATGAACAAATTTAGGCGCGCAGCACAGCGGGTCGCATAGGGTCCATGCCCGTGCTCTGCTTGTTGCCCCGAACGGGCTGTTTTCAACTGGCTTCATGTGTTCAGTTTCAGTTACGATTCGCATTTGCCGCTCCGCAATCTCATCTGTGGAGATACCATTGAGGCTCTCTGTATGCATCACTGTGTGTTCCCGGTGAAATAAATCCCCAACACGCGGAGAGCGCCCCGTAGGCTAGGCGGGAGGTAGACAATAAGCCTGCCCTTTTTGTCATAGTTGTGGCACCGCTGGGCAATGCGCCATTCGACCGAGCCATACTCCATCGCTTTCTACTTGGTCGATAGGAGCTGGTACCGACTGCACCACGAGGCATCACCGTGTAGCTTGGCCTGGATTTGCCGAACACAATCAGCCAAGCGTTCATGATGGACCTCGGCGTGAAGGTTGGGTCAGCTACAGAATACCCCGAAAACTGAATACGAGCGGAGGAATAGATATTATAGAAGGGGCCGGAGAGGGGGCACAGGCTATTTTGCCTGTGAGGCGCAGGCGCCTGGACTTCATCCTTCTCCATAGACCTTACAACCCCATGAACCACACCATAAGTGTCATCCCTTCTCAGAAGTCGGTCTTCGTCGGGCTGGACGTACATAGAGACACGATCGCGGCGTGCGTATACGATCCGGCTTCGAAGAGGGTCTGTCTTGAAGTGGAGCTGCCCAGCGACGACAGGGCCAAGCTGCGTAAGCTTATGGCCCGTATTCGTGGTTCCTTTGGCGAACCCCGGTGTTGTTACGAAGCGTCCTCGTGTGGCTACACGCTCTATAGAACGCTCAGTGACGACGGAGTCGCCTGCGCGGTCATTGCACCTTCGTCGATTCCACGGCGTGCCGGTGATCGAGTCAAGACGGACCGTCGTGACGCGGAAAAGTTGGCCCGCTACTACGCGGCGGGCCTACTGACGGCGGTTCACATCCCCGACAAGGCGTTGCTTGCCGCCCGAACGCTGGTGCGCCGCCGCGTTACTCTGGTCGAAGATTTGACCCGCACCAAGCAGCGCTCCGTGCTCTTGTTGCAAAGCCGCGGGCATGTGTACCGGGCGGGCAAGAACTGGACGCAGAAATTCTGGCGGTGGCTGGAAGGCCTCGCGCTTGACCCCGTTGATGCGTGTACGCTGCAAAGCTTGTTGAACCAATGCCAGATGCTCGAAGCCCAGATCCGGGAGATAGAGCAACATATCGAAGAAGAGGCACAGAAGGCATGCTATCAGCCCACGGTGCAGGTATTGCAAGCCTTCCGTGGCATCGGGCTGTTTACAGCGATGCAGCTGACTTGTGAAATCGGTGACATTCGGCGTTTTGCACACCCGAAAGCACTGATGGCATATCTGGGATTGGTGCCCTCGGAGCATTCCTCCGGCCACCGCACCCGGCACGGCTCGATTACCAAGGCCGGTAACACCCATGCCCGCAAGGCTCTGGTCTCTGCGGCCTGGAAATATACCCACTACCCCCGGCGTAGCCAGGCGCTGCACCAGCGCCAGCACCACTGCGCTGCGGAAGTGATTACCATCAGCTGGAAGGCTCAGCGGAGACTACACAAACGATACCGCAGCCTGATTCAGCGTAAAGCGCCCACGAAAGCCATCGTGGCCCTTGCGCGCGAACTCGTGGGCTTTCTCTGGGAAGCCATGCAGACGGTGCCGCCAACACCGGTGGCCCTTGCGGCCTAAACATGCCCGAAACGCTTCCGAGAACAGAACAGCTATGGGAAAAGGGGCCCTGCGCACGGATGGAGAGTCCATGCCGATACTCTGCGATAGCCCTTGTGGCGAGCTCGCGAAAATAGATTATGGTAGCTCCCGACGAATTCAATATCAGGCGTTACGGCCAGCACTGCTGGCTTAGCACGCGGACACCAGGTTGATAAGCCGTCGAAGATGCCAGGGCCCCTTTTCCGATAGCCAGCTCATGAAGATTATGTGAACTTACCGCACACATATCACCGCCCCCTTGACCCGGCCCCTTCTACACCAGTATCTAGCTTCCGCAAACGCGTTGAAGCATCATGAAGCGTACGACTTAATCGGTGGATACCAAGGTCCGTGTTTTCTCGGATGCGTTCAGGAACAAGCTCACCGAGAACCAGATTGCCGCCGAGCACCAGATGCACTCTTGGCTGGTGAGTCAGTGGGGAAAGCAGGCAAGGAGGTTTTGCGTGCGGGTTTCTTAACGCGTGGCGCAAAGGCCATTCAGGAGAATGAGGCGCTCATCGAAGCGCTCTACAACCAGATCGGGCGGCAGAAGGTGGTGGTCGATTTCCTGAAAAAATCGACGGCTACCACGCCTGAGCAGAAGCGACTATTGATAGACCGACAGCATACGGAGCTGGCGCTGCGGCGTCAGTGTGAGCTATTGGGCTTGGCCGCTAAGGCCTGTACCACCGTCCTCCAGGCGAGACTCGGTACAATCTCGAGCTTATATGCCAATAGGCCGGCTGTACACTGAGCACCCTTTCTTGGACATACGCCGCATGACCGCGTCGTTGTGTGCAGAGGGGCAAGTCGTAAATCATAAGCGGGTTCACCGGTTGATGCAGTCAATGCAGATTCAGGCTATTATATCCGCGCGCGCGGCTCAGCACGAGGTCTGTACCACGGGATAGGTATGCTAACTTGTTGACAACACAGTAGTAATCGCATGCTAGCCAATTCTGAGCAGCGACATCCCTTTCCTACCGATGCGGCAAGGATGCGCTTACCTGATCGCCATCACGGACTGGCACAGCCGGTATGTCTCGGCCTGGACTTTGACCACAGTAGCCAGGGTCAAGCAGCCTGCGCCGCTGTGTAAAGGGCCGGTCTGTGTCGCGCGCGTCCTTTGATCTTCCACAGCGATCAGTGCGCATACCACACCAGCCGCGAGACGGCCGCCATATTGCTGGAGGCCGATATCAAGATCTCGATGTGTGGTCGCGGCCGGTGCTACGACAACATCCTGATCGAGCACCCTTGGCGTAGCAAAAAGTACGAAGAGGTGTACCTGAACGAACGCGCGTCACCGCACAAAGTGCGGGCCCGGCTGCTGGCATACTTCACCTACTACTACCATCAGCGTCCACACCAAGGCCTGCAGCATCGCACGCCGTACGCGGTGCACACAAGCTGGCTGGAAGCCGACCAGACAGCGCAGCTAGCACGACCGTGAACGCTATCCGCACCGGCACAGTCTGGTCCCGCAATACCCGTCATCCAGAAGCCAAGAATTTCCGAAATGGCCTTAATCGTGTCGGGCGATTGGGGTACACTTCAATTTCCCATGCGCCGCTGCCCGGTAGTCAGAACGTGGTTGCCGTGACGAAACAGCTTGGAAAAAACCCAACTCGGTCTCGCGATCAAAGAAGTTGCTGCCGCTTACCCAACAGCCAGTGGGCAAAATTGTGGACGCTTCCTTGTTCCGGGTTAATATCTCGTTTCGACCTTTGGTCAACTCTTTTGTAGTCAACAATTTTGTTGTGCTAGCGCACGCGACCACCGCCCCGATACACGGCAGGTTTGTCTCCGCTCGGGTTCCTCGCCGCCGATACCCACAATCCCACTGTAGGGTTGGCAATTACGGAGGAGGCTGCGCTAACACGGGCTCTGCTGGAGGAGGCGGTGTCGGCGTGCGCACTACGACTTTTTTGCGGAGGTGCACCGAGCCACAAGTAATCCAGAGAAGACGCAAGGGGGCGACCGTCTTGAAAGACGGTCTTGGAACACCGTCCGATCCTGCCCTTCAATCGCTCCGTTTACTGTTAACAGGCAAAATGTGGCGAATGGGGAATTGATTCGCCTGCTCACCCGCCTAGGCGCCCGAAGGATGCCCTGCACCCGCATGCTGGTGCACCCCGCAGGCGGCTTTTCCTTGCCCGCGTCCGTGTCGCTGACACGGGACATCTCGATGTCAATGCGCTGAGCTCCAACAAATTCCCCGCCCTTCTGCTTGCCCCGGCACTCGAATCAACCACCGTGCGCCCTATCCCTTGTGAATTTGAAAAGCCAATCACTCAAGTAAGCTCCTGTACGCCCTCCAGCAGGCCGGATGCTGGAAGCCTCCCACCATGCCCGTAGCGCATGAGCCGGACATAGAGCCGAGGTACGGCGCCCGCAACGGCAGAGAAACCGTGTTTTCTTACCAGATTGACTATGGAAGGCTCTAGACAACCCGACCGCGGTCGATCGAGCACAGAAGTTGCCCAGCCTTTTGTGTGACTCTTCATACTCATGCGGAGACCTATCTGCCGCCTGCTCGCCGTGCTACCCATATCGGACGGATTAGGGAATGGCTGAGGAGTCGCCATTTTACCGGCCCGGTTGCCATAGGAGCGGGCCTACTGCGGCGCGCACGCCTGCACATCCCGTCTGAACCTGTTAATACTTAAGCCTGGCTCCCTTTACGCCGTGTAGATGTTGAGATCGCACAGCACCTGCGGCAGCCTCCGCGCCACAGCGCTAGCTGAAACCATCGCCCGTGGCACTCCGGCCCAGTCAGGGCAACCCAAGCACCTTGTGCGTCTGTAGACTGAGGCGCCACGGCGGGTGCTGCAGGCAATACTCCATGGCAGCCTGCGTGTGTGCGTCTATACTGGGTCCGTCCATTGGCTGCAGGTAGAAAAAGTCAAATGCAAGCCCCAGAAAGGCTTCCGGCATCGCACCCGGCTGCGGGTACACAAGCTTGAGCTCATGGCCGCTTGTCAGCACCAGAGGAGCTCCGGCTTTTGGGCTGACGCAAATCCAGTCCACTCCTTCGGGCGGAGGAAGCGTGCCGTTGGTCTCTACGGCAACTTCAAAGCCTGCTGAATGCAGGGCGCGCACCAATTTCGCATCAAGCTGCAGCAGCGGCTCGCCCCCTGTACATACGACGTAGGGCCGCTCCTCCGTGCAGCAGGAGCCCGGCCAGGCCCGTGCAACTGCGTCCGCCAAATCTCCAGGCAACAGAAACCGCCCACCTCCCGGCCCATCCAGACCCACGAATTCCGTGTCACAAAACTGGCAGACCGCGTCGTGGCGATCTCTTTCCAGGCCGGACCACAGGTTGCACCCTGCAAAGCGCAAGAACACGGCCGGGCGTCCAGTGCGAGCCCCCTCGCCCTGAAGCGTGTAGAAGATCTCCTTAACGGCGTACGCCATGCCCTATCGCATCTTTGGCAGTACAGCTACCGTCAGGCGGCTGGTCGCCACCAATTGTTGCGCCTCGTCGCGTATGTCAATCATCCACACGTGTGTGCTGCGCCCCAAGTGAACAGGGCGCGCAATGCCGGTAACGACGCCACTACGAACTGCTCGGATGTGATTCGCATTCACTTCCAGACCCACAATGGTCTGCTTGGCCTCGTCAACGCATAGCCGGGCTGCGGCGCTCCCCAACGACTCCGCCAGCGCCACCGACGCGCCGCCGTGCATTAGTCCGGCTGGCTGCTTCGTGCGCGCATCCACTGTCATCGTGCCGCAGAGGTAGTCCTCACCTACCTCTGAATAACAGATGCCCAACGCTTCCATCATCGTTCCGACGCTGCGGGCATTAAGCATCTCGGGTGTCACATGTTGTTTCCAGATGGCCATATGGAATTCGTGTTATTGTGCCTGCACGCTACGCACTTTTCGCCAGTACCGTGCCAGCCCATACCAGCTCGCGCGCGGCTGACCCATATGCTGGTAGGGCAGCCGATCTTGTTCGCTCAGCGCCTCGAACGCATGCTTCATCTCACGCCTGTGAAAGCGCGCGGCACGCGCAGCATCATCGCCCGCGCTCCCTAGCGATGCACGCACCGCCGCGGCCCACGCCCCCAGCCTCTCTTCTGCATGATCCAAGTGCCACGCTACATCTGTAGACGGACCGAAGTGCGTCAGGAAGAGCCGCTCGGAATCCCAAGAGCGCAACAGCGCCAGACTTGTCCGCCAAGCTTCAACGTCAATGTCAGGTGGTGGCGCTACTGGCACAATGTACTGCGTTCCCACGACGCGCATTCCGGCCGTGTCGCCTAAAAACGCGGTCCCCGTCAATTCGTCCAGGTAGCATACATGGTGACTGGCATGCCCGGGCGTATAGGCCACGCGCAGCGACCGATCGCCAAGTCGAAGGTGCTCCCCGCCCTGCAGCACATGCACGTTGGCGTCCGGGGTCGCCAGGAACGCGCCCCAGAGGGCATTCATTCGATCGCCATAGATGCGTGTGGCACTGGCCAGTAGTCTGCCCGGGCGAACCAGATGGCGGGCACCCCGCTCATGAACAAAGACGGTAACATGGGGATGCGCGTGAACAATAGTGCCCGCAGCCCCAGCATGGTCCAGGTGTATATGGGTCAACAGCAAGCCACGCACATCGTGGAATCCGGTTCCGCTGGCTGCCAGGGTGGCTTCAAGCGTGCCAAGCGAAACGGTCGGGCCTGGGTCCACCAGATACAGGCCATTGGAAGTCTCCAGGATTGCACAAGCGATAAGTCGCGGAATGGCGCGGTATTGGACGTCCGCGAACCAAGTCAACGGGGCAGCGGGCAGCAAGTCGCGGTTGGGCTCTAGCATGGCGCAGTTTCTCATGCCACATGTACGCATTAGCCGCGCACAATGTCACAACTCGCCGGGTGCCGCGCGTGCCTGCACATTCGCCACCACCTGCCACGTGCTGTCCGGGCGCGCCCGCCAAATGCGCAGGTACGCGCGGGAATGGAGCACGGTATCAGGAAGAAGCGGCCGTACCGTCTGAAGGCCATACGTATAGCCCAAGTCCCCTGCGACCCCGATGGCACCGTAGACTGGAACCCACGTCATCATGCCCGCCTGCTGCTGAATGCGCTCCAGCGCCGCTTGCCGGCCTTCCGCCAGCGCCTGCCCGTCAGACAGGTATAGCACGGAATCTGCCAGCGCGCCCACAAACGCAGCCCCGGCTCCCACATCCATGGAGGTCATCGCCATGTCGCGGTCCGCCTTCAGCATCGCAACGCGAGCGGCTTCCTGGTACAACTTACGACTGGCCCGTACCCACCCCACGCCCAAACGCGTCATAGGTCCTGTACGTGTCGCCGCTAAAGGATGCAGGGTCACGACGTTTGCTTCCACCATCCACGTGCTGTCAGGCTGAAGACGCCAGACAGAGACCTGCCATGTAGTAGAATCCATCGCCTGCCAAGTGCCCGCAGTGTAGCCGAAGTCACCGGCAGCTGCCACCTCGACAAGGTGAATGTGGGCCGTTGCATCCCGGTAATCGCATGTCCAGGCGTCTTTCGGCAGAGGCACCGGCGCCAGAACAATTGCATCAGCAGACATCCTGTCCTTCAGCGCCTGACACAATCCCACCTCTGCTGCCGCCTGCTGCAGCGCATGCACTGCTGCTAAGAGATCCTCTGCCGAAGTAGCTACCGGCCTAGACTCGCCGCACCCCCAAAGCAGCACACCGAGGACTGCCAGTCCGCGAAGGGCCATTCGAAACGCGTCAGGAAGCGCGGAGCCCGCCCAGCTGCATGGCCTGCGCGTCACGCTCGGTGAGAATAGGGATGTCCTCCTGGCCTGACGGCATCATAGGACGGCTGGCCTTCCACCCCTCATCGAGCTGAACAGACACCCGATCTTCATTGATCAGAACCGGCCCGTTGTAGCGTCCGCGCATGGAGGAGTTCTCCAGCCGCAACACACCACGCGGGCATACCGTGGCACACATCCCGCACCCCACGCACGACGCGCGGACGATGTTTTGACCACGCTGGGCATACCACCGCACGTCGATGCCCATCTCGCAATATGTGGAGCAGTTTCCACAGGAAATGCACTGGCCGCCATTGGTAGTGATTCTGAAGCGCGAAATGTACTTCTGCAAGAGCCCTAGCACCGCCGCCATCGGGCAACCAAATCGGCACCAGACACGTGTACCCATAATGGGATAAAACCCAACCCCGATAACGCCGGCGAAGATCAGCCCGATGAAGAAGCCGTACCACCGCGAAAACTGGCCGGATAGGGCGCCCAGAATGCCGCCGCCCGCAGCGCTATTCGCCCAAAGGAGCCCCGTAGTCAGAACCACGAACACTAGTACGGAGTGCACCATCCAGCGCTCCACCTTCCAGGAACTGGTTGACTTGTCAGAAAGGTGACGAAACGGATCCCCGGCAGTTTCGGCCAGACCTCCACAGCCGCATACCCACGAGCAGTACCAGCGCTTCCCAAAAAAGTAAGTGAGGACCGGCGTCGCAACGACCGTGCCCATTATGCCCCAAAACACCATGAAGACGCCGAGGCTCGAAGCATTGGTGAAGTAGGATATGCTGCTGGGCCACATGTAGTCGTACTTGAGCGGCCAGAAGTAGCTGAAGTA
The DNA here is from genome assembly GCA_965218495.1 of Rhodothermales bacterium. Classification (GTDB taxonomy): domain Bacteria; phylum Bacteroidota; class Rhodothermia; order Rhodothermales; family Bin80. The sequence goes on from OZ244626.1 coordinate 2,230,068, forward strand.
GTACTCCGGCTGGTTGAGCACCTTGAGCAGGCCCGGGATCAGAAAGGCAAAGCCCAACTGAAAGAACATCACACTGATCGTCCGCACGATCTGGTACCGGTTGTCTCGGTACTTGATGATCATGCGGGAACCCATGATCAGCACCGCCATCGTGTAGAAGAATCCGTACAGAAACCACCGGTCCGCCGCCTCATGGCGGAGCAGGTAGCTGAGCGAATCCGTCATGCGAACGAGGTACTCCAGATTGTGCGGAGCCCAGTACAGGATGACATAAAAGCCCGTAAAGACGATCCCCAGAAGCCAGCCGGCCATGCCGCGTGCCGTAGCGGGCGAGAACCATACGTGGTTGTTGTCAACGCCGGCCGGGCGCTGAAGATAGCCGCTGAAAAGCACACCGCAACCGACGGTGATGCAGCCCATAGTGAGCCACAGGCTTGTAGTGCGCGCCGCTTCTCCCCCACCAAACATCACGCAGAGTAGCGCTACCAGTCCTGCACCGATTAATGCCAGCCCGACCTTGTCGCGCAGGCTGTATGCGCTGCCCGGCGCTGTAAGTTGAAGGCTAGGAGTGCTACGCATGGCTTATCGCGGTTGGTTGGTACATGCGGGCAAGGCTGCGAACATGGCGCCGGCCGAATTCCGCATCGAAGTGCGCGCGTGAAAGATCCTTCAGCACCTCGTCGACGGTGGCACCACGAAGGATCCAGCGCTCGCACACATCGTGCCGCAGCCGTGTCCCCAACGCATTGAAGCCATACACCACGCCGCTTCGCGTTTCGTAGTCAATACGCAAGAGCTTCTTGGCCGCGTCATCCTTCCAGACAATGGTGCTGACGCCCTCCACCAAGCGTGCCCGAATGTCGCCGTAGGTCTGGTACTCGATGGTGAAGAACTTCGCTGAATTGAAGAACACGCCCCGATCGTAAGAGGTACGCAGGCCACAGATCGAGCGTGCAACTGTCTTGCCGTGCCGGCGCCCGGTGTACCATAGCTGCTCCACGCGCCGACTGCCAATGCCATCGCGGTTAAATTCGGCGCAGTCCCCTGCTGCATAAACGCCAGGCGCGCTCGTTTCAAAATACTCGTTGACTACAATGCCGCGGTTCGTCTCTATGCCCGATGCCCTGGCAAGGTCGATGTTGGGGTGCACCCCAACGGTAAGGCCGACAAACTGGCACGGAATCTCTTCCCCACCCTTGGTGGTGGCGACGCGGCAACGTCCAGTCTTATCCGGCAAGATGGCCTTCAGCTCCGTTGCAAGCCGCAGGTCGATGCCATGATCCCGGATTTCCTGGTTCACCATATCGGACTCCTCCTTGGGCAGTAGGTAGTCCATGTACCCCTTCTCGCGCACCAGGAACGTGGTGGGGATGTGCCGTACGTGCAGCATCTCCGCCATCTCGATGCCGATCAGGCCGCCGCCTACCACCACAGCACGGGTGATCCCATTGGTCCACCGTTCCATAGTTACGAGGTCCGGGATGCCGTAGAGACCTTGCACGCCATCAAGGTCCTGGCCCGGCCAGCCAAACATGTTCGACTGAGAGCCAGTAGCAAGCAGTAACGCGTCGTAGTCTACTACGCGGCCTCCGCCCACGGTCACGCGTTTCCTGGCAGTATCAATCTCCGTTGCGTATCCGCGGACCAAGTCAATGCCGTTCTTTTCCCAGAAGCTGTCTTCGTACGGCTTGACCTCTTTGTAGCGCATGTGGCCCATGTAGATGTACATGAGCGCCGTCCGCGAATAGAAGTGGTCCGTCTCGGCCGAAATCAGGGTTATGCGCGCGGTGCCTAGCTTACGGATGAACCGCGCAGCCGTGACGCCCGTAATCCCATTCCCGATGATGACAACATGCCGCGGCATGATGCAAATCAGATTTGTTGCGTATAAGTGGGTCTATCGCAGAAACGTCGCTGCTGTTCCAATGCGACGCAGCCTATCGTAAGGTACGTAAAGGCAGTCGCACTGCAACTATCCGACCATGATCTACGGCATTGCCGGCAACACGAGCAAGGAGGAAATCTGGGACCCGGTTGCCTCCCTGCTTCGGTGGCTACGGTCGCAGGAGCTTCCGTACAGCCTTCACGCGGACATTGCCGCGGGCCTTCGGGCGCGGATTCCCGAGATGCACCGTGCCGCCACGCCTGAGAAAACGCCCGACATCATCCTTTCCTTTGGCGGCGACGGCACGCTGCTGCGCACGGCGCACCATGTGGCCCAAACCGGCACCCCGATCCTGGGCATTAACCTGGGCCGCCTTGGCTTTCTGGCTGAGGTTGACATCGCAGAGGTTAGGGAAGCCATCACGCTCCTGGAATCCGGCGCCTATGAAGTAGAGCCTCGACTAGCCTTGTCGGTCACAATGGGAGCCGCTCAGGCGGCCGTGCAGTGGGCCCTGAATGATGTTGTTGTGGCCCGCGCGGAATCCGCAGGCCTGGTTGCGATTGACGTCACGGCCGACGGAATGGCTCTGGACACGTATTGGGCCGACGGCCTGATCGTTGCCACGCCTACGGGTTCCACAGCGTATTCTCTTGCGGCAGGCGGTCCCATTGTCGCCCCCGGTACCGATGCACTCCTAGTTACGCCTATTGCGAGCCATAGCCTCACGGTGCGACCAGTAGTGCTGCCGGGCAATTCAGTAATTGACATCCAAGTTGCTGAGGCCAGTTTGCCATGCGTCCTAGCCGTTGACGGCATGAGTCGTGCGATGTCTGATGGATCTCCCATAAGGATTCAGCGCGCCCCACACACCGTTAAACTGGTTCGGCTGGCCGGGCGGCACTACTTCCACACGCTGCGCTCCAAGCTGTCCTGGGGCGCAGGCCCACAACAGCGAACCGCATGAAGACGGGACTATACCTGACCTTGGCGCTTGCCGTGACGGCGGCTGTCGCGGGGGGATGCGGCAGTAGCAGCAGCACGGTGACAGCATCCAATGGTCTTTCGCTGAGTGCCATGGAAGTGATCCAGAATGTCCAAGACATGGCGCGATCCTCGCACTCTACGCTGCAGATCCAGGCTGACCTGTCAATACGCTCTCCGGCATTCAACGGAACCGTTAGGGCAGAGATCTCGCACCGCCGTGGGGACTCACTCTTTGCCTCACTGTCCGCCTCGGCGCTCCGCATCGAAGCCGGGCGCCTTTGGACCACGCCCGACAGCTTTTTCTATTACGATCGACTGGAAAAACAGGTGGTATATGGCCCGGTGGCATTCGTGAGCCAACTAGTACCTGGCCTATTCTCTGGAGATGATCTCTTTGAGCGGCTCCTGGGGCTCCTGGCTCCGAATGCGGACGAGGGCTGGACGGTGGAATACGTATCGGCGCAGTATGTCCTCAGTAGCGAAGACTCGCGAACCCGATATGTCGTTGATCCGGCACTCTGGCGCGTAGTGCTACTCGAGAGGCGAGCGCCGGATGGTGCAATTCTTGAATCACTCCTGTACCCTGAATTTGCTAGCGTCCAGGGAAAGCAGTACCCCAAACGGGTGATTCTTCAGCGCCCGCGCGATGGTGTGGCCGTGTCCGCACATTACCGTGCGGTGGTACTGGACCCCGGTGACCTGGACTTTTCGCTGCGCGTACCCCCGGATGTCCCCTGGGTGCATGCTCGGGACTTAGTGCCAGCGCAAGGCGGACAGTGAGCCGTTTTTGCGTGCATTTGCGCCGGCAGCACGCCCAGGTGCTGTATATTTTCGCTGTGCGCTTACCATAAAAATATCTCGAACTATGGCCCAGAGTTATGATGTCATCGTGGTTGGTACCGGTCCAGGCGGCTACGAAACTGCCATACGCGCGACGCAACTCGGATTCAAGACGGCAGTCATTGAAAAGAACAAGCTTGGCGGTGTGTGTCTGAACGTCGGCTGCATCCCGACGAAGGCCCTGCTGAAGAGCGCCGAGCTCATGGCCTATGCCGAACATCTGTCCGACTATGGCCTGACCCTTGACGGCAAGGTCACGCCGGACTTCCCGAAGGTCATCCAACGCAGCCGCGCGGTTGCCAACAAGATGAACCGGGGCGTCCAGTTTCTCATGAAGAAGAATAGTATCGATGTCATCGGTGGCCACGCCAAAGTCTTGCGCGGGGGCAGCATCAGCATTGAGCCGTCCGTCAACATGGACGGCAAGACGGTGGGCGAACGGCAAACTGTAAAGGCCAAGCATACCATCTTGGCCACGGGTGCCCGTGCTCGTGAAATCCCGCCCCTGCCCATTGACGGCAAGAACATTATTGACTACAAGGGGGCCCTGCTACAGACTACCCGGCCGGATCGCCTCGTTGTCGTCGGCGCCGGCGCAATTGGCGTGGAATTCGCCTATTTCTATCACCACATGGGTAGCAAGGTGACGCTGGTTGAGCTGATGGACCGCCTCGTGCCTGTAGAAGACGCCGATGTGTCCAAGGAGCTTCAGCGCTCCTTCCGCAAAGCTGGCATCTCAGTCATGGCGAATGCAGCCGTAGGCGAGGTCGACACAAGTGGTACCCCGCTCAAGGTCGCGATTCGGGGCAAACGAAGCACCAAGGTAATCGAAGCCGACCAGGTCCTCTCGGCCGTAGGCATCACCGGCAATATCGAGAACTTGGGCTTAGAAGCATTGGGCATTAAGACGGACCGAGGCTTCATCGTCACAGACGAGTTCAGCAGGACGAGTTCTCCTGGCGTCTATGCGATCGGGGATGTGGCCGGCCCCCCTTGGCTCGCCCATAAAGCCAGCCACGAAGGCATTCTATGCATTGAGAAAATTGAGGGCAAGGACGTGCGGCCGCTCAACAGGAACAACGTGCCAGGCTGCACCTACTGTCAGCCGCAGATTGCCTCGGTGGGCTACACCGAAGCCAAGGCACTCGAAGCCGGCTATGAGGTTAAGGTGGGCAAGTTTCCGTTTTCGGCCTCCGGCAAGGCGTCGGCAGCTGGCCAGGTAGGCGGCTTTGTCAAAGTCATCTACGACGCGAAGTACGGCGAACTACTCGGCTGCCATATCATCGGGCAGGACGCCACGGAACTCATAGCCGAAGCCGTCGCAGCACGCGAATTGGAAACTACCCACCACGAGATTCTGGAGACCATGCACCCGCATCCCACGCTTTCGGAGGCGATGCTTGAGGCCACGCGTGCAGCCTTCGGCATCTCGATCAACACGTAAGCACTTGCTACCGAACGACGGCACCCTCTTCGCCGTCCGCGGTGACGATCGATAGACGACCTTCACGATCCTCGGCCATAAGCAGCATCCCCCGGCTTTCAAGGCCCATCATCTTGCGGGGTTGGAGGTTCGCCACTGCAACTACGCGCCGCCCCACCAGGGACGCGGTATCAAAGTGCTGGGCCACCCCCGCAAGGACCTGACGCTTCTCGTAGCCCAAGTCCACCTGCAGGCGGACGAGCTTCCTGGACTTCTTCACGCGCTCGGCCGAAAGTACGGTCCCCATCCGCAGGTCGAGCTTCGCAAAGGACTCGTACTCGATGGTAGCCTTCGGCTCGGCATACGGCAGCGCCGCCTCTTCTTCTTCGTCTTGGCCGGACAGCTTGGCAATCTGGGCGTCAATGGCGCTGTCTTCCACCTTGGTAAATAGTATTGCGCGCTTGCCTAGCGGATGCCCATCGCTAAGCAATGGAGCGCCCGCCTCATGCCACCCTATGGGGGCTTCTCTTGGGTCGTCCGGCATGCTGGACCGTACACCATCCAAGCGAAGCATCCCGCGTAGTCTGGCTGCCGTGAACGGGAGCACAGGGTCCATGAGCACACTCAGGGCGGCGCATATCTGGAGCGACACGTTGATAGTGTTCGCGCAAGCCTGCCGGTTGGTCTTGCGCGTCTTCCAGGGCTGAGAGTCGTTAAAGTACTTGTTTCCCAGCCGCGCCACATCTATGGTGATGGCAACAGCTTCGCGGAATCGAAACCGTTTGTACGAATCCCCGATACGCTTGGGGAATGCCGCAAGCCGCCCAAGCGCATTCTGATCCAACGCATCGGGGCCTACCAAAGGCGGCACGACGTTGCCGAATTCTCTTTCGGCAAATGTTAACGACCGGTTGACGAAGTTGCCAAGAATGTCCGCCAGTTCGGAGTTTACGCGCGCCTGAAACTCTTTCCAGCTAAAGTCGGCGTCCTTGGACTCCGGCAGCATGGACGCCAGCGCATAACGCAAAAGATCGGGCGGAAAGTCCTCCAAATACTCATGCAACCATACCGCCCACCCGCGGCTGGTAGATAGCTTCTTGCCTTCAATCGTCAGAAACTCGTTCGCCGGCACATTGTCGGGCAGAACGTAGTCGCCATGCCCCATCAGCATGGCCGGAAACATCAGGGTATGGAAGACGATGTTATCCTTGCCTATGAAGTGAATCAGCATCGACTCGGAGTCCTTCCAATACCGTTCCCAAAGCGCAGGATCTCCCTTACGCTCTGACCACTCACGCGTGGCTGAGATATACCCGATCGGCGCATCAAACCACACATAGATCACCTTGCCACTGGCACTGACGCCGGCGGCTTCCGCGACCTCCGATGGTACCGGCACGCCCCAAGGCACGTCACGCGTGATGGCGCGGTCACGGAGGCCATTGGTGAACCACGCCCCGATCTGGCCGAGGACGTTGGGCTTCCATTCCGGGTGGGAATCTACAAACGCTTCCAGGCGAGCTTGCCAGTCTCCCAGAGGAAGGTACCAGTGGGTAGTTTCGCGAAACTCCGGAACGGCGTCCGAAAGTGTGCTACGTGGATTGGAGATTTCGGCCGGGCTCAGCGAAGTTCCACAACGCTCACACTGGTCGCCGTAGGCGTCTTCGTATCCACACTGCGGGCATGTGCCCTTGACAAAGCGGTCCGCAAGGAAGACGCCGGCCTTGGCGTCGTAGAGCTGCTCGTCCGTCTTCAGCACGAAGACATTCCCGCGCGCAAGGCGCCTAAAGAAGTCCTGGCTGGTTTCCTTGTGTACGGGCCCAGATGTGCGCCCGTAGTGGTCAAAGCTCATGCCAAAGGCAGCAAAGCTATCCCGGATCAAGGGATGGAAGCGGTCGACAATCGTCTGAGGGGAGGTGCCTTCGTGCAGCGCTCGGACCACAATCGCCACGCCGAACTCATCAGAGCCGCAGACATAAACTATGTCGCGTCCATTCAGTCGCTGGTAGCGGCAATACAGGTCAGCAGGCAGATACGCGCCGGCCAAGTGACCAATATGAATGGGACCGTTTGCATACGGTAACGCGGAGGTGACCAAAATCCGCTTAAACGCCTTCTCACTCACACAAACCTCGCGTCGGAGTACACCAAGATATGAACCCGATTGTACCCTTCCCGTTCATGCGTGATCCACTTCCGCGGGCTTTCACCCTATCTTGATCCGGTGGGGCACGCGCCGTGCCTTATTTTTGCGTTCGTATCGCAAAGTACCTATGACTGAATCGCAGGCCTTACAAGACCGGATTGCCACCGTGCGGCGAGCCACCCGTGAAACCGATGTAACGGTACGCATTAACCTTGACGGGACCGGCCAGCACAAGAACACCACGGCGATAGGGTTCCTGGATCATATGCTGGACCTTTTCGCACGGCACAGCGGACTGGACCTCTCAGTGTCCTGTAAGGGCGACCTGCACGTTGATGAGCATCACAGTGTTGAAGATGTGGGCATCACGCTGGGGCAGGCTGTCCGACAGGCGTTGGGCGACAAGGGCTACATCGCGCGGTACGGTCTGGCATACGTGCCCATGGATGACGCCCTGGCGCGCGCAGTTGTGGACCTTTCGGGGCGCTTCACCCTCCACTTCGAAGCGACGTTCAACCGAGATAGGGTAGGCGGCCTTCCTACAGAGCTCGTTCGGCACTTTTGGTACAGTTTTGCCGAGCAGGCTGCCTGCACTCTCCACATCAGCGTGCTTCACGGAATCAATACGCACCATCAAGTCGAGGCCATCTTCAAGGCAGTAGCCCGCGCCCTGCGCGCTGCTGTGCGGCGCGACACTGCAGGCGTACGCGTGCCTTCAACCAAGGGTGATGTCTGATAGAACCGCTTGGGAACCGGTAATCATTCACAGTCGATCATGACCTTAGCAGCCCAGGCCATTGCCGTCCTTGGCGCCGGCAACATCGGCCGCGCGCTTATCGGTGGGCTCGTACGCGGCGGCCATCTTCGCCCGGAGAATATCCGCGCCACGCGGCGCCAGCCCGCGGCAATTGCGGCTCTGCAGGCAGACTTTCCCGGCATGCACTGTGGATCCGACAACGTCGCCGCTGTCCGCGGCGCATCCCTGGTGGTGCTGGCCGTGAAACCCTCAAACGCCCAAGGCATCATCAACGAAATCCGTACCCACATCGGCCCGAACACCCTGATCGTGTCGGTCTTGGCAGGCCTTACCACCGATGCTATCGCCAAGGCGTTCGGAGGGCAGCGCCCGGTCGTGCGTACCATGCCCAACACGCCCATGATCGTAGACGAAGGTGCCACAGCCATTGCACGCGGTTCCCATACCGTGCCGGCGCACGTTGAGATGGTGCGCCAAATGTTCGAGGCGGTCGGCAAGGTAGAGCAGGTGCCGGAGCACCTCATGGATGCCGTCACTGGCCTGTCCGGCAGCGGTCCCGCATATGTCTACATGCTCATAGAAGCACTGACCGATGCAGGCGTGAAACAGGGGCTGAAACGTCCGGTGGCCTTCAGGCTCGCCACCCAAACGGTTCTCGGCGCCGCTACTTTGGTGGCGCAAACGGGCAAGCACCCCGCCATTCTTCGTGATGAAGTCACCACGCCGGGTGGCACAGCCATTGCGGCGATCGCAGAGCTCGAAGCCCACGGACTGCGCACGATGTTCATCAACGCGGTGGCGACGGCCACGCAGCGCTCGAAGGAGCTGAGTGGGATGTAAGCGCATGCCGCCGAATCATGATCACAGTCATTGACTATGGGATAGGCAACCTTAGGTCTATTGAGAAGGCCTTTGAATATGTCGGAGCACGCGTTCTGCGTTCAGACCGCCCGGAGGATATTGCCCAGGCCGGCCACCTGGTGCTGCCCGGCGTTGGCGCCTTCGGCGCATGTATAGCCGAGGTGCGGCGGCGAGGCCTGACTGCTCCAATCTTGGATGCGGTGCGGCGAGGCGTACCCTTTTTGGGCGTGTGTGTGGGCATGCAGATGCTGTTTGACGTCGGGCTGGAGGACGGCGAGCACAAGGGACTCGGAATCCTGCCTGGTCGCGTAGAGCGGTTTGCCTTTCCCGCGCCTACAGGACTGAAGATTCCGCAGATCGGCTGGAATCAGGTGATTCCGCGACGCACGTCCCCGCTATTGGCGGGCATAGGCCCGACTCCCTGGTGCTACTTTGTACATTCGTATCACGCATCGCCAACCACCGCAGCTGATGTGCTCGCGATCACATCATACGGCATAGACTTCCCGTCGGTAGTAGGGCACGAGAATGTGTTTGGCGTCCAGTTTCATCCGGAGAAGAGCCAGCGTAGCGGGATACGTATCCTGGAGAACTTCGCCAGCCTTCACTGAGGATGCTCCTGCTCATCCCTGCAATCGACCTGCGCGGCGGACAGTGCGTCCGTCTACACCAAGGGCGCTACGACCGCGAAACGGTATACGAGCGCGACCCCATCGCCGTGGCGCGCTTGTGGCAGCACCAGCGTGCTGCGTGGCTGCATGTTGTAGACCTGGATGCCGCACGCGGCGGGTCTGGAGACCGGGCGAACAACCGCACGGAGATTGCGGGTATCTGCGAGGCCCTTGACATTCCGGTGCAGGTCGGCGGTGGCATTCGCACGCTTGACGACGTCCGCTTGGTGCTTTCGCTGGGTGCACGCCGCGTGATCCTCGGAACTAGTGCAGCACGAGACCCAGGTATGGTTGGGGAGGCCGTCCGGCGCTACTCGGCCGACAGGATCGTGGTCGGCATTGATGCCAGGGGCGGCGAGGTACGCGTCCAGGGCTGGACAGAAGGTAGCGGGCTTGATGCGATAGACTTTGCACTGGATATGGAGCGGCGCGGCGTGCGCCGAATAGTCTACACCGACATTTCGCGTGACGGGACGATGCAGGGACCGAACCTGGCCGCGTATCGCGCTCTCGGAAGTCGCCTGAGCGCTGCGCACATCACGGCCTCCGGCGGTGTTGGCTCGTACCAGGATCTCGTCACACTCGATGCGCTTCAACCTTTCCGGGTCGACTCCGTGGTTGTTGGCCGCGCATTGTATGAGATGCGGTTTCCTTGTCAGCAGCTGTGGGAGGCGTATGCTGACGCTGCGACGGAATCCCCTTAGGCGAAACCTCACCTATGTCACTGGCAAAGCGCATCATACCGTGCCTTGATGTTGACGCGGGTCGCGTGGTGAAGGGGGTGAACTTTCTGGATCTCATAGATGCGGGAGATCCGGTAGAGCAGGCCCGGTATTACGATGCTGAGGGCGCCGATGAACTGGTATTCCTTGACATCACTGCCACCCATCAGCGGCGCAACATCATGCATGCCGTGGTGCGCCAGACCGCAGACCAGGTATTCATTCCGCTTACGGTTGGGGGCGGCCTGCGCACCTTGGACGATATGCGACACATGCTGCATGCGGGCGCTGACAAGGTATCAGTGAATTCTGCGGCCATACGAGACGCCACACTTATCACCAGAGGCGCTGGTGCCTTCGGGTCCCAGTGCATCGTAGTAGCCATAGATGCTAAGCGCCGGCCTGGTAGAAAGTGGGAGGTTTTCGTGCGTGGAGGCCGCACCCCGACCGGGCTAGATGCGGTAGCATGGGCGCGAGAGGCACAGGAACGTGGTGCTGGCGAGATCCTTCTCACATCTATGGACCGAGATGGCACAAAAGACGGGTACGACCTCGAACTCTTGCACGCGCTACATGGCGAAATGTCCATCCCTGTTATTGCCTCCGGGGGTGCCGGATCGCTGGCCCACCTTCGCGACGCACTGATGATCGGGCGAGCAGATGCCGTATTGGCGGCGTCGATTTTCCATTTTCGCGAGCACACCATCAATGAGGCCAAGCGCTTCTTGCACGACGCCGGCATCACGGTGCGCATTGATTTCGGGCAGTAACACTTGCAGATGGGCAGCCTAGGGGCCCGGGCCGCTGAAGCGGCTTTTGGCATCGGGGTCCAAGAAGGAAACACCTCTGGAGGCGGTTATCCGATGCGAGGTTAGGCTGCTCACGCATGATCTACGCTTCTATCATGGCTATTGCCGTGGTTACTGTTATTGGCCGCTGTATATCACGTGCGCCCTTCCCGTATTCGTGGCCCGTCTGCGCCCATCCAACATGGACGCGTCGGAGGGGTCGGTAGCGGAGCTCTCGCGTGTGGTAGCGCAGATTCGCAGGCAGTGGCCGCAGGTTCAGATCCTGATTCGCGGGGATGGGGACTTTGGACGCAAGCAACGCATGCGGTGGTGTGAGGACCACTACCTTCTGGGGCTGCCTCGCCATCCGCGGCTGCAAGCCACGATGGCGACATACATGGAGGCGGTCCGGCAGGAGTGCGCAGCCAACGGCGCGGCCATGCGGCGATTCAAGAGCTTTCGCTACCGCACCTTCAAGCGTTGGCGCTGCGCCCGGCGTGTGGTGGCCAAAGCGGAGTGGTGGCCCGGGCAGCGCGGCCACTATGCACGCTTCGTGGTCACTTATCTCAGCGAGGTGTACTACGGTGCGCGCCCTGTGTACGAAGACCTACAATACCGCACGCGCGGTGACATGGACCGTCGCATCAAAGAGCAGCAGCTTTGCGGCTCGGACCTTCACGCCGAAGATGCGCCGCAACCCGCTGTACTGCTGTACCCATTTGCGGATGACGATATTCCAAGAGCATGGGCTTAGAGGCACACCGATGGCCTCGGCGCCGTGCGGAACCATCCGCCGGAGGCTGCTGAAGATCGCCGCGGTCATTGTCGCCGGCACACGCCGATACCGCTTATAGTTTTCCTTGGCCTATCCGTGCCCGTCCTTGGTACCGGCCAAAGCGTGTGCGTTGGAGCGCACGCCCATGCTGTCGGCCCCTGGGCGACCCCCCTCCCGCATGCGGGGCCTCTCTCGCGCCTGATTAGCGGCCAATCGGGCCACTGTATCCCAAGTAATGACAGACGCCCCCACGCGGTGATGCAACACGTACGAGCTCGGGGCGCTGATGGACGGAGAGATCGTGCTGCATGCCTTTGGAAACGCCTACGGAGCGGTGCTCACCACCGCCGATGACACACCCAACGGGACCAGAGCCGGAATCCTAGCCACCCAATCACCAAGCCGGGAGCCCCCGCTGCCGAAATCAGCGGATTCACACCCGTGGTGAATTATGAAGGTCAGGGACGTAGTCGCTCTGCCGCGCGGGTCCATGCCTCCCAGCACGCAGTGGCTGACATGGACATCCACGCCAAGACAAGCGAGCATTCGCATGAGGAACCTCCCTGCGGCTTGCCCCAACGGCGAAGACCGTGTGCGCTACGTCACAGCCATCCCGTTTCCATATTCCCTGCGGAGCCTCGAATCGTGAAGCGTAGTGCAGTTCCTGACTCCTTCCATACCCGGCCCGTGACGCCCGGAATGCAGAATACTACATTTGAGTCGTAGTGCTATGACTCGTCCAGGCGTTTCATCGGTCAGTCCATCCAGTTTGGCTCGCGGTTGTGCCAGAGGTGCACGTCACGTTGTTCCTCCCGCTCGCAGGCGGTCGGCACGGCGGCCATTCGAGCCATTTTCCGAGAGCTTCACCGGATTGTAAGGTGCGTAGTGTTTGGCGATCATGCACGATAGCGCCGTGGGCGCTGCATTTGCCGCGTCCACCTGAGACGTGCCTCATGGTCCCATAGCCAACGAGCTGCCTCAAATCCTCACTGCACAACCGCAAACGCACGGGTTACCTGGTGCTTCCCGCCTTCGAAGCGAAAGTAGTACATGCCCGCTGCCAGGTCGGCCGTATCTAAGCGAACCGTATGCCTGCCAGCTGCCTGAGAACCGTATGCCAGCGTGGACAGCCTCCGCCCTAGCATATCGTACACCGAGAGCTGTACATCGACACTCGCGTTCAGCGTGTATTGAATAGTCATAGCCAGGTATGCGGGATTGGGGTAGTGTACAAGACTGACCGCGTCTTGCGGGGATGCCTCTTGACGCGCGATACCATCGACCCCGACAAATATGGACGCGTCCCACAGCTTTACCGTACCGTCAGACGACCCAGACGCGAGGAAGCCGTCCGGTGAAAAGACCACCGAATTGACCTCGTCCGTGTGGCCAGCGAACACGACCACATCCGCGCCGGTGCTTGCGTCCCGCAGCAGTACCGTACCGTCAGACGACCCGGACGCCAGGAGACTGTCCGATGAATAGGCAACCGAATTGACCGGGCCCGTGTGGCCTGCTAGCACGGCCACTTCCGCGCCGGTGCTTGTATCCCACAGCCGTACTGTACGGTCCCACGACCCGGACGCCAGGAGGTCGTCCGGTGAAAAGGCCACAGACAACACCGAGAGCGTGTGGCCTACGAGCACGGCCACCTCCGCACCGGTGCTTGTGTCCCACAGCCGTACCGTTTCGTCAGTCGACCCGGACGCCAAGAGGCCGTCCGGTGAAAAGGCTACCGATCTGACCGAGCTCGTGTGGCCTCGGAGCACGGCCGCCACCGCACCGGTGCTTGTGTCCCACAGCCGTACCGTACGGTCAGACGACCCGGAGGCCAGGAGGCTGTCCAGTGAAAAGGCCACCGATCTGACCCGGCCCGTGTGGCCTCTGAGCACGGCCACCGCCGCACCGGAGCTTGTGTCCCACAGCCGTACCGTACCGTCAGACGACCCGGATGCCAAGAGGCCGTTCGGTGAAAAGGCCACCGAATAAACCTCGTCCGTGTGGCCTAGGAGCACGGCCACCACCGCGCCGGTGCTTGTGTCCCACAGCCGTACCGTACCGTCCCTCGACCCGGACGCCAGGAGGCTGTCCTGTGAACAGGCAACCGAATAGACCGGGCCCATGTGGCCTGCGAGCACGGTCACCTCCGCGCCGGTGCTAGTATCCCACAGCAGTACCGTATGGTCCCACGACCCGGACGCCAGGAGGCCGCCCGGTGAAAAGGCCACCGATCTGACAGCGTCCGTGTGGCCTGCGAGCACGGCCACTGTCGCACCGGTGCTAGTGTCCCACAGCCGCACCTTTCGGTCAGACGACCCGGACGCCAGGAGGCCGTCCGGTGAAAAGGCCACCGAAAAGATCTCGGTCGTGTGGCCTGCGAGCACGGCCACGGTCACGCCGGTGTAGTCCCACAGCCGAACCGTTTCGTCAGACGACCCGGACGCCAGGAGGCCGTCCGGTGAAAAGGCCACCGATCTGACAGCGGTCGTATGGCCTTCGAGCACGTCCACCGTCACGCCGGTGCTGTCCCACAGCCGTATCGTACCGTCAGACGACCCGGACGCTAGAAGGAGGCCATCCGGTGAAAAGGCCACCGAAAAGACCGCGTCCGTGTGGCCTGCGAGCACGGCCACTGTCGCACCGGTGCTTGTGTCCCACAGCCGAACCGTACCGTCAGACGACCCGGACGCTAGGAGGCTGTCCGGTGAAAAGGCCACCGAAAAGACCGAGCTCGTGTGGCCTAGGAGCACGGCCACTGTCGCACCGGTGCTTGTGTCCCACAGCCGTACCGTACCGTCCCTCGACCCGGACGCCAGAAGGCCGTTCGGTGAAAAGGCCACCGAAAAGACCTCGGCCGTGTGGCCTGCGAGCACGGCCACCTCCGCACCGGTGCTTGTGTCCCACAGCCGTACCGTACCGTCCCTCGACCCGGACGCCACGAGGCCGCCCGGTGAAAAGGCCACCGAAAAGACCGCGTCCGTGTGGCCGCTTGGTACTGTAGACCATATCAATTGGCCAACTGCAGGCCTCGCGCTGACAAAGATCAGCACAAATATACAAGCGCAGCTTAGTCGATACATCTGCCTGGGGATTTGGAGGGACGGCTTAGGGCCAAGGTGAGTGGATTGTGGAGAATTGCACTCGAGAACCCCGTCCGAGTGCGGGCATTCTTTGCCATTGCGCCCATAGTAAGCACACCAGGATGCCGGACAGGGTAGAACCGGAACAGGCCATTGCTGCGGACTGCATTGCCGGCCGCTGCCACCACGAAGGCGTCAATGTCCATGGCCAGACCAGGGATTCATCAATTGATTTGACTCCTGCTTCGCTTCCTGCCAGGCATGACCAACTCGCAGTGATGATGGTCACCCCGTCAATAGAGGATGCCTTCGTAGCCTATAGAAACTGCGCTGTCGACTTTCTTGCTCACCGTATTCACGTGCATTATGTCCGCGTAATCAGGCTGCACCGGCTACACCCACACTGTTGCGGAGGTCTTCGCTGACACTTGTCAACTATCCTACGCAATTCCCTGCTTCTTGGACCCCTGTGCTAGCACACGGCAGAGGTAGAATCGCCACCCGCTACGCACCGGTTCAAGACCAACATCGTTTGGAGCGCCCCCCTGAACCGCCGTCGTGCGGCCACGGATGGACCGCTTCCACCAAGCTGTAGCTTTCAAGCTCGTCTTCCGCGCCACACGTATCAGATCAGAGTCCAAAATACTTTTAGCGAATGGATCTCAATGTGCCGAAGTAGCTCATGGGCGACTCGATTTCCGGGCTCTCAGGCATGTCAGGCATCTCGTCCGTGCCGCAGAACCGGTCGAATGCACGGGCAAGGTCCGTTGCTATAGCCTGTGAGCTCCTACCCTCGATGTGTCGGCGCTCTATCACAAAGGCCACCTCCCCATCTTTGATGAGCGCTATGAAGGGAGACGAAGGCGGAATCCCTGCCATATGGTAACGGGCGCGGGCAGTGGGTTCCAAGTCCTGCCCCGCAAACACCGTGGCATAGCGGTCAGGCTGCGTGGCGTGCTGCCGGGCGAGGGCGATGGCGGGCCGCGCCATGGCGGCGGCACATCCGCACACGGAGTTGACCACCAACACCATGGTCTTGCCGGCCGTGTCCGCAAAGGCTTCATCAACCTCGTCGGCGGACCGCAACTCGTCTACACCTAGGCGGGTAAGCTCCTGCCGCATTGGCTGAAGGAGCATTTCGGGATATGGCATAGTTGCATAATCTGATTCGTAGTTATTACCCTTTCCGATCCGGATTGATTCAATCGGGCTATGGCAACAGGGCATTGCAGCCCCTATGTTTCCGGACCACTATTGCTATGGAGCACATGCATCGTATTTGCACCGGTCTTGTCCTTTTGCTATTGGCATTCATGCCCGCCGGATGCGGGAGCATGGCTGGCACGACCACTAGCAAGTCGTCAACTGTGGAAGCCGACCTGCGGGCCGCCGCGGACGCATGGCACGGCACGCCCTACGCCCCTGGCGGCACCGACTTCAGCGGCGTCGACCCAATGTCATTTGTCAGACGACTGTATGAAGACCTCTTTTCAATCGACCTGCCCCGCACGCCCTCCCGGATAGCTGAGGCGGGCGAGGAGGTGGCGCGTGATGACCTGATGGCGGGCGACCTCATAATCTTCAAGCTGTCCAGTGGACCGACACATATTGGAGTCTATTTGGGGCGCAGTGAATTTGCGCATGTCTCCGTTGAAAACGGGGTTACAATCAGTCGCATGGATGAAGCCGCATGGCGCGACACCTTTGCGACGGCACGCAGACTTGAACTACCCGGAAGAGAAGTGAAGCAAGAAGCCGATGACAACGAGCAGCCGGCCGGCCGGCGGCGCACTGGCTGGTAGCCTGGACCACATCATGCCCATTTATCTGACGAAAGAAGCGCTGGGGAAGCTGCGCAGCGACCTGCACCATGCACGCACCGTAGGGCGGAACAATGCTTCACGCGCCATTGCGGAAGCCCGCGCCCACGGAGACCTCAAGGAAAACGCTGAATACGATGCCGCCAAGGACACCCAAGGCCGGTTGGAAGCACGCATCGCAAGGATGGAATACACCCTGGGCGAAGCTCGTGTGGTTGACGAGTCCCAAGTCGATACCTCTCGCGCACGCATCCTCTCGACAGTCCGTGTGCTTAACAAGAGTGTTCGGCGCGAGCAGTCCTTCAAGCTCGTTTCGGTGCAGGAAGCTAACATCTCGAAGGGGCTGATTTCTATCGCAAGCCCTATCGGCAAGGGTCTCTTGGGCAGCGCGGTCGGGGACACAATCCGCATAGAGGTTCCGCGCGGCGTTGTAGAACTTGAAGTCCTGGCGATCTCGCGCGACGGATGATTGATTTACGTAGCGACACGGTTACGCGCCCCTGCAGCGGCATGCGTAAAGCAATGTATCACGCCGAGGTCGGTGATGACGTCTTTGGCGAGGACCCTACAGTCAACAGGCTTCAGGAAGTGGTAGCGACGCTCCTTGGCAAGGAGTCTGCACTTTTTGTGCCCAGTGGCATGATGGGCAACCAGTTAGGCCTGTATGTACAAACTCGGCCGGGCGATGAAGTGCTGCTGGAGCGGTCAAGTCACATCTTTAACTACGAATCAGGCGCCGCGGGCGCCATTGCGGGCGTCGTACTTAATGCTCTGCAAGGCAAAGATGGCTTACTCACAACCTGCCAGATAAAGGCCGCCGTCCGGCATGGGTACTATTGGGAATCACGCTCGCGGCTGCTGTGCCTGGAAAACACACTCAATGCGGCCGGCGGCACCATCTATCCATTGGAACACTTGCAGGCACTTGCGCAAACGGCCGGCGCGGCAGGCTTGGCCTGCCACTTGGATGGAGCGCGCCTGTGGAATGCGACGGCCGCCACCGGCATAGCGGAAAAGACCTACGCAGCACCCTTTGATACCGTCACGGTATGCTTGTCCAAGGGTCTGGGTGCACCCATAGGCAGTGTTTTTGCCGCTTCAAAAGGTTTGGTCGCGGAAGCACATCGCGTGCGCAAAATGCTGGGAGGCGGCATGCGGCAAGTAGGAGTCCTTGCAGCCGCAGGTCTCTTTGCGTTGAAGTACCACCGCCAGGACCTGGCGGAAGACCACGCCAAGGCCCGGCGCCTGGCTGAAGGGCTGGCCGCCCTCGGGCGGATTTCTCTCAGGCAGCCGCAAACGAATATCGTCCTCTTCGACCTTGAAGACGACACGGCCCATTCCTTCCTGGACTCACTGCATGCCCATGGAGTTGCCATGGTCCCCTTTGGGCCGCGTACAATTCGGGCCACAACTCATCGTGATGTTTCAATGGCCGACATAGACGATGCCTTGCGCGCGGTTCAGCGCGTCTTGGCGCCGGCTAGCGTGGTTCGGTAACGGTCACGCTCAGTGGCGGCAGTCCCGTGCAAGTGCATACCAGGCGATCACCTGCCTCGACCGGGCCTACGCCCTCCGGCGTGCCGGTGAATAGACAGTCCCCCGACTCCAGTGTAAACACGTGCGAGCAGAACGAGACCAGCTCCGCAACCGTAAATACCATGTCCTTGGTAGATGCGCGCTGGCGAACCTCACCGTTGACGGTGAGCGTCAACATCAGACCCTGGACATCCGACACCTCCGCCTTTGGAACAAACACGCCCAGCGGCGCAAATGTGTCGAAACCCTTCGCCACCGACCAGGGATGACCATTGCGTTTTGCCTTCGCCTGCAGGTCGCGTGCAGTCATGTCCAATCCCACCGCGTACCCAGCAACGTAGGAGAGGGCCTCGGACACAGGGATTGTTTTGCCCCGGCGCCCGATCTGGGCGACTAGCTCTATCTCGTGGTGCACGTCTTTGGACATCGGTGGCAGAACGATCGATTCACCGGTTCGGATGATCGAGGTAGTGGGCTTGAGGAATACAACTGGCACCGTCGGCACGCTGCTCTTCATCTCCGCAGCGTGCTTGGCATAGTTTTTTCCAATGCAGATCAGCTTCCCGCGCGGACCGGCGGGCTCAGAGAGTGTCACCATTAGCTATACGTTTGTGCTCTGTGGCTGAGTCCGGGGATCTTTCAAATTGGCGGGTCGTATCCTGATGTTGCCACTCTCGCGCCAGTACGGCGCCCCTAAGCAGAGGAAGCAACATGTACGCCATCGTAAACATCCAAGGTAAGCAGTTCAAGGTCCGCGAAGCAGACACACTCTTTGTACCGCATGTGCCTGGACATAGTGCCGATGACACGCTCGTCTTTGACCGCGTGCTCCTGATATCCAATGCCGAGGACATTCATGTGGGCGCGCCGACTGTGGAAAATGCCACAGTGACTGCCACAATCCTACGCCACGTCAAGGGAGATAAGGTCATCGTCTTTAAGAAGAAGCGTCGCAAGAGGTACAGAGTAAAGCGCGGCCACCGCCAGCAGTACACCCAGATTCGGGTGGATTCCCTCTCACCCGAATAGTCCCACACATTAGCCATGGCACACAAGAAAGGCCTCGGTTCGACCAAGAACGGCCGAGATTCGAATCCTAAGATGCTGGGCGTCAAGCTATACGGCGGACAGGCCGTAAAGGCTGGCAGCATCATCGTGAGGCAGCGGGGCACTAGGGTTCACCCAGGAAACAATGTCGGACGTGGAGGCGATGACACGCTATTTGCCACTTTGCCCGGCACGGTACGGTTTTCCACGACGCGCGGAAACCGGAAACTGGTCCACGTGGATCCCTGAAGAAGCACGCCATCAGACTTAAGGAAGGCCGATGGGCACGATGAACCGTATGCGAGAGAACACAGGAATCATCCTGTGGATCCTCGTGCTTTCTTTTGGAGGGCTGTGGGTGCTGCAGGACTCCGGCGTCTTTGATACTATCGGAACGGACCCGCTCGGCAAGGTCATTGTCGTAGACGGCGATGTGATCACGCGCGAAGAGTACAACCAGCAGCTGGAATTTCAGCTGGAACAAGTCCGGCGCGCCACCAATGACACAGTGGATCCGGAGCGGCTGGAGTTTGAGCGCGAGCGCGCATTCACCTCCTTGGTCCATGACTTGCTGCGCCGGCGCGAAATGGACCGGCTGGGCATCACTGTCAGCAATCGGGAAATCCAGGAACTCGTCGTTGGCGAGAGGCCGCACGAGGTGATCCTGGCCAACTTCGCAAGCGAATCTGGCGACGTAGACTGGAGCCTGCTACAAAGCGTAATTGACGCACCAGAACAGGAAGGTACGTGGCTCCAGATAGAGGAGTACATCCGGCAGGACCGGCGCCGTGAGAAGTTCAGCGGGCTCATTGATGCCACGGTGCGCGTCTCTGATGCCGATGTCAACGACGCGTGGCAGCTGGAGGCATTGGGTGCCAGTGGCGAGCTGTTCTACCTGCCGTACGCGGATGTGCCCGACTCCGTGGTCGCGCTGACCGACCAAGATGTGGAGCACTACTACGACGACCACCAGGAGAATTACCGGCGTGAGCGGCTGTATTCGATTGAGTTGACCTCCCTTTCCAAGCTACCGTCTCATGAGGACACAGTAGCGGTGTTCAACGATGTTGAGCGGCTTCGCAGCGGCTTTGAGTCGGCAGAAGACGATTCTCTGTACTTGGCCAGCGTTGGATCCGAAGAGTCGTGGTCGGATGCCTTTCTGGGTCCCGCAGACATGGACGACGCGCTCGCCGCGGCGCTGTTTGAAGGAAGGGAAGTTATCGAGTCGGGCCTGATCGTGGGTCCGCTTGTCGCAGACGGAACCGTCCAGCTTGTCAAGGTTGTGGAAACGCGCGAGACGGAAGAAATCAATGTACGCGCGCGCCACATCTTGGTGCGAGCTACTGAAGACAATGCAGATGAAGTGGCGGAGGCCCGTGCCAAGATTGCTGAGGTGAAGCAGCGTCTGGCAGGCGGGGAATCCTTTGGCGACATTGCCGTAGAGGTTTCTGACGATCCCGGTAGCGGGTCCAGAGAGGGAGACCTTGGATGGTTCGGGGAAGGCACGATGGTACCCGCGTTCCAGGACGCCGCCTTCGGCGCCAGGATCGGCCAGGTTGTTGGTCCCATTCAAACGCAGTTTGGGCTTCACCTGATCGAAACGACGGCGCGCGCTCAGGTTGAAACGCGACTCGCGAGACTAGCGGTCACGCTGGATGCCTCAGTTGCCACGCTCAATGCGCTGACAGCATCACTGGAAGACCTAAGCTATTTCGGTGAAGAAACCGGCGACTTCGCCGGTGAGGCGGCGCGCCGCGGCATCAGTCTCCAGACCATGGACATGGAAGCTGGCCAGTTTGCAATACCAGGCTTTGGAGCAAGCCGCGCCTTGGCGAAATTTCTTGAAGATGCCAAAGCCAGAGAAATCAGCCCTATCATTGAGCTGAACGAAGTGGCAATCATGGCGCATGTTGTCTCAATCCAGGAGGAAGGCACACGGCCGCTGGGCGAAGTAGAGGC
Organism: Rhodothermales bacterium; assembly: GCA_965218495.1. GTDB lineage: Bacteria > Bacteroidota > Rhodothermia > Rhodothermales > Bin80. The sequence goes on from OZ244626.1 coordinate 2,251,362, forward strand.
TATCGTTCGTCCCCAGGCCCTGTTGAACAAAAAGAAAGCCTACCAGAGCAAGCGGATGACTGAGGCGTACGAGGCTGGAGGGTTTGACGGCTTGGTTCAGGCCCTTGCCCAGCAACCTAGGACCATTGATCGGATTTCATACAACGATCCGGTAGTGCCGGGCCTAGGACGGGATCTCATCTTTGCCGGAACCGTGCTGGGACTCGAAGTGGGTGAAGACTCCGGTGTGGTCGAAGGCGCCAATGCGGTTTTTGTGGTACGTACTACAGGCCTTAGCAAACCTGTACCACTGGACGAAGAAACGCGAAGCTTGCGCCAGGCTAACCTGCTTTCAGACAAAGAGAGCTTCATAGCAGGTCAGTGGATCGCGTACCTGCGGGAGGCGTCTGACGTTGAGGACTTGCGCACGGACCTCTTGCCGCAGCGCCAGTAGCGTCTACAGCTCGAAAGACCCACGGTATATTGTCGTGGCTGGCCCTTCCAGATACAGCGGTTCGCCAAGTCCGACCTTCAGCACGCCACCCGGCATGACCACCTCGGCTACTTGTGTATGCAAATAGCCGAGGTAGTGCGCCGCCAGCGCGGACGCTAGAGCCCCGGTGCCGCAAGCAGGCGTTTCGGCTTCCACTCCCTTCTCATAGGTTCGTGCAACCAGGCGCGAGTTACCGTCCACTTGTACAAAGTTGACGTTTGCTCCCTTAGGTGCAAGCGCCGCGTCATAGCGGATCGCGTGTCCCCATTTCGTCACCGGAGCATGCGCCACATCCGGCACAAAGCACACCGCATGCTCGGTGCCGGTCCACACGTAATGCACACTGCGGATGCCCGTGGGTACCGCCTGGGCCAAGCGCTGCTCGGGCCGCCAGTCGGATGGCGCTCCCACGTACAGGCGCACCGACTCCTCCGGATCTGCCGGCACCGTCGCCGCGCAGGGTCCTGAAGTGGTGTCAAAGCGAAGCTGCCCGTGCGGCAGGCCGGAGCTGACCGCATAGCGGGCCAAGCATCGCGCTCCATTGCCACACATCGTCCCTTCGGTGCCATCGGCGTTGTAGTACAGCATGCGAAACTGCGCCTCGCTCGTCACGGGTGCCTCGAGCGCCAAGATGCCGTCCGCTCCTATCCCCTGCCGGCGCGCGCAGATACGTGGCGCCATAGCAGTAAATTCGTCCGCGGAAAAGTGGAAAAACCGGTTGTCGATAACAATAAAGTCATTCCCGGCACCACTCATTTTAGTAAACTCCACTACTAGCCGGCGCTTCATGGCTGTTTTGGCACAATCGTGAGTGTGGCCGGTTAGACGCTGAACTCCCGGACTCGTTCGCAGCGCACTTGACAGAAAAGACCCTTACGCTAGACAAGGTCAACCCACTTCTCCTTTTTGGCACACGCGACGTGCACCTCAGGCGCGTAGAGGCCGCATTTCCTGGCACTCGGTTTTCGGCGCGCGGCAACACCATCAAGCTGCGCGGCCCAGCCCCGGCCGTCAGGATGATTGAGCGTACGTTCGACGAACTTTCCTCGATAGCCGGCCGCCGCGGCAGCGTGACCGATACCGATGTGGATACAGTGCTATCCCTGGTAACTTCCGCTCCCGACTCAGAAAAGAGCGATATCGGCCAAGTCGTAATGTATACGCCCGGCGGCGGAGTGATTCGTACGAAGACGCCAGGTCAGAGTCACTTCGTTCATGCCGCACGCCATAGCGACATCGTTTTTGCCGTTGGACCTGCGGGCACCGGCAAGACCTTTCTAGCCGTTGCACTAGCAGTCGAGGCGCTCAAACGCAAACAGGTCAAGCGGATCATCCTGTGCCGCCCTGCGGTCGAAGCGGGAGAGCGACTCGGATTTTTGCCGGGAGACTTTCGCGACAAAATCGACCCATACCTGCGCCCCCTTTATGACTCGTTAGAAGAGCTACTGCCGGCTGAAAAGCTTTCTGCGCACATGGAGAGCCGGGTGATTGAGATCGTGCCGCTAGCATTCATGCGCGGTCGCACACTCAACGGCGCATTTGTCATCCTGGACGAAGCGCAGAATGCGACCGCCATGCAGATGAAGATGTTTCTAACGCGCCTGGGTGTGGCAAGCCGGGCGATAGTGACGGGCGATGTTACCCAGATTGACTTGGCCAGCCGTGCTCAGAGCGGACTGATAGAGGCACAAGAGATCCTCCGCGGCATAGACGGTATCGCATTTGCGTACTTCAACAAGGGTGATGTGGTGCGGCATCGCCTGGTGAAGGAGATCATTGATGCTTACGAGAGCCACGGGCATTCTTAGCAACGGGCCTGAGAGACCAGATAGCCACGCCTGACCCTTAGCGGGACCTTCGCCACACGAATGCGCCGCTGGAGTCGATGTATCCCGGCCGGCCGTCCAGCGTGACGTAGGCAAGCCCGTTCCTGAAGGAATGTGCACGCTCAAACTGAGCCGGAATGGCCAGCCGCCCTTCAGTGTCTGCAAAGCCCCACTTGCCGCCCCTCATCACGAGTGCCTTGCCCTCAGAAAAGTCGTCTGCGCGCTCAAAAGCGACTTGAATCACTTCCTGCCCTGCTGTGTCGACAAAGCCCCAGGCGCCATCCTTACTCACCCGCGCCAAGCCCTCGGAAAAGGAAAACATCTGATCGTAGTCCGCAGTAAACACAAATGCACCGCTGCGATCAATGTAGCCCCACTCTTCTCCCCTGCGCACGAGCGCCAGTCCATCGGAGAAGCTTTTGGCGGCCGTTAACTTGGGCTCGATCACCCAATAGCCGCGAGCGTCAATAAAGCCCCAGCGAAAGGCGACTCTGAACACCAACACCTTCTTTGCGACCTCGACCGCTGCCAGTCCCTCGGAAAACGGGAGCGCTCGCGTAAATCGGTCTTTAATAACATAAGCGCTACTCGAATCAATGTACCCCCACTGTGGCTCCCACCCCACAACCATGTCAGCGTTACCTTGGACAGGCGCAAGTCCCTGCGAAAAGTCCAGGGCGCTGGTGTAGTCGTCGCCGCCGATGTGTCGCCCGGCGGTGTCGATGAACCTCCACGTGCCGCGGTGTTGTACGCGGGCACGACCCTCTTCAAATGGAAAGACGCGCTCAAAGCGGAAATCTACCGTCACCGAGTCATTGGCATCGATAAATCCCCATGCCCCGCCAAAGCGAACCGCTGCGAAGCCTTCTGAGGACATTTGCACTCCCTCATAGTTTGGACCGACGACCACTGTGCCTTCACGGTCGATTAACCCGAAACGGCTGCGCTCTTCGAATGGAAACAGCACATCCTGCGCCCAGGAAGCGCCCGGCAGGCACAGTAGCACCAGAAGTCCGAGGAGTCTCGTGAACAAGCGGCTAGTTATACGCTGGTGCACGTACGATTACGTTGTCAATTAGGCGAGCATTGCCAAAATGCACCGCTACGGCCGCCAAGATCTCTTCGCCCGGCACAATCGCATCCACGGGCTGCAGATCCCGCGTGCTGACCACCTCCGCGTACTCCAGCCTTGCTGCTGGGGCGCGCCCGATAGTCCGCTCCATGAGTTGCCTCACGGCATCTGGGCGCTGCTCCCCCATTTCAATGGCTTGTCGGGCCGCCAGCACACTTTGAGACAGCACCACGCTTTGCACCCTCTCGGTAGGACTAAGATATGTGTTGCGTGACGAGAGCGCAAGGCCATCGGCTTCGCGCACCGTGTTAAGCCCGACAATCTTGACCCCCAAGACCAAGTCCTCCGATAGCTTTCGGATCATGAAGAACTGCTGCGCATCCTTCAGACCAAAGATCGATACGTGTGGCTTGCAGCAATTGAAGAGCTTCGCCACCACGGTAAGCACGCCTGTGAAGTGGCCGGGCCGGTGCGGGCCGCAAAGGTGCTTAGCAAGCAGTTCACTCTGTACCCACACGTCTTGGTGATCCTGGCCGCGGGGATACAGCTCAGCAACAGGCGGGGCGAAAACCGCGTCAACGATGCCGGTCTCTTTAAGAAGTGCACAGTCGCGCGCAAGGTCCCGGGGGTAGTCTGCAAAGTCCTCCCCCGCCGAGAATTGGGTAGGATTGACAAAGATTGAAACCGTAACATGGTCCCCGTGCTGCCGGGCAGCCGTAACGAGCGCCAAGTGACCCTTGTGCAGCTTTCCCATGGTCGGCACCAGAACGAGTGTGCGCCCCTTACTGCGCAGCACGTCGGCCCGACTCCGCATGCTCGCCGCAGTCCGTACGACATCCATGCCGTTAACCTTGCTCGCAAAAAGTCGTATATACGACCAAAGCCGAAAGTAAATCCGATCTTTCCTTACATGCCGACAACGAGGACAGAATTCGACTCGCTAGGGCCGGTCGAGGTACCGGTGAACGCGTTGTATGGTGCGCAGACGCAACGTGCGGTAGAAAATTTCCCGATCAGCGGGCAGCGCATGCCCGCACAATTCATACGAGCGTTGGGCTATATCAAGCAGGCCGCCGCTAACGCAAACTGCGATCTGGGAATGCTCGACGAAGAAGTTGCGCGCGCCATTGCAGGTGCGGCCGGCCGCCTTGTCGCTGGCGACCTGCTGGACCAGTTCCCAATTGACGTGTACCAGACCGGCAGCGGCACCTCGACAAACATGAACGCGAATGAGGTGATTGCTCACGTGGCCACCGAGGTGTTGGGGGGACGCAAGGTGCATCCCAACGATCACGTTAACATGTGCCAGTCGTCGAATGATGTCATTCCGACCGCGATCCATCTGTCTGCCTCGTTGGCCTTGCGTGACGACCTTCTACCGGCTCTGACTGCGCTGCACGCCATGCTGGCAGCCAAAAGTCAGGCATTTGATGATGTCATCAAGAGCGGGCGCACGCACCTGATGGATGCCACGCCAATTCGCTTGGGCCAGGAGTTTGGCGGCTATGCGGCACAGGTGTCCCACGGTATTCGGCGATTGCGCTTGGCGCTAGAGGAGTTGTTGGAGGTTGCCCTAGGCGGCACGGCAACCGGCAGCGGCATCAACCGTCACGTGGAGTTTCCGCAGCGGACGCTGGCATATATCAATGAGGCTACGGGCGTTTCGCTGCGCGAAGCCGAGGACCACTTCGAAGCACAGGCTGCCAAGGACGGTGCCGTGATGGCGAGCGGCGCACTCAACACGCTGGCTGTATCTCTCATGAAGGTGGCCAACGACATCCGTTACCTTTCCAGCGGGCCAACCAGCGGATTGGCCGAAATCAAGCTCCCCGCCATCCAGCCAGGCTCTTCTATCATGCCAGGCAAGGTAAACCCGGTGCTCTGCGAAGCCATGATGATGGCATGTGCCAGAGTCATGGGCAACCACACCACGATCACGATCAGCGCACAGCACGGCAACCTGGAGCTGAACGTGATGATGCCGGTAATCGCTGACTGCTTGCTTCAGAGCATAAGCCTGCTGGCTGGCGCGTGCCGTGCATTTCATGACCGTTGCCTCACAGGCATTGAGGCTGACCGTAGACGCTGCCAGGAGCTTCTTGAGTTGAATCCTTCCATAGCCACTGCCCTCAATGCCGCAATTGGCTACGACGCAGCAGCGAAGGTGGCCAAAGAAGCCGCAGCCCGGCGCGTCTCCGTTCGCACGGTCGTCAGGAAGCAGGGGCTGCTGAGCGATGACGCACTGAATGCGGTACTTGACGTACGCGATATGACAAAGCCCGGCATCCCTGGCAACTAGATACGAACAGCGTGGGTTGGCGCGTTTATTGCGACACCAAACTGACAAACAAAACCACAGTAGTCATGAAGAAGAAAGTGCTGATTCCCGCAGCCATTTTGGTCGCGTCCGCCTTCGCCCTAGGCATATTTTTCGCCACCGCCGGAGCAAACCTCACCGGCAATGGAGAACGCATCACTGCCGAAAGCCACGCCGCGCCCAATTTGCAGCCCGGCCCGACGCTGCGCCTGAACCTGGAGCAGGCGTTTATAGATGTCGCTGAAGCCGTTAACCCGGCCGTCGTGCAAGTCAGGACCCGTGGGCTGGCCGCCACAGAGAGCAACCCGCTGAGCGGCACGCCCCTGGGGCAGTTCTTTTCCACGCCGGACCCGCTTCACCGAGGCATCGGGTCCGGCGTTGCAGTCAGCTCAGACGGATACATCGTCACAAATAACCATGTGGTAGCCAATGCAGAGGATGTAGATGTCACACTGCTAGGCGGCCGTATCTTGCAAGCAGAGCTTGTCGGAAGCGACGACTACTTTGACCTCGCCCTACTGAAAATCGAGGCTGAAGACTTGCCAACCATTCCTTACGGCTCCGCGGATGACATTCGAGTCGGTCAGTGGGTCATGGCATTTGGCTCGCCGCTGTCAGAGGATCTTAACAACACCGTCACCGCCGGCATAGTCAGCGGACTGGGGCGGGTCAGCAATCTCAACCTGGGATCTGCACTCATACAGACCGATGCTGCCATCAACCCCGGAAACTCCGGCGGGCCCCTGGTCGATCTTCAAGGGCGACTTATAGGCATTAACACGCTTATAGCCACACGTAACGGCGGATACAACGGTATAGGGTTTGCTGTACCCGTAAGTACGGTCACCAACGTCATTGAGCAGCTCAAGAGCACGGGACGGGTTCAGCGCGGATTCCTGGGCGTGCATTTTGATCGCGTTCCACAGCCTTTGAGCGAAGCCATGGGCGTTCCAGTTGGTTCGGCGCAAGTCATGCAGGTTAGGGCCGGAACTGCAGCAGACCGGGCAGGTCTGCAAGCAGGCGACATCATTACCGCTATAAACGGGAAAACGCTGGAAGCCTTTTCGCACCTACGAACGAGAATCAGCGCCCACCAGCCTGGTGACGAAATCACTTTAAGTGTAGTGCGTGACGACAAGCCTTTGGAGTTCAGAATTCGCCTCGGCGAAGACCAAGATCAGTTGGCTGAAGGAGGATCGCTCCTGAATGAAATTGAAGGCGCGAACACCAGCTTCAAAGAACTGGGGCTTACGCTGAAAGAGGCTGATCCACAAGAATTACGCAACGAGCTGGAGCTAGATGAAACGCCTGACTTCAAAGGCGTTCTTGTTGCAAACGTCGACCCGCGCAGCGACGCTGCCCAGGACGCATTGCTGAGGCGGTTTGACGTGATCACAGAAGCAGGCCAAAAGCCGGTGCGTAGTGTGCGAGACCTCAAGCGCATCTACGACAACGCGAAGGGCGGCGAGGCAGTACGTCTGACAGTGAAGCGGTATCTGTATGACAAGGATGCTAAATCGGGCTATTATGTCTCATTCCGAACCGCAATCAAGAAAGCTGAATAGCGCCTCATGGATATCCGGCGGCTGGTTGGACATGTAGCGGATGCGCTTGGGCCTGAGGCGTCGGAAGAGCGTGTAGAGAAAATCGCAGCCGCGATCCTGGAAGCGAATCGCCAGGATGGCTCCGTGGGGGACCGCGTTGTCATCACGGCCTTCGGGTACGACCGTCAAGTAGCCCGGGGGAATCTCACCCATAAGCGCTAACTTGTTTAAGTACTGGGGAAATAGCGTTCAACTTGGTTAATTCTAGCTCTTGGAGGCGCAGCCAACATTCCCGAGATTTCGGGCCATTGCTCGATCATCTCGGCCAAGGAGAACCCTGGCTCAATCGCCCGCCCGACTTGGTTGAGGGCGAATTTGAATTCCCTCCATGTACTGGGTGTGCGCCCGCACATCATAGCCCCAGGGGGAAAGTGTACGTGCGTGACGGACGATCTTTTCGGTCAACAGCGCGACCAGTAACTTCCCGTATAGCCAAGCTTTCGCGCTCTCGTCATCGAATTTCGGCAGGTGGCCCAGCTGGGCTAACGATTTGAAACGCTTAAACACCAGTTCAACCTGCCAGCGTAGTCGGTACCACTCGAGCACAGCGGTCGCTGAAAACTTCTCCGTTGGGAAGGTGGTGAATAAGATGACGTACCGGGCGTAACGCAAGGTTTCTTCCCGTGGCTTCTTTCCCTTCCGCTGAGCAGTCTGATAAATCTTGGTATGCGCCTCTTCCATCGCTTCATCCGTTTTACGAAGCGCACAGATACGGCCCTTCACGGGGATCTCTGCCTTAACTGCTGCGGTCCAGACTCCCACAGCCCCAGCCTGCAGTAAGGACTCCACCGACGCTAACAGGTCAATGGGCTGGCCGGATTCCGTCTCAAAGCGCAGCGCACCTGTGTTCACGCGCACCGTCACGTAGCCGCCGGCTGTCTCCACATGTTGAATTCCAGAACCGGTCGCATAGCCGCGGTCCGCCAGTATGTAGTCACCCGCACGGACGGGAAATTGCTTGAATGATTCACCCGTGCCCGCCCCCTTCGTTCCAGTTAACTTGAAAAAATCACAGCCTAGTGAAGGCAGGGTAACACTGTAATGCAACCGCCACATTGATCCCGTGCGGCCAGGCTCCCGTACTACGGTTGCATCGAACGCCCGTACTTGCAGCCCCTCGCTGGCTGATACCTCAATGCCATGCTCCTTAAATAGCTCCATGCATAATGCGTAGAGCCAGTTCCGTGACTTCTGCAGCCGCTTGAGCAGGGCTACGTCCGATAAGTCGGCCAGATGAGCCTGGCGCGCTCGCACGACGGTCTCCCGCAGTGAGTGCCCGCATCCCAAGTGGATCAGCAGCGTCCGCAAGAGGTTTTCCGGTGACTTATCCTTACGCAGCCCGCGCAGTGCGCCGGTATTCACGGCCAGTTGCTGCCAATTCGCAGGCAAGAACGACGCCAACACGCCCCAGTCCTTGTCAGCTGGCGCTCTGGTAACGGTTCCCTTCATCAGACGTCAATCGTTTAGCGACGAAGTAGCGACATATTTATCCCGATCATGGGTGCACAGGATGGTAGATGGCCCGACCTTTGTGATTCCCAGTGCACGAATTTGTCTACTGCAAGCGGCATCGGTGTTCCCGGTTACCTCGACTCCAGGTAAACCAAAGCAACATACAGGAATCGTGTCAGATAAACAAGTTAGCGCTTATGGGAATCTCACCCCCGGGCCCTCCCAGAACCGTGCGTGAGTTTCTCAACTCACACGGCTCTTCCTACGCAGCCGCCTGGATGTGAATAAAGTCGGACCGTACAGCAAGGGCCAGTGCGCGAATAGCGTCGGATCTCTGCGAGCCCAGTCGGTTATCCACCAATATGCACGGAGCCACTTCCTGCGAAAGCGTTTGTACTTCCGCATGGCCCACCGAACTAAGTGATAGTCAATGGACTGCAGCGACCTGTACAGGTTGGACTTGCGATAGGCCCCGTAGTAGTTAACCCATCCTCGGATGGTCGCATTATACCTGCCGGCAAGGTCTGCCAACTGTAGCGGGCTACGACGAAGTATCCGCCAACTGTGAACCGTCTGCCGAATGGATTTGGCCGCTTTGTTGCTGATGGCCGGGTTGAATCCCACAAACAGCTGTCCCGTACGATTCTTTGCCCTCCGCGGCCGAAACGTGTAGCCGAGAAAGTCGAAAGATGTGGTGGGATAGCGACCCCGTCTGTTACTGCTCTTGCAGTACACGATCTGGGTCTTCACAGGATGTAACGTCAACCCAACCTGCTTGAAGCGACGCGCTAATGCATCCCAGAGATCGCGGGCCTGGCGCTCGGACACACAGTGACACACCGCATCATCCGCGTACCGCTCAAACGGAATGGACGGAAAGTACTTTTCCATCCACCGGTCAAACCCATAGTGCAGGAACAGATTCGCCAGCAGCGGACTGATGACACCGCCTTGCGGCGTGCCCCGATCCCTGGCTTCTTCCGTCCCATCGGGCAATACCACCGAGGCCGTCAGCCAGCGCTTGATGTAAAGCAGCACCCACTTCTGGTCGGTGTGCTTCCGCACCGCACGCATCAACAGATCATGGTCTATCGTGTCAAAGAACGACTTGATGTCCAGATCCAAGACCCACGCCCGCTTCCAGCAACGCTTCCGCGTCTGGGCCAAGGCCTGGTGTGCTGACTTGTTCGGTCGATACCCGTAAGAGTCCGCATGGAACACGCGTTCCAATGCTGGCTCCAGCGCCATTTTCGCCACCATCTGGGCAATCCGATCCGCCACCGTGGGAATCCCCAATGGACGCGTGCCTCCACTCGCCTTGGGAATCTCTACCCTGCGTACCGGCTTCGGGTGATAGCTGCCCGATGCCATGCGATTCCAAAGCTTGTAGAGGTTATCCTCCAACTTAGCCTCAAAATCGGCGATGGACTCGCCATCAATCCCGGCCCCGCCCTGATTCGCCTTCACACGCTTCCACGCCTCCCAAACCTGAAGCTTGGTCACTGGAAACGGCTTTGTCTTCTTCATTGAAGTCCTCCGCTATGGTTGCCTCAACAAGTCCGACAGCATAGGCCACCCCCTTCGCTCCAGACCCATTACAGGCCCTTCATCACTACTACGAGGTGGTCCGCCCTTGTGGAGCACATCGGTACTCAACGACTTGCAGGTATTGCCTGCTTGCCGCGCTCCCTTAACAGCGCTCCGACAAGTTCTCACGTTCCACGTAAGGGCCTGAACCGCGCTCTCGCCGCCTGTATGCCGGATGCCGATCGGGCAGTAACCAGGTGCCCCCCGACCTTGTCCCAGTGCTCGGACTCTACACCGGTTTTGACATCGTTTAAGGATGTTTCGACACGTCATCAGCGGTTCACTTTCGTTCGACTTCGACGGTTCACACCTGACAGGGTCCTTCCCTGCCTTTTCCCGCTCGCTCATCACCAAGCCTCTTAAGCCCAGCAACAGCGGGTGGTTTGCAGCCTCCGCCTGAACAGCGGCTGCGGGGGGCCGACCCCCATCCCTCACGTAGTTCGGAACACGTCCACTACATCATACCCTTACCTCCGTGTCCCTTCGTGACACACAGCCCGGAATCCTTGCCACCCTCACCAATGTTGTCTTTGAGGCGGGCTGCAACATCACCGATGTTACGCAAAAGATCCTGGGCCCATACTGCACCATGATCATGATCGCGGATCTGTCGGCGGCGAGGCAATCGCTGTCTGAACTCCAATCCGCGCTCATCCAGGCGGGCGATGCTGTAGGCGTGCGTGTAGTGGCGCAGCATGAAGAGCTCTTTGCCAGCATCCACCGCCCATAGGTCTGATGGCCTTTGAGATTCACGAGGTGCTCGACACGGTCCGAATGACCGAATCCGAGCACTTTGATATCCGGGCTGTCACTCTGGGTATCTCCTTGTTGGATTGCGCAAGCACGTTGCCGCAGACGGTGTGCGCTCGAGTGTACGACAAGGTGCGTCGCTTGGCTTCACGCCACACGACCGTCGCCGAAGAAGTCGAGCAGCGATACGGAGTCAGGATAGCCAACAAGCGTGTGTCGGTGACGCCGGTCACGCTCGTGGCCGGCGCCCTGTCCCGGACAGACTATGTGCGCCTCGCCCGGACCCTTGACGCGGCTGCTTCAGATGTGGGGATAGACTATCTGGCTGGATTCTCGGCACTTCTGGAGCGTGGCATGACCGACGGGGAAGGTCGGTTCCTTGCGGCGCTGCCGGAAGCGCTGGCGGCCACCAAGCATGTCTGCGCATCAGTGAACTGCGCCTCAACCAGTGCAGGCATCAACGGGGACGCCGTGTTGCGCATGGCCCATGTTTTGCTGGAAACGGCGCGACGCACAGCCGACCAGGACTCGATTGGATGCACCCGGCTGGTCACTTTCTGCAATGCCGTGGCTACCAACCCGTTTATCGCCGGCGCCTTTCACGGCATCAACGGGCCTGACGCAGTCGTACATGTGGGCATCAGCGGCCCGGGCGTGGTGCTTCGCGCCGTCAGGGAACTTGGTCCTGAAGCCAGCTTTGACGACCTGTGCGAAGTAATCAAGCGCACAGCATTCAAGATCACGCGTGCCGGTGAGCTCGTGGGCCGTCACGTGGCCGCGCGACTCAGCAGGGATGCAGGCATACCCGTCTCCTTCGGGGTTGTGGATCTTTCCCTGGCTCCAACACCGGAAGAGGAGGATTCCGTCGGCGCCATCCTTCAGGCGATGGGCTTGGAAGACATCGGAGCACCCGGCACCACCGCCGCATTGGCCCTTCTAACCGAATCGGTCAAGAAGGGTGGCATCATGGGCGCCAGCCGCGTTGGAGGGCTCAGTGGCGCTTTCATCCCGGTGGCAGAAGACCACTACCTCAGCCGGGCGGTGGAGCGCAGACACCTTTCGCTGGAGAAGCTGGAAGCCCTAACCGCCGTTTGCTCCGTAGGCCTCGACATGATCGCTGTGCCGGGCGACACTCCATGTGAGACTCTGGCCGGCGTCATGCTTGATGAGTTTGCCATCGGCATGGTGGGCAGCAAGACCACGGCTTGCCGGCTAATACCGGTCCACGGGAAGACCGTGGGTGACTACGCGGAATGGGGCGGTCTCTTGGGTCGGACGCCGGTGATGGCGGTAAGCACCGTGCGAGGCACCACGTTCGTTCGCAGGGGCGGGTGCATCCCGCCGCCACTGCACAGTTTTCGCAACTAATCCAGCGCGGACGCCCAGGCAAGGGCGAGATCGTGCCTGGACACCCTGTCGGTAACGTAGGCCTGCCCGGTCGTTCGCAACACGACAAGACGTAAGGCACCCAAACGCACCTTCTTGTCGAACCGCATTGCATCTATCAAGTCATCCACGCTCGCAGCAAGCGAAGACAGCGCGTGGCGCACAGGAATTCTGCGTACCAGTTCGGCGGCCCTCGCTATCTGGTACTGCGGATTGAGGCAACGTGACAGCGTGAGTGCAGCGCGCATTCCCAATGCCACGGCTTCGCCATGGGTGTAGCGCCCATAGCCAGCCACGCTCTCGATGGCGTGGCCAAACGTGTGGCCAAAGTTTAGTATTTCGCGGCGCCCGAGTTCTTTTTCGTCCGCTGCAACAATGCCCGCCTTGATAGTCGCCGCCCATTCTATCATCCTACGCACCGTGGCAGGCTCGCGCGCTTGCACTGCGTCCCATTCCTGCTCCAGGAATTCCATGAATGCGGGGTCAGCGATGAGCGCATGCTTAACTACTTCGGCGAGGCCACTGGTCCACTCCAACTTCGGGAGCGTTCCCAGAACGGACGGGTCCGCGCACACCAGGCGTGGCTGGTGGAAGGCCCCAATTAGGTTTTTGCCGACGGTATGGTTTATGCCCGTTTTGCCTCCAATGGCGCTATCTACCTGGGCAATGAGACTGGTTGGAACGTGGACGAGCGGCAAGCCGCGGAGGAGAGTTGCTGCGGCAAAGCCTGCAAGGTCGCCTATGACGCCACCTCCCAAGGCAATCACAGGGGTGCGGCGGTCTATGCCGTTGGGTAACACCCTGTCGTAGATGGATTGCAGGGCCGCAGCGGACTTGGTTTTTTCCCCAGCTGGTAGCTTGATGACCAATGGGTCCCAGCCATGCAGTGATTCCATTGCCACGTCCAACCAATGCGCCGCCACGTTTGTGTCTGTCACCACCACACACGATCCACGCCTGATGCGGGCAGCCGTGAGCAAGGACCCCAGGATCGATAGCGGCGCAAATCTGATGTCGTAGGTGTGCCCGCCTGAGATGTTTACCTCGATGTAATCGCGGAGCTCACACATGGCCGCTCAAACGACGCAGCCTATACTTCGTTCAGCATAAGCAGTACCTTTAGGACTGTGCCAAACGCAACAAAGAATGCGTCGCCTGACTGCCGTCTTTTGTGCCTTCGCGTTTTGTGCACCCGCTGTCTCGAGTGCACAGGACCGCCCACCCAACATCATCCTCATCCTGGTTGATGATCTCGGCTATGGTGACCTGTCAAGCTATGGAGCTGCCGACATGGAGACGCCGGCTGTCGATAGCCTGGCATCAGCCGGCATGCGCTTTTCGCGATTCTATGCCAACTCGTCGGTATGCTCACCAACGCGCGCAGCATTGCTTTCGGGGCGATATCCGCCCATGGCCGGTGTGCCGGGCGTAATACGCACGCCAGCCCGAGACAACTGGGGAGCGCTGTCGACAGATGTGACATTGCTGCCTGCCATGCTTCGGCGCAACGGGTACCATACGGCTATGGTAGGCAAATGGCACCTCGGACTGCATGCCCCGGACCGGCCCATTGACCGTGGGTTTGACTTTTTCCACGGGTTTCTGGGGGACATGATGGATGATTACTACCACCACCGTCGCTACGGCATCAACTACATGCGGCGCAACGACAATGTCATCGACCCCGAAGGGCATGCCACCGACCTGTTTACCTCCTGGGCGTCCGACTACATCGAAAGCCGCACTTTGTCGCCGGCGCCCTGGTTCTTGTATCTGGCATACAATGCGCCGCACACGCCAATACAGCCTCCAGAAGAATGGGTCGCCCGCGTCAAGGCGCGGGAACCGGAGATGGATGATCGCAGAGCCAAGCTTGTTGCCCTTATTGAGCAAATGGACCATGGCATCGGACAGGTGCTGCGTACGCTTCATGGCGCCGGCTTCGCCGAGAATACGCTGATTGCGTTCGCCAGCGACAATGGTGGCTTACTTAACGTGGGCGCCAACAACGGGCCACTACGGGATGGGAAGCAGGCCATGTACGAAGGCGGGATCCGCGTGCCGGCCATAGTGGCTTGGCCTGACGTCGTGGCAGCCGGCACGGAGTCTGACTATGTAGGCCTGACGATGGACCTGTACCCCACGCTCCTGGAGGCGGCCGGCGTGCCGTTGACCCACTACATTGAGGGACAGAGCTTCATGCCCACGCTCAGGGGTGAAGCGCAGTCATGGAAGGACCGGTATTTGTTCTTTTCCCGGCGAGAGGGCAACCTGCGTTACAATGGAAAGACCGTCGAAGCGGTCCGCCATGGCGCGTGGAAGCTGGTCCAGAATAGTCCGTTTGCGCCCCTTGAACTTTTTAACCTCGATGAAGATCCGCTGGAGCAAACGGACCTGAGCGAAGACCATCCAGAGGTTTTCCGGCGCTTGGCGGCGGCGCTCAGGCACTACATTCAAGAAGCTGGCAAGGTCCCGTGGCAGCGCCATCAATGAACCGCCGACGTGCTATTGCCTGGCAATCACTAAATTTGACCTGCACCTCTCGCCATACGCTATGCGCACAATCCTAGCTCTCCTGGTGGCCGTGACGCTCTTCGGCTGCGGCCGGCCTGCCGCAGTGCCTTTTTCCACTTCGCTCTTGTTTTCTGACGGCGCGGTAATGCAGCGCGGCACCGCCGTACCGGTCTGGGGCACTGCTACCCCCGGAACCATGGTGACGGTTACGCTAAATGATGAGGCACAGGAAGGCACTGCCGACAATAGCGGCGCATGGCGCGTATTGCTGCCGGCGCAAGAGGCCGGTGGCCCACACGTGCTGACAGTATCCACACCCGACACGACGGTCCAGGCACAGGACGTATGGTTTGGCGATGTCTGGATCGCCTCGGGCCAGTCAAACATGGAATGGCGAGTTCGCGCATCCAACGATGCCGCAAACGAGATTCGCTCCGCAAGCGACGCGCAGCTTCGGCACTACAAGGTGCCGCTGACTTGGTCCTATGAGCCGGAAGCGACGCTCGCAGGCGGCCAGTGGCATGCGACCGACTCAACTACCGTAGGAGACTTTTCGGCGGTCGGATACTACTTCGCGCGTGAGCTCAGGGCCACCACGGACGTGCCAATCGGCATCCTAAACACGTCTTGGGGCGGCAGCCGCATCGAGGCGTGGCTGGATGCTAACTCGCAGTTGGAGGACAGCGCCACCGTGGCTGCAGGGCTAGTCGCCGCGCAGGTGCGCAGAGACTCGCTGGCGCAGGTCTTCGAGGCCTCGCGTAGTGCGCCCGGGACCGGTGATCCCGGCATGGATGGCGACGTACCCGTATGGGCGGATCCCAATCTTGACGAAACCGGCTGGGCCGACATGCCCGCCCCTGCGCTTTTTGAGGCACACGGGTTCGAAGGCCTCAGCGGCTTTGTGTGGTACCGCGGCAAGAAAAACCTCACGGAAAAACAAGCTGGCGCCGCCACGCTGTACCTCAGCATGATCGACGACAGGGACCAAACCTGGGTCAACGGAACATTCGTCGGAGAAACTGGACGTTTTCGCGTCCCACGTACTTACGAAATCCCCGAAGGCGTTCTGCATCGCGGCGAAAACACCATCGCAATCCGCGTACGAGATACTGGAGGCAATGGCGGAATTACCGAGAGTGATCATCCCTTCCACCTCGAAACCGCCGCCGGAATTGTAGCGCTGCCCTCCACGTGGAAGTTTCGGGTGGGCGAATACGTGGTCGACGCCAATGGCAGTCCCAACCAGATAGCCACATTGCTATTCAACAAGATGGTTCACCCCATCCTCCAGTACCCGATCACCGGGTTTATCTGGTACCAGGGAGAATCAAACGCCTTCGCTACCGAAGACGCCAAGCGGTATAGGGAACAATTCCATACGCTCATCACGCGCTGGCGCGAACTGTGGCAAAACGACACGGCGCCGTTCCTCTTTGTGTCACTCGCAAACTTCCGCCAAGCTGCGGCCGAACCCGGCGAAAGCGATTGGGCGCTTCTGCGCGAGTCGCAGTCAGCAGCACTAGAGCTGCCCAATGTAGGACAGGCTATCACGATCGACATTGGAGAAGCAAATGACATCCACCCACGCAACAAACAGGAGGTGGGGCGGCGCCTCGCCCTGGCGGCTCGCCATTTTGCGTATGGAGAGAGCTTGACTTTTTCAGGCCCAACCTATGCCAGTCATACCGTTCAGGGCAACGAGGTGCATGTTTCGTTCAACCATGTGGGTGAGGGCCTGATGGCTAATGGTGCCACTCTTGGCGGCTTTGCGATGGCCGGAACGGACGGCCATTTCGTCTGGGCTGACGCGCGCATAGTGGGTGACCATGTAGTGGTGACCAGTCCACAGGTCTCCGAGCCAGTAGCTGTGCGCTACGCGTGGGCGGACAATCCAGACAAAGCCAACCTCTTCAACCGCGATGGTCTGCCCGCGGCGCCATTCAGGACGGGCGGGGACTGACAGGCGTCGGAACATCGGCACAATTGGGAGTCTGGCTGGTAGCAAGGTCAATGGACCCGCCTGTGCCATGGCCACGCGACCCCAGTCTCCATGCGCGTATTTCTGTATAGCCTTGGCGCCCTCCTGTTGTTCTGCGCACTGCTCTATTTTGCAGCTACGCGTACGGAGGTTGGACGCGAAGCGTTGGGACGTCAGATTGAGGCACGGTTTGCTTCTTCCTACTTTGGGGAGCTGGATATTGGTGCGGTCAAGGGTAATCTGCGGCGGCAAGTATTTCTGAGCAATGTGCATTTCTACGACGAAGAGGGCCGGCTCTGGCTTTCGATTGATTCCGTCGTCGCCACGCCGCGCTGGAGTGCGCTTTTGGGTCGTCGATTTGAGGTAGGTAGTGTCAAGGTAGTGCGCCCTTCGCTCAGGCTCCGCTATGACCGTGGCCGTCCGCGACTCCTGCGCCGGCGCGCCCCTCCAGGCAATTCTGCCTGGGAGTTTGATTCTGCCGACCTTGTCGTGGAGCAAGGGTCTGTTACCAGAATTCTTCAAGATGCCCCCGTTGGCACGTCGTGGCTCGATAGACTCCTAATGGTTAACCTCTCCGGCATCAATGCACGGGCCACCATTGAGTGGGGGTCTACGGCCAAGTACCTTGATGTCGCGTCACTGGAGGCGGCACTGGTGGACAAGGACCTGGCCCTTCACGACGTTCAGGTCCAACTGGGCGTAGATCGTGACTCAGTCCTTCTGCACCACCTCAACCTGGGTCTGGGCTCCAGTCATATCCGATCCAGCGGCGCCATTGTCCATGCTGGTGAATTCGCATGGCAGGCATCACTGGATGCCGCCACGCTGGACTTTGCAGAACTTCAAATTCTTTTCCCGTGGTTACCACCAGATGTTCGGATGCACATAGCGTCGCAAGTGCGCGCCAGTGCAGAGTCTGTCTATGTGACTGACGCTTCACTGACCTGGAACGACTCAAGGGTGCTTGGCGCAGGCACCGCTAGCGGAGTGCCGGACTCCATCGCCTTTGTCATAGATCTCGCCTCCTCCACGGTAACTCCCGCTGACGTCGCAATGCTGCTTCCCAAAGGAGCACTGCCCACCTGGCTGATTGGAATGGGGCCGACTGTTCTTGCGGCCGCAACCAGCGGCACATTTGCAAGGGGCGCGCTTCGGACACGGACTGCTGCCGATGGGCGCGCACTTGGCGGCGCTTACTCACTGACCGCAGCGCTGGATGTCAGTCCCGATTTGGGCTGGACCTACGAGGTGGATGTAGCCGGCGATGCCCTGGGGCTTCCGCCAGCAGGCACGATGCTTAGCGGCAGGGCAGAGCTTCAGGGAGAGGGAGTGTCCTTTGACAGCCTTGACGCCAAGCTAACGTGTATTCTGGGCCCGTCGCTAGTCGCAGGGCGGGCGCTTGACAGCCTGCATCTCGACGCAGTTAAAGTGCAGCAGCAAGCAGCAGCAGCCGTGTATGCCAGTCGAGGCCAGGAATCGATTGCGCTGACAGCATCCACTGACTGGTCATCGCTCACACCCCGCTATGACCTTAGCCTGCGCGCCACCAACTTGGATCTAGGCCCAATGCTCGGGCAAGATTCGCTTGCATCGGCCATCACGGGGGATTTGGATGTTGCCGGCCAGGGTTTCCATTGGGATGCCCTGCAAGGAGCACTCAGCGCTCGCATTGACGCGGCAGATCTCCGAATCGGTTCAGAAAATTGGACGCTTCCAGAACACGCGATTTCCGCAGAGGCAAATGCCATAGACAGCCCTGAGCCGCGCCTGGTGATAGGAGGCGATTTGGTTTCGGTCACCCTTCGCGGAAACACCGACTACCAACTGCTCAAGACTGTGGCAACGCTATGGACGACCGCTGCGCGCGACGCATTGGAGCGCCAATTCGACAATCTTTATGCCAATGCAGGTCAAAGTCCAGA
Source organism: Rhodothermales bacterium (assembly GCA_965218495.1). Classification (GTDB taxonomy): domain Bacteria; phylum Bacteroidota; class Rhodothermia; order Rhodothermales; family Bin80. The sequence continues at coordinate 2,270,242 of OZ244626.1, forward strand.
AGTACCGCAAGTTGCGTGGCCGCCACTGGATCAGATCATTCAGCAGGATAGGGTGCGCGCTACGCTACGTGCAGCAGCGCTGGGTCGCGTCGAGCTGGAGCTGTCGCTGCAGGTGAAGCAAGCTGGCTGGCTTGGCACGTGGCTCCGTGTCCTGCCATCGGTGCCGCGGCCCATCGAGGCTGCGCTGTGGAGGCAAAACGACAAGGTAGCGCCAAAGCATGCCGTGGCGCTTCTCCTGGAAGCAGATTCCGAGGCCATTGCGCTGGAAGGTTCGTGGTCGGACAGCACCGGCACTATCAGTGACATTAAGCTGGCCGCCAGCCTGCTGGGCCCCCTTGAAGAGGTGCTGGACGGCACTATAGCCGTCCAGGCTCCGCAAATCGAGCGGCTGGGTTTCACGATTCTCGACCCACGCGCTACGATACGTATACGGCACGGGGTCGCGAACCTGGGTCTTAGCGCAGGACCTGCTGAGCGCTTTGGGCCCGCATCACTGGATGCTACCGTTAACCTGCTTGACGACCGCTATCGGGCCACGCTCAATGCCGGAACCGTGGACATTGCAGGCCAACGATGGCAACTGGAAGCGGGCCGGGCGATCGACCTCTTCTGGGATGCTATAGACCTCACCAATCTGTCTGTAGTGAAAGCCGGGCAGCCGCCTCAGCACGTGAGCGTGGCCGGCCATATTGCCAGCTCGGCGGAAAGCAATGTCACCGCTCATCTGAAGGGCCTTAGCCTGCAGCAATTCTCAGACATCCTGAATATGAGACGGCAATTCGCAGGCCACCTTGACGGGACGCTCCATTGGTCCGCCGCTACAGGTCTGGTAGGACATGCTGTGGTCGACACCCTTAGCCTGGACGGTCACGTGCTGGGCAACCTGGAGGCTAACAGCCACTTTATTCCCGGCGTGCCGGATGTAGATGTCGAGGTTAATCTGCGCCCGCTGGGTGGCGAGGCCGCTTTTTCGCCGCTGGCGACGGCGAACGATATCACTGTTACGGGCACGATGCGCCTGAAAGGTAGCAACGACCCCGGGAGCTTGAATCTGGCAGTGGAGGTGGTGAGGCTAGACGCCTTTTTGCTTGAAGAACTGATCACTATCACGGACAATGCTGAAGGGTTTATCGTGGGAAGCGGCACGGTATCAGGCACATTTGAGTACCCCGTATTTGAAGCTGACCTTCGGATTCCGGAATTGCGGTTCGACATCCCGGTCTACAATCTTGCCTTCGAGGCTGCAGGATCCGTTAGGGTGAATGAGCGCGGCATTCATATCAGCGACCTTGTTGTCACGGATTCTACCGGAGGTTCAGCCTCGCTGGGCGGCACGATACTCTTTAACAGGTACAGATTCTTGTCCCTTGACGTGGCGGGCGCGCTGGATGAGCTGCAGATTATGAACGTTCCTGCATTCACGCGTGACCTGTCGTGGTATGGTCGAGTGTGGGCTTCCGGTGATGCCACGCTGACTGGCCCAATTGACAACGCCTTTTTGCGTTCCAACAACTTGACCGCAAGTCCGCAAAGCGAGGTCTATATCCCGATCCGGGAGAGCAATAGCGCAATAGACCCGGGCTTTATCGTCTACCGGGATCCGAGTGTGGACGAACTCCATCCGGCTCAGATTCAGAGGCGCGCCAACATTCTGGATCGACGGCCGGAAACCGAGCGCAGGTTCGGAGTGGGCCTGGAGATGGACCTCAACATCACGGGTCCAGAAGGCTCAACGATCAAGCTTGTCATCGATCCGCTGTTGGGCGATGTGATCACTGGCATTGGCACCGCACGCGTGCAGTTGCAGCTCAACGAAGGTGAAATGAGGACTTATGGCACTTTTGACGTGACCTCGGGGGACTACCTCTTCACCGCCGGCGAAGTGTTTGTAAGGCGTTTCCTGATCAACGAGGGCTCCATCCAATGGGCAGGTGATCCGCTGGACCCCACCCTGGACATCCAAGCGGACTACCGCACGCGTGCCTCACGCAGCGGACTGCCCGAGGATGTGGGCGGTTCGCTTCAATCCAGTCTTCCGCTAATCGTTGACCTGGATATCACCGGTAAGCTCAATGCCGTGCAAGTGGGCCTTAGCATCGCCCTAGACCAGCGCCAGCAGGCTATCAGCAACACGCCACTGTTGGAAGCATACTTGAATCAGCCGGACCGAGCGGCACAACATGCGACCAGCGTTCTGCTTACCAACTCATTTCTCCTTTCTGCGGAAGGCACACGCAACGATGTCATCGCTGGGTCCGCACTTAACAGCGTATCGCAGCTTGCCTCCAGCCAGCTCAACCGGTATCTAAGCCACGTGCTTCCTAACGCGGACTTTGCACTGGGGGTAGTGAGCGACGAAACCGCTGAGGACCTTGACGTTTCTGCCGGTATTGCGCTTAGGCTGCTGGACGAGCGCCTCTTGATACGTGGCCATGGCATTTACCGCGGACAGCAGGTGGATCAGCCAGGTACCCAGGGCCTTGAAGGTGAATTCGTAGTTGAGATTCAGCTGAGCCCCACCGTGTCGGTGGATCTCTTTTACCGACGGGAAGGCGACGTACTCAGCGAAACGCTCATTACCAGTGAAACGGGCGTGGGTCTCAACTACCGGGCGCAGTTTTCTACATGGCGCGGCCTGTGGGAAAGCGTTTTCAGGTCCGAGCGCCTGCCTGCAGATAGCACAAGGGCTTTATCCCAGTGATGGGCCTCCCACAAATGACGAAGCCCCGTCGGCCGGCGCTTCGTGCGATGCGCGGTTATGTGCTGCAGCTCTGAGGTAACCTTGGCTGATGCCGTGTGGGTGACGGAATAGCCATTCAGCGCGGAAGCAACTACCAGAAGCCCCTTGTCATTCTGCTCCGGCGTTGTGTTGCGCGCCACGAAGTCCTGTGCGTGTCCGGTGCCAAACGCCTGAAGCGCTGCAAGCGCCAAACGCCTGGAGTGCTGTAAGTGCAAATGCCGGTGGTTGGTACCGGAAGCGTGCTCGTAAACGCTTCCGCTGGCACGAGTAGCGCCTGAGAGGTCCACCTTGTCGCGATACGGGGCGAGCACGATGGCGCTCTTGAGCGTCTGTGTCTTGACTGCATCCTGATCGTCTTCGTGGGAGGCCGTAACTTGCGCAGCTGCCAGGGTCCACCGGACCTCTGCAGCGATCTTCGAATTCGAGTCCGGACCAAACACGGGGGTGGCTGGCAGAGCCGCGAATGCAGGGGCAAGCAGTGTTTTCATCGTTGACGTAAACAGGGAAGGCGGATTTGGATTCTGGAAAAGCTTTCCGTAGCGTGCGCTAGGCGGGTAAAGGGGAGCCATTCCGCTGTACAACTTTTTGACCTTGCGAATTATGATTTGGGCAAATAACGCCGTGCGGGCCCTTTGCGCAGCTGATCCCGTTCTAGCGCTCCTTATCGGGCGCGTTGGATCGTTCAACCTGACTGTCAATGCGGGCCTCAGCCCATTTCAGGCGCTGACCAGCTCGGTTTTGGCACAGCAGGTATCCAAACACGCTGCCAATACGGTGCGGGAGCGGATGTACGCGCTCTTTCCTGGGACAGGAGCACCAACGGCCCACGAAATCGCTGCAGTTGACGTGGCCCTTCTGCGGTCGGTGGGAATTTCAGGACGCAAGGCTGCGACCATCAAGCGTCTGGCCACAGCAGCTGTCCGGGGCACGCTGCCAGACCGCGCCGGACTGGAATCGATGGACGAGCAGGCAATCCGCAATACACTGACGGCCTTCAATGGTGTCGGCCCTTGGACGGCAGAAATGATACTTATCTTCTACTTGGCCCGACCTGACGTCTTTCCAGCCACGGACCTGGGCATACGCCGCGGCTACAGGATTGCCTTTGACCTCGACACTCTGCCGTCGCCCGCTGCACTGCTCGCGCATGCAGAGTCCTGGCGACCTTACCGAACGGTTGCAGCATGGTACTTGTGGCGGGCCAATGACTTATAGTTCGTCTGGGAGACGTGGCACCCACGGCAGCCAAGCCTTTGGGAGCGGAGCAGTAGCAGAAATTGGCACGGGCTTTACGGGATGAGGCACTTCCAGTCGGTAGCTGTGCAATGCGATGTTGCGCCCGTCAAACGTGCGGTGGGCACCATAGCGCAGATCGCCCAAGATGGGATGGCCGCGGTGTGCGAGTTGGCAGCGGATCTGGTGTGCGCGCCCCGTATGCAGTTGAACCATTACCAGGGTGCAACCGTGCACATGGCCAATGGCGCGCCACGCCAGAGAGGCCATCTTGGCGTCTGGATGCAATGCGGGCACCACTCGTGCCGTGCCCTTGACTTTAACCAGTGGGTCCTCCCATTGCCCATGCCCTTCAAGTCTTCCTTCGGCCAAAGCCACATAGTGCTTCTCTGTAGCGTGCCGCTTGAAGGCTGCACTCAAGCGGCGTGCTGACTTTGATGTCCGCGCAAGGACCATGGTGCCGGATACCGGCCGATCCAGGCGATGCACCAGGCCCAGGTACACGTTGCCCGGCTTGGCGTAAGTCTCCTTCAGGTATACTTTGATGAGGGTAACCACCGAGGCGTCACCCGTATGGTCTCCCTGTGAGAGCAGGCCGGCTGGTTTGTTGATTGCCAAAACATGGTTATCCTCAAATAGGATGGGAATGTTCATGACCCGAAATGACTCGATTACGCCCTAAAGTGAAGACTCCGCCCGCAAACGAGGTGGGGCGCAAGCTGTTGCACTTCGCTGCCTTAGCCTTGCCTGCACTTATGTTAGTGACAGGAAAGGATTCTCTTTGGGTTTTGGTTCCGTTGGCGGCGGTGGGTGTGGGCTGCGATGTCTTGCGGGGGCGTTCGACGCGGTTTGCAGAAATCATTCATCGCACCCTTGGGCCGTTGATGCGCGAATCGGAATTCCCGAGCGTGCCGGGGCAGGTAATCATCAACGGCGGTACCTGGGTCTGCTGCGCGATGGCAGGACTTGCGCTATTGTGCCCGATTCATATTGCCGCGGCGGCTATGGCGATCCACATGGCAAGCGATGCAACAGCCGCCGTAGTAGGGCATGCGCTGGGACGGCACCGATGGCCCGGGACTCCGCGAACCGTGGAGGGATCATTGACCTACCTGGCCACGGGACTGCTGGTTATGGCAGTTTGGCCCGCTGTCCCATTCTGGCAGGGGACCATTGGCGTGGTGGTTGCCACTGCAGCCGAGATACCAGAGAGACCGCTGAATGACAACCTGCGCGTTCCTGCCGCTGCCGCACTAGCCCTCGTCACGCTGCAGTGGCTGGCATCCTAACGGAAGATCAGCGGCTTCCGTAGTCGTTGGCGCCAGTCGGCATGATGGGCGGCGGAGCCATCCTTGGACGTGGGCCAGTGAATTCCCTAATCTGATCCACAATGGAGTTGGTTGCCGATAGGCCATTGTGGCACAACCTCAGCGCATGCAGCCCGCTACGGGTCACCGTCCACATGCACGCCTGATCCCCAACCCCCAAACTCTGTCAGCAGCAGGCCCGCTTGATGACAATAGACTTGCCAAGGCTTGTCTGTCAAGGTTGTTTGATTGACAAACGGGTCAGGTGGAATCGCCTGCACGCCCGCCGCCATGCTCCGCAAATAATGAATACTGCCCGCCGGCGCGCTCAAGCACTACGGCATTTTGGCTCTTGCTGCTGCCATCCTTCAGCAGATGCTCCACTTCGACACCAGCCATTGCCAAGGCCACGCCAACCATGCTCGACCGATGGCAATTCACCGGGTTAGCCTCCGCGCAGAGCAGGCAAATGGTAAATCCGCGGGCACAGGCGTCCTGCAGTCTGGCTATGCCCTCCTGGAAATAAGGCATGCCGCGCACTTTCTCGTAGATCAACCGCCTTTTCTTGTCGTAGCAAGCTGGATCCTGCGGCCGGCCTCCCAGCTCCTTACCCATGAATCCGTACTCCAGCCCGCCTTCGCGCACTCGGCTGGCCAGCGCCTCACGCGAAAAAGCCGGCTGGTACCTGGAGTAGGGCACAGACCGCACATCAATGAGCAGATCGACGCCGTTTGTGCGAAGCTGCTCCACTAGCTCATCAACCGACCGACCGCCATGCCCAATCGTGAAAATTCGGCAGCTTGCCTGCCCTGCTGAGTATCGGCGCATGCTTGTTGAGCTGTTCATCCGCCAACTGCTTCCTATACCGGAGTTGGGCCAAAGGTGACACCCCACGGGGTTGCACGAAGGCTTGAAACGCACCCCCATCGTTGGATAGTATTCCAACGAATTTAAGATAGAGCATTGCCTGGGTTAAAGGCATCTGTGAATCCGGTCAGTCCATCCGGGCATGCAGTCGCCGGTTGCACTCGGATGCAGCGCTGCGGTCGCTCTACATTGATCCTGTCTGCAAGGCCGTAAGTCGGCAACACCGGGCCTTAACAGCGCGCAGGAGACGCACCGTGAGGCGCAGTTCACGTTGCGTCAGGCGCAAGGGCAGCGTAACCGTGCCGGTCTGTGGTCGATGGCGTTTAAGGATGCACTCAAGGAGGTTTATCGCCAGTCTATTCAGGCTAGCCGAGCACTTTGGCGCGGGGCCGGGACCCGTGCACTGGAACACGTGATCCTGGATCTCCAAGCACGTCCAGAGCGGTTTGGCGCCTTGCGTTCTGTGCCTAGCAATGCAGGATTGGGGCTGTTTACGGTTTTCGATACGACTGCTGTGAGTGCTGCCACCTGTCGCCTGGGTTGGATGGCACGTGCACAGGTTTACGCGGAGCGAAACGTCCGTCGGAGGCTGATTTAGGCCGCATGGAGGCTGCGGCGCAGGAGGAGAAGCCCGGTTACGTGCTGTGCAGGCCCTTTCCGGCAGCCTGGCAGATCAGAAGACCTTGGAGCGTACTTTCCATACCCGGGTTGCGCAGCTTCGTTTTCGACAATGCGATTCCTTGCAGCAGGCCGTAACGGAGCGTGCCTGATGGGCTGGTGCAGCCCGCCGTGCCGCAGAAAGAGCAGGACTGGGATCTGGGGGTGTAGGAGGCGATGATCTGATTGGCGCGAGTGGAACCGGTCAAGCCAGTGTGATTCTGCACGTATCAACTTGTTCGACCTTTGCATTGCGGAAGTCTTGCTCGAATGGGGGTGACGAACTGCGCAGGGAGGCATGACACGGCATAGCTGACCCGGCCCGCGCTGATGGCGAGACTGGCCCTACGTGAGGGTACGGGTGCGCTTAGAGCACCAGGCGCATCAACTGGTCGACGGTCAGCGCCAGGATGCCGAACATCAGGTGGCAGTAGACCTTGCTATGCCCGCGTACCCGCACATACCGTCCGCCGAACTCGTCTTTGAGTCGTCCATTGACCCGCTCCACCGTCGAGCGCTCTCTGAAGCGTCTCCTCTCTGGCGTAACGTGTCCGATGCTGCGTTGCGCCCGCGCCTCGCGCTTCAGCTCCTCATTGCCACGCGGGTTGATATCAATGATCGGCACATGCCCCAGCGATCTGCTATGCTCTCGGATTTCCTTAGCATCGTACGCACTGTCCATCAAGTCGTACAGACTTTGTACCCGAGCGGCAGTCATCACTGCCAGCGGGATCGCCACCTGGCTGTCATGGACCGAAGCCGATGTTAGCGCAGCGCTGATCGGAATCCCCCCGTCAATCACATCCAAGTGCAGCTTGAAGCCGACCCAGCAGTGCCCGTGACCCTTCGAATTGCGTTTTGTCCCGACATTGCAGTCCTTCGGCAGTTCTTCCAGCATATCATCCAGCTCCATGGAGCGTTGACGCTGCAGGCGGGTAGGGGTTTTCGGTTGTTTGCCGTCGTTGGCCTTGGGCACAGACCGCTTCGGCTTCTCGCGTGCCGGAATCGCGGTCGCGTCCCGCGAAACGTGCCCGGCCAGATGATCCTCCAGCGCGCACTCCAGCAGCACTGCGTGCAGCCGCCCCGGCAGGTCACTGTTGGCAAATTCCGCGAACGCCCGCGAAAACGACGATTCGCTCGGTACCATGTTCGACCACTCCCAGCCGCATAGCTGGTGCAGTACCGGATCGCTCTTTAGCCGCTCCACCAACGCCCGCGTGGTCGGGATATCGAATACGGACTTAGCCAAAAAAGCCCGCGCCAGCGCAGCCCGGTCCGCCTTCGGACGGCCTGGACCCTTGGACTCGCACCCCGACAACAGCTCCTCCACGCGCACTAATTCCACCACAGAAACGAATCGTCTGTGCTGTTCACTGAGCTCGCCAATAGTGAGCTCCAGCAATGGAAACAATCTGAGCTGGAATGTGGACCAGTACCTGGACAACTCTGATCGCAATCGCATTTGCACGTCTATTGTATACATTTATGATTCTCACGTGTTCCAGTATACGACTCACGACGCACTTAATCCGCATTATTCTCACCCACGCCCTAACTTTCTACGCCCGGTTTCGCGCTCTCAGCCTATTTTTGCAAAAGGCTCCGGTGTATGTGTACGCACCGTAGAACCGCATTGGCTGGTTCTGGACCCGAAAACCAGCCAGCGCGTCAGGCGCCCGTTCAGCTGCCGGATCTGGCCGATGACCGGGCACAGCTTTACGACCCTCTTGACCCGCGCCGGCCTCCAAGGTCGAGATGCGCACGTGTTCACGCAGCTTATCGAGGAAATAAATGGCCTCCACAAGCCTCATCTATCGCTTCGAAAGCAAGCTTGATGTCCAGCATGTCCAACTGGATGCGCTCATGGGCAATTTCAACGTCCTACTCTGGTTCAAAGGAGTGACCGTGCTGGACAGGGGCTTGCTTTTACTTGTGGGGCGACTATTGCGATTTGCCCCGCAGGTAGTGACGGCGCGCCCCGTTGTGCCTCGTCCATCCGTGCACGAGATCTCTTGGCAGGGGGGGCAAGTACTTTGTGCTCTGCGTCGTTGCGCTGGTCTTGCACCTCACATACGTGGGCCCCGCAGGTGCCCAGCCCGCTGATTCCGTCCAGCTGGCACATTTCCAGAAGGTGAAGACGATTACACTTGCCGATCCGGATGCGGTGCATCCGGGTAGCTTGCTGATAGCAACGATAAGGCACCTTGACGTGGCTCCCGATGGACGATTGCTCGTCGTCGATATGCGCGGAGGGCAAGCCCTCTTGTTTGATCCAGATGGGAAACTCCTGGCCTTGCTTGACCCGTCCCTTTGCCATCCAGGGTTTGAAGCCCGATCCTGGAGCGCCTTGTTTGCCGGGGATCAGTCCATCTTCCTTACCAACGCCGGTCCATGGGGGTACCGGTTCACGTCCGACGGGAAGTGCTTGGGAAGTGTTGACCCGGATTTCACGGCTCCGGGTTGGGGGTTTTTGGACAACGATGCCGAAGGCAATCTCTTTGGCATATATAGGTTTCCAGATAAACAGGTCCTCAGGCACATGACTTCCGATGGAAAAACCATCCGCGAGGTCACCCTGCCCCCAAGCCGCAACCCCAGTGCAGCCTCCAAGATCAACATGGGTGGCCTATTTGTTGATGAGGAACACATATTCTACGCTGGCGCTGTGGAACCCCACGAACTGAAGATGACGCTAAACGACGCCATCGTGGCCAGAATTTCGCACCGAACCGCTTGGTTTCGTGACGCCTCGCAAGATCTACCGGATCGAGAGTCGGGGGAATTCATGGAAGCCGCTAGCAATCTGTTCACGAGCACCACGCTTGTGGATCGCATTTTTGAGCTCACTGACCAAACCTTAATGGTTCAGTACCGAAATGGGAGGAGAGGTAGCGGCTACCAGGTATTTACCAAGGACGGACTTCTTGTCGCGGAGGAATTGGGTGTGAAACATCGTTTCATGTACGGGAAGGATGGGTTGGTTTACCGCGTGGTAAAGCCGGAGCTGGACGAATCGGGCCAGTTGCCCAATCCCTACCTTGAGGTTTATCGGTTTGTTGCGCCGTAGCGTGTGCAGGCCATACACGCTGTCGCTGCTCGTGAGGCCTCCACAGGCTGGGCAAGAGTTGAGACCGGCGTTGATTCCGTAGGTGTGATCACCCTATGTGCCACAAAAAGATGGAACAGGCTTGCACCCTAATTTAGGGTGCAATGGCGGTCTTCTGGTCGCTATTGTTGTGGGCGATCTTTTTGTCACGTAGATCGGCAAACGCCATGGATTCAAAGCTTCATGAGGACCGTGCGGCACCGCCGCAGGTTCCACCCACGGAGGTCGTACCGCGGGCAAAGCGCCGCAGATTCACCAAGGCCTATAAGCAGCGCATCGTCAGCGAAGCGGACGCTTGTCAGGTACCCGGAGAGGTCGGCGCGCTGTTGCGCCGGGAAGGCCTTTACTCGTCTCAGCTGTTCAAGTGGCGCCAGCAGCTCGACAGGCTGGAGGCTGGAACGCAGTCCACCGACAAGGTGCACGCGCTCAGAAAGGAGCTGCGTGCGGTGCGCAAGACGCTTGCGCGTACGCGTCATGAGCTCAAGCAGGCCCGGACGGTCATCGAGGTTCAAAAAAAAGTCTCCAGACTGCTTGGTCTCGAGATCCCCGACGAGCCCGGGCAACCAGGTTGATTATGCTGGAGGAACTCACCAAGGCCATGGATATGGCTTCCGCGTGCCGCTACATGGAGATCTCCCGTAGCACCGGGCACCGATGGTTGCATCCAGGGCCACGCAAGCCAAGGAAGCGGCAAAAGGGCCGGCTCGCCATCGGTGACGCGTGGCGCGCACAGATTCTGGCACTGTTGTGTTCGGAGCGGTTCATGGATCTGCCGCCCCGGCAGATATGGGCTACGCTGCTGGATGAAGGCACCTATGTGTGTCACTGGCGCACGATGTATCGTATCCTGAAAGAAAGCCGCGCGGTACGAGAGCGTCGTAACCAGCGGGTACACCCGCCCTACACCAGGCCGGAGCTGGTGGCCACGGCTCCCAACCAGGTCTGGTCCATGGACATCACCACGCTGCGCGGTCCCCGAAAAGGGACCTACTACAAGTGCTACGTGATCGTAGATATCTTCAGTCGATACGTGGTGGGCTGGATGGTGGCCCCGTATGAAACGGCTGATCTGGCGGCTGATCTGGTCGTGACCAGCTGCGAGCGCCAAGGGGTCACAGCCGACCCACCCACGGTCCACACGGACCGGGGTGCGCCCATGACCGCCCGGACCTACATCCAGTTGTTGGGGCAGCTGGGCGTCACGCGCTCCTATGCACGACCGTACCAGTCGAACGATAACCCGTACTCGGAGGCCCTATTCCGGACCGCCAAGTATCATCACCTGTACCCGAGGCGGTTCTGATCTCTGGAGGATGCCCAGCAATGGGCCCGATGCTTCTTCGCATGGTACAACGAGATGTTCTACCACTCCGACCTTGGGCTCATGCACCCCCTGACTGTACACTACGGCCATACCGAAGCCGTCAGAGCGGCCCGTCAGCAAGTTATGGACGAAGCCTACGCAAAGTACCCGGAACGCTTCTTGCGTGGCAGACCACGCATACCGATGCCGCTAAGAGCAGTATGGATCAACAAGCCCAAACACAATACCTAACACGCTCAGCAGCAAAAAATGCCCGATATAACTTGGAACTTAGCCTACGCTAAAGTGTATCATTTCTGTTGGCACATACCGTCATTCTGATCGCTGGCAAGGCCTGTATTCAAAGCAGGCCATTGATTTGAGGCGAACCTAGACGCTATATGAACCCCACCGCGGCTACACTAGTTAAGTATTGACCTGTCTCACTCTTTGTTGGCACAGAGGGCTGGTCTATCGGTCGTTCACTTCCGGTTCTTGAGGCGCCAAACATTTCCTCTAATATCAAAAATATTGTGGCGGGCAAATTACAGACGAGGCATTCCGACACCGTGACATTCTGTTCATCCATGAGACTATTCCCATGTCATCTGAATGCCGAAAGCCTATTCCGGCTTACCATTGCTTTTTTATTGTGCGCGCTGTTGGCGGCATGCTCAAAGGATTCAGGGAATGCGTCCAATTCAGAATCCATACCCCAAGTAGCACTCGTCCCAGCACTTACAATTGGTAGTGAAACAAGCCCGGACGGAGTACTTTTTGGCCGTGTTGACGATTTGGTTGCGGTCAATAGCACCGGGAGTATTTACATCGGTGATAGACAGGCCTCTACTATCTACGCCTTCACCGCGCAGGGAGAGCTAATTGATGAAATTGGTCAGAAAGGGGAAGGAACAAGCGAATTCGCATTACTAAGCCAAATTCGCATCGGCCCTGGCGATACGCTTTACGCGTCGGACTCTCGTGCGCAATACACACAAATTCGCATTTCGGCCTTTGAACCGACAGCACACAGTCTCGCCTATGATTTTACGGTGTCAGTAGACTCGATGGGGTTTCGGCCGGGTCAGCTCGTCGGCGTAGTAGACACGGGATTCCTCATTTCATGGTCTGAGCGTCCAAGTTTTGAAGACGGCACAGGTCTTACCGAGCTCTATGTCTACGCACAATACGTTGACTGGGCAGGACTACGTGTTCAGAACCCACTGGTGCGACTGCCTGGCAAAAGCTGGTTGGCTGCGGACACTGGCTCCGAATTCGTGATTTCAGTCATTCCATTTGGACCCGAACCGTTCATTCAATTTGGGCCGGGCGGGCACGTTTACTCTGGTTTAAATGCATCTGTTGACGTAACAATGACAACAGCCAGCGGCGTGCCCATTGGCTCCATTACTCACGAACTGGAGGCGATTCCCTTGACGTCAGCTGAGCTTGAAGAGCATCTGGAGGGTTTGTTCAGCGATTCAGCACAAAGGCTCCGGCCCTTCACCCCTAAGGCTAAGCCAGCATACTCATCCTTGCTCGTTGACGACGAGGGCCGTATCTGGGTCAGGCTTACGCCAGCAGATTACAAAGCCGACACCTCTTCTTGGTTGATTCTGGACACAGAAAGCCGAGTTCGTGGTCAGGTAACCCTCCCGTCATCCATGAGTTTGGAAGTCATTGCCGCGGGACGAGCATACGCCACAAATAGCGCCGATGGGCTTACCCTTGAAGTCTTTGAGATCCTAGAATAGTGCGAATGAGTTTGTGGTACGTGACGGGAATCGGCGGGACCAAACTATACCGGTGTGGATAGCGATAACGTTCACGCTAGCTGCGCTGTCTGGCCGGCTCCCAGCGAGCCTGTGTTCACCGCGTACGGCGTTCGTTGCGTGCCGTATTTCGGCTTGATCGGTGGAGCCTGCAATGCCCAAAATTCGTGTCGGCTCGGTGCAACAGCTTGGCCGGTGACAACGCAAAGTTTCAAGCACGTTCCAGTCACTCCCCGCAGCGACCACGCTTCCGACTCGGACCCTTGGTCAGAATAAGTGTCGCCTTCTGTCTGCGCCCGCCGGCGGAAACGTGCTGGCATGATTCGCCCTTCAGCGGGGCACAATCATTGATCGGGCGTCTGTCATAGGCCAGGCATCCACCTCGGATCGGCCAAGTTCGAGATTTCGCGCGACGGGCAGTGATACTAAGTGCCGCTCCACAGTGTGCTCGAAGCTGCCTTGAATTGAGCAATGCTGGGAGGTATATGAGCAAACGATGACCCATACGGGGTGATCGCACCTGGTCCGATAGACAGCGGAATGGCTTCGAGCCTCACCCCTACTTCGGTTGCGCAGCGCCGCGAATCTAGAACAAGCGCGAAAGGCCCAAGCTGACATACCAGTCCGGTGCGTCCATTCTCCGCGTGAGATCTACTCGAAACGGGCTGCCCAATACTTCGGTAAGCGAAACCGTTAGTTCATGGTGATAGCCCCGGGAACCCGGCCACACCTGTGCATGCGCACCGCCGAGAGCGACGCCGGTCCGGCGTGTTGTCAGTGGGCGCAGCCCGACCACCTCCCACAACACAGTGCGAAAGTCGTGCTCCCAGTAAAACCCCGCCGCGTGCCGACCCTGGTAGCGGGCCGTCCGCAATGAGCGAAGCGCGCCGAGCGTCGCGAAAGGCCCGATGGAACCGTCTAGTGCAACCAATCCCTGAATGGGCAGGCTCCCCCATGACCGCTTGCCAATCGCGCGTATGGACAGCGCCATCGGGTGCGGACGTCTCCTCAGGAAGGTCTTGGCATGCGTGTCCAACCAGAGCTCATATCGGCCATACGACGGACCGCCAGACCCGAATGCATGCTCTGTGCGAATTTCGACCCGTTGCGTCGGGCCAAGTCGAAACGGCTGCCAATTGTCACCCGCAGCCACAGAAGCCTCCAAGTAGTACCAGGTCTGCTCGTCCACTGGTGGATTGGGCGGAAAGCTCCCGTTGAATGGCCACGCACGCTTGAACGACTGCTCAACCTTCAGATGGCTCTCCATGCGCGCCCCTATGCCGATGCGGACCTTGGGCAGAACATAGTTCGCACGGGCACGACCCCACCAGCGCCAATAGTAATCAAAGGCGATTATATAGTTAACTGAAACTTACTTCATCCTGGGCGGCTGTCTTGGCCTTCGGTACCTCCTGCCTCCCGCCCTTCAAAAACTGCCGTGTAGCTTCCAGTATCGTTAGCCCGCCGTAGCGCGGATTCGCCGCTGGCGTGTTGTCCCACGTGTCCTGCAAGCGCTTACGCTTGCGCTCCTTCCGGTCGTCTTTTGTCATTTCAGTGTTCTGTGTCCGTATGGATTGATCCACGTAGTTGGTGCACTATGCTACGCTGTCAGCGTCTTGTACATGAGCCGTTTGCCCACCATACCAGCCACGACGTGCTGCATTTGCTCCAGCGTATCCATTGTGCGAACGTTGTGCTTGCCCGCAAACTGGTGCACGTAGCGCTGCAAGTGCTTCTTGCTCAAGTGGTGGTACGTACCATGATACGCCCGCTTGAACATGCTCCAGAATGATTCCAGCCCGTTCGTGTGCGCCATGCCGTTGACCCACTCGCCGACCGAGTGCTTGACGGTTTCGTGCTGCATCCCAATCATGCCCTTGTAGGCGTGCGCCTCGTCGGTGTAGACCGTTGTGCCGATCTCGGTGTTATCGTAAACGAACTGCTGTAAGGTCGCTGCATTCGTGTTCTCTACCACTTCAGCCCGAATCTGCCCGCTTGCACGGTCCTTCAGGCCGGCCACCGCCGTCTTGCCTACCGGGCCGCGTCCGGCTTTCTGCTTCCTGTGCTCGTGCTTGTTTTTCTCCAAGCCACCCACGTACGTTTCGTCGGCCTCCACCGGTCCCTCGAACGCAGCGGCCAGCAGGGGCGCAAAGGCGGCCCGTACGCGCTGCAACATGAATCAGGCCGTAGTCTGCGTCACATCGAGGTCGCGGTGGAGCTTCATGCTGGAGACGCCCTTCAGGGAAGTCATTTCAAGATAAATGGCCCACACCCACTTCTTCAACGGCAGCCTGCTGCTGGCCAATGCGGTACCTGTGCGCACCGAGAAGAACCGCTTGCACGCACGGCAGCGGTACGGCATTTGCCTGTGTGTGCCCGCATACGTGTCTGTGCCCTTGCAGCGCGGGCACACACGACCGTCCGGCCAAATCACAACCTCGAACCACAGGACGGCCGCCTCCTCATTCGGAAACATTTCGGCCAGTTTGACCATGCTGATTCCCTTGCGATAACTGCGCCCAGGCCCTGATTTAACAGCCATGATTTCCTCGATCTGGTGTATTCCCTCATACGGCCGATCGGGAAGAATGTTTCATTTCTCTATATAATCACCTAATCAAAATAGTCGCCGTACCCCAGCCGCGACGTAACGCTGTTCAGCGCCATCGTGTATATCCGTGATGCCTGCTGGGGAGCGGTTTCCCGGCCACCCGAAATGGTCGTGTTAAATCGACTTGAGAGCCATCGAGTGAAGCGTGCGGCCAAGCGTGTGCCGTTGTCCCCCGTGCCCTTGGCTATGCGTCCACCCGCACTAACGCGCCCCATATCAGCGGCAGAGCCGCCCCCTATAAAGTAGCCGTCAACCCGGTTGAAGCGCAGCCAAGGCTCAGCCCCCCAGATGATGGGCCACACGAACTGGGGCTGTTCACCATCTGGGGTGGATACTGCGATCGACCTGGGAGCCTTGGGCAGATCTGCTGCAGGCAATGCGTCGCGAAGCTTTAGCCTCTCACGAGCTAGTGCGCCCAGCGCCCTCGCCTCCCGTGGCATGAGTGCAACGATGCCACGACCCAGCAAGAAGAGATCGTCCTCAAGTACAGATGCCTCGTCAACGGTTACGCGCTTCGCTTGCGCATATGGCGCTGCCGGCAACGACTGATTGATTTCGTGGCCCTGTAACAAGGCTACGTGTCGGAACCCTGCCGATCCAATGCCAGCATCGTTCGGATCGACTTGGATTGTCCCTTCGGCCAGTAGCCCCAATGGCAACCAAAACGAGTCGACCTCAGCGAATTGCTGCCGGTACGACACCTGCCACAGCTTTATGGCCGGCCTGTACTCAAGATGCCGGGCCGGGCGGACATCTGCCTCAATCAGAGCGTAAGCGCTGTCCAGAACTGAGATTCTGCCGATCACAGCGGCGCGTAGACCGTCCTTTGGACCTAATATAAAGGTCGTAGACATCCTTGCCTGCATACTTTCGGCTACCGGCGAACGAAAAATGATAGTGCTTGAGCGCTTCCGGATGCGTCGGGCCTATAAACTGCAACCCTTGAATCTCAACATAGTCCTGCGAAAAATCCGGTGGCACAGGGTCTATACCGAGGTCGCTGTAGAAGCTGCCCGTTTCGCGGCGCGAACGGATCACCTCACGTGGGCCGCCCGCCGCATCCCTGTACGCATCAAACACATGCTCTGAAACTAGTACAATCCGCGAATCATTCTGCAGCGTGATGCGAGAATACCCCCGAGAATGCCAAGTAGTGAGATGGGCCCGCCTCCTTTTCTTCTGCTCAATCACTGTGCGCATCAGGCTGGCCGCGAATTCATCTCCCGCTACAACCACCTCCTCCAGCTCATAGACGGCCTCAGTCAGATCTACGTTGAATTCGCGCGGATCATCGGGGCCAATCTCCAGGCGCACGGTCTCGTACCCAATGTGACGAATCAATAGCGCTGTCGGTAGCGAGGGCAGCACTATCTCGAATTGTCCGCCGTTGTTTGTGATCGTGCCACGCCTCTGGCCCTCAACGATGATATGTACCGCAGCGAGCGGCTGCCGCGTGCCGGCGTCGCGTACCATACCTGTGATGCCAACTTGTGCGCCCGCTGGCATGCAGCTTAACAATAGCAGCACGCAGGGTAGCGCCCGCCTGCCTAGCCGCATCCAAAAGTCGGTGATTTGCGCCAACCGGGCAGACCTGAGCCACTGAATGAATGCTACTCGCAGCGTTGCATCATCCACCGCATCCGCTATTAGTCATAGAATTCACAAACGTGGGCACAGTAGCGCATAGTACCCAACGTGTGCCCGAAACGGAGGACTGTTCAATCGCGGTGCCGGCCAGCCTGTGACTGCGGCGCCATAACAACGGTTTTACTCTGGCTGTGCGAGGCGACTCCCAGTTAGCAACTGTAAACGCCTGTACGTTTCTAGAATGGACTATACGCTCCTACACCAACCTGAATTGGTCCTCCGCCAAGCGGCTGCGAAAAGTCAATTCGCATGAATCCGAGTACGCCGCCCAACGAGACGCCTAACTCGTGATACGAACCATGAGTCCCTATTCGGGTCGGTCTGAAGCCCTCGCCGCCAACGCCCCTATCCGGTAGCCACGTTCTGGCGTGACCGCCGAAAACCATGATGCTGTATCCTCTGCGTACCAGACCGCGGAGCCTTAGAATCTCGAATATCATTGTACGGAAGTTGTGCTCCCAAAAGAACGCCACCAGGTCGTCGCCTTCAAATGGCCGCTCCTGGCTAGAGCGCAGCGCACCAAACTGCGCGTAGCCTCCTAACTGGTTGTCCACTATGAATGCCCGCTGTGTTGGCAGATCGTCGCTTCCAAGGCCAGCCTTGAAGCGCAAATCCAACATAGCCGGCAGCAGGCGCCTTCGGCCGAGCGTTGGCTGGCGCCAGGTGGCGTCCAGCCAAAATCGCTGGAAGGAATAGTCTGACTTGGGCGTGCCGAATTCGGCGTTGATTCTTAGCGTGCGGTTTCCGCGCCTTCCAGCAAAAAACCTACGGCGCCCAATGGTCAAGTTAGCCGACACCGACTGCATACGCCCTGGAGTGATGGCGGGGTTTTCACCCAAAGGCGGCCTCCCGCGAACGTCGTAGCTCGTAGTCAGCGGCAAAGACTTGTGGTCTTCGTTTCGAAACATTCCCCAAACCCGCATCCCGATCCCATCAAGATTCACGCCGGCTGTCGTATGGAATCCTTTGCGCCCATAGTAGTCAAAGTAGTCTGCCCTGCCAAGCACCATAGCTAGCCCATTATGCAGCGGAGAGGGGTAGCTGTCCTCCCCGTAGCGGCGTGCCACGCGAGCCTCATACTGGCCCTCGACAAACCCCGAAGTTTCACCTGACGACTCAATGCCCGCGGAGACATGCCAGACCCAACGGTCACTGCCGGAAAGGCCTGAATTCCAACCGGCCCCGCCGCCGAGCGTGACGTACTGTCCAGCATCATAGGATGTGTGCCAACCAAGGTGCATGCCCTCTACCCGGTTGTACCAAATACTTGGTTGAATCAAATCCAAGAAGGCCAGACGCTGTGCGGCCCGGTTCGTGTCGGGCTCACCTCCGTCATCGTTAGCATCAAACCCCCCGCCAAATCGCAGGGCCATGCGGCCTACTAGGCCACCCGGCGTGAATGTGTCGACGAATTCCTGCTCAATATCCGGGTTGTCATAGGCAGCGGTCTCTTCTGTGGTCAATGGGACAACAAGCCCTGGTTCAGAAAACACCTCCCCGGCATCTACGGCGACAGAATCCACCACGAGGCTGCCCTCCGCTGCATAGAGGTCTGCCGGCACCTCCACATTCACCTGGTAATCAGTAAACCGTGCCACATGGTCAATGTTGAAGGCGGGAAATGTCAGCAGCCCGGGTACGCTGATCTCCGCGACAACTTTGGACCTGAAGTCCACCGGCATCCAATAGTCACCTCCGAACGAGGAAAACTGTTGCCGGTACGTCACTTCGAAGCGCTTGATAGGCTGGGGAAACAGAAATGACTCGCCGGGCTGTAGCTCCGCGCCAATCATCGCAAAGGCGCTGTCAAGGATCGCCACGTTTCCCCGGAAGGCACTGCCAAGCCGGCTCTTGGGTTCCACCAAGATGTCGTAGACCACAACGCCATCAAGCATACGGGTACCCTCCAGCGAAAAGTCGTAAGTGCCCAGCGCATCCGGATGGGTTACGCCGACCAGGTTGTGGCCGGCTATAAAGAGATTGTCGTCATACAAGTTTGCCACAGTCTGGGCCACGGGCATGACCGATTCGCTGAGGAACGAGTTGGCCGTGGAGCGGCTGCCTGTGATGCGCTCCTTCATTCCGCGACCGCGGTCCCAGTACGCCTTAGACGCTGACTCCATGATCCAAACGATACTGGAATCGCCGGCGATGGTAAACCGACTGTACGCTTGCGCCTCATAGGAATCCAACGCAGATCGCCACCGCTTCTTGCGCTCGATCACCTCGTGCATAATGCTGATCGCGGGATCTTCGCCGCCAACCGTGATTGTTGGCATCAAATAAGGCGCCGGCACAAGGCTGAAGTCCTGCACCAAGACATCGTCTTCTACAACAACCCGTCGTGCCGTCGCGTAGCCGACAAAGCCCACAACGAGTGTCACCGGAAATGCGTCGACCTTCAGCTCATAGCGGCCTTCCCCATTGGTGATGGTTCCACGGTACGTACCCTCCAGGTGGATCGTTGCCTCCTGCATCGGGAATCCGGTTTCGGCATCAGTCACACGTCCGTGAATAACCTGCGCGTTGGATGCCGCGGCGAGAAGGAGACTCACCAGTAACCATAGAGCATACTGCATTATAGATCGCTGTTAGGACTGCATGCTCCCTGTCTTAGCAACTAGTATGCCCAACGCGAATTCTGGACGGCCTGCACTTCCGAAGGTTTTGTCCAAGTGAAGTGAGATCTATGCCCAAGCCCACGACCATGGGTCCGCCATCTAGGGACTTGGCAAAGTCGACCCGCACACCGTCAAAAAAGCCGCGCAGCGAAACACCAAGCTCATGGTACGTACCCTCTAACACCCTGCCAACTTGCATCGGATCGCCCTGCTCGTGAGAACCTTCGATAGTCCAGGTCCCGGTATGGCCGCCAAATGCGAGCAAGCTGATCCCGTCTCGTGCTAGGCCTCTCAACCCTAAGGCCTCCAGACCCGCCTTTCCGAAGTTGTGCTCCCAGAAGACGGCTACCATCTTGTCTCCTTCAAATGGGGGACCAGTGACTGTCCGCAAGGCACCGAAAGCCGAAAACACAGCGTGGCTGTTGTCGACAACAAACGCCCGCTGCAACGGCGGATTGCCCGTGCTGGTGCCCGCTGCCATACGAAGCGCCAGCGTTCCGGGATTCTTGCACTGCCGGCAGTACGTCGCCTGTTGCCAGCGGGCGTCTACCCAATATCGCCGAAATGAGAAGTCTGAGCCCGATGTGCTTGTTTCCGCTCCCAGTTCTAAGCTCCGGTCTACTGCGACCGCATTGCCGGACTGTGCTGCTCCGACTAGAATGTTGGCCGACACGGTCTGCAAGCGCCCTGGCGCAATACCCGGGTTAGCCCGAAGCGGCGCCCCATTAAATAAGTCATAGCTTGTCGTGAGAGGCAGCGACGTATGGTCCTCACTCCGGAAGGTGGCCGACAGCCGCGTCCTGACGGCATCGAAATCCACGCCAGCCGTTCCGGCGAAACCCTCGCTTCGGTAGTAGTCGAAGTAATCATCACCCCCCAGCATCATTACCAAGCTGTTCAGGTTGGTTGGTACGTAGCTGGCCTCGCCATAGCGGCGCGCCGTACGCGCCAGGTACTGTCCTTTCAGAAAGACAGAATTCTTGCCGGTGGACTTGAGCCGTGCTGAAGCATGCCATGTCCAGCGATCGCCACCTGTGAGGCCCGAGCTCCAGCCGACACCTCCGCCAACCCTGAAATAGCGACTGGACTCGACCATCCTATCCACCCCGAGATGCGCGCCATCTACACGATTGTACCAGGCATACGGTAGTATGTCTACCTCGTAGTGCGATTCATCGATGTCTCGGCTGTATTTCCCGGATGCGCTGACCTGCCTCGCCAGCATGCCAACCCGACTTGCTGGCATGTCACGTGAATCGCTTTGACCAACGGTGCCGGACTCGCAGAGACGGTAGCCGGACTCCGGATCCACGTACGTGCTGTCACCTTGATGGTCAGGGACCGGCACTTGCGCCTGAGCGCCTTGCGCAGCCCAAACGGTCAGCAGAAAAAGCACAAGAGCCTTCGCCACAGGGCAACTGGGCTCGCTTTCGTAACGTGTTTTCATGATGTTTCCTCCAGGAATGATTCGATGTTGTCTCTATTACGGCGCGCGTCTCTCCATCCGATCTCGATGACGGCCCCAAGGTAGTCAGGGTTAAACAGCAACATGCTGAGCCAGTCCGGGCTCTTTGTCTCACCCGTGCCCAAGCCTCGTGTAAACAAACGGACCGCGCCCCTGGCGCGTAGCTCATATTGGCTTGCAAGCTTCCCCAAGTCCACGGACGGTTCAATGCACAGGCAGCCAATCTCACGCAGCCCGACTCGGCTCCCGGGCGGGACATGCCGTATCAAGTAGTTCGTCCGTTCCAGAATCTCCACGTCGTGGTGAAGCGTGTCCAAGAAGATGGCGTTCACTAGCATGCCAATGATTTGAGCCGCAGGCGGATAACCGATAGTAACCGGCGTGGCCGCTTCGGCTCGTGACCTCCGCTTCCGGGTCGAGATTACAATGATGTCGGTAGCACCGAGGTGTACCGCTGGCGCGAGCGGAGCGCGCTGGCGAATGCCCCCGTCTCCGTACCAGTCACTACCTATACGGATGGCAGGGAAAATTAGTGGCAGTGCCGTGGAAGCCAAGAAATGGTTTAGGCTCAACTCAGTCTGTATGCCCACACGTGTAGGCCGCTCCCATCCCTTAAGGCCTCTGCCCTGTACCCAGGAAACGGTCTGCCCGGTCGAAAAGCGCGTGGTCGTCACGCAGGCGGCAGCAAGGTCACCCTTGGCAATATTCTCGCCAATCGCTGTGAGCACACCGTCCTTACAGGGCAGGCGCGCAGCCAGAAAATCCCGAAGCGGCGTACAGTCAAGCAGGGCATCGGAAGCGTCATCGGTAGTCGGTTCATGCCGCCTGCGCCGAAAGCGCCGAACTAACGATAGCATTGATTCCGGTTTGAACACCTGGTGCTCATCCAACTCAAGCCAATGCTGTACCAGCCTTGGCGCCTGACTCAGGCCAGGATAGCTGGCCAGGAAGGCAGCATTGATAGCACCGGCCGACACGCCGGATATCAGCGGCACCTTGAATTCGGGAGCAAGCTCACCAATGTACTGCAGCACTCCGGCCTGATAGCCGGCCCGAGCCCCTCCCCCGCTGAGAACCAGGCACACCTGCCGCAAAGGCTGGTGGCGTTCTGCGGAGCCAGTAGATTCCATAGAGGCGCTTTAATCGGGTCGACTGCTGACCTGTACCAGTGGTTGCATTCAACGCTTGCTAACCAAAGTACGTTGCTCTGAGCCAAGTTTCTGACACCGCGGTCTTCGAGTATTCACCTATGGGTCTTGAGCGGCTACGGTAACGCTATTGCAGAGGTCCAAGTCCCTAGACATGCTGGCGCAATCGCGCATATCGCAATCCAGCATTTCCTGATTCGCACAAACGCAGCGTACCGTGGCGTGCGCTCACTACTTTATGCAAAAATCATGCAAGCACATTCCGGTGCCGCCCTCACGATTCAGTTTAACCAGTCAGGACATCACTAGTCATGTAGCTACGGCGCAATGGCGGGCCCGGGGCGCTCCCTGGTGGCCTTCGTTTGTGAGCGGCAAAGCGAGACCGGGCCCAACAGAAGCCAAACTCCATGGCGCTGCCGGTGCGACCCAACGGACTGTAGCGATTGCTCGTCATCGCCTATGCCTTTAAAGCGAAGCTCCACGACATATGAGCGAGACGCCATACGGTTGTGGACACGGAACGGGGCTTCTCCAAGCCGCAGAGTCCGCTTCGTCCGACTAGCAAGGCAGTGGCGCGAGCGACAAGACTGTGACCTAATTCGTTCCACTTGGACCATGGGCTATTTGCTTACGAAGAGAACCGCGCCTTGTTAAATGCAGAGCTTGCGTCCAGCAGCGGCTCTGCATAGCCTGCCGCAACGCACAGGACTGAGCCACGTTGCAATGGAGTTAAGACTGCAGCAAGTGCGTGTTCGCAATGCCAATGCCGAAGAGCAATGACTCTCCGGTCATATTTCGCGTACCTAACGCGGAAAACGGGTTCAAATGGGTCAAAGCAGCGGCCGAACGTGCGGACAGCGTAGCGCTGCAATCGGTTGCTACCCGCCAGCCCGGGTTTAACATTTGCGGCCTCAATTCCGGCACAATTTGGCGACCTTGCGAGGAAGATTAGGGGCGATTCACCGCTTTGCCCCCACTATGACCTGTTTGTGGGCACATTATGTGCCTGATTTCCCCTCTTTGCCTCCGAGTTTACTCCACTTCTGAATATATCGTCTCGCTTCTCCACGATGTAGTGCCATAATCGTATTGGCGTGCTTGTTTACACCGCGACCGGTGACTATATTGGCATCAGGGCAATCCCAACCACGCCGCACACTACTGTGTTTATACGCCGCGCACTCACGCGAACCGGAGCGGACGGTACGCGCTACTACACCTTCCGGCTGTGTCAGGCCAAGCGGGAGGGAGACCGGGTGCGACAACGGACGCTGCTGAACCTCGGCGCACATTTCAAGGTCGATAAGAAGCACTGGCGATGTCTGTGCCAGCGTATTGAGACGGTGCTGATGGGGCAGCTCGAGCTATGGCCGGACTTGTCCGCTCACATCGAAGGCGAAGCGCAGCGCATCGCGGCCCTGTTGGCGGCGCGTGGCGCGGAGGTGATCGAGCATACCGACCGCAACGGGGCCGTGGCAGACTGGCGTGTGGTCAATGCCAACGCCATCAAGACGATCCGATCGCGTACGGTGGGCGTGGAGCACGTAGGGCTGTGGGCTATGGAGCAGTTGAAGATGCCCGCGCTCTTTGACAGGCTGCAGATGACCCCCTCCATGCGGCGCGCTGCCATTGGCAGCATCATCGGACGCTTGGCGCAGCCGGGCAGTGAACGGGCCACCAAGCATTGGCTGGAGCGCAACAGTGGCCTGGACGAGTTTGTGGGCGGTTCCTATGAAGCGATGGGACCCATGCACCTCTATCGGGCAAGCGACCTGCTCGTGCGGCATCAGCAAGCCATAGAGCAGCACCTCTTTACGCAGGCGCTGGATCTGTTTGCTGCGCGTCCAACGGTCACGCTTTACGATCTGACCAACACATTTCTGGAGGGTACCGGGGCCAACATAGACAAGGCAAAGCGTGGTCACTCGAAGGAGCGGCGCCGCGATTGTCCCTTATTGACCTTGGCCCTGGTCCTGGACGGGAGCGGCTTCGTACGCAAGAGCAAGGTCTTCGCGGGCAATGTGCGGGAGCACCGCACGCTAGAGGAGATGCTGGCGGTACTGCAAGCGGGTCCCGAGGCGCTCGTGGTGATGGATCGGGGCATAGCGACCGAAGATCGTATACAATGGCTGCATGCGCAGAAGTACCAGTACATTGTGGTCGCGCGGGAGCGCAGGCGGGTCTTTGATCCTGAGGCAGCACAAACACTTACGACGGCCGGTGGTGAGCGTCTATCCCTATACCGGCAGGTACAGGACGACCAGGTGCGGCTCTATTGCTACTCTGCGTCCCGGGCTGCGAAGGAGCAAGCCATAGTGGCACGGCAGACCGCAGCGTTTGAGCAGGCCCTGAAGAAACTGTCCGACGGGCTCTCCCGCCCGCGCACGCATAAGCGACTCGAGGTGGTTTCTGAGCGCCTCGGGCGCCTGAAGGAGCGATACGGAGGGATAGGACAGCATTACGACATCACGGTGCAGCCTGACGAAAGCGGCAAGCGCGCGCACACGATTGAATGGGAGCAGAGACTGCTACCGGGGTCCATGGCGACGCATCCAGGAGTGTACTGCCTGCGAAGCAATTTGGTGAACTGGACCGACGAAGCGTTGTGGCGCACCTACATCCGGCTCACCGACGTGGAAGCCGTGTTCCGCACCCTGAAGTCGGAACTGGGCCTACGACCAATCTACCACTCGACGGGCCTGCGCGCCGAAGGGCATCTGTTCATCTCGGTCATCGCGTATCAGCTCGTGCAGGTAATCCGTACTCGCCTGCGTAGCCGAGGGCTCTCCTCCAGTTGGACGACGCTTCGAAGCATCCTTCAGCGACAAACGCGCACGACCAGTGTGTCCCCGTGCCGCGACGGGCGTACGCTCCATGTTCGCACAACCGCACAGCCCGATCCCGAGCTCCGGTCGATCTATGACGCCTTGGGAATAGATTACAAGCCCCTCTCTACGAAGAAGACCGTCGTCTGATCGGCAGTACTAAAAGTCCTTCCGTAGTCCATTGTAGTGCCAGAAGAGGCATTTATGGGTGACGTATGTCCCTGAATATAAAGGACTTGTGAAAAGTGCATGGTAAACTTGGGCCAGCGCACCAGCACCGCAAGGTGATCGAAATAATTCTAGCACTGACGGCCTTCAGAATGGATCGTCGCTGGTAACAGCGAAGCCCATGCCTACTCGGGTGTAACCTCAGCTACGAGCCGGTCCGCGTCGTAGATGTGTTCCAGCGCTTCGAGGATTCCACGTGAATCCACCGAAACGGCACGGGCGGCACGGTCAGAGAACAGATACACATTCGGTAGCGACTCGATGTTACCGTCGAAAACGAGCCCCACTATTTCTAGATCACTATTCAGAAGCGGCGAACCCGAGTTGCCACCTGTGATGTCGTTGGTGCTGACTAGGTTCAGTGGCACCGACAAGTCCATTGACTCCGGGGGAGACAACCATCGCTCAGGCAAGTCCCACTCCAGACTAGAGTCGTGGTATGCGAAATAATGGTCATAAAGGCCGTAGAACGTGGTAAAGGCCGGCGCAATAGTGCCGTTGTAGTCATATCCCTTCACCCTGCCATCAGCCAGACGGAGCGAAAAGGAAGCATCCGGGGCCACGTCTGTCCCATCAAGCGTAAACTTCAACTGCGCCAGCCGGGCTGCAAGCAAATCCTCACGGTTGTTGAAGCTCTGCGCCTGACCCTGGGCCGTAAACACCAGCGGCGCCAGCACTTCAATGATTGGTACGCTGGCATCGCTGCTATTCAGGTAGCTTCCTGCCAGGAGCGAATCAAGACCGATCGTGTCCACCAGGGCCGTCTCAGCAATGATCTGTGCCGCTACACTGTCAATCGGCAAGCCATTGGTGATCCGCCGGTAGGAAGGATCGCTGTCTCCCAGTGCCTCACGCACGTCTTGCAGGCGTAGCGCAATGAGCGCAACCTCCACTTCGACCGGCAGGCTTGCGAACCCCATAGCCTCCTTCCGGATGTTTGCATATTCTTCCTCGGATGTGAAGCCACGGCGTTTCAGCGTCGCGTAGTAGTAGGCATACAAGGCCCGCGTCAACACGCGGGACCCCAGGGCCGTGCCAAAGAATGCAAATGCCCTTGCCCTGCTGATCTCTGACCGCTTTGAGATTTGAAGCTCTTCCAAATCCCTAAAAAGGCTACCATAGATCTCTGACAAAGAATCTGAGGCAGCCACGGCTGCTCTAAGTCGGAATTCGTCCGCTTTGCGGCGCGCCATCAGGCTACCATCCTTCAAGCCCTCCAACTGCCCGCGCAGCGCCTTCAGGCTGTTGACCAGCGAGAAATACGCATTCCCTGCCGCATCATCTTCCTGGAATGGCTCAAGTGCAGCAACGCGCTTTTCGAGCCACGCTAGCTGCAGCGGCAAATTGTAGTCCTGCTCATGCTCAAGGCTGGCCGCCGTTCCCAGGCGACTCGTAGAGCCTGGATTGCCAACCACGAATACCACGTCACCGTCTTCCGTCCCGTCCTCACTCCACCGGTAGAAGTCATCGGTCACCAGTGGGCTGCCGTCCTTGTCGTATGCGCGAAAAAAAGAGACATCCAGCGCATAGCGCGGGTAGGTGAAGTTGTCTGAATCACCGCCATAGTATCCCAGCCGCTTTTCGGGTGCCATCACCAATCGAACGTCCTCGTAGCGACGAAGCGTGTAGGCCGCATAGCGGCCGCCGCTGAAGAGCTCCACCACCTCCACGCGAAACGAAGAATCCTCTGCCGCCAACTCCCTGGTCATCTGCCGCTCAATGTCGGCAATCCTCATGGCACGCGCCTGTGTCTGCTCGTCGTCACCACGTACCCGCCTGCTGGCAGCGTGTACGCTCGAAGTGACATCGTCTATCTGGACCAACTGCTCTACATGCAGGTCGGGCACCTTTCGCTCGTCGGCGAGCGTTGCTGCCAAGAAGCCATCTTTCATGAGCTCCTCGTCCTCCGCGCTCACCTTCGTGATGCTCTCACGCGCGCAGTGGTGGTTCGTCATCACCAGCCCCTGTCGCGAAACGAATGAGGCGGAGCACGAGCGGCCAAAGCGCAGCGCTCCTCGCATCGCCTTGGCCAGCCAACTCGAATCCGGACGCAACCCGTAACGCTCATCGAAATAGCCCAGGGGCGGATCGTCAAAAGTCCACATTTTGCCACCGGAATAGCGCGCATAGTTAGCAGCCACAGCCGCCGTATCGTACACAGCGGCTACCGGGGTCACGACCTGCGGAGCCACATCGGTGCGCGGTGCCCGCTGCGTTACCACTGCAACCTCTTGCGAGGCCTTGCAGCCAGCCAAAAGCATCAGGGTCACTATGACCAATCTACTATTCCACATAGTCTTCGAGCCCTTCGTTTTCCAGTTCCGCAACCAGGGCATTTGCCTCGTAGCGCGAGCGAAGCACCGCATAGATGCTGGCACCCGCGGCGGCGATGCAACGCGTGTTTTCCTCAACGCCCGTACGATCAAAGGATACAGCCACGACTTCAAGGTCCACGTTCACCAGCGGCTCTCCGTTGGCGGAGCAAGGAGTTGTGGCAGCAACATTGAGCTGGGCCGAGAGATCCATCCTGCCTCGCACAGCAAGCCACGAATCGGGAAGCTCCCACGCGGTCCCGGTACCATGCGAATAGTGCAGGTCATACAGCCCAAAGAGGGTCGTGGACGGGGGCGCCCAAGTGCCATTGTACGCCATCCCCTCGGCCGTACCGACTGCAATCTGTGGCCCGGGGCCCTCCATACCAATGCTATAGAGCACTTGACCGGGCAAAACGCTGGCTCCGCTGAGTGGCAAATACGTCTCGGAAACCACGGGATAACCTGTGCGGTCGTAGGCACGCAAGAACCCAAACCCTAGGCTATAACGCGGGTAGGTGCTCTCGTCCGCATCTCCACCAAACGTGGCTACGGACCGCTCCGGCATCATTACTACCCGAATGTCGTCGTACCGCCGGTAGGTATACGCCAGAAAGCGCGTGCTGTCTTCCAAGGCCCGCACCTCTTTTACCATGAGGCCTTCCTCGGCCTCCCACATGGTGTCAGCAGGCGCGTAATCAGTAACTTCGCGGACGTCAACAAGCTGGTCCGCGAACAACTCCGGCACTCGTCGCTCGTCAAAAAGGTCCTGCGCATAGAAGCCCTCCTCCAGCGGTACGTGTTCAACACGCCATGCCCTGCGCACGTTGCGCCGTGCACATTCATAGCTGGTGGCGATCAGGCCGGTCGCCGTCACAAAGGTCGCGGCGCAGCGTCCGATTCTCACCGCACCAAGTTGAATGTTCTCCAGCCACGTGCTATCTACCGAGGCCTCCGGGGCCATCCCCACGCTCCACTGCGCTGGCTGCTGCGCGTATCCCGGGGCAGCCAAACAAGTCACCACAAGAAGCCCCAAGCGTGTAATCAACTTGGAAGGTCGCGCGCGTCGTATTGGAACAAACGGCACGCTACTATGATAGAGCGGCCCATGCCGGAGTGGCGGAATGGGAGACGCGCAGGTTTTAGGAACCTGTGTCCGAAAGGATGTGTGGGTTCGAGTCCCACCTCCGGCACATGCTGGGCCTGAGCTCGGTTGTTGCAAGTGCGCTACGCCTCCTCGGTGGGTACAAACTTCATCGACAGCGAATTTACGCAATGGCGCGAGTTCTTCGGCGTATAGCGCTCGCCGGAAAACACATGTCCCAAGTGACCAGCGCAGCGCTTGCAGGTGATTTCTGTCCGGCGCCCGTCGCGGTCCGTCTGATTGGCCACCGCTCCTGGAATCTCTTCATCAAAGCTTGGCCATCCACATCCAGACTTGAACTTCGCCTCAGACCGATACAGCGGTGCATCGCAAGCCTTGCAGTGGTAGACGCCGGGCTCATAGTGGTCATTGTATTCACCTGTAAACGGGCGCTCGGTCCCTTTGGATATCAGGATGTCTCGCTCTTCTTTCGTAAGTGGATTCAGCATGTCGGCCTGTAGGGTGGCGTAGACTTATGGTACAAAAATGACACAACCAGGTTGCCGGTCTATGGCGCACGCACCATGGGATCAGGGTGAATAAAGCGGTAGCCAAGACGCTGTACAAGCTTGGCATTGCTTACGCACTTACCGGGGCGCGTGGCATCGTACGTTACGCGCGGTGGCGCCTTTCCGAGCCAAGCCGCTGCACGACAATAGAAGTCATCTTTTCTCGGGTGCTGGTCCGCTACAACGTTGAGCAACCCGTCCGCTACAGGCTCGTCCAGCACTCGCACCGTCACGGCTACGGCATCATCGCGGTGCACCATATTGACACGTGCGGCGCCGTTTGGTATAGCGCGAACAATTCTCCCAGGCTGGCGCGTGTAGCCATAGAGTCCACCAAATCGCAACACGGTCGTGCTGAAGCCGCTGCACGCCGCCAGACGCGCTTCCGCGCCCAGGAGCGCGCGGCCCGAGCCCGTGGGTGGCACACATTCGGCCGTTTCGTCCACGCAACCCTCTGCATAAACGCTCGTAGAGCTTGCAAACACCGCCAGACGTGCCCCATCCATGCGGGCGATGATGGCATCAATCGCAGCTGGCAAGAATACTTCCACATCGGGACGCCGCCGGCCCGGCGGAAAGTTCAGCAGCAGGTACTCCGACCGAAAGAAATCCTGTAGCGCCCTGCCCTGCAACTCCGGAGTTAGTCGCAGCAGATAGGGCTCTATGCCAGCAGCAAGTAGCATTGCCAACTTGTTTTCGCGGGTTGTTGATCCACGAACGCGCCACCCCTTTGCCACTAGGACCTCGGCAACCGGGAGTCCCAGAAAGCCACAGCCCAGAATGCTGATCGTCTTTGTTGTCATGGCCCGCTAAGGAAACCGCCCGGTAACGAAGGCGATACAACGTACAAGAAAGGCAATAATTTAAGGTCCTATATGCAACCGCTGGCACCGGCTGTTAAAAACGCATGGCGCGTAAAGATCGCACTATTCTGGAGCATAGTGTTGATCGTCGCTTTCGTGGTTGATCTCGCAGGGCTTAGCAAAGCCGACCGGGTGATTCCGTTGGGGGTGATAACTTCCGCGGTACTTCTGTTGGGCGGCTCGTCCATCGTTGTACTGCCGGCGCTACGATACCGGTTCTGGCGCTACGAGCTACGCGCTGAAGAGCTCGCCTTGACACGCGGCATTTGGAATCGCGTGCACACGATCGTCCCGCTCCGACGCATCCAACACCTTGATGTCTCCCAGGATGTCATCGAGCGTAACTTTGAACTTGGTCGCCTGATCGTACACACGGCCGGCACGCAGGGAAGCAGTGTCGTGGTACCTGGGTTGGATTTTGAAGAGGCCGAACGCCTGCGCAGTGAGGTAAAGACCTTCATAAATGAATACGCAGTCTGACGCGCTCCAAGAGCGACTTCACCCGCTCACGCTGACGCTGCGCTTTGCCAAGAGCCTTCCCGCACTGGTATTGGCGATAGTCTCCGCATCGGCCGGAGTTCCGGACTCGCAGCAGAGGCTTCAGATGATCATCTCCTTCGGGTTTATGGCGGCCTACGCCGCTATTGCCCTCCCACTCATCGTGGCGCACTACTTGCGGTTCAGCTATCGGATCACACCCCGCGAAATCATCATTCGTAGTGGCGTCTTCCGCCGGCAAAAGCGCAACATTCCCTTGGAGCGCGTCCAAAACGTGGAGATCGAGCGCAGCCTCCTCCCACGGTTGATGGGATTATCGAGTGTAAAGATTATGACGGCAGGCAGCGGGCAGGCAGAGGGTGTACTGGAATACACAAGCCACCAGGCTGCGCTGGATATTCGCGATGTCGTGCGCCGCCGGTCGACAGCAAGCCAGAAGGATGCCGCGACCGTGCCAAGGGTGCCCGCTGCAGGCAAACTCCTGGTCGCGATGCCGCTCCGGCGCGTGTTCTTGACGGGTGCCTTTCGGTTTTCATTCGTTTACATCGCCATCATCTTCTCCGGCGCGGCCTATCTGCAGCAACTGGCAGGCCTTTCGCAACAGGATGTCATGGAGTGGTTTTTCAGTGATAAGGCAGAGGGGTTAGCCGCGGCGGCCAGGAGGATAGCCTGGCTGTTTGCCCTGCTGGCCATTCTGGCCAGCTGCATTTTCGCGTGGGTAACCGGCGTCACCGTAACAGTAGCGCGATATTACAAATACGAGCTGCGCCGTCTGGGTGACAAGCTAGTCCGTTGTCATGGCCTACTCACCCTGCAGGAAGCAACCATTCCGCTAAAGAGAATCCAAGCGCTTGTCGTGCGCTCAAACCCGCTGATGCGTGCCCTTGACTGGTTCCGGCTTGAGTTGCAGACGATTGGCTACGATGTGTCCAAACGCGGTGGCCGCATGGCGATTCCGTTGGCCAAGCTCCATGAGCTAACCGATATTGGTCCCAACATCAGACCCTTTGTGCTGCCTGACTCATACGAGCGCGTTTCTCCTCTAGCTATCCGGCGCACCTTCGTGCGCTACGCCGTCAGTCTTGCCATCATCGTAGTACCGGTAGGCTTGTTCCTTTGGAGTTGGGCCTATTGGGGCTTCTTGGCACTCCCGCTGCTGGGTTATTTGGCTTGGCTGCAGTTCCTGAACCACGGCTACGCCTTTAGCGGTGACACACTCTACGTCCGGCGCGGCATATTTCAGCAGTACATCTGGATTGTGCCATCAGAACGTTTCCAAGCATTTCAGGTGAGCGGAACCATCTTTCAGCGCCGCTTGGGTCTGCGAACCGTAACCGTTGATACGGCAGGCGCCGGATTTATCCGCTACCCGCATATCGTGGACATGCCCGCCGCACAGGCACGCGCTGTCACAGAACAGCTCTATGCTGGCCTGCGCCGCAGTGTGACACCATAGAAAAGGTGGAACCCCAGCCCTAGTCCGAACCCGGCATGGGCAAACAACCACACTGCACCAAGCCACGGGACCGCAGGAATATCTAGCAGCTCGGCACTCAGAACGATCACCCAAGTGGCAGCTGCCACCACTCCCAGCAGCCCTAAGAAGTGTGGCATCGTACGCGCAAAGATGCTGCTCAGCATCACGCCCAGACCAGCAATCATCGCAATTCCCAACAGACCGAGAAATACCCCTTCGGGAATGGAGCCGGGAGCCCCCTGCATATAAAACGGCAGCAGCGCAATTATGGACAGGAAGCCGGCAAGGCCAAAGAAAGCCGCTAGGACCGCGCCTTTAAGCGCAACGGAGCCGCCTTGGCGCCGGGCCAGCACCACGGCGGGGATCAGCAGCATCGGCGCCCCGACGAAAACCACATCAAACCACACACCGATCGAAAACACCTGCGAAGTGGCTAAGAAAGCCGCGGGCATTAGCGCGCTGGCAAAGGCCGCTGCGCCCGCCGGCCTGGGGCTTACGTTGGCGCGCATTCGTCTCGTTATACTGGGTTCGGCGTAGTAACGAATCATGAAGTGGCCGGTTGCACAAACGGCATTTCGCAAGTCAAAATCGGCGGTATGATTTCTGGTGCGCAACGTCTGCAGATGCGCTCAAATCCAGCGGCGGGAGTCGGACACGGCAGGCCATACACTCTTTGCACCGGGGAACAATTTTGCCCGGCATTCTGGCTTCACATGGAAGTTGCTCGCAAGGCATTTGGCAATAAACAATCAGCTGAATCGTTTCTGGACGAACCAGTGTACCAACCGCCATTCTCCTTTGCGTACGCTTGTACTTCCTCTTGTCTTCGCTTCCCTTCACCTGGTGCTGCTGGAATCCCCATGCGCAGTCGCACAACACAAGCAGCAAGCGATCGGCATTGGCGCGCAATTGAATTACCCACACGGCGGCGGATTCAGTTTCCGATATGATGAGTTCCAGCTGCTGGCAGGTGTGAGCATGCATCTTGGCAATACCTCATCTGTGCTAGGTGGAAACTTGGCACTCCGTTACAATCAACCGCTGCTTCAACGCAAGCGGTGGGCAGGCTACGCCTTCGGCCAAGCTGGCTATGGACAGACCTTTGTATTTGCGTCAGACCCGGCAAAGTCCAGCGCCGCAGGCCCACAGGCACACATGTCAGCTGGCATCGGCGCAGAATGGTGGCTTCGAGGCAGCAAGTCCCAAAAGGGCTGGGTGTTGTCTGTCGACGTAGGCAATACGATCCACTACTGGGAGCGTGCTACAATCCGACCCGGCGTCGGAGTAGGCTTGCACCGTTTCTTTTGAGCCGGATAGTCGAGTGCAGTGTGCACGAATCAAACACCCGGGATGCGGAATTCGGCATGTAGCCAAAGCCTGCCTAAGTAAGCATTGCGCTAAGCCAGGTCGCCTTCGCGAATGCAGCAGAGGCCTAGGTACA
This sequence comes from Rhodothermales bacterium, assembly GCA_965218495.1. Classification (GTDB taxonomy): domain Bacteria; phylum Bacteroidota; class Rhodothermia; order Rhodothermales; family Bin80. Next base: position 2,304,016 of record OZ244626.1, read on the forward strand.
ACATTACGGGGACCGTCTTGCGTCGGGCCGGACCCTGAATACTTATCGCGGTCCATCCTACGGAGAGCGCCCAAGCTGCCGGAGAGACCCACCCAACCCACCAAGGCACCTTCGAAAACAAGAAGGCCAGCAGCCTACTCGCGAGTTGCTGCCCGATGATCTTGGCGATGATCCCGAAGATCACTGTCTTGATTAGACCTTGGACCACAATGAATCCAAACGCCTCTATCATCACGGGGACAGCAAACACCCCTGCACTCTTCTTCAAGAATGCCGCAGCCTGCTGGCGGTCGACGCCCAGGTCTTCGAGCACACGCTGCTGCTCTTCCGGGTCAAGACGCGCAAACTCCGCAGTAGCATAGTCCTGCGCGAGCCCCATCAGCATCTCGCGGTCCGTCTCCAGGCGACGCACCGGCATTTTCAAAACCCGGCCCGTGTCTCGAATAATGGCGCGTAGTGACACGCCGGGCGTCATACCTAATGCCTTGCGCATCTGGTATGGCACATCGCCGCTGCCCAAGTAGCGAATCTCGTGCTCCAAAATGCTGCAGAGCTCTTCACGCGCATCTTCGTCGCCTGTCTCCTCAATGGCCTCCACCTGCGATTCCAAGGCTCGGCGCCTTGGTCCCTGGATGACGCCGACCAAGAATCGGAAATCCGCAGCCGAAAGGGGAAAAAGGATATCTCGCATGCCCTATCCAACGTGAGCAGCGTATCAAGGTTACAGGGTCAGCTCAACGTCAACTGTCGATGGGGCAGCGACAGTTTCGTTTACGTGGAGAGGGCGGCGAGAAACAAGGCGGAGCAGCTCCCTGCGACACCTCGATTCTCAATGTGGTGCTTTGGCCTCCTTTGCCCGTGTTCCTACCGGGCATAAGCGGCGGCGGGTCGTTGCGTCTGAAGCACTTTGGTCTGCGAGTCTGTACTATAATAAATCGCTTCCTGAAGAAAGCATGACTAAAGACGTCACGGGCCGGGTGCCGCTGCCAGAGTGCCCAGAAGGAGTGTGGCCTGACGAGAGCGGATGGGCCATCATCCACATCGATACGCTGGAGGATTTCTTCGCGTTGTTCCGGCCCGGTTGCACCGTGGCTGTACTTTGACACTTGGCGGGCCAACTGGTTGATGGGCAGGGCTTCGAGGAGACCAGCGACGATGAGTTGCAGACCGCGCGGGAGGACGATTGCCCTTCCCCGGTAGATAAGCCGCACTTTCTGAATTGGCCGGTCCAGTGAAGTACGTCCGTCTCGGGGTACAGCCGAAGTGCGGGGGCAACAGGGCACCACTCTCCCAGGGTTGTCGGTTGCTATCTGGTCAGGAATATTTCGCAGGGGGTGTTCATGGAGACCACCGTTGCAGAGGTGTTCGCGGATGATTTTCACAAGGACGCTTTCGGCTGTTGTGCCTACCGGGCGCAGGAGGCGTGGGACAGCCCGGATCCCGCCCCAACGTCAAGGGCGAAATCGACTTAACCGGTGCATGGGATGGCAAAGTAGGCGGTACAGTGCGTACTAAACTATTCGCTACAATTTGCGACGCATTGGCATCCCGCATGCAATCCGTGACTCCCGCACCCAAACACGGGCAGCTTTACCACTTGCTTCGCCAGAAGGTGCTATTACGACGGCGGCGGCGGCTTTTACTGAAGCCCCTGTACGCGGGCGACCCAAAGTGCCCGCCACAGGGCACCGCGTGTAGTGGTTCCACCTGCACTTCAGCGGTGCGGGCTGGACCAATTCACGGGCAGCGGTGCGAAGGGTCCGAAGTAAGAAGCGGGTGCGAAAGGGCCTTGGAACGCATTGCACGGGGCCAACTTCGTCTCGCAGGTGCAGTCTGCCCAACAAAGGCCAGCCGCTACGGAAGACAAAGCGATCGTGAATGCCCATGAAGCCGAGCCTGATCACGGGGGCAAATAAGGTGGGCTAGCGTCATTCCTGCAGACACATGGCAGCTCAGGGGGCATGCCTAGCCTATAACGGCCAGAATCCCGTCAAGCAAGCCCCTACTACTTTTGCAAAACGGTTTGTTGGGGCTAATCTTAGCATGGCTCTTGACCTAAGAGAGGCGGGTCTGGCCGAGCTGGAGTAGGGCAGACGCACATCCGGCACAATGCCCGACCTCCTTTCTGTACAGCGAAGTTGGTCACGCTGGTGACGCTTCTGCCTCGGCAGAACACCTACCGATTGATGCATCCTTCGACCAAGCGTGAACCCCCTACCTAACCTTCACCTTGCCGTGCATGTCGGATGCGAACCGTACCTACGCGTGCACTCTGGACGGGAACCCTGCATGCACACTGCCAATTACAGCAATTGGTGGAAAGTGATGTAGACGGAAAACGCTATGCGGACGCTCGGTGTCATTCTTGGCGTCTTACTCCTAACTGGTGCAGCATGCCAGGCAGGCGGTCAGGAAGGCGGTCAAATCCCGGTTAGTGGAACGCTTTCAGGCTCTGGCGACCAGCCCATGCGGCGCGCACGCGTGGTGTTGGAGAAGAGCTCAGGCAAAGTTTCCGTCCGCGCTGCGGCTGATTCAGACGGGCGGTTTTCATTCACGCTGAATGAACCCGGTGGCTACGGACTTAAAGCAAAGGGCCGTCGTCATGACACCATTGTGATCCCGTTGATTGTGACAACAGCGCAGAGCGTGCAGCTAGACATCCGACTGACGGCCAGCAAATCTGGAGATGACAGAATACCGGAGGTTACGTCCTACCCTACTATCGTTGGCGAGATCGCTACCGTATATCTTGATGTGGAGGCACGGGAAAAACGAATCGGTAAGCTGATTGGAGCTGCCCAAGAGGAGCAGTCGGGGGCAGGTCATGTCCTGGAAAACGTTGAGTTTTTGGAACAGTTGGACCGGGAACGGGCACCGATCCTCGAGCGCATCAGTAGTGAGCAGGATCCTCTTCTTCGGCATTGGCTCCTGCTGCGCTACTTTGACGAATTGTTGCCCCTTGAGCGGGATCAGCACCTTGCCATTGAAGCTCTCCAGATAATTCCTCCGACATCTCCACTCTGGTCTTTCGAGGCTTGGTGGGTGTACGGTGCCAAAAATCTCATATTTACAGTTTCACAAGTGGCAAAGGATCAGGAATTGGCCAGCGCGTACGTCCGGCAGGTTGTTGAATCGCACCCTGATCCGGAGGTGCGCAATCAATTTCTCGGCCATGGCATAAACGCAGCCCACAAGGAGGGAGATGAAAAAACGAAGTGGCGCTACTACAACCAGCTGCAGGCAGAACATCGTGGTACAAATGAAGCCAAACGTACGCGAAAGAGATTCGCCCCACAACGGAAGCTGCAGGTCGGCAATCCCATTCCTAGGTTCTCATTTGTCTCGCTGGATAACTCAGCGGTTTCATTCACGAATCGTAGCCTTCTGGGCACAGTCTATCTAATTGATTTCTGGGGAACATGGTGCGGACCCTGCATCGCGGAAATCCCGGTGATGCAGGATGCGTATCACAAGTATCACGAAGCTGGCTTCCAGATATTGAGCGTCGCCATAAAAGATGACCGGGACGCCATCAAACGATTCCGGGAAGAGAGGTATGCCATGGCTTGGATGCACACACGCGTAAGCCGCGCAAGAAATAGCGCCGTCGAGGCTGCATTTGAAATCACTGGAGTGCCGAGGCCAATTCTAGTGGACGAGGAGGGCAGAATAATCGCTATTGATGGCGAACTGCTGGATGGAAAACTCCCGGCTGTGTTGGCAGAGGTGTTCGGCCAGAACCCGTAGCGGTCAGCCATACAACGATACGGTCACAGCGGTATAGCACCTTATTGGAGGGTGATTGCCACCTCTCTGTGCGCAGCAACCAGCTGAGTGTGGTACCGTGCTCGGCCAAGTGAGCTAGTCACGGGCCAAAGTTGACGAATGTCGATTGTCTTTACCGGTCAGTGACAACTAAAAGTATCGGTTTTTCGAAGATAGAGACGGGGCCGCACGACAGGCTCCAGCAGCCGCTTTCAGTAAATCTTGCTTTATTACCATCACCAAAACTAAACAGACCTGCTCATTAGTAACAGTCTCGTCTTTATACTAGCTGAAGAATCATCCGTCCATCTACCAAAGACCGTCAGGCCTCGATTTTCATAACTGTCGCTGGCGTCAATTGTAAATGCCGCTAGGCAAGGGTCAGCTCATAGTGGTCGAATTCCGTGTCGAGCTCATAGCCCAAGGACTCGTACAGCCGCTTGGCTGAAGCGTTTTCCTTTTGCGTAGCCAATGCGAGTACTTTTACGTTGCGTTGACTTGCCCAATGGCGCGCGGCATTCATCAGTCGCCTTCCTACACCCATGTGGCGCGCCTCCTGCAAGACAAAGAGGTCGTTGAGCACCCATAGCTCCACCATTCGCGTAGACGAGAACATCGGATAGAGTTGCGTAAACCCTAGCGGACGGTCTTCTTCGTCCACCGCCAAAAGGAATACGGAGTCGTTATTCCGCAGGCGGTCATTCAAGAATTTATGCGCCCCATCATAGTCCGCAGGCATCCCGTAATACTGGCGGTACTGCTCAAAGAGACCGACCGCAGCATCAAGGTGGCGTAGGTTGCACAGCTTTATATGGACTTCCATGCCTTTGCACTAACTTTTAGTCAGCTAAGATACCGTTCTGCTGTCGTCAATGGACTCTGACCGTGCAAGTGGGCTGCTGCTGCACATCACCTCGCTTCCCTCGCCATTTGGAATCGGAGACCTTGGGCCTCATGCCCTGCGGTTTGCCGATGCACTGGCTCTTGCCGGGCAGCGGTGGTGGCAGGTGCTGCCTATTGGGCCAGTCGGCTATGGGTACTCACCATATTCCGGGACATCCTCATTCGCCGGAGAATCGCTCCTCATCAGCCCGCAGGACCTGGTAGCAGAGGGGCTGTTGGAGCCGGGGGACGTGGCAGGTGGCCGCACTCTCCCCATGGACGCTGTTGCCTACTCTCGCGTGATACCCTGGAAGTCTTCGCTCCTCGCGCAGGCTTTTGCGCGGTTTCGAGCGCGCCCGCGCCCAGCAGATTTTGGTCGCTTCTGCGAAGCTCAGTCGTACTGGCTAGACCACTATGCGGCTTTTTCGGCCCTCAGGCTCCACTACGGCAAGCCGTGGACACTCTGGTCGGCCAGACATCGGTCGAATCCGGCCCAGGCACTGCGTTTTGCCAGGAGGCAATTGACAGAGCACTGGGAGGCTGCACGATTCAGGCAATATATTTTCGAGAAACAATGGCAACGCCTTCGTGCATACTGCCATAAGCGTGGAATACAGATCATCGGCGACATGCCAATCTACGTGTCACACGACAGTGCTGATGTCTGGGCCGCGCAGGATCAGTACCACCTCGACAGCACAGGCAATCCGACGCTGGTAGGCGGCGTGCCACCGGACTTCTTCAGCGCAAACGGTCAACGGTGGGGCAACCCGCTGTACCGCTGGCCCGTGATGGAGCAGCGCGGCTTTGACTGGTGGCAGAAGCGGTTTCGGCGGGCTCTTGAGCTCTTCGACGTGATTCGGCTGGACCACTTTCGTGGTTTTGCCGGGTACTGGGAGATTCCTGCTTCGGAAGAGACTGCGGTCCACGGACGCTGGGTCCGCGGATCCGGCGCAAGCCTATTCGAACACCTCGCCCGCACCAATGAATCGCTGCCAATAGTCGCTGAAGATTTAGGCGTAATCACCGAGGATGTCCGCGCGCTAATGCGCCAATTTGGATTCCCGGGAATGGCGGTCCTCCAATTTGCCTTTGTTAGCGACGACACTAACCCGTACCTGCCGCACAACTATACGCCGAAGGTCGTCGCTTACACGGGTACGCACGACAACGACACGCTGATAGGATGGCTAGCTGGCACATCGGCGTCCGAGCGCTCTTTTGCCGAGCGGTATCTGAGGCTTACCCAGGACAATGAGCACTGGCAGTCTATTAGTGCACTAATGGCATCCAGCGCATGCTTGGTGATTACGCCAGTACAAGACGTGTTGGGACTGGGATCCGCTGCACGTATGAACACTCCGGGTACCGTTGGTGACAATTGGCAGTGGCGTATGGGTCCTCGCGACCTCGACGCCTTGCTGGGAGAAGCAGGAGCACGTCTAAGAAAACTCTGCCGACGGCATGGACGATGCGCAACAGTGCAGCTCTCGCACGCTAGTGCGTAGGAAGGAGATACGTACGGAGATAAATGGCTCGCTGTCCCGGAAGTTGAGCAGTCTCAGTCGCGCATCTGTAGCTTGCTCCTGACTACAAAGTCTGCGCGGGCGTTGCGCTGGACCGGTCTTGAACTCTGCGCGCAAGCATGCTGCCGTCCCTCCTACCTTGGCCGACTCGATCTTTGACCGGCTCATCTGCAACGCAATCAAGATCCCACTCATGGGAGAAGCCATGTGCACAAAGCGCGCATTGAGCGCAGGATCAGTAGATCCTCAACCGTAATGCTCCCAGCTCTGTACGAACGAGCCAAGGGACCCACTTCAATCGCTCAGGGTGGCCCAGTTCACCGGATTACCCACCACTTCAATTCCGGAATGCAACAGGGACGGGATAGTCGTCCCCACATTTTCCTCGCACATACCTTTTCCATTGCATTCTTCCATACCAGAAAGCGCACTTGCTGCGTTTCATCTCAGCCGTGACACTCAGCCTATCCATGATTCGATACCCTTCATCTATCGGCACAGTGGGAGTCTACCTGTGCCTACTATGCCTTGCTTCCTTTGCCTCGACATTGAGTTTGGCCCAGGATCGTCCTGTAAGTCCACCGAAGTACACAATCAGTGGCTTCGTTTCAGATGCTGAAAGCGGTGAGAAGCTTTCAAGCGCGACCATTTACGTGCCGGATCGCGAACTAGGTACAGTCACAAACACATATGGCTTCTTCAGTCTAACGCTGCAGGCCGATTCAATCAGACTTGTCGTTTCCTTTGTGGGATATGCGCCAGCGATCTATGAGGTCCTGCTTGAGGCGGACGTTCGCTTGGAGATCGCGCTGGTGCCAGTAAGTCTGGAAACCGAAGAGGTTGCCGTCGTGGCGGACCGGATTGAGCCCATTGAAGAGCAGACGCGCATGAGCGTTGTCAGAGTGCCCGTGTCGCAGCTTACGGCGCTGCCTTCCATTCTGGGAGAAGTGGACGTCCTGCGATCGCTACAACTGCTTCCAGGGGTACAGTCGAGCTCGGAAGGCAACAGCGGCCTCTTTGTACGTGGCGGCAACCGCGACCAGACCCTGCTCCTTCTGGGCGGAGCTCGCGTGTACAATGCGTACCACATCTTCGGCTTTCTATCCGTCTTCAATCCGGATGCCCTCAAGCACGTGGAGTTGAGCAAGGGAGGGCTACCCGCCCGCTACGGAGGAACGCTGTCTTCAGTACTGAATCTCGGCATGAAGGAGGGAAACTCGAAGCGCTTCGCCGGTCACGCTGCGGTGGGGCCCGTTGCGTCGAGAGTGGCCGTGGAGGGCCCCATAGTACGGGACAAGTCCTCATTTATTGTCTCTGGGCGTCGAACCTTCCTGGACTTGATTATGCGGCCATTCATGCCAAGAAATAGAAAGAGCGGCTTCTATTTCTATGACATAAACGCCAAGGTAAACAGCAGGGTTACGGAAAAGGACCGTATCTTACGTCAGTGTTTACCACGGTAAGGATGGCTTTTCCTATAAAGGCACCGAACCGACTTCCACGGTGAACTCGTACCTGCGCTGGGGCAACATCACGACAACCGTCCGGTGGAACCGCGTGCTGTCGGACAAACTTTTCAGTAACGCTACTGCGACACTTGCGCGGTACGTTTTTGACGTGGGCTCGCGAGACCTCGATACGGAAACGCAGACGTCAAACCGGATCAGGTACCTGTCGAAAATACGTGACGTGGGCATTGCCGCGGATTTTGACTTTGTGCCGAGCCCGGCGCATTACCTGCGCTTCGGCGCCTCCGGCACCCTGTTCGAGTTCAGCCCGGGGGCTCTGCAGGTACGGTCGACCACGGACGAAGACGATGCCGAAGCATTCACCCTGGTCACTCCGAAGAATGAGATTGACGCGGTTCAGTACGCGGCATACGTGGAAGATGACCTGCGCCTCGGGCCCAGCCTAAAGCTTATCGCTGGACTGCGCCTGTCCGGGTATTCCGTAAACAACCGCGACTTTGTGTCACTTCTGCCGCGTGCTTCTGCACGCTACTTGCTCCCGAGCAGATGGGCACTAAAGGCCTCGTATGCGGAGATGCGCCAGTACATCTTTCTTCTGCAGAACAACTCCGTTGGCCTGCCCACTGACCTGTGGCTGCCAACGACAGCGAAGGTGCCCGCCCAGGAAGGGTACATTGTGGCTGCGGGCACAGCGCACACGCTGTCCAGCGGCCAGCTCGAATTCAGCCTGGAGGGCTACTACAAGGGGATGCGCAATCTGGTCGAATACAAGAACGGTGCGCAGTTCCTGTCGCCTGAAGAGGATTGGCAGGACAAGGTGGAGTTGGGGAAGGGATGGTCTTACGGGACGGAGATTCTTCTGCGCAAACAGACCGGAAAGATAACCGGCTGGATCGGCTACACCCTGTCCTGGACGTATCGCCGTTTTGACAGATTGAATGGTGGCAGGAAATTCCCCTTCAAGCACGATCGACGCCATGATTTTTCGGTGGTCGCCGTCCATCAGCTTAGACCTGGCATTGAGTTGTCGGGCGTGTGGACGTATGCAACCGGCAGCGCGCTGACACTACCGTCAACGACCTATCGGGTCGGCCAATTCGCAACGCGATGCCCCGTGTGTACGGTCACCTCCTACGGACAGCGCAATGGCTTCAGGATGAGAGCCTATCACCGAATGGACCTGGGTATCAACTTCAAGAAACGCCGTGGCAGGAAAGAGCGCACGCTCAGCGCGGGAATATACAACGTGTACAATCGCAAGAACCCTTTCTTTCTCGAGCCTTCGGACTCCGGTGATCCATCCGTGCTGACCCAGATCAGCCTGGTGCCAATTCTTCCTTACGTCACCTACAAACGCACCTTTTAGCCATGAAGTACACAATGTATGCCCTCCTTGCAGGGACATTCCTGGTGGGTGCCTGCGAATCAACGGTTGAAGTGGACCTTCCGGATAAGGAGCCACGCCTTGTGGTCAACAGCTTTTTTGCCACCGGCAACCCATGGGAGGTGCATCTCAGCGAGTCCAGGCCCATCGGAACGTTTTACGAAAGCTTACCGAACGTTACCGGCGCCACGGTGGAAATCTCCGGGCCCGGAAGTAGTGAAACCGTACGCCTCTTGCACACCGGTGAAGGAGTCTATCAGGCGCTTTCAGCCTTACCCGGTGATGGAAAGACGTATACGCTGCGAGCCAGCGCGGAAGGATATGCGTCGGTCCAGGCCGAGGATGCCGTTCCCAAACAGGTACCTGTCCACTTTTCCCATACGATTGGCCTAGATTCCAGTACCGACATAAGTGACGACGCAGTGGCGCACGTGACCATTGTACTGGAAGATCCGCCGGACGCGCAAGACTACTATCGGCTCTATGTCCAACTGCATTTTCCCTCGGCAGAAGTAGAACCGCACGTGCAGTGGTTTCAGGTGGAAGACGAGGCCATTCTTGCTGAAAACGACCCCGTGATATCAGAGCCAGACGCATTGGTGGACATTGGCGACGAATCGGGCCGACTGCTCAACGCCGTATTCAGTGATGTGCTCTTCAATGGCGAGAGGCGCGAATTCACAATCACCGTTCAGGATGTGCATCTGGTGCTGTGTGAAGTGTTCGACGACATGGGCGGTCCGGCTCCCGGTAGTTGTACGTTGCGCGTGTATTTCCAGCACATAAGTGAGGCTTTCTATAAATACGCGACCACGGTCAGACTTCACGACGAGCTGGGAAACAATCCATTCGGCGAACCGGTGCGGGTTTTCACCAACGTAGAGAACGGCTTTGGCGTCTTCGCCGGGTACCAAAGCTTCGAGCAGCACATCGCACTTGATAGCCTGCGGACGGGAGGCGGCTGAGTCCCCCATACGCCCGCCACTCTGTAGGCCTCGTCTGGCTGGGCCTCGATTGATGCTCTGGGGGTTGCCGAACTCTTGGGGCGTCCGGCAACTCTACCCCAAGTTTACTATCCGTTTCTGTTGGTGCCCTGTTTCAAGGGATTACATCCGCTTTCCTGCCTCTTCTGGCGCTTAAATGGGCCGCAAACTGCACTTCGTGGCCCCAGTGCATACTCCAACGATCTTGAGCACCATGCCAATTGGTGGCTCCCACTAGTCCACTTGCTGCGACCGCCCTCTACCAACTAAGTTTGGCGTATCACCCCTACGACAAGTAGGACCATCCCTAAATCAACGGCTTGTTGTGTCTAGAGTCCTTCGGACTTACGAGCCACTGATTTACTAAATCTGAGTCAAAATCGTGACGTGGCCGCACTAACCGGTATTGGATCTGGGGTGAAGTCCCGAACGGGGGAGTCAAAGCACGTAAACGAGCAATGATTTCCCATTCGTGCGCTGATAGCATCAAACGAAAACGTGAACTATTTGTCGCTACAAGATGCTTTGCACATCGGATCCGTAACACGCATGGGCACGCCAATCACGGGTCGCTACCCTTGGCATGCACCCAGACCTTATACCCTGAAGCGATTTGCTCGCCGCGGCGGGACCAAGCCCATTTCGCTAAGCACCGACACCAGCCTTCCCTACAATGCCCTGAGGGCCGCGAACGCCGAGGCAGGCAGTGTCACGAATCCCGTGACTTTGAACGGCGTGTCGCATTCCTCGTGAATGACCACTTGCCATGGTCCTTCGGGTAACGCAAAGGTCGTCGGCCTCAACGCCGCGTTGAAGGCCAAAAGCAGCACCGTAGGCTCTCTATCACAGCTGCACGTGACGTGAAGCGCAAAAGCGGCAGCGTCGTTCCAATCCGCGGCACGCATCTCGCGGCCGGCCGGGTGCCACCAGAAGGCATCTCGCAGTCCCGCGCCGCTGGCCTCTCCGGTCAGGAACTGCGATCGGCAAAGGATGGGGTGCGCTTTGCGTAACGCCACAAGGCTGATCACCCACTCCAAGAAGCGCCCCTGTCGCGCTTCGAGGTCCCAGTCGTACCAGCTGACTTCGTTATCCTGACAATACGGGTTATTGTTGCCCTTTTGGGTGCGCGAAAGCTCATCACCGCCAAGAATCATCGGTACACCCTGGGATACCAACAGGCTGGCAATCAGGCTGCGCTTCAAACGGTCACGTCGTGCCAATACGGTCTCCTCATCAGTCGGCCCCTCAACGCCGCAGTTGGTGCTGTAATTCTGGTTAGCACCATCGCGGCCGTTCTCTTTGTTTGCTTCGTTGCGCTTGCGTGTGTAGCTGACCAGGTCCTCCAGGGTAAAACCGTCGTGCGAGGTGATGTAGTTGATCGACGCACGCGGTCGCCGGTGACTCAGCGCAAAGTGGTCGCTGGAACCCGCCAGGCGCGTTGCGAAGTCCCCGGCAATGCCCGGGTCTCCGCGCCAGAAGCGGCGCAACGTGTCGCGGTACTGATCATTCCACTCGCTCCACTGCCACGGAAAGGCGCCGAGCTGATAGCCACCCTTTCCCATATCCCAAGGCTCGGCGATGAGCTTCACCTTGCTAAGTACTGGGTCCTGCTGGATCATGTCAAACAGCGAAGCCTGCATATTTATGTCGTAGCGCTCCCTGGCAAGAACGGAGGCCAGGTCAAACCGAAATCCATCAACTCCCATCACCTGAACCCAGTAGCGCAGACTATCCATGATTAATTGACGTACCGCTGAGTTGCCAGTGTCCAGCGTGTTACCGCAACCGGTATAGTCCATCACAAAGCGGTTGTTGTCAGGGCGCTGCTTATAGTACAAGTAGTTGTCCAAGCCCCTGAATGAAAGCGTCGGCCCAAGGTGGTCCCCTTCGCCAGTATGATTGTACACGACATCCAGTATGACCTCAATGCCTGCCGCATGCAGCCCGCATACCATCTCCTGAAACTCACTAATGGCCGCGAGGCCATTGCCCGTAGCCAAGCGCGGATCGGGCGCGAAATACGAAAGCGTGTTGTATCCCCAGTACTGCGATAGTCCCTGCCGAACAAGGCGTTCATCCTGCACCGCAGCGTGCACAGGGAGCAGCTCAACGGCGGTGATGCCCATGCGCTGCAGATGCCCCAGAACGGCCGGGCTTGCCAAACCCACATAGGTGCCGCGTACGGCTGACGGGACTCCTTGGTGGCACTGCGTGATCCCCTTGACGTGGGTCTCGTAGATTATCGTGTCTTCCCAGGAGGTGCAGGGACGCGCGTATTCTCGGGGCGCTGAATCTACGACCTCTCCCAGTGGCGCAAAGGGCGCGTTATCAAGCGCGCAAAAGGTAAGATCGTCCCCGTCGTAACGGTATAGGCTCTTGTCCCAGATCGGCATCCGACCAATCGCGCGGGCGTAGGGGTCCAGCAGAACCTTGTTTACGTTGAACCGATGTCCACTTTTGGGCTCAAAAGGCCCGTCGACGCGGTAACCGTAAAGCTGTCCCGGCGTGAGCCCCGGCACGTATACATGCCAAGTAGGGCCATGCCGTGCCTCCATCCTAATGGTGCGCGAAGAAGCCGCGCTCTGTGCGGTGTCGAACAGGCACAGCAAAACCTGCGTCGCGTTGTGGCTATAGACTGCGAAGTTGACCCCGGACCCATCACATGTAGCGCCCAGTGGCGTGGGCCTACCACTACCCACAACGTTAACGGCCTCTTTACGTCTCTTTTGTCCCACCTGCCGATCGAATCCGTACTTTTGCGCGTTCAAGGAGGTTGCCGGCACGACATGCCGAGCGCAAAAGGATAAGCAAATCAAGGCTCAATGAAATCAGCGCGCTACAAGCGCATCATTGTCACCGAAATCGTCCCTACGGTAAGTGGAGGGCGCTGGCCTGTGCGCCGCATCGTAGGCGAAGTCGTGGACATCATGGCCGGCGTCATCGCGGACAGCCACGACAAGTTGGCCGTCGTGATTCAGGTGAAGCAGCCGAGCGGAAAGAAGCATGAGTCTCGCCTTAAGCTGCGATGGAATGATGAATACCTAGGGTCTATACTGTGCACAATGCCGGGCCGATATGCGTTCAAGGTGCGCGCATGGGTGGATCGCTTTGCGACATGGCAGGACGAATTTGGACGCCGGGTCGAGCATGGCGCTGATCAGCAGGAGATCCAGAATGAGCTCTTGAGTGGTGCCACGCTCGTGCGTGAGGCTGCTGCCAGGGCGCGCAGCGCAGAGCAGCTTAATGGTTACGCGGAAGCCATGGAATCGGGCGCCGTGGCGCCCGCCCTGGATGAAGCGCTGTCAATTCTGATGCGCCGTCACGATGTTCAACAAGGAGCGATTGACAGCGCATGGCAGTTCATTGAGGTCGACCCGCCTCTTGCTGGCTTTGCCGCCTGGTATGAACTATTTCCGCGCTCCACTGCCAGCGAACCGGGGCGACACGGCACCCTGGATGACGCAGCCATGCGCCTCAGGCGCATTCGGGATCTCGGCTTTGACGTCGTATATCTGCCTCCGGTGCACCCAATCGGGACAACCTTTCGGAAGGGTAAAGACAACAGCCCGGTGGCCGCACCAGACGAGCCCGGAAGCCCCTGGGCCATCGGCAGCCCGGACGGCGGACATACCAGTGTTCACCCTGCGTTGGGCGGGCTTGCAGCACTTGACCGGTTCGTCGCTCGCGCGAGAGAATTGGGGCTTCACGTAGCACTGGACATCGCGTTTCAGTGCTCACCGGATCACCCGTATGTCACGCAGCATCCTGTGTGGTTCAGGCACCGCGCCGATGGCACGATCCGCTACGCCGAAAACCCTCCCAAGAAGTACCAGGATGTCTACCCCCTGGACTTCACAAGTGAAGACTACCAGGCACTCTGGCATGAGCTAAAGCGCATCTTTGAGTTCTGGATTAACCGTGGAGTAAAGGTCTTTCGTGTGGACAATCCCCACACGAAATCGTTTGCCTTCTGGGAGTGGTGCCTAGGGGCGCTGCGCAAAAAGGATCCTACCCTCATCTTCTTAGCTGAAGCCTTCACGCGACCCAGGACGATGTATGCTCTGGCCAAGCTTGGCTTTAACAACTCGTATACGTACTTCACCTGGCGCAACACCAAGGAGGAACTGCGTTCGTACATGGAGGAGCTGGCGCATACGGAGTTAGCTGAGTTTTTTCGTCCGAACTTCTGGCCCAACACCCCAGACATCCTGCACGAATATCTGGTTACGGGTGGGCGCCCGGCGCACGTCACCCGCTTTATTCTGGCAGCCACGCTTTCCCCTACCTACGGGGTATATGGACCACCATTCGAACACGTACGAAACAAGCGACACCCTGATCGAGAAGAGTACGCGGACAACGAGAAATATGAGATCCGCACCTGGAATTGGCAAGACGACACTTCGCTGCAACCGCTGTTTCAGAAGGTCAACCGCCTTCGCCGGGCACACCCGGCATTGCAGCAGCTGCGCTCTATACGCTTTTTTGATGTGCATAACAAGCACATCCTGGGATACTGCAAGACCCATGGCGACAGCCGGATCCTGTGCTTCGTGACACTTGACCCGTTCCATGAGCAGGAAGGTGATGTAGTGCTGCCGCTGGATTTTTTGGGGCTTCCTCAGGGCGTTCCATTTGAAGTGCAGGACCTCTTGGGTGACCAAACCTTCACTTGGCAGGGCGCCAATCAGCATATCCGGCTGAACCCACATGTCATGCCCGCAGCCATGTATCGCGTGTGATCGCGCAGCAAGCGCACCCCCCTATGGCATGGTTAAGCGAAGAAGATCAGTACTACTGGGCTCATGGCGAGCTCATGAAGAGCTATCAGCAACTGGGCGCTCATCCCGTAGCTGGCGGCGCGTGGTTTGCCGTTTGGGCCCCGCATGCAGAGACGGTCTCGGTCATTGGGGAATTCAACAACTGGGACCCAGAGCAGAGTCCATTGCAGCGCGTGGGCGGCGGCCTGTGGGAAGTATTCGTGCCGGGCGCAGCCGCTGAGCAGCGCTACAAGTACCACATACGACGCGGCGCCTACTCAGCCGACAAGACTGATCCCTATGCGTTTCGACTTGAGGCGCCACAGGAGAGCACCACTGGAGGCCTGTCCTCCATCATTGACTCGCTCTCGTATCGGTGGGGCGACGAGCATTGGATGCGCAGCCGCCAAGGGCCCGGCACGCTTTCGGGCCCTCTTTCAGTCTATGAGGTTCATCTTGGATCCTGGAGGCACCAAGCGCACGGGCATTCGCTGTCATATCGCGACATCGCGGCGCCGCTGGCCGACTATGTCACAGACCTGGGATTCACGCATGTGGAACTCTTGCCTTTAGCCGAGCATCCGTACTACGGGTCCTGGGGATACCAGGTAGTGGGATACTATGCGCCGACATTCCGGTACGGGTTGCCGGTTGACCTGATGTACCTGATTGACACGCTGCACCAGCGTGGCATTGGCGTGATCCTGGACTGGGTACCAGCCCATTTTGCCACTGACCCGCAGGGACTTGTCTTCTTCGATGGCTCTACGCTGTATGAGTACGACGACGAAATGATGCGGGTGCATCCGGACTGGGGTACCTACATCTTCGACTACGCAAAACCGGAGGTACGTAACTTCCTGATTTCAAACGCTCTCTTCTGGCTGGATAAGTACCACATCGATGCCCTCCGCGTGGATGCTGTAGCATCCATGCTTTATCGCGACTATTCGCGCAGCGTTTGGAGACCCAACATTTATGGCGGCAATAGAAACTTGGAAGCCATCGAGTTGCTTAAGAAGACAAACGAGGCGGTGTATACGCATTTTCCGGGCACATTCACGATTGCGGAAGAGTCCACCGCATACCCGGGCGTATCTGCACCGACGTATGATGACGGCCTGGGATTCCTATACAAATGGAATATGGGCTGGATGCACGACAGCCTTGCATTCATCCAGCAGGACCCCGTGCACCGGAAATACCACCAGAACCAGCTCACGTTTTCGTTTATGTACGCGTTTTCGGAGCACTATTTTCTGCCGTTTTCGCACGATGAAGTAGTCCACGGAAAGGGTTCGCTCTGGAGCAAGATGATTGGTGACGACTGGCAAAAGGCTGCGAACTTGCGGCTGCTCTTTGGGCACCAGTTCGGTCACCCTGGCAAGAAAATGTTGTTCATGGGCGGCGAATTCGGCCAGGCCGCCGAGTGGAATCACGATGGCCCGCTGGATTGGGACGCGGCAGGCGATCCCCTGCGCGTCGGACTTGTGCGCTGGATCACGGACCTTAACAACCTGTACCGGAGATCTACGGCGCTATGGGATGACACGACATCGGGATGGGCCTGGCTGGGCGACCACGCAGACGACAGCCTTCTGGCCTACCAGCGCACGAGCGATGAGCAGACGCTGTTGATTATGCTAAACTGCACGCCGGTGCCACGCGAAGGTTGGCGCGTGGGTGTGCCGACCAATGGATCGTATGCCGTAAGCCTCAACAGCGACGCAGCATGTTATGGCGGCAGCGGCATGATGCTACCCACCGCATGGACAAGTGATAAAGTTCCGGCAGGTGGTCGTGAGCAAAGCATTGCAGTGACCCTACCCCCGCTGGCAGCCTTGTTCTTAGAGTACGCGCACTTGCGTGAAATGAACCACTAGGCTCAAGAATGCGTTTGGATAGGTTTTGAGGTCACGCCCAAGAGCCTGCCCCGCCCGGTGCACTCCGGCGATTGGCTGCATTTGCAGGATAGCCCAGCGCATATCGCTTGCAATCATGAAACGCCAACTTCTGCTGCTACTCCTCCTTTCGGCGGCCTTGGTCGTCAAGGCTCAGCAATCTGGCCTGGGCTTTGGAAATGCTGTCGTTGCCAGCAACGATTTCATCATGGTTAGCGATGGAGGTGCGATCAACGCCGGCAAAGTCTATGTCTTTGAACAGGGAGAGGCAGACACATGGATGCTCAACGATGTGCTACAGGGATCCGAAGCGCAGCCAGGTGATCGGTTCGGACATGCGCTTCACTTGGAAGACGACAGGCTTGTAATCGGTGCGCCGGGCGGCCCGGACGCCGGCACCGGCGCCGTGTACACCTTTGAACGAGATCGACGCACAGGATTCTGGGCCGAAACACACCGGCTTGCCGCATCGCCTGGAGACTATATAGGAGGCTCTTTGGCAGTACTCGACAGCATGATCGTCACCGGCGGCATGATTGGCGGGCCGTACGTAACGGTGTACACGCAAACTCATACCGGCTGGGACCGCAGCACAGCGCTTGCCTCCACCGAAGCAAGTACCGAGGACATGTTCGGGCTTGCGCTGGGAGCTTTTGGCCACCACATTTTCGCCGGCGCTCCGCTGAGCCACAGCGGTGCGGGGTCCATTCATATCTTTAGCGCCAAGACTCTGGAGCAGGAAGCAGTGCTGACGGCAACAGGAGACACCCAAGTCAAGGTGCTTGGCGCCGCGCTCGAAACCACCGACGACGGGTTACTACTGGCAGGTGCACCGGGCATTGTCGCCGAGATGAAGGTGTCGGAATTTCCACCGAGAGGATCGGTGGTAGGGTTCAGGCAACAGTCGGATGGAAGCTGGTCACAGGAATTGATACTTCGACCAACGTCTGAGCCAGATATTGATTTTTTCGGCGCTTCGCTAAGCGTGAATGACCAAACGCTGCTGGTCGGCGCTGCCGGCACGGATCGTATCGCAGGCCGAACACATGTCTTTGTGCGAGATGGCGAAGCATCCTGGACTGCTCAGAACACGTTATCACTTGGCAGCGACCCACGCCTTTTTGGCCATTCCGTGGCGCTTGCAGGCGAGATCGCGGTGGTCACGGCCCCCTTCGATGAGGGCCTGGCCCAGGTCTATCGACTTGATCGTACCACGGGCGAGGCTATCAAGGCAGGCGAGTTGTCACGCCCTCAAACGTTGGAGCTTGTGCCAAGCGGGCCCGCGGAATGTGCCGAAGGAAATTCCTGGCAGTTTGACTGTCAAGGCGTGGACCTGTTGTCGTTTCTGCCAATCACAGCCATAGGCGGCAAGGAAGGCCTTGAGCTCAACGACATTTGGGGATGGACCGACCCGGACACAGGCGGCGAGTATGCTCTGGTAGGACGAATGGACGGGACAGCCTTTGTAGACATTACCGACCCGGAGCATCCGCGCTACCTGGGCGAATTGCCGCTGACCGAGGGCGCCAGAGTCAACTTCTGGCGCGACATAAAGGTTTACAAGAATCACGCATTCATTGTGGCGGACAGGGCCGGCGATCATGGCATGCAGGTGTTTGATTTAACGCAATTGCGGGCGGTGCCTGGTGCGCCCGTAACGTTTGACGAAACAGCTCACTATGACCGCATCGCGAGCGCACACAACATCGTCATTAACGAAGACACCGGCTTTGCGTACATCGTCGGCAGCAGCGGAGGCGGCGAGGTCTGCGGCGGCGGGCTGCATATGGTCAACATCAAAGAGCCGGCGCGCCCGATCTTTGCCGGCTGCTTTGCCCACCTAGGCACTGGCAATGCAGGCACCGGCTATACGCATGATGCGCAGTGCGTAGTCTATCACGGGCCGGACGCCGAGCACAGGGGTAAGGAAATCTGCCTGGGATCCAACCAGACAGCACTCAGCATAGCGGACGTGACGGATAAGAAGGATCCTGCGGCCCTGTCCAGCGCATCGTATCCTGACTATGCATACACCCACCAGGGGTGGCTTACCGATGACCACCGGTTTTTCTATCTGAACGATGAGTTGGACGAAGTTCAAGGCCGCGTTGTAGGTACTCGAACGCTCATCTGGGACCTTACGGACCTGGATGACCCACTGCTACTGGGCTCACATCGCTCAACGAATATGGCAAGCGACCACAACCTGTATATCAGGGGACATTTGATGTACCAGTCTAACTACCTGAGTGGGCTGCGAATTCTGGATATCACGGATATTGAGGCTCCTGTCGAGGTCGGGTACTACGACACCGTCCCCACTGGAAAGGACAAGCCGGGCTTCGGCGGATCCTGGAGCAACTACCCTTTCTTCACAAGCGGCACCATCATTATCACGAGTATGGGCGAAGGCCTGTTTGTTCTCAAACAGAGTACCGTGGACCTGTAGCTGGGCATCGCTGCAACCCTCGACTTCCTGCCGCATTTCCATGGACCCTTGCACCGTGTTCTGCATCCTTTAGATAGATCTTTCGTTTATCCTTAAATAGCACATTAACACTCCTTGAGGCACATTCGCATGGATCGACTCCTTACCGCAATACTCTTTCTGGCCTGTACGACACTGCCAGCCTCCGCGCAATTCGGCTCTTTCGGAGTCAGCGCAACCTTCTCTGACGACGCCATAGTTGTCGGCCAACCTTCTGGTCGCGACGCTGGAAAGATTTTCACTTTTAGGCAGCTGCCCGACGAAGGGTGGCAGCGCGTAGCCGAGTTTTCCGCCCCTGACTCCATTGGCGGGGAATTCTTTGGGTACTATCTGTACGCGGACGGCGAGTACTTGTACGTGGGTGCTCCCAGCATGGAAGCTGGCCAAGGCGCAATCTATGTACTTATTCGCGAGCCTGAATCCGACGGATACTTTCGCGTTGTGGACAAGATAACCGGCTTAGCAGAGGACCACATCGGGGCCTCCGTTGTGATTACAGACAACATGATAGTGACCGGCGGCATGGACGACAGTGCCCATGTGACGGTGTTTGAGCGGAGCGAAGATTCATGGCAGCGCACCGGCATAGTGTCGGCCGAAGGGTTGGAAGACGGCGCCTACTTCGGGCTGTCTGTTGCTATGGATGATGAGCGCCTCTATGTAGGCGCACCCGGAGCCAACGAAGGTGCGGGTGCTGTAGTTGTCTTCAGCCTCCCAGACTTCGCGCAGGAAACCATGCTGACAGCAAGTGACTCGGCGGTCGTTGCACTGGGAGTATCACTTTTGCCAACAGGCAACGGTACGCTGCTGGCCGGAGCCCCAGGCGTCAAGCCTAACGTCCAACCCGTGGCTCCGCCGCCACCTGGAGCGGTCGTGAGCTTTGCCCGCGGAGCTGACGGGACCTGGGCAGAAACCTCTTCGATGTCAGGTGGCGGCGACCAGTTTGATATTTATGGCTTCTCCATGCTGACAGACGGATCGGGCCTCTGGGTTGGTGCAATTCTGGCAAACCAATTCCAAGGTCGGGTATACGAATTCACACGTGGCGAGGCTGGCCATTGGAGTGCTACCGATACGATCTCCGCCGAGGGGACCGTAACGTTTGGTCAAGCCTTGGCACAGGCGGCCGACCTGCTGGTCGTCACTGCACCTGCAAGTGGCCAAGGGGTTGGTGCGGCATACGTTTTTCGCAGCACGGACGATGGCTGGAAGCTTGACGGGACGCTGGTCTCGGGTGCTGAGCCACCGGAGCCCACGCCGCGGGAAACGGCGGGCATAGACATGGTCCCCAGTGACGGGCCATCGGAATGTGCCGATAGCCTCGCTTGGCAGTTCGGCTGCAGCAACGTCGACCTCCTGGCGTTCTTGCCTCTTTCCGCTGTCGGCGGAGAAGAAGACATAACCGCCGCCGACATTTGGGGCTGGACTGACCCGGAAAGCGGCCGCGAATACGCACTTTTGGCACGCAGCAACGGCACAGCCTTTATTGACATGGGCGATCCGGCCAACCCTGTCTATCTTGGTAGTCTGGCTATGACTGAGGGTTCGGTGGAAGCCGCCTGGCGCGATGTCAAGGTTTACAGCAATCATGCCTTTGTCGTCGCGGACAACGCCGGTGATCACGGCATGCAAGTCTTTGACCTCACGCAGCTTCGTAGCGTGGAAGATGCGCCAGCGACGTTTGAGGCAACCGCCCTCTATGACGGCATTAGCAGTGCCCACAACATCGTCATCAACGAGGATACTGGATTCGCTTTTGCCGTCGGCAGCAGTGGAGGCGGTGAAGTATGCGGCGGCGGCCTCCACATGATCAATATCCAAGATCCACTGCACCCGACCTTTGCAGGCTGCTTCGCTCACGAAGGAACCGGACATGCCAGCACGGGCTACTCCCACGATGCGCAATGCGTAATCTATCATGGCCCGGATGCCGAACACGTAGATAAGGAAGTATGTCTCGGGTCAAACGAGACCGCGCTCAGCATCGCGGACGTGACCGACAAGGAAAACCCCGTGGTCATCGGGTCAGCCAGTTACCCCAACGTCGGTTATTCCCACCAAGGCTGGCTGACGGACGACCATCGTTACTTCTACATGAATGACGAACTTGACGAGCTGCAGGGCGAAGTAGTCGGAACGCGCACGATGATCTGGGACCTTACCGACCTTGACGACCCGCTGCTGGCTGCTGAGTTCAAATCCGACAACAAGTCCAGCGATCACAACCTGTACATCCAGGGCGACGTAATGTACCAGTCAAACTATAAGAGTGGGCTGCGCATCTTTGACATCAGTGATCGGCTCAACCCAGCCGTCTTGGGGTTCTTTGACACGTTCCCTGGTGGCGAAGACAATCCAGGCTTTGCAGGTTCCTG
Organism: Rhodothermales bacterium; assembly: GCA_965218495.1. Classification (GTDB taxonomy): domain Bacteria; phylum Bacteroidota; class Rhodothermia; order Rhodothermales; family Bin80. Next base: position 2,325,549 of record OZ244626.1, read on the forward strand.
GAGCAATTACCCTTACTTCAAGAGTGGTGCAATCATTGTCTCCAGCATGGGTGAGGGCCTCTTCATTCTTAAGCGTCAGAGCATAGACATATAAAAACCTGCGTATTCTGCGTCTGGCGTGCGCTAGCCCTTCTAGCTGCGCAGAGGCACCGTGCATTCCTGTCCCAGGATGCGCCAAATTCCAGCGGACCTGGTTTCTGCAGGTTCCGCCGCGGCTGGTAGAGAGGCCCGGCTCCTTGCAAGAGAAGGGCCGGGCCTCTTTTAGCTGGCATCGCTTCTGAACAGGCTAGACCGTGGGACAGCCGTGGTCTCTTAGGGCTCAGGTGGCAGTCCGCGGACCAGGCTCTCCTCTGGCCCCGCTTCCGCCGCGACCTTCCGATATACTTGGTAGAGCTCACCCGTCGTGCCCGCACAACAGTGCGCCGGCGCCAGCCGGGAATTGTGGGTAGCACCCAATGACCCCGTTTGGCCAGTGATCGGCGCAATTCGGCGATGCCCGACAGCACCGCTCCGGCATGTACAATCGGCTACCTAAGCGTTTCCAGTGCTGTGCAGACCGCAGCTATTCCGCGTATTCACGCTCGTCGGCCCAATGTGCGTTGGTGACGTGCGGCGTGGTGATCTCGACGCCGCCTGCATCCCTTCCGCAAATCTCTCGTTTAAATTGCAAAGATCATTGGCACACTACCTGCCACGCTCGCATGCAACGACCGCTCGTTGTACCATTTTTTCTGCTCTGCACGGCCATACCGGTCTTTTCGCAGTCCGCGCCTTTCGGCATTAGCGCCGCTGTTGCAGCAGACGCCGTGCTTGTTAGCAGAACCGACGAGACCTCCGTCGGAGTAGTCCATGTTTTCCAGGAACACCCCACTAAGGGCTGGCAACTTGCTGGAGAATTGACCGCGTCGGATGGCAAGGTAGGCGACTACTTTGGGTACTTCGTGCAGGCGCACGGTGACCGCGTATTCGTGGGTGCACCGAGCGCGGTTGCGGGCCAGGGTGCGATCTATGTGTTCAAGCATAGCCCGGAAGCATTCGGTTGGGCTGAAGTTGCCAAACTTACCGGAGAGGCAGAAGATCAAATCGGTGCCAGCATGGCCATTTCGGACAAAATGATCATCACCGGCGGCTTGGCTGGCGGCGCTCACGTAACGGTGTTTACGCAGACGGGAGAGTCGTGGCAGCGCACGCAAACCGTTACCGCGAAAGGGCTGGCCGACAACTGGGGATTTGGAGTGGGACTGGCCGCGGATGCCGAGCGCCTTTATGTCGGTGCACCTCTTAGCAACCACGGCAACGGTGCTGTATACGTCTTCAGCCTTGAAGAATTCAGAGAAGAAACCGTGCTTACCAGCAGCGACTCTGCGCACGTCGCCCTGGGGGCGTCTCTGGTGTCAGCGGGCGCCGGCATTCTGCTCGCCGGGGCACCAGGTGTCGCCCCTGAAACCCAGCCGCCGGTACCGCCGCCGCCGGGCGCGGTGCTGGAATTCAAGCGTAGCGATAATGGTGCATGGACGCAGGGGATGGTGATGTTCGGCAACAAGGACGGGAATACTGATCTTTATGGCTCTTCAATGGCGTTGGACGAGTCCCGCCTCTTGATTGGTGCAGCTGCTGCCGGCTGGTTCAAGGGCCGCTTGTACACATTCGAGCGCGACGAGATAGGCGGATGGACTGCGCGGGACCGGCTCTACAAGGACGGGGACATGGGCTTCGGCCTTGCACTTGATCTGGCAGGCGACACGCTGGTCGTGACCGCGCATCCATCCAGCCAGGGCGTGGGCGCGGCATACGTGTTTCGTAGCGCTGACGGCGCCTGGCAACTTGCCGGGAAGCTCTTGTCCGGCGAAGAGCCCCCGGAGCCCGAAGGAGCAGGCACGGGCATGGTAGCAAGCGACGGACCCTCGGAGTGCGCCGACGGCAAAGCTTGGCTATTTAGCTGCAGCAACGTCGACCTCTTGGCATTTCTGTCGCTATCAGAGGTCGGCGGAGGCTTTGGTGTCACTGCAGCCGACATTTGGGGCTGGACTGACCCGGACACTGGCCGTGAATACGCACTCTTGGGGCGCAGCAATGGTACTGCCTTTATTGAGGTCACCGACCCAAAGAACCCCCTGTATTTAGGAAGTCTTCCCTTGCCCGATATCGCGGGGGACAGTCAATGGAGCGACATCAAGGTATATAGCAATCACGCTTTTGTCGTCGCTGAAGGGCGCGGAAAGCATGGCATGCAAGTCTTTGACCTCACGCAGCTGCTAAGCGTGGATGATGTGCCTACGACGTTTAAGGCAACCGCGCGCTATGACGGCATCCACACTGCCCACAACATCGTCATTAATGAAGATACAGGCTTCGCGTATGCCGTCGGAAGCAGAGGCGGTGGCAAACGATGCGGAGGCGGCCTGCACATGATCAATATCCGAGATCCGCTCAACCCTTCCTTTGCAGGCTGCTTTGCCCACGAAGAAGCCAGACGCTCCAGCACAACCTACTCTCATGACGCGCAGTGCGTGGTCTATGACGGCCCAGACACAGAGCACGTAGGGAAAGAGATCTGTCTCGGATCCAACGTCACCGTGCTGAGCATCGCAGACGTGACCGACAAAGAGAACCCTGTTGGCATTGCGTTAGCGGACTACCCTAATGTCTCGTATGCCCACCAAGGTTGGCTCACGGACGACCACCGCTACTTCTACTTGAATGACGAGATTGATGAGCTCCAAGGCAAAACCGAAGGCACCCGTACACTGATCTGGGATCTGACTGATCTCGACGATCCCCAACTCGCGGGTGAATACATTTCAGACAACAGGGCCACTGATCACAACCTGTACATCCAAGGCGATGTGATGTACCAGTCCAACTATAAGAGCGGGCTACGTATCTTGGACATCAGTGATCGCATCAGTCCGACAATCATCGGGAACTTTGATACGTTCCCCGTAGGTGCCGACAATCCGGGATTCGAAGGCTCCTGGAGCAACTATCCGTACTTCAAGAGCGGCACGATCATAGTCTCAAGCATTCGCGAGGGCCTATTCATCCTTAAACGCACGAGCATCGACATCTAGCCTGACATTGCATATGAACCACCACGCATTTTTGCTTATTCCTGCTCTGGGACTCCTTACCCTTTTGCCGCAAGGTGCAGGCGCACAAAGTACGGCTGATGCGCCGTCCTTTTCCCAAGAAGTCTTGCCGTTGCTGCAAGAGAAATATGCAGCACTCTTGCAGCACGAGAATGGGTTGGACCTCTCATCGTGGGAGTCGCTGATGGCTGGGTCAGACTTTGGGGAAGTCGTAATCCCGTATGATGCCGAAGGCAGCCTTCTGATCACGCTTGCCACGCGGCTGGACAGCAGCGATGCGCTGCAGCCCTACGCCGATGCGCTTACTGACGAGGACATTGGCACCGTTCGGGCTTGGATCGAAGGCGGCGCCAGAAACGACGCGGGCGAAGTGCCCTACGCAGAGAGCCGCAATGTACTCTATGCGGCCAACGAGGGCGCGGCGGCCGTGTCCGTCATAGACATGGACGCACAGGTCGTCATCCGTACAATCCGACTGCAGGCGCTTGGTTTTACCAAGGATGCCAAGCCCCACCACATTGTCGTGGAGTCGGACGGGTCCGCGTGGTATGTCTCGCTCATTGGGGATGATATGGTTCTGAAGTTCAACAGCGACAACGAGCTGATTGGCCAAACTGCTTTTGAGCGTCCGGGAATGCTGGCGCTGCATGGCAGCAAGGATCTGCTGTTTGTGGGGCGGTCCATGAAGGCCGTCAAACCGCCGCAACGCATTGGAATGATCGGGCGCACCGACATGGATATCGAAGAGCTGGATGTTTTCTTCCCACGCCCCCACGCGCTGGCTATCCACCCCGAAGGCACACACGTATACGTAGGAAGCCTGGCCGAGAACCTCATGGCTACCGTGGACTATGCTGCGGAACACGTTGAACTCACTGCCATTGAGGGGCCCACGCATACGCTAGTACAGTTTGCTATCGCGCCCGATGGCCAATCCATGGTCGTCGGAGGTCAGCTTACCGGCAAGCTCTTCTTTTTCGACACGTCCACGCCCGCAAGCCCGACCCTGGTTGAGGCCATTGACGTCGGTGCCGCGCCCTGGCACCCGGTGTTTAGCCCTGACGGGCGCGCAGTGTGGTTCGGAAACAAGATGGCAGGAACGGCCACGGTTGTTGACTTGGAGCAACGTGCCATTGCTGCGGTCGTCGATGGGCTGGCTCAGCCGCACGGCTCTGCGGTGAGCGCCGATGGCCGCTACGTCTTCATCTCCAACAACAACCTGAATGGGCAGTACCGGGCGCGATACAACTTTGGATACGATCCCGGGGTAGTGGCTGTCATCAATACGGAGACGAACAAAGTGGAAAAAATGCTGGAAATCGGCCCAAACGCCACGGGTCTTGGCACTGCTGCTTACTAACTATTTCGCATGAAACACGAAGGTACACTTCTTGGAGCCTGCTGCTTGGGCTTGCTGCTTTTCGGAGGTAGCTGTACGGGCTCGCAGCAAGTGGTACATGCGCCGGCGGTGCAGTTTCCGCCCGTTTACACCCACCAGATTTACCCTTTTGAGGTGCGGGATGTCGAGGGCACACCGCTGGACCATCCATTCCTTGGAGGCTTCAACGTTCCCCGGCCCCAACTCGTAGACATTGATGGCGACGGTGATTTGGACCTCTTCTTACAGGAGTTGACGGGCAAGCTCACACACTTTGAGAATACCGGCAGTGCCGCACAGCCTGCCTTTGTATGGCGCAGTAACAACTACCTTAACATTGATGTGGGCGAGTGGTACCGATTCGTAGACCTGGATGGCGATGGGGACCTGGATCTTCTCGGGGAGCAGCCCTACAGCTATATACGGCTCTTTCGTAATGAAGGCACGCCCACAGCACCGGCATTTACAACGGTGATCGACTCGTTGCGCGACGTGGATGGAGAACCGCTGTTTGCGGACCGCCAGAACATCCCCAGCTTGGTTGACCTGGATTGTGACGGCCTGTTGGACTTCTTCATCGGCCGGGTTGACGGCACTGTGCGTCGTTATGAATCGGTAGGCGACGATGAGCACGGTATACCACGCCTGAAGCTTATTAACAAGCGATTTGAAGACATCGAAATCGTAGCGCAGTTTGGCACTTTGCATGGCGCAAACGCACTCACATTTCACGATGTGGACAAAGACGGGGACCCCGACCTTTTTTGGGGGGACTTTTTTGAGCCGGGCGTGCTGCTGATACGCAACACGGGAACGTGCGAATCACCCAACCTGCGCAATGAGCCGGCACCGTTCCCGTTGGACAATCCCGTAATGACCAGCGGCTATAACACGGCGCTATTCGCAGACATCGACGGGGACCACGATGATGACTTCTTTGTCGGCGTCCTGGGCGGTGCCTTCCAGCCAAATCGGTCGGCCGTAGGCAACTTCTACTTCCTAGAATCCACCGAGGACGGATTTCAACTCCAAACGCAGCAGTTTATCTCCCAGATCGATATCGGCGCCGACACCGCGCCGACCTTTGCCGACCTGGACGGAGACGGAGACCCGGACCTTCTGCTCTCGAACAAGATCGACCAGCAAGATTTCGACACAGGGCACATTTACCACTACGAAAACCAGTCCACCCCTGATAGCGTAGTCTTCCAGCTTGTGGGGACGCTCCCAATGTCCGGGTACCACAGTTTCTCGCCGACGCTGGCCGACTTGGATAGCGATGGTGATCTCGACATGATGGCGGGCACGTGGAATCAAGGAATCCTCTATTACCGCAATGACGGCGATGCCCATGCGCACGACTTTGTGGCTATAGAAGAGATGACCATCAAGCTAACGCGTGGCAGCTACAGCAAGCCATCACTCGTAGACATTGATGCGGACGGCGATTACGACCTCTTTATAGGCGAAGCCAAGGGTGAGCTCAACTTTTACCGCAACACCGGTACTGCCGAGCAGCCTCGCTTTGAGTTGGTAAGCGACAACTTTGACGACATTGACGTGGGTCGACTTAGCGCTCCTTCTTTCACCGACCTTGACGGGGACGGGGATCAGGACATGGTGCTCGGATGCGAAGCTGGCGAGGCGCTCGTGTTTATGAATGTCGGTACGCCGGAGTCGCCCGTCTTTGAGGCCTCCGGCACCTTAAATGCCAGGCTGCCGTACTACTCGGTGCTGACATTCGTTGACATCAACGGAGATGGCGCCGTAGATCTGTTTAGCGGCGGCATGGGCGGCGGGCTGCAGTACTACCAACGCATGCCTTAGCCATGCGCCGGGAATTACCCGCAGCCGCTGGAGCTCCCGCACTGCGTGCAGGCATAGCAAGCGCCGCTTCTCACTGTGATGGCACCGCAGTATGAGCAAGGAGGCGCGTCCTCTTGGCGTTGGTATGCGCCGTTACCAACCTCTGACTTGGCAGCCTGACCGGCCTGGTAACTCTCGACCACGCTACCGACATCCACGACGTGCTCATCAAAGGGCAATGACATCTGGGCCTGATCCTCCGCTGGCCCGTCGCGCCGGACGATCTCGTCAAACTGCTCGGATTCGCTCTTTCCCTCTTCCTTCACTTCCCCCAAGAACTTCAGGCGCAAGTACCGGAAGATGTAATCCATGATGGACATAGCCATCGGGATGCGCCGGTTGTTGGTGAAGCCGCTGGGCTCAAAACGCATGTAGCTGAATTTTTCGCACAAGTCTGCCAGCGGGACGCCGTACTGCAAGGCGATGGAGATGCTGGTGGCAAAGGCATCCATAAGGCCCGAGATCGTGGACCCCTCCTTAGCCATGGTGATGAATATCTCCCCCGGCAGTTTCGTGTCCGGGTACATGCCTACATGCAGGTATCCTTCATGCCCCGCCAGACTAAACTTGTGCACCAGGGCCGGCCGCTCGTCTGGCAGCCGATTGCGGATAACCCGATACTCGACGCGCTCGACGATCTTTTCAGCGATTTCCGTGTCGTACCCTTCAGGCATGCCGTCGCCCGAGGTCTCCACCATGCTGCTGCGGGCCTTGGTGTTGCCCCCCTTGGAGGTGGCCAGCGGCTGACTCCGCTTGGAGTTCTCACGATAGATGGCCAGCGCCTTCAAGCCCAGCCGCCACCCCTCCACATACGCATCTGCTATCTCGTCAACGGTGGATTCCTCCGGCATGTTGACTGTCTTAGAGATGGCCCCGGACACAAACGGCTGGCAGGCCGCCATCATCTTCACATGCGCAGCGGGGCGCACGCTCCGCGTGCCCTTAAACGGCTTGAATGCACAGTCAAAGACGGCCAAATGCTCCTCCTTGAGACCAGGAGCTCCCTCAATCGTGTCTTCCTCGTTGACATATTCCAGGATGACTTGCACCTGGTTTTGATCATAGCCCAGCCGCACGAGGGCCTGCGGCACCGTCTTGTTTACGATCTTCAGCATGCCCTCTCCCTTGCCAGCCAGGAGCTTGTATTTCACCAGCGCGATGTCCGGCTCGATGCCCGTAGTATCGCAGTCCATCATGAAAGCAATGGTCCCGGTTGGCGCAAGTACCGTGACCTGCGAGTTTCGGTAGCCGTGCTCAAGTCCAAGGTTCAGCATGCGGTCTGCGGACTCCAATGCCGCCGTGTGCAGATATTCCGGACATGAAGTGTCAATGTCACGCGCGGCCGCATGATGCAGGCGCATGACTTCCTGCATCGACTCCCTGTTCTTTTTGTAGCCCTTGAACGGGCCCAGCGACATGTTTGCCGCAATCTCCGCGCTGCGGGCGTAAGCTTCCGAATGCTCTATCGCCATGATGGCGCCGGCAACGGCGCGCCCCTCGTCGCTGTCGTACGGCAGACCCATCGCCATCAGCAGCGCACCCAAGTTGGCAAATCCCAGACCCAATGGGCGATAGTCTTGACTGTTCTGCGCAATCCTGCGACTCGGATATCCTGCATTGTCCACTAGAATATCCATTGCGGTGAGATAGATGCGAGTCGCCGCCCTGAATCGGGCTACATCAAAGGAGCCATTGGATGGCTGAAATTTGCGCAGGTTGAGGCTGGCCAGGTTGCATGCCGAGTTGTCCAGAAACATGTACTCGGAGCAGGGGTTGCTCGAGTTGATCGGCCCAGTCGCCTTGCACGTATGCCATTTTTGGATCGCGTCTTCATACTGCACGCCCGGGTCACCGCAAACGTGCGTGCCTACGGCTACCTCTCGCAGAAGGCCGCTCGCATCGACGCGATTAACGGTTTCACCCGTCGTGACGGCGCGCAGCGGAAACGGGCGACCAGTCTCTATGCACCGCATGAATTCGTCTGTGACGCGCACCGACTGGTTCACGTTTTGGAATGCGACTGACCCGTAGGCGGGCCCGTTGAACGACCCGTCGTAACCCTGCTCTATCAGGGCCCAGGCTTTGCGCTCTTCTTCGCGCTTGGCGGATACGAATTCAGCGATGTCGGGATGCCAGACTTTGAGCGTCTGCATGATTGCCGCACGGCGCGTCTTGCCTCCGCTCTTGATGGTGCCACCGGTTGCATCCTGAACGCGCATGAAGCTGATTGGCCCACTGGGTTGGCCGCCGCCGGAGAGCTTTTCACACGTGGATCGTAGCGTAGACCAGTCCGCACCGACACCCGATCCATACTTAAAGAGCCGCGCGCTCTCGCCCATCAGTTGCCAGATGTCGTCGATAGAATCCTTAATCGAAATGATGAAGCAAGCTGACGCCTGAGGACGAACGTATGGATCGACATCCACGATCTGCCGCTTGTCGCGATCCCAACCGTGAATGGTCTTGTTGCCGGTATCGGTAACACCGTACCGGTGGTGCAACCCCACGTTGAACCACGCCGGGCTGTTGAACGCCCCATACTGGTTCACGCACAGCCAAGTCAGCTCATCATAGAACCGCTCGCCATCTACCTTGGACGCGAAGTATCTCTGGGCGATCCCCCAGTCGGCGATCGTGCGTGTGACTCGATGGATCAGCTGCCGTAGGGAGTGCTCACGTCCCCCCTCATCGGGATCCAAATGCGGCGTAGCGTTGTCACCGTAGAAGTACTTCGAAGCAACCACGTTGGAAGCCAATGGACTCCAGCACTTTGGGAACTCAACGTTAGTCTGCTGAAAGACCGCCTTTCCGGACGGGTTCTTGATCACTGCATCACGCAGCTCCCACTCCACGGAGTCGAGCGGGTTCGCGCCCTCGTCTGAAAATACGCGCTCAATAGTCAGTCCGTTCGTGTGGGGACTCGCTACACTGGGCTGCGGAACCTGTTCTGTAGCTGAGAGGCCGTCGCTGGACATCGCCTGTTTCTGTTAGTTAAGTTCGTTAGTGGACTGCACTTCGGCTCGCCATCCTTTCCTGCCCTAAACGGACAAGGGGCGCACCGCGCATTTTAATGTACGACATTGCAAATACTTAAAACCGTTATCCTTCAAATAGTTTTCCACAGCTGCAGCTCATGGATCTGGCGCCAAAACGCGTGATCACTGACGCTTTTGTGGCAAAAAGGCTCCAATTTGTGCCTTCGGCTCGCCATCGCGGCGCAACGCAGTAAAGTATTACCGTTAAATGTTACCCACTAGTCCCGTTTCCGCCAATGCACACCAGTTATCCACGGTTATCTCCCTGACCGTGATCAACTGGTGGATATCCTTGCGAATCACCTGCTGCGCCCAATGCCCTACCGCTGACGCAAAGATGGCTTGGTACCCGCATCTTTGATACTGAAACGTCCGGAGTCCGGTTGCCGCTCAAGTTACGACACCGACAAGGATGTCTGGCAAATCCAGCCTGCTCGCTTCGATTGACCACATGCCGCCTCGTCCGCTACTGGCGTGTGGTGCGCCGGAGCCCGCGCTTGCGCGCCCTCGGCGTAGGAATCCAACGACTCTCAATGTCGTTCCATCGTTCATTGCATATCGCACGATAAACTCCAAGTAATGATGCCAGACATCACAGAGCGTAGCGCCTACCCTCCGCCCAGGGATTTCGAGGTTATGCGGCCGGAGTATGTCGAGCAGGAAGACGGCTCCATGGAGGCTTCCATCTCTGTTGCCCCGTATCGTGTAGTGGGACAAAGCGCCACACGTGCAGGTGCCCGACGTGCTGCCATCTACCAGGCCCACCAAACGTACAAGCACTACAACCCCTCATACCGGCCGCCGTGCCCCTTTCCTGACGAATTTACCGACCAGGAAGGCGTGGGATGGAACCGCATGAGTACGATCATGCGCACCACCGTCGGCGATTACATGTTTACCGACCAGGATGGCGAGAAGGACTACGCGTCGATAGAGCAAATGCTGATCTGGGATGTGCGTCCGACCTAGACGCGCTACGCCTCCGCCAGTGCCTGCTCCTTGATCGCCATGATGTGCGCCAGCGCGGCATCGTGATCCTCGGGGAGCTCACCGAACAACACCACTTCTTTGACCGCCTGCGAAGCGCGCCGCTCCGATCGTCGCAGCGTCTGCACCGTTTCCTTGTAGAGCACTCCTCGCCGCACGGCATCGTCCTTAATCTGCATCAGCAGCGCAACCGCGGCATCTCGCTCATTGGGAATGTCGCCCTCCAGGATTGCCTCCCGAATGGCGTCCTTGATAAGGCCAACCGCTATCCCCTCAGTGATACCTACGCGCTGCATGATTTCCTTCCCGTCTATCGGTGGGCGGAAGTTGCGCAAGTGATCCTTGGCCTCTATTTCAGCGAACTTGCGCTCCACCCGATCGAATGCCTCCAGGTATCGGCGCACCCTGCTGGGGTTGCGTGAGGTGATGTCTGCCCGCACCAGCGTCATGAGGTCGTCGATGTCGGGTCCAGCATCAAAGAGCAGGCGCCTCACTGCAGAGTCCGTGACCGTGTCGTCCACCAATGCCACAGGCCGGTGATGTAGCTCAACCAGCCGCCGAACGTACTCCATCCGCTCGTCCAATGGCAGCCTTAGCTTTCGGAAGGTTGCGGGCACCATTCGCGCCCCACGATCTTCGTGACCGTGAAATGTCCATCCGGTGCCCGCCACAAACCGCTTGCAGCGTGGCTTGCCAATATCATGCAGCAGGGCCGCCCACCGCAACCAGCACCATTGGTCCGGCGGATTCTCCAAGGTGGCCTCAACCACGTTGTCCAGGACTTTCAGCGTATGGAAGAAGTTGTCCTTGTGCCGTTGTCCGGCAATGGTTTCCACGCCCTTCAGTGCAGTCAGCTCCGGCAAGATGCGCTGCAATAACCCGCCACGGTCCAGGAGCTCAAGGCCAAATGCAGGAGATGTGCCTGCCATTATTTTATCGAGCTCGTCGGTAATGCGCTCCTGGCTGAGGATTTCGATGCGGTGCGCTTCCTGGCGCATGGCCTTCAGCAGCGAGGAATCGATTTCAAAGCCCAGTTGTGCAGCAAAGCGGGCGGCCCGAATCATCCGAAGTGGGTCGTCGGCAAACGTCTGGCGAGGTGGGCGGGGCGTGGTAATATGCTCCTGATCCAGATGGCTACGCCCGTCAAAGGGGTCTACAAGATCACCAAATCGATCCGGCAGCACGCTGGTGGCCATAGCGTTGATGGTAAAGTCACGCCGCAGCATGTCCTCCTGTAGCGTACCCGCCTCGACTAGAGGCTTGCGGGATGACTGGCGATAGCTTTCGCGCCGTGCAGCCACAAACTCCAGCACGGCTTCTTTGCCATCGTCTTGGGTGATCCGCACCGCTGCCGTGCCAAACTTGTCGTACACGTGGGCACAAAGCCCGCCAAGCCGCTCTGCGACGGCATTCGCCAGGCGAATGCCGCTTCCGGCCCCCAGTGTCACAAAGTCAATATCCTGGGTGGGGAGGTCCAGTAGCATGTCGCGCACCACTCCGCCGACGGCATAGGCCTCAATGCCTAGTCGTGCTGCTTCCTCGCCCACAGCCCGAAGCAGCTGTGCCTGGGGCAGCGACACCAGGATATGCGCAACATTCTCTGCCATTGTCGGTCACGAAAGCTAAAGGGTGGTACGCCAAGGTTGCGCTCGTCGTTCTTGCGTACTCTTTACACGCCACGCTAAGGCCGCAACGAAGTAGTTTGAGCTCGGTTCTGGTTTTCGGGCTATTCAGCGACTCATCGTTTCTATGCACTTCCTGCTTCGCCGCCTTCCGCTTCCTATTCTCCTGTGCCTTGCGGTAGGCGCCGCTTCGGGCCAGAAGAGCACTCCCATTGTCATTCCAAAGCTCACCGGTGAGATTCGCATAGATGGCATGAGCGATGAACTTGCGTGGCAAGCCGTAGCGCCTTGGATCCCGACGCAGTATGAGCCCGACAACGGAGCTCCGGTGACAGAAAAGACAGAGTTTCTGGTGGCGTACGATGACGAATACGTCTACTTCGCGCTTCGGGCCTATGACCGCAACCCTGATGGCATCCGCGCCAACACGCTTTACCGCGACCGCCTTAGCGGCGATGACCATTTTGAGATTCTCCTCGACACCTTCAACGACAACGAAACCGCACTGCTCTTTACGACCACGCCTGCCGGCATCCGCAAGGACGCCCTGATATTCAATGACGCCAGTGGTGGCGGAATCCGGAGCGGCGGCTGGATCAACGGCGACTTCAACACCTACTGGGATGTGGAGACCACGGTCAACACTGAAGGCTGGTTTGCAGAGATCCGCGTGCCCGTGTCGAGCCTGAGGTTTCAGGAAGAGGAAAGAGGCGTAATCATGGGCATCACGCTGCAGCGAAAGATCGCCAGAAAGACCGAACGTGCGGTATTTCCTGCGGTGACCGCCATAAACAACTGGGCATTCCTCAAGCCTTCCCAGGCACAGAAGATACTCCTACGTGGGCTTCGCTCCAAAAGGCCACTGTACGTCACTGGCTACGGGCTGGGCGGGCTGGACCGCGTGCGGGATAGTACGTCGGCTCTGGGGGCTACCTACGAAAGCGGGTTTGATGTCAAGTATGGTCTGACAGACAACCTCACGTTGGATGTGACCCTCAATACCGACTTTGCGCAGGCTGAGGCCGATGACCAGCAGGTCAACCTGACACGGTTTTCCCTGTTCTACCCGGAAAAGCGCCAGTTCTTTCAGGAGCGATCTGGAATCTTTGACTTCCGCGTGGGCCGGCTAAGCCGTCTCTTCCACAGTCGGCGCATCGGGCTGACGGAAGATGGCACCCCCGTATCCCTGTGGGGCGGAACGCGGCTGGTTGGCCGCACCGGGCTGTGGGATGTGGGCCTGCTGAATATGCAGACCCGGAGAAGCGGCAATCTTCCTTCCGAAAATTTCGGCGTGCTGCGCTTGCGCCGCCGGGTATGGAATGAATTCTCGTATGCCGGTGCAATGGCTACCAGCCGCCTCGGACCAGATGGCAGGTACAATCTGGCCTACGGGTTTGATGCGGTAGCCCGCCTGCGAGGAGATGACTACCTGGCCATGCAGTGGGCCCAGTCATTCGACGACATGCTGGCAAGCGATGTCAATGGCCTGAACAACGGTCGCTTTACCATCGAGCTTGAACGCCGGCGCCGCTCCGGTTGGGGATACCGGTCGGCAGTGGCCTGGGCAGGGCGACTCTATGATCCAGGCGTCGGCTTCACGCAGCGCAACAACTTCACGCTTCTGGACGACGCGGTATCTTATACTTGGCTCATGCCTGAGTCGTCCCGCCTGATCTGGCACCGACATGCCCTGCAGGGATTCGCGTTTGTTCGAAATGCCAACGGAACCGTTGAGTCTGCGGAGGTTGGCCCGGAATGGGACTTCGCCGCCAAGAATGGCTCCGGGGGGAAGGTAGCCTTCAAGGTGTTGCTCGAAGATTTGGAGTACCCATTTGCCTTGTCTGGTGAGGCGCAGATTCCTGAGGGTCGCTACGCATTTTTCCAGGCTAAGGCCGCGTACCACGTCTCTCACACAAACCTCGTGCAGCTGCGCCCGGAGGTCACGGCCGGCACCTTTTTCGACGGCTCAGAGCTATCAGTTGGCGCTTCGCCTGTGTGGTACGTCTCACGCCATCTGGAGTTGGCCAGCTCGTACCGATATACGCGCATCCGCTTCCCGGACCGCGGCGAGCATTTTGACGCCCACTTGGCGCGAATTCGCATTGGCACTGCCCTAAACACGGAGGTGTCGACCAACGCCTTTGTTCAGTACAACAGCGCTACGCACACTATCAGCGCCAATGTGCGCTTTCGGTACAACTTTCGTGAAGGCAACGACCTGTGGATAGTTTACAACACTAATGGATACAGCGAAGGCCATGGCGTGCCGCCCGGCAGCGAGGCCCTACTGCTAAAGTACACGTACACCTACCAACAGTAGGCGCTATGCGATACGATTACGACATGATCGTGCTGGGCGGCGGGGCAGCAGGGCTTACGATGAGTGCTATCGCCACGCGTCTGGGCGCAAAAACCCTTCTCGTGGAGCAGAATCGGCTCGGTGGCGACTGCACCTGGACCGGCTGTATTCCAAGCAAAGCACTGCTCCGTGCGGCCCATGCGAGAAGAGCGGATTTTGCGCAGGTCATGGCCGACGTACGCGCCGTACGCCAGCGCATTTATGACGACGCCGATGCACCAGAAGTCTTTGAGCGCGCAGGCGTTACCGTGCAGCGTGGTACTGCGCGATTCGTAGATAGGAACGCGGTGGAAATCACCACCGGTGACAAGAGCCAGCGTGTCACCGGCCGCTACTTTACCATTGCGACCGGGGCTACACCGCGCATGCCGCCCGTGAAGGGCCTGGATACGGTTTCGTATCACACCACCGACACGATTTTTGAAGTCACCGACCTGCCCGCCTGCCTGGGAATCCTTGGTGGCGGATTCGCCGGCGTAGAGTTGGCGCAGGCTTTTGCCCGACTGGGCAGTACCGTAATACTCTGGGAAGCACAGGCTCAGATTCTGCCGGGTGCTGACAAAGAGCTCGTGCAGATGCTACAGGCACAGCTTAAGCAGGATGGTGTACAGATCAATGCGGGGACTGCTGTTATGCATGTGTCGGAAGCACGCCAACGTATCGCAGTCAGCACGGAGCATGCCAATTGGCACGTGGACGCGCTCTTGGTGGTAACGGGCAAACGACCTGCGGTGCAGGAGCTGGACCTCAAGGCCGCCGGTGTGATTTACACGCAGCGGGGCGTGTCGGTGAGCCGGCGGTGCAGGACCAACGTGCGCCACATTTATGCCGTGGGCGACGTCACCGGACGCTACCAGTTTACCCATGCAAGCGAGCACATGGCAAAAGTGGCCGCTGCCAATGCGCTTCTGAAACTCCCGCTAGGCATTGACACTGGTGGCGTGCCGAGTGTTCTTTTCACCGATCCTGAGCTTGCGCACGTCGGCATGACCGAAGCAGCACTCTTGCGCAAGGGCATTCGGTACCAAGCCTACCGGTTTCCCTATGACCGGCTTGACCGTGCAATCGTTGATGAGCGGCCGCGCGGCACGATAAAGGTCCTAAGCAAGCCGCGAACTGGCAAGATCCTTGGCGCCACCATCTTGGGGCATGCGGCTGGCGAACTGCTCTGTGAATTTGCGCTTGCGTATCGCCATGGACTGACATCGATCGGGATAGGGAGGGGCCTCACGGCCCCCACCCTCCCACACCACCGTGCGTACGGGTCCGTACACGGCGGTTCAATGGACTTGAGCGAACCGGCTTGGGTGCCAAGGCCACCAGGCCGAGCGTGCCGGGAGTTCGGTTTCGGGTTGCGCCGCGCGAACTTCGGTCCCTTCCTCGTGGGCTCCACCGGATTCACCGGGGCTGTCCCACGTGAATGGCAGCGTTAGCTGAATATTCTGCCGCATTGTTCGCATGAGCTTCCCGTCCTACTATCCCTGTCCATTGTTCGGGCCTTCATCGGCTATGCCGACTAGTATGCATCGCGGTAGCCCCCGGATTTCCCGGGGGCCCCGCACAGATCCGGACGTGCGCGTTAACGCATCCGGCTCCTCCCTTGGGTCGCGCCGTCGCGCATGACGTTAGCAGGTCGGCAAACCGACCCGCAGCCGTAACCGATCCGTCCCCTGTGACACGCAGTATCCGACGCTGTGTCCGGTACGTGTGAAACTTCACGATTTCCCCTTGGGTGCGACGCTTCGCTCCACTGACTCCGCCACGAGGGCACCCCCGCTTTGTTCGCCGGCTTCATAGCTGTCGGGTCGGAGGAGGCGCCCCGAAGGGCTAACCTCCGTCCGCCGCTCAAACGGCTCGTACGGTTTTCATCCATCGGGATAGGGAGGGGCCTCACGGCCCCCACCCTCCCACACCACCGTGCGTACGGGTCCGTACACGGCGGTTCAATGGACTTGAGCGAACCGGCTTGGGTGCCAAGGCCACCAGGCCGAGCGTGCCGGGAGTTCGGGTTCGGGTTGCGCCGCGCGAACTTCGGTCCCTTCCTCATGGGCTCCACCGGATTCACCGGGGCTGTCCCACGTGAAAGGCAGCGTTAGCTGGATATTCTGCCGCATTGCTCGCATGAGCTTCCCGTCCTACTACCCCTGTCCATTGTTCGGGCCTTCGTCAGCTGTGCCGACTACTTTGCCCTCTGCTGACTTCTGCGTTGCGATCACATGCCTTACGACACGTTCAGTCCGGCTTGGCCGGACACAACGCAGATCTCCCAGGGTAAGACCAACCGCCTTCCCCGCACACCTGCCGAATGTACCACCCCGACGCATAGATGACGCGGACTTTGCGATAACCGGCTCGCTCGTCCGATCGGGTAGGCCTCGTATTCGGTTCTTGTTCATCAGGTCGCGGGTTTGCTACACGCTTCCTTCAGACCCCGCCTCGCGGCGACGCCCTTGCGCTTCGCTAATCCTTCGCCGTCATCTGGCTGGATAGAGGACTTTCACCTCCAAGCTGTTGACCATGCCTGGCACACATCGGGATAGGGAGGGGCCTCACGGCCCCCACCCTCCCACACCACCGTGCGTACGGGTCCGTACACGGCGGTTCAATGGACTTGAGCGAACCGGCTTGGGTGCCAAGGCCACCAGGCCGAGCGTGCCGGGAGTTCGGTTTCGGGTTGCGCCGCGCGAACTTCGGTCCCTTCCTCGTGGGCTCCACCGGATTCACCGGGGCTGTCCCACGTGAATGGCAGCGTTAGCTGAATATTCTGCCGCATTGTTCGCATGAGCTTCCCGTCCTACTATCCCTGTCCATTGTTCGGGCCTTCATCGGCTATGCCGACTAGTATGCCCTCTGCTGACTTCTGCGCTGCGATCACATGCCTTACGACACGTTCAGTCCGGCTTGGCCGGACACAACGCAGATCTCCCAGGGTAAGACCAACCGCCTTCCCCGCACACCTGCCGAATGTACCACCCCGACGCATAGATGACGCGGACTTTGCGATAACCGGCTCGCTCGTCCGATCGGGTAGGCCTCGTATTCGGTTCTTGTTCATCAGGTCGCGGGTTTGCTACACGCTTCCTTCAGACCCCGCCTCGCGGCGACGCCCTTGCGCTTCGCTAATCCTTCGCCGTCATCTGGCTGGATAGAGGACTTTCACCTCCAAGCTGTTGACCATGCCTGGCACACCGGTAGCCCCCGGGTTTCCCCAGGGGCCCCGGACAGATCCGGACGTGCGCGCTAACGCATCCGGCTCCTCCCTTGGGTCGCGCTGTCGCGCATGACGTTAGTAAGTCGGCAAGCCGACCCGCAGCCGTAACCGATCCACCCCATGGGGCACGCAAAATCCGGCTCAGCGTCCGGTACGTGCAGGGCTTCGCGGTTTCCCCTTGGGTGCGACGCTTTGCTCCACTAGCTCCGCCACGTGGGCACCCACGCTTTGTTCGCCGGCTTCATAGCTCTTATCATCGCATCTGACTTCTCCCTGCCGTGCATCCTCCGCTCGGCTTTCGCCTTGACTTTGGCGGCCCCGCCCGAAGCGCTGGGCAGCAAGGAGACCTCTCAGGTCCCGACACAGTACGTACGTGCGTCCCTGGGTTCTCGGACACCGCGGGACTCCGCTCCTCCTCACCATAGCGGTGGAGCAGATGTTGCCTTCGACCATACGGAAAGTCTCGGCATCCCGGACAATAGCTTTTTCGGTGCTCATTAGCCCTGGCCACACGTGCCGCTACCGACGCTTCGCTGTCACCCTCACGAGGGACAACGCACGGCTCGCGGAGACATGCAGTTGGTTAAACTTTCATGACACGGGACTTTCACCCGCTGTACTGCGTCAGTTAGCCTGACGCACCCGTAAGCCGCTTTCACAAAGGTGTCTCGTGGAGGGTTCAAGGAAGGTTTCAGTGGAATCAATCGTACATGGCCGTACTCCACTGTGGTGTAGACCTTCCTCTCCCCTGTTGGATTGTGCCCAATGCGACAGTCTCCTCAGCCGATGATGTACGGGTCTTTCACTAAAGGAACTGTTCCACCTCATCGACTTTACTCGCTGATCGCAATCTCTCCATTCCAAACCACCTTTGCCGACTGCCTTCCCCGACCCACCCGGCCGCCGCTTGCGCGGTCACCCGACTTTCGACGGGCTTGTGGTACTATGCAGCCGTCCGACGACTCGCCACGCATCCGTTCCCACTTCCCCTTTCGGGTTATAGGGGCTGTTATCCCGGTGCCACCCGGGAACGTGACGAGCCCTCCTGGGGTTACGTCCAGATCTTCCGTACCGTGCCGTTCGCACACACCTTGGTTCGACGGGTGGATAAGAACGCCTTCGCCGAAATACAGCCGGCTCGACCTTGCCCCGTCTTTGGCCGACCGATTCGTCCGTGGGGTCGCCCCCTTGACTACGGCCCGGTACTGCTCCTCAAGCCCTTCAGATTCCACCTCGCGGTGGACACCCTGCCCTCCGGTTGTCTCGCGACAATGTCCCGACTTAGCGCCTGTCTTGGCTGTTTCCGTCGTTTCCAACTCGGTGCCCGTTTAGACCTTTGCTTATCGGTACATCCCGGCCGACGAGGCATTACCCCCGTCTTTGGATATGGCACCCCCTATCCGGGTGCCAGTGGGATTTGAACCCACCTGATCTGGGCGCTGCCCAGCACACTGTATCGTCGCATCTGACTTCTCTCCACCGTACGTCCTCCGATCAGCATTTAGCCTACGCTTTGGCGACCTTCCCCGAAGGGGTAGGTAGTGGAGAGACCTCCCAGGTCCCGACAGGATACTTGCGTGCGTCCATGGGGTCTCGGACACCGTGGGCCTGTCCGCCCTCTCACCATAGCGAGGACGAACATGTTGCCTTCGGCATAGAGGAAAACCTCGGCGACCCAGATAATGTCTCTTTCGGTGCTCAATGTCCCTGGCCACACGTACCGCTACCGACGCTTCGCGCCCACCCTCACGGATGACCACGCACGGCTCGCGGAGATATGTACCTGGTTTAAGCTTCATAACACGGGACTTTCACCCGCTATATCCTGCCAGTTAGCCTGGCGCACCCTCTGCTGACTTCTGCGCTGCGATCACATGCCTTACGACACGTTCAGTCCGGCTTGGCCGGACACAACGCAGATCTCCCAGGGTAAGACCAACCGCCTTCCCCGCACACCGGGATTGCACATTTTCAAGTTGGGAATTGGAAAGTTGCTGTGGAGGTGGACCCTAGCCTCCACCATTCCTTTCCAACCACATGAACCCCTCACAGCCTGTTTTGGGGAGGGCTGAGGCGCCTGCAGACGCCCAGATCAATCCCTCCGGTGACTCGCGGCGGCTTCTGATGAAGCTCTGCACGCACATACTGCAACAATTGACCACCGACTGGCCCATTCCGGCAGCGCATCAGCAGTCGGTGCCACCGCCCGCAGTGATCAAGGCTTCTGCTGCGGCCCAGGACACAAAGCCGGACTTGGCGCAGTTGAATGAAGCGTGGCAGCTGTTGCATTCGCGCAGTCTGCAAGACGACCCGATCGTTGCGATCTGGCTGCGCGGGCTGTGCCCACGCGGCGTTAACATCGTTCTTGGAGCGGGTCTGACCATCATGGGCTATCGCCGCATACTTGGCCTGGTAGCGTGCTACCCTGAAAACGTCTCTGCTCTTGCGTCCTTTGTGCAGTCGCTGTCCGATCGTGGTCTTTCGGCCGCCGACGGGCTGCTCTGTGTGCTGCCCAGCAGTACGGGACTGCAATCGGCGGTGCGCCAGGTGTTCGGCCCCAGGGTCGCCATACAGCGCTGTCTCAATACGCTGTTGGATCAAGTCACCTGTGGTCTTCCGGAAGACCTTGTTCCTGTGTATCGCAATCGCCTCCGCCAGGCATGGAATGGGTTCGATGCCCGGGAAGCTGAACGCGCACTCACCCGTATTCACCAGGACTTGACGCGCGTCAATCGGTCCGCAGCGAAGGTTCTATGGGAGGGCCTGGAGCAATCTCTGACGATTCAACGCACGGGCATGCTGCTCAAGCTCGACAGGGGGCTGCGCGTGATGCGCTTCATGGATGCCATCGGTCGCAGGTTGCAGGCCCCGGCCAGCGCCGTTTTCCAGCAACGCGAACAGATGGCACTGGCGCTGTTGGAACACGAGGCTCAGCTGCGCCGTGTGGCCCATGCGGCCTATCTGCCACAACTTCGTGAGACTCTCATCAACCTCAACGCCGTATGATGACCCATACCCCTATGCTGGATCAATCACTCATCGAGGACCTTCGCGGGCTTGCGCAAAGGAATTTCATCGGCCTGGCCAGCTGCCTTGGATATCTCGATGATCTTCTTACCAAGATGGCCACATGGGTCATGGAAGCCGAAGCCCGCTTCATTTGCGGCGCACGTGGGAAGCACCGTAAGACCGGCTTTCAGCGCTGGGGGACGAATCCGGGTTCCATCCGCGTCGGTTTGGAGCGCATTGCGGTCCGCGTTCCGCGCGTGCGGAATGTACGAACCCGAAAGGAGCGTCCTCTGCAAACGTACCGCCTCTTGCGCAAGCGTGGGCTTATGGACCGGGAAAGCGTGACCAGGGGGTTGCTGTGTGGACTCTCGCGGCGCAATTACAGGCAGGCGGCCCAAGTCTTCACCGATAGTATGGGGTTGAGTGCCAGCAGCATAGGCAACGCCTTCATGACGCAGACGGCAGCGCTACTGAAGGCATTTGAGACGCGCCGCTTCGATCAGCACACCTTTGCGGTGCTCCTGCTTGATGGCAAGTATCTGGCCGATATGCAGATGATCGTAGCGATGGGCATCACGACCGAGGGCGAGAAGGTCGTCCTGGGCTTTGCGGAAAGCCGTACCGAGAACAGTGCGCAGGTGGAATCGCTGTTGCAGGATCTGTTGCATCGGGGCTTCACCCATACCGACAAGCTGTTGGTACAGGTGGACGGCAGCCGCGGGCTTCGCAAGGGGATCGGCGCGGTGTTTGGGGATGCGGTCGTATTCCAGCGCTGCCAATGGCACAAGCGTACCAATGTGACGCGTCACATCAAAAGCGAGCCAGCGGCCACGCATATGAAGCGTCGGCTTCAGGCGGCTTGGGAGCTACCCACGTACGCGGAGGCACGGGCGGCGCTTGTGTCGCTGCATGAAGCGCTGCAGCGGTCGTGCCCGAAAGCCGCACGCAGTCTGGAGGAGGGTTTGGAGGATACGCTGACACTTCACCGGTTGGGGGTGCGGAACCAGGCTGTCAGAGACAGTCTGAAGACGACGAACATCATCGAGAACCTCAACAGCATTATTGCGAACCGATCACGGAACGTGAAGCGCTGGGGATCATCGGGGATGCGTCAGCGCTGGTGCGGGGCGATATTCATGCAGTACGAGTCGAATCTGAAGCCGATACGCCGGGAGGACATGAAGGAGCTGACCAAGGTCCTGAGCACCTCCGGGGGTCGATGGGTTAGTGGGGATTCGGCCTGCCGGCCCCAGGGGGCTGCAAAGGCAACACCTGCCGCTGGATGCCCCCGCGCAGTAGTGCGCTGCTGACGCTGGCATAACGCAAAACCCGCAGCTGCCTGGACGCTCTTAGGCGCTGCACCGTGCCAAGATCGCCGCTTACGCGTGCAATCAGAGGATACCTGCGGGATATCGTGCCCGAGAAGTCACTCCACGAGCCTACCTACGCCCGAAAATCCGCGTGCGAGCACGCAATTGGGCCCACATAGGCACGCACCGTCCCATTTGCACCCACACACTCGGCCCGAAGCGCAATCCATTGCCAAAAGATGTCTACTTTGAGGGCCCATCTCGGCAGAATCCGCCGAAACCCAACTAAATTTTGTGCAATCCCCACACACCTGCCGAATCTACCACCCCGACGCATAGATGACGCGGACTTTGCGATAACCGGCTCGCTCGTCCGATCGGGTAGGCCTCGTATTCGGTTCTTGTTCATCAGGTCGCGGGTTTGCTACACGCTTCCTTCAGACCCCGCCTCGCGGCGACGCCCTTGCGCTTCGCTAATCCTTCGCCGTCATCTGGCTGGATAGAGGACTTTCACCTCCAAGCTGTTGGCCATGCCTGGCACACCGGTAGCCCCCGGATTTCCCGGGGGCCCCGCACAGATC
Source organism: Rhodothermales bacterium (assembly GCA_965218495.1). Classification (GTDB taxonomy): domain Bacteria; phylum Bacteroidota; class Rhodothermia; order Rhodothermales; family Bin80. The sequence goes on from OZ244626.1 coordinate 2,347,996, forward strand.
CGGACGTGCGCGTTAACGCATCCGGCTCCTCCCTTGGGTCGCGCCGTCGCGCATGACGTTAGCAGGTCGGCAAACCGACCCGCAGCCGTAACCGATCCGTCCCCTGTGACACGCAGTATCCGACGCTGTGTCCGGTACGTGTGAAACTTCACGATTTCCCCTTGGGTGCGACGCTTCGCTCCACTGACTCCGCCACGAGGGCACCCCCGCTTTGTTCGCCGGCTTCATAGCTGTCGGGTCGGAGGAGGCGCCCCGTAGGGCTAACCTCCGTCCGCCGCTCAAACGGCCCGTACGGTTTTCATCCCGGTAGCCCCCGGGTTTCCCCAGGGGCCCCGGACAGATCCGGACGTGCGCGCTAACGCATCCGGCTCCTCCCTTGGGTCGCGCTGTCGCGCATGACGTTAGCAAGTCGGCAAGCCGACCCGCAGCCGTAACCGATCCACCCCATGGGGCACGCAAAATCCGGCTCAGCGTCCGGTACGTGCAGGGCTTCGCGGTTTCCCCTTGGGTGCGACGCTTTGCTCCACTAGCTCCGCCACGTGGGCACCCACGCTTTGTTCGCCGGCTTCATAGCTCTTATCATCGCATCTGACTTCTCCCTGCCGTGCATCCTCCGCTCGGCTTTCGCCTTGACTTTGGCGGCCCCGCCCGAAGCGCTGGGCAGCAAGGAGACCTCTCAGGTCCCGACACAGTACGTACGTGCGTCCCTGGGTTCTCGGACACCGCGGGACTCCGCTCCTCCTCACCATAGCGGTGGAGCAGATGTTGCCTTCGACCATACGGAAAGTCTCGGCATCCCGGACAATAGCTTTTTCGGTGCTCATTAGCCCTGGCCACACGTGCCGCTACCGACGCTTCGCTGTCACCCTCACGAGGGACAACGCACGGCTCGCGGAGACATGCAGTTGGTTAAACTTTCATGACACGGGACTTTCACCCGCTGTACTGCGTCAGTTAGCCTGACGCACCCGTAAGCCGCTTTCACAAAGGTGTCTCGTGGAGGGTTCAAGGAAGGTTTCAGTGGAATCAATCGTACATGGCCGTACTCCACTGTGGTGTAGACCTTCCTCTCCCCTGTTGGATTGTGCCCAATGCGACAGTTTCCTCAGCCGATGATGTACGGGTCTTTCACTAAAGGAACTGTTCCACCTCATCGACTTTACTCGCTGATCGCAATCTCTCCATTCCAAACCACCTTTGCCGACTGCCTTCCCCGACCCACCCGGCCGCCACTTGCGCGGTCACCCGACTTTCGACGGGCTTGTGGTACTATGCAGTCGTCCGACGACTCGCCACGCATCCGTTCCCACTTCCCCTTACGGGTTATAGGGGCTGTTATCCCGGTGCCACCCGGGAACGTGACGAGCCCTCCTGGGGTCACACACAGATCTTCCGTACCGTGCCGTTCGCACACACCTTGGTACGACGGGTGGATAAGAACGCCTTCGCCGAAATACAGCCGGCTCGACCTTGCCCCGTCTTTGGCCGACCGATTCGTCCGTGGGGTCGCCCCCTTGACTACGGCCCGGTACTGCTCCTCAAGCCCTTCAGATTCCACCTCGCGGTGGACACCCTGCCCTCCGGTTGTCTCGCGACAATGTCCCGACTTAGCGCCTGTCTTGGCTGTTTCCGTCGTTTCCAACTCGGTGCCCGTTTAGACCTTTGCTTATCGGTACATCCCGGCCGACGAGGCATTACCCCCGTCTTTGGATATGGCACCCCCTATCCGGGCGCCAGTGGGATTTGAACCCACCTGATCTGGGCGCTGCCCAGCACACTGTATCGTCGCATCTGACTTCTCTCCACCGTACGTCCTCCGATCAGCATTTAGCCTACGCTTTGGCGACCTTCCCCAAAGGGATAGGTAGTGGAGAGACCTCCCAGGTCCCGACAGGATACTTGCGTGCGTCCATGGGGTCTCGGACACCGTGGGCCTGTCCGCCCTCTCACCATAGCGAGGACGAACATGTTGCCTTCGGCATAGAGGAAAACCTCGGCGACCCAGATAATGTCTCTTTCGGTGCTCAATGTCCCTGGCCACACGTACCGCTACCGACGCTTCGCGCCCACCCTCACGGATGACCACGCACGGCTCGCGGAGATATGTACCTGGTTTAAGCTTCATAACACGGGACTTTCACCCGCTATATCCTGCCAGTTAGCCTGGCGCACCCTCAGGCAGATTTCGGATACTATCCATCCGTACCCGACCTACGCCCTGGGCGTACGCCGGGCTGCAGACCAGTGGTACGTGCAGCGCGCACCGACGCACATGATCCGGGCCTGGCGCAGGTTGCGTGGTTTCAGGGGGCAGGTGCCCGCTACTGATCCTGAAGAAATAGTTTAGCGACGAAAATCATGTGTCTAAGATAGACACATTTGCCAGGGCGCTCTACGTACTGCCACGAAATCTGTGAGTCTGAAGACCCAACAGATACGGGGCTTGTGGGTTGCCTGTCAGTACGGAGGACTCTTATCCACTTGCATGAAGCACCACCACGCTCGCTTCTGCTGTCGGTGTGGGTTGCATGCGATCGGACGTGAGTTGGATAGGAGGACCAGTCAGTAGGCGTGCGAGCACGTCTTCACGCAGAGGGAGTGTGTGCTTCTCCATTTCCAGAGCACCCGCATCGCAGAAACGGCCAAAACGGTGGCCAGCCAGGTTGGTGGGGAACGTCAGGCCAGCTGATTGGCGAAATACACTACTCAACTCTATGCATGCGGTCCTCCGTGCACCGTACAACCGTGACGCTCTGTATGCTGGCCCGCTAGGGATTCCGCCTCAGGTGCCCATGCACATCTCGTATTCTCCGCTCAGACTCAAAGTGTTTCCAGTGGGCCCTATTCGAATCAGGATCAGCTTGCAGTAAATCAAGGAGATCACAAGGGTCCGCAGTGACAGAACGGACGCTAGAGGTCTCGGATACACCAGGCAATGTCCAGAGCAGAGTGCACTAGCATCCTGTGCGCATGACTCCGGATACCAAGGCCGGAGCCTGAATGGACGGCTACAGGGTATAACGCCTGGACCAAGGCCGGAGCTGCCGGGTGAGTACTCCTGGAAATGCATGCATGCGCGTACTCTGGGATGCACAACCAGCTCGCGGCCGCCCAATGCTCCTGCTACCGATATGGGCTAACCGCCGGCAGTAGTGGTTCGTGGTTGCCACGATGCAAGCTGCCATAACCGGGAGAATCCCCTTCTCCCGATAGCCCAACATCAGTCTAGGTAGACGTAGGCCCCCCGCTAACGCATCACCACCACGCTTCGAGTGAACTGGTGCGTGCTCTCGCCGCGACCGTCCACCGTAAGTCGCAGCATATAGACGCCGGGCACTACGTTAGGCTGGATCTTTAACGTGTTGGCGCCAACGCTTACGACTTCCGGCAGCCCCACGAAGACACGTCGACCCAACACGTCGTATAGCGCAGCAGTGACCTGAGCCTGGCCCGTAGATACAAAATCTATGTTGACGACCCCGCTGAAGGGATTCGGATAGACCGACTGCAACTCGGGAGCAATGGGTACTTCATTTCCCCCTTCCACATTCGTAGGACCGGTCTTGCGAAAGTGCAGCGTGTTTAAGTTGACGTCATTTTGAGTGATCAAGACCTTGAGGATGTGCCTGCCGGAAGTCAAAGCGACATTCGATACCGTGCGGGTCTGCCAAGACTGCCAACCCCCAGTGTTTCCGACATCGATGTCCCCGGTGTGCAGTGATTGGTCATCCCACAACAAGCGTAACGCACCTCCATCGGACGCACTGGCTACGCGAATGTCAATGTCAAAGTCGCCGTCCTCCGCCACGTCCACCGTGTACGTGAGCCACTCCAGACGCTGAGTCCAGCCTACGTTGTACCCTATGCCCGAGGTGTCTGTTGCTATTTCAATGTCTACCCCGTCATTGCGGTACTTGGCACCACTGTTGCCACCACCGGGAGAACCAGACGTCGCCATCACGTCTACATCGTGATACGTTACGCCCTCGTTGCCAATGTCGTAGTCAGCTGCGGCAATCATCCCCGGAACCGCGTGGGACTTGATCGGAATGCGTGCGGTACTAAAGTCTGGGTTTACCAGCGACTCTAGCAGCCCACGGTTTACCCTGCATGAGTCCAAGTCCAGGCCGCGCGCCATGGCAAAGAGCGCGTCGCGGGCAAACTCGAGGGTGGGCTTGGGAGCTTCACCGCGCCAGTACTTGATGACATCTTCATACCCAGGCACAAAGGGAGCTGAAAGCGGACTCGTGGTGGTTTCGATCTTCTTGTGCGTCCACCAATTTATTCCAATCTGGTTCGCGTCCATGAGCCTCGTGACTGCATGGAACCAGGGATTTGAGTTTTCCCCCGTTTCGCCAAGCCAAAGCGGAGTATTCTGGCGGGCACGGAGATCCAGAAGGTACTGGATGGAATTTTGGCCGATGCCATTCCAGTATTTATGAAAGGCATAGACCGTCTTCTCGCCCAAGTGCGGCTCCAAATCGCCAAACGTGGTCGCGAAGTAGTTGCCCTCAATAAAAAACAGGTGGTTGGGATCGATGGGACGCACCGCCGTAATGATCTCTTCGTACAGTCTTCGCAGATCCCTGGACTCTACCCTCGGATCGGAGTCGGGCGTCACCGGCTCATTGATGAAGTCATAGCCGATGATTAGAGGGTCTGCGGCATAGCGACGCGCAATTTCCCGCCAGATCTTGATTGCCTGCGGCCAGTATGTCTCTTTTTCCGTCCATAGGCGCGCTTCGCCGTCGCTATCAGCAATGCCACCGTCACTTTGGGCCCCTGGTGCCGCATGCATATCGAGGATGACCCGCACTTCATGCGTGCGACACCAACCCAAAAATGTGTCCAGAAAGTCAAACCCATCTTCGTTAAAGGAGTCCGTGTCGGGATCGTAGTAGTCGCGATAGTGAAACGGCAGCCGTATGTGATCAAAGCCCCACTGCTTGATAGCCTCTATGTCTTTCTCCGCAACAAAGTTCTCTCTGAAGAGCCGGTAAAACTCGATGGCGTTGCCTTCGCCGATGAGATCCACAATCTGGTCGCGAATTGCTGTGGGCCCGTCCGGCCGGCCGGGCGTCGCGATGTGGAACATGTAGCCCTCGGGCACAAACCAGCCGCCAAGTCCGATACCCTTTATGGCAATGGGACTGCCGCCTTCGTCCAGAATGTCCGTGCCACTAGTGCTGTAGTAGCCTGCACTGGGGATGTCAACGCTCACGAGCTCAAACTTAAACGTGCCGACGGGCTTTACCGCGCCGGCAACCAGAAATGGACCCGTTTCAATGCGTGCGATGTTTTCCGGCGGACTCGTTGGGCTGTTCGGTGAAGTAAAGGTCACGCCACTGTCGGTGCCGGCGTCGTAGACAAGGGCGTCGACTTCAAGCGTGTCCACCCAGTACCCGTCTTGAATCAACGACAGACCGCGCGTACCCACAAACCAGTCAGGACTCGGCGCTATCATGCTCGTGATGGTTACCAGAGGCCAGAATGGATCCATCCTTATCTCAATGGTCCTCACGCCAGGCGGACTTCCTATGCCACCCCCGTCGATAACGAGATTGGCGTGGCCGTCCGTTATGGCCTGGTTAACCTCGGCACGTAGCGCGGCCTTCTGTCCCAACTCCGCCATGTTTTTGATTCCCTGCGAGGCGAGCTGTCCGGGCTCCCAGAACGTCACGTTGGTGTTGTGGGACCCGCCAATGAGGCCGGAAAAATGTGGATTTGGCGGAAAATCCTGTGGATGTGTCTGTGCGCTCCAGGTAGCGTTGAAGGTAACCCTATACGTCGCCGTGCCCTGTGCGACAGCAGATTCCGCACCTGCGACCACGGTGACAATTGCGAATAGAATCCAGCAGCTTCCTTTTCTCATGATCTTGAGATTTTGATTCCGGGCTCAGTCTGGTAAATGTAATAGCGTAAGGCATACCGTGCCGCACTCTGGGCAATGCACTGCAACCAGTCGTGCGCTCCGCGTGCGCCAATTCGGCACACCTCAGACTACGCGCACCTTCCAACGGCCACGGCGAAACACCAAAACGCCGACTACGGCCATCATACCTTGTTCCACCGCAATTGCAGCAAACACTCCGCCAACCCCCAATCGAGCGTGAAGGCGAGGGCGTACGCCAGAGGTAGTTGTACAATCCAAGCGCAGAAAAAGTTGATCCATGTCGGCGTCCACATGGCACCGGCCCCGTTGAAGGCCTGCGTGACAACCATGCCAAACGCAAACAACACGTACGTAAAGGAGATGATCCTAAGGCACGACGTACCTACTTTAACGACACCGAGCTCTCGGGTGAAGATGTGTACCAGATGTTCTGTGGAGCGTACAACACTAACGCCACTGCGCCCAGAAACACCATGTTGGCAAAGCCGCTCACCCATACCGCTCGCTCAGGCTGCTTGGCGCCGAGATTCTGACCGACCATGGTAGCGGCCGCATTGCCCACGCCCCAAGCCGGTAGCAGTGCAAATATCAGGATGCGTACCGCGACCGTATAGCCAGCCACTGCGGCCTCACCAAGGACGCCAATGAAGGCAAAGATCGCCGTCCAGCTCGCAGTAGAGATAAACATCTGCAGCATCGCTGGAGCCGAAAGGCTGATGGAACGCCGCATGATCTGCCACAAGATCCGGGCCGTACACAGCCGCAGTCGAATTCGCCCGCCGCCGCCGAAGAGCAGGTAAAGCTGGTATGCCACTCCAATGCCGCGGCCTATCGACGTTGCGACGGCAGCACCCGTAACCCCCATCGCCGGCACCGGTCCCCAGCCAAAAATCAGCAGCGGATCCAAGGCAATGTTCAGCACATTCGCCAGCGCCAGTGCCTTAAGTGCCAACACCGCGTCCCCAGCCCCGCGAAAGATGCCGTTGATCAAGAAGAGCAGCAGGATGATACCGTTGGAGCCGAATAGGACTGCAGCGTACGACGAGCCCACTTCTACAACGCTTTCAGGTGCCTGAATTAGGCGCAGCATCTGCGGCGCAAACAAAATACCGGCGACAGCGAGCGGGATGGAAATGACAAGGACTGCGACGATGGCCTGCATGGCCGCCGCGCTGGCGCCCTCGCTGTCTTATTCGCCGATGCGCCGGGCCACCATGGCTGTTACACCCATGGCGAGGCCAAATCCAATCGCAAAGACAAGAATGATCAGCGTTGCTCATGCCCCCAGGGCGGCAGCACCGAGCTGCCCGACGAAGTACGCGTCTGCAAGCTCGAACACACTCTGCATGAGCATCTCGAGCACCATGGGAATGGCGAAGAACTCGATATTCCTTGCCATGCTCCCGTGCGTGTAGTCCCGCAACTCGCCGCGAAGGACGCCAATTACCTCGGCCCACAGGGTGGGTTGCGTTTCCGTCACCGCCAATGGGTCCTGGCCTAGAACATGGTAGCTGCTAATACTCCTGCTTTGAGTCCAAATAGAAACGTCTCGTGCGGATCATGGCGGTTTATACACGCGCAGGGCCAGCGTCGTGTCACCGCGCACATTCCTCACCTTTCCCAAAAAGGCTACTATGGACCTTGTGGCGGCAGACTTAACAGATCAAAATCAATATACGTCACGCCCCATGCTGCGCCGGCAACTCGGCACGTGGCATTCTCACCTCTCGCTAGAATCTCAGTTTAGCATGAATCTTCTTTAGGGTACGCCGCCGCCGCCTTCGCAATGGTCGCGATATCGTCGTCCGTACGCATTTAGCGCATGCCATCCCCGCCTGAAAGGCTTGCCTACCGTGCAGAAGCTATACACCCCTAGCAGGCCTTATTCCAGCACCACAACAGTTTGTCGCCGTATGCGCTGGCGGAGTGTCGGGCAGCCCGGGAGCTCTCTCCATTCGCGCTAACTTTTTGCTGGACTCGATTCCTGTGTGTTGCTTCCGTTTGCATTGAGTCGTGGTTGATGGAAATACCGATGCCTCTTGCAGTAGACAAATCCGGACGAAAGGAAGCACGGAGGTTTGGCCACTTACCATCCTGTTCGCCCGTAGCTGAGAATGATGTAGCACGACTTCGTCGCTAAACGCTTGATGTCGGATTAAGGGGACCGTTATCAGAGCGCCGGATATCGAGGACTGGGGCCTGCTGGCGTCGTTCTTGCCTGCGAATTGGCAGCAACTGGCCGCGAACACCGGCGCATTGCGCGGGCTGCGTATGGACCACTTTCATCGGACTCGGTGGCCCGCTTCAGAGCGGATTCAGTGGCCACGTCACCGGAAAACGGTCGCCGTCAACACCCACAAGTGCTTTTCTTGCTGAGGCCCGAGTGATGACCGCGCCCTCCCGCGCCACATACGTCGCCCTGCTTCGGGGTATCAACGTCGACGGCAAGAATCGCCTTCCGATGAAGGATCTAGCGACGATATCCGGATGCCGGATGCCGAAACTACATCCAGAGCGGCAACGTCGTGTTCACCGCCGCCCCCAAAGCGGCCGAACACATCCCGTCGCTGATTTCGGGGGCGATTCGGGACCGTTTCACGCTCGAAGTGCCCATCCTGACGCGAAGCAGTATCGAATGGAGAGCGTTGCTGGAAGCTAATCCGTTCTTGCGGAAAGGTGCAGATACAAAGTTCCTTCACGTCGCGTTTCTCGCCCGGCGTCCGAATAAGAAACGATTCGCCGAGCTCGACCCGGACCGTTCACTCCCGACAAGTTCGCGCTACGCGGACGCTTTCCCCTGGGGCTATGAGGTGCGGGCGCATATCCAGCACATGGAGGAAAGTCAAATTCGCCCTAAACCAAGTCGTGCGGGCGATTGAACCGGGATGCACTCTGGCCGAGATTTCCCGGCAATGGCCCGTTGTCACCGGATTGCTGGCAGCACCTCCCAGAGCTCAAATCTGCCAAGTTGAGCGCTATTTCCCCTGCACTACAACAAGCTAGCGCTTATGGGGGCTCTCGCCCCCGCCCGGCCTCACATTACAGAACGTGCGCGGCTTCGCTCGGTCTATCACGCGGTTGCTGCCAACCCCTTCGACTTGTCGTCTCCAGGCTCCGCTCGCTAGCGGTTGCCCTGAACTCAGCAACAGACTTGGGTACCCCCCCTCGCTTCAGCCTCACAACTGGGCCCGCCTCAGAAAGAACACGTCTTGTTCCATCTGGAGCAAAAACGGCTGGCGCCTCCCTTCTCCTAGTGCGGGCGCTGTCAGAAAACTAGTTAAATCACCAGCCTCAGCCCATCGGCTGCAGCCACGGACCCAGTCTCGTCGGGCAGGCAGTCATCAAGACGAATCTGCAAAAAGCACTGAATCAAGACGCTCAACTGATCATTCGGTAAAAACAGGAGCGTTGCCCGGTGTGGCATGCCGCACTCCCGTGCTGAGTGACCGCAAAAAGCAACGCATCTCCGTCGCAATCGATACGCACGTCCTGTACCTCCTGCAAGTTGCCACTTGTTGCGCCTTTCACCCACACGCATTGGCGACTTCGGCTCCAGTACGTCATAATTCCGGTGTCCAAGGTCCGGTGCAACGTGTCGGCATTCATGTAGGCTACCATGAGCACCTCGCGGGTCTGGTAATCCTGCGCAATAGCCACGACGAGGCCCTCGCTGTCAAAGCGAACGCGGTCCAAACTGTATTCCATCCAAGTCCACCCAGGCTGTTGGTTCCCCTAATGATAGTGACGCGTAACAAAGCACCCTGCAAATTGTATGAGTATCATGCTGTCTTGGATCAAGAGTGCCCCGCGGCATGCCTGCGTCGCGCTGGTTCGTGCGTACCAATTTGCACTTTCGCCGCTTGCGCCAGGTACGTGCCGATTCGTGCCGTCTTGTTCACAGTATGCCATAGAAGCACTCTCCCGCTATGGTGCCCTCAAGGGAGGTCTCCTCGCTGGATGGCGCCTGTTGCGATGCAACCCTTGGGGCTCATATGGCTACGATCCACCGCGCTGGTTTTCCGAGCCGCGTGTCGAAGATGACCCCGGCGCTGTATGAGCGTCCGTGAGCACAAGGAGCACGCTGGGGCCATTTCACGAATACGGTGTGTGGTTATCACGGTGAGCGACACTCGCAACCTAGATACGGATCTCAGTGGGCGAGCGATCCATGCGCTGCTTGATGAGGCTGGGTTGCCAGTTGCCGCGTATCATATTGTACCTGACGAGCCGCAGGAGATTCGCCGGCAAGTTGAGCGTGCAGCCCAGCATGCCGATGCCATCCTGCTGAGCGGCGGCACCGGCATCAGCCATCGGGATAACACCGTTGACACGCTGGCCAGCCTCCTGGAGAAGGAGCTGGTAGGGTTTGGAGAGCTTTTTCGGATGCTGTCGTACGGCGAGGTTGGTTCCGCCGCGATGCTGTCACGCGCAACAGGCGGCGTGTTTAGTGACACACTGGTCTTTGCCATGCCCGGTTCACCCAAGGCTGTCTCACTTGCACTTAAGAAGCTGATTATTCCTGAGCTCCCTCACCTGTTAGGAGAGCTGAGAAAGGTGCCACCACGATGAGCCGCGTAACATCCTGCACGCTTCTTCTTGTGACGATTGGAGGCCTAATGCCTGCAATGGCTCAAGCACCTACGAACGTGGAGATTTACCAGGATCATGCCGTCGCGTGCCTTATTGCCGTGCCCGATACAGCTAGTGCCTTTGCGCTGCAGTCGCCGGGCGTGATGACGTTTCTGGAAACGGCCCTGGTTTCCCGTTGGACCACCGCAGGTGCAGCAGTCTTTAGGGCCGACTCGTTGCTGGCGCGCCCGCTCCCCAGCCTGGAATACAACGTGGAAGCGGCTAGCGTGACGTATGCTGCTGCGCGCCGAAGGCGGCTTGCGCGTACAGTCTCGCTGGCACTGCAATTCTCATGGACCTCCAGCAGCGGCCAGATTTTGCGCAGCGAGCGCTGTGCAAAGTCCGGCGAGGATTTCATCTTGCGGCGGGAAGTTCTTACCCTTGAAACGCCGGCATATCCTGAAACTACGGGACACACGCCGCCCTCGGGCTGGACGCGGCGTTATCTTGAACCCATCGCATTGGGTGCCGCTACCGTTCTTACGGTCTTTCTCTTCTTCAACCTGCGCAGTAGCCGTGCCACGTCCGGCACCTAGGGGAGCACCTGTGGCAGGCTTGATCGTCGCTGCCCTGACGCTCGCCTGGCTAAGCGGTTGTGCCGAGCCCCGAGGCCCAAGCGGCGGGCCACGTGACACCACGCCGCCAGCTCTACTTGCATCGGAACCTGCCAACGAAGCAGTGAACTTCAGCGGCGAAATGATTCGGCTTGAATTCACGGAGTACGTCAATCAGGCCTCATTCACGCGTGCATTCTCCATTACGCCGGAACCCGAGGGCCAGCCCCGGTTCCGATGGCGGAAGAGGCGCGTAGACATCCGATTTCAGGCGCCGCTTCGAGACAGCACAACCTATGTCATTGCGCTTGACAATAACCTCCGCGACATGCGCAGCGTGGCCCTTAAGCGCCCAATCACACTCGCATTTTCTACGGGCAACATCATCGACCAAGGCCGGGTGAGCGGCCGCGCCGTAGAGTCGCTGATAGGCGTCCCTGCTGCGGGATTCGATGTGCTGGCATATGCAGTGCGCGGTGACACCGTAGCGGATACACCTTACTACCGCACCCAGACAGGCGACGATGGATCTTTCGCGCTTGCATACCTGCGGGAGGGACCGTACTTCGTGGTGCTGGTGCAGGATCGCAACCGTGATTCGCGCCCTGGCCCTAACGAAGCATTTGCGACATCACCCGTGCCGGTGGTCACCGCAATGCCCGACACTTCGGGCGCCACCCTTCACTGGGTTATCAGTCGCCTCGACTCCATCCCGCCACAGATAGATCGCATTCGCAGCACGTCCAACAGCAGGCTCCTGGTACGCTTCTCGGAAGCCGTAGCTTTGCCAAACCTGGAGCCGGCTGCATGGACGCTGGAAGACTCCCTTACCGGTCAGCGCGTTGCGATTCGTGCACTATACATGACCAGAGGCGACGCCCGCAACGTCTACCTTCGCACCGATGCACTCCGGGAACGGGTCTACCGTGTTCGCCCCGAAGCTGCGATTGCGGACTCCAGCGACAATCTCGTCTCGGCGGAAGCTTACTACCTTGCGGCAACGGCGCGTGTGGATACCGGAACAGTTCGGTTTACCGGATTTCTGCCAGCCGAATCAGCCGGTGCTGCAGACCTCGCGCCGTTCCTTGAGCCACGCATCACGTTTAGTGAAGCCTTGTTGGATGTTCAGCTTGCAGACCTTCTGACCGCAACGGACTCCGCCGGGACTGTTCGCGACGTGCAAGGTGCTACAAGCGATGGCACAACGTACACGCTCCAGTTCATGCCCCCGTTGACCGCGGATGCCCCTGTGATTGTGTCTGTTCGGGATCCCGGGGGACGAGACACGGTGTATGTCCAGCAATTCGCGCGCCTTGGGAGCCGCGATTTGGGTAGCCTGAGCGGCGTCGCGCTCCCTGCAGATTCACTATTGGTGGTGGAGTTGCTCAGCCCCACCCGGCAGGTGCTTATGTCCATAGCAACCGACACCAGTGGAGCCTTTGCTTTTGATGAACTGCCCCAGGGAAGCTACCATGTGCGTGCCTATCTTGACGCCAACGGCAACGGCCGCTGGGATGGAGGCCAGATTAGTCCGTACGTTGCGCCTGAGCCGATCACGTGGCTAGACGCCGCGCAGCAGGTCCGCCCCCGGTGGGACACGGCACTGCCGGACACCCTGCGCGCAGCTCTGTGGTAGCCCCAGGCGGTTGATGTTGGCCGAAGGCGCCAAACCCATTTTGAGTTTAGGATTGATGGTTCTTCAAGGCATGAAGCCTGTACTTACGGCCCAGGCACAGCGCGAAGCTGATCGCCTGACCATCGAGCAATTCGGCCTGCCCGGCCTGACGCTTATGGAAACGGCTGGACGAGCGGCCGCGATGCACATCAGCGAAGCGCTGGACCCTATCAAAGACAAGCGCGTGGACATTGTGGCCGGCAAAGGCAACAACGGTGGGGACGGATACGTTGCCGCACGTGCACTCCACGCACTGGGCGCACGAGTGCGTGTGTGGGAAGCAGGTGGCATGAATGAGATTTCGGAGGATGCAGCCTACCACCGGCGCCTGCTCGCAACCATCGCCGCCCGCGCCTTAGCAGACTCTCTTGCGTTGCTTCCTCTGGAAAGCGTGGTGCAATCGCACTCCGATGTCTACGTAGATGCCCTCCTGGGTACGGGGCTTTCGCGACCGCTTCGGCCTCGACTGGAGCGTGTGGTCCGGTTCCTCAACTCGCAGCCGGCCCCTGTCGTTTCCATAGACATTCCCACAGGGCTGCACGCAGACACGGGCATGATACTTGGAGAAGCTGTCGAGGCAGGCTTGACCATTGCCATGGGGACGCTGAAGCCTGGTCACCTGTTAGACTATGGTCCCACCTGCGCTGGCAGAACCATCCCGGTTGACATTGGCATCCCGAAGCACATTGTGCAAGGCGTTCAGCAGGATTTCGGCAGCACGTGGCAAACCACAGACGCGGGCGTGCAAGCGCTGCTCCCGCATCGTTCGCACGATGTGCACAAATACAGTGTGGGCATGGTCTTGGTCGTAGGCGGATCTCCGGGCCTAACGGGGGCCGCTGTGATGGCTTCGCAGGCGGCTGCGCGCGCTGGTGCCGGTTACGTGACCTGTGCCACACATGCGTCCGTGCAGCCTGTGCTGGCCACCAAGCTTACGGCTATTGCTACGGTTGCCCTGCCGGAAAGTGCACCTGGCGACCTTGACGTAGCAGCAGCACGTGCCTTCCTTCGCGAACCGCTGCGCAAGGCCAAAGCGCTCCTTGTAGGTCCAGGGCTTGGGCGCGGGCACGGCACAAAGGCCTTTGCGCGCGCTCTCCTCAAAGATTCGGTTCTGCCAGCGGTCTTGGACGCCGATGGCCTCAATAGCTGGGTCGGACTTGAACATGAGATCGCGCAACATTCACAGGGTCGCTGGATTCTGACGCCACATGCAGGCGAGTTTGGCCGCTTGACAGGAGGCGCCGATACCTCTGATCGGACTAATGCTGCGCGGATCTGGGCCAAGCGATGGGACTCGGTTGTAGTCGCCAAGGGAATGCCCAGCGTCGTTGGGACGCCCAGTGGTGAAGTCTATATCTGCGGTGCGGGCAACAGCTCGCTGGCGACGGCCGGGACGGGCGACGTTCTTGCCGGGCTGTGTGCCGGACTGCTGGCCCAGGGACTTTCGCCTGCGGAATCCGCGGTCGCGGCGCTGCACCTGGGCGGGCTCTGCGCCGACCACTACGCGCGCCTGCATGCGCCCCAGTCCATGGCCGCTACGGACATGCTCACCGCTGTGCCGCACGTCCTTAGGGAGCTGTCCACCTCGTTGCACAATAGCGGCAGTACCCAAATAGGCTCGCAAGGCCAGTAGAAGCAAGTCGCCAGATACGAGGACGCGCTGTTAGAGCAATTTGGTACCGCGTCATCCTGGAACTAATACTGAGATTGAGATACCCGAGTGACTGCGGGCGGCACGCGGGCCATGGCACGGTGACTATCATATTTGCCGCGGAGGGGGAGGACAGCATCATTGCACCCGTGTTCATGCAAGGCATTGGCGGGACCAGTGACCGGAGGCCCTGACGCTTGGCAAGCCTCGCGCCGCCCAACCCTGATATAGGGACGGAATGGCGGCAAGGGGGGCGAAGGGGGCACCCGACTCAGTACTGGCTGTATCCATTCGAGCAGCAACGAATTGCGTGGCTACTAGCCCTAAGGCGGCAACTTTTCTTGGAGTTCGTCAACTAACGTCTAAAGGAAGACCTGCCGGGCGCGGCCGTCCTTTGGCTGTGTCCGCAGCCCTCCCCGGATAGCATCTAACCAATCTGAACACCAGCATCATGACTGTTCGCAAAGTCCCGGAGCTCCCTAACGTCTCGAAGGCGAATACTCGTCCCTACGCCCTGTTGTCTATCGCCGCCGTCCTGGCCTGTTTTCTGGCAGTTGCAACAGGGTAAGATAGCTTGGGAATGGAAGAATTCGTACAGACCGAGCAGGACCGGAAGCCGCCGCCACCACCGAGCCCTGCAGCACCAGTTGAGATGTCCAATGACCTGGTTCTCGACGGCGAAGTGGGCTCGGAGGTCATTTATGTGCGAGCAGAGGATTTGGCTCGGATTCTCGTCGTCGCTAGGGTGGTGACAAGCCAGCTCAGTGATGAAGACATTGAACGGGAGACCAGCGCTGAAGGTAATGTACCTGTGGGCTTCGTCTTTGACGATCATGTCAAAGTATTGGATGCCCATGAATCCCATGACATCACGGCTGACCTCGAAGAAGATTACCGGCGTGCGGCAAGCCAAGATTACATTCTTGCAAAAGAGTTACGTCATAGTTTCCAATTTGATGTGAGCCGACTGATTCAGTCAAAGAACGAGTAGCTGGGACGCCAGAAACTGCGCTGCGGCAAAAGGTGTTTGCCCTATTCGCTTCCCGCAGACGAAGGCGCGTCACTTTGGTTGCTGCTCCGGCATGCGCCGGGAGCGTCTCTACCTCTTCATGAGCATCGGTGTGGTTTTGCCGTTGGCACTGGCCCTAACTGAAGCAGGGGTTACCAGCCTGACCTGATGTTGACTCGCAGTGGCGCGACACATCTACCCGGCGTTAGCAAGGTGGTAGTATAACGGCGGACGCGCATTCCGTTAATTGGCGGTCACCAAGTCCAGCGGCGCGCTGTACGGCTATTCGGTACCGTGCCCAACGTAAAAGAAAGCCTCGGATGCCGACATAGCCGCAGGGCGGCCGGTATTCACGAAACGGAAGCAGTCACCTTTTTCGGCTATGAATAGGATTGCATCGTTATGCCCCAGCCATGCGCCGAACAGCCAGTACCCGTGACCGAGAATCATTAAGTGTGGTGAGCCTCTCAAAGTCGAAATCTGAAAAGAGGACGGGGTGGCGTTAAATTGGCGAATGAGATTTCCGGCCCAATTCAAGCTCTCCTACCTGCAGTACAAGTAAGCACATCGGCTGATTGCCGTTAGGCGGAACCTTTCGAGTCGTTAGTTATCAAATACCACATTGGGTGGCTCGCCGGACGCGGCTTTACTGGTGCACTACCTGGATTCCTAGACGGCAAGTGGTTAACCAACCTTTGCAGTAGCATGATGACTCCACGAAAAGACCCCGAGCTTGCTAACGTCTCAAGGGCTAATGCCCGTCCCTTCGTCCTCCTAACGATCGGTGTTGCCTTGGCTTGTATTCTGGCAGTTACAGCAGGGTGCGATAGCTTGGGAGTAGAAGACTACGTGGAATCCGAGCAGGTTCAGAAGCCGCCATCCCCGCTAATACCGGTTGATGCGTCATATGTCCAGCGTCTCGAGGGCGACGTGGACTCGGAAATCTTTGAGGTTGTAGAGGAGATGCCTCAACTTGTCGGTGGCCTAAACACGTTGGCAAACCAGATCAGGTATCCTGATGGCGCTGAAGGCACAGCGGTCGTAGTACCTGTCATTGACGAGCAGGACTCCGCGGCCGATGCGGATGTTTACCGTGAAATTACGGAAGAAATCCGGCTTGCGATTTTGGTACGAATAGCAGAGGCCAGGCTTGAGCAGAGTGCCAACGTGGAGGTAAGAGGTCTAACAAGCCCGGGCCAGTCTAAGATCGAATAGCCCCGGTACCAGAAACCGCTCGACGGCATCAGGTGGTTGCCCTCATCGCATTCTGCAGACGATGGCACGCATCATCCTGCCTATCGACTCGAGTCGGGAGCCCGCTTTCCTCTTCTTGATCAATTTCGCTGCAACCCTGCCGCTGGCAATCGTTCTAGTTGCAGCAAGACCCGGCGCGGGCCTGCACCGGGCGGCACATCTGCCCAGCATGTACAACGAACAAGTAGACCGATAGCCGCGCAGGGCCGGGAGGTAGGTAGCCTCCGAGTACGTTGGCGTGCATTGCAAAGCAGTCGGTGTCTGGCTCAACCTGCTAGCACAGATCAATTACCCAGGCGACTTTGGAACAACGCGTCTTGGGACACGGTAGGGAGGAGAGCAGTGCAACGGCGACGCTGTAATACGTGGCATTGCGGGTTTCTGCGAGCGGGAATCCGAACGCGTGGAAAGCCTCGCGCAGGCCAAGCCCGTGTATCAAGGGAGGAAAGGCGGTAGAGGTTTCGAGTTTGCCTTCCGACCCAGTGCTGGCTCTATCATACGAACAGCAGTGAATTGCGGCACTGACTAATTGCCTCAAGGCGGCAACTTTTCTGGTAGTTCGTCATCTATCCTCTAAAGAAAGGGCTTGCCGGGCGCGGCTGTCCTGTGGCTGTGCCCGAATTCCTACGTGGCTAGCGCCTAACCAACCTGAACTGTATCATCATGACTCTACGGAAAGATTCCGAGCTCTCTGACGCCTCGAAGGCGCATACCCGTCCCTACTTCCTGCTATCGGTCGCCGCCGTTCTAGTCTGTATTCTGGCAGTTAAGACAGGGTGTGATAGCTTGGGAGTCTCTGATAAAGAAGCTCAGGTAGACTCGAATATCTATATGGTTGCGGACGAGATGCCTCGGCTTGTCGGCGGCCTTAGCGCGGTGGCAAGCCAGATCAAGTATCCTGGAATCGCCCGTAAGGCTGGCGTTGAAGGCAGAGTAGTCGTAAACCTTGTCGTTGACGAGCAGGGCAACGTGTCCGATGCCAGTGTGAGCCGTGGCATCGGAGCTGGCCTCGACCAGGAAGCCTTGCGCGTGGCGAGCCAGGCTAAGTTCAAGCCTGGACGCCAAGATGGAGAAGCAGTTAAAGTCCGGATGCCTCTCCCGATTCAATTCAAGCTCGATGAGTCAAGTACGCCAGCAGCAGCGTCGGACGGTGGCGCTGGAAACACAGCCCTGCCGGTGTTTCGCGTTGTAGAATCGACGCCGGAATTAATCGGTGGCCTAAGGGCACTGTCAAGCCAGATCAACTACCCGGAAATCGCAAGAAAGGCTGGCATTGAAGGAAGGGTGTTTGTCTCATTCGTCGTAGACGAGCAAGGCAATGTCGAGAGTCCTGAGGTTGTGCGCGGCATTGGCGGTGGGTGTGACGAGGAAGCCCTGCGCGTGGCACAGTTGGCTAAATTCGTTCCAGAACAACAAGAAGGTGAGCCGGTCAGACGTCGCATAACAATCCCGATCCAATTCAAGCTCGAATAGCGCCGGCGCCAGGAACCGCGTCGTGGCAAAGGGTGGGCTGCCCTCTTCTCTTCGGGCAGAAGACGGTGCGCATCACCTTGAGTTCGCACACCGACTCGCGCAATAAATCCCTCCAATGCCGCTTGATGTGAGATATTGTCGCGACCCTGCCGTCGGCATTGGTGGCAGCAGGGGCACTGGCCTGATGATGACCGGCAGCGCAGCGGCGCAACTGCCGAGCGGGCACACCGTGGCAGTAAGCAGATAGCCGCTCAAAGCCCGGAGTTGAGGACCGCCAGGGACGTGGACATGCTGCCCAGGCTAGTCGGTGGTGCGTGCCACCACGTGGATAGAAAAGATCAGATTGCTGTGTCGCTGCAAAGCGGCCCGCTTTCAAGCCAGGAAGGTGAGTATCGTCCTTGTTGTTCATGAGGAAGTCAGCGTCATCGCCCCCGTAGCAAAGGGAGGCATTGCGCATTCCTGCGAATGGGAACCTTCGAGCAGCTCAAGCCCGAATATTAGGACGAATTGGCAACTATGGCCAGAATCAGCCTTTCAACCCTTTTCAGTATTTTTGAATGGGCTGATCCGAATGGCGGCATGGCCTTTCGGCCGTAAGGCTGCAACTTTTCTGATCATTCGTTGTGAAACTTCCATAGAATGGCTTACCGGGCACGGCTATCCTGGGGCAGCGCCCGTAACCCTACCCGACCGGCGTCTACCCCACCTGTGCACTTGCATCATGACTCGACGCAAAGATCCCGTGCTCACTGGCGCCTCGAAGGCAAATTTCCGCCCGTACTTCCTGTTGCCAGTCGCCGCCGCCCTGGTCTGTATCCTGGCCATTGAAACAGGGTGTGATAGCCTTGGAATCGCCAAAGCCCAGGTGCTTAGCACGCAGAAAGGGGACTCGCTAGTCTATTTGGCCGTGCAGGAGATGCCTCAGCCTATCGGCGGCCTTAGCGCGGTGGCAAGCCAGATCAAGATTCCTGACACGGCTCGTAAGGAAGGCGTTGAAGGAAAAGTATTCGTAGACATTGTCGTTGACGCGCAGGGAAACGTGTCCGATGCCAAAGTATTACGTGGGCTCGGGGCAGGTCTTGACGAAGAAATTCTGCGCGTGGTGTTACAGGCCAAGTTCACGCCAGGCCGTCAGGATGGAAAAGCGGTAAAGGTCCGGATGACTCTCCCGATATTGTTCAAGCTCAGCGAGTCAAGTGAGCCAGCAGAACCGTCGGATAGCGGTGCTGGAGACGCAGCCCCGCAGGAATTTCGCTTTGTGGACCAGAAGCCGGAACTAGTCGGTGGCGCTCGTCAAATACAAGCCCTTATCCATTACCCGGAGAGCGCAAGAAAGGCTCGCATTCAAGGAGATGTGATCGTCACGTTCGAGGTAGATGAACAAGGCAATGTCGTGAATCCTAAAATTGCGCAGGGCATTGGTGGTGGGTGTGACGAGGAAGCCTTGCGCGTGGTAAGCTTGGCTAAGTTCGTCCCTGGACAGGACAAAGGAATGCCGGTCAGAACTAGTATGCGAATAACAATTAAGTTTAAGCTCAAATAGCGCCGGCACCAGGAACCGCATCGTGGCAAAGGGTGGGCTGCCCTCTTCGCTTTGGGCAGCAGAAGGCGCCCATCACCTTGAGTACGCGCAGCGACTCGCGCAAGAAATCCCTCCACTGCCGCTTGATGCATATTATTGTCGCGACCCTGCCGTTGGAACTATTGGGAGCAGGATGCACGGGCTTCATGATGATCGGCAGCGCGGCGACACAACTGCCGAGCGTGTACGCGGTGGCGGTAGGCAGATAGCCGCTCAAGGCCGGGAGTTGAGAACCCCGCCAGGGACGTTGACATGCTGTACAGGATAGTCGGTGGCGGGCCCTACCATATGGGTAGAAAAGATCAGATAGCCGTGTCGCTGCAAAGCGGCCCGCTTTCAAGCCGAGGTGAGGATCACCCTTGCTGTCGATGAGAAAGTCAGCGTCAACGGCCCGTAGCTATGGGAGGCATTGGGCATTCCTGCGAATGGGAACTCTCGCACAGCTTAGGTCGGATGTTAGGACGAATTGGCAACAATGGCCAAATTGAGCCTTTCGACCCAGTTCGGTATTTTTGAATGCGCTGAACCGAATGGCGGCATGGCCTTTTGGCCGTAAGGCTGTAACTTTTCTGATCATTCGTTATAAAACTTCCATAGAATAGTGATTGCCCGAAAAAGGCCTATTGGGAGCAATTTGCGGGCAGATTGTGGGTGGGCGGTAAGCCTGTAGTCGCGGTCAGGGGTGTGCGCAAGGCGCGCAGCCCCCGAATATGAGTGGATTTGGCACAAAGCCGCGGCCTTCAGCCAGCTTTTCATGCCATTGCACTACAAACACGATATAGGTTTGCGCTCTCCCCATTGCAAGGAGTCTGGCTTGCTCCGGTGGCGGCGCTGGTAGGGCCCTATTGCGCCCTACTGCGAGTCTGGCGCCACTTTCGTCGGCGCGCTTCCTTCTGCTTCAGAACCTGACCTATGCGGTGCACATTGGTGGCCACCACTACCAGTGCCAGCGTCCTGTCGAAGCCGGCCTTGCCGTGGGTGCGCACTAGTGACATGCCCCGGTGATGGAGGTTATTGATCGCCGACTCTACGGCCGGGTGTTGACGCCGGGCTGCCACGAAGTCCAGATGGGTCTCCCGTTCGCGGTCCGCTTTACGGTGCCGCCCCTTCCGGGGCATCACGTTCAGGTCCAACAACTTGTCAAGCTGCTCGCGATTCTCTGGCGTGTAAAACCCCTTGTCCATACTGCATGATGCCAGCGCCGGATAGCGCCGCTTCGCCTCTGCAAGGAACGGCACGATCATGTCCTGGTCACCGCCTTCGTGTTGCACGTAGTGGCGCAGAATGAATTGATGCTGATCCTCCAGCACGCAGACCGGTACCCCAGCACGGTAGGGACCCGAGTCTCCCCGAGCCCCCCGTACAGATCCGGACGTGCGCGCTAACGCATCCGGCTCCTCCCTCGGGTTGCGCTGGCGCGCGTGACGGTAAACCGTGCATCCGGCCATGGGTGTCGAATTGCAAGCTTCGGCCAGTAAGTCGCAGTGAGCATGTCCATATCTTTCCGCGACGTACGATCCCTCTGAGATCGCCGCCGCAGGACGCGCATCCAGATCCAGTGGAGCCGCCTACAACAGCGCTGGAGGTAGGGGAAACTCGTCGGTACGGCATAGTAGTTCAGTCAACCATTAAGCACCTGCCCCAACCATTGGCCCGTTTCACGCACCTTTCGGTGCCTTCGCCGGATCAATTGCTCCTTCACCCGCTTCAGAAAGCGGACCATCCGTTTGGCAATCGGTTTACGACCCAAGCCAAAGCGTCCTTTTCGAGTTCTACGGCAATAATGCGTGAAACCCAAGAAATCGAACGTCTCTGGTCGGCCTTCACCTCGTCTCTTGCGGTCTTCCTCGGCGAGACGCCCAAATGCTAACAGGCGTGTTTTGCCAGGATGCAAACTCAGCCCAAACTTCTCGAGTCGAGCTTGCAGTTCACGCATGAAACGCGTTGCCTCCCTTCTGTACTGGAAACACACCACGAAATCGTCCGCATAGCGGACGATGTATACCTCCCCCTCACACCGACGTGATTGGCGCCACTTCTGAACCCACAGGTCTAGCACGTAATGGAGATAGATGTTGGCCAGAATCGGGGAGATGACCGCGCCTTGCGGCGTGCCCACTTCGCTGTCCTGCCGTACACCCTCTACCATCACTCCCGCATTCAACCATTTAATGATCAGCCGTATCACGCGCTTATCCCCGATACGATGCTCCAAGAAGCGGATTAACCACCCCTGGTCTACCGTGTCAAAGAACTTGCGTATGTCGGCGTCCACAGTGTAGTTGACCTTGCGACGCTCAATCACAAAGGCCAAGGCGTCCAGCGCGTTGTGCGCGCTGCGCTTCGGCCTGAACCCATAACTGAAACCGCGAAACTCCGCCTCGTAAATCGGCGTCAGGATGCATTTCACCACGGCCATCTGGACGATCTTGTCCTCCAATGCTGCAATGCCGAGCGGTCGTGTACCGCCGTCCGGCTTGGGTATCTCTACCCGCCTGGACGGGGTCGCCCGATACGCACCGCTATGTACGCGCCGGCAAAGATCTGCCAGACGGACTTCCAGTCCTTCCGCGTACGCCTTCCACGTCATGCCGTCCACGCCGGGGGCTGCATCGCGCTTAAGCGCGAGGAAAGCCGTCTGGAGTGACTCTACATTGATGTGGTGCAGTAGCGTCGTGAGACGTTCCTGTGAGTTTCGCTTCACGAACTCCCGTAACCGCTCAGTCCCCTGGGACACGCGCGCCCATTTCTGCGCATGGTGCGTGTGAGGACCTCGCGGTTTCCCCTTGGGTGATCCCCTTCGCTCCCGCCACTCCGCCGGAGCGTTCGCTCCTTTGTTCGCAGCGCTCATCGCTCGTATGGGATCATCTGACTTCTTCAACTCGTGCATCTCCGGTTACGGCGCAAGCGCCTTTCCTTTGCGGCCCCGCACGACCGCGGGGCGAGTTGAAGACCTCCCAGGTCCCAGCAGGATATGTACATGCGTCCATGGGTCCCGGACACCGTGGGCCTGTCCGCCGTCTCACCATAGCGATGACGAACATGTTGCCTTCGACCGAGCTGAAAGCCTCGGCGACCCAGATTACATGTTTTTCGGTGCTCAATAACCCTGGCCACACGCACCGCTACCGACGCTTCGCGCCCACCCTCACGGGTGGCCACGCACGGCTCGCGGAGATATGTACCTGGTTTCAGTTTCATAACACGGGACTTTCACCCGCTATATCCGGCCAGTTAGCCTGGCGCACCAACTCTGCCATCACGCCCGCTTTCCCTTTGTTGATCCAGCGCGTGTGGGGCTCGTGCACGGAGAAAAGCTTCTGGCCGTGCGGAATCTTCTCGCCCTGGATCAAACGGCGCGACACCTGGTCTATCAGTTGCTCTCCAGTCCGCAAATACCACGACACCTCCGCGCTTTCAACATCGTTTTGCCTCAATATCGCCTGCGTGGCCGCTGCCTTCGACACGATAGTGCGGCAAAGTGCCAGGTAGTTTGCCACTTTCGACATGCTGCGCCACTGCCGGGAAGTGCGCACGCGATAAAAGGCGCGCTCCATTTTCTTGATCCAGGCCTGCGACTTGCACCAGCCCGCTATCGCATGCTTTTGGCACAGACGTGCCAGCTTCCTGATCAGACGGCGCAGCGCATCCCACAGCAAACGTGCATCGGTGGGCCACTCCACATGGGTCTTTGCAACCGCTGAGTCGGCCCGGCAGTGAAGCGGATCCGATGACCTGTGCTTCAACAGCTGATGCCCACGGGCCACCACCACCGCATTGATCTGCCGCAGCGCTTCCTCGGTAAGCAGACTCACGTTGTCAATAACGGTCTGCAGGCGATACTGGTGCTTATCTCCAAAATCTGCATGCCCCAGCATCTGGCGCAGCGCCGTGTGAAAGTTCGCCAATTCCACCAGACGGTCGAAGTCGCAGTCAAGCGCCTTCTGCAGCGTGCCCAGCACGAAGATCCGCCACAGACACAGCCCGGGGCAACCACGCCGCAAATTGACCTTCGCGCCTAACTGCTCCCGCAGAATCGCGAACACCCGCTCGCGGGTCTCGCGGTGCGTGAAGATGTCCTGCAGTCCACGGAGCACGGCCGGAATATCGTCTCTGGACCGAGCGTCAAAGCTGATCTCTCCAATGGGCGTGTGCCCAAGCTCAAACTGTGGCTCAAAGATCGCGCGCATGGCAGTAAATCGGGCGAATGTTGGGGCAGAAGCGTACTAATCACGCCAATAACGGTACTAAGATCGGAAAACGGCGCAACATTCGCTAAAACAACGCAGGCAGCCGTTGGGGAAACTGCCCCGAAAACAGCCGCTCGACACTCCAAAATGCCCGATTTTCCGCCGCACGCGCCCGTACATCCGCCCTATGCGCCCAAGACTGCCGGTCTGCAGAGCCGATCAGGCATTTTTCGGGCAAGCACTAGAATAGCTTACCGGGCGCGGCTATCCTGAGGCAGCGCCCGTAACCCTACCCGACCGGCGTCAACCCCACCTGTGCACTTGCATCATGACTCGACGCAAAGATCCCGTGCTCACTGGCGCCTCGAAGGCAAATTTCCGCCCGTACTTCCTGTTGTCGGTCGTCGCCGCCCTGGTCTGTATCCTGGCCCTTGAAACTGGGTGCGGTAGCCTTGGAATCGCCGAAACCCAGGTGCTCAGCATGCAGAAAGGGGACTCGCTAGTCTATTTGGCCGTGGAGGAGCTGCCTCAGCCTATCGGCGGCCTGGGCGCGCTGGCAGGCCAAATCAAGATTCCTGATACGGCATGGGAGGCTGGCGTTGAAGGAAAAGTGTTACTGGACATTGTCGTTGACCAGCAGGGCAACGTGTCCGATGCCAAAGTATCACTTGGGCTCGGGGCAGGGCTTGACGCAGAAGCCCTACGGGTGGTGTTACAGGCCTAGTTCACGCCTGGCCGTCAGGATGGAAAAGCAGTCAAGGTCCGGATGACTCTCCCGATACCGTTCAAGCTCAGCGAGTCAAGTGAGCCAGCAGAACCGTCGGATAGCGGAGCTGGTGACGCAGCCCCGCAGGAATTTCGCATACTTGACCAGCTGCCAAGACTAGTTGGTGGCCTCCGCGCACTGTCTCGCCAAATCAATTACCCGGAAAGCGCACGAAGGGCTGGCACTGAAGGGGAGGTACTTGTCTCATTCGTCGTAGACGAGCAAGGCAATGTCGTGAATCCTAAGATTGAGCAGGGCATTGGCGGTGGGTGTGACGAGGAAGCACTGCGTGTAATACGCTTGGCTAGGTTCATTCCTGGACAACAAAAGGATGGTGTGCCGGTAAAGGTTAGAATTGCTATCCCGATCCAGTTTAAGCTTGGGCGCGGATATGGGCTCCGTTTCTAAATGAGAATGGTGCAATAGCCTCGCCTTCCCTTGGCTGCGCGACCAGTCCACCGCGATCGGTCCTGAGATGTCATAGCTAGTCAGCGGATCTCCCCCGCAAGACCTCAAATGCCGGTCCCTACCTTAGGATGAGGATTGCTGCAGGCCTGCTCTTCACATCGTTGCATAAGCCGGAATGTGCCAGCCCGGATGCATCGGCTGGGCAAACACGCAGAATAGGCCAACGGGCGCAAGCTAAGAGCAAAGCTAGCGTCAAAGCCTACCCGGCAATCATGTTCGAAAAAGCCGATCCCCTCCCCAGCGAGTGGCCGGTAGCAGACAGCAAGCGAACAGAGTTCGCCCACGCCCTTGCCACAGAGTATGGAAGGACTCCGAAACCAGTCGGTGGATGGCATCAGCGGCAACTCGGTAGCGCAGCCAGCGCTGATTCGCGCCAGCTTGGACTCACGCTTGGATGTGCAGCTGGACAACCCAGCCCTACAAGAGTGTAGATGTCATCGCTCGCAACGCAACGGCTACGCCGCAATTTTTGGATGGGGCGCAACTTTTCTGTGCGAACGTGTTCTAATGATAGTAGAGAGCGCACAAAACCTTCCCACCGTGTCGTCTAGTGCACTATCTTCTACACGTTAGCGTCTAACCAACCTATTGTGAACCATCATGGCATTGCGTAAATCTCCTATGGCTGACCTTCGGCAGTGGTACGGCATGTCCGTTCAGGTCGGCATGGCTATCGCTCTTTTGCTCCTCGTCTTCGCCTTTAGCGCCAATCTCGATCGTGGCGACACGATGAATCTCGAGCAGCTCGACCAAGAGGTGGTGCAGATGGAAGAGATCCTGCAAACTAAGCAGATCCAGAAGCCGCCGCCACCGCCGCGCCCGCCCGTACCTGTTGAGGTGCCCAATGACCAGGTCCTAGAAGACGACGATCTGGACCTTGACGCTTCGCTAGACATTGATGAGCCGCTTTCGGCCCTGCCGCCTCCGCCACTAGCCGAGGAAGAGGAAGAAGAGCCGGAGCCTGAGATCTTCACGGTCGTAGAGGAGCAACCCGCGCTCATCGGCGGGCCCGCTGCGTTGCAGACCAATCTCAAGTACCCTGAAATCGCCCGTAAGGCTGGCGTTGAAGGCAGAGTATTCGTCCAGTTTGTCGTTGACAAGCAGGGCAACGTGTCCGATGCCGCGGTGGTCCGCGGCATCGGGGCAGGCTGTGACCAAGAAGCCCTCCGCGTGATTAGCCAGGCTAAATTCACACCCGGACGTCAGCGGGGCAAAGCGGTAAAGGTCCAGATGACCGTTTTTATTCAGTTTAGGCTGCGATAGCGCGCACCAACTGCGCAAAATCGCCCTGTAGCCACATGGCTGCAGGGCGCTTTTTCTTGTGGCTAACCGGCCGGGTCAGCTACCACGCGTGGTGCTCGCAGCCGCCATCCATCGTTCCCATGAGCACATCGGTGGCCATACCTACAAAGAGGCCATGGTCAAGCACACCCGGGGTGCGCAGCAGTGCCACATCCAGTGCAGACGGGTCACTGATCTGCTGGAAGAAAGCATCAACAATCCAGAGTCCCTGATCCGTCACCACCGGTCCGTCTTTGCGTACACCCATGCGCAATTCCGGGCGTCCACCGAGCCCGGAAAGCGCACGCATGACCGGGCCCACGGCCATCGGCAAGACCTCCACTGGCACGGGCATGTGGATGCCAAGCCTTGAAACGCGCTTGGAGGCATCAATTAGCACGACGAAACGTGTGGCTAGGGCCGCGACAACCTTTTCGCGCGTGTGTGCTGCGCCGCGCCCTTTGATGAGATTGCCCTCCGGGTCAACCTCATCAGCCCCATCCAAGGCAATGTCAAGACGCTGAATGTCTTCCAGCCCGATAAGGGGAATATGATGCTCGCGCGCCAGTCGCTCCGCAGCACTGGACGTCGGTGTCCCTACGATCTGAAGCCCTTCGTCGCGAATCCTTCGCCCGAGTGCTGCTACAGCGAATGCCGTAGTAGAACCGGTCCCCAGTCCGATGCGCTGTCCGTCCTCGACCAGCATCGCCGCAGCCTCACCCGCGGCTTTTTTGGCAGCATCCTGTCCCATGGGCGCTATTCGTGCCGTAGCGCCTCAATAGGATCAAGCCCTGCTGCCTTGTAGGCTGGGTACACTCCGAAGATCAGCGCGATGCCAGTTACGCCACCTACGGCCACAAGAGCCCAAAGCCACGGAAAGACAAATGGTGTCTTGGCAAAATACCCCACCAAGTTGCCACCTCCGGCACCCGCCAGGATTCCGATGATCCCCCCAATCTGGCACAGAAACATCGCCTCGTAGAGAAACTGGCGCAAGACGTCTCGCCTGCGGGCACCTACTGCCTTTCGTATGCCAATTTCGCGTGTGCGCTCCGTCACAGAAACCAGCATAATATTCATGATTCCAATGCCAGCGGCCAAGAGCGTGATCAGGCCTATTGCAGCCCCGCCCTTGGCAATGCTGTTGGTAAACTTGGTAATCTCGCCGACAATGCCTTCGTTGCTGACGATTTCGAAATTATTTTCTTCACCCGGTTTGACGCGCCGGATGACGCGCAACAGGCCAATGGATTCCTCCATGGTTGCATCCAGCATTTGCATGTTGACAGCGCGGACTTTGATTTGCACGTCCCAATTGGAGCCGCCATACAGCATGATCATGCGCGTAATTGGCACGATTGACAGCATGTCAAAGTTCTGGCCAAACACCTCTCCCTTTTCTTCAAGCACACCTACAACCTGGTATCGGTTGCCACTCAGGATGACATCCTTGCCGATGGGCGTTTCGGTCGGAAACAGCTCGTCAGCCAAGTCATAGCCTATCACGGCCACAGGGCGCGAGAGATGAACATCCTGTTCCGTCAGAAACCGCCCCTGAGACATTTCGAAGCCATTGTTGCCCAGAAAATGCTGGTTTGATCCGATGAAAATCACTACCGGATCAGTCTCCTTGTTACGATACCGTGCCTCAACCATCCATCCTCCCATGGAAGCACTCACGGCCGCAGGCAATACGCTGCGCTGGGCAAGCTGCTCCATCTGCCTGTAGGTAAGCCGCTGGCGGCCACGGACGCCGGTGCCGCTTCGCGAAAAAGTATCCCTGCGTTCAACCGAATAGGTCGTTGACCCAAAGGATTCTACCGCAGTGGTGGCACTGGATTTGATGACCTCAACAGCGGTTACCGCCACTATGATGGCAAAGACCCCAATTACCATGCCCAGCAGCGTGAGCGCCGAACGGAGCTTGTGACTGCGCACGGTTTCCCATGCCAACCGAATGAATTCAAATTTGATCATGGCCTCTAGCCGTAGCGGAGTGCATCAATAGGACTCTGACGGGCAGCATTCCACGCGGGCACAAGGCCAAAGATGATCCCGACGCCGACGCAGATGCCAAAGGCCAGCCCGATGGTTCCGGGTGCCAGTACCGCCGGTATGTAGCGAGCAATAAGCTCTGTCACACCTGCAGCAACCCCTACGCCGATCAGGCCCGCAAAGAGGCAGACACCCACGGCCTCCAGCAGAAACTGGGTCATAATTGCGCGCCGCTTCGCGCCGACTGCCTTACGGATGCCAATCTCTTTCGTGCGCTCCTTCACCGATACAAACATGATGTTCATCACACCAATGCCCCCTACTAGGAGCGCGAGACTTGTAAGAAAGATGCCGATGGCGTATGTGATGCCTTTGATCTGCCCGACGACTTCTTCGAACATCTGTGTTCGGTTGATAGCAAAATTGCTTTCCTCCATGGCGTCAACGCCGCGCGCTGCACGAACAATGCCAGTTACCTCATCCTCTGCCTTATCAAGCACTTCGGCAGACGCTGCCCTGATTTCTATCCTTGCGCTTCGGAAGCGGCCAAAGAATTTCGTGAAGGTTCTCAGCGGCAACTGAACCTGATCGTCAAACGAAAACATGCCCATGAACTTGCCTTGCTGCGCCATAACACCTATGACCTCAAAGCGGTTGCCTCCTATGCGAACTCGCTTGCCAAGCGGCTGCTCATTGGGAAAGAGTTCTTCGGCAACATGGGCCCCAATGACGACCACGGGCTTACCCGTCTGGTTTTCAAGCTCCGTGTACCAGCGGCCCGAATCCAGATCGACATCCATAACGCGGGTGATCTCCGCGGTGGAGCCCTGCGTGTAAATGCCGTATAACGTCCTACTGCGGTACTTGACGGGCCGGACCGTCTGTACGGTGGGCGCCACTGCAGCTACGTATTTGGCCTGGCTTCTGATGTCGTCGGCCAGTCCCAATTCAATTCTGGGCCGGTTCCGCTGCTTCCTTTCCTCGCTGGGGGACTTAAACCAAGATTCCTTTTCGACATAAAGGACATTGGTACCCAACATCGCAAGCGAGTCCTCAAACTCCTGCTCCAACCCGGTTATGATCGTAAACATCGCGGTCACGGTAACAATGCCTATGACGATGCCCAGCATCGTCAGTAGACTGCGCAACTTCTGCGACATAAGTGATCGGACCGCAATATGAAGGGCTTCCGAGAGCTCTACAAGAAACCGCGTCACGACTAGGCTGGCTAATTCTCGGTGATAAAGCGCCGGGGCTATGGCTACAGGACCGCTGCACAACGCATGATCCTCGCCTGAAACGCAGCTTCCAAGCTAATGATCGCGAAATATAGGAAAGAACGACAGCCTGTTCACGAGGCCATGCATGCAGGACTCAGGAGCAACGACTCCCATGGGATCAGCGCACTTGAATTAGCCTCTCGGGCTCGCCTGACTGCAAATGCCACGCGGCCCGCATCCGTGACAGCCTACTTCGGGCCTACTTATGTGCTCGCTGCTTTATCGTTCTGGGAAAGGCGGGTCACCGGTAGCTTTGCGTCCTATTCGTGACGCAACGCCTCAATAGGGTCAAGCCGCGCCGCCTTGGAAGCAGGGTATACGCCAAAGACGATAGCGATCCCGGTAACCGCCAGCGTTGCCCCAATTGCCCACATCCACGGGAAAACAAACGAGGTCTTAAACACGAAGCCCAGGAGGTTGCCCCCCGCAGCGCCCGCCATGATCCCGATGATCCCGCCAATCTGGCATAGAAAGATGGCTTCATACAGAAACTGTTGCAGCACATCGCGGCGGCGCGCGCCTACCGCCTTGCGAACCCCAATTTCACGCGTGCGCTCGGTCACCGATACCAACATGATGTTCATGATACCGATGCCGGCCGCAAAGAGCGTGATCAGACCTACCGCCGCGCCGCCCAGCGCAATCTTGCCGGTAAACTGACCAATCTGTTCAACAATGCTTTGGTTGCTTTCGGCCTCGAAGTCGTTTTCTTCGCCCGGCCCAACGCCTCGGATCACACGCAGGATGCCTATGGTCTCATCCATGGTTGCCTCCAGGTCCTGCATGCTGGGCGCGCGCACGGCGATATCGATGTCGCGCCGAGCCGCGCTGTACAGGTTGATCATGCGCGTGATAGGCACCAGCGCAATCATATCGACATTTTGACCGAACGCGTCACCTTTTTCCGCCATCACCCCGATGACGCTGTATCGGTAGCCATCAATGACAATGTCCTTGCCGATGGCCTTCTCGTTGGGAAAGAGCTCATCTTCCACATCGGCGCCGATGACCGCTACCGGCCTGGCCAAATGCACATCCTGTTCTCCCAGAAACCGGCCCTCGGACATGTCAAACCCGTAGCTGCCAAGCCAGAATTCATTCGATCCCAGGAACATCACAGATGGCTCGGTCTTCAGGCCAGCGGCGCGTGCCTCGACCCCAGAACCCCTCCTCATTTCCGGGCTGATCCCAATTGGAAGCTCGGCTAACTTGGCCAGCCGTTCGGCCTCGTCATAGGTCAGGTTTCGCCTCGGACGCCATCTACCTCCACGCTGCTGAAATCCGTGCCTGCTGGAGACAGTAAAGGTGGTAGCACCGAACGACTCTACGGTGCCGGTGGCACTGGATTTGATGACCTCAACGGCCGTCACCGCGACGATAATTGCGAACACGCCGATTACCATCCCCAAGAGTGTCAGCGCGCTCCGCAACTTGTGGCTGCGCACCGACTCCCAGGCCAGTCGTACAAACTCCAGGTTTATCATGGCTCAGCTGTATCGCAGCGCGTCAATGGGATTGAGTCGCGCTGCATTCCATGCGGGCACGATGCCGAAGGTGATGCCGACACCGACGCATATGCCAAATGCCAGAATCACTGTTCCCGGTGCCAGGTAGGCCGGTACAAACTGGCTGATGACCAATGTGGCACCGGCGGAGATGGCTACGCCGATGATGCCTGCTCCGACGCATACGCCAATGGCCTCAGTCAGGAACTGCATCAGGATGGCACGACGAGGTGCCCCAACAGCTTTCCTGATACCTATCTCCCTGGTTCGCTCCTTCACCGATACGAACATGATGTTCATAACACCAATGCCACCGACGACCAGTGCCAGGCCAGTCAGAAAGATGCCAATGGCGTAAATGGTGGCCTTCACGTCGCCTATCTGGTCCCTAAACGCTTGAGATTTGTTGATGGAAAAGTTGTTCTCTTCTGTGGCATCAACGCCACGGGCCGCGCGCAAGATGCCGGTGAGCTCGTCTTCCGCCAGGTGCACTACATTGGCGGATGCGGCCTTGACCTCTATGGTGACGCTCCGGTACCGCCCAAAGATGCGCTCAAATGTGCTCAGCGGAATCTGTACCTGGTCATCAAAGGAGAAAAGGCCCATGAACTTGCCCTGCCGCTTCAGAACCCCAATCACCTCGAATCGCGTGTGCCCGATTCGAATTCGCTTGCCCAACGCTCGCTCGCTGGGAAACAATTCTTCCGCGACCTCCGCGCCTAGGACCGCCACCGGCCGTGCCGCATGAAGCTCGGCTTCGGAATACCAACGCCCTGCCTCGAGATCTATTTCGTCAATCCTGGTGACTTCGGGCGTAGAGCCCTCAATTCTGATGCCATACAGCGCCCGGTCACGGTAGCGAACCGGTCGACTTGAGCTCACAGTCGGTGCTACCGCGCTCGCGTACTTGGCTTGGGCCCGGATATCGTTCACCAGGTCCTTCGTGATTCTAGGGCGATTGCGTGCCTTGATCCAGTCTGCTTCCGACATAAACCACCCGGACCTTTGCACGTACAGGACATTTGTGCCCAGCATGGAGAGCGAATTCTCGAAACTGCGCTCCAGCCCATTGATGATCGTGAACATGCTGGTTACGGTGACGATGCCGATGACAATGCCCAGCATCGTCAGGGAGCTACGCAGCTTGTGCGCGAACATCGACCGACCGGCAATTGCCAGTCCCTCCCAGAACTCTACGAATACCTTAGCTACGTGCAATTGGAACAGACCCGTCAGTTGTGCCTAATGAGTTGCTACGAAAAGGTGTCCGACGGGTTACAGCGCGCACAACGTTGTAGACGCGCGGAACATAATCTGGATAGCGAGCGTAAAAACCGGAAAGCCGGTAGCATGCGCTGTGAGCAAGCTGGATATCCTTATCGAGTTCTTGCGATTCTTGCGCGTGCGGAAGAAGTACTGGTTGATTCCGATTGCGTTCGTGCTCCTGTTCTTGAGCCTGCTCATCGTCGCAACGCAAGGCTCCGCCCTTGCGCCATTCATTTACGCTTTCTTTTTGGGAAACTTGATGGTTTGTTCGCAGTGAGCTATGCGGCTACACGCTGCATGCGTCCGCGTAAGTGGCCTGAGACCCTTCGCTTATGGCAAAGACAATTGCGATAGCCAACCAGAAGGGTGGTGTGGGAAAGACCACCACAGCCATCAATCTTGCCGCATCATTGGCGGTGATGGAGCACCCCATCCTAGTGGTAGACATGGATCCCCAGGCCAACTGCACCTCGGGACTCGGCTTTGATCCACGAACTTTGGCCCACTCCAGCTATGAGGTCGTCATAGGCAAGATACCGGCCCGGGACGCCATCCGCCAAACGGCGGTCCCCAACCTGCACCTGTTGCCGGGTAGCATGAACCTGGTTGGTGCTGAAATCGAACTTCTCAATCTGACTTCCCGCGAGCGCAGGCTTGCGCGTGCCCTTGGCGACACCAAAAGCCGGTATGACTTCGTCATCATTGATTGCCCCCCTTCCCTGGGCCTTTTGACGCTGAATGCCTTGACCGCCGCGGACTCCGTTCTGATCCCAGTGCAAGCCGAGTACTTCGCCCTCGAAGGGCTGGGACAGCTCCTCAGCACGGTAAAGAAGCTGAGAAGGAGCTTCAATCCCAACTTGGACATCGAGGGTGTACTGCTGACGCTGTACGATGCCCGCCTACGGCTGTCCAAACAGGTAGCGGCCGAGGTTAAGCGCTACTTTGATCCGTACGTATTTAGGACTATTGCACAGCGCAATGTGCGCGTAGCAGAGGCACCAAGCTTTGGACAGCCCGTGCTGATGTTTGACGGCACCTGCGCTGGCGCCAAGAACCACTTCGCGTTGGCCAAGGAGGTCTTGGCCAAGAATGCGGCTTACCTTCGGCGTCGGCCGACCAAACTTGAGTCACCGCCGACCACGGTCTCCAGTAGCGGCGTGCTTCATAAATTCTCCGCGTCATCGACTCGGGGTGGCACTTCGTATAGCGGATAGCTATCCTTCGTGGGCAGTATAGGAAGGCGCTATGGC
Organism: Rhodothermales bacterium; assembly: GCA_965218495.1. Taxonomy (GTDB): domain Bacteria; phylum Bacteroidota; class Rhodothermia; order Rhodothermales; family Bin80. The sequence continues at coordinate 2,381,717 of OZ244626.1, forward strand.
ACGAAAAAAGGTTGCCCTTGGCCGCGGGCTGGACTCGCTGTTGCCTTCCGACGATCCCCTTGATGTGCAGGCTGGCCTGCGCCAGGTAGCCGGGGGAATCTTTGAGGTTCGGATTGACAGAATCACCCCTAACCCGTATCAGCCTCGCCAGACCTTCGATGACGACGCGCTCAATGGGCTGGCCCAATCCATTGAGGAGCTTGGCATCATCCAGCCCATCACAGTCAGGGCAGTAGGGAACGACCGCTTCGAAGTCATCGCCGGTGAACGTCGCCTCCGGGCGGCGCGCCGGGTGGGACTGCGCACCGTGCCGGCTTTCGTACGCGTGACCAGTGCAGAGGAGATGCTGGAGATGGCGCTTGTTGAAAACGTTCAGCGTGAGCAGCTCAACCCGATTGAATTGGCGCTCGGCTATCAGCGACTGATCGAGGAGTGCGGGTTGCAGCAGGCACAGGTAGCCAGACGGGTCGGCAAGACCCGGTCAACGGTGACAAATTTCCTTCGCCTGCTTCGACTTCCCCCGCGCATTCAGATTGCGCTGCGCGAGCGCACCCTCTCTGTCGGCCACGCTCGGGCCTTATTGGGACTGAGCGATGCGGAATCGCAGCTGCGGCTCTTTGAGAATATCCTGCGCAAGAATCTGTCTGTGCGCCAGGTGGAATCGCACGTACAGCAGCTTACGCAACGAATCAGAAAGCCGCGTGAGCCTGTGCTGCCCACACGGCAGTCACTGCAGGTACAGGAGTTCGAGAAATCTTTGCGATCGCGTTACGGTACAAAGGTGAAACTTACGTGCGACGCGTCTGGCAAAGGCAAGGTTGAACTCCACTACTACTCTACCGACGATCTCGCGCGGATGCTGGATCTTCTCATGGGGACGCGAGGCTAGCCTCAGGCACCGCCTGCTAGCGTGTATCCTGATTTTGCTCGCTGTCTCTGATACACTTGCCCAAGTGGATTCCACGGCGACCGACCGTCCGGCCCAATCTTTGCGGCGCGCTGTGATACCTGGCATGGGACAGCTTTATAATCGGCACTACCTCAAACTCCCGCTTGTTTACGCCGGTTTGGGCGCGTTTGCCGGCGGTGCCATTTTGGTGAACCGACGCTACTTGCTGTACAGGCACGCGTATCTGTATACGGCGCGAAAGAATGGCGATGGTACACACGTATTTCCAGAATACGCAGCTGAATACTCGAAGCTACTTGGCCGCCTTGGCCTGGCGCTGGAAGAGAATCTGTCGTCACAGGAAGTCGCATCCCGCCGGGCGCGGCTTGAGCCGCAGATCCGTGCCCAACGGGACAACCTGCGCCGCAACCGTGACCTTTTGTACTTTGGCGTCGTCTTTTGGTATGGACTGTCCATCCTTGACGCATTCGTCAGTGCCCACCTGCTCGACTTTGACGTGAGCGATGATTTGGCACTTTCGTTGCTGGGCCCGCCGGGCACCATGACAATGCGCTGGACCTTTTGAGGCAAGTGGGGTAATATGGCACGAATAGTCTATGCCTTAAGTGGTCAGGGACGCGGACATTCTTCGCGCAGCCTTGCGATTTCAGCGGCGCTCCGCGCCCGCGGTCATGAGATTCTATTCTGCTGCGGTGGTACGGCCAAGGAGATCCTGGAGGCCAGGGGGGAGTCTGTGGTTGAAGTACCCCAGCTCAAGACTGTTTTGCGCAATAACACTGTTCTGGCGGCCCCGACGTTGATCGCCAACTGGCCTTCAATCGCCAACTTGGATCGGATTGTTTCGAAGTTAGCAGGAAGACTGCGGGCGATTTCCCCTGAGCTAGTCATTACCGACTTTGAAGCCTTTTCATGGCGGGCCGCCGACCGGCTTAAAGTGCCTACAATTTCGTTCAACCACCAGCAGATCGTCACAGAAACGGTTTACGAGCTACCGCCAGAGCACTGGCTTGACGCGCAAGTCGCTAAGGCGATTATCAACATAATTGCGCCGAAGAGCCCTGCGCAGCTGTTGCTGACATCATTCTTCTTCCCGCCGGTTAGGCGACCATGGCGCACGCACTTGGTCCCCCCCATCATCCGCAAGGAAGTCGAGGGACTCACTCCAACGCGTGGCGACCACACCCTGGTTTACTACAACCAACCCGAGGGTAACAAAACACTCCCTGGCCTGCTGCGCGAGGACGGACGCAGCTACATCGTCTACAACTTCCCGTTGCCGGCGGACCCGGAGCAGTTTCCGAATATTGTGTTCAAGCGCACCTCCATCACGGAATTCCTGAAGGATTTAGCCACCAGCCGGGCCGTGCTGTGCACTGCGGGATTTACGCTCATCAGTGAAGCGCTCTACCTTAGAAAGCCGCTCCTCGCTGTCCCAAATCGTGGCATCTTTGAGCAAACCATCAACGGGCTTTTCCTGGAGCGGGAGGGTTTGGGCAAAGCAATCATCGGCCGTAGACTGACTGCGGCCGACCTTAATGACTTCCACCGGCAATTGGGCAGCTATGCTGCCAGACTGCAAACGCGGCAGGTCAGCGGGAACATGGAGGCAGTTTCGCTGATTGAAGCTGTTCTGTCCCGTGCGGGGCCATCCGTCCATGCGTTTTCTTCACCCGTCCAGCACCCTTCCGCAGCGAACGGCGCCCATAAAGTGGCATCGTCCAAGTAGTCTCAAACTGTACTTGAATGAACTCTCGTCACCGTATTGTTTCTTTGGGCCGATTTGGCTAATCTATCTAAGCTAGGACGATTGCGTTTGATGACTAGCTCCCAGGAGGCGATGCCGATCATGCCAAATGAATCTCTCACATCGCGGGAGCCGTCCATCTTTGCCAAGACGCATGCCTTCTTGCAACCTGGCAGCTTCGTGGGCGATGTGATCGCATCGGGCCTGTACCCCTATTTTCGCGCCATCGAGCGCAATGAGGGAACACGGGCCATCGTGGATGGTCGGGAAGTCATCATGGCAGGCTCGAATAATTACCTCGGCCTGACGTCGGACCCAAGGGTAAAGGAGGCCGCCGAGTTAGCTATCAAGCAGTACGGCACCGGATGTACGGGAAGCCGCTTCCTGAATGGTACGCTGGACCTCCACCTTGAACTCGAAGAGCGTTTGGCCACCTTTATGGGGAAGCAGGCTTGCGTACTGTTCTCTACGGGCTACATGACCAACATGGGGGTCATCCAGGGGATCACGTCCAAAAACGACCTCATCTTTTCCGACAAGGACAACCACGCATGCATAGTCGCCGGCACGCAGGTCAGCCCTGCGGATACGTGGCGCTTTCGCCATGACGACATCAATCACTTGCGCCGCCTGTTGGAAAAGGCCGGGCAGGAGCGGCCTGAAGCCGACAAGCTGATTGTTACCGACGGCGTCTTTTCCATGAGCGGCTGCATTGCGCGCGTGCCCGAGCTGGTTGCGGTAGCAGCCGAGTTTAATGCGGCGCTTATGTTGGACGATGCGCATGCAGTGGGCGTGATTGGCCCTGGCGGGCGGGGATCTGCAGCCTACTTTGGCCTCTCGGACGAGGTACCGCTTACCACGGGCACGTTTTCAAAAAGCTTTTCGTCACTAGGCGGCTTCGCTGTAGGGGACCGCGATATCATTGAGTATATCCGCCACATGGCGAGCGTGCACATCTTTAGCGCTTCGATGCCACCATCTTGCGTGGCCGCGGTCCTGAAGTGCCTGGACATCCTGCAGGAAGAACCCTGGCGCTTGGAGCGGCTGTGGGAAATCTCTCACTACATGCGGGAAGGATTCAAGAATGCCGGCTTCAACGTGTGGACCAGCCAGGCACCCATAATCCCGGTGGTTATAGGCAATGAGATGAATACGGCCTTCCAATTCTGGAACGACCTGTTGGAAGAAGGCATCTTTGTTAATCCTGTCGTTCCGTGGCGTGGCGCCGTTGCTGGTGGACGCGCCATCATGCGCACCTCGTATATGGCCACCCATACCGACGAAGATCTGGATCATATTCTCGAGGCCTTTCGACGTGTAGGCCGGCGGCACGGGGTGAACAGCAATGGCATGGTGTAACACCAATCCTATGCAGTCGCTCCGAAATGGCTCTTATCTGTGAAGTAAAGAGTCGCCGCCATCTGCGACGCTTTGTTGACTTTCCCTACTCCTTCTATAAGGACCATCCGTATTGGGTGCCGCAGCTCCGCTCGGAGATTCGTCACACCCTAAACCGGAAGCAGAATGCCTTCTTCGAACACGGAGAGATGGCCTTGTTCCTTGCATTTGATGATGCCGGTCAGGTAGTCGGGCGTATCGCCAGCATTCGCAATGGAATGCACCTCAAGACGCACGAGGACGGCGTGGGCTTCTTTGGGTTTTTCGAGTGTGAAGAGCGCTATGAAACCGCAGCGGCTCTATTTGAGGCGGCAGCAACCTGGGCAAGAGCTAAAGGCCTGCGTGCGTTGCGCGGGCCCACAAACCCCACGCTTAATGACCTCTCCGCGCTGCTGACAGGCGGATTCGACCGGATGCCGGCAATTCTTATGCCCTACAACCCTCCGTACTACGAGGAATTCCTGACGCGGTGGGGGTTTAAGCGGGTCATGAAGATCTGGGCCTACTACATCCATCACAAGCACGTCAGGGCTGATCGCATGGTTCGGGGCGCCGAGATCGTAAACCGACGCAACCCCGGGCTGAAACTTCGCCCCATGGACATGTCCAGGTACTACGAGGACGTCGAGATCATGCGCTCAATCTGGAATGATGGATGGCAGCATAACTGGGGCTTTGTGCCGATCACCCAGAATGAGTTCCGGCAACTCGCAAAGAAGTTCAAGGATATCGTGGACCCGCGAATATGCTTTATCCTTGAAAAAGACGGAGAACCGGTAGCGTTTTCCGTCTCGCTGCCCAACATCAACCCGGCCCTCAAGAAGGTGCCGGATGGTCGCTTATTTCCTTTCGGGCTTGCAAAGATCCTGTTGCACGACAAGTTCGGTGGCTTTAATGAGATCCGCATGCCGCTGATGGGCGTGAAGAAGGCTTACCATGGCCGCGCCTTCGACGTACTGCCAGTAATTGAAACCATACTGAAGGGCCCGGCCTACGGGTATGCGGCATGCGAAACAAGCTGGGTATTGGACTCCAATCATGTCTTGAAGAACCTTCTCACCTCCATAGGCACTATCGTTGACAAGCAGTACGCACTCTTCGAGAAGGACATCTCAAAGCAGGAGGCGGTTTAGGCACTCACCCCGCAGCCGGTAACGAGTCGCCCCGGGTTGTGGGCCGAGTCCGGTGCCGCTACAACCCCAACTGGCGAAGAAAGCTGGACAACACCTCCGGCTCAAGTAGTATCGTCAGAATAACGCCGCCTAGCGCGCCGCCTAGGTGTCCTGTATGTGCAATGCCTGGCAGCTTGCCCTTGTTTATGGCCCACAGCGAGCCGGTAACAAAGAGCGCAGCAAATGCGATCGAGGGCAGGGGCAACACACCGAAAAAATAGATCAGCTCGAAGGGCCTGAAAAGGCAAAACCCAAAGACAACTCCCACGATGGCACCCGAAGCACCGACCGCAGCGTATCCCGTGTCGTCACGGTGGCACAAATACGTAACGGCGCTGCACGCAACCAGTGAACCGCCGTACAAACCCAAAAAATCGGCGCCCCCCATCCAAGATTCCAAGGGAGGGCCGAAGAAATAGAGCGTAAAGAGATTAACAAAAAGATGCCAGAACCCGTTGTGCACGAAGGCACTGGACACCCACCGGTACAGCTGTGACCGCTGAGCTGGGATGAATTTCAACCGATCCACCAAGGAGCGGTCAACCCACAACGCAGTGATGCTCACCAGGGCAATGGTGACCAAGAGGATCAGCGTAATGGGCGCAGCCAAAAAATCAATCATTCGACTGGAATAGCAAGCTGTCGCATGGAATGCGCCATCAGGCTACGGAAGATGAGTAGCCCATCCGCACCGCCAACCTCCGATTCAGCGCAACGCTCTGGATGGGGCATCATGCCCAGAACATTGCCCTCAAGGTTGATGATGCCTGCGATGTGGCGGGCCGAGCCATTCGGATTGGCCCCTTGACTTGGCGTGCCCTTTTCGTCGCAGTAGCGAAATACGACCCGCTCTTCAGCTTCCAGTGCATCCAGCGTGTCTGCCGAAGCAAAATAGCTGCCTTCACCATGCGCTATGGGGACGCGGATCACCTGTCCGCGGCGCAGCGCGTTCGTGAACGCTGTATCACTGCTCTCCACGCGAAGATATACCCACTTGCAGACAAAGCGCAGACTCGCGTTTCGCAACAGGGCCCCGGGCAGCAGTCCGGCTTCGCACAACACCTGGAAACCGTTGCAGATGCCCAACACGAGGCCGCCGCCATGGGCAAACGTTACAATGCGCTCCATGATGGGTGAAAACCGTGCCACGGCCCCGGCGCGCAAGTAGTCGCCGTACGAAAACCCGCCAGGCACAATGACCAGATCTACGTCTCCGAGCTCCGTCTCCTTGTGCCAGATAAAACGCGCATTGAGCCCAAGGACGTGACGGACTACGTGATAAGCGTCATGGTCGCAGTTAGAACCCGGAAAGACGATGACGCCTACGTTCACCGACCTAGGAGTCTTTGATGATCTCGAGCTCCAGAATAACCTCTATGTCGTGGCCCACTACAGCCCCGCCGGCTTCGGTAAGCCGGTTCCACATGAGGCCGAAATCTATCCGGTTGACTTTGGTACGCGCCTCAAAGCCGGCGCGCTCGGAATCGCCCATCGTCGCGGACCCGAGGTACTCAGCACTGAGCACGACCTCCTTGGTGACGTCGCGAATGGTCAGGTTTCCTACTATGTCAAACGTAGAACCTTCCAAATTCGTGACGCCCGTGCTTTCAAAGGTCATGGTTGGAAACGTCTCCGCAGAGAAAAAGTCGTCCGACCGCAAGTGATTGTCGCGACGGTCATTCCCGGTGTCAATGCTGACAACCTGGATCGTGACCGACGCTTGCAGCGACTGCAAGTCTTCCGGGTCCATGGTGATCGTGGCATCATATTCGCCAAATTCGCCACGCACGTTTGAGATGCCAAGGTGCCGCACCTTGAATCCTATCTTGGAGTGCGCCGAATCAATGGACCACGTGGCCGGCGCGTCGCCGCTGAAACCTGCAAGAAACAGTACTAACGCAATGGGAAGAACGAAACGGGACTTCATGTCTTCAGGTAGGCTGGTGAATGGCGCACTGTACCCGCTAGAGACCATTCTGTTCGACGTGGACTGTGGGCTACACAAGCGCAATGGATGCCGTCATTTCCGGGTCATCATCTGCGCGTCTTGCCTGGCGCTGGTGCGTCACAAGACTGTTGCTGCCGGCGCAGGCTAGCTGGTCTAGGCCAGTTTCACCGCCGTAACTCCCGCGCCACCGCACCCGACTAAACTCTTGTATGCTTGTGGAGGCCTCACGAGCAACAAGTGCAGGCATTGCCTGCCCTGCAAACGTACGATCGAGCGCATTGAAATTACCCGGGCAGACCTCACAGATGAGGTCACCCGGGGGGTGCCGATTCCCGCGGTCCAATAAGCTCAATGCCCAACGCCAGAAACAGAGCTAAGGCAATGATCGCTGTTACCTCCGCGCCTATAGGAGATACCACGGCCTTTACCTACTCCGGCGCAACAAACCGGTAGACCTCGAGGTAGAGATTGGGCAACTGGCTCGATTCGTCCAGCTCCGGCTGTACCACGCGGTAAACCAATCCATACTTGCCGTAGTGGAATATATGTTTCACACCCAATTCCTCCGCGACAAAAAGCCCGTCCTTGGTGAATACCTGGTAGCCCCAACCTCTGTCCGAATCTTTGTACTGGATCATAAAGGTCTGGTCAGTGAGTTCAAAAATATCAGTCGTAAGCGTGCTGCTCCCGTGCAGATTGCCAAAGGCTTTCATTAACGCCGCAGGATGAGTCGACTTCGGGTCTGGAAGATCCCTCGAGAGATCACGGAACCAGGAAGTTCGGTGTGAGATTCTGGCTACGATGGCGCCGTTTAGCGTCATCTTCAGCACGTGGGGTTCCACAGCTCCTGCGTAGAATATGTGCTCCTCATCAACAATTAGGCCACCCATAGCAAGCCTGCGGGCTGCTTTGGGATAATCGCTGGATGGCAAATCGATCTCATGGAGGGTCTTGCCACTGGAGCTCATGTATCTAAGGACCTGTTTATCTGGGTACCTATATATGCCAAAGAGATTGCCTTGGGCGTCGACATCCAGGAACCCCCGTTGCGCAATAAGGGAATAGTCCGGGTCGACATTTCCCAGGCATCTCCCTTCGGGCGTGAACCGGTATCCCCAAGGACCCGCGTTGCTAAGGAAGATGGACTGATCCCCGACAAATACGGCGTGCACAGGCCGGACCTCAAACCCTGGATGGCAAAGAGATGGGTCAAGCAAGGCCAGGAGTTTCCCATCTGGATCAAACAGAAGGGCTTGACTCCCGAGCATATCGCCGACGAGCATACGTCCATCGGGAGCCACGTCCAGGCCCCATATCCCTGCCATCAGCAAGCTATCCGGATGCACCGCATCCGGGTCGGCAAGTGTAATCGTCCTCACCCTCTGGAAGTGCGCCAGTTGGAGGGGATCATTGCGTTGAGCGCTTGCGGGATCTGCGAATGTGAGGCAGGAAACAAATGCCACGACAAGAGACACGAAACACCCGATTCCCGGCCAAGATGCCATGCGTTCGTGTGATTCAGTCAAGGTCAGTCGTACCTTCATGGCGCGCGAGGTTACTGGTCGCAATAGCCACCCTCCAGGTAAAAGCAGGCCCCTTCCTATGGAGAGCACATGCTTCCCAGTCCCGTGCAACAAGCGTAGATACAGTCAGGATGTCCCTTTGGGCAGGCCGTCCAGGACGATCGTCGATCCTGATCATCGTCCTTCAGACTGGCTTCTGTCGGGTGAAGGACTGGTACAAGCAGCTCCACGATCTGGTTCTGGGATTGACCCATATTTAGTTGGGAGGGGGATGTGCATAGGCGAATACGGTCTGCTGCCTGCGGCGTTCCACCTCACGTGTAAGGGCTGCTTCCATCGCTCTCAGATGCACAGGCTCCAATATGCGACTTAGCCTGGACTCGTAGTGCTTGAAGATGGCAGCGAACCAGCGGTGCCGTTGGTTCGTGGAGCGCCATCGTTTTACGTTGCGCGTGCGATGAGTAATGACGCTATTGAGGTTCTCGATGAGGTTACTGGTCTTGAAGCTGCGCTGGAGGGTCTCATGCAGTGGTAGTCGGAGCACCGTAAGCGTTTCGTGCAGTCCTTCGCGCAGGCTGGCGGCCGCGCGCGGTTGCCCAGGCTGCAGGTCGTCGTGGATAGCAACAAGCGCTTTGCGCGCACGCTCATAGTCCGGCTGATCGTAGGCATCTTGAAGCCGGCCTTTTGCGCGCTCGGCTGTGCCCTTCTGCTTGGTGTGCTGCACCACGTTCTCGCGCTTGTGCCACTGACACCGCTGGATGACCGCGTGATCGCCAAACACATGCTGCACCGCCTTGCGCAGCCCCTTGCTGCCGTCGATGATCACCAGGATCCCGCCGGCATAGGAGAACCCGCGCTGCACCAGGTTCTCCAGCAAAGCGGTCGCTTTGTCACTGTTCTCGGTGGTGCTTTCGATGTAGCCTAACACGTGCTTCTTGCCTGTACGGGTGACCCCCAGAGCGAGGATCATCTGCACACCCTTCAGGCACTTGCCATCTATCAACAAGGCCACATACTTCTCCTGATCCAGCCGGCTGGACTCAAACTCCTCTAGTGCCTGCGTGGTAGTGGTCTCGAACATGCGAGCAACGCTGCTCTGGCTCAGTCCCATACAGTCGGCAAACTCGCCGGCCACGTCCTTGTAGTCGCGCTGCGAGACCCCCGAGAGCAACAGTGCCGTGAGCTTCTCAAGCTGCTTGGGATCCCGCTGGTGCAGCAACTGGTAGGTCTTCAGCGGCACTTCCTTGCCCGTGTTGGTGTCACGCACCCGAGGAACCGATATCTGAATACGCCCCGTACCGTAGACAATAGAGCCTGGATTGGTGCCCCAGCGCTGATAGCCGTTCTTGTTGACGGTGCCCCGCTTGCCACACAGCTGCGTCACTTCGGCCTCTATAGCCTGCATAGCCATCGCTTCATACCGCTCTGGGAGCTCGCGCAGGAGCTGGGCCAAGGCAAGCGGGTCGGTCGCAGCCAGACGCTGGCAGAGTGCGGCAATGGGTTCGTCGGAGGTCTGTGCTTTCATGAGGGTAGGCGGCTGGATAGGGCTTCACGAAGATCTGGAAGATACGAGGCAAAGGCCATGCGCCGCAGGCCCACCTCGAGTTCCAACAACGCCAGGGCAATGCGCCCCAGGCGCTGACGTACGCTCCCTGGGGGTACGCACGATTGCAGCTTCTGACCCAGGGTGTCCACGCTGTGCAGCACGCGCAAGCCGCGGTCTACCGTCAGTAGCAGCCCCGTCCGCTGAATGGTGAGCGTCTCCTGAAGACCCTCCAGAAGCACGTGGGCGGCCGAACGGTTCACACGCTGCAAGTCTGCGTGAATCTCCAGGAGCGCAGTCTCGGCCCGCCTCGCGTCCAACAGTTGCCACGCTTGCCGCAATCGGCTGCGAAAGACGGCCTGCGATGCCTCCGGCAAGCCGTTGATCACCTGGCGAAGCTTCGTGCTCAAGCAGCGCTGTATGGCTACGCGCGGACCCAAAGTGGTCTCTACAGCCCCTTGCATACCTGTGCCACTAGCTAAAATGCAGAGCAAGCCCGCATCCACACAGAGTCCACGCGTTACCAGACTCTGCAGAAACTCCTGCAAACGGGCGACATCCTCCGGTGCGCAGGCCACCAGGCCCAGGATGCGACGATGGCCGCTCAACGTAACGCCCACGCAAAGAGTCAGACGTACACCAATGACGTACAAGCTCTTCAGCCATAGCGCTACCACAGCCTCATCAGATAAACTGCGCGTCTGCAAGTATTCCCATGCTTCATCGAAGCGAACGCCATCGTCCGGGGCAGCCTCCGCTCGTTCGGGTGCAGCCATGGACGCTGGCTCACTGCGGCCAGGCTGCGCAGCAGCTGCGTTCTCCTGTGGCAGCAACTCGCCAGCCAGCATCTGCAGAATGCTGGCATAGTGTCGCATCAGGTGCAAACGTACCGCTTGGCCTGTGCTCTGCGAGCCGCCTGATGGCGCGTCAGAGCACGCTTCAGGCGGCAACGACAAGTGGGTATTCATTGCTGGGTTGGGTTAGTGACCGGGGATGTTCAATTATCCCTCCCCAACTAGCTATGAATCAATCTCCTGGTTCTGGACGACTCTAGTCCACCTTGGGGGAATTCCTGCCACTGTTTGCTCAGCGTTATGGCACCCTCACCCGGAGCAGTGTTGGGCAAGAGTCAAAACCCCGAGGACCTATCCTTCGTGCTGAAGGGAAGTAATTCAGGTACAGCGGTCAACGCAGGAGTAAACCGCGGAGTAGAGACGGTCTGCAAAAAAGCTACGGGGACCTAATCGCAGTAGAAGCTCGCCCAGCGAACCGGCGGGAATATCCGGGCCACCCGGACGGTACCGGTCACGCGCTTGAAACGTGCGCCTTAGCGACATGCACATGCGTCCGGCACGGCTACGCCGAGTCACATGGCCGGATAGGCATCAGGCGGGCATTCGGATCGCGCCTGCGGTGCGGGCACTTGGCCCTCCGTCACTTATTCCCGAATTCGGAGGGTGCAGAGCTACTCCATTGCAATGGTACGGTGCAGCATGCCGATTTAGAGATGCATACGGTTTGGTCATGGACGCCTTGGCTGGCAGGCATGCGCTACTGCTGCGACTCAAAAGGCCGATCAATTGTTGCAGGCTGCTTGTTCCGCCGGGCAGGGCTCAACTTTTTTGCGCGCGATTCGTTATCTGCGTCTTCCTTCCGATCACACCAGTCTATGATTCCCAAGGAGCTTTTCGCCAAAATCCGACGGATTGAGATACGTACTAAAGGGCTCGTGAATGACGTTTTTGGGGGCGAGTACAACTCGGCCTTCAAGGGTAGAGGTATCTCGTTTGCCGAAGTCAGGCCCTACCAGGTGGGCGATGACATTCGGTCAATCGACTGGAATGTTACGGCTCGAACCGGCGATGCATACGTCAAGGTATTCGAGGAAGAGCGTGAGCAGACCGTGGTGCTAGTAGTTGACATCTCCGGCTCAGGTGATTTCGCTTCGCAGAGCAAATTCAAGCGCGAAATCGCGGCAGAGATCTGTGCAATCCTGGGCTTTAGCGCCATCAAGAACAATGACAAGGTGGGCCTGGTACTGTTTTCTGACGAGGTAGAACTGTTCGTACCACCCAAGAGCGGGCGACGCCACGTGCTACGGCTTATCCGAGATTTGTTTGCGCACGCGCCAACCTCATCCAAGACTGACATTGGTCGGGCCCTTGAGTTCGTCTTGCACATGCTGCGTCGTCGGTCTATCGTGCTTGTCGTTAGTGACTTTTTCGACAAAGGCTATGAGCGGTCCCTGCGGCTGGTCTCTCGCAAGCACGACACAGTCGCGATCCACCTTCAGGACTCACGTGATCACGCTCTGCCGGCCATGGGACTTCTTGACCTGACTGACCCGGAAACCGGCCATACGACCACGCTGGATACCGGAAGCCGTCGCGTGCGGCGCGCCTTCGAACAGCGAGCACACGCCATGCGGGAAGCCACTGCGCAAGGCCTACGCCGCGCCAGGGTGGACCAGGTGCCCATAGTCTGTGGCGAAGACTATGTGGAGCCTCTCATTCGATTCTTCCGCCAACGGGCAAGCGTAGCGTGATGTACCGGGTACTGGCAATAGCCCTTGCGCTTGGCGCCGGGCTGTGTGGAATTGCGGACGCGCAACGCTTAGAGGCAACGGTATCTGTGGATAGCGCGCGAGTGGGAGAGCGCTTCCTGCTGACAGTGAGTGTTCTGCACGGCTCCATGGAAGCGCCAGAGTTCCCGAGTCCGGGCTCGGGGAAAGAATCGTTCGGTGACCTGGACGGTATTCGGGTAGTCTCCAGTGGACGCGCCATACTCGGGCCCTCTGTACGGCTCGACAGCGTCGTGTACGATGTCACGACATTTGCCTTGGACAGTGCAGTGGTGCCACCCCTATCTGTCACACTAAACGGCGGAAGCCGTCAGGACAGTACGCGCCGCATCGTGATACCGGTGATTTCGGTGGTGCCTGCGGATGCGGATACCATCCACGGCATGGCTGAAGCCGTTCACTTTCTGCAGCCCGGCAGCAGCGGCACACCGCCATGGCCTTGGGTGCTTCTGGCATTGGCCGCCTTTTTTGTCATTGGTTCACTTTGGTGGTGGTACACACGCAGAAGAACCGAGGTGATCCTGGACGATGCCCCGCAGGACCCGCAGTTGTCACCATATGAGTTGGCCATGGCGAGGCTGGGCGAACTTGAGAAGGTCAATGTGTCAGCGGAAGGGAGCGAAGTTCCTTTTTTCGTCGAGTTGTCCGAGGTCCTCAGAATGTACCTTGAGCTCAGGATCGGGGTACCCGCGCTTGAGCTGGCTACAAACGAGATTTTGGAAGAGTTTACTCTCGTACGCTTCAAAATCCCTGGTGGTGTGCCGGATGAGGTCCAACGCGTTCTGGGACTAAGCGATTTGGTGAAGTTCGCTGAGTATGTACCACCGGTTGCTGACAGCGTACAATCCCTTGCACAGACCAGGCACATTATTGAACGCATGGAAGACAAGCAGCGTCAGCTGGCACTGGACGCAGCTCGTCAAAAAGAGATTCAGGAGTAGCCCCGCACCAATGGAATTTGCCGCACCACTTTGGCTTGTGCTTCTTGCTCTGCTACCCGTTTGGGGCGGCTGGCACTGGTGGCGCTCAAGCCGTGCAGGCGGCTTGCGCTACAGCAACAGCGGCGTCGCATTCAACACGCCCAGGGGCTGGCGTTCGTATATCGCGGCAACGCCCTTGGTACTTCGCATAGCGGCTTTGGCCCTATTCATCCTGGCGTTAGCGCGTCCCCAGGAACGTGACGTGACACAGCAGCGATATGCTGAAGGGGTAGAAATCATGTTGGTACTTGATACGTCAACTTCGATGCTTGCCGAGGACTTTCGACCCAACAGGCTCGAGGCGGCACGAGAAGTGGCTGCAGAGTTCATTCGCGGGCGCGTCTCGGACCGGATCGGCCTTATAGTCTTCGCAGGCAAAGCCTATACCCAGACGCCCCTGACCCTGGACTATACGTTCCTCCTGAATATGCTGGACGAGGTAAATGCAGGCATAATAGAAGACGGAACCGCCATAGGGACGGCCCTTGCTACGGCCGTCAATCGCCTCAAATACACCGAGGCGGAAAGCAAGGTGATTGTCCTTCTGACCGATGGACAAAACAACCGCGGCGAGGTCGACCCCGTGACGGCCGCCGATGTTGCTGCTACGCTCGGGGTGCGCATATACGCGGTTGGTGTAGGCACTTATGGAGAGGCCCCCTACGTGGTTGACACCCCGTTCGGTGGCTCCCGGCGCCAGATGATACCCGTAGAGATCGACGAGGACATGCTGCGAAGCGTAGCAGCAAACACAGGCGGGCAGTTCTTCCGGGCCACCAACAAGAATGCGCTACGCGACATCTATGCCCGGATTGGCGAGCTGGAAACGACCAAGATCGAGACCCTTACCTACACCGACTACGAAGAGCGCTATGAACGTTACCTGTGGCCTGCGTTGGTCTTGATTTTGCTTGAGGTACTCATCTCCACTACGCTGTTGCGCCGCTTTCCCTGACGTCTATGGCCTGGCTTTATCCCGAATACCTTTGGACGCTTGCGTCCATACCGGCAGCTGTCCTGCTGTTTGTCTATGCATGGTGGCGGCGCGGCATGCTTCGGCGGCGATTTGGAGACGAGTCACTGATCAAGCGCCTTTCATCTCTGGTAAGCGGCAGACGGCGACGGTGGAAGTCAGCTTTCTTTGTGGCCGGCCTGGCGCTGCTGTCTCTGGCATTGGCCGGACCCAAGATTGGAACAAAGCTGAAAGAGGCCACACGGGAAGGCGTGGACATGGTGATCGCGCTGGATGTTTCCCTGTCGATGGAGGCCGAAGATGTGGCGCCCAACCGGCTCAGTCGAGCAAAGAATGAGATCAAGAAGCTGCTGAGCGAGCTGCGCGGCGACCGTGTGGGCCTAGTGATTTTTGCCGGTGACGCTTTTTTGCAGTGCCCGCTGACTACAGACTATAGTGCGCTACGCCTGTTTCTGGATGTGGCCAGCCGCAGCCTTCTCCCGACTCCCGGCACGGACTTCGAGAAAGCTTTAAGTGAGGCCGTCGGGGCCTTGGAAGGCGCTTCGCAAGATCCGCAGGTGGAAGGTCGCTCGCGCGCATTGGTGATAGTCTCTGATGGCGAAAACCATGTAGCCAACCTGGAGGGCATCCTGACTCGCGCCAGGCAATCGGACATCGTTATCTACACAGTCGGCGTGGGTGAGACCAGCGGAGCACCAATTCCGTTGTATGAGGGAGATCGGCGCACTTTCCACAGGGATCTCGAGGGTGAGATCGTGCAAACAAGACTCGAAGAAGAGGAGTTGAAGCGCCTCGCGGAAGACGGGTCGTACTTTCGCATCGCCCGCACCTCCAGCAGCGTCATGCAGATTATCCCCGCACTGGAACGGCTGGAGCGAACGGAGTTGGCGAGCGAACAGTTTGAAGAGTACGACATTAAGTACCAGGTGCCCCTGCTGTTGGCACTGGTTCTCTTCCTGGTGGAAGGGTTGATCTCAGCGCGGAAAAAACCGCCGGTTACCTAATACATGTTGACTATGCAAGTGTTGTCATTACTTCTGGTCATGCTGCAGGCAGCACCTGACTCTAGCGCTCAGGGTCAGGGATGGCAAGGAAACCTTTTCCTGCAGAACAATCAGCTTCAGGAAGCTCAAGATGCTTACGAGCGCGGGCTGAACCTGTACCGGGACAGGCGTTCGATGGACAACATCTACTATGGCCTGCAAAACAATCTAGGACTCGCACTTCATGGACAGAGTAACTTCGAAAAGGCCCAGTCAGCATTCGGGGAAGCCGTGAATACAGCGTCTGGGCCCACTGATGCTACCAGGACTCTTTACAATGCAGGCAACAACGCATTCAGTATGCAGGCAAATGAGGCAGCGCTGGAGCACTACCGCGAGGCACTTCTGGCAGATCCGACGAATGAGGATGCAAGATTTAACTACGAATATGTAAAGCGCCTGCAACAGCAGCAGCAGGACCAACAGCAAAACGACGACAATCAGGATCAGCAGCAGGGTGATCAAGATCAGGAGCAGAACCAAGATCAGCAGGATCAGGAACAACAAAACCAAGAGCAGCAGCAGAACCAGGAACAGCAGAATCAGACGCAGGGGGAAGAGGAGCAATCAAACTCCGAGCAGCAACAACCCCGGGAGACCCCGATGAGCCGAGCGGAGGCAGAGCGCATCTTGCAGGCCTTGGAGAATGAAGAAAAGGAGCTTTTGCGTGAGATTCAGAAGGCCGAAGGCCGCCCGCGACGTGTAACAAAGGACTGGTAATACCGCGTGCGTACGTATTTCTCTTTAGGACTTGGACTGGCGCTTCTTTTCGTGTGCCGCATGGCGCATGCTCAATCTGTTCAGGCGCTGGTCAATTCATCCACCATTGGGACCCAGGAGGCAGTCACCTATTCCATTGAGGTCACAGGTGCCGACATCGTCGATGTCTCCACTCCCATGCCGCCGGCAGCACCTGGCTTGCAGCTAGTGTCACCATCCCCTTCGCGTGGTACCAGTGTCTCGTGGGTCAACGGCAACGTAACAAGAACCGTAACCTATTCCTGGCAGTACCAGCCGCTGGCAGAGGGGCAGGCGCACATAGAACCCACCACGGTAGACATCGCGGACACCACATACACGACCAGTGCCATCACAATTTCGGTCGTGCCACAGTCCCAGCGTCCGTCTCGTACGCCTGGCAGGCGCAGCATTTTTGACCCGTTTCCGATCCCGGCTCCGGGCGGCCCTGTGGGTGAGATCGCTGAGCGCGATGTCTTCATACGCGTCATTCCCAGCAGCACCACGCCGTTTGTAAATGAACAGGTCACCATCAGCTACGAGCTGTTTTTCCGTGAAGGCATGCAGCCCCAAAATAGCAGGTTGGCCGACTCTTGGGATGCTGAAGGATTCTGGCGCGAAGACTTGCCCGTTGAAGGACGCCCCATGCCACGAACGAGCATCCAAGACGGGCTGCGATACAGTTCCATAGTGGTCAAGCGAGTGGCGGTCTTTCCTACCCGCCCGGGGTCGCTGACCATTGATCCGCTGCGTATCGCCACAAAAGTGGTTGCTCCAGGAACGGTTGGGTTCGGGGGCTCATTGTTCTCCCGGCGGGCTTCCTATCAGGAGATCGAGCGCAGCTCGCCGCCGGTCGCCATGGAGGTTAAGCCACTTCCCTCACACGCGCCAGACGGGTACCGGGATGCTGTAGGAAAGTACACGTTGGAGGCTCGGCTCAGTCGGACCCAGGTTGATGTAGGCGAGCCGCTGGAGCTTGTGATACGCATCACGGGCGAGGGCAACATCTCCACACTAGACGGGCCGGAAGTCCAACTGCCTGGTGTC
The DNA here is from genome assembly GCA_965218495.1 of Rhodothermales bacterium. Taxonomy (GTDB): domain Bacteria; phylum Bacteroidota; class Rhodothermia; order Rhodothermales; family Bin80. The sequence goes on from OZ244626.1 coordinate 2,399,317, forward strand.
TTCGAGTCGTACGACCCGGAAATCAACACCGTAAGTCGGGTAGCGAGCAACCTCGCTGGTGGCACCAAGACGTTCACCTACCTCATGATCCCGCGGGCCAACGGGACCTTCAACATACCTGCGCTCCGTTTCAGCTACCTGGACCCTGCGGCAGCAGCGTACCAGACGATTGAGCGCATGCTGCCAGCGATCCGGGTCAGTGGCACTGCCGCGGCGGCGGTGCCCACAAGTACGCTGGCAACGGGATTTCCGGTTGACGATATCGCAGGTCCGCGCGCAGCTGAGCGCTGGGTAACTTACCCACCGGTGCCGCTGCACAGACGCTGGTGGATATTTGTGGTGATAGCCATGCCGCTTCTCGTGTTGACTACCCTGGCGGCTTGGCGCCGCCGTGCTACGCGGCTGCAAACCGATGTAGCGTGGGCTCGCGGCCGACAAGCGCACCCGCTGGCACGGCGCCACCTCAAGCGGGCCATGCAGCTCAGCGAGAGGGATGCACCGCGCCCATTCTTCGTTGAGCTGGAGAATGCCGTGCTGGGCTTTATTGGCAACCGCATGAATGTAGCAGAGCTCGGAATGACTCGTCCGCAACTGTATGCCGCGTTAGCAGTAGCTGGTGTGTCCGAATCAACGCGTAACAGGCTCCACAATTTCCTCATGGCCTGTGATGCAGCCCGGTTTGCGCCCGATAGGCCGGATCGCGTCCGGATGGACAGTGCTATGCAGGCCGCCATTGAACTTATCGTGCTCATCGACCAAAGCGCGCACCCATGAGCATTCGACGTGCCCTAATACGCTTGTTTGCCTGCGCGGCTGTAGCGTGGACTAGTGCCGACCTGGCGCATAGTCAGCTCCGAGAGGCCGTTCAACGATTCGATGAGGCCACTGAGCACTATGCCGCCGGCAACTATCGAGATGCTGTTGCAGCATTCGAAGACGTGCTTGCCGCGGGCTATGCCACGGGTGCTGTGTACTACAACGCAGGCAATGCGTATTTTCGAATCGATGAGTATGGGCAGGCACTGCGACACTGGGAAAAAGCCAGACGCGTTATGGGCGACGACCCTGCCTTGGTACACAACATGGATATCGTACGGGCCCGTATTGGGGCGCCATTCTCGTCGGTGCCGCCACCGTTTTGGGTTATTTGGTGGCAACGCGTCGTAGTGCCTATAGGTACCCTGTCCTACCTGGTGCTCGGGCTGCTGCTGTACGTGGCGGCGGCCGTGCTCTACGGAATACGCATTTGGACCAATACGCGCAGCGCCTGGCAGCGCAGGGCACGTCTGGGCTCGCTGGTGTTGGGATTGATGCTGCTCATGGCCGCCTTCGGTACCTCTGCCAGCAGGACAAGTGTCACTGCGGGCGTAGTCATCGCAAAGTCGGCGAAGCTGGCCGACACCTTGGGCGATCCCGGCGCCCTTGATGTCCCTGAGGGGGTCTTGGTAGGAATTCTGGGCCGGGAAAGTACGCATTTCAGGGTAAAGCTACCCAATGGCGTCGTGGGCTATTTGCCTGAGATGTCGGTCGGGGAAATCTAGCGGCCGCGCCGTTGGGCACCACTTGTAGAGAAAGGAGTTAATGGAGGCCTTGCACCTATGACTATTAGCCGCGTATGTGCTTATCTTACAGCCCGCTTGTGGCGGGCATCACTTGGCTGCACACCGTTCATGGGGCTGTACTTCAGCCCTCTTGCGAAGCAGCGATAGAGCTTGCCAGTGAAAAGGCGAAGCTGCATCAGCAAACCAACTAACCGTTTTCTCACTATTCTGAAGATCCCAAGGTACCTGCTATGGGTAGCAATAAGACGTTTTCACTAGCACTTGAGCGCAACGGTAGCACCGTAACAGCACACGTTGGCGGGCGGATCGACAGCTCGAATGCGTGGGACTTCGACCGCGAACTGCACAGTGGTCTCATGAGCACCGACATGGTGCTTGTCATGGATTGTGGTAGCCTTAGATACATCAGCAGCGCTGGTCTCCGCGTGGCCTTGAAGCTGGCCAAGCAATTCAGACCGCCGCAGAGACGATTCGCGATGTCGTCGCTTTCCGATGACATCGGGGAAATCGTACGCATCAGCGGCTTTGACCGGATCATCGAGATCCACGACTCAGTCGAATCCGCGCTAGGCAACGGTTGATTGGCACGTTGTGAGTAGACGCTGTCTACCCGCTGCCATCATCACTAGGAGCTGGAGCCGCCTACATCACTGCACACGGCATCTGTGCATTGCCGTTGCTGCGGGCAATTAGACGCGCTCTCGGGGGGGCAAGCCGAGGAACGCCTGCCCTCCCCCTCCGGTGGTATGTACCTCCCGGGCAAGGCAGTAGCATTGCCATTTGGTAAACCGGCTTTTACCCGTTGATCAAGCTTTGCAGCCACACATGGTGCGGCCCCGTATAGCTGGGCACTACCCGACTACTTGGGCCAGGGAGGATTCAGCGGTATCGAACATCGACTTCAATACTTCTCCTCTCCCCTTCTCCAGCGCTAACAAGCGCAACTCGAGCGCCTGTCTAGCAGCGTTCACTGCGGCTGTGCGCTTATCGTGAGGTAGTGGGCCATGTGCTTCCTCGTAGCGAGAAACCGCATTCTCTGCTATTGTTCGAACGTTCTCTAACCAAATGCTGCGGCTGATCGCTGATCGCAAACTGGGGGCTGACTGCTTCATGGAAAGAGCGTAACGCTTGTTGTTATACCTACGTGACCTATGCTGGATGACAAATCATTGCCGCCAGCGTCGGAATCGGCAGACGCCACGCACCGCTAAGACGGACGCAGTGTACGCAAGATTGTGGCGACTTCACAGCAATTGCTTTGCGCCATCTCGTGGGACCAGGTGCCATGGGACCACTACTTCTTGGCGGCCTCGGCGACCACCGCATCGGCGATATCGAATAACTCCCGAACAGATTTCCTGCGCAGCACTCGGAGTCGGTCCATCGACTCCCACAGTGCGCGCTTGATCTCCGCAATCGCGGTATCCCGGAGGGTATTCGAAATCGGCTCACCACGGGTGAATTCATACTTCTCGACAACGAAGTCCGCTACGTGGATTATGTTGTCGGCAACAATGCTGAAATCCACCGGGTTCCTGATGGATTCCAATTCTGCATCGGTTACGTCTCTGATCATGATCGTGGCTGTATTTGGTAGCTGTTACGCACGCTTGATAGAGCGCGGACACGGGCAACCCCGGTCCGCACTACGACGCCATGCTATGACACACAAAGGGCGAGGCAGCAAGTAACCCTACAGCGACCATGCCCAATGGTCGAACATCGCAGGCCAACTGCAATGGTGCGAAAGGTACGCAAAAACCATGACGTTGTTGCCGAGCATTTGGCTTCGCGTCGGTTAGCGTCCGGCGAAGTACATCTTGCGGGAAGGCCCTGCCTGGTCGGACCTGTGGTCCAACTTTAAGGACTTAAGCACGACCTCTGCATAAAAGGTGACGCGCGTGCATACTCCGACCCAAGTCGTCTACCCATTCCGACGCATTTCGTCCACACGCCTCGATCGAATTCGTCCGATTTGACCGGTCTGCCAAAATGGCAGACGTGCCTGGGTGTGGCACGCTCCACCGGGTCATTGCGCGGCGGAGCGTTTTCTTTTCGACTGGTAAAGTGCCCTCTTCTTTCACTAGTCGAGAGGCGCCAAATGCCAAAGAGACGAACCTCAATGCCTGTACTGTCGGACGTGCTTCGCCTGTCCATAGAGTCCAAGCTGAGTGCGCGGGCTGTCGCCCGGTGCTTACAACTGGCTCATAGCACGGTCAACGACTACCTTCGCCGTGCCAGGAAGGCGGGTCTGACCTGGCCGCTTCCAGAGAGCATGACCGACGGTGAGCTGAAGGCGTTACTATACAACAGGCCTACCCGGGATGCACCCGTGCGGCCGCAACCGGATTGGCAGATCATTGACCTGGAGCTCAAGCGTAAAGGCGTTACGCTGGTGCTGCTGTAGGACGAATACAAACAACAGCTTCTGGACGGGTATGGGTATAGCCGCTTTTGCGACAATTATCGTAGCTGGAGCAAGCAGCGGGAGGTGGCCGTGCCCATGGAGCATCCTGCTCGCCACTCCCTCTTCGTGGACTATGCCGGGCAGCAGATGCAAGTGATTGACCCTGCTTCCGGCAAGGAGCGTAAGGGGGAGGTCTTCGTCGCGGCGCTCGGCTTCTCCAGACACCTCTATGCCGAGGCCATGTGGTCGCAGAAGATCGCGGACTGGATTGGGTCTCATCGTCGCGCGTTCGAGTTCTTCGCACAGTATCTGGTCTGCGAAAACCTGAAGAGTGCGGTTCGCAAGGCGCATCGATACGATCCGGACCCCAATTTGCCAGGACTTTGCCACCCATTACGAGCTGGCGGCAGTGCCTACCCGGGCGGGTCAACCTCGGGATAAGCTCTTTGTTTGGGACCGCAGCGGATTCGCGCTCTACTATAAGCGTGCGGAGCCGGGGACATTTGAAGCTCCGACGGCACCTGCGCCCGCACGGGTGCAGAAGGTATTCCTAGTGGCAGAGGTACCGCTCGCGTCGGTGAGATGTCGCAGTCGCATTGCTCATCTGTACTTACGAGGCAATACTTGTTATTTGCTACATAAAACGTGGGAATCATCTGTCTGACTTGCACGCTTCCTGAGACGGTACCTCTTAATGCCCCTATGCCGGAGCTTACCAGCTCCCGTGCAGGAAACGGCCGCCTCCGTCTGGAGAGCGATGGTCTGCGTGAAGAAGTGGCTGCCCTCAAACACGAAGTGGACAAGCTCAGGCGCCTGATCTTTGGTGCGAAGATCGAGCGCCTCTTGCCGACCACCGACGTCAACCGGCCTGCGTTGTTTGGCGAGGAAAAGGGGTCCGCCAAGACTCCTGAACAGCACACGACTTACACTCTTGTGCGGAAAGACTCGCTTCGAATTATGTCGCTTCACGTCAGCCTCTGCCGCCCCGTCTGCCCCGCAAAGTGATTACGATCGAGCCCGAGGGAGACGTGTCTCGCTTGAAGTGGGTCTGCGAAGAAGTGACGGAGGTGCTGGAATGGGTACCGGGCAGCTTCGGGGTGATTCGATACGTGCGGCCCAAATACGTGGATTTCGCCCATGAGGACGGCGGCGTTATCATTGCAGCGCGGCCGATCAAGAATCCGTGGCCAGTTCCGCCCGCCGGATGGATCTGAAAACACTGCACGCCGCCTCAAACTGCCTTTGCCAGCAAAGTTGCTCCGAACAGCGCCGCGAACAAAGGTGACCTCTGAGTGCTTCAGCACAAGCAGACCGCCTCCTACAGCGGGTGCATCCCTAGCGAAGATTAGTGCAGAACAGCGCTAAACCTCCTCGCCTGCGTATGCCACCGTCTCCTGCGGAGGGGGCCCGAGGGCGGCATTGGACGCCGCAAGCATCTGGCTGTGAAATCGCTTCTGAAACACCAGAATTCCTACCACGCCCCCGCAGATTGCAATGTCGGCGACGTTGAAGATGGGGAACAATGCCAGGAATTGCCCGCCAATGAGGGGCACGCTTTCAGGTACGAGACCGCTCCAGAGGTTGAAGTGGATAAAGTCCACCACACGCCCCTGAAAGAAAGGCGCGTAGTCGAATATCATGCCGTAAAACAGGCGGTCCACAATGTTGCCTACAGCGCCACCCAAGATAAGCGCCAGACACGTGGTATAGGGCGCGTATCCAGACCGCACGCGTAGCAGATAGATGACGATGAGTATAGTCGCCGTGATAGAGCAGGCAGTGACCACAGCCGTAGACCCTGGCATGATACCGAATGCCATGCCAGGATTCTCGGTGAAGGTGAACTTGAGCCAGTCACCGATCACCCCGAACGACTGTCGGGGCGTCGCGCTCATATTCAGGCGCACGGCAACCTTAGTGGCCTGATCAACAACCAGCACTCCCAGCGCAATCCACAAAAGCCGCATAGAGACGTAAGGTCTGGTGCCTACCTGTTCTGCCGCTGCTTGGCTTCTATGGATAGTTCCGTGTGCGGGACCGCAATGAGGCGCTCTTTGGCGATGGCCTTACCGGTAACTTTACAGATGCCGTAGGACTTGTTATCGATGCGCTCCAGTGCCCGGTCCAAGTAGTTAATGAATTTCTGCTGGCGGGCGATCATCAGGTACAGCTTCTCGCGCTCCATTGCATCCGTACCAGCATCCGCCATATGATGGCTATAAGCCGAGTCATTGGCGGCCTGTTCACGAGAATCTTGGATCTGTAGCTGCATCCGCTGCTTATCGTTGTGTGCAGCCTGTCGCTTCTTTAGGATTATCTGCCGGAAAAACTCCAGTTCATCATCGCTGAAAAACGTTTTCCGCGTCTCCATTTCTGGCATATTAGGTTTGTCTTTCGCTGCCATGGCTCATACGTATCCAAATGCTACTCCCCGCCGCATGTGGGCGCGCTCCTTCGCACGCCCAGCGTCAACTCCTCACCACTAAATTTGAACTTCTCAACAGCCTCCCCACCGGGCTCACTGGCTCGCTCCAACGTCAATGCGAGCACCTCGTTCCGTAGCCACTGGTCATGGCGTGTCAGTGCGGCGGCCAGATCAGGCGTGGCGTGGTACTCTACCATGATGCGGTCGGTGATGCCAAAGCCGGCACGTTTGCGCAGGTTCTGGAGTCGGTTGATGGATTCCCTGGCAAGCCCTTCATTCCGTAGGTCCTCCGTGAGCCTTGTATCAAGCGCTACCGTCACACCCTCCTCGCTGCCTACCAGCCAGCCTTCAATGCCTTCCGTAATGATCTGCACGTCGCCCGGCCCCAGGGTAATTGTCCGAGCATCCACCGTGATGTCTATCGTTCCTTCTCGCTCATATCCCAGGAGCGCCTCCTGGTCCAACCGCGACACGGCCACCTTCACTTTGGGCATTTGCCTACCGACCCGGCACCCTAGCTGCCGAAAATTGGGGCGTGCTGTACGCCGCACCAGACTGCTATCGCTGGTGAGATAGTCAATACTTTTGACATTGACTTCGCTCAGGATAATGGACTCCACCTGCTCAATCGCCTCTTGCTCAATTCCTGCGCTCGTTACTACCAAAACGCGCGAAAGCGGCTGGCGAATGTTGATGCTGGCCTTGTTGCGCAGTCCGAGCACCAGCGACGCGATCGTCTGTGCAAGCTTCATGCGGTGCTCCAACGCACTGTCAATAGAATCCGCATTAGGCTCCGGAAAGTGGGCCAAGTGCACCGATTCAGCATACCCTGTGCCTGCCACCCGGAGTCGCTGAAAGAGCCACTCTGAGAAAAACGGTGCGAGCGGCGCCATCATGCGCGCCAAAGTCTCTAGACACGTGTGGACCGTCTGGTAGGCTGCCCACTTGTCAACTTCCTCCTGCGTGTTTTTAGCGGACCAGAATCGTCGCCTGGAGCGTCGGATGTACCAGTTGGAGAGCTCATGTACAAAGCGCTCTATGGCGCGCGCAGCCCGGGTTGGATGAAAATCGGCATTGGCAGCATTGGCCTCAGCCGCGGTGGTATGGAGCCTGCTCACTATCCAGCGGTCAAGCTCCGGCCGGCAGAATACCGGCACCACGGCTTCCTGCCCTGTATACCCATCAATATTGGCGTACGTAGCAAAGAAGCTGTACACGTTACCCAGCGTGCTGAAAAGCTTGCTTTCCGCCTCCCTGATGCCCTTTTCGGAAAACCTGATGTCTTCCCATGGCGGCGAATTGCTCATTAGGTACCAGCGAACCCGATCTGCGCCCCACTTTCGGATTACCGCAAAAGGGTCCACGGCGTTGCCTTTGGTCTTTGACATCTTTTCTCCCTTTTCGTCCAGCACCAGGCCGCCGACTACGCAGTTCTTGAAAGAGACCTCATCCATTACCAGGGCAGCAATGGCATGGAGCGTATAAAACCATCCGCGGGTCTGATCAACCCCTTCAGAGATAAAGTCTGCAGGAAAGCTGCGCGCAAAGGCCTCACGGTTTTCGAAGGGATAGTGCCACTGCGCAAACGGCATGGCGCCGGAGTCAAACCATACGTCGATGGTTTCTGGCACGCGGTGCATGGTTCCACCGTCAGGTGCTGGCCACGTAAGTTCATCTACGTGGGGGCGATGAAGGTCCAGTTCCTCGTCACGCTCTGGCAGCTGGTCGCCGCACTTGGCACGCAGCTCCGCAATCGAGCCGATGGCTTCAACATGCGAAGGATCCTTGTCCGACACCCACACAGGCAGCGGCGTGCCCCAGAAACGCCGTCGGCCGAGGGCCCAATCCACGTTGTTTTCCAACCACTCCCCGAAGCGCCGTGTGCCGATGACCTTCGGCTGCCACGCAATGTTGCTGTTCAGGGCCACGAGCCGATCGCGTATTGCGGTCGTTCGAATAAACCAGCTCTTGACCGGGTAGCTCATCAGCGGCGTACCCTTGCGCCAGTCGTGGGGATAGTTGTGCAGGCATGTTTCGTGTCGATACAGAAGACCACGATCCCGCAGGTCACGAATCAGAGGCTTATCCGCGTCCTTGAACCACAGTCCACCAGCGATGCCCACGTCCGGCAGGAAGCGGCCATCCGCTTCAATAGGGTTAAGCACGGGCAGACCCTCTTGCTGACCAGTTGCATAGTCATCCGCACCGAATGCTGGCGCAATGTGCACGATACCTGTACCATTGCCGGTGGAAACAAATGCCGCGGACACGACGCACCACGTGTCATGGCCTTGCGCCCGAAAATGATCAAACACTGGCGCGTATCGAGTGCCTTCTAGGTCTCGACCTTTCATGGTGGAGACGACCTCATAGTCGTCCTGGAGAACCTCCAAGCGGGCCGCAGCCAACAAGAAATGCTTACCTGGGTGTCCCTTTACGCGAACCTTGGCATAGTCGATATCTGGCCCGACGGCTAACGCCGCATTGGACACCAGCGTCCACGGCGTAGTAGTCCAAGCCAGGAAGAATGTGCCATTCTCCTCTTCCGACGGAAACTGCACGTATACGCTGGGATCCTGCACCTCCTGGTAACCCAGGCTTACCTCATGCGAACTGAGTACCGTGCCCGACCCAGGACTGTACCACTGGATCTTGTGGCCCTGGTAAAGCAGACCCTTGTCAAAAATCTGCTTTAGCAACCACCAGACGCTCTCTATATAGTTGTTTTCAAACGTTATGTACGGGCGATCCAGGTCAACCCAGTATCCCATCAGGCGCGTAAGCTCATCCCATTCCTCCTTGTATTCGAGTACGCTCTGCCGGCAAGCCGCGTTAAAGCGCTCCATGCCATAGGCCAAGATATCCTCATGCCCATCGAGTCCGAGCTTCTTTTCGACTTCGATCTCTACCGGCAAACCGTGTGTGTCCCACCCGGCTTTTCGCTCTACGCGATAGCCTTTCATGGTTTGATACCGACAGAATACATCCTTGATGGTTCGTGCAAGCACGTGATGGATGCCTGGACGGCCGTTGGCTGTCGGCGGCCCTTCGTAGAAGGTGTAGGTCCGAGCCGGGTCCCTCTGGTCTACGCTCTTGGCAAAGATGTCATGCTTGTGCCACCAGGCAAGCACTTCGCGTTCCAGCATAGCTGGCCCTTGCTTCTGGACCTCCTCGAATCGCGGCATGAACGGCAGCAACAAAAGAAAAACTGTGACTACGAAAAACTGCTACCGTTGTTCGTTGCCGGCTGCCCTGCGTCATCCACTGGGCGCCTGCACGATGCCAGTCACGCACCGCGCCCAATGGCTTCAACGACACCCGCCATGACAGCAGTTAGCTTTGGCTCCGCTCCAGCGGCCGCCGACAGTACTAGTTCCAGGGTGACCTCTTCCAAGGCGTCGGGAAAGCACTCATCGGTGATGACGCCAATTGCCATTACCCTCAAGCCCATATGGCGGGCGACAATGACCTCTGGAACGGTACTCATTCCAACCACATCCGCCCCAATGCCGCGCAGGAAGCGGTACTCGGCCTTGGTTTCCAGGCACGGTCCCACAACCGCAACGTACACGCCTCGCTCCAGACGAATGCCCTCGCCCATGGCGACGCGCAACGCAGTGTGCCGGAGTGCCACGTCATAAGGTTCGCTCATATCCGGAAACCTCGGTCCCCAGGCATCAACGTTGGGTCCTACGAGCGGGTTGACGCCTTGCAGATTGATGTGATCGGTCAGCAGCATAAGGTCGCCACGTCTGAAGAGCGGGTTCATGCCGCCGCAGGCAGTCGAAATGCAAATCGCCTCAATTCCAAGCGATCCCACTGTGCGAACGGGTACGGTCACCTCGCGGGCGCTGTAACCCTCGTAGACATGCATGCGCCCCTGCAAAGCCACCACGGGCACACCACGCAGCATGCCGAAGAGCAAGCGCCCCTTGTGTGACTCGACAGTGGATACGGGAAAATGCGGCAATTCGCCATATTCTATCGTATCCACGACATCAATCTCCTGGGCGAGCCGACCTAGACCCGTTCCGAGTATGAGACCAACCCGGGGCCGTATGGATGTCTTGCCGCGGATTACGGCAACGGCCTCTTCGACTTGTGCCATCTGCGTGGCTGCATCGGGATAATTTACGTCCATCAGCTTGTACGGGTCTTATCGGTTTCGTGGCCCGAAGATGGCCGAGCCCACCCTGATATGCGTCGCGCCTTCTTCTATAGCCACCTCAAAGTCGCCGCTCATGCCCATTGAGAGCATGGTCATCGCGGGGAGTTCATCATCAAATAAGCGGCGCATCTGGCGAAACTGCGGCCTTACGGCTTCTGGATCCACCGCCGGCGAAGCCAGCGTCATGAGGCCCTGGATATGCAGATGCGTACGCGTTGAAAGCGCCCTAAGCACGGCCCCGACTTCGGCGGGTTCAAGCCCGAATTTGCTGGCCTCCTTCGAAATGTTCACCTGTACGAGACATGGAAGAACTCGCCCTTCCTCCCGTGCGCACCGCTCCAGGCTGTCGGCCAGGCGCAAGCTGTCCAGCGCATGAAACACGTGCGCCAGCTGCGCTACAATCCGCGCCTTGTTGCGCTGCAGGTGGCCAATCATATGCCAACGACATATGCCTTGCGGCGTTGCGGTGGCTTTTGCGCTCAGCTCCTGAACCTTGTTTTCGCCAAAGTCTTTGAGACCTGCTTCGAGGCCAGCCGCGATCATCTCCAGGGGAAAAGACTTTGTCACGCCCACCAGCGTCACTTCCCCTTCCCGACGCCCCGCACGCTGGCAGGCCCGGGCGATGCGCTCGTGGACCTGTTCCAGACGACTGGCAATCGCCATGACTTCCGCCTCTCTGGCGTCCGGCAGCGGCATGCTCTTACGGAATAAAGCGCACCACTGACCCTGACACCGGGGCAATGACAGCACGCATAGTGGTAAATGTGGTAGTTAAAGGCACCAGGCTTAACCCTTGCAAAGCACTCGTCCCCAGCGGCAAAGCGTGCAATAATACGACCAACGTGGCAGCGCCCTGTAGTTTTCCTTGAATTGCATCATTGCATAATCAAAGCCTGAAGATAGATAGAACGTGCCACTAATCAGCACTCTGAAGGTGGATGCACACACTATGGGGTGCCGCCAAACTGCTATAGCTCCGCGCGTAGCACCACAAGTGAACGGCGCCTATTGATTTCGAGGCAATTCACCAGGCCTACCACTATGATAAGGCCAGTCATCGCCGCAATAGCCAGCTCCAAAGAAGCCAAGAGGTTTACGAAGAAGGCTTCAAAGGCGAGTGCGCCAGCACTCACCCGGCTACAATGGCAAGTCCGACTCTTCCCACGGGAGTAAGGATGCCTTGGCACGGATATCCTCAGAACATGGCTGTTGAGACCTGTCTTAGTAAAGAATGTGCCTAGACCTGTGAATCCGCCGTTCAAACCATGATACCAGACTGTGCCCAAGCGAGGTGACTGCCACCATCGCAGCGACGTCATTCACCATGGACGGCAAGAACAGGAGCACAGGTACCTACGAGCGCCTGAATTGTCTTGCCATATCATCGATTCTGTTCACGGTCCAGAACATCAGAAGCCAACGGTTGCCTGTTGCATTCAAATCCGCGCAAATGCATGGCACCAGACGGGCGAACTCAAACTTCGGCGCGTAATACCTCCAGCGGCGGCCGCGCGTAGATGCCGCGGCTGTTGAGCAACCCAACGGTCAGAGTAAGAACCATGAGTACTACCGCCGCCACCGCGAGGGGGACCTTTGGTATGATCAATACTACGTTGAGCTGGAAACCAGTGAGTGCCCAGGCTGCCGCCATTGCCAGCCCCAAGCCCGTAGCTGTTGCCAAGAAACCCAAGCACAAGTACTCTGCGCACATTATCGTGTAGACCTGCTTCTTAGAGGCCCCCAGCGTCTTTAGCAACACTGTCTGTTCCACACGCGCCTGACGGCTTACCATGACCGCACCGGCAAGTACCATGATGCCGGCAATGATGCTGAATAGGGACATGAAGCGAATCATGTAGGTGACCCGGCTAAACACTTCTTGCACGACGCCAAGAATCAAGGGTACGTTGATCACGAACAGGTCGGGATACCGATCTGTCACTGAACCATAAAACGCCGACAGCGACTGCGAGTCGTCGGCCTTCACTAATATCGAGCGGGAATGTGGCAGCGACTCAAGAACGCCTCTTGGCAGAATTATTCCACTTGGAGGCATTGGGACAAAGCTGCTTTGCAAGGCGGCACCTGTATAGATGCTTCCGATCCGCGCAAGAATGGTTTCGTCAAGCACCCTAAATACGACGGTATCTCCTACGGCCACGTGCAATTCCTCCTGAGCCAACAAGGAGCTCACCGCCACGGGCGCAGCCCCTACAGCATCGTGCCATTCCGGTACGAAGGCGCCCTCCAAAACCGTGAGGGAGTCCAGGCGTGCATCTGCAAATGTTGCCATATGGCTCGGCCTGTATGCGGTGTCCGCCTTTACTGAGTCGGCGATAGTACGTCCATAGATAGAGTCGACAGCCATCGGAAGCATGACCACCTCACTCACGATGTCCAAGCTGTGCTCCCTGACCAGGCTTCGGACGTCCTCTAGTTCCTCGGAGGAAACCGCCGGCAGGACCAGATCAGGCACCTCCACGGCTTTGAAGTTCATGGCTTCAAATGCTCCGACGACAGTGCCCTGAATCAACACCTGCGTCATAATCATCACGGTGCCCAAGCCCAGCGCCAGTACCATTAGCAGCGTCTGGTTGTTGGGACGGTACAAGTTTGCCATACCCTGACGAATGGCGTAGTTGCGAATTCGTGGTGTAATGGCACGCGCCAGCTTGATGAACCCCAAGGCGGCCAGCGCCAGCAGGCCAAAGCAGATACCAATGGCGACGGTATAGATGATGGCGATCACAATGCCACCGCTTTGTGCCCAGGCACAAAGGCCGATACCAAGTGCTATGAGTGCATAGATCCCAAGGCGAGACTTGCGAATGCGCCGACGCCCATACGCTGTTCTCAGCGCTTCCAGCGCCGAGACCTGCCTCAGCCCGGACAGTGGCAAGAGCGCAAACAAAAGGGTGGCACCAATGCCTAGGCCCAGGCCGGAGAGCAGTCCCTTAGGGGAAACGCGGTAGCTGATGTCTACCGGGAGCAGGTCGGCAATTCCCAGCGGCAGCAGTACTTGCCCCAGCGTCCCCACCGCGCCTGCAGCCACACCGACGATCACACCCATCGCTATCGCCTGCGCAACGTAGACGCTAGTTGCGCGGCCTGATGACGCTCCCAAGCAGCGCATCACGGCGACGGTATCATGTCGCTCCTTACAATGTACCTGGAGCACACTCCCAACGCCGAGGCCGCCAAGGATCAGCGCAAAGAACCCCACAATTCCCAAGAAGCCCTCCAATAGAGCCAGAAATTGCTGCCAATCCTCTTTTTCGTCTTCAACGATTCTAGTGCGCACCGCATGACTTTCCTGGATATCGGACTCCAGCGCCGCAAGGTCCACGTCACGGTCGAACCTGAAGAACACATCATATGTAGCTGAGCTGCCTTGCAGTGAATCCAGGTCTGCCAGCGACATGTACACCGGCGGTTGGAACAGCATCTGAAGAGCATTTTCTACCCGTGCCCCCAGTAGGATACCGGCAATCAGAAAACGGCGGCCCCGAATCGTCACGGAATCTCCTGGCTCCACGCGGGTGGCAGACAAAGTTCGTCGCGGCACAAGCACGCCGCCCCCGCTGTGCATCTCCGCTTCCGCCCCTGGAGGACTGACGGCTATTTCCCCGTAAAGCGGAAATTGCTGCTCCATCGCCCGCACTTGCACGGTCTGCGTCGCGCCCTGCCCGGAAAATTGCGCAGAAGCCACAAACGACACGCGACGCGCCTGCATGCCGCCCAAAGAGTCGAAGAGCGATTCCACCGCCGGCGTGAAGGGGCTACCGCTCGAAATTCGCAGATCTCCGCCCAGCAACGAACCGGCGTCCCTGTCTATGGTGCGTTCCAGGCTGTGGCCAAAGGAAAGAATTGCAACCAGGGCAGCGACCCCGACGACCATCGCCGACAAGAAAAGCAGCAGTCGCCGTCGGCTGCCCTTGCTGTCTCGCTTGGCCATCTGCCATGTCCACTTGTCCAGCATAGCAAACACCTACTCGGCAAGAGCGTCCGCAACCGCAGCCGCTTTGTATTCGGACACGATTTCTCCACCCTTTAACGCAAGGATCCTGTCCGCACGGGCTGCTAAGTGCATGTCATGTGTCACAATGACGAGCGTAGTGCCTGCACTGCGGTTAAGCTCAAGCAGCAAATGCTCAATGGTCTCGCTGGTATCCGCATCCAGGTTACCCGTAGGCTCGTCAGCAAAGAGTATCCCCGGGCGATTAATGAATGCGCGAGCCAGACCTACGCGCTGCTGTTCACCCCCGCTAAGCTGCGCAGGATAGTGATGGCCGCGGTCGCCCAGGCCTACATCCTCCAAGAGTGCCAATGCCCGTGAACGTGCCTTTCGATTTCGGCGCAACTCAGCGGGCACCATCACGTTTTCCAGAGCCGTGAGCGTAGGAATCAGCTTGAAGGTCTGGAAGACGAAGCCCACCATTTCATTGCGCAGGGCTGCTCGGGCGTTTTCGGTAAGGCGCGCCAAGTTGGTATCCCCGAGCTCAACAGTACCGCTCGTCGGCGTATCAAGCCCGGCACAGAGACCCAAAAGAGTAGTCTTGCCGCTTCCGGAGGGTCCGACGATGGCGATTGTTTCCCCCTCCCTAGCCTCGAACGATACCTCACTGAGGACCGTCAGGCGCCTAGATCCGCTTTTGTACGTCTTTGTAAGCCGATCTACGCGCAGGATGACTGTATCTGGCATGGTACTTAGATGCGCTGTTCTCTCTTGTGTTGCTCTCCTCACGCGGGCGGGTTAACCTATTGTTCCTTGGTCTTGTTCTAGAGACCAACGGCCGCTAGCTCTTCTCTGGCTAACCTAAGGTCCTCCCTGTCGAAGTGGAACGCTAGTGACGGCGGACCCACGCACCTGCCCGGCGCCATCGCGGCAGCTTAGGGAAGACGGGTCTCACCAATGGCGGTCAATCCAGCACCATTGTCCTAAGCTGCGATGGCCTTTGTTGGCGGAGCGCTGCTGACCGCACCAATGTCTATAGGTGCTCGCTGCAACCAGGCTGCCGTTGTGACGTTGCCGTGCGCTGGGGTACCCAGTGTACCTGTCGTAGCAGTCGACATTGTCGCAAAACAGAAAAGGCCGCAGCAGAGCCACGGCCTTTTCCCGGGTAGCGGGGGCAGGATTCGAACCTGCGACCTTCGGGTTATGCGTACCACTACAGCTTTCGCTGCCGGCCTACGACCGTTTGTGGTCTGGACTTTCTCTTCACCCTCGGCCAAGCCGTTAGGGTGCCTGCCATCAAGTCTCTACACCTTCCCTGGCGTATCGCCAAGGCTTGGCTCGGGATCACCCCGCCAAAGGCTTCCCCGAATTTGACAGGAGTTCACGCGAGAGTTTCCCCATCGCGCAGCCCATTGCAGACCTCAGGGCCAAAACACGAGAGCCGCGGCGGACCTGCTCCCACATTTGCGACCAGCCGCCATCCTGGCAGATGAGCGCGAACCCTGACCTGCAGCTTGAGCCCGATGAGCTACCTGCTGCTCCACCCCGCGAAGTCTGGTCCTAATCTACGGGAAACGAGGGATAAGTTGCAAACCCTGTTTCCGCATTTGTTGAACCTTTCGCGAAGTCTCTCCCGTTGGCACACAGTCCACCACAATTAGTTCAACGCTTGCGATTGCCTGCATGCGACTCAGGCGGGCTACTGCGTCCTTCTAAATTCCACTAACAATTATCGTCCAAGACCAATGGCGACCCTTCGTCCCTTCCGTGCACTGCGACCCGTGCCAGCGGTATGCAGTGCCGTAGCCTCAGTGCCGTACGATGTCGTGAGTATACCTGAGGCACGAGCCTTGGCTGCCGGTAATCCGCTCAGCTTTCTGCACGTGGTGCGCCCGGAAATTGACCTCCCCGCTGGCACCGACGAGCACGCGTACGCAGTCTACCAAACTGGCGCGGCCAATCTGCAGCGCTATATCGGCAGCGTCCACAGCATCCGAGACGAAGCACCCACCCTGTACGTGAATCGGCTGGAAGCAGCGGCACATGTGCAAACGGGAATCTTCGGCTGCGTCAGCGTTACAGAATACCTGGATGGCACCATCAAAAAGCACGAAAACACGCGCCCACCCAAGGTCGCTGACCGCACACGCCACTTCGTCACACAACGTGCACATGCCGAGCCCGTGATACTCGCGTATCGCGACAGCGCGGCGGTGGAATCGCAGGTCGAAGCAATTCAGCAGGATTACCCGCTCTACGACTTTGTTGCCAGCGACGGCGTGCGCCATACTGTCTGGCAGGTATCCGGGTACGAGCCCCTGGTGAATGCTCTTGCTGACGTTCCGTACCTGTACATCGCGGACGGGCATCACCGGTGCCAAGCTGCCGCCGAGGCGCACAGGGCCTTGGGCTTGGAAGGTAGCGCCTCTTTTCCAGCGGTACTTTTCCCGGTCGGCCAAATGCGCATCCTGCCCTATAATCGGATTGTGCGCAACGTGGATGCCGCGCTTGACCTTCTTGAAGCCCGGATCGAGCAGAGTCCACGTACAATGCAGGCTTCACCATCCCAGCCTGGAGAAGTGCACGTATATTCGAATGGGGCTTGGCGCTTAGCAACACTACCGGCGACGCGGCGCTCAAGTGTAGCAGACAAGTTGGACGTGGCCCGCCTCAGCGAATTCATACTTGAGCCTGTATTCGGAATTGCCGATCAGCGAACAGATCCCAACATTGAGTTTGTCGGTGGCATTCGGGGCACGCAGGCGCTGGAGAAGCGCGTGGACCGCCTGCGGGACGCCATAGCGTTTTCCATGTTCGCAACCAGCATGAAAGAACTCATTGATGTCTCCGATGCCGATCTTCTTATGCCGCCGAAGTCAACATGGTTCGAACCCAAGTTGCGGAGCGGCATTCTCGTGAATCTCTTCGACTAGCGACATGAAGGTACTCATAGCAGACAAGCTGCCGGCGGCCAGCATGACTACGCTGCGTGCCGCTGGACACGATGTCACGGAAGCACTCGTAGATGGTGACAATCTACGGCAGACTCTCGGCGCACTCATGGCCGATGTGCTTGTGGTACGCTCCACAAAAGTCAGTCGGTCCGCTTTGCAGGCGAGTCCATCGCTGGGATTGGTCGTTCGCGCAGGTGCCGGCTACGACAACATCAACGTGGAAGCTGCCAGTGAACTCGGTGTTTTTGTTGCCAACTGCCCGGGAAAAAACGGACACGCGGTTGCTGAACTTGCCATTGGGCTCATGCTATCGCTTGACCGTCGTATCCCTGAATCGGTGCAGGCGTCCCGCGAAGGATGGTGGGATAAGGCGCGCTTTTCAAAGGCGCGGGGCCTCTGCCAGCGCACGGTTGGCGTGATAGGCTTCGGTCCGATTGGACGGCTGGTAGCCCAAGCCGCGCTGGGCTTGTCTATGCATGTTGTGGCTTGGGGCCGTTCGCTCACGCCACAGTTGGCGAAGTCCCTGGGTGTGACCAGGGCACCGTCTCCAGAAGACGCCGCGGCCGTGTCCGACGTTGTGACGCTGCATGTTGCGGCCAATGCCGGTACGCGTCACCTTGCCGGACCAAAGTTCTTTGGGGCCATGAAGCCAGGCGCACTCTTTATCAATACTGCGCGTGGTAGCGTCGTTGATGAAGAAGCACTTGAGTGGGCCATTGAAACGAAAGGGATACGTGCAGCCGTCGACGTTTTTGCTGGCGAACCGCGCTATAAACAAGGAGCACTAGAGTGGCCGCTTGCCAGACACGACAACGTCTATGTGACCCACCACATCGGTGCGTCAACACTGCAGGCACAGGAAGCTACGGCGAACGAAACAGTGCGAATCATCCGCACATTCGCCGAAAAAGGGTTCGTACCTCACTGCGTGAACATCAAGCTGCAGTCTGCAGCAACACATTTGCTTACGGTGCGGCATCGTGATCGAATTGGGGTGTTGGCATCTATCTTGGATATCGTCCGGGGCGCCAACCTCAATGTGCAGGAAATGGAAAATCTCGTGTTCGCGGGCATGGGCGGCGCGGCATGCGCCAGGATCCTCGTTAGCGGGGAGCCGGATGACTTGCTGGTGCAGCAGGTCGAACGGCAGCAGCATGTGCTTGCTGCTTCACTGATCACGCTTTAGCGCAAAGGCTATGGACAAAGCACAGCGGCTGTTCAACTTTTCGGCAGGTCCCGGCACTCTGCCACTGGAAGTGATCCAGTCCGCAAAGAAGGATTTGCCAGTATACCGGGACTCCGGTGCGTCCGTGATGGAAATCTCGCACCGAAGTGCAGCCTACGCCGCAATCGAGACCTCGGCGCGCGCCGCACTTAGGCGCCTTCTCGGCCTTAGTGACGAGTGGCATATCCTATTTCTGCAGGGTGGGGCGTCTATGCAGTTTTACCAGGTGCCGCTCAACTTTTTGACCACGGGCAGCGCGGCGGACTATCTCGTTACTGGGACGTGGGCGAGAAAGGCCTTCGCTGAAGCGAAGCGCGTGGGCAAGGCCCGCAAAGCGGCTTCCAGCGAAAACCGGGCATTCTCCTACATCCCGTCTGGCTATGACCTGGATCCGAAGGCTGCGTACGCCCACTTTACTTCAAACAATACGGTCTACGGCACGCAGTTCCGATCGGCACCGGATGCGCCCGTGCCGCTTGTGTGCGATGCGTCGAGCGATTTTCTCAGTCGTCCGATTGATGCCAGCCGCTACGGACTGATTTATGCAGGCGCACAAAAGAATATCGGCCCTGCCGGCGTCACGGTCGTTCTCATTCGCGACGACTTCCTGCAGCGCCGCAATACGCCGCTGCCTACAATGCTGGACTACGGCACCCACGCAGCAAAGTGTTTCAACACGCCGCCGGTCTACGCAGTCTATGTCGTGGATAAGGTCCTCAATTGGCTGGAGCGGAAGGGTGGCATCGGTGCAATGGCAGCGGTAAACAGACTGAAGGCCGCGCTGCTTTATGACACCATTGACGCTACGGACTTCTACCGCGGCATCGCACAGCCGGAAGCGCGGTCGCAAATGAATGTGACCTTTCGCCTGCCGTCGGAATACTTAGAAAAACGCTTTGTGAGCGAGGCGGCGACACAGGGCATGGTGGCTCTGAAGGGACACCGCTCAGTGGGTGGCATCCGCGCCTCCATCTATAACGCGTGCCCGCTGCCCGCCGTCAAGGCGCTGGTAGCCTTTATGCAGGCCTTCGAAAAGAATCACGGCTGACGTGCCTTATATTCTGGTCCATGCGTAAGTGGCTAGTATGACGATTGGGGTCGCGAAAGAGGCAGCAGCGGGCGAGCGCCGCGTGGCATTGGTTCCAAGCAGCCTGAAACTGCTCCTCAGAAAGGGTATTGACGTTGTGGTAGAGTCTGGGGCCGGCACTGGCGCTTACGTAGGCGACGCTGACTTTGCGGATGTAGGCGCCCGGGTTGGATCACGCGAACAGGCCTTGGGAGCTGATGTAGTAGCCTGTGTCCACGCGCCGCCTGATTCCGATACACATCTGCTGAAGCCGGGCGGCGCCCTTGTAGGGTTTCTTCGTCCGCTCTACCAGCCCTCGATAGCGGCCAGATTGGCTGACCAAGGCACTACCGCACTCGCTATGGAGTTAGTGCCCCGCATCTCGCGGGCGCAGGTCATGGATGCTCTCAGCGCGATGGCGTCCCTGTCAGGCTACAAGGCGGTGCTCTTGGCAGCGGCAGGCCTTCCACGCTTTTTTCCTCTCCTGACCACAGCCGCAGGAACCGTGCGCCCGGCCAACGTGACTGTCTTGGGCGCCGGCGTGGCAGGCCTGCAAGCGATCGCTACTGCCAGAAGACTCGGGGCGCGTGTGTGGGGCTACGACATCCGGGAGGCCGTGCGTGAAGAGGTTCAAAGCCTTGGCGCGCATTTTGTAGAGCTTGACCTCGACATTGAGGACATGGCAGATGAGGCCGGCTACGCACGCGCACTCATGGATGCCAAGTCGAAGCAGCAGGCCGAACTCCTGATACCGCACCTGGCCAAAAGCGATGTCGTTATCACGACGGCGCAGATTCCAGGTCGAGCCGCCCCGCTGCTGGTAACCGAATCTGCCGTCAAAGCCATGAAGGCTGGCAGCGTAATCATTGATCTGGCCGCGCTCACCGGCGGCAACTGCGCAATGACACGCGCGGACGCCACCCTCGCCCGGCACGGCGTCACGATCATGGGCCCCACGAACCTGCCAGCCACCATGCCTGCTGATGCGAGCCACCTTTATGCACGTACTGTGGCAACCATGATCAGTGGGTTTGTCGCAAACGGTCGGTTTGAACCAGTGTTTGACGACGAGATCTTCAAGGGCGCGTGCATCACGCATGGCGGAAAGGTGGTCAACGAACGTATCCAAGAACTCTTGAAGGCCTAAGCGGCTATGCTCCAATACTTGACATATTTCGTACTGTCCATGTTTGTTGGCCGCGAGGTCATCAGCAAGGTGCCGCAGACGTTGCACACGCCGCTTATGTCCGGGTCCAATGCCATCAGCGGCATCACGATCGTAGGGGCACTCGTTGCAACTGGCATGACCGAAGGGCCATGGGCCCGTTACCTGGGCCTGGCCGCCCTCATTGCAGCCACGATCAACGTGGTAGGCGGCTTTCTTGTGACTGATCGCATGCTACAGATGTTTAAAAAGAAGCCCGTCAAGCGGTAGGCTGCGCCTCGCATGTCAAACGACCTCATCAACCTGGTCTATCTGTTAGCGGCGGCGCTCTTTATCGTCGGGCTAAAGCGTTTGCAGTCGCCCGCTACAGCGCGTGGCGGCAACCAGCTTGCTGCTCTCGGGATGCTTCTGGCGATTCTAGCGACGCTGTTTCTGAAGGAGATACTCTCCCCCGTAGAAATTGGCGCAGGCCTGGCCGTGGGTGGGCTCATAGGGCTTGTTCTGGCACGGCGGGTTCAGATGACCGCCATGCCAGAACTGGTGGCATCCTTCAACGGCTTTGGCGGGCTGGCGTCGGCGCTGGTGGCCGCCGCCGAGATAATGAACGCGACGGGATGGAACACCATCCTGACTATCACCATCAGCGTGGTGATAGGCATGGTAACCTTTAGCGGGAGCTTTGTCGCATTTGGCAAGCTCAGTGGGCGGATCAGCGGCAATCCAATCAGCTTTCCTGGCCAGCGTGTACTGATGGTCTTGGTATTGTTGATAACAGTAGCGGCTATGGCTTGGGCCATAGTGGGTACTGCCTCGCTATCTGCGGGCCTGGCGCCGGCGATCTTGGGGGTTTTGGTGCTGGCGGGCATCTCGCTTGTAGTCGGCATTCTCTTCGTCGTGCCCATTGGGGGCGCCGACATGCCGGTAGTAGTGGCACTGCTGAATTCCTTCTCCGGACTGGCTGCAGCAGCAACGGGCTTTGTTTTGGGCAACACGGCACTCATCGTCAGCGGCGCACTGGTCGGAGCCTCCGGGCTGATTTTGACCAATATCATGTGCGTTGCGATGAACCGGTCGCTTCTCAACGTGCTGGTTGGCGGCTTTGGTCAGGAATCTGATGCCTCGTCTCCCGCGCCGGGCCTCACGGAGGGCCGTTCGGTGACCACAACTTCGCCGGACGACACCGCAATCCTACTTAGCTACGCGGAGAAAGTCATTATCGTCCCGGGCTACGGCCTCGCAGTTGCACAAGCACAGCATCAGGTGCGAGAACTGGCTGACCTTCTTCAGGAGCGTGGGGTGGAAGTGAAGTACGCTATACACCCGGTCGCAGGGCGAATGCCCGGGCATATGAATGTGCTCTTGGCCGAAGCGAACGTGCCATACGATCTGCTCTTTGAGATGGACGCAATAAATCACGAATTTGAATCCACAGACGTGACGTTGGTAATTGGGGCCAATGACGTAGTGAACCCGGCAGCGCGCCATGATCAGACCAGCCCTATCTACGGGATGCCTATCCTGAATGTTGACCAATCCCGTACAGCCGTTGTCCTTAAGCGCAGCATGCGCCCCGGCTATGCGGGCATTCAAAACGAGCTCTTCTTTGCGGCCAAGACGAGAATGCTGTTCGGGGATGCTAAGGACTCCGTGTCTGCACTTGTCGCCGAGGTCAAGGAAGTGTAGACGGTGCACCAGCAGCCCAACTCCAAATACTGCTTTGTGTGCGGACGCGATAATCCGCGTGGATTGTACATGCGGTTCTTCGACAACGGGGACGACAAGGTTTGGGCTGAGCACGTTGTTTCGGACGACTACCAAGGGTACCCGGGCGTGGTGCACGGCGGCGTCCAGTCCGCCATACTCGACGAGATAATATGCCGCGTCTCGCTAGTAGAGGACATTCACCAATTCATGATCGCTGCAAAAATGGAGGTGCGCTTCCGTAAGCCGGTGCCTACGAACACAATGTTGCGATTTGTGGCTCGCCGCGAATACCTTAGGGTCGGGCGGGGGCGAGCCACTGGTGAAATCCTCCTGCCGGACGGATCGGTGGGCACCGAGGCATCCCTGCTACTGGTGGAGCTGCCTAACGACGTGCGCCTGCGGGGGACCGACGAGCTGCTTGGCTGGCGCGTGGACTAGCGACCAGCGCCCTCGCGGGTCTGCAGGAGCTTGGATAGCGCTGCCCAATGGGACAATTCTGCTCTACCCTAGCCCTTAGCCTATCCCGTGGGAACCTGCATCATGGGGACGCCGATGCCACCCCGAGTTGAGTGTTCCGTCCAAGTCCGGCATGCAACGAGGCGTCTCATGGGGCTTGTACCCCAATGCGGTTCCAGGAATCGTCGCGCAATAAGTCAAGTCCGGGTGAGAATCAGTGGTCTCCGATAAGCTCTGCGGCGCACTGGCACGGAAACCAAAATGACCTCTGGTCCGTACATTTTGCCTATGCCATTGACCAGAGCTCCGTTCGAATATATTGCCACGCCGGTCATGCTGCGATTGGCCCTTCTCGCTCTGAGTCTGGCTGCGGCTGTCGCGCCGCAAGCCACGCGCGCTCAATATGAGCAGCTTGCCGGGGATCCAAGCCCATTCAGCGACGCCGCGCTCGTCAGCGAACAGGATTGGATCAAGCCCGGTGCGCCCTTCACGGTCGGCGTTCGGCTGGTCATGGAGGAAGGCTGGCACAGCTACTGGAAAAACCCGGGGGATTCAGGTGAACCCATCGACATCACCTGGACCCTCCCAGCCGGATTTTCAGCCGGGCCTATACAGTGGCCCTTTCCAGAGAAGATTGACGGTGGCCCACTGCGATCATACGGATACGCGGACGAGGTCCTCCTTCTAACGGACATTACTCCGCCCACGGACCTTTCGCCGGGCTCCGCTGTGGATATCGCAGCAAAAGCAAACTGGCTGATCTGCGCCGACGTGTGCCTGTTCGCGGAAGAAACCGTATCACTGTCGCTCCCGGCAAGTAGCGATGGCCTGAATTCCGGCACCGAGTCAGAAGAATTTGCACAGGCCCGTTCGCGCCTCCCTGTGACACTGGCGGGCTGGGACATGCAGGCAGTCAGCTATTCTCAGAGCTTTGCCCTGCGGGTAACGCCCCCATCGGGGGCGCACGTGGACCTGAGCGGCGCCTACTTTTTTCCGGCCGAGCCACTGGTGCTGGAGCATGCCGTAGATCAACCGATGAGCCGCGACGGCGAGTCGTTTCTGTTTGCCCTGCAGCAATCCGAGTATGCCACCGGTACGCCCGAAAGGCTGGAGGGGGTCCTGGTTACACGCGAAGGTCATTTCCTACATGAAGGCTCGACCTTCAGGGCCCTCGCGATTAATGTGCCTATTCAAGTAGCTTCGGGCCAGTCATCCGCCGCTTCATCGCCTTCGCTGCTGCTGCTGTTAACATTTGCACTGGCCGGTGGGCTGCTGCTGAATCTCATGCCCTGCGTGTTCCCCATTTTGTCGATCAAGGTACTGGGGTTTGCGCAGCATGGCGACCTAGAAGCCAGGGCAATACGGCGACATGGTTTCGTCTTTGCCGCTGGTGTTGTCGTTTCGTTTTGGGTCCTTGCTGGCCTTTTCCTTTCACTCAGGGCCGCAGGTAGCCAAATCGGCTGGGGCTTTCAGCTTCAGTCTCCGCTCTTTGTGGCCGGCATGGCCTTTCTGTTTTTCAGCATCGGGCTCAACCTGCTGGGCGTCTTTGAGGTCGGAGTGCTCTCCGGTCGGTGGGTCACTAAGGCGCTGTCGCGCGGCGGATACCAGCGTTCATTCTGGGACGGCGCATTGGCTACGCTTGTCGCGACGCCATGCACGGCCCCGTTCATGGGAGCTGCCCTGGGGGCAGCGATCGCATTGCCGCCGGTAGAGGCGCTACTCATCTTCACCCTCTTGGGTGTGGGCATGGCCGCGCCTTATGTCGGGTTGACCTTGATGCCAAGGCTTCTTGGAATGCTGCCCAAGCCCGGCGCTTGGATGGAAACCCTGAAGCACATCCTGGCCTTTCCGATGATCGCCACGACGATTTGGATGGCATGGGTATTCGGCAGTCAGGTCGGCGTAGACGGTGTCGCCTTCCTTCTGGTCGGGCTGTTGCTCGTGGGGATTGCGCTGTGGATCCTGGGCCGGTGGCCGGCCCCGCAGGTGTCGCAGCGCGTCCGGCTGGTGACACGAAGCGTGGCTTTCCTTGCCCTTCTGCTATCGCTGTTCTCCGGTTATCAAGGCGCGCAGTACATGACAGGTTCGGCCCCCGAATCCGCTGGCCAGAGCACAGAGTGGCAGCGCTTCTCTTCAGCGAGCGTCGATGCACTAAGGGCGGAAGGCCGGGCGGTGTTCGTAGACTTTACCGCGGCCTGGTGCCTGACATGCCAGGTCAACAAGCGGACGACGCTGAGCAGCGGGGCTGTTCAGGCCGCCTTTAAACAGAAGGGCGTGGTCCTGATGCGCGCCGACTGGACCAACAGGGATGACGAGATCACCCGTGCACTTGAGTCCCATGGCCGCAGCGGCGTGCCGTTGTACGTGCTGTATCCAAATAATCATAGCCAGCCCACCCTGCTGCCGGAAGTGTTGACTAAGTCGGTCGTACTTGCAGCATTGGAGCCCTTGCCCGACTGGCTCGCCGCGTCAGACCAGAAATCTTTGTGACATCAACTGCTCTATAGACATGAAACGGCTACGCACACTCCTGCCCGTAACGGTCCTTGCCGCTGCCGTCCTCGTAGCCCTTGGACTGCGCCCACCGGCGCTCCAATCGGATGATGACGCTGTAATTGGTGCCCCGGCGCCAACTTTTAACCTGCCCGGTACCGATGGCGAGTCCTACACACTTACTGACCTCCAGGGCAAGTTCGTGGTTTTGGAGTGGCTGAATTTCGGCTGTCCTTATGTTAAGCGGCACTACCGAACTGGCAACATGCCCACACTGCAGAGAGAATACACGGCCAAGGATGTCGTCTGGCTGTCAATAGTCTCTTCGGCACCGGGAAAGCAGGGCTATTACGAGCCCGATGCCATGAATGAACGCAATCGGGCGATGGGCGGCGCGCAAACGGCAATTCTTCTGGACCCTGAAGGTGATGTCGGCAAGATGTACGGCGCAAAGACGACGCCGCACATGTACATTATCAACCCTAAGGGCACGCTTGTCTACAAGGGCGGCATTGACGACAAGCCGCGCGCCAGCGACGAGAAGACAAAAGACGCCAAAAACTATGTGCGTGCGGCTCTTGACGAAGCTATGAGTGGCAAAGTCATCACGGTCGAATCTTCTCGGCCCTACGGCTGCTCGGTAAAGTACAAGCGGTAGTCACACCGACCCTCCGCTTTCGGGGGCACGCCTTCGCTGCGGCGTATAAGGAATGCCTCGCCGGCAGCCAAGTAGCCGGGCACCCGCCGGTGCTACCGCCGACGCCTACTCGTTGCTCAAGCCGCGGATCTTAATCTGGATCTGACATGTTTTCGCCGTAATCTGGCCTACCCACGGGTAACTGAAGTATGCGACCACCGGCCTTCCCTGGATGTTTATGCCCATGAAAACCCTAATACTCCCTGCCGCATGCGCCTTCCTTTTGATTGGGTGTGCTTCTGACGGCTCCAACAGCCCATCGGCGCGCGCCGTTGCCGCCGCCCACAAACCCGGCGATGCCGTAACGGTTATCCCGGCATACCCTTCTGACACGGGATTTGGGGACTACTGGTACCTGGGCAAGGCCGAAATAACCAGCTACAACCTGGAGCAACCGCGCTACGGCGAAACGCGTGCCGGTAAGGCCGTCCTAATCTTTGTAACGGAGGACTTTTCCAGGAGGAAGCACGTCAAGCTGGACGACTACACCAGGGCTGGAGACGACAAGGTGACGGTTCTGAAGTTGAATCGGACGCACAAATTCAATACTGGCATCTATCCCTACTCTATGATGTCGTCTGTGTTTACGCCGGTGTCAGGCGACCGCGACCCGCATACGCTCAAGGTTACTACGTCGTCGCAAGAGTGGTGCGGACACACCTTTGTTCAGTTTGACCTGGTCGAAGATGGGTATCGCGTTCAGCACCATTCCTATTTTGAACGCAGCGCCGATCAAACACTAAACTTGAGCAACGCCATTCTTGAGGACGAGATATGGACGAAGATCCGCATCAATCCTAAGTTGCTGCCTTCCGGCGATATTCGCGTAGTCGCCGGAACATTCTACCAGCTCCTGAGCCACAACGCCTATGCTGTAGAGAGCGCCCTAGCGAGTCTTGAACCCATGGACGATACCGAGTACGCATACACGCTCTCATTCGAAAACCGCGCACGTACCTTGACGATCCGGTTTGAACAGGCTTTCCCGCATAGGATCACCGGTTGGGAGGAATCCTATACGCGTGGGAGCGGCGCGGACGCCCGCCTTGTGACTACGCGCGCCACGCGCGACAGGTCAATGTTGCTCGACTACTGGACGCGCAACAGCCTTGCCGACGAGGCACTTCGCGCCGAACTGAATCTTGACTAAGCGCATCTGACATAAGCTCCAGTTCATTGTGGTGAACTCGGCCCCCTTTTCACGCACAAGCACCCCCCTGTCATGAGAACGCTTACCGCACTGATTCTGCTGACCGCCTGTTTCATTCCCGGCGTTACGCATGCGCAAGATGACCCGACGCGTGCCATCACGCACATCGTGGGAGACCTGTATCGCTTCCAAAACGGTGGTCACTACTCCGTGCTGCTTGTCACGGAAGAGGGTATTCTGGCCACTGATCCCATCAACGCGGCGGCGGCGGCTTGGCTTAACGACGCAGTGGCCGAACAGTTTGGCCAGCCGATCAGGTACGTGGTTTACAGCCACGACCATGCGGACCACATTGGGGGCGGCGAGGTGTTTGATGACGATGCGATCATCGTCGCGCACGAGAATGCCAAGGCGACCATCATTGGCGAAAACCGGCCAACCGCAGTGCCGGAGGTGGTGTTTTCTGAACGGCTGACCATTGAGCTTGGCGGCAAGCAGGCCGAGCTCATTTATGTGGGACGGGGCCATTCGGACAACTCTGTCGTGATGCGCTTTCCTGCGGAACGCGCCGTATTTGCAGTTGACTTCATCCCAATTCGATCTCTTCCCTACCGCGACCTGACCGATGCGTACTTCCCGGATTGGATTGACGCAGTAAAACGCGTTGAGGCGCTGGACTTTGACATTCTTATACCCGGGCATGGGCCACTGGCCACCAAGGCCGACGCCACCGAGCACCGACAATATCTTGAAGCACTGTACCACGCAGTGCTTTCCGCGGCGCGCGCCGGCCAGTCTCTTAAGGAGATGAAGCAGTCAATCCGGCTGGAGGAGTTTAGCCACCTTGGGCAGTACGAGGCATGGCTTGCCCTCAATATTGAGGGCATGTATCGCCAGGTCAGCCTGCATCGGCGCGGGAATTAAGCACTAGGATTAGATGTGCGGGCCCTTAACGCGCTGCTACCACCCGAAGCAACGGCCAGCGCGACTTCGACGAGGCACACGCTTGCCGGGCCGCAAAGGGCTCGGGCGCCGCTGCTGTGGTTCGCCGTCTCGGTGACGCTCGCGGCACTGTTTTCTTATTTCAGCTGGATCCCAATGTTTATCTCGATAGTGGGAATTCAGCCGGATCCTGGGGCCCTCTCCGGTCCGATCATTCGTGTCGAAACCATTCAAGGAATCGTGGTCTCCGAGGGTGCTGGCACTCAAACTGGGTCTGCAATTGAGTTTTTTCTTTTCCCGGCCGGCTCTGCGCTATCGATGGCGCCCTTGGATCATTTGTCGGGTTCGGTATCTTTGCAGGGTGATATTCTGCCATATCGGCTTTGGTATACCAAGCGGCTTTGGCAGGCTGAGCTTTCTTGCGGCGCAGCTGCATCCCACCATCCTACGGTCCCGCGGGCGCCAACTGGTCGATGGGCATTGGGACGCAAAAGTGCCGACCTCGGATCTACCGCAGCGTGAATTCTGGTTGCCTCGGGCACCACTTTTTTGAACCACATTCTCGTCTTTAATGTACCCTGCCTTTTTGCGGGCCTCGCGGCATTCGCAATCAAGTCTAGGCGTTGAAGCTGGTCGTTACGCCGTATCTTAAGCGCTCGCGATAACGTATGAACCGACCTATGAAGTACACCGTTTCGATTCCATCTTGGGCACTTCGCCTTTCCACGTCCACGCTCATGCTTGCCGGGCTGGCGGCATCTTTGCCTGCCAATAGCCAGGATGTTCCTACGTGGGCAGCAGGCACGTGGACCACCCTAGAATCGGAGGGCGGCCCCATGGGTCGCCATGAGCATGGCTACATTCGTGTGGGAGACCGCTTCTACCTTCTGGGCGGCCGCGGCGAGCGCCCAGTGCAAGCATTTGATCCCGTCAGCCAATCTTGGACAACCCTTGGCTTGCCACCACTGGAGTTACATCATTTCCAGCCGGTGGAACACCATGGTAAAATCTATGTCGCGGGTGCCTTCACCGGCCCATGGCCTACAGAGACGCCGGTTCCCAACGTGTACATCTACGACCCGGCTACGGACTCTTGGACCGAAGGGCCGGCCATTCCCGAAGATCGCCGCCGCGGCGCCGCTGGACTGGTGGTCCACGCTGACCAGTTTTACCTGGTCAGCGGAATTCAGAACGGGCACACGGATGGCCATGTGCCGTGGCTCGACCGCTACAGCCCGCACTCGGGTGAGTGGACACGGCTTCCCGATGCGCCGCGTGCCTGCGACCACTTTCAGGCCGTGGTGATAGGCAACAAGCTTTATGCCGTCGCCGGACGCCGCAGTTCGTATGGCACGGGGCAATCTGTAGAGCTCACCGTTCCGGAAGTCGACGTGTTCGACTTTGCAACGAACAACTGGAGTACGCTGCCAGCGTCGGCCAACCTACTGACCCAGCGCGCCGGCACCACAGCACTCCGCTACCACAGCAAAATCGTGGTGATCGGTGGCGAAAGCCAATGGGGCCTGACGATAAACCCCGACAGCCCACCCGCACATGCCGAAGTCGAGGCTTTCGATCCCAGCACCGAGACCTGGTTAAGCATGCCCTCCCTGAATGAGGGGCTGCATGCCATGCAGGCCGTGCTGTATGGCGGCAGAATCTATATTGCCTCGGGCTCCAGAACCGTAGGTGCCACGGAGGTCAGCACTCAGATTGTCTACAGCCCTCCCGAATAGCGAGTCGCGGTTACCGGAGAAAAGCCTCTCGCAGCCCTCCATCGACCGTCAGCACTTGCCCGGTCGTCTTGCCAAGGCGTTCGCCCAGAAGCAGGAGAATCGCTTCGGCCTGGTCTGCCGCAGTAACGGGAGTCTTGGTTAGCGAACGCTCCGCGTAGAATTCGGCCAGCCGGTCTCTGAGCACCTGCGTTTGCTCGGCCTCGTCGCATGGCAACCGGTACCTTTTGAGCGATGCTATGACGCGGTCGCGCGGAAACATGGCACTTCCCGCTAAGACTGTGGCAGGCGCTACGGCGTTTACACGCACCAAAGGTGCTAGACGACAGGCAAGCTGCCGCACCAGGTGATTCGTGGCAGCTTTGCCGGTATCATACGCAAAGCTGCCGGTCTTGGGCACGACGGCATTGACGCTGGTCGTGACTACCAGGCTGCCTGAAAGCCGCTGGGCCTCCCAGATGGCAGCAGCTTCGTCAGCTACGAGGTAGGGCCCCTTCACGTTGACTGCATACATCTTGTCCCAGGCAGCATCCGACACGGCACCCGCGGCATCCGGAGCTACGTAAAGCCCCGCGGTGATCACGACGTGATCCAGCCCACCATATGCCAACACGACCTGGCGCAGGGCCTTCGACACCGAAGTGCGACAGGTAATGTCGCAGCCTACTCCTATCACATCCCCACAGCCGGCAATCCCGGTTCCCGCAACGCCGATGCCCATTCCTATGTGCTCCAGCATGCGGTGAGCAAAAGCCTCTACGGCCTTTGCCCCGATATCCACGGCCGCCACCACGGCACCTGCCGGCAAAAGGCGCGAAGCGGCAACCTTACCGATGCCGCTGCCGGCTCCGATCACTGCCACGATACGCCGCGAGAACTCCTTCTCGGGCGGCATTCGGCGCAGTTTCGCTTCCTCCAACTGCCAGTACTCAATGTCAAACGCTTCCTGACGGGGTAACGCCGTATATGTGGATACGGATTCGGCGCCGCGCATTACTTCAATGGCCGCCTTGAAGAATTCGGCCGTAACACGGCTTTCGCTTTTGGACTTGCCCCACGCAATCATTCCTAGGCCCGGGATGAGCACAACTGACGGCGTTGACGGCCGCATCGGCGGTGAACCTTCCTGCTTGTGGGCTTCGTAGTAGGCGGCATAGTCTCGCTTGTAATCTGCCAGGCTCCGAACCAGTTGTGACTTAAGTGCTTCCACGCTATCAACGGCGGGGTCGTAGCCTACGTAGAGCGGCTTGATCTTGGTACGAAGGAAGTGGTCCGGGCAGGAAGTACCCAGCTCGGCCAGCCGTTCGGCATCGGCACTATTGACAAACTCCATCACCGGCGCAGCCGCATCGACCGTAGCGATCAGTCGCCCCCCACCACTTAGGCGGCCGCGCAACCACGGCAAGAGGGCTACCAGCTTGTCATCACGACCAGCTTCTGGCAGCGTACTATGCGACGCCCCACCAAAGGTATACGTCGTAGCACCGCGTGCCACCAGGAATGCGGCGGCCTTTTGCATGAGACCCAGTCCCAACTGGTAGCACTCCTTGTCGTCATCGGCCCAGTTGATGAGCCCATGGCCACCTAGGATGGCGCCCTTGGCACCTGGATGTGTGCGGCACACCGCCTGCAACGCAAGCCCGAGCTCAAAGCCTGGGCGCTGCCACTCTACCCATACCACCTCATCCCCGTACACGGCCTGCGTCAAGGCTGGGCCATCTTGGGCCGTAGCCAGCGCGATACATGCGACGGGATGCGTGTGGTCGACATGCCGGTACGGCACGAAGGCATGCAAAGGCGTGTCAATGGAGGGAGCACGGCCATTGAGATTGTAAGTGCAGTGAGTGTATAGGCCCACCATCCGATCCTCTGCAGGCGTCTTCGGACCCCTTGGCTCCATCTGTGCATAGATGCCCCGCAAGGCGCCGAGCTTGTCCATGTAAAGCGAAGCAAAGTTGGCTCTTCCGGCAGTCCTCAGGTCGCCCCCGGATCCCTTGACCCACAGCACGTCCACCGAATCGCCGGTGAGAGGGTCGGTTTCCGTGATTTTTGACGATGTGTTGCCCCCGCCGGTGTTGGTGATACGCCAGTCCTGGCCCAAGAGGTTGGACCGGTAGACCAGGCGGTCCAGTGCATCAAGGCGCTGCGCATGCACATCATCCCAGCGGTTCTTCAGGTAATTGTGTGCTGCCATATCGTAGCCCGCTGTTAAGAGGAGAGCACTGGAAGAGCCGTCGGCCTATAGCCACGTATTCCGTAGTAAAAGATCACCACGAAGCAGACCAGCGGCACCAGATAAGCCATGTGGATGCCGGCCAAGTCTGATACGCTGCCCTGAATAGCGGTAATGACGGCGCCGCCGAGGATGGCCATGATGAGACCCGACGCGCCAATCTTTGTGTCCTCCCCCAGTCCCTCGACGGCAAGCCCGTAGATCGTGGGAAACATGAGCGACATACAACCAGACACGCCGACGAGTGCATAGACGCCAGCGTAGCCTCCAAGCAAAACCACAACCAGGCTAAGCGCAATGGCTAGAGCCGACATGATCCACAGCAGATCTTGCGGTCGGATGTACTTCATGAGGAAGGTGAAGACGAAGCGTGACGCCGAAAACAGCAATATAGACGCGAGGTAATAGCTAGCTGCATCAGCCTCATTCAGGCCAAGGTCCTGCATCACATATCGAATCGTAAAGGACCATATGCCGATCTGCGCACCAACGTAAAAGAATTGGGCCACCACGCCCAGCCCGTAGTGCTTCAGCCGAAAAAGGCGTCGAATTGTTGACCCCAAACGCAGGGACTTATCACTCTCTGTTCCCTGCGGAAAGCGCGTCGCCACAATTAAGACCCATACGACGGCAATCACGATCGCCACCATAACGTAAGGCCCCATGACCGCCGACAACTCCGCCTGTTGAATCTGCTCAAGTTGAGAGCTGCTCATCTGAGTCCGCTCGGCCACGCTGGCCTGGTTGAGTTTGGAAAGAATAAAAAACTTTCCGATGAGCACGCCCGAGATGGATCCCAGTGGGTTGAAGGACTGCGCCAGGTTAAGGCGGCGCGTAGAAGTAGCTACGGGCCCCATGGCGATGGCATAAGGGTTGGCGCTGGTTTCCAGGATGGAAAGGCCGCCAGCCAGGATAAAGAGTGCCACCAGGAAGTGGCCGTACACCATGGTCTGGCTCGCCGGGTAAAACAGAAGTGCCCCTGTTGCAAAGAGGCCCAGCCCCAATAGTACTCCTGACTTGTACGTGTATCGGCGGATATACATGGCCGCCGGCAATGCCAAGCAGAAGTAGGATCCATAAAACGCGATCTGAATCCACGATGTCTGGAAGTCCGACATGCTCATGATCTTCTTGAAAGAAGCCAAGAGCGTGTCCGTCATATTGTTTGCCAGGCCCCAAAGCGCGAAGAGGCTGCTAAGCAGGATAAATGGGATCAGGTAAGCTCGCGGTACGACGACCGTACGCTCAGAATTAGTTGACATGTTCAGGCAAGACTATTCGTGCAGTGCAGGTATCGCGGGTGCTCATGCCAAGGCCTTCTTCAGCATCGCTTGCCGGTAGTGCTCGTCTGCACGGCCGGCAATCCTTGCAACCTCATGCGGGTCCATTAAGACGGGTCCTCCCAGGCTGGCAGCGCCCACAAAAATGTTCGCTGCCTTTTCTGCCATAGCCAAGGCTGCCATAACATCCATATGCGTCGCACCACAGGCGATGATGCCATGGCTTTTGAGCAGAATCGTCTTGGGTACTACTCCAGTGCGCCCAAAGAACGCGGTGACGCGCTCCCGGATGTGCCGCGCCAACGCAAGCCCCGGATCAACATACGGCATCAGGACCGACTCCGCGCCGCAGTACACCACCTGGTCCGGGATAATGCGCCGCAGCGCGAAATCCGATGCCATGGGAGAAGCAAGTACTTGATTCACGGCAATCGCGTGGACATGCCCCACAAATTGGACGCCGGGGAGCGACAGCAGCCATGCATGAAACAGCGTTTCAACCGACGGCTTCAGGGCAGTACTGTCGGCACGGGCACCTAGGAGCAACGTGTTGACTTCTTCATTTCTTAAAGGAGCATCACTCTCCAGCGCAGCCAATATGGGCTGTGCCTCCACCTCAACCAACTCGCTGGGCCGAAGCGAACCCAGCCGCGTACCGCTAGCCTTGATCAGAAACCGTCCTTCGCCCAGCTGCCCTGAGATGTTACCCTCACCGCAGATAGCCATTTGGCGCGAGTCACCGAGGTCATGAGCCAGCGTCAACAGGCATTTCTTCAACGACGTCACGGTCTACAGTCCCGTGCGCGAGCCGCACACGAATGTTGCGATACCCATGGCCTGGAAGGCCGCGGCCTTGGCCGCCAGCGCACGGCGCGCGGCATCGCCATCAGGGACATACGCGACCTGGATATGGTTAGCCTTGTGGCGCGCCATCATCTGGTCTCGCGTTACGCCATAGGTTACCGCATGCATGATCGGCCATTGCGGAGTGGTGAGCTGCCAACGGCGCTGGGTTTCCTCAAATGGCAGGGCGACGGCTCTTGCGCGCCCTACATCTGCTTTCAGCCGGTGGTCTTCTACAAAAATGCGGCTCCAGATCACCTCGCCGGGCTTGCTTATGCCCTTGACGGTCCCACCCCCGAGCCGGAAGTACATCGGCGGCTGCCGCTCGCTCGTCGTGCCGGCATAGCCTCCCACAAAGTGGGCTGGCGGGGCCGCTCCGCTAATCTCAAATGCCCACACGAACGCATCGTCGTACGGCGCGCCCCAGCGTAGGTCATGAAGAGTGGTTTCCGGCGGGTACCCCAGCATGCGCCAAAGGCGGTGTGTGACAAGCGCGTCAAGCCCCGCGCATTCATCTACTTCGTTGAAATGCGGCAGCGCCTTTCCGGCGTAGAGCTCTCTCCGCGTGCCGCGAGCGTACACCGGCGGGCGCTCGGTGTTGTTCAGCAGACCTTCAGCAAGGTCGGACGCCGGCAAAAGGTCTTTAAGGCCCTGCTGATACTGAATCCCAATGCAGTCGCACCCAAAGTCGTCCGCTATCCGCACTGCGGCGATGTATGTCTTGCACTGAAGCAGCAACTGCCGCTCAGTAAGGTGCTCCTCTTCTGTAGGCCCCAACTGAAAGCGCATACCGCGCCGCCGCAACCATGCGAGACAACGTGCGGCTTCCTCCTCGGTGACACAAGTCACCTCGTGGTACAGGGCACTTTGGCTGAGGCGCTCCTTGAAGACCCCCGTGGCGTTTAGCAGGACGTCAGGGATAATCGCATTGAACATCCCCATGCACCCTTCATCGAAGACACCCATGATAGCCTTTTCTTCGCGCAGCAGGCGGGCACATTCGGCTCCTATGGCTGCGGCCTCCCCCCGCACATTGAGTGCTGCCAGTGGACGCACATGATTGGTATCATGCGCTACCGCGCCTGTGTCCAGCCATGCGCGGAGCCCTCGGATAAACTTTGCATCCGTAAAGTCGTCGCTCCAAAGCGAGCTATAGGGCACGCCCGCTTTGGTCAGGCTACCGTTGAGGTTTAGCATGCCGACCAAGCCGGGCCACGTCCCACTCCAATTTGCGACGGTGAGTATCGGACCGCGGTGCGTGGTAAGGCCCGCAAGCACATGATGAGAATATTGCCAAGCCGCAAACACGATTGCCAGCGGCGCCTCCGGTGGGATGGCCCGGAATACCTCCATTCCGTACCGCTGGCTGTCTATGAAGCCATGGCCTTTGTGCGGCGGGACCGGATGGGCTCGCTCCACACGGAATCCCTGGGCTTCTATTGCGCGCCGAACTTTACGTTCGACCTTTTGCTGCTCCGGCCAACACTTTTGGTTGGCAGCCGGACGCAGGTCGCCACTGGCGAGAAGTAAGACCGCTTCTTTAGTCTGCATAGCGTTGGAACCAAGGATATGTTTCGCCACAATAAGTTACCGCATGCTGCTGGTCAAAGATGCGTTTGCTGTTAAAGTCAAGGCGCGTGGCCAAGGCGTATGCATCCAATCAGCATCTTCGTTTCAACTCGCGCCGCATAGAGGTAGCCCAGCGCAATCACGAGGCTGGTGGTGTTCTCATTCGAGCGCCCATTTTGTGGATCGCGGCAGCCCTTGCGCACCCGGTCACTTCGCGCGGCTACTCCGGCCGCACACGGGTTTGCTTGCCATCCTTGAATGGCTCGCAAAAGATTCCGCCTTCGCGGCCTGATGACCCTGCGCCGGGCGGTCCCGGCTGCTTGGCTCGCACCTCGCATGCAATTAACGTCTCATTGCCCGTTTCGCTCGATTGCTGCTTCATCCTCGCTGCCCGGCACACTGGCGGCCGGCGCCTCAACACACGGGATGGCCTCATCGGTTTCACCATTCGCCAGTAATGCTGCGCCGAATCGCCACAGCCATGCTTTTCTGTCCAGATACTATTCGGCAGTCCGCCGTCGCTCCCTGCACTTTGTCCAGGTCGGTACCGAAATATTTCTCCCATCCGCGATGCTGCAGCCCGTGAGGGCTGCCAAGGACCCCGCCGACCACCAGCCACCCACGCACCCAATCACATTGGTCCGGCCCACGCGTACACTGAAGATGGTGGGTGGTCTGGTCGCGCATGGACCTCGGCGCAAGCCCGGCGCGGTCCAATAATGCCAGCCTTTGCTGCATGAAGAAACCCCGTAACTCGGCGTGCATTGGAATGGATAGACGTATATTTCGTGCTCTCTGATGAAGCCGTTCGTGCAAGGCGAGGAGTATTGGCTGCGGTGATGCAGCGGCAATTAGCTTAAGAACTTTCCGAGACGGATCTTCCTCGCCCAATGTACGATCTAGTTGACATCCGACGTATGCCACTTCAACGAACTCACGGCGGCCTAGGAAATGTCTCAACGATAAAGCAGCTGTGAATCATCGTCTGAAGCCGCTGGGCGATGGCGATGGGATCCGGGCATTGTGCGTACCCAGAGCCCCTGCAACTGCGTGAACAGCTTCCTACCCGGGCCGAGGAGTCTGGCACTATGAACGCATCCGATCTATTGCAATTGGAGGCCTCTGAATTGGCTGCTCCTGACACCGCGTCCTGACGTATGCGCGAACGGGATGAGAATTGTATCGAGCGCATTTTGGCCGGGGAAGCCATTCTGTCCTCGGAAAAGGTCCGCTTTGACGTAAACATTGGCAATGTACCCAGCAAAGGGCGCCTTCTGTGCGCGGAAACCAGGCTCCTTCTCTACGTGCGCACTCCCATGGGCATGCAGGTTACGGTGCTTTGGTACGAGGAGGTGGAAATGTTGACATCGGGCAGGAAAAACGGGACGCCCTATGTCCAGCTCCTAGGGCAGGGATCTCGAATTCTGGTGCTCTTTAAGTCCAAGGAAGCCCGTGACAGCTTTAAGAAATTGTGCGAAATGCATATTGCGCCGTAACCAGTTGCGTGCTTGTGCGTTGTAATGGGTTGCGTGGGTGCAGTGCACCTACCTGCACGATTAACAAGAACCACGGCTGCACAGCCTTCTTGCCTTTTTGATCGCCACTTGCCTGACGCCCGTATGAAGGCTCCTAATCGATACCGCACGATCTGGATCTCGGACATTCACCTTGGAATGAAGGCCTGCAAGGCGCCTTTTCTCCTCGACTTCTTGCGCCACAACGAGTCCGAAGTCCTCTATCTGGTAGGAGACGTCTTTGACGGGTGGGCGTTGGCACGCTCCTGGCACTGGGCGCAAAGCCACAATGATGTGATTCAGAAACTCTTGCGAAAAGCCCGCAAGGGGACCCGCGTTGTCTACCTGCCGGGCAACCATGACGAATTCGCGCGTGACTACGTGGACCTCAACTTTGGCGAAGTGGAGATCAAGAGCGAGGTCATCCATGTCACGGCCGATGGCCGCAAGTTAGTGGTCTTGCATGGCGACAACTTTGACGGCATGATTCGCCACGCGCGCTGGCTGTCGCTTCTGGGTGCCAAGGTCTATCGGGGCCTCTTGTCGCTGAACCGCCTGGTCAATTTCGTGCGCCGCCTCTGCGGCTTGCCGTACTGGTCATTGGCCGGATTCTTGAAACATAAGACGAAGCGCGCAGTGCAGTTTATTGCTGACTTCGAGACGGTTATGGCCAAGCTAGCCCGATCGCTGGACGCCGATGGTGTGGTGTGCGGACACATCCACCACGCCGAGATCCGAAGGATTGGCCGCATCGAGTATGCTAACTGCGGCGACTGGGTAGAGAGCTGCACCGCACTGGTGGAACACTTTGATGGGACGCTGGAGTTGATTGAGTGGACCAAGATCGACCACCCGCCCCGGCGCATGAAGGCCAAGATTCGCAGGGGCGATGGCCAGTCAACGCGCATTCCTGCCTTCTCCGTTCGACTGCCCCACGCTGACACTGCCCGTTAGATGGCTCGGCTCACGTGCCTGTTTATCATCCAAGGTGAGGGGCGGGGGCATCTGACGCAGGCCATGGCACTAGAAGCCATGCTCGCACGTGCGGGCCACCGCGTATGCGGCGCCATCGTGAGCCGGGGTGGAGGCCATGCCATCCCCGCGTACTTCGAAGAGCACTTTGGGGCGCCGGTCACCTACGTGGAAAGCGCTCACTTTGTCTTAGACGGACAAACCCAAAGCATCCACTGGCCAAAGACGCTGGCCACCAACAGCGGACGCTGGAACCAGTTTGCAGGGGCGTTTTCGACCATCAACGCGCATATTCAACGCGAGAAGCCGGATGTCATCGTAAATTTCTACGAACCGCTGGGCGGTCTATTTGCGCTGCGTCATAAGCCGCAGATCCCTACGATCGCAGTGGCGCACCAATTCATGTTCTTGCATCCATGCTATCAGTTCCCGGATGGATTCGCGATTCAGAAACGCTCAACGATGTTCTTTACGAATTTGACCGGAATGGGGGCTTCGCGCCGCTTCGCGTTGTCATTGTACGATGCCGAGCCGCTGGCCTCCAAGCGGCTGGTAGTCATGCCGCCACTATTGCGCGATGAGCTTTTTGAGGTTACGCCCGCGCAATATGCCCCTTTCTTTTTGGTGTACCTGTTTCACCACAGTCTCGCGGGCGCGGTGATTGACTGGCACAAACGAAATCCTGACGTACAGATTCATTGCTATTGGAACAACCCCGATGCGGAAGAAATCACCGCCTACGACAAGACGCTCACA
The DNA here is from genome assembly GCA_965218495.1 of Rhodothermales bacterium. Classification (GTDB taxonomy): domain Bacteria; phylum Bacteroidota; class Rhodothermia; order Rhodothermales; family Bin80. The sequence continues at coordinate 2,438,586 of OZ244626.1, forward strand.
TTCCACCGACTACATGGGCGCCGCTTTTTGGAAATGATGGCTAAATGCCAGGGTGTGGCTACCACATCGGGATTCGAATGCATGGCTGAAGCTATGTACTTGGGAAAGCCGCTTCTTCTCAACCCGGTTCGTAAACACTTTGAGCAACACTGCAACGCCGTCGACGGGACTCGAATGGGTGCGGCCCTTGAGTCGGATGACTTTAACTTGAACAAGCTTGCGCGCTTCATTCCTGCATATCGTTTCGACGCAACGGGGTTTCGCCAATGGGTCGAGCGGGCCGAAGAGATGTTTATTCAACAGGTCGAGATGGTCGCCGGCACTAATTGATTGTAGCACAGCGCCGCATTTTTTTGTCCTGCTTGACTTTTCTTGGGAAAGTGCCGTTCTTATGGCTTTATTTGGGTGCGCATTTGGAGATTTACTTGTAGTAGGCGGAACAGACCGGTGGAATGTCCCGCCCTGTAAACTGCAATTTCGGAAACCTCAATTACAGCTCACACTCCTGGAACTTTTGCCGCCCCACTAACACTCTTCACCTCTTAGTACGCTACTGCGTACGTACGCATCATGAACCTTCCCAAGCTTCCCGGATCAAAGCGGCTCTTTCTGCCCATACTTGAAGCAATGTCCGGGGGTGAAGATATGCACGCTTCACAACTTGTGGAGCCGATTCGACAGCACTTCAACCTTTCTGAGGAAGAGGTGTCGGCAACCCGCGCTGGCAGTTCCAAGCCCCTGATATATGAAAAATTGACAGGAACCATCATGCATCTTGTCAAGGCCAATCTCTTGGATCGGACCGGGCGAGGCTTTACGCGCATTAGTCAGCTCGGGCTCAAGCTATTGGCCACAAATCCGGAGGAGGTGAACTACACCACTTTGCGCAAGTTTTGCGGCTACAATCCAAACAAGTCGAAGGGTAAGCCAGCGCAGCGGGGTACCAAGGGAGCCCCAGCACCGATGCTTGCTGTGGCAACGGAGGCCGCCGTCGACAGGGCTGTCAGTCAATTGAACAACGCCTTGGTGGTGGCGCTCGCAAATGCGGTACGCCAGGCGAGCGCAACCGATCTCAGTCATATCGTCTGCGAGCTTCTTGAAAAACTTGGTTATGGTACCGTCCAGACTGATCCGCAAGCAAATGGCAATTCCAGCGGCACCGTCCTCACGGATCCGCTAGGACTTAACCATGCTTATGTAAAGACAGCAGCAGGTGAAAAGCCTGACCTAAGGGACTTGCAGATCTTTGCCAGTGCTATCGAGACCACCCAGACGGATGTCGGGGTTTTTGTTTCCGCGAAGGGATTTACCAGTCAGGCCACGGGATACGCGATGGGCTCGCCCAAGCAGATGGTACTGCTGGACAGTGAAGAGCTGGCGGGCCTTATGGTAGCGCATAATATCGGTGTTCAGGAACACGATTCTCACGTCGTCAAGAAGCTTGACGAAAGCTACTTTCCAGCGCACGAAGAAGCGGTTGCATAAGTTCGAGAACAATCTTGTGTACAGCGCGGCGATCCAGACGAAAACACGCGCCTTGATGCTCAACCGGCATCGGCAGCAGTTGCCACGCTTGGCCAAAGCCTTTGTGCATAGTCGGTTGACAAACTCATAGTACAAACTAACAAGGATCTTCCATGGCGATTCCAACCGTCAAAGTATTGCTTTTGCCGACCCTTCAAAGCTTGGAGGATGGCCAAAGAGTTTCTCATGCCGACCTAATTGACCGGGTGGCCGAGCGCATGCAGCTTAGTGAAGGGGACCGTACGGAAATGAACTCGAGTAACACTCAGCGTAAGATCTACGAGCGGGTGACTTGGACGGTAGTTCACATGAGAAACGCGCGTCTTGTACAAGCCGTAGCTCGCGGCGTCACCCAGATCACCGAGCGCGGTCTTGAGCTCTTGTCCGAAAATCCGCCTGAGCTGAGCTATAAGATGCTTAAGGAGCGGTACCCTGAGTACGACGCCTTCGACAAGAAAGGTTACGAGCGTCGCAAGAAACGGCTTGCGCAGTTGTCTGCGCAATTCGAAGCACGCGGCAACGCCAGTGGCGTGGCGGCTTCCAGCACAAAGCCTACTACCAGCGTCGAATCTACCGTCAGCGCTGCGTCTGCCATCAGCACTGCACCTTCTGTGCGGCGGACCCGGTTGCGGCCAGTGTCGCCACACCTCGAACAGACCCTGGAGAAAAACATCAAGGCACTGCGTGATGGGCTCGAGGCCGCTGTTGCACGTCGCGTTGGCAGCCTGGAGGTGGACCAACTCAGCCGCATCGTTCTCGCGCTCTTGGCCAAGATGGGATATGGTGACGCGGATTCGCACTCCGAATCCGCGGGATCGCTGACATCCGGGGTCACGATTAGGGATCCGCTCGGCCTCAACCAGGTGTATGCCCGCGTAGCTACCGGTGAGAAAGCTGACGTACGGGATCTGCAGGAGTTTGCGGGTGCGTTTGATGCAGCACATGCCGAGCGTGGCATCTTCGTTTCAATTGGCGGCTTCACCAGCGAGGCCCGTGGATATGCGCTTGGCAGTGCCAAGCGGATTAAGATCATGGACGCTTCGGAGCTTTCCCGCCTGCTGGTTACCCACGAAGTGGGCATCATCGTGCACGCTCGCCACACAGTAAAACGGATTGATCCGTCCTACTTCGAACGGCTCCGCCAGACGGAAACCTAAGGCAGTCGGCCGGCCGGATTGCCGCACCCAAAAAAGTCCCACTCCGACCACAACTAGATAACCAAGCCGATTGCACGCGCCATGGCCGCTTCAGGTACTTCCTCAGTGATGTTGCCGGTTTTGAAAGCGCTCGCCTCTGGCGAGGCGGTCCGCACTCTTGAAATTCCGAAGCTCCTGCCGGTAACCGGACCTGACGCAGCGACAGCGCGCAACGCCAAACCCGCAAATGCGAAACAGATCGCAGATGCAATTTTGCACTTGCAAAAGGCGCACTTGGTAGAGCGCGTCAAGCGTGGCGTATATCGTTTGACCAGCCGCGGCCAATTGGTGCTTGGTCGAGACCCTGACCGTATTGACTTCCGATTCTTACGTAGATTCCCCGAGTATGTAACGTACGAAGAGCGAATAAACAGCAGGAAAGAGGCGCGCAGGCCCAAGCCGGAGCCTAAGCCTATACCGAAGCAGCTGACACTATTTTCTCCCCCAGTGCCCACACTCTGGGACACTGTGTCGCTTGACCTCATGTCAGGAGACAAGGAAGAAGGGTCGAAAGCACGCAACAAGCCCAAAATCGTCAAGAGCCCTTATGTGAGCCAGCCTCTTGCAGGCGGGAAGCGCTTGACGAAGCGCGTGACCAGCCAGGCTCGGATTCACGAAGGTGCCATAGAAAGTGCAATTCAATCGCTGCATGGCGAACTTGAGTCGCAACTGGTCCGTCAAGTCAACGCGCTGGGCCCGGCGCAGGTGATCACGCTTCTGATGGACGTCCTAACGGCGCTCGGTCTTGGTGGGCCAGGGCCTACCGTTACCAATAAGGGACTTGACGGAATCGGCGGCGCCGTGCTACAGGATGCGCTGGGCGTAAGCCGAGTGTATGTTATGGTGGCCGAAGGAAGCCTGGTAACGGTAAAGGACTTGGAGCGCTTCAGGCTTGGCCTTGAAGCCACCCGCACGAAAGCGGGCATACTGGTCTCAGCGGCAGGCGCCACCGAGACGGCGAATGGCTTTGCGGCCGGTTCTGCCAAGCGCATCACGGTGATGGACTACGAAGAGCTCGCATACCTGATGGTCTATTCCAGTACAGGTGTCATCGAGGACACGGGCTACATCACAAAGCGCGTTGACGAGGCCTTTTTTGCCTCCGCTGACACGAAACACCGCTAGAATCCGATGCGACTACCGGTGCCGTTTTTCCTGGAGTGCAACCTCGTGATTCTGGGTTGGCGCATCCTCCTTGTCGTCGGGCTACTGGTGCTGCAGGTGTCATGCGCCACTACGCAGCCTTCGAGCGATCCGCCGAATGTCGTTATCATGTTCGTTGACGACTTGGGCTACGCTGACATTGGGTCGCACGGTGACCCGCCCTACACGACGCCCAACTTGGACCGTATGGCCGAAGAGGGCATGCAACTCACTTCATTCTACGTCAGCCAGCCCGTTTGCTCTGCGTCACGGGCCTCTCTGCTTACCGGCAGCTACGCGAATCGTATCGGCATCCATGGCGCTCTCGGGCCTGCTAGTACGCACGGCATCCATGACGACGAAGTCACGCTTGGGGAGCTGTTCAAGTCGAAGGGCTACGCTACTGCCATCTTCGGAAAGTGGCACCTAGGCCACCATGCCCAGTTTCTGCCGCGGCGGCACGGGTTTGACCAGTATTATGGAATCCCGTATTCCAACGATATGTGGCCTTACCATCCGGAAAACCCGGAGGCTTGGGGTGACTTGCCCACCATAGAAGGTGACACCATTGTCGGCTTCAACACGGACCAGGCACGTTTCACGACGGACTTCACCGCTCGGGGCGTCAGATTCATTCAGGAGCAGGCGGCAGCGGGTGTGCCTTTTTTTCTGTATTTGCCGCACCCGATGCCGCATGTCCCGTTGTTCGTATCGCAAGAGCGTGCCGGACACAGTGGCACAGGGCTCTTAGGCGATGTTGTACAAGAGATCGACTGGTCAATGGGCCAAATCATGGCCGCGCTCAAGGAATCAGGCGTAGATGACAACACCCTGGTCATCTACGCCTCCGACAACGGCCCTTGGATGAGTTACGGCAACCACGCCGGCTCCGCGTATCCTCTGCGCGAAGGCAAAGGCACCACGTTTGATGGCGGCGTGCGCGTCCCCTTTCTTGCGCGCTGGCCGGACCGGATTCCCGCAGGGCTGAGCGTGGATACGCCCGCGATGACCATCGACATTTTCCCTACGCTTGCCGGCCTTATTGACGCCCCGCTACCGATTCATCCCATCGACGGAAAAGATATTTGGCCTGTACTTTCGGGTGACCAGACATCCTCGCCGCAGGATGCCTACTTCTTTTGGTACCACCGAAATCAGCTGCATGCAGTCCGTAGCGGACGCTGGAAGCTGCACTTTCCACACAGATATCGGACCATGCGGGGGCAGGCACCCGGGCTTGACGGAATGCCGGGAAAGTATACCCAAGACAGCATCGGAACGGCGCTCTTTGATCTTGAGGCCGATGCGAGTGAAACCCATGACGTAGCGGCAACACACCCTGAAGTGGTCGTAAGCCTGACCTCTCTGGCCGATTCGATGCGCACGCGACTCGGCGACGTGCTTTTGGATATCGCCGGCACAGAAACGCGCGAACCGGGACGCCTGGGCGAGTAGCGCCATGGGCCTGGTACGAAGGTGATGGCTAAGTTTGGTCTCGGCCGTGCTTCTGCTGTCTCTTCCGCTTAGTGTGCCCTACTATCCGGCCATCTGTCGCAGGTAGTCGACTGTGCCGCTCACATCAAACCCGTCCTTGCTGACTGTTGCTTCGCGTGCCATGGCCCGGATATTGGAGCGAGGCCGCGGGCAGTGCGTTGGATTCAGGCATCAGCCCGGGCACGCCGGCGATTGTGCCAAGCAGCCGATAGCAAAGGCCGCTCTGGCAGCAGGTCTCTTCGCGCCAGCGTTACTTCATACTGCCACCAGAATATGCGCGCCGCCGGTCGGCGAGGGACATCGTGGACAAAGACACTCTCGGCTTTCACAGGTCCAGCTCGGAATCAACCATGTGCCCCGGGGGATGGAAAGGGGAAACTTCAAGCTTAAGAGATGGTATGATGCTAGTACACTTGAGACCACGATCAGCATCCCCAATTATTCACAATCTGGATGGCTGGTGGTGGCGCTGAATGCGGCCTTTACTACGGCGCCGCTACTGAGTTTGGGATTCCAGCCGTAAAGGACCGCGTGCATATTCACTACTTTCAGGCCACCGTGCTGCACCTGCCTTGTTGTAACCACAAGCGGCTGACCTGCAGGCATCATTTCAACCACTACAGGTTCGTCAATGTATTCAGCAATTTGGCCCGGGGAAACCTGGCCTGAATAGGCAGTCTTGCAAAAAGAGACGGCGGCAAAGGATAGTACTATGCGCACCGCTGACATTGGCGTGGTGGGTTTGGCCGTAATGGGCCAGAATATTGTGCTCAACATCAGCGACCATGGCTACACAGTGGCCGTCTACAACCGCACCACCAAGGTAGTGGATGACTTTTTGGCCGGTGGCGCCCGGGATACACGCGTTGTCGGCGCGCACTCCATATCTGCGCTGGTGGCCCGGCTGAAGCGGCCGCGCCGCGTCATGCTCATGGTGAAGGCCGGCAGGCCCGTGGATTCCTGTATAGAGTCTTTGCTGCCGCTGCTGGAATCGGGCGACATCATTATTGATGGCGGCAACTCCTACTACAAAGACACCGCGCGGCGCGCGGCCTATGTTGAGTCCAAGGGTCTGCTGTATGTCGGAACGGGTGTCTCTGGAGGGGAGGAGGGCGCACGCTTCGGGCCGTCGATCATGCCGGGTGGCAGCACGGGCGCTTGGCCCCACGTTCGGGACATCTTCCAGGCAATCTCAGCGAGAGTCGCCGATGGCAAGCCCTGCTGCGACTGGATTGGCCCTGCAGGCGCCGGGCACTTCGTGAAGATGGTTCACAATGGAATCGAATATGGGGACATGCAGACCATCGCAGAGGCCTATCTGATCATGCGTGAAATGCTTCGGATGGATAACGTAGCGATGAGCCACGTCTTTGACATGTGGAATAAAGGCCCACTGCATTCCTACCTCATCGAAATCACCCGCGACATCTTGGCCTACCGCGATGCAGACGGGGCCTACGTGATCGACACGATTTTCGATAGCGCCGGCCAGAAAGGCACAGGAAAGTGGACCGCCATAGCTGCTCTAGAGCACGGAATTCCGCTTACGCTCATCGGCGAAGCCGTTTTCGCGCGTTTTTTATCCGCCCTCAAGGACGAGAGACGGAAGGTCCAGGCCGCACATGGCAGTGGCCACGTCTTATGGCCCGGCTCTCAGCACGACTTCCTGTCCGCACTGGAAGCCGCTGTTTTCGGTGCAAAGCTCCTGTCCTATGCGCAGGGCTTCATGTTGCTGCGCGCAGCCTCTCAGGCAAACGGCTGGAATCTTGACTGCGGCAAGATTGCGCTTATGTGGCGCGGCGGCTGCATTATCCGGAGCAGCTTCCTAAATCACATCAATGAGGCCTACGATCAGGATCCCGCGCTGGAGAATCTTCTACTTGCGTCACATTTTCGCGAAGCGATGATGACGGCTGTCGGGGACTTTCGGCGCGTGGTGGCAGATGCAATGCTACACGGAATTCCGGTCCCTACGCTATCTAGTGCCTTGGCTTTCTATGACGGGTATCGCCGCGAAGCTGGCTCCGCCAACCTCATTCAGGCACAGCGTGACTATTTTGGCGCGCATACCTATGAGCGCTTGGACCGTCCCCGAGGAGAATACTATCACACAAACTGGACTGGCACAGGCGGGCCTACCACGGCCGGCTCATATCACGCATAAGGAAGATGATTCGGTGCATTGTGGACACCGATTCTGGGCCCGATGACCTTATGGCCCTCGCCTATCTCCTGGCGAGCCCTTTGGCAAAAATCGAAGCAATCACGACCGCCTACGGGCTTGCCCATACCGGCCGTGGCGCATACAACATCCTGCGTGTTCTTGCGCTCTGCGGTCAGACTGACATCCCGGTCTATGTGGGGCAAGATCACCCGCTGAGCGGTACCGCAGCTTTTCCCGATCGCTGGCGATGGTTGTCCAACACGCTGCCTGGCATCTCGCTTCCGGAAACGTGCGGCCATGCCGAGCGACAGCCGGCCGCCAAGTTCTTGCAGCAACGCGCACGCCACGGGACGGCACCCGTTCGCATTCTGGCACTCGGCGCACTTACGAACCTGACCGGGCTTTGCGATGCGCCGTGCCCCGCGTTGGAGGATGTTGTAATAATGGGCGGGGCATTTGACGTCGCGGGAAACGTCATCGACTCCGGCGATTTTATTTCTCCGACTCGGACCGCCGAGTGGAACATGTTTGCCGATCCGCTTGCTGCCCGCACGGTACTTACGTCTGAGCTTGCCCAGCTGGTGATTCCCCTAGATGCGACTAACAACGTTAAGATTACGCCCGGCTTCATTGATGCCTTTGCAGCGCTCGGCCCCAGCCCGCTTCACCGCATGCTCTGTGAGTTATTCGAGCTGGTGCGTCCTTACGCGGCCGTTGGTTCGTACTACGCATGGGATCCTCTAGCCGCGGTAGCGCTACTTTTCCCGTCCGTCGTCACAACGCGTCGCCACGCAATCGCGGTATCGCTCGACACCGGTACGACCCGCACCGCGAAATCGGGACCGCGTAAAGCCATAGCCGTAACGGCGGACAGGGATCGTTGGGAAGTCGCCTTCTGCGACCCCTTTGCCTAGGCGCGTCGATTGCCCCATCCGCTTGCAGCCGTACCAAAGCGTGGGCCGTTGGTCGTGGCACGACCGCCGTAGTCGCCTGTAGCGTTCTGCTACTGCCGTGTGAAGTGCGCCTGCGCATTCAGTTTGTGAGGCCGCGACAGACATCACATGTTGGACTCGTGTGACAAGTAGTGCCAAGTCAATGGCTTCCAGTCCCGCAAGAATGAGGCGCAATTCTTCAGGACGCGTGCTACCGTATTCTGCACGGGCCTCATGCATGTTGCTTTTGGCGACCCGCCAGTTCGACCCCCTGACCACGCTCCACATACGGAATTGCATAGCAGCAGGGCAGGCACCACATCTGCTGGACTCGTTTTGGAGGTTGCTCAACGCTATGAAGACTCCGGCATCTAGGCGGCTGCAACGCAGAAAATACCTTGCACTCCTGTCCCCCACCCGGACCCGTCATGCGACGACGCTCGGACCCGGAGCAGGGCATGACCCCCTGTCAAAAGTCTAATGTCTCGCAAAATTTGAACGGATTTCCCCTCACGAACCATCGGCGCGTCTATGACGCAGGCTACTAACCCATTCTGCGGATCACCTCGCGCCGCACACGCTGGTAGATGGCAGTCAGGCCACGTGTCCGCTGCATGCCAACAAGTCCCAAAAGTCCAAGCGGCTGCAAGACGTCCGCCGGCGCCTCCAGTACTGCCGTGGCTGGCTTGCCATCAAATGCCTGCAGCAGGATCGATGTAAAGCTACGTGCGGTTGGAGCCTCTTCGGGCACGTCCGCATGAATCCGTACCACGCCATCGTGCACATTGATCAACAGAAAGACTGGTGATTGGCACTCTTCAACCATGTTTAGGCCGGCATCGCGCAACGGATGGTAAACCGCTGATAGTGGCGGCAAAAGGGCCGCATACTCCATAAGGAGCTCCAGGCGCGTCTCGTCATCGACGGCCTGGAACTCCTCAATGATGTCCTTAAGCGTCATCAACTTAAGATGTTGGTTGATGGCTGATTCCCTGCAGTTGCACCCGTCCGCTAAGCCGCCAGTGCAGTCATTGCGCTGCAAAGGCGCTTCACGGGCCCAAGCGGACGCGCGCTCTAAAAAGCGAAAGGATCAAACCCAGAAGTCCCGTGTACGCCGAGCAGCCCAGCCACAGCACGGATACCAGGCTCAGCATACGCGTTCCCGACTGGAGCGCGATCAGAATTACCAGGATGCCATTCTGCAGCAGTGCTGTGACGAAGGCCGCCAGAAATGCCTGTTGCGGCACGCTGATTAGAGATTCACGCTCTGTTGCCACAAAGAGCCCGACAAGGAAACCCACCAGCGTCTTGGCAAACATATGGACACCCCACGACCCATAGACCACGTCCATGGCGAATCCCACGAAGAATCCAGCCGCAGATCCGCCTAAGCGTCCGTAGCGCAAGGCTATCCACGCTACAATAAGAAGGGCTAGGTCCGGATACGCGCCCCACATCTGCAGACGCCCCAAAAGCAACCATTGGATCAGCACTGCGGCCGTCCCCAACAGCAGGCTGCGCACGATATGCCGCATAGTCTTTCAGGCTTTGGGCCAAAGATACGAGGAACCGTTAGTCTGGAAACCTGTTCTTGTTGAGCAATTTGCCGTTACGTCTATGGCACACTCAAGAAAGGCATCTCGCCGTGGCCGCTCACGCCATTCGCGCGCGCGGACAAACCGGGGGCGGCGCAAGCCGCAGATGCTGTTCAAGTCGACCAACTACCTGTTGATGCTCGTGGGCGTAATGGCTATCGTGATTGGCTATGCCATTATGCGAATCGAAAACGAAGTCGACGGCTTCATCTCTCTCTATGTGGCACCCCTGCTTATCCTAGGCGGATATCTTGAGATCATCTATGCCATCCTGTGGCGCGCAAAAGGCGAACGCGCCGCCGGTGACGCTAATCGTATAGCAGATACGTAGCACGCGCCTCCCGGAAAGCCGATACCTCCGGCTGCCAAGCGCGTACTATCTCATCCGGCGCAAATTCCTCTTGCAGCATTCGAAGCAGTCGCTCGGTTCCGCTGAGTCTGTTGAGCCACTCCGGGCGTGACAAGAACGCCGCCTTGTCCGGTGCCGCTTGGTAGAAGGCATGCAGGATATAAATTCCCGTTTCCACTGGCTGGTACTGCGTACGGTCCGTCACATGGATCTCAATGCCGTCAAGCGTTTGGCCGCTCAGCTTCGGGTTCATGTCCATGCCTGGTGTTGGCTCGGGCATGAAGTGCGCTGAAGCGATTTGCACACCCGGCAACTGTGCTTGCGTCAACTTCCGTGACAGGTCCGCCCCATCTGCCCACGGCGCCCCAAGAAGCAAAAATGGCGTCGTCGTGCCTCGCCCTTCGCTGGCGGACGTGGCTTCAAAAAGACAGGTCCCCGGATAAACCAGTGCGGTCAGGAAGTCGGGGATGTTCGGGCTCGTGTTGATCCATGGCATTTGCGTGTCCGGCCACTGCATCGCGCGTGCGTAACCTACCATACCCACGACATCAAGCGACAGATCTTCCAAACCGGGCAATAGGCCCTCACCTGCTATCATTCGGGCAAGCTCTCCTACTGTCAGGCCGTGCGCAATCGGAATCTCGTACTGCCCTACAAAAGAGACATGGCCGGGCTCCAGCACAAACCCTGACACGTATTCCCCGGAAAGCGGGTTGGGGCGGTCCAGCACCACGAAGGGCAAATCTGCTGCCGCGGCAGCCTGCATAGCCAAGCCCATGGTCGAAATAAACGTGTAGAACCGGGCGCCAACATCCTGGATATCGTAAACGAGGACATCCAGCCCGCGCAGCATCGCGGGCGTAGGCTGTCGGTGCTGACCATAGAGGCTGTAGACTGGTGCGCCGGTTTCGGCATCGCGTCCGTCCCGGATGGCAACGCCATCCTCTTCGGTGCCACGCCAGCCGTGCTCCGGTCCGAAGATCGCGCCAACGGTGACCTCAGGCGCTTCGTGGACGAGGCTTACCAGATGGCGATCCCCCACGCGCGCGGTATGGTTAACGACGAGCCCCACGCGCTGGCCTCGGAATTCGGCGAACCCTCGCTCCGCGAGCACCTGGGCACCTGTCTTGACTGCCGTCTGGCTCATTGCCATGTCGACCCACAGGCCCGAACACAGCATCATCACAATCGTAGCCTCAGTGCAAAGCCTTGCCAAAGTGCCGCAAAGCGATTCTGCGCCGCGCCAACAAGAATTGGCTGCCGGGTGCTCCATCGTAAGCCAGTTTTTGTGCCTACCCAATCAATATACGCTGGCCGATTGTCCGGTTGCATAGATGGGCGATGATATCTGGAAGCCGCATCCGCAGCTGCACTCGCCAAACGTACTACGATTTCAATGGAACCTTCGTGCCGCCCCTCTGGCCCCTACTGCTGGGCCGCAAATCAAAGACGCAGTACAGAAATGCAGCCAAGCGGCAGAATCGCTTCCGCCTGAAGTGTACCCCAGTCGCTGGACAGATTTCCTACGAGTTTAAGATAGAGCATTGTCTGGATTAAGGTGCCGGCGAGGCACATCGGTCCCTGCGGGCATACAGTGGTCGCGCCAGTAGTAAGTGTCGGTACGTTGGATCCCTTCAGTGCGTTTTCCTAACCAAATGTCAGTACTTGGACTTGCATGGCGGCAGTAGGTACAGTACCTGAATTATTCTCGCGATGGTAGTTGGGAGGGGGCAAAATTGGCACAGCAACGCGAAGCGAAAACCTTAAGAGAACGAGTTGGCTTGCGCCTTGGCCTCTGTTTGCTCACTCTTTGATGTGGCTTGAAACCAGTAGAGGATGCGTATGTAGTAAGGACAACACAGAGCTATGTCAAGTGCCCAGATTTGATAGGTCACGCTCAAGTAACCGACACTCCTAAAACCAAGAATATGCAATGGCCTACAGCGTGTACATTGCCAGGCCACCTATCGGTGGAGGCTACCCGCCGGGCACCTACAAGATTGGCATGACGACTGAAACCAGCGTCATGGACCGCATCGAGGCATTGAATGATGTAGGCTCTAACTACCCGACGGCAAACGGTGCGAATTGGAGCCGCCACGACCAATTTGAATTCGAGACTGCCGAGCAGATGGAGGCATTCGAAGCCTCCATGATGCAGCACCTCGACGTCGGATTTGACCCGCTTGGTACTGGCGCGATGGAACTCTTCCAGAGCTCAAATCTGGAAGCGGACATTGCTGATGCCACCAGCCATGCTCTCAAAGATCTCGTTGAATTGGGTCACATTAACCCGACTGAAATCGCCAGAGCCGCGGAGGCCAGCGGCATCGCTCCGCCTGGGTCCGCTGCAGAATTCGCCGATCTTGCTGGTCTATCACCAGAGGTGACGGAATTGGTATTGGATAAGAGCACCGATTGGCTATTCGAATTATTGGTGGCTGGCACAGGCATCGGAGGCGTTGCGATTGCAGTATGGCGGGGCCGCCGCTTATATCGATGGGCCACACGACTCTGGAAGCAGTCAGAGGCTGAGGCTAGGAAGGCCGACCCTCCACGCTCGCCGGAGTCCAGCGAGGTCACGCTGGCTCGCGAGGACTACTTGGAATTTCGGCGCCAATCCAAATGAGCGGCGATTGGTAATATGGGAATTTGGTCTGATCTTGGAAAAGGCTGGGTACAGGTCGGCAAGGCAGTCTTGAATATCGCGGTCTCAACAATTCGACAAGCAAAGGCCGAATTAGGAAAGCGGGCGAGAGAACATGTATTTGATCCCTTGGCCCGCAGGCGGCGAGATGAAGCCCGACAGCGTGCGGAAAGGCAGCAAAAGGACATCGACGCTGAAATGGTCGAGATCTCCAAGCAAGCGCAGCGCGACGGATGGACCGAATCGATGGTGGAGCGCTTCGAGGAGCTAGAAGGTGCCGCCAAGGCAATCTCCAAGGAATATGGCGCACGGGAAGCGGCGAGTATAAAGGTAGACGACCTTGAAGGTGTCGTCATCAACCCGACGAAGATACACATCCTCGAGTGGCATGCCGGCCAGTTTGCAAACAAGTCTTGCTCGAAATGCAATATGCCGATGCGCCTGCAGTGGCCCAACGACCAACGGTTAAGCCCTATTCCCACTTTTTTTTGGGGGTGCACGGGTTTTTTCAATCCGGTCGGGCTGCAATGCCGCAATACAGAGCCGGTTACGAAGAGAGACATGGGTGCGCTGGTGCGTAAGGACAACGAAGCATTCGCTATGACGCGCGATGAGATTAAACTCATCGCCAACTCCGAGGGAATAAGGAAGAACATTGGCCGCGACCTTCGTGAGGTCCAAAATCTATCATTCGATGCTTACCGCTGTCCGATTCACGACAGGGCCATGACCCTGAAGCGAAAAAAAGAGCCCAGTGGACCGCTTGATGTCTGGTACATGAAGTGCCCGAGCATTGACCCCAAACACGGATCCTGGGGCTGCAGCCAGAATGTAAAAATAAAGTCTGTGGCCCAGGTTCTCGCAGTACGCGAACTTGGGACTGGCCGGATCTTCTAGTTGCCAAGCCATGGCAATCTGGACGCCCAAAGTGTATGACATTTGCCTTTAAAGCATGAATTGCGCGCACCGAGGCTCCCGGTGCAGTTCAAGCGGGATCAGACGCCGGCTGTTGACGGCGTAGGCTACTGAAAGCACAGCCATGAGTTGGTGGAGAACCTGCTCACGCTTCCAGTATCGGTTTCCGAAAGCGGAACGTGCCAACGTTTTTGTCATTTGATTTCGAGGCATTTTGGGCTTTGCAGGTCTAATTCCGACCCCTGTGGTTGTATGCGTCCGGCGTCTATTCCGGATTGACACGTTTTCTGCTGGTAAGCGCCCGGGTCCGGTGGTTTGTTGATCCAGACATTCTTTGGCGGCATACCCACCTTCGGCATCCTACGTGCGAACCGCTCTGGATGCCGTGCATAGGCCTCCTGCAGCACCTGCTGCCAGGCGGCCCGGACGGGGCTTCCTCCTGACCAACGTGCACCACAGCGGGCACCATGAGTGCCAGTCCCGCGTGGTAGTGGTTGTGGTCATACCCAGTGCAAGAAGCGCCCTGTCTAGGCTTTGGCATCTTCCAGCGAGCCGAAGCGGCTCGGATACGTCGGCCGGTACTTCATCGTCTTGAATTTCGCTTCCGAACACGGGTTGTCCTCGAAGTTATAGGGCCGCGAGAGCGATTTCTCGACGCCGAGTTCCGCCAGCAAACCATCCCGCTGGTTAGCACAGCAATGATGCGCGATAGACTGCTTGGCCTTGGCGGTGCTCCCGGCCACATGCGGCATTCCGGCCCGGGCACCAGCGATAGAGCCCAACCCCCTTGCGGTGGCAATACCTCCTTCCTTTACGTCAGGTCGCGCGCAGCGAAGAAGAAAGCGATCTCGCCCTGCGCATTGGTGACAGAGTCAGAGCCGTGGACGATGTTTTCGCCTTTGGAGTCGGCATAGTCCCGCCTGATAGTGCCTACGGCTGCCTCTGCCGGGTCCGTCGCGCCGATGAGGGTGCGAAAGTCCTGCACCGCATTGTCCTTCTGCAGGGCAAGAGCGACAATCGGGCCGCTCGTCATGAACCGAACCAGCTCAGCGAACCAAGTCCGCTTTCGATGAATCGCATAGAACCCCTGAGCGTCGCGCTGTGCAAGTACCACCATGCGCATGCCACAGATAGTGAAGCCGGCACCCTCAAAGCGCGCCACCACCGCTCCGATCAGGTTCTTGCGCACGCAATCAGGTTTCAAGATCGCCAAAGTTCTTTCCAACTCCATAGGTCGTGTCTTATCTAACGTAACCGCAATATACGCAGGCCGACGTGGCCCTCGACCCGTGACAAGGAAATCCCTTACTTCTCTGCGAAACCGTATCATGTACCCTGACCCAACTACACGGCCCCACCCTATGACCCGACTGACCGTTCTGCTGATTGCTGCCGTCCTTTGTGCTGGTTGCCAGCCCACAGACCAAGCCGAAGAGCGTCCGAACATCGTCTTCATCTTCACGGATGACCATACCGCGCGCGCGCTGAGCGCGTACGGATCCGTCGTCAACGAAACCCCCAATCTGGATCGCATCGCGCAGGAAGGGATGCGGTTCGACCGATGCCTGGTCACCAACAGCATCTGCGCCCCAAGTCGCGCCGTGATCCTGACCGGCAAGCACAGCCATCTCAACGGGCAGCTGACTAATGGGCAAAGGTTCGACGGATCTCAGCAGACCTTTCCAAAGCTCTTGCAGGCGGCAGGCTACCAGACGAGCATCATTGGCAAATGGCACCTGCGGAGCGCGCCCAGCGGGTTTGACGACTGGCAGGTCCTCCGTGGCCAGGGCCCATACTACAACCCGCTATTCCTAACGGCGGGCGACACGCTTCAATTCGAAGGGTATACGACCAACATCATCACGGACCTAGCCCTGGAGTGGCTAGACCGGGGGCGCGACCCAGCAAGGCCCTTCATGTTGATGTACCAGCATAAGGCGCCACACCGCGAATGGCACCCGGGACCGGACCATTACGATATGTACGAGGAAATGGATATTCCCGAGCCGCCAACGCTTTTTGATGACTATTCCAATAGGGCTTCACCCGCCGCGGAGCAAGGCATGACCATCGCGCGCCACCTCGACGTCACCGATCTAAAGCTGCAGGCGCCGCGGAGTATGAACGAGACGCAGACCGCCGCATGGGAAGCTGTTTATGGCCCGCGCAACGAAGCGTTTCGTGCCGCCAACCTGGAGGGTGACGACCTCACGCGCTGGAAATACCAGCGCTATGTCAAGGAGTACCTCCGAACGGTTGCTGGCGTTGACGACAACGTAGGGCGCCTTTTGGATTATCTTGACGAGTCCGGCCTGACGAACAACACAGTGGTCATATACTCATCGGACCAGGGATGGTACTTGGGCGAGCATGGTTGGTACGATAAGCGGTGGATGTATGAAGAGTCGCTCGTGACACCGCTACTGGTCCGGTGGCCCGGAACAGTCTCGCCTGGCAGCACCAGCGATGCCATGGTATCCAACCTTGACTTTGCGGCGACCTTTCTGGACTTGGCCGGGGTCGAAGTGCCGGCTGACATGCAGGGCCGGAGCCTCAAACCCATCTTTTCCGGCGAAACCCCAGCGGACTGGCGCACGAGTCACTACTACCACTACTATGAGTATCCCGCAGTGCACTGCGTAGAACGCCACTATGGCGTGCGAACGCAGACCCACAAGCTCATACACTATTACAACCGCGATGAGTGGGAGCTCTTTGACCTGGCCAGTGACCCCATGGAGTTGAACAGCGTATATGCGGATCCTGCCTACCAGGTATTGGCCGAAGAACTTAAGGCCGAGCTCAGGCGTCTGCGAGCGCTTTACCAAGTTCCGGAGGATGAGCGCCCGACAGGTCCATGCGTTCCGAATGAACGAGGCGTTCCCGTCGCCGCCAATTAGCCTGTGCGCTTCATGAAACGCTCCATAAAGCTTCGCGGCGCACTGTGCGTCGCCCTGGTCTGCACAGGGGCAATGCTGAGCTTTTCTGCGCGGGCCCAAGTGCCCCATCCCGCGGACGTCTTCGGGTTTATGCCCGGAGACGACTATAAGCTTGCAACCTATGACCAGATGGTGGCCTACTACCGGGCACTGGATGAAGCGAGCCCTCGCGTTACGCTTCGTGAGATTGGCACGTCGGTGCTAGGTAGACCGCTCCTCTTGCTGTACATCTCCAGTCGCAGAAACCTCAGGCGGCTGGACCGGTGGCGCGAAATCAGCGAAAAGCTTGCACGAGCCGAAATCTCCCCCGACGAGGCCCGCGAATTGGCCGACACGGGCAAGGCCATCGTATGGATTGACGGCGGCCTCCATGCCACGGAGGTGGCCGGCGCTCAGATGACGCCGCTGCTAGCGCACCGCGTTGCTACCGAAGAGTCACCGGAGATGGAGCATATTCGCGCAAACACCATCCTGCTCCTCATGCCGGTGATGAACCCGGACGGGCTGGACATCGTGGCGGACTGGTATGCCCACACCGTACACGGCCCGTACGAGGCGACCCGGCCGCCGTGGCTTTACCACTACTACGTAGGGCATGACAACAACCGCGACTGGTTCATGAACAACATGCCGGAGTCTAGGGCGGTAACCGACATCTTGTACAATGAGTGGTATCCGCAAATCGTCTACAACCACCACCAGACCAGCCCCAGCCATACGCGAATCTTCCTGCCCCCGTTTGCGGACCCGGTCAACCCCAGAATTCACCCTGGCGTAACGACTTCGGTGAACATGGTGGGTACAGCCATGGCCAATCGATTCGCCATGAAGCAAATGCCGGGCGCGGTGTCCGGCGTGATCTACAGCATGTGGTGGAACGGCGGCATGCGCACGGTGCCCTACTTCCACAACATGGTGGGTATCCTGACGGAGACAGGGCATGCTACACCGTCGCCTCGCTCCTATGAGCCGGATTCCATGCCGTCAACAGTTGCCGGCGGCCACCCCACCACGGGAACCAACATTTTCTACCCATACCCGTGGAAGGGAGGCACCTCTAGCTTTAGCGACCCGATACGGTACATGCTCACTGGATCGATGGCCGTGCTCCGCCTTGCAGCAGACCTTCGTAGTCAGTGGCTGCACAACATCTACCGGATGGGACGGGATGCCATTGAGGCAAGCGCGGACGATGTGCCCCAAGCATACATCATCCCCGCGAAGCAGTGGAATCAGGGTGAAGAGTTGTCACTTGTCAACGTCCTGCGCATCGGGGGCATTGCAGTCGAGCGCGTCACCGAGTCGTTCACCCATGAGGACGTTACATATGCGCCGGGA
Organism: Rhodothermales bacterium; assembly: GCA_965218495.1. GTDB lineage: Bacteria > Bacteroidota > Rhodothermia > Rhodothermales > Bin80. The sequence continues at coordinate 2,456,822 of OZ244626.1, forward strand.
TCATTTGTTATCCATGCTTCGCAGGCCTTTCGCCCGTATCTGCTGGACCTTATGGAGAAGCAGGACTATCCCAGCGGGCGCCGCACGCCGTACGATCTCGCTGGCTGGACACTGCCCCTTCAGATGGGTATTGAGGTGGTTCGGGTTACGACGGATTCATTCGACGTCCGCGGCGCAACCGTGGCACAGACCTTGGGCCCTGTGCCGGTATCGATTATTGGGTCCGGTGGCGCCTTCGCGTATTCGCACCGCCCCAACCGGAGCATCGGAGCCACCAATCGCCTGCTCGCGGCTGGCGAGGATGTATACATGGTTACGGACTCAGGGGGCACCCACGTCCGCGGCACCTTTGTAGTATCCAACAGCGGGGCCACAACGCGTGCGGCTTTGGAAGCGGAGGGCGCGGCCAGCGGCACGGCCTTGGAGGTAGTAGGCGCAGTGCCGGGCACTGCCCAGCAACTCAACGCGTCCAAGATTGGGCTCTACAAGTCCTGGGTCGCGAACATGGACGAGGGTTGGACGCGCTGGCTCCTGGAAGAATATGATTTTGATGTCGATAGCCTGCATGACGCGGATATCCAGGCTGGCAACCTGTCCCAGTATGACGTGATCATCTTGCCGCACCAAAGCGCGGGCTCCATCCTGCGCGGCCACTCCGAGGGGTTTATGCCGCCGGAATACGTGGGCGGCCTGGGACTTACCGGGGCCTTGGCACTAGAACGGTATGTCAAGGCAGGTGGAACTCTCGTGGCGTTGGACGGCGCCAGCGATTTTGTCATCGATCAGTTCGGGCTACCTGTACAGAATGTTGTATCAAATGCGTCCCAAAGCGCCTTCTTCATTCCCGGGTCCCTGGTCCGAATCACTATTGACACGACGCAGGCATTGGCCTATGGCATGCCTGCAGAAGCGGCCGCCTATTTTGTGCGCAGCCGTGCGTTTCGCACGGTGCAACGCACCGGCGAGGGCGAAGGCGGCCAGATGGAATTGGCACCCGCCCCCGCGCTCCCCGTGACTGTCATCGCCCGCTATGCTGACCAGGACATCCTGCTGAGCGGATGGGCTCGCGGCGCCGAGCAGCACATTGGCGGCGAAGCCGCAATCGTGCAGGCCGACGTGGGAGCGGGGCGAGTGGTGTTGTATGGATTTCGACCACAATTCCGCGGTCAGCCGCGCGGAACGTATAAGCTTTTTTTGGCTCTTCCCCATTTTAGATGGGTACAGCGTTTCATTCAACGGGAAACGATATGAGATGATGCGGATTCATACCCGTTTCTTATCTGTTTCAAGGCCATCATCACGATGGCGCACACGTTCTCTAACCCCAGCAACGATATGTCACAACTAAAGACTGATGATATAGGTTGCCTCTTGGGCATCCAGGCTCCCTGGAAGGTTTCCGAGGTGACGTTTGCGCATGAGGCGCAAGAAGTCCGGATTCATGTAGTTTGCGAGGACGGCCATCAGCTGCCTTGTCCGGAGTGCGGCTTGGCGTCTCCGGGCTACGACCACCGTTCTCGGCAATGGCGTCACCTGGATTTGTGCGAGTATCGCACGATGGTGGTTGCGCAACTTCCCCGCGTGGAATGTCCGGAGCATGGAGTGCGCACCGTGTCGATTCCGTGGGCGGAACCTATGTCACGGTTCACTGCAGGGTTTGAGGCGCTGGTGATTGATTGGCTGCAGGAGGCGAGTGTGTCGGCGGTGTCCCGTCTGATGGGGGTGAGCTGGAATGCGATAGAGGGGATCATGCAGCGCGCGGTGCAACGCGGCCTTGCGCGGAGGAAGGAACGGGATGTTGCCCATATTGGCGTGGATGAGACCTCTTTTCGCAAGCGTCATGCGTATGTCACCATTGTTTCGGATGCGAAGGCGGGAACGGTGCTGCATGTGGGCGAAGACCGTAAGAAAGAAACACTTACGCGTTGGTATGCTGGGCTCACTTTGGAGCAGCTGGAGGGCATCGAGAGTGTCAGCATGGACATGTGGCCGGCCTACATCAACGCCACGCTGGAGCATGTGCCAGAGGCGCAACGGAAGGTGGCCTTTGACAAATTCCACGTAGTGAAATGTCTGGGAGCTGCCGTGGACAAGGTTCGGCGCCAGGAGCACCGGGCATTGATGAAGGAAGGCCTGGAAGACCTCAAGGGAACCAAGTATGATTGGTTGACTCACCCGGCCAACATGTCTGCTAAGCAGAAGGCGCGCTTCCAGCAGTTGCGTACCAGCACGTTGAAGACGGCCCGCGCGTGGGCTATCAAGGAAATGGCCCTGCAGTTGTGGCATTATGTCCACCGCACATGGGCGCGCAAGGGTTGGGAGCGATGGTTGTCGTGGGCCATGCGGTGTCGGCTGGAACCGGTCAAGGCAGCCGCCAGAACCATCAAGAAACACCTGTGGGGTATCCTCAATGCGATCATCCTGAAGGTGAGCAATGGCCCTGCGGAAGGCATCAACAGCAGGATCAAAACAATCAAAGTGCGCAGCAGGGGCTTCCGCAACAAACGGCGGTTTGCCAACGCCATTTACTTTCACCTCGGAGGCCTGGATCTATACCCCGCAGCGTCCGCAGGTGAGTTTACCCACTAAAAAAGGGGTAGAGCCCTTTTTTTTAACGCACTCTTATCAGCACCAGGCATTCAGCAGCCATGAAACACCTTAACACCGTTACCCGGCGCTCCTTTCTAGCACATTCTGCCACCGCGATGGGCGGCGTCCTGATCGTGCCTCGCCATGTCCTTGGCGGTCCCGGTTATCGCGCGCCAAGCGATCGTCTCAACATCGCAGGTATTGGCGCCGGAGGGCGCGGCACTGGTGTCCTCGCTGGTGCCTGTGGCTATGACAATGAAAGCGGCAGTACACTGGACAACATCGTCGCGCTCGCCGATGTCGACGACGAGCGCGCGGCACGAACGTACGAAAGGTATCCCAAGACAGCACGGTATCGCGACTTTCGCGTAATGCTGGATGAGATGCACGGCAGCATTGACGCGGTGACCGTCGCGACACCGGACCATATGCACGCCGTTGCCGCGATGGCCGCCATGCAACTAGGTAAACATGTGTATGTCGAAAAGCCGCTTACACACGATGTCTACGAAGCCAGAATGCTGACCAGGGCCGCGCACCGCTACGGCGTTGCCACGCAGATGGGCAACCAGGGAAACTCGGGCGAGGGTATACGCCAGATCTGCGAATGGATCTGGGCGGGCACTATTGGCGATGTCACCACAGTCCATACGTGGACGAACCGCCCGGTGTGGCCCCAGGGCCTGGTACGCCCCGAGGAGACACCTGAGGTGCCTGCCACGCTTGACTGGGACCTGTGGATAGGCACGGCCCCCATGCGTCCCTACCATCCGGCATACCTGCCGTTTTCGTGGCGTGGATGGTGGGACTTTGGCACAGGCGCCTTGGGCGACATGGCTTGCCACATTGTGGATCCCGTCTTTAAGGCCTTGAAGCTGGGGTACCCGACCGCCGTGGAGGCAAGCGCCTCTGTGTTTGTGGACGACTGGCGTCCCATTGACAACCTAGGGAGTGCCCCGAATTCGTCGATCATCCGGTTTGACTTTCCGGCGCGCGAAGGCATGATACCTTGTCAGGTGATCTGGTATGACGGCGGCCTTTTGCCACCGCGACCCGATGAGCTGGGCGAAAACGAAGTAATGGGCGATGGTGGCGGCGGATGCCTCTTCGTAGGTACCAAAGGCAAAATTATGTGCGAGACGTACGGCTTTAACCCGTCTCTGCTGCCCACCTCCAAGATGCAGGACTTTCAGCCGCCCCCTGCCGAGCTGCCACGGGTTTCAGGCGATATCGGCGGTCACCAGCGGGCCTGGGTCGAGGCTTGCAAGGGCGGTGACCCCTGCAGCTCGAATTTTGACTATTCGGGGCCGCTAACCGAGATGGTCTTGATGGGTAACCTCGCGCTGCGCAGCTTCATGCTGACGGAAACGTTTACCGACCGTGCGGGCCGCACACGCAGCCGCTATCCCGGCCGCAAGAAGCTCCGTTGGGACGGCGAAAATATGCGTATCACCAACTTTGATGCGGCCAACCAGTTCGTGCGGCGCACCTACCGCGACAGCTGGTCATTGGGCGAGTAGTCACACATGGCGCTCCGCGTGGTACGAGCTTCGCACCAGCGGTCCGCTTTCGACATGCTCAATACCCTTGGCTTCGCCTACCTGCTTGTAGTAGGCGAACACGTCCGGGTGTATGAAGTCCACCACGGGCAGGTGCATCTTCGTTGGCTGCAGGTATTGGCCAATAGTCATTACGTCAACACCGGCGGTGACGAAATCATCCATGAGGGTCAGGACCTCGTCTTGAGTTTCCCCCAGACCTACCATAATGCCGCTCTTGGTGCGTAGCCCTTGGTCCTTCGCGATGCGCAGGAGCTCGAGTGAGCGCCCGTATACGGCCTGTGGACGGACGCGCCGGTAGAGGCGCGGAACGCTCTCCACGTTATGGTTGAGGATGTCCGGGCGCTCGTCCAGCACAATCTGAAGGGCCTCCCATAACCCTCGAAAATCAGGGATTAGTACCTCGACGGTACACCCCGGAATCTCCTGGCGCACGTGGCGGATCGTATCAGCAAAGATCGGTGCGCCACCGTCTTTGCGCTCATCGCGGTTGACTGACGTAACCACCACATGCTGCAGCCCCATGATGCGCGCGGCCTCCGCTACGCGCCGCGGCTCATCCCAATCCAGCCCCGATTCAGGACGTCCGGTCTGCACCGCACAAAATCCGCAGGAGCGCGTGCATACATTGCCGAGAATCATGAATGTTGCGGTACCTGCCGTCCAGCACTCACCCATGTTCGGGCAACGGGCACTCTGGCACACCGTGTGCAGGTTATTGTCGTCAATCAGCTGGACCAGCTTTCGGTACGTAGGACCGTAAGGCAGCTTTACACGTAACCAATCCGGTCGGCGCGCCCGTGGTGTCTCAACCACCGGGAGTGACAAGAAGTCCGCACTGCCATCACCAACCGGCTCAGAATCCCGCCTAGGCCCCTGCCCGAGAGCAATGTCGCCAGGGAAGAAAGGCCGTTTTACCGTGTATTCAGCCACTATTGCACGACTGTGTGTGGCCGTGCAAACACGCACGTACGTCCATTGATCCTTGACTATATTAGCAGGCAGCACCAGCATTCTTGAAACTTCCGCTACGCACTATCACCCCTTCGCATGAGTTCCGCCATTCGTAAGACGCGCAGAATCCTGCCAGAGCAGGTCCGGGAGGTCTTCCTCGCGCACACCAATACCAAGGGTATGCTGCCCATGGTACTCGACATGCAGCGCAGCCTGGGCATAGACCTGTACGACCTGCGAACGGGGCGCCGGCTCATGGACTTCTTTGGATTCTACGCCACCAGTGCCCTCGGCATGAATCACCCGGGACTCACGGGTAACGCGGACTTTTGTCGGCGTTTACAGGAGGCCGCATTTAACAAGATCACCAACTCTGATGTGCAAACCGTGCATATGGCGCGCTTCTTGGACACGTTTGCACGCGTGGCCAAGCCGGACCGCTTTCCCTATGCCTTCTTCATCTCCGGGGGAGCGCTAGCGGTCGAGAATTCCCTGAAAGTGGCATTTGACTGGAAGGTTCGCAAGAACTTCGCCAAAGGTTACCGGCAGGAGCGCGGTCACCAGGTCCTGCACCTGGAGGAGGCCTTCCATGGTCGTTCAGGCTATACGCTTTCGCTCACCAATACCGCGGATTTGCGCAAAATTAGTCATTTCCCCAAGTTCGACTGGCCCCGCATCCCCAGTCCCAAGATAGTCTGGCCACTGGAAGCGCATCTGGAAGCGATCGCGGAAGCCGAGCACACGGCACTTGCCAAGGCAAAGCAATTCTTCCACGATCGGAAGGACGACATTGCCTGCGTGCTAATGGAAACGATTCAGGGCGAAGGTGGCGACAACCACTTTCGGCCCGCGTTTTTTCGTGCCCTTAAAACGCTGTGCCTGGAGAACGACGCGCTTTTCATCCTGGATGAGATTCAAAGCGGGGTTGGCATTACCGGCACGTTTTGGGCCTACGAGGGCGTGGGAGCGGAGCCCGACCTTATTTCGTTTGGCAAGAAGACGCAGGTCTGCGGCATCCTCGCAGGTCCCCGCTTGGACGAGGTTGCCGACCATGTCTTTGAGGCATCCAGTCGCATCAACTCCACCTGGGGCGGCAATCTGGTGGACATGGTTCGATTTGACCGCATGCTGGAAATCATTGAGCAAGACCGGCTGGTGCAGAATGCCAAGGTGGTTGGAGCGCACCTACTTGCATCTCTGCACGGCCTGGCCGCAGACTTCGATGTGGTACAAAACGTGCGTGGCCGTGGGCTAATGTGCGCCTTGGACCTTCCAGACCGCGCGCTACGCGATCGCGTGCTTGTCCGCTGCTATGAGGAGGGCATGGTCATTCTGGGCTGTGGCAGCGCATCCATCCGGTTTCGGTCACCTCTGACGATTACAGCTTCAGAGATCGATGCCGGGCTAGAAGTGCTGCGCAAAGCCCTGTCGCTGGAGGTGTAGGCATGGTCATGGCGGTCAAGAATCCAGTCCGCGTTGCGGCTCCGGGTGGCAAGTCGATTTCGGAGTTTGCGGGCCGCGTCAGCGGGCAATTGGCGTCCGTGAGCGTAGCGCGTATGATTGCACCCGGAGGCTGAAGCGAGCCGTTCCAGCAGCCGTCATTTGACGAAGTTTCCATTGTGACGCGAGGCACCGTACGCATCGAGCACCAGTCAGGGACCATCGATGTCGGGCCTGGACAGGGCGCCATCGTAACCGGCGGCGAGCGGATCCGCCACAGCAATCCTGGACTTGAAGAGGCGGAATACTGGGCTGTCTGCGCGCGGGCCTTTTCCACGTTGGCGGCCGGACGCGAGTAGCAGACCGGCGTGCTGCCCAATTCTGATGGCCGCGCTACGCAGGCCCGCATAAATCGATGCATTTCGTCATGTCGCGGGCGCAGTCACTTGAGTCCCCGCTGCACCGCGACGCGAATTGGCACGAAGATAAATGGCCATCAGCGCAGGCACGAGAAGCATCAGAATTGCCGTGGTGATCATGACACCCACCCCCAATGAGGCCGCAAAGCGAACCAGGAACTGTGCTTGGATGGCCCGTTCGAGAATGAGCGGCGTAAAGCAGAGGAAGGTGGTCACCGAGGTCAGGAATATGGGCCGGAAGCGCCCCATTGCACCCTCGACGATCGCAGTCTTCGGAGAAGCCCCCTCTCTAAGCCGCTGGTCGATAAAGTCAATCATGACCAGCGAATCGTTGACGACGACGCCGCTGAGGCCAAAGAAACCCATGAACGATGCGGCACTTATGGCAACCCCCAGCACGAGATGACCAAGGACGACGCCAATCAGGCCGAACGGAATGATGGCCATCACTATGAACGACTTTAGACAGGACCGCAGCGGAATGGCCAGCAACGCAAAGATTGCGAGCATGGCAAGCACGAAACCGCGATACAGGGCATCCAGCGACTCCAACTGCTGCTGCTGCTCGCCACCGAAGGAGTAGGTCAGCTCGGGACATGCAGCAGTCAGCTGTGCAAGGATCGATTCTTCGAGGATGCTGTTCGCTCTACCAGCGGAGATCACGCTTTCGTCCACTTCCGCGGTAACGGTCACGACGCGCTGTCCGTCCTGACGCCGGATCGACGGCGACGACATGCCCATGCGCATGGTTGCCACCTCGCTGATCGGTACCTCCCCTCCCGACTGGGTACGTAGCAGGTAGCCCTCGACATCCGTGATCGTTTTGCGCTCGTCGCTGGGCAGCCACGCGTAGACACGGACCTCCTCCCGGTCGCGTTGCAGCCTTAGCGCTTCCACTCCGAAGAATGCCGCCCGCACCTGCCGTGCCATATCCTCAACCGCTAGGCCTCCCCTTTACCCAGATTGATGACTTAACATTGTAAATCGTGCCGTGTAGTTTGGCGGCATGACAACGCAGAGCCAGATTCTTCGCACGCTTCGTGCCTCGCAGCCGCGTCTTTTCGCACATTGAAGGCGCATGCGGGTGAGAGCCGGACGGCCATCAGTCGCCAGGTTTGTGATGCATTCGGGGTTCGTGATGTGCGTGGTAATTTGCAGCAGGCCGGGTGTCTGAAGGCGCTTAAGACGTTAGCATCTGAGGGCAGGTTGTCCTTGCCCGCACCGAAGCGCAGCATTGCAAGCGGTTCGCCTCGGCTGTTGGGGCAGCCGGTAGCGGAACCAACGGAAGTGCCCGCTTCACTCAGGGAGGTCCGGGGCTTAGCGCTGGAGTTGGTGGAAGATGCGGCGCAGCGTGCTTGCTGGAACACGCTTATGGCCCAGGAGCATCCGCAGGGGACGAAGCAGTTTGCCGGTGCACAGATACGGTATCTGTTTCGGAGCGATCACGGTTATTTGGGTGCGATCGGCTTTGCGGCTTCCGCCCTGTATTTGCGGCCGCGCGAGCGGTGGATGGCCTGGACGCACGCGTAGCGCCAGCAGCATCTTCTGCGCGTAGTGGGCCTTAGCCGGCTGTTGATTCGGCCAGGCGTAAAGGTCAAGAACCTGGCCAGTCATCTTCTGGGGAAGGTGTTCAAGCGATTGCCTGTGGATTTTCAGGCACGTTACGGCTATGCTCCGTGGGTCGTTGAGACCTTTGTGGGTCCTGAGCAGCGGGGGACCTGTTTCCGTGCGGCGGGCTTCCTCTATGTGGGAAGGACCACCGGCCGGGGTCGTCATGCCCGCACCAAGGCGTGTACCCGGACGAAGAAGGCGGTGTACGTCTATGAGTTGGACCGCCAGTGGCGGCAGCATCTTGGGGTGGCGCACGTAGATGCGTATCCCAAGCTGGAGCTTGGCGCGGGACTCGATAGCGAGACATGGGCGGCGCAGGAGTTTGGCGGCGCACCTCTGGGGGATAAGCGGCGCACGGCGCGATTGATCAAGAGCGTCTCTATCTTGGCACGAACGCCCGGCAAATCAATCACGGCCACCATGAAGTCCGACAGGGCAGCCATACGGGGGCATTATCGCTTCATAGAGAAGGCCAACGAACAGGGGATCACGCCTGCGCATATTCTGGCGCCGCATCGTGGTCGCACGATCGAGCGGATGCGCATGGAGGGGACGATCCTGTGCCTTCAAGACGGCACGGACATCAACTACAGCACCCGCCCTGCGTGCGAGGGCTTGGAGGTGATCGGGCGCAACCAGACTACGGCGAAGGCGCACGGTGTGCATTTGCATACGACGTTGGCGCTGAATTCAGAAGGGTTGCCGCTGGGCGTGCTACGCTGTGCCTATAGGGCTAAAGGGGAAGCGCACGCGGCAAAGACACAACAGTGGATCGACAGACTGCATAACATCGCCGAAGCGGCCACTCACCTCAGTAGCAAGACCCGTGTGCTCTGCGTCATGGATCGGGAGGCGGACATCTTTGCGCTGTTCGCCGCGCAGCGACAAGTGGAGCGGGTAGATCTGTTGGTGCGGGCTCAGGCAAATCGGAGGCTGGAAAAAAAAGGGTCCGTTGTTGTTTGAGTTCATGCGCCAGGGGTCCCCCGACGGTGCCATTGAGGTGGCGATACGCCGGCTGAGCCGTCGCGAGAATTCGGGCCGTGTCAAACATAAGGGCCGTGCGGGCCGCATCGCCCACATGGAGGTACGCTACCGTACGGTGATGCTTCCGCCCACACGTGGGCATAAGGGCGCTCCCGTAAAGGTCTCGGCCATACACATTGGAGAGGTCGCGCCGCCAGAAGGGCAGAAAGCGATTCAATGGTACCTGCTCACGACTGCGGAAGTGACCTCGGTAGCGCAGGCCGTGGAGATGGTGAACGCCTATATGTAGCGCTGGCGCGTTGAAGACGGCTTCCGCATTCTCAAGAGCGTGTGCAAGGTGCAGGACTTGCGCTTGCAGAAGGCCGATAGTCTTCACCTGATGACCTTATTGGGTCGCGAGGTCCCGGAAACAGGGGGCGAGGTCCTCTTTACAGATATCGAATTGAACGTGCTGCGCGAATATGCCGACGGATTCGACCTGGCGCCTCCCGATGATCTGGCTTCGGCCATTCTGCTGGTGGCGCTGATGGGGGGATACATGAATCGCAAGCATGATCCGCCGGCAGGATCCACCACTATGTCGCGCGGCTACGTCCGCTTGGAGACCGCAGCCCTCATGTTCTCCCTGCTCCAGAAGAAGTACGGGCTATGGCCGCCGTAGGTCGTTAAGAAAGCCTGAAGGCCCGCCGCATGATACGTAATGGGGCTGGTGGTGAGGGGTACTGACGGTCACGATGCAGCACAAAGGCATCGGTAGGGCAGGAATGTGCCTGCGAAGCACCCACGCGCACAACACAGGCACTGCCATCGCTGCGCGCGCCATGCCAACCCCTCCCAACCTGAGCGCGGGTGTCTTTTGCCGGGCATTGCGGCCAAATCAGCGGGGCTATCCACGCGGTACTGCCAACGCCAAAAGGCGGACTGCCTTGCTAACAGTTGCTACGCTACCTTGTTAAGCCAAAAATGTTTTCAAGGGGTAGCGCTAGCATCTGGAGAATGCTAGCGTAGTGTCGCATCAGGTGCAAACGTATGGCTTGGGCTGTGCTCTCCGAGCCGCCCGGTGGCGTGTCAGAGCACACTTCAGGCGGCAATGACAAGTGGGTGTTCATAGCTGGTTGGGTTAGTGACACGGTATGTTCAACTATCCCTGCCCAACTAGTTATGACTCAATGTCGAGGTTGGGCAGAATGAGCCAATGACCTACTGTGTCTACAACCAAGTCGTGACGTAGCCTCAATTAGCTACATGACGCTGGGCGGAACTTCCTTCTAATTATATTCTGGGCTTCCAAGGTCAGCCAAGAAATAGTCCGAGGTTTTTTTATGTCCGTGCTTAACCCATTCCCGGAGGGCTGGTACTTCGTGGCAAGCCGAAAGTCCATACTGAAGGCGAAACTGATTCAAAGGACTTGGATGGGCGAGGAAATCGTTGCCTGGTGTGACGATGCAGGCCGTGTCTGCGTTTCCGGGGCGGTCTGTCCACACTTAGGATCCGATCTCGGACCGGCTGCCGGCGGGAAGGTGCGTGATGGCTGTCTCGTCTGTCCGTTTCATGGGTTCGAGTTTGATGTCAGCGGCAAATGTGTTGCGACACCCTTTGCTCCCGCGCCTAGGGCGGCGCGGCTGAACGTATACGAGGCACAAGTGGCCAATGGCATGGTCTTCGCTTGGTGGGGAATAGACGGGCGGCCACCGCACTGGCACCTTCCCGAGCTTCCGGTGGATAGCGGCGAATGGACCGAATTGGGGTTCAGGACCCTTCGATTTCCAGGACACCCTCAGGAAACAACCGAAAACGCCGTGGATCTGGCGCATCTGAAGTACGTGCATGGCTACGACAAGGTGCGCCGCGTTGGAGACATAAGCGTGGATGGCGCTTGCTTTACCAGAAGGTTAGACTTCAGACGCATCCAGAATGTTGCTGGAATCACGAACATCGCATTTGATACCTCCGCCATGACGCGCCTCGTTGGACTGGGGTTCTCGCTAGTAGAAATCCACGAGCGTAGCATTGACATGCACTCGCGATTGTGGGTGCTCGCCACACCCATCGATGGCAAGCTCATCGAACTTGTGCTGGCCAGCCAGGTGCGGGAAATGCGTAAACCAAAACGACCACTTGTCGGCTTGCGGTTCATGCCCCTAGGTCTTCGTGCCAAGATCATGAACAGCGTGATCCTGTCCTTTCAAAAGAACGACGTCATGCAGGATGTGGTTATCTGGAGCCGGAAACAATATCTACCCCACCCGAGACTGTGTCGGGCCGACGGCGAGATCGGAAAGTATCGACGCTGGTGCAAGCAGTTCTATCCGAATGATCGGAATTCCCCGGCAAGACAGGCCAGTCAACCAGCAGCCTGAGCGTGCAGCCCACAACTGAGCGTGAGCTTCCTCACACGAAACTTGCGAAGCGGCAGCACACAGCCAAACCTGAACCACATGTAGAGGGCCGGTCCATGAAGCGAGGCGCTACACAGCCGAGAAGAATCGCCATTATCGGCGCAGGTGTCTCAGGACTCGGAGCGGCCTGGGCGCTGCACAAGCACCCCGATCGGTTCGATTTTCGAGTGTTCGAAGCGCAGGCTCAAATCGGCGGCAATGCCGTCACGGCCGATATGCCACAAGAGGATGGCACGCACATCCCGTTCGACATTTCCGTCACTGCGTGCATACCCTCCGCATACCATCATATTCTGCTGTTCATGCAGCAGCACGGTATCGAGCTGATTGATACCAGATTCAGCTACAGCGTGAAGTACGGCGACGGCATCTATGCGCACGACTTCAACTCGGACATTCGGAGGCAACTGCAACCTACATTGCGAAATTCCAAAAGCATTTGAGACCTGCACAGCGGTTGGGCCGGCTGAACCGATCCAAGTCTTAGTTTCTCAGTTCACTTAAGCCGCTCAACTACATCACGATGGGCACGGTGCTCAACTTGGGCAGATTTTCCGGAGACTTCAGGTACAAAATCCTGAAGCCCATGTTCGTCAACTTCCTGATGGCCACGAACGTGTTCGACATGCCTGCATCTCTGTTTTGCAAGTATCTGGAATTTTTCGATATTGAAAGCTCCACGCCGATGCAAACGTGGGACCGGGGCACGCGGCGCATCTATGAGAAGTTGGCGGCTGCCTTTCAGGACAAGATATACCTTAACCGACCGGTGCGGAAGGTATACCGGCATGAATCCGATGTGCTCGTAGAGGACCAGGCCGGAAGGACGGAGGCCTTCGATGATGTAGTGTTCGCGTGCAACGTGAATCAGACCCTGATGATACTGGACAGGTCGACATTCATGGAGAGCTTTCTCCTATCTTCTATACGTTACGAAAGCGAACTGCACAACCATACGATCGTCCATTGGGACGCCTCAGTTCTCCCGGACAACGACGTCCGGCCACTCTCCACCCGGAGCAATCACATTGAGCAGTACGGGGCAAGACCCGATAACTACGAAATCACCTATATCATGCACAACCAGCAGCCTTGGGCGGGTCGCTCGGACAAGCCATGCCTGGTGACCTACAATCCGATCAGCCGTATCGACGAAGCCAAGGTCATCAAGAAGTGGTGGTTTCAGCATATTGTACACGATGTGCGCCATGTGGCCCTTCTGGTCCATCTGTTTCGCTTTATTCAGGGCAAAAGGCGATCGCGGCACTGCGGCGCCCACACGCTGATCAACAGCCAGGAAACCTGTTTCGTGTCAGGCCTTGTTACGGCGAGGCAGCTGGGAGCGGACTATCCGTTTGCAGATGCTGAAGCAAGGAAGTGGTTCAACTTCTACGGGCGCATGATGTACGGATGGCGCTTCAAGAAGGCGCGCCCCACCGCAAAGTCGTCGCGCAGAACTGGCCCGGCAGTAAACGAGGTATAAAGTCATGAACACTACCGTACAGTCCCCAATACGTCTTGCCGAAGAGCTGATTCTGCTGATGCTCAACGAGCGGAGTGGCTATCTGGAAATGGTGCCGGGCTGGAGTTTCGCCTGTGTTATGGTGGGAGCCGTGATCGCCGATCTTGCACTGGAGAATCGGCTCGACACAGACTTGAACACTCTGTCGCTGGTAAATGCCAGTCCAACCGGAGACAACCTGCTCTACCCGACGCTCAATGACATCGCCGAATCCAAGGAGGCTTCGGATACACAGTACTGGATTGAACGAAACGCGGGCCGCTCCGACGAAATCGTCATGGCCACACTCGATCGCCTAGCCTGAAATCCCACGGGGACTAGGTGGGTGACATTTGCAGAAGCAAATGTGGTGCCAGTACGGCCGTTATTGACTGTAGATGTCACGCATCACATGCGTATTGCGTATAGTGAAACTATTCTATACAGTACACTATATGTCGGTCTAGCCAGGATGTAGCCCTCCGAAGATGTTGCATAGTCCCTGAATGTGGCCAATTGAGGCCGGTTTCACGCAGTATAGAGCCAATATTGAAGCAAGTCGAGGTTTCTGAGGGAAGCGTTACGTATAGCGGTTAGAGAGTGTGTACTATACCTAATCGTAACTTATAAATAATGACTGATCTCGCACAGGTCTTCCTCGATCCCGCCAACTCCGCACAGCGGCGCTACGAAATGCTCCGCGCGTGCTTTGTCGATAACGAACCCCTGCAAGCGGTCGCGGAACGCTTCGGATACTCCTACGGCACCGTTCGCAATCTCTGCTCTGAGTTCCGCCGCAATCCCACGCCTGCTTTTTTCATGCCCGCACAGCGAGGCAAGAAGAAAGACCCTGAGAATGCATCCACGCCGACCCGCAGAAAGATATCGGAGGCTTTGCAGCAGCGCACCCGGAGCATTCTCTCGATGCGCGCAGAAAAGAACCTGTCCGCAGTGGAGATTGCCGCGACGCTCCGCCAGAAAGGGCAGCGCGTAAGCGACTCCACCGTCATGCGCACCCTGCGCTTGTCCGGCGTGGCCAAGCTGCACCGACGCACCCTGCAGCAACGACTCGATGCGCCGGTTCCGCAGCGGGCAGCCGTGGCCAACCACCGCAAGCTGGATCTTGCGCCCCGCCAATTCCAAACCGACTTTGGGGGCCTCTTTCTGTTTGTGCACGATCTGGCCCGCCTCCAGCTGGACACCCTGCTTATGCGAAGCAAGATGCCTGGCAGCCAAGGGATACCGGCTGGCTGTGCGGTGCGCGCCCTGTTGGCCCTGAAGCTCTGGGGCCTGCGACGTAGCGCCCATGTCATGGCCGAGGTCCTGGATCCGGGGCTGGCCCTGTTTGCCGGACTCAACGTCATGCCCAAGCGCTCCACTCTTTCGGAGTATTCCTGCCGGGTCCACCCCGAACAATGCACAAGACTCATGGAGGCCTGGCGCACCGCTACGCGCTCCCTGGACGTATGCCTGGGCCAGGGGCAGTCCTTCGACCTGGACTTCCACACGATCCCCTACCACGGCGACGACGTCCTGCTCCAGAAGCACTACGTCTCCAAGCGCAGCCGCAGCCAGAAAGGCATCCTGTCTCTGGTCGTGCGGGATGCCGAAGCCCGGCTCTTCGTCTACGCAGACGCACAGGTGCGCAAGGAGAACCGCCACGACCAACTCCAGCACTTTGTCGATTGGTGGCACGCACGCTCCGGGACCCTGCCCAAAGAACTGGTCTTTGACAGCACCTTTACCACGTATGCCAACCTGGCACAGCTCACCGCGCAGGGCATTGACTTCCTCACGCTACGACGCCGCTCCCAAAAGATGCTGGCCACCCTGGCACAGGTGCCACCGGACCAATGGCGCCGCATACGGCTGCACAACGTGGGCCGCACCTTCCGCCATCCGCGCATCCTGGAGCAAAAGGTCCGCATCCGCGGCTATCCCGGAAAACTGCGCCAGATTGCCATTACAGAGCTCGGACATGAGAAGCCCACGCTGCTGCTCACCAATCAGATGCACGGCGCGGCCTCCCGGCTGATCGACCGCTACGCCCGGCGGATGCTCATAGAAAACACCCTCGCCGATGCCATCGACTTCTTCCACATGGATGCCCTCAGCGCAGCCGTACCCTTGAAAATTGATGTGGACCTGCAACTGACGCTCATGGCCAGTACCCTCTACCGCATCCTGGCAAAACGGATCGGCAACGGCATGGAGAACGCCAAGCCCCGTACCCTCTTCCGAAAGCTGGTGCGCACACGCGCAAAGGTCGACATACAAGCCGACGACCTCATCGTTACCCTGCCGCGGCGGGCAAACAGCCCGTATCTGCTCGCAGCAGGATATAACGATGCGGTCGAGGCCGTTCCCTGGCTAGGAGACAGGAGACTCCACATCCGCATAGCATGACCAACCCCGACGAAATGTCATGGCGATTTGGACCAAAATTGCGCATGGGAGTTCAGGCTAGTCGAGAGGAGAATCCTCGAGCACGAGATTGGCGGATTCTGGGGACTTTCGCGCTCCGTTTCGCGATCGGGTACCTATCCCGCCACCGACCTAGCCCTGCCGCTTACCCAAGTTACCTGGCAGACTTACGCATTTGAGGGTATCAGAAGCATGTCCAGTCGTTGCCGAACGACACGGGGGATGTCCATGTGGCACAGGGGTCTTGGCTGTGGACTCAAGGCTTGGTCGTGCAGGGACGCTTCGTTCGGCTCCGCGCAGTCTATGCCCTGTCTTGCGGGCGGAGGCCTTGCTTACTGCGGACCGAGAGCCCCGGAAGGGCCTAGGAATCCTGCCTTGTGACAGGACCGCAGTCCACGGGCTATCGCAGCGCAGGGCCGCCCTTACTCGGCGTCCCGGACCTCGTATCCCAGTGTGGCCAGCGCCAATCGCTCCAGCCCGCGCCACATGATCTGGTGACCGGGCGGCCCGTCGCGAGTGCGATTCTGGTACCCCCCGAGTACCGCCAGCAGCAGGATGGCCTCTTGCAGCGTGCCGGGCCGAGGCAGCTTCACACGGCTGGCATAGCTCGTCAAAAAACGAAGCTCCAACTCCGTGAAGAAGACCTCCGAGTCCAACTCTGGCACGGTTCGCCCCAATAGCGTCAGCACCATCAGGCGCCAGGCAACAACGCAGTAGATCGCGATCGCACGCTCCAGACGCAGCGCCGTGTGCAGTGCCAGACGCTCCACCTTGCAGCCGCTCTTAAGCACCCGGAAGAAGTCCTCAATGCGCCACCGCTTCACGTAGTGGTCCAGCACCTGTAGGGCCTCCTCCAGCGTGTGCACCGCCACACTGGTAAGCAGATACCATTCTATGGCCTCTTCGCCTTCCGGCGGGGCCTGCTCCCGGATGTGAACCCCGTACATCGTCACCGGCTCTACCTCCTGAGTCGTGGCCGGCAGCGTCACCCGGTGGAACCGCACCTCGGCGTCCGCTATGCGATAGCTGCGCCCGGGTCGGGCGGGCTTGCCCCGCGACTTCGGACGCGCGGTGACTTTCTTGATCTCGATCCGCACGCTGCCGGCCGCCGGGCCGCCCGCGAGGGTCTCAAACAGCTTCCTGCCGTTTGCCAGCCTGCGATCCATCCGCGCTCTGACCAGCATCTCCACGCGGCCCTGACGACGCTGGGCGTCAAAGAGCGCAAAACTGTCGCCCTCCCGGTCCATAACGCAGATCACCCGAATCTTGCGGGAGATCTGATCGGCCGCCGCACAGATGTCCAGAAAGGCGTCCAGCCATCGTTGGGCCTTCGGCTTCAGGGGACCGTGCGCAGGATCCCGGTAGCTGCAGCGCAACACGCCCAGCGGCAGACCGTCGGGGGTGGTCGCCAGCGTCGCATGTACATGCATCCCACGCGTTTGCGCCGTGGTCTGATTGCGGCCGGTGACCTGCAGATCCGTGCAGGCCGGACGCGTGGCATAGCGCAGTCGGCTGCCATCCTGGATGCAGAGCACCACCTTCTGGCTGCGCATACGCTCGATCGTGCGCGCACGATGCGGCGCCAATATGTTTTCCGGAGTGACCTTGGACGCCGGGTCGCTCTCCAGAAACCGGTAATGCGCCTTGACCGCCGCACGATCGTAGTCCGTATTCCCCGTAATGGACTGGCCCATCACCGAAGCCAGCATCGACGCACTCCGTACCAGACGCGTGGATCGCAGCCGATTGCCCAGTGGAGCGTGCCCGAACTCGGCTTCCGCCCATTGGTCACGATCCAACGCCTCGTGGGGTGCTCTCACAGGATTGAGCTCCACCGCCGGCACGCCGAGTTCCTTGCGCCACCCGCGGTCCAGTTCGTACACATATAGCGCCTTGGGCGGCTCGGGTTCATCGTCGGCCTGTCGTTTGCCGCCGGCAGTATAACCAATGTGCAGAAAGTTTGCCGCCTGGAAGCATGTGCCCTTCCAGTTCGGATCCACATAGGTCTCCACAACCCAAGGGCGGTACCTGTAACGCTCTTCAAAATCATCGGGAAGCTGCCTGAGCGCAAGGCCCAGGACACGGCTCGCCAGGTGCGTGCAGGGTCCCCGAATCAAAAAGCGGCTCAAACACACCACATGATGCAGGTGGGTCTGGCGCTGCGCATCGCTCCAGGCCATCCATCGCTCCCGTGCGGCCAGACGCAGGGCCGAGGCCGAAAAGCCCAGCGCGCCCAGATAGCCCAGCGCGCTATGCACCAGGTAGCGCACCTGCGCGCCGAAGAACGTCGTAGTGCCCCGCGGATGCTCCTGGTCCAATAGGGTGTTCCATACGGCGCGCTGGTTGTCGTCCGTGACCATGACCAGCGACAGGTCCTCCACTTCGCGGACGGAGCGAGGAAGGGTGCTCGGCATGGGCACGCCCTCCTTCAGCAGCCGAGGGGACGCGCCGGCAGCGTGGTCGTTCATAGGCGCCGGCAGTGCAATACGGCCGCGGTCGGCCAGCTTCGAGAGCGCCTTGGCGCAACTGGCTACCTGCAACTGCCCGCGTGCGTCGAAAAAATCGAACGCCGCACACACACGCCGGGTGATGGCGGTGCGATTCTTCAGACTCTCATCAGCCAAGATGCCGTCCAGGCACGCCTGGGACTGCGCCTCGCTCAGCGTACGAAGAATCTGATTCTGCTGGAACATGCCGCTAATCTATGCGGCATAAATTAGAATGTTGAGGGAAAAACTTGGGTAAACGGCAGGGCTAGCCCTATCCGTTGCCCACATTATTGACTAAACCAGGCGTGCTTTCGAAGACTTATCTTTTCAGCTCTGCGAGCGACTCAGTCGAGCCCTCAGTGCTTCAAGGAAGCTGGCTCGTACCGCGCGCTTCTGGATAGGATCGAGGGGTTTGCCAATCACTTCAAGTCCCCGAGCCAACAGACGACCGTCAATCTCTTTAGGCCTCATTTTTGTTTCGGATATGGAGTCGATGAGTCCAGTAATTTCTTCCTCTGGGATTGTGGCGGCCACTTCCTGAGCAACCCCTTCGAGAGAATCAATAGCCTTCGGAGGCTTGTCGACGGGAGGGGCGGGTGTTCTGGAAAGAAATGCGCCAAGATCGGTGACTGTCCACGAGTGGACAGCATCAGCCTCTTGGCGAAGAAACCGGGACTGGCTTTGGCGGGCGGGGGTAATTCCCAGCAGGTGAACCCGCACTCCGTGATTCTGAGCCAGTTGAACCCCGACTCTGAGATCCTCATCTCCTGAAAGCAGGACGCACGAAGCCATGGCTCTGTGTTGGGCGAGTGCGACCATGTCAGTTACGATGAGGGAATCCACACCTTTCTGCTGACCAGCGGTGTTCACGAATCCGAGGCGGACCTTGACACCCGGCAGTTC
Source organism: Rhodothermales bacterium (assembly GCA_965218495.1). Classification (GTDB taxonomy): domain Bacteria; phylum Bacteroidota; class Rhodothermia; order Rhodothermales; family Bin80. Next base: position 2,476,094 of record OZ244626.1, read on the forward strand.
AGCCAACGCGATATGCTGCTGTGTTGGCCCCATGGATGTGCCGTCATACCAGTAGATTCTGAGCAAGTCCAGCTGCGAGTGACTTTCCGCAAAGTCTTTCAACGCGGCGGTAACAGCGGCAGCATCGAGCTTCATATGGCCGCGTGGCAAATACTCGCCGAACATTGCCTTGGATGCTTGGGCGAATAGGTAGCCAGCATCAACGAAGACAGCGACGCGATCCATACCAGTGGTTCTCCGAGAAATAGTAAAGGCCTCCGCAGAGGCCCCCTAGTAAGTCGCCCAATGTATAGTAGTAACGGGCCACTGGCAGCAATCTACGCATCCTATCACAAATAGTTCTGATAATCTCATCCTGGCCAAATGTACCCACTACGGGATCGGAACTGCATAGGCTAGAAGCGGCTTACGGACGTAAACACCGCGTATGTTGGAACCCACTACTCATGATTATTGCTCTTTGTCAGAAAAGCCTATAGAGGCCCGTAGAATCGCGTCTAACGCGCCTCGAGCGCGCGTTGTCCTTACCCCCCTCCCTGACCGCTATCCGCGCAGCAGAGGGCTACTATGCGCCTCGGTTTTTGCCGCACTCTCCTGGCGGTCCTTCCCGGGGGTCTATTCCCGTCACAGCCCGCGCTCCGCCACGTCCCGCTCCCGCTGCCGCCCCCGACCCCGTTCGTAGGCGATGAGCGCCGCACGTTGCTCAGGGGACAGTGCCATTCGGCGCTCCTCCATAGAATCCAGCCTGTGCGCCTCGGGGCTCCGCGCCAGCGCGGCCTGCGCAGCGCGCGCCGCACGCAGCGCCTGCTCCGCTTCCTTCACCGCGCGCCGACACTCGGCAAGGCGATCCGCGGACGGGCGCTCTCTCTGCGCGAAGGCATAGGCCCGAAGCTCCGACTCGAGAGGAACGGTGCCGTCACCCTTCTTGCCCCACTTCCGGGGCGGGGGCAACCCCACGCGGTCGGAGTGCTGCCGCATAACAGCCAGCACCCCATCCACGCCCAGCTTCGTGAGGGCAGCAGTCAGCGCGGCCTCCAGGCCCGCGTGTCCCCGCAGAAGCTGGCGGAGGCCCCGGAGGAGTACCTGCCGGGTATGAGCGGCCTCGCGCTCCGCCCGCTCCGCCCTTCTGAGCGCGCTGCGGTGCCAGGCTAGACGGCGCTCCTGTCGCTCCACGTCCGCGCGGGCACGCTCCGTAGCACGCCAAGCCAGCGACTCCTTGTACAGCGCGTACAGCTCCGGCGACTTGTCGAAATGCCGCCGCGCGTGGTGCGTGGAATCCACGCGCACCTTCCACACCCAGTCCGCCATGGGAACCGGCTCCGGAGACTGGCCCGTGGCCAGAAAGTCGTCCAGCGTCTGACCGAATCGCTCCTCCAGCTCGGGGCGGCCGCCCTTGAGACCACGGATGCGGGAGGCCCCGATGTAGCGGCTGCCGTCGGTGATCACCATGCCCCGCGGCCGCGCCTCCACGTGCATCCCGCTACTCTCCAACACGGCCTGCAGCTCCTTCCACGAGCGGGCGTTTTGCAGCACCGGCCCCATCCTGACGGTGATCTCCGCACCGAAGCGCATCCGGTACCTGGAACCCGTACGCCACCAGTCGGGGGGATCGTGCCCAGGGGTGGGGGCAAGGTGGCCAGGCGTGACGGTCCACCCCATCTCCTGCTCTAGAAGGCGAAGCTCGGTCAAGAGTGCGCACGGGTACCTGGGCGCGATCGGGTTCTCCGCCTCTGCCCTGTATTTGAAGCCTCGGGATGCGTGGATGGCCTGGACCGATGCGCAGCGCAGCCAGATGCTTTATCGCGTGGTGAACCTGAGCCGGTTTTTGATACGTCCTCACGTGCGGTGCAAGAACCTGGCCAGCTACTTGCTGGGGCGGGTGTTGCGACGATTGCAGGCAGACTTCCAGGCGCGTTACGCGTATGTGCCGTACCTGGTGGAGACGTTTGTGGGACCGGATCAGGAAGGAACGTGTTTCAGGGCTGCCAACTTCCTATATCTGGGGACCACGCAAGGGCGGGGCCGTCACGCGCCTGTCAATGTCTGCACCCGATCAAAGAAGAAGGTATACGTTTACGAACTTGCGCGCGACTGGCGCGAGAAGCTGGGCGTACCGCATGTGGAGCTTCATCCCCGGCTGGAGGTGGGCGCAGGGCTGGACGGCGCGCATTGGGCCGAGCAGGAATTTGGAGGTGCGCAGCTGGGCGACCGGCGGCGCAGCGCGCGTCTGGTGAAGAGCGCGACCTTACTGGCGCAAACCATGGGCAGTCCCATAACCGCAGCACCGCACTGGGAGCCGGCGGCCATACGGGGATTTTACCGCTTTATCGAGAAGGCGGACGAGCTGGGGATTACGCCCAAGAAGATTCTGGCGCCGCATCGCCAGCGCACGATAGAGCGGATGCGGACACAAGAGACCGTATTGTGCGTGCAGGATGGCACGGACATCAGCTACAGTACCCGTCCGCAGTGCGACGGTCTCGAAGTCATTGGCCGCAACCAGACGACGGCCCAGGCGCAGGGCGTGCATCTGCATGCGACGCTGGCCTTGAGCAAGGATGGGTTGCCGCTGGGCGTATTGCGGTGTGCGTACAAAAAGCGCAAGGGCGCGCACGCTGCGAAGACGCAGCAATGGATTGATGGCCTGGGCGACATCGAGGCGGCGGCACAGACCCTGCCGCGCAAGACGCGTGTGCTTTGCGTGATGGACCGGGAGGCCGATGTGTTCGCCATATTTGCAGCGCAGCGCGCGCTGAAGCGGACCCACGTGTTGGTGCGGGTAAAGGTGGATCGGCGCCTGGAGGAAGGCGAGGCGCGGTTGTTCAAGGTGATGCGCCGGGGCCCCCCGGCGGGTGTCTTGGAGTTGTCTGTGGCGCGTTTGAGTCTTCGCGCGAAGTCGGGGCGTGTAACCCACGAAGGCCGGCCGGCCCGCCATGCCCGTATGGAAGTGCGCTTTTGCAGGGTCACGCTGCCGGCGACCGAGGACGCCTCGCAAGACCCGGTACGCGTATCGGCGATCCACATCAGAGAGATTGCACCGCCGGAAGGGGCAAAACGTATCGAATGGTACCTGCTGACCACCGTCGAGGTGACTACGCTGGAACAAGCCCTGGAGATGACGGGATTCTACGCGCTGCGCTGGCGTGTGGAAGACATCTTCCGGATACTCAAGAGCGGATGCAAGGTGGAAAAGTTGCGCATGCAACAGGCGTCGCTACTGCACAACATGATCACGCTTCACTTGGTAACGGCCTGGCGCATCATGCTGATGACGCTGCTGGGTCGCGCGGTGAGCGAGCTGGTGCGCCAGGCTAACTGGCAGGATATAGCGGGTGAAAGTCCCGTGTTATGAAACTGAAACCAGGTACATATCTCCGCGAGCCGTGCGTGGCCACCCGTGAGGGTGGGCGCGAAGCGTCGGTAGCGGTGCGTGTGGCCAGGGTTATTGAGCACCGAAAAACATGTAATCTGGGTCGCCGAGGCTTTCAGCTCGGTCGAAGGCAACATGTTCGTCATCGCTATGGTGAGACGGCGGACAGGCCCACGGTGTCCGGGACCCCATGGACGCATGTACATATCCTGCTGGGACCTGGGAGATCTTCTTGTTGCCCAGCGCTACGGGCGGGGCCGCCAAAGCCAAGGCGAAAGCCGAGCGGAGGACGTACGGCAAGGAGAAGTCAGATGCGACGATACGTAGCTGTGAAGCCGACGAACAAAGCGGGGGTGCCCTCGTGGCGGAGTCAGTGGAGCGAAGCGTCGCACCCAAGGGGAAATCGTGCAGTCCCACACGTACCGGACTCAGTGCCGGATTTTGCGCGTCCCAGGGATGAATCGGTTACGGCTGCGGGTCGGCTTGCCGACCTGCTAACGTCATGCGCGGCAGCGCGACCCAAGGGAGGAGCCGGATGCGTTAGCGCGCACGTCCGGATCTGTCCGGGGCCCCCGGGGAAACCTGGGGGCTACCGGGATGAAGCCGATGTGCTCTTCACCGATGCAGAGCTGGAGATGCTGCGGGTGTACTCCCGGCGCTATAGCCTGGTCGAGCTCACCAATCTGGCCTCGGCGATATTGTTGGTGGCGATGATGGGAGGCTACATGAACCGGAAGCATGATCCTCCTCCGGGACACACGGTCATGTGGCGTGGATACGGCCGGTTGCAGATCCGGGCGGTTGCCTACGAGGAGCTCGGGGCGTTTTATGATCTGGTGGAGCGTCCGCCCCCATAACGCGCCCCCTCGCTTCACGCTTCCGCGCGCCCCCTCGCTTTCTTCACAGTCCGCCAAAGATGGTGCCGCCATGGGTATGTCCATGCGACGCGTTGATCAAGCAGATCATACACTACCGGTGAGAACGCATCAACAAGTCGTCAGCGCAGCCCCCATGGCAAAAGCAAGCAAGCGGCCACGACGATCTTCGCTGAATCCACCGTCAACAAAAGCGGTACTACGTTGCATCATCCTCGTCAGAAGCGCCTGGCAGGCCCCTTGTCAAGTCGGAAATGTGAGTAATTGGGAGGCCTAGCCACCCGCCGGGAAGCCAAGACAAGGGTGCTGAACGTCATCCTGAATGACATCATCCCGGACCCGCGTGATGCCATCCTCATTGCCTTGATGCACACGTGCGGCGGTTTCACGCTGTTGCTTTCGCCAGAGGAATACGAGGAGAAGCTCGACTGGATCGAGACGATCGCCAAGTTTGACCTGATCGGACGAACGGTTGCCAAAGCGGTAATGGACAGCGCAACCACGCCAAAGTCCCGCGCTGTACTTCGAACCAAACCCATACCGTCAGTTCGCATCGGCGACATTCTGAGACAGCGTGACTTTCGCAAGGGCAATGAACGGCATCTTCCAAAAGTATGGGCCGGTCGCCGAACTTCCCTTCAAAATGGGCAAATTCAAGGCAGTCGCCTTGATGGGGCTGGACGCCAACCAGTGGGTCAACAAGCATGGGCGGTTTTACCTGCGATCCAAAGACTACATCGAGAATCTCGAGCGTGTCTTCGGCGCCTCCCGAACGCTTCCGGGCATGGACGGCCCGGAGCACCACAAGATGCGTAAGGCGCTAAGGCATGTCTATTCTCGGCATTCGCTTGCGCAACGCCTGCCGGAGATGGTAGACCGCTGCCGACGATCCTTGAGCGAATGGAAAGAAGGCAATGTTGTCCGTGCCACCACGAACTTGCAGGACCACATCAGCAGCCAGGTCTCGCAACTGTTAATTGGCGTGGATTGCAGCCATTACGCCCACGAACTGCTTGAATACCAGCATCGTGCACTGGTCACGCACATTCAAGGCGCGTTGCCAAGATTCATGTTGTCGACGCCCAAAATGAAGCGCTATGGCCGGCGTGTCCATGAATTGGAGCAGTCGGTCCTTACATCGCACACACCGGCGCAGCGGAAGGGCAAGCCCAAGGATATTGCCGACGCAATCCTAGAGTTTCACCGAAACGACCAGCAGTTCATGCCGGAGACGGACATCACCTTCCCGTTTGTCGCGTCCATGGTCGCAAGCATTTATCTCGGCAGCGCACTCGGCTTCGCGGTCTACTGCATGGTTCGTCACCTGGATCTGTACGAGAAGACCCACCAGGAAGCCGCGGCGCTTTTCGGTAACGGGCGTGACCCGGACGCGACGGACTTCAGTCTCGAAAGCATTGACGTCACCCACCGCGTCTGCTTGGAGTCGGCGCGATTGTACCCTGTGATTCCCTGGCAGTTGAGAACGGTCATGAACCCGTGTACGGTCAATGGATTCGAAATACCGGCTCAGACGCGACTGCTGGTTTGCCAAACCGCATCCCATTATGACGACGATCTGTTCAAGGATCCTCTGAAATTCGACATAGACCGGTATCTGCCGGAACGGGCAGAGCACAAGGTGCCGGGTGTCTATGCGCCGTACGGCCTTGGCACGCACACGTGCCTCGGAAGTCGGTGGGTGGAACTTCAGATGGCCGTCAATCTCCTGCTCATCGCGTACCACATGAGGCTGAACTTCATAGTACTTTGGCCAGCACGGGGGCCGAGAAGGCGTTCGTTTTTTGCGGAATTTGCGACTAGAGCAGGTGGCCGGCTACGCTGGCAGCCAGCCTAGTGGTAGCTTACGCCGAGCAGCCTGAAGGCCTTTTTCTGCTTTGCGCTTAGCGTCTGCAGCACCATCCTGGTCGTCTTCTCGGGCTTGTTTTTCTCTACCAGCTTGAGTTTGCCCAGCTGTGCCAGGTGGCTCATCAGCGACTGGAAGCTGGTAGCACGAGCGCCGTCGCTGATCTTTTTGGTGCGTGCCTTGTTTTGTGCTTCAGGGGAGGGTTCCGCCGGCGCCACCACGCTGGCGCGGGCCGCCTTGGCCGCCGCCGGGTCCTCCTCCGCGAACAGCATGGGGGCCAGCTTTTCCTTCATGTGCCACTGTACGTAGTAGGCCAGCATGCAGAGGAAGATGTGACTCTTGATGCGGCGGGCCCGATAGTGGTAGATGGGCCGCACCTTCAGATCGACGGTCTTGAGGCTGCGGAAGGCCTTTTCCACTACCGCCAGCTGCTTGTAGGAAGCGACGGCCTCTTCGGATGCGAGCTCGTCCTTCGGCAGATTGGTGCGAATCGCGTACATGCCGTCCAGACGGGCTTCCTGCGCTATGGACGCTTCGTCGCGCTTGTAGCTGAAGGCATCGTCGGCGATGACAACCGTGATGTGCTTCTGCATTTTGTAGCGGCCCAGGATGGCACCTGCGCGCAGGGCAATCTTGTCAGTGCCCCGTAGCGGCCTCCGCTTGCGCACTGTGGCCGCTACCAGCGCATCCAGCTTCTTTTCAGTAGCCTGGGGCAGCGCCTGGCGTTTATTCTTTGCACGCTCGGCCATCAGCGGGTTGCGGCACACGACCAGCCGCTCACCGGGATAGTCGTCGCTGGTGATCTCTGCGAGATCCATTTCGTCAAACAGCGTCAACTGGAGGTCCTCTTTTTGCACCAGGCGACGGATGCCCCCCTTGCGCAGGCCGGTGATCCAGTCATAGCCCGCAGGCTGCACTTCTTCGGTAAGCCGCGCATGCGTGAGCAGTCCGCGGTCTCCTACAATCGTGACCCGAGTAAGGCCAAAACGATTCTTGAGCTTCTGCAGCTGCGCAGTAAGCGTAGCGGGATCGGCCGTATTGCCCGAAAACACCTCCACTCCCACCGGCCGGCCCTCCTTATCGCAGAGCAGACCGAAGTTGATCTGCTTGGTGCCCTTCTTCTTGTCTCTGGAGTAGCCGAATTCAGCCAGATCGGCGCCGTGGCCTACTACGTAAGTGGATGTGACGTCACAAAGCACAACCGACCCCTCCTTCAGATGACGGGCAGCGAGCTCCTGTTCAATGGCGTCTTTGCGCTTGTAGAGCCAATCCATGGCCTGGTAGATCTCGTTCTCGTGCACGTTCTCCAGTGCGAGTTCTCCTCCCAGGCTGCTGGTCTGGTCTTCCTCCCGAAGCGCGCTGGCGGTGGCATACTTGCTGCCGGGGTTGAGGATGCGACTGACAATGAGGGCCAGCACGATGTTACGCACCCGCGTGGTGCGCGAACTGATGAGCTGATCGAGTTTCAGTTTGCGCAGGGTCCCCAGCGTAGCGGCCACGTGTCCGTGTGGCGAGCTTTGCGCGCTCTGGTACACCTCCTTGAAAAACCCCAGCACGTCGCGCACGACTATGCCACCCCTGCAGATCTCGCGGAACTGCATCCGGAGATCGTGCGGCACCTTGGTCAGGTTGCTGAGGGTGGTTTTCACGCTCTTGCCGTTCTTCCAGGTGGACTGTCTCAGCAGCCACGTGGGGTTCGAGTTCCGGTTCGGAATACGCTCTATGTACATGGACAGATATTGAATGATTTCGCAGGTCCATAAGGTACGCAAACGTTGCGATATATGCAAGACAAGGCGAAAATAATCGCATTATTCCCGCATATTGTATCGTTTCGTGGTTCACCGTGACCTAGTGACACATGGGCAGCCCAAAAACGAATCTAGCAGGTTGACAATCGCCTCAAATCACGGCAAAAACCCCACTTTCAGAGCCATTTGTGCCCAAATCGGGCCAAAAACGACTCAAAAAGGAGCCAAAATGGATCTTCTGACTTCGCCGCGGGGGCGAGGCTGCACCCTAGTACTATGAAGTTCAGATGAGGCTGGAAGTGGTGCCCGCAAACTACAAACTCGGCATCCACCCCTTGCCGACCTGTGCCCCGAACAAGAAGTTGAAGCTACGTGTCACGCAAATCAGGAATCCGGTTTAGGTGCCGATTCCACGATAGCCTGATGGCCAAGTAGTGCGCCAGTGACGCCGCTTGTAAGTCCAACTGTTGGTTGCCGCCAGTCGGGGTAGCCGCCCGGCACTAGTCGCGCTCCTTGCCGCAGGCTTTTTGGCACTTTAGGGTGCTTGGGAATGCACTCCACCGGGAGCTGAAGTTTGAATCGCCTGCAGATGTGGACCGGCGGCTACAATGCCTGACGGAACCGGCCGTTCTCTTGGTCCTCCGCTGCCACGATACTCACGTCGGCGATGGCATCGCCTTCCTTGAGCCTGATCAGGCGAATACCCTGAGAATAGCGTCCGATCGTGCTGATGCCGCTGACCTTCAAGCGGATCAGCGTCCCATTCTGCGTCACGATCATCACTTCGTCCGTCTCCTTCACCTCCCTGATTGCTACTAGTGCTCCGGTCTTTTCGGTACGTCTCAACGTGTAAACACCTCGGCCACCACGCGCTGCCTCACGATAGTCTTCGACGCGCGACCGCTTACCGTAGCCATTGGCGCTGATCGATAAGATCTGCCGATCCTCACCGTCATACACCACGGCCATCCCTACCACTCGCTCGGACGGAAGCAGGCGCATTCCACGCACACCCGCAGTCCTACGCCCCATCGGGCGAGCACCGCGTTCACTGAAACGTATGGCACGTCCCGACGATGAGGCCAGAATGATGCGCGCTGAGCCTGAAGTCATCCGGGCTTCGAGAACCTGATCCCCCTCGCGAACTACGATAGCGATCTTGCCCGTCCGGAGCGGTCGGCTGAAGGCCATCAGTTTTGTCTTCTTGACCTGCCCGCCCCGTGTAGCCATTAGCACAAAGTGTGACTCCAGAAACGCTTTGTCCAGAAAATCCTTCTTGGCAACCGGCAAAATGGTGCGCACGCGATCCGCGGCCGCCATCTGGATCAGGTTGCGGATGTTTCGCCCTTTGGCAATGCGGCTACCAACAGGTACCTGAAAGACACGCAGATAGTAGCACTGTCCGCAGTCCGTGAAAAACAGGAGGTAGTCGTGGTTGAAGGCCACAAAGAGATGCTCAAGGTAGTCGTCATCGCGCAGTCCACCGACCCGCTTGCCAATCCCGCCCCGCCCCTGATTGCGAAACTCGCTCGTCCGCGTACGCTTGATAAGCCCTTGGTGTGACATCGTCACAACAACCTGCCGATCTTCAATGAGATCTTCAATGAGCAGGTCTTCTCCGCCAGCGTAGTCGATCTCGGTGCGGCGCGGATCCGCATACTTGGAGCGCAGCTCCAGCAACTCATCCTTAATGATGAGCATTCGCAGCAACGCGCTATCCAGGATGGCAGTGAGTTGTTGTATTTCGCGGCGCACTGCTATGAACTCCGCCTCGATCTTCTGCCGCTCCAGACCGGTCAGTCGCCGCAGTCGCAACTCCAGGATCGCGTTCGCCTGTTCCTCTGAAAGCCAGCGCTCCAGGCCTGTCCCGGGAGGATCCACGGGCAAATCCAGGCGGATCCGCTGCGCCTCCGTCAGGCTCGCAGGGTATACACCCTGCATCAGGTTCGCTCGCGCCTCGTCGGTCGAATCCGACTCGCGGATGATAGTAATCACGGCGTCCAGATGATCCAGCGCACGGGTGAGGCCTTCCAGAATATGCGCGCGCTGCGTCGCCTTTTGCAGTCGGTGCTCCGTGCGACGCCGAACCACGTGGTGGCGGTGATTCACGAAGTGCACAATAGCGTCCTTGAGCGTCAGTGTACGCGGACGCCCTCCTACCAGCGCGACGAAGTTGACACCAAAGGTCTGCTGACACTGAGAGTACTTGTACAGCTTGTTCTGAACGACCTGGGGCAGCGCATCCTTCTTGAGCTCAATGACAATCCGCATCCCGTCCCGGTCACTTTCATCGCGCAGATCGCTCACGCCCTCTATACGCTTGTCACGCACCAGGTGCGCGATCTTTTCCACCAGCGCGCTCTTGTTAACTTGGTACGGAATCTCGGAAATAATGAGCGCGGTCCCGGTGCCGCGCAACTCCTCTTCGTGCATGCGGGCGCGCACCACAATGGGCCCGCGCCCCGTAGCATAGGCAAGCTGCACACCTGTGTGACCATAGATGATGCCGCCCGTCGGAAAATCAGGGCCCGGCAGGTGCTCAATCAGGCCCAGCGTGTCGATCTCCGGCTCATCGATGTAGGCAACAACAGCATCAATGACTTCGCCTAGGTTGTGCGGCGGGATCTTCGTTGCCATCCCCACCGCAATGCCATCGCCGCCGTTGACAAGAAGGTTGGGTATGGCAGCAGGCAGCACGGACGGCTCTTCCAGCGACCCGTCAAAGTTTTCATGGAAGTTGACCGTCTCTTCCTTGAGATCACGCAGCATCTCGCCAGCAATGCGAGTCATGCGCGCCTCTGTGTACCGCATCGCTGCGGCCGAGTCCCCATCAATCGACCCGAAGTTGCCTTGGCCGTCTACAAGTGGATACCGCAGCGAAAAGGTCTGCGCCATCCGCACCATTGTGTCGTAAACGGAGGCATCCCCGTGCGGATGATACTTGCCAAGGACTTCACCGACGATACGGGCACTTTTCTTGAACGTCGCGCCAGGGCCGAGACCGAGCTCGCTCATCCCGTAGAGCACGCGACGATGCGCCGGCTTAAGGCCGTCGCGAACATCCGGCAGCGCCCTCCCCACGATCACGGACATCGAATAATCGATGTAGGAGGACTTCATCTCCTCCGTGATGCTGACCCGGCTTACCCGTTCTTCTTCAGCCGCCATGTGCGCTCAACACTCCCTGAATGCCATCAACCGAGCAGATATATTTCAAGTACGCCAAATGCAGATGTGCTTGGCGAAAAGATACGGAATTCACCTGCCAGATGCTGGGCCGCGGCGTGGAAAGGTGCGACTGCGTTACGGCCGCGGCGCGAGCTCTGAAGGTGCCTAAACTCGCTCGTAGCCTTCCGCCGAAAGGACAGCGGCGAATGCCTCCTCCACGCGTTTGGCAACGTCATCGACTAGTGGCACCAGCGGCAGCCGCAGGCGGCCGTCAATCAGGCCAAGCGATGACAAAACAGTCTTGACCGGGATGGGATTGGTGTCGAAAAAGCACGCACGCATTGCTCCAATGAGCTGCAGGTGAATACGACGGGCAGTGTCAATATCGCTTCGCAGTCCCGCACGTACGAGGTCTCCCATCGGCCGCGGCAGCACGTTACTCAGCACTGAAATCACGCCGTCTGCGCCGAGCACTAACAGTGGCAGTGTCATTTCGTCGTCACCGGAATACACTGCAAGGTGCGGCGGACGGTGCAGCATTATGTCCGTGATCTGCGCCAAGTTGCCGGAAGCCTCTTTGACGCCTACCACACTGGGAATCGTGCTGGCCAGTGTAAGAATGGTTTCGGCGGTGAGGTTTAGGCTGGTGCGGCCCGGGACATTGTATACGATGATGGGACAGTCCGTGGCATCCGCGATAGCTGCAACATGGGCAACAAAGCCCCGCTGCGGTGGCTTGTTGTAGTATGGGCCAACAACCAGCAAGCCGTCCGCGCCGGCCTGTGCTGCGTCACGCGAATAGACGACGCTCTCACTGGTGCAGTTGTTGCCTGTGCCAATGATGACGGGAACGCGGCCTGCGGTATGCTCCAATGCCAGGTCCACGATCCTGCGACGCTCATGCGGCCAGATGGTTGCGTTTTCGCCGGTCGTACCCAAGATCACTAAGGCATCTGTGCCGGCCTGTATCTGCCGGTCTATTAGGCGCCTAAAGGCGGACTCATCCAACTCGTTTCCATTCCTAAAGGGTGTGACGAGTGCAGGTGCCGTACCTCTGAAGATGAAGCTGTTCATCGGGCTATCTGTATCAGGTGAGCAACTGGCTAGACAACTCCCAGCCAGTCAGCAATAACATCGTCAAGGGAAAAGAGTCCAGTATGGCCCGGGAGCCATTCCGCTGCTTTCAACGCACCGAGTGCAAATCCTTTACGGTTCTTGGCAGAATGAGTTAAAGAAATCTGATCGAAAATGCTGTCAATTGTTATCGCATGTTCGCCGTAAACCCTTCCCACACGCAGCGCAGCGACTTCCAGTACGCTTTGGTTGGGACTGCCAAGCGCCTGGCCCACTTCTTTTTTGCGCTCCAAGCTGGCCATGAGCGTTTCAGCGAGCAGAAGCGCTGTCCCACTTGGACGATCCGCTTTTCCCGCATGGTGAGTCTCGCTGAGCGCCACATCGTATTCCGGCAGGGCATTGAGCAGCGGCCCAAGGCCACGGATAGCTCGTAGCACAAGCTGGATGCCAAGCGAAAAGTTCGGTGCGCAGAGGATGGATGCCTTGTTTTCTACTACCAGGCGTCGCACCTCGTCCACCGTGCTTGCCCACCCCGTGGTACCGACGACTGCCGGCTGACGCCATCTGCAGTACGCATATAGGTGCGCCGCCACTACAGACGGCAGAGAAAAGTCAACAACTACATCGGCGCCCTGAAGGACCTCGGAAGTGCCTGCCGTCTTCAGGGGCGCGCGGCTGTTAAACGCCGCGGCAATTTTGTGGCCACGGGCTACGGCCAACTCTTTGACCGCCGCGCCCATTCGCCCGGTCCCTACCAGTGCAAGCTTCAATAATGTAGGCGGTTGGTACCTGGAAGCCTTAGGGCATCAGCTCCGCTGCCTTGATAAGGTCAGCCAAGAGTCCTGCTGCCGTAACACCGAGGCCTGCGCCTGGCCCCTGGACGATTAGGGGAGTATCGCTGTACCGCTCGGTATAAAACGCAATGATGTTGTTGCGCCCAGAAAGCTGGGCAAAAGGAGAGGTGCTCTCCACGGCCCGCACGCCCACTGACAACGTGCCCCGATTGAACTGGGCCACGTAGCGCAGTCGCTTGCCGTCTCTTAGCGCCGATGCTATGCGTACCCCCCACTCACCATCCATCATGGCGATCTTGTCCAAGAAAATTTCGATACTTTCTCCCTCAAGACCACCCGGTAGCAGCGAATCCACATGCATATCGCTCCGCTCTACCACGCACCCCATCTCCCGTGCTAACAGCAACAACTTTCGTGCCACATCTTCGCCCCGCAAATCGTCGCGCGGGTCGGGCTCTGTATACCCCAGCGCATGAGCATGCCGCACCACCTGCGAGAATGGAATGCCCTTGTCCAAGCTGCTAAAGACATAGGCCAGAGTTCCGGAAAAGATTCCTTCGATTTTGTGGACTTTATCCCCTGAGCGAATCAGGTCGCGCAAGGTTGAAAGCACTGGGAGCCCCGCGCCAATCGTTGTCTCATACCGATAGGCTACCTCGCGACGATATGCGATTCTTTGGAGGCGCTGGTAGAACGGCAGCTCGCGCGTGTTGGCGAGCTTGTTGGCGGTCACGATGCCCAGCCCCATTTCAAGAAAGTCCGGGTAACGAGCCGCAACGTCAGCCGATGCGGTTGTGTCGACGACTATGAGGCGCTCCAGGCGACTGGCACCAAGCTGCTCCACAAGCCAGTCCAAGTTTGCGGGGCGTCCGCGCTCAAGCGCTTCCAGTGCCGTGGTCTTGGCAATCCCGTCTGCATTCCATAGCATCCGGCTGGAGTTGGCTACACCCACCAAGCGCAGGTTGAGGCGCACAGATTCCAAAAGATTCTCGTGCTGCTCTCCCACTAGGTCAAGCAGCTTGGCTCCGACGCGACCTGGACCCAGCAGGCACACATGGGCCCGTAGCCGGGCTAGCGGAAAGGCCTCGTGCAGCGCACGTACTGCCCGGCGCACCTCGTCATCTCGTACCACCGCCGAGATGTTGGTTTCTGCCGCACCCTGTGCAATCGACAGCACGTTGACGCGGCTTCTTCCCAACGTCGCGAACATGCGCCCTGAAAGGCCGGCGTGCAGCCGCATATGGTCCCCTACCGCGGACACCACTGCGCATGAAAGTATGGCAAAGATGTTGCTCACGTCACTGCTTGAGAGCTCGGCCGCAAACTCAGTAGTGAGTGTTTCGACGGCCTTGTTCGCATCGAATTCGCGCACCACGAGGCAAATACTCTGCTCACTTGAAGCTTGGGCAATCATGAGCACGTTTACGTCACGGCCAGCCAGAGACACAAACACCCTTGCCGCAATCCCCGGTACACCCAACATCCCGCCGCCCTCGATCATGATGACTGCCACAGAGCGGATGGTCGAGATTGCCTTGACACGCAGGTCCACTTTGTGCGAGTGGGTGGATATGAGCGTGCCGACGGCTTGAGGGTTGAGCGAATTTTTAATCAAGAGTGGAATACGGGACTCCTGCACCGGACGCATGGTCCGCGGGTGCAGGACACGGGCACCAAAATATGCCATCTCCGCCGCCTCGGTGTAGCTGAGCCGCGCCAGCGGGAATGCCTCTGGCACATCACGCGGATCGGCACTGAGCACGCCGTCTACGTCGGTCCAGATCACAACGCGTTCGGCTCGCAGAGCACGCCCGACAATCGTAGCCGTGTAGTCACTGCCAGAGCGGCCAAGTGTCGTCGTACGGCCATCCTTGGTGCTTGCGATGTAGCCCGTAACGACAGCGATCTGCCCAGGTGGCAGGTGGTGCAGGACCCCTACGATCCGGCGTGCGGATTCTTCGAACTCTACGTTTGCTTCGCCAAAGCTGGCATCTGTCTGGATTAGGTCTCGGGCATCTACCGCATGGGCCTTTTCACCTGCGGCTCTGAACGCGGCTGCGACGATGGGTGCCGATGCCCGCTCTCCTAGACTGATAACAGCGTCCTTGGTGCGGTCCGTGCATTCGCCCAAAAGGAAAATGCCTTCAAGCCGGTCAGACAGGTCTTTCCAGAGGCTGTCCAAGAGCGCTTCAAGCGCGGGCAGCTCTGCTTCTAACGCCAGACGCCGGGCAGCATCCGTATGCCGTTTTCGCATGTATTCGGCAACCTCACGGTGGCTACCACGACGGCTGACCGCATTCTCAATTGCTTCCAGCAGTAGGTCCGTTACACCTCCCAGAGCAGACACTACCACTACGGGTTGCACGTCGGGCTCGGTTGCGCGAACCAACGCTACGACATGGCAAATCCGCTCAGTAGATCGTACTGATGTACCGCCAAACTTAAAAACCTGGATCTTTCGGTGCGCAACTGCGCTATCCATTGCAGCGGCTGTAGTTTGCTCGCGGCGGCACAATTGGGTCAGTGACCATCAAGAGCGCGCTGAAACGCAGTTGTCCGCCATTCGGTCCCCTTCGCCCCTTGGATCTATTGCCGCAAGTAACAGTTGGATGTCCCATTTGGGGCCATAGCTCAGCCGGTAGAGCGCTTGAATGGCATTCAAGAGGTCAGGGGTTCGACTCCCCTTGGCTCCACCGCAGCGGTCGGGAACACACTAAGCCGGCGAACCACGCCATCTAGTTGGGCCTGCGCTCTGCTGCTTGGCCCCTGTTTCAGCTCGGATGGGTTCCATCTCATTTTGCAGACTGTATGTTCGGAGTGCGCCAACACCAGCCATTCCTGGGTCGAGAGCTACCATATAGTCGTCCACGTTGGTGCGCCAGCCCAATCCGTCACGCATGGTACGCCAGAGTCCTTTGATCGTAAAGGACGCTCTTCTTGCCTGAAGAGTCGTCTATAGAAACCGCGCGACGTTTCTTGTTCCGCGCGGCTGCCGCTCATGCCCAGTGCCTCCACATCACAAGCGGTTTGCCTACCTGGCGTTTGAATGGTGGCCAGAGTGCAGCCAAGTCCTATTGATCCGGCAAGCTATCGAACCTTAGGCGTGCCACACGCACTGCAAAGACCACCTTGGGTAGCCAGGACTAGGATGGCTTTACACCGGAATTGCCGCGCCTGACCAGCTGCGCACCCTTGCGATCTTGAATCCAACACAGATTCAGCGGCTCGGCATGCAACCACCGCGGCTCGGCCGTGAGACGCACCTTCAAGCCGCGCGAAGCACGTCAGGAGTCTGTGCCCGCTTCCAGCTCGGCGCGCCGCCGACCCACTCGCAAGCGCCACCGGTGCGCCGAGCGGGGATTGCACATTTTTTAGTTGGGTTTCGGCGGCTTCTGCCGAGATGGGCCCTCAAAGTAGATATCTTTTGGCAATAGATGGCGCTACGGGCCGAGTGTGTGGGTGCAAATGGGACGGTGCAAGCTTATATGGGCCCAAATGCGTGCTCACACGCGGATTTTCGGGCGCAGGCAGGCTCGTGGAGTGACTTCTCGGGCACGAAATCCCGCAGGAATCCTCTGATTGCACGCGTAAGCGGCGATCGTGGCAGGGTGCAGCGCCTCAGAGCGTCCGGACAGCTGCGGGTTTTGCTTATGCCAGCGTCAGCAGCGCACTACTGCGCGCGGGCATTGAGCGCCAGGTGTTGCCTTTGCAGTCCTTTGGGGCCGGCAGACCGAATCCCCACTAACCCCTCGACCCCCGGAGGTGGTCAACGCCTGGGTCAGCTCCTTCATGTCCTCCCGGCGTATCGGCTTCAGATTCGACTCGTACTGCATGAATATCGCCCCGCACCAGCGCTGACGCATCTCCGATGATCCCCAGCGCTTCACGTTCCGTGATCGGTTTGCTATAATGCTGTTGAGGTTCTCGATGATGTTCGTCGTCTTCAGACTGTCTCTGACAGCCTGGTTCCGCACCCCCAACCGGTGAAGCGTCAGCGTATCCTCCAAACCCTCCTCCAGACTGCGCGCGGCCTTCGGACACGATCGCTGCAGCGTTTCATGCAGCGACACAAGCGCCGCCCGTGCCTCCTTGTACGTGGGCAGTTCCCATGCCGCCTGAAGCCGACGCTTCATATGCGTGGCCGCTGGCTCGCTTTTGATGTGACGCGTCACATTGGTACGCTTGTGCCATTGGCAGCGCTGGAATACGACCGCATCCCCAAACACCGCACTGATCCCCTTGCGAAGCCCGCGGCTGCCGTCCACCTGTACCAACAGCTTGTCGGTATGGGTGAAGCCCCGATGCAACAGATCCTGCAACAGCGATTCCACCTGCGCACTGTTCTCGGTACGGCTTTCCGCAAAGCCCAGGACGACCTTCTCGCCCTCGGTCGTGATGCCCATCGCTACGATCATCTGCACACCAGCCAAATACTTGCCATCAAGCAGGAGCACCGCAAAGGTGTGCTGATCGAAGCGGCGCGTCTCGAATTCCTTCAGTAGCGCTGCCGTCTGCGTAATGAAGGCGTTGCCTATGCTGCTGGCACTCAACCCCATACTATCGGTGAAGACTTGGGCCGCCTGCCTGTAATTGCGCCGCGACAGTCCACACAGCAACCTTCTTACCACGCTTTCCCGGTCCATAAGCCCACGCTTGCGCAAGAGGCGGTACGTTTGCAGAGGACGCTCCCTTCGGGTTCGTACATTCCGCACGCGCGGAACGCGGACCGCAATGCGCTCCAAACCGACGCGGATGGAACCCGGATTCGTCCCCCAGCGCTGAAAGCCGGTCTTACGGTGCTTCCCACGTGCGCCGCATATGAAGCGGGCTTCGGCTTCCATGACCCATGTGGCCATCTTGGTAAGAAGATCATCGAGATATCCAAGGCAGCTGGCCAGGCCGATGAAATTCCTCTGCGCAAGCCCGTGAAGGTCCTCGATGAGTGATTGATCCAGCATAGGGGTATGGGTCATCATACGGCGTTGAGGTTGATGAGAGTCTCACGAAGTTGTGGCAGATGGGCTGCATGGGCCACACGGCGCAGCTGAGCCTCGTGTTCCAACAGCGCCAGTGCCATCTGTTCGCGTTGCTGGAAAACGGCGCTGGCCGGGGCCTGCAACCTGCGACCGATGGCATCCATGAAGCGCATCACGCGCAGCCCCCTGTCGAGCTTGAGCAGCATGCCCGTGCGTTGAATCGTCAGAGATTGCTCCAGGCCCTCCCATAGAACCTTCGCTGCGGACCGATTGACGCGCGTCAAGTCCTGGTGAATACGGGTGAGTGCGCGTTCAGCTTCCCGGGCATCGAACCCATTCCATGCCTGGCGGAGGCGATTGCGATACACAGGAACAAGGTCTTCCGGAAGACCACAGGTGACTTGATCCAACAGCGTATTGAGACAGCGCTGTATGGCGACCCTGGGGCCGAACACCTGGCGCACCGCCGATTGCAGTCCCGTACTGCTGGGCAGCACACAGAGCAGCCCGTCGGCGGCCGAAAGACCACGATCGGACAGCGACTGCACAAAGGACGTAAGAGCAGAGACGTTCTCAGGGTAGCACGCTACCAGGCCAAGTATGCGGCGATAGCCCGTGATGGTCAGACCCGCTCCAAGAACGATGTTAACGCCGCGTGGGCACAGCCCGCGCAGCCAGATCGCAACGATCGGGTCGTCTTGCAGACTGCGCGAATGCAACAGCTGCCACGCTTCATTCAACTGCGCCGAGTCCGGCTTTGTGTCCTGGGCCGCAGCAGAGGCCTTGATCACTACGGGCGGTGGCACCGGCTGCTGATGCGCTGCCGGAATGGGCCAGTCGGTGGTCAATTGTTGCAGTATGTGCGTGCAGAGCTTCATCAGAAGCCGCCGCGAGTCACCGGAGGGATTGATCTGGGCGTCTGCAGGCGCCTCAGCCCTCCCCAAGACAGGCTGTGAGGGGTTCATATGATGGGAAAGGAATGGTGGAGGCTAGAGTCCACCTCCACAGCAACTCTCCAATTCCCAACTTGAAAATGTGCGATCCCGCCGAGCGTAAATACACCGGGCGGGTCATAGTGTGCCCGTGCGCTGCTCATTACGGGAGTGCTCGTAGCGGCGGTAGAGCCGCAGTGTGCCTTCGGCTGCCAGACTATGCCGGGGGGAGCGCCAAGGACCTAGCGTTGTTACAATAGACGCGCTCCCGACCGCTTGTGCGACAAATACATGCCTATTCCGCTCGTAATCCTGCGCTTGTCTTGTCGCCAGTTGGCGGGTTGCGTCGGATGCCGGGGCCATGGCAGAGTGGGATTTGGAAGAGCGTTTGGCCCACCTGCGAAGCCCTACCAGTCTTCGGGACGGAAGCAATCCTCAATTCTCTGCTGCTACCTGTAGGCGACCAGCTAAGGATTTACTGGCCGCGTGATGCCGTAGCACATCTGTGCGTTCTGCATTTGCGTCCCCGGCCATTCCCGGTCGGGCTGAGAATCGCGTGTTATTGCGAAGGCGCCCCCTCCAACCCGGGCTCCACGCGAACCTCACCTATCAGGCGCTCAAGACGACCTATGACATCCGGGTATCGGGAAGAGAGGTCATTGTACTCGCCGATGTCCTGGCGCAGGTCGTAGAGCTCAACCCAAGACTTGCTCGGTGCACGAAAACGCAGCAGCTTCCAGTCTCCGTGTCGGATCGCCTGTACGTAATGTCCGCCCCAGACATTGTCAAACTCCCAGTAGAGGTAAGGGTGTAGCGGCACAGCACCCTTTCCGCTTATCAGGTTCGCCATAGACAGGCCATTGGTCTCCGGAGCTGCAACTCCTGCAAGGTCAGCGAAAGTGGCTACGAAATCCCAGGAACCCCAAGGATGGTCGCTGACTACTCCTTGCGGCACAAGACCGGGCCCCCAGGCAATCATCGGGACGCGAATGCCACCTTCATAAAGGTCACGCTTCAGACCGCGGAGTGGACCGTTGCTTTCGAAAAAGCCCGGATCGGCCCCGCCCTCGACATGGGGCCCATTGTCGCTGGTGAAAAATACTAGCGTGTTGTCGTCGAGACCAAGTTCGCTGAGGCGGTCAACGATGCGTCCTACATCACGGTCGAGCCGAGAGACCATGCCCGCAAAGGCTGCGTGCGGCTGCGGCTGGGCTCGATACGTTCCAATCACGCCGCAACATGGAAACGGCTTTTCCGGAGCCAGCAGACTCTTGCCATTCTCATCGCGATAGGGCAACAGGGCATCCTCGGGGACGAGCAGCTCTGCATGCACGAGGGTATAGGGCAGATACAGAAAAAAGGGACGCGACTTGTTTCTTTCTATAAAATCCAGTGCAGCATCGGTAAAGAGGTCGTGTGTGTAGCGGGTCGTGTCTATGTCAACGCGCACGGTGCGGCCCTGGCGAATGGCAAAGAGATGGTCGGTATAGTAGGAATGAGCATGTACGTGGCCCAAGTAGCCAAGAAATTCGTCGAATCCTTGGCGATCTGGCGCCCCTTTTTCGGTGTTTCCAAATCCCCACTTGCCAAACACGCCGGTTGTGTAGTCAGCCTGTTTCAGAACTTCTGCGATCGTTGTGTCCTCTTCACGCAGCCCAGGGCCTCGATTCGAACGTGTGTGTGAATGCGCCATATCCACACCTGTGAGCAGCGCAACGCGAGACGGTGCGCAGACAGTATGCCCTGCATAAAATTCTGTGAAGCGAATACCCTCCGCAGCCATATGATTCAGCCTGGGCGTCTGGATCTTTTTCTGGCCGTAAGCACCCAAGTCACCGTAACCGAGGTCGTCGGCCAAAATGACGATGATGTTAGGTGCTGAGTGTTGACGAGCCAGTGCCTGGTTCTCGAATACGAGCACCATGACGAGGAGGCAGCACACCCGAAAATGCAAGCGCGCAACGCGCTTGCGCATTGATGGCCCGTTAGCAGGGTTCAGGCAAGTCATGCTAGAAGAAACAAGGGTTAAGAAGAAAACGAGATCACTTTGGCTTCACTCCCGGCAGGCGGGATGGAGCACGCATTCGCCCCATCAGTTCTCACAAGAATCCTGATTGGTCTCCGGCATTGCCGGTTCAGCCTGCCCTCTCGATTGCGCGAGCCGGTAGTGGGACCCTTGCCATCGTTTCGGGTGTCTTGTCTGCTAATGCATGCGCTGCCCCAACTTGGTCGCGAGCAATATACGCCGTGTGCCAGACTGCCAGGCGCTGCGCCGTGCTCCAATAGCACGACTCCTACCATCGGGCGCCTACTACCCATGTGAGAACTTACCCCGAAAATGCTAACTTCTGCCGGTTCCTCGTTCCGAAGTGTATGCATGGGCGTTCCTTAGGAATTCATCCCCTACCGCGAGGATGGATTCAAGAAACTGAGTTGAAGACAGAACAACAAGCGCATCCGCAACAATCCTGCGCCAGCCGTTGGCGGCCGAGGTTGATGTTTCTTGGAGTGTCGCTGACTTGCAGTCTGGCCGCGTGTGACAGCGGTTCAATGGAGCCCAATGGAGAAGCTATCGTTGCACGCTTGGATGTCGCACTGAACCCTACAGGCTTCGCGCCATTAGCCGCGGAAATCACGCTCGAAACCAAGCGGCCCGTACAGGTAGAGGTATTCATCCCGGGCCGCAGAACATCCGCCGGAGACGTGCGACACCGGTTCTCCGAGGTATCCGCTACCCATGTGCTTCCGCTTCTGGGCCTGTATCCCTCTACTGAAAACGACGTGCAGTTGCGGTTTTTCGACGAATCCGGTGCGGCATTGGGGGAGGTCAGCCGAACCGTAAAAACGGACCCACTCATCCCGGGTATGCCCACTGTAACCATTGAAGTCAACCGGCCCGGCCAAAAGCCTGGCATGAGTCTCGTCAGCTACTTTGGCATCACGGGGGAGTTTCTGCCGATGACGCCCTTGATTGTAGACTCTGAAGGCGCAGTGCGATGGTATGCAGACTTTGGCGAGCACGAATTCCTCCACAGCCTCTTCTATGATGCCGGCGTCGAGCGCCTGACCAATGGAAACCTGTACTTCGGGGATGGAAATAGCGGGCACCTTGTATCGATCGACATGCTCGGTAACGTGGTGGCCGAATGGCCGATACCCGGGTATGTGTTCCACCACAACGTCTTGGAAATGACCCCCGGCGGCAACCTTTTGGCTACCGTCAACAAGCAGGGCCTGGCCACCGTTGAGGACCACATCATCGAGATTGATAGAACATCGGGAGCTATCGTCCAGGAGTGGGACTTGCGGGAGTCGCTGGATCGCACTCGGCGTGCCTGGTCCAACGACGCTCGTGACTGGTTTCATGCCAACGGCTTGGCGTACGACCCTGCTGAAGACGCCATCATCGTGAGCGGGCGCGTTCAAGGCACGGTAAAGCTTTCGCGCACCAATGAGGTGGTATGGATTCTGGCACCTCACCGGGACTGGAGCACGGCTGGCAATGGGGTCGATCTTGACACCAAACTGCTGACGCCCCTTGATGTCACCGACTCGCCTATTACGATAACTGATGTGCTGGAGGGTACCGCGGCCCATCCCGATTTTGACTGGGCCTGGTACCAGCACGCGCCTAAGCTCTTGCCCAATGGCGATCTCCTGATCTTCGATAACGGCGAAAACCGCCACTATTCAAGCGGCCTCCGCTATAGCCGTGCCGTGGTGTATCGCATTGACGACGACAATATGACCGTTCAGCAAGTCTGGGAGTACGGGAAGGTTCGTGGCGGTACCACCTATTCGCCTATCGTGTCGGATGTAGACTTCCACGAGAAAGAGGGCAACATCGTGTTTATGCCCGGCGCCGTCCTTGATGCCGGCGGTGCGCTGGGTCGCGTAGTTGAGGTAAACATCCAAGCCCGGGAGGTCTTATATGAGGCCGCGATTCGCCCGCCGCAGGCGCAATTCGGGATCACGTTTCACCGCGTGGAACGCCTGGCGCTTTACCCTCCCGATCAGTAACGTGTTTGGCCTATAAGGCGATCCGCGATTGCTATCTCGCATATTGCTTCAGGGCAGCAGAAGCCCACCTTTCACTACTTGCCGATGAACCGAGTTGCGACGTTCCTGCTAGCCTGCCTTGTCTGCCCTGCACTTGCCGCCGGACAGGTCCGTACCGTAGGCATCTTCCAGCACGATGAAGGCGGCTTTGGCGGCTACACGCTGGTGGCACCGCTCACTTACCCATCCACGTACCTGATCAACGAATACGGAGAGATGGTCAACCGTTGGGACCATGACTACCTTGTCGGGGCAACCGTGCACCTGTTGAAAAACGGCAACCTGCTGCGCGCCTCTGCAGCACCGGACTCCTGGGTGGCCCAGGGTGGCCAAGGCGGCTGGCTGGAGGAGATTGCATGGGACGGAACCGTCCTGTGGCAGTACGACCACGTGAGCCCGAAAATCATGCTGCATCACGATATCGTCCCCATGCCCAATGGCAACGTCCTAGCCACGGCCTGGGAGCGCTTGAATGCCACCGAGCTCGCGGCCGTGGGCTTTGACACGACCGCCCTCACGGCCGACACCGTGCTCTGGTCTGAGAGGATTATTGAGTTTAAGCCGTTGCCGCCCGACAGCGCGGAAATTGTCTGGGAATGGCACGCCTTCGATCATCTCGTGCAAGACCACGACCCGGCCAAACCTAACTACGGCGAGATAAGGGATTACCCGTGGCGGATCAACGTAAACACAGGAACAGGTGGATCCTGGCTACATTTTAATGGGTTGGACTACAATGCGGACCTCAACCTCATAATGGTGAGTGCCGGCCTGTTCAACGAAGTGTGGGTCATAAACCGCAAGAGCACAACCGAAGAAGCGCGAGGCGCCAAGGGCGACTTGTTGTACCGATTCGGCAACCCGCAAATGTATGCGGCAGGTGATTCCACAGACCGCCGATTCTACTTTAACCACTCGCCACATTGGATAGGCAAGGGTCTGCCGGGCGATGGCAATGTTATGGTATTTGACAACGGGCGCATGCGACCACCCCCCGCGTACTCCACGGTGCAAGAACTTGCACTGCCGTACAACGTCGACTACGACGGCAACGTGTTTTTCAACCTAGCCTTGGATGGCGCCTACGAACCACCGATAGAAATCTGGCACTATAGTGATCCGGGCAACCTGTTTTCTTTGGTCACGTCCGGGACGCAACGCCTTCCTAACGGAAACACAGTGATCCTTGAGGGCATGACAGGCCGGATCCTTGAGATTGACTCCAACGAAAACAAAGTATGGGAGTACGTCAACCCGGTGATTCGTGGAGGGCCCCTGGCACGCGATGAGCCCATCCCTACCTTTGTCCCCAATGACCCGAATCCGACGCCTATCCTGCAGAACCTGCTCTTTCGGGTGTACCGCTACGCGCCCGACTACCCCGGTCTACAGGGTAAAGACCTCTCGCCCAAGGGAGTTATTGAATTGCCACCCACGGCAACGGAAAGCATCACGTCGCTTCCTGACGGCATTACACTGCATCAGAACTATCCCAACCCGTTTAACCCAACTACAATCCTCAGTTTCACCTTGGATAGCGCTGGACCTGTCCGCCTAGCGGTCTACGACCTTCTTGGCCGTGAGCTTACGGTGCTTGTCGACGGATACAGGGAGACCGGACGCCACGAGATGTCTTTTGACGCGACCGGGTTCGCTAGCGGCGTATACCTCTATCGTCTGGAGACCGGCGGTGCTAGCAGGCAGCAGCGCATGCTCCTAGTAAGGTAGCGGTCCGTGCGGGCCGCACTGTATTCGCCGTCTTGCGCGCACCGCATACCAAGGCGATAGTCCAATCGTGCCCGGCAGATATTGAAATACCTTGGCACCTGCATTCGTCAAAGACCTACTCCAACAACTAACTGCCACTGTCACAAGCCATGCGCTACGCCTTCGTTGTCCTGACACTGAGTGTACTTGTTTCCGCCTGCAACGTTGAAGGCGAGCACATTTTGCCCTCCAAGGCGGTAACAGTGCCGCGGCCTACACCTGATGCGCCCACTTCTGCGGCACAGATGACTGCGAATGCTGCCGCTTTTGTGGCTGGACTGAGCGATGCGCAACGCCAAGCGGTGCTGTTCGCGATTGACGACAGCGAATCCCGTACGCGGTGGAGCAACCTGCCCAGTGCGATGTACGACCGCGGGGGGCTTCGCATGGGCGACCTTAGCGACGCACAGCGTCAGTCACTCCATGCGCTGCTGCGGGCATCAACCAGCAGTCAGGGATACCACAAGATTGCAGGAATCATATGGATTGATGATGTATTGTCGGCTGAGGCGCGCAAGCGCGAAGGCAGTGGGAGTGAGCGCATGTCGCGACTCATTGAAAGCTGGAACTCAGAGAACTACTGGGCCGCGGTCTTTGGAGATCCGCGCACAGATGCGCGCTGGGGATGGCTCCTCACGGGCCACCACCTTGCAGCCTCGTTCACGGTGGTGGATGACCAGGTCACCTTTACACCTCTGTTCCTCGGCGCCGAGCCTTACGAAATCGCTTCAGGTCCCTACGCCGGGTTTCGTGCGCTGTCGCACGAAGTGGAGCGCGGCTTTGAGCTCGTGCAGTCACTTACTGCCACCCAACGAGTCCAGGCCGTCATCTCCACCGAGATCCCCCGGGATATCCTGGAAGGCCCGGGCCGCAAAGCCAGTCTAAATCAGTACGAAGGCCTCCCGGCTGCCAACCTCAACGTGGAGCAGCAGCAGCTACTCAGCCACTTGATCGCAGAATACGTACGCAATGCGGATCACGATGCTGCCGAATCCCACCTGCAAGAAATCGAGAGAGATGGCCTAGCAACGCTGCACTTTGCCTGGATGGGCCCGACCGATGACATACGCAAGCGCTACTACTACCGCGTGCATGGCCCGTCTATCCTCATCGAATATGTTCGCGAACGCGGCGTCGGCGGTGGTGGTGCAAATCACGTGCACAGCATCGTACGTGACCCAGGCAACGACTATGGGGAAGACTGGCTACAGTTGCACTACCAAGAGCACCATCAGGGGCGCGGGCCGCGCCGCTAGAGCACTAAGGCGCAAGTGAGGTATCTTTGGGCCAGTCCATCGATAGCGACCAATGCCTCTAAGAGATTTGCGTGCGCAGGCGGTGCCCCGAAGCGGTGAATTGCTGGTTGCACACCTCAACGACTTCGAACTGAAGCCGCGGTTTTCAGCCGGGATTTGGTTTTTTTCGCCACCCGACTCGCGCTTTCACGGCAAGTACAAGCCGGACCTGTCCATTGAGGCACGCCTGGACATCGCCGCCAGCCTCAAGGATTACGGCCTCGATGGGCTTGAAGCGCACTACCCCAACGAGATCAACGAAGGGAATCTCGAAACGTGGCGGTACTTTTCGCAGGACAGTGGCATACGGCTCATCACTGTGATCCCGCTGCTGTTCTACGACCCGCAGTTTGAGTTCGGGTCACTCTCGAACCCGGACCCGGTTGTGCGCCAAACCTCCATTGACCGCACCAAGCGCTCCTTGGAGCTGGCCGCGGCCTTGGACTGCGACTTTTCCATCGTTTGGCCTGGCGTTGACGGCTACGAGAACCCGCTCGGCATCAACATGGCCGCCATGCGCCACCGGTTCGCAGCGGGGCTGGCGGAGGCCATGGATGCCGTGCCAGGCGTACGCATCGCATTTGAGCCAAAGCCTTACGAGCCGCGGGGCCATATCCTCTACGGCCTTACGCCCGAAGGCGTGCTGTTGGGGCGTCAGGTAGAGTCCTTGCTTCAACACGAAAAGAACCGCAGCCTGCTGCGGGACGGGCACACGTTGATGTGCATGAATCCCGAAATCGGCCACCTGCTCATGGGATTCGAGGACGTGCCGTATGCCCTGAGCTGGCCGCTATCGGAGGCGCGCCTCGCACATACGCACTGGAACAGCCAGCCGTTGGGCAACTATGATCAGGACCTTAACGTGGGTCTTATAGCACCGGAGCAGATGGAAGCCGGGCTGTATACGCTCAAAATGCACGGATATGACGGATACTTCGGGCTCGACATCAATCCTGAGCGAATGCCGGTTGATGTGGCGCTTAAAATCTCAATGGATGCAGTCCGTGCCGGATGCGATCGCGTCAACAGCCTGGATCATGCGCTGATCATTGAAGCTGCAGAAGCGCCTGCGCAGCACCGGGGAGTCCGCGAGGCGTACATGGTACGCGCCCGTGCACCCAGGCAGACGCAGCTGCCCCCGCTTGCGAGCACACTTGCCACTGCCATTCCTAATTCGCCATAGCCCGCAGGTCAAACCGGGGAATCTCGACCCGGAATTGCTCTCCGCTGTTGCGCTCCATGGTGTAATGGCCTTCCATCGTACCTGTGAAGGTACCCAATACGCTATAGCTGGTGTACGTGTGCTCGTCGCCGGGCGCGATCAGTGGCTGCTGTCCAATTACCCCAGCCCCGTCCACAACCTGAAGCCGACCTCCCTCCTCCTGGATGCGCCAATGACGCCGGAGAAGGCGGACAGGTCTGTCACCCTTGTTTTCAATCTTTACGTAGTAGCCAAACACAAAGCGTCGCGCAAAAAAGCTGGTCTTGCTGTCCAGATAGACGGGGCGAACCGTCACCTTGATGTTTTCCGTTGTGGCTACGTAGGGTACCATGGACCGGGCGAACGTACCGTCAAGATAACCCAAGTCCTTGTTAGGCGTGCGGTTCGCACGCAAATCGCAGCAGGATCGTATTCGCCAGATCTCCTCAAGAGGTTTATGCGGTCTGTCTGTTTTTTCATCGGTTTCTCACGCGTGCAACCCACCACGCCCTGGATGGTACCAAATAGGTTACGCAGCCACCGCATCGCACAGCAGCCCCCATGACTGACGAGGCAGTATCAGCAAAGCAGGTCAAGCAGCTTGATGAGGCGACGATCCTATTCGCAGGTGATTCCGGCGACGGCATGCAGCTGACCGGCTCCCAATTCACCCTGGCGACTGCATTCGCGCACAACGACCTTGCCACGCTTCCAGACTTTCCGGCAGAGATTCGTGCCCCGGCCGGGACGACCTACGGCGTCAGCGGATTTCAGCTCCATTTCGGGTCGATCAACATCCGCACGCCGGGCGACGAGGTTGACCTCTTAGTGGCCATGAACCCTGCGGCGCTGAAGGTGAACCTTTCACGCGTGCGGCGCGGCGGCGCCATCATGGTCAACCAGAATGCCTTCAAGCCGCACAACCTCAAGCTCGCAGGGTATGGCACCGCTAACCCTCTGGAAGATGGTCAGACCCTGCAGGGGTACCAGGTTTTCTCCGTAGAGATCTCCAAAATGACGGAGGAGGCACTTAGGAACTTCGGTCTGGAAAAGAAGGTGGTTGACCGCAG
This sequence comes from Rhodothermales bacterium, assembly GCA_965218495.1. Lineage (GTDB taxonomy): Bacteria > Bacteroidota > Rhodothermia > Rhodothermales > Bin80. The sequence continues at coordinate 2,504,290 of OZ244626.1, forward strand.
CAAGAACATGTTTGCGCTCGGCCTTGCGCTGTGGCTGTACTCTCGCCCCTTGGAGCCAGCCGTCGAATGGCTCAGGCAGAAGTTCGCCAAGCGGCCAGCCATCCGCGATGCCAACATCCATGTCCTCAAGAAAGGGTTTCACTTTGGGGAGACCACGGAGGACTTCATCGTCAAATACGAGATTCAGCCGGCATCGCTGGCGCCAGGGCGGTACCGCGCGATCCGCGGGGCGCAAGCCATTGCGTTGGGACTGGTCGCTGCTGCGGCCAAGAGCAAGCTCAGCCTCCTCTACAGCAGCTACCCCATCACTCCTGCTTCCGATCTCCTGCATGAGCTCAGCCGACACAAGAACTTCGGGGTGATGACGTTTCAGGCCGAAGATGAGATTGCAGCTATCGGCGCCACCATAGGGGCCAGCTTCGGCGGCAACCTGGGCGTTTGCGCCACCAGTGGCCCCGGACTTGCTCTTAAGAGCGAAGGCATCGGACTGGCTGTGATGATGGAGCTGCCCATGGTCATTATTAACGTGCAGCGCGGCGGGCCGTCTACGGGCCTTCCGACCAAGACTGAACAGAGTGATCTGCTCCAGTCTATGTACGGGCGCAACGGAGAGTCGCCGCTACCAGTGATTGCTCCCTCAACGCCCGGCGACTGCTTCTATGCCACGTATGAGGCCTGCCGTGTGGCGGTCAAGTATATGTGCCCGGTCATCCTGTTGGCTGACGGCTACCTCGCCAACGGCGCCGAGCCCTGGCGCATCCCGCACTCCGGCGACCTTGCGGACTTTTCGGTATCGTTCGCTACCAAAACGAATCGCACCGTAGACGACAAGCCAACATTCCTGCCATATGTCCGGGACGATGAGACGCTGGCCCGCCCATGGGTCCGACCCGGCACGAAGGGTCTGGAGCACAGGCTGGGAGGCTTGGAGAAAGAACACGAAACGGGTAGCGTGTCTTACGACCCGGAAAACCATCAGCTGATGACCGACCAGCGCGAGCAAAAGGTCGCGCGCATAAGTCAGGATATCGCGCCCCTCAGCGTGTACGGCGACGACGCGGGCGGCATGTTGGTGGTGGGGTGGGGATCGACCGAGGGCGCGATCCGGGTTGCGGTCGACCGCGCGCGCAGGCGAGGACTGAAGGTCGGAACCGTACAGCTCCGGTACCTCAAGCCGCTGCCGCCGGACCTCGGCGAGGTTCTGGCACGATTCGACCAGTATTTGGTGCCGGAACTCAACATGGGACAGCTTGTCCGTGTGCTGCGCGACAGATTCCTGCTACCGTTTGCGGCCCTGAACAAGGTGCAAGGTCGGCCCTTTAAGGCCGGCGAAATCGTTGCCGCCATCACTGACCTTTCGCAGAGCGCGTAGACGCCATGCCTCAAGCACGCAAGCCTTCCATTCCTCCCGGATTCTCCGCTAAGCCAAAGCGCCCAAAACTTCCTGGCCCAAGGGGCATGAAGCTGCCGCCCAGCAAGAAAGCACCCGGAAAAGGACCCGGGCTTACGCGCAGGGACTTCACCAGTGACCAAGATGTCCGCTGGTGTCCGGGGTGCGGAGACTACGCCATTCTGGCTACCGTCCAACGACTGATGCCGCAACTCGGTGTCAAGCGCGAAAACGTGGTATTCATCAGCGGCATCGGCTGCTCCAGCCGCTTTCCTTACTACATGAATACGTACGGCGTCCACTCGATTCACGGACGCGCGCCAACCCTTGCTACCGGGCTTAAGGTTTCACGCCCCGATCTTGACGTGTGGGTCGTAACCGGAGATGGCGATGCGCTCTCAATAGGCGGTAACCACCTCATCCACATCCTGCGCCGTAACGTCAACTGCCAAATCTTGTTGTTTAACAACCAGATCTATGGCCTGACCAAGGGTCAATACAGCCCAACATCAGAGCTAGGAAAAGTCACCAAGAGTAGCCCATACGGGTCGATAACGCTACCGTTTAGCCCGGTATCGGTCGCCTTGGGCGCCACGGCCTCGTTTGTAGCCCGCACCACCGATCGTGACACCAAGCACATGGCGCAGATCCTGAAGCGCGCGCATTCGCATGACGGTGCCTCTATGGTAGAGATCTACCAGAACTGCAACATCTACAACGACGGCGCCTTTTTCGACTTCACCGAGAAAGCCACCAAAGCGCAACGCACAGTGTACTTGGAGCATTGCAAGCCCATGGTTTACGACGAAGGCAAGCGTGCCATTCGTCTTGACGGGTTCCGGCCGGAATCCATTGACCTGACCAGCGGTGACTGGTCCGTCAATGACGCCATCGTGTATGACGAGACGAGCCTGGAGCTCGCCGGCATTGCCAGCCGGATGTTCTGGAACACTGACATGCCGCGCCCGTTCGGCATATTCTTCTGTGACAAGCGCATGTCATTCGAGTCACGCCTCCACACCCAGATTCGGGAAGTCACCGAGCAACGTGGCACAGGGGACTTGGACGCCTTGCTGAATGCGGCTGACGCTTGGGACATCGAGTAGTTCGCCTACAGCGAATGCCGTGCAATTGCCTGGCACACGCCCCTACTTTCAATGGCGCAGCGCGCAGGTAGCGGTGAGGATTTCGTTCAGCTGCACGTAGAACGTTATGAAGCTGGGTACCTCTTCGGTCGTGGTGGCCGCCTTTGTCGGGCCGGGCACGGTCCTCACGTGCGCAACCGCCGGTATTGAGTTCGGCTATGCGCTCAGCTGGTTGCTGGTATTTTCGGTTGCTGCAACGTTTGTGCTGCAGTCATTCTCTGCAGGTGCCGGAATTCTGGCGCACAAGGGCGTGGGCGAAGCCATGCGTGAAGCGGCTCAGAGCCGCACCACGCGAGCGCTGGTAATTGTGTTGGTGGTTTTGGGCCTGTGGGCCGGCACGGCAGCGTTTCAGACGGGTAACCTCTTGGGCGCGACTGCGGGCATGGAAACGCTTTGGGATGGAGCGATCCCCCGCAGCTTGATCCTTCTCGTGCTGGGCACGTTGGCTGCAACCATCCTGGCCCTGAACCTGCGCATGCTTACCCAGATCCTTACGGGACTGGTGGCACTAATGAGCGTACTGTTTGTTGTCACGATGCTCGCTGCCCCGGTGGATTGGGGAGCGGCCCTGTCTGGCCTTTTCGTTCCACGCTTGCCGGGGGGGAGCTTGGTCAAGGGACTGGCCCTGGTGGGTACTACAGTTGTTACATATAACCTCTTTCTACATGCCAGCGCGGTCAAACTGTATTGGGAAGGTGAGTCCACACAGAAGGCTTGGTGGCGCGAGATGATCGGCATGGCCATCTTCTTGCCAGTGGGCGGCTTTATCTCCATCGCCGTCCTGATGGCTGGCGCCACCTTTGTTGCACCGGAAGGCGGTGTAGGGGGCATTGCCGACATCGCACCCATTATTGAGCCGGCTGCGGGTAGCGCCGCACGCTTGCTTTTTGGCCTGGGGCTCTTCGCGGCAGGCATCACGTCCGCCGTCACGGCCCCCTTGGCGGCCGCATTCGGCATCCGGGAGATTTTTGCCTGGCCCGAAGATACACGCGATTGGCGCTTCCGATTGGTATGGACCTCGGTATTGGTCACGGGCCTCGTCTTTGCGCTGGTGGGGCGCAATCCGCTGGAGATCATCATAGCGGCCCAGGCAGCCAATGGCCTGCTGCTTCCATTCATGGCAGGTTTTGTGCTGCTGCTCACGGCGCGACAGAAGGAGGTCACGCTTCCTGCATGGTATAGGGGTGTGGGTGTGGTGGTCGTGCTGATCACCGCCGCGCTAGGCGTTCGGACCCTGCTATGGGTGTGGGGGCAGCTTGGCCTCTGAGGAAAGGTAGCCGCAAGCAAGCGGAAAAGGCTGACGGCGACACCGGTGATTGCCCGGCACCATAGGGCATCAGGTCCTATTCGGGAAGATCACCCCAAGCCTTTTTTAAGGCAATATCTTGGCGGCGAATCGAGTACTTCGCCACGTAGATGGAGCCTTGGAACAAGAGGATAAGTGGTACCCAAACCAAGAGCATTGAAATGGGATCCGGCGGCGTCATTAGCGCAGCAACCAACATGAGGCCCGGGATGGCATACTTACGAGTGGCGCGCAGGCGTGCAGGTGTGGCGATGCCAATCTTTGCCAAAAAGTATACCGCCACGGGCAGCTCGAACAGGATGCCGGCCCCGAAAACCCACCACGTTACCATGCTGAAGTAGCGGGCAATATCGAATTCGTTTAGTATGAGGTCCGAAATCTGATAATTGTTGAAGAACTGCAGCGCGAACGGGGTGGTGATGCAGTAACCAAAGGTGACCCCCAACATGAAGAACAGCGTTGCAAAAAGCGCGGCAAAGCGCATGCCCGACTTCTCCTTGGGATACAGCCCAGGCTCAATGAACTTCCATATGTAGTATATGAGAACCGGTGAACCTGCTACCACGCCAACGGCAAGGATGATTCCCATATGCGCAAAAAACTGCCCCGTAGGATTGCGGCTCTGCAGCACCAGCGTCTGCACACTGTCTATGCCCAGCAGGCGGTACATAAAGAAGTCCGCATTGGCAGGCCCCATCAGCACCTCATCCACGATCCAGTCGCTGAAGATGGCGGCAAAGATCGTCATAATCAGAATGCCCGACCCGCCTTTGATGAGGGTCCAGCGGAGGTCCTCAAGGTGGTCGAGAAAACTCATCTCACCGCCTAGCTCTGCTGCTTCGGTCTGCGGCTGCGGTGGTGGCGGCTGGCCATTCATTGCGGCGCTTTCACGAGGATCTCCGCGCCTACGCTTGCGCCGAATCAGGCGTGTGATGCTTCTAGTCATGGATTAGCCCAGATGTGAAATGCCTTTGTCGCGCTCGCGTAAGTTAAGGCTGAGCAACGAGTCCACCCACATACCCTGCGCTTCCAAGAGACTGCGGCCTCGGCTCCAAGTGAATTCAAATAGTGTCGTAAGGCCTACGACCGAGTAACCTTCCCCTCTCAGCAGCTGCAGTGCGCGCGTGGCACTTGTGCCGCTGTTGAGAATATCGTCCAGAAGCACCAAAGGTCGGGTCTTCGTCAGTGGGCCTTCAACTATGCGCCGCCGCCCGTGCCCCTTGCGTCCGTCCCGGATGAACCCGCCGCGAAGCGCCGGTTGGCCCGGGGCGCCCAACGTCGCACACACAAGGGGATAGGCGCCAAATCCGTAGCCTGCAACCTGCGTAATACGGCGAATTCGCAGACGCTCAGCCAGGACATGCCCGACCTCCTGCGCTATCGTGCCGGTCAGCATGGGAATCCGCGTATCCAACAGCCACCTGACCGGTTCTCCGTCTGGGTCAGTAATGTACTCGTGGTCTCGGTGAACCAGTGACTGCCCGTATAGGCGCCGCCCCAGATCCGCCAAGTCCGCCAAGTGCGGGCTGCTTAGCAGCGCACTGTCCATCACGCAATCGTGCTGCCGCATGGTGGTATATACGGTAATGCCAGCAGGCGGTTCAAGCTACTGTGAAGTCGTAAAGCGGGTGCTGCCCCGCCAGTTCGTTGACCTGACTGCGGACGGCACGGTGCACATCCTCATCGGCAGGCTCTTGCAGCACGGTGTCAATGAGCTGAACCACCGTACGCATCACCTCTTCCGTGAAGCCGCGGGTAGTTACCGCGGGGCTGCCAAGCCGAATGCCACTAGTAACAAAAGGGCTCTTGTCATCAAAGGGCACCATGTTCTTGTTGACCGTTATGTCGGCGGCCTGAAGTGCTCTTTCTGCAGCTTTGCCTGTAAGGCCTTTATTTCTGAGGTCCACAAGAATCAGGTGGTTGTCTGTGCCACCACTGATTACATGGTATCCACGCTCGGTGAATGCCTCGGCCATGGCCGAGGCATTGCGCTGAACCTGCCTGGCATAGCGCCCAAAAGCTGGTGTCAGCGCCTCTCCAAAAGCCACCGCCTTGGCCGCTATAACATGCATAAGCGGTCCGCCTTGCGTACCCGGAAAGACGGATGTGTCGAATAGCTCGCTCATGCGGCGGACACGCCCGCTTTTGCGAGCCACCTTGCCAAAGGGATTCTCGAAGTCTCTGCCCATCAGGAGCATGCCACCCCGGGGGCCGCGCAACGTCTTGTGCGTAGTCGTTGACACTATATGCGCATGCGGTAACGGATCATTGAGCACACCTGCGGCGATCAGGCCGGCTGGGTGCGCCATATCCATCCATAGGAAGGCGCCAACCTCGTCTGCAATAGCGCGGAAGGCCGCGTAATCAAAATCCCTCGCATAGGCGCTAGCTCCGATAGATATCATCTTTGGCCGGATAGCCAGTGCTTTGTCGCGCACGCGGTTCATGTCGATACGCCCTGCGTATGGGCCATCGCGCTCAACGCCGTAGTACTGGGCATCATAGAGGATGCCGGAGAAATTCACTGGGCTCCCGTGTGTCAGGTGGCCACCATGCGCCAGATCCAGCCCCAGAAAGGTATCGCCCGGATTCAGGAGCGTCAGGTAGACTGCCGCATTCGCGCTGGCGCCCGAGTGCGGCTGAACATTGACCCACTCACAACCATACAGTTGCTTGGCGCGCTCCTGGGCCAGGGCCTCTGCCGTGTCGACATGTTCGCAGCCGCCATAGTAGCGCCGCCCCGGCAAGCCTTCCGCGTACTTGTTCGTCAGTGGTGTCCCCATCGCCTGCATCACCGCGCGGGACACGAAATTTTCCGAAGCGATTAGTTCAATACCGCCATTCTGGCGGGCCACCTCCCGCTTGATGATTGCAAAGACTTCGGGATCAGACTGCAGCAGTGTGCTCATCGAATGTCGGGGTTACATGGCACCGGTCATCGCGTACACCAGGATATTCGTGCCCATCTCTAGTGCCTGCTCTCGTAGCTCTGGTGGATTGTCATGCACGGAGGCCGGCTCCCACCCATCACCCAGATCACTCTCGTACGAGTAAAATACGCACAGCCGTCCCTGCTCATTGAATAGTCCAAAGCCTTGGCTTGGCTTTCCATCGTGCTCGTGGATCTTCGGCAACCCACCCGCAAACGAATAGTGCGCACGATAGATCGCATGCCGGAATGGCAGTTCAACGAATTCTTGATCTGGAAACACTTTGAGCATCTCGCGGCGGATAGCCACATCCAGCCCGTAGTTGTCGTCAATGTGGAGAAAGCCACCGTGCTCCAGGTAGCGTCGCAGGCTCCGCGCCTCGCCGGGCGAAAAGACTACATTGCCGTGCCCGGTGAGATAAAGGAACGGATAGGTATACAGCTTGTCGCTGGCGAGCTCTACGACATCAGGTCGTGGCGCTACATTCAGCAGCGTATTGTCGCGCACGAACGACAAAAGCTCTGGCAGCGACTGTTCATCGCTGTACCAGTCTCCACCGCCGCCATACTTGATGCGCGCGATAGAGAACGCGTAGTCCTGGGCCATGGCATCCGGTGCAAGCAGGAGCACGATGGACAACAGCCACAACGCGGAATGTACGTTACGAATTGCCATGGGTTGTGTGGAGATCTGGTGGAATAGTGACGCCCGGCACAGTCCTTGTATCCTGATGGATGAGGCTACGTATAGGAACGCACCAACTACCCCTTTAACCCGCAACATCATGAAAAGGACATTCCTAATCGGCAGGTTCTTGCAGAGCCATTCGGGAGTCTACCGCCACACCCCGCCCATTTCTGGCGAGGGCACGCACCTGTCCCAGGATGTGCTTCAAAAGCGATTCCAGGAGCGTGCAAACCGCTTCCGCGCGGAGCGGCATCGCTACGTTTTCCATCTCCAGGCCTGCGTTGCCACTGCCGTTATGCTGACCATTGGCGCATTCAGCCTTGACCTCAAGCCGCGCGAGTCGGCGTCGCTAACGCTTGCTACGCAGGAGGTGGTCACCTTGCAAGAGATAATCCAGACACGGCAGCAGCTCAAGCCGCCGCCGCCGCCACGTCCGCCAATTCCAGTCGAGGTGCCAAACGATGTCATCCTTGAAGATGACGATTTGCCGCTCGGTGACCCGTTGGAACTCGTCGTGCTAAGGCTGCCGCCTCCACCACTGTCTGACGCAGAGCCGGAGGAAGAAGAGGATGAGCTCTTTATGACCGTTGAAGAGATGCCTGCAATCATCGGCGGTCAAGCGGCGCTAGTTGCGGCATTGGAGTATCCCATCGTCGCGCAACGCGCCGGCATTGAGGGCATGGTGGTCGTACTGGTCACCGTGGAGCCGGACGGGAATCCCTCGGACCCCGAGATACTTCGGTCGGCCCACGAGATCCTGGATAAGACGGCAGTTGAAGCCGTGCTCAAGCAGCAGTTTACGCCTGGCCGGCAGCGCGGGCGTGCGGTACGCGTACGGATGGCGATCCCAGTGAAATTCACGCTGCGGAACAGCTAGCGTAGCCGGATGCCCCGGCTGAAATGGTCGGGCGCTACATAGCGCGTGTGGTACTCCTGCCAGTCCCATGCATGGCGGCGAAACACCGGCTCGTCCCCCAAGGCGCCCGGCATCGCCGTGTAGACTGGCTGGTCATGGGAAGGTAGCGGCCGCACATACTTGCTGGCTGTCGTGTTGTAGTTTCCGTCTTTGACCCAGCCATCGCCAATGAGCACATAGTCGCGCCTCCAGCCTTCCCTGACCGCGGGCGCTTCCGAGAAGCGTAGCGCAAGCTCATCGCCGGCGTTCATGATCACATAGCGGTCGTCCACCTCGTCAAGTAGTTCACCGACCTCCCCAAAGCGCGTGTAGTAGCCTGCCAAGTCACGCCAGATGGGCACCGTGCCCGCCAGCGTGCCATACTCGGGGAGTTCAGGCGAAGACTTGTCGGCTTCGGTCACCAGGGAATAACCACGGTAGCGGAGCTCTGCAGAACCCGGTGCTAGGCGCAAAACTTCTGCCGCTTCATGCGGTGCCTTGGCCGCCCAGCGCAGGGCGTCCCAGTAAATTTCCAGGTTTGTGTGAAGGCGTACGCGCCGTGGTACACTAGGCGAAAACAGCCCTTCAAGGTCGATGAGGATCGTTTTGGCCTTGCCGGAGGGAAAACCCAGGTTTTCATAGGCGGTTTCCCACGCTCCATCTGGGCCCGGTACATCCAGCCTCAGCGGTCTGGGCGAGGCTCGCAGTCCCTGGCTTATTGCCACGTTGATCGAGCTATCCGTGGGCCGAATCCATCCGCTGGCCACCAGCCAACTCGCTTCAGGAAGTGCGTTCCCAAAATCGATTTCGATGAAGTGGTCCCGCGTTATCCCCTGGTAGTCACCACGACCAAAGAAGTCGAGATACCGCTCGTCGCGCTCACGGATAAGCCCGGTGACGTCATCTCCCTGGTCAGTCACCACACTTACCACCGCCTGTGGTACTTGAGTCACATGGACCTCAAAGGCCGGCGGCGGAAATGCAAAGCGCTCATCAAGAAACACTTCCGTATCCTCGGGGTGATCAACGACCATCAGTGATACATGGTCGAAAAAATGCGTTTCCCATAGCTCCGCCGTGATGCGCACATCATAGTAGCCATCCACGGGGCGCAACTGGTCGCTCCGAATTTTCACCCAGTCCTCCGTGGTCATCACGTTGGCGGATTCTTGTGCATTGATGCGCAGGCCCAGCGGTGAGCGCCATATAAAGTCCGTGACGAACTGCACCTTTTCCCCGTCATGGGCGAAAAGCCACGGGCAGGAGCCTATCAGGCGCTGCTGCGCTGAGATGACCTGGTCCGACTGCAAGTCAAATTCAGATTGCACAGAGCCATTGGGCCACGTGATGCGTGCCACATCCGCCAGGAGGTGGTGTCCCAGACCAAAATGAATTGTCGGTTGCGTGATAGGCTGCTTCTGGTAGAGTGCGCCGGCGCGCAGCTCAACTTCACCGCCAATACCGAACGAGTTGATCCGCTGATCCCCTACGGCGTGCGCCGCTCTAGGCTGGATTTGCTTCCAGTGATACCCCTGCGGTGAAATGATCTGGGCACGGGCGGGCTGCCCCATAGCGTCCAGCCCGACCAAGTCAAGTCGTCCTGCCTGCCGCACTGCCGCAACAGCAAAGACCTGGATATCAGATTCGGCTTTGGATGCGTAAAAGGTGTAGTCCTCATCCTGCAGCCATGCGCGGCTGCCCGCGGCGCCGGTAAGTACCAAGTCCTGCCCACCATTGTTGTCAAGATCCGCTACCAGCAGTCTTTGAAATCCTTCGGCGGTGGTTGCTAGCATTTCGACGACCCAGCCTTGGCCGTAGGTCATCCGCACGATATCGCCGCCTGCACGCAGAATAAGCAGATCTACTATACCATCGCTGTTGCTATCAGTCACCGCAAGATCTAAGGCGTTTTGAGCCGCCTCTGGCACTTCCCATGCCACAAAGCGCCCAAGGCGCTCGTTTCCAAGAATGTGCAACTGCTTTTGGTGGTCAACCCATGCTGCGTCCGGGTCGCCGTCGCTGTCCAAGTCCGCCCAGACAAAGTTCTTGGGGGCAGGCCGATCCCCAAAGGGCGCAATAGGTAGGAACGTGCCGTCACCGTTGTTGCGCAGCACCACAACTCGGTCTGCTGCGAGGACCAGGTCTACATCCCCTTCCTGATCCAGGTCGGCGGCCCATATGCCCGTGTACGCACCCTCCAGAACATCCTGTTCCAAGGCCAACGTAGCAGTTATATCGGCAAACGCCTCGGTGGAATCCTGGGCGATTATGCGAAAACCATCTGGTCCTGCAAGGGCCAGATCCATGCGGAAGTCAAAGTTGTAATCCATTCCGGCCACCGAGTGCGGGCCGGGTGAACCAGGAAACGACCAGTGCTCGCCTCGTAGCGTGGAGAGGGTCGTGCCATCGGTAAAGAAGATCGCGGGCAGCGCATTATTACCCAGCGCAACGGCTGAGATCCACGACTGACGCGGTCCTTCTTCAGGCAGGAAACGCTCCGAGATGAACACCAAGGAGTCGTCCATCGGCGCTGGCGTAGGTACCGGCATTTTGACACGTTGTAGTGTCAGTAGCGGATCCGCAATCACCTCGATCGGGGCGCGTAGAGCAGCGAGGTCCTGCCTGTAGGTAGGTTCGCTCAACAGGATATTCCGCAAAAAGCTGAGTTGCATGATAGCTCCCTGCGGGTCGCCCGATTCAGCAGCGCTGTATGCCGCTTGCAATTGGTCGGTGTTTTCGGCCGCAAGTAGCGCCATGCGCGAAGCAATCGCGCCTCTCAGGGACTCCTCGACCAGCCCTTGCGCCACCTGTTGCCGCAGTCTTGCCAACAGAAGTAAAAGGTTGTGTGGCGCCTCCTCCAGAAGCGAGGCAAGGAGCTCGTCGCCTTCCTTCGTCTCTTCTCCAACGGATTCCCACAGGGCGTAGGCCGCACGAAGGTTGGCGGAGTCGCTTGCCACGGCTTCGCGCAAGTAGGTCTGCCCCGCTGCCGTGCGCCCTTCCCGGAGCTCCATGAGCCCCGAGAGGTATAGTACAAAGCCACCAGTTGGGTCCAGCCGGCGCGCTTCTGCTATGTGCGCGGCAGCCGTTTCCAATTCGCCGCGGCGCAAAGCCATTAATGCCAAGTTGGCCCAGGCAGCGGGCTCGTTAGGCACTAGTTCCGTCACGTACGTGAGCTTGGCTTCCGCCCGACTGTCCTCTCCGACCTCCATTGCCGCGACGCCCGAGTAGAATGCGGAGATTGTCTCCCGGTACTCTTCGGATCCCGGCGCAGGCACATCGCTGCCACAGCCAGCCACGACCACCGCCCACAGAGTCGCGAGTAGGATGCCATTCCGTGTCATGCCTGCTAAGTTGTGACTGGTTGTAGGAGTTGACGATTCAACCGCTGTATCTGTAAATAGTTGATCGACACTTGGCGCTACCCCTTATGTGGAATTGGGCGATGAGCATATTGCCAACACGACCGAGGTGCTCATGACCGGTATGTATAGAGCCCAGTATCCTGCCCGTTTGTAGACGCCAAGTGGACTATGCAGGCCGTTTGATATGCCAGCGGAATGTGCGCTAGCATCGCTATGCTTCCTGTGAGCTTGAAACATTCAAGGTAAGCCACAAGGCATTTTCTTCTGTACGACCCTACGCAACGGGACTGAAGTGTACTCCAATCGCTGGCATGTCGAGCGCAGGTGAAGTGGGTCGCCAACGCTGAATTTCGATGGACGCTTCAGCGTTGGCAAATTGCTGCTAAGGCGCGATGCTCCACGACTCTTCGCGTCCTGCATTTTCCCGTATCATTAGCTGCAGTGCAGCGACGATGTTCGTAGCAACAGTATGCCAGTACACTACCACGAAGGCTTATTTCCGCCAAAGGCCGTTAACTGGGAGGCCCTGACCCCTCTTTTGGGCCCGACCGCAGCGGAGATTGCCCGCTTCGACGGCCTCCTTTCCGTCACCCCCAACCCGACGCTCTTGGTGAATCCATTGCGTTGGCGCGAAGCACAGAATTCCTCCCGCATTGAAGGCACACGAGCGTCCATCGCTGAAGTGTTCAAGTTTCAGGCCAGCGAGCGGGATACGCCGACGGAGCGGCGGGATGATGCCAGAGAAGTTGTCAACTACTTCTATGCACTACAAAAAGCTGAAGTCTTGCTGGAGACGCTGCCGCTCTGCCTTCGCGTCCTGAAGCAAGTGCATGCCGTGCTGATGCACGGAGCTCGGGGGCAACATCGATCGCCTGGCGAGATTAGGACCATTCCAAATTGGATTGGACCTCCCAGCGCTCCTATTGAAGCGGCACGTTTCGTGCCAATTGGTGCGGGCCAGCTTCCGCAGGCGCTGAGCACATGGGAAAAGTTCATGCACGCGGATTTTCCAGACAGGCTTGTTCAACTTGCCATTCTCCACGGTGAATTCGAGGCCCTGCATCCGTTCGTTGACGGAAACGGCCGATTGGGCCGAATACTCATTCCGTTGTTCCTGTGGCAGATGGGCTTGACGGAGAAACCACATTTCTACATCAGCAGCTACCTAGAGGCTCGGAGGGAACAGTACTATGATGGGCTGTTGTCGATTTCAAGGGATCGTGACTGGACACCGTGGTGCCAATTTTTTCTCGAAGCCGTTCGTGCGCAAGCGGCCGAACACGGCAAGACCGTCAACTCGATTCTGGGTCTATATGAAGACTTGAAGACGCGCCTTTCAAGCATACTAAGGTCCCGCTATACGATACAATCACTAGACTGGATCTTTCGAGTCCCCGTATTCCGGAGTAGCTATTTCTTCCATGAGTCGGGCATTCCGGTAGCGACCGCAAGGCGTCTGCTCCGTATGATGTCGGAACACGGAATCCTGCAAGAAGTCGTGCCATCGAGTGGTCGCAGGGCCAGTATAGTTGCGTTTTCGGAGCTCTTGAAGCTAATCGAGGGCTGAGGTAAGCGGTTCTATGGCGAACTAGCAGATGCAGCTGTGGCTATGTCGACTGCGAAATCCAGCATGCTAGCCCTTGTCAAGTGGCGGCGCAGTTTAGGAGTTCTAGTTGCCGTTTGGCGGCAGAGGCCGTGGGTTGCTACTAGTGGACGATCGGCAAAATCCGTTTGTGGATCATATTGATGCGAACTTGATCGACAACATGCTTTGCTGTTAATAGATTGACGACAACGACAGGCGTCGGACGGTGGGCCCCACCGCTGCCGCTGCACGTTTGTGGATCATATTGACGCCAAAATTATCAACAACATGTTTTGTTGTTAATAGATTAACGACAATAACCGGCATCAGACAGCGGGCTCTTACAACGCTGCCGCTGCACATGCTGCGTAAACATCAAGCGCCACCAGCGGAGCAATACCTTGAATGCGCAAGGCAGTCAAGGTCAGAGCTGGAATCTCCAACTGCATACGGATTTCCGTCAGCCACAACGAAAAACAGGAGGCCCATGCTGCTTTCGCGGCCAGAGTTGGATCTACGCGCAGAACAATGGCCGCCGGGAGCATTGCGGCCTTGGTGGAGCGATTCCGGTATGTATGCTGCGAAGTACGCACCGGATGAATTCATGGCGTGGGATCATGGGGGCGTGAACTGCGAAGTACACACATTGCCCGCTTCGTCCTCTCTGGCGTTAACAACGGCTGCCACAATGGCGGCTGCACCTTGCAGGCGCGGATATACAAGCCAGTCCGGCGTGCCTGCGTCCCTGGACCACACCTGCACGCTCTTAATGATTGAGTTGCCCACAGCAGCACAACAAGTGCAGAAATCGCTTGCACGTACGACGACCCCCTTCAAGCTGCCAGAACGCAATTCACACCGTTGACGGAGCTGCTCGCAGTCCCCGCCCCTTTTTATGTGAATGCAAGTGCTATGCGTGCGCTCCGCTGCCGATTTTCGGTACATGCCTGCTCGCTCAGAACGCGCGTTAGGCCGAAGCGCGAGCGGGTCTGGGAAGCTTCGCGTAGTTCCATACTCAGGAGTCACACGCATAGGCACGCGAAAGCTGATCTCAGTCGCTGTGGAAGCCTGATTACCTACCCGCCGCCAAGAATGACCGCTGGCGCCCAAATACGGGTTGCACCGATGCCCTCCCACGATGCATCTTCTTGGGAGGCGCGGCCTTGAATTGCGAGCTTTGGCACCCTGCGCACATCAATTAGCATCATGCTCTGTTGACGATGACTCACCCAATTCGCTTGCTTCTTTTCGCATTTGCAGTACACTCAGTGGGCCCGGTTTCAGGGCTGGCACACAGTATGCCCCAGCACCCTACCGGCTTGTCAGTACCGTTAATGCCGCCCGGCACCTTCTGGCCGATGAGATGGCCGCGCAGCCAGTCCCCGGGCTGGCGATAACCGTGATGATCGACGGCCAGATCATCTGGTCAGAAGGCTTTGGGTATGCCGACCTGGAGCAGCGGGTGCCTATGTGGCCCACCAGCAAAATTCGCATCGGGAGCGTTTCGAAACCAATGACAGCGGCCGCCGCCATGCGGCTCTGGGACCAGGGACGGCTGATTCTTGATGCTCCCGTGCAGGACTACGTACCCTACTTTCCCGATAAGCGGTGGCCACTGACCACTCGACAGCTCGGCGGCCACCTCGGTGGCATCCGGCACTACCAAGGCACGGAATTCCTGAGTGCTAAGCCCTACAATACGGTCGAAGAGAGCATTGGCATCTTTGCTGCGGACACACTCATGCACGAGCCCGACTCCAAGTTTCTGTACTCCAGTTACGGGTGGAATCTTATCAGCGCGGTCATTGAAGGTGCTTCCGGCACGTCTTTTCTGGAAACCATGCGCAGTGAGGTCTTTGGACCGCTTGGCTTGGTACACACGGTGGCAGACCACCCCCGACAGCCTGATAGTGCAGCGCGTACGCTTCTATGCGCGCGCTGAGCAAGGCGGGTTTGTCAATGCGACGTTCGTGGATAACAGCTACAAGTGGGCGGGCGGCGGTTTCCTGTCGTCCGTAGAGGATATGGCCCGCTTTGCGCAGGCCCACTTGGATGACGGATACCTTTCCAATGAGGCCCGTGAAGTACTCTTTACCAGTCAGACGACTGCCGATGGCGCAGGCACCGGATACGGGTTTGGATGGCGAGCAGAACAACATGACGACCACCTGTTCCTGTCACACGGCGGCGGCTCAGTAGGCGGCTCCACGGTGCTTATTATGCAGCCGGACACGCGCGTCGTAGTGGCATCCCACGTTAACCTTACAGCAAACAGCATTCAGGACATAACTACGCGCATTGCAACCCTATTTGCTGACACTATCGCCAATGAAAATCCGTAGCTGCCATCTAGGCCTCCTCTTAGCATTGTTGGGAAGCAGTTGCGCGGACGGCCCACCATCGGAGCTCGAATCACCCGCAGGCGTGCTTACCGCAGGATTTGTAGTGCTGGAATCCGTTTACAACTCCGAACTCATGGCACCCTACGATGTCCTGCATCACTCGATCTTTCGAGATTCCGTCAACTACATCGCGCCCTTCGTCGTCTCTCCTGACGGAAAGCCACTAACGACATTTGAAGGCATCACCATCGTCCCCCACCACTCGTTTGCTTCTGCGCCCCTGATCGATATTCTCGTAGTTCCAAGTACGGAGCAGAGTATGGACGCAGACCTGGGAAATGATGCGTTCATGATCTGGCTGCATGCGGCCGCCCAACGGGCTCGCTACGTTATCACTCTGTGTGACGGCGCGTTTCCGCTGGCTGGGACCGGTCTGGTTGACGGCAGAACCGTGACAACGTTTGCCGCCGATCGCGACCGCTTGGCTGAAATGTTCCCTGACGTTGATGTGGTACACGATGCCAACCTGGTCATCGATGGCAAGTTCATCACTTCTGTGGGCGGCGCCCTGAGCTACGAACCTGCCCTTTACCTTGTTGAGGCCCTCTACGGCACCGACCACGCCCGCCGCACTGCTGAAGGACTGGTACTAGACTGGGACTTTGCCAACGTGCTGCACCACATCGCTCCGTAGGCCCGCGCTGCGTAACAAAGGGCGTGTTGAATCGGTATATCACCACTGCCTTCCATACAGAGCCCATACCACTGCAATGAAACACGTGCTACTCTCCCTCGCGACCGCACTCCTGTTGGTGCCTGTTACCAGCGGTCAGGAACCTGGCACTATGCCCATGGGGTTGCCTGACATTCCGTACGAGAAGTTTATGCTTGACAACGGGCTTACGCTCATCGTGCATGAAGACCGCAAGGCACCCATCGTGGCAATCAACGTGTGGTACCATGTGGGCTCCAAGAATGAGCCCGAGGGTCGGAGCGGATTCGCCCATCTATTTGAACACCTGATGTTCAACGGCTCGGAGAATTACAATAACGACTACTTTCAGGTGCTTGAGCGGGCCGGCGCAACAGACCTGAACGGCACCACCAATACGGACCGGACAAACTACTTTCAGAACGTTCCCAAGAATGCCGTTGAGTTAGCGCTTTGGATGGAATCTGACCGCATGGGGCACTTGCTTGGCGCCATAGGCCAGGAAAAGCTGGATGAGCAACGCGGCGTGGTGCAGAACGAGAAGCGGCAAGGCGAAAATCAGCCATACGGGCAGGTATTCAACAGGATCGTCAATGCCACCTACCCCAAAGGCCATCCGTACGCCCATACGGTCATCGGTTCGATGGACGACCTTGATGCGGCGACCGTGGAGGATGTGCACGAGTGGTTCAAGACGTACTACGGCCCCAACAACGCGGTGGTGGCGATCGCCGGAGACATTGACGCGGCGGAGGCCAAGGCACTGGCCGACAAATACTTTGGCGACATTCCGCCGGGCCCACCTGTTACACACTTCGACTCGTGGGTTGCCAAGCGTACCGGCGAGCAGCGCGAAATCATGCAGGACCGCGTGCCGCAGGCACGGATCTACAGAGTCTGGAATGTGCCGGAAATCTATTCCGATGACTACCACCTTCTTGACCTCGCCGCCTCGGTGTTGGCAAGCGGCAAGAACTCCCGCTTCTACAAGCGCTTGGTCTACACCGATCAGATTGCCACCAATGTAGGCGCCTATGTGAGTGGCAGCGAGATTGGCAGCCAATTCATGGTAACAGGCACGGCCAAGCCCGGTCAGGATCTGGCAGCTGTAGAGGCAGCGCTCAAGGAGGAGTTGGCCCGGTTCTTGGCTGAGGGTCCAACAGCGGAGGAACTGCGCCGCGTGATCACGCAGGATAAGGCGGCATTCATCCGCGGCGTAGAGCGCATTGGGGGCTTTGGCGGTAAGTCGGACATCCTGGCAAGTGGCGAGGTGTACGGCGGCTCGCCGGATGCCTATAAGAAGGAATTCCACGACAAGGATGGTGCTACGTCAGAGAGCGTCCGCGACGCAGCCGTCCGGTGGCTATCCGATGGCGTTTATGTCCTTGAAGTCCACCCGTTTGCTCAACTCAGCGCAGAGACGGAAGGAGCAACGCGGGATGCTTTGCCCAAAGTTGCTTCGCCACCAGATGCCAAGTTTCCCATCATACAAAGGGACAAGTTGTCTAATGGCATTGCCGTGCTGCTAGCCGAGCGGCACGCCACACCTGTGGTAAACCTGACGCTCTTCTTGGATGCGGGGTATGCGGCGGATCAAAACGCCGCGCAGGGTACTGCAAGCCTTGCCTTAAGCATGATTGACGAAGGCACGCATAACATGACTGCTCTGGAGATCAATGATCGCCTGGCAAATCTGGGAGCGGCTATTGGCACCGGCTCCTCCATGGACGGAGCCACGGTGGTCCTTTCCGCGCTAAAAGAGAATCTGGCCGCAAGCCTGGACCTGTTCGCTGATGTCATCCTTAACCCGTCCTTCCCGCAGGCGGACTTCGATCGGCTCAGGCAACAGCGCTTGGCCCAAATTCAGAGAGAGAAGGCTTCACCAGTCCAGATGGCCCTTCGCGTCTTCCCGAAACTGCTGTACGGGGCGGGCCATGCTTATAGCTTGCCGTATACAGGCAGCGGCACTGAAGCGTCGGTGTCGAGCCTATCGCGTGAGGACCTGGCCGCTTTCCATCAGACCTGGTTTAGGCCCAACAATGCAACGCTAGTCGTTGTGGGCGACATCACCCTCGCGGAGATAGAGCCACTGCTTGAGGAACGCTTCGGAAGCTGGAAATCGGCAGCCGTTCCGCACAAGAACATCGCCGAAGTACCTCACAAGGATGCGCCGGTGGTGTACTTGCTAGACCGTCCTGGGTCTGGGCAATCGATCATTTTCGCAGGTCATGTTGCACCGCCGCGCAACACGCCGAACAATATCGCCATTGAGACGATGAACACGCTCCTTGGTGGGGCATTCGTTTCGCGAATAAACATGAACCTCCGCGAAGACAAGGGTTGGTCCTATGGCGCCAGCTCATTGCTTTTGCCCGCGCGTGGGCAGCGCCCCTTTATTGTGTACGCCCCGGTTCAGACGGACAAGACGAGCGAATCGATAACGGAGATTCAAAACGAGCTCCGCGGCATTCTGGGACACCACCCGCCGTCTGAGGACGAGGTACTGAAGGCACAGCAAAACCTAACCCTCACGCTTGCCGGGCAATGGGAAACCAACAACGCTGTGGGAGGCGACATCCTTACGATGGTGGAATACGACTTGCCTGAGGACTACTACGACACCTATACGTCGCAGGTGCGCTCGCTAAACGTGGCGCAGGTCACCCAGGCGGCCCATGACGTGATCCGGCCCGACAACTTGGTATGGATCGTGGTAGGAGACCGCGCGGTAATCGAGGAAGGCATTCGGGACCTTGGAATCGGAGAACTCATCTTGATTGACGCCGACGGAAACACCCTGACCAACGACTAGCGTTACGTAACCCAGGACTTCCGGCTCTTTGGCATATCAGGGAGCGTCGGCTGCGGGCACTGCGCAGATGTGCAACCCTGCCGCGCGGCGGCACCGAAAGAGCAATCTGGCGGCTTCCGTAGCATTGCAGCGCCCAACCTGCACTACCGGCAAGTACTATTGCCGTCCTGCGGCCAATGCCATGGTGCGCACCACCCGATAGGGATGACTACCCCACGCGCTGCGCCAGAATCCACCGGCAATCTGGCATAAATGGAGTGGGCGTTGGCGCCAGCCGCGTTACAGCGAGTGGCGCTCGCTACAATGCCAACCGGCGCGAGGCCATACCTTCCCTACCAGCAATTCTTGCAGACTTGCGGGAGCTCCCAAAAGCCGGATTGCGCGCGACCAGCCTTGGACCGGACTGAACATAGCTCATGCTCGCGGCGCCTGTTTTGCGTGCGCAGGAAGCAGATCTGCCAGTTGTCAATGTGGACATCTATGCAGAAGCTGCCCCGAGGCCACGAAAAGCCCATTGCGTGCGGGTACCAACCTGCTGTGCATTCGGATTCCTTGGCCTCAGCCTTCCAAGTATACTTCGGATTTGCACTTTTCTCGATCATTTAAGAAGTGTGTCATAGCTTTCTTGACTTGGTTAGCCAGGTATAGAAAGGATTTCTGCATACCTTATGGCTACCGTGCTTGCACCTGCAGAACCACTGTGCGATGCGCGCATTGCTACCGCCTAGCACCGTTGCAGTGCTACGGCCGCTGTATCACCGAGTCCAACGCCACATACAAGCCAGCGGCAACGGGCTGTCTGCCGCACAGGCCTTGGATTCTCAGCATGGGGTCCATCACCGCCTCGTGAGCATTCAGGGCACCGACCCCGACGCACTCGACCGGCCAGGTAAGACTCCATTGGACTGCTCGGCTGAAAAGCTGTGGCCGCGGGGTATGGTAAATATCACGAGGTTGATGGATTCAGAGGAGAAACATGCCAGGATTGGAGTCGCAGGTTGGGTCAACTTTGGGTGAATTCGTGTATATCGGACACCACATGTTGGGAGTTGCAGAATCAACCAAGGTAAAGAGATGAAACCATTCACCCTGGTCACAGCCATCGCCCTCCTGTGCACGGCTCCCGCGTCCGGCCAGGCGAAATGCGAGGATTGGGGCGCCTGGCGCTTTTTCGCCCAGGCCACCGCCAAGCAGGTCACGAACTGCCTCGAAGCCGGTGCGGATGTGAATGCGCGCGACTCGAACGGCAGGACCCCGCTGCACGAAGCGGCAGCCTCGAGTCGTCTGCCGGCCATTGTCGCTGCTCTGATTGCGGCCGGATCCGACCCGGATGCCCGGGACGCAGCCGGCAACACGCCCCTGCATGCATCCTCGTCGAATGGGAACCCCCACGTTGTAATGAAGCTGCTGGAACTGGGGGCCGATCCCTCGGCACGCAACGACGAGGGCTATACCCCGTTGCATAGAGCGTCGCTGTACGGCGACACGGCTCTCATCCGCGTACTCGTGGAGGCGGGCGCGAATGTAGGTGCGCGGGACGACTATGGTAAATCGCCCTTGCATAGTGCCTCCCGCAATTATAACGACAGCACCGTTGTCGGGGCGCTTCTAGGCGCAGGAGCGGACCCAAATACGCAGGACTACCGCGGGGAAACTCCTCTCCACGCTGCGGCCTGGGCGCGCAACAACTCTGCCGTTTTCACGCTCCTGGCGGCAGGCGCGGATGTGAACTCCCGGGACGGTTGGGGCAAAACCCCGCTGCATAGTCTGATTTCATCCTCCACTCACAGTCCCACCGTTTTTTTTGCATTGCTTGACGCCGGTGCGGACCCGAACACGCGGGACAAGGCCGGCAGGACTCCGCTACACACGAGCCTCGACTCGGCCTCTGTGGCTGCGCTCGTAGCCGCAGGCGCGGACGTGAACGTACGGGATAAAGGTGGCCAGACCCCTCTGCACGCGGCAGCCAGGACGTACCCTTCGTCTGTCCTTGTCGCCGCTCTTCTGGCCGCTGGCGCGAGTGTGAATCCGCAGGACTTTGCGGGCAGCACCCCGCTGTACGAAGCGGCGAATTGGGGCGGCAATCCCGCCACCATTGCAATCCTGGCCGAGGCCGGGGCGGATGTACACGCGCGGACAGAGGATGGACGGACCGCACTGCACGCAGCCGTTGCATCCGGCCAGCATCCTAGCATAGTTGCCGCGCTGGTTGCCGCCGGTGCGGATGTGGACGCGCGCGACAACACAGGCAACACACCCCTCCACGTCTGGTTGCGAGGCCGTCAACGGACGCCGAACCCGGCTGTGGTGCAGAAGTTGCTGGAACTCGGGGCGAACCCCTTGGCGCGTAATGACATCGGCGAGGTGGCTGATCCAACCCACTGTAAGAATTGGTCCGACCCGGGGTTCCTGGCGGCAGCCACCCCCGAAGCGGTGACCGCGTGCGTGGCCGCAGGCCAAGACATCAATGGCCGGGATGGCCAAGGCGCGACCTTGCTGCATCGTGCTGCTGCAAGCGCGGATGTGGCCGCTGTGGACCTCCTGCTTGAAGCGGGCGCGGACCCCAACGCGCGCAACTACCGGGGCGAGATCTCGCTGCACAATTGGTCAGCCATTAGGAACCCCCTGATTCTGGCCCTGCTGCTGGAGGCGGGAGCGGATATCAACGCCCGCAGCTACTACGGTGCGACCCCGTTGCACAACGCCTCCGATACCACGGTCATCGCCGCACTCCTGGCTGCCGGCGCGGAGATCAACGCCCGGGACTGGAAGGGAGCGACGCCCTTGTTCGGAGCTCGGCATGAGGATGTCATCACCGCACTCCTGGAGGCTGGTGCCGACGTGACTCTGGTGGATGCGTGGGGTCGCACACCCTTGCATCTCTACTCGGGATACGGCCTGCACGCGCTTTCTTCGCTGTTGGCGGCCGGCGCAAATGTGGATGCCCAAGACCTGAGGGGCAGGACCGCGCTGCATGAGGCAGCGGAGTACAGCCGCGCCTCCGTTATCGCGGCGCTTGCGGCGGCCGGAGCCGATCTGAATGCAAGAGATGCCATGGGCAACACACCCCTGCATATCGCCTGGCGCAACCACAACTCCGTGGTCGAGAGGCTGCTGGCACTGGGGGCCGATCCGATGGCGCGCAACGATCGCGGCAAGACCGCCGAGCCCCGCAGTTGCGAGAACTGGAACACCCGGTTGTTCAGGGAACAGATCGACATCGAAGGCCTGCGCGAATGCCTGGCATCCGGCTGGGAGATCAGCGCGCCCAACTCCGATGGCTATACGCCCCTGGAGCTGGCGTTCGGGAGATGGCCCAGCGGAAGGAGCAACAGTGCCGTGGCCCTGCTGCTGGAGGCAGGGGCCGATCCGAATGGGGGGGGTCGCCGCAACATGACCCCGCTGCACCGAGCGGCCAGCTCGGGCGATCTCTCCACCGTGGAATTGCTTTTGGAGGCAGGCGCGGACCTGAGCGCGCGGGACGAGCGTGGTGGGACTCCACTGCACCTTGCAACAAGGAATGACAACCACGACGTCGCCCAGCGGCTCCTCGATGCCGGAGCGGATGTGCATGCTCGGGACAGGGACGGCGACACCCCGCTGCATTGGGCACTCCGCAACAGGCGATCCGGCGGCCTCACCGCCGCGCTGCTGTCAGAGGCCGGAGCGGACGTAAATGCTCTGAACGCGTCGAACTGGACGCCGCTTCACTTCGCGATTGTGTCGTCCCGAGAGGAACACGTTGCCTGGTTGCTGGAACGGGGCGCAGATTCGAACGCGCGAGCCACGAACGGCGAAACTCCGCTCCACATATTGGCCGGCGAGAGTGACAACCTCGCACAACTTCACGCACTGCTGGCAGGCGGTGCGGATATCAACGCGCCGGATACTCAGGGCACCACCCCGCTGCACCGTGCGGCCGCTCGGAAAAACCTTGCCATCGTAAACTCGCTTCTGGACGCCGGAGCAGACGTCAACTTACGTGCTGAGGACGGTGACACCCCTTTGCACCGTGTGGTCTTGCACTGGCGGGACCGTTATTCGAACGACCCGGCAGAATCTGAACGTGACACGGCGGTCGTCGCGACACTCGTTCGTGCCGGAGTGGACATGAAAGCGCGCAACAGCAGCGGCGAGACTGCGCTGGGAAGTGCCGGAAGGAATGGAGACTCCCGGCTCGTGAGCAAGCTTCTGGAATTGGGCGCGCCCCCAGAACCGGGGGTGAAAGCAGTCACGCCTCATCCCATTCCGGTCTGCGACTGGGCGAGCCAAGATCTGTTCGCGTTCGCTCCCCTTGTCAGCCTCGAGGGGTGCCTGGAGGACGGAGCAGAGGTCAACGCCCGCGACCGCTGGGGCAATTCGCCGCTGCACCGCATACTGGACGGGCTGCATTGGAGCCACCGCTTCGCCCCGGCCGCTATCGCGGCGCTGCTCGGAGCTGGTGCAGACGCCAACGCGCGGGATGGATTCGGTATGCCCCCTCTGCACCGCGCCGCGGAAGGCACACGCGACTTCCCTGCCGTGGGGCCGGTCGGGGTGCCGGACGTCGTGGCTGCCTTGCTCGCAGGCGGCGCGGATGTCAGCGGTCTGGATACCCAGGGCAACACCCCGCTGCACGGGGCGGCCGCTCAGCAAAACCTTGCCATAGTAAACTCGCTCCTGGAGGCCGGTGCCATCGTCAATGCACGCAACCAGTCTGGAGCGACGCCTCTGCATTCGGCATCGGGACTCTCGGGGCACCCCGCCATGGTCCGGCTCCTGATTCGCGCCGGTGCCGACGCAAACGCGCTCGCCGAAAACGGTGAGACCCCGCTTCACACGGCTGTGCGGGAGCAGAATGCCGAAGTGGCGGCCGCGTTGCTGGAACTGGGCGCCGATCCGACGCTTGTGGACGACTCCGGCACCATTGCCGACCCGGCGAGTTGCCACAAGTGGCCGAGTCCGGTGTTCTTCCATCACGCCTCGGCCGCTACCGTGGCCCGCTGCATAGAGTCCGGCGCGGAAGTCAATGCCAAAGCGCGCTACGATAGGATGAGAAACAGCTCGGGCCAGCTGGAGTCGTATGGGGGCGGCTCCACACCGCTTCATGTGGCAGCCGGGTGGACGCGAGACCCCGCGGTGATCACTCTGCTGGTGGGTGCTGGAGCAGACGTGAACACACGGAACCGGCATGACTACTCGCCACTGCACTACGCCGCCCGCGACAATACTGATCCCGCCGTCATCGCCGCGCTGGTCGCGGCCGGAGCCGAAGTAAACGCCTGGGCCTCAGGATCGCTACCCGGATATCCATATACCAGGTGGGACGCTACGCCCTTGCACGAAGCCGCGCGGAACCATAGTCCCGCCATAGCCGTCGCGTTGCTGGATGCCGGGGCCGACGTTAATGCAGTGGCGGCCGGTGGAAGGATGCCGCTCCACCGTGCAGCCGCCGAAAACGTGAATCCAGCGGTCATCGCCGAGCTGTTGAGCCGGGGGGCCAAGGTGAACGCGAAGCTGCCGGGGGGCAGGACCCCATTGCACGAGGCTGCGGCCAAGAACCGCAATCCGGCGATTCTGGTCATGCTCGCGGAGGCCGGGGCCGAGGTGAACGCACAGGGCGCGAGTTACGAAGTGTGGTCGGATCGCGAGAGCATGCCGGCCTTGAGGGAGCTTCGTGTCGGATTCGGCACCCCCTGGGGGGGGTTTATTTCAACGGCGGAAAACACAGGCATCCGGACTCCCTTGCATGAAGCCGTCATAGAGCGCGGCGACTCTGCAGTGGTCGCGACGCTGATTGCAGCTGGCGCCGATGTGAACGCCAAGGCTGATCTTGGGGGTGTCATACTCGAGCCCGCCGCGACCCCGCTCTACTGGGCCGTGTCGGCCAATCCCGATCCGGCCGTGCTAGATTTGCTCCTGCGGGCCGGTGCGGACGTGAATGCACGCGGCGGGTCGGGCCGGACCCCGCTTCATGAGGCCGCCCTCCGCAATCCGGTCCTGTTTCCGATTCTGCTGGAGCTGGGGGCCGATCCCGAGGTGGTCGACCGGTACGGAAAGACCCCCATCGACTATGCGGTCGAAAATCGGTGGCTGCAGGGCTGGGAGACGGTGAGGCGGTTAGTGGAAGCGAGGGAAAACGAGCAGGACTAGCCGTCGGGGCGCCTGCGGGCCGACGTCGCCAGAATGGACGCCCGTGACAGTGTACCACCTGATCCTGCCGGATTGACGGAAAGCCTCGCAGTCGAACCGGCCATGAAAGCGCGCCAATCGCAGCGCCTGTCCCTACACATAACGCCTGGCCTTGGCTTAACCACCTTCAAGACGGGCGTACCCGACCATGGCTGTCTCACCGTCGCTGGCCTGCTGTGCCAAGGGACACATCCCAAAGCCTGCTTCGTCGATCGCGACAGTCGGCAATTCCTCGTCCCCGAGGTCCAGTGTGAAGAACTCCGTGATATCCCCGCTGTCCCGGAGAGTGTCACCGCTTTCCGAATATTCCAGAGGTACGTCGTTGGGCTCTAACCCACTTACGTCGAGTCCGCTCGAGGACCCCACTTCGATCCAGATCCACGCTCCAACACTGTTGTCATATCCGTCGAATCGATAATTCGCGGACTGCCCACGTGCGAGCATTACGCTGCCAGCCAGCCAGCAATGACCCTGGTGTCTCGAATCGTCTACGCTCACAGTGACGCAGGCTGCTGCGAGACCGTTTTCTCTGCCTATCACAGCATTAATGATCCACTACTCGGAAAGGCTGGGCCGGATCTCCTCATATGTGCCGCCGCGGAATTCGGATTCCAAGCTCTGCCGCAAGCCGTCGTCGGACAAGTGTAGCTTCGATTTTCGAAATGAAACGCCACCAACGCAAAGCGTCCAGGTCACTGCACTCCCCGGTTTGGAAAGCTTTTGGACCTTGGTGATGCGTGGATATCATGGCACTATTCACCGGATGAGTCTGGAGCGCTTGGTTCTGAACGTTAAAGGGTTTGCTATTCGGCACAACCGTTGGGACCTGGACACTTTGAGGCAATACAGCATTTGGCCGCCGCTTCTGGTACCGAGCGCTGACTGATGGGAAGCGGATACACTTGCAACATCAGCATTGAGGGGACTATAGAAAAGCTAAGCCAAACTGAAATTGCTGAACGCTGATTCGCGGGGACTACTTGCCGTTTATGTGTGCCATGAAACGCGGAACGGTAGATTTGATCGCTATTGGTCCATCGCTCACCAAGAGAAAAGACCCGCATGCCACACCAAATTGCTTGGCCGCCGGTGCTTCGTTCATGGCCGTTGGAGCTGGTGGAGGCACGCGCCTGTCTTGGCCAGACGAGCATAAAGCAGCCATGCCCGGCCGGATGAATGCGAAAGAGAGTGCCAGGGCCGCGCACGCGAAGTCCATGGGAGCGTACACGTGCTACATGGCAGTATGCTTTTGGGAAATGCGGCGCCTGTGGAAGCCAACAGGTTGCGTCTACATGTATTGCGGTCTTGCGGAAAAGGACGGCGGATCGCAAAAGGAAGGATCCCCGACGATGTGACAACAGTGCTGTCGCTTAGCGCAATGATAAAAGAGTGCACGGGTTACCCGATCCAAGCGCCGCTCGTACGCTACGAGCACAAGTCCCAGCCTGGTCGTTTACCCTATTGGACCTTGCAGCGCGAAGGCGACTCCAAAACGGACTCTGCCGTCGGCAACGACCCACAGGCCCAACACGAGGCCCAAGACCGCATGCCCATAGATGCGCACCGGCGAGCCCGAACCGCTCTCCTGGCACTGTTTAGACCTAGAGAGTCCACCGGACCTATGGCCGGCATCAAGGCGAGCCAAAATGGATTGCGTAGATGGGCACATAAGTCCAATTCCGAATCACCAGGCCGCAGCACCAACAGCGTCGCCACCAGCCGACTCGAGTACCAGACAGGCGGATGCCTGCCCGGCAAGGCCGCCACTGGCACTCATTAGCTTCTCCCTCACAACGAATTAGTGCTTGGGCTGTGTTGTTGAGCGTGCCGCTCCCCTATCTTTGCGCGTCGGTATGGCGTGTTCGCACTACCGAGGTCAGCCTTCCCATCGCCATTGCACTCTACCAGACGCTCATGACACTGCCGCAAGTCACATATACGAAGTTCACGCTCGGCAACGGGCTTAGGGTGGTCATCCACGAAGACCACAAGGCCCCCATAGTAGCTGTCAACGTCTGGTATCACGTTGGATCCAAGAATGAGCCTGCCGGGCGCAGCGGCTTTGCTCATCTTTTCGAACACCTGATGTTCAACGGCTCGGAGCATTTTAATGACGACTATTTCCAGGCTATGGAGCGGGCAGGTGCGACGGAACTCAACGGAACTACCAACAGAGACCGCACAAACTACTTCCAGAACGTACCCAAGAGCGCGCTTGATCTCGCGCTCTGGATGGAATCGGACCGGATGGGCCACCTTTTGGGCGCCATTGATCAGGCAAAGCTGGATGAACAGCGCCGCGTAGTCAAGAACGAAAAGCGACAGGGCGAAAACCAGCCCTACGGCCAGGTCCATAGCAAGATCACGCATGCCACCTACCCCAAGGGACACCCATATGACCATACCGTGATAGGATCGATGGATGACCTTGACGCGGCAACTGTCGAGGATGTACACGAGTGGTTCAAGTCATATTACGGCCCCAACAATGCCGTTTTGGCGATCGCCGGAGATGTAACCTTGCTCCAGGCGAAGGCTCTTGCCGAAAAGTACTTTGGGGATATCCCGCCTGGGCCGCCAGTTTCGCAGTTTGAATCTTGGGTGGCACGACGTACAGGCGCACAACGTGAGGCGATGCAAGACCGGGTACCGCAGGCCCGCATATATAAAGTCTGGAACGTGCCTGCAACCTTTACAACCGGCTATTACAGGCTGGGTCTGGCCGCATCGGTCCTTGCCAGCGGCATGAACTCCCGTTTCTACAAGCGCCTAGTCTACGAAGACCAGATCGCCACCGGCGTTAGTGCTTATCTCAGCGCCGGTGAAATAGGCAGCCAGTTCACTATCGCGGGCACAGCCCATCCAGGAAAGGATCTGCGAACGATAGAAGCCGCACTGGATGAGGAACTTGTCCGCTTCTTGGCAGATGGCCCAACAGAGCACGAGCTTCGTCGTGTTGTTACAGAAGGTGAAGCGCAGTTTATACACCGCATTGAACGCATCGGGGGCTTCGGCGGAAAGTCGGCCATGCTTGCGCAGGGAGAGGTGTACCGGGGCGACCCAGGAGCCTATATAGACAAATTCCACAGTAGAAGGGCCGCCACACTGAACGATGTCCAGACAGCTGCCAGGCGGTGGCTTTCGGACGGCGCCTATGCCTTGGAAGTCCACCCGTTTGCACCGCTGTTCGCAGCGCCCACAGGCGTCGAACGCGACCGCCTTCCTGCTGTTAAGCCGCCCGCCGATACGGCATTTCCGGCCATTCGGCAGGCCACACTCTCTAACGGCGTCAAGGTGCTTCTGGTCGAACGGCGTGCCACGCCGATAGTGCACATGACGCTGTTTATTGATGCGGGCTTCGCTGCGGATCAGCATGCCATTGCCGGCACTGCCAGCCTGGCCATGAGCATGCTGCTTATGGGGACCACCAACCTTTCGTCGCTTGAAATCAGTGACCGACTGGCCTTCCTCGGCGCCAGCATCGGCGCGGGCTCTAACTTGGACGGATCGTCAGTAAACTTGTCGGCCCTGAAGGAACACCTGGTACCAAGCCTGGATCTTTTCGCCGACATTATTCTGAATCCAACGTTTCCGCAGGCAGAATTCGACAGGGTCCGCCAAGAGCGACTTGCCCGGATTCAGAGTGAGAAGGCCTCCCCTCTTGCCATGGCGCTGCGCGTCTTTCCTAAGCTCTTGTATGGTGATGGGCACGCATACAGCTTGCCGTTGACCGGCAGTGGAACCGAGGCCTCAGTTATGCGCCTGGACCGCGAGTCCATGGTGGCATTCCATCAAACGTGGTTTCGGCCTGACAGCGCCACCTTTGTTATCGTGGGCGACACCACCGTTGAAGAGGTGGTGCCTCTACTTGAGGCTCGATTCCATGACTGGCGCAACGGCTCTGCGCCAGACAAAAACATCGATTCGGTGGATCACCACGACGCACCGTCCGTGTACCTGGTCGACCGTCCGGGCTCGGTGCAGTCGATCGTTTTTGCAGGACACCTAGCACCGCCGCGCAACGTGCCGAACAATCTAGCCATCGAGACCATGAACGAGATCCTTGGCGGTTCCTTCACCTCGCGCATCAACATGAATCTGCGGGAAGACAAGGGTTGGTGCTATGGTGCCCAATCGGTGGTGGTGACTGCCCGAGGCCAGCGCCCATTCATCGTCTTCGCATCCGTTCAGAGCGACAAGACCAGTGAGTCAATGCAGGAGATCTTAAGCGAGCTGCGTGGCATCAGGGGCGATGCTCCACCCACGGGCGATGAGGTGCTCAAAGCGCAGCAGAGCCTAACGCTTACACTTGCAGGCCGCTGGGAAACCTGCAGCGCTGTCGAAGACTCACTCATCAGTATGGTCCAAAACAACCTGCCTGAAGACTTCTACGACACGTACGCGCAGCGCGTACGTGCACTCGATGTAGCGCAGGTCAACGCGGCCGCACGAGAGGTTATCAGGCCAGAAAGCTTGGTTTGGGTCGTCGTAGGAGACCGCCCGTCCATTGAGCCTCGGCTCCGCGCGCTCGCATTCGGCCCGATCGTTGTGATTGACGCCGACGGCAGCGCAGTTAGCAGCGAGTGAGCTGCCACGCCGCCGATGCGAGCCGGCATGGCCTATTGCTCGGCATTTGCGGATGCGCGGCTCAGCATGCCCGCCACGTCAATCCCAGTGGACGCCTTAAGGCTTTCCAGTAGCGCCGGGGTCGCTCCTGCAATCTGGTTGAAGACCGCAGGCACTCCAGCGCCTTGGCCGCTATCGACCACGGTCAGCTTGTCGATCTTGAGGCTGTCAACGGTCTTAACCACCTGAGTCAGGATGTCCGGCAGCATCTGAATCAGGAATAGACGCTCGGCATCGTTCCCTGCCTCATTCCAAAGGACCAGTTTCTGTCGAAGCACGTCAACCTCCGCACGCCCGTCTTCCAGGATGCGCGCCGCGTTGCCTTTGGCGATCTCTTCTTTTGCAAGCCGCTCCGCCTCTGCAACCACGACAATTTCCGCGCGGGCACGCTTCTCTGAGAGCTTGACTTCTTCCTCCGCAAGTTCCTGCTTGGCCTGGGCCTCCGCGACATCGGCCGCCACTTCAATGCGCGCTTCCTCCGCTCGCGCCTTTGCGGCGAGTTTAGCTTTGAGGATGCGGAGCTCGTTTTCGGCCTGCTCGATCCTCTTGTCGGCACTGGCTTCTGCCAGACGGGACATTTCTTTCTTCTCCGCTTCCGCCACGCGGGCCGCGGCAATAATGTGTGCAGACTGCTGCCGCCCGATTGCGTCGAGGTAGCCCACCTCGTCCTCCACACTCTGGATCTTCATTGTATCCAGCTGCAACCCCAGATTGCTGAGGTCAGAATCTGCCTCGGCCAGGAGCTCTTTGCCGAATTTCAGTCGGTCCTCGTTGACCTCTTCCGGGGTAAGTGTAGCGAGGACGCCTCGCAGGTTTCCCTCAAGCGTTTCCTTAGCAATGGTCTGAACCTCAAACAGGTCTTTGCCAAGAAGGCGCTCAACAGCATTGGCCAGTTCGGTCTCATTGGAAGCCACTTTTACGTTGGCAATCGCACGGACCGTAAGCGGGATGCCGCCCTTCGAATAGGCGTTGGACACGGTCAGATCAATAGGAATCGTGTTCAGCCGGATTCGATCGACCCGCTCCAGTATCGGGATGCGAAAGCCCCGGCCGCCCTGCACGATGCGATACCCCACTCGCGTACCGTCCTTGAGTCCGCGCTTGCGGCCGCTAAAGATCAGCGCCTCATTTGGTTGGCACAGGTAAGTGTTGGCCTTGATGATCCCGAGGATGACGAAGAACGCCGTAACGAGTACTCCGCCAATGATTAGTCCCATTTCCATGATTTTGCGCTTTATTAGGGTACGTCACTAGTTGGGCTTGACTACTTCGGCAACGGTGCCGTCGACACGCACCACCACCACTTCGTCGCCGGCATTGAAGGTCTCGTGCGCGCCTTCGTACGAGCGCGCAACCAGATGGATGCGCTGGCCTTTGCCGACGAGTGAAACTTTCCCTCTGTCCGTGTGATCGAACGGAATAAGCACCTTCGCGGTGCGCCCCCGGAGGTCCTCTGCAGTCACCGTGCTGGACACGTGCTCATAGCCGACACGTTTGATTACGAAGTTGCCCGCGATGCCAATTCCGAGTCCGGTCAAGAGCGACACCACTGCCCGTGTCAACTCACTGACCCCCGCCAGCGGCAACAGCACGCCGCAGAAGCCAAAGAAGGCAGCGAAGAGAAACACCGTGCGCAGGGAGAACAGGTCGACCCATCCCGCTCCTGAATCCGTGCCCATTTCCGCGTCCGCATCCGCATCAAGGTCCATTTCTGCGTCCGCGTCCCCGTCACCACCCCCAAAGATCGAGGCCAACACGGCGACGCCGCCTACTACCAGAGAGGCCCAGTACAATACGTCCATCGGGTCACCAACATCTAGAGCTATCGGCGCACAGCAGTGGAAAACACCGGAATACGCCACATTGTTTCAGACAGGGGAAGCCCCTTGACTGAATCACTTTGCAAACGGCGTTGCGCCACCTAATGGACCGGAATCGAAGAAGGAATTGTCGGGACTCCGGTGACAAGGCCTTGCTGCAAGCTCAAGGCATCCATTCAAGACGTTGGTCCCGATGTGTGAATGCGCGAGGACTCCAGCCATTGTGGCGACCACCTGAAGCTTCGTACTTGGGGCAGGCAAGGGGGGCATAGACTAAGCTGCTCCGATGTGCGGGCCAAGTGGCCCGATGGTATTTCCGGAGGCGTTCACCTTACCTTGCACAACTAACGCAGCAGATTCGCGCTGGATGACACATCCTTCTGGAGTTTGAGCGATAGCAACCAAAGTGGAAAGCCTCTGCGCTCATCGGGCGGACCAATGATCCCCGCAATCGCACATGCAAGTATTCTCCCGAAACGCCGTCATGCCTGTCCCATCTTGCCGTGAATTACTGTTGGTGGCGCCAGCATACGAGTCGCGACGCATGGTGCGCAGCTGGAGTGCATTGATATGAGTCGCCTCTCATGGAACGAGATTCGCGTCCGCGCCGCCAAATTCGCCAAAGAATGGCAGGATGCAGCCTACGAGAAGGGAGAGACGCAGAGCTTCTACAACGACTTGTTCGAAGTCTTCGGCGTCAAGCGAAGAACCGTCGCGCGGTACGAACAGCATGTTGCGAAGCTCGACAAGAGCTCTGGATTCATCGATCTTTTTTGGCCGGGCAAGCTGATCGTCGAGCAGAAGAGTGCTGGACGAGATCTTGGCCGCGCCTATGACCAGGCCGGGGAGTATTTCGACGCCTTACCAGAAAGCGAACGCCCACGATTCATTCTGGTAAGTGATTTCCAGACGTTTGAGCTTCATGATCTCGATGAGCGAAAAACGGTGGCCTTCGCACTCGCGAACCTGCCAGACCATGTCGAGGAATTCGGTTTCATCGTCGGCGTGCAGCGGCGCGCCTTCCGCGATCAGGACCCCGCCAACATTAAGGCTGCCGAGTTGGTCGGGCGACTGCACGACGCTCTTGCAGATTCAGGATATCGGGGCCACGATCTAGAACGCTTCCTGGTGCGGGTTGTGTTCTGCCTGTTTGCAGATGACACCGGCGTCTTCGAGCCACGGGACATCTTTTTTGACTTCATTGAGGATCGCACAAGCAAAGACGGGGCCGACCTCGGATTGTGGCTATCGCAACTATTCCAAGTGCTTGATACGCCAGAGCCCGACCGCCAGAAGTCACTTGATGAGGACCTGGCCAGTTTTCCCTATGTGAACGGGGCTCTGTTCGAAGGATCGTTACGAATTCCCGCCTTCAATGCCACCATGCGCGAAAGGCTGCTGGATGCCTGCCGCTTTGACTGGTCAAGCATCTCCCCGGCCATTTTCGGGGCGCTGTTTCAGTCGGTCATGGACCCGGCGCAGCGCAGGGCACAGGGTGCGCACTACACCACGGAGAAGAACATCCTTAACCCAAGTTTACCATGCACTTTTCACAAGTCCTTTATATTCAGGGACATACGTCACCCTAAAATGCCTCTTCTGGCACTACAATGGACTTCGGAAGGACTTTTAGTACTGCCGATCAGACGACGGTCTTCTTCGTAGAGAGGGGCTTGTAATCTATTCCCAAGGCGTCATAGATCGACCGGAGCTCGGGGTCGGGCTGTGCAGTTGTGCGCACATGGAGCGTACGCCCGTCGCGGCACGGGAACACACTGGTCGTGCGCGCTTGTCGCTGAAGGATGCTTCGAAGCGTCGTCCAACTGGAGGAGAGCCCTCGGCTACGCAGGCGAGTACGGATTACCTGCACGAGCTGATACGCGATGACCGAGATGAACAGATGCCCTTCGGCGCGCAGGCCTGTGGAGTGGTAGATGGGTCGTAGGCCCAGTTCCGACTTCAGGGTTCGGAACACGGCTTCCAAGTCGGTGAGCCGGATGTAGGTGCGCCATAACGCTTCGTCGGTCCAGTTCACCAAATTGCTTCGCAGGCAGTACACGCCTGGATGCGTCGCCATGGACCCCGGTAGCAGTCTCTGCTCCCATTGAATCGTGTGCGCGCGCTTGCCGCTTTCGTCAGGCTGCACCGTGATGTCGTAATGCTGTCCTATCCCTCCGTATCGCTCCTTCAGGCGCCCGAGGCGCTCAGAAACCACCTCGAGTCGCTTATGCGTGCGCGGGCGGGAGAGCCCGTCGGACAGTTTCTTCAGGGCCTGCTCAAACGCTGCGGTCTGCCGTGCCACTATGGCTTGCTCCTTCGCAGCCCGGGACGCAGAGTAGCAATAGAGCCGCACCTGGTCGTCCTGTACCTGCCGGTATAGGGATAGACGCTCACCACCGGCCGTCGTAAGTGTTTGCGCTGCCTCAGGATCAAAGACCCGCCTGCGCTCCCGAGCGACCACAATGTACTGGTACTTCTGCGCATGCAGCCATTGTATACGATCTTCGGTCGCTATGCCCCGATCCATCACCACGAGCGCCTCGGGACCCGCTTGCAGTACCGCCAGCATCTCCTCTAGCGTGCGGTGCTCCCGCACATTGCCCGCGAAGACCTTGCTCTTGCGTACGAAGCCGCTCCCGTCCAGGACCAGGGCCAAGGTCAATAAGGGACAATCGCGGCGCCGCTCCTTCGAGTGACCACGCTTTGCCTTGTCTATGTTGGCCCCGGTACCCTCCAGAAATGTGTTGGTCAGATCGTAAAGCGTGACCGTTGGACGCGCAGCAAACAGATCCAGCGCCTGCGTAAAGAGGTGCTGCTCTATGGCTTGCTGATGCCGCACGAGCAGGTCGCTTGCCCGATAGAGGTGCATGGGTCCCATCGCTTCATAGGAACCGCCCACAAACTCGTCCAGGCCACTGTTGCGCTCCAGCCAATGCTTGGTGGCCCGTTCACTGCCCGGCTGCGCCAAGCGTCCGATGATGCTGCCAATGGCAGCGCGCCGCATGGAGGGGGTCATCTGCAGCCTGTCAAAGAGCGCGGGCATCTTCAACTGCTCCATAGCCCACAGCCCTACGTGCTCCACGCCCACCGTACGCGATCGGATCGTCTTGATGGCGTTGGCATTGACCACACGCCAGTCTGCCACGGCCCCGTTGCGGTCGGTATGCTCGATCACCTCCGCGCCACGCGCCGCCAACAGGGCCGCGATGCGCTGCGCTTCGCCTTCGATGTGAGCGGACAAGTCCGGCCATAGCTCGAGCTGCCCCATCAGCACCGTCTCAATACGCTGGCACAGACATCGCCAGTGCTTCTTATCGACCTTGAAATGTGCGCCGAGGTTCAGCAGCGTCCGTTGTCGCACCCGGTCTCCCTCCCGCTTGGCCTGACACAGCCGGAAGGTGTAGTAGCGCGTACCGTCCGCTCCGGTTCGCGTGAGTGCGCGGCGTATAAACACAGTAGTGTACGGCGTGGTTGGGATAGCCCTGATGCCAATATAGTCACCGGTCGCCGTGTAAACAAGCACGCCAGTACGATTATGGCACTACATTGGCGAGTAGCGAGACGATATATTCAGAAGTGGAGTAAACTCGGAGGCAAAGAGGGGAAATCAGGCACATAATGTGCCCACAAACAGGTCATAGTGGGGGCAAAGCGGTGAATCGTCCCTAATCTTCCTCGCAAGGGCGCCAAATTGTGCCGGAATTGAGGCCGCAAATGTTAAACCCGGGTTAAGGTGGTCGAACCGCTGTTCATGGACGACCTTCGTGCCGAATTTAACCGGCTGAAGGCACGCAAACGCGGGCGGTTGGCCGGGCTTCAGCAGTTTCAGTCCAAGCTTGGCCGGCTGACTTTCTTCGATCCAGCCTGTGGTTGCGGCAACTTCCTCATCATCGCGTACCGTGAGTTGCGACTGCTGGAAATTGAGGTGGTTCGCGAGGTTCGGCAAGCCACAGGCATAGGCAGGCAAGGAGAGCTGGATGTCAGCTGGCTGTCGGTGGTGGACGTGGACCAGTTCTACGGCATTGAGCTTGGCGAATTTCCTGCCCGGATCGCGGAGACAGCGATGTGGATGATGGACCACATCATGAACAACCGGATGAGCCTTGAATTCGGTCAGGCCTTTGCGCGCATCCCATTGGAGAAGTCTCCGACGATCATCCACGGGGACGCGCTGGAAACGGAATGGGCGGAGTTGCTGCCAGCGGCAGACTGCGACTTCGTGCTAGGAAACCCGCCATTCGCAGGTGCGAAGTTCCAGGCCAAGGCACAGCGGGCACAGGTGCGCCGGATCGCGGCGCTGGGTGGGAGTGGCGGCACGCTCGATTACGTGGCGGCCTGGTACATCAAAGCAGGTAAATATGTGAACTCTGGCCACGCCCGCATTGGCTTCGTAGCCACCAATTCGATAACCCAGGGCCAGCAGGTGGGGCAGCTATGGCCCATCCTATTCAACCGGTGCGGACTGGAAATTGCGTTCGCGCACCGCACCTTCGCTTGGGGATCGGACGCGCGTGGTAAAGCGCATGTCCACGTGGTCATTCTTGGACTCGACCGTCGAGAGAATGTACGGCCGAAGAAGCGACTGTTCAGCTATCCCGATATCAACGGGGAACCAGAGGAATCCCGCCACACCGCACTCTCGTCCTATCTAGTCGACGCGAGTGGGCTAGCTAACCCGCATCTTACCGTCCGAGAGGAAAGCCGGCCGATCAACGGGATGAAGAAGCTGATAATCGGTTCCAAACCCATTGATGGAGGCAACTACATCTTCAATGCCACAGAGCGCGCGGTATTTCTAGAAGCCGAGCCGGATGCTGCGCCTCTAATGCGGCCCTTTGTCGGGGCTAGAGAGTTTCTGCAAGGAAAGGAGCGGTGGATTCTTGCGCTACATAGTGCATCTCCGGCTGAGTTAGTCCATATGCCGCACGTTCGTAAACGTGTTGCCGCTGTTGGTGCCTACAGGCAAGCCAGCAAGAGTAGCCCTACGCAGAAACTGGCGAAAACGCCGAAACTTTACCATGTGAATGTCCTCCCTACGTTGCCATTTCTGGTTATTCCCGAGGTCAGCTCCGAGCGTAGGGAATATGTGCCAGTCGCGTGGCTGGAGCCGCCGGTTATTCCAAGCAATCTTGTTCGAGTTTTGCCAAATGCCACGCTGGTGGAGTTCGCCCTTCTGACCTCGGCCATGCAGATGGCCTGGCTGCGCCATGTCGGCGGGAGGCTGAAGAGCGACTATCGCTTTTCGATCGGTACGGTCTACAACACCTTCCCGACCCCGCCTGGCTTCAGCACTGGCGAAGCGGACCTGTCAATGCTCGAGCCACTGGCGCAGGCCGTACTCGACGCTCGAGAAGCCTATCCCGACGCCACCCTGGCTAATCTCTACGATCCCGACCTGATGCCGCCCAACCTGCGCAGGGCACACCAAGCCCTGGACCACGCCGTGGACCGGCTCTATCGGCGGAGCGGATTCGGCTCCGAGCGAGAACGGGTTGAGCACCTGTTCGCGCTATACGAAAAAATGCGCGCGCCGCTGTTTGCAGGGGCGAGGGAAAAACCGACACGACGGCAAGATACCAAGAGGTAGCCCGGGCCTGAGGATGTAGCACACGGCCTGCCTGCTGCCAAAGCGATCAGACAGACCGCCCCACTATTTCGCCGGCGTCACGGCAGCCGCATCGGTCTCGCCAGTGCGCACGCGTACTACTCGCTCGACAGGAATGACAAAGATCTTGCCATCGCCCACCTGCCCGGTATGGGCACACTTCTGAATCACGTTGACGGTGGACTCCGCAAAGTCATCAGTTACCCCTATGTCGAGTATGACCTTGTCGTGCAACTCCATCTTCACTGTGGTGCCGCGGTAGGTTTGCACGAATTCCACCTCACCTCCGTGTCCACGAACCCGGGAAACCGTGATACCATGTAACTCGGCTTCATACAGGCCGCGAAGGACCTCTGTGAGTTTTGTGGGGCGGATGATTGCTTTGATTAGCTTCATTGATGTAGTGATCTAAGCACCTTGTCAGGACACGGTCATTCCGCTACTGCCTTTCGCGCTGGCGGGCACATCATCACGGTTGAGCAGCACCGCGCCTTCACCGACGGCGTATGCCTCTTCGCCATGCGCGACAATGTCCATTCCCAATCCTTCATCGTCGCGGCCCACGCGGATCTTCATAAACAGATCCAGCACCTTCAGGATTACAAAGGTCAATACGCCACTGTAAACTGCTACGGCTAACACAGAAACAGCCTGAATGCCTAACTGTCCAGCATTGCCAAACAGGAGCCCGTTGGCACCCCCAGCGTTGACTGCGGCCGAGGCAAATACGCCCGTGAGCAGCGCACCGGTGATTCCTCCCACGCCGTGCGCGGCAAAGACATCCAAGGAGTCGTCCACGCTAGTGCGGACCCGCCAGCGGATGATAAAGTAGCTTGGCACGGCACCGAGGGCACCGAGCACTAGCGCGAAGACCGGTGACACGAAGCCGGCAGACGGTGTAATGGCGACGAGGCCGACAACTATAGCGGTAGCGATACCAACAGCCGTGACCTTTCGCGTAACGATGTAGTCCAAAACCGTCCAGCTTATCAGCGCGGCCGCCGGCGCTAACATCGTGTTAACCAGCGCCAGAGCGGCAATGCCATCGGCCGCCAACGCGCTGCCGCCATTGAACCCAAACCACCCGAACCACAGCACGCCAGCGCCAAGAAGTACAAAGGGCACGTTGTGCGGTAGGATGGCCTCCTGGCCATAGTCCTTGCGGGCGCCCAGCACCATAGCTGCAACGACGGCCGCGATTCCGGCATTGACGTGCACCACAGCACCACCCGCAAAGTCGAGGGCGCCTATTGCGTGGAGCCAGCCGCCGCCCCACACCCAGTGCGCCACGGGTGCGTAGACGAAAAGGCTCCATAAGGCGATAAAGACCATATACGGCACAAAGCGCATGCGCTCGACCACCGCCCCGGAGATGAGCGCTGCCGTGATGACCGCAAAGGTGCCCTGGTACGCCAGGTACAGCAGATGCGGAATCGTACCATTGGGTTCAAGTCCTACGCCTCTCATGAACACCATTGAGAAATCGCCGATGAAGGTGCTACCGGGTCCAAAGGCCAACGAGTAGCCGACGAGCGCCCACAGCACGCTGGCTATGCCCAGCGCCACGAAGCTCATCATCAGAGTGTTGAGCATGTTCTTCGAACGGACCAGACCCCCGTAGAAGAAGGCCAGAGCGGGCGTCATGAGCAGCACTAGTGCTGTCGACACCAGCATCCAGGATGTGTCTGCACCCGAAATGGAGGCCTCCTGGGCAAAGGCACCCGGTACCGCCAGAGCTGAAGCGAAAAGCAACAGCAAAACGCGCATAATCATGGGTAGCGTAAGTCTTAATGGTGAATCGCGTTCAAGACCGCTCAAACGTAAGGCTCACAGACAGAATATCTGGAAATATCAGGCTACTAAAAGCGCTTCTATTTCAACGTGGAGAAATTTTTCACAGTATTCCTAAAACACGAAGTCTGCTTTCAGGTGCAACCTGCGGCTGGCAAGAGCCGTGCCAGAAAAAAGGGCGTGCGTTTTGGGTTGCGGGAAGTGGCCTAACCTGCATGGTCCTGGACGCCAGTGGCAGGAACATGAATTGCCTCGTACCGCGCTTGCTGCGTGCAGGTGGCCTCGAGTGCTACGGAACCGGACAAGCAATGCCCCTAAACTCGCCCCGAATGGCGGCTCAGCCAGCCAGCGGGTAGCATCCACATGAACTCACGCCTGAATGGCCATACAGAGGCAAAGTAGAACGAGGACCGTTCTAGAGCATCCCGGGCGTGCGCGGCATTACCCGGGCACGGCGCCCGTGGTCATATACGCCCGAGGTACAGCTCATCGCCACAATAAAGGGCAGTAGGCATACGGACACATCAATAGACTTCACTTTGCCGCCTGTCTGGCGGAAGCTGTCTACTCAGGCAACGGAATCAGCAGCGATAACCGGTGCGTCCAAACACGGGCGTCATTAAGAACCAAGGCACCTGCGGGGGCTAAAATAAAGCTGGCGTTTGCGCCCAAAAAGCCCTGGGAATCGCCAACCCTCGATTGTGCCAAGCCGGGCTGGCCTGTTCCATGAGTCATGATGCTCAGGTACTGAAGGCTGAATCCGGTGAACTTGTAGCCGAGCCCCGCGGTCCAGGTCCACTCGCCCCATGCTTCCTTCAGCGCACGTTTTGAGCGCTGAACAAAGTTCTCCTGCTCCAGCCTGTAGCGGAACAGGTGCAGGTTCAAACCAAGACCGAAATTCAAGCGGCCACCTTTACGAATCCCTACGCGCATCATGCTGTTATGGAAGCGGAAATAGTTCTCCACCGTCATGTCACCCGCCTTGATGCCGGTAGGCTCGTCGTTGATGATGATGTCCTCTTCCGCGTTGGCCCACGTATGGCTCCATATAGGCTCGTAGATCAATTCAAAGCCAAACGTCGTCTCCTCTAGAACGCGCGAAAATCCGATGCCGACGTTATAGGCAGACGTGTTACCAGGATCGCGCGGGATTTGCATCAAGTCGTAGTTGGGGATTTTGGGGTGAGTCTTCCAGTCTCCGACCAGGCGAGCACCCACCGTCCATCCCTGCGACATCGGTTGCGTGTAACCCAGGCGAACCGCTACGCCGTTCGTTTCGTCTTTCTCAAGCCGCTCCCTGGCCGCGAACTGCGGTGCCAACTCTGCCGGGATCATCGCATGCGTCATCTGAAACCGATGATGCTGCGCAACGACCTCGGCGGTGCGACCATCCGGCCACTTCTGGTAGAGACCAAGCTTGTAAGTACGCATGCTGCCATCCTGATCCACGTCGTCGCCCTGCCCGTAAAGCAACTGGACACCCTCCAACCCATTCAGATTGGCACGAAATGCACTAAATCCCAAGCTCAGCCCTTTTTGCAATTCGACGCCACCGGTTATGGAGAGATACAGGTTGTTGCGGGGTACAGGCTTGGTCGGCACTGCGCGTACGGAAGCGTTTCTATCATTGCCCAAATCAAACCTGCAACACGCAGGGGCCTGCCGGCGAAGCATCTCCTGCCACGCCAGCGTGAAACCTCCAAAGTAGCGGCCGTTGCGTACTAGGGCACCAACGGGCAAGGTGCGCGTGCCGCGCCCTCTTGAATTCAATGTGGCACCGATGCTGTAGTACTGCGGCGTGCTTGCAAAGTAATTCTTGCGAATGTTCACACCCTTGGCAGGGTTGTCGTATGGGTCCCCCAGCGCATCTTCCAGCGCGATGCCGACACCGCCCATGGAAGCATATTCCGACGGATAGAGCAGAAACTGGCTGCCCGTAGCAACCGGAATGGATTTGACCGCAATCTCCTGCGCAAGTACTCCGCCCGGGGCCAGCAGCAGCGCTGCAGCCAGAATACGCTTGATGTTCATAGGTCTCCAGTACAAGGTCCTGTACCGGAATACCCCGCAAACACGCATATTACCCAAGAATGCCCCGCTAGTCCGCCGTAATCACAAAGAGCGGAACGTTGTCAAAGGAAAGGTAGCTGGGTCGCAATCGCTCTGCATGATAGAATCGCTCGATGTCCACGACCTTATGCGGGGCGTTGATGCACTCCAAAGACGTACTACCATAGATGCCGTCGTGGATGTTCACCAACTGCCCGGAATTGCCCTCCAGAACGAGATCTAACGCCAAGTTACCGAAGGCCATCGGCACGATACAGTCCAGCGCGTCGGGAGCTCCGCACCGCACCAGGTAGCCCAGACGCTGGTTAACGACGTTTATACGCTTGCCCTGGTTGTACTTGGGCGAAAGCCGCTTAAGCTCGGCGCCAACCCGATTCCCGATCCCGCCCAGCTTGGCATGGCCATACTGATCCTTTTCCGTCCCCAAAAAGGACATGGAGTCGTCTCCCTTGATCTTGGCACCTTCAGAGACTAGCACGACCGAGTACTTGCTGCCGCGCCTGTTGCGATCGTAGACCAGAAGCTCAGTCAGCTGCTCAATGTCAAAGTCCACCTCGGGAATGACGCACCGGTCGGCAGCGCCCGCCATCGTCGGCAGCAACGCAGAATAGCCGGCGTACCGACCGAAAACCTCAATGACCAGAAACCGCTCGTGCGAGCCCGCGGATGTGCGCAGCGTATGTGCAAGCTCAATCGTTCGCGTCACACAGGTCCCAAATCCTATGCAATAGTCCGTGCCAGGTACGTCATTGTCCATCGTTTTCGGGATCGCCACCACCTTTACGCCCTCCTTGTACAGGCGATAGCCGTAGCTGAGCGTGTCATCGCCGCCGATAGGAATCAGGAAGTCCAGCCCGAGATAATCGATGTTGTCCAGCACGGCGGCGGTAACATCGTTTACTTCTGCCGTGTACGACTCCCGCAAGTGGGCCGGGACGTTTGCGGCTGGCAAATGACTCGGGCGCGTCCGTGAACTATGAAGGAACGTCCCACCCGTGCGTGCCGCCGGATTTACGATGTCCTCGGAAAGGTCCTGATAGTTGCTGGAGTTGTCCGC
The DNA here is from genome assembly GCA_965218495.1 of Rhodothermales bacterium. Classification (GTDB taxonomy): domain Bacteria; phylum Bacteroidota; class Rhodothermia; order Rhodothermales; family Bin80. The sequence continues at coordinate 2,546,596 of OZ244626.1, forward strand.
CTCGCTATCCGGAATCAAGTCCACGAGTCCAGCCCAGCCCCGGCGGATACCTACGACTCGGTATCCTTCCCGCATCGCCCGTACGGTGACCGCGCGTATCGCCGGGTTAAGGCCCGGCACATCGCCGCCGCCCGTCAAGATCCCGATGGTTCCTTTGAATGCCATACATTTCGGTGGTTTCGCACGTATAGGCCCAAAACTTACAACAGGGATGGATAACCGGCTACGCCTCAATGAAATGATCCTGCGGCCGTGGAATGAATCGCCGCCGAGCGACGTCTAACCATTTCGAACTAGCCACCCGAAGTACCATGCTCACTACTGGCAGGAAACCCCTTTTGGCCTTCTTGGCGATGGCCTTTTGCATCATGTGTGTGCATGCGGTACACGCACAAAACAGACAGCTGGTCGATCCCACAGCCGCACAAGCGCGGATGGACGCCGAAACCGACACCATCATAGTTCACCTGGGGCTGGAGGGCGACGTAGCCGATAAAGTGCGCGAAGTGCTCGTGACCCGCAGTAAGAAGGTCATGGATCTCAGAACAAAAATGCGCGCCAGCCGCAGCAGTGGTGAAGATTTTGGAAGTATGCGCCAGATGATTGGCGCAATCGACGAAGAAACCAGCAAGGCCCTAGCCGAGCTCCTTTCCGAGGAGCAGATGGAGAAGTACGCGGCGTTTATGAAGGTGCGGCGCACCAGTCGCCAACGCGGGCCGCGACGCTGACGGCAAGACCCTTGAACGACCGTTCGGTACCCGTGATGCTGGCGAACGCCCCGTCGTGTTGTTCGTACCATGGCATTGGTTTTGCCAGTTCGTTGCCATTCTTGTGCGAAAAGCGAGGCACCCCTCTCACAGGAAGCCACTGGAAATTGGGCCTTCCAACGATGGAGATCGCCTGCGGCGGCAGATGATGGGCATGAGGATGGCAGAACCAACACAACCTTGATCACGGTTAGTACTGCCGCACGGTGACCGTGCAGCGGTGACTGCCCATCTCGTTGCTACGTGAACGCTCCGCCTCTGAGCGATGAAGAGCTTGTTATTCTTGCCCGCGACGGGGACATGCACGCCTTTAGAATGCTTGTTGAGCGCAACCAAGATGCCATCACCCGGACCGTTGCAGCAATGCTGGGCAAGAACGTTGAGGTTAACGACGTAGTGCAGGAAGTGTTCATTCGGTTCTTTAGTACGCTGCACCGCTTTCGCGGAGACGCCGCGCCACGCACCTACCTCAAGCGCATCGCAATCAACCGCTCGCTGGATGCAATACGTCGTCGCAAGCGGACCCAGTTGTTCTTCACCAGCATGGAAAACCCGGCGGCAGTAGCCGCGCAGCAGCGCGCGCAGCCTGCAGTCGCGGACTTTGACCGCGCAGCGTTTGTCCAACAGGCAATTCAATCACTAAGGCCGCACCACCGATCAGTCGTGGTTCTGCGCCTCATTGAGGGCTACAGCACACGTGAGACCGCGCAAATTCTGGAAATTCCGGCGGGAACTGTACTTTCGCGGCTGAGCCGCGCCTCGAAAGTGCTGCGAACAGCGCTGCAACATCTGAGAAATGACGATGCGTGAGCGATCTGCCTATAGACTATTGGATGCAGCCCTGTCGGGCGACACCGCTGCCCGTCAGGCGGTGGCGCAGTCTCCAGCGCTGCGCGCTGAGCTTGCGGCTCTTGAGCAGGTGCGTTCGCTCCTACAAGAGTGCACGGCTACCCGCACGGCGCAACCCTTTTTGGCCGAGCGCGTGGTGCGTCAACTCAGAAGTAGTGCGCACCGCGAACAAGTACTCTACGGCTCGCTGCTGCGCCTCTTCCGCCCTGTGGTGGTGGCCGTGCTGCTGGTTACTGCATCCCTGGCCGCGTACAACATCACATTCCGGAGCACCTACAGTGCCACATCAACAACTGCCGAGGTCATGCTAGGTCTTCAGCCGGTCACCTTGTCCGAAGCCTTTGCCGCCGATCTGGAGACCGTGTTTCCTGCGAATCCATGAAACCCCGTCGTAAGTCACTGCTGCTCCTGGTTACTACCCTTGTACTGGGCGTGCTCTTGGGAGCATCTGGAACCAGCGTCTTGCAAAACCGCCGGGCAGCCCAGCTACGAATGGCGCGGGAAATCGGCGGCATGATGCGGATGGTGGAAGGCGTGATACGAGTGGAAGACGAGGTCCAACGCAGCCAGATTCGGGCCGTTGTTGAGGATTCGGAAGACCGCTTTCGCGACGCTCGCAGAACCTGTGGCCATTTGTTTCAGACCCAGCGTGACACCATGGTTGCCAGTCTCAGGACTGTGCTTACGTCAGAGCAGCAAGCAGAATTGGACGACTGGGTTAATCGCGAACTGGGGGATCAGCATCGCAGCAGCAGACGGAACGGTAAGCGCAGCGACCGGCGAAATCGATAACTATAATCTCCCTTTGAGGACCCGATACTACCTATGAAGAAGATAGTGCCACTCATCTTGGTCATCGCCGCGCTCGGCTGTACCGCATTCTGGTACTTCACTCGGGGCCCTGAAGCAGTCGAGAGTCCGTACCGGTTTGTCACTCTGGAGCAAGGCGACCTTGAGTCGGTCGTTGCAAGTACTGGTGCGCTGAATCCAATAACTACCGTGCAGGTAGGTACGCAGGTATCCGGTATTATCTCGGCAATCTACGTGGACTTCAACGACAATGTAGAGCGCGGTCAGATTGTCGCCCGCATTGATACCACGCTCCTTACCAGCACCGTGCGCGACGCGCAGGCAAACGTAGAGCGCAACGAAGCCCAGCTTCGGCAGGCCGAGCGCGAATTCACACGTCTGCAGTCGCTGTTCGAGAAGAAGGTCGTAACAGAAGTTGAGTTTAACCAAGCCCAGTACAACCTGGATATTGCCGTTGCCTCTACTAAATCCGCACGGATCAGCCTGGAACGCGCTGAGCTGAATATGGATTATGCCACGATCTATGCGCCCGTTTCCGGGACTGTCATCGAGCGCAACGTCGATGTGGGACAGACTGTTGCAGCCAGCTTTTCTGCTCCGCAGCTGTTTCTCATCGGCCAGGACCTCTCCAGCATGGAGATTCTGGCTGCTGTAGACGAAAGTGACATCGGCTTGATTAAGCAAGGACAGGCGGCACGCTTCACGGTACAGGCCTACCCCGAAGAGAGTTTCATGGGCGTAGTTCATCAGGTAAGGCTCCAATCGACCACGCTGGAGAACGTGGTCAACTATACGGTATCGATTGATGTCGACAACCCCGACGGCCGACTGCTGCCGGGCATGACCGCCATGGTCGACTTCCTTATCGAGACTGCCGACAATGTGCTGAAGATCCCCAATTCGGCATTGCGGTTCCGTCCCACCGAATCCATGATGGCGGAACTGCGGGATCAGATGGAAGAGCGGCGGCAAGCACGCGGTGATTCCGCACAGGTGCGGGGTGACGGTTCCAATTCAGGCAGGGCAGGTGGAGGCACCGGTGGATTCGTCGGCCAGGGCGGAGGAGCGGGCGGCTTTGGCGGGGGCGCAAGCGACTTTGCCATGCTATGGTTCCTCGATGACGTGGGCGCACTTTCCATGGCGCCCGTCCGCACCGGCATTTCGGACGGTACGATGACGGAAATCGTTTCGCGGCGACTAGAGCCGGGAATGGAGATCATCGCCAGCGTCACCCAAGTGCAGGAAAGCGGACGGTCCTTGAATCCATTCCAGCAGAATCGTAGCCGCAGGCGACCCGGCGGCTTTTAATCCTACCATGATGGCAAGTGATGTGGTAATGCGTACGCAAGGCGTATGCAAAGTGTACAGCATGGGCAAGACCAAGGTACATGCGCTTCGCGGCATAGACCTTACCGTTCGCCGCGGGGAGATGATTGCGATCATTGGAGCTTCAGGCTCCGGGAAGTCCACCTTGATGAATATTGTCGGGTGCCTGGACTACCCAACGACCGGGACCTACTATCTGGATGGCGCTCAGGTAGAGAAAATGTCCAAGAATCAGCTCGCCGACATTCGCAACCAGAAAATCGGATTCGTATTTCAGGGCTTTAATCTACTGGCTCGCACCACGGCCCTGGAAAACGTTGAGTTGCCACTGCTTTATGACCGTACCGGACGCAAGGTCAAGGCGCGTGATTTGGCACGCCAAGCGCTCGAACGTGTGGGGCTTGGTGACCGCATGGACCATGAGCCAAACGAGCTTTCCGGTGGGCAGCAGCAGCGTGTGGCCATTGCCCGGGCGCTCGTGTCTTCCCCCGCCATCGTCCTTGCGGACGAGCCAACCGGCAATCTGGATAGCCGGACATCCATTGAGGTCCTGGGACTCTTTCAGGCGCTCAATGCGCAGGGAATCACCATCCTCGTGGTAACCCACGAACGCGATATCGCCGCCTGTGCGCATCGCGTTATTGAACTGCGTGACGGCCTCGTCATTCGCAACGAACTCGTGGCAAGCCGGCGCGATGCCGCACACGAACTCACCAAGCTTTCGGATCCAGAACCCGAGCCGCAGCTATGAAAGGATCAACACTCATCAAGGTCGCCTCGCAGAGCATCCTCAAAAACAAGATGCGTACGCTCCTTACGATGCTCGGCATCGTCATCGGCGTAGGGGCCGTAATTGTTATGGTGGCCATTGGCCAGGGAGCGCAGTCTCAGATTCAGAGCCAGATCGACGACCTGGGTACGAACCTCATCGTGATAACGCCGGGCGCCAGCGCCTCGGGCGGCGTCAGCAGAGGCGCACAGTCTTATAACCGCCTTACCGTCGCCGATGCAGATAAGATCCGACGGGAAAGCATATTCGTAAATGCCGTCTCGCCCGTGGTTTGGACACGCACCCAGGTCATTGGCGGAAGCGGCAACTGGCGCACATCCATCAACGGTGTATCCCCAGACTATATGGTAACTCGGAGTTGGGACCTGAAATATGGCCGTTTCTTTGATCAGAGCGAGGTGCGGTCGCAGCGGCGCGTAGTAGTGCTCGGCCACACGGTCGCCGAGCGTCTTTTCCCCGAAGAAGATCCGGTCGGCCGGCGCATTCAGGTAGGCCGCGTGCCGGTAGAGGTCGTGGGTGTGTTAGAACCGAAGGGGCAAACCCCGGACGGCAATGACCAGGACGACGTGATCCTGGCGCCCTACACCTCCGTACAGACCCGGCTGAGCGGCTGGAGCCGCATATTTCAGATCATGGCGAGCACTCCTTCGCCCCGCGATATCCCGCGTGCCCAAGAGGAGATTACCGCCATCATGCGGGAGTCGCACAACCTTTCGGAATGGGAAGACAATGACTTTACCGTGCGCAACCAGAACGATCTCGCAGATGCTGCCCAAGGCACTACGGAGGTGATGACGATGCTCTTGGCCGCCATCGCGTCTATTTCGCTGCTCGTAGGTGGCATCGGCATAATGAATATCATGCTCGTTTCGGTGACCGAGCGAACACGCGAAATAGGCATTCGAATGGCAATTGGCGCACGCGGACGTGATGTGCTGACGCAGTTCTTGGTGGAAAGCATCGTGATGAGCATGCTTGGTGGCATGCTGGGGGTTGCAATCGGGTTCGGCAGCGCCTCACTGGTGGGCCGGTTTACAGGCTGGAGCACGAGTATTTCCCCGGAAACTGTGGCCATTGCACTGATATTCTCGGCTGGCGTGGGAATCTTCTTCGGATTTTACCCGGCCAGAAAGGCAGCTGCGCTCAACCCTATCGATGCGCTGCGCTACGAATAGCCCGCTCCCTGTCTCCAGCGATGGATGCTCACTCTAGCCCGGCGCCTGTTACTGCTGGTCCTGGTTCTAGCCGTGGTCGGAACGGGTGTGGAACTTCTGCTTTTGGGCCACTATGAGTCCACCGTCCAGTGGCTACCCTTAGCGATGGTGGCTGTTGCCTTACCTGCAATAGCCTGGCGCGTAGCACGACAGTCTCCCGCCAGTGTCCGTGTCTTTGCGGGTACCATGGTGGCATTTGCGCTTGTGGGACTGGCGGGCTTGGCACTCCATTTCCGGGGGAACGTGGCGTTTGAGATGGAAATGCACCCCACCATGAAGGAGTTGCCCCTGTTCTGGGAGGCCCTTCGCGGAGCGACGCCGACACTGGCACCAGCCATGATGATCTACACTGGGCTATTGGGCCTGATCTACCATATTCTTCACCAGTCCAAAAGCGACTCATGATACTTAGAACACTGTCCGCCGTTGTTTTCGTAGCCCTGCTCGCCGCATGCGTAGGATCACCGGAGGAGCCCCCGACAACTGAGGCGGCCGAGCCGCAGGCCACATTGGAAGCGGCGCCCGAATCTCCCCCCATGCTGAATGCGAATCTCGCTACGCGCGAGGATCTCGAAGCAGTTATTGACAAGGCGGCGGCCTCTGCGATAATTGCTGCACGGCCGCTCTTGACGCTCGCTGCCTTGCACGAGGCCTTGGAGCCGACTTTGGGTGATGAAGCGACCCGTGAGTTGTTTACCATGGTCAGCATCCCTATCAACCTAAACACGGCCTCAAGAGCGGAGATCCTGCTCGTCCCGGGCGTGGGCGAGCGCATGGCGCACGAGTTTGAAGAGTATCGCCCGTACATCGCCATTGAGCAGTTCCGGCGCGAAATAGGCAAGTACGTCGACGACGAAGAGGTTGCGCGCCTGGAGCAGTACGTGTTTGTTCCGGTCAACTTGAGTAGCGCATCTGACGAGGACATACTTGCCATCCCCGGTGTCGGTAACCGCATGTTGCGGGAATTCAAGGAGTACCGCCCCTATACAGATATGGCACAGTTTCGGCGCGAGATAGGCAAGTACGTCGACGACAATGAGCTTGCACGTCTGGAGCGCTTCGTCACTTTGTAGCGACTAGCTCCTGACGGTAATTAGTGCAGCACAGGACGCTAAACGAGTGATGCACGCCGTACATGACAGCTACGCCCACTCAAGGGCTCAAGTGCCTTTGGGTGGGCGTATGGCCCTGCAAGTGGATCGAAGCCTGCCGAACAGGATCTAATCCTTCACCCTTTGGGTAGTTAGGCGTATGAGCTCGCCGTAATTCACGTGCCCTTCGTAGATCCGTGCGCCACATCTGGCTCCCTGTGCGTTTACATGGAAGCAAGAATTCGGCACATGGATCCACGAAGCTCTACGGCGAAGAGTGTTCTTGTACTTGGAAGCGTGCTTACGATTCTGGGCGTAGGTACGTGGGCACTGGTAGCTGGCGCTACACTCGCTTTCTCCTCTCCCGCACTGTTCGGGGCGGGTTTCCTGCTCATTGGGGTGGTGCTGCTGAAGGCTCGCTACTGGCACCGCCACCTTCTCTGGCTGTCGGTACTGATCGCCCTTGCGATCATCGCCGTCGGTCTTGACGCCATCCTGGAAGCGCTTCGCTTCACCGACGGCGTTCCAATATCGCCGGAAGCGATGCAGCAAGCCATCGCTGTGCTCCTTTGCGGGGCTTTCGTGATCGTGTCTGCACGGCGACTAGTCTCTCCACAGGTACCCTAGCAGTGCTCCGACAGCTTGTGCATAGTGGGGCCCCGTGGGAATCATCGGTAGGCTATTCCCGCGCCGTGCGTGTTGGTCCGCATGTGTTTGTTTCCGGCACTGCGGCGCTTGATGAACGTGGCGATGTGGTCGCGCCCCACGATGCGTACAAGCAGACCAAGCACATTCTGGCTATCATCAAATCGGCCTTGGAAGAGGCGGACGCGCGCCTTTGCGATGTTGTTCGAACGCGCATCTTCGTGACGGACATCACCGCGCAAGCCGAGGCAGTGGGACGAGCGCATGGCGAGGTCTTTGGATCAACTCAGCCGGCCTGCACGATGGTCGAGGTTGCCCGCCTAATTGATGCAAGGCTGTTGGTCGAAATTGAAGCGCAAGCATTCGTCACGTAGTCAAGAGTCTGCACAATGTAGATTCCGATGTCGCCTGAGTGGGACATTCCATCCACACTATGTACGCCTAGTGACTTATCCCTAGGTTGACCCGCCCGGGTAGGCACCACCGCCAGCTCGTAATGGGTGGCAAAGTCCTGGCAAATTGGATTGATGTCCGGATCGTATCGATGCGCCTTGCGAACCGCACTCTTCAGGTTTTCGCAGACCAGATACTGTGCGAAGAACTCGAACGCGCGACGATGAGACCCAATCCAGTCCGCGATCTTCTGCGACCACATGGCCTCGGCATAGAGGTGTCTGGAGAAGCCGAGCGCCGCGACGAAGACCTCCCCCATACGCTCCTTGCCGGAAGCAGGGTCAATCACTTGCATCTGCTGCCCGGCATAGTCCACGAAGAGGGAGTGGCCAGCAGGATGCTCCATGGGCACGGCCACCTCCCGCTGCTTGCTCCAGCTACGATAATTGTCGCAAAAGCGGCTATACCCATACCCGTCCAGAAGCTGTTGTTTGTATTCGTCCTACAGCAGCACCAGCGTAACGCCTTTACGCTTGAGCTCCAGGTCAATGATCTGCCAATCCGGTTGCGGCCGCACGGGTGCATCCCGGGTAGGCCTGTTGTATAGTAACGCCTTCAGCTCACCGTCGGTCATGCTCTCTGGAAGCGGCCAGGTCAGACCCGCCTTCCTGGCACGGCGAAGGTAGTCGTTGACCGTGCTATGAGCCAGTTGTAAGCACCGGGCGACAGCCCGCGCACTCAGCTTGGACTCTATGGACAGGCGAAGCACGTCCGACAGTACAGGCATTGAGGTTCGTCTCTTTGGCATTTGGCGCCTCTCGACTAGTGAAAGAAGAGGGCACTTTACCAGTCGAAAAGAAAACGCTCCGCCGCGCAATGACCCGGTGGAGCGTGCTACACCCAGGCACGTCTGCCATCTTGGCAGACCGGTCAAATCGGACGAATTCGATCGAGACGTGTGGACGAAATGCGTCGGAATGAGTGGACGATTTACGTTGGAATATGCAGCCTATCTACGCATTCTACATCTGGCGGCGTTCCGCAGCGAGGTAGAGGTAGAGGCCGCGTTGCAATCGCTTCTGGAGAACAATGGACCGATAGACCAGGAGGCGGTGGCGGCACGCATGGCCGCCCCCGCAGGCAACCCAGCGGAGGTTGTCGCGGTGGAGGCGGCGAACCTGGCGCGGTAGCCACATTCTTCGTCCACCCGACCAGGTCTCGATCACCTGACGTTTGCGTGCTGGCCCGCACCAATCCTGGAGACTGAAGATCGCGAAAGAGGCCCTTTTCCAATGAATCGGTCCCGCGCCTGGGGCCGGCCGGCCCCAGGCGCGCGTCCCCCTCCTCACCCTCAACAAACTGATACTTTTAATTGTCGCTGGCCGGTAAAGACTATTGACATTCATCAGTGATTCACCGTCGAAGACGCCCGGTTGCTTCTCCATAGGTCAAGACATTGAAAAAAGGATGTGATAATCGCTTGACGTACAGTCCTACTATGCCAGGCTAGGTCTCCCCATTACTCACACTTTGGACTTAACAAGGGACCTGTCTGGCGCTTCTGACGAGGATAGTGCGACGTAGCGCCGCTTATGTTGGCGGTGGATTCAGCGTAGATCGTCGTGGTTGCTTCCTTGCTTTTGCCATGGGGGCCTGCGCTGTCGTCTTGTTGAGGCGTCCTCACCGGTAGTGTATGATCTGCTTGATCAACGCGTCGCATGGACATACCATGGCGACACCATCTTTGGCGGAATGTGAAGAAAGCGTGGTTGCGCGCGGAAGCGTGAAGCGAGATGGCGCGCTCTGGGGGCGGACGCTCCACCAGGTCATAAAACGCCCCCAGCTCCTCGTACGCAATCGCCCGGATCTGCAACCGGCCGTACCCACGCCACATGACCGTGTGTCCCGGAGGAGGATCATGCTTCCGGTTCATGTAGCCCCCCATCATCGCCAGCAGCAGAATCGCCGAGGCCAGATTTGTGAGTTCGACCAGGCTGTAGCGCCGGGAGTACACCCGCAGCATCTCCAGCTCTGCATCGGTGAAGAGCACGTCGGCTTCCAGCTCGCTCACCGCGCGACCCAGCAGCGTCATCAGCATGATGCGCCAGGCCGTTACCAAGTGAAGCGTGATCATGTTGTGCAGTAGCGACGCCTGTTGCATGCGCAACTTTTCCACCTTGCATCCGCTCTTGAGTATCCGGAAGATGTCCTCCACACGCCAGCGCAGCGCGTAGAATCCCACCATCTCCAGGGCTTGTTCCAGCGTAGTCACCTCTACGGTGGTCAGCAGGTACCATTCGATACGTTTTGCCCCTTCCGGCGGTGCAATCTCTCTGATGTGGATCGCCGATACGCGCACCGGGTCTTGCGAGGCGTCCCCGGTCGCAGGCAGCGTGACCCTGCAAAAGCGCACTTCCATACGGGCATGGCGGGCCGGCCGGCCTTCGTGGGTTACACGCCCCGACTTCGCGCGACGACTCAAACGCGCCACAGACAATTCCAAGACACCCGCCGGGGGGCCGGCGCATCACCTTGAACAACCGCGCCTCGCCTTCCTCCAGGCGCCGATCCACCTTTACCCGCACCAACACGTGGGTCCGCTTCAGCGCGCGCTGCGCTGCAAATATGGCGAACACATCGGCCTCCCGGTCCATCACGCAAAGCACACGCGTCTTGCGCGGCAGGGTCTGTGCCGCCGCCTCGATGTCGCCCAGGCCATCAATCCATTGCTGCGTCTTCGCAGCGTGCGCGCCCTTGCGCTTTTTGTACGCACACCGCAATACGCCCAGCGGCAACCCATCCTTGCTCAAGGCCAGCGTCGCATGCAGATGCACGCCCTGCGCCTGGGCCGTCGTCTGGTTGCGGCCAATGACTTCGAGACCGTCGCACTGCGGACGGGTACTGTAGCTGATGTCCGTGCCATCCTGCACGCACAATACCATCTCTTGTGTCCGCATCCGCTCTATCGTGCGCTGGCGATGCGGCGCCAGAATCTTCTTGGGCGTAATCCCCAGCTCGTCCGCCTTCTCGATAAAGCGGTAAAACCCCCGTATGGCCGCCGGCTCCCAGTGCGGTGCAGCGGTTATGGGACTGCCCATGGTTTGCGCCAGTAAGGTCGCGCTCTTCACCAGACGCGCGCTGCGCCGCCGGTCGCCCAGCTGCGCACCTCCAAATTCCTGCTCGGCCCAATGCGCACCGTCGAGCCCTGCGCCCACCTCCAGCCGGGGATGAAGCTCCACATGCGGTACGCCCAGCTTCTCGCGCCAGTCGCGCGCAAGTTCGTAAACGTATACTTTCTTCTTTGATCGGGTGCAGACATTGACAGGCGCGTGACGGCCCCGCCCTTGCGTGGTCCCCAGATATCGGAAGTTGGCAGCCTTGAAACACGTTCCTTCCTGATCCGGTCCCACAAACGTCTCCACCAGGTACGGCACATACGCGTAACGCGCCTGGAAGTCTGCCTGCAGTCGTCGCAACACCCGCCCCAGCAAGTAGCTGGCCAGATTCTTGCACCGCACGCGGGGACGTATCAAAAACCGGCTCAGGTTCACCACGCGATAAAGCATCTGGCTGCGCTGCGCATCGGTCCAGGCCATCCACGCATCCCGAGGCTTCAAATACAGGGCAGAGGCGGAGAACCCGATCGCGCCCAGGTACCCGTGCGCACTCTTGAACAAGTAACGCAACTGCGCGCCCGCAAACGTCGTAACGCCCTGCGGATGCTCCCGGTCCATCAGGGTGTTCCAGATCGCACGATCCTGCGCGCTCCTCACGCAAACGATCTCAAGATCCTGGAGCTGGTTCACCCGCTCGGGCACCTCCACCGGTTCCGCCACCGGCGCATCCACAAGACGCGGTCTTGCAATGTTCAGCGAACGCTGCGCCGCCGGTAACGAGATCCGGCTCTCGGCTTCCAGGGTCCGAAGGGCCTTCATGCAGCCGGCCCGCTGCGGACGGCCGCGCGCATCGTAGAATCCGAACTTCTCACAGACAATACCACTGATCGCGGTCCGGCTCTCGCCGCTTAGCGCGCCCAGCGTTGCCAACAAGGCCGACTCCGAAGCCCGAAGCGTACGTAATATCTGATGCTGTGCCTCCATAACGGCAAGCTAAACGTTATGGGGGCCATTGTTAAGTGGTATTTATAACTACTAGGGAGGGCTAGGTGCCTACGAGCCTTGGTGTGTACTATCCTTCACCATCACACGTGATGGTTCCGCAAGAGAGATGCGAAGCACATGCTTAAGAAGGCCACATCCAAAACTGCACGCTATCACATTCAGCGGCATTGCGCTGGCAAAAGGCACCAAAAAGGGTCCGATTTACTTGGGAGCAAGCCCACAAAGTGGCCCGATTCCGGGCATTGAGGCCGCCTTTTCGGCTATTCCACGAGTGGCCTGGGCCCGCAGGGTGAAGCGACCAACAGTCGAATCGGCGCCTCAACTTGGCCGGCGCAAGGCCACCAGTTCTGGAAAGTGCATGGAAAGACTGCGGAAGTCGAGAACTCTGTTCGGTATGGTCGCACGGTGCCAGCCTAGTTCGTATTTCCAGTGGCTACGTCAGCTCACGTTGTCAACCATGCCGTCGCGCGCAAAAACAATGCTTAACGGCCTGCGCGCAGAGACGGTGTTCCAGCAGAAACCCTTGGGAGAAAGCTGAGGCCGTCGGCGGACCCCCACCCGATAGGGTCAATTTGACTGGCGGCAAGGGACGAATGGGCGGGCATGGGCGAACAAACTACGGGCCCAGTGCGGAGAGGGGAACCATGCAGATTCACGCTAAGACAGGTTGTATCGGCGGCGTCAGAAACGGACTTGGGCTACAGGAACAAGATGCTTGCTTCATGAATGAACGCAGCATGTGCGACAGTATACCGGGCGGCACCTCTGCGGCGACTCTTGCCACAGCTATCTTGGAATTGTACGTGCTCGTTTGCGGTAGTAATGAGGAGTACGGTCGAAGGATGGACTCGGGCATGAGCCTAGTGGCCAGGTCTGCTACGAAGTCCAAGCATGGTGCTGTCGGGGTACGCTTGCGACCGCAGTCGTGTGTGGAGGATCACAACTGTTGCCATGGCCGCACACGCCTTCTCCGTCTTTGGCGTGTGCCCGGACGCTTTGGCTCGGCTTACTGGGAAAGACACACGGTCACCACCGGCGCCATTGTCCTCTGTTGTCTCGCGAGAGGCATGCATTTCGTTTAATCGTTCACTAATTGCTTCGACACATGGACGCCGTCCACTTAAAGCACTATGCCTCGCCTACAGGCACCTTCCGTTTTCGCCTATGTTTGGCAGCTTTGGTCGGTATGCTGTCGGTAAAAACCGCGATGGCGCAGGATGTCTCAGCCATATTCGATGTGTTGAAAGCCCTGTACGAATCAACTGACGGCGACAACTGGACCCACAACACGGGCTGGGATACGACCAACGTTCCAACTGCGGCAGATTTGAGCACCTGGTACGGAGTATCGTACGCCAATGGGGTGTTGAGCGAACTCAGCCTTCAGGGTAACACTCTAAACGGCATGATCCCACCCGAGTTGGGCAACCTCGCGAATCTGGAGACCCTTAATCTGCATTCCAATCGTTTCCTGTCGGGAACGATTCCCCCTGAGCTGGGCAACCTCGCAAACCTGAAGACCCTCGGGTTGCACTACACTTACCTGTCGGGAACGATTCCCGCTGAGTTGGGCAACCTCGCAAACCTGGAGACCCTCGGGTTGCACTACACTTGGCTGTCGGGAACGATTCCCCCTGAGCTGGGCGACCTCGTAAACCTGAAGACCCTCGGGTTGCACTTCACTTACCTGTCGGGAACGATTCCCCCTGAGCTGGGCAACCTCGCAAACCTGAAGACCCTTGATTTGCACGTCAATTCCCTGTCGGGAATGATTCCACGTGAGCTGGGCAACCTCGCGAATCTGGAAAGTCTTTCTCTGTGGCACAACTCCCTGTCGGGAATGATTCCACGTGAGCTGGGCAACCTCGCGAATCTCAGGATCCTTTCTCTAGGCGCCAATTCCCTGGCGGGAACGATCCCCCGTGAGCTGGGCAACCTCGCGAATCTCAGGATCCTTTCTCTAGGCGCCAATTCCCTGGCGGGAACGATCCCCCGTGAGCTGGGCAACCTCGCGAATCTGGAGTCGCTTAATCTGTCCACCAATTCCCTGTCGGGAACGATCCCCCCTGAGCTGAGTAACCTCGCGAATCTGGAGTCGCTTAATCTGTCCACCAATTCCCTGTCGGGAACGATTCTCCCTGAGCTGGGCAACCTCGCGAATCTGGAGTCGCTTGTGCTGAACGAGAACTCACTGTCGGGGACGATTCCTCCTGAGCTGGGAAGCCGCGCGAATCTGGAGACCCTTATTCTGTCCTCCAATTCCCTGTCGGGAACGATCCCCCCTGAGTTGGGAAACCTCGCGAAACTGAAACAACTTTGGCTTCGCTCCAATTCCCTGTCGGGAATGATTCCCCCTGAGCTGGGCAACCTCGCGAATCTCAGGATCCTTACTCTGGACGCCAATTCCCTGTCGGGAATGATTCCCCCTGAGCTAGGAAGTCTTGTGAATTTGGGATGGCTTTTGTTGGACTCCAATGCCTTCGCTGGGACTTTGCCGGGCAGGCTGACGCAACTGAGTGATTTAGACACGTTTTACTTTGATGATAACCTTGGCCTCTGCGCACCGTTGGATGCGGCCTTTCAAGCATGGCTCCAGTTGATAAAGCGGGTCCAGGGCCCGAATTGTGCTCCACCGGAAGAGGGTGGAAACGAGCTGCCGGCGGAATTCGTGCTGCACGGCAATTATCCTAACCCATCCAATGCGACGACGCAGATATCGTTTGACCTACCCCAAGCGGCGTCAATAGTCGTCAAGGTGTACGATATAACGGGGCGGGCCGTGTATGTGAGTTCTGCTCAACACAGGGGTGCTGGCAAGAACCAATCGGTCCCGCTGTATGCAGACCTTTTGGGCTCTGGGCACTATCTGTACCGCGTGATTGCTGAATTGGAGAGCGGTTCCATTTCCCGCACAGGCATAATGACGCTAATCCGGGAGGCACGGTAAAGGCAACTGTTTGCAATAGCCGTGGGGCGTTGCAGTATCCTCGCCTAATTGGGGGCATTCGTATTAAAGCGAAAGCCATCACTTTGCGCAGTAGGGCGGCGGCTCTTTTATTGGCTCTTCCCCTAATTAGATGGGTGCAGTGTTGTATTCAACGGGAAACGAAATGAGATGATGCGGATTCATACCCGCTTCTTGTCTGTTTCGAGGCCATCATCATGATGGTACACACGTTCACCAACCCCATCAACGATATGTCGCAACTAAAGACTGATGATATAGGTTGCCTCTTGGGCATCCAGGCTCCCTGGAAGATTTCCGAGGTGACGTTTGCGCATGAGGCGCAAGAAGTCCGGATTCATGTGGCTTGCGAGGACGGCCATCAGCTGCCTTGTCCGGAGTGCGGCTTGGCGTGTCCGGGCTACGACCACCGTTCTCGGCAATGGCGTCACCTGGATTTGTGCGAGTATCGCACGATGGTGGTTGCGCAACTTCCCCGCGTGGAATGTCCGGAGCATGGAGTGCGCACCGTGTCGGTTCCGTGGGCGGAACCTATGTCACGGTTCACTGCAGGGTTTGAGACGCTGGTGATTGATTGGCTGCAGGAGGCGAGTGTATCGGCGGTGTCCCGTCTGATGGGGGTGAGCTGGAATGCGATAGACGGGATCATGCAGCGCGCGGTGCAACGCGGCCTTGCGCGGAGGAAGGAACGGGATGTTGCCCATATTGGCGTGGATGAGACCTCTTTTCGCAAGCGCCACGCGTATGTCACCATTGTTTCGGATGCGAAGGCGGGTACGGTGCTGCATGTGGGCGAAGACCGTAAGAAAGAAACACTTACGCGTTGGTATGCTGGGCTCACTTTGGAGCAGCTGGAGGGCATCGAGAGTGTCAGCATGGACATGTGGCCGGCCTACATCAACGCCACGCTGGAGCATGTGCCAGAGGCGCAACGGAAGGTGGCCTTTGACAAATTCCACGTAGTGAAATGTCTGGGAGTTGCCGTGGACAAGGTTCGGCGCCAGGAGCACCGGGCGTTGATGAAGGAAGGCTTGGAAGACCTCAAGGGAACCAAGTATGATTGGTTGACTCACCCGGCCAACATGTCTGCTAAGCAGAAGGCGCGCTTCCAGCAGTTGCGTACCAGCACGTTGAAGACGGCCCGCGCGTGGGCTATCAAGGAAATGGCCCTGCAGTTGTGGCACTATGTCCACCGCACATGGGCGCGCAAGGGTTGGGAGCGATGGTTGTCGTGGGCCATGCGGTGCCGGCTGGAACCGGTCAAGGCAGCCGCCAGAACCATCAAGACACACCTGTGGGGTATCCTCAATGCGATCATCCTGAAGGTGAGCAATGGCCCTGCGGAAGGCATCAACAGCCGGATCAAAACAATCAAAGTGCGCAGTAGGGGCTTCCGCAACAAACGGCGGTTTGCTAACGCCATTTACTTTCACCTCGGAGGCCTAGATCTATACCCCGAAAGCGTCCGCAGGTGAGAGTACCCACTAAAACAGGGGTAGAGCCTTTATTTGTAGGGCCTATACTCTTTCTTGGCCCTCAAATTCGCTGCACAGTAGGTCCGAGGAAAGACAATGAATTCCCGATACTCTGCGTGGCGCTGGCTCCTATCCGGCCATCGCCATCGCTTCTTCGAAGCGCACCCCGACCAGGCGGGACACGCCCTCCTCCTGCATGGTGATGCCGTACAAGCGATCGGCCATCTCCATCGTACGCTTGTTGTGGGTTACCAGCACGAACTGGGTATCCAACGAAAACCGGCGAATGAGCCGCATGAAGCGCTCAATGTTGGCTTCATCCAGAGGTGCATCCACCTCGTCGAGGAAGCAGAAGGGGCTGGGCTTGACCTGATAGATGGCAAATAAGAGCGCAATCGCCGTAAGCGTCTTCTCTCCACTGGACAACTGCGAAATGCCAATGGGCCGCTTGCCGCGCGGCTGCGCCGTAATTGCAATTGGCGACTCCAAAAGATCGCTTGTTTCCACAAGGTGTAGATCTCCACTGGTACCCCCGCCAAACAGCTCACAAAAGAGTTTGCAAAAGTTTTCCCGAATGACTGCAAACGCCTCCTTGAATCGCTTCGCGGCGGTCCTGTTTATTTCCTCAATCGTCTGCAAGAGTGTGGCTTCCGCTCTCTGCAGGTCCTCGCACTGCGTTACCAGGAACGTGTGCCGCTCGCGCTCCTTCTTGTACTCTTCCAGTGCCAGCGGATTTACGCTGCCCATGCCGCGGAGCCTGACTTGCACTTTCTCCAGCTCGGCTCGCAAGGATGCTTCGTCCTCGCCTTCCAGAATGAACTCGCTGCCCAGGGAAGCTCCGAACTTCTCGTGTGCGTTGGCCGCCAGCTCTTCCATCTTTGCGGACAGCGATGCGCGCTGCACGGCGTACTCACTTTCTTCGCGCACCATCTCGTCGTGCGCTCTGCGCAGCTTTCGCAGGGTCTGCTCCAGCTCATCTATCGCGACTCGGTTTTCCATCAGGCGAGTCTTGGCTTCCCGGACGGCTACATCCAAAGGCCCCCTACGGTTGCGCTCCGCAGTCAGCTCCGCTTCAAGCGCGCCGATGTCCTTTGAAAGGGAACCAATGGCTGCCTTGAGATCACTAGTCTCTGACGCCAAAGCTTCGGCTCGCTCCGCAGCTGCTGTGCGCTCATCGCCCACCCGCGCAATGCCGCGCCGGAGGCGGTCCAAGGTGTTGCGCGCATCCTGGTGTGCCAATCGCGCCGCAGCAAAGCGGTCCTCGCATGCGTTGCATTCTGCATAGGCGGCCACCTGGGCATGCTTCGACGCTGCAATAAGGGCCTCAAGTGCAGTAAGGCGGTTGTTAGCGTCCGCAGCGGCTGATCGGGGTTCAACCGCTTCGTCTGCCATCGCGTTGGCGGCCTGAGCAGCCTCCTGTATGCGGTCAGAAAGTTTCGCCTGGCGCACCTCTAGCGCTTCGACATTCCGATTCTGGCGCGCTTCTTCCCGCTTGGCCGCTGCCAGCGCGTGCCTGGCGTCACTGAGCGTTTCGCGGTGTGCGGCCAGCGCCACGGCGTCCTGTTGTTGCCTCAGCGTCGCAAGAGCCTCTTTCTGATCCAGATGCTTCCTACGCAGCGCTTCAAGGGCAACCTGGGTGGAGGCCAGACGTGCACGGCGAACCATATGCTGAGCCGACGCCTCCAAGGTCTGGCTACCCGCGTGCAGAAACCCATGCTCATCCACCCATTCGCCGGTCGCCGTTACCAAGCGTGCCGGCGAATGACCAGGCACGGGGACTAGAGCATCCAAGTCGTCCGCATAGTAAATGTCACGCAGCACCAATCTGGCCAAAGGCTCGTATGCACGATCGGTTACTGATACCAGATCCATGAGCGGCGTCATGCCTTCCCTTGGAACCATGGGCACTATCTCCTGCGGGATGCGCTCCATTACGACGAATAGGCCGCGACCCTTCTTTTCGTCTCTTAGCAGTGCCACCTTGCGGTGCGCCTCGTCAACAGTCTGCACGACGATGCAGGCGCCCAGCGATCCGAGCGCTGCGCCGAGCGCTGCACGGTGCGCGCTACTGGTCTCCAACACATCGCTGATCGTCAAGAGCTCGCCTTCGGCACCCGCCAAGAACCTAGTGGCCTCGGGAAAGTCTTCATATCCGGTGACCAAGGCTTCCAGAAGCGACGCTTCGGCCTGCTTGGCTGCTTGTTGCTCGGCCAACACCCGCGCTGTCTTGTCCGCAGCCACTATCTGGCCCTGAAGTGCGTGGTGCTCTTCCGCGGCCTCTGCCTCCGCCTGCTGTGCCTGCTGAAGGGCCGCCTCTGCCGCGATCCGCGACATGTGCACGGCTCCTGCACGCGCCTGCTCGTCTACCAGGGCTCGGTCCAGCCTCTCGGCCTCAGCCTGCAATCGACTCCCCTCCGCCTTCGCGAGCTCGATGCGGTTAGTAATCTGGTCAAAGCGGCGCAAGTGCCCAGCCCTGGCAATTACCAGCTTCGCCTGTTTGCTTGACAGCTCACTAAGCGACGAACGCTTGGCTGCCACGTTCTGCCGAGCCATGTCGCGCGCATTCTTCGCCGGTTCCAGCACGTTCGCCGCATTTTTGAGCCGGGGTTCAGCGCTACGATGTTCGTCGCGCAGCACCAATAGTGCCGCTTCTCTGTTCGCCCTTCGCGCAAGCGCCTCTTTGCGTTCTTGGCGGGCTCGCGCAATGTCGCGCTGTTCTGCGGCACGGCGCTCCTCCCTCAGCCGCAGTTCTGCGGAGAGGTAACCTATGCGCGTCTGGTGCTCTGCCAACGAGCGCTCGCAGCGCACCGTCCCTTTCTCATTGTCAATGTGGGTCTGCTTGCGCCCCTGCAGCACCGCCTCATGGCTTCCGCTCTCGGCCTTCAGGTGGGCAAGCGTGTCACGCACGCGTGCCAAGTGTTCCTCAAGAGCCGACACCTCTGACGCGAGGCGGTTGTACTGCAAGGTGGCAAGCGCCAGCGCTAGCGTTTGGGCCCGCCCGCCAACTGTATTGTGTCGTGCCGCCGCCTCGGCTTGACGGTCCAATCGCGCAACGCGCCGGGCCACCTCTTGTGTGAGGTCCTGCACCCGCGCCAGATCGACCTGCAGGTTGTCGAGCTTTCGTAACGCCTGAGCCCGCCGCAGCTTGTACTTTGTTATGCCCGCCGCCTCCTCAAACAGCCGGCGACGGTCCTGAGTACTCTCCGACAGAATTTCCTCGACCATCTTCAGCTCAATGACCGAGTAAGCACCCGCTCCCATTCCCGTGTCCAGGAAAAGATCGACAATATCTCGAAGCCTGCACGATGTGCCGTTAAGGAGATACTCCGAATCGCCGGACCGGTACAGGCGACGACCAAGGGTTACCTCGGAAAACTCCGTCGGCAGGAGACCGCGCGTATTCTGGACCGTCAACTGCACCTCGGCCATGCCGAGCCCGCGCCGCCGCGCCGTGCCGTTGAAGATGACGCTATCCATCTTGTCCGACCGCAGGATGCGAGCACGCTGCTCTCCGATCACCCAACGGATCGCGTCAACAACATTCGACTTCCCACACCCGTTGGGCCCCACGATCGCCGTGATGCCGGGGTCGAACTGAAACACCGTAGGCGTGGCAAAACTCTTGAAGCCGTGAACGTCTAGCCTACTTAAGTACATGCATATCTAAGATGGTGCCCATGCCTGACATGCTAAGGTAACCACTGCAATGCCCGTTATGCAACACCCGTCATTCACCACACGGAAATGCTCTAAATGGCACTGTATTCAAACCAATGCAGGTACGTGGCCAGTTATAACCGTTATTTGATATGTGTTCTAGGCTGCCCTCGCATATTTCCGGTCCATCGTTTCGAACATGAGACCTGTCTTGTCAGGCGCCACTTTAATCAAGAGGTGGTGCCCAGGCTGTACCCAGCCGGAAAGCATCCCTTCCGCGAGCTTGTTCACTAGTTCGCGCTGCAGCACGCGCTTAACCGGGCGTGCTCCGAATGCGGGCTCGTATCCACGGTCGGCCAGGAAGGACACCGCACCCTCATCAAGCGTTAACTGGACCTGCTGCTTGTGTGCTAACTCCTGAATGCGTACGAACTGGATCTTCACAATTTCGCTGATTTCGCCTTTTCCGAGTGCATTGAACAGCACAGTTTCGTCGATCCGGTTCAGGAACTCTGGCCGCAGCTTGTTCTTCAGGAGTTCAAATACTTCGTTCTTCAGGCTCTCTTGCTGCTGCGGCGTCAATGCCCCATTCATGAGCTCCATCCGCTGCCTGAGCAGGTCGGAGCCCAGGTTACTGGTCATGATGATGATTGTGTTCTTGAAATCGGCTGCACGCCCCTTGTTGTCTGTAAGGACGCCATCATCAAGCACCTGCAGCAGGGTGTTAAACACTTCGGGATGGGCTTTTTCGATCTCATCCAAGAGAACAACCGAGTATGGGCGTCGCCTTACTGCCTCGGTCAGCTGACCTCCTTCTTCATACCCCACATACCCTGGCGGTGCCCCAACCAGTCGGCTGACGGCGTGTCGCTCCTGATACTCGCTCATGTCGATGCGAACGAGCGCGCTCTCCTTGTTGAACAGGTAGACTGCCAGGGCTTTTGCCAGCTCGGTCTTGCCAACACCCGTAGATCCGAGAAAAATGAATGATCCAATAGGGCGTCCAGTCTCCTGGAGGCCCGCGCGGCCGCGTCGCACCGCATTCGCCACCGTAGCAATGGCCTCGTCCTGCCCCACCACGCGTTGTTTCAGCTCCTGTTCAATGCGAAGCAGCTTGGCGCGTTCGCTCTCCAGCATCCGCGACACAGGCACGCCGGTCCACTTGGAAACGACCTCGGCGATGTCTTCGCTGCCAATCTCTTCCTTCAGGAGTGCACCACTGGCCTGCACCTCGGCCAACTTCGCCTGCGCGGTGCCAATCTTCTCCTCAAGCTCCGGGATCTTGCCGTGCCGAATCCTAGCCACTTCCCCATAGTCACCTTCCCGAAGAAATGATTCATCTTTGATGCGAAGCTCCTCAATCCGCTCCTTGGCGTCTCGGATGTCCTTGATGAGCGTTTTCTCCTGTGTCCATCGTGCACGAAGCGCGGACCGCTCCGCCACGACGTTAGCAAGCTGCTTATTAATCCTGGCCAGCTTTGACTGTTCTTTGTCGCGCTTTATGGTTTCCCGCTCAATCTCCAACTGCCGAATTTGCCGCTCGAGGTTATCAAGCTCTTCTGGAAGCGAGTCAATCTCGGTACGCAGGCGCGCCATGGCCTCATCGACAAGGTCGATGGCCTTGTCCGGCAAAAAGCGATCTGCAATGTACCTGTGGCTGAGCTCGGCAGCCGATACGATGGCGTCGTCGTTGATTCGAACACCGTGGTGAACCTCGTAGCGCTCCTTGAGGCCCCGCAGGATTGAGATGGTGTCTTCAACGCTAGGCTCGTCTACCAGAACCGTTTGGAAGCGTCTGGTAAGCGCTTTGTCCTTTTCCAGGTGTTTGCGATATTCATCAAGCGTGGTCGCTCCAATGGTACGCAGGTCACCGCGGGCCAGGGCTGGCTTGAGGATATTCGCCGCATCCATGGCCCCTTCCGCACTGCCAGCGCCGACCAGAGTATGAATCTCGTCAATAAAGAGCAGAATTTGCCCGTCGGAGTCGGTTACCTCCTTTATGACAGCTTTGAGGCGATCCTCAAACTCGCCGCGGTACTTTGCCCCCGCGATGAGAGCACCCATATCCAGGGCATGCACCCGCTTGGACTTCAGGCCTTCAGGCACATCCCCGTGTACGATGCGGATGGCGATGCCTTCGGCAATCGCTGTCTTGCCGACGCCGGGCTCGCCGATCAGTATCGGGTTGTTCTTCTTGCGACGTGACAGGATCTGCAGCACGCGGCGGATCTCTTCGTCGCGTCCGATGACCGGGTCAATTTTTCCGCGCGCCGCCAAGTCATTGAGGTTGCGCGTAAAGCGCTCAATGGCCTGGTAACGATCCTCTGCATGGCGATCCGTTACGCGCCGGCCGCCGCGCACGGTTGCCAGAATCGGTAGGATCGCGTCTTTCGTCGCGCCTTGTCGCCGCAGCGTGTCTCCGGTCGCGCCCTTCGCAGTGGCCAGCGCCAAAAGCAGATGTTCACTGCTGATGAAGTCATCGCTAAGGGCCTGGGACTCTCTTGCTGCCTCATCAAAGACCCGCTTGATCCCCTCCCCCATGTACTGACCGGAAACGCTGGCGCCAGACACCCTCGGAAACTTGTCCATCTCGTCGGCCAGCTCCGCCCGGATAATCGGCAGGCTGACATTCAGCTTCTGCAAAATGGAGGTAACGATGCCGCCGGGCACCGAAAGCAGTCCCTCCAACAGGTGCGGGGGCTCAAGACCCTGGTGCTGCTTAGAGGCTGCGATCGACAGCGCCGACTGAACAGCCTCCTGCGCTTTGGCCGTGAATTTATCGGTATTCATGGCTACGTGGTTTTGGAAAGTGTCACAAAAATGGCAGTCCTTTCCGTTCTGCCGCTACCAGCCCCCCGTGTCCAAAAGCGTACCAAACCAGCGCGTATGACAGGCTGGCAGACTACTGCAACGAAACCGTCACAATCCTGCCAAGCAGCACCGTGCCTTCGCCGCCTATGCGCAGACCAACCGGCCCGGGCCCAGGGGCAGCGCCGTGGCCGTGCGCGATCATCGTGCCGTCCGCGTAAGCGCGAAAGTGGGTCCGGTCACTTACCACGCGGTAGCGGCTCCAGCGCCCGGGCGTAAACGGCTGGTCATCCATCAAGACGGCCTCCCCTTGGTCCATTCGCCCCTGGCGTACGCGCCCGTCGACGAATTCCGTAAAGTAGTAGCTTAGCGAATCCTCCAAGTTGTAAACGACCTGTACCGACCCGCTGAAGTCTTCAAGCCCAAGATCCAGATCTACCTGGACGCTGCTAAGGGCCTGATTCAGCACAAAGAGGGCCGGCGAGCGGCTTGCCGTGATCGCAACGGCCGTATCCTGGTGCGAGGCAGCCGCAAGAGCACCCATTTGCTGCTCGAACGCTTGGGCAAAGGCTTCGGTGGCAAAAGGCCCCGGCGTCCAATGCCAAGAGCCGTCCTCCTCCACGACCGGCATTTCGCTGCGACCTCGAAGCTGAGCCAGTTCGCGTTGGCTGGCTTCGAGATCCGCGGCCATGTTGTCCAGAGCCCTGACTCCCACGCCGTGCTCGTAGACCATCCGCCCCCCGTTGTCAGCCGTCTTGTAGATGACAAAAAGCCCACCCACCGCCAGCAGGACTAGCGGCCCATGTACGGCCAACCGGCGCCCCCACCGCGCCTTCCACGCCACCACCAAGCGCAGTAGTGCATAGCTCACAAAGAACCAGATGGCCACCGTACCCCAATCCGCATGCGTGGTTAGGATGATGTTGGCACGACCGGAAACAAAGACGGAGTCCGCGGCAGCCCGCCCGGACAAATAGCTCACAACCGTGCCCAGCGCGCCGAGCACATAGAGCACGATGGCGGCCGTGGACAGGTGCTTGCGCCAAAACAGCGACACCGCATCAACCAGCACGGCAGCAGCCAGCAGCGCGATTGGAAAGTGCACCACCATGGGGTGCAGGTTAGGGGCCCATTCTGGAAGCATATGAATGCGGTCTATATGTAGCGGTGTAATGGCTTAGAGGACTAAGGGCGGCATGTTCGCGTCCGTGGCTGTAGCGCGATTTCTGCTGCCCGTCCCATCCGCAGTCCACCAGGTGCACGGAGTCGCTCGGCGCCCCAAGCGGCACGGGCACACTTGAGGATGGATCCCCCACCTCCGCCAGGCGTGCGGCAAGGACACCCCATTCGGGACTGCTCCTTTGCCAGGCTGCCGGTGTATCATCCGGGCCCGGCATGTTATGGGTACCTCCAATGCCCCTTATGCTGCATTCAGCCTTTTGCAAATCGTGCGAGCAGAAGTAGAAGTATTCCTTGCCCATGGTGTCGGATATGGACATTAGGCTCTGGGCAGCGACAGGTCGCTCTCACTAATTCTTTGGGGACACGCTCCATACCTACCAGCAAGGATGAATAACCGTCCCGGTGGCACTCGAAGGAGCGAAGACCATAGTTTTCGCTGTTGTTGGTGCATTTTGTAGTACTCGCTGAGGTTGGAGCTGGTTCATAAGCATCCCAGCAGTGTTCTGCTTGGCGTGCGGCAAGCTCCATTCAATTGAGCACGCTCAGCCCCCGAGCCGCTCGAAGGCTCCTCCAGGCTGGCTTCTGCCTGTTTCCCCGTGCGGATCGCCGTTGTCGGAATCGTAAAGCGTGCGCGCAATGAATTTCATAGAACCCGACTCCGAAACCCGCTCCGAGCGCACATGATTCGCTTTCACGGTAGAGTGGTGTGGCTGCCAAATCCATTGGGAGTAGTATGTGTAATGGTGTTCATGAGGCATGGTTACAGGGAGATTACGCACCCGCTTGAAGAGCGAACGGCGGGTCCATATGCGTCAGATTGCAGTAGCGACCACGTCGAAGGGAACGGGTCCGACCACACTGCGGAGCGCGCCCCTCTTGTTCAAATGATAGCCTACGCGAAGCTGGCCGGACACAGACCGCGACAGGCTCTAGGGCGCTTCAGTGCGAAGGCGAAGGCTGTTGGTCACCACGGATACGCTCGACAACGCCATCGCACCGGAGGCAATCATGGGACTCAGCATCACGCCCAGGACTGGAAACAGTACACCGGCGGCAATTGGAATACCGATGACATTATAGATGAAGGCAAAGAACAGATTTTGGCGAATGGTCCTCATGGTTCGCCGTGACAGGCGGACGACGTCCGCTACCGCATGCAGGTCCTCCCGCATCAAGGTCACATCAGCGGCCTCTACCGCAACCTGCGTGCCCGCACCGATGGCAATCCCGACATCTGCTTCAGCAAGCGCAGGCGCGTCATTGATGCCATCCCCCACCATCGCAACCGCATGCCCGGGCGCTTGCAGTGTACGTATAACCTGCGCCTTTTCGCTAGGCAGGATGCCGGCCTCCAAATGTGTTATGCCTGCGGCCAGCGCCACGCGCCGCGCGTTGGCTTCGGTATCCCCGGTAGCCATGGTGGTCTCAATGCCGAGGTCGCGTAGAGCGGCAATAGCAAATTGGGCGGAAGTACGCAGCCGGTCATGGACTGCTACCGCACCGGCTGGCGCCCCGTCGACAGCTATCAGCACACTTGTACTGCCGCCAAGCGCATTGCCGAGGGGCACCAGCTCATTCACGGATGCCCCGTGCCGCTTGAGAAAGGCGGCATTACCGATAAGGACTTCCTGGGCTTCCACGTGCGCAGCGACGCCAAGCCCGGTAGCCGACACAAAGGCTTCGACAGGACGCAAGTCCAGCCCACGGCTCTTTGCTTCTTCGACGATGGCCATGCCGATGGGATGCTGCGAGCGCACCTCAGCGGAAGCTGCCAGCCGAAGCAAGGCCTCCTCGCTCCAGCCGTTTACGGTGCCCAAGGCCACTACGGTAGGCTTGCCTTCGGTGAGTGTGCCGGTCTTGTCCATCACGACATGGCGGACGCCCGCCGCCCGCTGAATGGTGTCTGCACCCTTGAATAGCATGCCGCGCCTTGCCGCCGCGCCGGTCGCCACCACGATGGCCGTCGGCGTGGCCAGTCCCAAGGCGCATGGACAGGCAATGATGAGCACCGAAACAAACGCCACGAGCGCGCGAGACAACACGGGCTCCGGTCCCCAAATGAGCCAGGCCACGAGCGTAACCACAGCTACAGCCAGCACCGCAGGCACAAAGATGCTACAGACCGTATCCGCCAAGCGCTGCACGGGCGCCTTGCGCCCCTGGGCCTCTCGCGTCAAGCGCACGATCTGTTGCAGCGTCGTGTCTTTGCCGATGCGCGACACGCGTGCGACCAGGGCGCCATGGGTATTCACGGTACCACCCGTGACGCTGTCACTCTCGATCTTTTCGACCGGCAGCGGCTCGCCAGTAATCATGCTTTCATTCACTGCGGAGGCGCCTTCTTCCACAATGCCGTCAATGGGGATGCGCTCTCCGGGGCGTATCACCACGCGATCTCCTATCCGCACCGCTTCAACCGGCATGTCAACCACCTGACCGCCACTAAGGACATGGGCCAACGCGGGCTGCAGGTTCATGAGCTCCTCCAAGGCAGCCTGCGTCCTCCGTTTCGCCCGCGTTTCCAGGAGCCTCCCCAACAGAACAAGCGCCACGATTACAGCCGCGGCTTCAAAGTAGACGGCCGGTGCCTCTCCGGCATGCGCAAGCCAACTCGGCCAGAGAGTGGCAACCGCGCTATAGAGGTACGCAGAACCCACGCCGAGGGCCACAAGCGTGTTCATATTCGCAGAGCCATGCCGCAGGGCCTGGCAGGCACTGGTAAAAAAAGCTCCACCCGCCCAAACCACTACGGGTGTAGCCAGAACCCACAGCAGCAGGTGCAGTCCAGCAAATTCCACACCCGGCAGCATGGATAGCACCAGGATGGGTAAGCTCAATAGTGCAGCCCCTACAAAGCGACGCCGCACACGCACGTAGGCTGCCTCGTGCTCTTCACTCGGAGGGAGAGCCTCGGACGTTGTGCCAGTCTCATAGCCCGCGGCGCGGGCCTCCACAATGAGTTCGTCGCGGCCCACAACGCCAGGGACGAAACTGACCAGCAGCTGCCCGCCTTGCGTAACCCGTATCTCCTTGACGCCGGGCTGGGAAGCGATTGCTTCCTGACGCGCTGAAGGCTTGGCCCCTGATGCAGACACAAAGATGAGCGTGTCCAGTGCAACGCCGTACCCGGCCGATTCAATGGACTTAATCAGTAGCGCGCCGTCCTGCGCGGCATCCTTCAAGACCGTAGCCGCACCAGTGGCATAGTTGACCTGCGCGTCTCGGACCCCCGGCACCTTCTTCAGGTTTCGCTCAACACGCGCGGAGCACGCAGCACACGTCATCCCTGTAACCTGTATCGTTGAGCTGGTCAATTCGGGCATGGCGGCGCAAAAATGGGTGCAGTATTTGAACCCTATGCGGCCAGAATTGTTGAGAGATGTTAAGCTGTTACTATTCTGCAGTCGCATGTCCAAGCGAACCCTGATCCACACAGAGCTGATCGCAGCCACTCCCGAAGCGCTATTTGCCGCTCTCCATACGCCGCGTGCCATCTGCGAATGGTGGGATTGCACCAGTGCTATCGTGGTTGCCAGGACCGATGGATACTACGTGGTAGCATGGGGCGATGAAAACGACCCGACGTACTTTTCCGTGGCCAAAATCACCGCGTTTGAGGCGCCGCGCCGGATGGTGCTAGCGGACTACCAGTATTATGCCAAGGATGGCCGGATGCCAATCGACGCAGACTTTGTAGTCTCCTTTGAGGTCACCCCGCATGCCAGTGGTGCAATGCTTCAGATCGTGCATGACGGTTTTCCCCCAGGGTCGGACGACTTTTACGATGGGTGCGTTCAGGGCTGGGCTGACACGTGCGCGGGCATTCAGCGCTACATGGCGGCAGCGCCTGAACTGCTGTCTCCCGACGCCACAGGAATCGAGTCTCCGGAGTCCTAGCCGACAAGCTTCGGCCTTGATGCTTATGGCGCCGCGAATGACCGTTCCGAAAGTGTTTGGATCTGACATGGCAGAAAAGGATGAATAGTGCATCCCACGGCCGGAGCAGCCATCCCTCTTCCGGCAAGACAGCAAAGGACGAAAATTTTCCTGTAGCCTCCTGGCTGCTAGCCGCGCGCCATCACATCCACGTAAGGACCTTTTATCGATTTGCGCGTGCCATTGACGACATCGCTGACAGCCCCGACCTAGGCCGTTCCGATAAGCTAGTGGCACTCAGGGCTTTCGGCCGCTCGGTAGGTGATAACGATAACGATAGCCTTGCGTATGCGGCTGCGCACGCCATGCGCGAAAGCCTCGAAGAGACACGCATTACGCCAGAGCACTGCAGAGATCTGGTGCGTGCATTTGAGCAGGATGCCACTAAGGACCGCTATGCATCCTGGGAGGAGCTCATGGATTACTGCATACTGTCGGCAGCGCCCGTGGGGCGCTACCTTATCGACCTGCACGGCGGACCCCTTCAGGCCTACCCGGCTTCCGATGCGCTCTGTAGCGCACTACAGGTTCTTAACCACCTGCAAGACTGCGGGCAGGACTACTGCGCGCTGGACCGAGTATACCTTCCACAAGATTGGATGCAGTTGGAGGAGGTGCCCTGTGCTGCACTCGATGCCGCTGGGATGACACCAGCGCTTCGGTGTGTACAGGACCGGTGTTTGGAAGGGATCGACCGTCTTCTGGTCGAGGCCGCTCCGCTACCAATACAGCTTAAGAGCGTGCGCCTTGCCATGGAAGCGTCAGCTATCCAGACGATTGCCCGCACGCTTGTAAAGGAACTCAAGCGTCGCGATCCGCTGGCCGAGCGCGTCGTGCTGAGCCCCATTCAGTACGCGTTCTGTATCCTGCGCGGCGTAGCCTCCGCCGCGTGGCAGCGCCTGATCAGGTGCACGCAGACTACCAGGAAGGCTACATCAGCCTCTGCCACCTAAGTTCTATAGCCGCTTTGAGCTCCCCCGACGACACAACGGACCCGTGGACGTATGTGCGCCGTATCGTAGGCGAGTCACGCTCCTCGTTCGTGTGGGGCATGCGCGTGCTGCCGAAGAGCCGGCGGCGCGCCATCTATGCCGTCTACGCATTCTCGAGGGTGGTTGACAATATTGCCGACGGCCCTGGGGCTCCGTCCGCGAAGCAGCGCGCCTTGGCTGGCTGGCACAGTGAGGTTGACCGCCTGTTTGCGGGCAACCCGCAACATCCACTGACGAAGGCGCTGGAAGGTGCTGTGCGGGACTATGAGCTTCCGCAGGAGGAGTTCCATGCCCTCATCGATGGAATGGAGACAGATGCGAGGCCTCGCGTGCGAATGACCTCCATGGAGGATCTGCTGCTGTACTGCCGGCGAGTAGCCGGTGCAGTAGGGGTGCTCTGCATCCATATCTTCGGGTTATGTCAGGAACCCGGGCCCCACTTCGCCATAGCGCTGGGCAACGCGTTTCAGATCACCAACATCCTGAGGGACATCCAGGAAGATGTCGCGCTCGATCGACTCTACATTCCGCGGGAGGTGCTATGCGCCCATGGCGTAGAGTCAGAGCCTTTGACCGGCCTCATTGCGCAGCGCGGCCTGGCTGCTGCGTGTGCCGACCTCGCTGCCCTGGCCCAGTCCCGCTACGCAGAGGCGGAGTGCCTCATGCAACGGCTGGGCTGGTGGCGGACGCGTCCCCCGGCACTCATGAATGCGATTTATAAGGCTACGCTGGATCGCCTTGTGGCGCGCGGGTGGACCCAGTGGGATGAGGCCGTGCGGCCTGGGGGCCTGGGGAGACTGTGGCTCATTGTGCGACATGGTTTACGGTGAGCGCCAAAACCGTGGTCCATATCGTCGGTGCTGGCATGTCCGGCTTGGCGGCCGCGGTCGCTTCGGCTGAGCGCGGCATTCGTGTTCACCTGTACGAAGCATCAAGCCAGGCCGGTGGTCGTTCTCGATCCTTTCATGACGCACGCCTTGACCGCACCATAGATAACGGCAACCACCTACTGCTTAGCGGCAACAGCGCTGTGATGAATTACCTGGGGACCGTTGGGGCCACGGGTGGCCTTACTGGACCCGCGCGTGCGGCCTTCCCATTCGTCGATATTCGTAGCGGCGAACGCTGGTGTGTGCGCCCAAGCCGGGGACCATTGCCCTGGTGGATCCTGCGCAAGGATCGCCGCATTCCGGGCACCTCGGCTCGGGACTATGCAAAGGTATTGCGCATCGCGTGTGCACGCTCATCCGAGACCGTTCATGCGTGCGTTGGGAACACAGGCATGCTCTATGAGCGGTTCCTGGAACCGCTCGGCGTGGGCGCACTCAACACGCCGGCACACGAAGGAGCAGCAAACCTGCTATGGCCCGTGCTGCGCGAGACCTTTGCCAAAGGCGAAAAGTTTTGCCGCCCCCGCATGGCACGGCTCGGCCTCACGGAAACGCTGGTGCAGCCGGCACTAGCATGGCTGCGCAGGCAAGGCACATCAATTCACTTCTCGCACCGACTTCGGGCGATAAGGGTCGAACGCAATCAGGCATGCGCGCTCGGCTTCGGGCACGTCTCCGTATCACTGGAAAGGCACCACCGCTTGATCCTTGCCGTGCCGCCCCAGGTTGCTTCGGGACTTCTTCCAAGCCTGACAGTGCCGACAGGACATTGCGCCATCGTTAATGCCCACTATGTGCTATCCAGACCCGCCCCGCAACCGTTCGGGCACTCCTTTGTCGGAGTCATTGGAGGAACCGCTCAATGGATCTTCCTGAGGGGCGACGTTGCGTCGGTAACCACTAGCGCCGCCGCATCACTAGCACGCAGGGGAAATGAAGAGTTGGCGTGTGAAATCTGGCAAGATGTCGCCAAGGCGCTCTACATGGCTCCCGCGCCGAAGCCGCTCTGCCGGATCATCAAGGAAAAGCAGGCCACCTTCAGGCAGTCGCCAGACAACCTGCGCCGCAGGCCGAAGACCAATACCGACATTCCGAACGTGTTTCTGGCTGGAGACTGGACAGATACGGGCCTGCCGGCCACCATTGAGGGCGCCGTTCGCTCAGGCTTTGCGGCGGCCCGAGCCGCAAGACGCGCACACTAGCCCAGTGCTTGCCTAAGGTCGTAGCACAGGTCGTCGGGGTCTTCCAGACCCACCGAAAGACGAAACACCCCATCGCCTGCGTACGCCTGATACGCTGCCAGATCATCACCTGCCAGATGAAACGTTGATGCCATAATGCCGGCGGTACTGATGTAATAGATCAGGCTGTGTACGTGTCCTAGCGACACCGCATAGCTGATGAGCTTTAGGCGCA
Organism: Rhodothermales bacterium; assembly: GCA_965218495.1. Taxonomy (GTDB): domain Bacteria; phylum Bacteroidota; class Rhodothermia; order Rhodothermales; family Bin80. The sequence goes on from OZ244626.1 coordinate 2,577,923, forward strand.
TCTGCAGCTGCCGCGCCATCTCGTCGCCATCTTCCATCTGGAATGTCAACATCCCGCCCGGTAGCTGCATCTGCTTCTGCGCGAGCGCCACCTGAGGGTGGGACTCCAGCCCGGGGTAGATAACATTCTTCACTCGTGGGTGCCGGGACAGCACCGCCGCAATGTGCATGGCGCTGTCGCTGTGTGCACGTACGCGAAGCGGAAGCGTGGTAAGGCCCCGTAGAATTAGCCAGGCATTGAAGGGGCTCAGCACACCGCCCGCATGGATGCCGACGCGTGAGCGGATAGGAGCTATGAGGTCGCTGCGGCCCACGACGATGCCACCCAAGGCATCCCCGTGCCCACCCAGGTACTTCGTCAGCGAGTGAACAACAAAGTCTGCTCCCAGCTCCAGGGGTTTGGTGACTACCGGCGAGGCAAACGTAGAGTCCACTGAAAGTAAGGCGCCTGCCTCATGCGCCAGATGCGCCAGATGCTCGATGTCCGCTAGGCGCAGGATGGGGTTGCAGGGGGTTTCGATATGAACCAGTTTTGTATTCGGGCGCAGCGCACAGCGCACGGCGTCAAGGTCGGACATGTCCACATGCGTCACCGCTACACCCATCTGGGGCAAGAGGTCGTAGGTGTACTCCACCGCACCCGCATAGGCCACATTGGACATCACCAGGTGATCCCCCGCGCCCAGAAGGTGCGTAAAGAGGCCGGTGATGGCTGCCATCCCGCTGCTGAAGCAGAGCCCCTCCTCGGCGTCCTCCAGCGATGCCACGCGTTTTTCCAGCATCGCTACGGTAGGGTTGCCCCAACGCGTATAGATGAACGGCGAATCTGGAGTAAGGCCTTCGGCGGAAAAGCTCAAATCCGCTGTTGTCAAGTAGGAGTTGGCCATGTGTAGCGGTGGGGACACGGCGCCGCCCGGAGCGTGTGCGGCCTCACCCGCGTGAATGGCACGTGTTCGCAGACTGGTAAACTTCATCGACATCTTGCATTGACTGTAACAAGGGATCCGGTGACTAATTTAATCTTCTGCGCGGTAGCACCCATCACTCTACGCAAGGCTTAGGGGCACACCCGGATCCACCTGGTGCATGCGGGAATTAGGGCCGCCCGGCCCGTATTCCTTAAGCATCCTCACACGGATGGTCCGCCCAGCGCTCAGGACACAACCAAGCCATACGCTTCCCAAGCGCTTGTGCGCACCAATAACGTGACCCGCCCACACTGTATCGCCCTGCAGCGGCTACACCTTTGCGTAGTGTTTGTTGCGGTTACTCTCGCAGCCCATGCAGTAGCGCGCCTCCAGCCTTGTAGCGCATCTCTTGCAGCAATGTGAGCAGGCGACTAGAGCTCATCGCATGGCCCAAGCCGCCCGCTAATTCGCCGCCCGACGCGACCACCCTTGCAGTTTCAGCTTCTCAAAGGCGACTTCATGCAATCGGGTTGACGCTACCCATCGCTGAAGAGCCGATCAGTCTTCGAAGGAGGTATGGGCCGGTCTGAAGTTTTCCGAAACCATCATCGCAGCTGCTACAAGAGTCTGCAACGCACCTCCACCATCTAACGACAAGGACACCCGTGGTGCAGCAGACTTGGAAACCGCCTAGCTCAAAAGGCTGGCATGACCAGGATGTACGGGGAGACGAACCTTTTCCGTCCGCGAACAGGAGCTAATTCCTTTTAGGTGCAACCCAAGGCATACGTGTGTGCGTACAACGCGCCGCCAAAAAGCATGCGCCGCCCCTTCATGCCTGTACCCCAAGAGCTTTTCGACTTCCTCACGGACCTGTCCGCGAACAACAACCGCGAATGGTTTGCTGCGAATAAGCACCGCTATGAGGCTCATGTCAAGGCCCCGCTACTTCGGCTTATCGAAGACTATTCGCTGCCCTTGAGCCAGATCAGTCCCCACTGCCGTGCAGTACCCAAAGTAGGCGGTTCCCTGTTCCGGATCTACCGCGACATTCGCTTCTCCAAAGACAAGAGTCCGTACAAGACCCAAGCGGGGGTTCATTTTCGACACGAGGCAGGAAAGAACGCGCATGCACCGGGGTTTTACTTGCATCTGGCACCTGAAGAGTGCTTTGCAGCTGCCGGGATTTGGGGGCCCGACTTGAAGACGCTGACCATGATCCGACAGGCTATCGTAGACGACACGCCGCGTTGGGTTGCCGTCAAGGAGAAGCTCAGCGGCCACTTTGACCTGTCTGACCATCTGCACAGCCTTAAGCGCACACCGCGTGGTTTTGACCGGAATCATCCCTGCGCAGACGACCTGAGACGGAGGCACTTCGTAGCAGCCCGTCAGCTGAAGCGGGACGAGGTGCTCGATCCGGAGTTTTTGCAAATTCTAGCCGCGGCCCATCGTCAGGGTGCGCTGCTTATGGAGTTTCTGACGCGCGCCATTGGCCTCCCATGGTAGCCAAGTTGTCCTGATCACCCACCACCAGACTCAGCACGTTCATGTTCCCCACGATGAATCCCTTTGTTACGCACGGCGCGTTCAGTTGGAGTGAGTATCTCGCCATTGATCCGACCGTGTCCTTGGATTTCTACGCAAAGCTGCTCGGCTGGCAGCACTACTCCGTACCCATGGAGATGGAAGGCGGTGGGACGTACTACGTAGCTACGGCCGATCGTACTAACGCGGCGGGTTGCATGAAGCGACCCCACGAAGACATCCCGCCGTGTTGGGGTTTCTATGTCACCGTGCGGGATGTGCGCGCGTTGGTGGAAGAGCACAAGCTTCAACTACTCGTTCCGGTGACAGAAACGCCGATGGGCCCGTTCTGCGGCATCATGGATCCGCAGGGCGCAGTGCTGTATGCTATCGAGTACGCAGCCCCCGAAAAAGAATCCAGAGGGGTCACGGACTTTGTATCTACGTTCCACCGGCATGGCCTCTTCAGCTGGTTCGAGCTGAATACGACCGACGGCGCGGCGGCGGCGTCATTCTACGGAAAGTTGTTCGGCTGGACTTTCCAAGAAAATTCCACGCCCTTTGGAATCTACCGTCAGATCAAGGTAGGCGAGGTAGGCATCGGCGGGATCGCCGAATACCTGCCCGAAAACGCGCCACCACACTGGTACGGTTACATCACCGTTGACAACGTGGACGACCGCATCGCCTCGGCAGCTACGAGCGGTGCAACGGTTATTGCGCCACCATTTGACCTGCCCGGTGTAGGACGCATGGCCCACATCCATGATCCCAATGGCGCGCCGCTGGCACTCATCAAGTACCAGGACATGACGGCGTAATCCCGGACAAGACGCAGGAATCGTCAGGCAGGTGCCGGGTCGTATCCTGCTTGGCCGGGGCGCCTTACGCATCTCGCGGCAGCAAGTACGGAAATTGCTGCCAAAGCGGACGTCAACGCCATGAACCATTTCGGGCTCACTGCGTGCCTGAGGATCTCTGCAAGCTCTGGAATTCCTTCTCGGGGCCCGACCGCCGGCACATCACCCGCCTGATACAGCGTAGCCAGTCCGATCAAGACAATGCCGCAAACAAAGAGCCTGGTGCCCCTGCCTGTCTTGTCCGCCAGCTGACAAAGGAAGCCTCCTCCGCCTGCTCCTGCGACGGTGGCGACCATGGTCACCGCAATCCAGCCCGCGGACACGCTCCACGACTCCGGCTGAATCAGCCATTCTGCGCCCCACGCGCGGTAAGCACCTGCAGTTACGGCCGTCGTTACGCCGCTCATGGCTCCATACCCTACGAGGCCGGCGAAGAGTGCACGGAAATTCCTCGCCACGAAGCGAAATGGCCACAAGAGCAGACGCCAGATAAAGTACATCGCTGCGCTGTCGTTCTAGTGCCGAGCGTACCCCGATGGGCGCACCCGTTTCAAAGCAATTGCACTCATTCCAATCCCCGTCCTGGCTTGGGGTCGAGAGCACGTGGCAATGGACTGCGCTTCAAGGCTTGACGAGCGGACCATCACCTGCTCTGGACGCTGCCAAGACAACAATTGCCTGCTTGCGGGGGCAATCCAAGAGTAGTGGACCATCGCCCAAATCGCTACCGCTTCCGCAACAGCTTCGTAGCCACAAACACACCAATACAGCCCAGCAGCGGATTCAGGTAGTTGATCCATACAGGCTGGACAGCATTCTGCATGGCCTCGAGATTGCTGGGCGACGCAATTGTACGCGGCTCTGACGCTTCGGGCGAGCCTGCGGCGATTGCAATCCAGAGTCCGAGGACAACGATTGCGGCCATAAGGATTAGCGCGCCCTTTCCTGAGCGGTCGAGGCGCTGCGTTACCAACCCTCCTGCAAGCGCCGTTACGAGACCAACTATTATGCTAAGCGCAAGCCACCCGGCCGAAGCCTCCCAGGAGCCGGGCTTGAAGGACCAGTCAGCCCCAAGAATAAGGTAGGCCGTAGTAAGAAGGGCCATTGTCGAGGCGAAAATCACGGCATATCCTGCAACCATGCTCAAGATGGAGCGAAGAGTAGGATTCATCAATCTTGACTGTTTTGGTGAGTCAAATGTGTAGGCTACAACTTGGAAAATACGCGCCGCAGACTATTCTGAGAAGCCTGATACGCACACTCCTTGCCAGGTGTTACCATCGGCATCCAGGCAAGTCCTTTATCCGCGCACCACACAGCATTCGCTGGCGTCCCAGCGCCATCGTGCGTGGCGACCCATCAGATGCACGCCGCCATACCACCGGTCTATGCCACGCAGATGAACTGCGTCGAGTTTTCCTGTTAGGACGGCAGCGCCCTCATCTGTCACGCCCAAGGTAGCACCCTGCAGGTCCCGTTCGCTACGGGCACCTTCAATGGTTACAAGAGGCGCAGGGGCGCTTGCCATCGACTGGAGTTCGTGCCAAAAGGACCAGTCCCCCATGAAGGGCGCCGATTCCTGGTCCCAGTGGGCCTTAAGCAACGTAACGGGCGCACTGCAGCCGGACGCAATAGCGTCCAGTGCATGATGCGCCGTGCGGCCAAGACCGTTGAAGGTGGACGGCAGCTCCTGGAGATGCCGCAAGAGCGCCGCGCGCATAAAGGGCAGTGCCGATGAGTCGCTAGCCAGGAAAGCCTCCACTGCCGACGGGTCCGCGCCCGTGAATGCACCCCACGCCTTGGATGCTATGCAGTAGGCCGCGCCGGTAACCCTTCGCCGCGCAGCAAACAGCGGCGCGACATGCGTGGGCAAGAGGTCCCCAAGCCCCCGAAACGGCGTTACACCTTCGTGCCGATCAATACATATCAGGGTGATGCAACTGCCATTTCGCTCTGCACTTGCCAGGAACGACAACACCTGCGCCAACTGCAGCTGGTCATAGAGATCATGCTCAAACCACAGCACGAGTTCATCATAGGCCCGAAACCCCGCAAGCATGCTATTGCGCGCCGCAAACGACGTGCGCAACGCAGGCAAGGCACCCCAGTCGCGGCTGGCCAAGAACTCCGCACGGATCCGGCTTAGGGCCGCCAATTCCAGTGGCGGCACCGGCCCTTCGTGCAACACGTCACGCCACGGCAAAATCTCCCCTTCACAGCCACCGGCAGCCAAGAGCGCCGCGGCACTGTCCCCATTGGTTATGTGTAACAGCATGACACGCACGGCGTTACACACCAAGCGCGAGCACCGGGATTCCTCCTGGTACAGCCGCTTTGAGACATCGTTCTGACACTTTCGTGGTTGCTACCCATGGCAAACATCTATCACGAATTTCCTGTACGCGCGCCAGTGACGCGCGTGTTTGACGCGATCTCCACTCCCGACGGACTCAATGTCTGGTGGACCTTGCGTGCTGACGGCATGCCAGCGGTGGGCCAGACTTACACTCTCGACTTTGGACCGGGCTACATCTGGCATGCCAAGGTTACCGCGTGCGCGGCTCCGCATCACATTGAATGGGAATTCACGAATGCAGACCCGGACTGGCAAGACACACGCCTACGCATAGACCTGCACGAACGCAACAGCCTGACGGTTCTCAGCTTCGCGCATACCGGATGGCCGTCGACCAACACGCACTTCCGGGCTTCCAGCTTCTGCTGGGCCATGTACCTGCGCCTGCTCAAGCGCTACGTCGAACAGAATCTCGCCGTTCCCTACTCCGAACGCCTGAACGTTTAGGCCGGGCTCGTTTATCGCGGACGGAACCGGGAAATCTTCGGCTTCCCTACGCGACGCAACGGCGTAGGCTTGTGCTTGTGGATGCCCGTCTGGTTGACGTGTCCGATGTAACGTCCGAGCACCGTCACTTCTTCGAAGATGTCAGGCTCAATACGGATGTTGTCGTATTCCGGGTTGGCCGGCTCAAGTCGAAGCCCGCTGCTTTCCATGTAGATTCGCTTCAGCGATGTTTCGCCGTTATAGAGTATCGCACCGATGCCGCCGTTGGGAATATCGTCGTCCACCAGCAGCACGTAGTCCCCACTGCGGATGTCTGCGCCGGCCATCGACTGACCCGAGACGCGCAGCGCAAACATTCGGCCTAAGTCCGGAAACAGCGTCTCCAGTGTGATAGAACCAAGATTGGCCTCGACAGCTTCCTGTAGCTGGCCCGCCGCGATTACACCCTTGATCGGGACGCCGCGCTCTTCTGGCAACTCGTCACGAAACTTGTAGCCCACCCCGAACTTGACCAGAATGCCCTTCTTCAGCAACGCGCGGATGTTCTGCGTCACGCTGTTGGGGGAGACCCATTCAAATTCACCCTGTAGCTCTCGATACGTCGGCCAGTCGCCCTCGTTATCCTGCATGTAGCTCTTGATGAAGTCAGCAAAAGCCTTCTGCTTCGTTGTTAGCTTGTTCGCTGGCATAGCAAATGCGTTTAGTTGTGTACGCTAGGTGTCATTACCCATACATGATTGCCGGAAGATACGAACATATATGTCCGATGTTTCGATCTGATTAACGCATGAATGCAGGCAATGTTTCCGGACTACGAGTGCCAGCCATGTGGAATCGCGGAATCCTCCTCCGCCTCAGGCATCTTGAAGGATCCGCAGCGAGAGCAGCTGAAGGTCCCACAGGGTGTGCAGCAAGAATTCCATTCGTCCCTTCTCTTCCACTGGAAAGCGTGCGTTAACGGTGGCGGTGACAGCGTTGCTGCTCGCCGCGATCTTCACATTCAAGTCCTCAAAGTATCGGCGGGCACCTTCGTGACCCTGAGCTGAGAGCGCATTGGTCTTCGGGGGCGCCCACCCGCTTCCCTCAATCGTGACGCTTGCCCTGAAGCCACCCCGCGCAACCTTAAGAACACCCGAAAGGTGGTCATTCGCACTCGCTTCTCCGACAACATGCACGCTGTCGCCGTCGTTGCTCACTGCCTTTTGCAGCGCGTCCCAGATCTCTTCGCCATGGTATTCCCAACTTGCTGCCGACTTAGACCACGGCATCTGCACAAAATCGATGACTAGGTTACTTACCATCGCTCAATTGTCCGTCTTGTAGTGGTTCGCAGCTGCCGTCCGCGTGGGCAGCTGTCGCTTGCTCCGCGCCAGGCCGCGGAAAGAACTGGTCAATCAGGATGACATTGCCATCCGGGTCTGTAAGCATCAGGCTCGCGGGCCCATCCCGGTTATCAGCTTCATCAACACCGCTGATAGGCTCAACCCCGCCAGCCTTCAGTTGCTGCTGAATGTCGCGGACATCCGTATAGTCGCTCACGCGCCAGTCCCTGAGGGGATCATCCGTGTCGTCATCCTTTACGCGCAGCCCTGGATTGAACGTCAGGATGTTCCCCTCGAACATGCCTTGGAATAGCCCTAAAACGGCGGTGCCCTGCCGGAGCATGAGGTAACCCGCACCTCCACCCGTCACGGTGAAGCCCAGCATCTCATAAAAGGCACGGGAAGCGGCGAGGTCCTTTACCGCAAGGCTGACGGAGAAGGCGCCCAAATCAATTCTGTTCATAGTGCACTGAGTTCTCCCAGCTGTGGTGCCCGGGACCTGTCCATAATTGTGCGCTAAACATAGCGTATGTGAATTTACGCTTTGCTACGAATTGAACAATTCGAGAGATTTTGCGCGCTCCAGCAGGCTGCTTCTCACCGCACGGCTTGCCTGCTGGAGCAGACGATCGAAGTAGGCCCGACCGGAGTCATTCGGGTAGGTGAGCGCAGCTCCTGCCCGCAGAAGCATTTCCGCTATGGCGACGTACGCCGCCTGCCGCTCACCTGCGTTCCCGCTGAACCGTGATCCATGCGCCACCCACCCCAAGGGTGAGCTTCGATGGCACCGGTCGAAAACCTCGAGCGGCGCGTCCGCATCAATCAGCAGGCGCGCATTTGCTCGCTGCCCGAACCACGCGGCTTGATGAAGGGGCGTTCCGTCCTCAAGGCCGGGCGCTGAAAGGTCCGCGCCGGCCGCTATCAGTAGCGAGACCGGCCACGTAGGGGTTCGGCCTGCCACATCGGCCAAAAGCCAATCCTCCTCGGGATTTCCTGTCCGGGCGGACCCGGGCTGGGAGGCCAGGATTCGCTCTGCCTCACACGCCCTGCCCTGCACGATGGCCATGGCCAGCCGGTCCGCTGGTGTCAGCGTCCCGCCTATGGTAACGGGAGCCAGAATTTCGCTGACCTCACTGAAGCCGCAGCGTGGACGTATGCCGTCTTGCCCCCTGCCGTTTGCGCATTGGGATCCGCGCAGTGTTGCAAAAGGATTCTGGTCGCCGATAGCCGACGGCGACGCGCCGCTACATGCAGGGCGGTTTCCCGAAAGGGACCCTGCCTAGCCTCCCGGTCTGCGCCCTCTTGAAGCATTTTCTCCAGCGCCGCATCACCATCGGGCCCATAGTAATAGTCAAGCAATTCGTGGAGCGTCATTGCTTACAGGTATGCATATTACAAAACCGTACTTTTGACGTACACCCTTCCACCTCGTTGCACTCATGGCAGAGCTGAAGACAAAGAAGAATCAGGCCAGCGTTCATGAATTCATTCAGGCCATTGAGGACCCTGGCCGGCGAGAGGACTGTCTGGCTCTGGCGGAGCTAATGCAAGAGGTCACGCAGGAGCCACCGGCAATGTGGGGTACGAGCATCGTCGGATTTGGATCATATCACTACAAGTACGCGTCGGGTCGCGAGGGAGATTGGTTCCTCGCGGGCTTCTCGCCGCGCAAGCGCAACCTGACACTGTACCTCATGGCTGGTCTGTCAGCGCTTCAGCCAATCCTGGAGCGGTTGGGTAAGCACTCCTGTGGCAAGGGGTGCCTCTATCTGAGGCGGCTCAGTGACCCCGATCCCGCTGTATTGCGCGAGCTCATTGAGGCCTCCGTCGCAAGGCTGCAGGCGCAGCGCAGCTAGCCACCTTATGGTGGCTGCAAGGGCCGCGAACCCCTATGCCAGGGGAGTGGCTCTGCGTGAACGCGTGGCCCGCGGCCTGAGCGCCGCCGCACCGGGTTGCGTGAGCAGTGCCTTTTTTACCGAAGCCGTATCCATTTGGCTCGCGTGAAAGGTGGTCTCTCCCGCAACGGCGGTCGCCACCACCACGCCCTGCCGGAAAAGGATCCGGTTAGATGCCAGTGCAGGGATTCGTGGACCCGGCGTTAAGATGCCTTCTAGGTTGAGCGGATCTGCCGCGCTGATCGCAATGGGTTCCGCTGCCATCTCCTTATTGCGCCCTGCGCTACGCAACAGCCCCACAGCTTCCGGAAGTCCAAAATGCTCTCCGGGCACGCCGGCCAGAAATCGCCCACCACGAATCTCTCCGCGCGCCTCAAGACGCCAGTACGTACGTACCAGCGCGCGCCATGGCGGAAGGTCAGTTTCTCGCACGAGAATTCGCCGACACACGATGCCGTAGCGGCGCAAAAGGATGCGGGCAATCGCTTCTATGGCGTCCTCGTCCGTTTCTTGAGGTGCGGGGACCAATGACCAGCGCCCGAGGGCCTGCATGCCCAAGGGTGCCTTGCGATGTCCGCGCCGCCGGGTATCTACCGGCGCCAGCAGCATTCGCAGGCCAGCAAAGCCGTCACTGGTGACCAGGCCACGACTAACAAGTTCTGCCAGCGCGGCTTCGATCTGCGTTGGAAAAAGCTTGGTTTCGGCACGGATCACACCCATAAACGTGGCCCCGCGCTCGGCCAATACGTCCAGAACCCGCTGCGCCTGGCCTGACAGTGGCGCGTCCGCCGGTGCGTCCACAAGTAGCGGTGCATGCTTTTGCAGATAGAGCGCGATTGGAGTAGACCGCACCGGTGCGGCGGAAGTGCTTTTGTTTGCCGAGCGCCTGCACCATCCGACGCGGCCCGTGAAGCACAGCGTGTCCAGCATCGCTGGTTCAAAGCCCTCCACACGCAGTGAAAGAATATCTGGCTCCCAAGCCGCGGCCGCGGCACTAAAGCCATCTATCTGAGCAATAACACTGTGAAGACCCGCCAGGCCTGCCACGCGAAACCCCGCAGCAACATGCTGCCACGCCATCAGGAAGCGCATGTACTGGACCACGGGCACGGGCCGAACCTCCTCGCGCCGCCGCGCTATCGTCCGGCGATGCATGCGGGCCAGAAGCCGCCGGTGACACCACTGTTGAGAACCTTGGGAGGTGAATGTTCCGCGAAGTACGTCGCCGCTGCCTTCCAAGCCTGTCAGCGCGCACTCGGCGGAAGGCAGCGATAGCCCCATCACCTGGGCGACATGTGCCGCTGTCACAGGCCCACTCGTCTCCAGGTATCCCCTGGCAAGCGTCTGCGCGGCACTTTGCTGCGAAACGACTGCCCCTGTTGGAGCCAGGGTCGGATTCAGCACGAGATCCCAAAGAGCCACCGCCTCGTGCAAGCGCTCAGCCGATAGCCAGATTTGTTGTCCCGTACCCTTGATGATGCCCTGCGTGGCACGACCCTGCGCTGCAAGCGTAGCGAAGTAATGCGCCCAGGTACCGTCCGTGGGCGCAGGAATCCACCCGGCCGTCAGCAGCACATCGTGCAGCTCATCCGCATCGCGCGCCTCCGCGCGCACTTCCGCGCACACACGTTTCACCACTTCTGCATCGAGTACGCCATGGCTGTCCACCGGCACAAATGCTCGGCGCCGGTGTGCGGCTTGCGTACGCCGCTCCTCCAGCGGCGCATCGTCCAGAAAGGCGTAGGGCTTGGCCGTAAGGATTTCGTGCGACAACGGAGAAGGCTCCTGGACATCACGGGTGACGAAAGTGATGGTCCCCTGCTCAAGCCCGGTCAGTATGGCACAAAGCCTCTCGTAGTCCATAGCTACCTGGAGACAATCGTAGAGTGTCTGTGCCACCAGCGGGTGCTGCGGCACCGCGCGATCCCCTCCAACATTTTCCAGGCAGGCAGCAGCATCTGGAAAGACAGACACCAGTATGTCCTCAGCCTGCATTCGCTGAAGTGGCGCCGGCACCTTGCGACCACCACGACGCCGCGGCACGGCCAAAGCGATGTTGACATTCCACCGCCACCGCGTGTGAAACATCGGAGCATCTAGTACAGCCTGAACGAGGATGTCATGGAGCGTCCCTGGCGTCAGATATCCGAGGACGTCGGCCAGAGGAAAGGAATGCTGCGGCCCCAGCGATAGCAAAATCGCGTCTTCGGTGGCCGCGGCCTGGAGCTCAAAGTTGAACTTTCTGCAGAACCGCTTGCGCAAAGCGAGCCCCCATGCACGGTTCACCCTTGCGCCGAAGGGCGCATGAAGCACCAGCTGCATGCCACCCGATTCGTCAAAGAACCGCTCTGCCACGATCTGTTTCTGGGTCGGCAGCGTGCCCAGTATCGCCACCGACTGCCAGAGGTACTCTGCGAGCTGATCCGCTGCTGGAACCGGCAGGGCGTAGTGCTCCACCAGCCAATTGGCTGACGACTCCCGACTGGCCATATGGGGTAGGCAATCGCTGCGCAGTCGTGACACCGCTGCCGAAAGCGCATTGCTTCGCTGGGGTGCCTCACCAAACCAGAACGGAATGTTTGGGGGTGCCCCCATGGCGTCTTCCACACGAACGACGCCAGAGCCAATGCGTCGAATACGCCAAGACGTGTTACCCAACTGAAAGATGTCGCCGGCGATACTCTCGGCGGCAAAGTCCTCGTTGACTGTGCCCACAAACGTTTCTTCCGGCTCTAGCACCACTCGTAGGTCCGCATTATCCGGGATAGCTCCTCCACAGGTGAGCGCAGTTAGGCGTGCGCCCTTGCGACCCTTCACGCGGCGGTTGATGCCATCGTGGAAGAGCAGCGCACTGCGGCGCCCGCGATCGGTGACAAAGCCGTGTGCCAACATGTGAATGACCTCCCCGAAGGTTTCCCACGTGAGGTCGCGGTACGGATAGGCACGTCGCACCAAGTCAAACAGTGCCTCCTCCGTCGATTCCTCCGCTGCAGACTCTGCCACTACCTGCTGTGCCAGGACATCGAGCGGCTGCAGAAGTGGTGCTACGTCTTCCAACTCTCCCTGCCGAAGCGCATGCATCAGCGCAGCACATTCCAAAAGGTCATCACGCGTGGTCGGGAACAGCCGCCCCTTGCTTATGCCACCCACATGGTGCCCGGCGCGACCTATTCGCTGCACAAACGTCGAAATGGATCGGGGTGAGCCGATGGTGCAAACCAATTCTACCGCCCCGATGTCGATTCCCAGCTCCAGCGACGCTGTAGCAATGATGATTTTGAGTTCGCCGTTCCTTAAGCGGCGCTCAGCTTCTGCTCGAGTAGCACGCGACAGGCTACCGTGGTGTGCGGCCACCAGGTCCGGCCCTAGTCGCTCTGCCACGTGACGTGCTATGCGCTCCGCGAGCCGACGCCCGTTCACAAACACCAAGGTGGTCCGGTGCTCATGCGCCAGCGCTGACAGGCGATCATAGATTTCCGCCCATACCTCGTGCGCCATGACGGCGTCCAGCGGAGACGCAGGCAATTCCAAGGCGATGTCCATAGCACGCTGGTGCCCCAGGTCGACGGTGGCACAGGTGCCCCCCGTCGGGCCTACCAGAAACTGCGCTACGGTATTTAGTGGCCGCTGGGTAGCGGAGAGGCCGATCCGCTGTATCGGTCCGCAGGCAACATGCGCCAGGCGCTCCAGCGTCAGTGTCAAATGTGCGCCGCGGCGCGACGGCAGGACCGCATGGATCTCATCTACTATGACCGTACGAACTGTGCGTAGCGTGGCCCGGCTTCGCTCGGCCGTAAGCAACAGGTAGAGCGATTCCGGCGTCGTAACCAATATGTGCGGGGGGCGGCGCGTCATCGAAACGCGGCGCGAAGCGGTGGTGTCTCCCGTGCGGATGCCGGTAGTGATGTGCGGTGCTTCGAGCCCTGCCTCCTCGGCCGCGGACCGAATGCCGGCCAGCGGCCGGTCCAGGTTCAAATGTATGTCGGTGCTGAGCGCCTTTAGCGGTGAGACATATACCACGTACGTCTCATCCGGCAGCGGGCCGTCCGCCAGCGCTCGGCGAAACAGTGCATCCAGCGCCACCATGAAGGCGGCGAGCGTCTTGCCAGAGCCTGTAGGTGCTGCTGCCAGTACATGTTGTCCCGCTTGGATCAGCGGCCACGCCTGTACCTGCACGGGCGTGGCACAGCCAAAAGTCTTTTTAAACCAGGCAAATACCGCCGGATGGAAACCAATGGACGCCTTCACGACTCTGTAGCCTTCCTTCTAGGTCTAGTCAAAAAGCGACAACTGGTTGCCTTCGCAATGCCGAAAGTGATCTGTATCCAGCGCCGGCATCTGCTGATTGAGGCCGACCCTGCTGCATGTCGTCTTGAACAGCTTGGCGAGCGTTTCAGCCCAGATGCCTTCGCCGCGCATCCGCCACCCGAAGCGGGCATCGGTGAGTTTTCATCGCGGTAGCCCCCGGATTTCCCCGGGGGCCCCGCACAGATCCGGACGTGCGCGTTAACGCATCCGGCTCCTCCCTTGGGTCGCGCCGTCGCGCATGACGTTAGCAGGTCGGCAAACCGACCCGCAGCCGTAACCGATCCGTCCCCTGTGACACGCAGTATCCGACACTGTGTCCGGTACGTGTGGAACTTCACGATTTCCCCTTGAGTGCGACGCTTCGCTCCACTGACTCCGCCACGAGGGCACCCCCGCTTTGTTCGCCGGCTTCATAGCTTGTATCGTCGCATCTGACTTCTCTCCACCGTACGTCCTCCGATCAGCATTTAGCCTACGCTTTGGCGACCTTCCCCGAAGGGGTAGGTAGTGGAGAGACCTCCCAGGTCCCGACAGGATACTTGCGTGCGTCCATGGGGTCTCGGACACCGTGGGCCTGTCCGCCCTCTCACCATAGCGAGGACGAACTTGTTGCCTTCGGCATAGAGGAAAACCTCGGCGACCCAGATAATGTCTCTTTCGGTGCTCAATGTCCCTGGCCACACGTACCGCTACCGACGCTTCGCGCCCACCCTCGCGGATGACCACGCACGGCTCGCGGAGATATGTACCTGGTTTAAGCTTCATAACACGGGACTTTCACCCGCTATATCCTGCCAGTTAGCCTGGCGCACATCGCGGTAGCCCCCGGATTTCCCCGGGGGCCCCGCACAGATCCGGACGTGCGCGTTAACGCATCCGGCTCCTCCCTTGGGTCGCGCCGTCGCGCATGACGTTAGCAGGTCGGCAAACCGACCCGCAGCCGTAACCGATCCGTCCCCTGTGACACGCAGTATCCGACACTGTGTCCGGTACGTGTGGAACTTCACGATTTCCCCTTGAGTGCGACGCTTCGCTCCACTGACTCCGCCACGAGGGCACCCCCGCTTTGTTCGCCGGCTTCATAGCTTGTATCGTCGCATCTGACTTCTCTCCACCGTACGTCCTCCGATCAGCATTTAGCCTACGCTTTGGCGACCTTCCCCGAAGGGGGGGTAGGTAGTGGAGAGACCTCCCAGGTCCCGACAGGATACTTGCGTGCGTCCATGGGGTCTCGGACACCGTGGGCCTGTCCGCCCTCTCACCATAGCGAGGACGAACTTGTTGCCTTCGGCATAGAGGAAAACCTCGGCGACCCAGATAATGTCTCTTTCGGTGCTCAATGTCCCTGGCCACACGTACCGCTACCGACGCTTCGCGCCCACCCTCGCGGATGACCACGCACGGCTCGCGGAGATATGTACCTGGTTTAAGCTTCATAACACGGGACTTTCACCCGCTATATCCTGCCAGTTAGCCTGGCGCACCCTCACGCAACTCCCGGACGCGGCGCAGCACCTTGCCCTTGCGTTCCGGATAGGTGGCGCCGAGCCACTCCGCAAAGAGCGGCGCCACCGGTCCAGGCAGGCGCAAAACAACGTAACCGGCTCGGAGCGCCCCGTGCCGCGCTGCTGCCGTGAGAATGTCCGGCACCTCCTCATCGGTAAGCCCCGGAATGATTGGGGCCACCATGACGCCGACTGGCACTCCGGAATCCGCTAGGGTTTTGATCGCATCCAGCCGGCGCTGCGGCGTCGACGTACGCGGTTCCATGGTGCGTGCGAGCTCAGGCCGCAACGAGGTGACCGAGACGGTGACATGAACAAGATTGCGCTCCGCAAGCGCACTTAAAAGATCCAGGTCTCTTGTCACCAGATGGTTCTTGGTGATGATGGAAACGGGGTTGCGGTGCCGCAGAAAGACCTGCAAGCAGCCGCGCGAGAGCTTGAGCTGCCGCTCTGCAGGCTGGTATGGATCCGTGTTGCCGGACAGGCAGATGACCTGAGCCTGCCACGAAGACTTTTGGAAGGCCTGCGAAAGCAGCCGCGGCGCATCGCGTTTGACAAGGATCTTGGTTTCGAAGTCAAGCCCCGCGGACCAACCCAGGTACTCGTGGCTGGGCCGTGCATAGCAGTATATGCATCCGTGTTCGCATCCCCTGTACGGGTTCACGCTATAGGTAAACGGTACATCCGGGGAGCTATTCTTTGCCAGGATGGTCCTAGAGCTATCCTCAAAAAAAGTGGTGGGCACCTGCCGAAGTTCGATTTCCGTCAACTCAGAGGGGTCCAGCTCTACGGTGATCGGATCAAATCGATTGGGGGTGTTGAAGGCCGCAGCGCGCCCCTTGCGCCGGGGCACAGGTGCCATCTTCATGGTCGAGGCTCAATTCCAGTTGCACAAGAATACGACATGCACACTCGTCATGGCTCTTGCCGTATTTCCGGGATGCGGCTGGTGCGATGCATGCATGATCGTCGCCAGTCCAACGCTACTGTGCGCTGACCCCGCGATTGTTTTGACGAAACGCCCGGAAATCGTTTTGCAAAGCCAATCCTGCGCCCGCCGGGGCGCTGTTCGCCTGTGCCACCGCAGCGTCCCATACGCTACTGACGAGGCGGGGCTTGTGATCCTAATTGAGCCGCGCAGTTCACCGTGCCAGCGTTGCCCAGTGCCGTCCGCCTGGACGCCGCTCCGCGATGACATGCTTTGTTTGTGCATTCCGCATGGTCCATTCACCGGGTCGCGCGCTTAAATGATCCCTTTGCGCGGCAGAAATTCCTACTTTAGGTTGTTAGAATTGTTGGACTCTACTATGCCAGCGTCATGAAGCGATTCTTCCACATCAGCGGTATTCTGATTGGGGGCGTCATCATCGCCCTCGTAATCCTTGGCCTGTTTGTCGACAGGAACTCCTATACCACGACGCTCTATGTCGCGGCCCCCGTTGACGAGTCATGGGCGACATTTACAGACGGAGACCGCCAAGGCGAGTGGATGCTGGGCTTGACCAGCACGGAGCTGATATCGGGGACGGAGAACGCAGTTGGCAGTCACTACCGGCTTCATTTTGGCGACGGCACCACGGTGGACGAGCGGATTACCGCAATTGTGCCGCATGTGCAGTATTCGTTCGATATGGAGACATCGCTGTTTACCGGGTCCGTTGACGTTACCTTCACGCCGCAGGACAACGGCACGCGCATCGCGCAGGTGACTACCATGGAGGGCTCAGCATTCCACTGGCGTGCGCTGCTGCCCGTCATCAAGCCCATCATGCAGAACGAGCAAATGAAGGTTCTGGACGCCCTTGGTAGGCTGATAGAGAATGACCCAACTTTGGTGCCGGCACCAGAGGCAGCTGTAGTCGATTCACTCCAAGCGACCCAGTTGGAGGCGCCCGCGGCGGGAGACGCCGGTTCCCTTTAAGGGACCAACGACGGCATCTAGCCTGCAGCAGGCCAGTGCGCAGGCTGATACTCGCCTGCTGGGGACAAGGGACAGGCCACGCATGGCACAAGACAATCATAGTGTCCTGCTGCAATACGGGCGCAAGGGCCTACCGCTGGATGTACGCGGGCTTAATGCCACAGTGCTCAGCCCACGGTACACCCCTGGCCTGAACGACGAACATACAGCGTTTATTGAGGCCGTTCGGAAACCCCGCGGCGTGCCTGCATTGCGGGATACCATCCAAAGCGGCGAAACAGTTTCCGTCGTGATTCCCGACATCACGCGGGCGCTTCCCTCTGATCGCCTGTTACCGTGGCTGTTCGACGAGTTGTCGCACGTACCTCGGAGCGACATTAGCATCATCGTAGGGACCGGTACGCATCGTGCCAACACCAAAGAAGAGCTCTGCCACATGGTAGGCACGCATGTTGTTGAAACGGTCCGCACTATCAACCACGATGCGCGGAATCGCTCCTCAATGACGCTAGTTGGCCGCAGCTCCTTTGGGTATGATGTGTATTTCAACACGGCCTATGTGCGCGCCGATCGCCGGATACTGATGGGTTTCATTGAGCCCCACTTTATGGCGGGGTTTTCGGGTGGATACAAGGCGGTGTTTCCGGGGATCACCGGAATGGAGGCAATCCTCAAATATCATGGATACGAAAACATCGCCCACCCCCGCAGCACCTGGGGGCTCCTGGAGGGCAACCCCACGCAAGCGCACATTCGGGCCGGCGGCTCGTTGCTACCAGTGGACTTTCTGATCAACGTGACGCTGAATAGGGATCAGGCGATAACTGCCTTTTTCTGTGGCGAGGTGATCCAGGCCCACGAAGCCGGGTGTTCCTACTCAAAGCAGTGCGCGATGGCGCACGTGGACGTCCCCTTCCCAATTGTTGTAACGACCAACAGCGGATACCCGCTGGACCTGAACCTGTACCAGAGCGTCAAGGGCATGTGTGCCGCGGCCGCTGTTACGGCCCGCGACGGCCTTATTGTGACAGCTGCACGTTGCAATCACGGCTTTCCGGACCATGGGGCGTTCAAGCACCAGCTTTTTCGGTTTGACTCCCCTGCGGTGGGTCGCAAGGCAATCAGCCAGCCGGGGTTTGCGGAGGCCGACCAGTGGCAAAGCCAGAAGCTCTTCCAGGTTCTTGAGTCCTGTCGTATTCAGCTGTACAGCGAACTGGAACCGCGGGCTGTACGCCGGGCTCACCTTGAGCCTGTTTCGTGCGTGCGGGAAGCGATCGACAAGGAACTGCGCTGCATGGGAGACCCGCATGCCCGAATCGCAATTTTGCCGGAAGGCCCTTTGACGATTCCATACCTTTTGTGACACCACGTGCGAGGCGCGCTGTGCAGCCGCCCGCTTAATCACGTAGCCAGGCCGCATGCACGAGCGCCTGAGGCTTCGGGAAAAGATTGCGTACAGCTTCGGGGACATGGCTTCGTCCATGTTTTGGAAGCTGTTTTCTCTGTTTGCGCTTTTTTTCTACACGGACATCGTTGGTCTGAATGCAGCGATGGTTGGCACGCTGCTTCTGATCACGCGCGTAGTGGATTCGGTCAACGATCCCATCATGGGTGCGATTTGTGATCGCACTCGGTCCCGCTGGGGCAAGTTCAGGCCCTACTTGCTGTTTGGGGCAATCCCATTTGCGCTCATCGGGATGCTGACCTTTACCACGCCGGGTTTCGGTCCGACGGGAACGCTCATCTACGCGTACGTCACATACGGCATCATGATGATGGTTTACACGACCGTTAACGTCCCGTACGCGGCGCTCATGGGCGTGATGACGCCCAACACGGAGGAACGTACATCCTTGGCATCATGGCGGTTTATCGGTGCCTACGCTGGAGGAATACTGGTCACAGCTACAGCCGGCTCGCTTATCGAATACTTTGGCAGGGGGGGCAACGTCGCCGCCGGGTTCCAGACTACGGTTGCGCTCTATGCCGTAGTCGCCTGCGTACTGTTCTTGTTCACCTTTGCGGGCACAAGAGAGCGCCTGAGACCTTCTGTGGTTAAGACGCCGAGCTTGCGAGATGACCTCCGAGACTTGCTTACCAATGGGCCGTGGCTGCTCATGCTGGGGGCCTGCGGCTCGATCCTTCTCTACAACACGATGCGGGATGCGGCAATCCTCTACTACTTCAAGTACTTCGTTGGGGATCGCTCGGTATGGTTCTTTGGCGAACTATCGGTGAATACGCTTTCCTCGGTGTTCATGAGTACGCTGCTCTGCGCCAACATGGTTGGGGTCGTCCTAGCGACAACTGTTGCGGGCATGGTTGGCAAAAAGCACACGCTGATTCTATCGGGTGTTGTCACCGCGGTGCTGAGCATTGGCTTCTTCTTCGTGCACCCGTCCCAGGTTATCCTGATCTTCGTAGTGAACATCATGATCGGCGTCTCTGGCGGTATCGTGTTTCCGCTAGCCTGAATTTCCGCGGAGCGTTTAGTAGGTGCACTGTTCGCAGGCCTTTTGCGTGATTTTGACTTCTATTACCGGCCTAATGCCTTCTTGTATACATAGTGAGTGTGAACGTATGAATAGATAACCACTGATATAGCAGTATATTTCTGGCACGCTACCACACTGCCACTCTCAGCGAGATTGTCGTCTTGCTGCCCTGTTTCAGTACTATGTGTGTCTAACATTTCCCAATTCCGCCCTGAAAGCGGAATAATATGCCGCTATCAAGTATCTGGCCTTGATTATTTAGCATGCTGTTACTATATTGGTAATGACTTCATACTTCATACCTTACGATCATGCGCCGATCCGACTTCTTCGCCCAACCCGACGGCCTGCCCATGAGGCGGTACGAAGCCATCAGAGCCTACCTCCATGAAGGATGCTCCATAGATGAAGCCGCCAGGCGAGGCAACTATACTCCGGGTTCCTTCCGCAACCTCCTGCGACGATTCAGAAAACAGCATCGCGGTAGCCCCCGGATTTCCCCGGGGGCCCCGCACAGATCCGGACGTGCGCGTTAACGCATCCGGCTCCTCCCTTGGGTCGCGCCGTCGCGCATGACGTTAGCAGGTCGGCAAACCGACCCGCAGCCGTAACCGATCCGTCCCCTGTGACACGCAGTATCCGACACTGTGTCCGGTACGTGTGGAACTTCACGATTTCCCCTTGAGTGCGACGCTTCGCTCCACTGACTCCGCCACGAGGGCACCCCCGCTTTGTTCGCCGGCTTCATAGCTGTCGGGTCGGAGGAGGCGCCCCGAAGGGCTAACCTCCGTCCGCCGCTCAAACGGCTCGTACGGTTTTCCCGTAAGCCGCTTTCACAAAGGTGTCTCGTGGAGGGTTCAAGGAAGGTTTCAGTGGAATCAATCGTACATGGCCGTACTCCACTGTGGTGTAGACCTTCCTCTCCCCTGTTGGATTGTGCCCAATGCGACAGTCTCCTCAGCCGATGATGTACGGGTCTTTCACTAAAGGAACTGTTCCACCTCATCGACTTTACTCGCTGATCGCAATCTCTCCATTCCAAACCACCTTTGCCGACTGCCTTCCCCGACCCACCCGGCCGCCGCTTGCGCGGTCACCCGACTTTCGACGGGCTTGTGGTACTATGCAGTCGTCCGACGACTCGCCACGCATCCGTTCCCACTTCCCCTTACGGGTTATAGGGGCTGTTATCCCGGTGCCACCCGGGAACGTGACGAGCCCTCCTGGGGTTACGTCCAGATCTTCCGTACCGTGCCGTTCGCACACACCTTGGTTCGACGGGTGGATAAGAACGCCTTCGCCGAAATACAGCCGGCTCGACCTTGCCCCGTCTTTGGCCGACCGATTCGTCCGTGGGGTCGCCCCCTTGACTACGGCCCGGTACTGCTCCTCAAGCCCTTCAGATTCCACCTCGCGGTGGACACCCTGCCCTCCGGTTGTCTCGCGACAATGTCCCGACTTAGCGCCTGTCTTGGCTGTTTCCGTCGTTTCCAACTCGGTGCCCGTTTAGACCTTTGCTTATCGGTACATCCCGGCCGACGAGGCATTACCCCCGTCTTTGGATATGGCACCCCCTATCCGGGTGCCAGTGGGATTTGAACCCACCTGATCTGGGCGCTGCCCAGCACACTGTATCGTCGCATCTGACTTCTCTCCACCGTACGTCCTCCGATCAGCATTTAGCCTACGCTTTGGCGACCTTCCCCGAAGGGGTAGGTAGTGGAGAGACCTCCCAGGTCCCGACAGGATACTTGCGTGCGTCCATGGGGTCTCGGACACCGTGGGCCTGTCCGCCCTCTCACCATAGCGAGGACGAACTTGTTGCCTTCGGCATAGAGGAAAACCTCGGCGACCCAGATAATGTCTCTTTCGGTGCTCAATGTCCCTGGCCACACGTACCGCTACCGACGCTTCGCGCCCACCCTCGCGGATGACCACGCACGGCTCGCGGAGATATGTACCTGGTTTAAGCTTCATAACACGGGACTTTCACCCGCTATATCCTGCCAGTTAGCCTGGCGCACCCTCTGCCGACTTCTTCTGGCCCCAACCCGCCGCTTCGACTCCCGCAGCCAAACCCCCTGATCGCCGAGCTGCCCGCATCGTCGCCCTCCGCAAAGAGCACAACGCCTCCATCTACCAGATCCAGCAGCTTTTGCGCCAGGAAGGCATGTCGGCCAGCCTGGGCTACATCCAGAACGTCTTCACCAGAGAAGGCATCCAGCGCCTGCCCCGCCGCCCGCCGCATCAGCGATCTCCGGTGACTACCATAGCCGACAGGCGAAAGCTGGACCTCGCCTCGCGCACCTTTCACACCGACTTTGCCGGCCTTTTTCTGTTCGCCTTCGATCTGGCTCGTATGCAGCTTGATCCGATGCTGACCGCCGCAGGCATGCCCGGCACACGCATGATACCGGCCGGTTGTGCGGTGCGCTCCCTGTTGGCACTCAAGCTGTCCGGCATCGGTCGGCCTTCCCAAGTCATGGCCGAAACCCTCGATGAGGGCCTGGCCCTCTTTGCCGGTCTGAACGCCATTCCCAAGCGCACCACGTTGACGGAATACTCCATCCAGGTGGATCCGACCTTTGCGGGACCCCTGATGCACCAGTGGTACCATGCTGCAGCAAAGCTGGCCGATGCCCTTGGCCCCGGGCGGTCCATCGACCTGGACTTCCACACCATTCCCTACCACGGCGACCAGGCGCTCTTGCAGAAGCACTACGTCTCCAAGCGCAGCCGCCGCCAACGCGGTGTGCTCACCATGCTGGCACGCGATGCCGAGGCCCGCGTCTTTTGCTATGCCGACGCTACGATTCGCAAGGAAACGCAAAATGACGCCATTATGCGCTTTGTCGACTACTGGAGAGCCCGCACCGGGCAGGTTCCGGGAGAGCTGGTCTTCGACAGCCGGTTCACCGTGTACGCCAATCTGGCCAAGCTCACCGCCTTGAACATTGACTTCATCACGCTACGGCGCCGGCATGCCGCGCTGATCGAGCACATTAACGCACTCGACCAGTCGGCCTGGAGGCAGATTCGCCTCAAAAACATTGGCCGCGCTTACCGCACGCCGCGCATTGCCGACGAGGTCGTAAAGCTGCGGGGATACCCCTATCCCCTACGGCAGATCATCGTCAAGGGTCTGGGGCACGACAAGCCGACCATTCTGATCACCAACCGGATGAAGCGGTCGCCCGCACAGCTGGTTGACCGCTACGCCCGGCGCATGATCATCGAAAACGTCATCAGTGATGCCATCGACTTCTTCCACATGGATGCATTGAGCTCCGCGGTACCCATGCGGATCAATGTGGATGTGCAGCTGACGGTCATGGCCAGCGTGCTCTACCGACTCCTTGGCGCACGCGCAGGCGCAGGCTATGAAAAAGCGGAATCGCGCACGATTTATCGCGACCTGGTGCGCCATAGTGGCAAGGTCACCATCACCGAAGACGAGATCCTCGTCCAGCTGCGCGCACGAGCCAGAGCCCACTACTTGGTCTCTGCGGGATACCCCGAATTACGCGAGCGCATCCCGTGGCTCGGCAACAAGACGCTCCGCGTACAGCTATCGAAAAGACCCTGATTATCACAGGGCTAAATTGCCGCGGTAATTGAGGCTAGTCTGGGCGATGTATGCCGACGTCGCTGACTACTCCGAATGGAGGTCGGGGCGCCGAGCCACCGGGCTGGTGTTTTCATCTTCCTCGATGTCACAGAAGATGGGCTGGACCATCGGTGGCGCAGTCACGGGGTGGATTTTGGGCTGGTTCGGATTTGAGGCCAACATGGTACAGACCGATACGGCGCTGCTGGGCATTCGGCTTTTGATCAGTGTTTTTGCGGCCGTCGGCGCACTGCTTTCTGTAGCTTTTATCTACTTCTACCCGCTTAGCGAGCATCGCATGGCCACAATTGGCGCGGACCTTGATCATATTCGCAGTGCACCTAACGACTGACTCGGGCTTACGGAGAGCCTCCGGGCATGCCTGTATTTTCCCAAAACTACCCGCATGTCATCTCCGGAACCATGATTGGCAAATGCATTACGCTGTGCGCCAGCAGCTGGGCGGTCGGCATGTGCATTAGAAGGAACTTCGGACTTCGCCTGAGGCGGCATAGGTCTGTCGGGCTTCAGGGCCAGGTTGCTCAGGGGTTCGAATATTGATAGTGCGCACGCCGGCATGTGGAGTAGCTAACCTCCAGCGCAAGTCAACGGCACCCACGGAATCGTTGGCAGCATTGTCGCAGTCGCGAATCCGAACAGCGTCGACGGCTCGTAAACTGTGGCCATCCATTGGCCTGCTGCCGGCTCGAATGGCACATGGAAACGTGAGCGGCGCCCCTCACTACCAGTGATCTTCAGCTAGTCAGATGCGATGTTGCACGACAAAATCAGCCGGGACGCTCCTATTCGCGCAGCCTACTGCGCAAGGGCCTCCTGGAGGTGCTCCAGCATGAAGTCCGCTACAAAGCGGTTACCCGCCTCGTTCAGGTGCACTCCATCCGTAGTTAGAATTCCCTGGTACGCCTTGCCGGTGTTATGCTCGGCCAAGTGATTCTCGAACGCCGCGCGAAGGTCACAGAGCGAAGCCCTCGTTGCGCCGGCCACATCGCGACTGATTTCTGCGTATTCCATGAGACGCTGGTTGACTGGCGCTTCGCTGCTTGGATCCTCCCCAATCACACTCGGTGTGCACAGCAAGACCTGTGCACCCTGGTCCTGTATCGTCTGAACCAAGTCCGTCAACCCTGTCCTGTAGACATCAGGCTCTGTGCCCGTCACGTGGTCAAACGAGAAATGGTGCCAAACGTCGTTAATCCCGATGTAGATCACCACATGCGTTGGGCTGTGCGCGAGCACATCGCGGGCCACACGCGCCTGCAAGTCCGGCACCTTGTGGCCGCTGATGCCTGCTCCAATTACCTCTACGGCTCCGTCCGCATGTGCCTCCATCAGCGAACCCTCAACAAGCGAGACGTACCCGCCTGGCTGCACGCCGGCCTCTGTGATGGAGTCCCCGAAAAAGACGACGCGCAGTACCGACTCCTTGGGGGCCTCAGGCCGTGCACAGCCACCGATCAACACGAGCCCTGCAGCCAGCAGGCCAAAAGACTTTGCGGACATGGAATCCTTGTCGTATGATTGAAAGAACCCAAGGTTACCACAGCAGAGGCGTGTAACGCAACCGCATAACAGTCAATTTTGATGATGATCCAGACAAAGTCTTTCTCGCGCGGCCTAGGGTGCCTGATCCTCGCCGCTACCCCCCTTTCTCTGTTTGGGCAAGGGATGGATCCCACGATCCGTGCAGACACCACCATACGGGTCTCCGAACACGTTTATATGATACCCGACGAAAGCCGACCCCTGGTCCCAAACGTCGGCTTTGTAGTGGGCACCGATGCCACGCTAGTCATCGACTCCGGACTAGGGCTGGAAAATGGCACCACTGTACTTGAACAGGCGCAGGCCGTCTCCAAAGGCAAGAAGCTTTACGTGGCCGCAACGCATACACACCCGGAGCACGATCTGGGCGCGATGGCCTTCCCCGAGGATGCCTCTGTAATCCGCTCCGCCTCTCAGGAGATGGACATCAGCGAGTTCGGCATGGGGCTCGCTAAGCGGTTCGCGACCTTCTCTGCGCGAACCGCCGAGCTCCTCGAGGGCGCGTATATCCGCCCATCGGACATCGTTTTTGACGGCGAGCACACGCTGGACTTAGGTGGTGTCCACGTCCGCCTAATCGAGGTGGGCCCGGCCCATACGCGTGGTGACCTTGCGTTTCTGGTTTCCGAAGACAGCGTGCTTTTTACGGGCGACGTGGTGATGAACGAATTCCCCAATCCCATTAGCCCCACATCGAGCATCGATCGTTGGCTTGAACGACTGGACCAGCTCGAGGCGCTGGGACCCAAATTGGTTGTACCCTGCCACTACCCCACCGGTGGCATTGAGATGATTGACAGTTACCGCAGGTACTTTCTGGCTGTCAAAGAGAAGACCCTGGCACTGGCAGCAGACGAGGTTACCCGGGAGGAGATCATGGAAACGGTTCAGGAGGAGGTGGCTGCCATGTTCAGCGACAATCATGACCCGCGGCGTATCCGCGCTTCCGTAAGCGTAGTGCTACGGGAGCGGAATCAATAATCCCCCGAAGAGCTAAGTGCCTGTGACCAAAACCCTCTGCCTCGCCGTTGCGCTGCAGGTTGTCGCTACCAGCGCAGCCCAGGTATCTAACTACATCTTTCAGAAGGGCGACGATGGCTATGCCTGCTTCCGCATACCTGCCGTGATCACCGCTCCAGACGGATCTGTCCTGGCATTTGCCGAAGGCCGCAAAGAAAGCTGCTCCGATACCGGTGACGTGGATCTGGTGATGAAGTGCTCGACCGACAACGGAGAGACCTGGAGCTCGCTGCAACTCATCTGGGACCAGGAAAAGAACACCGCCGGTAATCCCGCCCCCGTGGTTGACGCCACTACTGGGGCGCTGTTATTGCTTGCCACCTGGAACTTGGGCACGGACCGCGAACCCGACATCATCAGTCAGACCTCGACCGACACGCGCCGGGTCTATTTGCTTTCATCGATGGACAGCGGGCGCACCTGGGCGGAGCCCAAAGAGATCACCGGCAGCGTTAAGGATCCATCCTGGACCTGGTATGCCACGGGCCCGGGATCCGGCATTCAGGTTCAGCAAGGAGAATTCGCAGGGCGACTCATGGTGGCGTGCGATCATATTGAGGCTGATACGAAGCACTACTACTCCCACGTGATTTATTCCGATGACCACGGCCAATCGTGGCAGATGGGCGGGTCGACGCCGCAGCATTTTGTCAATGAATCGGAGGTAGCTGAGCTCGAAGATGGCGGCCTGCTGCTCAACATGCGCAACTACGCACAGGGAGAGCGGCACCGGAAGATATCCAGGAGCTATGATGGCGGCATGACTTGGGGCGATCTGCAGTCGGACTCTACGCTCGTCGAGCCCATATGCCAGGCCAGCCTGCAGCGCTACCAGTTCGCTGACGAGGGGCAAAGCATCTTGCTCTTTTCCAACCCGGCCAGTAGGCAGCGGCGCGAAAATATGACGGTGCGCGCCAGCTTTGATGGCGGACAGACATGGCCCAAAAAGCTGTTGGTCTACGGCCCCATGGCTGCGTACTCCGACTTGGTCCGACTACCTGACGACTATGTTGGTCTACTTTACGAAGCCGGGCCGGACCAGGGGAACGCATACCAGGGTATCGCCTTTCGGCGCATTGCTCTGGATGAGCTGCAGTAGCACGCGCAGTCCGGAAGCACTCGCACGTCGGTTGCCTTTGCACTGATGACGCTCCCCTGTATCTTTACTCGGTTGTTTGCTAGCTATTCATGAAAAGCCGAGCAGTCCTTGCTATCGTGCCCCTCCTCCTGTGGGGATGTACGTCGCGCGTTTCTTCGGACCCGGACAGCCTGGCGCAGCTGCCCGAGAGCGTAGATTTCAACTTTCACATCAAGCCGCTTCTTTCGGACCGGTGCTATGCCTGTCACGGCCCGGATGACAACGCGCGCCAAGCCGAGCTGCGGTTGCACACCGAAGAGGGCGCGCTGCATACCAAGCTGGCTTCGGGCGGCCGTGCCATCGTGCCAGGACGCCTGAGGCGCAGCAAAGTCATGCACCGGATTGCTTCCAGTGATCCGGCATTCATGATGCCGCCGCCGGAATCCAACCTGCACCTTTGAGAATATGAAAAAGCGCTAATAGCCCGGTGGATTGATCAGGGTGCCGAATGGTCCCCGCACCTGGCATTTATTCCGCCGAGGAAGCCACCGGTGCCGTCAGTCATTGACTAGGACTGGCCCACACATGACGCGGATCGCTTCATCCTGACACGACTTGAGCGTGAAGGCCTGCGTCCCAGCCAGGAGGCCGACAAAGAACGTCTCCTCAGACGGGTAGCCTTCGACCTGACGGGGCTGCCTCCCACGATCGACGAGATGGATGCGTTCCTGGCGGACTCAACCTCGAACGCATTTGAAAACGTCGTAGATCGCCTCTTAGCCTGAACTTCATAGTACTTTGGCCAGCACGGGGGCCGAGAAGGCGTTCGTTTTTTTGCGGAATGTGCGACTAGCGCAGGTGGCTGGCTATGGTGGCAGCCAGCCTAGTGGTAGCTTACGCCGAGCAGCCTGAAGGCCTTTTTCTGCTTTGCGCTTAGCGTCTGCAGCACCATCCTGGTCGTCTTCTCGGGCTTGTTTTTCTCTACCAGCTTGAGTTTGCCCAGCTGTGCCAGGTGGCTCATCAGCGACTGGAAGCTGGTAGCGCGAGCGCCGTCGCTGGTCTTTTTGGTACGCGCCTTGCTCTGTGCTTCAGGGGAGGGTTCCGCCGGCGCCACCACGCTGGCGCGGGCCGCCTTGGCCGCCGCCGGGTCCTCCTCCGCGAACAGCATGGGGGCCAGCTTATCTTTCATGTGCCACTGTACGTAATAGGCCAGCATACACAGGAAGATGTGACTCTTGATGCGGCGGGCCCGATAGTGGTAGATGGGCCGCACCTTCAGATCGACGGTCTTGAGGCTGCGGAAGGCCTTCTCCACTACCGCCAGCTGCTTGTAGGAAGCGACGGCCTCGTCGGATGCGAGCTCGTCCTTCGGCAGATTGGTGCGAATCGCGTACATGCCGTCCAGACGGGCTTCCTGCGCTATGGACGCTTCGTCGCGCTTGTAGCTGAAGGCATCGTCGGCGATGACAACCGTGATGTGCTTCTGCATTTTGTAGCGGCCCAGGATGGCGCCTGCGCGCAGGGCAATCTTGTCAGTGCCCCGTAGCGGCCTCCGCTTGCGCACTGTGGCCGCTACCAGCGCATCCAGCTTCTTTTCAGTAGCCTGGAGCAGCGCCTGGCGTTTATTCTTTGCACGCTCGGCCATCAGCGGGTTGCGGCACACGATGAGCCGTTCGCCGGGATAGTCGTCGCTGGTGATCTCTGCGAGATCCATTTCGTCAAACAGCGTCAACTGGAGGTCCTCTTTTTGCACCAGGCGACGGATGGCCCCCTTGCGCAGGCCGGTGATCCAGTCATAGCCCGCAGGCTGCACTTCTTCGGTAAGCCGCGCATGCGTGAGCAGTCCGCGGTCTCCTACAATCGTGACCCGAGTAAGGCCAAAACGATTCTTGAGCTTCTGCAGCTGCGCAGTAAGCGTAGCGGGATCGGCCGTATTGCCCGAAAACACCTCCACTCCCACCGGCCGGCCCTCCTTATCGCAGAGCAGACCGAAGTTGATCTGCTTGGTGCCCTTCTTCTTGTCTCTGGAGTAGCCGAATTCAGCCAGATCGGCGCCGTGGCCTACTACGTAGGTGGATGTGACGTCACAAAGCACAACCGACCCCTCCTTCAGATGACGGGCAGCGAGCTCCTTTTCAATGGCGTCTTTGCGCTTGTAGAGCCAATCCATGGCCTGGTAGATCTCGTTCTCGTGCACGTTCTCCAGCGCGAGTTCTCCTCCCAGGCTGCTGGTCTGGTCTTCCTCCCGAAGCGCGCCGGCGGTGGCATACTTGCTGCCAGGGTTGAGGATGCGACTGACAATGAGGGCCAGCACGATGTTACGCACCCGCGTGGTGCGCGAACTGATGAGCTGATCGAGTTTCAGTTTGCGCAGGGTCCCCAGCGTAGCGGCCACGTGTCCGTGTGGCGAGCTTTGCGCGCTCTGGTACACCTCCTTGAAAAACCCCAGCACGTCGCGCACGACTATGCCACCCCTGCACAGCTCACGGATTTGCATTCTGAACTCGTGCGGCACCTTGGTCAGGTTGCTGAGGGTGGTTTTCACGCTCTTGCCGTTCTTCCAGGTGGACTGTCTCAGCAGCCACGTGGGGTTCGAGTTCCGGTTCGGAATACGCTCTATGTACATGGACAGATATTGAATGATTTCGCATGCCCATAAGGTACGCAAACGTTGCGATATATGCAAGACAAGGCGAAAATAATCGCATTATTCCCACATATTGTATCGTTTCGTGGTTCACCGTGACCTAGTGACACATGGGCAGCCCAAAAACGAACCTAGCAGGTTGACAATCGCCTCAAATCACGGCAAAAACCCCACTTTCAGAGCCATTTGTGCCCAAATCGGGCCAAAAACGACTCAAAAAGGTGCCAAAATGGATCTTCTGACTTCGCCGCGGGGGCGAGGCTGCACCCTAGTACTATGAAGTTCAGCTTAGCGTCCGAAAGGTACGTCGAGCGCATGGCGACCGAGTGGATGGACGTTGCACGCTATGCGGACAGCCACGGCTATCATGTTGATGGGATTCGCACGATGTGGCCATGGCGGAACTGGATCATCAAGGCCTTTAACGAGAACATGCCGTATGACGATTTTGTCACGTGGCAGCTCGCAGGCGACCTTCTGCCGAACGCTACGCTGGAGCAAAAGTTGGCCACTGGATTCCACCGCAACCACCCCATGACGGCAGAAGGCGGCGTAATCGATGAAGAGTACCGTGTAGAATATGTCGTAGACCGCACCAACACCACCGCACGTGCCTTCCTGGGCATGACCATGGAGTGTGCGCGGTGCCACGATCACAAGTTTGACCCTGTTTCGCAGAAAGAGTACTTCCAGCTGTTTGCGTTTTTCAACAATGTCAACGAACTCGGCATGACGGGGGACGACGGCAACGCCGGCCCAATGGTTATGATGCCTTCGGATGAGCAGGAGGAAACATTGCGCTCGGCAAGAGCCGACGTCGCGAGCATTGAATCACGTATCGCGACGCGGCGGCAGGAAGTGTTCAAATCTGGGACGTATCGAGGTGCAACGTTACCCGAAAGCGTCGTTACCGAAGGGCTGGTTGCGCACTATCCGCTGGACATGGTGGCCGAGGACAAGACTCCTAACTTGGTAGGAGAAGACGGAATCGTGCGCGGTGAACTGGAGCTTATTGACGGCCCGCAACGCAAAGCAGTTCGATTTGATGACGACTATGATTACCTCGAATTGAAAAAGGCAGGTCTGTTTGAACGTACGGACGCGTTCACGGCCAGCGTTTGGCTGCATATGGAGCAGGATGGCGATTACACTAAGATCATGGGCAACGCCTTCCACAAGAACACGTACTGGCAGGGCTGGGAGTTGTTTGTAGACAGCCTGAGCCATTTATCCGTTCGCCTGATCCATGCCAAGCCGCGCAATTACCTCCACATACGAACAAAGACGACGTTAGGCCAGAACACGTGGACACACGTGGCGGTAGTTTACGATGGGTCAAGTCGCGCAGCCGGGGTGCGCCTCTATGTTGGAGGATACGAACAGCCTGTTTCGGTCGAGTTTGATCACCTGTACAAAAGCATCCATCCTGTTGATCACAACTATAAGCCCACCGACCTGGCGTTGCGCGTGGCTCGCAGCTACCGTGCCTTTGGCGGCAATGACGGCATTTACCGGGGGAGCATGGACGATGTGCGCTTGTACGACAGGGCACTCGTGCCGGAAGAGTTGGCGCTGTTGGCCGGCGTAGATCCTCCGAGCGGTGAGGGACTTGACACCTACCTGCACCATCATGACGTAGAGTATCGCAGGCTGCTGAGCGCATTGCAGTCTACGCGAGAAGCAGAGCAGTCCGTGGCGGAAGAGATTATGGAGGTGATGGTGATGGAGGAGATGGAGGATGCTCGGAAAACCTACGTCTTGGAACGAGGTCTTTATGACCAGAGACGTGAATCCGTAGCGCCAGGTGTTCCAGCCGCCTTCGGAGAGTTTCCGGAGAATCTGCCAAAAAACCGGCTCGGCCTGGCACGGTGGCTTTTTGCGCCGGACCACCCGTTGACCGCACGCGTGGCAGTCAACCGTAACTGGATGATGCTCTTTGGCCAAGGGCTGGTCAGTACGCCCCAGGACTTCGGTAACCAGGGAAGTTTGCCATCACATCCTGCGCTACTGGATTACCTGGCGACAAGCTTTGTGGAGTCGGGCTGGGACCTGAAGGGACTCATGAAACGTCTGGTGCTGTCGTCTACTTACAGACAGACCAGTGTCGCAAGTCCAGAACTTATGGCTCGTGATGGCGCCAACATTCTCTTAGCTCGTGGGCCTCGTTTCCGGCTGCCGGCTGAGATGATTCGTGACAACGCTCTGGCAGCCAGTGGCCTCCTCGCCCAAAAGGTCGGAGGCCCCAGCGTAAAGCCGTACCAGCCACCCGGCCTCTGGATTGAAAAAGGTAACTTTTCTGCCGCGCTGCTCCACTACAAGCAGGACAGGGGCGACAGCCTCTATCGCCGGAGCCTCTATACCTTTATACGTCGCACATCCCCGCCACCCTCAATGACAGTGTTTGACGCGCCCGACCGCACAACCTGCTTTGTTCGGCGCCAGAATACGAACACGCCCACGCAGGCCCTCGTACTACTTAACGACCCCACTTACGTAGAAGCCTCGCGCGTACTTGCAGAACGCATGCAGAAGGAGGCCGAACCCGACCTTGAGCAGCAGATTACGTTGGGGTTTCGTCTATCCACGGGACGGCATCCTTCGGACGAGGAGTTGTCGGTGCTTGTTGACCTCTATGAAGAAGAGGCGGTGCGGTACGAAACAGCGCTTGCAGAGGTCGACTCACTCTTCTCTGTAGGCGAGTACTTGGCCGACGCAAGTTTGGAACCCGTAAAGACCGCTGCGCTGGCCATGGTTGCCGGCGTCATGCTGAACCACGACGAGGTCTATACCAAGCGGTAACACGCTTTTGTGCCATGCACGAATGCTGTAACTACGACGAGCGCTATACGCGTAGAGACTTTCTGACACGGACTACGCTGGGCCTGGGCGCTGCGACGCTGGCTTCGCTCATAAACCCCGTTTCCGCATTCGCGCGTTTAGGCAACGACCCGGACCACGGCGTGCTTGGGAAGCCACACTTCTCGCCAAAGGTCAGGCGCGTCATTTACCTCTTGCAGAGCGGCGCTCCAAGCCAGTTGGATCTCTTCGACTATAAACCTTCTCTGTCGCGGTATCATGGCCAGGAGCTACCCGCTTCGGTGCGCGGCATGCAGCGCCTGACCGGAATGACAGCGGGGCAGAAAACTTTTCCTCCCATCTAATTCATTCAGACATTGGTGCCGTGGTGCTTTGGGGTCAGAGTTATTATCTGTTGGGCAGAGAATACGCAGACTATCATGTGTTTCACAGTCCACTTGGCTCGATTCAGCGACCCGAGCAGAGTAAGTTGATCCGAGGCTACTGGGTGAACGCAAGCATGGTGTTTCGGCGGAGCCTTTTGACGCCGTTTTTCGCCTGAGTCGGACAGTCAGAGGCCAGGTTCTGGTGTGCTTCAAAGGTGCGCCGCAGCGGAACCGGTGCACCATCGCTTACGGGGTGTACCTGCGTCTACGGTACCGGTACTTGGATCGGCAGTCTGCTGCGGTAATGCTGCGTATCACCAGGCGCGAACGATAAGCCTGTGCACTGCAGGCATGCGCAGCGCTCACGCAGCACCGTGGGGCGGTCAGGCTGCGGCATTACCGGAGCCTATGGGCCTGAAGAGCGTTTCACCACCATCGCTAAACTAATATCCGGTATGGCTTTTAAGCGGACTGTATCCTTTAACAGATCGGTGAGAATCGAGGGCTCCAACAAGGAGTCGCTCTCCTCTGACGGCGGTGCCCTCATCGGGCGCGAGCTACTAGACGCCACCCACCTGGGGGAGCGCCTCGCGGAGGAGCTGACCGATTATCGCGACAAGCGACGCTGCACCCATAGCCTGGCGAAGCTGCTGGTGCAGTGGCTGATCTTGCTCGTGCAAGGCTGGGGACACCAGCACGATAGCCAGGATATGCGGCACGATCCGACCGTGCGTGTGACCACTTCGTTGAAGCGGAGCGCGGCCGCGTACACCGCGGAACACGGCGTGGCTTCGCAGCCCACCCTCTCCCGGCTGCTGGGGATGCTGAGTCTCCAATGCAATCTGGCCGCCGTGGGCCGGATGGTAACCAAGCTTGGCTTGGAGCACTTGTTGGTGCGCAACGGTGGCAGGCGCCACCATACGCTGGTGATCGATGTGGATGGGATGCCTATCGATACCCACGGTCGTCAGCAGGGCAGCGCGTACAACGGGCACTACCGACGCACCATCTATCAGGCGCTGATCGCCGTTTGCGGGGAAACGGGCGACATTTTGGGCGGAATGTTGCGCCCGGGCAACCGGCATATTGTACGGGGTTGCCACGACTTCATCCTTAAGATTGCCAGGCGGGCCCGCAAGCATGTGGCCGATCGCGTAATCGTACGGCTTGACGCGGGCTTTAATGACGGGAAGCTCTGCACGAAGCTGGAGCGGGCCGACATCGGCTATGTGATGCGCCTGAAAAAGAACAACGTGTTGCGGAATCTGGCGGCACCGTACGTGAAAGCGGGATGGTGCTTAACGTACCAGTACTTTGAGTTGGCGTATCAGGCGCAGTCATGGCACTGCGAACGTCGCGTGGTCTTGGTGATCCCACCGCATACCAGCACCCTTTATCCGGAATGTTACTTCTTGATCACCAACCTGAGTCTGGCGGACTACCCCTCGGCGCAGCTTTCACGATGCTACCGCAAGAGAGGCAAGGCCGAAAAGCACTTGGGTGAGCTGAAGGCGGCCTGCCCGCTGGCGCTGTCTTCTTCGCCTCGCAGGCGTGCACAGGCAGGTGGCGGTGCGGACATAGCGGTGCCCGCAGCGGAGGAAGGGGACGTGTCCGCACGGAACGCAGCCCTGTTCCTGCTGAACCTGTTGGCGTACGGGCTGCTGCATGTGGCGCGCAGCAATTTGCATGTGCCCCAGCGTCCGTACATGAGCTTGACAACCTTTCGGAAAAAGTATCTCAAAGTGGGCGTTCGGCTCGTTCGGCACGCCCGCTACCTGACGTTCCTGGTAGCAGACTGCGCGGCACGGAGATGGGCCCGGTATTGGGAGCGCTTCGACGAAATGAAATGGGTGATTATTCCCGAGCGCTGTTAGCGGCGGGGTCAGCAGCGCCTCCACTTCCGTTCGCGCGCAGAAGCGCATCCAATAGGACACTACATAGTGCACGTGCAGGCAGGGTAGGTCCTCTCCACACCAAACGGCCTCAAAAGCAGAGCGTTCAACACACCTTTGGCCCCTCCTTAGCTTCCGCGGCAGCCCAGCGGACCTTTGACTACCCGAAAATCGCCCACAATAGCCCTCCGTAAGGCTTGCAATGGGCTGGGGATCGCCCCATTCAGCCCCCCAATGGCCTTGATGAAATAAATCGGGAGCATGAGCTTTCCGGGGCGAGCTCACATTGCCGGCGGCTTAGGGGGGCACCATAGCGTGACAACGCACCCGGCAGCGTAAAATGGCCCGATGTCGACGACGAACGCGGGACGCCAGCCGTACCTACTAAAGCCCTAGCCACCTTCGGCACAGTGGCCTCCAAGGGCCGTAGCAGGGTATATAGTGAATTAATTGGGTTCCTATGGTGCGCTCGCCATTCGGATTTGCGCAGAGCGATGAGAGTGGCGCATGGATGAGCGAACTCTTGCCGTACACGTCGCAGATTGTAGACGAGCTCTGCTTCGTCCGCTCCATGCATACCGATGCCATCAATCACGACCCGGCGATCACATTTTTGCAGAGTGGATCCCAGCAGCCCGGGCGCCCGTCCATGGGATCCTGGCTTAGCTGGGGCCTGGGGAGCGAGAACGCGAACCTACCGTCATTCGTGGTTTTGGTTACGAAAGATAAGATGGGGCAGCCGCTGTATTCCCGCCTATGGAACAATGGGTTTTTGCCATCACGCCATCAGGGAGTTCAGTTCCGCAGTGGCAAGGATCCTGTGCTCTACCTTACCAATCCCCCCGGCGTGAACAACGATGACAGAGCACGCCACATCGCATATCTGCGCAAGCTGCAGGAGCTGCAGCACGACGCGTTGCAGGATCCAGAGATAGAGGCCAAAATTGCGCAATACAAGATGGCGTTTCGGATGCAGACCTCCGTTCCGGAGATCATGGATCTGTCGGAAGAGCCTGAGTCCACATTCGCCCTCTACGGCGAAGACGCACGCAGCCCGGGTACTCTTGCAGCGAATTGCCTGCTGGCACGCCGACTCGCGGAGAGGGCGTGCGTTTTGTGCAGCTCTACCATCAGGGCTGGGACCACCACAGCGGGCTGCATGGCACCATCCAGCGGCAGTGCAAGGAGACAGATCAAGCCTCGGCTGCGCTCATTCTTGACCTTAAGCAACGCGGGATGCTGGATGATACGCTCGTAATCTGGGGCGGCGAATTCGGCCGCACGGTGTATTCACAAGGCAAACTGACAGAAACCGGTTTTGGCCGAGACCACCATCCGCGTTGCTTCACGCTGTGGATCGCCGGTGGCGGCATCAAGAAGGGCTTTGTCTACGGGGAAACCGATGAGCTCGGCTACAATGTCGTAAGCGACCCGGTGCATATCCACGATTTTCAAGCCACCGTTTTGCACCTTTTGGGAATAGATCACGAGCGCCTCACCTTCAGGCATCAAGGCCGTCGTTACCGTCTGACCGACGTGCACGGGGGCGTAGTGCAAGACATTCTGGCCTGACGCCTGCGCCCGCTCCCACTTCGCTCGTAGACGAAACTTCTACGACATCCGTGCACCGAGCCTGGCTCGCCACGCGGTGGTAGACGGCAACAATCGGGGATGCGTGGATCTCTTCGAAAACCGCCAGCAGGGTTCACGCGACCTGAACGGGCCGCCTTCCAGCGTCAAGGGCGGTCTCGGCGTTTTCAGCGCCTTCAGCGACTAAAACGTTGACTTCGACGGTGTGCGACGAATCGAATGACGGCCATTGACCACGAAGGGTAATTAGTGCTTGTCCGAAAATACTTTAAGTCTTTACATTTCAATCCGTTATAGCTTGCAATTGGCGGTGAATCTGTGGGACGTATAGCTGATTCGGGCGTTTAAGGACGCAAAACGGCTCACATTCGCCACCAATTCCATGCGCAAGGTTGTTCCGGAGTGCCGCGCACTCAACAGTACGCCGATTGAGGAGATTGTCATAGACCCGAGAATGCGCGACGACATGAGTGCGGTGCTCAAGGGTCTGCAGAGCGTCTACTGCAAGGCGGAATCGCGTGCGGCCTTGTTCACGATTCTCAAGACGCACTTTCAGCCGGGAACGCGCAGAGACGTGGGGCGACCGGGGTTGGATCTATGGCGACTCATCGTGTTTGCCATTGTGAAGCAGTGCCTGGATCTGGACTACGATGCGTTGTTGTACCGGGCGAACAATGATCTTTTGCTGCGAGAGCTCTTGGGGCATGGCGAGGCTGGGTTTGATGCGCTGAAGTACAGCAGGCAGCGCCTGGTGGACAACGTGCAGCTTTTGACGCCGGAGCTGATCCTGGAGGTGATCCATTTGATCGTGCGGACGGGGCACGAGGTGACCAGAAAAAGAGTCTGGGGCCGCGCTACGCGGTCGTTGCGATTCCAGGGTGGTTAAGACGCATGTGCACTT
Source organism: Rhodothermales bacterium (assembly GCA_965218495.1). Classification (GTDB taxonomy): domain Bacteria; phylum Bacteroidota; class Rhodothermia; order Rhodothermales; family Bin80. The sequence goes on from OZ244626.1 coordinate 2,614,946, forward strand.
TCCCACCGATGTGAGCCTGTGCTGGGATGCGGTCCGGGGTCTGGTACGTGTGAGTGCACGGGCGGCTACGGCATTCGCTCTTCCGGGCTGGCGCAAGCATGCGGATCGCACGAGGAAGGTGCACCAGGCCTTCAGCCGGGTGCGGACGGCCCCGCGCTACCGGCAGAATCCGAAAGGAGTGAAGGCGTACTTGCGCCAGTGCACACAGACTGCAGCGCGTGCCCGGACGCTGTTGGATGCCCTGGCCCAGGAAGAAGAATCGGCGGCGGCGCAAGCGGAGATCGCCTATTACCTGCGCTACGTGGACTTGCTGGTGGATCAAATCAGGCGTCGCATCCTCTTGGGCGAGAAGATTCCGCATGCGGAGAAGGTGTTTTCCATTCACAAGCCACATACGCGGTGGATCAGCAAGGGCAAGGCAGGGGTGCTGGCGGAGCTGGTGCGCCAGGCTAACTGGCAGGATATAGCGGGTGAAAGTCCCGTGTTATGAAACTGAAACCAGGTACATATCTCCGCGAGCCGTGCGTGGCCACCCGTGAGGGTGGGCGCGAAGCGTCGGTAGCGGTGCGTGTGGCCAGGGTTATTGAGCACCGAAAAACATGTAATCTGGGTCGCCGAGGCTTTCAGCTCGGTCGAAGGCAACATGTCCGTCATCGTTATGGTGAGACGGCGGACAGGCCCACGGTGTCCGGGACCCCATGGACGCATGTACATATCCTGCTGGGACCTGGGAGATCTTCTTGTTGCCCAGCGCTACGGGCGGGGCCGCCAAAGCCAAGGCGAAAGCCGAGCGGAGGACGTACGGCAAGGAGAAGTCAGATGCGACGATACGTAGCTGTGAAGCCGACGAACAAAGCGGGGGTGCCCTCGTGGCGGAGTCAGTGGAGCGAAGCGTCGCACCCAAGGGGAAATCGTGCAGTCCCACACGTACCGGACTCAGTGCCGGATTTTGCGCGTCCCAGGGATGAATCGGTTACGGCTGCGGGTCGGCTTGCCGACCTGCTAACGTCATGCGCGGCAGCGCGACCCAAGGGAGGAGCCGGATGCGTTAGCGCGCACGTCCGGATCTGTCCGGGGCCCCCGGGGAAACCTGGGGGCTACCGGGATGGCCTACCGGTTGCAGTGGTAGAAGATGAGCACCAGTTCATCTTGGCTTATCGCATCTTGTGGAACGAATCGGACACAGATGTGGCGGTACCGATCATTGACGCGGTTCAGGCAGCTTTTCCAGAATTCAATACGTGCAGCTTTGACCGGGGCTTTCACAGCTTGAAGAATCGAGAAGCGTTGGATGCGCGGCTGGCGGTCAATGCGCTTCCGAAGAACGGCAAGCTTACGCTTGCGGACCGTGCACGAGAAAGCGCGCCTGCGTTCAAGGCGGCGCGGCAGCAGCACCCGGCCGTCGAGTCGTGTCTGGCCAACTTTGGACTTCGGGGCGGTGCGCTGGTGCGGGAGAAGAGTCCGGAGAACTTCGCACTGATGGTGAACCTGTCGGTGCTGGCAGTCAACGTGCACCGGCTGGGCTGCCTGGTGCACGACCAGGAACGGGCACGAATAAGGCGTCGGCGTAGGCGCGCTACCACCTCGCAGACAGGCCCCAATCACAGGCCCCGCACAGGGCGTAAGGGATACGCATGCCCTCCCAATAGGAATACAACGCCATTCTAGCCTCAATTCCCACGCGTCATTTTGGGGACTTTGGACATGACAATTGAGGCATAGATCGTCATGCAAGTCGGATGTGCAGTGGCAGGTTGCCCAGCCAGGGAATGGGCTCTGCGGCGTTGTGGTACCCGGCGGCGCGCAGGTACGGGTTATTGGTTCGTCGGGGTAGCTGGACGATGATGCGATCGGCTTCGATGGTGATGTCGGCTCCGGCCCGCACAAACTTGCGGAAGAGGGTACGCGGCTTGGCTGATTCCATGCCGTTGCCAATCCTGGTGGCCTGGAGGCGATAGAGCGTACTGGCCATGAGGGTGAGCTGCAGGTCCACGTCGATGTTCATCGGTACTGCGGAGCTGAGCGCATCCATGTGGAAGAAGTCGATGGCATCGGCCAGCGTGTTTTCTATGACCATGCGCCGGGCATAGCGATCGACCAGTTGAGCAGCCGGGGTCGTCCACTGATTGGTGAGCAGCAAGGTGGGTTTATCGTGGCCGAGGTCCTTGATGGCCATCTGCCGGAGGTGTCCGTTATAGCCGCGCAGGCGGACCTTCTGCTCCAGGATGCGGGGCGTGCGGAAGGTGCGACCGACGTTGGTGAGTCTTATCTGCCGCCACTGCTCTTTCGGTTTGGCGGCCAACTCCTGCAGCATCTTCCGGGAGCGGCGCCGCAGCGTCAGGAAGGCGATCCCCCGTTCCTGCAGCCTTGCCAGGTTGGCATAGGTGGTGAAGGTGCTGTCAAAGACCAGTTCCTGCGGCACGGCCCCGGTGCGCTCGCGCCAGAAGTCGACAAAGCTCAGGATCTGCTCGTTTCGCTTTTTCTTGCGTATCTGGGCATCGACATAGACGAAGTGCCGCGCCTGCGCATCGCGCGCAACCATTGACAGGATGCCCATCTGGCTGCGGCTGCGCTTGGAGATGTAGTGTTTCTCTACGAGGGTGTCCTTGCCGTGGTAGGGGATGGTGTGGAAGTCGAGGTCAAAGGAGGTTCCTCCTCCGAGCGGGATGCCGAGGCCGTGCGTGGCCTCGTGCCACCCCTCCATGAGGCTGCGGCAGTGGTCGGGATGGACGCGGCACGAGTATTCGGTGAGCGTGGAGCGCTTGGGCATTATGTTGAGTCCGGCAAACAGGGCCAGTCCCGGGTCCAGGGCCTCGGCCATGACATGGGCGCTGCGCCGCAGCCCCCACAGCTTCAGTGCCAGCAGGGCGCGCACGGCGCAGCCCGCCGGAATCATGCTGCTGCCGGGCATGCCACTGCGCTCAAGCAGCGTATCGAAGTGGACACGGGCCAGATCGTGCGCGAAGAGGAAGAGGCCGCCAAAGTCGGTATGGAAGCGGCGTGGTGACAGGTCCAGCTGCCGATAATTGGCCACCGCGGCCTGTTCCGGACGCATGTTATCGAGTCGTTCCTGCAGCCCGCGTCGGTGAAGCTTGCCGATACCGGCCGCCCGTAGCACCCGCATGACCGTCACGCCACTTACGGGGACCCCTTGCTGCGAGAGTATCGCAGCGATCTCCGTAATGGACAGGTTTTCCTGTTTGCGCAGCGCGACTATGCGCTGATCGCGCCCTTGGCGGGCCAGGGCCCTGGCCTCTGCGGCGGGCTCGGGTGCTTGCGGCTGTGCCTTCTCTCGGCGCTGCCGAGCACTGAGAAAGAAAGGCTGTTCCGGGTTGCTCTGGAATTCAGCACAGAGGTTACGGACCGTTCCGTAGGAGTATTCGAAGCGCTCTGCGACCTCTGCCAGGGGCAGCTCTTCGACGTATCGCGCTCGGAGGGCTTCGTACTGGCGGTGTACGCTGTTCTTGGGTGCGAGGAAGAAAGCGGCGTGTTTAGTCATGTTCGTAATGACAATGTGTAATATAGTACACCCGTTATTACTGCAATGACTAATGCGTGACGTTCCTGTGTCAAAAAAGATGATATTCCGGCCTGGATGTGCCCGCATGCTGGCAGGAAGGCCCAAATCGAACCTCTTCAGGGAAAAACATGGCTATTGGCAGCCCTCTCCCTTACCCGTATCGCTACACCGAATCTGTTATAGTATAGTGACACTCGTTACACATAACACACGAGGTATGACACGAATGGACGAAAAAGGGCCTTACAGGGCCGTATTGCGCCAGAATTGCACTGCAAACTGTCACCTGCCCGCAGCCCGTGGTAATTCAGGCTAGCCGCAAACGGCCCGAGCGCGTACGCACGAGACGCCAGCTTGGCCGAAACACTCGAAGCAGACCGTGAACGAACTCAAAAAACGGCCGGACTTACACACCCTACGCCCGACGAAGGGGGTTTTCGGTCAATCACTACCTATCTGGGTACACACTCAATGCACTCCGAGTTTGGGTCGGCACTGCACAGGCAAGCGTACGACCTTGCCCTGCATTGGCCTTCACTTCCGCCAGCCGCTATACAGGCCTCGTATATCCCCGGATCCCAATAGTCGGTGCCATTGCGCTCTGGATCGGTACCGCACGGGCAAGCGTACGACCTTGCCCTGCATTGGCCTTCACTTCCGCCAGCCGCTATACAGGCCTCGTATATCCCCGGATCCCAATAGCCGGTGCCATTGCGCTCTGGGTCGACACTGCACAGGCAAGCGTACGACCTTGCCCTGCATTGGCCTTCACTTTCGCCAGCCGCTATACAGGCCTCGTATATTTCCGGATCCCAATAGTCGATGCCATTGCGCTCTGAATCGGTACCGTACAGGCAAGCGTACGACCTTGCTCTGCATTGGCCTTCACTTCCGCCAGCCGCTATACAGGCCTCGTATATTTCCGAATCCCAATAGTCGATGCCATTGCGCTCTGAATCGGTACCGCACAGGCAAGCGTACGACCTTGCTCTGCATTGGCCTTCACTTCCGCCAGCCGCTATACAGGCCTCGTATATTTCCGAATCCCAATAGTCGATGCCATTGCGCTCTGGATCGGTATCGCACAGGCAAGCGTACGACCTTGCTCTGCATTGGCCTTCACTTCCGCCAGCCGCTATACAGGCTTCGTGTGTCTCCGAATCCCAATAGTCGGTGCCGTCCCGCTCTGCGACTGCATCCGTCTTGCTCGTCATCAGCGCTGTGCATACGCCGCACAGCAACGCGGCGAGCACCATGATAGTCCGCATCTTGCGTCGGATATTCATGCCAGTTCCGCCGTTTAGGGATAAGCATTGTGTGAAGACCGAAAAGGTATAACACTCTTGTGAACAAATACAAACGTATCTGCTATTACAGGAAATGTCTTATGCCTCAAAAACGGCAATGAACGACCGGCAGTGCACCCTGCCCGCCAGGAGGCGCGGTTGATGAATGTCAATAGTCTTTACCGGTCAGCGACAATTGAAGTTACTGGTTTTTGGAGGATAAGGAGGAGGCGCGTGTCTGGGGCCGACCGGGCATGGGTGCATCTGCTGCTGGTCGCCAGTGACACATGCCCGAGGATTTCCTTAACCTCGTGGGCAGGGGCTCCATGATCCAGTGCCGGGGATGAGGGCGGCAGAGGGCGTGACGCGGGGCTGTCGGTGCTCAATCCTGTCCCCAGATTAGTTATTATCGGAAATGTTTTAGGCCCCGAAAACCGGCAATGAACGACCGACAGGGCCACGCCCAAGGTGCCTATGAGCTCGTCGAAGCTTCCTCTGTGGAGCGGTTGGCTCCCCGTGTCATACTCGTTGAGCGGCGAAAACCCCGTCTGCTCGGCCTTGACCGGGATGACGGGAGCCGACGATGCTCCGTCGGCCGAACCGGCCCCGCAGTTGCTGCCGGACAGGTCGAATCCCAGTCCGAATGAACCGAAAATCACGGCGCTCCAGACCTCGCTTTACTCTCGCATTCTCTATTCTTTACGTCATCTCGAGCCTGATGGCGACGCGTCGCTCTCGACCAGCCGATACGCAGCCACGGTCGGCGCATCCAGTTCGCCGCGCTGCCCCAGGAGCACCCAGTCCAGCCCCGCGTCGCGGAGGACTGAACCCGCGGGAATGGTGAGGCGGCGAATCCAAACACCATCCGAGTCCAAGAGGTGCAGTTCCCGTTTCGGTGCCCGCCAGCCGTAGGTCGTGATCCACACGCTGCCGTCCGGCAGCGGCACGAGAGCTTCGTAGGCGGGAAAGCGCTCCGGTAGCCCATCCCGAATGTCCGGCCAGCGTTCCCTCAAGAATTGCCGGCGTTCCTCGGGGACCTTGTATCGGGCCAGCCGCGCACTCTGGAATCTGTCCAGATGCTCACGAGCGACCCTAAGCTCTGGTCCGGTCCAGCGGACAATTCGTGTGACGCGACCGGTCCAGTCCACATGTTCGAGTTCGTAGTCGTCGGCCGAACCGTACCACACGCCGGTGGGCGTGACGGCGAACACCATGCTTCGACCCCACGTGCTGGGAGCGTCCCCGCCCCGGCCGTAGAACGTGCGGTCGACCCCTGGGATCGCCGAGCGAAGGGTGACGCTGCTGTCACCCCGCACCCAATTCAGCGACATCCTCCAGCGGTAGCTCTCGCCCTCGGCCATATTCAAGCCCTCCCACGCAGACTCGAGGTCCGGCCACGGAGCAAAGACCAGATCGCCACCGGCCGTGCAGGCGGGGCCCTCGTACGGATTCACTCCGATCATGCTGAGCGACTGTGTGCCAGCCACGTTGCCGCCTAGGTCGAGTTCGGTGAGCCGGTCGAGATGCCAGTCGTACACCGTGATCGCCGCTCCTGGGCAGCCCCGCAGCAGCCGGAGCCCACCGAACTCACCCGGTCCCACGCCCTCTTGCCCACTCGTCCACACGTGCCCCCCGCTGGCGTCGTACATCCGGACTTCGTGGCTCTGCTCGTCCGCTATGACTACGCTTCCGTCCTCCAACCGAATGGCGCCGGTCACGTTGCCGAAGAGGTATTCCGTCGGACCATCTAGCATGCCGATCCGCACCAGCGGCTCGTCTGCCAGGACCAGATCAGGGTCGCGGGGGGCTTCGCTCTCGACGACTATCTGAACAGCGAGCGTAGTGGCAGGCATGGTGAGGAGTGCGGCCAGGACCAACATGAACTGAGCGCTTCGGCCTCGAAGAATGTGGGTGATTGTAGCGTGCGTGATCATAGAGTCACCTTAAATGAGGCCAGCACAAACCAACATACTAATTGGCTGACGGACATTATCTGGTACCGAGCAAAACACGAGGTTGATAAGGGTATCGCCGTCAAAAGTGAAGGTCATGGGCGGTTCTACGGAGCTTACACATGCACCGGTTCCACCGCAGGCGGGGACGATGCCCGCCCATTCCGCGCCGGCACCTCCGCTTGCTTCACATCGCCCCCTATGGGTCCATACAAGCCCACAGCCACCGGCGGATCGACGTCCTGTGGAGAGACGGCGATCTCGCCCCCCTCCAGCGCATCAAGCACCTGCGCCAGGCACTCCTCCAGCCTCCGTGGTAAGACCGTCCCCGGCAGCGCATCCCAGTCCGCGGCGCTCGCGGCCGCCCGCTTAATGGGGACCCGGTACGCATCGTACAGCCATCGCCATGTCCCCTCCTCCCGAAAGCGCTCGATGGCGCCCTTGCATGCCGCCGCCTGGTGCGCTCCAGACAACAGTGCCATGCGTTCCCTGTTAAGCTCACGCCGCGCCGTCCCCTTCGCCTCTTCGGCTTCCAGCGCCGCGTCATCCGCCGCTACCTGCGCGGCCTTTAGCCGCCTTGCCTCTTCCTGCTTCTGGGCCACCGCCCGGGCTGCTGCAGCCTGCTCTGGTATTCGCCGCAACCGCTCCACCAGCACGTCCTTTATTTCGCCTCCTTTGTCCGCCCATGCTGTCATACACCGCCATGCCATGTCACGGTGCTCAAGTGCGAGTTCATAGACATCCTTTGCATGGATGTTGAGGTTTCGGAGATACCGAACCTCTCTCGTCTCTCTCATCGCCCCCACACCATTTCCACTCAGGGCCTGCTGCGCAGCACCCGAATGCACGACAACGTTCGTACCTGACGGGGCAGCTTCACGGCCACGAAGTGGGCGTTCTGATTGGTTCAAAGATTGGTTCTTTTGGTTTGGGCCAACTGTTTCCCGGGTTTGGTTGGCATTGCCAGTGTTTCAACGGGTGCCGGGGAACAGTATTGCCACGGGTCAATGCCAACGTCCAGCATATTGATGAATGTCAATAGTCTTTCCCGGTCTGCGACAATTGAAGGTACCGGTTTATGGAGAATGAGGAGGGGGCGCGTGTCTGGGGCCAGCAGGGCATGGGTGCATCTGCTGCTGGTCGCCAGTGACCCATGCCCGATGATTTCCTTAACCTCGTGGGCCGGCGATCCGTGATCCAGTGCCGGGGATGAGGGCGGCTGAGGGCATGACGCGGGTCTGTAGGTGCTCAATCCTTTCCCCAGATTTGTTATTACCGGAAAGAATTTAAGCCACGAAAAACGGCAATGAACGACCGGCAGTTCAGCCTGCACGCCGTCGTGAGATGACCGTACACAACCACGGGTATGGAGCACGTCAGAGTCGCCGCAGATCACGCCCGATCGCATTCAGGTACGGTCCAGGGCGATTCTGGAGACCTTTCCATGATTATCCGGGGACACTAAATCCGAGGCGAACTTGTCTCATTTTTTGACACATACCGCTATCGAACTACTGGGACGGGGCAGAGCTACTATTATCACACCACTCATTGGGTCAGGTCTGCGGGGCGACCGGTCGGCGGCACGTACCAAAAACCCATTCACACTATTCCTGGATTTCAAAGATTTCAAGGGTAATCCCATCGGCGCTGCTTGTGGCGTATGCCCGTCCCGCGGCAATGACCTCCAATCTCACGGATGACGGGAGGGTTACCTGACCACGAACTTGGCTTTCTGTGTCCAGAATCAACCAAGAAGAGATGTCGGCTTCGTAATCTGCCGGTGTAAGCCTGACCCAGATGCGGCCCTCGTCGTCAACGATAAAGGATGAGTATACTGGCTTGGCCTTAGGGGTGAAGGGCCGAAGGCTCTGTGCGGATTCGCTGGAGAGATTCCCCAGACGCTTTTCAAGCTCGGCTGACGTCACGGGAATCGCCTCCAGTTCGTGAGTAATGGAGCCTATGGGCACGCCGCTGGCTGTTGTAATCGCTACGTCAACAGATGCATTTGAACCAGAGTAAACGTGCCCGCCCGGCCCAAGACGAATGAACGGTATGGGTCCAAATGGAATGGCTAATACCGTGAAGCCGTTGTCAGTTCCCGCGACCATCCAACTCTTGCCAGGCAGTCGTACCAATGGATGCTGAGCATGCAGTCCTGCCCAGTTTACGTGTCTTGCGGAGACATAGAGCTCCGTTAGACCTGCGCCGTCTTCTATACTTGGATCCTCTACCCATTTAATGAGGAATCCCGTGTCTAGTACGCCGACGAACCGATCCGGCCGACCTCCCCTCGAGTCTTCCGATACCTTAAAACCATAGGCGAGACTGTGTCCTGTCGGTTCAAAGGCTGAAATGCGTTTGGCTCGAGAATCAAACGCATAAAGCGTATCGCCAGGGCCGATGCGAATTGTGCTTAGTCTCGCGAATTCGCCTGGTCCTTCCCCTTCCTGACCAATTTCATCAATTAGCTTTCCCTGTGCGGTAAAGACGTAGATAGTGGAGGCCTGCCTATCACCGACGTATATACTCCCTGTGCTATTGACCGCAACCAAACCGCCAATACTGCCAAAAAGCACTCCGTCCACGCTTGTCTCACTACCTATTGTGAATGCTGGGACGAGTATTACCTGGGGTATGGATTCCGGATTGGACGCCTGCTCTGCATCCTTTGAGCATGCTGCCATCAGCGTGCACAAGAAGATAGCAATGGCAAGCCTGAATAGGCTTTTGGCATACAGATGCCATCGGAACAGTCTCATGGGTGAACAGAAACTCACGGTGTCGGAATGCCTCGTCAGTAATTTGCCCGTTAGCGCACCCAGTTGGGCATTTTAGGCCTCGAGCTTGCTTTCGAAGCGATGGATGAGGTTGGTGGAGGCCATTTCTTCGATAAGTTGCGTGAACACATGCGCATCTCGACCTAGGAGGCCGGCGCGGGTCAAGGATGTCGCAAAGCTGTGCCCGGTCATCGGCCAGATCCGGCTGCTGAACGGGCGTCTGGCGCGCTGGCAGGTTTTAGGGTCCAGTACCAGCCATAGCGGTTTTACGGTGCGTACACATACATCGGTTCTACTCGCCCGGATCAGGTCATCGCTACATCGCGTCAGAACACCTGTCTGGCGGCGTATGGGACTGTTTCGCATTTCCCGGCCCAAGTTTACCATGCACTTTTTGCAAGTCATTTACGTTCAAGGACATACGTCACCCTAAAATGCCTCTTCTGGCACTACAATGGCCCTTTTTAGACAAACACGTTCAACTTCACGTATTCTTCACCATATAGCCATAGCCCCGAAAAACGGCACAAGAGAGCCTGAAAAAAAAGGGGGAGTGGACTGGGAGTACCTGTTTTAGCCCCCCTGGGGCAGCGGCGAGTTCCCAAAATGGCGAAGTTGGGCAAGGTGGAAAGGACGTAATCAGTCACCAAGCGAGTCGGCATCACCAATCTGGTCTCCCCGCACTGGCTACGCCATGCCCACGAGGCCACAGACACCCTCGGGCGTATGCGTCACTAGCATGCCCGGCCGGGCCCCTCCAGCGCTGCCTGCGAAACACAAATCTGGGCCACTCGCTCAAGTGCGCGCTTGGCGTTGCCGTAGTAACTGCGGATTTGACTGCAGGTTACCGGAGCAGACTTATAGTGTACCCCAAAACCTGGGTCCCAAACTGGATCTAATGTCACTTGACATCGGCGCCCTTCAGGAGAGGCTTGCCCGAATTGAGGGCTGGATTCTCGGACCTCAAGGAATCAAACCACATACCTGTGAGGAGCCGGAAAGACCGGTATCAGTCTGACAATGAATTTCAAACTCACCCCAGTAGTCAATAGGTTTGGCGCCACTCGCCGTTTTAGTTTCTTGTGTGGCCAAAACACGTACGGTACAGCAGGTCATCATCCGGGGTGCCATTCAGTATGAGCAGCTTGCCCGCGCCGCACCACACAGATATTTGTAGGGACAAAATTCCTCCTGCGGGGGCGGTTCCTCTCCAAGCAGGAATATAGAGTCTGGGGGCTGGCAGGGTGTCCCCTGCGCGCCCAGCACGGCACCGTTCAACCGGTAAAAACTCTGTCGCTGAACGGTAATAACAAATGTCGTTCATCGTGTGATGAATGTCAATAGTCTTTCCCGGTCTGCGACAATTGAAGGTACCGTTTTTTGGAGAATGAGGAGGGGGCGCGTGTCTGGGGCCAGCCGGGCATGGGTGCATCTGCTGCTGGTCGCCAGTGACCCATGCCCGATGATTTCCTTAACCTCGTGGGCCGGCGATCCGTGATCCAGCGCCGGGGATGAGGGCATGACGCGGGTCTGTAGGTGCTCAATCCTTTCCCCAGAGTTGACATTATCGGAAATAATTTAAGCCCCGACAAACGGCGATGAACGAGCGGCAGGGAACCCTGCACGGCGTCCTAGAAACGCCGAGTAGAGGGAGATGATCGTGGAGATTATTAGCTCTTTCATTGGTGCTACCGTCAGGTGGGCGCTCACCCACTTCTACCACAGGCGAGCGGAGGTGCCAGACTGTTTTCCTCGGCGTGGTCTTGTAGCGATACCCTGAAACGTGGGGGCGTGCGTGGCGCGACTGAAGACCTTATGGAAGGCGCGCGGCAGGAGCACGACCACCACGAGCGCATCCACGTGACTGCAAGGTGGTAACTTACAATCAGATTACCCTGGCGTTTTCATCAGAAAACACATTCAAGCTGCTCGGCGTCAGCTACCATTAACTTGGCCGCCAGTGCGGCCGCCACTGTTTTTCCAGCCGTAATCCCTGCAATACCACGCGCCTGGTGCCATGAAAACTGAAAAGTTCAGCTTATAGCACCCGCGAACTACTCGTCACACGCTGGGTAGGGATTGTCTCCGATCCCCACCTCACTTTCGTCCCATGTATCTCCGGCCAGATCAACGCGGTATGTATTGTTGGTGTAGCCGGCGAATATCCCCAGCCCGCCTTCCACGTTTGAATACACGTCAATGGGTCTGGCGAAAATGGGATCTCCCGCAAACAGGTATTTATCTTGAATAATCAGGGTACGGTCGTGCCGTACCTGCTCTTCACTCATGCCCAACACCACCAGCATGAAACGTAGCTCTATCTCGGCTTCGAACGTAGTCGGCTCGAAGAATATCTCGAATTCGCGTGTGGTGTCTTCAAAGAGCCGGTCAGAAAAGTAGGCGGTGGCGAAGGGAAAGCCGGACTGATCCAGAGCGCTTGGAGGTTCGTCCAGTACCGAAGCATCGTCATAGAAGGACGGATCTGGACTCTCGAATGTAAGCATCTTGTAATCGGGCACACCCTCGGGATCAACTACTGGATATCCGTCGCTGTGACGGCAGAAATGAGTAACCTGATGAAGTTCCAGGCGGAAGTAGGATTTGCCTGGAAGGTCCGTCACTTTGAAGCGCACGCGTTGGCGAGGATCGTCTGCCAAATCGGTGCTTGCGGGCGCGATGCTCACGAATTCCGTCTTCAGCTCGGGAGAGTGGGAAACGGCGCTAACGCTGCCTAGGCCGGAAGACGATGCATCAAGCGCGTAGGTTGCGCCCTCTGTGGGGCGAGAGCCCCCTTGCGACCGGTAAGTACCATCCCCGGCATGCCTGAGCGTTTCACTGTAGCCCGCCTCTCCAGTCACCGTAACGGTTGCATCTTCAACAAACAGTTCCCGCACAGACACCGGCTCATCAATAGCGACGCTTCTGCTGACACGGACACTCCAAACACTGTCCGGAGTAAAGAAGCTGTTTATGACCAGCACCGACGTGTAACCACCGGGAGGGCTCAATTCCAGCGGCGTCTCGCAGGCACTGAGCACTCCTATAAGCAGCAGGCAGCAACGCACGTTCATGGCTCAGAATTGCAGTTGATAGGACAGGGAAGGGATCCACCGGAACAGGGTCACATGCCTGAATTCTACCGGGATAGGCTCTGACGATGTAGTGGATACAATATCCTGGTCTTTAAACCTGGTGTAAATGTAGAAGGTGTTGCTTCGTCCATACGCATTGTACACACCCAACGAAATGGTCTGGACAGCCCATGACCGGGTCTTCTTGAAATGGATGCCCAGGTCCAGCCGGTGGTAGTCTGGCGCGCGAGCACTGTTGAGCGGCCCAAAGTCCACCAAGACGACTGGATAACCGTACAAGTTATCAGAATCGTCTGAGAGGTACAGACCGATCGGCAGCCAGACCGGATAGCCGCTTCCATACACCCACGTTCCGGCCACGTCAATCCCGTTTGTCACCCGGAACTGGCCTACAAGCGAAATATCATGCCGACGATCAAATCCATCCGGGAAAGTGTTACCGCCATTCAGATTCTTGAACCGCCGCGTCGACTTCCCCAAGGTGTAGCCAAGCCATCCTGTCCATCTACCGGTCTTTTTCTGGACGAATATCTCCAGCCCGCGCGCGTGGCCGTTTCCTTCTTCGACCAGCTCCGCCCAATTGAGAACGGCCGAAGCGGCGGCGTTGGCATCCGTTTCATACTCCAGAAGGCGTTGCATACGCCGCCAGTACGCTTCGAGCGATAACTCGTATCTGCCGCTAAGCGAGCTCCACACCAATCCCACGGCCGCCTGCTGCCCGCGCTGCGGTCTTATTCGATTCGTGCTCGGGATCCACAGGTCATTCGGAAGGTTGGCCCCGCCATCCGTCAGCAAATGAATGTACTGCTGCATGGTGGAAACAGATGCCTTGGCAGCCATGCGCTTAGACAGCCTTGCGCTGACGTTTAGCCGAGGCTCTACGGACCAGTATGGACCGCCATCTACCAAATAGCTGGAGGCCCGGAGGCCCACATTGGCTCGAATCAGCCGGTGCAGGAACAGTTCATCTTCCACGTACGCGGCAATGGTCCCCGACGTCAGCCTGCCTGTCGGAAATTGCGTAAAGATAATCTGCTGCTCCTCTCCGTCCTCTTCTATTCGGAATTGGGTGCGGCCCGGCTGAATGCTATGCCAGATTCCCTCCGCCCCGAAGCGCAGGTAGTGCCGCGAGCCCGCATTGTATTCGACATCCACCTTGACAGTACCATCTACAATCCCCGACCGCCAGGAGTCCTCTGACGCCACGCTCCTCTCGTTTCTGCCACCGACGTTGAAAGTAGTACTCTCCAGGGCATACCGGTAGGTGGTCATGCCTACGAGGACGTTGGCGAACGTTCGGTCATTAACGATACGGTTCCACCGAAGCGCTGCCAGACGGTTGCCCCAGCCCGTGTCGGTTCTCACTTCCTCTCGGGCAGTGCGGCGCGTATCGGGCTTAAGGAAATATGTAAGCAGGTCCCTGCCTGCATAGGCGCTCAGGTACAGGCGGTCACGGTCGGAGACGATATAATTCGCCTTGAAATGAAGGTCGTAAAAGTAACCGCTGGTCCACTCCTCTTGATTGCGGAAGGGACGCAAGAGATAGTCAATGAAGGTCCGGCGCCCAGACAGCAGAAAAGAGGCCCGGTCCTTCTTTATTGGTCCTTCAACCAGGACACGTGCAGACACGATGCCGACAGCTGTCTGGCCCCCGAACTTCTTCAGGTTCCCCTCCTTCATCGTATAGTCCACGACAGAAGAGAGCCGTCCCCCATACCGGGCCGGAAAAGCGCCCTTGAGCAGCTTCACGCTCTTCAGGGCCTGCGCAGGAAAGACGCTGAAAAAGCCGAACACATGACTGGGATTATACACGGGTAGGCCGTCCAGCAGTATCAGATTCTGGTCAGCTCGTCCTCCCCTGACATACAGTCCGCTGCTACCTTCCTGACCCGACTGCACCCCCGGAAGCAGTTGCAGTAATTTCTGGATATCCGGCTCTCCGAGAAGCACTGGCAGGCGTTCTACTTGAGCAATTGGGATATCGTGCTCGCTCATCTGAATGTTGTCAACGGCCCTGTCGGGATGTGCAACAATCTCCACTTCATCCAGGCTTATCACGCGCGGCACGAGGTCCACATTCAGCGTAGTGTCTTGCCGCAGGACCAGGTGGAATTCCTGCGACTCGAAGCCCACATGCCTGACGACAAGCCTTACCTGCCCGGCGGCTGTGGCAAGACTGTAGAAGCCGTACTGGTTGGTCGTGGTCCCCCGCTGAACCTCCGGGAAGTACAGCTCCACTTTGGGAATGCGCTCGCCATTGGAATTGTCCTCTACATACCCGCTGATCGTGTGCTGCTGGGCGTAGGCCCAGCTACCTTGGAGCAGTCCAAAAAGCAACAATACCCAGGCACTTCCTATTGACGCCGGAGACGGTGATGTGACCATTACGGTATTGTGTGCTAGGTCTGAAGGCCTTGCTTCAGCCTTTCGCCACAGTCAAGGAAGACGAATAGACTGTAACTCGGATAAGAACAGCTCCAATCTGGAGCTGTTCTGCCATTTAACCTCGCAACGCTAATCTATGTTGCCTGTTGCTGAGCCAACCGACTGCCTTGCGCACGCATGCAAAAGGTCCATCTGACAGCGGTTGGCCGAATAGCACCCCCCACAAGGGAAGGTGGTGTCTGGGAGCACACCATTGCCAGGGTTGAGGCTCACCACAAACGCTTCCGTTCCGCCCCACAGTCTCATGTGAAGCGCCTCGGCCATTATGCCACCAGCTCACTGTAGGCACGCGCCTCCCAACTGGTTGACGAATTGGTTCAGGCACTTGTTATTATCGGAAATGTTTTATGCCTCTAACAACGGCAATGAACAACCAGCAGGGCACCCCCTGTGCCAACAAATTATTGGTGTAGCCGCGGTGGGGTTCATGTACCCAATTAATTCACTATATACCCTGCTACGGCCCTTGGAGGCCACTGTGCCGAAGGTGGCTAGGGCTTTAGTAGGTACGGCTGGCGTCCCGCGTTCGTCGTCGACATCGGGCCATTTTACGCTGCCGGGTGCGTTGTCACGCTATGGTGCCCCCCTAAGCCGCCGGCAATGTGAGCTCGCCCCGGAAAGCTCATGCTCCCGGTTTATTTCATCAAGGCCATTGGGGGGCTGAATGGGGCGATCCCCAGCCCATTGCAAGCCTTACGGAGGGCTATTGTGGGCGATTTTCGGGTAGTCAAAGGTCCGCTGGGCTGCCGCGGAAGCTAAGGAGGGGCCAAAGGTGTGTTGAACGCTCTGCTTTTGAGGCCGTTTGGTGTGGACAGGACCTACCCTGCCTGCACGTGCACTATGTAGTGTCCTATTGGATGCGCTTCTGCGCGCGAACGGAAGTGGAGGCGCTGCTGACCCCGCCGCTAACAGCGCTCGGGAATAATCACCCATTTCATTTCGTCGAAGCGCTCCCAATACCGGGCCCATCTCCGTGCCGCGCAGTCTGCTACCAGGAACGTCAGGTAGCGGGCGTGCCGAACGAGCCGAACGCCCACTTTGAGATACTTTTTCCGAAAGGTTGTCAAGCTCATGTACGGACGCTGGGGCACATGCAAATTGCTGCGCGCCACATGCAGCAGCCCGTACGCCAGCAGGTTCAGCAGGAACAGGGCTGCGTTGCGTGCGGACACGTCCCCTTCCTCCGCTGCGGGCACCGCTATATCCGCACCGCCACCCGCCTGTGCACGCCTGCGGGGCGAAGAAGACAGCGCCAGCGGGCAGGCCGCCTTCAGCTCACCCAAGTGCTTTTCGGCCTTGCCTCTCTTGCGGTAGCATCGTGAAAGCTGCGCCGAGGGGTAGTCCGCCAGACTCAGGTTGGTGATCAAGAAGTAACATTCCGGATAAAGGGTGCTGGTATGCGGTGGGATCACCAAGACCACGCGACGTTCGCAGTGCCATGACTGCGCCTGATACGCCAACTCAAAGTACTGGTACGTTAAGCACCATCCCGCTTTCACGTACGGTGCCGCCAGATTCCGCAACACGTTGTTCTTTTTCAGGCGCATCACATAGCCGATGTCGGCCCGCTCCAGCTTCGTGCAGAGCTTCCCGTCATTAAAGCCCGCGTCAAGCCGTACGATTACGCGATCGGCCACATGCTTGCGGGCCCGCCTGGCAATCTTAAGGATGAAGTCGTGGCAACCCCGTACAATATGCCGGTTGCCCGGGCGCAACATTCCGCCCAAAATGTCGCCCGTTTCCCCGCAAACGGCGATCAGCGCCTGATAGATGGTGCGTCGGTAGTGCCCGTTGTACGCGCTGCCCTGCTGACGACCGTGGGTATCGATAGGCATCCCATCCACATCGATCACCAGCGTATGGTGGCGCCTGCCACCGTTGCGCACCAACAAGTGCTCCAAGCCAAGCTTGGTTACCATCCGGCCCACGGCGGCCAGATTGCATTGGAGACTCAGCATCCCCAGCAGCCGGGAGAGGGTGGGCTGCGAAGCCACGCCGTGTTCCGCGGTGTACGCGGCCGCGCTCCGCTTCAACGAAGTGGTCACACGCACGGTCGGATCGTGCCGCATATCCTGGCTATCGTGCTGGTGTCCCCAGCCTTGCACGAGCAAGATCAGCCACTGCACCAGCAGCTTCGCCAGGCTATGGGTGCAGCGTCGCTTGTCGCGATAATCGGTCAGCTCCTCCGCGAGGCGCTCCCCCAGGTGGGTGGCGTCTAGTAGCTCGCGCCCGATGAGGGCACCGCCGTCAGAGGAGAGCGACTCCTTGTTGGAGCCCTCGATTCTCACCGATCTGTTAAAGGATACAGTCCGCTTAAAAGCCATACCGGATATTAGTTTAGCGATGGTGGTGAAACGCTCTTCAGGCCCATAGGCTCCGGTAATGCCGCAGCCTGACCGCCCCACGGTGCTGCGTGAGCGCTGCGCATGCCTGCAGTGCACAGGCTTATCGTTCGCGCCTGGTGATACGCAGCATTACCGCAGCAGACTGCCGATCCAAGTACCGGTACCGTAGACGCAGGTACACCCCGTAAGCGATGGTGCACCGGTTCCGCTGCGGCGCACCTTTGAAGCACACCAGAACCTGGCCTCTGACTGTCCGACTCAGGCGAAAAACGGCGTCAAAAGGCTCCGCCGAAACACCATGCTTGCGTTCACCCAGTAGCCTCGGATCAACTTATTCAATCCAGACCGCTGAATCGAGCCAAATGAACTGTGAAATACATGATAGTCTGCATATTCTCTATTCAGCAGATATCAACTCCGACCCCAAAGCACCACGGCACCAATGTCTGAATGAATTAGATGGGATGTAGCGTCTGGGCTCGCCTCAAATCACTGACCTGCTTTGAATACAGGCTTTGCCTGAGATCGGAATGATCACACTTATGGAATCGACGCTGGCCAACTCTTGCCAGCCTGTGGAGGCCTCACGAGCAGCGAGAGCGGGCATAGCCTGCATGCACTACGGCGCAACAAACCGATAAACCTCGAGGTAGGGATTGGGCAACTGGCCCGTTTCGTCCACCTCCGGCTGGACCACGCGGTAAGCCAATCCATTCCTGCCGTACTGGAAATAATGTTTCACACCCAATTCCTCCGCGAAAAGAAGTCCGTCCTTGGTGAATACCTGGTGGCCCACATCGCCGGAATATGCAAATGACGCATGAGTTTCGGGTTTGCCCGCGGGAAACGGAGGCGCCCTATGAAGGAACCAAGCCATTTCTACCTTCGCTGGGCATCACACAACCACCGATGAATTCGGTTAATGTTGGGGCTACGCCAGAGGATCGACTTGTATTCGCGGTGTTTCGGGGACTGCCCTTGATTGGCGACATTTATTAATAACGACAACGACAATTAAAAATAGCGGGACCTGAGGTCGTCTTGTGCGTGGACTGGCGGTTGATTCGTTCAATCCACTATCGAGATGGTACAGGATGCGCAGGTCCTGCTTTTACGCAGGTTGGTATTGAAGAAGGGAGAGCCCATAGCGACAGCAGCGGCGAAGGCCGGCATGTGCGAGACTACCGCGCGCAAGTACGTGCGGTTGGGCAAGCTGCCAAGCGAGACGAAGAAGCCGCACACGTGGCGTACGCGCAAGGATCCGTTTGCTGCCGTGTGGGAGGAGGTCAAGGCTTTTCTGAAGGTTAATCCCAACCTGGAGGTCAAGGCGCTTTTTGGCGAGCTGCAGCGCCGGCATCCGGGCACGTTCCAGCCGGGTCAATTGCGCACGCTGCAGCGGCGGGTCAAGCAGTGGAGAGCCACGGAAGGCCCGGCGAAGGAGGTGTTTTTTGCCCAGGAATATGAGCCGGGAGACCGAGCCCAATCGGACTTTACGTGCATGAACGGGCTGGGCGTGACCATCCGGGGGGCGCCGCTTCCGCATCTGTTGTACCACTTCGTGCTGCCGTATTCCAATTGGGAGACCGGTACCGTCTGCCGATCGGAGAGCTTCGAGGCGCTTTCGGAGGGCCTGCAGCAGGCCCTTCACGCCTGTGGAGGCGTGCCAAGGCTGCACCAGACGGACTCCCTGAGCGCTGCAGTACGCAAGCTGCAGCGTGGCGGCGGCGAGGCCTTTACGGATCGCTACCAGGCCTTGATGCGCCACTGCGGCATGGAAGCGCGGCATACGCAGGTGCGGAGTCCGCACGAGAACGGCAAGGTAGAGCAGCGGCACTACCGGCTGAAGCTGGCCATGAAAAACCAGCTCATCCTGCGCGGAAGCCATGACTTTGAGAGCCGGCAGGCCTATGAGGCTTTCCTCGAGCAGCTGTTTGCGCAGCTGAATGCGCCGCGCAAGGAGCGCCTCAAGCAGGAGCGGGCCTATCTGGGGCCGCTTCCGGAGCGCCGACTGGAAAGCTACAAGGCGATGCGCGTGCGGGTATCGAAGGGCAGCACGATCCGGGTGCGGAACAACAGCTATTCGGTGCCGAGCCGACTTATCGGCGAACAGGTCGACATCCGTCTCTTCGGCGAGGCGGTCGAGGTGCGGTTCGGGCAGCGTCTGATGGAGCGCATGCCGCGGCTGCATGGAAGAAGCAAGCACCGGATCGAGTATCGGCATGTGATCGACTCGCTGGTGCGCAAACCGGGTGCGTTTGCCCACTACCGGTACCGGGCCGATCTCTTTCCCACCCACCGGTTCCGGATGGCCTATGACGCGTTGCGTCGGGCGCACAAAGCGCCTCTGAAGGCCGACAAGGCGTATCTGCGTGTGCTGCACCTGGCGGCCAAGGAGAGCGAATCGGGCGTAGATGCCGCCCTCAGCGTGCTGCTGAAGGGCAAGGAGGCCATTACGGCAGAGGCCGTAGAGGCGCTGCTGGACCGGACGCTGCAAGTTCCGGATTATTTGGTAGCGCCTCCTGTGGTGGATCTGAGCACGTATGACGGCCTTCTGGAGCCATCGACGACGGCTTCGCTCACGACGACCGCAGTGCGATGAAGACACTCTCGGCAGCAGAGCTGGAGCGGTCCCTGCAGGCAGGGCTCAAGGAGCTCCGTATGCCGGCGATACGTGCTTGCTTCAGGGAGAAGGCCGATACGGCCCGCCGGGAGGCCATGAGTTTTGAGCGCTTTCTGCTGGAGCTGGTGGAACAGGAGCAGCAGGAGCGCCACAGCAACCGCATCCAGCGTTGGCTGCGTGCGTCTCGGCTGCCGCTGGAGAAGACGCTGGACACGTTCGATCGTGGCCGGTTGCCCCTGCGGATAGATCACCACCTGCGTGTGCTCCTGGAGGGAGGCTTCCTGGACCGCAAGGAGAACGTTCTGGCCTTCGGCCCTCCCGGCAGCGGCAAGACGCACCTGGTGTGTGCCCTGGGCCGGGAGCTGATCTTTCAGCGGCGTCGCGTGATCTTTTACAACTGCAGCACACTGGTGCAGGAGCTGCTATGGGCCAAACAGCAGCTGCGCCTGCCCAAGCTCCTGAAGCGGCTCGCCCGCTTTGAGGCGCTCATTATCGACGACATCGGTTACGTGCAGCACAGCCGCCAGGAGATGGAGGTGCTGTTCCTGCTGCTGTCGCAGCGCTACGAGCGGGGCAGCGTGTTGCTTACGAGCAATCTGGCCTTCAGCCAGTGGGAGCGCATCTTCAAGGACCCGATGACGACGGCCGCGGCCATAGACCGTTTGGTACATCACAGCGTGATTCTGGAGCTGAACGTGCCCAGCTACCGTCTGGAGGCCTCCAAGCGGCGCCAAGAGGCCCAGAGTGAAGCCCAGGCCGCGGGTGAACCTGCACCCTGAGTAGGCAGCGTCCGCGGTCCTGCCTTGGGATGTGGTCCCAGAGCTTACAGGAAGGCGCGAGGTGAGCGCCTGGCGCCAGTTCGGGACACTTGGCAAACTCGGGCACCCGTGCCAATGTCGATGTAAGCGCCCTTCTTGGCCGGATAAAGGCGCCTCACGCGGCGATTCCGCGACCCTATCCGTACCACTGTCCGTCCGGGGGCGATTTACACGCTCTGCGCAGCAGTCCGCAGGCTGTTTGCCGGTGTTTTAGGACGGTAGGTGACCAAACCCGGCCGTTTGTGCGAAGAGGGGCCTGTACGAGCTCATTTAGGCCCATTGGCAGCCCTCCAGACACCGCTTACGCGGCCTTAGGCACACGATCGTCCGTCCAGAGACGATTTGCACGCTCTGAGAGGCAGCTGGCCGTGTGTTGAAGCTTCAGGACAGGATACGGGATGTCCCAGGGCCTGCTTGTTCTCATGTGCGGGTGGATGGTCCTTCCGATCCGGCTGTATGCGGGCGCCCCTTCCATCGGAAACACCTGTCACGTCCGCCGTCACGCACTGCGGAATAGGGCCGAAAACAATCTGTTCGGCCTCGAGCTTCGAGGCTCCGCAGCTCGCTGCTCCGCCTCGAAGCTCGGCCTCTCTCTTAATCCAAATTTAATTGTCGCCGGCGCCATCATGTATTGACGTTGATCATGCCCTACGTCTTTATATTCGACGACAAGCATCAGCATGTTCATACCATAAGATTCCATGGCACTTCAATTAAGGAACATGCAGGCAATTACAGAATCGAGCGGGCTGGTATCCCTGGGGTGGGGTTACGCCATTTAATTCGGGTATTTCATGTGCTGAACAACGAGTACATAGCTGTTCCGGTCGGACCTAACAGCGGACGGTGGTATTTCATCCGGATCAATGGGCGCGACCGCTACAAGCACGTGGGCACGGTTCTTCTGAGCACAACCATGGATACATCGGACAACGACAACATCCTCAAGAGATCCAACAGGGCAATGGTCTATGGCCGCCACCTGTATGTATCGTCACATCGCCATCCGTACATATTGCGCTACGAGTTTCCGTACTAGGCGGCGCTTGTCCACCTGTATGCCGTGGGGGTAGGAAGCTGTCATTCTAGGGATCTATAGAAGTGTTATGCCGCATTACCGTTCCCGTGGGTTGGTTGTGCGCCGGGGCTGTGTGCGGGCATGCGGGTCATAGCCTTCATGGTGGCTACGTCTACCCTGTCCCCAAATTAGCGACTTGACTTTGTAAATCATGCCGTGTAACTTTGCGGCATGCTTACGCAGAGCCAGATTCTTCGCACGCTGCGGACCTCTGAGCCGCGGCTTTTGCGCACATTGGAAGCGCATGCCGGTGAAAGCCGTACGGCCATCAGCCGCCAGGTCTGCAATGCATTCGGCTTTCGTGATGCTCGTGGGAATCTGCAGCAGACCGGGTGTCTGAAGGCGCTCAAGACGCTGGAATCCGAGGACAGGCTGTCGTTGCCCGCGCCCAGGCGCACCATTGCAAGCGGTACGCCCCGGCTGTTGGACCAGCCGGTGCCGAAACCAGTGGAGGTGCCCGCTTCGCTCAAAGAGATCAAGGGCCTGGCATTGGAGTTGGTGGAGGATGCGGCGCAGCGTGCGCGCTGGAACACCCTGATGGCAGCGGAGCATCCGCAGGGGGTGAGGCAGTTTGCGGGCGCGCAGATAAAGTATTTGTTTCGGAGCGATCACGGGTATCTGGGCGCGATCGGTTTTGCGGCTTCCGGCCTGTATGTGGGACCGCGCGACCGGTGGATGGCTTGGACGCACGCGCAGCGCCAGCAGCACCTGATGCGCGTAGTGGGCCTGAACCGGCTGTTAATTCGGCCAGGCGTAAAGGTCAAGAACCTGGCCAGCCATCTTCTGGGGAAGGTGCTCAAGCGGTTGCCCGTGGACTTTGCGGCGCGCTACGGCTATACCCCGTGGGTCGTTGAGACCTTTGTGGGTCCTGAGCAGCGGGGGACCTGTTTCCGTGCGGCGGGATTCCACTATGTGGGAAGGACCACCGGCCGGGGTCGCCATGCCGAGACCAAGGCGTGTACCCGGACGAAGAAGGCGGTGTTCGTCTATGATCTGGACCGCCGGTGGCGCAAGCATCTCGGGGTGGCGCACGTAGATGCGTATCCCAAACTGGAGGCTGGCGCGGGGCTGGATGCCGAGACCTGGGCGGCGCAGGAGTTTGGAGACGCACAGCTGGGGGATAAGCGGCGGACTACCCGCCTGGTCAACAGTGTCACTATATTGGCACGAGCGCCCGGCGAGTCCATAACGGCCACCATGAAATCCGATCGTGCCGCGATACGGGGATATTATCGCTTCATAGAAAAGGCCAACGAGCGGGGGACCACGCCCGCGGATATCCTGGCGCCGCATCGCCGTCGTACGATCGAGCGGATGCGCACGGAAAAGACGGTGCTGTGCCTTCAGGACGGCACGGACATCAACTACAGCACCCGTCCTGCGTGCGAGGGCTTGGAAGTGATCGGGCGCAACCAGACCACCGCGAAAGCACGGGGGGTGCATTTGCATACGACGTTGGCGTTGAGTGCGGAGGGGTTGCCGCTGGGCGTGCTGCGCTGTGCCTACAGGACCCAAGCGGGAAAGCACGCAGCTAAGACGCAGCAATGGATCGACGGGCTGCATGACCTGGCCGAGGCGGCCACACACCTCAGCAGCAAGACCCGCGTACTCTGCGTCATGGATCGGGAAGCGGACATCTTTGCCCTGTTCGCCGCGCAGCAACCAGTGGGACGGGTGGATCTATTAGTACGGGCCAAGGCGAATCGGAGACTGGGAAGAAAGGGTCCGTTGTTGTTTGAGTTCATGCGCCAGGGGGCGCCCAAAGGTACCCTTGAGGTAGCGATACAGCGGCTGAGCCGTCGCGAGAAGTCGGGCCGTGTCAAGCATAAGGGCCGTGCGGGCCGCATCGCACAGATGGAGGTACGCTACCGTACGGTCATGCTTCCGCCCACCCGTGGACAGCAGGGCGGCCCGGTGAAGGTCACCGCCATACATGTTGGAGAGGCGGACCCGCCAGAAGGACAGAAAGCGATTCAGTGGTACCTGCTCACGACAAGGGAGGTGACCTCGGTGGCACAGGCCGTAACAATGGTCGACTATTACATGTTACGCTGGCGTGTGGAAGACGGCTTCCGGATTCTCAAGAGTGTGTGCAAGGTGCAGGAGTTGCGCTTGCAGAAGGCCGACAGTCTTCACCTGGCCATCACCATCAACATGGTGATGGCGTGGCGCCTGCACTTGATGACGTTACTGGGTCGACAGGACCCGGAAGCACCAGCCGAGATCCTGTTTACAGATATTGAGCTGTGCGTGCTACGAGAATACGCCGAAGGATTCAACCTGGCGTCTCCCGATGATCTGGCTGCAGCCATTCTGCTGCTGGCCATGATGGGAGGATACATGAATCGGAAAAGCGATCCGCCGCCTGGCGCCAAAATCATGTCGCGCGGCTACCTCCGGTTGGAGACCGGGGCGGTACTGTTCTCCCTGCTTCAGAAGAAGTACGGACTGTGGCCGCCATAGGGTGTTTAGAAAGAGGAGAGAAGGCCCACCACAAAGCTCGCCATGGAGGGCTATTGATCAGGACCGCTATTTGTGACGATGCTGCAAAAGCATCGGCAGGATAGGTGC
This sequence comes from Rhodothermales bacterium, assembly GCA_965218495.1. Taxonomy (GTDB): domain Bacteria; phylum Bacteroidota; class Rhodothermia; order Rhodothermales; family Bin80. The sequence goes on from OZ244626.1 coordinate 2,639,453, forward strand.
GTGCCTGCGAAGCACGCACGCGCACGATGCAGCTTTTGCCATTGCTGCGCCCGCCAATCCAAGCCTCTTCACCCCCAAATCAACGCCCTTGGTCGGGCATTACAGCCGTGTTAGTTGCACTATCTAAACGGACCAACCACCGCGTGAAAGGCTGGCTTCCGTGCAATCGGCCGTGAGGCCAGGGATTGCACATTTTTAAGTTGGGTTTCGGCGGCTTCTGCCGAGATGGGCCCTCAAAGTAGATATCTTTTGGCAATGGATTGCGCTTCGGGCCGAGTGTGTGGGTGCAAATGGGACGGTGCGTGCCTATGTGGGCCCAATTGCGTGCTCACACGCGGATTTTCGGGCGTAGGCAGGCTCGTGGAGTGACTTTCCGGGCACGATATCCCGCAGGTATCCTCTGATTGCACGCGAATGCGGCGATCTTGGCAGGGTGCAGCGCCTCAGAGCGTCCAGACAGCTGCGGGTTTTGCTTATGCCAGCGTCAGCAGCGCGCTACTGCGCGCGGCATCCAGCGCCAGGTGTTGCCTTTGCAGCCCCCAGTGGCCGGCAGACCGAATCCCCACTAACCCATCGACCCCCGGAGGTGCTCAGGACCTTGGTCAGCTCCTTCATGTCCTCCCGGCGTATCGGCTTCAGATTCGACTCGTACTGCATGAATATCGCCCCGCACCAGCGCTGACGCATCCCCGATGATCTCCAGCGCTTCACGTTCCGTGATCGGTTCGCAATAATGCTGTTGAGGTTCTCGATGATGTTCGTCGTCTTCAAACTGTCTCTGACAGCCTGGTTCCGCACCCCCAACCGGTGAAGTGTCAGCGTATCCTCCAAACCCTCCTCCAGACTGCGTGCGGCTTTCGGACACGACTGCTGCAGCGCTACATGCAGCGACACAAGCGCCGCCCGTGCCTCCGCGTACGTGGGTAGCTCCCAAGCCGCCTGAAGCCGACGCTTCATATGCGTGGCCGCTGGCTCGCTTTTGATGTGACGCGTCACATTGGTACGCTTGTGCCATTGGCAGCGCTGGAATACGACCGCATCCCCAAACACCGCGCCGATCCCCTTGCGAAGCCCGCGGCTGCCGTCCACCTGTACCAACAGCTTGTCGGTATGGGTGAAGCCCCGATGCAACAGATCCTGCAACAGCGATTCCACCTGCGCACTGTTCTCGGTACGGCTTTCCGCAAAGCCCAGGACGACCTTCTCGCCCTCGGTCGTGATGCCCATCGCTACTATCATCTGCATATCGGCCAAATACTTGCCATCAAGCAGGAGCACCGCAAAGGTGTGCTGATCGAAGCGGCGCGTCTCAAATTCCTTCAGTAGCGCTGCCGTCTGCGTAATGAAGGCGTTGCCTATGCTGCTGGCACTCAACCCCATACTATCGGTGAAGACCTGGGCCGCCTGCCTGTAATTGCGCCGCGAGAGTCCACACAGCAACCCCCTGGTCACGCTTTCCCGGTCCATAAGCCCACGCTTGCGCAAGAGGCGGTACGTTTGCAGAGGACGCTCCTTTCGGGTTCGTACATTCCGTACGCGCGGAACGCGGACCGCAATGCGCTCCAAACCGACGCGGATGGAACCCGGATTCGTCCCCCAGCGCTGAAAGCCTGTCTTATGGTGCTTCCCACGTGCGCCGCATATGAAGTGGGCCTCGGCTTCCATGACCCATGTGGCCATCTTGGTAAGAAGATCATCGAGATATCCAAGGCAGCTGGCCAGGCCGATGAAATTCCTCTGCGCAAGCCCGTGAAGGTCCTCGATGAGTGATTGATCCAGCATAGGGGTATGGGTCATCATACGGCGTTGAGGTTGATGAGAATCTCACGAAGTTGTGGCAGATGGGCCGCATGGGCCACACGGCGCAGCTGAGCCTCGTGTTCCAACAGTGCCAGTGCCATCTGTTCGCGTCGCTGGAAAACGGCGCTGGCCGGGGTCTGCAACCTGCGACTGATGGCATTCATGAAGCGCATCACGCGCAGCCCTCTGTCGAGCTTGAGCAGCATGCCCGTGCGTTGAATCGTCAGAGATTGCTCCAGGCCCTCCCATAGAACCTTCGCTGCGGACCGATTGACGCGCGTCAAGTCCTGGTGAATACGGGTGAGTGCGCGTTCAGCTTCCCGGGCATCGAACCCATTCCATGCCTGGCGGAGGCGATTGCGATACACAGGAACAAGGTCTTCCGGAAGACCACAGGTGACTTGATCCAATAGCGTATTGAGACAGCGCTGTATAGCGACCCTGGGGCCGAACACCTGGCGCACCGCCGATTGCAGTCCCGTACTGCTGGGCAGCACACAGAGCAGCCCGTCGGCGGCCGAAAGACCACGATCGGACAGCGACTGCACAAAGGACGCAAGAGCAGAGACGTTCTCAGGGTAGCACGCTACCAGGCCAAGTATGCGGCGATAGCCCGTGATGGTCAGACCCGCTCCAAGAACGATGTTAACGCCGCGTGGGCACAGCCCGCGCAGCCAGATCGCAACGATCGGGTCGTCTTGCAGACTGCGCGCATGCAACAGCTGCCACGCTTCATTCAACTGCGCCGAGTCCGGCTTTGTGTCCTGGGCCGCAGCAGAAGCCTTGATCACTACGGGCGGTGGCACCGGCTGCTGATGCGCTGCCGGAATGGGCCAGTCAGTGGTCAATTGTTGCAGTATGTGCGTGCAGAGCTTCATCAGAAGCCGCCGCGCGTCACCGGAGGGATTGATCTGGGCGTCTGCAGGCGCCTCAGTGCTCCCCAAAACAGGCTGTGAGGGGTTCATATGGTTGGAAAGGAGTGGTGGAGGCTAGGGTCCACCTCCACAGCAACTCTCCAATTCCCAACTTGAATTTGTGCGATCCCTGAGGCCACCTTGTCAAGCCGGAAATGTTGCCGAGGGGTAGGGCTACGTTCGTTAACGTCAACCGTCGTGCATTGCACCCTGCACTCTCGTTGATGTCTCGCCAACTATCGTTATACTCGCACTGAAAGGGAGGCTCGGCTATATCGTAGCAGGTGCATGGTGTGCTGAGCTGGTCTTCGCATCCGCGCTGCTACTGCATGAGGATTTTGGACAAGCCACTTCCATGCCCACTCTCGAATTCAACAGTAAGTCGAATAGGACAGCACCAAGACCTACCAGTACGCTAGTTCGTGCACAGGTGAATGTGACGGGGAATAGGTGTGCTGCAACGCAGGGGCAACTGTGGGCTGGACCTGCCTGTACTGTGACGAGTAGGCAACCCCGGCTAGCTCTTATTGCTTGCGTCCTGTGGCTGGCATGCGCTGTGGCATGCCAGCCACGTGGGCCGTCCTACACTGTGGTGGATTCGGACTCCATGGATTCCGAAGACCTCTTCAGGCTCGCAGACACCGTGCGGTTTGATGCTTCGGTGCTCATTGGCATGATGCGCTTTGTGGATGTATCTGCCCAGGGCGACTTTCTGATAACGGACAACGTATCGAAGGCATTCCATGTCTTTACGGCTTCCGGCAATCACGTCCGCACATTTACTGCCAGCCAGTGCAACCCGGAAGAGAGAGGGTCCCTGCTCAGTGCCCAGTTTCTTACGGGAGGCAGAATGATAGCCACTACGTCAAGAGGGGTCTATGCCTTCAATGCGGACGGATCTTGCGAGAAGCGACTGCTAGAATTGCCTGTCATTCGTCCCTCCTTCTGCGAGTGGCGGGGTTCTGCCTACTTTCTGGACCCCAATCCTCCGACCCCTAAGATGTATGCCTATTCTGTTGAATCGGGCATTGTTCGGGACTATGATCTCAGGAAACCAAAGTTTCCAGGAGTAACGAATGTGAAACGGGGCCGGGTAGGACATCAGATAGCCTGCTTTGATCACGGCGTCTTCTATCGTTATCCGGAGAGCAGTGACGGTGAGCCCCTTTTTCCTGGTAATGCCCCGGTGATTCATCGGCCGATGTTCTTTCGTCCCCCCCAGCGGGATATAAAAAAGACCGATAGCGGAGCCGCCCGCATGGACGACTTGATCGAACTGTCGCGTGAGGCAACCTATACGAATGGCCTCTACGCACTTGACGAGATCCACCGGCTGGTGGTGTTTGAGCCCTTACAAGCCAAGACCCCATTTAACATAGTCAATACGGAGACTCAAACCAGTGTAAGTACCTTTACAGATCTGCGCTTCAAACTGGCCAAGCATGGATTTCTGTACGTGCTGGGAGACTATGAGCCACTTCCGTCGGGCGAGGTTGGCAATCAAATGCTTGAGCGCTGGCGATTCAGTCCATTTGAAGCGTCAAATGACGAGGTGGAGGAGTGAAGGCTAACCACGATACCGCTCACGTGCATTTGGGTAAGGGGTCTTGCTCAATCAGAAACTTCGGGCAGTAAAGGAAGGCCATGACCTTCGTGGCAGCCACGTTCGTTAAGGCGAATTATCAAGCGTAACTCCTGGACCCAAAGTTGCCGAAAACCGGCACGACATCCTGCGCGTTGCTGCCCCAATCCCGACACCTCACCCGGCACTGCCCCCGGAATACGGCGTAGCCGCGACACCATGCTGATAGCACCGGGGCGAACGGACTCTCTGCCCACTTCCACGCTCAAGGAAGGCTGCGCAGCGACGAAATATCATGGCAGTCCGAACCATCTGCTGCAACGGTACTCCTCCAGTCGTAGTATCTGGACACGAGCGTCAAACTTTTCAGTGTCTGACATGAAACTGCTCTGATCGGGCTGGAATGAGCACACTAAACCAATGCGACGCCTTCCTTCAGCGCGCGGCCCGCCTCATTCGGTGCTACTGCCTGGACCGAATGACTATTTGCGGAGGCGAATCTCCATCCTGTCGCAAGCGGACGATCAGATCTTTTTCCGTGACGTAACCAAAGGAGCCATGTCCGATGTGCGTAAAAGCGCCGCTGAGTGCATCAACCTTGAATACAAAAGTGCGCCGCACCTCGTCGCCTAGAGACCTTGAGACACCCAGGTAGAAGTGGCCATCGCTGTACGCTTTCGACAGGGTGAGGTCTCCACGACCTTTTTCCTTGGCGTCGGTAGGAGTGTAGAGGATTACCGGACGGCCCTCCGAAATCGTTTCCAGGATGCCGATGGCTGGCTTGATGCCCTCTACCTTTAAGCGCCAAAGCAAATCGCCATGCTCACTGTAGGCCGTCAGTATCGGAATGTTGTCCCAGACATGTCCGACCACGCCGTGCTGCGAAATGCACGACAGCGAGGCTTGGCTGGACAGATCCTCCACTATCATTGGATTTGTCGATTTGTAGGGCTCGCCAAATCCCATCACATATTCTCCGTCCGCTGTGTACTTGTGTATGATGCGGCCATTCTCCGGGTCGTAAGCCAGCAGGTACACGTGGTTACGCATGATGCAGGCATCGTTTGCCCCGGTTCGGGCATTCCAGGACTTGACATACCGATACACTCCCTTATCTAGCCGCTCAAACACATCTATCTCATGGTCTCGACCCGCGACCAGTATGTGTTTGCCATCATTGTCAACCAAGATGTATGAGGGGTGCATGAACTCACCAGGCCCCTCGCCGACGCTTCCGATACTGCCCAAATACCGCGCTTCTGTATCGATGACAAGCACGGTCTTGACACTTGAGGCAGCATCCCTCCGCGAATCGGCGTCCAAGATGAAGATGGACCCATGGCCGTCAGTGGCGATATCCCGGACCCTAGCTAGAAGTTCGTACAATTCGCCGTCCTCGCGCCCGAACGTAGCTGTTTTCATTCCGGTAGTGTCCGGTACGTAAGGTCCTTCCTCCCACTGATCATTATCGGATACGTCAATGATCAGACTGGGATCAGTGGCATCTGGAATGTTCTCCCGTGTCGGATGTTGTGTGCCCCTATACACTTGCGCCGCCGCATCCCAAGCTCCCAGTGGTTGGCACAGCAGGCAAAGAAGACACAGCGTACTCCAAGCCATATTCAAAACGAATCGCATATCAACCTCCTGGTTGCTAGTGGTATGGTTGCAAGATCGCTTGCCTCACGTCAGCAAGAAACCGGATAGTTCACCAACTTCGCAGCACCCATGAGTGGTACGCTGCGTCAAGTTTCACGTTCGCATTGGCCCTGCTGCATGCTGCGAAACCCGGTCGTTCTCCTACTGCATGGCAGCATGACCTGCGTGTCTTCTCCACACTTGACTCGCGGGCTTCGCAGCCGGGAATGAGGGCGACTGCAGAGGCATGGCCGGTGCGTGCGGAGAAGTAGCCTCGAGATATTGGCTACCTAGGCGAACAAACGATAATCGGGGCATGTCAATTGCCGGAAACTGGTGTAGAAGGGGCCGGGTCAAGGGGGCGGTGATATGTGCGCGGTAAGTTCACATGATCTTCATGAGCTGGCTATCGGAAAAGGGGCCCTGGCATCTTCGACGGCTTATCAAACTGGTGTCCGCGTGCTGGGTCGGCAATGCCGACCGTAACGCCTGATATTGAATTCGTCGGGAGCTACCATAATCTATTTTCGCGAGCTTGCCACAAGGGCTATCGCAGCGTTTCGGCATGGACTCTCCATCCGTGCGCAGAGCCCCTTTTCCCATAGCTTTTCTCGGAAGCGTTTCGGACATGTTTAGGCCGCAAGGGCCACCGGTGTCGGTGGCACCGTCTGCATGGCTTCCCAGAGAAAGCCCACGAGTTCGCGCGCAAGGGCCACGATGGCTTTCGTGGGCGCTTTGCGCTGAATCAGGCTGCGGTATCGTTTGTGCAGTCTCCGCTGGGCCTTCCAGCTGATGGTAATCACTTCCGCAGCGCAGTGGCGCTGGCGCTGGTGCAGCGCCTGGCTACGTCGGGGATAGTGGGTATATTTCCAGGCCGCAGAGACCAGAGCCTTGCGGGCATGGGTGTTACCGGCCTTGGTAATCGAGCCGTGCCGGGTGCGGTGGCCGGAGGAGTGCTCCGAGGGCACCAATCCCAGGTATGCCATCAGTGCTTTCGGGTGTGCAAAACGCCGAATGTCACCGATTTCACAAGTCAGCTGCATCGCTGTAAACAGCCCGACGCCACGGAAGGCTTGCAATACCTGCACCGTGGGCTGATAGCATGTCTTCTGTGCCTCTTCTTCGATATGTTGCTCTATCTCCCGGATCTGGGCTTCGAGCATCTGGCATTGGTTCAACAAGCTTTGCAGCGTACATGCATCAACGGGGTCAAGCGCGAGGCCTTCCAGCCACCGCCAGAATTTCTGCGTCCAGTTCTTGCCCGCCCGGTACACATACCCGCGACTTTGCAACAAGAGCACGGAGCGCTGCTTGGTGCGGGTCAAATCTTCGACCAGAGTAACCCGGCGGCGCACCAGCGTTCGGGCGGCAAGCAACGCCTTGTCGGGGACGTGAACCGCCGTCAGTAGGCCCGCCGCGTAGTACCGGGCCAACTTTTCTGCGTCACGACGGTCCGTCTTGACACGATCACCGGCACGCCGTGGAACCGACGAGGGCGCAATGACCGCACAGGAGACTCCGTCGTCAGTGAGCGTTCTATAAAGCGTGTAGCCACACGAGGACGCTTCGTAACAACACCGGGGTTCGCCAAAGGAACCACGAATACGGGCCATAAGCTTACGCAGCTTGGCCCTGTCATCGCTGGGCAGCTCCACTTCAAGACAGACCGTCTTCGAAGCCGGATCGTATACGCACGCTGCGATCGTGTCTCTATGTACGTCCAGCCCGACGAAGACCGGCTTCTGGGTAGGGATGGCACTGATGGTGGGATTCATGGGATTGTGAGGTTTATGGAGAAGGATGAAGTCCAGGCGCCTGCGCCTCACAGGCAAAATAGCCTGTGCCCCCTCTCCGGCCCCTTCTATAATATCTATTTAGCCAGCAGGGCATAGGGCCAAGCAGTCCCCTGCGCACCCCCGCCCATGCTCCCTGCCACTGCCCCTGGCACAGCCAGCCAGGCGGCCCCCGCGGAAGCCGCGCGCATCGCGGCCGTGCTGCAGGCCGCCTTAAGCGGCGCCACGATCGACACCTATACGCTGCGTCTAAACACCTACGCGGATTGGGCGCGCGCCAGCGGCCGCCCCTGGGATCACACCCTCACGCTCCTAGCCTTCCTCTCCGGGCCCGGCGCGCAGCGCTCCGACGCCTGGCGGCAGTAGCTGATCGCCGCCCTGCGCTACGCCTGCCGCGAAGCCGGCACGAGCGATTTTATGCGCGACCCCGCCATCGCCCAAGCCATGCGGGGTCTGCGGCGGGAGCGTCCCCAGAAGCCCGCGCAAGTGTCCTGACTCACCTGCGAGGTGATCGCCAAGATCGAAGCCACCGCCTGCGCTCCGCGCAAAGGGCACGGCCGGGGACACTGCATGGAATCGGCGGCGGCCGCGGTCCTGCGCGGACACGTATCCTACATCACGCCCGCCACCGCCGCCTGCCTCAAGCGCATCAGGCCCACAGGCGCGCTACCCGAGGAAAGGATCTTTGCCATGTCCGCGCGCACCATCGCCAACAGGGTCCAGGCGGCCGCCATGCCCGCGCTCTACGCACGCAACCAGTTGGCCGGCCGGGGCGCCGTCGCGAAGTACCTCACGCAGACGCTGGCCCCCGATGGAGCTCGAGGCAAACCCGGCAGTACACTTTCCGGGCGGGGTGGCGCCACGCGGGCCTGGTATACAAAGCGTGCGAATGGCTGCTACGGGCCCTGCGTGGCGCCGTGTCTACGCCGCCAGCCCCCCTCCTTTTTTTTGGGATTTGTATACTTAACTGTACACTGCTTGGGGCTTAGACGTGCCGATGCTCGTCGTTTCTTGCCCTCAAATCTGCCGCTTGCTTTGGTTTCGGCCTGGCCTTCACCAGTTGCCTTACCGCCTTCTGTATCGTTAGTCCGCGATAGCGCGGATTCGGACTGGGCGTGTTGTCGATCCGCTCAAACTCAGCGTGTAACTCGTCCTTCGTATCCTTGACCCTTCTCATTGCGCAATCAGATCTTTGTACATAAGCCGCCGCCCTGCCAGTGCGGCCACCACGTGCTGCATGTGTTCGAGCGTGTCCATGTCCCGGACGTTGTGCTTTTGCGCAAACTGGTGCACGTACCGCTGCAAGTGCTTGGCGCTCATTTTGTGGTACACGCCATGGTACGCCCGCTTCAGCGTGGCCCAGAACGACTCCAGCCCGTTCGTGTGGGCCATGCCGTTGACCCATGCGCCCACGCTGTGTTTGACCGTCTCATGCTCCATACCGATCATGCCCTTGTAAGCGGTGGCGTCGTCCGTGTAGACCGTTGCGCCGATTTCGGTGTGGTTATACACGAACTGCTTCAACGTCGGGCCGCTTGTGTCCTCAACGACCTTGGCCCGAATCTGGCCGGTACCGCGGTCTTTCAGCCCCGCTACAGCCGTCTTGCCAACCGTTCCGCGTCAGCTTCTTGTGCGCGTGCTTGTTGGCCTCCTTGCCCCCAACATACGTCTCGTCGGCTTCAACCGGGCCTGCAAACGCGGCGGCGGCTAACGGCGCGAACGCCTCCCGAATCCGTTGCAGCATGAACCACGCCGACTTTTGCGTTATGCCCAGGTCGCGGTGAAGCTTCATGCTGGATACGCCCTTGAGCGAGGTCATTTCAATATAAATGGCGTAGGTCCACTTGAGCAATGGCAACCGTGAGGCTTGCAGCACCGTTCCCGTCCGAACACTGAACCGCTTGCGGCACGTGCGGCAACGGTACGGCATGGTCTGTTTCGGGCAAGCATAGGTATCGGTGCCCCTGCATTGCGGGCAAAAGCGGCCTTCCGGCCAATAGATGGCCTCAAACCATTCCCGGGCGGCCCCCTCGCTCGGGTACCGCCGTGCCAACGCTAAAAGTGTGATTTCCTTGCGGTGTGATCTGCCTGGCCCTGTCATGATTCCCCCGATCTGGTTTAATCCTCATACGGCCCAATCGGAGAAAAGTTACAGGTAAGTATATAAGCCCCTTTTTTTGTTGTTTTTACCCTATACCAGCCAAAACGCAGAGAATCGCCTTAAAACCGCCCTCACGGGCCCGAAATAGCGCCGGTTTAAGGACACGCCGCGCGTCAGAATCGCCGCAAATCACGCCCGATCGGGCATTCACCCGACTTGCGGCGATTCTCGCGACCTGGCGGCCGCTCAGCGCCACCGGCAGCGCGGGTCCTGGCCTTCATCGTGGCTACGTTCGTTAAGTACAATTGTCGATCATAACTCTGAGGCCCGAAGTTGCCGAAACCGGCACAAAATCCTGCGTGTTTCTGCCTCAACCCCGAGGACCCTGTTTCTGTCAGTCACTAATTGACTACAACGAGGCGGCCTGCGACCACGGCAGCTCCTGCCGCTGAAAGCGCGCGCACCCGGTAGAAGTACATACCGGAGGGAAGGCGAGCACCGTCTAACCGGACTCTTCGCTCCCAGCCGGCCTGAAGGGCTTTCGGCGGCACCGACACGACCGTCCGGCCCAGGATGTCGGTCACCGCTACACTAACCTTGGCATGCCACGGCAGGTTGAAGGTAATGTGCGTTGTTCCCCGAAAGGGGTTGGGGTAGTTGCCACGCAAGGCAAAAACTTCAGGTATCTCCTTGCGGTCCACATCCGTCGGGGAAAACACGCTAATCGCAAACGCCAAACTTGCGCTTTCCGCAGCCACACCCGTCGCTGTGTACGTGTACGCCGTGGCGGCCGTAACTACCGTCGGCGTCCCGCTGATTGTCCGTGTGGCAGCGTCAAAGACCAAACCTGCGGGCAATGCGGGCGTGAGCGCATACGCAACAGGCGACACTCCGCCCGTTGCTTCGGGCAGGACAAGGGGAGCAATGGCTTGTGCGCGCGGATACGACTGATCTGCGACAAACGCCCCGTCAAACGTAAGGGGGGAGCAGGAGGGACCGGAAGTTTCGGGAATGGAATTCAGCCACGCCTGAAAGGCCGCATCCGACGGGGCACAAAGATCCTGCCCTCCAAAATGGAAGGACTCCAGTTTCGTCAGGTTAGTCAGAGTTAAGGGCAATGCTCCAGTAAGACTGTTGTCGTTCAAATAAAGCCGCTGCAGCTGCGCGAGTTGCCCCAACTCCGGCGGGACGGGGCCCGTAAGACTGTTGGAGCTCAACCAAAGCCATTGCAGCTGCCCGAGCTGCCCCAACTCCGGCGGGATGGAGCCCGAAAGACTGTTGGAGAACAAAAAAAGCGTTCGCAGCCGCCCGAGCTGCCCCAACTCCGGCGGGATGGAGCCCGAAAGACTGTTGTTGGACAAAGAAAGTGATTGCAGCCGCGCGAGCCGCCCCAACTCCGGCGGGATGGAGCCCGAAAGACTGTTGTTGGACAAAGAAAGTGATTGCAGCCGCGCGAGCCGCCCCAACTCCGGCGGGATGGAGCCCGAAAGACTGTTGATGCTCAAAGAAAGCCGTTGCAGCTGCGCGAGCTGTCCCAACTCCGGCGGGATCGCGCCCGAAAGACTGTTGCTGCCCAAAAAAAGCCATCGCAGCTGCGCGAGCTGTCCCAGCTCCGGCGGGATCGCGCCCGAAAGACTGTTGTCGTACAAAAAAAGCGTTCGCAGCCGCGCGAGCCGCCCCAACTCCGGCGGGATGGAGCCCGAAAGACTGTTGTTGTACAAACGAAGCCCACTCAGTTGCGTGAGCTGCCCCAACTCCGGCGGAATGGAGCCCGAAAGACTGTTGTTGTACAAACGAAGCCCACTCAGTTGCGTGAGCTGCCCCAACTCCGGCGGGATGGAGCCCGAAAGACTGTTGTCGTGCAAAGAAAGTGAGTGCAGCAGCGCGAGCTGCCCCAACTCCGGTGGGATCGGGCCCGTAAGGCTGTTGCTGGACAGGCTCAGGCTATACAGTTGCGTGAGCTGCCCCAACTCCGGCGGGATGGAGCCCGAAAGACTGGCGTTGCTTAAACGAAGCTCTTGCAATGATGTGAGCTGCCCCAACTCTGGCGGGATGGGACCCGTAAGGCTGTTGTCGTACAAATAAAGCTCTTTCAGCCGCCCGAGCTGCCCCAACTCCGGCGGGATGGGACCCGTAAGGCTGGCGTTGAACAAATCTAGCGTTTGCAGCTGCGCGAGCTGCCCCAACTCCGGCGGGATGGGACCCGTAAGGCTGTTGCCGCCTAAAGAAAGTTCTTGCAACTGCCCGAGCTGTCCCAATTCGGGCGGGATAGGGCCCGTAAGACTGTTTTTGCTTAAACGAAGCTCTTGCAACTGTTCGAGCTGCCCCAGCTCCGGCGGGATAGGGCCCGTAAGACTGTTGTCGTACAAATTAAGCTCTTGCAGCTGCGCGAGCTGCCCCAACTCCGGCGGGATAGGGCCCGTAAGGACATTGCTCCAGAGGAATAAGCGACGAAGCCCCCTTAGTTCTTGCCAGCCGTTGTCGGGTAGCGCTCCCGCCAGGTTGTTTTTCTGTAACGAGACGCCGAATACTTGACCGTTTGCCACGGTTACACCCCACCACCTACCCAACTCCTCTATGTCGGTAACTGGCAGAGCATCCCAGTTGTTATTCCGAACCCAGTTAGCGCCATCTGTCGCATCGTACAAGGTCAGCAGTCCTTCCTGGAGCTCCCGGGCGTCTTGGTTAAAGGTCAGATAGAGAAAGTCCGGCGAGTCTTCAAACGCGCCATCTCGAATGCGCGTGTGAATGAGCGCTAAATGGTTGGATGGCGCATTGGGCGCGACCTCAATGCTGAATTCAACGGATATGCTGTCGCCGCTGGCGAGTCCCCCGATGGTGTGCTCGACCGGCGAAACAGCAAGATACTGCCCATCCTGGGGCTGCAAGGCAATCTGCAAGCCGGTGGCACCGGCCAGGTAGTTAGTGCTTGCCCGAAAAATGCCTGATCGGCTCTGCAGACCGGCAGTCTTGGGCGCATAGGGCGGATGTACGGGCGCGTGCGGCGGAAAATCGGGCATTTTGGAGTGTCGAGCGGCTGTTATCGGGGCAGTTTCCCCAACGGCTGCCTGCGTTGTTTTAGCGAATGTTGCGCCGTTTTCCGATCTTAGTACCGTTATTGGCGTGATTAGTACGCTTCTGCCCCAACATTCGCCCGATTTACTGCCATGCGCGCGATCTTCGAGTCACAGTTTGAGCTTGGGCACACGCCCATTGGAGAGATCAGCTTTGACGCTCGGTCCAGAGACGATATTCCGGCCGTACTCCGTGGACTGCAGGACATCTTCACGCACCGCGAGACCCGCGAGCGGGTGTTCGCGATTCTGCGGGAGCAGTTAGGCGCGAAGGTCAATTTGCGGCGTGGTCGCCCCGGGCTGTGTCTGTGGCGGATCTTCGTGCTGGGCACGCTGCAGAAGGCGCTTGACTGCGACTTCGACCGTCTGGTGGAATTGGCGAACTTTCACACGGCGTTGCGCCAGATGCTGGGGCATGCAGATTTTGGAGATAAGCACCAGTATCGCCTGCAGACCGTTATTGACAACGTGCGTCTGCTTACCGAGGAGGCGCTGCAGCAGATCAATGCGGTGGTGGTGGCCCGTGGGCATCAGCTGTTGAAGCACAGAAACTCGGATCCGCTTCACTGCCGGGCCGACTCAGCGGTTGCGAAGACCCATGTGGAGTGGCCCACCGATGTCCGTTTGCTGTGGGATGCGCTGCGCCGTCTGATCAGGAAGCTGGCGCGTCTTTGCCAGCAGCATGCGATAGCGGGCTGGCGCAAGTCGCAGGCCTGGATCAAGAAAATGGAGCGCGCCTTTTATCGCGTGCGCACTTCCCGGCAGTGGCGTAGTACGTCGAAAGTGGCAAACTACCTGGCACTTTGCCGCACTATCGTGTCGAAGGCAGCGGCCACGCAGGCGATATTGAGGCAAAACGATGTTGAAAGCGCGGAGGTGTCGTGGTATTTGCGGACTGCGGACAAGCTGATAGACCAGGTATTGCGCCGTTTGATCAAGGGCGAGAAGATTCCGCACGGCCAGAAGCTCTTCTCCGTGCATGAGCCCCACACGCGCTGGATCGACAAAGGGAAGGCGGGCGTGATGGCAGAGTTGGGGGTACCGGTGTGCGTGCTGGAGGATCAGCACCAATTCATTCTGCGCCACTACGTGCAACACGAAGGTGGCGACCAGGACATGATCGTACCATTCCTTGCAGAGGCGAAGCGGCGCTACCCGGCGCTGGCATCATGCAGCATGGACAAGGGGTTTTACACGCCAGAGAATCGCGAGCAGCTTGACAAGTTGTTGGACCTGAACGTGATGCCCCGGAAGGGGCGGCACCGTAAAGCGGACCGCGAACGGGAGACCCATCCGGACTTCGTGGCAGCCCGGCGTCAACACCCGGCCGTAGAGTCGGCGATCAATAACCTCCATCACCGGGGCATGTCACTAGTGCGCACCCACGGCAAGGCTGGCTTCGACAGGACGCTGGCGCTGGTAGTGGTGGCCACCAATGTGCACCGCATAGGTCAGGTCCTGAAGCAGAAGGAAGCGCGCCGACGAAAGTGGCACCAGGCACGCAGTAGGGCGCAGTAAGGCCCTACCAGCGCCGCCACGGAAGCAAGCCAGACTCCTTGCAATGGGGAGAGCGCAAACCTATATCCTCTTTGTAGTGCAATGGCATAAAAAGCTGGCTGAAGGCCACGGATTTGTGCCGAATCCACTCATATTCGGGGGCTGCACACCTTGCGTACACCCCTGACCGCGACTACAGGCTTACCGCCCACCCCCAATCTGCCGGCATATTGCTCCCAATAGGCCTTTTTCGGGCAATCACTAGTTAATGAAGGTGGCTTCAATGGTTACCGTCTCGCCCGAGTTAATTGCTCCGTCGTTGCCGCTGACCGTCCACGTCCATCGCTTGAGGCGCACCGCAGGGTACTGTGGCACCCCCAGCGCGGCCTCGGCATTGACATAGCCGCCCCCCAGCGCCCCGGCGGGGAAGCCCGGGTTGTCATCATCAATAGATTCGCTGGTAAGCCGGACCTGTTCGCGGATCTGGTCCAGCGTCATGGACGGAGACCTGGTCTTCACAAGCGCAGCTAACCCGGCGACCAGGGGACTTGAAAAAGACGTGCCGTTTGCAGGCCTATATGCGCCGTCGGGGGCTGTCGAATTGATGGCCACGCCCGGTGCATAGACATCTATCGGCGTACCGTAGTTCGAGAACCCAGCTTTCCTTCGGGAGTCCTTGTCCGTCGCTCCAACCGCAAGCACCCTTGGATAACCGCCCGGGTGGTACGGAAAGTCCATGAGGCTCAGGTTGTCATTGCCTCCCGCAGCGACCACAAGGGCGCCGAGGTCGGTGGCCGCTGCCACGACATCGCGCCCATACGCTCTAGCGCCATAGCCGCCCCAGCTGGCATTTATGATGTCGGCTCCATTCGCAGCGGCATAAAGGATCCCGTCGTAACCCCAGCAAATGCGTCTATCACCTGTGAGACATCCCGCATTGATCAACATGAGTTCGGCATTCCAACTGGCACCTGCGATCCCTATGCCGTTGTCGGTCACCGCTCCCGCAGCTCCGGCGACCCCGGTGCCGTGCCAAGCGTTGAACGGTGTCCCTGGCAGCCCGGTAGGGTCATTGTCCGTGTCATCCCCATTGGCAAGATTGGCGCCATGCACGTCATCAATAAAGCCGTTCTGGTCATCGTCAATGCCATTGTCCGCAATCTCTCCACTGTTCGTCCACACATTGCCCAGCAGGTCCTCGTGGCGCCAGTCCGTGCCTCCGTCTACGATGGCAATCACGACCGGCGGATTGCCTTCTGCTCCCTTTACGATGTCCCAGGCTTGCGGCATACGCATATGGCGCAAGTGCGTCTGATCACTGTACAGAGGATCATTCGGATCCGCTTGCAAAGCATCGATACGGTGCATGAACAGCGGTTCCGCGTAGGCCACCCCCGGAGTCCTTCCCAGCCATGCGGCTACCCGGTGCGGGTCTTCATCCGATGCGTAGCGCAGGTAGAAGGTACGTCGTAGCGCGGCCAGGGAGCGGACGGTTCCGGGGTCCGGCATCAGATGGTCCAGAAAGGGAGCTACGCGGGAGAGGGCGTGCGCCCGGTAGCGCGTAGCGACACGGTCAAACGCTGCCAGCCCCGTCACGGATGCTCCATCCTGAACAGCTACCCCAGGCTCAAACTGCACGACCACGATCCCCGGCTGGGGGATCCCGACACGCTTGCTGTCCTGGGCAGGCGAGGTGGAAACAGCTACACAAGCGCAGGCGGCCAGGAATGGGAGCTTCCCCAGGAGGCTATTGTTCAGCATGGGCTGGTGAATGTCCGTGGCTTTTACCTGTCAACGACACAGGAATGTAACGCTATTATCGGAGGATTCCCCCAAAGCCCCCGGTCTCATAGTTGATTCTGGAGTGGATTTGCGACTGCCGAGAGCGTCTCTCGCCCTGAAACAGGCCCGTCTGGGGCTGTGGTGGTGATTATTGAGCCATGTTGCAACGGTTCTGCTCCACAGACGGCACACTGTTCGCAGTCCGGGTCAGTGTGCCCGGTTTGTGCAAAATACCTTCGGTATTTCCTCCTAGGGCTTGGCGTACTGTAGTCATCGGATTCGGAATAAAAGCCCACTGCAGGCACGGTTACGGGAAACGGGCATTCCGCTGCACCACTTCACGATGGACGAATAACCATAGCGAGGTGAAAACTACCCCCGCTTCGGAAGGAGCTCGGAGCAGCGCAAGTGGTACCAGCTATCCAACACAGCAACTAACAACAATTAACAAACGTAACTCCCGGGCCTGAAAGGTGCCAGTGGCCGTCGTGAAATCGACCGCGTGTCTTCCCAACTCGCAGGCCGAGGCGGAACCCGCGCGCCACAAATGGGCTACCGTTCTAGCCCCTGATCGCGGTTGTCGCCGCGCCCCGGGGCAGCACGCTGCGGCTGCTGTTGCGGGGCTGGTGTCTCGTCGGCACGGGACATCGGTGGAAGGGTCCGTGCAGGGTCCGCATATTCCTGCACCAGCCAGGTGTGCATAGACGGGATCGGAATCTCAAAGCGGCCGTCCCCCCTCTTGACCACAACCCCCTTGTGCAGGGCACGCCGCAGGACATCCGGGGCGACTTCCGGTGTCCCGCTGCTGGAGAAGGCCGCGATCAGCTCCGATGTGTCCAGGGCGCAGCCATCCCCAGCCCGCCTAAGCAGCCGCGCCAGTGCCACTCTGTCTGCGCGGTCGAGGTCCTCCACCCTGCCCTCGTAGTACTCCACTCGCGCGTCACGCCCCTCCGCTAGGGCTTCAGTGGGCACCTGCGCGGTGAGAACGCCACCTGTGTCGAGCAGCCATTGGGCCGCTGCCGCCGCATAGTTCTGTATGTGTTGCGGCCAGCCGTAGCACTCCGCCGCAATCGTATCGATCCACCGCGCCAGGCACTGCGAATCGCCACGCGCCCCGCCGGCCCTGACCAGCCAGTCGCGGATCACAGCCCGCTCCGCACTCCCGGATAGCCGCCCCAGCCGCATAACACGCCGCCGCTCAAACCGGGAGATGCCAAATTTGCCGAGCACAGACCTGGATATGCCGAGCCCGCCCGCCAGCAGGATTACAGGTGCGCCTACCTTCCCGTTGTGGATCTGCTCCAGAGTCTGTGTCAGTGTTAAATCATGTGGCGTGCCAACGGCCTTGCCAAGCGTCTGAACCTCATCCAGCACCAGCACAAGACCGTTGGGTGTGGCGGCCGCCACCAAGACTTTGCGCAGTGCCCTGCCAGCGTATTCCGAGGACATCCCCTCCGCTCCCCGCCTGAATAGCGCAACCGCCGACGATAGTCCAACCCTCCATCCGGCCTCCCGGTGAACCGTGCTCTTCGTTGCGTAGGGCATGTCCACCGCGTCCGCCAGCGCTGCAGGATCATACAGCGCGTCATTCGTTATCTCAGCCGCCCGCCACCCGTCCACCACCGCGCGCCGGGCGCATTCGTGAAGCAAGGCAGACTTGCCAGCGCCAGGCGCATCCTGAATGAGGAAGATCGTGCCGCCGTTAGACGCGCAGGCATCCACCTGCACCTTCTGAAAGGCCTTAATCACCCGCTCGCGGCCGTGAAAGAAGGTCGCCGGCCCCCGGTCCCGGGTGGTTATGGGGACCAACTGCCGTGGCGGAACCACCTGCGGGTGGCCACTCCGAGGGGAGAGCATGTCAGAGGAGCGCTTCATGGAGCGGGGCACCGTAATCCCCGGCCGTGCAATTATCGAAAGTTAACTCTTGTGCCTGAAAGGTGCCAAAACCAGCGCAAAACCCTGCCCTAACCCGCCGCCGCGGCGTGCATCGCCCTGGTATGCCTCTGCGCATTGCTTCTCCGCCACGCGAAGAGAAAGCTCGTGGCAAGAACGTATACGCCAGCAATGGTGGAGCCAGTGCGCGGCGGCGGCTTCGTCTTCCCCGTGGTGTACATGCTCCCGCTCATCAGTCCTGACGTGGCCACCTCTTCGTGGCCGGTCGGGATTCTCGCTGTGATGCTGCTCTGGTTCGTCGTGGCCGCAGGCCAAGGCCCCCAGCATAACCCACTCCTCTCCCTGTTCGGGTATGTCTTCTATAGAGCGTGGGGCAAGGATGACATAACGAAGATACTGGTCACCCGGAATCGGCACTACGAGCTCGAACAGCAGCTCAGGTGGGGACTATGTCCTATTGCGTCCTCCTCGACACGGAAGGACGAGCACGTAAGATTCGAGACTAGCGAGGGTGAGGTCATTACAAGATAGACGGAGCAGACAGGGGGAACCTGCGCCCGCGGGACAGGTAACCAAGGCACAACCCCCCACATCTCGGCTCATGGGACGGGGGTTGGGAAGCCCGCGCAGCCTTGGACAGCAAGCGCGGGTTTCCACATTTGTGGGGTCTGCGTCCCCCGCGGCCGCGGGCGGCTGTCGCAAAGGGACCGTTACGCTGTACTAGAAACCGTCTTGCAGTGAACACCTGTCGCACACGATATTGCGACGATGTGTTGTGGGGCGTGAGTGTGGGCGCGGAGCATGGTGCCTGTCAGCGCCCGCCAACGTGTGCCGTGCGGTAGAGGGCAGAGAAGCCCCGCAGGCGCCCTCAGGATCACTCCTAACGCCGATCCGAGGCCGCGGGGGCATAACAAAAAGCGGAAGGCACGGAGCGAGGCGCACAGCGCCCGGCAGGAGAGCGCATGCGCCCCATACCTTGAGCAGGGGTACTTACACCAACCTGCCAACCGCCATGCACCGCCACGGGTACAACTCCGCCACCTCCAGGGGCCTGGTCCTGCTGCTGCCGCTTCTGCTGTCCTCCTGTAGTCTGTTCAGCGATGATCCGGCCTGGTATGAACGGGTCGCCGGGCGGTATACGGGACCGCTGTACGTCACCTTTGACGGCGCGTCGACGCAGGGGTTTACGGATCTGACCGTCACGCAGAAAGGCCGCGACGTGACCATCGACGGAGCGCTGACGCTCTATGGCCAGGTGTGGCCCATAGAGCCGCTCCCAGGCCGCATCAGCGATACAGGGGCCTGGACCCCATAAGCGTTAACTTGTTGACGAACTCGGGAAGTAGCGTTCAATTTGATTGACTCTGGCTCTCGGAGGCGCCGCCAACAGGCCAGAAATAGTGGGCCAATGTTGGATCATCTCCGATAGCGAGCACCCGGGCTCAATGGTCCGCGCGACTTGGTTTAGCGCGAACTTGAAGTCCCTCCACGTACTGCACGTACGCCTGCATGTCGTAGCCCTAGGGGGAAAGCGTCCGCGCATGACGGACTATTTTTTCGGTCAACAGCGCTATCAGCAGCTTCCCATAGAGCCAGGCTCTAGCACTATCATCGTCGAATTTTGGCAAATGACCCAGCTGGGCTAACGACTTGAAGCGCTTGAACACCAGCTCAACCTGCCAGCGCAGCCGGTACCACTGAAGCACTTCTGTTGCTGAAAACTTTGCCTCGGGAAAGGTGGTAAACAAGATGACGTAGCAAGCGTAGCGCAAGGTCTCCTTACGAGGCTTCTTTCTTTTTCGCTGCGCGGTCTTGTGGATTTTGTTGTGCGCCTCTTCGATCGCCTCCTCCGTCTTACGCAGCGCACAAATGCGACCCGCCACTGGTGTCACTGCCTTAACTGCTGCGCTCCAGACCCCCACAGCCCCAGCCTGCTGCAGCGTTTCCACCGAAGACAACAAGTCAAAGGGTTGACCGGGCGCTTTCTCAAAGTGCAGTGCACCGGTGTTGACGCGCACCGTTACATAGCCACCGGCTGTGGTCACATGTTGGATACCCGCACCGGTTGCGTACCCGACACCAGACGTGCGTAGCCGGGTTTTGTCCAGGGAGTGGCACTTTTCTAGTGTTTTGCTGTATAATTGGCTAAAAGGACCAGACACAAACCCTGAATAAAAATGGGCTGGAAGGACTGGATTCCCACGATCGCAACGTTAGCGACGTTAGTAAGCGTTTGGTGGATGATCCATCGGGATCTCAAATCAGACTTAAACGACCGATTTGAGAAACTTGACGGCAGGTTCAAGGAAATTGATGCCAAGTTCGAGGACATCGGTACTCGTTTTGCGGGTATCGTGGCTACGATAGCAGAAATATCCGAGCGAGTAGCTAGACTTGAATCGTGGCTAGCAGCTAAGTTCAGCCATGCACCAGGTATCACCTTCGCAGGAACAAGCCCGCTAAAGCTAACGGATCTAGGCGAGACCATATCGGAGGAATTGAACGCGCCTACATGGGCAGAAGAGATCGCTGTAAAATTGGAAGATAAGGTTAAAGGAAAACCGGACTACGAAATCCAGGAAATGTATTTTGAGTACGTCAAAGACAATTCTGTCTCGCGAAATGGGAATCGCAGTAAAGGAAAGTGCCTATCAGCACGGCCTAAAGGATGATCAGGTCAGCGGTGTATTGGCTATCGTGCTTCGTGACAAACTGCTTGCAGTCAAAACCACGGTAGAGGGTTAATCTCGCTGCATCAGGCACCGAACTGTTCGTTGTGCTCGTAGATTTTCGGCAGGTCAGTGGCGCAACGTGTCTCGCTCCTTCAGGTATTACAGCGCATCTTTTAGAACGTTCTTGCCATTTTTGAATCTTCCCAATCCAGTATTGCAACTGTCGCAAATGTAGTCTCGAACGTGGATCCATCTTCGTCTTGGACGCCGGTCCGCGCAGAAATGCCGCCTCAAACCTCAAGGCCGTGCACGTCATCGATACAGAAGCACAGTATTTGGGCAGTATCGGCAGCGTCGGCGAGGGGCCTGGTGAATTCCTGCACCCCAAGTACATCTTGGTTGACGGGGAGGGCGAACGCATACTGGTCGCTGGTCGAGACCATGAGATAGATGTGTTTGAGCGGCTGGATAAGGGGGTGTATCGGTATGTCAAGTCCTGGAATGCCCGAACCGGGGCAAACGATGCCTGCATCATGCGTAACCACGTGTACCTGCTGGCTTACGACCCGGAGAATGGCTACGTCATTCACAAGTACACGGCGGAAGGAGAGTATGTAACGGGATTTGGCGAGCCCTACAAATCGACAAATTCAATGATAGTGCATGATCTGTCCAGCCAAGGCTCGCTTTCGTGCATTGCGCAGCAAGGCGTGGTCGGACATATCATGAGTAGCATTCCGGTACTGACGGCCTACACTGAGCATGGCGATTTGCATTGGCGCCTGAAGGTAAAGGGCATTAAGCCAGCCACCGACATCCTAGAAGCGATTGCGAAGGATGGCGCTCCGTCAACACACTACAATTGGGCCCAAGCCAACGAAAAAGGCCGTGGGCGCCTCACCCTGTCGGAAGCGTACGGCGACGGCAACTTCTACCTGGGTGTCTCGAGGAAACTCGGCGACGAGCTGCGGCGCAACTTTGTGTTCAGAGTCGATGCACTCAGCGGCGCTTTTGCGCACATCGGACATGGCTATGTTAGCTACGTCACGAAACGAGATCTCATCGTAAGCTTGCGACAGGATGGGGATGGCCTCCGAAAGTAGTCATCCGGTCCAGGCAATAGCACCGAATGAGGCGGGTCGCCCGCGGCACAACGTTCGTGCTAGTGGATTTGTCGCGACCGGTCGCAAGCGCGTACTTTCCGCGCTGCTTGCGGTAGGTGCCGGCTACCCGCGAGGCACCGGCAGGACGTGTCGTCAAGTAGGCGTTAGCGTGCCTAAACGGCACGCCTGGCTGCCATGCAGTTGGAGAACGACCGGACTTGAAAGCACGCAGCAGGGCCGATGCGAACATGAAACTTGATGCAGCGTACTACTCATGGGTGCTGAAACGATGGCGAAATCCCGGGTTTTTGCTGGCGTGAGGCGAGTGATCTTGCAACCAGACCACTAACAACCAGGAGGTTGATATGCGATTCGTTTTGAATACGGCCAGGAGTACGCTTTGCCTTCTTTGCCTACTGTGGCAGCCACTGGGAGCTTGGGATGCGGCGGGGCAAGGGAATCAGGGGAAACGACATCCGACACCGGAGAACATTCCAGACGCCACTGACCCCAGTCTGGTCATTGACGTATCCGACGACGATCAGTGGGAAGAAGGACCTTACGTACCGGACACCACCGGAATGAAAACAGCGACTTTCGGGCGCGAGGACGGGGAAATCTACGAACTACTAACCTGGATCCGGGATATTGCCACTGACGGCCATGGATCCATCTTCATCCTGGACGCCGATTTTGGCCCCTATGCCACCACAAGTGTCAAGATCGTACATGTCATTGATACAGAAGCACAGTATGTGGGAAGTTTCGGAAGCTCGGGCGAGGGACCTGGTGAGTTCGTGTACCCCTCGTACATCTTAGTCGACGGGGATGGCGAGCGCGTACTAATTGTGGATGGAGAACGTGAGGTAGATATTTTTGAGCGGCAAGACACAGGGGCTTACCGGTACGTCAAGTCTTGGAATACCCGGATCACGCCATACGATGCATGCATCATGCATAGCCACGTATACCTGTTGGGGTACGACCCGGAAAACGGCCACAGCATTCACAAGTACATGCTGGGCGGAGAATATGTGACGGGATTTGGCGAGCCCTACAAATCGACCAACCCGATGGTAGTCGATATTTTGTCCAGCGAAGGGTCGCTCTCGTGCATTGCGCAGCAGGGTGTGGTCGGGCATGTTCCGGACAACATTCCAGTTCTGACGGCCTATAGTGAGCATGGCGATTTGCTCTGGCGAATAAAGGTGGAAGGCATCAAGCCTGAATTCGAAACCGTGGAATCGTATACGAGCGATGGCAACTTGTCCATAAGCTTCACTTCGGATCCCAACGACAAAGGTCGTGGACGCCTAGACCTGTCAGAAGCGTTCAGCGACGGCAACTTCTACCTGGGCGTCTCAAAGTCTCTCGGCGACAAGGTGAAGCGCAACCTTGTGTTCAGGGTCGATGCACTCAGCGGCACCTTTACGCATATCGGACATGGCAACGTTAGCTACGTCACGGAAAGAGATCTGATCGTCCGCTTGAGACGTAAAAGAGGTTCGGCGCCGCAAGTAGTCGTACGGTCCAGACAATAGCATCAAAAGAGGCAAGCCGTCCGTGGTGCAGCGTGCGTGTTGACTCGTAAAGGGTGCTGATTCCTCCTACTGCAGCCGCTACGCGGAGTGCTATGCCAGAATCTGGCTGGCATTTGGAAATTCACAACTGCGGGGTGCGGGTGTTCCGCACACCCGTACGGCTATGTCATGCAGTAGCTGTCCTTAACGGTTCAAGCTGGGACTTGAAGGCGCAGACGATGCTGGCGCGGCATCCATCTTCAGCTATAGTCATCTGTTGGCTCCTGAAGGGGCGGAAGCCGGATTGCACCAGGAGTGGTTAAGTTACTCTCCGCTCAGCCGGCACAACCCGACAACCTTCGCAGGTATTTGCCGCAACGCAGGTGACAATCTCGAACCCGTATTCAAGCCGCTCATGTAACAAATCGACGAGCTCTGAACCTGAACAATCCTGCCAGCTTATGCGGCTTACCTTGGGCGGCCTGCATGCGCCGATGATTGCAATCGGAAGTGCCACGCCGCCAAGGTGCAATACTTACGTGCTTGCCCCGGCACCAAAGTGTCTGGCAGCATAGAACCCTTGCGCACACAATTGAACCCAAGAGAGGGGACAAGAGAGACCGTGCGCGCCGTTTGGCCAGGAATTCCCTGCTGTGCCTGCGGAATAACTCGACCAGCAATCCAGACGCGACACTACTGCATACATCGCCACAACTGTACCCGGGGTGGGACTCGAACCCACACGTCCTCATCGGACAACGGATTTTGAGTCCGTCGCGTCTACCAATTCCGCCACCCGGGCAGCGGGCGTTGGTACATTATTCCTGTGCGCTGGATCCGTATAGCGCCAGAAAGCGGATGATAGACTCTATACCCTGCTGAAAGCGGTCGACCCCAAAATGCTCATTCGGCGAATGGATCGCGTCAGTATCCAGCCCAAAACCCATCAGAACGCTGTCCAAGCCCATAAGCCGCTTGAAGTCAGCCACGACTGGAATGCTTCCCCCTATGCGCGTGAAATGTGGACGTAGCCCGTAAACGGCCTCCAGCGCCCTCGCGGCAGCATCCATCGCATCGCTATTCGTATTGACAAGCACCGGTACGGCGCCGTGAACCTCTTTGACACTGACATGCATCGTTGGCGGTGCGTGCTCCTGAAAGTGCGCTCGCATCTTGCGTCCTATGTTTTGGGGGTCCTGATCTGGAACCAAGCGCATGGAGATCTTGGCACTCGCCTTGGATGGCAGCACCGTCTTTGCACCCTCACCTATGTATCCGCCCCAAATGCCGTTACAGTCCAAGGTTGGCCGCGCCGTCGCACCTTCCAGCGCCGAGTAGCCTGCCTCGGTGAGCGTGTGTTGGACGCCGACTTCTGCAGCCCATGAGCGCTCGTCAAAACGTAGCTTTGCAATCTCGGCGCGTTCGTCATCCGTAAGCGGAATAACGTCGTCATAGAACCCTTGGATAGTGATGCGATGGTCAGCATCGTGCAATTCGCCTATGAGCTTAGCCAGCGCGTTGATGGGATTCCCAATAGCACCACCGTAAGTACCCGAATGCAGGTCGCGACTGGGGCCGGTAAGAGTAACCTCCACGTATGACATGCCACGCAGCCCGCATGTGATCGACGGTATGCCCGGCGCAAAGAGTGCCGTATCGGAAATCAATACCACATCAGCGGCCAGCGCATCCGCATGCGCCTGGATGTAGGGCGGCAGATTCGCGGAGCCGGACTCTTCCTCGCCTTCCAGGATAAACTTGATGTTGACTGGGGGTGCTCCGTCCGTCTTGACGTAGGACTCGAGCGCTTTCAGCCACATAAAGAGCTGCCCTTTGTCATCGCACGCCCCACGCGCGTACAGCGCGCCATCGCGTACCACGGGAGCAAAGGGCGGTGATGTCCACAATTCCAGTGGATCCGGCGGCTGCACATCGTAGTGACCATAGACCAGAATCGTGGGCGCCTTACTCGAGGCATGGCGCTCACCAACGACGATAGGATGTCCATTGGTAGTTGCTGCGTGCGCGCCTGTGGTTCCCAGTGCCGCAAGGTGATTCGCCAGCCACTGCGCCGCGCGGGCAACCTCGTCGGCATACGTGGGGTCCGTGCTAACGGAGGGTATGCTGAGGAATTCGACTAACTCCTCCAGAAACCTGTCATATTGCTGCTTGGCGTATTCGAGTGCTTCTTGCATGATGAAAGATTCTTGTGTTACAGTTCGCTTTCGTCACGCCAGCGCTGCAGGCGCCAGGCGTCCGTACTGTCGCTGCGTATCAGTAGAAAATTGACGTTGCCGTCTCCGCGGAAGACCTCGCCGCCCTCCAGGGAGATTGTGAGGTTAAAGCTACGCACTACACGCGTACGCACGTGAGGTGCCAGTGCCTGTTGCGTAATCACCTGGTTCCATTGGAGTTGTATCCCTTCGGCATTCTGGAATAGGCGGCGCGTGGACTCCAGTTCCTGGATGAAGCCCCACTCCCGCTCAATACCCGCATCGAAGTCCGTATAAAGGAAGACAAATGCCGAATCGATCAGCGGCTCGTACAAGGAGATGTCTCTGAGTTCGTACGCGCTACGGAAAGCAGTGAAGTACCCGTCAATGGTCGTTGGGTCGCCCAAAAGGTGCGCATAGGGATCACCTTCTCCCAAGCTCGGTGCGAACGGGTTGCATGCGGCCACAAACAGAAGAGCGCTATGTAGCAGAAGTCGCATGGCGGCGCATCACTTGCTGAACTCAGCCTTGAGGTCACTCCACGACGCTACGCCACTGAGCTCCTGATCCGTCCACCGCCTTAGGGCCCACATGCCATTCTCATCAGCCTCAATCTCCCATATCAGTCGCCCCTGAAGGGAATCCGCTACGCCTACGCGCAAGTGCCGGACCACCAGAAGGTAGTTGGCATCCATCTTGTAGTGTCTGTCCCCAATCTCTGTAGTCACGTTGTCCAAGCGTAACTGGTGGCCCATGCCTTGGCGAGCGGCCTCGGAGAGTGTGGTAAAGTAGCTGTTTTCTTCTGCATGACCCCAGCTTGCCCAGAGAGAGGGATCGCGCGCTTGTGCAATCGCCGTTGGTGTAAACTCCAACGACGCATGCAAGGAGCGGCGGTAGCTCAATGCGTTGAGCTCCGCGACAGCAGCCCGCAGGTTCGCCACGACGACATCGGGAGCGTCCGGTTGAATAAAGGTGCCGCCTTCGCCTTCGGGCTCCTCCGGCGTTCGCGGTGCAAAGACATCGCACGCACCCGTAAACAGCAGCAGCCAGAGCGTATAGTATAGGCCGCTACCCGACAACCGGAGCATGGTAATCCGCTAGCACATCCTCGGGGGTTCGCGCCCCTGGAATCATGCCTATGATCCTTTCAATGACTTGGTCCAACTGCGCGTCTGGACTGGACGCGCCCGCGGTTAGCGCCACATGCACCGGTCGTACATCCGGCATCCAGCGCTCCGTCACGTGCAACGTCTGGTTTGGATAATCAAAATGGCGGATTCGTGACGGCGACAATATCTCCTTCGCATCGCGGATGAAGTAAGTGAGGACCACCTGCGCGCAAAGGCTAACAAGCTGGCTCGTATTCGATGAGTTGTACCCGCCCACGACCAGCGCAAGGTCCAGCGGTACTTCAAGGAGAGCACGTGTGGCTTCCTGGTTTTCGTGCGTGGCATAGCACAGCGTGTCGCTGGTATCTGCAAAGTGTGTCGCGATGGCATCCAGGCCGTAACGCCGTACCAGCGCGTGGCGCAACTCAGCGGCAATAGCCTGGGTTTCGGTAACAAGCATAGTGGTCTGATTCACCACTCCTATGCGCTTTAGGTCCTGCGCGGGGTCAAAGCCCTCGCTGTAGCGATCGTCAAAACGCTCAAAGAAGAATTCTGCCCCTTCCTCACCCGTGATCACGCGCGCCAAGTCGCGCGCCTCTTTTATGTCGCGCACGACGACCACCGGCGCATTCTGTTTCGCGTGGGAAAACGTCGCACGCGACTCCTCATGGTACCGCTTGCCGTGTACCACCACGGTGAAGTCTTTCTGGCCAAGCTGTTTGCTTCGCCGCCACACCTTTACCACAAAGGGGCAGGTCGTATCGTAAGTCTTGATGTCCAAGCCGCGTTCGGCAAGCTCCTGCTTGATTTCCAAGGTCGTACCGAAGGCCGGAATCAGAATAATATCATCAGGAGTCAAAGTGTTCAGTGGAATCAGCTCCTCTCCCGTTGTGGTTCGCAAGAAGCGCATTCCGCGCCTGCGCAGATCTTCATTCACGTGTGGATTGTGGATCATTTCCGACAGCATGAACTGTCGTCGATCCGGCTGCTCGCCCAGCGTCCGATAGGCGATCTCAAGGGCATTTTCGACGCCGTAGCAGAAACCGAAGCTGCGGGCCACGCTAAAGACGACTGGCCCAAAGTCCAGCACGGATGGCGTAAGGTCCCGCTTACGGGGATCGCGGGTGGCTCGCGCCTCCTTTACCGCGGTCAGGATACCGCTGCGATAGAACTGGGGGATGTTAAACTGCCGCGCCATTGGTCACTGATACGCTTGCACAATTGAGCTGGTTCAGCAAACCTCCAGGACACTCGAGCCGCATAGCGACCCAGCCGCCAGACTCTTTGTAGCCGGACATTCGAGCACCGCACGCTGGACAAGCCCGATGAGTGGACGGAAGTGCGGTGCAGTCGCCGCACAGGTAGGGCCGCTACGGACTTCTTCCATCAAACTTGCATTGCGTCTGCATGCTGCTTGCTAACAGACTTGTGCCCTACGCGCTTGGAAGGTCGTGCGCCACGGCCAGCTTAATGGTGCTCCAGCTGGCGTTCCCACAATTGTACCTGGCGCCCATAGCGGGTGCGCCTGCCCTGCTGGATTCAAGGGCAATCCAAGCCATACGCGGCGCTGGCTTGCATTGCCTATCGTGCTTTCGAACGGCAGACATTGGGCGTCATTCCCGCCCGATGGCTCCAGCACAGCAACGCTATCAACGTCAGCGAGGGTCCTGGCAACGGGGCGCCCTGGAGTGGAGAATGGGTGCGGCAGCATGCGTCGCTGGACGCTGCGTGGATCCAGTCCGGCGAGACCAGACATGCGGCGCTGGGTAAGCCACGCAAGCGCAACGGATAAGGCTACTCTGGCTGGAATGCTGCACAATAGTTCTTAGGCAAACCCTGATTCATTATGCGACCGGCGTGCTCGCGGCTCTTATTCAAGGCTGCTGCTGGTCCCACTCAATGCGGGTTGATGACAAGCTCGGCAACGCTGAGCACAACGAATCCATCTGCATTGCTCCGCCGAAGGTATATGCGATCGTCTGCGTCTTTCCATAGAATCTCAATGGACCTCATGATGGTCGCGTTGCCATTCAGCTCCGGGTCATCGAGCTGCAGCGGCCCGTGCCCCAGCAGGGTACCGTCCTGATTGAATACTTCTGCGTTTTGTTCAGGGTCCTTCCGGAGCGGTGTTTGCATGGTGAAGTTTACGATGTCTCCAGTGCTCAGAATTACGATCCCCCGACTCCGGTTCAAAATCCTCGCACGATGCGTCCCCCCTGAACCTGAGGTCATTATAGATGACCTGCGAAGATTCCAATTCGAGTCGTATTCCCTCTTGCTTATGGGTATGTATGCTCTTCTGGGGGCAGGCCCCCCTTCCAATTTCTCCATGACCCAGGCGTCATTCGACCGCGTGTATCGATAGACGAATCCGCTGTAAATCTCCGGCGCCAGAACTATCGTGTCGGACCCATTCGTCGCCACCTTTAACGCGTCAGACAATCCCATACGCGCCTTCAGGAAGGGACGGTCCAAGTCAAAAATGTCATCCGCTTGCGCAAATGACCCGATCCGATTCAGTTCGGTATCGTATTCATGAAGGGCCTTGTCGCCCGTTATGGAGGGACCGCCTTCTGGATTCGGAAATAGCTTCACATACCTGAGAACAAAGGAGTTCTCAAGAGACAAGATTGGGTTTGGATGGATGGTCAGCTCTTCGGCGAAGGCCTTTGTTTCGAAGCTCTTGCCGAGGTTGGTGAAGATCGTGAACCGTGCGCTGATTCGGTCGGCCACGATCAGCCGATCCTGACCATCGACATGAATGCCAATGATGTCCCGCATTTCGCCCGGACCTTCGCCCCTACTTCCGATCGTGCTGACGTACCGTCCACTTGCGTCGAAGACCCGAATGTCCGCACGCCTAGAGTCATGGACATAGATGTTACCCTGCGAGTCCGTCCTGACCAGGTTGGGGGCTGAGAAGAGATACTCGGCTTGCGCCTCCTCGTCATCGCCGATGACCAGTTGCTCGACGAGCGTGAAGGACAGCGTTTGAGACTGTGCAGAGGCCAGCGCCCCAATCGCAAGCGCAAGCGTGAAAAGGGATCTTTGCAAGTTGAAGGGAAAGCTCATTCGTAACCGACGACTTTTAGGTAGACTCATAGCCGCTGGCTGACCCGAGCCTGTGTCGCCTGCTGAAAGGCGGCGTAAC
This sequence comes from Rhodothermales bacterium, assembly GCA_965218495.1. Lineage (GTDB taxonomy): Bacteria > Bacteroidota > Rhodothermia > Rhodothermales > Bin80. Next base: position 2,669,295 of record OZ244626.1, read on the forward strand.
GATTGTCCAGAATCGCTTCGCGCGCCCGGCGCATTAGCCAATGGTAGAAGACCAAATTTTGAATAGAGACAACCTGCATGCCCAAGATCTCACGCGCCTGGAAAAGATGCCGGACGTACGCCTTGGTAAACGTGCGACTTGCGTACGCGCTCAGGCCCGGGTCAAGTGGGGTAAAGTCGGTTTCCCACCGCTTGTTCCGGATGTTGATGATGCCCTGCGTGGTGAATACCATGCCATTGCGTCCATTCCGGGTCGGCAGCACGCAGTCAAACATGTCTACACCGCGGCCAATTGACTCCAAAAGGTCTGCAGGCGTACCCACGCCCATCAGGTACCGCGGCTTGTCCACCGGCAAGACCCCCGCAACGAGTTCCGTGATCGCATACATGTCTTCCGGCGCCTCGCCCACTGAGAGCCCACCAATAGCATAGCCCGGAAAGTCCATAGACACCAAGGCTCTTGCGCACCTTAGTCGCAGTGCCCGGTGAGTGCCACCCTGAACAATGGCGAACAGCGCCTGGGAATGGCCATAACAAGGCATAGTTTCCCGAAAACGCGCCAAGCTGCGCTCGGCCCACCGCAAGGTGCGGTCGCACGCTTCCGCCGCCCGAACCTTCGGTACGCCTGCGGGCGGGCACTCATCCAACACCATCATGATGTCGCTGCCCAAGGCCCGCTGAGTGTCAACCACAGACTCGGGCGTGAAGAGGTACATTGAGCCATCGATATGGCTCTGAAAGGTGGCGCCCTCGTCGGTAACCTTACACCGACTGGCTAGCGAAAACACCTGGTACCCTCCGGAATCTGTCAAGATCGGCCGAGACCAAGCCATGAAGCGGTGCAAACCGCCGGCGGCCTGCACTACCGATACCCCTGGTCTCAGGTAGAGGTGGTAGGTGTTGCCGAGAATGACCTGCGCACCAACATCCTCAATGAGGACACGTGGCGCAATCCCTTTCACCGTTGCCACGGTGCCAACTGGCATGAACGCCGGCGTGTCAATCACGCCGTGATCCGTCAGCAGTTGCGCAGCCCGAGCGTGACCGTCTGCGTATGCCAGCCGAAACTCCATCCTATGCGGCTACCGCCGCCCGGCGCGTTACCTCGTGGCATGCCACAGTAGCTGCCTCCAGGACCGCGGCAAAGTTGTCACGGTCTTTGGCCATCAGCCCAATGGCGACTTGAGACTGAGGGGTATCCAAAATGAAGACCTCCGGTGTCATGCGGCTGGTAAAGGCCTCAACGGCTTCGTACGGCCTGAATTCGCGATGAAAGCGCAAGGCCGTCACCACGGAATGTTCGCGTATTGCCTCAAAAGCTACTGTACGCATGCGCACCCCTTGACGCACCACCAGGCGAGCCCCCTCGACCGTAACTCGAACGGCAGGAACGAACCCGACGCCGCAAGTCAGCAGCACCAACAGGACGCCTGCCACCTGCGCCACAAAAAACCGAGTTGCTGCCGGACCCTCACCATCTGCTACTATGATGGGCTCTACCCAGGTCCATGCGACGAATTGGGCCAGTATCACCAGAAGGATGAGCGACGGGAATACCACCAGATAAATCCCTTCAGCCTGTCGCCTGTCTCGCACAATGCGGCGCAGGGCCAGGCCCAAAAGTGAATGTGGGGGCGAAAACCTGGGCGGAACGTAGTAGGTGCGGCGCAAAGCTTTAGGTTGGCATCAACGATCCTGCATTCTGACCACACTGGTACTGTCAGATGTCGCAGAGCGGGCCATCAAACGCTCCTCCCACTCCAAGAGCTCCAGTTCTTTCTGACGCAGTTCGCGAAAGCTCTCAGCAATTGCTTCCTCCCGCACCTCAAACGGCGCCTTCGTAGCGTACCCGCGCTCTTCAAAGTACCGCTTGAACAGCCAGTTGTGCTTGCCCGCCTCCATCAGCTCAGCAAACCGGAAGGCCCCTATGCCACCCCAGTTCGCGGCATCCTCCGCGCTCGTAATAAGCAACCTGGTAGCGGCGGCAATGGCCATCAGCGTATCTGACACAGCCAGGACTTCATGGTACAACTCGGGATCGTTCAGCAGGCGCGCCACGGTCCCGTCGCCGTGCTCAACCTTGTCGAATATTGATTTCACGCCTTCGGTGGCTTCGGTGGCTAGTCCCACTAGTGCCTCTGCATCCTCGCCCAAGTGCTCCAGCAGCTCCTTCGTCTCGTCAGCTGTGGCCACCATGCTGTTGTATAGCTCCGGATCGTAAACGAGCTTGCCTAACGTACCCTTGCCTTCCCGAACGTCATCGACGATGAGGAAGAACGACGAGGCCGCCTGCTCAAATCGCTGCACGGATGCCAGTGCCTTGTCGGTGATTTCAAAAAGATCAAACGGATCCACTCCGCGGATGAGAGCACCCTTCTCAACCGGCAACGGTGCTGGCTCACCTGGCGCCGTTGGCGGATTCACCAGTACCACGATCATGCTGCCCAACAGCCCTTCCGTCTTAATCTGGGCCTGCGTTCTGCTGTGGATAAGGTGCTGGGCTGTTTCGGAAATGCCCATCGTCACCTCGATCGGAGCCCCCGGTGACACCGGTAGCGCCACGCTGGAAACAGCACCCACGCTCACGCCCTGGTACTGAACGTTAGCTCCGGCCCTGAGGCCTGCAACCTGATTGAATTCGCTTCGAAGCTCGAATCGATCGCTGAAGAGAAACGAACGATTGGCAACAAGAAAGACGACCAGAAAAAAGAGCCCGCCTCCAATAATGATAACGAGTCCGACGCGCGCCTTGCCTTTCATGGCTTTATGAGCTTGGTGAATGGTAAGCCTACGCACCAAAGAAGTTGCGTAGCCTTGGATGGGTAGCGGCCTGCAGGTCACTGAGTGTTCCTTCGCCGATCACGCGGCCCTCGTACAGAAAACACGCACGGTCAGCGGAAATCTCTGCGCACAAGAGGTCGTGCGTGATAGACACTATCGTGATACCGAGCTCATTGCGTAGCCGCAACAACAAGTGCGAAACCATCCGCACAGAAACCGGATCCAGGCCCGTGGTCGGCTCATCGCACAATAGAATGTCTGGTTTTAGGATTATCGAGCGCGCCAGCGCGATACGCTTCTTTTGCCCGCCTGAAAGCGAGGCCGGGTAGTTCGCGGCTTTCGTCGGTAGATCGACCCACTCCAGCGCCTCTTCAACGCGGTCTGCACGCTCCAGGGCGCCAAGCGAGGTGTGTCGCGCGAGAATGAAATCGAGATTCTCCCCCACCGTCATGGAGTCAAAAAGCGCGCCACCCTGAAACAGGAAGCCGATACGCAGGCGCAACCGGTCCAACTCGGCTTCCCTCAGATGGTCCACACGCTGATCATACACCCAAACGGATCCCTCATCCGGGTGGAGAAGTCCCACCACATGCTTGATGAGCACGCTCTTCCCGGTACCGGAGCCACCCATGACGGCCATGCACGTGCCTTTGGGCACATCAATTGAGACGCCACGGAGCACCGCAAGCGATCCGAACGACTTATGCAGGTTACGCACGGAGATGGCAATGCCGGCCGGCGGCGCTACGTCGTGCAAGAGCTACCCTCCAAAAAGCGCCAATGAGATGCGTACCAGCATTACGTCGGCTATCAGAATGAGCAGCGACGACAGCACTACGGCCTGCATCGCACTCTGCCCCACCTCTCGGGTACCTCCGCGAACGTGGTAGCCCATCTCGCAGCCTACAATGCCCACGATGAATCCGAACACACTCGTCTTCGCTGTGGAAAAGGTCAAGTCCGACAATCGCACGTTTTCGAATGCGTTGTCGATGAACAGCCGGTAGTCCGTTCCAGCGGTGATAGCCGACTCGAGAAAGCCCCCCAAGAGCGCCACGACGTCGCAGCATGCCGTAAGAACCGGAAACATCACCACGCACGCCAGGACACGCGTGACCACCAGATAGTTGAAAGGCTTAAGCGCCGCCACCTCCAGCGCGTCAATCTGCTCCGTAACGCGCATGGAGCCGATCTCCGCCGCGATGCCTGCCCCAAGCCGCCCGGCCAGCACCAGCGATGTGATCACGGGCCCAATCTCTTTAATGACGGAAAGGGCAAGCATACTGGGCAGTACGGCTTCGGCCCCGAAGCGTGCCAGCGTGCCACGACTTTGCATAGACAGGACGACGCCAATGGAGAGTCCGGTCACCACAACAAGCAGCAGGCTCTTTGAGCCCGTCTCGTCCATTTGGCGCACCAGCTCCTGGCCTTCATAAGGACGTCTAACTCCCTTCCTGAAAAACTCCACCGCAAACAGCGCCAGACTCGCCGTACGCTCAAGACCGCGGACAAGAAATGAGTACTTCATGGCCCTAATAGGCGTACTGGAACAACAAGCTCGCACCCACCGACTCCGTGTCGCCCCGCAGGCGGGCAAGGAGCCACTCAAGCAATGAGTACTCAATGATTATCTGCTTGTTGCCTTCAGACGACGTACCGGGCTGGGCCGCACGACCCGTGCTGAGGGCTATGGGCCAACTTACGGAGGCAAAGAGGTCGCGCGAGATGCGTTTTCCGGCCGTCAGCGTGATGCCGCGCGACCCTTCCTGCTCTATCTCCACGACATCCAGTCCAAGCTCGGCGCCCGCCGCGCCCGCAATGAGGTTCGTCAGCTGTTTCACGGCGATGTCCCTTCCAACCTGGAGCGTGTTTACTTCAGCCATCTGGAATGCCTCTGCCGCGGGGCGCCCGGTAGCGATGTAGGAAATGATGTCGGACTCATCCAAAATGGCAGGATCGCTGCTGAGTTGCAGACTGAGCTCACCCTCATCCAGAATGCTGCCAATCACATCCAGATGGATCGTCACGGGGCTATCCTGGTTGTTGCGTGCCGGCACCTCGTAAGACGCGCGTAGCTCAATGAGCGGATTCAGCGCAGGCCCGGTGAAGGTCAGGCGTCCCCTTTCAATCTCGAAGCGGCGCCCGAACTGGCGCACATAGCTCTGCGCGGGCACAACCTGAACCGTCCCCAGCACCTGCTCCCCTTCCCCGGGGGCCTTGGTGATGTCCACCACGCCTTGAAAGGGGACATTCATCTCTGGCGCAGTTCGCGAGCGCAGCCAAACGTCCTCACCTACGACCACTCTGAGAGCCATCGCCAATGCATCGTAAAACACAAATGTGGTGGTGTCCTGGTCGGCTACTCGAATGTTAAAGTAACGCTCAAGCATCCGCACATCCTCCGGCGTAAACGCCACCGGCGCATACACTTGGTTTGCGGCCTCTGTTGGGCGTATGTCGGCGTTGACAAGCCGGATGTCCCCGGTGAGTTCGGGCAGCGCCGAAGTACCACTGAGTCGCACCTCGCCAGTCACGTGTGCAAGGTATCCCTCATTGTCTATGACCCTAAACCGCTCCGCGGTACCCCAAAGGTCAAATGCCCCGAGCGTCAGTGCCGCCAGGCCAACGGTACCCTGCCCCTCAAGCGTGCCGCCACCGCTGACCGCCGAAAGGCGGCTGACGTAGACCGAGTCACCTTCAAAAGTAGCGTTGGCCTGTATGGCCTCCATGGATATGCCAAGCTCCGACAATTCCAGCTGCCCTTCGTCCAGCTTGACGGCACCGAAAAGTTGTGGCCTGGCAGTGGTGCCGCCAATATGGATGTCACCTGATAGACGCCCCTCGACATCGCCAAAAGCCGCCGGATCCAAGAATGGCTCAACCCACCCAACGTTGAAGCTGTCCGCATTGATGACCAGCGCTGCCTCGTTCGTTGCCATTGGGGGCGCGCCCTCCCGTTCCAGGCGCAAGTCCACTGGATAATAGCCCGCAAGCATGAGCGTACTGCTGTCTGCATGGGCCAGGTTGGCGTCGAGATGCAGGCGGCCATCCGCGTAGCTTACCGTTGCATCCAAGGCCCCAACAGGAATGTCGGCTACTTCCAGCGCCATGGTAATGGCTCCGTCCAGGTGCGGCGCTGCGGCATCACCGAACAAAAAGATGTCACCGTTTATGATGCCTCCCAAATCCGGCAGACCGAACAGATCAGCCACGGACGCCGGCCGAAAGTCAAACAACGTTAATGCCAGACTCTGACGCCCATCCAGATCCACTACGCCATCGAGCGCAATCTCCTGGTCCGGAGCTACCAGCAAGAGGTTACGTACACGGTACTCCTCGCCAAACGAGATTTTGGACTCCTGGTCCAAGTGCCAACGCTCCGGCCCCAGGTTCATGTCAAGCTTTTGCAAGAGTACGAGTTGATTTGCCAGGTCCGCCAGTCCCTGCACGGTCGCACTCCGCTGCTCGTCTATAGCAACATCCGCCCGAAAGGCCAAAGTGTCTCCTTCAAGGGCTGCGCGCGCCCAGGCACTCCGCGCCGACAGGTTGGGAATAGATACGCGGTGCATGTCCGCCCAGATGCTGTCCATGCCCAGAGACCGGTGACCGGCACTGTCTGCCACAAATGTGCCCTCCACCCCTGCCGTAGCACCCAGTATGCGCATGGCGCCGGCGGAAATGCCGCCGAGCTGGGCGTGCCCGTCGAACACGATTGAGTCCCCCTCGCTGGTAGCGGTCACCCAGAGCGTGTCGCCAGGCGCATGATCGGTGGCCACCGGAAGCTCTGTAAAGAGCTCCGCGAGCGGCCCCGCGTCTAGGATGGCGCCGCCTGCCGTAAACGTATGTACGTCATCGGCACCTCCCTGCACTGCCAAGTTGCCTCCGCCATTAAGCCGTACCGCATCCGAGACTATCCTCACCGTGTCGATCCGCAGGAGGCCGTCCGCAAGTTCTGCCGTTGCCTCGAAGTCGCGCACCGTAATGCCCTTATAGCGCGAGTGCTTCGCCGTTAAGCGCGCCTGACCTGCCGCCAAGGTCGACGGCGTGATTCCCTTCCCGGCCAGTGCGACTGTCCCCGTAAAGGAACCGGAAACGCCAACCATCGCCCCCAGGTCTACCGCTTCCGCCGTAGCCTGCACATCGTAGGACGGCACCGCATCGAGCCATCGTCCCATGGCTGTGTCTACCTGAATGCCACCGCCCTCCCAGCTTATGGCACCATTTGCTGCGTAGTAGCCGCTGTCTGCCTTTACCTGGAGCCATGCCTGGTCCACGACTTGGTCGTTGATGCGTGATTCGTCCAAATACATGTCTGCTGCGAGTGCCAGAGCAGCAGGATGCGACCCTGTGACGCCAAGCGTGTCAATGGCGCCACTGAGCTGCGTCCTAAGACCCTGTAAACCTAGTATTGCGCCCAAGTCGAGGTCGCGGAAGGTGCCGCCTGTGATTGCGTATGCTGAGTCGGGCAGTGTGCCAAGGAAGCTTAGGTCAAGCCTGCCGGTCGGCATATGAATTGCTGTGGCTCCTTCGACCTGCGTGCCGCGCAGCGACAGGCCCACGCGGCCGGAGTCTATGCGCTGATCATTAAGCGTCGATGGGAGCATGCTGAGCGCCAGCGTATGACTATCTGCGCCGCGTCCGTAGAGTTGCACAGCGCCTTGCAGATTGCTGCGCCAGCCCTCGACCCACAGGCCCACGTTAACGCTGTCAAACGTCGCCTCCGTGATGGCATAGGACGGCACCGCGTCAAATGGACGAGCCGTGCCAGCCCATGCAATGTGCCCCGCTGCGAGGTCTGCTCCGCCCGCGACGTCAACACGGGGCCCGCCCAAATTGCCTTGGACATGTACGCTATCCATGTCGTATATGTCGAAGTGCGAGTCTGACAACGCTAGCACTACACTTCCGGAGTCCGGCGGCCACCCGCCCCGGGTGTGCAGCGAAACCTCGCCCGACAAAGCACTTTCCACCGCGAGCGAGAGAGCACTCGCCACATCCAGTGCCACCACCTGCCCGGAAGCCTGAATTTCCACTTGGCCGTTGTCCCAAGACATGAGGCCTTGCGCCAAAATGGATCCCGTATCCGCCACCGCAGATGCGCTGACACTGAGTGCCTGGTCACCAAGGCGGGCCTCTACAGTCGCTTCCCGCATCGTGAGCATGCCTACGTCGCCGGGCCCTATTCGTACCTGCGCCTCCGCCTCATTCGCTCCTTGACCCACCAGCCGCAAGGCTCCACCAAGATTGCTCGCCATAGGTGCGCCAAATCGCGAGAGGTCCAGCCCTTCAAAGACACCTTCAAGGGCATAGTGCGGCTCCGCTTCCAGGTCCTCCGCCGTGCCGGCCACCCGAACGCGAGTGCCGCTGATGCGCAGGCCCATATCGAAGTCCGCCGTGCCGGCGCTTAGTGCTAGTCGCGCGTCGCCACCATCCAACGCCAGTCCAAGCGCCGTGCTTTCCAGCACGTTTAGATGCAGCACGCCGGTCATCTGGCCCACGTTACTTCCTGTCAGCTGCCCCGTCAGGTCTGCGCTCAGGGTCCCCACGATACTGGTATCTATCAGGCTCAACTCCAGATCACGCGCCGAAACCCTGTGCGCTGCGTAGGCGCCTCCTACCTCGGCAGTTGCATCCAGTGAAAAAAGACCGCCGCCAGGCGTGAAGGCCTCGCCCACAACGCGATAGCGCCCCGCCGCATCAGTTACGGTGCAGTCAAGAAAAACACGTGTGTCCGCCCCTGACAGGCGCGTAAAAAGCTCGAAATCCTGCAGCGCCAAAGGAGCCGCATGTATGGCCAGGTCGGCCTCTACTTCCGCTCCTGGTACCGGCAGGGTGGCATAGCCGGCAAGCATCGCGTCGGTACGTGCGTTATAGACCCGCACGGAGTCCAAGAATAGCACGCCGTTGCGTAGCGCTGCCGGCCCAACAACACGCAAGGGCTCCTGGCCGGCATACACGACCAGGTTGGCCGTGTCCAGCCGCACCATGATGTCCGGCCCCAGCGAGGCAACGCCATGCGCATAGTCTACCGCCACCCGCAGTGTCGTGTCCTGACCCAACGGAAGAGAGATTTGAGAGCGGTAGATCAGCGCGTCGTCTACTCGGATCGGCATGGACTCCTCCGTCGCGGAGGTGTCATCGGCCGTAGCATGTATCAGAAGGTCTGCGCCCGATGCCACAACCTTCCTGACATGCACCTTGCCGCGCGTAAGGGCAAACAGGTTATAGCGGGCGCGCAGGGTGTCAACATGAAGGCTGACATCTTCGTTGTGAAACTCAACACCGTAGGCCTCAATGCCTAGTGCCCAGTTGCCGCGTGCGCCCGCAAGAGTGAACCCCGATTCGCGCAGCGCCGTCGTCAGTGCGATTCGCAGACCCCACGGCGTCTGGAGTAGCAGCAAGAGCGCCAGTAGCAGTGCACCGGGCACAACCCACCACCAAGCCCGGCTATGATGGGAACCCTTCGTCATCAAAACGCCTGTCCAATGCTCACATGCACACCGAATCGGTTAAGTTGGTTGCGTGTTACTTCCGCCAATCCCTGACTCGCCAGAAGCGCGTTGCGAGGAGACTGCAAATCCAGCGCGTCCGGATTGACCTTGGCCGCCACATCCAGGCGCACGAATCCTATCGGCGTTTCGTAGCGCACGCCTGCACCGGTGCCGAAGCGAAGCGCGCCCCAGTCAATGCGGCCTTCGTCAGCAAGTCCACACTGCACCTCCACGGGCTGCGTTTGTGCCCGATCCCGGTATGCCACTGGCAGACACCCCGGCGCTTCTATTACCGCAGACGACACCTGCCCGGCATCCAGGAACAGTGCCACGCGCCACGGACCTCGCAGCCGGTACCACAACTCAACGCTCGCAGAGCCACGAACCAGCCCGCCCACGGGTTCATAGCGAGCGGTTTGTGTCACGGGTCTGTCTCCATCGTAGACGATGCCCTCGTCATCGGTCACAAAAGTCGTGCGGTTGACCTTGGGTCCGACATGGCCTGGATTCCATCCGCGCACATCTTTGCCGCCCACGTAGAAGCGAATCGGGTCAAAGCGGTTTTCGTGGGGCGAGGTAAACTGCGCATTGTAGACTGCCTCGGTCTCATCGGAATAGAGCATCACTTCCGCGTCATGACCCGGCCATACGCGCCCGCCGGCCATGCGCACGCCTATAAAGAGATCCTGCGTCAGCGGGATGAAGGCGGAAGCCTCCAGGCTCACCTTCATGTAGTCCAGGCCTACTTCCTTCAGCCTCAACCAACGCTGAAGCCCGCCGGCTTGCTCTACAAATGACTGAATCGTGTAACCACGCCGCGGGTTCAGCAGGTTGTCGGTCCATCCCAGCGTACCGGACAATGTCAGGACACCTTTACCGTACGCATCACGAACATCGGCCGCGCGCGCGTTAGAGAATGTGGTCGCACGCGCCAGGTTATACTGCAGGCTCATTGTGCGCGTCGTCAGCAGTCCGTAGATCAGGGTGCTGTTGACACCGTACTCGCGTCGGTTCACACCGAATGCAAGACCGGTATCCAGCAGCAATGGGTCCCGTTCCAGCTGCGCGTACGGCTCCAAAACTGCCGCCAGGTCGGTTACAAATAGGTATGGTTGCGTAAGCGCTGCCGATGTACGCGCCAACCGGTGCGACAAAGTGGGTGCAGACGCCAGGAAGCCTGTCCTAAGCTCTGCAGTAGCGGTAAGGACACGGGCACCACCCAGAAAGTTACGGTGTGACCAGCGCCCTTGGCCCCAGAGGCCGGAATTCTGGTCAAATCCGGTTTCTGCCGAGAGGTAGCGCAGGCGCGCCTCGCGCAGGTGTACGCGCACCGCGACGGTAGAGTCACGCTCCTGCGGTGGAACTTGGACCTGCGCGACCTGGAAGAGGTTCAGCGCAAAGAGTTCGCGCTGCCCCTGCAAAAGGTGCCGGCTTGAAAAGGCGTCCCCAACCTTAAACGGCAACTCGCGCTGCACGAGTCTTCGGCTCACGCGCCGGTTTCCTTCGATGTCGATTTCTGTAATAGTGCCGGGCACCCCTGGATCTACAAGAAAGTCAATGTCGGCCAAGCCATAGACCGAATCGATCGTCGTAACGGCATGGAGCGTGGCAAAGGCATACGACTGATCCTTGAGCCAACTCAGGACCTCGTCTTCTATCTGAACTACCCGGAATGCGGTGAATCGATCTCCAGTGCGAAAGCTTGTCTTGTCCCTGAATTCTATCCAACGCTCGCGCATCTCGCCCTCGAAAGCACTTGCCAGGTACCCTTCTGCTGCATGGAACCCTACATCTTGGATCATCAGTGGTGGACCTTGCCGAATCGTGAACCGAACACGTATCACGTCCTTCTGCGGGTCGAACGTGGAAGCGGCATAGTCCACTTGAGCACGCGGGAAGCCCATTGCCTGAAGGTGGGTGCGCACCCGCACGACATCGCGCTGCAGTTCCACCGGATCCAGCAGAAACTCGTGCTCCCGGTTTCTGAAGGGCCACGGCAGGCGGTCGCTCAGTCGCGACGCACGTGTGGCAATCAGGTCCTCCAAGGCAGACAACGGCACCGCTTGCGCATCCTCAAAGGTGAAGCTTATGCCTCGCACCCGTGTGGTAGTGCTGGCACCCAAGAGGTGCGATTGGGCCGCTACGATTCCGCCGGATGCACCAAAGCCCAAGGCCCACAGGCAGAGGATCCTTAGAGCCGCCTTGGTAACGCTATGCCGACACCCTGCGCTGCTCATAAACGGGCACGGCGCCATGCATGATAGTATCTGCTGTGATCCGGCATCGTCCCACGCCCGTGTACGTGTGGACCCTGTACATTATATCCAGCATCATATCTTCCATGATGCTGCGCAGTCCGCGGGCACCCGTACCGTGGCCCTGGGCCTTCTTGACGATTGCGTCGAGTGCCTCATCCTCAAATTGCAACTCGATGCCGTCAAGGGCGAACAGCTTCTGGTACTGTTTCACGAGTGCATTTTGTGGCTCGGTCAATATGCGTTTCATCGCCCGATCGCTCAGCGGGTTCAGGGATGCCACAACCGTGAGCCGCCCGACCAGCTCCGGTATCATGCCATATTTTAAGAGGTCGTCCGGTTCCACGTGGTGCAGGATCCGCGGGTCATGGTGATCAATGTGCTGCTTGTTTCCCATGACGAATCCGATGACATTCGCACTGATGCGACGGGCAATGATCTCAGCCAGCCCCACGAAGGCGCCGCCGCATATGAACAGGATGTCTCGCGTGTCTATGTTGGTCAGGCTTTGCTCCGGGTGCTTTCGCCCGCCCTTGGGTGGTACGCGGGCAATGGTACCTTCCAGCACTTTCAGCAACCCTTGCTGAACACCTTCTCCCGAAACGTCTCGCGTCAGGGAGGCGTTGTCTGCCTTGCGCGCAATCTTATCGATTTCATCGATGAAGATTATCCCCCGCTCTGCGAATTGAACATCGTAGTCCGCGGCGGCCAAGAGCTGCGCCAGGATCGTTTCCACGTCTTCACCCACGTAGCCTGCCTCCGTTAGCGCGGTGGCATCGCTGATGGAAAACGGGACATCCAGTATGCGGGCGAGCGTCCGCGCGAGTAGTGTTTTGCCGGTCCCCGAGGGGCCCAGAAGCAGGATGTTCGACTTTTCGATCTCTACCCCATCGAAATCGCCGGACTGCTCCCGTGCCTCAACGCGTTTGTAGTGGTTAAAGACGGCCACCGACAAGGCCTTCTTGGCGCGGTCCTGGGCAATGACGAACTTGTCCAGCTCTTCCTTAATCTCCATGGGAAACAGGCGGTTACGTCCAGCAAACCGCCCCCGGCTGCGCCGCTGCTCCGGGACCGGCATGTTATCCGCCTGCACAATGCTCGAAGCATCATGGATGCAACGCTCGCAGATGTACACCCCCTCACCGGCCACCATAGAGGCAACCTCAGTTGCCGAGCGGTCACAAAACGAGCACCGGATCAAATCGGCATCAAATTCTGAACTCATAGCCTTGGCTACTGCTTAGGGTTATCAAGAAGGTTGTTGCGGGAAGGCATGCGGGCCTCTACCTCGGTGAGCCATGCCGAGAGCCGTGCCTGCAGCACCAGCGCCGTGTCTGCGTTCAAAAGCACATGGGCCTCTGACATGTCTCGCCCCAGGTGGTAGAGCTCCTCCCGCCCATCTTCGTAAAAGCGAATTAGCTTCCACGGCCCGCTCTGGATGGCGCTGCCTGGCGATCCGCCCTGGTTGCCATAGTGCGGGTAGTGCCAGAAGAGGTCCCTCCGATTCAGCGCGTCTGCGCCTAACAATGCTGCAACAAAACTCGTGCCATCGACCGCTCGCGGCGCGAGTTCCGCAAGCTCAATCATGGTTGGGAAAAAGTCTGTGCTCAGTATAGGTACGTCGCTTTTGGTGCCGCTACGTACGCGGGGCGGGTAGCGCACGATGGTCGGCTCACGGATGCCGCCCTCATACAGCCAGCCTTTGCCTGCGCGAAGCGGCAGGTTGCTGGTAGGATGTCCTTCCGAAGTGCTGAGCCCGCCGTTGTCGGAGGTGAAGATCACTACTGTGTTGTCGGCTAGATCCAATGAATCCAGTGCCTGCAGCACCACGCCAATCGCCGTATCCATTGACTCCACCATGCCGGCGTAGACTGCGTGGTTTTGGATCTGGCGCACTTTGCGGGCGCCCTCTGTGCCCCATGTAGTTGGCGACGCAGGCTTCTTTTGGTATTTCTCTTCCAGCTCCGGCCGGGTCATCAGGGGCGTATGCACGGAATAGAAGGACAAAAACGCCAGAAACGGCCCACCCTTTGCACCAGCGATAAAGGACGCGGTTTCCTGGGCGAGTCGAGCGGGCAGATGCTCACCCGGTGGCCCATCCTCCAATCGCGGGTTGCCGTACGGCACAAAATACCGCCCTGGCCCGTATGGCCCGCCGCGGTGATGGCCTCCTTTGTTGATCTCATAGCCGTGCTCCTCCGGCCACGACCCTTCGGGGCCCAAGTGCCATTTGCCTGCAAAGAACGTACGATAGCCCCCAGCTTGCAGTGCTTCGGCGATGGTTTCCTTGTCGTGGGGCAACTGGTTGACATAGGCAGCGGGCAGCAGCGGCCGGTTAGCCTTCCACCGCTCGCCGACCTCGTCCGGCTGCGGGCCGCCAAAGAAGTCGGTGGTGTGAATGCGTGCAGGGTACAGGCCTGTCTGGATGCTCGCGCGGGTGGGACTACAAACTGGTGCCGCGGCGTACGCCTGCGTGAAGCGCATCCCCTCACGGGCCAGTCGGTCCAAGTTCGGCGTTTCGTAGAACGTGCCCGGATTGTAGGCCCCGACATCCATATAGCCCAGATCATCCGCTAGGATGAACACGAAGTTGGGCGGCTCCTGCGCACAGCCGGAGGCCATCAGTGCCGCGAGTAGCCAATATACAGGATGCTTATGCATGGCTATACTCTTTCAGGACGCTGAATGGGTAGCTTTCCAACAGGCGCCGCTCGCGATAGAGGTGCTGCGCCGCGGTACAGACGCGTGTGGTATACAACGCGTTAGCTCCGCCACCTACCAACGCGCCGGCCATTGGCACGGCTTGGGCGAGCTTGAATGCAGTCAGTCGTTTTCCCAGTGCACGAACTAAGGGCTTGATTGAAGCAGACACCGCTACCTGTTGCACGGTCAGCTTTGTATGGCTACCCGCCAATGATTGTGACACCGCGGTCATGGGGACCAGGCCTTCAGTACGTTTGCCATTCGCAGGTTGCGCCTGCGCGTTAAGGATCTGTAGCGCAAAATAGCGCTCATGGTCCAAGGTCATATCAAACCCGCAATACGTAGCATATTCGCCGACTGCACGTAGGTTGAGGGCCATCAGGCCCACCACATCCGGAATCACGCCCGCGGCCCCGGCGATGCCTGCCGCCACGCCCTGTGCAGCCGTAACAGTGCGGTACTTGATGTCAACGCCCTGGAGCGTCGAATCGGCCACTTTCAGGTCCAGTGCATGAATGTCGTCGGCGCTGTAGACTGCGTAACCGCGCTTACGATACTCGGCATAGATGGATTCTCGCCAGACGGTATCCTGTGCCAACTCGTTGACAACCTGCAGCAGCCCAGCAATAACGTTGTCAATGGTCCATTGTACTCCGGGCACGCTCATGGCAAGACCGGTGACGCGCTGCAGGCCCTTGTTGACCTGTGCCACCGTCCTGCCTACCATCCCGGGCTTGCGCGTCCGCCAAGCGTGGATTTCGCTCAGAACCTGCTGCTCATAGGATGTGGGCTGCGCGCCTTCCATGCGGTATTAACCTAACTGTAGCATTGAACGTCCTAAAGGTATGGCAACAAACCATTCCGGGTTATGCCGGGGCCTTGCGCGGGCGTGCAGCCACCGTGTTGGTCGGCCACACATGTCAGTGCCTGGGCCAGCGCACTTAAACCAAAATGCTACGGCACGTGACTGTGGCGCGCTCGGAAAAACGCGACGGCCGCCCTGAATAGTCGGTAGCAATGCGTATACGAGCTCCATGGTAAAGAAAGCAGCTAGGCTCCGGGCGAGCGTCATTGCTGAATGCTTCCATTGAGTACGTGCCCGCAGCGCGTAGGGATTCGGGGCGTGCCATCCGGCAGGGCTGCGTCAGGCGGCGTTGCTGACGTGGCGACAGGCATCGGGGTCGGCGGGCCACTCCTTGTTGCAGCACTTGAGCGAGCCAGTGCCACGCGTGGTTGCTTCTGTCTCGGGCGAGCCGCCACAATAGCGATGCGCCGCGGGCCATGAATATTTGTCATCGACGCTACCAATCACCGCCGGTACCGGCGTGCAGGTGACTGCAAGGAACACGCGCTCTTTCAGTTTGACCTAAGAGCGGTGAAACGGCGCGCTTGATGCCACATTCAACGAATACTGCGCCAGACTACGCAGCAGCTCGCACTAGCAGCTTGGCCAGTCCCTGGTTCAAACCACTCAGATCACAAAGGACTATCCATCCACTACCCTTGGCGTATGCGCCGCCCCGCTACACTCTGCGCTTGTGGCCAGCAATCGTAGGCTGATCGCATAAGCTCATGCGCAATTGACCTTTCGCGAAGCGTGATATACTGCGCACTCGTCAACTATCTGGCCTAGTTTGTCATGACAGACGTGACTACGGCTCGTAGCTTTCCGCACCAGCGCCTCCAACGGACCAAGGCTGATCTTCTTCTGGTCCTTGACCTTGCTGTCCAGAACAATGGTGGGGAGTATGTAAAACTTCCACTGATCAAGGTCCAGCGGGTCGGGAGCGGGATCGCTCTTGGTGCCCAACACGCAGAATACATAGACTGCGGCAAAGCGTCGGGGCGGGTCATGCTTCGTCCACTCGTTCGTGTTCGCGTCCCACGACCACTTGCGCGGCTTGATATCAAACTCGATTTTTGACGGCCTTGCCTGTGCCCAGTTCTGTCGGTACGCCGCACTCTTGACTTCTACGGTCACACCGCGCCGATTGATGGCATCATACGCGCTCCACTCGTCACGGGGCTGATCAGTACACTCCAACGCGAGAGCGACTAAGTACTCTGCGAATGTTCCGCGTTGCGCGTTGTCGAGCAGTTGTGATGCCGACCACCGCCAATAGTCCAGCAGCTTTGGACCGCTTGTCCTGCCGCTGGAGCGTAGTGGCTCACTTCCAGATCTGAGCACTGCCGGGTGGCGCGGTAGGTTCGAGAACGCTGTCATTGCACTTGTTTTGAGCAAGTTGTCATGTCCTGCCGCAACGCGGCATCATTTGTCTTGCTTCTACTAAGGCGCTGTTCTGGATCAGGCCAAGCAGTTGCCCTCCTTGCCAATCCAGAGTGAGGCAGCAGGAGGACCAACAGCTCCAATTGTCAGCGCGAATGAGAACGAATGAGCTGACCGATCCTCCGAACTTCGTTGATCTCCGGGTCCAGCCCGCCCCACCCGCTTTCATCGGGCATGCGAATAGCCGAAAACACCGAAATAAATCTCACATCCATTTGCGGATCCTGGGCCTGATAATCAAGGTCCACACTCCCAATATCAAGCATGTCGTAGGCATACCCAGCATGAAATCTGTAACGGCCATTGGATAGAAAGAAAAGGTAAGATTCCCCTTCATTGCCTTCGAATTCATGAGACATGCGTGTGAAGCCGCCCCTCGAGTTTTTACCTGATTGCAACCGGAGAATTACGTATTGACCCTCAAAGCTACCCCGGAGCACTTCCTGCACTTGTAGCACAACACTGGAACGAAACCCGTCTCGGGGCACCAGTGACTCGTACCGGTCGACAACCGTTGCGATGACTGCCATCTCCGACCGCGCTGCTACGCCAGCAAGAGAACCCTGCCCCGGAACGCCCCGCACCACTCTCTCGAGATCATACCCGGCTTTCTTCAGGCGGGACACCGATTCAAACGTATACCCGCTCATTAAGATGTCCACTCCTACTAGCGCCCCAATACTCCTGCTGCCGCGGGCATTTAGCGCCGGGTCTTCGCCAGGATCCAGCTTGTTCCAGGCCTCCACTATTTTCAGCGCATCTTCGAATTGCCCCCTAGCTCGAAGATAGGCTTCCAAGGTCCCTTGACTGTCGCCTGACAATGAGGGCTTGGGTCTCTCCTGGGCGGTCGCGGAGCCAGGCGGTGTCCAAAGCGCCCCAGCGAACAGAATAAGCCAGCAAGCGAAAAGTGATGACCTCACCATATGAATCGCTCCTTCAAGCGGATCTTGCTCGAGTCCACGCCAAATCGTAGGCAAGCAAATAACTGAAAGAAGAAAAAAGTAGGGTTTATGAGCCCACCTTCATAGTGCATCTTTCTTGCGGAGCACGCAGAGTCGACGAGAGGTGCACCTGCCATAGGTCTTGTGGCAAAGCCAGCGCATTCGCTCCACGCCTCAGTCTGACCTTCACAGCCGTGTTCGTTCCGCCATTGCCGGCGTGAAACTGCGGTCTTCCTGCGCCCGTCGATACCAGGACCCTGACCCCCAATGCCTTCATCGGCAAGAACTAGTTCACAATCGGCCAGAATACACCGAACCGCAAGCGCGTAGCAGGAAGCGGATATACTGGAACAACCTGGTTCCCGGCCATCAGCTGCGTACCGCTAGTAACATTCTCGTAGGCCACAAACAGCACGGCTGTGCGCAACCCGGCCTCCGCGACCACGTCAATGGTGGCCGACGCGGGAAGCCGGCCCCCTTCCGGGAACAGAGTAGGATCTTCCGCCAACACCAGAAGACCCATTGGCGCGTGCAGCGTTCGGCTCGTCATTGCCGACCATAGCCGCGTCCTCACCGAAAGGTCCAGCCTTAGGTCGCCCGTGAACAGTCGGTAGCGCGCTCCCAGCCGCCCTTGCCCCGAAAGGCGCGGCAAGGCTCGCTTGCGTGCCGCTGGCGCGTCGCCGGCTACCGAAGCAAGCAGCGCCTGCGCGTGCGCATAGAACCCGCGCGGAGCGGAGCGGCGAAACCCCACGTCCACTGCTAACCCGGACAGACGCACGGTGCCCGGGAGCACGCGAGCTGCCATGCTGTCACTGCGCTGGCCGTAGAAGTCCGGCAAGTTCCGCTCCTGCCCGGAAAACGCAAAGGCATCCACCTCCAAGGCACGCCAGATGACTCTGCCACCCAGACGGACCTGCTCCACGCGTCCCGCAGGTGCTTCCGGAAGCGTGGCCACATAGTGCCCAAAGCCATGCGTGGTGACACGACTTGGTGCGATGCCCACGGAATACGCTGTGGCGTAGAGGTATCGACCATAAGACACCTCGGCTGAGGCACTGGCAAGCGCGGTGCCCTCTGCCATGGTGAAGCCGGCCTCTCCGACAAGCGTAAAGGCGCGCACGCGCAGTGAGTCGCGCAGCGCCGCATGCACATGCGTGCCAGAACTCTGAACATATCCTTCCGCCAGCATCCGCAGCCGATGCTCGCCCAGCCTGGAAGACTGGCGCGCCCGCAAGCCCCAACGGCTGGAGGCGGTCTCTGTGGTATCATTGGCCGGATCGGTATACCGCATTCTTGTATACGTTTGCCAAGCCTGGAGCGTCAGCGGAGCTTCCAAGGTGCGTAGTCGCAGCGTAGCCGACACGTCGTGCCGGAGGTCACGCCGCACAGACCTCTCGCCACGCGTCGCCGCGATGAGGCGATTGTATACGGTTTCGTAGTCCGCAAACGGAACTACACCACCATGAGCCCCGAGGCGGCGCTGGTTGTGCAGGTACATCACCTCCAGTGACCACATGCCCTGTCGGTAACGGCTTCGCAAGAGCAGTTGCCGCATCCGTTCAAGCTTGCTGCCCGGATATTCGCCCGTAGCGGCGGCCCCCGCATATGCAAAGAGCCACTGAACCATGCGTGGCCGCCCCAAGAATCGCGGCGCTGCTTCCTGCGCGTGAAGGGCCGTCACGCGTTGAAGCCCGTTGTCGCCGGCCTGGTAGTGCAACTCCGTCAGCGGACGAGTTGCGTCGAAGGAACGTAGCCTGGTGAGCACAGCCACGGGCATGGACCGTGCACCGACTGCCACCCCTGGTGCTCGAAGAAGCGCCGTTGGCAGCAGGTCATAGCGCGGGCGTCCAGTGAGCGGATCGTTGAATGGAATGCCATGCCAGTACAGCGCGGCATGGCTGGGGCTCGCGCCCAGATAGCTCCAGCCGGCGGGCCATCCGAAAGCGCCGAAGTCGTAGGAGAACGACCCTGCGTGTTGCGCTAGCGCGGTAGTCAGGTCATGATCGAAGTGAAGCAGCGTGTCCGTTAAGGTAGCGGCAACATCGGCCGATTCGAATCCAACCGGTACCTCGGGGACCAAAACCTCGTCGGCCTGCGCCAAGGAGTCGGGGCGCCCTTGCGCGTGCACCACACCTGCGGCCAGGACGCAGCAAGCGGCCATGAGTGTGGAAACAGTGTTTATGAAAGCCGAAAGCAAGAGTACTACGGGACCGTATTTTGGATACGTAAAATACGCGGCAAGATGCGGCGACGGAAGCCTCCCGTTAACTCGTGCAGCAATCCCCGGCATCTCTCCAATGAATTAAGGCAGATTCCCTCAACGAGGCTGGCGTCCGCAGTGGGCAGGACGACCTCAAGGGCACCGCCGTACACGAGTGCTCGCGCCAAACTGCGACTATGAGACGCACATCCATGGCCCGATGCCACCGTGGAGAGCGAAGCCGGAACGTGGCTGACCCGTGACAAGAATCACCGGGAGTGTTTTCATGAAGCTGGCCTTCCGTCCCAGCGTGTCTTATAGGCATGAATCGGCCCTGAAGGCCTACCCGGGCGCAATCGCGGTCATACGAGGACATCAGTGGCTCGTAACTCATGCTAAGAAGGCAGCATACGGCTGATTGTGATCACTGACAGGCATCCGGCCCCCGTCAACCTGGTCGGCGCAACCGGAAATGCTTCGGGCATTGCCCCACCGACGGATGCGGCAGAGACCATGGCCGCTCAGACTAGTGAGCGGCAACACGGCGAAACTAGTCGCCGTCGAGACATGCAGGAGGATCGGTGACTTTTCCATACCGGCTCGTGTGCAAAGCACGGAGCTACATCGGACCTTTTGCCTTGTGCGAGTGCATCTCCTAGGACGATAGCTCCTTTCAAACGATTCTGGAAACGCCTGCGGTAGCCCGAAAACCGCTCACCTATAGAATCCGTTGCAAAAACGGAGCGAAATGACTGACAGGATCCTAGACAAAAGTACAAGGTGCTTCAGTCAACCCTGAAGCGAGGTTTGTCACCGTGTGCGTTCAGTAGGATTGCGCCGTACGCAGCCGAACGAGCCTATCGTGGACTCTGCATCGTCGCATTGTGCGCGTGAGCGGTGTAACTTGCAGCAAGACAGCAGGCGACTTATACGCCTGCAACCGTGCGCCGTAGTGCTATAATGGCAGACATTAAAACACCAGGCCCCATGAAGCAGCTAACTAAATTTGCCAGAGCCAGCATCGCTATGGCGCTTCTCGTTGCCGCCATGATTGGCGGATGGCTTCTTTATCAACCTACACAGGCTATGACATCATTGGACGAGGTATCCATGCCAGAGCAAGCCATTTTTCCGGTAGACAGCCTAGTGGCACAGCTGAAGGCATCCGGGCAGTCCTACCTGCCATTTCTTTCCGTACCGACCCTGCGTGCTGGCCTCTACACGCTCGCCGCCGGGGCCACAGACGGACAAGCGCCGCACAACAGAGACGAGCTATACTACGTCCTTGAGGGACGCTCCGGCATGACCATTGGCAGTGCGGAGTACAACGTGGCGCAGGGCGATGTTGTATTCGTGGAGGCGCATGCTGAGCACCGGTTTCACGACATTGAACAAACCCTTCTCCTCCTCGTGTTTTTTTCCGAAGCCGACCCGTGAGCCTTGGTGGCTGCCCTTGCCGGCTAGCCACCCAACTCCTGGACGCCGTGCCCCAGATGGATAGCATGGACTTTGCCGCTTATCCAGGCCTGGTTAAGGATTCGCAAAACCTTCGGCCCAACCTGCTCCGGATGGCAAATGCGTATCGAATACCCGGCGCCGCGAAATTCGGATTAGCCGTCCATCTCAGCGAGTCAGCACTTCAATAGGCACCACAACCTGTTCCTTCCGTAGCACGGCCGAACCTGACGCCTTGTCACTCACCAACCAGACACTACGGACATGGACACTCGTCAGATCTGCAAATTGCCAGGGCTGGCAGCGGCTTCGCCGTCCCTATGCGCGCCTTCGCAGGTACGCCAGGCTTTCCGGAGTGAATGGCTTGGGTTCCAGGTCAAACAACTCGTAGAATGGCATTGGATCGCCGGCATTGCCAGCTATGAGCATCTCGAACTGGTCAATTGAAATGGGCACAACACCCAGAGGCCCGAGGCGCCGTACAAGCTGGCGCATTAGCCCAACAGGCATCGCAACCTTCGGCCGAGGCTTGCGCCCCAGCCCCAGCGCGATGGCGTCTACGACCTCCCGGTAGGTAAAGGGCTCCTGGCCTACCGCGGTAACGGTGCGGCCATGAGCCTCAGCTAGCGTCAAGCCCTGGACCAGCGCTGCGGCCACCTCTTCAACCGACACAGGCTGCAACCGGTAGTCCCCCTTGCCAAAGAGCGGGATAGCGGGGAGTGGTAAGATGAGCTCACGTGCCAGCCGCGTACAAAATTCTATGGTTCCCGGGCCCGGCTCCCCGAATACGATACCCGGTCGCAGTATCGTCCAGTGGTTAAACCCCGCCGCACGGACCAGCTCTTCCGCATGCCATTTCGTGGTCTGATAACGGCTCACACCATTTGGCGCTGCGCCATTCGCGCTCATGTGCACGAACTTCTCAATGCCTGCGCGCCTCGCCTCACTAAGGACATGGCGGGTTGCGTCTACATGCAGGGCTTCGTAGGTGATGCCCCGTTCCCTGTGCTCATCAATAATCCCAACCAGGTGAATGACGGCGTCGCACCCGTCCATCACCCCTTCAAGAGTCGAAGGAACCGTTACGTCGCCGCGAACGGCGCTTACGCCCTTTGGCGCACGCCCTCGAATCAGGCAGCGGAGGCCAATTTCCTGCTCCTGCAGAGCTTTCAGAACGTAAGACCCAATAAACCCCGTGGCCCCGGTAACAAAGACCTGCATGACATACCGTGTTTTGGCTCTACTACGCCGCAAGGCTGGAAGCGTGCCAACACGACGCGTCCTTGCGGCGTACCATGGGCTACGCTAAATTCGTACGCAATGCGCATCATCGCAGGCACACTGCGCCGACGGCACCTTAGCGTGCCAAAAGGTCTGCTTACGCGGCCAAGTACCGACCGTGTTCGCGAGGCTATCTTCAACCTCGTCACTCACCGCTTATCGCTGCAAGATGCTGTGGTGCTGGACCTGTTTGCGGGAACGGGTGCGCTGGGACTTGAAGCAATCAGTCGTGGTGCTCGCCGCGTGGTCTTCGTCGAATCACACGCGCGCATCCTTGCCGTAGCCCGCCAAAATGCCGTGCGCCTGGGTGTTGAGCAGCAGTGTCTGTTCTTACGTCAGGACGCGGTCAGCCACCTTGAGCGCCTCAGGCACGCTGCCTATGACGTCATCTTTGCCGACCCGCCGTATACGCTTGAGTCTCTGGCGCAGCTACCCGCCATAGCACGACCCTGCCTTGCGCCCGGTGGCCTCTTCGTGCTGGAGCACGATAGGCGGGTATCGTTTACCGATCACGAGCACTTGGTCTGCAGCCGCCCGTACGGACGCACCACCGTCAGTGTCTTTGCGCCTGAACAACCCTAACGCCATGAGTCGCCATGCCCTCTACCCCGGATCCTTTGACCCATTCACGCTGGGGCATCTGGATATCGCCCGACGCGCACTGCTGCTCTTTGACTCCCTTGAGATCACGGTCGCGATCAACCCGGACAAAGCCGCTTCCATGCCCGCGGCCGAGCGCGCGGCACTCATCCGGGAGGCCACCCTTGGGATCGAAAACCTGTCTGTACGTACCTTTAGCGGCCTGATTGCGACATATGCGTGCGCGCGCGGTGCCGTAGCGCTGGTGCGGGGAGTACGAACGGCGTGCGACTTCACTCTTGAAGCCAAAATGGCTATGGCCAACCGTCGGCTCTGCCAAGGCCTCGAGACTGTTTGCTTGCTGACCGCGCCCGGCCATGCCCACACTAGCTCTAGCCTGGTTCGCGACATAGCGCGCTGGGGTGGCGACCTTTCACAGTTCGTGCCGCCAGCAATTGCCGCCGCCCTGCGCAAACAGTTTTCCACAAATCACTAAAGCCCTCCATGCCTACCAGGTTCAATCCGCGCGTCGCTTCGATGCACCCCTCGGCCACACTCGCCATGAGCGGGCGTGCGAAGGAATTGAAGCGCCAAGGCGCACCCGTCATCGCCCTTAGCGCCGGCGAGCCGGACCTTGGGACGCCTGCCCCCATCGCCCAGGCCGGCATCCAGGCTATCCACGAAGGGTTCACGCGCTACACGCAGAATGCAGGCATGCCCGAGTTGCGTGAGGCAATCTGCGCCAAGCTGCAGCGTGACAACAGTCTCACGTATGGGCCGGGCCAGATCCTCTGCTCCAATGGGGCTAAGCAGTCCGTAGCTTTGGCAGTCGCAGTCCTGTGCGCCGAGGGAGACGAGGTGCTTATCCCTGCTCCGTACTGGGTGAGCTACCCCGAAATGACACGCTTTGCCGGCGCCACGCCGGTCATCATACCCACCGGCATTGACACGCAGTACCGTCTGACCCCGGACAGGCTTGAAGCCGCCATAACGGACCGAAGCCGCCTCCTTATCCTGTGCTCCCCATCCAACCCCACCGGGTCCGTGTATTCGGAAGCTGAGCTTGAGGCGCTGGCAGCCGTGCTGCATCGGCACGAACAGATCTTCGTGGTATCCGATGAGATCTACGAACACGTGATCTACGAAGCGACCCACGTGCCGATTGCCTCGCTGGAAGGCATGTTAGAGCGCACTGTCACGGTGAATGGATTTTCGAAGTGCTATGCGATGACGGGGTGGCGTTTGGGGTATATGGCGGGCCCTCCAGCGGTGGTCAAACAGGCCGCCAAGCTTCAGGGACAGTTCACATCCGCGCCGTCCTCCATCAGCCAGCGGGCGGGCATTGCAGCCCTTGGTATGGACATGGAACCTGTCCGCACGATGGTAGCGGCCTTTCGCGAGCGTCGCGACTACGCGCTCGCGCGCCTTCGAGCCATTGCGGGATTCACCTGCCCGAAACCAGAGGGCGCCTTCTACCTGTTCCCGCAAGTCAGCTCCTACTATGGGCGCCGTGCGCCTTCGGGTCGCGTCATCAGCGACAGCAAAGCGCTGTGCTTCTACCTCCTGGAAGAATGCCATGTAGCACTGGTGCCTGGTTCTGCCTTTGGCGACGCCAACGGCATCCGGCTGTCGTACGCGGCGTCCATGGACAACATCAAGACTGCGCTGGACCACATTGAAACCGGTCTGGCTGCTCTCGTGTAGCGTGAACATGGTGGGCTGCCAGGCATTGAACCAGCCCCTTGCCTGCAGCACGCGTGGATCCACCTGCCTCTTATTTTCGCCTTTTGGGCCGACCCGCAGTGCCGGGCCACGCACGCAGGGACCGATACTGGCTGCATGCGCTGCTTTTCCTGGTGACGTTTGTTTCGACGGCGTTCACGACCAGCCTACTCTTCATTGGGCGCAGTGAGGCTTGGGCAGCAAGCGATGTGCTCTTCAGCATGGCCGGGCTACCCATCACGGTGGCCATGGTGTCGGATGGGTGCCTCTTTGCCGGCTTTCTGCTGCTCTTTCTCACCGCTCACGAGTTTGGCCACTACGTCGCTGCCCGCAGGCACAAAGTGCGAACTTCACTCCCGTACTACATCCCTGCGCCGCTGATCGGCATCGGGACCATGGGCGCCGTCATCAGCATCCGCGAGCCAGTCCCCTCGACTCGCAAGATTTTTGACATCGGAGTGGCGGGGCCGGTTGCAGGGTTTCTTGTGGCGCTGCCACTGCTCCTCTATGCGATGCTGGCGGTGCCGCCGCCGGAATACATGTACGGCGTTGGTGGCCATGAGCCGCTCCTCGCCTATATCGAAGCACACGGGACCTTCCCGCCGGAGCCGCTGGAAGTTTCCAGTGGCGATCGGCTGACAGTAGGTACGACGGCACTGTACTGGGGATTGGAGCAACTCATCGCCAACCTGCCGCCAATGTATGAGATGTACCATTACCCTGTACTCTTTGCTGCCTGGCTGGCGCTCTTCTTTACGGCACTTAACCTGATGCCCGTAGGACAGCTTGATGGTGGCCATATCATGTATGCGCTGGTGGGTCCGCGGTGGCATCTTCGAATTTCCCAGGGATTCGTTTCTGTCCTGCTCACGTCTATGGCTATCGGAGCTGCGGGGGACGGTCCCGGATTCTTTGCTGGTTTGTTACCTGGCAGCATCGGCATGTCACCACTGGCACAAGAGCTTTGTACGTGGTTGCTTCTTGCGGTCATACTGAGGCTCTTCTTGCGCCGCGTCTTTCGCAACGACAGGCGCTTGGTCATTCTGATGGCAGGAATCATCCTGGCTCTGGCTGCGCTCGGACGCCTGACAGGCGGTATCATTGCCGAGGCCGGCTACACAGGATGGCTGTTATGGTGCTTTCTGTTGGTGTTCCTTATAAAGGTGGAGCATCCCCCGGTCGCCGAGAAGCATGCGCTCGCGCGTGGCCGCAGGATTTTGGGAATTGTCGCCATGGCAATTTTTTTGCTCTGCTTCAGCCTTAAGCCACTCTACTTTGTATAACTATGTACGTACTGCCTCTGGATCAAAACCTGCTACCGAACCTTTAACCTCTTCTTTATGCGCATTCGGTTCGCCCTCTGCCTAGCGTTCTGGCCGTTCGGCGCGACTGTGCACCGGGTCTTTGTCTATGGCAACTTCGTGCTTTACGTCAGTTTAAACCACTCTACTCTGTATTACTCTCCGTGCGGCCTTTGAAGAAAAACCTGCTACCGAACCTGTAACCTCCTCTTGATGCGCACTTTTCTGGCTTTCTGCCTGGCGCTTCTTCTTTCCGTTCGGTGCGACACCGCACCAGGCCCTGAGCCTCTAGGCCAACGGCCGCCTGTCTTGGACGAGTTCAATTTCTACCCTCAGCGCATGGTCTACGCGCTACTGCCGCCGGACCAGGTCGTTGGGGATAGTATCCGCGTGCCAATCACCATTGGCGTGACAGCTCGAAGCCAGGGCGCCGCGGTGTCCGAAGTCTGGTATGTAGTGCAGCCGCCTTCATCGTTAGAGGAGCCTGTGCAGTCTGGTCGTCTGGCCCCGACAGGAAACAACCGCTACGAACGACAGGTCACCCTTACGCTCAGCGCGTTGGAGGTACGAACCTACACCGTTCTAGTTTATGCGGTGGATGATGAGGCTCGCGTCAGCGGCGATGTGCGAGGCTCGCTGCACTACTTTCGCTCGTTCGAGCCCGGCAGCCCCCCGGCTATCGATTCCCTGGTCGTACCGGACACGCTGCAGCGTCCGGCCCCGGGCCAACCTGCTGCCAGCCTGCTCCTGGTGGCTGGCGCCAGCGACCCGGATGGGCAGAGCGACATTGCGCTGGTAGAGTTCTGGAACCAAACCTCGCCTGCGTCCCGCCTCCTGATGTGTGACGACGGAAGCGCCGGACTCTGTGGCGCCAGTCAGGACAGCGGCGACGCCGTGGCCGGCGACGGCCTCTTCACGCGGCGCGTGTTCATCACCAGTGACAACGCGGCGGGCACCAACACACTTGCATTCCAGGCAACAGACCGAGCCGGCCTCCAGAGCGCCGTGCTAACCCATGACGTAGTGATACAGTGACAAAGGCACTATGCGCCCTATAAAAAACGCACAGATGCTTCTCCGCACGCGGTCCGGTGCCTTAAGGCTGGCGCTTTGGAGCCTTTTGCTCTGTCTGGCGTCTATGAATGTGCTCGCGCAGCACACCACGCACAGCATTCTATACAACAGTGTTACGAATCTGCATGCGGAGGGTGAGGCGCTGTGGGTGGGGCCGTTCCTTAACGTCACGCGCGACGGTGGGGCGACTTGGCAGGTAGCTGATGCGGACTCGCTGGCTGGCCTGGTGAATCGCGCCTACTCGATTGATGTGGACGGCGAGGTGATCTGGGCAGGGCTTGGCACTACGCGCTCCATTGAGTCCAGCGGCGTTCAGCAATCGGTAGATTTGGCGCGCGGATTTGTGTTTTCCACCGACGGCGGCGCGACCTGGACCTATCGATCGCCGAATGCCCCGACCGACGGCGACCCGCTTACCACGGGCATCCTTGACCTGCCCGACGACACGGTTACCGTGTACGGAGGCGTGGACCTGCCTACCTTGGCGATCACGGTTCCAGAGCAGAGCCCTCCGTGGGACATCGACTACGATCCCCTGACGGGTCATGTTTGGACAGCGAGCCAGTTCGCAGGGCTTCGCCGGTCTACGGATGGGGGGCTTACGTGGCAGCGTATTGTGCTGCCGCCGGACACGACCGACTATCTCGCACCGCATCTCGGATACCGATTCCTGTTTTTTGTGCAGCCCACGCGCGTGCCTGTGGACCAGTTTTTTGGACTGAACTTTCAGGTGTTCAGTGTCTTGGTTGATGCGACCGGCACGGTTTGGGCAGGCGCAGCGGGCGGGTTAAACAAGTCGTTGGACAGCGGCGAGAGTTGGTATCATTACACCACAGCGGCCGGCCTGACAGGCAACTGGATCCTTTCCATCGAGGAGCAGGCGCGCCCAAGCGGTGCGTCGGCGATATGGGCCGCTACTGGCCCTGGGCGCGGCGATGACGAAGCCTACGGGGCAGTGGTGTCGCGCGATGGCGGCGAGACGTTTGAGCAGGTGCTCATCAACGAGACCGTATACGACTTCGCCTTTGACGGCTCTCGGGTGTACATCGCCGGCCTGAGCGGACTGTTCATTTCGGCTGATGATGGTCGGACATTCCGCACGGAGCGCGAGTTTTATGACCCCACGCAACCGGAGCGCACGATCCTGCCGGGCACTGCAGCTTATGCGGTCGCCACTACACCCACCGGGCTCTGGGTCGGCACCGAGGACGGACTCTTTAACAGCAAGGATGGTGGAGACACTTGGCGCATATACCGCGCAGACGTGCCTCTGACGCCTGAGGGGTTACCACCCGTGGTCCCGGCGTCGCGGGTACCCAAAGTGGAGGCCTACGCCTACCCCAATCCGTTTTCGCCCAGCTCGGACCGCTTGGTACGGCTACGCTACAGGCTGGAATCCGAGGGCCAGGTGACCATCCGCATCTTTGACTTCGGCATGAACCTGGTGCGCCGCCTCACTGACAGCGGCTCCGGCCGCGGCGAGCGGGAGGTGTCCTGGGATGGCACCAGCGATAGCGGAACGCGCGTCGCCAACGGCGCATACTTCTACGCCATCCAGACGGGCGGCGACACGTTTTGGGGCAAGTTTCTCGTACTTGAATAGATGCGGCACACCTTCGTCATCGGGCTCCTTCTCTTTGCACTGCTTCCGGCGCCGGCCGATGCGCAGCAGGCAGGCGCCTTTGCGCGCATGGGCTTTGGGGCCCGTGGCCTAGCCATGGGCAACGCAATAACGGCCGACGCAACCGGTTACGCCAGCCCATACTACAACCCTGCGCTGGCGCCCTTTCTGGTCCGGCAGAGCCTCGACATTTCCGCCGCGCTAATGACACTGGATCGGCAGCTTCAGTTCGTACAGTTGTCTACACCTCTGCGTCCGCGCGCGGGCATAGCAGGAGGCTTGGTCCACGCTGGCGTCGGGAATTTCGACGGGCGTGATGCCAGCGGATACCATACCGGAACGTTTGCCATCAACGAATACGCGTTCTTTGTCGCTTTTGGCGTACGGGTGAGTGGCCGAGCCACCGTGGGAGTGGGACTTGAGCTGTTTCGCTCGGACTTGCATGCAGAGGTTACCGCGGCGCGCAGTATCGGCGTAGACCTGGGCATGAGCTTTCGTGTGACGGACCACTTACACGTAGGCGCTGTGGTCGACGACCTACTGGCAAGCTACACCTGGGACACGTCGCAGCTCCACAGTGCAGGGGGCAACACGACGGATAGTTTTCCGCGTCGATTGCGTGTGGGCGCATCTTACCAGCTGCCTCAAGTGTACCTTTCCGTGGAGTACGAGTCTCGCTTCAGCGCGGCACAGGTTTGGCGCCGCAGCGTGGAGCTGACCGGTGGCGCACTGCGCGAGGTAATAAGCAGCGAAGAACTCACGCAGCACGAGGCGCGCTACAGGGCCGGCGCGGAATACCAAGTCGTGTCGGCCTTCACGGTTCGCGGTGGGGCGACGTCGGTTGGGCATGGCGCGCTCCGCCCTAGCGCCGGCTTTATGGTGGAGCAACCGCTGGGCGAGGTGGCCGTGCGCGCGGAGTACGCGTTCGTTCTTGAACCTTTTGCGCTGGGCACGATGCACCTGGTCACCCTGCGCTTTTTTCTGTAATTCATGCGACAGTTGTACATCATTGCGATGGCCCTGGTCTGCACGCAATCTGTCCGCGCGCAGGACACAGGTCTGACATTCTTACGGATTGGCGTTAACGCAGCTGCCAGCGCCATGGGCGATGCTCAGGTCGCAGCCACGGAGGACGCATTTTCTACCTATTGGAATGCAGCAGGCTTGGCGGGAGCGTCAAGCGGGTTGGCAGTCAGTCATCGCCTCTGGGTAGGAGATGTACGCGCGTATGATGTGGCGGCACGTCTGCCGGCAGGGCGTTACGGCGCCTGGGGCCTGGCCGTTACCGCCACCGATAGTGGTGACCTGGAAGCACGCGAGCTACCTGGAGACCCCATCGGCACGTTCAAGGCTCAGTTTTTAAGTATTGCCGCTTCCTATGCACGCATCTTGGGCCCACTCCGCGCAGGCGCGACGGTGAAGTACCTGCGCGAGCGTATCTTTGAGGCGGATGCGTCGGGGTATGCTTTTGACGCAGGCATACAGTTGGATCTTCCCCGCCGTCTGGTAACGCTGGGCGCTGCACTTCGAAACGCAGGACAAATGTCCGAGCTGCAGGGCAAAGCTACGCAGCTTCCACAGACGCTGGCCGTGGGCGCAGCGCTGCATCCGTTTAGGATTGTCGCCAACAGGGACGGTGCTGCGCTGCTGGATCTGGAGGTGACGGCGGAAGTGTCTCACGTGTCCCCTGGTAGCGAGACACGAATGCATTCAGGGATTGGCGTGACCATTTTGGACCTTGCCATAGTCCGTGCCGGACACATCAGCAACGACGCCCTGCGCACACTGACCTTCGGTCTTGGCCTTTTCTGGGAACAGCTGATTTTCGACTACGCGTACATCCCGTTCGAGTCAGGCTTTGAGGGACCGGGGCACGTGCTGAGCCTGTCGTATGCGTGGTAGCGACGCAACACGGATGCTGGGGACTCGTATAGAAAGATGCAGGTCTTTTAAATGCTACTGGAGGTGACTGATATGGGAATTCTCATCTGGATCTTGCTCGGAGCCGTTGCGGGTTTCATTGGCCGATGGATCATGCCGGATAGTCAGGACATTGGCATCATCAAAACTATTCTCATCGGCGTCGCAGGCGCGCTATTGGCTGGGGGTGTTGGCAGCCTGTTCGGATTCGCTTCAATGGGCAGTCTCAGCTTTCAGGGCATTCTACT
This sequence comes from Rhodothermales bacterium, assembly GCA_965218495.1. Classification (GTDB taxonomy): domain Bacteria; phylum Bacteroidota; class Rhodothermia; order Rhodothermales; family Bin80. The sequence continues at coordinate 2,700,153 of OZ244626.1, forward strand.
TGCTTCTCTGGGCGCCGTACTGATCCTCTGGCTTAGGCAGCGAATGGCCTCAAGGGCCAGTTCGTAGGCAATTTCGACGCGGCCCGATGGTCCTGCTGCCTGTGACGCTCCGCGGCAGTCGGTGGTGGCCCACGGTTCATGCATCGTGGCAGCTGGATACCCCTTCTTGATTGCCATGCCAACTGTCTCTCAAATGGAGGCACCTGAACCCGACTTCGCCATTTTGGGAACCCACCGTGGTCCAAGGGGGGCTAAAGCAAGTTCTCCCAGCCGACGCTTCGCTCTTTCCGGGCCCTTTTTGCTGTAGTTCGGGGCTCTACGGTTTAGACTGTGTGATGTTAGTTGTGTTAGTCTGAAAGATCCACGTAGTGCCAGGCTTTAAATTGTAGGCTTGTTACAGGCGCGCCCAGTCACTACCTTGCAGGTGTCATTGACCGAACGACCCCATGTACATACGGGCGACCAAGACCCACGCAAAGAAAGGTGAAGCGCGACACAGCTACCGCCTGGTACGCAGCGACCGCATCGGCGGGAAGGTGCGCCAGTCGACCCTGCTGAACCTGGGCGTCCACTTTGACACGCCCCGTGAGCAGTGGGGCGCCTTGGTGCTTCACATAGAGAATTTGTTGCAGGGGCAGCCGACACTCGTGTTCGATCCCGACCTGCAGCACACGGTCGAAGCCATTGTCGCGCAGCTGCGCGCACGCGGCATAGGTGCACACGCGAAGCCGGAGGGTGAGCCTGACAGCGTCATGACGGTGGACATGGACTCCCTTGAGCACCCGGAGCATGCCCGCAGCGTGGGTGCAGAGCGCGTCTGCCTTCAGGCGCTCGAGGATCTGGGACTGAAAGACACGTTGATCCAGGCTGGCGCCAAGGAGCGCGACGCGCGCCTGGCCGTAGCCCTGGTGGTCGCACGCATGCTGCATCCCAACAGCGAACGGGCCACGCTTCAGTGGTTGCAAAGCAGGTCGACGACGCTGGACCTGCTGGGACTGCGTCCCGGCAGGAAAGTGTCGTTAGCGAAGCTGTATCGCATTGGGGACCTGCTACAGGAGCACAACCAGGCGATTCAGCAAGCGCTCTTCCAAAAGGAGCGGACGCTCTTGAGCCTGCCGGAGACCGTTGTTTTTTATGACCTGACCACAACGTGGAATCAAAAGTTCCGTGGCGCTGTCGCTCGATCGCGGCGGCGGACTGGAGCCTGGTGCCGCGTCGGGGTCTGCTGAAGGCGTGAGCGGTATGCAATGGCACACCGTGACGTCGGTCTTGCCGACGCGTACTTCGCTAACCAGTAGTCGAATCAGCTGCTGACGCTCCGTGATGGACAGTGCTTTTTCGCCTTCGGACATCCGCGCCAGGAATTGCTGCACACTATGGGCAAGCGTCAGGGTTGTCGAGCGATCCAGCTCCTGGGCCTGCAGCGTTTTGAGCTCGGATTCAATCGCCCGCTGACGCGTACGCAACGGTCCGGTTCGCGTACGTAACGCATCCAGACTGAGCAGACTTTCCTGGTACGCGTCAATCAGCCGCCGGCTTTTTGCTTCACACTGGGCGCGCTCCTTCTGCAATTCGTCCATACGGCGCTGTACAGGACTTTGGTCCCTTGCCGCCTGGATGCGACGACGAATCTCGTTCTGAATGAGGTCGGGGCTCTTGAGCACCTCCATCACCGCATTCCACACCGCTTCGTCGAGATCCTGGACATTGGCGTAAGGGTTGTCACAGACCGCGCCGTCAGGAAAATGCCAGGAGTTGGTCCCCAAACACCGGTAGTAATGGTTGCGCCTGCCTTTGGGAGCGTGGCGTGACATCGCATACCCGCACTGCGCACAGACACAGAGTCCCTGCAAGAGCGTAGGCGTGCGCGTGTTGCGGGGGGAGAAGCGCCGGTTCGTCTTGCGTTGCGCTTGCGCACGCTGGAAGGTCTGCTCATCTACGATGGCGGGCACCGGCAGGACGATCCATTCTTCGCGCGGACGAGTCGTGCGCCCGTGCAAACGCCGGACGGCCCCCTTCTTGCTGCGTCCGATGCGATTGCGCCGAGCCCGACGGCCCGTGCTCATCGTCTTCTGGTAGGCGGCCCTGCCAATGTAGGCCTCGTTGCGCAGGATGACCGCCACCGTGGATATACTCCAATGCTTCCCATGCCGGGGCACGTAGCCCAAGGCGCGCAACTTGCGCGTTACCGTCGTCATCGTGCCGCCTTTCTGGATATACAGCGAGAAAATCAGACGTACCACCGCTGCTTCGGCCGCGTTGATCACCAGCTGTGCTCCACAGGTCTCCGTCTTGCGGATCAGGTCATAGCCGTACGGGGGCCGGCTGATCATGTTCAGGGAGCCCTGGCGTGCCCGATAAATCTTGCCTCGGCGCGAGCGTTCGGCCATCTGCGCACGTTCATACTCGGACAGTACGGACAGGATCTGGCGCAGCAGCACTTGCTGCGGCGTCGCCTCCTCGGGCGCTTCCACGAACACGAGCTTCGTGTCATAGCGCTCGAACTCTTCCTGCAGCAGTACCTGATAGGCAAACTTGCGGCTGACCCGGTCCGGCGACAAGGCCAGCACATACGCAAGCGCACCTTGGGCGACCTGGTCGCGCACAGCGTCCAGACCGGGACGATCCAGGCTCGCACCGCTGTAGCCGTTGTCGGTGAAGATCAACTCCGGCGCGATGGTCCAGCCCAGTTCACGCGCACTGGTGAGTACCGCCTCGAGCTGGCTCTCAATGGTCTGCTGCCGCCGCTGACTTTCGCTCGAGACGCGCACGTAGGCTGCCGCAATCTTTTGTGCTTCGTGCTTCATGCGCCGCTGCCTTGCGCCGTGAGGTTCGGTGTTGCACCAGCAGCGCGTAGGCCTGCTCCAGGCGTTGGTGCGCCAGCCGGTTCGGTACGGATAACAGGCGAAGGGGGCCCATTCACGGTGGATCGTTGTCCAACAAGCGTGCCAGGGCCCGGGCCACCAGTACACCGAGGCTCACGCCGGTATGGCGCGCCCGGGCACGCACACGTGCGAGTAAGGCCGCGGGGATCCGGACGTTCAGGGGCGCGGTAGCCTCGGCACGAGCCAGAGAAGAATCCTCCTGCGCCGCGCGGACATACCGCCAAGCCTGCGCTCTCGAGAGCGCGTACCGGGCCGCCAGCATGCGCGCCACCTCCGTAGCGCTGTGCTCTTGGCAGAGCGCTTGGGCTGTGGCCACGCGCGCGGCGCGTTCGGTTAGGGACGCTCGCTTCATGTATCATAAGATACAATACGTATATGATCATTTTCAAATGATTCACCGTGAAGGCCGGGCAATGACACGATCCAGACGGAATGGCGCTTTTGATTCCACGTTGTTACCAACACGCATTATCATGGCCAACAGCACGGCGAGTACCTGGCCTACGGACGTTCGAAGCAAAAGCGTTCCGATTGTCCGCTGGTCACGCTCGGGCTGGTGCTCGATGGCGCGGGCTTCCCGCGCACCTGCGAGATCTTGCCCGGCAACGTCTCGGAGCCCGGCACGCTGCAGGACGCTATCGAGCGTCTGAACGCCAGCGTGGACGGCCAGAAGCCGACGGTGATCATGGATGCAGGGATCGCTACGGAAGCGAACGTGTCCTGGCTGGCAGAACAGGGCTACGACTGGATCTGCGTGCACCGCGGCCGGCGGCCCCTGCCGCCAGAGCGGGAGCCTGACAGTACGCTGACCACGCAGGCCGGACACGCCGTACGGGTGTGGCAGTTGCAGCAGACGAAGCAGGAAGCGCTGCTCTATGCCGTCAGCGAAGCCAGGAAGCACAAGGAAGCCCATCTAATTCATTCAGACATTGGTGCCGTGATACTTTGGGGTCGGAGTTGATATCTGCTGAATAGAGAATATGCAGACTATCATGTATTACACAGTTCATTTGGCTCGATTCAGCGGTCTGAATTGAATAAGTTGATCCGAGGCTACTGGGTGAACGCGCGCATGGTGCTTCGGCGGAGCCTTTTGACGCCCTTTTTCGCCTGAGTCGGACAGTCGGAGGCCAGGTTCTGGTGCGCTTCAAAGGTGCGCTGCAGCGGAGCCGGTGCACCATCGCTTACGGGGTGTACCTGCGTCTACGGTACCGGTACTTGGATCGGCAGTCTGCTGCGGTAATGCTGCGTATCACCAGGCGCGAACGATAAGCCTGTGCACTGCAGGCATGCGCAGCGCTCACGCAGCACCGTGGGGCGGTCAGGCTTCGGCATTACCGGAGCCTATGGGCCTGAAGAGCGTTTCACCACCATCGCTAAACTAATATCCGGTATGGCTTTTAAGCGGACTGTATCCTTTAACGGATCGGTGAGAATCGAGGGCTCCAACAAGGAGTCGCTCTCCTCTGACGGCGGTGCCCTCATCGGGCGCGAGCTACTAGACGCCACCCACCTGGGGGAGCGCCTCGCGGAGGAGCTGACCGATTATCGCGACAAGCGACGCTGCACCCATAGCCTGGCGAAGCTGCTGGTGCAGTGGCTGATCTTGCTCGTGCAAGGCTGGGGGCACCAGCGCGATAGCCAGGATATGCGGCACGATCCGACCGTGCGTGTGACCACTTCGTTGAAGCGGAGCGCGGCCGCGTACACCGCGGAACACGGCGTGGCTTCGCAGCCCACCCTCTCCCGGCTGCTGGGGATGCTGAGTCTGCAATGCAATCTGGCCGCCGTGGGCCGGATGGTAACCAAGCTTGGCTTGGAGCACTTGTTGGTGCGCAACGGTGGCAGGCGCTACCATACGCTGGTGATCGATGTGGATGGGATGCCTATCGATACCCACGGTCGTCAGCAGGGCAGCGCGTACAACGGGCACTACCGACGCACCATCTATCAGGCGCTGATCGCCGTTTGCGGGGAAACGGGCGACATTTTGGGCGGAATGTTGCGCCCGGGCAACCGGCATATTGTACGGGGTTGCCACGACTTCATCCTTAAGATTGCCAGGCGGGCCCGCAAGCATGTGGCCGATCGCGTAATCGTACGGCTTGACGCGGGCTTTAATGACGGGAAGCTCTGCACGAAGCTGGAGCGGGCCGACATCGGCTATGTGATGCGCCTGAAAAAGAACAACGTGTTGCGGAACCTGGCGGCACCGTACGTGAAAGCGGGATGGTGCTTAACGTACCAGTACTTTGAGTTGGCGTATCAGGCGCAGTCATGGCACTGCGAACGTCGCGTGGTCTTGGTGATCCCACCGCATACCAGCACCCTTTATCCGGAATGTTACTTCTTGATCACCAACCTGAGTCTGGCGGACTACCCCTCGGCGCAGCTTTCACGATGCTACCGCAAGAGAGGCAAGGCCGAAAAGCACTTGGGTGAGCTGAAGGCGGCCTGCCCGCTGGCGCTGTCTTCTTCGCCTCGCAGGCGTGCACAGGCAGGTGGCGGTGCGGACATAGCGGTGCCCGCAGCGGAGGAAGGGGACGTGTCCGCACGGAACGCAGCCCTGTTCCTGCTGAACCTGTTGGCGTACGGGCTGCTGCATGTGGCGCGCAGCAATTTGCATGTGCCCCAGCGTCCGTACATGAGCTTGACAACCTTTCGGAAAAAGTATCTCAAAGTGGGCGTTCGGCTCGTTCGGCACGCCCGCTACCTGACGTTCCTGGTAGCAGACTGCGCGGCACGGAGATGGGCCCGGTATTGGGAGCGCTTCGACGAAATGAAATGGGTGATTATTCCCGAGCGCTGTTAGCGGCGGGGTCAGCAGCGCCTCCACTTCCGTTCGCGCGCAGAAGCGCATCCAAAACGGACACTACATAGTGCACGTGCAGGCAGGGTAGGTCCTCTCCACACCAAACGGCCTCAAAAGCAGGGGATTCCACGCACTAATGGTCCCTGATGGAGAACCGCGAGGGGCCAGCGGCGCTTTGACTGCCCGAAAATCGCCCGCAATGGTCCTCCGTGTGGCTTGCAACGGGCTGGGGATCGCTCAACTCAGTCCCCCAATGGCCTTGATGAAATAAATCGGGAGCATGAGCTTTCCGGGGCGAGCTCACATTGCCGGCGGCTTAGGGGGGCACCATAGCGTGACAACGCACCCGGCAGCGTAAAATGGCCCGATGTCGACGACGAACGCGGGACGCCAGCCGTACCTACTAAAGCCCTAGCCACCTTCGGCACAGTGGCCTCCAAGGGCCGTTGCAGGGTATATAATGAATTAGTTGGGGGAAGAGCAGATCCTGCAGCGCCGGCGCACGCTACTGGAAGCGGCCCTCACCTCGCTGCACGAAGGGCTGCAGAAGCCCTACCATACCAAGCGGCTCAAGAAGGTCGTAGGGCAGGTCGGACGCATAAAAGAGCGATATGCCCGCGTATCTCATCAGTACGAAGTGACAGTTGTAGAAGGGAGTGGCCCCAACGCCGAGGCCGTGAAGTTTGCACGCAAGACGCAGTGGGAAGAGGCCGATGAGGCCCTGGGGGGCTACGTACTGCGCACCAGTCAGACGGGATGGGACCTTAAGCACATTGTGGCCACGTATTGGCGGCTCTCAGAGGTGGAGGCCACCTTCCGCTCGTTGAAATCGGAACTGGGGATGCGGCCGCTATACCACAGCAAGGACGAGCGCATCGCAGCGCATATCAGCATTGCCGTGTACGCCTACCACGCCGTGCACCTGATCCGCACACGACTGAAGGCGCAGGGCATCCACACCAGCTGGAAGACGCTTCGCCAGAAGCTGAGCGCGTGGCAGCGGGTGATGACGACCCTCAAGGACACCCACGGCCAGGTGATTGTCAATGTGCAGGATGAGCGCCCAAGGGCAGAACTGGCTCAGATAGCGCGGATCTGCGGCGTCACTCCCAGCCTGCATCGGCAGCGCTACCTACGCCAGGATTAAGGCAGGCGACAGGCGGAAGAAAAGTAGTGCCAAGCAGGCGGGAGTATACCCTTTTCTTATATGTGGAGAACGTGTCTACCTATACTGTTTGAGTTATAAAATGGCGAAGTCGAGTGAAGCACGGCGGACGATTGAGTTAGGGAGTTTGGCAGACAAGATCAACGCTCATGGCTGGTGCAAGCCCTTCCCTTGCGCAGTGCACTGAAGCTCGCCAGAATGACCTCATGCAAAGCAGCCGCTTTCAGGTTACTACTGCTTTGAGCAACCTGTGGCCGTTCCCATTAACCTTTTGAGCCGCCGGTGTACACGCGTAAACAGAGTGCGTAAGAGGCGAGGCTCAGTTGTGCATTGAAGACAAGTGCAGCGTGCTGGCTGGTTCAGAAACAAGGCTCATGGCTTTGCTCACCTGCCAAACAGCGCTGGAGCATGGCTGCAAGACCCAAGTCGTAGGGGATCATACCGATGTGGATGTAGCAAATGACACGCGGCGCCTTGATCTTCACCGACTTACAAGTAGACATAGTGCAAATTTCGTCGTCAGACTGAGCAATCAATGCGCCTGATGGTCTACTCTGCAGGCAGGGAGAGCGCCGAGCGCAGCCGGGACTCCTGCTGCACGCGCACGGTGGCAATAGGGACAAACAACACCATGCTCCTTGAATTGGGCGTTGGGCACCAAGAATGCGTACTTAGTGGAACAGCAGTCCAGAAGTATTTGGAGACCATCCGTGCTTTGCATTCGTTGGCCCTTACATCCTGTCATGAAAAAGGTGACATTGCGACTGCATAGCCTGCGCTGTATGTGGTTAGCACTGCTGCTGGCTATGGCTTTGGTCTGGACTGTGCCTTTGGCGACAGCTCAGCGCACGCCCGAGTATGAGCCCCAGGTCGTCGTCGTACAATTCGACTCCACTGCCGTCATTGCGGGTGGATCGAATAAGACCGGACTGCAGGACTTTGATCGTAGGGCAGCCGCGTACAGCGTGCATGCAATCAAGCGCGTGTTTCCATTCTTGGACCACGTGCAGCCAACGCCTAAGACCGCGCGGAACCTAGCGGCGCTGCGCCGCACGTATTATGTGCGGTATCACGCCACCGTAGCTCCCAAGCACGTTGCCAGGATGCTGTCCGCGGCTCCGGGCGTGGTCTATGCTGAGCCTGTGGTCATCAATCGCATTTTTGACTCGGACCCTTGGGAACGAGTAGATCCCAACGATCCTCTGTTCAGCGACCAGACGTACCTTGGGCACCTGCGCCTGACGGAGGCTTGGGATGAAGTCAAGGGTGAGGACGGGTCTGCCCCGGCAGTCATAGCGGTCGTCGACGGCGGCGGCGAGTGGCGGCATGAGGATCTTCGCGGGAACGTGTGGACCAACCCGAATGAGATTCAAGACAATGGCGTGGACGACGACAACAACGGATTCATCGATGACATGCACGGCGTCAATTTTCCCAACGGCGATGACTCGGACAACGATCCGACAGGATTGCCGCATACCCCCGGCAGTGCCAATCACGGCACCGCCGTTGCTGGAACGGCCAATGCCGTGACCAACAACGATGTGGGTGTGGCGGGTGCTGCCTGGAATGCCGAGGTGATGCACATCAATGCAGGGTGCAGCCACCACATAGCCGACGGATACATCTGCTATGGCTACGAAGGTGTCCTCTATGCTGCGGCTAACGGGGCGGACGTCATCAACGTGAGTTGGGGAGCCTTGGTAGAAAAGGACGAAAGAGTCCGGTTCATTGATGAAACCCTGCATCTGGCCACAGATATGGGCGCACTCGTGGTGGCAGCCGCTGGCAATGCCAGTCTCAACAACGATCTGTTCCTAAATTACCCCGCCCGCCATCCGCGGGTGCTCTCTGTTGGAGCAACGAACAAGGATTCACGCACCAAGTCCGGGTTTTCGAATTACGGGAAGCTGGTAAACGTGTTTGCCCCCGGCGAATCGATTGCTACCACAAGGTCCGACAACAGATACACGACGGCCGGTGGCACGTCATTTTCGTCTCCACTGGTGGCTGGTGTGGCCGCCCTGGTGAAGACCAAGTTTCCTGGCATGTCGCCGGATGCGCTGCGGGAGCAGGTGCGGCTGACGAGCGAAAGCATGGACGCGGAGAATCCGGGCTTAGCCGGCCATCTGGGGCATGGGTTCGTGAATGCCCTGGCGGCGATCAGGGAACCCGCCGTGCCTGCGGTACGCCTCAAGCGCTGGTCGTGGATTGACAGCGATGGCGACAGCATGATTGCTTCAGGCGACCAGGTTACCATCACGGCAACAGTGGGGAATCATCTTGCAGACGCCCAGCAGCTAAAGGTTGCGCTTGTGGCAGCCGGCGATTATCCGTTCCTGGATATGACGATGGCTGAAGCCGACATCGGCAGCTTGGCCGGTGGTGACTCCACTGAGGTCACCCTCACGTTTTCGGTGAATTCGAGTGCGCCCTCCAATCAGCCCATACGTTTTTTTATACGCATTCGCGATGGAGCGCACCAGGATGAGGCTGACATGATTTCTCTTGGCGTTAACCGGTCGCTGGATGCGGTGCACCAAAGCCTGAGTGCGCTTTACATAGCTACAGACGGCGACAACTGGCGCCGTAATACCAATTGGGATATCACTTCCGTTCCTACGGAGGAAGAGCTTGCAACGTGGGAAGGCGTCGTTCTGCACCAGGGTTGGTTGGTCGGGCTGAGGTTGGATTACAATGATCTCACCGGGGTCCTGCCTGCCGAGCTCGGCAACCTCGCCCAATTGCAAATCCTCACGCTCGAAGGTAATACTCTTTCCGGGGCACTCCCGCCGGAATTGGGCGACCTCGAACAGTTGGCTATTCTTGATCTGAACTATAATGACCTTGCTGGAACGATCCCGCCTGAATTGGGCAACCTCACGCAGTTGTCCAGTCTCGATCTGAGCTCCAATGACCTTTCGGGGGCGATCCCGCCTGAATTGGGCAACCTTACGCAGTTGTCCAGTCTCGATCTGCGCTCTAATGACCTTGCTGGGGCGATCCCTGGCGAGCTCGGCGATCTCACACAATTGAATCACCTCTGGCTGTACGATAATTCTCTTTCCGGGGCGATCCCGCCTGAATTGGGCAACCTCACACAGTTGAATCTCCTCTGGCTGGGCGAAAACTCTCTTTCCGGGGCGATCCCGCCTGAACTGGGCGACCTCGCACAATTGACTAGGCTTGGTCTGTGGAGAAATTCTCTTTCCGGGGCAATCCCGCCTGAATTGGGAAACCTCACACAGTTGAATCTCCTCTGGCTGGGCGGAAACTCTCTTTCCGGGGCGATCCCGCCGGAATTGGGCAACCTCAAGAATTTGTTTCAACTCTCTCTGAGCGATAACTCCCTTACTGGTACGATCCCGCCTGAACTGGGAAACCTCCGTCGATTATATGAGCTCTATCTGGGCAATAACTCCCTTACTGGAACGATCCCGCCTGAATTGGGAAACCTCACACGATTAACTTGGCTTTCTCTACACAGCAATTCCCTTACTGGAACGATCCCGCCTGAATTGGGAAACCTCACACGATTATATGGGCTCAATCTGAGCCATAACTCCCTTACTGGAACGATCCCGCCTGAACTGGGAAACCTCCGTCGATTATATGAGCTCTATCTGGGCAATAACTCCCTTACTGGAACGATCCCGCCTGAATTGGGAAACCTCACACGGTTGCGGTCGCTATTCCTGGGCCATAACTCCCTTACTGGAACGATCCCGCCTGAATTGGGGAACCTCGAGGAGTTGTGGCGAGTCGGTTTGAGCAGTAACTCCCTTACTGGAACGATCCCACCTGAATTGGGAAACCCAAAGTATTTGTATGAACTCGCTCTGAGCGAAAACTCCCTTACTGGAACGATCCCGCCTGAATTGGGAAACCTCACACAGTTGCGGTCGCTATTCCTGGGCCATAACTCCCTTACTGGAACGATCCCGCCTGAATTGGGAAAACTCACACGGTTGCGGTCGCTATTCCTGGGCCATAACTCCCTTACTGGAACGATCCCGCCTGAATTGGGAAAACTCACACAATTGGCTCAACTCGATCTGTCCTATAATGTCTTTAAGGGCCGGCTCCCAATGAGTCTGATGCAGTTGACAGATTTGCGGTACCTGTATTTTGGCGGCCAGTCTCTTTGCGCGCCTCAGGATGCTGTTTTCCAGGAGTGGCTGAGCAGTGTCGAGAGTACTTGGGGCCCCACTTGTACCGGCTTGCATCTTGCTAGCGGCGTTGAGGATCGGATTTTCACGAAGGGCGTGGCTATCACAGCGCTTATCCTCGCCGAGAGAGCAGATGGTACAGCGCCCTACACGTATACCCTTAATCCGGCGTTGCCAGCGGGCCTGGTCTTAGACCACGGTGCGCGGACGATCAGTGGTACCCCCACGGTAACAGCAAATAGAGCCGCGTATACGTACACGGTTACCGATGCGGATGCCACGACCGCCAGCCAGACATTTGGCATTGAGGTCGTGACGGGCGTTGCGTTTGCGGATGTGGTTTCAGACCAATCGCTTCCGCTTGCTCAACCTATTACGCCCCTTGTCTTGCCCGAAGCCACTGGGGGAGCGCCGCCACTGGACTATACGTTAGCCCCTGCGCTTCCTGAAGGACTAACCTTTGATGACAACACCCGTACCATCAGCGGGACGCCGACGGTAGTCGCGGCTACGGCTCCGTATGTCTTCAAGGCCACTGGTGCGAATGGATCAACCGACAATTTGGTGTTTAGCATGAAGGTCTATTCTCCGGGGGACGATCAGCATGATGGGTTACCAGCAACATTCGCCTTGCATGGCAACTATCCCAATCCCTTTCAACGCGCCACGCAGATCGTCTTTGACCTTCCGTGGCAAGCCGATGTAGCCGTGGATGTACTGGACGTACTGGGTCGGCGCATGCTCTTGATACCCTCCCAGCCCATCTCGGGTGGGTGGGAGCGCAGCATAGACCTGAGCGGTATCAATCTGCCCTCGGGTCTGTATTTGTATCGCGTGCATGCGAGCGCTCAGGAGGGAGAGGGGGATAGCATGCTCGTGGGCCGGTTCGTGCGCATCAGGTGAGACGGCTGTAGGTGACGCATTGATGCAGACGCCCCACCGGTTTGCTACCAAACATAAGCTGGTGTAGCGGGCACTATGTCAGGCGGGAGCCACATCTCGTCGTGGATTCTGGCTAGTTGAGAAGAGACTAAGTGGCTTCGACGGTGAATCAGTTACGTTAGCACCGGCCAGCTGGCAGTGGGAACCTCATGTGCTGCTCGCAATCTCTGGTGAGACGCCAAACTGGCGCTTGTTCTGCTTGGCACAGGGCCGAGGGTACTGTGCATACTGCCAATCCGCAGATACGAGCGACGTAGGAACCGACGCGCTCCACGTCTCAATGGATCGAGGGCCGTATGGACTTGTCGCCGCTTAGCCGCTGGTCCTGTAGCAGTCCCAATTGCGGCACCGAGGCACACGCATGAGCCAAACGCCGAATGTCTTCGAATTCACTCAACAGCGTCAACGCAGTGCTCAAAGTAGTCCTGCGAGAGCCCATCAACGCCTTTGCAGACCTCCGGTAGAATACCTATTCGTCTTCTGCAGCCATCCTGGCTTCCTGCTCGCGGGCCTCGCTGCTCACGTAGTCGTCCATTTTGATGTTGGTATATCTCCTGCGTAGCTTAGTTCAAAGCGGGCAGCTCCAATTCCTGCGCGCACTGGCGGAACTTTCCAGTCCAGGCAGAGCCCATGTGATCCGTAAGACCAAACATGGGTAGCCCGGCGCGGGGCGCGCAGAGTTTCGGTTGCACATTGTGACTTGAATGCGCAGCTTTGCGGCTGTAAGAAATATTCGCAGCTGCGCCAATTACGGCGCCCATCGCAGACGTACTCTTTCCAGGACTGGGTGTCAATGGGTACCCACCAGTCCGCAGGTACGTATTCTGCCTGTGCGCGGGGTAATAACTTACAAAGCTCTCTAGCCATGCCGTTGTCTCTTATGAAGGATGCCATTGGGGACAACAAGGTGATCCTGAGTCTGCTGGGGATCGTCGCTGCATTCCTTGTGGGCGTAACGTTGCTGGAGCTGCGCACGGTGCTCGTACCGTTTTCGGTAGCGGTGCTGCTGTCCATCATGTTCCAGCCGCTAGTGGTCTTTTTCAAGAAGAAGAAGATTCCTACGTATCTGACGCTGACGGCGGTGCTGCTTTCGCTTGCGCTGGCTTTAGGGCTGATCGGTCTGGTGGTATATCAGAGTGCCCGCTCGCTCACTAACTCGATTGACCACTATGAGTCACGCATAGACGAGATCGTCGAAGAGGCGGAGAGCACTGCCGCACGGTTCGCCGGGCCGCTGGGCGTGGAGTTGGAAGACCTGGAAGCCAGCCAGGTGATCGATGTGTCGTTCTTTTCTACCCTGGTAACGACCGGCTTGGGCTCGTTTTTCTCTTTCCTTGCCAACGCCTTCATGGTGCTGCTCTTCATGCTGTTCATCTTGGCTGGAAGCGGCGAGTTTACCGCGAAAGTGAAACAAGCGTATCCGCCGGAGATCGCAGCGCGTGTGGATCACATCACGCAGAACATCACCCGCGGCGTTCGACGCTACCTCGTGGCCAAGACGTTTGTGAGCGGCCTCACCGGCGTTTTGGTTGGGCTGATTCTTTGGATACTCGGCGTAGACTTCCCCGTCTTCTGGGGGTTTGTCACATTCGTACTCAACTATATTCCCAACATCGGTTCAATTGCAGCGGTGATCCTTGCGTTTCTTTCCGCCGCGCTGCAGTTCCATACGCTGACCATTCCCCTGACCGCCCTGGCCGCCATGGTGGTAATCCAGATGATTGTAGGGAACTGGATCGACCCGTGGGTGATGTCTTCCAACCTCGACCTTAGCCCTCTGCTGGTAATCGTCTCGCTGATATTCTGGGGCTGGCTTTGGGGCATAGCAGGTGCGGTGCTGGCCGTGCCTCTGACCGCTACCATCAAGATCATATTCGAAAACGTCAGCGGCCTCCGGCCTCTCGCAGTAATTATGGGGGCCGCACCAAAGTCTACGCTGGAAGCTTGACGGCAGGGCACCGGCGCCAGGACCTGTGGCCTGCGGGACTGATGTGGCCGCCTACTCCTTAAGCAGTTCGCGCGCCAGGCGAATCTGGTATTGCACCTGTACACGCGCGGTCCCACCGTAGCTCGCCCGCGCATCCACGACCCGTTCCAGGGCCAGGAATTCATAGACATCCGCCTCAATAAGGGGACTCATCGCTTGCATGCGTTCTATCGCCAACGACCCCAGCGCCGCGCCTTCCTTCAGGCATAATGCCACCAGTCTGCCGGTAACCTCATGCGCCTGACGAAATGGCATTCCCTTCCGCGCTAGGTAGTCCGCCAGGTCCGTCGCATTGCTGAAAGCCCGCCCCGCCGCCTCCCGCATGCGCACGGCATGGACCTGCACCGCCGGCAGCATGGAAGCATACAACTGCACGGAATTCAGCAGCGTGTCGTGGACCTCGAATACGCCCGCCTTGTCCTCCTGCATGTCCCTGTTGTAGGCGAGCGGCAAGCCCTTCATCATCATAAGGTGGGCCAAGAGATGCCCGCAAACGCCACCGGTCTTACCGCGCACCAGCTCACATACGTCAGGATTCTTCTTCTGCGGCATGATGCTGCTGCCGGTCGTATGGCTGTCGGGCAGCGTCACAAAGCCGAACTCCTGGCTGGACCAGAGAATCAGCTCCTCGCTCAGCCGCGACAGGTGCACCATCGTGATGGCGCAGTGCGACAGATACTCCATCGCGAAGTCGCGGCTGGCCACGGCATCAATTGAGTTGCGCGCCACGCCTTGAAACTCCAAGAGCGCCGCCGTGCGCTCCCGATCAATGGCAAAGCTAGTCCCACCCAGCGCCGCTGCGCCGAGCGGTGACACGTCAATGCGCTGCAAAGAATCTGTAAAGCGCGCCTGGTCGCGCGTGAACATTTCGTAGTACGCCAAGGCGTGGTGCGAAAACAGCACTGGCTGCGCGACCTGAAGATGCGTGTAGCCGGGCATGATCACATCCAGGTGTGCCTCTGCGACATCCACCAGGACAGTGCGCAAGGCGCGAATCGCGCGCACGGTTTCATGCACCGCCCGCCGGAGCCATAGTCGCAGATCCGTGGCCACCTGGTCGTTACGGCTGCGTGCGGTATGGAGCTTGCCTCCAAGGGGGCCTATCCGTTCAGTCAGCGCCTGCTCGATGTTCATGTGCACATCTTCCAGGTCCTCTCGCCACTGGAAATGCCCAGCCTTAATGTCCGCCTCGATCTCTCTTAGCCCGCGCACAATGAGCCGGGCCTCCTGGTCGGTCAGGATTCCCTGCTCACCCAGCATGGTGGCGTGCGCTATCGACCCACGGACATCCTCAAGCGCCATCGTGCGATCCACGTCCATGGAGACCGTGAAAGCAGCGACCTGTCGATCTGTAGCCGCCTCGAATCGCCCGCCCCACATCCGTTTGTCCTGTACCATAGACCACCTCCCGAAGGTTTAGCGAGAATTTACACTCTCTGCGGCACGTATGCCGCCTGAGGCAGGTGTTGATTGGTCAGTCAAGATCGTATTTTGCTGTGCTATCACCCAACCGCTTCAGATGTCTATCCGCCCGTTTGTCCTGGCAGGCGCCGTCCTGGCATTTATGCCTGTAGAATCCTTCGCGCAGGCGACGTATACCGGTGAAGCAGATAGCCCGGCACTACCCCACATTCACGCTATGCGAGTGGAGCAGCCCCCGGCCCTGGATGGCGAGGTTGTCCATGATGAAGCGTATGCCCTCAGCGAGCCCATCACGGAATTCTGGCAAACGACGCCCAACTACGGGGAGCCAGCTTCGGAGCGAACCGAGATCCGGATTGTATACACGGACCGGGCGCTCTACATTGGTGTCACATGCTTCGACCGCGAGCCGGATGCCATCATCGTGTCTGACAGCCGCCGCGACGCCCCGCTGGATGAGACCGACAGCTTCACCTTAGTCCTGGATACGTACCTAGATGGGCAGAACGGCTTTGTGTTCGGCACCAACCCCGCAGGCATAGAATACGATGCGCAGGTAAGCAAGGAGGGTCAGGGCGGATTCGGCGGCAGGCAGCAAAGCGGAAGCGGTGGCGGGTTCAACATCAACTGGGACGGGTCGTGGGATGTGCGCGCATCGGTCAATGAGCACGGCTGGAGCGCGGAATTTGAGATCCCGTTTCGCACGCTTCGCTTCCCGAGTGCCGCAGAGCAAGTCTGGGGCCTCAACTTCCAACGAAATATCCGCCGGCACAACGAGCGCGCATTCTGGACGCACATGCCCCGCCAGTTCACGCTGAGCCGTGTGTCGCAGGCTGGCCGACTGGCAGGCCTTGTCGTGCCGCAGCCGCGTAACCTGCAGGTGACACCGTACGCGTTGGGTCAGATGGCCCGCCAGTTCGAGTCGGACGCCCACACCTCCGATAACACCGGAGACTTTGGTGTGGATCTCAAATACAGCATCACCCCCGCCCTGACTCTGGATGCCACCTACAACACTGACTTCGCACAGGTCGAGGTCGATGAGCTTCAGATCAATCTGGACCGGTTTAACCTGTTCTTTCCGGAAAAGCGGCCCTTCTTTTTGGAAAACGCCGGTCTTTTTTCCGTGGGCGTCTCGGAGTTTAGTGGCCAGGAGGTAGAGCTCTTCTTCAGCCGCCGCATCGGCATCGGACCGAGCGGAGAGCCGATCCCCATCTTAGGCGGGGGGCGCCTTTCCGGGCAGCTCGGCGGACTCAACGTGGGCCTGCTCAACATGCAGACGCAAAAGCTGCGCGGCGTCGCTCCGGGCCACAACTTCTCTGTAGCACGCATCCGCAAGGACTTGCCGCGGCGCAGCAGCATAGGCGTGATGGCCACCAATCGCTCCGGCACCAATACGTTGGACCTGGAGGATCCGGACTTTGACAACCAGACCATGGCCGTGGACGGCCGCCTGGGGATTGGGCAGTACACCCAACTGTCAGGCTTCTTTGCGCGGTCGTTTTCGCCGAACCTGGACGGCTCAGAGTACGCCTACAACGCCAACGTCAGTTACGTGTCCAACGTGTGGCGAATCAACACGACGATCACCGAAGTCGCCGACAATTTCAACCCCGCCATGGGCTTCTTGCGTCGCAACAGCGAGTACCGGAAGCTGACGGGACTGGTGCTTTATGCATGGCGCCCGCACGACCTGTTCGGCCTTTTGGAGCTCAGACCACACATCAGTTACCAAAGCTACTTGGACTTTGACGGGTTTCAGGAAACCGCACGCTGGCATATTGATAACCACTGGGAATGGACAAGCGGCTTCGAAATCCACACCGGCGTCAACCTTACAAGTGAAGGTGTCAAAGACCCGTTCGAGATCGCTGACGGCGTCGTAGTGACCTCCGACACGTACGACCATGCCGAAGCCCAGATTGTGCTGATCACCAACCAGGGCAAGAAGATCAGCTTTAACAGCCGGAACGTTATTGGTGGATTCTTCGGCGGTACTCGGACCAACCTTACCGGTACCTTGCGCGTTCGAGCGAACGAATCTCTGACGGCCGAATTCGCATTGACTTACAACGACGTCAGCCTGCCTGGAGGAGACTTCAAGACGCATCTCTTTCGGGCACGCGTCTCGTACTCCTTCACGCCACGGATCTACGTGCAAAGCCTGGTACAGTACAACGATATTGCCGACATCTGGTCAGCCAACCTCAGGTTTGGCTGGCTGCAGGCTGCCAATACGGGCCTCTTCGTCGTCTTCAACGAGGTCAGTGACACAACGGAGCAATTTGGATTCGGCAATTCACTGAGCCGGAGCATCACGCTTAAGTACAGTCGCCTGTTAAACGTCTTACGCTAAACGCGCTCACAATGAGGTATTTCGCGACACTCTTGCTGCTTACCGTTGTCAGTGCCCCTGCATTGGCACAGCACACGCTTCATGGCCTTTTGGACAAGCATGCTGACGACATTGAGGAAGAAGTCGTCGCGTGGCGCCGTGACATTCACGCCAACCCGGAGCTGAGCAATCGTGAATTCAGAACCGCGGAGCTGGTCGCCAAGCACTTGGAATCGCTGGGCATGGAGGTTCAAACGCAGGTTGCCCATACGGGCGTTGTCGGCTTTTTGCGTGGCGCCAGTGACGGGCCCGTCGTGGCGCTGCGCGCGGACATGGATGCGCTGCCGGTGACGGAGCTCGCCGACGTTCCCTTTGCTTCCAAGGTTCGGGCGACTTACCTCGACCAGGATGTGGGTGTCATGCATGCCTGCGGCCATGACAACCACGTAGCAATTCTGATGGGCGTAGCGAAGGTGCTGTCCGAAGTTCGGGAGCAGTTGCCAGGATCGGTTAAATTCATCTTTCAGCCAGCCGAAGAAGGAGCACCCGCAGGCGAGGAAGGTGGCGCGGAGCTTATGCTGAAGGAAGGCGCGTTCCTAAATCCTGTACCGGATGCCGTTTTTGGCCTCCATGTCTGGCCGGAGCGAGTAGGCCAGATCTCTTATCGCCCCGGCAGCTTCATGGCCAGTGTCGATGAGCTCTATATCAAGGTTACGGGCCGGCAGACACACGGCGCCATTCCATGGGGCGGCGTGGACCCGATCGTGGTGGCCTCGCAGATTGTGCTGGGTCTTCAGACCATCGCCAGCCGGCAGCTACCGGTTACCGCCACTCCTTCGATCATCACTGTAGGGATGATCAAAGGTGGTGTGCGCAACAACATTATTCCAGACGAGGTGGAGATGCACGGCACGATCCGCACCTTCCTGCCGGAGGTACGCAGCGACATAGAGGCTCGCATTCGGCGCACAGCGGAAAACATCGCCGCGGCCAGCGGCGCCACCGTCGAGGTGCGCGTCATCAACGGCTACCCCGTCACCGTTAACGACCCGGCGCTTACGGACGCCATGCTGCCAACGCTGCGCCGCGTGGCGGGGGAAGATCAGTTGGCACAGGCGGATCTCGTCACTGGTGCGGAGGACTTCTCCTACTTCGCCAATGAGGTGCCGGGACTCTTTGTCTTTCTCGGCATCACGCCCGCAGATCAGGATCCTGCTTCGGCGCCGCGAAACCACTCGCCATACTTCTTTGCAGACGAAGCCGCGCTGAAGGTGGGCGTAAGGGCATTGTCCAACCTTGCAGTCGACTACATGCTCGCTAACCAGTAAGAATTTGCCACAAGGCTCCAAGACCGATACCCGTAGCACCGGTCTTGATGCGTAGCACGCACCACAGGTCCAACAGCAGCATCTGAAGCGCATGAATCGGGACCGCGATCCAAAAGGATCGGCAGCGCCATACTAAAGCTCCCAGCGCCAGCCCGCCCGCGATAGATAGCATGAGTTCGGGCATCGGCTTTGCCAAGTGCAGGAGCGCAAAGGGTACAGCCTGAATAAAGATTGCGTACGGGCCAAATGTGTGCGCGGTCCCAAAGAGCATAAAGCCGCGCCAAAGGTACTCCCACCCGATCCAGTACAAGAGAAACAGCGCATGGTAGGCCGCGAAGAGCCGCCAGTCTCCTACTGCACCTCGAAAGTGCGGGTATTCTGCCTGAAAGCTCCCCCCGTCTGACAGCACCCATGTGCCTGCGGCCACCAGCGGCAGGTACAAAAGGGCCAGCGTTCCGGCCAAGCGCCAGTCCCCGAGGCCCAGCCCTATCGCACGCATGGGCCGGCGAAACGCCAGACGCAAGACCAGCACGGGCACCAGGAATCCCGTTACGCCTTGTATCATGAACCACCACGCCCAAGACAGAAGCTCCCGGTGTTCCCGCCACGAGCTCGGCGCTATCTCCGCCAGAAAGAAGCGGCGACTGCCCAGCTTGAACTGAATGGCTACCAGGACGGCGCACAGCACCAACACGCACGTGGTCTGCGGGTTGAGCGCGCGCGTGCCACGCACGAGCGCGCGCCATTCCTGGCGGAGCTTCATCAGCTACCGCCGATATGGCGCTCCATAAACTCCCAGATGCGAAGCAGCCGGTCAAGGCGCTGTTTCGGGTGACCGCTGCGCGAGAGGTCATGGCTCGCATTGGGGTAACGCACGTATTCCACGGGACGCTCCAAAGCCTTTAGACTCTTGTAAAGCACCTCACTTTGAATGGCGCCAGTACGGAGATCGTTGTCGGCATGGATGATCAGGAGCGGCGTGCGGATCTGGTCCACCCAAGTCTGTGGGGAGTTGTCGCGCAAGACCGATGACACCTCCCAGGGGTATCCCCCGAAGTGGTTGGGCACCAGGCGCCACGCGCGGCCTTCTCCAAAGAAGGTGGCCAGGTCGTATACGCCGCGCTGGGCTACGGCCGCCTTAAAGCGATGGTCCTGCGTTACAATGTACGCAGTCAGATAGCCCGCATACGAGCCGCCCGTAATCACTTGGCGGTTCGCGTCAACCCACCGGTGTCTGCGGGACACTTCCGTGGCCGCCGCCAGGACATCGCCGCCCGGGCCATCACCCCAGTCCTGAAAGTTGGCTGACCTGAAGCCATGGCCGTAGCCGCCTGAGCCACGCGGGTTGCAGTAAACGATGCCGTACCCTTTGGCTGCTAGAAACTGAAACTCGTGCCACATCGTCGCCTCTCCCGGCCCCCACATTGACGCAGGCCCACCGTGGATGGCAACCAGGAGCGGGTAGGTCTGGCCCGGCTCCTGGAAGGCCGGCGGCATCACCCAGTACTGCAACTGCAACGAGTCACGCTGCAGGTAGCGCGTAGCCGGAAGGCTCAGCCGCTTGTCCTGCAGCCAGGATTCATTGTGGTCGCTCATGCGCCGCTGCCCGCGGAAGTCCATCGTGGACGAATACAACTCGAAGGGATTCAGCACCTCCGTCCGCACCAAAAATGCCGTGGCCCGCGTCAGATCGTAGCTGCGTATGCCATGTTCCAGCCTGGTCATGCGGTCCACGCGCAGGCCGCGGCGAATCAGCTCACCCCGGTAATAGGAGTCGCGTGCCGGGATCAGTATGGGCGCTGGCGCCAGACTGTCCGCCGCAGTCGTGTCCGGCTGCGGCGTAGGCATGGCCGGCTTGCTTTCGTTGACCATAATCCGAAACAGAGGAAAGCCGCCATCGGACGGAGCCGTGAAATACACAAACCAGCTGTCAGCAGACCAGTGCACGTTGCCGACGTTACGGTCGAAGTCGAGCGTAAGCATTTCCGGCGCGGACTGGCCATCAAGCGCATAGAGGCCAAGCTCCGTCTGGGCATAGCCTGGATCTTCCAGATCACGTGCCAAGAATGAGATTAATTTGCCGTCCGGCGACACCGTCGGTGCCGACAGGCCGTATTTGCTGATGTCAAGTAGCCGGTGGATTCGCCGGTCATAGATGTCGGTGAGATACAGATCTCTGTCGCGCTCGCGGTCGGGGTGGACCGCATTCTGGGGATATCCACTTAGGACCAACTGCTGACTGTTAGGCATCCAAACTGCGTCACTGAATGAATAGAAGCCACGAGTCACCATGGAAATCGCCACTTCGTCGCCATTCACCTCGGCTACAAAGTAGTGGTTGTAGTCCCCCTGGGTCTTCAGTTCACGCTCGCCCTGCAGGTTCAGCCGCGTAAATACGCGCGGGTTGGACTCTTGGGCGTTTTCGCCTAGCCAAGCCCGCACGGACGCCAACGATTCATTCGGGTCTGGCGCTGCTTGGTCGGTATCTCCTCGTTCCCGCATGGGGCGTTCATCCGACCAGACTGGGTCGTTCCCGGTCTCTTGCGCTATCTCGGTCTCGGACAGCGACGCCGAAAACAACAGACGCCTACCGTCGGGAGACCACTGCGGCCGGCTTGTGCCATGCTCAAAGTCGGTGAGTTGCCGCGCTTCCCCACCATACACTGAAATCTCAAAGAGTTGCTCCACTCCCTTTACTGACCTGACGAAAACCAGGCGGTCGCTATCGGGGTGCCAAGTGGGCACGCTTGCTCCCTCGTCACTATACGTGAGTTGCCGTGGCGCCTCCCCCCTGGAGGCATTGGCGATCCATATCTGGGATTGATACCGGTAGCCCTGCTCCTCGTCTTCTACAATGCTGCGTACAGTGTAAGCCACAAAGCGCCCGTCCTGCGAAGCGGTGACGCTTCCTAGCTGTCGGATCTTGAGCAGGTCCGTTGCCAAAATCGGGTCTGTGCCCGACTGGGCCAGGGCCGATGTGCTAATGAGCAGGCAGAATGCTACGCATCCGAGGGTTTTCATCATGGTCAAATGGCTAGTGCGACGCTATGCGGCGTCTCTCTTGGCTGGTTGTGCGGACAAAGAAAGGACTGATGTCCGCAATAATTCAATCACTGGCGTGCGCGCTGTATTCGCCCGGCTCAAGCTCCTAAAGCGCTTGATCACGGATGTTCCGCGCGGCGTTCCGGTCACGATGAAGCACCAGGCCACACGCTTCGCAAACGCACGCGCGCACCAATAGGTGACTGGCTCGCTTGGCACCACACCGTAACGGCTACACAATTGCGTAGTGATTGTTGCGGTTACCCTCATTGCCAATCCACCAGCGCTTCCGGCCTGATAGGATCACTGCTCCAGAATCATGCCGTGGCGATTGAGGCGCATCGCAGCTCAAGCCGCACCTGCGCGCCCCAGCCGAGAGACGATCATGTTCTGCAGGCTGCGTATCTCATTTGCGACACTTGCCGACTTGTTCTTGACTATGCCCGTCGCAGCTCGGTGACACGCACTCCAAGCGCGTGCCCTCCTTTTCGCTAACGATCGATCGGTACAGGGCGGAGCCACAGGATCCCTTCCTTTCCACACCAACGCATGTGCGGGTCGGTACACGGCGGCTCAGCGGACTTGATCGAACCGGCTTGGTAGCCGGGCCGCCTGTCCGAATTCAGCGCAGAGAGCATGTGCGGATCCGTCAAAACGGGTGCATGGAAGGCAAAGCCACCAGGGATCGTAGCCGCCTCCCTCAGTGAGCCTGGCGGACAAGAAATGCAACATGTCCAACCGGCGCAGTGCCCCGTCGTGAAGTATTTCACTGGTGCGCAGTTTGCCACGCAACCGCGACGGATACAGCCGCCCAGGGTGCGTAGTGCAGAACACGTCTTGCGGTTGCCACATTGTAGCGGGATAGCTCTGGTGTGGCGGGCCGTATGTTACGACGAAGGCACATTGTTTTGTGGGTTTTGGCAAATGGAGCAGAGGCCAGCCGGCCTCGACGGTGAATCCCGGAAACCAACGATAGCTCACATCCCCGCCGCACTCATGGCCGCTTGCACATTAAAACTAAGCTGAACTGGCGCGCTTGATCACTGGTTTGACCCGAATGGCTGCTCCAAGTACCGCTGAGCTCGCGCATGTGAATTGCCCCATTCCTTCATGGCCAGCACCTGCTCATAGCGTTCCACAGCGCGTGTCCGCCGACCCAAGGCATCGTACGCCATTCCCAGTTGTAGTCGGCCCATCACCTTAAAGTAGGTATGCTGGTCCAGCCGTGCGGAGAGGGCTTCGAGTGACAGCAGGTAGCTGACGGCAGTTTCGTAGTCCTGCTTGGCCATACGCCCGCGCGCCAAGTAGTATAGGGCCTGCTCCGCTGCTGGCGCCGTGTAGCCCCGTGTACCGCGGCGGTAGTAATCCAGAACGGATGCGAACACGGTATCGGAGCGTGACCAGCTGCCCCACCGTGCGTAAATGCGGCCTTCGAGCGTGTGAAAGAATGAATTGCCGGGGTGCCGCGCGCGTAGCATGGAGACATACTCGACACTGGCACGGTAGTCAGCTTCGTAGAGATAGTAGATTTGCAGCAGGAAGTAAATGGCTTCCGTCTGCATGAAATAACCATGGGTCGCCGTTCGCCCGATCTGGGCAAGACCAAGTTCCCGGTTGCCCTTTGGCAAGAACGTCGTGATCGCTCTGACAAGAGGAAAGCGTGCCGGAATGATGGCAGCATAGTAGTTGTAAAGCCCAGGACCAAGAACAAAATCATGGCTTGTAGTGTCAGCCCGCGCTACCGCCAGTACGTAGTCCATCGCTCGCTTCCCGTCGGCTGCAGCACGTATCCAGTCACGCCGATTGGAACGCAGTCGCCCACGAAATCCCAGCGCCATGCCTTTGAAGAACTTCGCATCGAAGTCTTCCGCACTTACCGCCAGCCGCGCGTCACAGCGATCAATGACCTCTGCCATGGCAGCATAGAACGCTTCATCGTGCTGCGTATCGGAAAGATCTATGAGTACTTCCCACCAGAGCGTGAGCGCCTCCAGAAATGGCCCAATGGGATGGTCATCCACCTGTCGGCTGATCTCGTCGAAGCGGGACGCTGCCTCGTCAAACTGCATGTTGTACAGCAGGTCGAGGCCCTCCTTGGCCACTTGGCGCACCGCCGGGTCATCCAGCACGCTGGGCCCAGGCTGCGCCCTAACCGTCGCAGGTAGCGCGCCACAAGTGGCCAAAAGTATCAGGAGTACAATCCTGTTACCGAAAGCGGCGCACAAGCTGGTACAGCAGAGCAACGCACAAAATCTTGGCCGCATCTATGACCGCGAAGCGCAAAAAGCCCTTATCCAACGACTCCATCCATGACGCATGATCCGCCGCATAGTGCAACCACACGACACCGCATGAGAAGAGCACCAATGAACCGCCAACGAGCGACAGCAGGCTGCCCGTCACCGAGTTCCAACGGCGCGAAAGACGTCCTGCCACCAAAGCCGCCAGGGGCATGCCTAGCAGATAGCCGGCGCTCACTGCAGTGAGCCAATAGCTTATGCCGTAGCCGTCCCCGGCATAAATTGGCAGTACCAGGCCCAGCGCCACATACAGCAGAATAGACAGGAAACCGTTGCGTGCACCCAGGCAGAGGGCGCCCCCGTAAACGAAGATGGTCTGCAACGTCACCGGTACTTCCCACAGGTATATCCGCACCTGGGCGCCAAGCGCGGTGAGCATAGCAAAAAGCACCACGGTAGCAAGCTGCGTCAGTGCAGAAACCCTGTGCGCGCGTAGCGCATCAACGGCTGCCGGGCGGCGTGTAGTAAGAGCAAAAAAGGGGCTGGACATAAAGGTTATTTCACGGGCTTGGGCTCGTAGTTAAGTCGCGGGCTGAGCCAGTATTCCATTTCTTGCGTGGCAAAGCCTTTGCGCCCGGCGTAGTCCGCCACCTGATCGCGGCTTACCAGGCCCACGTCGAAGTACTCCGCATCGGGATGCGCCAAGTACAGGCCACACACGGAGGCAGCAGGATACATAGCCAGGCTCTCGGTGAGCCGGATTCCGACGGCTTTCTCCACATTCATGAGTTTCCATAAGGTACGCTTTTCCGTGTGATCCGGACAGGCAGGGTAGCCGGGAGCAGGCCGAATCCCTCGATAGCGCGCCAGAATCAAGTCGGCATTCGAAAGTGATTCCGTCGCCGCATAGCCCCAGTATTCCTTGCGAACCCGCTCATGCAGGCGCTCGGCAAAGGCTTCTGCCAGGCGATCCGCCAGTGCGCTGACCATGATGGCGTTATAGTCGTCGTGGTCGCGCTTGAAGTCTTCCACCAGCGTACCTGTACGGATGCCTGCCGCAAAGGCCCCGACATAGTCCGGCATGTCGCCTGCTACATAGTCTGCAAGTGCCCTGTTAGGCCGACCGCGCGTCTTTTTGGCCTGCTGCCGCAGCGTATGTAGCGTTGCGATGCGCGTGTCCCCCTCGTAGAGCGCA
This sequence comes from Rhodothermales bacterium, assembly GCA_965218495.1. GTDB lineage: Bacteria > Bacteroidota > Rhodothermia > Rhodothermales > Bin80. Next base: position 2,725,675 of record OZ244626.1, read on the forward strand.
ATGTCGTCTCCCGCGCGTCTGGCGCACCAGAGCCCGATGACCCCGTGCGCCTGCACGCTTCCGGCACGGAGAAGCTTGTCCAGCAACGCGTTGGCGTCAGCATAAAGGCGGCGCGCCTGCGGCCCCTTGGCCGGGTCGTCTAGGATGCGTGGCATCTTGCCTCTGAGCTCCCAGGTCGCAAAGAACGGTGTCCAGTCGATATACGCGCGCAGTTTCTCCAGTGGATAGTCCAGAAACTCGTGCACTCCTAAGCAACGTGGGCGGACGATATTTGCGTTCGAACCCGCGACAAATCGATTCCGGCGTGCCGCACTCAGCGTGAGGTACGACGCGCGCCGCCGACGCGAGGCATGGCGAGTCCGGATGGACTCCTGGTCCGCGCGCACAGTCGCCAGGAACCCTGCGCGCCGCGTGTTCGAAAACAAGCTGGCCGCCACCGACACGCTCTTAGAAGCGTCCAGGACATGAACGACGGGGCCCTTGTATTGGGGTGCAACCTTGACTGCGGTATGCAGCGCCGAAGTGGTGGCTCCGCCAATGAGTAGCGGCAACGTGAACCCTTGGCGCTCCATCTCCTGGGCGACATGCACCATCTCATCCAGCGATGGAGTGATAAGGCCGCTCAGGCCAATTGCATCTACCCGGTGTTCTCGCGCCTTCTCCAGCACGGTGCGGCTTGGCACCATGACACCGAGATCTATCACGTCATAGCCGTTGCACTGCAGAACAACGCCCACGATGTTCTTGCCAATGTCGTGCACATCGCCTTTCACGGTTGCCATTACGACTCTCTTCTTCGCCAGTGCCGCCTCGCGGCCCTCTTGGCTGGCAAGAATGAATGGCATCAGGTACGCTACGGCCTTCTTCATCACGCGCGCGCTCTTTACCACTTGGGGCAGAAACATTTTTCCTGCCCCAAAGAGGTCCCCTACCACATCCATACCATGCATCAGGGGACCTTCAATCACCGCAAGCGGCGTAGGATGCTGCAGGCGAGCCACTTCCACATCCTCTTCTATGTGCTCCGTGACACCTCTGAGGAGCGCATGGCGCAGGCGTGCTTCCACGGGGGCCTCCCGCCACTGGCTGCGCACGATATTGCGTTCCGATGGGCTTTGCCGCATCGCTTCAGCCAGTGCGATCAGTCGGTCCGTCGCTCCGGGGTGCCTATCAAACAGCACGTCTTCTATCGCCTCGAGGAGCGAGCGATCTATCTCCTCATAGACCTCTATCTGCCCTGCATTGACAATGCCCATATCCATCCCGGCCTTGCCGGCATGGTAAAGGAAGGCCGTATGCATGGCTTCGCGCACGACGTTGTTGCCGCGAAACGAAAACGAGATGTTGCTCACACCGCCGGAGATACGTGCTCCCGGCAGGTGCTGCTTGATCCACCGAGTCGCATCAATGTAGTCTATCGCATACCTGTTGTGGGCTTCAATCCCCGTAGCTACTGCAAAGACGTTGGGATCAAAGATGATGTCTTCCGCAGGAAAACCCACTTCGCGGGTCAGTATGCCCCAGGCGCGGCGGCAGATATCTTTGCGACGCTGGAGCGTGTCTGCCTGACCCGCTTCGTCAAAGGCCATAACGATGACGGCCGCACCAAAGCGCCGCGCTTCCGCTGCCTGCTGGCGGAACACATCCTCACCTTCCTTCAGTGAAATTGAATTGAGTATGCCCTTGCCCTGCACGCACCGCAAGCCAGCCTTGAGCACGGACCACTTTGACGAATCGATAACGATCGGAACGCGTGCGATTTCAGGCTCTGACGCCACGAGGTTCAAGAAGCGCACCATGGCGGTCTCGCCCTCAAGCATCGCATCATCCATGTTGACGTCGATCATCTGGGCGCCATCCTCGACCTGCTGTCGGGCCACCGACAGAGCCTCATCGTACATATTCTGGCGGATCAGCCGAGCAAATTTGCGCGACCCGCTGACGTTCGTGCGCTCTCCGATATTGACAAAGTTGAGGTCCGGTCGAAACACCAACGGATCCAGCCCGCTAAGCCGCAGAGTGCGATTAGCCTGCGGCACCGCACGCGGCGCGTGGCGCCGTACAGCGGCCCCAATGGCACGGATATGATCGGGCGTGGTGCCACAGCAGCCACCGGCCAGGTTCAACCACCCGGCCTCGGCGTAGCTGGAGAGCTGATCAGCCATGAATTCTGCAGTTTCGTCGTAACCGCCGAATGCGTTGGGCAGTCCCGCATTGGGGTACAGGCTTGTCGGCACGGTGGCGAGCCGTGCGAGTTCCTGCAGGTAGGGCCGCATCTGGGCGGAACCCAGGGCGCAGTTCAAGCCTACGGACAGTAGCTCTGGCGCGTGGGCAACAGAGATCCAGAACGCCTCGACGCCCTGCCCGGAGAGCGTGCGGCCGCTCATGTCCGCAATGGTGCCGCTAATCATCACCGGCACGCGGACACCCTTGGCACAACACACGTCAGAGATCGCGTAGAGTGCGCTCTTGGCGTTTAGCGTGTCGAATACGGTTTCTACAAGCAAAATGTCGACACCGCCATCAAGGAGCCCACTCACCTGATCAGCGTAGGCCGCTGCCGCTTCATCAAAGGTCATTGCACGTTCGCTGGCGTCCCCTGCTACGGGGGAAAGCGATAACGTCTTGTTGAGCGGTCCCATGGACCCCGCCACGAAGCGCGCAGGCCCTTTGGCCTGCTTCACCGCCTCGCGTGCCAAGCGTGCCGACGCCACGTTAAGCTCGTAGCAATAGGCCTCAGTGCCGTAGTCCGCCTGCGAAATGCTGGTCGCGGTGAACGTGTTGGTGAGAATGATGTCCGCGCCCGCTTCCAGGTAAGACGCATGCACAGACTTTATGACATCCGGCTGCGTCAGTGACAGCAGGTCAATGTTGCCCTTCAGCGCCTGCGGATGGTCCGCAAAGCGGGTGCCACGAAAGTCGCCCTCTGTTAGCTGATGGCCCTGCACCATGGTGCCCATCCCGCCATCAATGACAAGGATGCGCTCTCGCAACAGAGCCTGAAGATCGGGCAGTGTCACACGCATGACTTACCCCTTGGGATGCCGTGCATTAAGGAATCTCCAATCGCGATCCGACGAGCCTCAGGCCATGCATAGCCAATTTGAACTAGGAACGCGCTGCAAAGGTGCCGCAAAAACAATGGTGACCACTCATCGTTTGACTTGTGCGGGATAATCACGAAAAAGACGGCTGCTGGGGATGACTGCACACTTAGGTGCATTCTGGACGATACCCAATATTCTTAGCCTTTCGAGGGTAGCGCTTGCTGTGCCGATTGCGGTACTGATTATGCGGGGCGCAGAAGCTTGGCTGGTGGCGGGTCTACTGGTAGTGTGTGGCGCCACGGACTGGTTTGATGGTCAGGTTGCCCGATGGACCCGTACAGCTACTGGATGGGGCAAGGTGCTTGACCCGATAGCAGACAAGATTGCAGTCCTCACAATCGGCGTTGCTCTGATTCTTGACGGGCTTTTGCCCTTATGGTTTGTAGGCGTAATTGCCGTTCGGGATATACTAATTGTAGCTGGCGGCACCTTGCTCATGCGTGGCATGGGGAAAATTCAAGCAAGCCTGTGGTTGGGCAAGGCGGCAGTCACCGCCGCAGGCATCACCTTCTTCGCGGCCGTGCTACGCGCCGACGCACCCGTGATGCAGTTCTGCCTATGGGCCACCGTGACGCTCATGGTGCTCTCGCTCGTTCAGTATCTCCTTCGATACCTCAAGTTGCGCTCGAAGGTCGGGCCAACCTCGTAGTCTCGTGTTTGGACGAAAACAGAAGAAAGACCAGGAGCGCCTGGAACGTGGCCTGGAGAAGACGCGAATCAGCTTCTTCGGAAAGGTCAAACGCCTGGTCCGCGGCAAAGACACGGTGGACGATACCGTTCTGGATGAGCTCGAAGAAGTGCTTATCACAAGCGATGTCGGTGTTAAGACGACGCTCGACATCATTCGCCACATCCAGGAACGTGTAAAGCGGGATCGGTATGTTTCGTCAGAAGGATTGGCGTCATTGATTCGTGACGAGATAGCTCGCCTGCTGCACGGGCAGCGCCACCAGGGCTTTGACTCCCCGCTGAAGGGCAGCCCGCACGTTATCTTGGTCGTGGGCGTTAATGGCGTAGGCAAGACCACTACCATAGGCAAGATGGCTCACCACTACGCCCGGGCCGGTCGCAGCGTGGTCATTGGAGCCGCCGACACGTTTCGGGCTGCGGCTATCGAACAGCTTGAAGTGTGGGCCGACCGCGCCGGAGCTGCGCTGATTAAGCAGCGCCAGGGTTCGGACCCTGCCTCTGTCGCTTTTGACACTGTGCACTCCGCCGTAGCCCGCGGCGTCGATGTGGTGCTTATTGACACAGCCGGGCGCCTGCATACCAAGACCGGCCTTATGGATGAGCTTTCCAAGATCAAGCGCGTCATTGGGCGAGTGCTTCAAGGAGCGCCGCACGAAGTGCTGCTGGTCCTGGATGCCGCCATCGGTCAGAACGCGATGCGCCAGGCCGAGCAATTCACAAAAAGCGTAGATGTCACAGGTCTGGTAATAACTAAGTTGGATGGCACCGCTAAGGGTGGCATCATAATTGGCATCTCAAATGAACTCAAGGTTCCCGTTCAGTACATTGGCGTGGGCGAGGGGCTGGATGATCTGCAGGTGTTTGATGCGCACCGCTTTGTAGCAGCGCTCTCCGTATAACTATTTGCGGCAATCGAAATGCACCGTTGCTATACGTTCCGTGCGGCCGTCCTTTTGTTTCTGGGCACTATCGGTATCGCCCCCCTGTGGGCGCAGCAGCAGGACCAAGTAACGGTCGCGGTCGATGCTGTTAGCATGCGACCTGCCGACGACAAGGGCCGGTCGCAGCTCGACCTTTACACTCAGATTCCATACAGCAAGCTCAACTTCGTCAGTGGACCGCTAGGCTTCACCGCCCGATATCAGGTATCAGCCGAGATAAGCGCGCTGGACGAGCGTGGCCGTCCGACCTTTATTATGCAGTCGCCTATCTGGGACCGGAGCATCACTGTGCCGGTGTTTGCACAGACGGAGTCGACCGCCCAGCACGACATCACCACGCACTCTCTGCAGCTGGATCCCGGGAAGTACCTGGTATCGTTCCAGGTTGCCGATCGCAATGCGGGAGAAACGCTGTTTCGGGAGCTTTCGGTCGAGGTGCGCGACCTTGACCGGCCGCTTGCGGTGAGTGGCATTGTGCTGCTGGATTCTTACGACCATGAGTCCAAGACGATCTACCCGCGGGTCAGCAGTGTGCTAAGTGGCAATGCGCTGTCCTTCGAAGTCTATTTCGAGATGTACACGGACTTGCCTCGCACCGTGACGATGATCCGGGACCTCGTGCCGATTCGTCGCAACATTCGCGGATACGGTAATGCTGGTCTGGGACGCGAGTCCAAGGCGGTTTTTTCTGACACATCAGAGGTCGAGGTTCGCGGTGGACGACACCAGATGGTATCCTTGTTTCCAATGTCCGACCTCGGAGTTGGCAGCTATAGGGTGCGAGTCCGCGTGCAGGATGGAGACTACAGCGATGTAAGCGAACGTGTGGTAGTGTCGCGATGGACGGGGCTTGCCGTGCACCTGAGTGATTTGGACCTGGCAATTGAACAGATGGTCTACGCCGCTTCACGGCGTGAGCTGCAGGGCATTCGCAGCGGCGCTACAGAAGCGCAACGACGACGGCTCTTTGATGAATTCTGGCAGAAACGTGATCCCACGCCGCAGACCGAGCGCAACGAACTAATGGAGGAGTACTTCTATCGCGTGAACGTCGCGACCCAGCGGTTTACGTCGGTCCGGCCGGGATGGCAAACCGATCGAGGGCATGTCCTGATCGTACATGGCAGTCCCGAGGACACACACCGCCAGACCTTCAGCTTCAATGCAGAGCCCTATGAAGTCTGGTACTACTACCGAATCGGCCGGCAGTACGTTTTCGTAGACGCGACCGGCTTCGGTGACTATGAGCTCACTGTCCCGATCTGGGACGAGCGAACGCGCATGAGATAGGACTGGGACTGATCCAAAAGGTCCGGGCAAGCTCGTCAGGCAATGAATAATCGGTTAGGGCAACTATGCTTGCCTCAGTACCGCGACCAAAGCGCCGCCAGGTGCGGGTTTTTGCACACCGAAACAGTGGTGCCGGAGAGGCCTGAGCCACTCGCCACATCCCACTTGTGGTGCCAAAGCCAGCATTTGGTCGGGAGCGTTGTTTAAGGAGTAAATTTGGGGATTAATATACATAACTTGGCACGGTTGTTGCCTGATTAATGGGTGTATAATGCCTTAACGTAGCACCCGCAACACCGACGTCGTTATTTGACTTGCTAGCGAGGTTTCCTGGCGAAGCTGCCGCAACTTCCCGGCTGGAGTCCATCCTGTGGCCCGGAATCAAAAGATACTGCCCGAAGTGTGGAAGTACCCAGACCAGCCGCGTGCCGGCGCGCATGCCCATGCCCTACTGGTGCACGAGCTGCCGCGACTACTTCAGCGTTAGAATTGGCACGGTGCTGCAGCACAGCAAACTGCCTATGCAGAAGTGGGTGGTGGCGGTGTTCCTGATGACCGGCGCGCCCAAGAGCCTGTCTAGCTACAAGCTGGCAGACCTGATCGGCGTGACGCAGAAGACCGCGTGGTCGCTCATGCACAAGATCCGGCAAGGGTTCAACCTGGAAGGGTTGGGCAAGCTGCACGGCACCGTAGAGATCGACGAGACCTACGTGGGCGGCAAGGGAAAGAACAAGCATGGCAAGAAGAAGCTGCGCGCCGGCCGTGGCGGTGTGGACAAGGTACCGGTCGTAGGCGCAATCCAGCGCAGCGGCAAGGTTGTGGCGACGCCCGTGGTCGCAACGGACAGTAAGACGTTGATGGGTTTCGTTCGGCGCGGATCCATCGTGCACACCGACGAACACAAGGGATACGGCACTCTGCGTCGGGCGTTCAGCCACGCGTGGGTCAGGCATGGCGCACGCCAATACGTTGATCCGGACAACCCCACCGTTCACACTAACACCATCGAATCCTTTTGGGCTATATTGAAGCGCTCCTGCCACACGCATCATCACTGGAGCCACAAGCAGATGCACCGCTATGTCAACCAGACCTGCGGGCGGTTCAACATGCACCACGAACCCATACTGGATCGAATGACATTCACCGTGCAAGGATGGGTGATGACGTACCAACAGCTTATTGGAACCGCTTCCAGTTGAACAACTCGGTCATGACTCCGTACCGTTAACGGGTTGGAATCCTGTTCGTCTAAGACCTTGGAGGGCACGTGAACTGGGATCTCTTTTTTACTATCGTCACTACGGCTTCTATTTTCATGGGGTTGTGGTGGATGATTCGCAGAGACCTAAAATCGGACTTGGACAAAAGATTCGAGGCGATTGACAAGCAGTTCGAGGCAATAATGACAACCATATCCAAGCTCTCGGAGCGGATCACTAGCATAGATAGCTGGCTGCAGGCGCAATTCGGGCGCGTGCCCCCAGCTATTTTTTTGCGTCATAGCCCACTAGGACTAACGGAATACGGCGAAGGCATAGCCAAGGACCTAGGCGCTTACACATGGGCAAACGAAGTTGCCGCAATCTTGCAAGATCAGGTTCAGGGCAAAGAGGCTTACGAGATCCAAGAGTATTGCTTTGGGTACACCAAGTCCGAACTGACGTCTCAGCTAGAGAAAGCGGTAAAGAAGGTCGCATACGAGCGGGGAATCAAGGACAAGGATGTCCGTGGTGTCCTCGCCATCGTTCTTCGCGACAAGCTGTTGGACATGCAACTCTCACCAGCCGAATAGCCCCATGAAGCCCACGCCACCCGACATCTCTTTCTCCCGCCTAGAAGCTGCTGCGCGCCGGGCCTTCCGGGATATGTTTCGCGAGGCGCAGCTTAAGGCTGGCATCAAGACGCCCTTCACCAAGAAAGCATCCAAAGACCATCCGGACCGACGGCCTGCCTCGACATCCCGCAGCACATCGACCTAGGCTAGCTGCCTCGCTATAGCTTCTAGAACATTTTTTGTAGATATAGTTAGTCCTTTCGACTAACTGTCCCGCATATTCTGGTCGCCAGTGTCATCGCTGAAGTTCGACACGAGTCGGGCTACCCGCTGAATAGAATAGCCATTCCACTCTTGGCCCAACTTCGCCATTTTGGGAACTCGCTGCTGCCCCAGGGGGGCTAAAACAGGTACTCCCAGTCCACTTCCCCCCATTTCAGGCCCTTTTGCGCCGTTTTTCGGGGCTCTACGGTGAAGAATGCGTGAAGTTGAACGTATTCGGCTGAAAAAGGCCATTGTAGTGCCAGGATTGTTGGTGGGGACTTGCTACAGGTGCGCCCATGCACTATATTAGAGCCGGCATTGACCTGCAGACCCCATGTACATACGGGCGACCAAGACCCACGCAAAGAAAGGTGAAGCGCGACACAGCTACCGCCTGGTACGCAGCGACCGCATCGGCGGGAAGGTGCGCCAGTCGACCCTGCTGAACCTGGGCGTCCACTTTGACACGCCCCGTGAGCAGTGGGGCGCCTTGGTGCTGCACATAGAGAATTTGTTGCAGGGGCAGCCGACGCTCGTGTTCGATCCCGACCTGCAGCACACGGCCGAAGCCATTGTCGCGCAGCTGCGCGCACGCGGCATAGGTGCACACGCGAAGCCGGAGGGTGAGCCTGACAGCGTCATGACGGTGGACATGGACTCCCTTGAGCACCCGGAGCATGCCCGCAGCGTGGGTGCAGAGCGCGTCTGCCTTCAGGCGCTCGAGGATCTGGGACTGAAAGACACGTTGATCCAGGCTGGTGCCAAGGAGCGCGACGCGCGTCTGGCCGTAGCCCTGGTGGTCGCACGCATGCTGCATCCCAACAGCGAACGGGCCACGCTTCAGTGGTTGCAAAGCAGGTCGACGACGCTGGACCTGCTGGGACTACGTCCCGGCAGGAAAGTGTCGTTAGCGAAGCTGTACCGCATTGGGGACCTGCTCTGGGAGCACAACCAGGCGATTCAGCAAGCGCTCTTCCAAAAGGAGCGGACGCTCTTGAGCCTGCCGGAGACCGTTGTTTTTTATGACCTGACCACAACGTGGAATCAAAAGTTCCGCGGCGCTGTCGCTCGATCGCGGCGGCGGACTGGAGCCTGGTGCCGCGTCGGGGTCTGCTGAAGGCGTGAGCGGTATGCAATGGCACACCGTGACGTCGGTCTTGCCGACGCGTACTTCGCTAACCAGTAGTCGAATCAGCTGCTGACGCTCCGTGATGGACAATGCTTTTTCGCCTTCGGACATCCGCGCCAGGAATTGCTGCACACTATGGGCAAGCGTCAGGGTTGTCGAGCGATCCAGCTCCTGGGCCTGCAGCGTTTTGAGCTCGGATTCAATCGCCCGCTGACGCGTACGCAACGGTCCGGTTCGCGTACGTAACGCATCCAGACTGAGCAGACTTTCCTGGTACGCGTCAATCAGCCGCCGGCTTTTTGCTTCACACTGGGCGCGCTCCTTCTGCAATTCGTCCATACGGCGCTGTACAGGACTTTGGTCCCTTGCCGCCTGGATGCGACGACGAATCTCGTTCTGAATGAGGTCGGGGCTCTTGAGCACCTCCATCACCGCATTCCACACCGCTTCGTCGAGATCCTGGACATTGGCGTAAGGGTTGTCACAGACCGCGCCGTCAGGAAAATGCCAGGAGTTGGTCCCCAAACACCGGTAGTAATGGTTGCGCCTGCCTTTGGGAGCGTGGCGTGACATCGCATACCCGCACTGCGCACAGACACAGAGTCCCTGCAAGAGCGTAGGCGTGCGCGTGTTGCGGGGGGAGAAGCGCCGGTTCGTCTTGCGTTGCGCTTGCGCACGCTGGAAGGTCTGCTCATCTACGATGGCGGGCACCGGCAGGACGATCCATTCTTCGCGCGGACGAGTCGTGCGCCCGTGCAAACGCCGGACGGCCCCCTTCTTGCTGCGTCCGATGCGATTGCGCCGAGCCCGACGGCCCGTGCTCATCGTCTTCTGGTAGGCGGCCCTGCCAATGTAGGCCTCGTTGCGCAGGATGACCGCCACCGTGGATATACTCCAATGCTTCCCATGCCGGGGCACGTAGCCCAAGGCGCGCAACTTGCGCGTTACCGTCGTCATCGTGCCGCCTTTCTGGATATACAGCGAGAAAATCAGACGTACCACCGCTGCTTCGGCCGCGTTGATCACCAGCTGTGCTCCACAGGTCTCCGTCTTGCGGATCAGGTCATAGCCGTACGGGGGCCGGCTGATCATGTTCAGGGAGCCCTGGCGTGCCCGATAAATCTTGCCTCGGCGCGAGCGTTCGGCCATCTGCGCACGTTCATACTCGGACAGTACGGACAGGATCTGGCGCAGCAGCACTTGCTGCGGCGTCGCCTCCTCGGGCGCTTCCACGAACACGAGCTTCGTGTCATAGCGCTCGAACTCTTCCTGCAGCAGTACCTGATAGGCAAACTTGCGGCTGACCCGGTCCGGCGACAAGGCCAGCACATACGCAAGCGCACCTTGGGCGACCTGGTCGCGCACAGCGTCCAGACCGGGACGATCCAGGCTCGCACCGCTGTAGCCGTTGTCGGTGAAGATCAACTCCGGCGCGATGGTCCAGCCCAGTTCACGCGCACTGGTGAGTACCGCCTCGAGCTGGCTCTCAATGGTCTGCTGCCGCCGCTGACTTTCGCTCGAGACGCGCACGTAGGCTGCCGCAATCTTTTGTGCTTCGTGCTTCATGCGCCGCTGCCTTGCGCCGTGAGGTTCGGTGTTGCACCAGCAGCGCGTAGGCCTGCTCCAGGCGTTGGTGCGCCAGCCGGTTCGGTACGGATAACAGGCGAAGGGGGCCCATTCACGGTGGATCGTTGTCCAACAAGCGTGCCAGGGCCCGGGCCACCAGTACACCGAGGCTCACGCCGGTATGGCGCGCCCGGGCACGCACACGTGCGAGTAAGGCCGCGGGGATCCGGACGTTCAGGGGCGCGGTAGCCTCGGCACGAGCCAGAGAAGAATCCTCCTGCGCCGCGCGGACATACCGCCAAGCCTGCGCTCTCGAGAGCGCGTACCGGGCCGCCAGCATGCGCGCCACCTCCGTAGCGCTGTGCTCTTGGCAGAGCGCTTGGGCTGTGGCCACGCGCGCGGCGCGTTCGGTTAGGGACGCTCGCTTCATGTATCATAAGATACAATACGTATATGATCATTTTCAAATGATTCACCGTGAAGGCCGGGCAATGACACGATCCAGACGGAATGGCGCTTTTGATTCCACGTTGTTACCAACACGCATTATCATGGCCAACAGCACGGCGAGTACCTGGCCTACGGACGTTCGAAGCAAAAGCGTTCCGATTGTCCGCTGGTCACGCTCGGGCTGGTGCTCGATGGCGCGGGCTTCCCGCGCACCTGCGAGATCTTGCCCGGCAACGTCTCGGAGCCCGGCACGCTGCAGGACGCTATCGAGCGTCTGAACGCCAGCGTGGACGGCCAGAAGCCGACGGTGATCATGGATGCAGGGATCGCTACGGAAGCGAACGTGTCCTGGCTGGCAGAACAGGGCTACGACTGGATCTGCGTGCACCGCGGCCGGCGGCCCCTGCCGCCAGAGCGGGAGCCTGACAGTACGCTGACCACCCAGGCTGGTCATGCCGTACGCGTGTGGCAGTTGCAGCAAACGAAGCAGGAAATGCTGCTCTATGCCGTCAGCGAAGCCAGAAAGCACAAGGAAGAGCAGATCCTCCAGCGCCGGCGCACGCTACTGGAAGCGGCCCTCACCTCGCTGCACGAAGGGCTGCAGAAGCCCTACCATACCAAGCGGCTCAAGAAGGTCGTAGAGCAGGTCGGACGCATAAAAGAGCGCTATGCCCGCGTATCTCATCAGTACGAAGTGACGGTTGTAGAAGGGAGTGGCCCCAACGCCAAAGCCGTGAAGTTTGCACGCAAGACGCAGTGGGAAGAGGCCGACGGGGCCCTGGGGGGCTACGTACTGCGTACCAGTCAGACGGATGGGACCTTAAGCACATTGTAGCCACGTACTGGCGACTGTCCGAGGTGGAGGCCACCTTCCGCTCGTTGAAGTCGGAACTGGGGATGCGGCCGCTATACCACAGCAAGGACGCACGCATCGCCGCGCACATCAGCATTGCCGTGTATGCCTATCACGCCGTGCACCTGATCCGGACACGCTTGAAGGCGCAGGGCATCCACACCAGCTGGAAGACGCTTCGCCAGAAGCTGAGCGCCTGGCAACGGGTGATGACGACCATAAAGGACACCCAAGGCCAGGTGATTGTCAACGTGCAGGACGAGCGCCCAAGGGCAGAACTGGCTCAGATAGCGCGGATCTGCGGCGTCACGCCCAGCCTGCATCGGCAGCGCTACCTACGCCAGGATTAAGGCAGGCGACAGGCGGAAGAAAAGTAGTGCCAGCCAGGCGGGAGTACACCCTTTTCTTATATGTGGAGAATGTGTCTACCTATACTGTTTGAGTCATAAAATGGCGAAGTCGGGTTGGGGTCGCTCCCTGGGTCATTGAATAGGCGGGGCATTACACGCGCAGGTCGCGCGTTCACTTTCGCATGATGATGCTGGTATGGCCCGGCACCTGTCGCGTCGGTTCTTCTAACCAACCTACATCATCATGCTCTGCCCTTCCTGCCAAATCCAAATACAGCCCGGCCTCCGCTGGTGCAGCATCTGTCACGCGAACACCGTTAATCCGGAGTTCGGCAAATTGGCATTGCCGGGACGTCGGCTGGGTGCCTACTTCATGGATTCGATTCTGCCATTGGGACTGCTTGTTTTCGCGCTCGTGTCCATGATCATAGGAGCATCCGCAGGAGCGATTGCCGTGGCAGCAGGAGAATCGGAAGAAGTTGCTGCTGCGGGCGTGCTTGTTGGTGTGGTAGGCCCGATGTGTTTGTGGATGGGTTACGCAGTGTGGGCATTGTTCCTGTTTCCCAAAGGGACTACGCCCGGCAAGAATCTGCTAGGCATGTACGTCATACGCGAAGATGGCACCCCGCCGGGCTTTTTCACGATGCTCGTACGGGAAACCGTAGGCAAATGGCTTTCCGGTTTAGTGATTATGCTGGGCTACCTGTCTATTGTGACCGACCAGGACAACCAGGGGTGGCATGACAAGCTCCTGAATACCTATGTTGTACGGATTGTTGCCAAGTAAAGCATGTCAATCCCTAAATGTGAAGTGCAATTTTGCACAAAAAGGAAGGCTGCCACCTCAATACCAACCGGACCGCCAGGCCGGACAAGAGCGCCGTTGCTCTCACGTTGATTTCCTCCTTGTCTGCGCTTAGTAGTACTTGGGCGCAGCCTTTCTACTTCTAAGTTCGGCCCAGAGTGACCCACGACCACTCACCCAACTGGCGGCGGCGGCTCCAGCGAAATCCGGAATTCGTCCAGATCAACGGCATCGTCGACCTCGCCTCGCCGCCGCCGCAGGTGCTCGACCAGATCCTCCTGTCGCGGCTGGCCAAACGTGAGTCGGTACACAGCGAGACTTCCAATCAGGTGCTGAAGTTGGTCCACTTCGCGGCTGAAGGGCAACAGCGGCACGCGGCGCTCCACCCGAGCACTACCTTCATCGAAGATCCAATATGGAACCAAGTCGTTCGATTCTGACGACCGCCCTTCCTTGGCCCTCTTGAATAGCACTTTCCAGGGGTCATTTCCACCGCCGTCGGCCAAGCCATGTTGGATTCCGGCCAGACCATACCGCTCGGCAACGTTTTTCCGCACGGCATGACCCTTGTAGCGATGAACGCGCCCCTCTCGCTGCTCTAGGTCGACAGGGTTCGAGGGCAGATTCCAGTGATACACAGCGTGGCAGTACGTATGGAAATCCAAGCCTTCCTGGCCGATAGAGGTCGTAGCGAGAATGAACGGCCAGAATGGCGAGTTGAATGCCTTTCTTACCGTATCTGCCCGCTGGATGGCTTCGCCGCGTTCGCTCTTCAAGTCGCCGAATCGGAGGGCGAACCGGGTACGGACATTGAATGGCTCAATCTTGATTGACTGACCGGGGACGAAAGACCGGATGCCATCAATCCGAACCTGCGAGGTGCGGAGCGAGAGCGCTTTTGACATCTCCTTGGAAATGCCGTCTACCACGTCTTCAGCCGGATGTCCCATCAATCCAAGCGACTCCTCCAGGACATGGGCATACTCGTCAAAAACTGCCTGGAGATTCCCCGCAAGTGCGTAGCGAAGGACCGATTCCCAGTACCTCTTGCTGGAGTCGGGCAACTGAGCGCGGACTAGGCCAATGCTCTCTGGCATGTTGAACACGGTACGTAACCCTTGGGCGACATCCGCAGCGCCTTGAAGCAAATGCCAATTAGCTAGGTCCAAGTCCGTGATTCGACGGAGCGCGCGATACGCACAGACGGCGGGCCCGGCAAGCGCGACCAGCGCCAAGACTCTGACGAGATCCTCCGGCGCAGGCCCAAGCCTAAGCTGTCCATTCATCGCACTAGCAAACTCGATGACGTGCTGCGCAAGTCCGCCGTCGCCTGCGCCATCATCTGGCGTGTTTGCCCGCCGACCCCAATGATCCTTCACCCACCTTGTAGTCTCGGGGTGGTATTTTTGGTCGAGCAGCGCGGGTGCGGCCCAGTACCAACGCTGGTCGCGCCGCCACCTGTCTAGCAGCGCGGGTGCGGCCCGATACCAACGCTGATCGCGCTGCCGCCGGTCGCCCACCTCGAACTCGATCCCCGCCTCGGCAAGACGCTGCCGTATCTGCTGCTCAACCTCGTGGACTGCGACATTTGAGGTGATCCGGTTTGCGCCCCCTTCCAGCGCTAGCCGGAGCGGATCTCCCAACTCGGCCAGCGTTGGACTCGGATACAGCAGCAGCAAGTTATTCATAGCACTCGGCTTGCCACCCCGTAGGCGAAAAGCAATAGGGCGAGCGCGAGACCGATGTAGCTCGGAGTACGAAGGGAGATCAGATTCCTCGGACATCATGAGTCGCGTTGCCTCGTAGGAACACATCGCCGCTATAGCGTCCGGCACAACAACCCAAGACGAAAAGACCAGCGACTTGGTCGACTTTGCTGATCCTGCGAATGGACCTGCCGGTTCCAGATACGGAAGAGATGGCGGCATCCAAAGCTGTTTCCATTGACCCTCCTCGACTGTGTCCTCAAGCAGCTTTCGGAGACGGGGATTCGCGGGAGGAATGGGCTTGTACCGTTGAATCGCTTCGGGATGCAGCAGCGTCTCTCGGCCGGCTCGCACAGCGGCGACCAAGTCTGCGGACGGTTCCTTGCACCGCTCCTCAAACCGCTCTTTGAGGCGGTAGCGCCGCATCAAATTCAAGAGGTATGGTGCCGATTTCCAGTACTCAATTGGATCCCGAGCCTCGACGCTCGACGCCACGCGGTCAATCAATTCAGCCTGCCGCAGATCATCGACTTGGACCGACAGGTCCGATGAAGCCTGAACCAGCATGGCATCGCGATTGGCCGAGGCTCGCACTCGCTCGGTACGGACCATGAGCTGGAGAAGACGGGCCTCCAGGCTCCGCCGTGCCTCATCGATATCAAGGCTACGCAGGTTGGCATCGAGAAGCGCCCGCCGATACCGGGAGAGGTCAGCGCGCAGACCCTGCATGGTCTCCTCATCATTCTCACTCAGGAAGGAACAGGTGCGCAGGAAATCCTCAAAATGATCGTCCCCGTCTTCATCATACAGGGTCAGCATGTGATAGGGCGTTGCCGACAACAACAGAACGCGGGCCCTGAGTCCCGCCTCAGGCGCTTCCTGTTTGTATTTGAACTTAAGAAGCCGCTCGGTCAATTCTGCAGCGGGGCCTTCCCCATCGAGCAGGTCGCGAAAGCGCTGAAACTCGTCGAGGATGATCAGATCCGGCTCCAGAGCATCAACACAGACGCCCGCAAGCATGTTGCGAAGATCCCCAATCACGCAGTAGCGCCGGGCGGAATCCTCCGCTGACCAACCCGTATCGGGCCGCTCGCGAAACCGATGGCATGTGTTAGAGAGACAATCATACAGAGCGCGATCACGCTGCAAGGTGGCGAGAAACTCCCGAGTAAGAGCATCATCAACGGTCGGTAACCTCTGCATGTGCCACTTGTAACTATCGTCCCCGACGGTGCACTGAAGGAGGTTGTAGAGCCCGCCGCGGTCCAGCTTGGGGAGCCGTTTCAGCATGCACCACAGCACCAACCGCTCGTCGATGATTCCCCCGTGCGACTTCGTCGTGTCGAGGGAAGTGCCTGGCGTTAGGCTGATGAAGTTGACTCTGTGGGCATCCAGATCGCGCACCTGCGCAGGTAGGAGCGTGAGCCTCGTGGGCAGCGTGACTTGGGGAAGATCGGTGACGTTGAGCCGTCTGATGTTCTGCTGGGCGATCGTCGTATTCGAACACACATAGATGACGTCGAGCCGGCCGACCCGGTCTTGGAGGTGCTCCAGCGTCTTGGCAATGATGCCCCTGGCGACGAGCGTCTTGCCAAGCCCCACTTCGTCGGCAATCAAGAAACGGTGCGCGGGTCGATCATCCTTCCACAGCCGCTTGAACACGTAGTCGATAGTTCGGCACTGGAAGTCTTTGAGCACGTTGAGTGCCCGGTCGGTCTGGAGTTCGATTTCGTTCATGCCTTCGTGCCCTGCTCGGCCTTGTCTCCCAAGGCCAACTGGAATGTGGCCCAAAGCTCCAGAAACTTTTGGGGCACGATTGTTGCACCGTCCGCGCCGCTGGCTGTTTTCTCGAGGTTTTTTACGAGGCGGCCAACCGACTCGAGCCGTGCGGGGTCCCGGCAAAGAGCTCTGGTCATTTCCTCCAGCAGAGGCAGGGTCTCGAAGCCCGGGCGCTGCATGGCCTGCCAGGATCCAGATCCGGCCCGCCTTCAACCTCGGACGAAGCGTCAAAGGCGCCCAGCAGGAAAAGCAGATATCGGAGGAACCCGTCGCGGCTGTTGACGACCTGTCGTACCACGGCCGCCTCGCGCTCCGCAGCAGGAAGACCGTCAGCCACCAGTTTAAGAACGAATGTGCGGGTTTGCGTGCCAGGGCGAATTTTCTTGGGGGCAATCTCGAATGCGACAAACTGGGTGATGGACGACACGTCCAATGGCCCAAACCCGATTTCCTCTCCAAGGAAGAGGGGGGCGCAGTCAATGCCCTGGTTTCGCGCGATGGTGATGGGCCATGTAGTGACCCGGACGCCTGGAGGCAACTCGATCGGATGTCGGGTCCGAAGGCGCGTATGCCAGTGGTTGTCGTCCTTGATACACCGGAGAGCCAGATCGGCTTCGGCGATTGCGGCCTGAGCGTCTTCGAGGGCACGACGGGTTTCAAGTGTGTCCTTCTCCACAGGCTCGGAGTCGCCGAATTTGAACGCCTCCAGGAGAGCCAGGAATCCTTGATTGTTTAGGAAAGTCTGCACGGATCCGAGCTGTTGTCGGTTACCCACCAACTCGGCCAACACTTCGACATTGGATCCCGTGACGAGAGCGGCATTCGTCGCATTCGCTGAACCCAATGTCAGACGGGTGCGGTTAGGCTCGTCGCAGAGGTAGAGCTTCGCGTGAAGACCCATGTTCTCGCCCCATCGTTCTTGCGGATCCTCTCCATCCCCTATTTCCGCCTCCTCCCGCAACACCAGGCATTCTTTGAACGCAGCTCGGGCCGTACCCGAAACCTCGACCAGTTCTTCGAATCGCGAGATGAGAGCCTGCGGCGACTCGCTTGTCGCCGCAAGCCTTTTCAGAGCCGTGCCACTGACGTACGGTGCCATAACCAGCAGCCTTTTGGAATGGGGTGGTGTCCAGCTGGATCGATCGAGCCCAAGCGTATGGAGTTGGAATTCGTCAATGCCTGGAGGCAAGTCCCATTCAGTGACCGCCAGCTCGTCGGCGAGGGAGCCGAGCTGAGACTGCCTTTCTCGGCCCAGTTCCGGCGAAAGATCCGGGAGGCTATGCAGCAATCGCACCAAATCCGCGTTGCCAGTGACGAGACTGGTGCCAGGGTGGCCTTCGACGGTGAGCGAGACGTCCCACGACAGGTCCGCCGTGAGGTTTCGCGACAGTACGACGAGCCGGATGAGTGGCTGCGTGTCCTCAAGGGACTCGAATCGGAGAACCCAGACCTTGGGGTGAAAGACGCCGCCGTTAGGTGCGGAGGCCACGAACACCGAGCCTTCGAGCAGGGAGTACAAAATTCTCTTCCGGGCTGGAGCCAGAATTCGGCCTCGCTGGTGAAATATCGACAGACGGTCCGCCGTGTTGCGCAACGCATCAAGGAGCGCCAAACGGTCTTGGAGAAGTTCGGCCTGTGGCTGTCCGGTGGCGTAGAGGAGAAGGTGAAGCGGCACGGCGAGGAGCGTGTCGAGATCGAGGGAGTAGGTTAGAGCGACAGCCTTGTCGAACTGGAATTGGCACGGTGTAGTGAGCGCCTCCGTATAGAGGGTGCGGTTAGATTGGGGGTCAAGCACGGTCACGTAGCCTCCAGACCAGCGGCAAGGTCCCCTAGGAATGAGCGCACTCCAGCCCACCGGAATGACATCCGATCGATGCCGGATGCCCCGCTCCACTGATCGAGTGATCGCTGGTTGGCGAACCGGGAGCGTGGCCCTTTAAGGCGTCGTTCCCTCTCCTCCACTAGGCGTGCGGGCGCTGAACCCTCCCGGGGAATCCCGGCCGTTGCAGAGCCGACTTCCCCGGTTTTGGTGTGGTCAACCCACCGAGTCACAAATCGTTGTGCGCCCGAACTGATTTTGTGTCCCTGCCCTTCGATTGTGCTCCACATGTCGTCGAGCGACCAGTGGCTGACTGCTCCTAAATCCAGTCCACTCCACCACTGCTGGAGCCGGGCTCTGTAGTCCTCATTCAACGCATCGCGTTCGGCGCGCCGAGCAAGAAGGAGGTTGTATAGAAGTGCGGCGCCGTGCATCACGTCGGAAAAGAGACGGGCATGATCGAGTGCCTTCTTGTGTGCCTCATCGAATCCAGCGTAGTCGGGGTGTTCCCAAGGGAATCTGCAGTCGACCAGCCGAGCCTGTGCAAAAAGGCGTGCAAGCAGGCTCTTTCGCGCCGCGAATGCCACCCGATCCCTAAAGTACTCTGCTTCGTATTTGGTGAGCGCGAATGTCACGTCATGAGGAAATTGGCGAGGTGGATCAGGGAGCCCCGGGTGCCAGGTAATGGCCGGACCAACCGCCAACTCCGATCCCTTGCCTGTCTTCTCGGAAAGATGTCGTCGTCTGTAGATCGCGTCCAAGGCACGGTGGTATCGACTTTGTGCACCGTCAAACTGGCGCAGTCCCCAGGCCCCCAGCCCAGCCCAATACACTGAACTTGGAAGCCGCTTGAGTCTGCGTCCAGCGACGGCCCCGAACACGCCCTCGTATTCACCGTTGGCCAGAAGGCATTCTCCGATATCGAGCTCAAGTTCTCGAGCCCTCCGGGAAACGTCGCTACTGGAGACTCTCTGTTTCTCCAGACTGCAGTAGACCCACGGCACAATGAGAAAGTAGCGCAACCGGGTTTGAATGGTGCTTGTGCCCGGAAAGAGAAGGTCAGAGAAGGAATCGCGAATCGCGCCGAGCCCGAGTTCGTCGCGGGTGTCGCGCTCCTCGAAAAGAGCGAGGATGCGCTCCATGCGGTCGCGGGCGTGTTGGTCGTGGTCGATCCAGCTCAGTGTTAGGGTCATTCCGTCGGGGCGGAGGATAGCATCCAACGCCAATCAAGACGAGAACGTTGCGACAATCAGGATGAGAGCGAGAGGTCGCGACACTACGAGAATCGAGGCGATGCCGTGTTCGCGGCCATCCCTTCTCAGCCCGGGTCACGTATTGGGCCGGACGCCCAATGGTTGCGCTGACGGCTACTGCTCCGACCGACAGCACGGCAATCAAGAGCAAGCCTGTGAGTTGGAATGGTAGGCTTAATTCGATTCAAAATCAAAGTCAAGCCCATACGTAACCTGTCCTGCAAAATCGGCTTGATTTTCAGGTCGCGTAGTACCTCGGTCCCTTGCGTTCTGTGCTGTGCTTGTGCGACCGATCAGTGCTTCTGTCTTACCACCTTCTGATATGCGGATTTGCATGACCGTAACACGGGCAATGCATCTGCCAGACTCGCGTAGGAGATTGCCGGGCGCCATAGTGGCGCCTGACATCTATAGTCACATGGGGCTTGAAGGCCGGGATGCTGTGCGCCAGGCTAATTGGCTAGGATACAGCGGCCGTCCGGGAAGGCGGTATGGTACGACTCCCACACCATTCGTAAAGTGACGTGCTTCCTGGACATTTGCTTGTTAAACGCTTCCCAGTCCGGCTGGAACATGGCCTTGGCCGCGGACCGGGACTCCGGAAAGAACATCGCGTCCAACACATCGTCGGTAAGCCCGTCCGGCAGCGGCCAACGCAGTCCCAACACCTCTGCGCGGCAGAGGTATTTGCGCACCGTGGCTCGGGCAAGATGCAACGAGTCTCCGATCAGGTGCTTGCTGTAGCCTTCCCGGTGATAGTAGCGAAGTACGTCTCGGATTTGTCCTTTGGAGGTTCGTGCTCCGGGCATCGTTGTGCGCTCGTCTGGTAGAAAAGCACAACGAAAGCCCTTAGGCTTGGCAAAGCTCCAGCGCCCCAGAAGACGCCCTGATTCGGCAGAACACACCCCGGCAAAATCCAGCCGCCAGGGGTGGCACATTCAATCAGAATGGCCTGGCACTTTCGATCAGAATATGCAAACAAGGGTGGAGCCACATCAGAATTGCCGCAAATCGCGCCTGATCGCATTTAGATGCGGTCCACGGCGAATCTGGAGACCTTTCCGTGACTACCTGGGGGGAACTGAGTCCGTCGGGGTACGCTATAGTACCTTTGGTTTGCGTTTCCACGGGTTCAGGCACGCAATTGTGCTTGCCGAACGTAACCGCTATGAAGGCAATGACCCGGCCAACACTTGGCAGGGGCGCCCTGCGCGCCGCCTGAGATCACCGCGCGCAAACAAGGGAATGAAGCACGTCAGAATCGCCGCAGATTGCGGCTGATCGCATTCAGGTGCAGTCCAGCGCGATTCTGGAGACCTTGACATCGGCATGGTGTGCTTCTATGGAGCAATGTAGGACAAGCGGCTCGGCTTTATGCCCCGCTTCACCAGTGCATCGGCTACGGAAGTTGCGTTGGGCCAAGCCGTGCGCAGGCTAAGAACTTTTTTTCATGAACCCCCTTTTTTGCTATGGCGTGGTAACTTAAGCGCGGAGCCCAATATACTGGCTCTTCCCCATTTTAGATGGGTACAGCGTTTCATTCAACGGGAAACGATATGAGATGATGCGGATTCATACCCGTTTCTTATCTGTTTCAAGGCCATCATCACGATGGCGCACACGTTCTCTAACCCCAGCAACGATATGTCACAACTAAAGACTGATGATATAGGTTGCCTCTTGGGCATCCAGGCTCCCTGGAAGGTTTCCGAGGTGACGTTTGCGCATGAGGCGCAAGAAGTCCGGATTCATGTAGTTTGCGAGGACGGCCATCAGCTGCCTTGTCCGGAGTGCGGCTTGGCGTCTCCGGGCTACGACCACCGTTCTCGGCAATGGCGTCACCTGGATTTGTGCGAGTATCGCACGATGGTGGTTGCGCAACTTCCCCGCGTGGAATGTCCGGAGCATGGAGTGCGCACCGTGTCGATTCCGTGGGCGGAACTTATGTCACGGTTCACTGCAGGGTTTGAGGCGCTGGTGATTGATTGGCTGCAGGAGGCGAGTGTGTCGGCGGTGTCCCGTCTGATGGGGGTGAGCTGGAATGCGATAGACGGGATCATGCAGCGCGCGGTGCAACGCGGCCTTGCGCGGAGGAAGGAACGGGATGTTGCCCATATTGGCGTGGATGAGACCTCTTTTCGCAAGCGTCATGCGTATGTCACCATTGTTTCGGATGCGAAGGCGGGAACGGTGCTGCATGTGGGCGAAGACCGTAAGAAAGAAACACTTACGCGTTGGTATGCTGGGCTCACTTTGGAGCAGCTGGAGGGCATCGAGAGTGTCAGCATGGACATGTGGCCGGCCTACATCAACGCCACGCTGGAGCATGTGCCAGAGGCGCAACGGAAGGTGGCCTTTGACAAATTCCACGTAGTGAAATGTCTGGGAGCTGCCGTGGACAAGGTTCGGCGCCAAGAGCACCGGGCATTGATGAAGGAAGGCCTGGAAGACCTCAAGGGAACCAAGTATGATTGGTTGACTCACCCGGCCAACATGTCTGCTAAGCAGAAGGCGCGCTTCCAGCAGTTGCGTACCAGCACGTTGAAGACGGCCCGCGCGTGGGCTATCAAGGAAATGGCCCTGCAGTTGTGGCATTATGTCCACCGCACATGGGCGCGCAAGGGTTGGGAGCGATGGTTGTCGTGGGCCATGCGGTGTCGGCTGGAACCGGTCAAGGCAGCCGCCAGAACCATCAAAACACACCTGTGGGGTATCCTCAATGCGATCATCCTGAAGGTGAGCAATGGCCCTGCGGAGGGCATCAACAGCAGGATCAAAACAATCAAAGTGCGCAGCAGGGGCTTCCGCAACAAACGGCGGTTTGCCAACGCCATTTACTTTCACCTCGGAGGCTTGGATCTATACCCCGAAAGCGTCCGCAGGTGAGTTTACCCACTAAAAAAGGGGTAGAGCCAATATACTTTTAGTGCCGTAGTGCTGGAGAAATCAGCTGAGGCGCACGTTAACTGGCCTGTCCCGAGGGGGACTTGATGCCGTGAAGATCTTCACTAACCTTCTACTCCCGGCTGTCTCTATCACGAAAGCCCGCGTCCTGTGCGCTCTCGCAGGCTTTGTCTGTGCAGTCCTTGTGTCCACGCTTATCGTGCCAAATCCCCAGAACGCTCAGGCCAGTATGGTGCCGCAGAACGTTTTGATTTCATTTCTCTTTACTCCGTGTGGTGAAGGATTCTATATGGTGGGTTGTGTTGACGTATGCACTGCTATCGATGTGGCGAACGGCGTTGAGTGCTGTTACCCCGGAGTGGATGACTTTGTGTTCTGCCTGTATTGTGGCTCGTGACGGGCTACGACGTAGCGGATATGAGACTGCTGCTGCTGGCTGTGCTATCGGTTGGATGTACTGCCGCTCCACAGCGGAGTCAGGTAGTTGACTCGCCGTTAGTGCCCTTTGACGAACTGTTCGCTCCCGCGGACACCTTCCGTTTGGACCCGTCCATCATCATAGGTGGGATTATGTTCTTGGATGTCAATCAGGAGGGAGACTTCTTGGTGACCGACTACATAGCGCGCAGCGTTGACCAGTTTGCGTCGTCAGGAGAACATATCAGGACCTACTCGGCCCAGGAGTGTTTGCCTGATGCAGAGAACCTTATGCCTTATAGTTCGCGCTTCTTTGGTAAGGGTAACGTAGTCACCAAGCACTCCGGGCGCGCAGTGGTGGTTTTCACCGCAGATGGCCGCTGTGTTGGTGCCACCCGACGCCTGCCACACCCCTCTAACGGATTTTGTACGAGCGGCGATTCCCTCTTCTTTTTTGTCACACCTTATTCGGCCAGGGCCTCAAGCCATAATAGCGTAGTGGTATATTCGCCTGAACTCCATAGACTGCGTGAAATCCCTGTGGAATGGCCTAAATTCCTCAGGCTTAATGCGAACTTTGCCGGGATTTGGGAGCGCAACATTGACTGTTTTGGTGACGGACCGTACTACACGTACCAAGAGAACATGGACGCCATACCTGCGCGCTTCGATGCGGAGTTAACACAACAGCGTCCGAAGTTTTATTCAGAGCGGCCACAGGATATACCGCGAGATATATCTACCGAGGCGAGAATGGCGGAATGGACTAAGTATCTCACGACAGCCGGTGTCTTTGCGTTGAACAGCCACACTCGTATGGTAATGTATGCCCACCTGGATGATCGGTGGCAGCCGGAGGGGGTAGAAGACGCCCGGTTTCGCTTGGGCATCAGCGTTGCAAGTAATGACGGTCGGTTTCCCCCTCGCAGTACGATCACATCTATCACGCCGACAGCCGCAGGCTATGGTTATACCTATAGCTTGGGAGACCACGAGCCACTGCCTGATGGTAATGTAGGCAATCCCTTGATCCTCCGGTACCGCTTTATTCCACCCCAGGATTCGGATGACTAGTCGTTTGCAGTACACAAGGTGGATTGCCGTGCCATTTCTGGTGGCGCTGGTTGCGATCACTGGCCTGCGGCTGTGGCTTCCGGGCGACAACAATCCGGCACCACCAGTCAGTGACGCGGCGCTTGTTCCGGACAATTCAATGCTTGTGGGGCACACGCTTCCCACTGCGGGGCTCCTCGAAGTGCAGTCCAAGGCTCCGGTGGCAGAACTGGGGTTGGCCATACCCGATACGGCAGTGGTAATACTACTGGGGGGTGTGGGATGCTCGGGCAACCAAGTAAAGCTGCTCCGCTATTGGTCAGAGCAGCGCTCGGACACTGGTCTGCAGGATCTTCCTGTCCTGGCTATCTATGCCGATCCCCTCGTGGGAGTTGAGCAGGGAGCCTATGAATCGCTGCTCTTGCGGCGCGTAAGCCAGGCGACATTCCCCTTTCTCGTTTCACAAGACCCGGAGTTCAACCTGCGAGCCATGGGGATCCGCACGCCGCAGGTGGTTTTGACCGAGTCACAGGTCATCGCGCATGTGGTTGACCAGCCGACGGAGTTCAGATCACCTGTGCCGCAGTAACCTGAGTGCTGTTGACACGATAGCTTCGCTAGGCTGCCCCCCTAAGACCCCAGCTCCAAGTTCTTCTCTTTTTGCGGCACGACCGGCCGCATCAGCCGCCAGGAGTGCTTCCCTACGGTCTGCTGCAAGGAGTCCCGCTGCCGCAGGCGCAGCTGCACAACCCGGCTGCGGACCGCACGCTTCAAGGTCTCGTGAGCCAGCAAACCTTCGGCGAGCGCCTGCTCTTCTCCTAGCCTGGCTTCGGCTTCCCGCTCCGCGTAAGCCTGCGCACGCGCCATCCAACCTATGCGGCGGGCCGCAGCACGCGCAGCAGTCGTATCGGAAACCGTAAATAGCCGCAAACCCGCCTTGCGAGGCGCAGAACGCAAGGCGCCAAACCCCTCCGGACGTGCTTGGAGGTCCTGGATCGCGTGCTCCAGTGAACGGGCCTCTGCCATGCGCCAAAATGCCCGGTAAGCCTTCGCAGGCTGGCGATAAACCTCCTTAAGTGCATCCCTGAAAGCCACCGACCGCAGACCGGCACGGTTACGCTGCACGTGCGCCTGACGCAACGTGAACTGCGCCTGACGGTGCGTCACCTGTGCGCTGTTTAAGCCCTGGTGCTGCGCACGTACGGCCTCACATACGCGGAGGTCAACGTAGAGCGACCGCAGCACTGCATCCAAGCGCCGGCGGCGGTAAGCGTCCTGCTGTGCCCGACGACGAATGGGACGAAGCGCCGCCGGTAGCGGGTCATGCGTGCCGTGATCCAGATACGACTGCAGCGACTGGCCGTAGCGCATTTCCAGCTGCGGACGGCTGCCCAGTGAAGCAATGCGGCACCCGCCCACGCGCCGCCGACCATTGGTGACCACCAGGCCCCGAGGACGGGCCTCGATGTGCAAGCCGTGGCCCCGTAGCACCTCGGTCAGCTCCTGCCACGTGTTAGCCTTCGACAGCGCTAATCCGGCCGCCTGGTGAACCTCGCGGGCAAACGCACGGGCGCCACGGCGACCACCCGAGCGGGAACGCTCCGGGCGCTCTGTGCCCTTAGCGCGGGCGTGGTGGCCCGGCACGCGAACCAGATCCCAGCGCTGCTCCAGCTGCCGAAGCGTGCGCTCAATCCGGCGATAGTCGTGGCTGGCGCTCCAGGCCTTTCCCGTGTCGCGGTGCGCTACAATCCAAGCCTGATGAGCCTGCAAACCATCCATCGGGATAGGGAGGGGCCTCACGGCCCCCACCCTCCCACACCACCGTGCGTACGGGTCCGTACACGGCGGTTCAATGGACTTGAGCGAACCGGCTTGGATGCCAAGGACACCAGGTCGAGTTCAGCGAAGAGCGCATTGGGGAGTGCATAGCATAGGGCGGGGGTAAGGCTGAGCCGCCAGGGACCGTGTCCGCTGCCGGTAAGCGTCGCCGCCCATGGATGCCGCACACCCAACCGGCGTAGCGCCCGATAGCGGCGCCGTGGAGTCTTCCACTGGTGCCACAGATAGGCCCGCAACCGACGACGGATCCAGCCGTCCAGCCTGCGCAGGACGGAAGGCGTTTCGCAGTAGCCGAAGTAGCCCCGCCAGCCACGAAGGTAGCGGGACAGCTCTGCGATGACCTGACGGAAACGCACGCCACGCGTACGGCGCGTCAATTCCCGGACCCGCTGCTTCAGACGCTCCCGGGCCTTCGGCGCGATGCACCGACGGGGCACCGGCCCACGCGTGAAGGTGAAGCCCAGAAACGAACGGACGGCTATGTCCCCTACCGCACTCTTGGTCGTGTTAACCTTCAGCTTTAGGCGCCGTGCAAGAAATCGGGTCACGCTCTCCATCACACGCTCCCCCGCACGCTGCGACCGTACATAAATGTTACAGTCGTCGGCATAACGGACAAAGCGGTGTCCCCGTCTCTCCAATTCCTTGTCCAACACATCCAGCATCACGTTAGACAACAGCGGCGATAGCGGCCCGCCCTGCGGCGTTCCCTTGACCCGCTGACTGACCAGCCCGCTCGCCAGCATCCCCGCCGTCAAAAACGCGCGGATCAACTTGCGTATGCGCCGGTCCGTCACCCGCTTGGCCACCAGTCCCATCAGCTTGTCGTGATTCACGTTATCGAAGAACTTCTCCAAGTCCATGTCCACGACGATACGGTAGCCCTGCGCGACATACTCCTGCGCCTGCGCTACCGCCTGGTGGGCGGAGCGTCCGGGCCGAAACCCGTAGCTCGCCTCCGAGAACGTCTCGTCCCAGTCCTCCTGCAATACCTGTAGCAACGCCTGCTGCACGAACCGGTCAAGAACCGTCGGCACACCCAGGACGCGAACGCCACCCGATGGCTTGGGAATCTCCACCCGTCGCACCGCCTGCGGCGTGTACCGGCCTTCAAGAAGCTGAGAAATGATCTCGTTCCAGTGGGTCTGCAGGTAGGATCCCAGTTCGGCGACGGTCATCCCGTCTACGCCAGGGGCCCCTTTGTTGCGCTGTACCTGCGCCAGCGCACTCTTCAAGTTGCGGGGTTCCACGACCGCCTCCATCGACGGTCCCCGCACACGTGCCGGGAGTTCGGTTTCGGGTTGCGCCGCGCGAACTTCGGTCCCTTCCTCATGGGCTCCACCGGATTCACCGGGGCTGTCCCACGTGAAAGGCAGCGTTAGCTGGATATTCTGCCGCATTGGTCGCATGAGCTTCCCGTCCTACTACCCCTGTCCATTGTTCGGGCCTTCATCGGCTATGCCGACTGTCGGGTCGGAGGAGGCGCCCCGAAGGGCTAACCTCCGTCCGCCGCTCAAACGGCTCGTACGGTTTTCCCGTAAGCCGCTTTCACAAAGGTGTCTCGTCGAGGGTTCAAGGAAGGTTTCAGTGGAATCAATCGTACATGGCCGTACTCCACTGTGGTGTAGACCTTCCTCTCCCCTGTTGGATTGAGCCCAATGCGACAGTCTCCTCAGCCGATGATGTACGGGTCTTTCACTAAAGGAACTGTTCCACCTCATCGACTTTACTCGCTGATCGCAATCTCTCCATTCCAAACCACCTTTGCCGACTGCCTTCCCCGACCCACCCGGCCGCCGCTTGCGCGGTCACCCGACTTTCGACGGGCTTGTGGTACTATGCAGCCGTCCGACGACTCGCCACGCATCCGTTCCCACTTCCCCTTACGGGTTATAGGGGCTGTTATCCCGGTGCCACCCGGGAACGTGACGAGCCCTCCTGGGGTCACATCCAGATCTTCCGTACCGTGCCGTTCGCACACACCTTGGTTCGACGGGTGGATAAGAACGCCTTCGCCGTCATACTGCCGGCTCGACCTTGCCCCGTCTTTGGCCGACCGATTCGTCCATGGGGTCGCCCCCTTGACTACGGCCCGGTACTGCTCCTCAAGCCCTTCAGATTCCACCTCGCGGTGGACACCCTGCCCTCCGGTTGTCTCGCGACAATGTCCCGACTTAGCGCCTGTCTTGGCTGTTTCCGTCGTTTCCAACTCGGTGCCCGTTTAGACCTTTGCTTATCGGTACATCCCGGCCGACGAGGCACTACCCCCGTCTTTGGATATGGCACCCCCTATCCGGGCGCCAGTGGGATTTGAACCCACCTGATCTGGGCGCTGCCCAGCACACAGTATGCATCGCGGTAGCCCCCGGATTTCCCGGGGGCCCCGCACAGATCCGGACGTGCGCGTTAACGCATCCGGCTCCTCCCTTGGGTCGCGCCGTCGCGCATGACGTTAGCAGGTCGGCAAACCGACCCGCAGCCGTAACCGATCCGTCCCCTGTGACACGCAGTATCCGACGCTGTGTCCGGTACGTGTGAAACTTCACGATTTCCCCTTGGGTGCGACGCTTCGCTCCACTGACTCCGCCACGAGGGCACCCCCGCTTTGTTCGCCGGCTTCATAGCTTGTATCGTCGCATCTGACTTCTCTCCACCGTACGTCCTCCGATCAGCATTTAGCCTACGCTTTGGCGACCTTCCCCGAAGGGGTAGGTAGTGGAGAGACCTCCCAGGTCCCGACAGGATACTTGCGTGCGTCCATGGGGTCTCGGACACCGTGGGCCTGTCCGCCCTCTCACCATAGCGAGGACGAACATGTTGCCTTCGGCATAGAGGAAAACCTCGGCGACCCAGATAATGTCTCTTTCGGTGCTCAATGTCCCTGGCCACACGTACCGCTACCGACGCTTCGCGCCCACCCTCACGGATGACCACGCACGGCTCGCGGAGATATGTACCTGGTTTAAGCTTCATAACACGGGACTTTCACCCGCTATATCCTGCCAGTTAGCCTGGCGCACCCTCTGCTGACTTCTGCGTTGCGATCACATGCCTTACGGCACGTTCAGTCCGGCTTGGCCGGACACAACGCAGATCTCCCAGGGTAAGACCAACCGCCTTCCCCGCACACCTGCCGAATGTACCACCCCGACGCATAGATGACGCGGACTTTGCGATAACCGGCTCGCTCGTCCGATCGGGTAGGCCTCGTATTCGGTTCTTGTTCATCAGGTCGCGGGTTTGCTACACGCTTCCTTCAGACCCCGCCTCGCGGCGACGCCCTTGCGCTTCGCTAATCCTTCGCCGTCATCTGGCTGGATAGAGGACTTTCACCTCCAAGCTGTTGGCCATGCCTGGCACACCGGTAGCCCCCAGGTTTCCCCGGGGGCCCCGGACAGATCCGGACGTGCGCGCTAACGCATCCGGCTCCTCCCTTGGGTCGCGCTGCCGCGCATGACGTTAGCAGGTCGGCAAGCCGACCCGCAGCCGTAACCGATTCATCCCTGGGACGCGCAAAATCCGGCACTGAGTCCGGTACGTGTGGGACTGCACGATTTCCCCTTGGGTGCGACGCTTCGCTCCACTGACTCCGCCACGAGGGCACCCCCGCTTTGTTCGTCGGCTTCACAGCTACGTATCGTCGCATCTGACTTCTCCTTGCCGTACGTCCTCCGCTCGGCTTTCGCCTTGGCTTTGGCGGCCCCGCCCGTAGCGCTGGGCAACAAGAAGATCTCCCAGGTCCCAGCAGGATATGTACATGCGTCCATGGGGTCCCGGACACCGTGGGCCTGTCCGCCGTCTCACCATAACGATGACGGACATGTTGCCTTCGACCGAGCTGAAAGCCTCGGCGACCCAGATTACATGTTTTTCGGTGCTCAATAACCCTGGCCACACGCACCGCTACCGACGCTTCGCGCCCACCCTCACGGGTGGCCACGCACGGCTCGCGGAGATATGTACCTGGTTTCAGTTTCATAACACGGGACTTTCACCCGCTATATCCTGCCAGTTAGCCTGGCGCACCAAATCCTTCAGCACGGCCGCGAACGCCTCCTCCATCTGCGCATGAGTCGGTTGATCCTCCGTTGCAAAAGACAAACTCACGTGGTATACCGGCTTCTTGCAACGACTCGACTGCGCTGCCGCTACGCGCATCTCCCGCGCGATTTCCGACCGATTCTCCGAAAGCAGGTTGCACGCCTTTGTCCACGCTACGCGACCCCGACCACCGGCGTGGACCAGATAGCGCGCCAGGCCCGCGAAATCCGGCCCCCTGGTAACCTTGCCGATCATAGCAGAGACCGCAGTGAAGGCACTTCGGCCAAGACCGCACGCAGTCGGACCTCGTCTGGCAGCTCACCGGTCGCGTTCGCAATGTGCGCCAATTGATTGACGTTGTTGCCGATGCGCGAGAAGGCGTGATATGCTGCGTCGTTGACCTTCCGACTCAGCCGGGCACCCAGCCCCGCCTCACGCAGATAGACGCTGGTGCGCAAGCCCGCCCGCGCGGCCTTTTCCGTGACGGTGGCCAGCTCCTCATCATTCAGGCTCACCGGCAGCTGATGCCGGCGGCGCGACGCCTCCGGCAGGCGCGGACGTCCACCCTTGCCCTTGGGCAACTCCGTGCCCGCACGGACCCTCGTCCTGTGGGACGAGCGAGCGTTTTCGCCATGCGAAAACATTGCTCACTCAGCAGTCGCTGTGCGACTGATGCACCTACCCCACGCATCGTGTCCAAATCGTAACCGGCCTGCTCTGCTACGAAAAAAAAGCCGCGCTGACGCTCGGCACCCACATCCTATTAAACAATCACGGCATTTGACATTATCGGAAATGTTTTAGGACCCGAAAAACGGCGATCAACGACCGGCAAGGCGCCCTGCGCGCCGCCTTAGATCACCGCACACAACCACGGGTATACGGAAGGATAAAACGGTCGGGATGAGGGACTTAATTGGCGGCAGTTCGCGACCGTTTACAGGGTATCCGGGTCAGCTGCGTATTCCGATGAATTCGTCCACGGTGCCATTTGTGCGATATGACAGCCCTTGTCTGCATACGACACGTCTACACTACGGACCGCTTCCGGTACTGTGCAATGCGTCCTAAATGCCGTACCGGGTGGATTGCCAGTCGTTTAGTCCCGGTTACCCGCCAATAGTACTGCAGCGCTCCAAGGTCCGATCGCCGACAAATTCCGAGCTTACGCGTTTGTCGTGCAAGTTAGGCCTTCGGGCCACGGAGGCGGCTCGGATGTTTCCGTCAGTCCTACGCCGCCCTTTACTCCAAGGGTAGTAGATGTAGATGCTGGCCGTAGCCATTTCTTCGAATCGACTTTCGAATCGACCTCGCATTGAACTAGCGATACAAAGCGTCCCCGCCATCTATTCAAGCGGTCGCTAGCCGAGATTACACTAGTGTCTTGTACAGCGTGATATGTGGCGACAAGAGGATCGAGAATTGCAGGACGAAGCCCGCGGCGGGCCGGGAATTTATCTTGGTCATAGCTCTCTGAATCCACATTTGTGAAGAACAACCGACCCTGATCAATCAGAGCAGACAGTCGGTGAAGAAGATCGTTGTTTCGGATTCTGGGTACACCGCTGGTGGTAAGATCAGCTTTTTCCAGAAAGAACAAATGCTCTGCCTCGGCAAGCGCGCAAGGACACTCATTGGCCCATTGATGGATCCGGACGGCACGCTGTATATGTATCTGCCTTTCGTGTTGGTAGTGTGAGAACCGATAAACTGCGACTGCGATCCCTGCCTGTGTCAATGCGATAATCGCGCCGACTACTGCTAATAAAAGGCGATTATATAGTTAACTGAAACTTGCTTCGTCCTGGGCAGCTGTCTTGGCCTTCGGTGCCTCCTGTCTCCCGCCCTTCAAAAACTGCCGCGCGTAGCTTCCAGTATCGTTAACCCGCCGTAGCGCGGATTCGCAGCTGGTGTGTTGTCCCACTTGTCCTGCAAGCGCTTACGCTTGCGCTCCTGCCGGTCGTCTTTTGTCATTTCAGTGCCTTGTTTCCGGTATTGATTGATCCGCTTGGTTGGTGCGCTATGCTACGCTGTCAGCGTCTTGTACATGAGCCGTTTGCCCACCATACCGGCCACGACGTGCTGCATTTGCTCCAGCGTATCCATTGTGCGAACGTTGTGCTTGCCCGCAAACTGGTGCACGTAGCGTTGCAAGTGCTTCTTGCTCAAGTGGTGGTACGTACCATGATACGCCCGCTTGAACATGCTCCAGAATGATTCCAGCCCGTTCGTGTGCGCCATGCCGTTGACCCACTCGCCGACCGAGTGCTTGACGGTTTCGTGCTGCATCCCAATCATGCCCTTGTAGGCGTGCGCCTCGTCAGTGTAGACCGTTGTGCCGATCTCGGTGTTATCGTAGACGAACTGCTGTAAGGTCGCTGCGTCCGTGCTCTCCACCACTTCGGCCCGAATCTGTCCGCTTGCACGGTCCTTCAGGCCGGCCACCGCAGTCTTGCCTACCGGACCGCGTCCGGCTTTCTGCTTCCTGTGCTCGTGCTTGTTTTTCTCCAAGCCACCCACGTACGTTTCGTCGGCCTCCACCGGTCCCTCGAACGCAGCAGCCAGCAGTGGCGCAAAGGCGGCCCGTACGCGCTGCAACATGAACCAGGCCGTAGTCTGCGTCACATCGAGGTCGCGGTGGAGCTTCATGCTGGAGACGCCCTTCAGAGAAGTCATTTCAAGATAAATGGCCCATACCCACTTCTTCAATGGCAGTCTGCTACTGGCCAATGCGGTACCTGTGCGCACCGAGAAGAACCGCTTGCACCGACGGCAGCGGTACGGCATTTGCCTGTGTGTGCCCGCATACGTGTCTGTGCCCTTGCAGCGCGGGCACACACGACCGTCCGGCCAAATCACAGCCTCGAACCACAGGACGGCCGCCTCCTCATTCGGAAACATTTCGGCCAGTTTGACCATGCTGATTCCCTTGCGATAACTGCGCCCAGGCCCCGATTTAACAGCCATGATTTCCCCGATCTGGTTTACCCCCTCATACGGCCGATCGGGAAGAAGGTTTCAGTTAACTATATAATCACCTAATAAAACGTCCATTGCTTTGCGCTTCGTTTCATTGACCGGATTCAGAATCCGGTGTATTGTAAACGGGGGAATAGCATTGCGCTATGTACCCGCGAAGGCGGCTAACCTGTGGTGGTGTCCGGCCCTGTGGATGCACAACTGGTATCCGGGGTTTAAGGTAAGCGTCCGGTGGAGTGCAGCCTTTGACCCCGAGGAGGCCGTGGCTCAGACGGGGAGGAGGGCATGGCGCGTGTCCGTGTCAGGCAAGGCGTTTCCACTGATAATACTAACTATCAGTGGTAAGACAACCCCGGAATATCTGCACGCTCACGGGCCGCGCGCTGGTAGTGCTCCTCGGCGGCGGGCCGCCTCCCTGTTGTAGCAGTCGTTACAGCGGGAGTGCAGTCCATTGAACCGGGTCCGGTCCTTGTAGAAATCGGTGTGCGGCAAGCGACCGCGGCATAGGGAGCATGTGTACATGCCAGGGCGCACGGGTTTATTCCGCCTGTGCCTCGGCCTGAAGCGGCGGCGCGCATTGGACGGAGTGAGCGGCAAGGTGCGTGTCTCTGGAGTCAGGCGATTGAGCGGGTCAACCTCTGCGTGGATGAAGGCCAGTTCTCGAGCGTAGGCCTTCGCTGCAGGTACGTCTGCGGCCAGGATAGTTAGCTCGTAGGGCTGACCAGCACTGAGCCGCCTGTAAAGCTCCATGTTGACGGCGGCGTGCAGCTGGCCGTGCTGACGGATGCGCACGGAGACCACCTTAGAGGTAACGCCCACATAGGCGCGCCCATCCGCAAAGCCGATGCGGTAGATGGTGCACGAGACCTCAGTGGTGTCCATGACTGGTTGCTACAGGCCCAGCACTGCCTGAGGGTTCCCGTTCTCGGCCGCACGGGTATACCACTCGCGCGCCTTGGCGGCGCTCCGAAGCACGCCCGCGCCCTTCTCGTACAGCTCGCCCAGCTTGTACATCGACCAGTGATGCCCTTGCTCCGCGGCTCGGTGATGCCAGCGGGCGGACTCCCGCTCATCTTTGCGTGCGCCGACTCCCTGCGCGCGGGCCTGTCCCATCTGGTACTGGGCCTTGGCGTGGCCCTGCCCGGCGGCGATGGCGAACCACTTCGCTGCCGACGCACTGTCTGCCACTACCCCGCAACCACGCTTGAACGCTACGGCTACCTGGAACTGGGCCTCAACGTAGTTCTGCAGCGCGGCCTTCATGTACAAGGCGGCCGCCCGCTCGGGGTCCCGCTCCAGGCCTTGGGCACCCTTCCGGTGTAGTGCGGCCAGCTGGAATTGAGCCTCGGGGATGCCGTCGCGGGCTTGCGCCTGCAGCTGCGCCGTGTCATGCTGTGACGGATCCATGGCAGTCTATGGGGTGGTGAATCACTACCCCATAATAGGCGCGCGAGGATGCGAGATGCTGGAGCTGGATGCATTGGGCGGGAATTATGACAGGACGCGGCTGTCAACCTTGCTGTATAATTCCCGCCTCTACTCCGCGGCCTCTGCGGCTTGCGCCGCGTAGTAGCGGGCAACAGCGCCCTTTCCGGCTCTCTGGGCGCGGGTGTAGTGTGCTGGCATAGACGACGACTTCCAGCGTCCCGCCGTCTGGAGCTCGACCAGCGAAATACCCATCGCAGCCAGGTCCGAAGCCATTCGTACCCGGGGAGAGTGGCCCGTGAACCGCCCCTCTACTCCCCCATGGCGGGCTGCGTGCGCAATGCGGCGGGCTACAGTGCGACTGGACATGCCGAGTATAGACATGTCGCCGTCCGCGGCCATGCGGACATCCTGCAGGGCCGCTACAGTAGCCCGGGACACATAGAGCACCTGGCCGCGGGCGTCCTAGTCGGTCTTGCTGCGGCGCACGGTCAATCGTCCGGTTCCATCCGACATCACCTGCAGGTCCTCCCACACGAGTGCCGCGGCTTCGCAGCGCCGCAGCAGTGCATCGCGCATCAGGCACACGAGCGCGATATCGACCTTTCCGCGCCGTTGGGCAGCGGCGGCGGTTTCTGTGCGCCCCTTGCTGTCGCACGTGGACGGCACGCCGTGGCCCTGATGGCGCCCACCATCGCGGCTGTTAATTCGGTTGCCTGCCTTGTCCCCTGCTGACCTGCCCTGGCGACCTTGCGCCGCAATCCCCGCAGCACGGTGGCCACCGCCGGGTGCGCTCCGAGCGTGGAATGGCCCGCCCATTCGTGGGCCTGTTTGATCGCGCAGAGCGTGGTCGCGCGCCAGGAGTGGGATTTATCCGCGTGGGCCGTCAGGTACATGGCCACCACTTCGGGCGCGGCCGGTAGTGCGGTAAGCCCGGGGTCGTTCGCCCATGCCTGGAAACCGCGCCATAGCGCCTGATACGTGCGTACGGCGGTGGGAGCCAGGGCGTCTGCAAACGCCGATGCAACCCGGGCGGCCGCTTCGGAAGGCATGGCTTGCAGGGCTGTTGCGGGAAGTGTTGCCATGTCCGTTAATTACCCTCAACGGACATCGTTCACGGGCGGTGAATGGGGGTTTCCGGCGGCGGCTGGCGTGGGTAGTCAGCGGTTCATCCCCACCGCTCTTCTGTATCCTGAAACGGGTGACAACACGATACCTGTCCACGCTGTAGGTAGTTCCGTTGAATCGAGCCTCGAAGAATGCCGCCGATTGTACGGACGACGAACACGAAGCCAGCAGTTTCAGCCACACCTGAGAATTGCTGATTGCAACTTCATAGAGATGCCACGCCGGCATGGATCAAGGACTTAAGTGCTGGGAGGCGGATTCATGGGATCACAATGTCTACTGAGCAGGGTAAAACCCAAGTGCGCCTCACCGTCGGTCGCAATCCGGACGCATCATTGATTGTCGGGAGGCTCGATGGAAAGGTTCTCCCACGGAATTCGGGGTAGTCCCTAGCGTTGCAAGAATAGGGCGTAACGCTGCTGGACTCTGGTCAAATGGGAATGAAGCAAGCGTCCAACGCGCTTATCTTTGGGCGATTATATAGTTAACTGAAACTTGTTTCAGCCTGCGCGGCGGGCTTGGCCTTCGGTGCCTCCTGTCTCCCGCCCTTCAAAAACTGCCGCGTAGCTTCCAGTATCGTTAGCCCGCCGTAGCGCGGATTCGCCGCTGGCGTGTTGTCCCACTTGTCCTGAAAGCGCTTGCGCTTGCGCTCCTGCCGGTCGTCTTTTGTCATTTCAGTGCCTTGTTTCCCGTATTGATTAATCCGCTTGGTTGGTGCACTGTGCTACGCTGTCAGCGTCTTGTACATGAGCCGTTTGCCCACCATACCGGCCACGACATGCTGCATTTGCTCCAGCGTATCCATTGTGCGAACGTTGTGCTTGCCCGCAAACTGGTGCACGTAGCGTTGCAAGTGCTTCTTGCTCAAGTGGTGGTACGTACCATGATACGCCCGCTTGAACATGCTCCTCCAGAATGATTCCAGCCCGTTCGTGTGCGCCATGCCGTTGACCCACTCGCCGACCGAGTGCTTGACGGTTTCGTGCTGCATCCCAATCATGCCCTTGTAGGCGTGCGCCTCGTCAGTGTAGACCGTTGTGCCGATCTCGGTGTTATCGTAGACGAACTGCTGTAAGGTCGCTGCGTCCGTGCGCTCCACCACTTCGGCCCGAATCTGCCCGCTTGCACGGTCCTTCAGGCCGGCCACCGCCGTCTTGCCTACCGGCCCGCGTCCGGCTTTTTGCTTCCTGTGCTCGTGCTTGTTTTTCTCCAAGCCACCCACGTACGTTTCGTCGGCCTCCACCGGTCCCTCGAACGCAGCAGCCAGCAGTGGCGCAAAGGCGGCCCGTACGCGCTGCAACATGAACCAGGCCGTAGTCTGCGTCACATCGAGGTCGCGGTGGAGCTTCATGCTGGAGACGCCCTTCAGAGAAGTCATTTCAAGATAAATGGCCCATACCCACTTCTTCAACGGCAGCCTGCTACTGGCCAATGCGGTACCTGTGCGCACCGAGAAGAACCGCTTGCACGCACGGCAGCGGTACGGCATTTGCCTGTGTGTGCCAGCATACGTGTCTGTGCCCTTGCAGCGCGGGCACACACGACCGTCCGGCCAAATCACAGCCTCGAACCACAGGACGGCCGCCTCCTCATTCGGAAACATTTCGGCCAGTTTGACCATGCTGATTCCCTTGCGATAACTGCGCCCAGGCCCCGATTTAACAGCCATGATTTCCCCGATCTGGTTTACCCCCTCATACGGCCGATCGGGAAGAATGTTTCAGTTAACTATATAATCACCTATCTTTGAGGTCTCCAAAAGTCCTCAAATGCCGCTTTTTGAAGGAAAACCAATTGCTCTTTCCTCGCAGGGCCGCCAAGACGATACAGTCACCGATTCCGGTATGAGCCAACAAAAATGAGACAAGGTCGTTTGCACTACGGTGCGACAAACCGGTGTACCTTTAGGAAGGGATTGGGCAACTGGCCTTGGCTGTCCAAGTCTGGCTGAACCACAAGGTAGACCAATCCGTTTTCCCCATGTGTGAAAATCGGGCCATCAATGCCTAGCTCTTGGGCAACCAGTGTGCCGTCCTTGGTAAAGACCTGATAGCCGGTTCCACGCGCGCTTCTGTTAACGTACTGAGCCATGAGTGTTTCGTTAGTAAGTTCGAAGATGTTCAACGTAGTTGTGCCAGACCACTCCTTTAAGGCTTCGAAAAACTGCGTGACATCGCGTGGAACGTCTCGTCGAGGCGATCCAAACCACGAGTTGTGCTCCGAAATCCTGCCTACAAGCGTACCGTCCAAGGCAAACTTCAGTATCCCCGGTTCGGATGCCCGAGCATAGAATAGATGTATTCCATCGGCAATGAGACCACCGTCGCTAAATCGGAAATCGTAGTTGGGGTACTTGGATGGAGGTATTGGAAACTCCATAAGGGTCTTGCCAGTGGCACTCATGTATCGCATTTCTAGGTCTGGCCAATCATAAGCACCATAAAGCGCGCCCGCTGGGTCAATGTCGAAGAATTTTCGACCCTTCAGGTAGAAGCCAGGATCCACACTACTCAAGCATGCTCCCGCTGTTGTAAAACGATATCCGTACTGTCCTGCGTTTGAATTCAGAACAATAATAAAATCGTCGCCCCCAAATTTGGCGCCTTGTGGTCTAAAGTTGAAGCCAGGGTGACAGGTTCGCGGATCCAGTGAAGCCAGCAGAGCGCCCGTCGAATCAAACAGCAAGACCTGTTCACCCAGCGCATCGGTTACAAGTAATCGGCCAGCCGAATCTACATCAATCTGTTCGATGCGAGCTATCAGTAACGTATCCGGTTCGTCAAACCGGATAGTGCCAACCATTTTGAAGTGCTTCAGCTCATAAGGAGGTGTCTGCTGTGCATGTGCGATTCGTGCCATGGAAAGGATCAGGAGAAGCACACCAACAAGAAGAACACCGTTATTCTTCTGCCGATAACACTCCCCCCTTGGGGAAAGCATTAGGCTAAGTCGGGCTCTCACAGGTCCCTAGAGTCAGGCAGACGCACTAATATCCCCAGTCATATTCGTCGCAGTATCCTCCCTCAATATGGAAACAGTCACCCGTCCAATGAGAGCAAGCGCTCCCCCTATTTGTACAGGCAGCTTCCAAACAGTCGCAGTACACCTTGCCGTTAATCGCACAGCCATTAGCGGACATATTACACGGGAGAGAGAGAGGGGGTTTCCGAGCTCCAGATGACCAGGCGGGCAGTGGCTCATACCCTAACTATCACGCTGTCTAACGCAGCTTGGCTCCGCAGCCACGTCATACCACTCAGCTGGCGGGATGACGTCAAAGTATCTGCCTCGGACGTAGATGTCACGCAAGACATCGGCGGCGATGACCTAGACATATGTCCGGAACACAGGCTCCGGGGGTGGCAGGCCGTCGGCCTGATCGGCGTATCTTGACGGCTCACCAAGTACCCATTGCTTCCTATGAGCACAGAGAGTCGGCAAAGCCAGATATCGAAATTCGAGGTGGAAAACCATAGGGCCAGTGGGAACACTTGGCTTACGAATCACAGTCCATACAGACCGGCAGCAATGGCGGCGTTGATAAGCTAGGCTGTAGAATATTCATTGGATTTGCGGTCGGAATTGAATACGAGAATGCCGTCAGGTTTTCAAGATCTCTGGCAGCCAGACTTTGCCAATAGCATGCTTCCAGATTTTATAGTAGGACCGTCCCGGCTGGGCGAGCTACTTTGGCTCGTTACCGCCACTCACCCAAACCGGAACGGTCTCATGCATAGATACACTCAACCCTCCACTTTCGCTTCGCCGTTGTTTGTCGGCATGGATGTGCACAAGAAGACGATTGCATTCTGTGTTTACGACAATGAGACGGGCGAGTTAGTGAGTTGCGTTACCAGTTGATGGTGCGGAGAGCCACGCTAGACCTCAACGTAACCCCTAACGTAATCCCTGCCCTGTCATGAAAGACGACCCGACGACTCTCACGAATGGGGTGCCTGAAGCGTCCGCCACGGAGGTGATTCCACGTGCTCGCCGCCGCCGATTCTCCGTCAAGTACAAGCTACGTATTCTCCGGGAAGCGGATGAATGCACGGGCAGTACGGCCGTTGGCGCACTGCTGCGCAGGGAGGGACTCTATTCGTCCCACCTCTCTCAGTGGCGCAAGCAGCGCAGCGAGGGCAAGCTGGGCACCAGCAAACGGGACAACGACGAAATAGTCCTACTGGAGGCCCAGCTGGAAGCTGCTCACAGGACGATCTAAGGCCTGAGGAGCAAACTCGGCAAGGCCGAGCTGATCATTGACGTTCAAAAAAAGATCTCGAGCGCCTTTGGGATCGGGATCCAGGAAAGCGATAGCCCATGAAGATCGCGGCAATGAAGCTGCTGGCAAAGAATCTTGGTGTGGCCCCCGCCTGCAAGGTCGTAGGTATCCCTCGTTCGACCTACTACTACAGCTGACAGGTGCCGGCACGCACGCCGCGGAAGCAGCGGCGCAACGAGCGGAGATCCGCGCACTGTTTAACTCGGAGCGGTTCAGGGACCTGCCCCCACGGCAGATCTATGCCACGCTTCTGGACGAAGGCACCTATGTGTGCCATTGGCGAACGATGTACAACATTCTCAACGAGTACGAAGAAGTGCGAGAACGCCGCAATCAACGTGTTCATCCCCCGTACAAGAAGCCGGAGCTGCTGGCTACCGTCCCCAACAAGGTCTGGTCCTGGGACATCACCAAGCTGCGCGGACCGCAGAAGTGGAGCAGCTATAAGCTGCTCGTAATGCTGGATATCTACAGCCGATACGTAGTGGGCTGGATGGTAGCACCCGGGGAATCTGCCGGACTGGCCGCTGAGTTCATCGCCGCCACGTGCGAGCGCCAGGGCATTCGTCCGCAGCAACGCACGATTCATTCCGACCGTGGCCCTGCCATGATTTTTGGCTCTACCCCTTTTTTAGTGGGTAAACTCACCTGCGGACGCTGCGGGGTATAGATCCAGGCCTCCGAGGTGAAAGTAAATGGCGTTGGCAAACCGCCGTTTGTTGCGGAAGCCCCTGCTGCGCACTTTGATTGTTTTGATCCTGCTGTTGATGCCCTCCGCAGGGCCATTGCTCACCTTCAGGATGATCGCATTGAGGATACCCCACAGGTGTGTCTTGATGGTTCTGGCGGCTGCCTTGACCGGTTCCAGCCGACACCGCATGGCCCACGACAACCATCGCTCCCAACCCTTGCGCGCCCATGTGCGGTGGACATAATGCCACAACTGCAGGGCCATTTCCTTGATAGCCCACGCGCGGGCCGTCTTCAACGTGCTGGTACGCAACTGCTGGAAGCGCGCCTTCTGCTTAGCAGACATGTTGGCCGGGTGAGTCAACCAATCATACTTGGTTCCCTTGAGGTCTTCCAGGCCTTCCTTCATCAATGCCCGGTGCTCCTGGCGCCGAACCTTGTCCACGGCAGCTCCCAGACATTTCACTACGTGGAATTTGTCAAAGGCCACCTTCCGTTGCGCCTCTGGCACATGCTCCAGCGTGGCGTTGATGTAGGCCGGCCACATGTCCATGCTGACACTCTCGATGCCCTCCAGCTGCTCCAAAGTGAGCCCAGCATACCAACGCGTAAGTGTTTCTTTCTTACGGTCTTCGCCCACATGCAGCACCGTTCCCGCCTTCGCATCCGAAACAATGGTGACATACGCATGACGCTTGCGAAAAGAGGTCTCATCCACGCCAATATGGGCTACATTCCGTTCCTTCCTCCGCGCAAGGCCGCGTTGCACCGCGCGCTGCATGATCCCGTCTATCGCATTCCAGCTCACCCCCATCAGACGGGACACCGCCGACACACTCGCCTCCTGCAGCCAATCAATCACCAGCGTCTCAAACCCTGCAGTGAACCGTGACATAGGTTCCGCCCACGGAACCGACACGGTGCGCACTCCATGCTCCGGACATTCCACGCGGGGAAGTTGCGCAACCACCATCGTGCGATACTCGCACAAATCCAGGTGACGCCATTGCCGAGAACGGTGGTCGTAGCCCGGACACGCCAAGCCGCACTCCGGACAAGGCAGCTGATGGCCGTCCTCGCAAGCCACATGAATCCGGACTTCTTGCGCCTCATGCGCAAACGTCACCTCGGAAACCTTCCAGGGAGCCTGGATGCCCAAGAGGCAACCTATATCATCAGTCTTTAGTTGTGACATATCGTTGCTGGGGTTAGAGAACGTGTGCGCCATCGTGATGATGGCCTTGAAACAGATAAGAAACGGGTATGAATCCGCATCATCTCATATCGTTTCCCGTTGAATGAAACGCTGTACCCATCTAAAATGGGGAAGAGCCTGATTTTTAAGACCTATACGCAGCTGCTGGCGGACTTGAGAGTGGAACGTTCCTACATCCGTCCCTACTGTTCGAATAACAATGCGTATTCGGAGTCGCAGTTCAAGACGATGAAGTACCATTCGGATTACCCCTTGCGTTTCGGATCGCTGGAAGATGCCCGTGCCTGGGCGCTGGCGTTCTTTGATTGGTACAACAACAAGCATGGCCACTCGGGTCTTGCCTTGAAGCGTCCGTCCACGGTTCACTCCGGCCAGGCGCGATCGGTACAAG
Source organism: Rhodothermales bacterium (assembly GCA_965218495.1). Classification (GTDB taxonomy): domain Bacteria; phylum Bacteroidota; class Rhodothermia; order Rhodothermales; family Bin80. The sequence continues at coordinate 2,767,819 of OZ244626.1, forward strand.
TCCCGCGGTAGCGCGTACTGGCAGCGGCGTATGCAGAAGACCGTGAGCGCTTCCCACGGGGCTTGCCCAAGGTGCCCATGCACCGCGGCAGGCTTGGATCAACAAGCCGTCAAAGCTTGATGCGCTGCCACTAGCGTTGCCCGATCCTGTGCAGACGAACCATGAAACCCTGGCTCCACTTACTCTCTAGCCCTACCCTGTCCCCAAATTAGCGACTTGACTTTGTAAATCATGCCGTGTAACTTTGCGGCATGCTTACGCAGAGCCAGATTCTTCGCACGCTGCGGACCTCTGAGTCGCGGCTTTTGCGCACATTGGAAGCGCATACCGGTGAAAGCCGTACGGCCATCAGCCGCCAGGTGTGCCATGCATTCGGCTTTCGTGATGCTCGTGGGAATCTGCAGCAGACCGGGTGTCTGAAGGCGCTCAAGACGCTGGAATCCGAGGACAGGCTGTCGTTGCCCGCGCCCAGGCGCACCATTGCAAGCGGTACGCCCCGGCTGTTGGACCGGCCGGTGCCGGAACCAGTGGAGGTGCCCGCTTCGCTCAAAGAGATCAAGGGCTTGGCATTGGAGTTGGTGGAGGATGCGGCGCAGCGTGCGCGCTGGAACACCCTGATGGCAGCGGAGCATCCGCAGGGGGTGAGGCAGTTTGCGGGCGCGCAGATAAAGTATTTGTTTCGGAGCGATCACGGGTATCTGGGCGCGATCGGTTTTGCGGCTTCCGGCCTGTATGTGGGACCGCGCGACCGGTGGATGGCTTGGACGCACGCGCAGCGCCAGCAGCATCTGATGCGCGTAGTGGGCCTGAACCGGCTGTTAATTCGGCCAGGCGTAAAGGTCAAGAACCTGGCCAGTCATCTTCTGGGGAAGGTGCTCAAGCGGTTGCCCGTGGATTTTGCGGCGCGCTACGGCTATACCCCGTGGGTCATTGAGACCTTCGTGGGGCCTGAGCAGCGGGGGACCTGTTTCCGTGCGGCGGGATTCCTTTATGTGGGAAGGACCACCGGCCGGGGTCGCCATGCCGAGACCAAGGCGTGTACCCGGACGAAGAAGGCGGTGTTCGTCTATGATCTGGACCGCCGGTGGCGCAAGCATCTCGGGGTGGCGCACGTAGATGCGTATCCCAAACTGGAGGCTGGCGCGGGGCTGGATGCCGAGACCTGGGCGGCGCAGGAGTTTGGGGGCGCACAGCTGGGGGATAAGCGGCGGACTACCCGCTTGGTCAACAGTGTCACTATATTGGCACGAGCGCCCGGCGAGTCCATAACGGCCACCATGAAATCCGATCGTGCCGCGATACGGGGATATTATCGCTTCATAGAGAAGGCCAACGAGCGGGGAACCACGCCCGCGGATATCCTGGCGCCGCATCGCCGTCGTACGATCGAGCGGATGCGCACGGAAAAGACGGTGCTGTGCCTTCAGGACGGCACGGACATCAACTACAGCACCCGTCCTGCGTGCGAGGGCTTGGAAGTGATCGGGCGCAACCAGACCACCGCGAAAGCACGGGGGGTGCATTTGCATACGACGTTGGCGTTGAGTGCGGAGGGGTTGCCGCTGGGCGTGCTGCGCTGTGCCTACAGGACCCAAGCGGGAAAGCACGCAGCTAAGACGCAGCAATGGATCGACGGACTGCATGACCTGGCCGAGGCGGCCACACACCTCAGCAGCAAGACCCGCGTACTCTGCGTCATGGATCGGGAAGCGGACATCTTTGCCCTCTTCGCCGCGCAGCAACAAGTGGGACGGGTGGATCTATTAGTACGGGCCAAGGCGAATCGGAGACTGGGAAGAAAGGGTCCGTTGTTGTTTGAGTTCATGCGCCAGGGGGCGCCCAAAGGTACCATTGAGGTAGCGATACAGCGGCTGAGCCGTCGCGAGAAGTCGGGCCGTGTCAAGCATAAGGGCCGTGCGGGCCGCATCGCACAGATGGAGGTACGCTACCGTACGGTCATGCTTCCGCCCACCCGTGGACAGCAGGGCGGCCCGGTGAAGGTCACCGCCATACATGTTGGAGAGGCGGACCCGCCAGAAGGACAGAAAGCGATTCAGTGGTACCTGCTTACGACAAGGGAGGTGACCTCGGTGGCACAGGCCGTAACAATGGTCGACTATTACATGTTACGCTGGCGTGTGGAAGACGGCTTCCGGATTCTCAAGAGTGTGTGCAAGGTGCAGGAGTTGCGCTTGCAGAAGGCCGATAGTCTTCACCTGGCCATCACCATCAACATGGTGATGGCGTGGCGCCTGCACTTGATGACGTTACTGGGTCGACAGGACCCGGAAGCACCGGCCGAGATCCTGTTTACAGATATTGAGCTGTGCGTGCTACGAGAATACGCCGAAGGATTCAACCTGGCGTCTCCCGATGATCTGGCTGCAGCCATTCTGCTGCTGGCCATGATGGGAGGATACATGAATCGGAAAAGCGATCCGCCGCCTGGCGCCAAAATCATGTCGCGCGGCTACATCCGGTTGGAGACCGGGGCGGTACTGTTCTCCCTGCTTCAGAAGAAGTACGGACTGTGGCCGCCATAGGGTGTCAACACAGAAAGAAGGCTCGCCGTAGGGTTCACCAGGGAGGGCTATTGATCAGGACCACGGATCGTCACGATGCCGCAAAAGCATCGGCAGGATAGGTGCGTGCCTGTGAAGCATGCACGCGCACGATACAGCTTTTGCCATTGCTGCGCCTGCCAATCCAAGCCTCTTCAACCCCAAATCAACGCCCTTAGTCGGGCATTGCGGCTGTGTTAGTTGCACTATCTACACGGACCAACCACCGCGCGAAAGGCTGGCTTCCGTGCAATCGGCCGTGAGGCCACCTTGTCAAGCCGGAAATGTTGCCGAGGGGTAGCTCTAGCCACCAGCGCTATGCGTCCAATTTCACAAACTTTCGTAGCCAACTGTCCAATTTTTACTTGCACACTCCGAAAGCGCCGGAGGCAAGGTGGTCTTTGTTGACCCCCGCAACACGACGCAGCAATGCAGCACGTGCGGGGGCATGCCGCTTGGCGCGCTGACCCTCGCGGTCCGTGTGTACGCTTGCGTGCACTGCGGCCACGTGCAGGATCGGGATGTCAATGCGGCGCGAATCATCCGCATGAAGGGCCTCACGCACTTCACGCGCCCGGGACTAATGGCGCGGCGTCAGGCGGAAGCAGGTTACCCCCAACCTCTGGCCGCGCGCAGTACCTGCGCCGCTAAGCCGGGGCATGACGCGGAAACCTACGGGAAGGTCGTTCACTATCCCGTATAAGTCCCTTGTTTAAGGCGTGAATTTGAAGTGCAATTGTGCGCAAAAGGAAGGTGAACACCTCGATACCAACCGGACCGCTAAGCCGGACAAAAACGCCGTTGCTTTCACGTTGATTTCCTCCTTGTAGCGGCCGCTTGTCCGCGAGCCGTTGCAACTGATCCGCACTGCGTTTAGGAGGCGCGCCGCAATTGCGCGCGCGCCTTGACCCATCAGCAGGGTGGCCAAGCTCCACACCACGTACGTTCTCGCCGCGGTGCATCCATACGCAGAACCCCTTCGCCGCGCCCGTTTCGGAGTGTAAGCACCGTTGATGCGTACAAGACTAACTACGTCAGCGCTCTCCAACTTTGCGAATTCTGTTCATGGGCACCCCCGAGTTTGCGGTGCCCTCGCTCCAGGTCCTCTCTCAGGGTGGCATGTGCCCGGTGGCGGTCGTCACGGGCCCGGACAGGCCCCGTGGGCGCGGGCGCCGCACCACACCCACGCCCGTGAAGATGGCCGCTGAGGCGCTAGGCATCGACGCGATTGTGCAACCTGCAAATGTGAATGCGCCTGCTTTCGCGGAAGAAGTGCGTGCACTGCAGCCGGATATCATCGCCGTCGTAGCCTTCCGGATCCTGCCTCGCGCCGTCTTTGGGGCATCCCGACTGGGGGCCTTCAATCTGCATGCTTCGCTCCTTCCCCGCTACCGGGGCGCCGCCCCCATTAACCGTGCCCTCATGGCCGGGGAGCAGGTAACAGGTGTGACAACGTTTTTCCTGCAAGGCAAGGTGGATACCGGCAATGTGATTCTGCGCTGGCCCACGCGTATCAGGCCGGATGAAAACTCGGGCATGGTGCACGACCGCTTGAAGCTCCTTGGGGCACGCGCAGTGCTGGAAACCGCACGCCGCATCGCCAGTGGACGGGCCCATGCTTTGCCGCAAGACGCAACTCTGGCTTCGCCCGCGCCCAAGATCTTCAAAGAAGACTGCCGGGTGCCATGGCATAAGGCTGCCGATGAAGTCCACAACCACTGCCGGGGGCTGTCGCCTTATCCCGGTGCTTGGACACGCCACGGGAGCCAACGCTTGAAGATTCTAGCCACTCGCACGGCTGCCGGTTCAGGCGCGCCGGGAGAAGTCCTGGAAGACCATCCCCGGCTCCGCATAGCGTGCGGCGCAGGTGCAGTGGAGATACTGCGGTTGCAGCGGCAAGGGCATCGCCGCATGGAGGTCGCCGCCTTCCTTAACGGATACAGACTGCCACCGGGAGAACGCCTTCACTGAAGAACATGGCGCGTAGGGCGGCGTACGTATGCGCCTTTGAACAAAAGAGCACCGGCAAAAATGTCGCAGTTTGACCTGAAGGAATTGACCGCACGCATTCAGGCGGAGAGCACCTTCATACGAGACCTTCGAGCGGAGCTGTCCCATGTTCTGGTGGGTCAGCACTACATGGTAGAGCGCCTCTTGATCGGGCTCTTAGCTAGCGGGCATGTCCTGCTGGAAGGCGTGCCTGGACTGGCAAAGACGTTGACCGTAAGCTCTTTGGCCAGCGCCATTGGGATGCGTTTCCAGCGCATCCAATTCACGCCGGACCTCTTGCCTGCAGACCTGCTTGGAACGCTGATCTATAACCAGAAGACGGGTGACTTCTCCATCAAGAAGGGTCCACTGTTTGCGAACATGATTTTGGCCGACGAAATCAACCGGTCTCCGGCCAAAGTGCAAAGCGCGCTGCTGGAGAGCATGCAGGAGCGCCAGATAACCATTGGCGAAACTACTTTTCCGCTGGAAGAGCCCTTTTTGGTCTTGGCCACGCAGAACCCCATTGAGCAGGAAGGCACCTACCCGCTGCCCGAAGCCCAAGTAGATCGGTTTATGATGAAGATCAAGGTCGGATATCCGTCCCGATCCGAGGAATTGGAAATTATGCGCCGAAAGGCACGGACCGGACCTGGCTACCAGATCAGGCCGGTTGTGCAGCCGGAGCAAATCCTTTCTGCGCGTTTAGTGCTAAACGACCTGTACATGGATGAACGCGTCGAGGAGTATATCGTGAACCTCGTGTTGGCAACCAGGGAACCAGGCCGCTATAACCTGTCGTCACTAGCGCCACTGATTGACTTTGGGGCTTCGCCGCGCGCAAGCATCAACTTGAACTTGGCAGCACGCGCACACGCCTTTCTCCAGACGCGTGCGTACGTCACACCGGAAGATGTGCGGTCGGTGGCGATGGATGTGCTCCGGCACCGCGTCGTCATCACGTACGAGGCCGAAGCCGAAGAGATGGAAGCCGAAACTATCGTCCAACGCGTGATGGAAACCATTGAAGTACCGTAGAAGCCGTCGGAACATTTTCATTCTACTTAAAGTTTTTCTTTAACTCTAAATCAAATTGCCTGCACAGTTGACACGCGCCGGACTTGCGTTTATATTTGTTAGGCTTGGCGCACCACAGATTTTCCGTGCGAACTGTGTCTCGGGAAGGGATGGCAATTCTGAGACTGCTATGAAAAAGCACGCTCGATGAAGAGAATTCGCTACAAATGGGACCCGGAGCTGCTGGACTGGGTGCCGGCAAAGATCACTTGGCACCACGGTATGACGCGCGCTGGCATCGGCGGCGCGCTGGTGCTGCTCGTCGCGACGGGAGTTTTCGTCGCTGCCGACTTTGTTAGTTCATCTCCTGAGGAACTTGCCCTCATGGAGGAGAATCGGTTCCTGCAGGCGCAGGTAGCAACGGCCGAGACCAGGATCACCGGTTTCGAGACGCGCCTGGATGAGTTGGAGCTTCGGGACCAGGAGATTTACCGCGTCATGCTCCAGGTGGACGACATCCCGGGTGCAGTTCGTGAGGTTGGCGTGGGGGGCAGCGAGCCATACGGAGAGTATAACCGATTCAGCACCTCCACAGCTAGTATTCTCAGCCGGGTGGAAGGGCAACTGGATCGATTGGAGCGACGCGTCAACCTGCAGTCTACCAGCACGCAGGAACTGATGACGCTGGCCAAGACCTTTGAGGAACGCACCAAAGAGATCCCCAGCATCATGCCCTCCACAGGGCATCTGACTTCGTCCTTTGGGATGCGCCAACACCCAATCACCAAGACGCGTAGGCACCACAAGGGGGTTGATATCACCACACCAGCGGGCACGCCTGTACATGCCACTGCTTTCGGCGTTATTGAAGAAGTAATACATAGCCGATCCGGCTATGGCATCCACATCCTTATCAGTCATCCGACCGCTGGCTACAAGACACTTTACGGACACCTGTCAGCGGTGATGGCAAGTATCTGGCCAGGACAGCGTGTCAAACGCGGGCAAGTTATCGCAAGGAGTGGCAATACGGGGCTGTCTGAAGCGCCCCATGTGCACTATGAAGTTCAGGACGCCAAAGGCCGGGCCCTCAACCCTCGTCCGTTTCTGGCGCTACAATTGAGCGCCAGCGAGTATCGGGCCATCCTGAACAAAGCGGCGCAAGAATAGCCTGCGCGATGTAGCGGCTTTGAATGTGTGTTGCATATTCCCGTTTGTATGCTTATCTACTCTCGCGCGTGTCAGATAGCGCGCACAATTGGAAACATATCATTATGATCGGCTAGAGTCCTATGGGATATTGGACGCTTGAGTTGGCTTCTTTTCTGGAAGACGCGCCATGGCCTGCGACCCAGGATGAACTCATTGACTACGCTGAACGTACGGGCGCTCCCGTTGAGGTCATAGAAAACCTTTCGGAGCTAGAGGATGAAGGGGAGCCCTACGAGAGCATTGAAGAAATCTGGCCAGACTTTCCGACGGCCGACGACGATTTCTACTACTCGGACGAGTGACTGCAGACAGGCGGCGCGGCAACTCGGATGGGCGGCCGTACTATTTCTCTCGCTGCTGACGGCGACTGAAGCTGCGGCACAGCAGCGGCCGATCGTTGACCGGGTCCGCTTCATCGGCAGCGAGCACTTCTCTGCCGCTACTTTGGAGCGCCGCATTCGCACAACCCCCAATCGGCTGATCCTTGGTATTCGGGGCTTCACCTGGTGGGTGTGGCTTTACCGTTTGGGCGACCAGGGTCACACAGGGCAGCGCATCGGACGCGCACTCATGGCTAGCGGCGAGCCCCCGGCTTGGCTCGACAGTGCCACGATCGCGGCCGACTTGGACCAGCTACGCAGCTTCTTTGCTCAGGAGGGATTCCGCGAGGCAGAGATCAGCGCTCGTATCGACACCACACGCAGCGGCAAGCGAGCGTCGGTATCATTTGAAATCGACCCGGGTCCTGCCACATACTTCCGCCGCATCCGGTACGAGGGACTTGACAGCCTTGACCAAGCCCTCCAAAAGGCCCTGGTTGACGAATCACTGCTAACGCCGCAGGTTCAGAGCAACGACACGCCGCTGGACTACCGCGCAGTGCCTCTGCGCTATTCCGAGCCTCTACTGGTCGACGAACGACGGCGACTATTGGCCACGCTTCGCGATGAGGGGTTTGCCGCTATCACGCGCGACTCCATCACAGCATTCGTAACGACGTATCGCCCGGACTCGCTGGACGTGGTGATGCACGTTCGCCCGGGACCGCGTTACCTGTACGGCGCCATTCACTTCGACGTAGAAGGGCCCCTGAACGAGGCTGACCCTGCAGGCACCGTGAAGATCGGCGGAGACTCGCTTGTCTCGTACCGCATGGAGCCCGGCATCCGTATATCGCCGGGCCTGTTGACCCATGCACTACGCATGCGGCCGGGCACTCCTTACAACCAGTCCGCCCTTCAGCAGACGAAGCAGCGCCTGGAAGCCACCGGGATCTTTTCATTTACCGACATCGCGCCGCAGCCACCAACGGGTGCAGCACTTCCGCACCTAATTACGGTCCGCACGCGGCCGCGTCATCAGTTTGGGATGCAGACTTTTGTGCTGCAGAGCAGCGGTGTTCTGGGCGGCGTAGGCAGTGAATTAGGCGCTGGGCTGAGCCTTTCGTATGAAAATGTCAACCTCATTGGCAGCGGCGAGTTGTTGCGTATCAGCAGCACGGCGTCAGTAGCCGCGGATGTGGACTCGACCGTATTTTCATCAAGCCAGGGCGAAGTCTCCGCTTCACTTGCACTACCCTATCTCGTAGCGCCTTTCCACGACCTCGAAGACCGGCTTGGCCTGAACCAGGCCCGTACACGCTTTACGGTGACCCTGCTCACAGCCCGACGTGAGGACCTGCGCCTGCTGCTGCGTGGCCGGGGCACCGCCCGCATCCGTCTGGAGATGCGCCACAGTCCTACAGTCACATCCTTTGTTGACTTGCTCGACGTGAGCCTCAGCAACCCGGACACTCTGAGGGGCTTCAAGTATCGTTTCCTGGATCGCATTCTTGGTGCTGACGATAGCCTTATCGTGTCCGACCCTGTCCAGCGAGCGCAGGTGCTGGAGGACTACACGCATCCCCAAATCAACAACGCCATTCGCTATACCTTCCGCGGTGAGCGGGTCAACCCCTTGCGTCGAGACCAGGGTTTCAGCTATGAGGCCGCCATAGAGCTCGGCGGCAACCTGCCCTACCTGCTCGATCGGTACGTCTATAGCGCCGGGCGGGTGGAAGGAAGCCTGCCCGGGCTTCCATTCTTTCGGGGCAGCGGCTCCCGCGACCGCATGAATTACCGCCAATACATACGGCTGGTGGCGGATTTCCGGCAATACTTTAGGGTCGGCTCTTCCAACGTGTTGGCACTAAAAGCCGTGGGAGGCTGGGCGCAACCGATAGGTCAGGCCGACAACGTGCCATTCTTTCGGCGCTTCTTCAGCGGAGGTGCGTCCAGCGTACGAGGCTGGCATCTCAGGCAGCTCGGCCCGGGAGCCACGAACTTCAGCACCGGTGCAGCTGCCGACGCGGACGCCACCAACATCCTAGGCGGGGACATTAAGCTGGAGTTCAGTGCCGAGCTAAGGCATACCCTTCTCGATCACACGCTTGGCGCGGAGTGGATCGTAGCCGCTTTCGGGGATGCCGGCAACGTGTGGTTTGGTCCGCGAAACCCAGGCTTCGCAAACTTGGCGCCCCATGCGCCAGACGGGCGCTTTGCGCTTAACAGCTTTGTTAGTGAGATGGGCGTCGGCACTGGCATGGGCCTTCGCCTTTCATGGGCCTACCTTATCGCGCGCTTTGACGTCGCATACCGGGCATGGGATCCAGCGCGTCCAGAGGCTGGCTGGTGGCCGACGGGGCTACGTGAACCGGCGGCATATTTTCGGTTTGGACACGCCTTCTAGGACCATGGGCACAGAGGCCCACAAGCCACCCATGGCGCGGGGCGACGAAGTCATACTCACGATAGAGTCCCTTGCAGACCGGGGCATGGGCCTTGCCCGCGTCGACGGTTTTGTCGTGTTTGTGCGCTACGCTGCCCCCGGTGACCGCGTCAAGGTCGTAATTGTGAGCAGCCGTCGGTCCTATGCCGAGGCCAAGGTCGTCGAGGTGCTGGATCGCGGCCCTGCGCGCGTAGCGCCGCGATGCCGATACTTCGGCATCTGCGGAGGTTGCTCCCTGCAACACGTCGCTTATGCGGCGCAGCTCCAGGCAAAAAAGAGTGCCGTCATGTCGGCCCTGCGGCAGGCCACTGGAGCTCATAGCATCGCGGTGCGCGATCCCCTGCCCAGCGCAGACGTCTATTACTACCGTAACAAGATGGAATTCTCCTTCAGCGCCCACCGTTGGCTGACGCTTGAGGAGATCGAGTCTGGGGCGCCGATGGACAAATCATTCGCGTTGGGCCTGCACGTACCCGGCAACTTCTATAAGGTGCTGGACCTTAAGGAGTGCTTTCTGCAATCCGAAACCAGCACGCAGATCTTGTGCGGCTTGCGCGGACTTGCGCAGAAACACAACTGGGAAGCCTGGAATATCCGCAGGCATCTCGGATTCTTGCGTCATCTGGTGATTCGGGAGGCGGCAGCCACGGATGATCTCATGGTGAACCTTGTCACCAGCTACTACGATCCAGCCCGCATGGAGGTACTGGCGCGACACTTGCGCGCCGCACACCCGCAGGTGACCACGCTGGTTAACACTATCAACGATACGCCAAGGCAAGCCGCCGTGGGCGCGGCGTCATATGTCGTGTTTGGATCGGGCGTGCTGCGGGAGCGGATCGGGCCATACCAGTTCGAGATAACTCCCGGATCCTTTTTTCAAACCAACACCCGACAAGCCGAAACGCTTTGCGAGCTCGTACGCACACTCGGTGCATTTCAGCCACGCGACTTGGCGTTTGACCTGTATTGTGGCGCCGGAACTTTCGCTATCTACATTGCCTCTTCCGTTCGCCGCGTAGTTGGCATAGAACTGGTGCCAGACGCGATCGCGGCCGCGCGCAGAAATGCAGCAGCCAACAACATAGATAACTGTACGTTCGTCGCTGGGGACATGCTCAAGGTCTTTACGGCTGCCTTCCTGGACACGATGGGTCGCCCGGATGTCGTTACTGTCAACCCGCCGCGCGCGGGGATGCATCCGAAGGTCGTGCGGCGGCTGGCGACGCTCAAGCCCCGCCGCATAGTCTACGTGAGCTGCAACCCTCTCTCGCAGGCCCGCGACCTCGCGTGCCTCTTGGATCACTACCGGGTGGAGGTCGCACAGCCGGTAGACCTTTTTCCGCAAACACACCACATTGAGAACGTAGCCCTGCTTGTGGCGCGCTAGGTCCTATGGGTAGAACAGCCTTCATTACAGGCGGCACCGGCTTTGTCGGCAGCCACCTCGCCGAGTCACTGCTTGCGCGCGGTTACAGAGAGGTGCGATGCCTAGTCCGTACGCGCCTGAAGTGGCTCAAGGGGGTGGACATTGTGCCGGTCCGGGGCACTCTAAACGACAAGGCGCTGATACTGGATGCGGTGCGGGATATGGACTATGTCTACCACCTTGGAGGTGTGACGCGGGCCAAGACGTACGGTGCCCTGTGGGAAGGCAACGTCAACGCAACGACGCAGATATTGGATGCGATTGTCGCGGTGAACCCCCGCATCTCTAAGGTGCTTGTCACCAGCAGCTTGGCCGCCGTGGGATACGCGCCTGACGGGCGTGCGGACGAGACCTCTCCGCTACATCCTGTTTCCCGATACGGACGCAGTAAGGCCGAGATGGAGGCCGCGCTAAAGGGCTACATGCAGGCCCTGCCGCTGGTTATAGTGCGGCCGCCCTCGGTCTACGGGCCGCGCGACAAAGACGTCTACACATTCTTCAAGGCGGTGCAGCAAGGCTTCTGCCCCGTCCTGCGGGGCGATCCCGGCCTGACGCTGGTCCATGTCGCGGACCTGACGCGTGGCATGATTGAGGCCGCTGAGTCGGAAGCCACCACGGGTGAGGCGTACTTCATCGGCAACGATGAGGACATCTCCTGGGACAAGCTGAAGCACGCCACCATGGCAGCGCTGGGTACCAGAGCCGTGACCTTACCCATTCCGCGCAGCCTGGTGCTGCCGGTGGCCGCTGTTGTGGAAACCGCCGGCGCTCTTGTTGGCAAGTATCCGCCCTTTAACAGGGAAAAGGGCCGCGAGCTTCTCCGGGGGGCGAAGATGTGCTCGTCTGCAAAGGCAGCGCGCGACTTTGGATACCGGCCACAGGTGCCGCTGCAACAAGGCCTGCAAAGCACTATCGCGTGGTACCAGAAGCAGGGCTGGCTACGCAGACGGCGGTAGACGGAATCCCCTGGAAGTGCGCATGGTATATTTATGTTGCCCCACCAACAAGACCTTCTTGCTTGTGAGTGCTCTCGGATTCAATAGCGGCTACGTTGAGGAGTTGTACGCCCGCTACCTCGACGATCCATCCAGCGTTAGCGAAAGCTGGCGCGACTTCTTTGCTGACTTCCAGCCCAGCGAGGCATACCTGGCGGCCGATGCTGCTCGGCCACTGGCTGCTCCAAAGCCGGAAAGGGTAGCAGCGCGCCCCAGCGGAGACGGTGCGGCCACTGCCCCACCGATGCCGTCAGACGCGGACGTAAAGCCGCTCCGTGGTGCTTCCGCACGCCTTGCGGAAAATATGGAGACGAGCCTGGGCGTGCCCACGGCGACCTCCGTGCGCACGCTGTCAGTCAAGCTGCTGATAGAGAATCGTACGCTCATCAACCAGCATCAGCGTGGCATGGGCGGCCTGAAGGTGTCGTTTACGCACCTGATCGCGTATGCATTGGTGCGAGCGTTGAAGAAGCTTCCGGTAATGTTCTCCACGTTTCGATGGGATAGCCACACCCCGCAGCACGTACGCCCAAAGAATGTGAACCTTGGCCTAGCCATTGACGTCGAGCGCCGGGGCCGGCGCGCGCTGGTGGTCCCCAACATCAAGGCGGCTGACACAATGCGCTTCACGCAGCTTCTGGGAAGCTACAACGAGCTCGTGCGCCGCACACGTGCAAACCAGCTCGAAGTAACGGACTTCCAGGGCACCACCGCCACCATTACCAACCCCGGGATGATTGGGACCAGCCTTAGCGTTCCGCGCCTAATGCCGCAGCAGGGTGTAATCATTGGCATCGGGTCGATTGGGTTTCCGCCGGAATACCACGCTATCCCACCCGATGCCATCAATAAGGTGGGACTTTCACCGGTGATGACAATCACCTCCACGTATGATCACCGCGTAATCCAAGGTGCAGAAAGCGGCGCGTTTCTGAAGCATGTGGAAGAGCTCCTTCTGGGTCGGTACGACTTTTACCAGGTCGTCTTCAAAGATCTCAACATCCCGTACCCACCTTATGCCCACTTCCAGGACTCTACGCCGCAGTTGGGCCGTTACGACAAGGGCAGCGGCGAGCTCAATATGGTAGAGAAGCAAGCGCGGGTCATGATGCTGATTCGCGTCTTCCGCGTTCTGGGCCATCTCCAAGCAGACACCAACCCCTTGGGCTACACGTGGAAGTACCACCCGGACCTCGACCCTGCACACTACGGACTGACGGTATGGGATCTGGACCGCGAATTTGTCACGGGCGGTCTGGGCGGGCGTGATGTGCTGCCGCTACGCGAAATCCTCAACATCCTGCGCGAAACGTACACACGGCGCATCGGAGTTGCATTCATGCATATCACAAGCCCCATTGAAAAGCGGTGGTTGCAGGAGCGCATCGAACCGGAGCGCAACGTGGATGAAGTGTCGCTCGAAGACAAGCGCCGCATCCTGCAGAAGCTGAACTCGGCGGAGGCTTTCGAGCGTTTTCTGCACACGCGCTACATCGGGCATAAGCGGTTTTCGCTGGAAGGCGGAGGAAGCGTGGTACCTATGCTGGACGCCATCATCAGCGATGCAGCTGACCAGGAGGTTCACGAAATAGTCATTGGCATGGCCCATCGCGGGCGACTGAATATCCTTGCGAACATTATGGGCAAGAGCTATGAGTCGATCTTCACTGAGTTTGAAGGAAGCATCAACCCGGACACCATTTATGGTTCGGGCGACGTCAAGTATCACTTGGGCACCAGCGGGCAGTACCAGGGCAAAACTGGTGCCGTTATCAACCTCTCCCTCGCTTCCAATCCAAGCCACCTTGAGTCGGTAAGCCCCATCGTTGAGGGGATGGTCCGCGCAAAGCAGGACTTGCTGCGCGCGCAGGACGACCCGCGTGCCCCTGGAGGCGATATTCATGATGCGGTAATTCCGCTACTCATTCACGGAGACGCGGCCTTCGCCGGCCAGGGTGTCGTAGCGGAGACACTTAACTTCAGCCAGTTGCGTGGTTACCATACCGGCGGCACAATCCACATTGTGATCAACAACCAGATCGGCTTTACGACGGGCCCAAGCGAAGCGCGAAGTTCCACGTATGCCACGGATGTCGCGCGCCTTATCGAGGCACCAATCTTTCATGTTAACGCGGACTATCCCGAAGCTTGCGTTCGCGTGGCGCGCCTGGCGCTGGACTATCGGCAGGTTTTCAACAAGGACATCGTCATCGACATGCTGTGCTACCGGCAGCATGGCCATAATGAGGGCGACGAGCCCTCGTACACCAATCCGTTGCTCTATCAGCAGATTGAGAAGAAGCGGTCACCGCGTAAGCTGTACACGGAGATGCTTCTGCGGCGCGGTGAAATGCTACCGGAAGAGGCAGAGGCTATGCTGGATGACTTCCGGGCACAGCTGCAGGAGGCTTTCCAGCGAACAAGCGACCTTAAAAAGAAGGATGCCGCGTCCATAGTCGAGCGCTTCCATAACCGGTCGTACGAGACGCCACCGGAAGTAGACACACGACCCAGCCCCGAAGACATGGAGCGCGTCTTGCGTGCACTCTTACGCTTCCCCGAGGGCTTCGCCGTACACCAGAAGCTTCTCAGTCAGTTCAAGCGTCGAGATCAGCGCATGCGCTCGGAGGATAGAATCGACTGGGCCTTTGCCGAGGCCCTGGCCTTCGGAACGCTCTTGGTAGAAGGCACTACGGTCCGCCTTAGCGGGCAGGATTCCCGCCGGGCGACCTTTAGCCAGCGCCACGCGGTATTTTATGACCAGAATACGGGCGAGGAGTACATTCCGCTTAACAACATCAGCGAAGATCAGGAGCGCCTGTTCATCTTCGACAGCTTGCTGAGCGAGTACGCGGTATTTGCATTCGAGTACGGGTATTCCGTCGCGAACACGGATGCACTGGTGATGTGGGAAGCCCAGTTCGGGGACTTTTCCAATGGGGCCCAGATCGTTTTTGACCAGTTCATCAGTGCTGCCGAAGAGAAGTGGGGGCAGTGCAGCAGTCTGGTTGCGCTGCTTCCGCACGGCTATGAAGGACAAGGGCCGGAGCACTCGTCCGCGCGCTTGGAGCGCTTCTTGCAGCTGTGCGCGGAAGGCAACATGATTGTGTGTAACCTGAGTACGCCGGCGAATTACTTCCATGCGCTCAGGCGTCAGGCCAAGCGTGAGGTCAAGAAGCCGCTGGTTGTGATGACGCCTAAGAGCCTCTTGCGCCACGGGCGTGCCATCTCTTCTCCGGAAGACATCCTGAACGGTCAGTTTCTGCCCGTCATCCCCAGCCAAACGGATCCGTCCCACGTCACAAGGGTCATCATCACCAGCGGAAAGGTATACTACGACCTCGTGGCTGCCCTACTTGAGGAGCCGGAAAAGGATGAACGGATCGCGCTTGTACGTATTGAGCAGTACTACCCGTTTCCCTGGAAGGCACTGCAAAGCGAACTCGGCCGCTACAGCGCAGACAGTGAAGTATATTGGGTTCAGGAAGAGCCAGCGAATATGGGCGCCTGGACCTACATCCAGTCCTACATCAACAGCGCCCTACGCAGCCTATTCGGTGCGGAGCATCCGCGGCTCGAATACATCGGCCGCACGCCCAGCGCGAGCCCAGCAACCGGCAGTGCTATGGTGCACAAGCTGGAACAGGATCAGATTGTGCACGAGGCCCTGAATATGTACCAGCGCTAGTAGCGCCGGTTGTGTTTGCGTGCGTTACGAGAAGCCTTCTCCGCAGCGACGCGGCGTTCTTCAGAGGGCTTGGTGAACGACATGTTCGCGCGGTACATTCGCAGAACGCGGCTGCGATTTACCGCCCGCTTGAACCGGCGCAGTGCGCGATCTATGTTTTCCTTGTCGCGCACCTTGACGCCAATGCCTACGTGTTGTGCCAAGAGGTTGTCCTCGGTTCTTGTGAAGCATTAAACACTCAGCCAACATTCAACGACGCTGTAAAGGGGAGGTTTCATGCCCAGACGAGTACTGGTACTGGCCACGCGTAATGCTGGTAAGGTCGCTGAGATGCGCGCACTTCTAGGTGGGCTGCCCGTCGCCGTTGTCGCTGCCTCAGCAATACGTGGTATTCCAGACGTGGTGGAGGACGCAACTACCTTGCGTGGCAACGCGCTAAAGAAGGCTTCCGCGGTAAGTGCTGTTTCCGGCCATTGGGCACTGGCCGATGATACAGGGCTAGTGGTGGCGACGCTGGGCGGCGCTCCCGGGGTGTATTCGGCTCGGTATGCTGGGAAAGGTTGTACGCCGCGTGACAATAGGCTAAAGTTGTTGCGTGAACTAAAAGAGTCATCGGACCGCCTAGCGGAATTTCGCACGGTGATTGCGCTAGTGATGGACGGAGAAGTGGAGTACTTTGAGGGCGTATGCCCTGGACACATTGCGCATCATGAGCGCGGGCTTGGCGGATTTGGATATGATGCCATCTTTGTCCCGGCGGGCATGAACCAGACGTTTGCAGAGCTCACCGGGCCGGACAAAAACGCGATAAGCCATCGCGGGCAAGCAATGCGCTCCTGTCTGGCATACCTCAAGGTGCGGCTGAGCGGATGATCGCCCTAGTCCAGCGCGTGTTGGAGGCCTCGGTAACCGTCGACGGGCATGTCACGGGTGCTATAGGACCTGGAGAGCTGATTCTCGTAGGAATCCACCAAGACGACACCGAGAAGCAGGTCGAATGGATGGCAAGAAAGTGTGCGCGGCTCAGGATCTTCCCGGACGAGTGTGGCCGCATGAACCGGTCACTGTTGGACACGGGCGGTCAGGCGCTCGTGGTATCCCAGTTTACGCTGTATGGCGACGCGCAAAAGGGCAATCGTCCTGCGTTCACAAATGCGGCTCCCCCCGACAAGGCAAAAGCATTCTACGAAGCTTTCATCGCGCAGCTATCGCTGATGCTCGGCAAGCCCGTAGCAGCGGGCGTCTTTGGCGCCACCATGCACGTTCAACTGTGTAATGACGGCCCTGTCACGATATGGATCGAGCGAAAGCCACCGGGCTAAGCAGGACTGGAAGGAGCCTGTTCCCATGGAGGATTGGCCGGCAAAGCTTCTTCCAGTGCCTGGATGAGAGAATCCTGATATGCCCCCGCGTAGCGGCCTTCTATGAAACGGGTCAGGCCCTCATCATAAAAACGCTGCCAGGAGGTCTCCTCCTGCCCTGGGATAATGGGGTAGAAACAAGCCTGGACGTTGCGCGCCGCTTTGAGGTCCCCTGGCGCGTCGCCTACCATGAGCGTACGCTCGGGTGCATACTTGCCACTGGCCGCTGCCGCTAGGTGCTGCGTCTTGGTGCCGTCTTCCTGCCCTGCAATGCGCTTGACGAAGGTATCCACGCAGTGCTCCTGCCATTCCCGGTGCAGCGCTTGTAGCGGCGTGCCGGAAGACACGATCAGGTCCGCCTGCTGCGCTGCGCGTTCCAGGCTTTGACGAACCATCGGAAAGGGTGGAACGCCATAAACCATCTCTTCCACACGCGCATTTACCTCAGCGCTCCAGTCGTAAATGGGCCGCAACGCGGGGGTTCGGGAAGATGCGTTTCGTAAGGCCGGGTTGCCGAGTTTGGCCTCTTCGGCAATCCACTGCCGCAGTTGAGGCAAGACGGGTACCACTGCACCGCGGGCCATGACCTCGGGGCGCGCACGCAAAAGGTCCAGCACGATCACAAGCGCTGGGAATCGGTTTGTACCTCGCTGGCGGGAGTACAGGTTGACGAATTCCCACGCCTCCCGCGCGTACTTGCTAACCGCCTGCAGGCCATAGTGCTTGATGGTGGCTGGACAGAAGCACTCCTTGTGCTTGACCTCCATGGTATCAAAGACGCAGCCATCGGAGTCGATGGCAATGAAGAACTCCTTTTCCTGCCTAATCATGAGCGCCTTGCATGCTTTGAGGACTATGGGCCAGCCAAAGGTACTGCACGCCGGGAATGAATCGCATTGGTTTCGGCGGAGGTGACTGCGCGAAGCCCACCACTGAGCGACCCGCCGGATGCGGTCTCCTGGTGCGCTATGCTTTGCTACGCGGCAAGTGTGGACCTGACGCGCCGTGGTTTCCGGGAATCCGCGGCAGAAGTATTCAACGGCGCTTCGTGCAGCGCAGCAGTCAGGCATGAGTCAGGTGATCTGCTTTGCCGCCAACGTGAAGCAACGATCAACATGGTCTTGCCCGTCGCAAGTGGATTGAGACGGGGGCATGTAAAGGGATGCGGTCGCGTAATCGCCCATGGAATACTGCCTGCGAAATACACTATCCGGGACAAGGGCCGCCCGCAGCATTCTTACCTGCGTGTGCGGCATTGCGCAATGCGGCGGAAATCGACGCGCCCGGAGCCATCCGCGGCATGTCGTTGCCATACTGTGGATACCTTTCTGCTTCTCGCCTAGCAGGTGCTCTTCCCGAGACGCCCCTACAGAGGTCGGGTGCGGCGCAACCTGCTCAGAAGCTATCCCGCGGCATTCGATGAACCTGCAGCGGGATAGGCGCCGAGATCTCTTCCAGACTTGCACCTGGATGTCCCGCGGTCAGCAATCGTAACGAGTCACACGAAGCTCCCCCCACGCTGCTCTTGCTGATCAGCACGACGACGCCCTTCAGCGAGCATGCCGGCTGCATTGGACTCACCAGCAAGGCCCCCTTTGCGTGTGCTTGCGAGCCAAGGCAAGCCGTACCTGCCCCCCCATCCTGCACCTGTCCGCGCTTTTTGAGTAGGCGCCCACAATCCTTCAAACGTACTCGTAGCAGGCCCATCGTCCTCCTGATACCAATCAGCGCACGCAACCACCAACCCCATAAACGGACCCGGATGATACCTGCTCTGCGTGGGCAGGACTTGAACTGAACTCACATCCTTTCAGGCCACTGACATGTGGCTGAAGGCAAGGATTTAGGTCTTGCGCCTCGCACGGCGCCAAATGACGTCAAGCGCGCCACCCGTCACGAGAGCTGTCGTGAAATCACGGAGTCACCGAAATGAGCAAGCGAGCAACAGGCTTCCGTCCTCTTTCTCGGATACCTTCCTGCGGTCGCAGTCGGGAAGTCTGTCCAAGCACGTGAACAGAGCATCCACTTGCTCAAGTGCAGGCTTTCGCGGCAGCGAACAGTAGAACGTAAATCGACCAGAACAGGTAAGAACCAAGTTCCCGTTCTCCTTCTCTACCCACTCCCGACGACTGCATTCGGGGAGCGCTTCCCTGCACCTGTCAAATGCGGCAACTTGCTCAAGGTTTGGCTCACTGGGTAACACGCAGTAGCGCTCTTTCTTCAGATCCAGGTTGGGAGCCAAAGGTGATTGCTCCAAAGTATCGCTCAGGCTCCGAGTCACCAGGGCTATTTCAGCGGAGCTCGGGGAGAATGCAGGTGCCGATTGACCCGCCGCAGGCACGCCGCCAATACCGGTCAGGACGACAGCTACCAAGAGAAAGCAAGCGGGAACCAAGAGACTTCGTGCCTTCATGACCATGGGAGAGGAGGAAGGATTTGAACCGGAACTTTCCAAAGCTAACCTAACGTTGCGGCACGAGCAAGTGCCGTGAGAATTACGCGCGAACAAGTGACGACGAAGACTACGCAGCCGGACAGCCAGGGGCAGCCAACTCTACTGACACGTATGCTGGCAGGCAAGCTGCCGGGACGGCTTCATGGACGCCATCACTACTTGGACCTCAATCTGCACCGCATACATCTCGGGTCGCTGATTTGTCGAGAAGTCCACGCTTCATCAGAGCCCCGGTATGGTGCACGCGAGGATCTTGCATAAATGCGCTGCCGGAATTGTAGACCGCCTTCGCAAGAAATGCCCGCGCAAGCGCCGCACGATCCTTCAGCGGGCGACCGCGCGCTGCCGTGGAATCGCTGCGCAGATAGCACTCAGCGCGAACGATATCCAACACGTTCAGAAGCTTCGTCTGCAGCTCAGTCAAAGGACCGATCAACTCCTCCGCACAGGAGAAGAGCGTCTTTTGGTAACTTGTCCAAGAACACAGTATCTTCCTTCCAAGGGACATGGCTGCCTCCGTTGTCTTAGAGATTTAGGACACCTCTGAGGATACAAAGATCGGAGGCGCCAGTCCCCTATCTCCCTCGCCTGCAAAGGGAAGAACCACCTGTTTCATGGTTTTTGCAAGTGGCTCGGCGGATTGACAGTGCTGGCAGCGGCGCGGTGGTTTCTGAAATCTGGCAAGTGCGTTGAACGCATGCCCAAGCCCGCCTCATAGGCCGAAACAAGTTTCACTGTCTAGCACCATGAATACGCTCAAGATAATTGCCACTGCTGTATCAGCAGGCTTGATTCTGTCGCTTTCCGTCACGATTCTGCCTGATGCACCATTACCTGCTGCTCAGCGGAAGCCCCTGGCGATAAAGTCAGAGAAGTCCAAGATCATGGCTAGCCCAGCGGGCCACCCGGACCTGTTCTTCCAGTACCATCGCGACATCAGATCCTCTTTGGATGGGAATTACGAATACCCGACCGGGAATCGAATCAAGGAGTTCAACAAAGCGCTAGTGTCCGCAAAGACGATTGGCTCAAAGCTCAGCTGGGTCGAGCGAGGACCCGGCAATGTCGGCGGACGGACGCGCCCCATTCTCGTTGATCCTGACGATCCAGACAAGCACACATGGTGGGCTGGATCTGTGTCTGGTGGTCTTTGGAAGACAATAAACGGAGGGGCAACGTGGCTACCTCTGACGGATAATCTGCCAAACTTGTCGGTCAGTAGCCTGGAGATGGCTGAGAGTGCTCGCAACGTCATTTACATGGGTACCGGCGAAGGTTTTGGCAACCTTGGTGGAGTAGATGGTGATGGGATCTTCAAATCCGTTGACAGAGGAACAACTTGGGAGCACTTGGACGCAACTGCTTCCAACCCCGCATTCCGACATGTCAACCGATTGGCTGTAGATCCCACAAATCCAGACGTGGTATTGGCCGCTACTGCTGAGGGTATTTTCCGAACAGCCGATGGCGGTGCAACTTGGTCCGGAGTATACTCGGGGCGGCACGTACAGGACTTGCGCGCGCAGCCGGGTGGCTACAACATGCAAATCGCCAGCGCAAACGGCGTAGGCATACTCTATTCCACAGATGCCGGCATGACGTGGGAGCTCGCCTCACTAACCTGGAGCGACAGCGACATCTTGGGACGCATAGAGCTTGCATATTCGCCGTCCCACCCGAGTATCGCGTATGCATCCGCTAGCCTATTCTCTAGAGAAACACGTAGCCACAAGACTGGATTCTATCGAAGTAGCGACGGTGGTGCGAGTTGGGTGCCTACCGTAGATGTCAATACTACTAATCCCGTGCCATGGCTCTGGGATCAAGGCTGGTACGATAACACGCTAGCGGTCCATCCATTTAAACCTGACACCGTGTTTGTTGGCGGGATAAACCTATGGCGAGCCAGGATGCTCGGTGATGAAGTCATTACCGTGGGGCGACCTCTAGCATTCGAAAATTACGATTGGCTTGCTTTGCTTAGACTCGAGTCCCCTTTATATGACTTCACGGCGGACGGCAGCTTTGGCTTAAATGGCAGTGTTTCTTACTTACATCCAGAAGCTATGGACTTGTCGTTAACGGACTATACCGGCATTGAGATTCGGTTTGGCCAAGGTACTCAGATGGCTCATCGCTTCTGGGTTTCGGAAACCGCCGGTTCCCGAGGAATTGGGAGTATTGGTATCCCGTTCAGCGAGTACATGTACGCTGACTACGTGGAAGTGCCTCTTCAAGTGTGGGACACCGATAACAATCGTCAGCTAATGTTCTCTTTCCGCGATCAGGCCGACGACGGTGAATTCAATTTAATCGAGTTCAACAACACAGGTACACGCGACGAACAGAGCCGTGAGTACATATTCATTCACAAGTACGACTACGATGCTGCTGCACCCCATGACAGCATCGCCCAAGATGGCGGCCATGTATACGGAATGCTGTACTGGATGTGGCCACGCCTCGCTGATGGAGCTAGTTGGCATCCAGACAGCTTGCCAAATCATTCCCTTACTATGCCGTTCGAGTTTGTTGAAGGCCTCCCCCGAGCCATGGACAATAGTGAATTCAATGCTTCCAAGAATGTACACGTGGATCACCACGACATCGTGCCAATTCCGATCGATGAAGCTCAGGGTGAGTTCTGGATCGTCAACGCCAACGACGGGGGTGTAGCGGTATCCAAGGACGGCGGCATGAATTTCGTAGAGGTGGATGACGCGGGCTCAGGTTACAACACTGCGCAATTCTACGGGGTAGCCAAAAAGCCCGGATCTCCCGAATACATAGGTGGCACTCAAGATAACGGTACGTGGCAGTCGCTTGATAACCCGGACAACAGGCGCGGGTGGGTACAACGGCTCGGCGGCGACGGGTTTGAAGCGGTATGGCACGCGACTGATCCAGATAAGCTTATGGGATCGGTTCAGTACAGCCTAATAGTGCGATCTGTTGACGGTGGTACAACTTGGCAAGAATCACGGCCTTACGACCAAAGCAAGGGACAATTCCTTACCACTATTGGGAGCTCTGACATGGCCCCCAACAACGTCTATACTTCCAAGAAAGATGGCGTCTGGTATTCCAGAGACTTTGGAGAGACCTGGACCTTAACACCAATCACAGAACATTGGGGCTTCGGCCACAGCAAGGTTCGGGTCTCAATTGCGGACACCAACGTGGTATGGGCGGGGTCCGGTATGGATTCTGACCCATGGATTAATAACAGGCTTCATGTCTCTAGAGACAGGGGCGAATCGTTCGAAGCAACGTCCTTACCCGCTACGAATCGGCCACCGGAGACCTATATCTCAGGGCTTGCGACGCATCCCACGGAGACAGGCACCGCATATGCGCTGTTTTCGCGCTACAGCCATCCTAAGGTTCTGGAAACAAAGGATTTCGGGCAGACTTGGAATGACCTATCAGGTTTTGATGCGTCGGGCGTAAGCACGAATGGATTTCCCGATGTGGCCGTGTACGAATTACTTGTGATGCCACACGCAACCAATGTCATGTGGGTAGGCACTGACATAGGCCTCTTTAAGTCGAGGAGCTATGGCATGGAGTGGAACTACGCGCACAACGGCCTGCCGGCCGTGGCCGTATGGCGGATAAAGGTCCGGGATGACGAGGTGGTCGTTGGTACGCACGGTCGCGGTGTGTGGACCGTTCCGCTAGGAGAGGTTGACGTCGCAATAGAAGAGGTTTCAGATGAGCTGCCCTCTGGGTTTAGCCTTGCACAGAACTACCCGAATCCATTCAACGCCGCTACGACCATTCAATTTACGGTGCCTAACGAAGCACAGGTACGGCTAACCGTTTTTGACGCAGTTGGGCGGAAGGTGTCCGTGCTTACCGACCAAGTCTACCCGCCCGGCATGCACGAGTTGAATTGGAATGCCAACGCCTATGCAAGTGGCACATATTTCTACCGCATGGAGTCGGAAGGTAAAGTCATCCACACGCAAAAGATGATGCTCGTGAAATGATGTAGTATACGGCGTACTCGTGCTGGCCCGAAATTCCGCGGACGGGTGCATGCTTTGGATCTGAGGCTGTTGTAAATGTCAACCTTCGCCGGGCCGGAGTTGCCCCAAAGCTGAACTCTATAGTGTTCGGGGCACCAGGCAAGCTGGGTTGACTATGCTGTTCTCAACTTTTTACGCATGTTGCCGCCGCAAATCGACCATCACTCCCGCAATCCAGAGGGGCGGACACGTTGATATGTGCAGGCCAGCGCCGATTTGACAAAGCCCGGGGTCCTCCAAAAGGGCCGAAAAACGAATTGTGCAAGAGGCTCACGCGCACCCGCTTTTCGGCCGGCGTGTTGTAGCTGCTGAGTGTCGGGAGGCACAATTTCCCACATACCGGTCCATGATGCATAGGCTGCAGGCTTGCGAGAGCACAGCACTCGATGGCCCGCTCATGTGCTAAGGCCGAAGCCTAAATACTGTCCCTAGAGTATCCGAGAGGGCAAAGAAATAGTTGCCTGCAATGTCCATATCCCGCCATCGACCCGGTACCTCGAATGAGTGCCGGTAAGATCCGTCGTCGGCAGAGTATACGTCAATTACCGTGGCTTTCCGTTCGACGGACAGAGGACGAGAGTCCATGTACAGTTTTCCATTGTGATACGCTAGGAAGCTCTTCGCCACGACGCGCACTCCAGGCCGCTCCATCGGTGGAAAACCTTCTACATTGTATGTTTCCACTGTCGGGGGATCCACCTGGTCCAAAGTTTCCCGCGCATAGACGACTTCACCAGAATCTGAAAAGCGCGCGATAAATCCGAAGTGCCTCGGACTGTACACCAGATCATTGCCAACTGTCGTGATTTCACCGCTTGACTGAAATAGAGACAGATCGGACGTACCAAAGGTGTAAAGAGGCTTGCCCGGCGCATCCGCAATGCCAAACAAACGGCCGTCCGCATTGTAGCCCACGGGCATGAAATAGTACCGCCCATCTTCCGTCAGAGCCGTGCGGGATGGCTGAAAATCCAGTCTGTTGGTTACTAGCAGGTCTCCCGCTGGTCCGAATCGGATAACCGCAGGGAGGGAGGCGTCGGGGACCACGACATTGCCTGCCCCGTCAATGGAAGGAGCCATCGGATTTTGGAATTCGCCGGGTCCTTGTCCTTGTCCCTGTCCATACGTCCCTACGAGCTGCCCTGCCACGTCAAACCTCTTAACCAGGAAGTCGCCGTAATCCGTTACGTAGCTGGTGCCGTCTTTACGGCCTCTAATTATCAGCGGCCGGTAGAGTGGGTGGTCGCCTGGCCTGCCGAGAGTAGCAATAGTGTCTACATCGATTTCCTTCCATTCGCGTGAGGTTGACCGCTGCTCGTAAATCGCAAACTGAAACCCCTCAATTTGGCTTAGTGCCAAGTCCGTTACACGCTGCTCTTCCGTGTTGCAGGCAGTGAGCGTGGCTAGGAGGGCTAAGGTTATACTGGGGACTACGCGCATGACTATGGGCTTGGATGGATACTCAGCGGTTAGCTAAACGGAAGGCAGGGTACGCAGTCCGCGAAAGGACTGAAATGGCGACGCCCCCACTGGATTGTTGAGCGTGGGTGTAGGACCCGATGTAGTCTGGTGGAGACGACATTCGATAAGGCTGTGCAACCCATATGCGCTGGTGGAGCCGCGCACAGGTTCGCAAGAATTTGTGCATTGGGAATCCGTTGTGAGCCCCGAAAAAACTCCATATCCCGGGCGCCGTCCACCAATGAACCTGACCCGAGTGCGTCCAGTGAGTCTAGTTGCGGAAGGGGCGCGTGAATGCGCTGTATTGGTAGGTAGCAAACGAGCAGTACCCTCTCCATGTTGCAATTCGGCCTTACGGTGGATGCTCGGGCTCTGCCGGCTCTTGCATTCGCTGCGAAGCCGGCTCGCCGGAGTATTGGCCGGGGTGCACATGGGTGTTCAGGGCAGAGGCAGGATGAGAAACCCTGTCGGTGCGGTAGCAGGGAGCAATGGACATTCTTGCGCGAACGCGTTGGTATTTTGGGTGGTGTTCGTTTACCCCAGAATTGGTTGACTCCTTCAAGAAGAGCCTTCATCAAGCAGTCCGCAGTGCTGCTCAGTTCCGCAACCCTTGCCGGACCATGGATCCAGACGCGCAAGGTGGCCCCCAGCGACACCATGCGCATTGGCGCCGTTGGCATCAACGGCATGGGCTGGACCAACGTTCGGACTCACCTGAATATACCAGAGGTGGAAGTTGTGGCCCTGTGCGATGTGGACAACTCTGTCCTGGAAAGGCGGGCAGGCGAGCTGAGGGAGATGACGGGCGGCAAAGTCGGCCTTTACAAAGATTACCGCGCCCTGCTTGACGATAAGGACATTGACGCCATAGTCGTCGCTACACCGGACCACCCACTGGCACCCCCTTATCACCATGCATGCCTGCCAGGCGGGCAAGGACGTGTTCGTTGAGAAGCCGCTGGCCAACTCCATTGGAGAGTGCAATGCCATGGTCGCGGCCGCCAAACACTACGGGCGCGTAGTCCGCGTGGGCCAGTGGCAGCGGAGCGGCCCGCATTGGGACGAAGCCATAGCGTTCGTTCAGTCCGGGAAGCTCGGTACCAGTCGCACGGCAAAGGCATGGGCGTACCAGGGCTGAATGAAGAACATCCCCGTGCGCCCGGACAAGGAAACGCCGGAGGGCGTGGACTAGGACCTGTGGCTAGGACCGGCGCCGACGCGGCCGTTTAACCCGAACCGGTTTCATTTCACGTTTCGCTGGTTTTGGGACTATGCCGGTGGTCTGATGACCGACTGGGGCGTACACCTGATCGACATGGTGCTCTACGGCATGGACGCAGTCTCGCCAAAGTCCGTCCTGTCGGCCGGTGGGGCGTTTGCCTATCCGGATGGAGGAATGGAGACCCCCGACACGCAGCAGGCCATCTTCGAATACGATGGGTTCTCAATGATCTGGGAACATGCGGCGGGCATCGACAACGGCCCCTATGGGCGCAAGCACGGCGTAGCCTTCATCGGCAATAACGGCACGCTCGTGGCCGACCGCGCCGGATGGGAAGTCATTCCCGAAGGAGAAAGGATGGCAGCCGCCAAGCACGCCAAGCCAATGGAGCCCCACCTGGACCGGCATACAGCGAACTTCGTCGATTGTATCAAGAGCCGCGCAGAACCGAACTGCCCGCCCGAAACGGCCTGGCTGGCGGCAGTGAATGCGCACCTTGGCAATGTCGCCTTCAAAACGGGGCGCAAAGTGCATTGGGATCACGCAACGCACACCTTAAAGGGCGACGAAGAGGCCAATAGGCTAGTTCTTGCCCACTACCGCGAGCCGTGGACGCTTCCCTCCATTTAGGACTGCTTTCAGGCAGCTAACGCTTGGGAATAAACTGCCGCAGGTAGTCCGCGCTTTGGCGCAGCGCAGCCTTGCGCGCTGTGAGAGACCCTTCGAAGGCGCGGTCCTCGACCTCTACGCATACGGGACCCCGGTAGCCGGCATCGGTCAGCATCGAAAAGAATCGTCCCCAGTGCACATCGCCCATGCCCGGCAGTTTGGGGGTATGGAATTCGTTGGGCGTAGCCATGATGCCCACCTCGTTCAGCCGGTCCCGGTCCAGGCATGCGTCTTTGGCGTGCACATGAAAGAGCTTGCCGCTGAACTCCCGCAGCGGACGCAGATAGTCCATATGCTGCCAGATCATGTGGGAGGGATCATAGTTCAGCCCGAAATGCCCACTGTCAATTTCGCTGAACATGCGGCGCCAGATGGCAGGAGAATGCGCCAAATTCTTGCCAGAAGGCCACTCGTCGGCCGTGAAATACATCGGGCAGTTTTCGATTCCGATGCGGACATTCTGCTCCTCGGCGTATTGGACCAGCGGACGCCAGACCTCCAGAAATCGAGGCCAGTTTTCCTGGACGGTCTCAGCCGGGTCCCTCCCGACAAACGTGTTCACGGTGCCAAGTCCCAGGCATCGTGCCGCACGGATCATGGCTCTGATCTGCTCAATGTAGACGGCGGCCTCCTCCTTGTCCGCGCAGAGTGGGTTAGGGTAGTACCCCAGGGCGCTGATGCTGACCCCCGTGCTTCGGGCGAGCTGCCGCACACTGGCCGCGTCCGCATCCGAAAAGTGCTGGACATCAATGTGGGTCACGCCAGCATAGCGGCGCGTAGCTTTGCCGACCGGCCAGCACATGAGCTCAACGCAGTCATAGCCCGCGTGCTGGGCGACGGAAAAGACCTCTTCCAGGCTGCACTCTGGAAGAATGGCACTGACAAATCCAAGTTGCATGAATTCCCGGGTATGTTTTCGACTAGAGTTGCCTGTTCGCCTCACTGGCAGCGCAAAAGGCGGCAAACGTTGCCGGCGTGATGGGTACGTCAAAGACGCGGCGAATCACGCTGGACCATCCGTGCAAGAAATAGTGCCATCCGTCGGTCACTTGCAGGGCGCGTGAGTCTCTTTGCGCCAGTGCCTGCTGCAAGAAGCGACGCTCACCGCGATAGTTGAGCTCCCAGGCGGCTCCGCCCTCCGGAAACACCACCGCATTGGTAATGGGTGACCCCGGCAGGTCTTTCCCCATGCCCGTAGCATTGATCACCATCGAATGCGGCGGCAGCGAAGCTACGAGCGCGTCGTTGTCGAGCTGCGATTCGCTAAGCAAGTAAACAATCTTCATTCCGGCTACGGACAGGGGCTTGGCCACTGCTTCGCAGTGCGCCAGGTTGTCCTCACGGATGTCGACGATGGTGAGCCTGCGCGGGCGCCATCGCGCCTCAGTCAGCAGATGGAGCAGCAGTGCAACGGAAGCCCCGCCCCCACCCAAGGACAGAATCTCGGCGCCCGCATGCCGCCGCCAATAGTGCGGCCCCACAAAGTGCGCCATAGCGAGCCCGCTGTTTGCCGGGTCGCAGGCATCGCCCCACAGCCTTCCGTCTCGTTTGTAGAGCGCGGATACTTCCTGGCATAGCCGCGCCTGCGGCGTAAAGCTGTCAATGAGGTCGGCAGCCGCGCGTACCACACTGAGTTTGTGAGAGGTGATAAGCGCACCCTTCACGCTGGCATCCACCTTCAGTGCCTGCACGGACACACGATGCAGCTCAAGTGCGCGGCCCAACGGAATATCTACGCCCTCCAGCGTTGCGCCCTCCAGCCCCAACACTTCTGCCCAGTGCGGAAACAGCCTAAACGCCATAGAGCCCGCCGTCCGCACCCCAAAGAATTGCATTCGCACCATGTTTCCTACCAAGCTTGGCCGCCAAGACCTAAATTAGGTGCACGGTCTTTCCATTGCCAAAACTCCATGCATAGGCTCATTCTACTTTGCGCTCTGCTCTTCTTAGGTGCCTGCGGCGCAGCTCCAACGCACTCTCCAGACTACGACTCGCTCAACCTTCCAGATCGGCCCAACATCCTTTGGATTGTCGCCGAGGATCTCAGCCCGTACCTCGCCGCCTACGGCGACTCCACGGTTCATACGCCGAACTTGGATCGCTTGTCGCAGGAAGGGGTGACCTTTTCCAATATGTACTCCGTTTCGGGCGTATGCGCGCCCAGCCGCTTCTCGATTGCGACAGGAATTTACACCGCCACGGGTACTGCGCAGCATATGCGAACGACTATGCGCCCAGCGTACCACGAGAAGACCGGGATCCCGCCGTACGAGGCGGTGCCACCACCAGAGGTCCGCTTCATGAGCGAAATCCTGCGTAAGCACGGATACTACGCGACCAACAATGCGAAGCGGGATTACCAGATGAAGGCTCCGGTGACAGCTTGGGACGAGAGCAGCAACAGGGCGCACTGGCGCAACAGGCCGGCGGACACGCCCTTCTTTTCCATCTTCAACTTTGGCGTTACGCACGAGTCGCGGGTCTGGACCCGGGCCAACGACTCGCTGCGCGTACCGGCTGACCTGGAAGTGCCGGTCCCACCGTACCTGCCGGACACCGAGCCCGTGCTCCGCGACATTCGCCGCGTATACTCCAACCTCAAGCTGCTGGATGAGCGCGTAGGAGACCTCCTTGCGCAGTTGGAAGCCGACGGACTGATGGATGAGACGATCATCTTCTTCTACGCGGACCATGGTGGGCCACTGCCACGCCAGAAGCGGCAGTTGTACGACTCCGGCCTCCATGTGCCGCTGATTGTCCGCTTCCCTGATGCCCAGCTGGGTGGCATGCGCGATGACCAACTGGTCAGCTTTGTGGACTTGGCACCCACGACCTTTTCACTGGCCGGCATCACGCTGCCGGGCTACCTGGAAGGGCAGGCATTTCTTGGAATGCAGCGGGCAAGGGTGCCGCGCACGTACATCCATGCCGCAGCGGACCGCTTCGACTCGGAATACGACACCAAGCGGGCCGTTCGCGATAGGCGGTACAAGTACCTGCAGAATCTGCGGCCTGATCTAGGCTACTACCTGGCCGTCACGTATCGGGAGCAGATGGCTACGATGCAGGAGCTCATCCGTCTCCGTGACGCAGGCGCCCTGAATGAGGCCCAGAGTCAGTGGTTCAGACCGTCAAAGGAAAAAGAGGAACTCTTTGACACGTGGGAAGACCCGCATGAGCTGCGGAGTGTGGCCGCGGACCCGGCGCACGCGGAAAAGCTGGAAGAGCTGCGCAAAGAGCTTGACCGCTGGATGGCCCAAACCCAAGACCCCGGCGCAACCGACGAGCGGACCTTGGTCGAGAAGATCTGGCCCAACATGGTTCAGCCCGCCACAGCCGCACCCATTCTGGGGACAGAAGGCGAGGCCGTGACGCTATCCTCGGACACCGAGGGTGCCTCCATCGGCTACCAACTGCTGCTGGAAGGCGAAGTGCTTGGCCCTGTGTGGCAGGTGTATTTCGGGCCCATCTTCCTGGCTGAACACGTCTCGCTCTCCGCCATCGCGCACCGGCTGGGCTATGCGCCGAGCGATACGGTGACGTTTCGGATCCCCTAGAGCTCCCAGCCCGGCCGGTATTCGCGCGTCAGATAGGCATTTGCCTCATCGTCATTGGTGAATGCCATCGCTTCTGCATCCCACATGAGGTGCTTGCCGGTTCGCAGTGCCACAGCAGCAAGGCAAGTGGCCTCAGCCAGGTTCTTGATGTTTATGAAGCTCCCACGGCTCTGCTTCCCTTCCTTCATCGCGCCCATATACTCATCGACGGGATCCACGACGTCCTCTTCGTTTCTTGCCGCTGGCATAGATCCGGCCAGCGCCTTCATACGGCCCTCTGGCAAGAGTCGGAACTCTTCCGCCAGGAAGCTGCCCAAGATCGTTCCGTACTCGCCGACGTACAGGACACCTTCATGCGGCAACGGCTCGCCATAGCGCAACAGCCCCTTGGCTAGACGTGGCTTCATCCCACCATCGTACCAGAAGATATCCATGTCTTTGTGCTCAAAGTGGACCGTGCTGGCGGAGGGAAAGCCTACGTTGGAGCGGCGCCATTGGCACTGATTGCCTACGATGACACAACCGGTAGCGGGCGTCGCGCTGACACTTACGACAGGACCCGGATCAAGCATGCGGTAGGTGCGCCACAGGCTGTAGTTGCCCATGTCGCCCAAGCACCCCGCGCCAAAGTCGTACCAGCCTCTGAAAAGCGCATGCGTGTAGTCCAGGTGGTATGGGCGGTGAGGAACGCATCCGAGCCAAAGGTCCCATTCAAACCCTTTGGGGATCTTCATGGGTTCGGACGGATTCTCCATCCACCCCTGTGGCCAGACAGGGCGATTCGACCAGTTGTGCACCTCTTTCACCTTCCCGATGACGCCGGCGTGAAGCCACTCCTTAAGCTGGTAGAAGGACGGATCGTTGTTCCACGCCATCAGGTGCGTGGTCACGCCCGTTTCCCTGGCGACCTCTACGCATTTATTCACCTCATAGCACACATTGGCCAGCGTCTTGTGGGCTACCACGTGCTTGCCCGCCCGCATCGCGTGGATGTTTACGGCGCCATGCAAATGATCCGGGGTCATGTCGATCACTACGTCAACATCCTCGGATTCGGCCAGCATGTCGCGATAGTCGACGTAGGGCTTGCAGCCATTGTAGCTGCCCTTCTCGCGCGTCGCGGCATAGTGGTGCTCAATGAGCTCCCTGCCCGCTTCACGGCCAGCACGTATCCCGGTTTCACTACCCCAATTGGGGTTGTTCATAAACTGGCGAATGCGGTTGCGCACGCCGTGTGGGCTCCAGTCGCGGTAGTCGTCGGAATCCTTGTTGGGATCGCAGACAGCTACCAGTTGGAGATCCTCTCGTGGTAGCCAATCGAACATAAGCTGCCGGAGCGCTTGCGTGCCACTCCCGACTAGTGCGGCATTTAGCCTGTCGCTGGGCGCGACGAATCCTGGGCCACCCAGGACACGGCGTGGAAGAACGGTGGCTGCGGAGACACCTGCTGCGGTAGCCAGGAACTGGCGGCGACTAAAGGCGGTGGACATGATACTCTTGCATGGCTGTTACTGGGATCTGGAAGGCCGTCTGGCCGTCACAGAATATACAAATCAATATGAGAGAAACGTATATTGGACTGCGTCCAACAGATTTACCGGTGCCATGCAGACGAGAAGGGAATTCTTGAAGTCCAGCGCGGCAGCAGCCGGCGCCGGGCTCTTGGTGCCGCGCTTTGCGTGGCGAACGAATCTTGCCATTGGGTTTCAGACATGGGTTGTGCGAGAGCAACTCGCTGAGGACTTCACCGGCACGCTGACCAAGATGGCAGGCATGGGCTACGAATCGGTGGAGTTGTGCTCGCCTGTAGGGTATCAGAAATACGGGTTCGGCCACCTGGCTGGGTACAGCGCGCAAGAGCTTAAGACCATCATCGTGGACGCCGGACTTACCTGCACCAGCAGCCACTACACGGTAGCCGAGGTTCGCGAGGATTTGCCTGCGCGCATGGCCTTTGCCAAGGAGATGGGGTATGACCAGATGGTATTAGCGCACCCAGGTCTAGGCGCTGACGCTACGCTTAACGACTACAAGCGCGTGTGCGAAGAAATCAACGGCTGGGGAAAGGTTACCGCGGGTGAAGGCATCCAGTTCGTGTATCACAACCACAACTTTGAATTTGAGAAGCTTGAAGGAGAGCTGATCTACGAGGTGCTGCTGGCCCATCTCGACCCCGAGGTCGTCAAGATGCAGTTCCAGGTGTGGGTTGTGATTGCAGGGTATAAGGCGGCCGATTACTTTCGTGCGCACCCAGGACGTTTTGTTTCTGCGCACCTGTCGGACTGGTCCGGCAAAGATGAGCAGCAAGTCCCCGTTGGCACGGGTGTTGTCGACTGGCCCGACTTTTTTGAGGCCGGCAAGAAGGGTGGCCTCAAGAATGTATACGTGGAAATGGGTCCCGACACCTTGCCGAATAGCGCAGCGTACCTTAGAGACCTGCGTGCTGGCTAAGAGGTCGGCTGAAGGCCGTATGCAGTGGAATCACGCCGCCTCGGCGCCGGCAGCTGCCAGAGATTCCGAAAGCGGCGGATGTGTTGCGCCGCATTCGGGTATGATGGCCGAAATCAGCTAGACGAGGTGACCTCAAAGGTAGGGGTAGAGCCGACTTTTAAGCCGGTCGGGGCAATCCGTCACCCAAGGCCATTCGTGACCTCTTGGGCCGTCCGCTCTACAAGAATGATGTCATCGCTACCGGGGGTGCCATAGTCTATGGTGAAGAGCGGTGCAGAAGCGTAAAAGGGCAGCCCGGGGCTAGGACCACCAGCGAATACGTACCAATCTTGTTTGCCGCATCCCCACTGGCGGCGTTTCGATCAGCACCCACTTTCACCGCGTTGACACGTCCTCCTTCCCAGACTTGGGCTGCTATAGAGTTCCCAGTGAGCGTCGCTTATATACCGGCTTAGGCAAGCCCTGCCCTTTACCCATAAGTCCCTCTTAACTTTCCCAATCATGCTGCTTACTATAGCGGGGTGTTCGAGCAGAATCAGGTTTTGCGGACTCTGAGTGCTCCCCAGGGGCGCCTTCGCCTGGAACGGGTGCTCTCCGATGAGAGAGCCTTCATAATCGCACCGCGATAGCCCGCCGTGCGTGTGCAAACTTTGGATTTGTTGATGCCAAAGACAGGGCACAGGTAGCCACCTGTGCGAAGGCCCTCTTGAAGCTGGAGGCGCGGGGCGAGATCGCGCTGCCGGCGCCTCTCAACCATCATGCTGTGCAGGCTTCGCCCCGGCTTCTGAAAGAAGCTGTACCTCCACCGGTGGCCATGCCAGCGACTTTGGACGAAGTGAAAGGTCTTGCACTGGTCAATGTTCGCACCGCAGCGCAGCGCGCGGTGTGGAACACGCTCTTGCACCATGAGCATCCTTGCGGTACGACCAGCTTTGTCGGTGCGCAGCTGCGGTATCTGGTAGTAAGCGCACATGGCTACCTGGGCGCCGTAGGCTTTTCCGCCCCCGCCCTGCGTCTGGCCGCAAGAGAACACTTCATGGCATGGAGCGATGCCCAGCGCAAGGCGCACCTCCACCACGTCCTCTGCCTGAGCCGCTTTCTGATACGCGGCGCATGCAAACACCTGGCCAGTCATGTGCTCGGCAGAGTGTTGCAGCAGCTACCTGAGGATTTTCATGCGCTTTATGGATACCACCCCTGGTTAGTGGAGACCTATGTGGCGCCTCCATGGAAAGGTACGTGCTTCAAGGCGTCCAATTTCCTGCACATTGGCTATACTGCCGGGGGCAAGCGCCACGCGCATTCGAAGGAGGAAGTGCCGAAGGGCTTGTTCATGACTATGAAGTTCAGTCTTGAACGGAACGTACGTCGGTCTGGAGGCCACCGCAATCTACGAGCGCTGGGTTGTGAAGAACCGGAACACCGGCTGGACCTCTGATTCGCGAGCAGTGGACGTTCGTCCGGCCCTCATCGAGCATTTTCGGGATGATGGGGACGATCCTGCTTGCAACTGAGGCAGCGGTGGAAAGTATAAACCTTCAGTTCTGCTCGCTCGTCGTTAACTACGACCTTCCATGGCACCCGCACCGCGGCGAGTAGCGCATCGGCCGCTGCCACCGGTACGGCCAGAAGCACGATGTGGTCGTGATCAACTTCCTGAACGAACGCAACGATGCGGATCGCCGGGTCTTGGAGCTTCTAACCCAGAATTTCAACATTTTCAGCGGTGTTGTTAGCGTTTGGGCTGATGTACTCGGCAGCATCAATGCAGCCATCAACTTCGAAAAGCACATCTTGGGCATCTACCAAGAATGTCGGACGCCCGAGGAATTCGACATCGCCTTCCGAACATTGCAAGCGGAGATGGACGAGCAGATCCGTACCCGGCTGGACGACATGCGCCGCGTGCTGTTCGAGCACTTTGACGAAGACGTGACCCAGCGCCTACGGCTTCAGCTTGCCGTCGCCCAAGCCCAACTCGACCGCAAAGGCCGGCGGTTCTGGTCACTCACGTGCTTCATGCTGGACGGGCGCGCACGGCTCGACTACGACATGTTCGCTTCCGACATTGAGCACCCACCCCGGGACGAGTTTCCTAAAGGGCGGTACCACCTCGTCTCGCAATCGCATCCCCGAGTTGGAACAAACACCAATGAGGGCGGCGGCGAGCCCGCGAATGCCTTCCTCTATCGCCTGTCTCACCCACTCGGCGAGCATGTAGTTGACGCTGCAAAGGCGCTTCCCACACCGCTCGCGAACATCGCCTTCGACGTGACCAACGATTCCCCGCGTCTCCATGTGATCAAGATCCTACGCGGGAAGGCTAGTTACCTCACTCTGGCTCGCTTTACCATCAGTTCCTGCGAGTGGGTGAAATACCTGCTATTCTCCGGCATCGATGAGGCCGACGTTCCGCTCGACCAAGAGGCGATGGAAAAGCTGTTCTGTTGCCGGGGTCGGACCACTCGTGATGGCGATGGCCAAGGTCCCATCCCGATCTCGGTGACGCGGCGCCTGAACGACGAATCGGATCGCCACGCGCACACCACAGTCAGCCGCTCTCCGGAGCGAAACAACAGGCACGTCAACGAGGCGCGAGAGAAACTCGAATGCAGGACCGCCGACATGGTACTGTCGGCAGAGGAAGTGCTTCTGGACACCAAGATGCAGATCGAAGCCCGAAGGCGACAAGCACGGCAAGCGGTAACGCTGGCTGAACAGCACGAAATTCAGGAGAAGATTCGGGATTTTGAGCGCCGCCAGTCACAGCGGACCGAGGCCGAGACTCTCTTAACCATTCGCTGGGCGGTAGAATAGTGACGGGCATACTCAACGACACCACGAGGAACCGAGACCAGATGAGCCAGAAATACGAAAAGCTGAAGACGCTGCTTATGGAGCTCTTCCAGCTCGACCAGCCCGACCTGGACTTTGGGCTCTACCGCATCATGCACGCTAAGAGTGCAGAGGTATTGCAATTCCTCGGTAAAGACCTGCTGCCGCAGGTAAAGGCGGCGTTCGTTCAATACAAGTCCGCCGATAAGGCGGAGCTGGAGAAGGAACTGTCCGCCGTAGTCGCAGGCGTCGAGGCGGCGGGAATGAACCCGGACGACTCGCCCAAGGTCAGGGACTTGCGCGCCCGGCTCGCAAGCGACACCGTGGACATCGGCACGCTGGAGAGCGAGGTCTACGATCATCTCTATACGTTCTTCCGGCGTTATTACTCAGAAGGCGACTTTCTCGCCAAGCGAGTCTACAAGCCGGGCGTGTACGCCATTCCCTACGAGGGCGAGGAGGTCACGCTCCACTGGGCCAACAAGGACCAATACTACATCAAGTCAAGCGAGTATCTACGCGACTACGCGTTCCGCTTGAGACCGGACGACAAGAGCTGGCCGATGCGTGTGCACTTCCGGCTGGTGGACGCCGCAGAGGGTGCACATGGCAACATCAAGGCAGCCGACAGCAGGAACCGTGTGTTCATCCTGGCATCGCCTGGAAAATCTGGACATGAGTTTATCGGCTGCGAGGACGGCGAGCAAGGCAAGGAACTCGTCATTGGGTTCGAATATCGCCCGGCAATGCCCAATGACAGGCCTCAGGAGGACCGCCTCGGAAAGAAAAAGCCCCCAGCCCAAAAGGAACTGAACGCCCTCGCCACCAAGCGTATTCTGGCCGCGACCAATCAGGCGTTGCCGGAGTGGGGCTCTGAGCTCGGGAGGCCGCACATCATGGCCAACGGTGAGCGGGCCGACTACAAAAAGCTGGATGCTCACCTAAAGCGTTACACCGCTCGCAACATGTTCGACTATTTCATCCACAAGGACCTTGGTACCTTTCTCCGCCGAGAATTGGACTTTTACATCAAGAACGAGGTAATGCACCTCGACAACATTGAGGACGAGTCTGCACCACGCGTCGAGCAATACCTCTCCAAGATTACGGTCATCCGCAGGATCGCCCGTAAAATCATCGAGTTCCTCACCCAACTCGAAGACTTCCAGAAAAAGCTGTGGCTAAAGAAGAAGTTTGTGGTCGAGACGCAGTACTGCATCAGGCTCGGCTGCATCCCCGAGTCATTCTACGCGGCGATTGCCGCGAATGAGGCGCAGCATAGGGAGTGGGTGGAGCTATTTGCGATTGACGAGATCCAAGGCGACTTGAATACTCCTGCCTACAGTAAAAAACTCCAGACCGCATTTCTCAAGGCACAGCCGACGCTCGTGGTGGACACCCAGTTCTTTACTTCTCTCTTCAAGGAACAGTTGCTCGACGCACTCGGGGACATCGATCGTCAGACAGACGGCCTCCTGTTGCACGGAGATAACTTCCAAGCACTTTCGCTGATGCAATCAAAATACCGTGAACAAGTGAAATGCATATACATTGATCCACCCTACAACACTGGGAGCGATGAATTCGTCTATCGGGACAGTCTGCGGCACAGCAGCTGGCTATCACTGATGGCCGACCGGCTGACATATAGCAGGGAGCTGATGGCTAGTAATTCCGCGATTTTCGTGACTATAGACGATACGGAAAGTCAACATCTTAGGATTCTCTTGGAACTCGTATTCGGCGCCTTGGATTTCGTAACATCGATCACGTGGCAGAAAAAGGTATCGCCGTCCAATGATGCTAAGTGGTTCAGTAGCGATCACGACCATATTCTTGTCGCTGCGAAGAACAAATCTACGTGGCAACCTGATAGGCTTCCTATGAATGATCGTCAAAAGTCCTACTATCGGAATCCCGATGGCGATCCGCGCGGCCCTTGGAACTCGTCGACATATACATGTAATAAGTCGAGGCAAGAGAGGCCGAACTTGTATTATCCGGTTGCTCGCCCGAGTACAGGCGAGAAAGTATGGCCATCGGAGACCGCTGTCTGGGCGTACTCGCGAGAGGTACATCTAGAGCATGTCGCTCAGAACCTACTTTATTGGGGCCGAAACGGAAAGGCTTCCAAACCGCGCTATAAGAAATTCTTGAGCGAGGCCAAGCCCATTGTACCTCGAACCATATGGCCGTATGCAGAAGTCGGCCACACACAGAACGCATCGCAAGTGCTCGGCAATGTCATTCCGGGTTCTGGTTTCCAGACTCCTAAACCGCCAGCTTTGATTGAACGTATGCTCGCATTGACCACCGGTATGGATCACAATGCGCTCGTGCTCGACTATTTCGCCGGGTCCGGCACGACCGGTCATGCAGTCATCAACTCCAATCGAGAGGATGGCGGCCGCCGAAAGGTCATTCTCGTTGAGGTGGGCGGCTATTTCGACACAGTGCTGCTTCCGCGCATCAAAAAGATAGTTTTCACTCCAGAATGGAAGAACGGCAAACCGGCACGTTTCGCCACTTCCGATGAAGCTGAGCGGTGCCCACGGATCGTCAAGGTCCTGCGTCTTGAGTCTTACGAGGACGCACTCAACAACTTGGAGACCCGCCGCACCGAGAATCAGCAATTTCTGCTCGACGACCCCGAGGTACAAGGCTCGGATGCCCTGAAGGAGCAGTACATCTTACGATACATGCTCGACGTTGAGACGCGCGGCAGTCAGTCGCTGCTCAACGTGCGAGCCTTTACTGATCCGACGGCCTACAAGCTCAAGGTCAAGTGTCCCGGATCGGATGAAAGCCGCGAGGTCAACGTCAACCTGTTGGAAACCTTCAACTGGCTGATCGGCCTCACTGTTCGGCACATCGCCGCGCCGCGGGCCTTCAGTGCCGCGTTCGAGCGCGACAGCGAGAGGCGCCTGCGGCTGAAGGGCCAGCTCAGGCAGGAGGCGGATGGCCCGTACTGGTACCGCACCGTGACCGGCACCACACCCGACGGCCGCCGGGCGCTCGTCGTCTGGCGTAAGCTCAGCGGCGAGCCAGAGCAAGACAACCTGGTGCTCGACGAGTGGTTCACCAGACAGGGCTACTCGGCCAAGGGCAGCGAGTTCGATCTCATCTACGTCAATGGCGGCAACAACCTCGAGAACCTCAAGAGCTCCGACGACCTGTGGAAGGTGCGGCTCATCGAAGAGGATTTCCATCGCCTGATGTTCGACACGGAGGGCATATGAAGGCGAGGAGGAGAGGGAGGGTCTCCCACCAGAAACCGCCGGTGGCGTTCGCCAACAAGCTAGTGCTCAATCAGTGGATACTCTCCCTTTTCAATGTAAATCGGTTTGAAGAGCTAGCCGAGCACCTGCGCAACGAGGCTCTGGAAGGGCTGGACGAGAACAACATCCACCACTTCCACCATGCGCTCATGGTACAACACTTCAACCTGACGCAGCTCTCCTCGGATTTGCTACTGGAGTACGACCTGAACATTGCCAAGCATACGCAGCGTCTAAATGAACGGCGTATTACGCGCGGCGAAGACCCGATAGTCTGGAAGTATTTTCAGTACCTCACCTTGCTCTTCAGCGAGATCTACCTGGACCGGTACTTTCGCGACCCGAAGGCTCTACTCGTGGAACTGAATGTGCAGGTGGGCGCCTACAATGCGGACAAGCCTGAGGCAGACCGGATCACGGCGTTCGACGAGTCTGTAGAGGCTTGGCCGCAGCTTAACAAGCTCGCCTTCTGGATGGCGACCGGCAGCGGTAAGACGCTGCTGATGCACGTCCACATTCTGCAGTATCAGGCTGCCCTGGCCCGGCATGGCAGGATTCGCGAGTTGAACCGCATCCTCCTCCTAACACCAAACAAAGGGCTTTCGCAGCAGCATCTGCGCGAGTTCGCGGCGGCGGGCATCACTGCGAAACTGTTCAGCAAGGATAGGCGTGGGTTGTTCAGCGGCCAAGCGGTCGAGATCTTGGAGGTGACCCGGCTGCGAGATGAGATGGGCGACACGACCGTGGCCGTCGAGGCCTTTGAGGGGAACAATCTCGTGCTCGTGGATGAGGGGCATCGCGGGCACAGTGCGGGTAGAGGCGGCGCTTGGATGGGCTATCGCAATGCTCTGTGCGAGGGAGGTTTCTCCTTCGAGTATTCTGCAACCTTCGGGCAGGCAATCAAAGGTTACCCGGACCTCACCAACCTGTACGCCAAGAGCACGCTGTGCGACTACTCGTATCGCTATTTCTACGCCGATGGCTTCGGCAAGGACTACCAGATCCTCAACCTCGATCAGGTTACACAACAGAACCACCTGGAACTGTACCTTGTGGCCTGCCTCCTCTCGTTCTTCCAGCAGCAGCGACTCTACCGCGAGAAACAGGGCGCCTTTCGACCATTCAACATCGAGAATCCTCTATGGATATTCGTCGGCGGGCGAGTGACGGCGACGCTGGCAACGAAGGACGCGTCGGACATCGTCGAAATCTTACAGTTCCTGGCCCGGTATGTAGCAGACCGCGCCGGAAGTATCAAGCGCATTGACAGGGTGCTCAATCAAGGCCTAGTCACCTCGACGGGCAGAAACCTGTTTTCCAGGCGCTTCCCGTATCTCAATACCTGCGGCCTCTCGCCAGCCCAGGTTTTCGATGAGACGCTCGGCACGGTCTTCAACGCCCCTGGTGGCGGCCAGCTGTACATCGAGAACCTTAAGGGTGTGCCCGGCGAGGTGGCCCTGAGATTGGGCGCCGAAAACGAACCCTTTGGTGTGATCAATGTGGGCGACGACGCGAAGCTTGTGAGGGTGTGCAGGGACCAAGGCCTTGCCGCAGGGGAACGGGGATTTGCGAAATCGCTCTTTCACGAACTGAATGAACCGTATTCGAAGGTGAACATTCTGATTGGCTCGAAAAAGTTCACCGAGGGTTGGAGCAGTTGGCGTGTTTCGACGATGGGCCTGATGAACGTGGGAAGAGGGGAGGGCGCGCAGATTATCCAGCTCTTCGGGCGCGGAGTACGACTCAAGGGCTACAACATGAGCCTCAAGCGTAGCGGCAAGATGCAGCTCCCGGGAGGAATCAGTCGACCCCAAGACATCAGCGTACTGGAAACCCTTGGCATCTTCGGCATTCGTGCCGATTACATGGCGCAATTCCGGGACTTTCTCAAAGACGAGCGGCTCTCCACCAACGAAGATCGTACCGAGTTTCTGTTGCCGGTAATCGGGAACCTAGGAAGGCAGGAGCTCAAGACTATTCGGCTCAAGAAGACGATTAACGATGTCAGCACCGAGCTCGGTGACGCGTTCCGGAAGCTCGCGCCCGTTCCTACCGTCAAGCCACCGGACCCAACCGGTGACCCGGGCACCATGTACCTCCAGAAGAACCCAGTGCGGCTCAACTGGTATCCGAAGATCCAGGCGATAAAGTCGCCTGGCCTCGAGGGGGGTAATGCCGATGCACCACCGAATGAGACTCATCTGCGGGCCTGCCATGTGGCCTTCCTCGACTACGACCGCCTCTACTTCGAACTCGAGCGGTTCAAGGCAGAGCGAGGCTGGCACAACTTGAACCTCACTCGGCCGGCCATCGAAGCGCTACTCGCTGACCAGAGCTGGTATTGGCTCCAGATACCCCCGGAGGAAATGATCGGGGATTCATACGAGAAGGTGCGCCTTTGGGAGGAGATCGCACTGGCCCTGCTCAAGAAGTACACCGAGCGCTACTACACCTTCCGCAAGCGCGAGTGGGAGCTTCCCCACCTAGAATACCGCAGCCTGGAAGGCGACGATCCCAATCTCCTCGGTGTGAAGGAATCCCCTGACGACCAAGGTTACTATCGCATCCTGATCGACCAGTCGCAGGTGGAGGTCGTCGCTAAACTCGAAGAACTCAAGGCGACCATCCAGAACGGTGAGATGAAACCGTGGGCATTTCAAGGAATGAAGGCCATCTGGTTTGGGAAACACCTGTACCAGCCGTTGCTTAGTCTGGACACGAAGGTGGTCGAGATCAGTCCTGCCCCGCTTAACAAGGGTGAACGCCGATTCGTGGAAGACCTTAAGACATTCCACGATCAGAATGCGAACTTCTTCCGGACTCGCGAGCTCTATTTGCTACGGAACCTCAGTCGGGGCCGCGGGATGGGTTTCTTCGAAGCCGGCAACTTTTACCCTGACTTCATCCTGTGGCTGCTGGCCGATGGCCAGCAGCAGGTCATGTTTGTGGACCCGAAGGGAATCCGCAACCTTGGACCGAACGACCCTAAAATTCAGTTCTTCGAAACCATCAAGGAGATCGAACACCGCCTAGGCGACGCGGCCGTGTCCCTGCATTCCTTTATCGTGTCGAACACTCCTTCCGCCACAATGCACATGCTGTGGGACATGAAGAAGAGCGAGATAGAAAAGCGGAACGTGCTTTTCCAGAAGGAAGACAAGGACAGCTACATTGGGAGAATGCTGTGTGGACAATAGCGGGACCCAGAGTCGAACAAGCACACCTACGAGCTCTTCCTGCAGTGTGAGGCCGAGGGATTGCACATTTTCAAGTTGGGTTTCGGCGGCTTCTGCCGAGAAGGGCCCTTAAAGTAAATATCTTCGCTCTTCCCCTAATTAGTGCCTGTCCGAAAACACTATAAGTCTTTACACAACAAAGAGTTATATCTACCACTTGGCGATGAATCTGAGGGACGTATAGCCGATTTGGGCGTTTAAGGGCGCAATACGGATCACATTCGCCACCAATGCCATGCGCAAGGTTGTTCCAGAGTACTGTGCACTCGACAGTACGCCGATCGAGGAGATGGTCATAGACCCGAGAATGCGCGACGACATGAGTGCGGTGCTCAAGGGTCTGCAGAGCGTCTACTGCAAGGCGGAATCGCGTGCGGCCTTGTTCACGATTCTCAAGACGCACTTTCAGCCGGGTGCGCACAGAGACGTCGGGCGACCGGGCATGGACCTATGGCGCGTCATCGTGTTTGCCATTGTGAATCAGTGCCTGGATCTGACCTACGATGCTTTGTTGTACCGGGCGAACAATGATCTTTTGCTGCGGGAGCTCTTGGGGCATGGCGAGGCTGGGTATGATGCGCAGAAGTACAGCAGACAGCGACTGGTGGACAACGTGCAGCTTTTTACGCCGGAGCTGATCCTGGAGGTGATCCATCTGATCGTGCGGAAAGGCACGAGGTGACCAGAAAAGGGCTCTACCCCCTCTGCTGTAGAAAGGGCCGGGTCAAGGGGGCGGTGATATGTGTGCGGTAAAGTCACATGATCTTCATGAGCTAGCTAGTGCTTGCCCGAAAAATGCCTGATCGGCTCTGCAGACCGGCAGTCTTGGGCGCATAGGGCGGATGTACGGGCGCGTGCGGCGGAAAATCGGGCATTTTGGAGTGTCGAGCGGCTGTTATCGGGGCAGTTTCCCCAACGGCTGCCTGCGTTGTTTTAGCGAATGTTGCGCCGTTTTCCGATCTTAGTACCGTTATTGGCGTGATTAGTACGCTTCTGCCCCAACATTCGCCCGATTTACTGCCATGCGCGCGATCTTCGAGTCACAGTTTGAGCTTGGGCACACGCCCATTGGAGAGATCAGCTTTGACGCTCGGTCCAGAGACGATATTCCGGCCGTACTCCGTGGACTGCAGGACATCTTCACGCACCGCGAGACCCGCGAGCGGGTGTTCGCGATTCTGCGGGAGCAGTTAGGCGCGAAGGTCAATTTGCGGCGTGGTCGCCCCGGGCTGTGTCTGTGGCGGATCTTCGTGCTGGGCACGCTGCAGAAGGCGCTTGACTGCGACTTCGACCGTCTGGTGGAATTGGCGAACTTTCACACGGCGTTGCGCCAGATGCTGGGGCATGCAGATTTTGGAGATAAGCACCAGTATCGCCTGCAGACCGTTATTGACAACGTGCGTCTGCTTACCGAGGAGGCGCTGCAGCAGATCAATGCGGTGGTGGTGGCCCGTGGGCATCAGCTGTTGAAGCACAGAAACTCGGATCCGCTTCACTGCCGGGCCGACTCAGCGGTTGCGAAGACCCATGTGGAGTGGCCCACCGATGTCCGTTTGCTGTGGGATGCGCTGCGCCGTCTGATCAGGAAGCTGGCGCGTCTTTGCCAGCAGCATGCGATAGCGGGCTGGCGCAAGTCGCAGGCCTGGATCAAGAAAATGGAGCGCGCCTTTTATCGCGTGCGCACTTCCCGGCAGTGGCGTAGTACGTCGAAAGTGGCAAACTACCTGGCACTTTGCCGCACTATCGTGTCGAAGGCAGCGGCCACGCAGGCGATATTGAGGCAAAACGATGTTGAAAGCGCGGAGGTGTCGTGGTATTTGCGGACTGCGGACAAGCTGATAGACCAGGTATTGCGCCGTTTGATCAAGGGCGAGAAGATTCCGCACGGCCAGAAGCTCTTCTCCGTGCATGAGCCCCACACGCGCTGGATCGACAAAGGGAAGGCGGGCGTGATGGCAGAGTTGGGGGTACCGGTGTGCGTGCTGGAGGATCAGCACCAATTCATTCTGCGCCACTACGTGCAACACGAAGGTGGCGACCAGGACATGATCGTACCATTCCTTGCAGAGGCGAAGCGGCGCTACCCGGCGCTGGCATCATGCAGCATGGACAAGGGGTTTTACACGCCAGAGAATCGCGAGCAGCTTGACAAGTTGTTGGACCTGAACGTGATGCCCCGGAAGGGGCGGCACCGTAAAGCGGACCGCGAACGGGAGACCCATCCGGACTTCGTGGCAGCCCGGCGTCAACACCCGGCCGTAGAGTCGGCGATCAATAACCTCCATCACCGGGGCATGTCACTAGTGCGCACCCACGGCAAGGCTGGCTTCGACAGGACGCTGGCGCTGGTAGTGGTGGCCACCAATGTGCACCGCATAGGTCAGGTCCTGAAGCAGAAGGAAGCGCGCCGACGAAAGTGGCACCAGGCACGCAGTAGGGCGCAGTAAGGCCCTACCAGCGCCGCCACGGAAGCAAGC
This sequence comes from Rhodothermales bacterium, assembly GCA_965218495.1. GTDB lineage: Bacteria > Bacteroidota > Rhodothermia > Rhodothermales > Bin80. The sequence goes on from OZ244626.1 coordinate 2,812,509, forward strand.
CAGACTCCTTGCAATGGGGAGAGCGCAAACCTATATCCTCTTTGTAGTGCAATGGCATAAAAAGCTGGCTGAAGGCCACGGATTTGTGCCGAATCCACTCATATTCGGGGGCTGCACACCTTGCGTACACCCCTGACCGCGACTACAGGCTTACCGCCCACCCCCAATCTGCCGGCATATTGCTCCCAATAGGCCTTTTTCGGGCAATCACTAGCTATGGGAAAAGGGGCGCTGGCATCTTCGACGGCTTACCAGTCTGTTGTCCGCGTGCTAAGCCAGCAGTGCTGGCCGTAACGCATGATATTGAATTCGTCGGGAGCTACCATAATCTTATATCGCGCGCTCACCACAGGGGCTATCGCAAAGAGCGGGCATGGATTCTCCATCCGTGCTCAGGGCCCCTTTTCCCATAGCTTTTCGCGGAAGTGTTTCAGGCATGCTTAGGCCGCAAGGGCCACCGGTGTCGGTGGCACCGTCTGCAGGGCTTCCCAGAGAAAACCCACGAGTTCGCGCGCAAGGGCCACGATGGCTTTCATGGGCGCTTTGCGCTGAATCAGGCCGCGGTATCGTTGGTGCAGTCTCCGCTGGGCCTTCCAGCTGATGGTACCACATCTGCGGCGCAGTGGCGTTGACGCTGGTGCAGCGCCAGGCTACGCCGGGGCAGGTGGGTGTATTTCCAGGCCGCAGAGACCAGAGCCGTGCGGGCATGGGTGTTACCGGCCTTGGTGATCTAGCCGTGCCGGGTGCGGTGGCCCGAGGAATGCTCCGCGGGCACTAGTCCCAGATACGCCATCAGTGCCTTCGGGTGTGCAAAACGCCGAATGCCACCGATTTCGCAAGTCAACTGCATCGCCGTAAACAGCCCGATGCCCCGGAAGCCTTGCAACACCTGCACCATGCGCTGATAGCGTGCCTTCTGCGCTTCTTCTTCGATCTGTTGCTCAACCTCCCGAATCTGGGCTTCGAGCATATGGCGCTGGCTCAAAAGGCTCTGCAGCGTGAACGCATCGACGGGGTCAAGCACAAGGCCTTCCAGCCACCTCCAGGATTTCTGAGTCCAGTTGCTGCCCGTCCGGTACACATGCCCGCGGCCTTGCAACAAGAGCACGGCGCGCTGTTTGGTGCGGCTCAGATCTTCGACCAGGGCGACCCGACGGCGCACCAGCGAACGGGTGGCGATGAACGACGGGTCAGGGATGTGAATTGCCGTCAGTAGGCCCGCCGCGTAGTAGCGGGCCAACTTGTCTGCGTCACGACGGTCCGTCTTGACACGATCACCGGCACGCCGTGGAATCGACTAGGGCGCAATGACCGCACAGGAGACTCCGTCGTCAGTGAGCGTTTTGTAGAGCGTGTAGCCACACGAGGACGCTTCGTAACAACACCGGGGTTCGCCAAAGGAACCACGAATACGGGCCATAAGCTTACGCAGCTTGGACCTGTCATCGCTGGGCAGCTCCACTTCCAGACATACCGTCTTGGAGGCCGGATCAAATACGCACGCCGCGATCGTATCTCTATGAACGTCCAGCCCTACGAAGACCGACTTCTGGGTAGGGATGGTACTAATGGTGGGGTTCATAGGATTGCAAGGTCTATAGAGAAGGATGAAGTCCAAGCGCCTGCGCCTCGCAGCCAAAATAGCCCCTCCCCTGGCCCTCCCCGGCCCTTACTATAATATCTTTTCGTATACAAACGGCACCAGGATGCGCTACTGTTCTTCCGCTCTGCGAAAGGCGTCGCGCTCAAGGCTGAAGTGGACCGAAATCCGGTGCGAAAAGCCCAGCTCTGCAGAGAGGCCACCAAAGTCGCCGAAGCCGTAGTCTACCCTGAAGTCTGACACGCGCAGCCCGGCGCCTACTGAGGGGACAATGTCCAGGCCGTAGGACTCGCTGCTGCTGATGCGGCTAAGGCCCGCGCGTAGCGCGACCACATCCCGAAAGCTGAATTCGACGCCGGCGCGCGGGTGCAGTGACATAGCTCCGACGTTAAATGCGTTGGCCTGCTGCCCGTCAAAGGCCATGTCCAGGTCCATGCCGACGGTAACTGCACTGTTGAGGCCCACCGGCAGGATCAGTCCACTGCCAAGGCGCGCCACCGGCAGGACCAGAAACGTCTCCCCCGTCGGCAGCTCCTGCGCGAAGACCCCTTCAAAGGTGTACGCCGCACCCGTGTTGGGATTGGTGCCCTCAACCGCGAACGCGGAAGCGTTGACGCTCCAGCTCTGCAGCATCGTGCTCGCGTCCTGCAGCTGGAGCCCAAGGAGGTAGCGCTTGCCGCGGCGCTGCACACCAACGTCAAAGCTGTACCCCCAGGCATCGGCGAAGTCGCCAATCGAGCGGCGGATTATCTTGGCCGACACGCCGACATAATATTTGCGGTGCAGGCGGCGGGCGTAGCTTACAAAGAACGCCATGTCCGCAGCAGAAAAGGTAGTGATGTGCGATTCCGGGTTCGGCTTGGGCTGATTACGCTCGGCATCCCACGCATTTAGCGTGTTCTTGATGTCGTTGACGCCACTTCGAAAGAAGCTTAGCCCCACCGTACTCGTGGCGTTGACCGGGTAGGCGACGCCCGCGTAGTCAAAGGACACGATGCCGGCAAAGCGTTCGGCGTGCATGTACGCGAACTCCGGGTATACCGCCATCCCCAAACCAGCCGGATTCCAGTACCCGCTTCCCACATCTTTAGCCAAGGCAACATGGGCCCCGCCCATCGCAAGCGCGCGCGCACCGACGCCGCCGGCCAGAAAGTCCGCGCCATATTTCGCGACACGCTGCGCGGGTGAAGGCTGCGCCAGCGCAAAGCATAAAACACCTGCAGCGCAGCAGTGCATAAGAGCTTGGGAATTTGGTCGCATGGAGCGCATCCATTGAGGTGATCCGAAACTAGGTACACGCCCCAGCCTTGGTGGACATAAGCGAGCCCCCGCTATGGCAGCTGCGCCGTGCGCAAGTAGGCCACCAGGTTTAGCACATCCTGATCGCTTAGGGGCCCAAACAATCCCTCGGGCATCAGCGACATATTCGATTCTTCCAGCGACTGGATGTCGCTTCTGGTGAGTACCACCGCGGGCTGCCCCACCAGCCGCATCGTAACAAGACGCTCCGTTTCCGAAGCAATGCTTCCAATATGCGTGCGGCCGTCCCGCATAGTAACGATCACCATCCGGTAATCGTCTTGGATTTCTTCACCTGGGCTAAGCACGTTGCTAAGCACATAGTCCAAATTCGTGCGATTGGAGCCGGTGAGGTCGGGTCCGACCAGCCCGCCTTCCCCATACATCTGGTGACATGCGCCACAGGCAGTCGCAAACACTCGTCGCCCCTCACCAGCATTGGCCTGACTCACTGCCTGCGGCGTAAGCAGCTCGCGGTAACGTGCATCAAGCGCATCTTTGTCTCCGGCGCGCTGGTCAATGGGCCCCCATACCTCTACGAACCCACTTCCGACCACGCGCCTGAGCTGTCGCGCCACATGCGGCGGCACGTCCTCACGCGGAATCTGGCCCGACTGAATCGCCTCGGTGAGCATCCAGCCATATCGGGGTCTGGAAGCCAGCGCCTGAATCGCCTCGGTCTTTTCCTGTGCATTCAGCGCAGCGTATGTGGAGAGGAGTTGCTTGCCCAGCGGCGGGTGATCAAAAGCCGCGACTGCGCGGATGGCATCCAGTCGCAGGGCGCTTTCGCCCAAAAGGCGCGGCAGCGCCTCGCGCAGCTCATCCCGCTGACTGATTGCCAGACGCTGCAAAGCAACCCGGCGTTCTTCCAGGTCGCTTTCCGCCTGCAGTAGCGTCGCCAACATCGCCTGCGCCGCCTCTGCATCGCTGAAGCTCTGCGTGACCTGCTTCGCGAGCGATTCTGCGTGCCGGTCCCGCGCCAGCGAAGCGGCGACCGTGGCCCACCCGTTGGGCTGAGACACATCACGCCGGCCCTCAAGCCCCGCGAGCATACCTTGGAGCAGCGGTACCCTCTCCTTACGCATGGGCAAGAGCGCATGCACATCCCGGTAGCCCCCAGGTTTCCCCGGGGGCCCCGGACAGATCCGGACGTGCGCGCTAACGCATCCGGCTCCTCCCTTGGGTCGCGCTGCCGCGCATGACGTTAGCAGGTCGGCAAGCCGACCCGCAGCCGTAACCGATTCATCCCTGGGACGCGCAAAATCCGGCACTGAGTCCGGTACGTGTGGGACTGCACGATTTCCCCTTGGGTGCGACGCTTCGCTCCACTGACTCCGCCACGAGGGCACCCCCGCTTTGTTCGTCGGCTTCACAGCTACGTATCGTCGCATCTGACTTCTCCTTGCCGTACGTCCTCCGCTCGGCTCTCGCCTTGGCTTTGGCGGCCCCGCCCGTAGCGCTGGGCAACAAGAAGATCTCCCAGGTCCCAGCAGGATATGTACATGCGTCCATGGGGTCCCGGACACCGTGGGCCTGTCCGCCGTCTCACCATAGCGATGACGGACATGTTGCCTTCGACCGAGCTGAAAGCCTCGGCGACCCAGATTACATGTTTTTCGGTGCTCAATAACCCTGGCCACACGCACCGCTACCGACGCTTCGCGCCCACCCTCACGGGTGGCCACGCACGGCTCGCGGAGATATGTACCTGGTTTCAGTTTCATAACACGGGACTTTCACCCGCTATATCCTGCCAGTTAGCCTGGCGCACCAGCAAATCCATCTCATCCGCATCAACCAGGCGTCGGGCAATAGACTGTGTCACCAGCGGCACCTGCGATCCATCAGCGATCTCCAGAGCCCCGGCCGGGTCTACCTCTGCTATGCCCTCTATGCCTGTCCACAACAGGACCGGGATGTTGTGGTCGTGCGCATCCTCTCCTCGGCTCACCAGCGCCGTCGCCAGCGGCCAGCGATGCGCTACGTCAATTCGCTGCAAAGCAGCGGCCAGATACTTACGCACCACGGGCGAGCGGTCACGCCTGGCCATGCGCACCAGGCGCAAGGACGCCTCCGCGCTCGGATCACCGTCCTCCAGCACCAACTGAATCGCCCATGCGCGAACGTATTCTTCTGAATCACGCGTTGCCTCCAGAAGATTCTCGGACGTGAGCTGTCCGACCACGTGAAGCGCCCACATAGCCTTCAGCCGAATCGTGGTGGCAGGCGCCGAATCAAACAGCTCGTGTAGTAGCCCTATAGCATCGGAGTCTATCTCGCGCTGCGTGGCACGGTGCTGGAGAATTACGCGCGCCCGCCGCGCATGCCAGTCACTCGCGCTCTGCTGCAGACCCGCCAGCGCGGCATCAGAAAGCGTCCGCAAATCATCATAGCGACCTTCCCAGTCTTCAGCCATCGATTGGGTGGGCACGATCCTGAAGATCCGCCCGGTGTCCTTGTCATGGACATCCGAGCCGCAGATGTCCGCATCATGCCAATCCAGGACGTATAGCCCGCCTTCAGGCCCGATCTCCATGCTGAATCCCACCCACTGGGCATTGTTGGCCATCATGAAGTCATCGCCGTGGCGTGCCACAAAGCCCGACCCCTGCGCCTGAAGAACATCACTGAGAACCGCGTGCTCGTGGATGTTTGCCATAAACACCCGACCGTGCTCGCGCTGCGGAAACGCATCGGACTGGTATATGCGGGCCCCGCCATGCGCGGAGCGGTGCCGGTGATCTACAATATGGCCGATATCTTGGTAGATGTAGGGGTTGAAATGCTGACCGCCCTGCCGTTGGTATATGCCCCCCGGTATGACGTGGAAAAGGTGCGGTATAACACACGCGCTGATAAACAGCTGGCCATGTGCGTCGTAGTCGATCCCCCATGGGTTACTGAAGCCGTGCGCGACGACCTCAAAGCGCTGCTTTATCGGGTGATAGCGCCACACGCCCCCGTCAATGTCCACACCCTCACTGTCCAAGAGGTCTTCAGGAAACGGATCGCCCCCACGGTACATGCCCATGCCCGGCTGCGGCTTGCGAATCTTACTCGCAGTAGCAAAGCCCTCCAGCCCGTACAGCCAGCCGTCAGGACCCCAATGCAGGCTGTTGATGGTTTCATGACGATCGCGAATGCCCCACCCGGTAAGGAGAACCTCCACTTCCTCCAAGTCCGCTTTGTCGTCCTGGTCCCTATCAGGTACAAACAACAGATGAGGCGGTGCACCTATGAACACGCCGCCGAATCCCACCGCCAACGCAGCGGGAAAGGCAATCCCCTCGATGAACACCGTACGCATATCTGCCTTGCCATCGCGGTCCGTGTCCTCCAGGACTACGATGCGGCTGTCTCCTGAGGCCGAATAACCGGTTTGGCGCGACTCGTAGTCGCGGTTTTCCGCCACCCAGAGGCGTCCGCGGTCGTCCCACGCAAACGCCATTGGCTGGGTCAGCATGGGCTCACCAGCCCAGGCGGTCACCTCATACCCCTCGGGCAGCGTCATCTCCGTGGCCGCCTCGTCGGGCGTCAGGTACGCAGCTTCCATCGCCTCCTGCTGCGCGATGCCCCACAGCGACGCCGTGGAGTAGGTCGCGCCCTCCTGACCGGCATACGCTTCCCATTTCGCACGCATACTGGCGTCATCAAGCGTGCCCGTATACACCAGTAGGCGGTGCCTGATGATCTCCTCCGTGCCCTCTGGAATATTCCAGTCACCCATGCGCGCCCGTACCGATCCTACGCCGAGCTGCCCATCCACGCGCCACGGCTGCGGAAAGCCCCCATTGCTGGGGTGATCGAAGATCGCGACATGAGCAAAGTCACTTCGACCCTCAACCTGCATTCCCACATCAAGCCACATTGCACGCTTACCTTCGGCCAGCTGGTCGCGCTGCCGCGCCGCATTGACGGCATGGCCCGAAATGCCACTGCGCCAGGGCATACGCAGAAACAAGCCGCCGTAGTCATATTTGCCAATGGTCACATCGATCCGGGCCAGTCCGCGCCATATGAGGTCAAGCACGTATTCCCCGTCCTGCACGGCCATTGACCACTGTTGGGTTTCGGTAAGAACGACGGCCCCCGTAGAGTCCAAAAGGTCGTACACGGTCTCCCAGCGCACCAGATCGCCGCGCTCCTGCACGACCTGCACCGTGTCGCGCCGCCAATAGTCTCCACGCGGGTTGTGAAAATAATCCCGCCCATTCAGGCGCGTGAAGCCCCAGTAAAGACCAGTCTGGTGGGGGTGATGGCCTGGGCTGTATTGGGTCGCTTCGCTTTGGCCATCAGGCGTCATGACAGGGTGCAGGAATGGCCGATGATCTGCGGCTGCATTCTGGACCAGGATCGGTTCAGGGTTGTCAGCGCGAAAGACGCTCAGCGTCTGCAATTCATCGTTCCGCGTAATTTGAAGCGTCGTAGTGTCAGGGTTGCCTGACTCCTGGCAAGCCAAAGAACAGGCACTCAGCAGCAGAACACTGCCCCATGCCGCGGTGAAGTTCTTCATGAGCCTATCAATTCATACGCGGCGCATACGGGCCGCAAAGGTTCCATCAGCCATATGGACGGACGGCAGCGTCTGCAAGTATCCCTCTTTTGTTACTACTTCGCTGGGAAGGAGCCGCGCTGCGCGCTCCAGCACGAACGCTTCTTGACGCTGCAAGAAGGCTTCTATACGCAACTCGTTCTCTTCGGCTTCAATCGAACAGGTGCTGTAGACCAATATGCCTCCCGGACGCACGCATCGGGCAGCTGCGTCGAGCAGTTGATCCTGAATGCGAACGATGCTCTCTAGGTCAGCCAAGGTGCGACGCCAACGCAGGTCGGCCCGCTTCGCCAGGACCCCGGTCCCGGTGCAGGGCGCATCAAGCAGCACGCGCGCAGCAGGCGCAACATTCAGCTGGCGGACGTCTGCGGTTCGCGTCTCAACGATGGTGATCCGATGCGCGCGTAGAGCTTCGGCTACACGGCGCAGGCGATTTTCGTGGTAATCAACTGCCAGCAGCGCTCCCCTGTTTTGCATGCGCGTAGCCGCATACACGGCCTTGCCGCCCGGGGCAGCGCATAGGTCCAAGATGAACTCTCCGGGCCGCGGATCCAAAAGCCGTACCACCAGACCCGCCCCCTCATCCTGCACTGCGCAGCGGCCTTCCCCGAACAGGCCTGCGCGCAGAATGGGCCCAATCCGGGTTGCTCGCACAAAGTCCTCCAGGTAGGCGGAAGGCTCCCAGCGCACTCCCAGGGCTGTCAGGCGCGCTTGCAGCGCCTGCGGCGGCCCCTGTAGGGTGTTGCACCGAATACCATACCAGGGGCGGCTGTTATTGTGTTTCATCAGCGCCAGAGTCGCATCCGGGCCCAGGCGGTCCAGCCACCGCCGAACCATCCATGTGGGGTGAGAGTACCGCGTAGCGAAATCCTCGACCGGGTCGCCCGTAGCCGGCTCCGGCAGCGACGCGCGCTGCATGCTGCGCAGGATGGCATTGACAAGACGTCCGGCGCCGGGACGCACCATGTCCTTGGCAAGCTGCACGGCGCTGCTAACCACCGCGTGAGGCGCTTTGTGCGCGAGATAGCATTCAAAAATCGCGATGCGCAGTATCTGCTTTAGACGCGGCTCAACTTTCTGAATGTTGCCTGTATAGTATGCACCCAGAAGAAAGTCCAAGTACCGGCGCCACCGCGTGACACCGGCCACCAGGTCGGTGACTTGGCGCTCAACAATGGCATCGTGACTGCTATGCCGTACCTTGCTGATATACGCGCCGCCAATCTCGATCCGGAGTAGATCCTGAACGGCTTGGGCGCGTGTGCGCTCGGACGGCCGCGTCATAGAGGTGGGCTGGAATATCGTTTGCTTGCCTGCGTAGTACAAGCTTTGCGCCACAGGTTCCGACCATGCTGCATAGACTCGATCATGTGGGTATTGCCGTACCGAAGCCGCAGGAGCTGGCTCAACTATTGCAGTCCCAACTCGGGTTGAACTATCTCTGGTCCGAAGAGGTCGCCCAGGAAGGCGTAAGCGTCCACTTTTTTGATGCCGGTGCAGCCAAGCTCGAGCTCTTGGAAGCTGTGGCGCCGGATTCGCCGATTGCGCGATTTCTGGAATCCAAAAAGGGCGGCCTGCATCATTTGGCCTTCGCCGTGCCGGACATTGATGGTGAATTCCGGCGGCTTAGGCACGCAGGCTTTACGCCACTGAGTCCAAGCCCTACGCGCGGTGCTGGCGGCAAGCAGATTTTCTTCCTTCACCCCAAAGAAACCGCCGGCGTTCTAATTGAATTCTGCCAGCATCCTGGTCAGCAACCGGCGCTTGCGCCTATCGCACTCGTGGCTCACGAGGCGTCCCCAGCGCTGGCAGATGCCCTCGCGCGCCATGCGCCACTGCTCTGCGCGGCTTCGGTTCAGGACGCTCACGAACAGATGGTTCGCAAAGGAATCAAACACGTGCACTCTCTGGTGACGGGCAGTGACGCCGAAGCCGCGTTAGCATTTGTTCGCGGGAATCGTGAGGCTTGCCTTTCGCTTACGCTGCATGACGCTAGTCCATTTGTACCGCTGGCGGCTCCGAATAGCCGCATACCCGTCCTTATCAGCGCGCCCGCTGAGTCAGCTGAAGCCGCCCTGCGGCTCCACCGCCACATTCCAGGCAGCCAGTTGTGCATCCTTCCAACGGAACCACGGAGGGTAAGCAAGGTGGATCCAGAGTCGTTGGTGCCAATCCTGGTAGCACACTTTTCGTCCGCACAAAGGTGACCGAAGCGGTATTAGAAAAGATCGCGACCCTCCCGACAGGGCATGGTGTCTACCAATTTAAGGGCGGCAAAGGCGACCTGCTTTATGTCGGCAAGGCGAAGAACATCCGCAGCCGGGTACGTAGCCATTTCGGCAAGCGCGAACAACTGGAAGGCCGTCATAAGGTGCTCTACAGAAAGACCTGCGATGTCGAGGTAATTGTAACCGATACAGAATCAGAAGCACTCATCCTGGAAAACAACCTCATAAAGCAGCACCAGCCGCGGTACAACATCAATCTCAGGGACGATAAGTCGTATCCCTATATATGTATCAAGAACGAACCCTTTCCACGCGTCTTTCCGACGCGCCGACTGGTCAAGGACGGATCAAAATACTTCGGGCCATATACCGATGTGGGAAGCATGCGCCGCGCCCTAAGGGCGGTCCGCCAGATTTTCCAGCTGCGGACCTGCTCCCTCGACCTTAGCCCCAAGCCAATTGCAGCCGGCAAATACGAGACTTGCCTGGAGTATCACATCAAGAACTGTGCTGGTCCGTGTGCAGGCTACCAGAGTGTGGACGCGTATGACGCTACCATAGCGCGCATTGAAGCTTTTCTGAACGGCAAGACGACCGCACTGGTCAGCGCGCTGGAAGAATCGATGCAACGGGCCGCTGCGCAGCTGCGATTCGAGGAAGCTGCGCTCTTGCGAAACCAGATCGCAGCTGTAAAGAACTATGCGGAAAAGCAGAAGGTCGTCACCAGCGCCGCGGTGGATCGCGACCTCTTTGCAGTGGCCACCCATCGAGAAGATGATGTGGCCTCAGCCGTGCTGTTTCGGGTGCGAGACGGCAAGATCATTGGGCGCCAGCACAAGATCTTAAGTGGTATTGCCGGCCACACCGAAGCCGAGCTCATGCAGACCTACCTGGAGCGATACTATACCGAGGCTGTGTTCATTCCGGATGAGGTTTTCCTTTCGACCGCAACCACAAACCCTGCCGCCTTGGAGAGCTACCTTGCCCAGCGGCGCGGCAGAAAAGTCGTACTTAAGACGCCGCAGCGCGGGGAAAAGGCCGAGCTCATGCGCATGATCGAGGCGAACGCTCACGTGATCATTGACGACTGGGTTCGGCAGCTGGCCAAACGAGGTGAAGACCGTATCTCATACGCCGTTAAAGCACTCCAGGCAGACCTTGGCTTGCCGCATTTGCCTCGACGTATTGAGTGTTTCGACATTTCGCACCTCGCGGGCACGGGCACGGTCGCTTCTTGCATCGTGTTTCTGGACGGAAAGCCGCGCAGGAGCGACTACCGAGGTTACAAGATTCGCACGGTGCCGGACGGCAAGTCGGACGACTTTATGGCAATGCACGAGGTCGTGACACGCCGGTACAAGCGAATATCGCGCGAAGAGACGCCTGTCCCTGACCTTGTCATCGTTGATGGCGGCAAGGGGCAACTCTCCAGCGCCGTAAAGGCGTTGGATGAAGTAAACATTCCCGGAAGGTTTCCCATCGTGGGACTCGCCAAACGCCTGGAGGCCGTGTATATTCCTGGCGAAAAAGACCCCACATATATCGCCAAGCAAAGCGCTTCGCTTCAACTGATCCAGCGCGTTAGGGACGAGGCACACCGCTTTGCGGTGGACTTGCAGCGCAAGCAGCGCCGCAAAAAGGCGTTACACTCCGAGCTGCTTGACATCCCTCGCATCGGGCCCAAGCGTGCGCAAGACCTCATCAAAAAGTTCGGGTCCGTGCGCAAGGTGAAGCAGGCGCCGCCGGAAGCACTGGCGGCTGTAGTAGGTTCCAAAGCTGCCAATGCCATCTGTCAGTACGTGGAGCAGCAAGAGAGCTTCAACCAGTCGTAGCCGTTATGTCACAAGACCGTCGCGGATTCCTGAAGCTGGTCGCCGCCGCAAGCCTCGCGCAAGGATGCGAATCCACCACTCCGGACAGCGCACCCGCGTTCTTTAAGGATCCTGCACCATTTATACGGCACGGCAACGTCGGCCTTGAAGCCAGGATTGAGGAGCAAACCGGCTTCATTACGCCTGCGAAGCAGTTCTTTGTGCGCAACAACGACCGCAGCAGCGATATTGATATCAGCACCTACCGCCTGGCAGTGTCTGGAGATGCGTTGACGAGTCCCCTTCAGCTGCGCTACGAAGACCTGTTGGCCATGCCTAGCCGCACGGTATTTTCGTACCTCGAGTGCGGGGGGAACCAGCGCAGGTTTTTTGGCGCGCTCCTTGGCCGAACGGCCCAGGGCACACCGTGGGGGCGCGGCGCCATCGGCATGGCGGAGTGGACCGGGGTACCGCTAGCCGAGATCCATAATCGGGCCGGCGTCACAGGCGCGGCCCATACGCTGCAGCTGATCGGCCTGGACAGCGGTGCGCCTGAGGGAGGCTTCCGGCGGCCTTTGCCCATCACAAAGGCGCTGGACCCCGATACTATCCTGGCGTACCGCATGAACGGGGAAGCATTGCCAAAGGACCATGGCTTTCCGGTCCGAGCGCTTGTGCCCGGCTGGGTGGGCAGCAGCAGCATCAAGTGGCTGGGCTCCATTGAGGTGCCCTCCCAGGCGATCTGGAGCCGCAACAATACCACGTCTTATGTGCTGACCGGCGAGGACTTTCCACCAGAGGGCGAAGCCCAAGGGCGTGTCGCTTCGACGCAATCTATAAAGAGTGCCCTGGCACTTCCATGGCCTGTGCACCTGAAAGCGGGTCACCATCGCATCCGCGGCTACGCGCACTCCCCGCACTCAACTATTGCACGCGTGGAATGGAGCGTTGACAGCGGTACTTCATGGCAGGAAGCTGCCGTGCTGGGGCCCGTAATGCGACACGTCTGGGCACGGTTTGAATTCGTGTGGAATGCTATGCCGGGCGACCACCACCTGGTGAGCCGTGCCACCGACCAAGCCGGCTTTACGCAGCCGGACATCGTACCCTGCAACGCCAAGGCGTACCTGTTCAACATGCCGCTGCCGCATCCGGTCACGGTTGCCGGGTGAGGCCATGCGCGGTATCGCTGCCCTTCCAGTGCTATGCTTCGCGGCGGCATGCGCGTCGGATACCGTTCCGAAGCAGCAGGTGCTGGGTGAGACGGCATATTTGGCATACTGTCAGCCGCGCCATGAACAAGACGAAGGCATTGGTCCACGGCTCACGCCAGCCATCCTGGCTACACGTGTGACTGCCGCCCAACTCTTTGCCTGTAACCGGGATAAGATGCCCTTCAATGCGGGGGGATCCCTGACGGAACATCAGTATTGGGACATCACGGCATACCTGCTTGAGCGTAGCGACCTGGCACAGGGCGACCGGCCGCTTAGCGCGCATAGCACAGAATACCCGCTCCACTTACCGCCCCAGTAAACCGCTACGCTTATGCTCAACTATATCTGGGGTGGACTCATCGTCGTCAGTCTACTCTTTGCGCTTACCAGCGATGTTCGCGACTTCGCGCGGGACACGTACGCAAACGGCCAGCCGTTACCGGTCACCGTTACGCTACCCAGCGGCTACGACGCAGATGCGCGCAGGCAGCGCGCGACCGTGGACATCGCGGCACCGGACTACAGCGCACACTTCAAGGCTCAGGCCAGCGCACCACTCACATACGAGGCCGAATTGATCCAGACGCAAAAGGGGCGGCAGCTAAGTTTTGCTCATGGCGCCTCCGTACCCGAGCCGTTGGCCACAATTTGCAGCATGCATTCGCGCGACGACGACTGCCGCGGCACGCTTGTGGGCACGCCCTCCGTTGGTACGTTTTCGGCAGCTGTCACCTTCAGTCCGGTCCGCTGGGTGAAAATGAATGCCATCGCGGCGGCTGCAATTGATTTCGCCGAAACTGCCGTCACCATTGCCCTAGGGCTCATCGGCGGACTCGCGCTATGGATGGGGCTGCTGAAGATAGCCGAGGCGTCCGGCATCCTCTTTTCGCTGGTCCGCGTGACGCAGCCGATTCTGAGGTCGCTCTTTCCCGAAATCCCCAAAGATCACCCTGCGCTGGGCATGATTGCGTTAAACCTTACGGCAAACATGTTAGGCCTGGGCAATGCCGCAACCCCCCTCGGCATCAAGGCGATGCAGGAGCTGCAAACACTCAACCCCACAGCAGACACCGCGACTAACCCCATGGTGATGCTACTTGCCATGAATACGGCCAGCGTCCAGATCGTGCCGCCCGTGCTCCTGGTCGCCATCATGGGACTGCACGTCAATCAGCTGTTTTTCTCGATCCTTATCACGACCGCGCTTTCACTGGTAGTCGCCATCACTGCTGCGAAGCTGCTGGGCCGGCTCAAGACGTACAGACGCACCAATCCTGAAGCCAGCTAATGGATATACTACGACTGATCATAGACTATACGTCGGCCTTTGTCCTCCCCGCGATCATCGTGGGATTCCCGCTCTATGGGATGATCAAGAAGGTTCGCGTCTACGAAGAATTCGTCGAAGGCGCCAAAGAGGGCTTTGGCGTTGCCGTCATGATAATCCCCTATCTCATCGCGATCCTCTTTGCGATCGGGATGTTTCGGGCAAGCGGCGCGCTGGACTTCCTCACCAACGGCCTGCGCCCCATACTGAGTGTGATCGGCATCCCGGCAGAGGTTGTACCAATGGGCATCATCCGACCCCTGACAGGCTCAGGCTCCGCTGCGGTCGTGCTGGACATGATCGGTACACATGGCGAGGACTCTATCCTCGTCAAGATGGCTGCTACCATGTTCGGATCCACGGAGACGACGTTTTATGTCATTGCCGTGTACTTCGGGGCGGTCAACATCCGCAAGACGCGGCACGCGGTGCCGGCAGGCCTGATTGCCGACATCTTCGCGATGTTTGTTGCGGTCTATGTGGTGCTGCTGCTTTTCGGCTAGCGGCGCTAGAGCACGAGGACGCTGTTTTCGCTGAAGAAAGGAGTGGCGGCGGTGCCGTCTGCCTCTTCTTCGTTGCGCCAGCGCGATCCGTCTATGAGGTAGCGGAATTCTATCCTGTCGCCGGGCTTGAACGAAATGCTCTTCTTCCAGAGGCCATGACGCTTGTCAAGCGCCATGGTATGAGCTGTCTCACTCCAGCTGTTGAAGCTCCCCGCGATCGCCACCCTGGAGGAAGCGGAGTCCACTGGCAGTGCAAAGGTGACACGTACGGACCGTCCCTTGGGGCTGATCTTCCTGGTAATCATCGGCGGTGTAATGGCTGGTGGTTGGACTGTTTCCTGCTTACGAAGGACCGAAAAAAGGTTCACCTGGCAAGCGCTTCCATGCCGCCGGATTCACCTCATCTTAACGGCTTGATGCTCCCGGCACTCATTTTTGGTGCGTTTTGGCTAAACTTAGGCGTAAACATGTCACAACCCACTAACGTGACGTCCTTGACGCGACGCCTCACCCAGCACCTCTGCCGTTACCGAATGACTTTTCGCAGATGGCTCCTCATCGTCTTGCTCCTATGCGTAGTCCCACAGCGTGCGCGAGCACAGAATAGCCCCCATGGTAAGTTCCAGTTCGTCCACGCGCTCGTGGACATTGGTCCAGTGGACCTTTACGTGAACGGAGATCCCTTCGCCACGGGTGTGGCCTACCAGTCCGCGACACAGTTTCAGACTCTCATCATCGGCCAGCACAGGGTCACCATGTTCCTTGCGGGTACCGACACCACGGGCTTGGCGCCGCTGGCCCAGGGAGTAATGACCGTAAGCTCAAATGACCGCGGCATCCTGGCCGCTATCGGGCACGCAGATGAACCGCGCCTGATTTTGCGAAAGGGAGTCCGCGAACATGCAAATTCGCAATTCGTAGAGCTATTCCTTATCCATGGCGCGCCTGATGCTGGGCCGGTTGACCTGCGACTGCGCGACCCCTTTGATAACAACAGGATAGTCAGGCTGCTGTTCAACAATTTCGGCTACGCACGCACAAGCACATACACACGCATCGCACTGCAGGGCTACAACTACGAGGTTGTCCAGTCCTCTAGCGACGTGATAATTGGCACGTTCTTCCTGAATCTGAGCGGCTTTTCAAACCGCAGCGGTGTGGTAATCACCTCGGGCCGCGGCACTTCGTCCGGCGAAGGGTTTTCAATTGTCGGCATTGATACCGACGGAACTGTGTACGAGCCCTATGTCACGACCAGAACCACCACCGAAGTGCCGAAGCGGGACGCCGTTGCTAGTGCCTATCCGAATCCCTTCAGTGAGGCGGTACAAGTACCATATGCAGTAGGACAACCCGCCCACATCACGCTCCGCATCGTCAATATGCAGGGGCGCACCGTGATCACGCTGCACGACGGATGGCATGCAGCCGGCATCTTCGACACTACGTGGGACGGCCGCACCGCTACAGGGGCACCCGCACCCAGCGGCCTGTACCTTTTGCAGCATGTCGGCCCCAATGGAGCCCTCACGAAGCGGATGGTACTCGCACGCTAGGCTCCTGGCCTCGCGCAGGATGCATGTGCTTGTCGAGTGATTTCCGCCGCCAGCAGCATGGTGGAAGGCGAGAGAAGCCGGCGCTGGCATCTAGCCAGCAGGAATTATCGGCAACGGCTGCCTGGCGCGCCAAGCCGCACCTGGGGCCCGCCGCGGACCCCAGGTGCGGCGGCAGCTCATGCTAGTCGTCCGCGTCGAGGATATCGTCGATACGAGCGTCGATATCTTCCAGGTGCAGGCGTGTCATGCGATCCCGCGTGCGGGCTATGGCGCGCCGGACATCCCGCTGCAACGTCTTTAGCTCCCCACGTGCATAGGCAACCAGGTCTGACTGGCTCATGTCAATGTTTGCCATGCCAAAGCTGGCAAAGATCGACGGCAAAGACCCGGGCTGCGTAGTCATCAGGTACTCAAGGCGCTCAAGGTGCCCGCGCTGCAAGGAGCGCCTATACGGTGAGATGGCCTCGCCCCTGCCTAGCTCACCCCAGATCCCTGTACGCAGGCCGGACAGCAGCTCGGCTACCGTATATGTATCCTCACCCCCAAGGGCTTCAGTCTCCAGCATGCGCCCAAGACGATACGGGTCTAGCAGGTTGTTGACCGCGCCGACCTGGTATCCCCGAATCCGATTCATGGCGCCTACGCCTTCAATACGGCGCAAGACATCGTGGTCGATCAGCCACTCGGGTGTGGTAAACACTTCGCGGTGAAGCCACTCCATAGTCGCCTCCTGGCGCTCCTCTGGCACGGGCGTGAATACAAGCCCGTCCTGATCATAGGTCTTGAAGTTTTCGTAGTAGCCACCGATGTTGCGCAATACGTGCCCTACGTAGCGGTACCACTGAGTGGCTACCTGTCCGTAGAGCTCGTTGAGATCGCCGTAGTCCTTCGCATCCTCCGCGGTCCATTCTACAAGCTGGTCGAGGATGACCTTCAGGTTGGCGATGCCGTAGTCGCTGGCCTTCACCGCATCGTCCCCCAGATCTTCGTTTTGGGAACGTGGATCCACGATAATGCCCTGTCTGCCGTAGAAGTACAGCGGATCACCTGCACGCTCTTTGACCCAGGTGTTCAATACGGTGCGTTCGTCATCCGGCGATTCGGCCTCTGGCAGCACCGTATAGCCCCACTTCACCGCCCACTGGTCATACGTGCCCACGTCAGGCATAAGGCTGGTAACGCCGTCTCCAGGCTGTGCGACGTAATTGAAGCGGGCGTAATCCATGATGGAGGGCGCGGTGCCGTTGGCATCTGTGAAGGAGGGCGACCTAAGCGAGTCTACGGGATAGGCATAGCTCGATCCCCAGTTGTGGGGTAAACCCAGCGTATGCCCGACCTCGTGTGCAGACACGAAGCGGATCAGGCGGCCCATTACCTCGTCTTTGAATTTCACGCCGCGCGCGTCCGGGTTGACAGCTGCGGTCTGCACGAAGAACCAGTTCCGTAGGAGGTTCATCACATTGTGAAACCATCCTATGTCGCTTTCGAGGATCTCGCCCGTTCGCGGGTCGTGCACGTGCGGCCCGAATGCGTTTTGGACGCTGGAAGAAAAGTAGCGGATGACGCTATAGCGCACATCTTCCGGGCTGAATTCCGGATCCTCTTCCATCGACGGCGGATCCTTCGCCATGATGGCGTTTTTGAAGCCGGCATGCTCGAAGGCCTTGTTCCAATCCTCTACGCCCTGCTTCAGATACGGACGCCATTTCAAAGGAGTGGCCGGGTCGATGTAGTATACGATAGGCTTCACCGGCTCAACAAGTTCGCCGCGCCCATATGCTTCGGGATCCGAAGGCTCCAGGCGCCACCGTGTGATGAAGCAACGCTCCTCCGCCTTCTGTGCGTCGCGCCCATAGTCGGTCATCGTCACGCTAAAGAACCCGACGCGCTGGTCACACATCCTCGGCTGCATTTTATCCTCCGGCAACATGATCATCGACTGGTTCATCTCAACCGAGATCGTCGCGCTGGTGCTATTTGACGGCGGCTGCGCGGCATCGTAGCTCAGCACGTGCTTCACTTCAATGTTGCGAGGAAAACTCTTGACCGAGGTGATGAAGGTCCGCTCCTTGTCCAGACGGCGCACCTTGTACGCCTCGCGCTGGCCCGAGCTCAGGCCCAGCGGAGCGATGTCGTCTGTGAACAAGCTGGTCACGTCAATCACCGAACCCGTAGAGTCCTCATTCAGCGCCTCTATCTTGAATGACTTGAGAATGGGCTCAAAGTTCGAGTTTCGTACGGCCTCATAGATAGGCTTGTCCTCATCCGCCACGTTTTCGAAGCTGACTACGCGGAGCAGGATGTTCTTTTTGTTCTTCTCCCACCGTAAAACCTGCGTGTTGGTCTTCATGCCGCCATAGCCAATGTTGTTCGCGGTGGCGGCTATGCGGCTGACCAGGAGCACTTCGCTGCCCAGCAGCGAGTCTGGAATTTCGTAATACACCTTGTCATCAACTTGGTGTACCATGAAAAGCCCTTCGTCCGAGATGGCATCTTCCGTGACAATCTCGTCATACGCCTTCATGTCGCTCTCTTTCTCATCTTTCTTTTCCTCCTCCCCTGTAGGAGGCGACACGGCCTTCTCGGTGGTAACACATCCGGCGGCCGTAAAAAGTAGGAGTAGAAATACCCCTGTACTGCATAGCTTTTGCATGATATTGGGAGCTGCTAGTAGTGAATCGGGTAGGTTAATATGCGGCATTCCGAGTTATTTGACTCGCTCGTTTTGGTGAATTCCTAGCGCGTAAATCCGTGCTGAAACGCCAGCAATCGATCGGTGCTGTACGAGGAGTCACGGTAGTAGACCAGCGCTGTGTACTGGTTGTCCACACGCGGCAAGCGGGCGTGCAATGCGCGCCGCACATTCGAGTTTGGCGAGGTATACTGGTACTCATATTCACCTTGCTTGATGAGTAGCGATCCTTCATAGCGTCCCTGGTCCGCTACCCAGCGCAGCTGACGGCCCAAGTCGATGCGCCACCCGTTAAAACTGCCGGCAATGTAGACGCCGCCGGGTAGCCGCGTTTCGTCGGGCGGCACAAATCTGAATTGAACGCGAGCATACTCTGCTTCGGTGTCTGGATCCCCAGCGGTGTGGGCGCCTGAAATCACGGACTGACCACTTAAGAGCGGGTCTGCACTCGTACTGGGAAAGCGTGCATAGTCCGGCTGAAGCATCACCTCAAACGGCGATGTGTCAAAGCCTATACGTTCTATGTGGCCCCCCGGCTTTAGCCGCCGCAGATCCACGTAGTAGTCTCCTTCCTGCGGGAGAAAAGCCTCGTCCGGTTCCAGATAGAAAAGCAGATCCGGCTGTACCGTCAGGGAGGGCCGCTCGCTGCACCGCGGAGCCTTGTACTGGCCATTGCGGATAAAGCACACGCTGTAGTCGAATACGTTGCCGCCAAGTTGGGACGGCGGCGTAAAGCGCAAGAGCGGCTGGACAGATGGCAACGATTGACTCCCGGCAAGCAGGTTCTGCAGATCCAGGGTCATCGGGCCAATGTCCTCCGCAACGTAGAATGGCCGCTCAAAGAGAATCTCATCCTCTAGCCCTTGCTCCGTCACGCGCAGTATGTAGTTGCCACTCAGCTGGAACCCGATGCTGCCGTTGGGAAAGGCGTACGTGTAGTGGGTGTAGCGCACTTGCGTGCCGGTTGACATGTCGTAGTCAAACAGGTCATCGCGGTGAAACGAGGTGAGGTATTCGCTGCGCCCAAGGTCACGTTGCCACTCCCGGTTGGCGTGAAAGAAGTATATCGACAGCGGACGCGCCGCCTGCCCCATCAGGTCAAACTCCAGGGTGAGGGACGTCCCGTCACCTATCCGAAGTATCGGGAGCGCATTTTCCTGCCTAGCATACAGCTGCACGGTGCGAACTTCGTCGACGGGCGGCAAAAATGCCAGCTCAGCCGCTCTGGGTACAGGTGCGCGCTTACGCTGGGTTTCTGGGGGTGCAGCGCACGCTGAAAGTACTAGACAAAGACACACGACAAATCCGCGGCAGTCCGCCATGTGCGTGCGGCTGAAGAGCTTTACGAAATTATGACAGCCTAAAAGGTAGAGAAATGCAGCCAAAACCGGCTAGGAATAACGGTCGTTGCGCCGCATATTTTGAAGCGATACGCCTCGTTAACCAGTCCAATGGAGACTGTTCGCGAAAACTTTAGTACAGTCTGCAACCGGTTGATCCGAATCGCGTGAATTGCGCGAGATCACAAGCGAATTCCCGGCCCACTATGAGTTAGGCGTGCCTGTGCCTTATTTTCGGACTGGATCCGCGGCACGCATGTTGCACCCGCTAGAGCGCAGTGAACCGTACTGCTGCACCAAGAGCGCATGATACATTCGTCCTGATTGTGCTGCGCGCGCAGCGCTGCTTAGACACAGGACCCACTTCTTGCACGACGCCCTTAAAGGGATCACTATGAGCAGCTTCTGCCACCTTCACTGTCATACCTCTTTCTCTCTGCTGGATGGCGCAGCGCGTATCGATACGCTAGTCAGCAAGGCGGTCGAGCTGGGCATGCCGGCGCTCGGTATCACCGACCATGGCAACCTGTACGGCGTCCCGGAATTCTACTTTTCCGCCAAGAGCGCGGGCATTGCGCCCGTTATAGGGTGCGAATTCTACCTGTGCGACTCGCCGATGGGCGAACGAAGAGACGCCAAGCGATACCATCAGGTGCTTTGGGCGAAGTCCGAAGAAGGCTACAGAAACCTGCTCGCACTCTCTTCACGGTCCTTCCTCGAAGGCTTTTACTACAAACCGCGCATAGACTTTGACACGCTGGCCCGCCACAGCAGCGGGCTTGTGGCTACCACCTGCTGCCTTCAAGGCCAGGTGCCCCAGACGCTGCTGCAGGACAAGGAAAAGGAAGCCCGCACCTTGTTTGAGCAGTATCGCGAGGCTTTTGGCGAGGACTACTACATAGAGCTGCAGAACCATGGGCTGCAGGATCAGCAGCGCGTCAATGCGATCCTGGTGCGGTGGGCGCAGGAGCTGGGGGTACGCACCGTGGCAACCAACGATGTGCATTATGTGGCACAACAGGACAGCGAGGCGCAGGATGTGCTGCTGTGCCTGCAGACGGGCAAAGATTTTAGCGACCCAACCCGTTTGCGGTTCGAAGGCGATCAGTACTACCTGAAAAATGCCGTGGAAATGAAGCAGGCCATGGCGTTCCTGCCCGGCACCCTGCAGCAGCAGTCGCTTGAGACATCGCTGGAGATCGCTGAGAAATGCCGGTTCGAACTTAGTACCGGCAAACTCCTGATGCCGCACTACCCTTTGCCGGCCGAGTTCGGGTCCGACATGGACGCCTATCTGAAGCACATGGTGTTTGAGGGAGCGCGCAAGCGCTGGACGGACTTGAACCCGGACATAGAGACGCGCATTAACCACGAACTGGGCATCATCGCGGAGATGGGGTATGCCGGCTACTTCCTCATCGTTGAAGACTTTACTACGGAGGCCCGGAACATGAATGTGTCCGTGGGGCCCGCCCGCGGCTCGGCCGCCAGTAGTGCCGTTGCCTACTGCTTAGGCATCACCAACATTGATCCGCTCAAGTATGACCTCCTCTTTGAGCGCTTTCTGAATCCCGAACGTGTGTCGATGCCGGACATCGACATAGACTTCGATGACCGGGGCCGTAGCAAGGTCATTGACTACGTCATTCGGAAATACGGCCGGGAAAACGTCTGCCAGATCATCACTTTTGGCAGCATGGGCCCCAAAACCGCCATCCGTGACGTAGCGCGCGTACTGCATATTCCGCTTAGCGAAACGGATCGCATTGCAAAGCTAATTCCCGAGGGTCCCCAGGTCACGCTGGACTCTGCGTTTGAATCCGTCAACGAGTTCCGGGCTCTGCGTAACGATCCCCGGCCGGAGATCAAAAAGCTCCTGCAGTATGCTAAAGTCCTGGAGGGATCTGCGCGCCACACCAGTGTGCATGCGGCGGGTGTCATCATCGCTCCCGGTAAGGTGCGGGACTACATCCCTGTAGCCAAGGCCAAAAACAAGGACGCCAACAACGAAGAGGTACTGATAAGCCAGTACGACGGGAATTGGGTGGAGCGATTTGGCCTTTTAAAGATGGATCTGCTGGGCCTCTCGACACTCACCATCCTGGAAGACGCGCGCAAGATCCTTGCGAAGAGCCGAGGCATAGATCTGGACCTGAATGCCATCCCTTTGGATGACGACAAGACGTTCGAGATTTTTCGGCGAGGCGATACCACGGGCGTGTTCCAGTTTGACGGAGACGGCATGCGCCGTTGGCTGACCGAACTGAAACCCACGTGCCTGGATGACCTGATCGCCATGAATGCACTGTTCAGGCCGGGCCCCATGGACCTGATCCCGTCCTACATCCGGCGCAAGCACGGCGAAGAAAAGGCTAACTACTTGCACCCCATGCTGAAGCCGGTGCTTGAGCGCACTTTCGGGATTCCAGTGTACCAGGAACAGGTCATGCAGATGGCCCAAGTCATGGGTGGCTATACACTTGGCGGTGCAGACGTCCTGCGCCGCGCAATGGGCAAGAAGAAGAAGGCAGAAATGGCCAGGCAACGCACCATCTTTTTGGATGGAGCCACGAAGCAGGACGTAGATGCCAAGACTGCAAACGAGGTCTTTGACCTGATGGATAAGTTCGCCGGCTATGGCTTCAACAAGAGCCACAGCACGGCCTACTCGCTTTTGGCCTATCAGACCGCTTACCTCAAGGCGAACTATGCGCCCGAGTTCATGGCGGCGGTGATGAGCCATCCGAACACTAGCGCCCGGGCGCTCAACACATTGCGCAGCGAGGCTCTTCGCCGTGGCATCAACCTCTTGCCTCCCTCAATTCACCGCAGCCATCGCCCCTTTACCGTCGAGAACGGTCACATACGCTTCGGCCTGTGTGCCGTCAAGGGTGTCCAGCGCACGGCCATAGACGAATTGGTGCAAGCACGCAAGGCTCACGGCAAACCTCGAACCCTATATGATTTCCTGGGGAATCTTGACCTGAAGAAGGTCAACGATAAGACACTGGAAAACCTGGCCCGGGTAGGCGCACTGGACGACCTGGAAGGGCATCGCGCGCAACTCCTTAAAGCAATCAAGCCGGCCGTACAGGAGGTGCGTGACCGACAGGCACGCGAGAGGATCGGTCAGTTTTCTTTGTTTGGCGAAATGGAGAGCGAGGCCGACATCAACCCGCCCCTGCCGATGGAGGATCCGTGGCCCGTGATGCAGCTACTCAAGGAAGAGCGTGAGCTAACTGGCATTTACATATCGGGGCACCCGCTCGACGAATTCGAAATCGAAGCACGATCCTTAGCCACTGCTGAATTGGGAGACGAATCGCTGGCCGCCCTGGAAAATGGCAGCAAGGAGGGTCGGTCCCGATCGAAGCCAAAGGTGGCCTTTTGCGGCATCATCACCAAAGTGCGCTCGCGGACGACCCGCAAAAACCAGCGTATGCTGACTGCCACGCTTGAGGACTATACCGGCACTGGTGAAATCATCATCTTCCCCAACAACGTAGCCAAGTTTGAGGCACTTGTAACCGTTGAAGCAATCGTGCTGGCCAAGGGCGACCTGCAACTCAAGGGGGGCAACGTAGAGATCCTAGCAACTGACATTTTGCCGATGCGAACGGTTCGCGAACAAAAGATTACCTCAGTTGTCGTGCGCCTGGACGCAGCGCAGACTTCTGAGGCGGATATAGCCAGCTTCCAGGGACTGTGCAAGGATAACCGCGGGCAGTGCAGCCTGTATATTGATTTGGTGGACGGACAGACTCAAGGCGGCTACTTGCGCCTTAGGAGTCGCTCAGTAATGGTCCGTCCTTCGGCCGATCTCCTCCAAGGCCTTGGGAGGCTGTTCGATGCCAAGAACGTTTCCGTAGAAGCTTCGCTCTCCTGAAGTCACCAGCTGCTATGAGCAAGGGATTCGTCTTGTTTGTCTGCACGCACAACTCGGCGCGCTCGCAGATGGCCGAGGGCCTGTTGCGTGCCCGCCGCGGCAGTGGCTATAAGGCCTTCAGTGCGGGAACACATCCCTCCCGTGTACACCCCATGTCGATCCGGGTCATGCAGGAGATCGGCATAGACATTTCGAAACACCGTTCGGAGCATGTAGACAGATACACTGCCATGCATATGGACTTTGTTGTTACCGTATGCGACAGCGCTCGCGAGACCTGTCCCTACGTTTCGGCATCGAAGCGTATCATGCATCATGCCTTCAGTGACCCGTCCCGCGTAACCGAATCGGTTGAGGCGCAGTTGGAAGCCTTCCGGCGTGTTCGTGATGAAATCGATAGCTGGATAGAGCGCACTTTTGTCAATTGATGAGGCAACCTACGATCCGGGACTCCGGGCAGACTGTTGAGCTGGACCTTCACGGCGCAAGCATCCGTGACGCCGTCATTCTCCTGCGGCGAACGCTCTTGGTAAGCGTCCAGCGAGGCCGCTCGTCAGTAAAAGTCATCCATGGCTACTCCACCAGCGTGGACCCACGGAGGCACTTGTCTATTCGGGACGAGCTGTACGACTTGTTGGACGAAGGCACGCTCACCGAGGTGCAGAGCCATCACCGCTTTGACGGATCAACGATTCTATTGCTGGGCCACTTCGACCGGACCGACCAGCGGCGCATCACGATGTACGATATTACTAGCCAGTGGTAGCCAGTGTCAGTTTGCATCGGCATAACGACTGCGTACGAAGGAGCGCAGCAGCGTCTGGACCATGATTACGTCCGAGCTGTAGAGGACGCCGGCGGGCTTCCGATACTGGTGCCATTTCTGCAGACGGACGCGGCTGCGGACACGCTTGCTTCGCACCTAGATGGACTCATCATCCCGGGCGGACCTGCCGTCACCGACGGCCTGATTGGTGATATTCCGCCGGAACTCGGGCACGCGGATCCGCTTCGCCGCCTGGGCGACCTCGCTATACTGAAGGCATGTCTGCGCCGCAGCCTCCCCGTTTTTGGCATCTGCTATGGAATGCAGCTGATAAGCGCCTCTATGGGCGGCACCATTTATGGAGACGTAGAGCGACAGGTTGCTGCGGCTACCGCTCACAGCGACCAGCGCGGTGCGGGTGAGCACCCCGTTTACATCCGTCCCAACTCCCACCTGGCGCACGTGCTTGGCACAACCACACTCAGCGTCAACACGTTCCACTTGCAGGCGATAGCAACACCTGGAATGGGGCTTGAGGTCAGCGCTTGGGCCAGTGATGGCGTCATTGAGGCGATCGAAAATGCGAGCGGCTCCATTCTCGGCGTACAATTCCATCCAGAGCGAATGGGTGCTGAGATGCAGCCGTTGTTTCAGGACCTGGTTCGGCGTGCCAAGGCACACCAGCCTTCGCGGCGCGCATCTGGAGCTATGGTCCGCGGATGATGCAACGTCTTTGGCATGACATCAGAGAGCTGCCATCCGACCGAAAGGCGCTGCGCTCGTTCGGCCTCACCATTGGCAGCGTTTGCCTCCTTGCGGCTGCTGGAGTCGCCGTGCTCAGCGCTACCTGGCGCGCCGCATGGATTCTGGGAATCGTGGGGACCTCTCTTGTAGCGCTGGGACTGCTGACCCCACGCGTCCTAAGGCCAGTCCAATATCCGTGGATGGCGCTGGCGATCGTGTTAGGGTATCTGATGACCAATGTGCTGCTTACGATCGTCTTCTTCCTGGTCGTCACCCCAACTGGCCTATTGATGCGGCTTTTTGGGCGCGACCCTATGCAGCGCAACCTGGACAGGAATGCCGAAACGTATTGGATTCCCAAGCAATACGACGCGCACGCAACGGAGCAGCTGACGAAGTATCACTAGAAAGGTGGGACTGTAGGCGGCGCGGACGCTGACCTAGAACACAAGCACCGCCTCTACGGCCAGCGTCAGCAATAGGAGCCGCCTATTTCCTGCCCCATTTTTTCTTCTTCTTCCCGGCGACGGAATACCACTCAGTCAGCAGGTGGTCCACATGATGCGTCTCCTCCTGGCACTGCCGGGCTGAGGTCTCAAGCTGCATGGTGACGTGGCCAATACCGAATTCTCCCGTCGCAACTGCCCGCAGGTTCTCCAATATGGTATCATACGACCCTTGGTATTCCTTATCCACGAGGATGTGCGCGCTCATCATCTCACTCCCCTCCGAGATGGTCCACACATGAATGTCATGAATTAGTGTCACGTGCGGCACCATCTCAATCTTGTGGCAGAGTTCGTTGACGTCAATATGCGCGGGCGCCCCTTCCAAGAGCACATGAACAATTTTTTTGAGGAGGCCCCATGTGGCCCGTAGGATGATGAGGCTGAGCACGACGCTGACTATCGGGTCCGCCAGATACCAGTTTGGATTGTTGTCGGCGAACAGCCAGATCAAGATGCCGGAGATCACTACGGCGACGGACCCCAACAGGTCAGCCATCACATGCTGATACGCACCTTCAACGTTGACGCTGTGCCCGGCGGAGCGGGCCAGGATAAGGGCCGCACCTACATTGACCAGCAGGCCAATCGTACCGACTATCAGCATCAGCGGGCCTTCGACTTCGAAGTTTTGGGTGTTGAGCCTCTTGTACGCCTCCAGGAGGATCATTCCGACGATAAACCACAGCGATAGTGCGTTCACGAGCGCCGCGAGGATTTCGAGGCGTTGATACCCGAATGTGCGCTCTGCAGTCGCCGTTCGCTCCGCAAAATGCATGGCCAAGAGTGCTAGGCCTATCGATGCGGCATCTGTGGCCATGTGACCGGCATCAGAAAGCAGCGCGAGGCTGCCAGAAAGGACGCCCCCGATTACCTCAACGAACATGTAACCGGCAATGAGGCCCAGTGCCCACCACAGGTTGCGCTTGCTCGCGCCACGCAAGTCGTGCGAGTGGCTATGTCCGCTAAAGAATCCGCCCCCGTGATCGTGCCCGTCGTGGCTGTGGTCATGGTCGTGCCCGCCATGGCTGTGGTCGTGGTCGTGCCCGCCGTGACTATGGTCGTGGTCTTTGGACATTATTGAAGTCGGGGATTTCTACTGATAGCTGCAACGGCCAACCCTAGGTCAAATGCCAAGAGCTTCTTGGAGGCCAAAGTAAGTAAAAGAAGAACCGCGTGCATTCCTGTACGGGCATACAGGTGAATCGCAGCACATATGAATATGGCCAGTCACGCGGAGGCCTCCGCACCATTTGGTGCCATGCCACATTGATCCTACTGCTGGGTGTCCGGCTATGGACGCACTCGCAACGGGAAGTACTCCAGCGGCTACGCGCAGCGCCCGAAATAACTCGGGCTCAATTCTGCGCCGGCGATGCGGACACATTGCCGAATGCGGGCGAAGGCTTGGACTACCCTAACGAGAATTCTTCCCAGAGTGGACCCCGCCACTGCAGCTCAACGGCGGAATGAAAAATGCAGAAAACCCGCAGCCTTTCATGAGGCTTGACAGCACAGGCGCGGGCACATGTCCCCCGTTTCCTGTCCCGCAGGGCGGGCTGACCCAGCGCCTGGACCGCCCCGGGCGAAAAAGAATGAACTACCTAGACTGCGCCGTGATTGTCGCAGTGGTCGCCATGCACGTGGTGCAGGTGTCCATCTACCAGGTAATCCACATGATCCCCGTGGGGCACAACCTCATGGCCACAACCAGGGCCATGCTTGTGATCCGCCGCATGGCCACTGCATCCGTGCCCCTTTGTGCACCCTTCAGGGTTGTCGTCAGAGACCTTTATCACGTGGTCGTCGTAATGACCTTCGTGCACATGGTGCATGTGACCATCGTGCAGGTAATCTGTATGGTCTCCATGCTTGATTGCCGTGTGCCCGCAGCCAGGCCCATGCACGTGGTCGCCGTGATCGTGGTGGTGATGGTCGTGTGCCATTTGTTAGTTTTCCTCTTTGGTGGGACAGGATTTAGACACTCATGGTCCGCGCTCTAACAAGATACTTTTGCACCAGTTCACGTTCAAGGCTTATGGCCAGGCACTTCGCACAAACTTAATCGGCCATCGTTGCCGTGTCCGCTGAGCAAATCCCTCGTATCATCTTATCAGCGCAACATCAATCGGGCATAGCCGGGACCAAGGCGGGACGCTCCATCCAAGTTTCTTTCGGAAAGCGCACATAACCAACCACGCGGTGCTGTACGTCGTAATCTTGACTGAATTCGGGACGCGGCGCTAGATCCCATAGCCACGGCCGAGCTCCAGGCGGCAGTGCTACGCCCCACAGAATGTCACTGTTGCACGCTTTTTGTCCATCAATTGTGTGCCGCTGATGGGTGTCCGTGATCAGGCAAACATTACCGCCAAACGATACCAGCCAGTCCAGGTGCCGAATCACCATACGCCGTGAAAACGTGACTGAATCGCCGAGGGCTTCCTGGCCCCTAACTCGTGTGGCATAGCGTTCCACCGACAGTGGCAACTGCGACAGGACGTTGCAAGACACCACAAGATCAAAGTCCTCCCCCAGAAACGCGTTTGGCATTCTGTCGGGTGGAGCGCTCCTGTGGTCCTTCCGTGCCCAGTCATACACTGCCTCCGCCATCCCCGTCACATCGACGGTCGCCAAGCTGACGTTGGAGAATTGCCGGATCTTTACACGAACCCGACCAAGATGGACAATATCGGCCAGCACCACCTCCTTGAATCGCCTGCTCAGCTGGGCTACCGGCACGTCAAAGAGCGGGCCCGACCCCACCACGAGCACGCGGTCATGCCTGTTGCAGAGTTGCGCCGCCTCCAGGATGAGGGCGCGGCTACGTTGCACATGCGGTGCCCACGCAGGCCGGCAACGGCGCCCACGCGCGTACAGGCGCCTGAAACCCCGTACGTACCCCATCGCCCGCGCGTACTTGCGGGCAGGGTGCATCAAATCGCTAATCCAGGAACTCATGGGTGCGGGGAAGCAGCAAGAACCGGGGCGCTACCTGGATGCCTCAACGTCCCGCTTGGCCTCGTTAAGACGTTGCACCTCTCTGAGTAACTGTTCCGGCACCACCGGAGCAGCGGCCTCGATTTTCCTGTCTACGCTGGCTTTCAATTCGCCGATCCTGTGCAGCTTCAGTTGTTTTATCGCACCCCTGGCAGCCTTCTCCAGGTCCCTATTGTACTGAACGTGCCCCATGCTGCGCAGAGCCCAGCCTGGAGAGACTTGCTGCTTGTCTTCCTTTAAGACGCTGATCAGGTGCTCCAGTTCGGGGTCGCCATGCTCCTTGCCTCTGGCTGCGGCATCGCTCTGATATTTCTCCACAAGGAGAGAGGCCAGGCGACGGGCAAGACCCTCCGTAAACGCGCCATCGTTCACGCGCTCCATGATAAACCTAAT
This sequence comes from Rhodothermales bacterium, assembly GCA_965218495.1. GTDB lineage: Bacteria > Bacteroidota > Rhodothermia > Rhodothermales > Bin80. Next base: position 2,841,929 of record OZ244626.1, read on the forward strand.
CATGTACTCTCCCCCTTTTACCATTATCTCAAGCAGTGCCTTTTCCGAAGGGTGCAAAAACGTGCCTCGAGGGGCTCTTCGGCGATGGTCGCGGATGCGCCTCGCTTCATCGCGCGGCGCTTGCGCGGCAGGAACGCGGTGCTCTTTTCGGCTATCATGCCGAACTGCCGGAGGCACTTTGTCGCCCAGTGCCGCACGCATGGCGTCTAGCGATACGCTGAATACCGTACTGGCCTGACGCAAGGCGCTCTCCCGGCGCTCCGGATCACCAATCTTTCCAATCGAGGATATCACAGCATGGCTTGCGTCAGCCTTCCCTTCCGGTGTATTCATTTCGCCTCGCCGTTCGAAGTGGCCATAAAGAAACTCTACAAAGCCCATGCGGTGCTGACCCAGGTAATTCCTGAACACCGAGGCACCGCTACTATTGATGTACGAATCCGGATCCTCTCCCGCCGGCAGTGCAGCTGCGAACGGGGTCATGCCGCCTTCCAAGGCGAGGTCGATAGCACGCAGCGCCGCTTTGGAGCCAGCTTCGTCCGCATCATAGAGCAACAGTAGCCGATCGGCATATCGCTGAAGCACGCTGATTTGGCCACCTGTCAGGGCCGTCCCACAACATGCTACGGCATTTGTAATGCCGGCCTGGTGGAGCGCCAAGACATCCGTGTAGCCCTCGACCAGAATCACCTCGCCTCGGGCCTTTGCCGTACCTATACTCTGGTACAAGCCGTACAACGCGCTGCTCTTTTTGTAGACCGGCGTCTCGGGTGTGTTGAGATATTTCGGCGCATGCTCGGTCTCCTTCAGAATTCGGCCACCAAATCCGATGACGTCTCCGCCCGATGAGTGTATCGGAAATATCACGCGCCCCCTGAAGCGGTCGTAAGGCCGCTTGCCATCTTCACTGGGCTTTACCAAGCCAGCCTCTTCAAGTATCTCCAACGATATGCCGTTGCGGGTCGCGGCCTTAAGCAGCACATCCCATCGGTCTGGCGCAAACCCAAGGCGAAAGCCCTCAATCGTTGCTCTGTTCAAACCGCGACGTGCAAGGTATCGTGCGCCCTCACTGCCCTCTTTAGACGCTCTAAGCTGGCGCTGGAAGTGGTACGACGCATAGCCCAGCGCATCATAGATGCGCTCCTCCCGGTCAACCATGCCCGCGCGCGCCTCGTATTGCTTGTTAACAGCAGGATCCGCTATGCGCTTGATCATGGTGGCAATGTCCCGATGCACCTGGTCCAACCCACTAGCATCTGTCAGCAGCCCACGGTCATGGCGGTCATCATAAACGACGCGCACCAGATCGCGGCGGCGCTCCTTCAGAAATGCCTGAAATGCATCTCCGCCACGCTCGCTAATGAATGCCCTGCAGTCTTGCCCAGGCAGCTCCACTACGTCCGCACCCAGCCCAACACTTAGCGCCCGATTGATGTCACGCAGCATCGCTGTCGGATGAGCTGCGCCGGCCCTGTAAACAAAGACGATGCGCGGCACAAACTGCCCAATTTGCTCGGCCATCCCAGGCGTCAGGCTCTCTCCCACTGGTGACACCACGTTTGCTATCCCTGCCGCATGTAGCACCAGAACGTCCCAAAAGTCATCCACCAACAGCACCTCAGCGCGCTCGCGCGCAGCACCCTTGCCCTGGTAGAGACCATACAGGTTGTCGTCCCTTGCGTAGTCCGTTTCTTCCGGCCATTTCGCGTGCTTATCCGTATCTGCATTGCCCAAGCCTATGCCCCTTAGACCCACCACGTCGCCCAGAGCCGACGAAACGGGAAAGATCACACGTCCTCGAAAGCGATCGAAGTACCAAGGTCCCTCTTCGCGCTCCTTGACACGTAGCAGGCCGGCATCATGCAGCGCTTCCATGTCAAGTCCGCGCGCCTTGGCTGCTTTCATCAAAGCATCCCACTGATCGGGCGCGTATCCCAGACCAAAAGCCTCGATGGCAGCTGCGTGTATCCCGTATTCCTGCGCCAGCTGCCGGCGCTCCCGCTCCCCATCCGTCGCATGCTTGAGCTGGTCCTGAAAGAACTCCAGCCCAGCCTGTAACTCATGCACTTCCTGCGCCTTTGCCACGGCATCACGGATGGCTTTCTTGTCCACCGCCAAGACACTTGCCGCATGGTCTACATATTTCCCTAGCAATATGGTGTCACCGATGTTGGCCAACGCTGTAGCAACTGCTCGGTGTACTTCGTCTTCCCTCTCTGGCGCAAGCTGCTCCCTTTGATTGTGATAATTCTGGCGCAGGAACGTTACGAAGTCGGTGCGATCCTCAAATAAGCAGGTTTTCAGGGTCGCGGACCCGTCCGTTTCAATCACCTGCGCCGGGCCCATCCCCTTCGGCAGGGTTACGTCATAGACGCGCATTCCCCCCGCCAGCGCGGTATTGATCATGCGGGTTGCCGCATTCATGGCGGCAGGTTGAGCATCGTGAATTACGACTAAGCGTTTGGCAAACTGATTCAAGAGCTGGACCTGCTCCGACGTCAGCGACACGCCGACACATGCAACGGTGTTCTTTATCCCTTCCTGGTGCATTGCGAGCACATCCGCGATTCGGTCCACTAAGAATACTTCCTCGGCTTCACGTATCGCAGCCTTGGCCTGATACAAGCCGTACAAGGCGCGGCGAGGGCTCTGCAGCCGCGTGTTAAAGGCCAAGGCATACGCCGGTCCCTCTGGCGCTTCTGTCAGCGCACGGGCCGCGAAGCCGATGATTCGGCCCGTCTTTGAATGAATTGGAAAAACCAGATGCCCGCACAAGCGATCGCAGAACTCCTCAGCTCCCTTCTGCTGCCCAGCAAGCTCCGCGTCCGATAGCGCCGAAAGTGCGATCTGCTCCTTGGCCGCTGCATCAACAAGGCCACGCCCGTCCTCGGGTGCATACCCCAGGCCGAATTCCCTGGCGGTGGCAATGGTCAGCTTCCGGCTCTGGAGGTCTTGCAGGACAGCATGACCTTCAGGCATCTTGTGCAGATGTGCCTGGTAGAACGCGGCCGCAACACGCAGAGCCGCACTGTTGCGTTCATTTTCCTTGGCGCGTTCGCGTGACCTGCTGCGGTCAGGAATCTCAATGTGGGCCCTTTCGGCCAGACTTCGCATGGCCTCGGGAAATGTCTGCGACTCCATCTCCATAACGAAGCCAAAGACATCGCCCCCCTTGTCGCACCCAAAGCACTTGAATCTACCTCGGTCCGGGGAGACGTAGAATGACGGCGTCTTTTCGTTATGAAAAGGACACAGCCCCACGTATTGCCGGCCACGTCGCTTCAGCTGCACGTACCCGCCCACAATGTCTACGATATCCGAAGCAGCCCGGATTTCCTCTCTGATATCGTCCGCGGGTGACATGCCACCTACTGATAGTTACGAACAAGAACCTGAATCACAGCCATTCAGGTCGCTGACGCTATGCTTTCCTTTTCGACGCAGCAGCAATCGCCGTGCAACGAGCTGCGGGGGGCAGCATGCCACTCTGCTTTCTGTTACCGCAGGAACCGCCGTGGCGCCATCGCGATACCGTTCTGTCAATTCTCGCAAATCTCCGTTGAAGTGCATCGTCTGGCAATCCCCATGCGCCAAGTAGTGGCTCTCCCACAAGTGATCAGGCGGAAAAATATGCACCAGCCGCGAGCGTGATTGGGTGTGCGCCTGGGTTATTGTCCCCGCATTCATTATAGGCAGGACTCGCGCCAGCAGCAAGACAAAAATGGGCTCCATTAGATTCCCGTCGGAGTTCTTGGCTGTGCGTGCATAGTCGCAAAATGAACCGCGGAAGTGGCCCCTTGTTGCCTATGGGTGGCTACCAGCGCCTTCTGCTGGGCATCCGCCGTCTCCATGCATTCAGAGCTGCCGTGCCTGTCAGAATCTCTGTCTGTGCTGGCGCGTAGCCGTTAGCACGTTGCTGCAAGCCCACCAGTGCCCCTTTGGTACGTGCCCGAAGGCACAGCAGAAACGAGGGTGTCCTATCCTTCCATGCCGTAGTCGCCAGTGCGATGCCGCGTCCTGACTGGGAGCGCGGGCACGCGTTGTTGACGCCTATGTATCAGATGGCCCCGTCGGCAGCAACGAAGAGCCGTGGTATTCAAACAAACCTACAGGCCATTCCTGCAAAGCCGGAAACGAAACAGAACAGGTTAATGGTGCTGCGCCCACCACAGCCACCATTATGCAGTTCCTGTCATGGGTCTGACTTGGTCTTCGCGAGTGTCCTGCTGAGATTTCTGGGCGCTCGCTGGAACCAATTTCGACAGACTGGGCCGGTCCAACCTAGCATGCGGTGACACACGCCTCGGCACAGGAGATGAGGAGTACCCAAACGTCCATGGACTACATTCCGGAATGGCGCGCGGTTAGCGGCCTGACGTTGGTGCCAGTTGCCATCGCATCAGCCGTCCAATGCGGGACGCATCGCGCCGCTGCGGGCGAGTACAAGCCGCGATTGTCGACATCCCATTTCTGTTGGCGCATGGTCGCCCACGGACCCTAATGCATGTGTGCTGCACCGAGGGCCGAAAATTCATGGACGCACGCACGAGCGGGCAAAAGGACCAGCACACAGCCTGAACGACGCTCTAGCGTCCTGCCTGGCTGAACTGCGGGACCCGGTCGCTCCGCGATCAACAGCGCATTCACCGCCAAGGTGGCGGCCGTGCATTTATGCTCTACGCCGTCTACCCAGTCGCTTCAGTGGCACTGTTGCCGAGTTCTTGGGCACCTCGTTAGACGCTGCGCGTCGCATTGTGCGTTTCGGCCAGCCAAGGGCGTGCTTCCTTCAGTCCTTGGTCACTGCGCCGATCATTCGATCCCCTGCAACATCGGACGGTTCTATTGTAAAGCCTAGAGCATTGCCTTCGCACATCACCAAAAGGTGGGAGTCCAAGCAGCGCGCGGGCCCCTTTCGTACACTTGCAGGTGGCTATCCGCTCCATGGATTCTCTATCGTATGCGCGCGCTCATCCTGCACAATTCGCAGCAGCACGTCGTACGACAGGTCCAACGTGTCAGCAGGAACAGTACGTCGCGAGTCGCGGACACGCGCCACGTGGCATTTTCCGCCCCAGAGTCAGCGCCAGGTGCTCTTACCGTTGCCGCATCGTGGGTGACAACCTGCTCTCTACAAAAAAGGCGGCTAGTGGCACACCGGGGGGCACAGTGGCCCTACGCCAAGCATCTTGCAAGCGGCACGGTCACGCGCCAATGGTTTCCGCCTGCCAAGCAGAGCCACGAACATCCTCTACCGGCGCAGTATCCGGCTTATCTGAGCATTGACAGGCGCCGGAGGCAATGCATGCAAAAAGGCAGACTAGAAGGAGCAGCCGTTTCATATTTTGTTGGCGTTGCGATTTGAAGAAATATACGCGTCCGCCACGTAGCCCTAACCACCTCCGTCTCATATTAACGTGATCATCCTCGGTATAGACATCGGTGGGAGCGGCATCAAGGGCGCGCCCGTTGACACCGATGCGGGCGTACTTACCCACGAGCGCTTCCGTCTAGTCACGCCTTCGCCTGCACGGCCACCGGATGTGGCACTGGTCGCAAACTCTATTGCCGAGGCCTTCGCCTGGACAGGCCCAATCGGTTTTACCATGCCCGGGCGCGTGAAACATGGCATAATGCATACAGCTGCCAACATCGACAATAGCTGGATAGGCGTTGATGCCGGGCAGCTCTTCGCAGCGGCTACCGGTTGCCCCACCAGTGTGCTCAACGATGCCGATGCAGCGGGCGTTGCTGAGATGGCCTTTGGCGCCGGACGCGGTGCGATGGGAGTGGCGCTGATGCTGACATTCGGCACCGGCATTGGATCCGGCCTATTTGTGGACGGTACCCTGGTACCCAATACCGAGTTGGGGCACCTTAAGCTGCATTGCGACAAAGCCGAAGCCTATGCCGCCGCCAGTGCGAGAGAGCGGGAGGGCCTGGCGTGGGACGCCTGGGCCGAACGCGTGCAAGAATACCTTGACCATGTGGAGTTCTTGTTTGCGCCTGACCTTATCATCATAGGAGGCGGAGTGAGCCGGCCCAAGAAGGTGAGCAAATTCCTTCCTCTTCTGCGAACCAAGTCTAGGATCGTGCCGGCGCAACTTCAGAATGAAGCCGGCATCATCGGCGCGGCATGCGCTGCCCGGCTTCTTTGTGCGTCGTAGCCTGGATGTCAGACCGCCATAGTGCCATAGGCCCTGCAAAGCTTGCCCGCGAGGTGGAGCGACTGGCTTCGCAAAGCACCACGAGCCTTAATCGCGAGGACGCAGAGGCCACAGTAGGTGCCCTCCTAGCCCGGTTGAACGACGGCTCGGTGCGTGCGGCCTCCCGCAATGCCTCTGGACATTGGACCGCACACGCCTGGGTCAAGCAAGGATTACTTCTCGGCTTCAGGCTGGGCGTCCTCACCGATCAGTCATCAGGTTCCTTTCCATTCTTTGATAAGCACACCTTTCCGCTCAAACCGGTGGCGCTCAACGACGGCGTGCGCCTGGTGCCGGGGGGCTCAGCCATCCGCACAGGGGCGTATGTGGCCCCAGGAGTCATCTGCATGCCGCCGATGTACGTCAACACCGGGGCCTATGTGGACCGCGATACGATGATTGATTCCCATGCGCTGGTCGGCAGCTGCGCCCAGATCGGGAAGCGTGTTCACCTGTCGGCAGCTGCACAGATTGGTGGCGTATTGGAGCCTGCCGGCGCGCTGCCAGTCATTGTGGAAGACGACGCTTTCATTGGCGGCGGATGCGGCATCTACGAGGGCATCATCATACGACGCCGTGCGGTGCTCGCGCCGGGCGTGATCCTGACCGGCGCCACGCGCCTGTTGGATTTGGTCCACGAGCGTGCCATCACTGCGAATGAGGTACCGCCTGGTGCAGTCGTCGTGCCGGGCGCCCGCGCGGTCACATCTGACTTCGGGCGAGCTAATGGGCTTTCGCTGTATGCGCCCGTCATCGTCAAGTATCGCGACAAAAGGACAGATGCCGCCACCGCACTGGAGGACGCGCTCCGCTAGCCTAGGCCGGGGACTCGTGGTGGTAGCGTCACCAACAGGTATCGGGACGGTGTGCAATTGCCCCTGTTGCAGCGCTTCACAGCAGACCAGCAAAAAGCCCTGATCAGCGCCCATCATCGAGCATCCAATCCGCTTGGCGTGCAAGTGCCCGCCGACGGAAGTCGATTAGCACAATTGGCCCAGCTTTGAGGACGTTGCGCGCAAATCATGCCCGACGAGTTAGGTATGGTGCGGACCTGCCATGTGTGTCCGTCGTATCTGCCCCCGGTGGCAACGATTCCGGGACGCGGCCCCCTCTGGGGGCCTCTTCATGCTTGGGGTCATGTCGCGCACGCTGGTTGCTGGAGTTTCTGAGTATTAGGTGTGCGGTGTTTTTCGCCGTATAGCACCGCTATTCACCCATGAGCACTAGCGTCTACTTGACGGATTCAGTCATTGCTACATCGCGCTAAGAAGCACCTGCTTCAAGGCGCTGGAGTGGAACCCAATGCCGCAAAATGTGCTGGGCAACGTGTTTGACTTGAAGTACGTCAAGTTCCTATCGGCACGCGTTGCCAACAGGCCGAATCACTGCGACAAAAACCTGGGGCATGACACATCCCTGCGTGCGCTCTTCCATTTCTAACCGCAAGTTGAGACGATGTTTGGACACTCTCTGACGCGAACATGGTGCATGCGTCCATTCCGTCCAAAGGACAGTCGTGAATTTGCCCAGGTAAGGCTGTGAAGGAATGCTCGGGCGCCAACTTGGCCTTTCTTCTAGTTTACAATTGCTCTCTAAACGCTATTGAGTGCACCGTCGTCGAAAGCAGCGACAGCGACGTGCCGGAGGCGCTACGGGTTCCGCCAGAATATGCAGCGGCTGATGCCCGCTCCTCCCGGTAAGCACAGACCTTCTCGTCATCTGCGGGAAAAAGCGGACATGACCGGAAGTCAATCCTGCAGTGGGCCCTGAGGTCGTCGCAGCTACCATGTCCGATTTGAGGCGCGAACCTCTGCAGCAGGTAGGATTGACAACCCAGCCACCAGTCAATCCATAAGCCAAGGGCTTCGCCGTGAAGAACGGCAAGGAACACTGACCCGCACTTGGCTAATTCTACCGCTGGCGGCCGTTTGGGCTTGAGCTGAAGGCAAACAACGTGGCCTCTTGTGCAGGCGCGCTGATGTCTTCACCGAGAGAGCGAACACGATTGCTGCCAAAGCTGGGTCCGCCTGCCCTACGTCAGGTCAAACAAGGGCAGCATGAGGATTCGAACGGCCACAGGCATGGAGGGCATGTACCTGACCGTGGCGGGCCCGTGCCTCAGATAAGGCAAGCTCCCCTTCAAGACGGCAAGTGGCACGTAATTCCCATGCGTGAGAATGCGTTGAAAGGTGTGTGTGTAGAGGTGAAGGACATCGCTTGGACACAATTCCGGCACGGAGGACGATTGCAGGCCACTTGCTTGGGCGCGCCACGGGGCAGCCATCCCGCCCGCTGCAATAACGGCTCTTGGGCAAGCCAGATACCGCGTGAGACCAACAGGCCTTCGGCGCTACCTGAGTGGTATCTCTGCCGGCGCAATGAAGGCACTGCCAAAGTGCTCTCTCACCGCTGCCAGCGCAGTCTGGGCCCCCGTGCGCGTGCCAAAGTCTCCAAGGCGGATGCGCCAGTACGGCTCGCTAAAGTCCTGGTACACTGGCGGTGCACCGTCGGCCCTCGGCAGCACCGCCGCCAAATTACCCTTCTCGCGTTCCTCTATCCACCACTGGATGACTTGTCCCGACCTCAAGTCTGCCTCCTCCCTGCTGCGCGTTGAAAGGATCTGAATGCGATAGCCCTGCTGCGTGCGCTCCTGGCTCCTGGCGGCCTGCCCACGGAGCAAGGACTCCGGTGCGTCATGCTCGATGGCAACGCGCGGCGGAGGCGGTAACTCCCGGTATGGCCTCGCATCAAACTCGTCCGCCTCTACACGAGCGGAAAGAGGCTCAGCAGTGTCGCCTGTTGACGTGATAACCTTGGCGGCCGGCCCCGAACACGCAGAAGCTACCGTAAGCAGTACGATGACCAGCAGCGCAGCGCCGGTCATACCTGACGAGAATGTCCTGTTCATGCTTCGACTGTTTAATTTGGCCGTCTTCAATTCCCGACGATGGCAACTGATGCGCTAGCTCCGATTCGCGTAGCGCCACGCGCTACAAGGCCCATGGCTTGCTCCTTCGTGCGAACGCCGCCAGCGGCCTTGATCCCCATGTCCTTTCCTACCACGCGCCTCATAAGCGCGACATCCGCAAGCGTCGCACCACCTTCGGCAAAGCCCGTTGAAGTCTTCACATAGTCTGCCCCCGCATTCTGTGCCAAGACACAGGCGATAACCTTCTCCTCGTCAGTTAGCAACGCGCACTCCACAATCACCTTGACTAACACGTGTGGCCCCGCTGCCTTGGCAGCCTGAGTGGTACCGCGAATGTCATCTTCTACGTCATCGAACCGCCCGCTCTTGAGAAGCCCCACACTCAGAACCATGTCCACTTCAGTGGCCCCATCCCGTACAGCACGCACAGCTTCTGCCGCCTTCACCTCACTGTGGCTACTCCCATGCGGAAACCCCACTACTGCACAGACGCGCACATCCGTTCTGCGCAGCAGTGCGGCGGCCAGCGACACAAAGCAGGGTGGAACGCACACGGACGCGAAGCAATGCTGTGCGGCCTCATGGCAAAGGGTACGAATGTCCGCTTCGGTCGTTTGGGGCTTGAGCGCTGTGTGGTCGATCATGCGCGCAAGCGGCGATGCCAAGTCACACGCACCCACACCACCGGTCAGTGGCTTGTCGCTACGCATCCCGATGCGGCAGGCCCCGGCATCCACCATGCATCGCAGCATTTCCTGAATGTAGCCATCGCCTTTAACCGACACGCCGGTACGAGCTGCCAGCCGTGCGGCTACCGCTTCGCGCTGCGCCTCATGCATAGCCTGGAAGAGCGTTCACTTGCCGGGAGGGGGGCTTCTAAAACGCCGTTCGCCGCGCAATGTTGTACGGCTCCGTGGCTCTTTTTGCGAGGACGGTGGTTCTAGGTTGCTTATGCCCGCTACGCCACGTTTGCCGTCACATCCTGCCTGCCGAATACCCCTCGGAGGTCTGCTTCTGGTAACCTGTCTGTTGCTTTGCGGATGCGGGCCCGAAAATGCTGGCGGCAGCATGGTCATCGTTACCGACGACCTCGGCCGCCAGGTGCATGTGCCAGTCCCCGCACAGCGAGTCGTCGCCCTCGCTCCCAGCCTTACCGAAATCCTCTATGCCGCCGGTGCCGGCGCGAAGGTAGTCGGCATCACGACCGCAGACGACTTTCCACCGGAAGTCGCTTCGCTGCCGCGCTTCAGCGCGTTGCCGGTTGACTTTGAAGCCATTGTCGCCCTAAAGCCCGAACTCGTGCTGGCTTCCGACCAGGTAAACAGCCCACAGGATGCCACATCGTTGGCGGCAGTTGGCTTGCCCGTATACTTTGTTGGCATACGTACCCTGGATGACATGCTGCTCAGCATCCGTACGGTGGGTCAGCTCCTTGGCACCGGCACCGAAGCGAACCAAGTTGCGGATTCGCTTGGCGAATCGTTGGCGGCGCTTGCGGCGCTAACGTCCACGGTAGCTTTGCGACCCAGTACACTGGCTCTGGTAGGCGATGCCACACTGTATGCTTTTGGCAAGGGTAGCTACATCCATTCCATGATCGCGCTGGCCGGAGGCGAGAGTATCACTGCTAGCCATGACATGGCTGGGCCGATCCTCACGGATGAGTATGTGCTGACGCACAGGCCCGAGGTTATCATTGGGGCCTTCGGCTCGGGCTACGAACCAAAGGCGATCCTGGAGCACCATGCCACGTGGGACATTGTCCCCGCTGTCCAGGAGGAACGCGTATACGGCATACGCGGAGACTACTTCCTGCGGCCCGGCCCCCGGCTGGTGGCAGGTGCCTGGCAGATGGCTGCGCTCTTGCACCCAGGGCTTGTGTCGTCCCCATGAGGTCGGCCTGGCTGGCTGTGGCAAGCCTCACCGTCCTGCTGATCCTGAGCGTAGGAATCGCAGTTACCGTTGGCGAAGACTTGGAGCACGGCGCTGTTTTCCGCGTCTTGCGGTACCACCTCCTGCTGGGCGGCGGCACGCCTCCCGACCCGACGGCCGACCGGATCGTATGGCTCTTGCGCATGCCGCGCGCAGTGCTGGCCCTAGTCGTAGGCGGCGGGCTGGGTATCATCGGCGCGGCCATGCAGACCCTCGTGCGAAACCCTTTGGCAGAACCGTATATCCTGGGTATCTCCAGCGGCGCTACAGCAGGCGCGTCACTTTTTTACCTGGGCCTCTTGCCACCGCTGCTCTCCAAGGCGTTGTCGATGCCACTGGCCGCATTTTTGGGTGGCCTGCTATCAATCTCAATCGTGTACCTTGTGGCTAGGAGCGCTACCCGCCTGTCCGTGGCTCGGCTGCTATTGGCTGGCGTCGCCATGGCGGCATTGATGGGTTCTATCACCTCGTTCATCACGCTGTCGTCGCCCGACCCTGACAAGCTGCGCGCGGTTCTGTTCTGGCTCTTAGGGTCATTGCACCGCGCGACGTGGTCGCTGCTCCCGGCCCCTTCAATCGTCACGATTACGGGACTGGTTGCACTATTGGCCCTTGCCAGGCCCCTGGATGCCATGCTTCTGGGAGATGAGGCGGCACACGGCCTGGGTGTGCCGGTCGAGAGACTCAAGCGCATACTTATCGTGGTGGCCGCACTGGTCACCGGCACGCTGGTCGCAGCCAGTGGCGCAATAGGGTTTGTGGGCCTTATTATCCCGCATGCGGTCCGTTCGTTTGTGGGTGTCACGCACCGCAGGTTGCTGCCTGCATGCTTCTTTGCGGGAGCACTATTCTTACTATGGGCAGACGTGGCTGCGCGCGTACTGCTGCCAGCACAAGAGTTACCAGTAGGCATCATAACGGCGCTGTGCGGTGTTCCCTTCTTTTTGGTGCTTCTTCGAAGAAGTGCCTACGATGTTGGGTAAGCAGCTGAACACTTGCCAAGAGTTATCGTTTAGGCGGCTGCCATCGTGTAGACCTGAATGACGGAAGAATCCGCAGCGCCTCACCTCTTTACGCTCCGCGACATTCAGGCATTTGTCAAGGACGAGCTCACGGAGTTTCAGCAGTCGTTCAGGAACGCAGTACGAGGAAAGAGCGGTCTGCTCAACACGATACTTCGGTATGTGTTACGGCAAAAGGGAAAGCGCATTCGGCCTACGCTGGTGCTGCTATCTGCTAAGGTGTGCGGAGGCATAACCAGTGCGACGTATCGGGCGGCCATCCTGGTTGAGCTGCTCCATACGGCTACGCTTGTGCACGATGATGTCGTTGACGAAGCCGAAACGCGAAGAGGCGCATTTTCTGTCAATGCCCTCTGGGGCAACAAAGTCGCGGTGCTGGTAGGGGACTATTTTATGAGCCAGGGCCTTCTTCTTGCGCTGGAGCATGACGACATCGTAATGCTGCGCATTGTGTCCGACGCGGTTCGCCGCATGGCCGAAGGTGAGCTCTTGCAGGTCAAAAAGGCGCGCAGCCTCGATCTGGATGAGGCGACCTATTTCAGAATCATCTCCGACAAGACCGGCTCTCTGATCTCTGCCTGCACGATGTGCGGCGCGGTCAGTGCAACGGAAGACGAGGATACCAAGCAGCGGATGCGGACCATTGGGGAGCAGTTGGGCCTGGCGTTTCAGATTCGAGACGACCTCTTCGACTATGGTTCGCGCGGCGTGGGAAAACCAGTGGGCCTGGATCTTCAAAAGAAGCTCGTAACGCTCCCACTCATTCACGCGCTGGGCCAGGCAGACGCTACCCGCCGAAGGCAAATGGTAAAAGTCCTGCGTCGAGGAGGGCAACGCGCGGATGACCGCAAGGCCGTGTTGGAATTCGCTACGGAATACGGGGGACTGGACTATGCCCGGAGCAGGATGACAGATTGCGCGCGCTCTGCGCAATCGCTTCTGGTCACCTTCCCTGAATCACCTGCACGGAAAGCCATGATCTCACTGGCTGAATACATCACCACGCGCAAGCGCTAGTGGCCACTGTACACCTCTTGGGGACGGGCGCTGCTATCAGTGGCGCCGGCCGTACGACCACGATGATCTGCGTGAGTGACGGAACGTCGGCGCTGGTCATTGACTGCGGCGGCGACGCAGTCGCGCGCATGCAGCACGCCGGCGTAGGGGTCGAAACGATCCGGGCACTCTTCTTGACCCATGAGCACATCGATCATGTGGGTGGGTTCCCGCTGTTCTACAAGAAGCTGTGGCTTTCCGGCAGGCGTCACGCACTGCCCGTTTATGGCCTGCCCGAAGCCATTGTTCAGGCAGCACGTTGCTTTGCGACCTTTGACACGCGCGCGTTTGAAGGCCTTCCGCCTATCGAATGGCATGCGATCTCGCCCAAAGCCACCGACGCTGTCTATCGCGACGAGGCATGGATTGTGCACGCCGCACGCGGCGTACATGGTGTCCCGGCAGTGGGGGTAAGTGTTACCAATCGGCGTTCGGGTGGCGTAATGACCTATTCCTCGGACACAGGTCCTTCGGATGCGATTGCGTGCCTTGCACAAGGCTCAGACCTGCTGTTGCATGAGGCTACGGGACCGCTGCCAGGCCACTCAACTGCGCTGCAGGCCGCCCAATTGGCCAGGTGTGCTCAAGTAGACAAACTCGTATTGGTACACCTGCCGCCACACTTGGCGGAAGAAGATCTTCAGGCCGCGCAAAAGGTGTTCTCGCCTCTAGAGATTGGTGAGGAGAACGCCACGTATCCATTGTAACCGGGCACGGTGGTAGCCGCCTTCTGCACTGGTGCATATGAGTCTCCGATCGGTTCTGCTAAGGCTTCGCTGCCTGTGCCCTGCCTTGGGCTTTGGGAGTCACGTGCATACGACTCGGCGGATTCCATGTACGGCGGTAGGCCACCGCGCGTGTCCCTCCTGACGCCACCACTGCAGCCCTAGCGTGCTGTCCGGCCCCACGGGTGGTTCCATTGGGTCACGGCCCTTGTGGCAGCAACCTGTTCTGCCGCGCAGTGCGCTTGCTATTGGCGTTTTAAACTGTTTCCTGTGGGTGCGGCGCCTCGACTTCCACACTAAAGCTCAACTGAATCCGAGGAGAGCATAACGATGAAATACCGTAGATTTCCGAACTATCACTAGCCGCAATAGAGACGTGTCAGAAAAAAGTCTCAAACTCGTCCAGGGGTTCGCTTCGAACCCGACGAGAGGCCTCCCTTGGCCATGACTGCTGGGCTCGGCTTTCAGTTTGCTACCCTAACCATCGCAGGCATCGTGCTGACCCCGGCCATCGTGATTCGAGCTGCCGGCGGCGCGAAGTCCTTTGTGACATGGGCTGTATTTGCAGCGGTATTAGTCAGTGCCGTTACGACCATACTTCAGGCCTTGCGGCTGGGTCGAATCGGCTCCGGCTACATTCTCCTTATGGGCACGTCCGCCGCCTTCATATCAGTTTGCGTCGGAGCAATTTCTTCCCGGGGGCGGGCATGCTCGCTACGCTAGTGGTCATTTCGGCACTGTTTCAGTTCGCCTTGGCCGGCCGCCTGCACCTGTTCCGGCGGATACTGACCCCGGCTGTTGCGGGAACCGTGATCATGCTAATTCCTCTTGACTTCCGCGGTTTGAGTGCAAAATAGTATGAGTTATACTTGACCATCATACAATACTGAACACTACGCGTGCCGATTTTGAGGGAACCCTTGAGGCTCCTCTCGATCGTAGCTGGACTTTTTAGGGGAGCTGGTCGGGAGAGGCCAGCTCGCGGGTCCTGCTGGGGTACTTTAGTCCGGCTACGCTGTAGAGCGTGCGCTGAGCTGCGGTGGCGGGGGAGGCGAGCAGATACTGCTTCAGCGTATTGGTGTCGGTAATGAGGGAGACTTGAGCGCCGCTCAGCTCTGTCAGGATACGAGTCTCGCTGAGTGGCTCCTGGCCCGCATGCATGGTGTTGTGCTGGTAGCGCAGCAGGCGCAGCAAGGCAAAGGCGACGAAGCAAATCGCGATGTGCGCCTTGACGCGGCTGGGAGTCCAGTGATAGATGGGCCGCGTCGCCATGGTGTGCTTGAGCACGCGAAAGCCCTCTTCGATGCGCCACAGCTCCCCGTAGTACGCATAGATGTGTTGTGCTGGATGGCTTTCGCGATCCAGGCTGGTCCACACGCCGTGGAGCCCGTCAAAGCATGCGTCTCGGTCAATGGCATCCTGGTTCAGCTCCACGGCATCGCGGTCCACCTTGAGAAAGCGGCCTCGTTTGCCGCTTCCCTTGATGCCTTGCGTCAGGCGACGCTTGAGCTTCTCTACGATTCTATCACGTTCATGGACATCCTTGTCCGCCCGCTTCTTGCTGTGGCGCAACACCAGACGCTGGCCCTTTAATTGCAATTCTGTTACGCTGATATCTTCGCTGACCGCGACCCAGTCATGGGACTCAAAAAGCTCGGCCTCCATCCTGCGTGGCAAGCTGCGTAGGCGCGCCGCGACCACCCAGTCCCAACCTTGGGAGGCGAGCAGGTCCAGGTTGCCCTGGCTCAGCATCCCGGCGTCCGCAACCAAGACCACCCTGCCTATCTCAAAGCGCTCCCGCAGGGCCTTCAGTGCCGGCTGGAGCGTGCGCACATCTGTCGTGCTACCTGGAAACAACTCATACCCTATCGGCAGCCCCTCCACGCTCTGGAACAAGGCCAGAACGACCTGCACCTTCTGCGGCTTACCGTCTTTGCTGAATCCCTTCTTGCGAAGATCATCGGCCTTGTCGCTGGCAAAGAAAAGCGTGGTTACGTCGAAAAAGAGGACGTCCACATGCTCTTGCAAGAGTCCGCGCACTTCATGCGAGACGATCGACTGCAGCCGTGCAATCCGGTTATCATTGACCGCGTCCATCATGCGGTAGAACTTGTCCGGGTTCACTTCCACGCCATGGTGCTTGGAAAGCTTGTCGCAGCACGCTCGCTTGCTGGAGCCCGGCGCGGCCAGTCGCATCAGCACGGCCTGACGAAACAGGCGCGCCGCCATCTTTTTGCGGGCCCCGAAGACCTTCTGAAAGCCCAGCCGATCGTACAGCGCCCCGAAGACCTCGTGAAAGCCCATAGTCAGACGCTTGGTCTCGGCCAGCTTGCGCGCATCGGGTATGGGCAGCGGCTGGTCGCCCTGGCTGCCATGGCGGGCCCCTTGCACGCGCTCGGCCAGATACTCTGGTGTAGAAGGGGCCGGGTCAAGGGGGCGGTGATATGTGTGCGGTAAGTTCACATAATCTTCATGAGCTGGCTATCGGAAAAGGGGCCCTGGCATCTTCGACGGCTTATCAACCTGGTGTCCGCGTGCTAAGCCAGCAGTGCTGGCCGTAACGCCTGATATTGAATTCGTCGGGAGCTACCATAATCTATTTTCGCGAGCTCGCCACAAGGGCTATCGCAGAGTATCGGCATGGACTCTCCATCCGTGCGCAGGGCCCCTTTTCCCATAGCTGTTCTGTTCTCGGAAGCGTTTCGGGCATGTTTAGGCCGCAAGGGCCACCGGTGTTGGCGGCACCGTCTGCATGGCTTCCCAGAGAAAGCCCACGAGTTCGCGCGCAAGGGCCACGATGGCTTTCGTGGGCGCTTTACGCTGAATCAGGCTGCGGTATCGTTTGTGTAGTCTCCGCTGAGCCTTCCAGCTGATGGTAATCACTTCCGCAGCGCAGTGGTGCTGGCGCTGGTGCAGCGCCTGGCTACGCCGGGGGTAGTGGGTATATTTCCAGGCCGCAGAGACCAGAGCCTTGCGGGCATGGGTGTTACCGGCCTTGGTAATCGAGCCGTGCCGGGTGCGGTGGCCGGAGGAATGCTCCGAGGGCACCAATCCCAGATATGCCATCAGTGCTTTCGGGTGTGCAAAACGCCGAATGTCACCGATTTCACAAGTCAGCTGCATCGCTGTAAACAGCCCGATGCCACGGAAGGCTTGCAATACCTGCACCGTGGGCTGATAGCATGCCTTCTGTGCCTCTTCTTCGATATGTTGCTCTATCTCCCGGATCTGGGCTTCGAGCATCTGGCATTGGTTCAACAAGCTTTGCAGCGTACACGCATCAACGGGGTCAAGCGCGAGGCCTTCCAGCCACCGCCAGAATTTCTGCGTCCAGTTCTTGCCCGCCCGGTACACATGCCCGCGGCTTTGCAACAAGAGCACGGAGCGTTGCTTGGTGCGGGTCAAATCTTCGACCAGAGTAACCCGGCGGCGCACCAGCGTTCGGGCGGCAAGCAACGCCTTGTCGGGGATGTGAACCGCCGTCAGTAGGCCCGCCGCGTAGTAGCGGGCCAACTTTTCCGCGTCACGACGGTCCGTCTTGACTCGATCACCGGCACGCCGTGGAATCGACGAAGGTGCAATGACCGCGCAGGCGACTCCGTCGTCACTGAGCGTTCTATAGAGCGTGTAGCCACACGAGGACGCTTCGTAACAACACCGGGGTTCGCCAAAGGAACCACGAATACGGGCCATAAGCTTACGCAGCTTGGCCCTGTCGTCGCTGGGCAGCTCCACTTCAAGACAGACCCTCTTCGAAGCCGGATCGTATACGCACGCCGCGATCGTGTCTCTATGTACGTCCAGCCCGACGAAGACCGACTTCTGAGAAGGGATGACACTTATGGTGTGGTTCATGGGGTTGTAAGGTCTATGGAGAAGGATGAAGTCCAGGCGCCTGCGCCTCACAGGCAAAATAGCCTGTGCCCCCTCTCCGGCCCCTTCTATAATATCTATAGGAAACAAGGAGGGCTGTCTCTCTTCCAGGAGCCGCAGCTTCGCCCGGTGCGCCAACCGCACCAGCGCATCCAGCAGCGGCCCTTCCGGAGCAGAGCCCATATGCTTGACGATCCGCTGCCGCGGCCCCTTGCCGGGTACGCGGGTCGATTCGACAATCTGTACGCTAACGTTCTGGGTGGTCTTGCGTCGGACGGTACGGACGAACATGCTGAGCGCGGGATGGCTGCGAGTATCGCTACACCCTAAGGTACATCAGCATCTTAACAATGTCAAGCACTAAATAGGACTGAACACTACAAATCAGCATTCCCCGAATCGACACGGCCAGCGTGATGCCCTGGCACATGTTTTGGGGATCACATCCAACACTGCACACTACCGCCCTTGGTGTATCAACGCACGCTAGGAGTACCACCATGGATCGATTTGCCCTAAAAAAGCGCAAAAAGGGGCCCAAATCGAGCATGTCCGCCCCCATCTCGGCTAATCCACACGTAGTCCGGGCACCTCAGGCCGAAGCAACCAAAGATCGATTCAGCACCTCATCTTGGCTGGCGGCACCGCCCCTCCCTCGGCAAAACCGCGGAAGTCAGGAAAAAACTGGACACGGCCGCGCTGCCAGTGGCACTGCGAGGCCGCTAGGTCGCGAGAACCGCCGCAAATCGCGTCTGATCGGGTATTTACCCGATCTGCGGCGATTCTGACGCCCGCTGCGCCCTCAAACCGCGCCATTTCGTGCCCGTGAGGGCGGTTTTAAGGCGATTCTCTGCGCTTTAGCTTAAAACAGCCAACACCAAACCCGTACCTGCACGGCAGGAGCCGCACAGGGCCCATAGCGGCCGTCCACAAGCCACGGTCACTGGTAGCGTCACTTGGCCCTGGCCATATGCTGTCGGCTTCCACCGGGCCCGCGTCTACGTGAGGTACTTCGCGACGGCGCCCCGTCAGGCCAGCTGGCTGCGTGCGTAGAGCGCCGGCATGGCGGCGGACTGCCAGCGCCCGGCGACCTGGAGTTCGGTGAGGCCGGCGCCGCGGGCGGCCAGGTCCTGCGCGCAGCCTACGCGGCCGGAGTGGCCGGCGAAGCGCCCTTCCATGCCGGCGGCCTCAGCGGCCGCCTTGATGCGGTTGGCGATGGTGCGCGCGGACATGGCAAATATCCGGTCCTCGGGCTGCGCGCCTGCGGGCCGGATGCGCTGCAGGCAGGTAGCGGTGTCGGGCGTGAGGTAGGCGACGTGTCCGCGCGCTTCCTGGTCGGTTTTGGAGCGCGCGATGTGCAGCCTGCCGGAGCCGTCGGTTGCTTCCACGGACAGGTCCTGCCACTGAAGGGCTGCGGCTTCGCTGCGGCGCAGGAGGCCGTCGCGGAGTGTGCGCACGAGCGCGATATCCACGTGTCCGCGCCGGGTGGCGGCCTTGGCCGTCTCCATGCCGCGTCCCCGCCCGCGTCCTTTGCGGGGAACGCAGGCGGTGGCTTCTATCTTGGCGATCACCTCACAGGTGAGCCCGGTGACCTGCGCAGGCTTTTGGGGACGCTCCCGCCGCAGGCCCCGCATGTCCTGCGCTATGGCGGCGTCGCGCGTAAAATCGGCGCCGCCGGCTTCGCGGCAGGCGTAGCGCAAGGCGGCGATCAGTTGTTGTCTCCAAACGTCCGAGCGCGCGCTGGCCGGTCCGGAGAGGAAGGCCAGAAGCGTGAGCGCATGGTTCCAGGGGCGGCCGCTGCTGCGCGCCCACTCCGCGTAGGTGTTAAGGCGCAGCGTATAGGCGCCGATCGTGGTGCCGCGTAAGGCGGCCTGCAGCACGGCCGCGATGCGTGCGGCTTCCGCGGGGGCCACCTGGCTGGCTGCGCCAGGGAGAATGGCAGGGAGCATAGGGCGGGGCCTTAGGGGTACGCAGGAGACGGATTTCTGCTAGGCCCTGGCCGGCTAGTAGGTTTCCGATAAGTGTTATTATCGGAAATGTTTTAGACCCCGAAAAACGGGAATAAATCACCGGTAGGAGGCCCTCCACGCCGGAAGAGAGAAAAGCCCCTCTGCGCAGTCGCGCAGAGGGGCTTTCCGAAGAGGGCGACTTAGCAGCCGGGGCCAATTCCGGCTGCTAGCATTTAGAAGCACGTCAAGTAGCCCGGGGGAATCTCACCCCCGGGCCCTCCCAGAACCGTGCGTGAGTTTCTCAACTCACACGGCTCTTCCTACGCAGCCGTCTGGATGTGAATAAAGTCGGACCGTACAGCAAGGGCCAGTGCGCGAATAGCGTCGGATCTCTGCGAGCCCAGTCGGTTATCCACCAATATGCACGGAGCCACTTCCTGCGAAAGCGTTTGTACTTCCGCATGGCCCACCGAACTAAGTGATAGTCAATGGACTGCAGCGACCTGTACAGGTTGGACTTGCGATAGGCCCCGTAGTAGTTAACCCATCCTCGGATGGTCGCATTATACCTGCCGGCAAGGTCTGCCAACTGTAGCGGGCTACGACGAAGTATCCGCCAACTGTGAACCGTCTGCCGAATGGATTTGGCCGCTTTGTTGCTGATGGCCGGGTTGAATCCCACAAACAGCTGTCCCGTACGATTCTTTGCCCTCCGCGGCCGAAACGTGTAGCCGAGAAAGTCGAAAGATGTGGTGGGATAGCGACCCCGTCTGTTACTGCTCTTGCAGTACACGATCTGGGTCTTCACAGGATGTAACGTCAACCCAACCTGCTTGAAGCGACGCGCTAATGCATCCCAGAGATCGCGGGCCTGGCGCTCGGACACACAGTGACACACCGCATCATCCGCGTACCGCTCAAACGGAATGGACGGAAAGTACTTTTCCATCCACCGGTCAAACCCATAGTGCAGGAACAGATTCGCCAGCAGCGGACTGATGACACCGCCTTGCGGCGTGCCCCGATCCCTGGCTTCTTCCGTCCCATCGGGCAATACCACCGAGGCCGTCAGCCAGCGCTTGATGTAAAGCAGCACCCACTTCTGGTCGGTGTGCTTCCGCACCGCACGCATCAACAGATCATGGTCTATCGTGTCAAAGAACGACTTGATGTCCAGATCCAAGACCCACGCCCGCTTCCAGCAACGCTTCCGCGTCTGGGCCAAGGCCTGGTGTGCTGACTTGTTCGGTCGATACCCGTAAGAGTCCGCATGGAACACGCGTTCCAATGCTGGCTCCAGCGCCATTTTCGCCACCATCTGGGCAATCCGATCCGCCACCGTGGGAATCCCCAATGGACGCGTGCCTCCACTCGCCTTGGGAATCTCTACCCTGCGTACCGGCTTCGGGTGATAGCTGCCCGATGCCATGCGATTCCAAAGCTTGTAGAGGTTATCCTCCAACTTAGCCTCAAAATCGGCGATGGACTCGCCATCAATCCCGGCCCCGCCCTGATTCGCCTTCACACGCTTCCACGCCTCCCAAACCTGAAGCTTGGTCACTGGAAACGGCTTTGTCTTCTTCATTGAAGTCCTCCGCTATGGTTGCCTCAACAAGTCCGACAGCATAGGCCACCCCCTTCGCTCCAGACCCATTACAGGCCCTTCATCACTACTACGAGGTGGTCCGCCCTTGTGGAGCACATCGGTACTCAACGACTTGCAGGTATTGCCTGCTTGCCGCGCTCCCTTAACAGCGCTCCGACAAGTTCTCACGTTCCACGTAAGGGCCTGAACCGCGCTCTCGCCGCCTGTATGCCGGATGCCGATCGGGCAGTAACCAGGTGCCCCCCGACCTTGTCCCAGTGCTCGGACTCTACACCGGTTTTGACATCGTTTAAGGATGTTTCGACACGTCATCAGCGGTTCACTTTCGTTCGACTTCGACGGTTCACACCTGACAGGGTCCTTCCCTGCCTTTTCCCGCTCGCTCATCACCAAGCCTCTTAAGCCCAGCAACAGCGGGTGGTTTGCAGCCTCCGCCTGAACAGCGGCTGCGGGGGGCCGACCCCCATCCCTCACGTAGTTCGGAACACGTCCACTACATCATACCCTTACCTCCGTGTCCCTTCGTGACACACAACCCGATTCATCCAGTGGACCATCGGTATCGGCCTCATTGCGACGGCCGGAAAGGCCTCCGGAGACAGAAGCCCCGCGCTCCGCGCCAGGCCGCTCCGCTGACGGAAGCCGTCATTGCCGCCATCGAGGCCACGGCCACCAAGCCCAGGATCGGGCGCGGCGGCAACCTCGAATCGGAGGCCCAGGCCAAAAGCCGCGCGCAGCTGGATATCGCCCTTATCCGCGTCATGCGCGATGCGCTCCTTCGCCGCAGCGAGGCGGAAGCGCTTGTGTGGGAAGACGTCAGCGTGGAGCCGGACGGCAGCGGAAGGCTGACACTCGCCATGCCTCCCAAGACGGACCAGGAAGCCGCCGAGCCGCACACGGCCTATCTCACGCGCGCCACCGTGGCTGCGCTTACGCGCCTGTGGACGCCCTACCACACGCTCGATATGCCGCTCTTCGGGCTCTGCGCGCGCCAGATATCCCAGCGCATACGGGCTGCAGCCCGGGCGGCAGGACTTATGGACAAGTATTCCGGGCACAGCGGGCGCACGGGAGTTGCCCACAGTCTGGCAGAGCGCGGAGCCAGCCTCGTCGAGCTGCAGCAGGCCGGGCGCTGGAAATCCCTGTCCATGCCGGCTACCTATGCCCGCAGCGCAAGGGCCGGGCAAAATGCCGTGGCCAGGCTGCTGGAAACGTAGCAGGGGCCGGGCTTGTGTCTGAATCGGTTGCCTGGCGCTCAAATGTTCGTGGTATCCCGGTATAGCAGGTAAACACTCTCTTCTCAGTCAAGGGTTTTGAACAGGTATTTGATAGAATTTTGACCCATCGAAGGCCGTACCGTGCTTCAACATGCTGTAGATGGTGTGTAGCAGTTTTCGCATGACTGCCACGATCACCACCATCGGCTTCTTGTTTTTGGCGATCAGTTTTTCGCGGAATGCGATCACATTCGGATCGCAGTGCATGGCCACGTGAGCGGGCATGTACAGGGCTCGTCTCAGGCGTGCGTTGCCGACGCGAGAGATACGCCGGGGCCGATTCACAGCGGTGCCCGATTGGTAGGTGCGCACATCCATTCCTGCATAGGCCACCCATGCCCGCACCGAGAGTCCGTCTGGCAGCATAAGCAGTTCGGCCATCAACTGGATGGCGCTGCGCAGGGCAATACCCGGTATGCTCAGCAGCAGCGTGTAGGATTGTAGCAGCGGCGCTGTGGCCTGGATCAGCCGCATGGCCTGTTTCTCCAGTTCGGCGATACGCCGATCCAGGTGCCGCAGATGCACTTCCAGATCATTGATGATCACGCGGCCTGTGGTCTTCGACGCCTTGGCTGCATGCAGCCGATTCTTGGCAGCGGTCCGGTCGGTGACATTGGTGTGGATCCTGCGCGCCATTTGGCGCAATGCGAAAGCCTCGGGGGCCGGGGGCTGCCACGGCACGAAGTCCATGCGAAATGCATAGTCGCAAATGATGGTGGCGTCCACCTTGTCGGTCTTGGAGCGCTCCATCTTCGAGCGCCTGTAGTCTTTGAGCGCGCGCGGATTGGCCACCATCACTTCGACGTGTTCGGCGCTATGCAGTGCCAGGGCCAGATCGAAGCTGTAGGCTCCGGAGGCTTCGACCACCACGCGCACGGGGCCGGTGCCCAGCCACTGGATCAGCTTCCGATGTCCGGTGGCCGTGTTTTCGAACGTACGGTGCGCGATCTTGCCGCAGGCGTTGCGACGCACGACATCGACCGTGTTTTTGGAGATGTCGCAGCCTGCATAGGTTTGGGGCGACTTGCGCATGGTCTGTGCGGGGGTTAGGTTACGGATGTAGTGGATTAGTCGGTCTCCCGCCCGGTAGGCTGCCCGTGGTCAGGCAGTGGCTTCTGTGCGTTAATTGTATGCAGGCTCGGCTGCCACCGTGGTGGCAGTCATGGCCGTGAACACTCCTCAGCATGCATAAGCGACGGGCGGGGGGCTGCTTTTCCTCGCAGGCTCTGCTTTCAGGCGGCCTTGTAATAATGCAGCCTCGGGCCGACGTCCTCCGGGTAGCCCCTCGGTAGTAGGGCCCTGTTCTTCAAGCACCGGCGGCTATGGGGGTCGCAGGGCTGTGGGCGCGCCTTTCTCCGGTACCCTTCTGCCTCTCCATGGCGAGGGGAAGGGGACAATTGGCATGCATGCCGACGCGCTTCTTTGTGCAGGGATACGGGTTCCTCCGCGCCCTGTAACCAAGAGCCCTGCGCGACAGGGTGGGCAGCCTATCGTCTCCATGGTCTTCTCCCGGTTACGGACTGACAGGGCCATGCTGTTCCACCAGTCCTACCGTCCGTGATCGCTGCGGAAGCTACGATGGTGGTCCATTCCTACGGCCTCGTTGGTCCACTATATCCTAATGGATCCGCGTGCATCGGTGCCTCTTGTTTTCGGACTCCGCCAGCATACGAAACGGCGAGGGCCATCCCACAACCTTGTCAAGCGCCAGGCGGGGGGCTTGTTTACCTGGCGCGCTCTGCAGGAGAGCAAACGCTCGCCCGCGGCTGGATATGAAAACAGCCTCTCCCAGAGAACTCCATGACAGAGGTCCCAAACCTGGCATTTTCAGGATACAAATATGGGAGCGGAGACTCATGGCAGTACCGGCTTGCGTAGAAGGCGAGGAGTTGGCGCACCCAAGTGCTGGCAATGCGAGGACGTTCGACGTGAAGTTTGGGCGTGCAAACTGATCCCCGTCAGCACGGGCCGATGCCGAATGCGGTATCCAGAGCCAAGGGCTACACTCTGACGCCGAGTGCAACAGCCGCATGCTCACCGGTGTCAACGCATCTTGTAACAAATCGCGGCACCGGCACCTACCCATCTAAATTTCCTCGAACAAGGCCGAGGGTTTGGTGTTTACAACGGCAGTTTGCCGGGTTGCGCTGCAGAGCAGCCAGGCGCGCCCGGGCGTGGGAAACCCGCCATGTGTAAGCGCCTAAAGAATGACCCCGTATTCCATGACGCACAAGACCATGCAGGGCTTGCCAAGTATTTTGCTATCCCTGTGGCTCTGCGTGTCACTGTTTTCTGCGTGTCTGGATACAGACTCCGCACAGGAAGCAGCCGAAACGGCTCCGGTTATCCTTGAGGAAGTCCTTCGGTTGGGCGATGAATCGGCCGGTGACACAATCCTGTTCGGCCCGATGGGTCAAATCGCGGTCAACGGGCGTGGCGAGATTATCGTGGCAGAGAACAATCCCTTATCGGTCCGTGCCTTTGGAGCAGATGGCACCTTCCTGGGCGCTGTTGGAGCCCGAGGGCAAGGACCGGGCGAATATCTCTACCTCTCAGGCGCAGTCATCGGTGCAGCAGATTCCGTGTACCTTTGGGAGTTTGTGGCAAACCGGGTCCTGGTATATGATCCCGATGACTACTCCTACGTGCGCAGCGCCGAAGTGGAAAATGACGGCGAGAAGCAGATCAGTTCCCTGATAGGCGCCATCGAGAACGGATGGTTAATGGTTATGAGCTTGCCTCCGTTCCTGAGAAGCGACGATGGTTCGTGGACGATTAATAGCGATCATCATTTCGAATTGAAGAAGGTCAATCGGGATGGAACCTACGGGACGGACCTGCTTGGCACCGTGCCGGCAGCGGAGATGATCTATAACATTCAGGACGGCGGCGGCCTGAACTTTGTCAATGTTCCGTTTGCTCGATCACCTACCCTGACAGTTGGGCCCGATGATATGCTCTATTACGGCTGGAGCGACGCGATCGAAATAACTGTCGTAGCCGCTGACGGATCACGTCGCGAGATTATAAGCTACGAGCATGATCCGGTGCCTGTTACCAATGCGGAAATGGATGAAGCCGAAGCGCAGTATTCAGAGAATGAGCTCTTCCGGCAGCTATTGGCTGCCCGGGAGCCCCACACGACGAAGCCCGCGTTTCAAGCCTCTGTGGTGGACGAGACCGGTCGCGTGTGGATAAAGCTGAGCTCTCCAGAGGGTGCCGCCGAGGCTGAGTGGTTGATTCTGGACAGGGAATCACAATTGGTCGGAAAGGCGACGCTTCCGGCTGCCGTGACCCTTGATGTGGTTCGAAGCGGCCATGCTTATGGCAGGCACCAGGAACGCGGCGGCGCTCCGATGATTGTTGTATACGAGATCCAGGAGTGATCCGGAAGCGAGAATGCCGCGCGGGGCCATAGAAGCGTGTCCTGCCACACGGATCTGAATGCAGCATAAGAGGCCCTATGTTGTACTCGCACCGACCCAATAATCGAGGCCCGCGACAATTGCTGGAGAACGAGCGGAATTGGGGAATCCGTTATCCCATGCGCGTAGAAATGTTGAGCGATCTATCTCGTGTCGTCGTTCTCATCAATCGTCCGCCTATTGCAGAAGTCGTAAATGAAATTCTGCTGTACGTGCCATCGACCTTTTCCATCTGGCATGGCGACCCCGCCTACGCCAGTGTACCGGAAGGCCAAAACGAGAAACTCCCCCTCTACACCCTTCTGGAGCGTGTTCCCTTTTAAGTAGACGACAGCTTCCGCTCCTGCTACTGCATGTTGTCTGACGGAACGCACTTCAAAGTCGGTTAGCTCTGCGAAGTCCGCCATTGATGAATGTCAATAGTCTTTCCCGGTCTGCGACAATTGAAGGTACCGGTTTTTGGAGGATGAGGAGGGGGCGCGTGTCTGGGGCCAGCCGGGCATGGGTGCATCTGCTGATGATCGCCAGTGACGCAAGCGTGATGATTTCCTTAACCTCGCGGGCAGGGACTCCGTGATCCATGCCGGGGAGGAGAGCAGCTGGGGGCATGACGCGGAGCTGACGGCGCACAATTCTTTCCCCCGACGTGTTATTACCGGAAATGTTTTAAGCTCCGAAACACGGACATGAATGATCGGCTGGGCACCCCCTGCGCGGCCAGCACGACACCGTTCAACCGGGACAAACTCTGTCGCTGAACGGTATTAACAAATGTCGTTCAGCAGGCCTTATTCGAGAATTCATCCTATACCTCTAGCGTGGGGGGTGCAATGCACAGTTAGGGCGCTTCCGCACGGCTGTAGCACTGAGTCGCCCTGTTCGGTGCCTCGGGCCAGCGGGTTGCTCGAGTGCCTCTCATAGGCCATTTCCTGAAAATCCATAACGTACCTTGATCAGGATGACCTTAGAATGAACTCTATCTCCCAGCTACATGCCAATCTTCTTGAATGACGCCAAGGTGTTCACCACGATCGCTCTCTTGGCCTCATTGATAGTCGTAGCCTCATGCCAGCGTTCTGAACCCTCCGTTTCCCTTGAACCTGCCCCGGTACTCACGCTCACGGAAACTGTCCGTATCGGCGACGAAGCGGCAGGCGACACGATGTTATTTGACAACGTGTATAATGTAACTGCTGATTCAAAAGGCCGGGTGTATGTGGAGGCCAATCAAGTCTACGGGATTCCTGTGTTTTCAGGTGAAGGCGGTTTGATTCGCCAAATCGGCCGTGAAGGCGCGGGACCCGGAGAGTTTGAATTCGAGCCCGGTATGTATATAGGACCACGTGACTCCGTGTATGCCTTTGACATGGGCAGTGATCGGCTAACTATTTTTTCGCCTGATGATTTCGAGGTTGTTTCGACAGTGACGATTGGTGTCGGTGCCACACCTGAATCGACCCCCTGGGGCATCCTGGCAACAACGCCGGATGGGCTGCTCATGGAGTACGGTGTTCGGCGTCCGGAACGAATAACCGAGGTCAAGCTTGTAGACTGGAGTGGCCACATCGTACGAGATTCCTTGGCGCGCCTTCCTCTTTTTGAAACGGTACTGGTTGAATTCGGTGGAGGCTCCACTACTACTATTCCACGCGAGTTTGGGCGTGAATCGTTCTTTTCCGTTGGGGCTGATCGTCTGATTTACTTTGGATGGAACGAGGACATAGATGTTAAGGCGGTGACGCCGGAAGGGAATTTGGCGCGCGAATTTACCGTGCCATATGCAAAGGTACCGTTGAGTTCGGCTGATAAGGCCGCCACATTAGAGCGCAGGTCCGACATGTGGCGAGCAGCACTCAGCCGGGACATGCCCGACACCAAGCCAGCGTATATGGCATTGCTGGCGGATGACAAGGGCGGCCTGTGGATTAAGCTCAGTTGGCCGGAAGGTGCTCTAGAGACGACCTGGCTGGTGCTGGATGGAGAAAGCGGTGCTATAGTGGCTACAACAACGCTGCCAGTGCATGTGGATCTGTACGCTATCCGCGGCGGGAAGGCTTATGGGACAATCGACGACGAGGAAACTGGCGTGGAGCTGGTGGCTGTCTGGAACATTGTGCCGTGATGCCACAAGGGCATGACGCGGGGCTGACGGTGCTCAATCCTTGCCCCCGATGTGTTATTATCGGAAAGAATTTAAACCCCGGAAAACGGGAATGAACGACCGGCAACGCGCCTGAAATAACCGCGCGCAAACCAAGGGTGGAGCCGCTTTAGAATCGCCGCAGATCGCGCCCGATCGCAGTCAGGTACGGTCCAGGGCGATTCCGGAGACTTGTCCCTGATAACCCTCTTGACTTCCGCGGTTTAGGCGCAAAATAGTATGAGTTATACTTGACCATCATACAATACTGAACACTACGCATGCCGATTTTGAGGGAACCCTTGAGGCTCCTCTCGATCGTAGCCGGACTCCTTAGGGGAGCTGGTCGGGGGTGGCCAGCTCGCGGGTCCTGGTGGGGTACTTTAGTCCGGCTACGCTGTAGAGCGTCCGCTGAGCTGCGGTGGCGGGGGAGGCGAGCAGATACTGCTTCAGCGTACTGGTGTCGGTAATGAGGGAGACTTGAGCGCCGCTCAGCTCTGTCAGGATACGGGCCTCGCTGAGTGGCTCTTGGCCCGCATGCATGGTGTTGTGCTGGTAGCGCAGCAGGCGCAGCAAGGCAAAAGCGACGAAGCAAATCGCGATGTGGGCCTTGACGCGGCTGGGAGTCCAGTGATAGATGGGCCGCGTCGCCATGGTGTGCTTGAGCACGCGAAAGCCCTCTTCGATGCGCCACAGCTCCCCGTAGTACGCATAGATGTGTTGTGCTGGATGGCTTTCGCGATCCAGGCTGGCCCACACGCCGTGGAGCCCGTCAAAGCATGCGTCTCGGTCAATGGCATCCTGGTTCAGCTCCACGGCATCGCGGTCCACCTTGAGAAAGCGGCCTCGTTTGCCGCTTCCCTTAATGCCTTGCGTCAGGCGACGCTTGAGCTTCTCTACGATGCTATCACGTTCATGGACATCCTTGGCCGCCCGCTTCTTGCTGTGGCGCAACACCAGACGCTGGCCCTTTAATTGCAATTCTGTTACGCTGATATCTTCGCTGACCGCGACCCAGTCATGGGACTCGAAAAGCTCGGCCTCCATCCTGCGTGGCAAGCTGCGTAGGCGCGCCGCGACCACCCAGTCCCAACCCTGGGAGGCGAGCAGGTCCAGGTTGCCCTGGCTCAGCATCCCGGCGTCCGCAACCAAGACCACCCTGCCTATCTCAAAGCGCTCCCGCAGGGCCTTCAGTGCCGGCTGGAGCGTGCGCACATCGGTCGTGCTACCTGGAAACAACTCATATCCTATCGGCAGCCCCTCCACACTCTGGAACAAGGCCAGAACGACCTGCACCTTCTGCGGCTTACCGTCTTTGCTGAATCCCTTCTTGCGAAGATCATCGCCCTTGTCGCTGGCAAAGAAAAGAGTGGTTACGTCGAAGAAGAGGACGTCCACATGCTCTTGCAAGAGTCCGCGCACTTCATGCGAGACGATCGACTGCAGCCGTGCAATCCGGTCATCATTGACCGCGTCCATCATGCGGTAGAACTTATCCGGGTTCACTTCCACGCCATGGTGCCTGGAAAGCTTGTCGCAGCACGCGCGCTTGCTGGAGCCCGGCGCGGCCAGTCGCATCAGCACGGCCTGACGAAACAGGCGCGCCGCCATCTTTTTGCGGGCCCCGAAGACCTTCTGAAAGCCCAGCCGATCGTACAGCGCCCCGAAGACCTCGTGAAAGCCCATAGTCAGACGTTTGGTCTCCGCCAGCTTGCGTGCATCGGGTATGGGCAGCGGCTGGTCGCCCTGGCTGCCATGGCGGGCCCCTTGCACGCGCTCGGCCAGGTACTCTATGGGAAACAAGGAGGGCTGTCTCTCTTCCAGGAGCCGCAGCTTCGCCCGGTGCGCCAACCGCACCAGCGCCTCCAGCAGCGGCCCTTCAGGGGCAGAGCCCATATGCTTGACGATCCGCTGCCGCGGTCCCTTGCCGGGTACGCGGGTCGATTCGACAATCTGTACGCTAACGTTCTGGGTGGTCTTGCGTCGGACGGTACGGACGAACATGCTGAGCGCGGGATGGCTGCGAGTATCGCTACGCCCTAAGGTACATCAGCATCTTAACAATGTCAAGCACTAAATAGGACTGAACACTACAAATCAGCATCGCCCGAATCGACACGGCCCGCGTGATGCCCTGGCACATGTTTTGGGGATCACATCCAACACTGCACACTACCGCCCTTGGTGTCTCAACGCACGCCAGGAGTACCACAATGGATCGATTTGCCCTAAAAAAGCGCAAAAAGGGGCCCAACTCGGACAATGTAGCCACCAATTCGGCTAATCCACACGTAGTCTGGACACCTCAGGCTGAAGCGACCAATGATCGATTCAGCGCCTCATCTTGGCTGGCGGCACCGCCCCTCCCTCGGCAAAACCGCGGAAGTCAGGGCGGAGTCCTTTGTGACATGGGCTGTATGTGCAGCGGTATTAGTCAGTGCCGTTACGACCATACTTCAGGCCTTGCGGCTGGGTCGAATCGGCTCCGGCTACATTCTACTTATGGGCACGTCCGCCGCCTTCATATCAGTTTGCGTCAGAGCAATTTCTTCCCGGGGGGCCGGGCATGCTCGCTACACTAGCTACGCTAGTGGTCATTTCGGCACTGTTTCAGTTCGCCTTGGCTGGCCGCCTGCACCTGTTCCGGCGGATACAGACCCCGGCTGTTGCGGGAACCGTGATCATGCTAATTCCTGTTACGATCATGCCCGTCATCTTCGACATGCTCGAAGCGGTACCGGGCGGAACCTCAACGACTGCTGCCGCGATAAGCGCTTTGGCGACGGTGATTGCTATTGTCGCCGTCGGATTGCGTGCGAGGTGAGCTCTGCGCCTCTGGGCGCCTGTGATCGGCGTAGTTGCGGGGACGATCGTTGGCGCGACTTTTGGCATTTATGACTTCAACCTCGTCCTGAATGCCGCTTGGGTCGGAGCTCCGACTACTGGGTGGCCGGGATTCGACCTAAGCTTCAACGCGACGTTTTGGTCCCTCTTGCCGGCATTTGTGTTCGTAACCTTGGTTGGTGCCATCGAGACCATTGGCGACGCCGTTGCCATCCAGGGAGTGTCGTGGCGAAAACAGCGGGCAGTCGACTATCGTGCAGTCCAAGGCGCGCTGGCTGCTGACGGTACGGGCAACCTGCTTTCCGGCCTATTCGGAACCGTGTCGAACACTACCTATTCGACCAGCGTCTCTGTGACGGAGCTCACCGGCGTGGCATCCAGGTCGGTCGGAGTGGCGATTGGAATCGTGTTTCTGGCGATGGCATTCCTTCCGAAGGTTCTGGCACTGGTCATAGCAATTCCTGGCCCTGTCGCCGCTGCCTATATCACCGTGCTGCTTGCGATGCTCTTTGTCCTCGGAATGAGGATCGTGATCCAAAGTGGGATTGACTATCGCACGGGTCTGATCGTGGGCATAGCATTCTGGATAGGATCTGGATTGCAGTACGGCTCCATATTCCCTGAATTCTTTTCGCAGTTCGCAGATGGCCTTCTACAGAACGGTATGACAGCCGGTGGCTTGGTCGCCATCATCCTGAGCTTGTTTGTAGAGTTAACGCAATCCCGTCCTAGGCGGATGGAGATACCGCTCGACGACTCCGCGTTGTCTCAAAACAACGCTTTCCTTAAGGGTTTCGCTAGCCGAAGCGGCTGGAAAGCACCCATGCTGGACCGCCTAAATGCAGCTGCAGAGGAAACCATCCTCAGTCTGCTCAGCAGAACCGAGGATGAAGAAAAAGAGGGTCGGCGTCTGCAGTTGGTTGCGAGGAAGCAAGATGGACGCGCAGTGCTGGAATTCATCGCCGCATACGGCGAGGAGAACCTGCAAGACAGAATCGCGCTACTCGGAGAGCCGCAACGCAGGCTGATGTCGAGCGAGCAGTGTCGCTGAGGCTGCTGAAACACTACGCATCGTCGATTCGCCACCAGCAGTACCACGACGCCGATATCGTCACGATTCACGTAGAACCCCTTGCCACAGAATAGTGCCAGACTCTGGGTACCCGGAGACAGAAGCCTTTTGCGTGCTGGGCCACCAAATACTTCAGCAAGTGCAACGTACGCCAGTGACCTGGCAGTTGGCTACCGGCCTCGACACATTCGGTTCTCATTCCTTGAATTCCACGCACATGCGGTCTGCAATGCTTGGACTTACAATCCTGTGCCTGTTGAGCGCGCGCTAACTCATTCTACCGACCAATGGCTTTTCTTGGCCAAAGGAAACGCTGCACACGGCAAATGGTCTTTTGGCCAGAACAGCCACAACCATTGCATGGCGCTTCCGCCGTACGTCAGTCGCACCCGGCGTCAACGCCATCGTTGCTATTTCGCCGGCGCGGCCCGACACATCACGCAGACTAAGCGTCCACGTGTACGCTGCACGGCACGGACGTGAGCCTCTTGCGGCTATTGACGCGGCGGGACCACGAGAAGCGACGCAGACTACCGGCCCAGCACCAACTGCCGCGATCGCGAGACGGTAGCGCCGGAGACAAGATCTTCCACAGTCACCGTGAGCTCATACGTCCCGCCCGCGAGGTCGGTGACATCAATGCTCACGAATTCAATAGGCGACCTGAGGTTTCCCTCCAGTTCGCTGGGAGCCAGAGAGGTTACGTCACCCCGCTTACTGGCGAGCGAGTAGGAGATGGAATAGCGCGTATGTCCTTCCGGGCTGACCGCCAAGTCATAGATCTCAAAGTACACCGACGGTGAGTCCCCGTGCTCAAAATAGCCGGACGGCTGCACCTGTACATGCACATCTTCGCGCACGGAGATGTTGCCCTTCTCGAAGGCTATTACGCTGTCCGCCAAAAGGATATCGCTCAGCTTTAGCCCGGGCCCCGAAAAGTCCAGCGGCTCGTATGTTACCTTGTGCGCGCGCAGCGCCTGCACATCCAAGGACCTTACATGGAGTGCAATGCGGTATGGCTGCGGTCGAAGGTCCACCTGGAATAGGCCGCTATAGGGCTTGTCAGTGCTGGTTACAGGAAGACGAACGGTGTTGCGACTAAACGAATGCTGCCGCCACAGTTCGTCGTGCACCATAAAGCCAGCTTCGAACACGAGCGTGTCATTCCCGATGGCCAGGTCCTTAAGCGGAACATCGTAGTACGCTTCAACAAGCGTGCGGTTATCCAACCCCCGAAACGACGCCAGCAGAATAGGCAACTCCAGCTGCTTTGTGCCCGACGGCCATCGGTGCCGGTCAGCTGACAGCCCTTGAGTGATATATGCTTGGGTTTTTCTTTCCGCATCAAGGCGGTCCAGCCCGGTCCATCTGGGGGGCAGAAAGCTGTCCCCGTGGGGCGTGGGAACGAAGTGCTTGGTCACTCCACAGACGCCGTTGTGACAGGTAGGCGCAAAGTGGAATACCAGCAGCGAGTGCTCCTCCTCTTCGGAGGCTTCGTACAGCCACGTTGGGGTATCGCTTATGGTAAAGTCATCCGGCTCACCGTGGCGGATGAACATGATCCCCCGATCATCGAAGTCGTGGCCTAGGGTATAGGTGGGCGGAAAGTACTTTTCGTCGTGCGTATATCGGCTCCGAAACCAGTTCCGAAAGCCGTTGAATACGTAATGCGTCTCTGCCACGCGTAGCCGCCGGTAGTGTTCTGCCAGTCGGGCATTGAAAGGCGCGCCTGGCATCGGGTCGCGTCGGATCCAGAACTCGGAAAAAAAGCGCTGGGATTCCGTGGCGGAGGCAAGGCGCCCGAACGTCGCTTGCTCGCCAGGCGTTACTATGGTGCGGATTTCATCGAACAGAACCAGTGCATCCAGGTCGGTCCTGATTGCCTCAATGGCCTGCTTCATGTAACGCGTACCGCTTATGGGCTCTTGCCGCGCAAAGTGCAAGCGTGCCAGTGCCAGCAGGACCGGCACGTCGTGCTCGTCCTGCTCGCTCAGCTTCGTGTAGACCTCTCTAGCCGGGCGAAACAAGCTTTGCTGCTCGAAGGTCTTGCCGATAAACAACTGGGTATAGAGCCCGGGCTGTTCCCTCAGCCACAGGCGGGCCTCAGCGGGTGGCGCAGACACTACGTATCGCCAATAAAAGTTCAGCAGTCCTATGTGTACATGTGTCAGCTCGGGCCGCAGCCTGACCTGCAGTTCCCCAAGCCGGATGGCCTCCTGAAAGTTGTTCTCGTAGCGTCGAATCAGCCCAAGTTGAAACACCACATCACGATACAGCGAATCCTTCGCTACGACTGCTTCGAAGTCCGCCGCCCCCTTGTGCAACGATCGCTCCAAACGATTCCTGAGGTTGGGGCTCTTACCGATCTCGCCATAGCAGATGCCGCGAAGGTAGTACGCTTCAAGGTCGTCGGACTCATGCTGAAGGTGCTCTGAGAGGAGCGCCACAGCATGACGCCAGTCTTTGGCGTCCATCGCATCGCGTGCCTCCTCCAGGTCCGGACCTGGGCCATAGAAGCCAATTAGTAGAGAAGCGGTTATGCCAAAAAGCCAGCCCATGCCAAGAATCCTTCACTATACTGAATACGCATCAGTCCTCCACACGTTTACTTGCTTTGCTCGGACCGTTGCAATATGCCAAATTGGCTGGACTATTCGGGCGGCACGCACGCGAATATCTTCTAACGCAAGCGCGAATACATCCGAGGCCCTGGACAAGCCTTAAGTGCAGAAGCATTACCGTACCAGAGGTGGTTGTCTGGCGTGCGACGCACCCGTTCATTGCGCCCAACCTAGCGGCTCATGGCCTCGTCATACCAAGTCCTCCGCGTATGTGCTTTCCGATCTCCTGGCGGCGGTTGCAGCAATTGACCGTTGCGTCAAGCCCGAAGACCAACACGGCGTGATTCAGAATCTGGCAACAGCCGGTGTTAAGCGACAAGGATGTCACAGGAACGTACCTGCCCTGAAACACCGTTGCGCTTCTTTGAGTCAGGTGCGTATCGACAAGAGCACCAAAGACATTCCTGGAATGCTGCATGTCGAAACACGCACCCGCGCAGCCCACCAATAGCCACTATGAGAATGACCTGCTTCAGTCACCATAGTCTGGCCTGCATAATGCTCAGACACAACAGCTAAAATACTCCATTCTAGCTGATCAGAGGCCTGACTCGTTGAGGCCTCAAGGCCAAGCGATACGGTCACAAAACTCGGCTCATTGCGGTGCTCGGCTGCGCGGCGACGTATATGGGGACGGCCTCCAGGTCGCACACTGCAGCGCGCTGGGCGGCTAGGGGTCCGCAAGTTGCTTCTGCTGCGCGGCCAAGGGCGCGCCACACGGCGCAAAGAGCAAGGCTACTACAAAAGGCGAATCATCATTCCCAGCGGCATTCCCATTTTGTCGCTGCGCGGTCGGAAGTGCATTTCATACCGGCAGTAGCACTGTCGGGTCGGAGGAGGCGCCCCGAAGGGCTAACCTCCGTCCGCCGCTCAAACGGCTCGTACGGTTTTCCCGTAAGCCGCTTTCACAAAGGTGTCTCGTCGAGGGTTCAAGGAAGGTTCCAGTGAAATCAATCGTACATGGCCGTACTCCACTGTGGTGTAGACCTTCCTCTCCCCTGTTGGATTGAGCCCAATGCGACAGTTTCCTCAGCCGATGATGTACGGGTCTTTCACTAAAGGAACTGTTCCACCTCATCGACTTTACTCGCTGATCGCAATCTCTCCATTCCAAACCACCTTTGCCGACCGCCTTCCCCGACCCACCCGGCCGCCGCTTGCGCGGTCACCCGACTTTCGACGGGCTTGTGGTACTATGCAGTCGTCCGACGACTCGCCACGCATCCGTTCCCACTTCCCCTTACGGGTTATAGGGGCTGTTATCCCGGTGCCACCCGGGAACGTGACGAGCCCTCCTGGGGTCACAACCAGATCTTCCGTACCGTGCCGTTCGCACACACCTTGGTACGACGGGTGGATAAGAACGCCTTCGCCGCAATAAAGCCGGCTCGACCTTGCCCCGTCTTTGGCCGACCGATTCGTCCGTGGGGTCGCCCCCTTGACTACGGCCCGGTACTGCTCCTCAAGCCCTTCAGATTCCACCTCGCGGTGGACACCCTGCCCTCCGGTTGTCTCGCGACAATGTCCCGACTTAGCGCCTGTCTTGGCTGTTTCCGTCGTTTCCAACTCGGTGCCCGTTTAGACCTTTGCTTATCGGTACATCCCGGCCGACGAGGCATTACCCCTGTATCTTGTTCGTGATGCTTAACGGAGTAAGTCGGTAGAGTGATCTATGGGGTGGAGAAGGCGGAAGTCATGATTAACAGTCTATGATCCCAAACTTAGCCAGCTCGTTTTTCTTGCTTTCGACGAAACGTTGTGCTCCGTTTGCGTCGCGTCAGCACGAGTCAACTCCCCGGGAGCAACCAATTACCCCCTGCGGCTTCGAGCGCCTAGGCGGGATCTGTGCCCCGGGTGAGTGCTGTGACATACCCCCCGTAGGGAGTCCGTGCCTTGGAGCACCGATACAGGGACTGATGGAACGTCACGGCGACTCGCAGTCATACATCACTCATCATTCACAAAGGAGGTAACCACCATATCCACGCATTCTCAACCGACCATCTTTGCTGGCATTGACTGGGGCTCCCAGTCCCATCAGGCCTGCGTTCTCGCCTCTGACGGCACGGTCCTCGGCGAGAAGGCCTTCCCGCACTCCGGTGAGGGGATCGGCCAAATGCTCGACTGGATGCTCGGCTGCGCACCCTGCGAGGCCGGGCACGTTGCGACCGCCATCGAGACGCCTCACGGCCCGGTCGTAGACAGCCTGCTCGAGCGCGGGTTTCAGGTCTTTTCCATCAATCCCAAGCAGCTGGATCGCTTCCGGGATCGTTTTTCGCCTGCGGGCGCCAAAGATGACCGTAGGGACGCTCGTGTACTGGCAGACGCGGTCCGCACTGATCCGGATTGCCTGCGCGCGCTTGATCCGCTGGATGCCGAGATTGTAGAGCTGCGCGAATGGTCGCGCATGACCGATGAGCTGACCGCCGAGCGCACCCGCCTCACCAACCGCCTCCGCGACCAGCTCTGGCGCTACTACCCACAGTTCCTTGAACTCAAGGCCGATCTTTCCGCGCCATGGGTGCTGGCCCTCTGGAAGCTCGCGCCCACGCCAACGGCTGCCCGCCGGGTGCGACCCTCCTCTGTGGCCAAGTTGTTGAAGAAACACCGCATACGGCGCTTCAAAGCCGAGGAGGTTATCCAGACGCTGCGTGCCAAAGCCGTAACCGCTGCCCCCGGCGTCGTAGAGGCCGCAACCTCTCATATCCGATACCTTGCAGAGCGGCTCGAGTTGGTCGCGAAGCAGATCAGCGGTGCCCAGTGCGCCATTGCCGCCATCCTCGAAAGACTCTCCGACAGCGAAAAGGACCCCTCCGACAGCGAAAAGGACCCCTCCGACAGCGAAAAGGACCCCGCTGACAGCGAAAAGGACCCCGCTGACAGCGAGGAGCCCCCGTCTGGGAAACCCCGTACGCCGCGTGACGCCGCGATCCTTTCGTCACTGCCAGATGTAGGGCACGTTGTCCTGGCGACACTGCTCTCGGAGGCATCGGGCCCCATCCGCTCCCGGGACTACCAGGCCCTGCGCTGTTTATCCGGCGTCGCACCGGTCACCCGACGATCCGGCAAAATATGGCGCGTAGTCCGCCGACGGGCCTGCCAACGCCGCCTGGTAAACGCCGTCTATCACTGGAGCAGGGTGGCCGTCCAGCACGATCCCATCAGCCGGGCCAAGTACCGCGCCTTGCGCGAGCGCGGCCACACCCACGGCCGCGCCCTGCGCTCGGTCGCAGACCGGTTGCTGGCCGTCGCCTGCGCCATGCTGCGCGACGGCACACTCTTCGATTCCGGTCGCAGGACTGCTGCCGCCTGATCGCTGGCTCATCCGGCCTCAAGGCCAAAGTTGAAGGATCATATCAGAAGCCTATGGACAATAACCGATGCCCGCTGCGCAGTAAAGGAGGCTACGGACCTTTCCAAGCCCTCGCCATTGAGCGATGGCTCCAGAGTCAGACGTGCAATGACACATCATTCGCAGTCTCCAAGAACCTGCTTGGGGCTTGCGCTTTTTTTTCGATTTGAATGACATTTTTTTCTTGCTTCGTACTTGACAAAATGGTAGGGAGTCCCGTCTTTGGATATGGCACCCCCTATCCGGGCGCCAGTGGGATTTGAACCCACCTGATCTGGGCGCTGCCCAGCACACTCGATCTGCTCCTCTGCCATCGAATACAATAGCACTGCAATTCGACGCTCCGCCGTCTATCCGCCGCCTTCTTGCCCCGCCGACATTCCGCTTTTCGAGCCGCAGTAGATCGCGCCGGCGTACAAACACCAATCGTTTGCTCAATTGTTCGTGCATCTGTCTTCCGGCATGAGCGTAAGCGCATTGACACGTACGGCTCATTGCGCAAAGCCGTACACGCGCAAACAGTTGATTTGCGCCCGGGAAACCGCTACGC
Source organism: Rhodothermales bacterium (assembly GCA_965218495.1). Taxonomy (GTDB): domain Bacteria; phylum Bacteroidota; class Rhodothermia; order Rhodothermales; family Bin80. The sequence goes on from OZ244626.1 coordinate 2,880,505, forward strand.
CTCGCCCAACGAAGCACCCGTCAAGTTTGGTTCCGCTTCATACCGCAACGTTCCTACCCTTCTCTCTCAGGCACTAGCCGCACGAAAGCAAGGGTACGCGCCACCGCTCTTGATCTAGCGCACGACCCGCCCGGCCTTCCTTCGGCAGCGTCGTGCAATCAGGATTTTCGCCGTTGCGAGATCCACAATGCCCGACGTCACGGCAGTGGAATAATTGAAAGCCGCGCTTATCCAAGGGAATTGGGGATAACTGCACCACGCGTACTTGCGACAATGGCAGTAGCCACTCTTGCCTACACAACATCGCTGCGTCCCACCCAACCCGGCTGCTGCAGCTCGCGGCATCAAGCTCTGCAATCCGACCGCACGGGGCTCTGACTTCGCTACGAAGGGACCACGTCCCCACTCAGTATGGAAGCACCCGCCCCTTGAGCGGGCAACCGTGCGATTCTCGCGAAAAGATCCTTGCGCCTAAATTATCGCGCTGATCTTGTCGAAGATCTCCTGCTTGGGCTCGTCGGTCTTTTCGTGGATTAGCCTGACCATCTTGCGCATGTTGCCTCGCGCGTTCTTCATCTCCCGGTCAGTGAATTCCGCCTCGTTCCAAATCTCTTCAATCTGGCTTCGTACCTGACGCCAGCTCTCATTCATTCGCGGTGTGGCCATGACTAACGGCTGCGTGAAGTGAATTGGTCGCGTTCTGCCTCTTACACTGTTGCCGCGAATCGGTTCCAAAACATGAGAACAACCAACGCCAACCAAACTAAGTGCCCAATCCCAACCGACCCCGCTATGCGCTTCCGGTACCGATCCGTGTCACTATGTGATGCTGCCGCTTCGACCAATCCTATCCACGCGGGCCGAATCATGGCGTACTGGACAATGACGAGCACCACAATGAGTACGGATGCGATGTGGTATTGCCACTGCCCGGGGTACCCGCCGCCGAGACCTAAGACGCCCATCGCAAAGACAAACGTGAGCAGCAAGAACACGCCCATAAGGCGCACGGCGCTTGCGCCTTCCTCTGCGAGGGCTACTGCCGCCCCGCCTCCAAGGCTCCCGACCCTTCGCGCTTGCCCGCCAAGACGCAACGCCAAACCAAACCATGCGGCCGCCGTGACGACGTGGAGCAACAACAGTACTACGTGCAGAAATGCCATATTGAATCTCCATGCAATAAATATGAACCCGTGACGGCACGGTGATTAGAGCTACGACTGGGGCGCGCACCTAAACAGCTATCGCAAATTCTTCCTTGTCAGCCACCTTGCTCCAAGCATCTGCCTGGTGGTGCCGCCGGTAAGTTTCTGGATCAAACGAGTCAACTTGGATAGCATCCCAACGCGCAGCGTCCGCCCGCTTGACCAGGCTGTACTCCTCGGCTGTGATGATTCCCGCATCCGCCGCGCGCTCCGGAAGAGTGTCTTTAGGCCGCTTGGCGAGCGCCCTTGTCCGAACAGCCTTGGATACCCGCCGCATGATCTTGTCCGCCTCGTAAGCGAGCACAAACGCAGCCTGCAGCTTACCCAACCCTGGCTGGTCAGCCGGAGGTAGGTAGCAACCGGCGGTCAGGCGTGACCGCTGCGCACCCGGCGTCTGCATAAGCTTTGCAACCTTGTGGTTGAGTTTGTCGCTCGGCCCTTGACCCATACTGTTAAAGCGCGAATATGCCAAAATCGGGCCTCGCATCAACCACGTCAGTCCGGGCACCTTCATGTTAGCGAACAGCCCGATGAATGCCACTTGGATGCGTGCAAGCGCATAGTCCATAGACCAGTAGAAGTATGGCCGATCTTCCATGCGGCGGCCCTCCGCCTCAAATCGCCTTATGGTAGCCACCGCCAGGTACATCCAGGAAAAGATATCTGCAAAACGGCCTGTGACCATCTCCCTTCGCTTGAGCTCTCCTCCCAGGCTGCCCATAGCCAGGTCAGCCAGGAAAGCGAACGACGCCGAAACCCACTTCAAGCGGCGAACATAACGCGCAGCCGGTCCGCGCGCGCCTGCTGCGCTCGCCAAATGCCCGCGAGAAAGACTTAGCAACACCGCTCGAAACCCGTTACGCACAACATGGCCGACGTGACTCCAGAAGGCATGATCAAAGCCGCGCACATCGCACTGGCTTAACGCTTTTATCTCCTTGTATGCCCACGGGTGGCACCGTATAGCACCCTGCCCAAAGATCATAAGCGTACGCGTGAGGATGTTTGCCCCCTCCACCGTGATCGCGATCGGCATGCTCATGTAGGCATGAGCAATGGTGTTGCGAGGCCCAAGTGAAATGCCGTTGCCAGCCATGATGTCCATACCGTCGGAGACGACTTTGCGACCAAGCTCCGTGAGGTTGTACTTGACAATCGCCGTCACTACTGCTGGCGCCGCACCTTGGTCAAGGGCACCGACTGTATAGATGCGCGCCGCATCCATGAGGTACGTAAGGCCGCCTATGCGGGCAAGCACCTCTTCGATGCCCTCGAATTTGCCTAGCGGCAGCCCAAACTGCTTACGAATCGTCGCATGCGCCGACGCGGCCAAAAACACGCGCTTCGCCGCACCCACTGACGAAGCCGGAAGCGAGATTCCACGACCCGCCGCAAGGCACTCCATTAGCATCTGCCAGCCACGGCCCGCGCCGCTGACGCCACCAATGATGGCATCTACTGGCAACACCACATCGTGTCCTTGCGTCGGTGCGTTGACAAAAGCCACGCCCAGCGGGTCGTGCCGGTCGCCTATCACTACGCCGGGCGTATCGGTGTGAACGAGCGCACAAGTGATGCCCAAGTCCTCCCCCCTGCCCAGAATGTTCTCAGGGTCCTTCAGCTTAAACCCCAATCCCAGCAGTTCCGATATCGCGGCCAGCGTTATGTAGCGCTTGTTCCAATTCAGGCGAATCTTGACATCGCCGTCATCGTCCCGAAAAACCACACCAATGGCGCGGATCGCACCTGCATCCGAGCCGGCCGAAGGTTCTGTCAGCGCAAACGCCGGTATCAGCGTGGCATCGGCGAGCTTGGGCAGGTAGTAGTCTTGCTGCGCTTTGGTGCCATAGTGTATAAGCAGTTCCGCAGGTCCCAGCGAGTTGGGAACCATTACCGTGATGCCCAGCGGATAGCTGTGGGAGCTGAGCTTGGATACTACCGCACTGTTGGCCGTCGCCGAAAACCTGTGCCCCCCGTACTCTTTCGGCACAATCAAGCCGAAGAATTTGTCGCGCCGGATGATATCCCAGACCTCTTGAGGAAATCCGCGCTTGACGTGAACCTCCCAGTCCGCCACCGTCGCACACAACTCCTCTACGGGACCATCCACAAATGCCCGTTCCTCCTTGCTGAGTTTCGGGTACGGCTGCGCCAGGATGCGTTTGAAGTCCGGCCGCCCCGAAAACAGCTCGCCCTCTACCCATACGTTGCCGGCCTCAATCGCAGTCCGCTCGGTTGGTGAGATTCTCGGCAGGATGCCCATGGCACCCAGCAGGCGCATCACAGACGTCGAAAGGAGCACGCGGCGTACGGGTTTAGCGACTAACAATGCCAGAACCATCACCCCTCCGATGAGCAGCCATTGGGGTACACCCGCGCCATATAGCAAGGTGATGATTGCCAAGCTCCATACCCAAAGCGGTCCACCTGTATAGCCGAGCGACCCAAATACCAGAATGGACCCCAACGTGACAGCCCACCAAGGCAGTCCCTCAAGCGTTCCAAAGAACGGCCATGCTTCCATAGCGCAACTCCGATTCGTTTAAAGTTGCAGGTTTTCAAATATGGCGGCCGCGCCCATGCCACCCCCTACACACATTGTGCACATGCCATACCGCACGCGGCGCCGCTTCATCTCATGCAGCAGTGTAGAGGTAAGCTTGGCGCCGGTGCATCCAAGCGGATGCCCCAGTGCAATGGCGCCGCCGTTGACGTTGACCAACTCCTCGTCCAGCCTTGCTTGTTGAATCACGGCCAGTGCCTGGGAGGCGAACGCCTCGTTAAGTTCTATAAGCTCAATCTGCTCTAGAGTCAGGCCGCTACGGCGCAGCACTTTGCGGATGGCACCCACCGGCCCAATCCCCATGATCTCCGGCGCAACGCCATGAACTGCAAACTGGACCAAACGCGCCATCGGCTCCAGATCCAGCAAAAACATCACCTCCTTGCTCATCACCACCGTTGCCGCTGCGCCATCCGACGTCTGCGAAGAGTTTCCCGCGGTCACCGTCCCGTCGCGCTTGAATACCGGCTTGAGCCGAGCGAGTGCCTCGAGTGACGAGTCTTCTCGCGGACCCTCGTCCTGCGCATACAGTGTCGTTTTCGATTCGATGCCGGAGCCGTTGAAGTAGGATTCCGTAACCTCCAAAGGTACTATCTCATCATTGAAGCGCCCCATGGCCTGTGCGCGCAGCGCGCGGTCGTGAGACTGCTGCGAAAACCGATCCTGCTCCTGACGCGAGATCCTGTATTTCTCGGCCACATTCTCCGCCGTGAGACCCATACCGATGTAGGCATCCGGGTAACTCTGTGCAATCTCCGGATCCGGCTGAAAGTAGAATCCCGACATAGGCACCATACTCATGGACTCGGCGCCACCGGCCACAACGACATCGGTGCAGTTGTTCCCAATCGACTGGCAGGCCATCGCAATGGTTTGCAGTCCAGAGGCACAAAACCGGTTCACCGTTGCACCCGGCACGGTCACCGGCAAGCCGGCCTCGCCCGCGATGATACGCCCCATATTCATTCCTTGCGGACCCTCTGGAAAGGCGCAGCCAATGAGCACATCGTCCACATCTTTTCGCTCCAACTTTCCAGTGCGTTTAACTGCCTCCCGCACGACCGCCGCACCCATCTGCTCCGGGCGCATGCGGCGAAGTGAGCCCTTCTTGGCCTTACCAACAGCAGTCCGCAGGCTGGTGACGATAAAGCTCTCCCTGGTTGTCATGGCCTAGTGTGTTGTTGTCAATTGCGTACAGGCTTGCCTGTAGTTAGCATTCCTATGATCCGCCGCAGTGTCCTGGGGTTTTTCAGCAGCTTCAGGAACACCACTCTCTCCAGGTCGAGCAGGTATTGCTCTGATACCTCTTGCGCCCCGCTAAGGTCGCCTCCCGTCATGACATAGGCGACCCGTTCAGCGAGATGACGGTCGTAGTTCGTGGCAAAACCACCTTTGTAGAGCTGATGGATACCGATTTTGAGCGCGGCATATCCAGGCTGGCCCAACACGCGGATAGGCGCCGACGCGGGCGGCATGTATCCCTGCTCGGAGAGACTGATCACCTCCCACTTTGCCACGTGGAAACGCCGCGCGCTTCGCATCACCACCTTTGCATGCCGCGGCAAGAACCCCATCTCTGTGGCGCGCGCCGCGCCTGTGGCCACCTCTGCTTTGGCAACCTGCGCAAATCTCGGCTGCAGCGCCGCTAACAGGTCACTGTCATGCCCCGCATGTGTGCCAGATGCCATAGCAGCAAGTCGCATGCATCCACCACCGGCCGGTATGAGCCCGACGCCCACCTCTACCAGGCCAATATAGCTTTCTGCAGCGGCAACCGGGTTGGTGCTCGCCATGACAAGTTCGCAACCGCCGCCCAGCGCGCGCTGGTGGACAGCTACCACCACCGGCTTGGCCGCATAACGCACACGCTGCATGGCCTGCTGGAACGCGTTGATATAGGAATCGATCACACCAAATCTGCGCAGCACCACCGCCGACTCCATCTCCCTGAGGTTGGCCCCCACGGAGAAGTGTTTGCCTTCGTTGCCTATGACCATGCCACGGAGGTAGGGATCACTCTCTACTCGGTCAATTGCCTCCACAAGCCCGCCTATAACTTGCTTCCCCAAGGAGTTTGCTTTTGATCGGAACTCAAAGAGCGCTACACCATCACCAAGGTCCAAGAGCCCGGCCTCGTCGTTAGACCACAATTCCGTTGCAGAATGCGCCTTCACGGCAGCCAGGCTGATTTCATCAGACGGCACGTGCAGTTCCTCTGGCGCATTGGCGTACGGGACAAATACTTTTTGGTCTTGGTAGAAACCCGCACCTGCCGGCATTTCCGCGACCCACGCCGGCAAGAGAACGCCGGCATCATTCATGTCGCAGCGCACCCTGTCAAACCCGAGTGTGTCCCAGATCTGAAATGGTCCGAGCTCCCAGCCGAAGCCCCAACGCATGGCCTTGTCGATGTCGGCCGGGCTGTCGGTGATCTCTCCAAGTCGTCGCGCGGCATAGGCAAGCGTGTCAAGCATCGTTTCACGAAAAAATGTGCCCGCCTTCCCTTCATCCACGTAAAGCGCATGAAGTCGTGCCTCCAACTTTCTCGCCTTTTTGATCGACTTAATCTGGCCAAGCTTCAGCGGCTTGGCTTTTTCGTAGGTCCTTTCGTGCGGATTCAGCGAAAGGATTTTGCTGCCTTCCTTGCGGTAGAAGCCCGCGCCGGTCTTGGCCCCTAGTGCGCCACCTGCCACCAGCTCTTCAATGACATCGGGCATCCTGAAGCGCTGACGGCTTTCGTCGGCAGGCAAGGACTGGTAGAGCACTGCGCCAATGTCATTCATTACATCCAGTCCAACCAGATCGGCTGTTCGAAAGGTGCCCGATCTCGGGCGTCCTACCAGGGGTCCGGTCAGCGTGTCGATTTCTTCTATCGTGTATCGTCCGCTGGTGAAGTATGCCATGGCACCCAGCATCGAATAGACTCCAATCCTGTTGCCGATGAAGTAGGGAACGTCTTTGGCAATCACGATCCCTTTGCCCAGGTGAACCCGCCCAAACGACGCCAGCCGTTCGACTACGGCCCGATCGGTGTCGGCGGTCGGTATCAGCTCAAGAAGCTCAAGGTAACGCGGCGGATTAAAGAAGTGTGTTCCAAGCACCCGCTTCCTGAACGCGGCACTCCGTCCGGCCGCTATGTCACGTATCAGAATGCCGCTGGTGTTCGTCGACACTATTGCATCGCTGCGCACGTGTTTCTCTATGCGCGCCATGAGCGCCTGCTTGATGTCAAGACGTTCTACAACGGCCTCGATCACCCAGTCCACATCCGCGATGCGTCCGAAGTCATCGTCGAAGTTGCCGGTGGTGACGCGAGCTACGGTGCTCTTGGTAAAGAACGGGCTCGGCTTGGCCCTGGTAGCAGCCTTAAGATTGCGATCCACCAAGGCATTCCTCGGACCATCGCGAGCTGGCATGTCCAGTAGATGGACCTGTAGTCCCGCGTTAGCCAAGTGGGCCGCAATCTGCGCCCCCATAGTCCCAGCGCCGAGTACCGCGGCGCAGCGTAGCGGCTTGTGGTGTGCGTCCATTCGTTAAGGCTCCGGTTTGTGGCCTGACGACCAGGTCACAGTATATAGTCCTGAAAATCGCCGAAGGGGCAATTCCGGCAGCTATATTATACAAAGCCGTGCGTTCATTTCACGGCCAGTGGTGACCTTTTGGGCTGACGCACACGCAGCCCCCACGGAAGGCTACACTACTCTCAGTGGCGCTTCAGCACAACATTTCCCATGCCGGCCACCAACTCTATTTCCGCGCCGCCTCCGTTGATCTCACCTGAAAATGACTTTGACAGAAAATTCTTGCTGACCTCCAGGGGAAACTCGCACTTCGCCGACCCCACTTTGGTTTTGGCCTGAACATAGACACCAACACCTGCCGCGAGTGCCACAACCACGTTGCCCGCACCGGTTGAAAACTTGGAGTTTCCATCAGGCTGGTGAACGATTACTGCGTCAATGTTGCCGGCACCCGTCGCAGCCCGCACCGGACCCCGTAGCCCGTAGATTGCTATGTTTCCAGCCCCAGTTCTTGCCTCGGCCGTCACTAGCTCGCCGGAGATGTCAATGTTGCCCGCCCCTAGTGTGACGTTGACCTCACCCTTAATTTCATCAATCGTGATGTTGCCAGCACCGGTGGTTCCCCTAACGTAGCCGTGCACATCCGACACGTCTACGCTGCCGGCGCCGTTCTCGAATGTTACATTGAATTCGGCAGGTATTCGGACGACAAGGCTTACCCTCAGCCGCGGCCGCCTGCGGAAGCGCCACGTCTTGCTTTCTGAATCGAACTTCGTGCTTATAAACACATCGTTGCCACGCTTGTCGAAGGCGTACTCGTGGAGCTTCAGGATATCCCTTGCCTCCGCCTTTTCGTCTTCCTTTACAACGCGCTCCAGCTCAATGAAGACACGATTCTCGTCCACCACCTCGACCTTGATGTTACCGCGATCCATATCCAGGTGGATTGTACCACCTGGGCTTACCGGGTATTCTTTCTTGATCACATCCCGCTCTTGTGGCACGAAGGTGCCCATATCGGATACTAGCGGCGTGGACACAAAAAGCGAAAAGGCTATAGCTATATACATCGAGTCGGCCAGTGGTTGGCTATTCGTTCCCATTGTTTGCTACGCAAACGTGCCCATGGGGGTTGCATTCGGGGACAAAGCCCGCCTCTCCACGCGAATGGCCGACCGGAATTTCCATGGCATCGCTTCCGGGCACCACGCCAGCTGGACGTGCGCCATTCGTTGGCCGCCAATCTCGCCCGACAGCAGACAGGCTCACTGCCGGCTTAGCTTTGCGCGCGCCGTATGTCACATATCCCCGCATGCTCTCTTGGCTGACCTTGGGCTTGGTGGCACTGGCTCCCAGTCCGGTTTGCTCAAGTCCACTGCACCGCCGTGTACGGACCCGTGCGCACGGGGGTATGGGAGGGGTGGGGTCGCGAGGCCCCTCCATGTCCCGGTCGACTGGGCAAGGTCTACTATATGGCCCTGCCCGGCAGGGGCATTGAAACTCGCCTACGTGCTTTCACGACAGGCTACCTATTTCAGCAGCGTCATCTTTTGCATATCGATGAGCTTGCCTTCTGATTCCATACGATAGAAGTAGAGGCCGCTTGCGAAGCCGTTGGCATTCCAGTTCAAGTCGTACTCTCCTGGAGGATAGACCCTGTCGGTCAGCACGGATACCTTTCTACCGACCGCGTCAAAGATGGTCAGGCGCACCTGCGCTTCACTTGGCACCTTGAAATGGATGGTAGTGGACGCGTTAAAGGGATTCGGATAGTTCTGCGCAAGGCCGAACCCGGACGGCAGCTCACCCGGCTCTTCATCTATTGCGACATCAACCTCACCGAGCGGGACGGTCCATACGCCCCGGCCATGCGTCCCCAGGATTACCTCATCATCCCGGACCTTCATTCGCCAAACGGCCACGGCCGGCAGGCCGTTGTGCGCGTAGTTCCACTCCTTGCCATAGCTCTGCGACTTGAAGAGGCCAATGTCGGTGCCTACCCACAGCACATTGGTTGCGTGCGGCATCACCACCAGGTCGTATACGGCCACATCGGGAAATCCGTTCGTGCTTGCTCCCGTGGCATCAAAGCCTGAAAGGTCAGCCCAGGTCTGTCCGTAGTCCTTCGTTTCGAGAACCTTTGCGTAGCCGTAGCGCGAGAACAGCGCATACGCAGTCCCGCTCTCGGTAGGATGCGTAGCCAGCCCGGAAATGACCGCTTCAGGCGCTCGATTCATCGTGGGCAAGGCCACTGCTTCGAACGATACTCCCTGCTCCCTCGAGACATGCAGCCTGCGGTCGGGGCTGGAGTCCAAACCGTAACCCGCCCAAACCACGTCCGGGTCCGCAATGGATACCCTTACTTTGCCACCTGACCAGGGACGCCACCCTTTAGTGATGGGTACGAGGGTCCAGCTTGCCCCAAAGTCTCTGGAATACCAGACGCCATCGCGCTTGGTAGTATAGACGTTGTCGGGTGCCATATCCGAACTGCTTAGCGTGGTAATGAATTGCCCGTTGCCCGTGTCGTAGGGCATGCCCGGTGAAGCTGCCCAACTCGTGCCGCCGTTCACGCTTCTTTGTATGGAGCTGAATTGGATTGACCCCATGATTTTGTCTGGGTCTGCCGCGTGCCACACTGTTTCGAATCCGTCGCCGGGGAGCTGTTTAATCCACCCGCGCCTGTTGTTCGGGTTGCCGAATGACCGCCATGTCCCATTATCCTGCGAGCCCGCAATGTAGACTGGGCTTCCGGGCTTTTTGGCCACCCCGTAAAACTGCGCGGTGTTGTAGCCCGCAAACGCGCGGTCCAGCTCTTTGAATAAGCGGCCATTGTCGGTAGATAACGCTACGCCGCCGTCGTTGGCATTCAGAAGCCAGAAGTTACCCTGAGCCGGGTCAACCGGAATGGTGACCAGGTTATGGTGGTCTACGTGCGCTATTAAATTGCGGTCAATTCCGCGGTCAATTGTGCGCACACGGGCTTCTTCAACTCCGTGCCCGATTGTAATGGTCTGGTTTGGCAAATTTGCCGGATCCCATATGGCGCCTGCAGCAAGTGTTGGCCACATGTAGTACAGCATTCCGTGCACTTCGCCGCCATCCTGAGCGACGCTGTCTTGGGGGTTGTTAGCGTCGTAGTCGAAATTGTGGATGAATATGAATTCGCAGCTCTGCTCATTTCGTCTAGCCGCTCCTCCGGACAAGTAGTATTCAATCAGGTTGAATTCTCCATCGTCGGCTTGGTCGCGGAAGGAAAACATCAGCTGACGGTTGTTATCGATATCCCACACCTGCAGTGGCACGTCAACGTAGTCAGCGTACATGTACTCGCTGAAATCGACGCCTCCGCCGCCATTTCCATTTGCGCCCGCGGTTTCGGAGACCCGGAAGCGGTGCGCTTTCTGCGATCCTTGACCAAACCGAATCTGAATATTCGTGTAATCCGTCACATCCACGTCTACGGCATCTGGATCCAGGTAAGACACCGTGCCAAAGAAAGCTGACGCGCCAAACCTCACTAAGTTGATCCACGACTCAGTGCCGCCACGAATGAAGTGGGTAGGTCCGGTCACGGTCTCCGTTCCGTCTGACAGTATGTTCCGCCACAACTGAATCCCTCCGACAAATACGGTGTTGGGCTTGAACGGGTGCACGGCCAGCGTGTTATCGTACCAGCCTTGCGCGCCGAGCCAGTTTTCGGGACTAGGACTTGCGTCTATTGTAGGTAGCCAACTCATACCACCGTCTTCGCTTCGATAGAGCTGAGCCGTGGCACCGCCCTGGGTAGCGGCGTACGCGATATTCGGATTGGAAGGGGAATAGGCTACCTCAATACGCCTATACCCATCAATCCAGATAATCGACGCAAGCTGCCACGTTATGCCAGCATCGGTGGAGTACAGGATGCCTCGACCATTAACACCGGCAATCTGAATATTGAAGTTGCCTGGCTGAGCGCGCAAATCCTGTACGCGCCCCGGTCCCTCATATACTTCCGTCCAGGACATACCTCCATCGGAGGTGCGAAATATGCCTGCACCGGTAGCGGCCACTACCACTTCTGGATTCGCGGGATCAACAGCCAACCTGTTCACATGTCGGAAATCAGCATTAGCAGTGGTTGCGGCCAGGTGCTCCCAGGTCGCTCCTCTGTCGGAGGACCGAAAAATCCCGTTGCCATCTACGCCGTCAATGTTGCCGAAGCCCTCCCCAGTTCCCATGTAGATGATGTTGTGGTTGCTCTCAGCCATCGCCAGACTAGTGACCGACATGACTGGCAGGTCATCTGTCTGGTATTGCCATGCCAACCCCCTGTTGATGGTCTTCCACAGGCCGCCGCCTACCGACCCAACCCACCATGTGTGCAGGTCCGGATCATCCGGGTCGACAAGGATAGGACGGGTTCGTCCGCCCACGTTACCAGGGCCTCGCTCAACCCAGTTGAGTGTGCCGCCGGAAGTCTTCGAAGCTTCTATCGCCTTCTTGTACTCTGCATACCGATAGCCCGGCGCGTACTCGACTTCTCCGTTCTCCGATGCCCTTATGGCACGGAAGTATTCAAAGAACAGATCCGGTAAGCCTTGAGAGCTTGACATCATTCTGGACTTCTCTGATCCGACCATGCGTAAATCTGAATCTGGAGACGGAGCGTCCGGCAGGAGCGTGATGGAAAGAGACAGGAGCATGATCGCCAGTAGGACGACACTGGTCAGCTTGAGTCGATTCATGATGTTACGGGATGTAACGCGCCTGTAAGGGGCGTCGGTTTGGGGTGAGGCCATGGGCCTCAACCTGAATCGGGTGTAAGGTAGCCGGGGCGCGACTGCATTACAAGCTGGCAGTTTCCCTGCTCGTCGGTCATTCAAGAAGTCTGCCTGCCCACCCTTGCCGCGTCCTGCAGGTCATAACGGCGCAAGTTTCACCGGGCGCGAGCAAAGCGGAAGATCCAGCGACGGAAGCAGATATCAGCATGTCGAAAGTCTACGTGCCGACGAAACCGAAGTTTAATTTCCGAGCTCCCCCTGCGCGCATGCTGCGGCCTGACTGCACCTGCAAATCGTACTGCATGTACCCAAACCACCTGCGGACCTGCATTGGCCATCCTGAACAACGATTTTGAGCGCTTCCCGCACCCCCACGCCACTGCAGCCCGAAGTCTTGCGCTAGGCACGCTGGCGGATTCAACTCGAACGAGCTGCCTGTCGCCCCCAGAATTGAGGTCAGACTACCTCTTGAAGGCGCATGAAGACAGGAAGTCAAGGCGGCACGCTCTCCAGCGGATCCCGCATAATCTGGCCGTGCGCCAGGAGGGATTCGGCACTTAGCGTCATCTGGGGGCGCAAAGGCCGCGGTCCTAACCTGCATATTTAACCACGGGCGTGAATCCGCTGATTTCGGCAGCAGAGGGCTATCGGATTGGTGATTGGGTGGCCAAGATTCCGACTCTGGTCCCGTCGGGTGCGTCATCGGCGGTGGTGGGCACCGTTTTAGGGGTGTGTTGAGAGGCATGCAGCACGATTTCTCCGTCTATCAGGACCGCGAGCGCGTACGTATCCCCTCACCACGTGGTGACATCTCTCATTCTTTGGAATACAGCGGCCCGTTTGGCCTCTAAGCAGGCGAGAGAGAGGCCCCGCATGCGGGAGGGGGTCGCCCAGGGGCAGACACCATCGGCGCGCGCTCAAACGTGCGCACGTTGGCAAGTACGCGAGCGAACAAGGACGGCCACGGATAGGCCGAGGAAAACGATAAGCAGTATCGGCGTGTGCTTACGACCATGACCGCGGCGATCTTCACCAGCCTCATGCGGATGGTTCCGCACTGCGCCGAGGCCATCTAGGTGCCCCGGAGCCCGACCTCTTTGACGATCGTCATCAGTGCATTGGCAAACGTAGAGAAGTACAGCCGCAGCTGGTTGCTGTGCAACTTCGACGTAGAGGTCCGATCCGCAAACAGCGCGAGCTGCTGCTCTTTGTTGCGATTCTCCATGTCGCCGCGCGCGCAGTACAGGTCTTCGTACACATGGCGCGCATCGTAGTGCTCCTCGCTGAGGTTGGTGACCACGAAGCGCGCATTGGAGCCACGTCGCCCGGGCAACCACTCCGCTTTGGCCACCACACGTCGGGCGTAGCGCCAACTCTTCAAGGTGCGGTAGCGAAAACTCTTGAATCGCCGCGCGGCCGCACCGTTGGCCACGCATTTCTTCTGGACCGCCTCCATGTCTGCAGCAAACGTGGCTTGCAGGCGCGGATTGCGAGGCAGCCCCAGAACGTAGTGAAGGTCGTGGTCCTCAAACCAGTCCATGAGTTGCTTGCGACAAAAGCCCCCGTCCCCGCGAATCAGGATCTGAACCTGCGGCCACTGCTGGCGAATCTGCGCTACCACACGCGAGAGTTCCTCTACCGAACCCTCCGACGCATCAATGTTGGAGGGGCGCAGACGAGCCACTAACACATGATGGCCGCACCTGATATACAGCGGCAGATAACAGTAACCACGGTAATAGCCATGGTAGAAGCGCCCCTCTCGTTTAAAAAGTAAAATCAAGCCATTCGTATCCCGTCCCGTAAAAAAGTGCGATTTTACAGGACACGTGCTACCCTTTTCCGTGCGGTCGTCGTGCGTGGTGCTTTTGGCGATCTTTCAGTGCGATTTCCTACCACTGTCCGTTATGCGGATTTGCATGACGGCAGCGCGGGCTGTACGTCTGCCACTCTCGTTTTGGAGATTGCAGGATACCATGTAGGTTCCGGCATCTAGTGTCATATTGGGCTTAAAGGCCGAGGTGCTAACCTGGTGTAGAGCTTCCGGCAACTGTGCTAGACTGATAGTGGAGCATTCCTCGGCTACCCGGATCCGCCAGCGGTGGTAGGGCAAGCGCATTCAAGGGGCCGCGTTACGCACTTCCGCTACGGTTTGGGTCGAGTTGTGGAATAGGGCTGGGCTATAGGCTACGTTTCGTTTCCAGATGCTCCAGAGCACCGCCAGGATCTTGCGCTGGGTATTGAGCCGTGCATGGGTGGCGTTGTAACCCGAGTTGACCAACGAGGCCGAATAGAACCGCCACACCTCATTGGGCTCCGTTGCGCGGCCGTCATCGCGCGCAGCCGTCAACCATGCGCGATAGCTCATGGCCTTTAATTCGCCATTGCCAGCGCGATCAAGCCGCTTGTACATCAAGGGCTTTCCGTTGCTGCTGCGATCCACGATGCCGAGCTTGCAGTAGCGCCAGAGCTTCTGCCTGGTCGCAAACCGATGGGGCGTCTGGATAAATGCGTCAAAGACGTGGGCGCCGATCGGTCCCACGCCGGGCATCTTCATGAATTCCCCGATCTCCGAATACCGCTTCCCACACGCGAGCATCGTGCGCAGTGCCATACCCTGAGCGTCAGTCGCCGCGTCCAGGACTGCGTACAAGTGAGACAGCATGCTGCGGCGGGTCTTATCCGGCACCTTGGCCAGAAAGTGGTCGCGGTGCTTCTTGGTAAAGACGTGCCTTCCATCCACCTGTAGCACACCCGCACGGTGATACTTCGCCTTGACCTTGTTTTTAAGACTCACCTGCTCGTCCCGAAGACTCAGATAGTGTTGAACGGCGTCCTTGAAGATCACCCGATGATCGTCCTCCGCATGATAGACGCGCTTCAGCTCACCCAGTCGTAACAGGCGACACAAGTTGTAGACATCTTCCTGATCACTCTTGCGTGCGCTCTTGCTGATCAGGGCGTTCTGGCGCGGATCACACACGGTGAGCTCGTCCACGTATTCCCGCAGCAGTCCCGCCAGCCATGTGGCCAGCGTGGACTCCTCGAACACCAGAAGCTTTTCTTTTGCCTTCACGGCTACGATCTGGCTGATCAGGTTGCCTTCGGTCAGTGGAAACTTCTCCCGTAACACCAACTTGCCACGCGTATCCATACCTCCGAGGACACAATGGCTGGCGTGGGCGTCCAGGCCAAGGTAAATCCGATTCTGCATTGGGGGCCTCCCTGCGGTTTAGGTAACGAATAACGGACCACTACGTTACGAAGCGCGTGTCCGCTTTTTATATTACCTGGTGTCCGCGTGCTAAGCCAGCAGTGCTGGCCGTAACGCATGATATTGAATTCGTCGGGAGCTACCATAATCTTGCATCGCGCGCTCACCACAAGGGCTATCGCAAAGAGGGGGCATGGATTCTCCATCCGTGCTCAGGGCCCCTTTTCCCATAGCTTTTCTCAGAAATGTTTCAGGCATGCTTACGCCGCATGGGCCAATGGTGTCGGCGGCACCGTCTGCAGGGCTTCCCAGAGAAAGCCCACGAGTTCGCGCGCAAGGGCCACGATGGCTTTCATGGGCGCTTTGCGCTGAATCAGGCCGCGGTATCGTTGGTGCAGTCTCCGCTGGGCCTTCCAGCTGATGGAAACCACTTCCGCAGCGCAGTGGCGCTGGCGCTGTTGCAGCGCCAGGCTACGCCGGGGCAGGTGGGTATACTTCCAGGCCGCAGAGATCAAGGCCTTGCGTGCGTACGTGCTGCCCGCCTTCGTGATGGATCCGCGCCGGGTGCGGTGGCCCGAGGAATGCTCCCTCGGCACCAGTCCCAGATACGCCATCAGAGCCTTCGGGTGTGCAAAACGCCGAATGTCACCGATTTCGCAAGTCAACTGCATCGCCGTAAACAGCCCGATGCCCCGGAAGCCTTGCAACACCTGCACCGTGCGCTGATAGCGTGCCTTCTGCGCTTCTTCTTCGATCTGTTGCTCAACCTCCCGAATCTGGGCTTCGAGCATACGGTGCTGGCTCAAAAGGCTCTGCAGCGTGAACGCATCGACGGGGTCAAGCACAAGGCCTTCCAGCCACCGCCAGAATTTCTGCGTCCAGTTCCTGCCCGCCCGGTACACATGCCCGCGGCTTTGCAACAAGAGCACGGCGCGCTGCTCCGCCTCGAAGCTCGGCCTCTCTCTTAATCCAAATTTAATTGTCGCCGGCGCCATCATGTATTGACGTTGATCAGACGCCGAGCCGCACTCCGGGCAAGGCAGCTGATGGCCGTCCTCGCAAGCTACATGAATCCGGACTTCTTGCGCCTCATGCGCAAACGTCACCTCGGAAACCTTCCAGGGAGCCTGGATGCCCAAGAGGCAACCGATATCAGTCTTTAGTTGTGACATATCGCTGCTGGGGTTAGAGAACGTGTGCGCCATCGTGTTGATGGCCTTGAGACAGACAAGAAGCGGGTATGAATCCGCTTCATCTCATTTCGTTTCCCGTTGAATACAACACTGCACCCATCTAATTAGTGCTTGCCCGAAAAATGCCTGATCGGCTCTGCAGACCGGCAGTCTTGGGCGCATAGGGCGGATGTACGGGCGCGTGCGGCGGAAAATCGGGCATTTTGGAGTGTCGAGCGGCTGTTTTCGGGGCAGTTTCCCCAACGGCTGCCTGCATTGTTTTAGCGAATGTTGCGCCGTTTTCCGATCTTAGTACCGTTATTGGCGTGATTAGTACGCTTCTGCCCCAACATTCGCCCGATTTACTGCCATGCGCGCGATCTTCGAGCCACAGTTTGAGCTTGGGCACACGCCCATTGGAGAGATCAGCTTTGACGCTCGGTCCAGAGACGATATTCCGGCCGTACTGCGTGGACTGCAGGACATCTTCACGCACCGCGATGTGTATTCTGACGAAAGTGCCAGGGTAATCTGATTTAAAGTTACCACCCTGCAGCCATGTGGACGCGCTGGGTTAGATGCATGTTTTCGGAGGTTGAATTGAACGAGTTTACGGATTTTATTGATGCGTGTGGGCTGGTGTTTTCAGCAGTCGTTTTCGCATCGATTCGCCTTTGAGTTTGATGCGGTAGGCGGGTTGTACGAGCCGGTCGAGGATGGCGTCCGCGAGCGTGGGGTTAGGCATGGTCTCGTGCCAGTGTTCGACCGGCATTTGACCGGTAGCGATCGTGGAGCGTTTCTGGATCCGGTCATCGAGAATCTGAAAGAGGCATTCCTGCTGCGCGCTCGTCACACTTTGCAGGCCCCAATCATCGAGCACGAGCACATCCAGCCGGGACAGCGTGTGCAGGACTTGCAGATAGCGGCCGCTCGCGCGGGCGAGCGCGAGTTCTTCGAGCAGGCGCGGCAGGCGGTGGTAGCGGGCCTTGAAGCCTTCCAGGCATGCCTTGTGGGCGAGGGCACAGGCAATGAAGCTCTTGCCCGCACCGGTGGGGCCGGTAATGATCACATTGAGATGGTGGCGGATCCAGTCGCAACTGGCCAGATCGAGCATCAGCCTTTGATCCAGCCCGCGCGGCGCGCAAAAGTCCAAATCTTCGATGCAGGCCGCCTGGTGCAAGTGCGCGCG
This sequence comes from Rhodothermales bacterium, assembly GCA_965218495.1. Taxonomy (GTDB): domain Bacteria; phylum Bacteroidota; class Rhodothermia; order Rhodothermales; family Bin80. The sequence goes on from OZ244626.1 coordinate 2,898,135, forward strand.
CCGCAATCGAAGCTTCAGGGCTCTGTTTGCGCGGGCACTGGCTTCCCGATCGACCATGAGGCCTATGCGCTCCATGAAGCTCAGCCGGTCGCTTTCGGGCTGTGCCAACTGATCACGCAGCGCGCTGGCCATGCCGTAGAAGCGAAGTTGTTCGAGTTTGTCAATAATGGGATGGTGTAGCATAGGCTCAGGGCGTTTCAGGTTCAGGGTTGGCAAACAGTGATCCGTCGGCGAAGTAGTCTCCGCCGCGAAGGTTTTCATGCAGGATGGCTGGGGGATTGGCCGCGGGCGCTTCCCGCAGGTCACGCCCGCTCTTGAGCAGGGCAGCGACACTGGGATAGTTGTAGGTACCGAGCTTTAGTGCAAGGCGACAGGCCGCTTCCAGGCGCTCCTTCGGATAGGTGTGTTGTAGCCGTACAAGCCCCATGATCGTGCGGTAGCCGTGCTCCGGGCGCTTGCGGTTTGCCAGGATTGCAAAGGCCAGCGCCGAGGTATCAGGTCCAATCTTGCGGGTCTGGTCCAGGTGGTATTCCTGATCGATAAACTGGCGATGCCCCTTGGGCATGTGATCGTTATGTGTGCTGCGCTGTCCCCGCTGCCGCAAGCGCGCATGAGCGGCGATGAGCTTTGACTTCAGGAAGCATTCCACCACGTTTTCCGTGATGCAGATATCCACTTTCTTGCGCGCATAGCGGTAGGGGGCGCTGTAGTAGGCGTGGTCCAGCTGTATGTGGTAATCGATATGGACGGTCAGCTTCTTCCAGTCCCTGTAGGTGAACGGCACGGCTGGCAGTGCACGCATGGCGGGCAAGTCGCGCTCCACAAAATGACTGCGTCGTGAGCCGGACTTTTTCTGGAAGGGCTTGTCGTTAAGCTCTTCCAGCAGCGGGGCAATCGCTTTATTCAGCTCCGCAATGCTGAAGAACCGGCGATCGTGGAGCTTCGCCAGAATCCACCCCCCGACCAGCTTCACGGCTTGTTCCGCTGGGGCCTTGTCTCAGGTTGCCAAATGCGAAGCAGCCGGAATCATCGTTAGCCCAAGCCAGCGGATCATCCTTGCCGGATGCCGGACGGCGGCAGCATGTCGCGGCGGCCGGCTCAGACGGCTGTGTGGAAGTCACGCATCCCTTCCATCCATGGCGCGGGCGCCGATTCCCGCGCCAATACTGCCTGACGACCGGCAATGTGCAGCTGGTGCGCTGCATCGTGGATGAGGACACGCTGCGGTGCTTGCCCAGAGCGTGGACAGACTTGCGCGTGGTAGACGACTTCGAGCGGGCATCGGCGGGCCGTGCACTCTTTCGGGCAGACGATCTTGTGGCACTGAGGTCGCTGGTGGACACGCTTATAGGTGATCAACATTAATGCAACAGTATGATCAAGAATTACGCAACATCGCTGCAAATGAAGTGCCGCATAGCCGCAATGTATCGCTCTTCTGTGCGTATTGTTGTCGCGTTCCAAAGCAGTGTGTATATTCCATGGTGATCATTACTCTTGACGGTATGTCCAACAACAAAAGCGAACGCCTGCGCAAGTCCGGAACCCTCAACCCGCACCCGGAAGCGGTCTCCGATCCCCTGTTTGAAGGCAGCCCCTTCTTCGATCCGCGAGACCTCCTGCAGGTCCGCTACGAGATGATACGCTCTCATAAGAAAGACACGACCCTTGAAGAGGTCGCGGCCCGGTTCGGCATGTCCGTACCTACCTGTGTGCGCGCAAAGCGCGCCTTCCGGGAAGGCGGCCTGCAGGCCCTGATTCCGGGGCGTCGCGGGCCACGGGGACCCCGCAAGATCACGCCCGAGATCCTGGATTTTGCCGAGGACTACCGGGCCACGCATGGCGCCGTCAGCGTCCGCAAACTCGCCGAGCTGATACGCGAACGCTTCGATGTGACCATCCACTTCAGCGGCCTTCACCGGGCACTGTTAAAAAAAACTCTGGAAAGCGCTCATGACGCAGTGCTCCATTGCCAGGACACCCATCGCTATGGCCGGTGGCGCCAGCGGTGGCTCAGTGGCCTGCACAGCCAGGCCATCTCCATGGTGTGCCACCATGGCCTGGCGCGCGCGCTGGTGCTTTCTGCACGGGTGCCGGGCATCTGTGCTCCGAGCGTGCCTGCACCCATCGCACCATCAGCTCCACTGCTTAGGCAGGCCGCGTCCATGAGCTGCCATCTCATCCACTCATTGCGTGTTGCCTATGCCCAGACCCTCATCCCATAAGATCACCGCCGACCATCTCAACCGCCGGGCCTGCCTGTATATCCGCCAGTCCTCGCTTCATCAGGTGCAGACCAACAAGGAAAGTCAATTCCGCCAGTATGACCTGCGCAGACGTGCCATTGCCTTGGGCTGGCCCGAGGACCGGATTGACGTCATTGACGAGGATCAGGGCAAGTCCGGCGCCACCAGTGCCAATCGCACGGGATTCCAGGATCTGCGCGCGCGTGTCGGTGCCGGAGAGGTGGGCATGGTGCTCAGCCTCGAGGTATCGCGCCTGTGCCGGGACAATGCCGAATGGCATCAATTGCTTCGGATCGCAGCCGTGGCGAAGACCCTCATCCTGGACGAACATGGGATCTATGACGTAAGTGACATCAACGATTGGATGCCGCTCGGCCTCAAGGGACAGCTTTCGGAGTACGAACTGCGCGGCATTCGCGAACGCATGGTCGGGGGCCAGCGCTCCAAGGCGCTGCGCGGAGAGCTCAAGCTGCCCTTGCCCATCGGGTTGGCATACACCGATGCAGACAAGATCGTATTGGATCTGGATCAATCCATCACCGAAGCGATTGCCTTGGTATTCAAGACCTTCCGGCGACTGGGATCAGCCATGCAGGCCACCAAGTGGTTCCGGCGACAAGCGATTCGCCTGCCTTCGCGGCCCCGCACGGGTAGCGGTGAAGTGCACTGGGGCGTGCCCAATCAAAACCAGATTCAGCGCATCCTCCATAATCCCCGCTATGCCGGCTGCTACGCCTACGGCCGCACGAGCACGCGCACACGCCCGGACGGGTCCGTGCAGCATACCCGCCTGCCCATGGACCAGTGGCTGGTGTGTATCCCTGATGCCCATGTGCGGTACATTGACTGGGAGGAATATCTGCACAACCAGGAGACCCTTCGCATGAACGCGGCGAGCTTCCTTCGAGGGGCCGAGCGTATGCCGTCGCCACGCAAGGGGGCGGCCTTGCTTCAATCCCGGATCATTTGCGGCCTGTGTGGTCACAGGATGCGCGTGAACTACAACTATTCCGGCTGCAAGGATATCAACTGGTACTATCTGTGCAAGGAGAACATTGTTCGCCGCGGCACGCGTACATGCCAAAGCATGCGTGGAGACGTGCTGGATGCGGCGGTATGCGGCTTTGTTGTCGCCGCGGTTAACCGGGAGAATCTGGCGCTTTCCCTGATGGTACGCGAGCAGCTGCGCAGCGACTTTGCCACGGCAGACCGCCAGAGAATCAACCATATTGAAGGCTTGCGGCACCAGGTGGATCTGGCCCGTCGAAGGTACATGGAAGTGGACCCGTCGAACCGCCTCGTGTCCGCGACGCTGGAGACCGAATGGGAAGCCCGCCTGAAAGCCCATGGTGAAGCTGTCAGAGAACGAGAGCGGTATGTAAAAGCCCAAATGAGCATGCCCGATGCCGAGTTGGACCAGCGCATCCTTGCGCTGGCCAGCGACTTTGGCAGGGTGTGGGACGCGGCCGGTACCACCAACGAGGACCGGAAGCGTCTCTTGGGACTGCTCATCGAGGACATCACCGTGACCCGAAGTGGATACCAGGTGAACGTCGGACTGCGTTTGCGTGGCGGACGCACCCACGAGCTGCCTCCGGTAGAGTTGCCCCGACCCCGCGCAACGGTCATCCGTCGCGATGCCTCGAAGCAGGCCCTGGTCGAACTGGACGCACTACTTGAAGCAGGCTACGATGATACCCGAGCCGCCGAGGAGCTGGACCTGCGCGGGCACCGCGACAGCCTGGGAGGACGGTTCAACGCAAAACGCATTCGCAACATTCGCGTACGGAATAACCTGCCCGGAGGAATCGAGCGGCAACGCGAAAAGATGCGCGCACAGGGGTACAAAACCGCCACAGAACTCGCCGCCGAACTCGCCATACACGCTACCACGGTAGGAATACGAGCCCGGGAGGGCAGAGGCATTGACCTCCACCAGATTCCTGCCAGAAAGCGCACCTTCGCAATGTACAGAATCAGCCCCAAAACACAAACCACACCTACGGCCTCATCATGAATCCTACAGGTCGCATCCAGACTCCAAAGACTTGTCCCGAGGTTTTCGAACGCGGGCGGGCAAAATGCTGGTGTCGTAGTAGGTAGCGAAGTCCTGGTAGGTTGGATTGAGCTCTGGATCGTAGCGGTGCGCCTTCTTGACGGCAGCCTTCAAATTGTCACAGACGATCGCCTTCGGCACAGCGCCGAAGTACGATAAGGCGCGCGCGTGCGCCGTGATCCAGCTGCACAGCGATTGATCCGGGACGGCTTCCGCATACGTGAAGTTGGAGCAGCCCAGCGTGGCTACGAAGATCTGGGCCTTGGTAGCCTTGCCCGTGACCGGATGAATGAGGTTTACGGTGGTGCCGGCAAAGTCCACAAGCAGCTTGTCGCCCGCCTTGTGCTCCAGGCGCATGACCACCTCCTGAGACGCGCTCCACGTCTTGTAGAGTGCGCAGAAGTGGCTGTAGCTGTAGCCGTCCGGGAAGGCGGCATGGTACGACTCCCACACCATTCGTAAAGTGACGTGCTTCCTGGACATTTGCTTGTTAACCGCCTCCCAGTCCGGCTGGTACCTGGCCTTGGCCGCGGACCGGGACTCCGGAAAGAACATCGCTTCCAACACATCGTCGGTGAGCCCCTCCGGCAGCGGCCAACGCAGTCCCAACACCTCTGCACGGCAGAGGTATTTGCGCACCGTGGCTCGGGCAAGATGCAACGAGTCTCCGATCAGGCGCTTGCTGTAGCCTTCCCGGTGATAGTAGCGAAGTACGTCTCGGAATTGTCGCATGGAGGTTCGTGCTTGGGGCATCGTTGTGCGCTCGTTTGGTGGAAAAGCACAACGAAAGCCCTCAGGCTTGGCAAAGCTCCAGCGCCCCACAAGACGCCCTGATTCGATAGAACACACCCCGGCAAAATCCGGCCGCCAGGGGTGGCACTTTCAATCAGATTAGGGTGGCACCTTCAATCAGACTGGGGTGGCACTTTCAATCAGAATATGCACCGCGAGACCCGCGAGCGGGTGTTCGCGATTCTGCGGGAGCAGTTAGGCGCGAAGGTCAATTTGCGGCGTGGTCGCCCGGGCCTGTGCCTGTGGCGGATCTTCGTGCTGGGCACGCTGCAGAAGGCGCTCGACTGCGACTTCGACCGTCTGGTGGAATTGGCGAACTTTCACACGGCGTTGCGCCAGATGCTGGGACATGCAGATTTTGGAGATAAGCACCAGTATCGCCTGCAGACCGTTATTGACAACGTGCGTCTGCTTACCGAGGAAGCGCTGCGGCAGATCAATGCGGTGGTGGTGGCCCGTGGGCATCAGCTGTTGAAGCACAGGTCATCGGATCCGCTTCACTGCCGGGCCGACTCAGCGGTTGCGAAGACCCATGTGGAGTGGCCCACCGATGTCCGTTTGCTGTGGGATGCGCTGCGCCGTCTGATCAGGAAGCTGGCGCGTCTTTGCCAACAGCATGCGATAGCGGGCTGGCGCAAGTCGCAGGCCTGGATCAAGAAAATGGAGCGCGCCTTTTATCGCGTGCGCACTTCCCGGCAGTGGCGTAGTACGTCGAAAGTGGCAAACTACCTGGCACTTTGCCGCACTATCGTGTCGAAGGCAGCGGCCACGCAGGCGATATTGAGGCAAAACGATGTTGAAAGCGCGGAGGTGTCGTGGTATTTGCGGACTGGAGAGCAGCTGATAGACCAGGTGTCGCGCCGTTTGATCAAGGGCGAGAAGATTCCGCACGGCCAGAAGCTCTTCTCCGTGCATGAGCCCCACACGCGCTGGATCGACAAAGGGAAGGCGGGCGTGATGGCAGAGTTGGGGGTACCGGTGTGCGTGCTGGAGGATCAGCACCAATTCATTCTGCGCCACTACGTGCAACACGAAGGTGGCGACCAGGACATGATCGTGCCGTTCCTTGCAGAGGCGAAGCGGCGCTACCCGGCGCTGGCATCATGCAGTATGGACAAGGGGTTTTACACGCCAGAGAATCGCGAGCAGCTTGACAAGTTGTTGGACCTAAACGTGATGCCCCGAAAGGGGCGGCTCCGTGAAGCGGACCGCGAACGGGAGACCCATCCGGACTTCGTGGCAGCCCGGCGTCAACACCCGGCCGTAGAGTCGGCGATCAATAACCTCCATCACCGGGGGATGGCACTAGTGCGCACCCATGGCAAGACCGGCTTCGACAGGACGCTGGCACTGGTAGTGGTGGCCACCAATGTGCACCGCATAGGTCAGGTTCTGAAGCAGAAGGAAGCGCGCCGACGAAAGTGGCACCAGGCACGCAGTAGGGCGCAGTAAGGCCCTACCAAGCGCCGTCACGGGAGCAAGCCAGACTCCTTGCAATGGGGAGAGCGCAAACCTATATCCTCTTTGTAGTGCAATGGCATGAAAAGCTGGCTGAAGGCCACGGATTTGTGCCGAATCCACTCATATTCGGGGGCTGCGCGCCTTGCGCACACCCCTGACCGCGACTACAGGCTTACCGCCCATCCACAATCTGCCCGCATATTGCTCCCAATAGGCCTTTTTCGGGCAATCACTAATTAGGGGAAGAGCCATTTTTGTTGGCACAAGCTGCTGTTTTTCTCTTCTTCTTCACTACTCTTCTTCTTTGGTCCCAAGGGGTGGTGAAAGTATTAGGCGATTATATAGTTAACTGAAACTTGCTTCGTCCTGGGCAGCTGTCTTGGCCTTCGGTGCCTCCTGTCTCCCGCCCTTCAAAAACTGCCGCGCGTAGCTTCCAGTATCGTTAACCCGCCGTAGCGCGGATTCGCAGCTGGTGTGTTGTCCCACTTGTCCTGCAAGCGCTTACGCTTGCGCTCCTGCCGGTCGTCTTTTGTCATTTCAGTGCCTTGTTTCCGGTATTGATTGATCCGCTTGGTTGGTGCGCTATGCTACGCTGTCAGCGTCTTGTACATGAGCCGTTTGCCCACCATACCGGCCACGACGTGCTGCATTTGCTCCAGCGTATCCATTGTGCGAACGTTGTGCTTGCCCGCAAACTGGTGCACGTAGCGTTGCAAGTGCTTCTTGCTCAAGTGGTGGTACGTACCATGATACGCCCGCTTGAACATGCTCCAGAATGATTCCAGCCCGTTCGTGTGCGCCATGCCGTTGACCCACTCGCCGACCGAGTGCTTGACGGTTTCGTGCTGCATCCCAATCATGCCCTTGTAGGCGTGCGCCTCGTCAGTGTAGACCGTTGTGCCGATCTCGGTGTTATCGTAGACGAACTGCTGTAAGGTCGCTGCGTCCGTGCTCTCCACCACTTCGGCCCGAATCTGTCCGCTTGCACGGTCCTTCAGGCCGGCCACCGCAGTCTTGCCTACCGGACCGCGTCCGGCTTTCTGCTTCCTGTGCTCGTGCTTGTTTTTCTCCAAGCCACCCACGTACGTTTCGTCGGCCTCCACCGGTCCCTCGAACGCAGCAGCCAGCAGTGGCGCAAAGGCGGCCCGTACGCGCTGCAACATGAACCAGGCCGTAGTCTGCGTCACATCGAGGTCGCGGTGGAGCTTCATGCTGGAGACGCCCTTCAGAGAAGTCATTTCAAGATAAATGGCCCATACCCACTTCTTCAATGGCAGTCTGCTACTGGCCAATGCGGTACCTGTGCGCACCGAGAAGAACCGCTTGCACCGACGGCAGCGGTACGGCATTTGCCTGTGTGTGCCCGCATACGTGTCTGTGCCCTTGCAGCGCGGGCACACACGACCGTCCGGCCAAATCACAGCCTCGAACCACAGGACGGCCGCCTCCTCATTCGGAAACATTTCGGCCAGTTTGACCATGCTGATTCCCTTGCGATAACTGCGCCCAGGCCCCGATTTAACCGCCATGATTTCCCCGATCTGGTTTACCCCCTCATACGGCCGATCGGGAAGAAGGTTTCAGTTAACTATATAATCACCAAGTATTAAGGTACCTTAGCGTCGTTTCCGTTTGCCTACCGGTTGCAGCCAGCACGGGAGCCGAGACACTTCGGAAAACGGCCAAAATGATCTTAACAGAATCCGAGTGGAGAACACGATGAACCGTCTTATTATCGCTTTATTGTTAGTCCTATGTCCCTATTACGCGTCTTATGGACAAGACTACATGTCTCTGCAAGACAAGCAGGGACGATCCTTTATGGTGAAGGTCGATCCGACGACTGGTGCTGCCCGCCACGTTTTAAATCCTTCGGTGCATCTGAGCGACCATGGGATCGATCACAGGCGTCTCAGCCCACAGGCTATCGACCGCGTGACTCACCAGTTGCTCGACGACTTCAGTCCCATCTGATTGGCGACATTTATTAATAACGACAGCGACAATTAAAAATAGCGGGACCTGAGGTCGTCTTGTGCGTGGACTGGCGGTTAGTTCAGTCAATCCACAATCGAGATGGTACAGGATGCGCAGGTCCTGCTTTTACGCAGGTTGGTATTGAAGAAGGGAGAGCCCATAGCGACAGCAGCGGCGAAGGCCGGCATGTGCGAGACTACCGCGCGCAAGTACGTGCGGTTGGGCAAGCTGCCAAGCGAGACGAAGAAGCCGCACACGTGGCGTACGCGCAAGGATCCGTTTGCTGCCGTGTGGGAGGAGGTCAAGGCTTTTCTGAAGGTTAATCCCAACCTGGAGGTCAAGGCGCTTTTTGGCGAGCTGCAGCGCCGGCATCCGGGCACGTTCCAGCCGGGTCAATTGCGCACGCTGCAGCGGCGGGTCAAGCAGTGGAGAGCCACGGAAGGCCCGGCGAAGGAGGTGTTTTTTGCCCAGGAATATGAGCCGGGAGACCGAGCCCAATCGGACTTTACGTGCATGAACGGGCTGGGCGTGACCATCCGGGGGGCGCCGCTTCCGCATCTGTTGTACCACTTCGTGCTGCCGTATTCCAATTGGGAGACCGGTACCGTCTGCCGATCGGAGAGCTTCGAGGCGCTTTCGGAGGGCCTGCAGCAGGCCCTTCACGCCTGTGGAGGCGTGCCAAGGCTGCACCAGACGGACTCCCTGAGCGCTGCAGTACGCAAGCTGCAGCGTGGCGGCGGCGAGGCCTTTACGGATCGCTACCAGGCCTTGATGCGCCACTGCGGCATGGAAGCGCGGCATACGCAGGTGCGGAGTCCGCACGAGAACGGCAAGGTAGAGCAGCGGCACTACCGGCTGAAGCTGGCCATGAAAAACCAGCTCATCCTGCGCGGAAGCCATGACTTTGAGAGCCGGCAGGCCTATGAGGCTTTCCTCGAGCAGCTGTTTGCGCAGCTGAATGCGCCGCGCAAGGAGCGCCTCAAGCAGGAGCGGGCCTATCTGGGGCCGCTTCCGGAGCGCCGACTGGAAAGCTACAAGGCGATGCGCGTGCGGGTATCGAAGGGCAGCACGATCCGGGTGCGGAACAACAGCTATTCGGTGCCGAGCCGACTTATCGGCGAACAGGTCGACATCCGTCTCTTCGGCGAGGCGGTCGAGGTGCGGTTCGGGCAGCGTCTGATGGAGCGCATGCCGCGGCTGCATGGAAGAAGCAAGCACCGGATCGAGTATCGGCATGTGATCGACTCGCTGGTGCGCAAACCGGGTGCGTTTGCCCACTACCGGTACCGGGCCGATCTCTTTCCCACCCACCGGTTCCGGATGGCCTATGACGCGTTGCGTCGGGCGCACAAAGCGCCTCTGAAGGCCGACAAGGCGTATCTGCGTGTGCTGCACCTGGCGGCCAAGGAGAGCGAATCGGGCGTAGATGCCGCCCTCAGCGTGCTGCTGAAGGGCAAGGAGGCCATTACGGCAGAGGCCGTAGAGGCGCTGCTGGACCGGACGCTGCAAGTTCCGGATTATTTGGTAGCGCCTCCTGTGGTGGATCTGAGCACGTATGACGGCCTTCTGGAGCCATCGACGACGGCTTCGCTCACGACGACCGCAGTGCGATGAAGACACTCTCGGCAGCAGAGCTGGAGCGGTCCCTGCAGGCAGGGCTCAAGGAGCTCCGTATGCCGGCGATACGTGCTTGCTTCAGGGAGAAGGCCGATACGGCCCGCCGGGAGGCCATGAGTTTTGAGCGCTTTCTGCTGGAGCTGGTGGAACAGGAGCAGCAGGAGCGCCACAGCAACCGCATCCAGCGTTGGCTGCGTGCGTCTCGGCTGCCGCTGGAGAAGACGCTGGACACGTTCGATCGTGGCCGGTTGCCCCTGCGGATAGATCACCACCTGCGTGTGCTCCTGGAGGGAGGCTTCCTGGACCGCAAGGAGAACGTTCTGGCCTTCGGCCCTCCCGGCAGCGGCAAGACGCACCTGGTGTGTGCCCTGGGCCGGGAGCTGATCTTTCAGCGGCGTCGCGTGATCTTTTACAACTGCAGCACACTGGTGCAGGAGCTGCTATGGGCCAAACAGCAGCTGCGCCTGCCCAAGCTCCTGAAGCGGCTCGCCCGCTTTGAGGCGCTCATTATCGACGACATCGGTTACGTGCAGCACAGCCGCCAGGAGATGGAGGTGCTGTTCCTGCTGCTGTCGCAGCGCTACGAGCGGGGCAGCGTGTTGCTTACGAGCAATCTGGCCTTCAGCCAGTGGGAGCGCATCTTCAAGGACCCGATGACGACGGCCGCGGCCATAGACCGTTTGGTACATCACAGCGTGATTCTGGAGCTGAACGTGCCCAGCTACCGTCTGGAGGCCTCCAAGCGGCGCCAAGAGGCCCAGAGTGAAGCCCAGGCCGCGGGTGAACCTGCACCCTGAGTAGGCAGCGTCCGCGGTCCTGCCTTGGGATGTGGTCCCAGAGCTTACAGGAAGGCGCGAGGTGAGCGCCTGGCGCCAGTTCGGGACACTTGGCAAACTCGGGCACCCGTGCCAATGTCGATGTAAGCGCCCTTCTTGGCCGGATAAAGGCGCCTCACGCGGCGATTCCGCGACCCTATCCGTACCACTGTCCGTCCGGGGGCGATTTACACGCTCTGCGCAGCAGTCCGCAGGCTGTTTGCCGGTGTTTTAGGACGGTAGGTGACCAAACCCGGCCGTTTGTGCGAAGAGGGGCCTGTACGAGCTCATTTAGGCCCATTGGCAGCCCTCCAGACACCGCTTACGCGGCCTTAGGCACACGATCGTCCGTCCAGAGACGATTTGCACGCTCTGAGAGGCAGCTGGCCGTGTGTTGAAGCTTCAGGACAGGATACGGGATGTCCCAGGGCCTGCTTGTTCTCATGTGCGGGTGGATGGTCCTTCCGATCCGGCTGTATGCGGGCGCCCCTTCCATCGGAAACACCTGTCACGTCCGCCGTCACGCACTGCGGAATAGGGCCGAAAACAATCTGTTCGGCCTCGAGCTTCGAGGCTCCGCAGCTCGCTGCTCCGCCTCGAAGCTCGGCCTCTCTCTTAATCCAAATTTAATTGTCGCCAGCCCCATCATGTATTGACGTTGATCACCCATCCTCAAGCTGGATGCCCACCAGGTGCAACTGCAACGCGCCTACACAGACGGAAAGATGTGGTTCGTGTCCTTTCGGCAGATACACCAAGGTGTACCAGTAGAGTGGGCTGAGGTCGGGTACAGCATCAATCCGCATGGTGAGGTGATCACGCTGGGTGGCCGTTCGTACCAGAATGTGGAGGTAGTCACTAACCCCACCCTCTCATTTGCAGCAGCAATCAGCGCGGCCAGGGAGGTCTTCAATGAAGATCTTGCCGAGGTACGAGACAACGCAGAGCTGATCATTCTCCCTGTGGGGACGGAAGAAGTTCGGTTCTATCTAACCTGGAAGGTGGGGTTGTTCTCGCTGCGTCCGCTGCGTTACGTGAGCTACTATGTCGACGCACACAGCGGAAAGGTTGTGCGTACTTCCAACAACGTACGCGAAGCCCATGCGCACGCGGCGGATACGACTTCAACGGTTAGGGAGGACAGGAAACATTCGCCGCTGGTAACCCTGCAGGGCCAAATTACAGGTGTCTACTTCCCCACAGATCACAATGACAACACTATGAACGCCTCGTTCTCAACGAGGAACATCAAAGTATTCGATGTCGGAGGCAGGTTCATAAACTCTTTTGGCTCTTCCCCTAATTAGATGGGTGCAGTGTTGTATTCAACGGGAAACGAAATGAGATGATGCGGATTCATACCCGCTTCTTGTCTGTTTCGAGGCCATCATCATGATGGTACACACGTTCACCAACCCCATCAACGATATGTCGCAACTAAAGACTGATGATATAGGTTGCCTCTTGGGCATCCAGGCTCCCTGGAAGATTTCCGAGGTGACGTTTGCGCATGAGGCGCAAGAAGTCCGGATTCATGTGGCTTGCGAGGACGGCCATCAGCTGCCTTGTCCGGAGTGCGGCTTGGCGTGTCCGGGCTACGACCACCGTTCTCGGCAATGGCGTCACCTGGATTTGTGCGAGTATCGCACGATGGTGGTTGCGCAACTTCCCCGCGTGGAATGTCCGGAGCATGGAGTGCGCACCGTGTCGGTTCCGTGGGCGGAACCTATGTCACGGTTCACTGCAGGGTTTGAGACGCTGGTGATTGATTGGCTGCAGGAGGCGAGTGTATCGGCGGTGTCCCGTCTGATGGGGGTGAGCTGGAATGCGATAGACGGGATCATGCAGCGCGCGGTGCAACGCGGCCTTGCGCGGAGGAAGGAACGGGATGTTGCCCATATTGGCGTGGATGAGACCTCTTTTCGCAAGCGCCACGCGTATGTCACCATTGTTTCGGATGCGAAGGCGGGTACGGTGCTGCATGTGGGCGAAGACCGTAAGAAAGAAACACTTACGCGTTGGTATGCTGGGCTCACTTTGGAGCAGCTGGAGGGCATCGAGAGTGTCAGCATGGACATGTGGCCGGCCTACATCAACGCCACGCTGGAGCATGTGCCAGAGGCGCAACGGAAGGTGGCCTTTGACAAATTCCACGTAGTGAAATGTCTGGGAGTTGCCGTGGACAAGGTTCGGCGCCAGGAGCACCGGGCGTTGATGAAGGAAGGCTTGGAAGACCTCAAGGGAACCAAGTATGATTGGTTGACTCACCCGGCCAACATGTCTGCTAAGCAGAAGGCGCGCTTCCAGCAGTTGCGTACCAGCACGTTGAAGACGGCCCGCGCGTGGGCTATCAAGGAAATGGCCCTGCAGTTGTGGCACTATGTCCACCGCACATGGGCGCGCAAGGGTTGGGAGCGATGGTTGTCGTGGGCCATGCGGTGCCGGCTGGAACCGGTCAAGGCAGCCGCCAGAACCATCAAGACACACCTGTGGGGTATCCTCAATGCGATCATCCTGAAGGTGAGCAATGGCCCTGCGGAAGGCATCAACAGCCGGATCAAAACAATCAAAGTGCGCAGTAGGGGCTTCCGCAACAAACGGCGGTTTGCTAACGCCATTTACTTTCACCTCGGAGGCCTAGATCTATACCCCGAAAGCGTCCGCAGGTGAGAGTACCCACTAAAACAGGGGTAGAGCCACTCTTTTTATACCGACGAGAATGGCGATTATTCGGCCTCGATGTTCTTGGCCACGGGCCATTATTTCTTGAGAATTCCACTGGAAAGTGAATGGGTCAAGCTCTACGAGTATACTAACAACTTATTTGCCAATGACCCAATCACTCATTTCTCTGACCGATTTGTGCCGACCGGAACGGTGGAAAACAATCTCCACTGGAGTGGGAGCATATCGGACAATGTGCCCGACGCATCTAACGTGCGCTACCATGTACACAGGGCGCACGACATCTACAAAGCCTCCCCCTTCAACTTCGATGATATGGATTACCAAATGGGCGCCTATGTCGCTCAAGGCCCTAGCATTAACGGACGAGCCGACGGTAGTAATCTCTACTTCGGATCACAGGGGGGCTTTGAGTGGGCCAGGGCCAGCGATCTGATCTATCATGAATACACACATAATGTGATCGCTGCGATCTACGGCGCACCTATCTCTTCGGGCTCCTTCGAGCTCGAAACCCGTGCCATGGACGAAGGTATCCCTGACTATTTTGCGTGTTCCTTCACAGAAGACCCGATCTTTGGAGAAAGTGTAGGCCTTAGCCGGAATCTGGACAATTCGCTTACATTTTCGCCGTCGAATGACTTTTACTGGAACGGTCAGGTGATCGGGGGGGCTATCTGGGATGTCCGTGGTGCAACCGACCCAACAACAGCTGACCGATTGGCTTTCACAGCCTTGCAGATTACGCCTCATGCCCGCACTTTCGAGGCCTTCGGCTACAACATGCTTCTGGCGGATCGTGAGCACAATGGCGGGAGCAATGACAGCATCATTAGAAGCGCATTCTCAGGCCACGGCATAACAATTAGAGATACGCCAGGGAATGGGGATGCAGGGGGAGGGGGTTCGGTCGCTATCGATACGGTTGAAATCGTTGGGCCGGATTCGTTGAGAAACTGGCAAAACGGCACTTGGGAAGCTCGCGTCGAGGGCGGCAATCCCCCCTACGCCTATCAGTGGGAATACAAGCCACTGTGCGGGTGGCGCCGCGAGGCCAGCTGCGGTACATGGGCATTCGGAGGCTCCGAACCAAGTTATTCCCGGATGGCCAACAGCTCCTTCGACTTTGAGCTTAAGCTTACGGTAACCGACAACGCACGCCACGGAGTCAGCAGCACAAACTCCAGCAGCAAGATTGCCTACAAGACCGTCTACACAATAGCCGGTAGATTTCTGAAGAATGGTGCGGATGAAAACCTCCAGCAGAGGCGTCCAGCGGAGCAACAGGTGTTACCGGACAGTTACGCCCTTGAGGGCAATTACCCCAACCCGTTCAATCCGTCAACAGAAATCCAGTTTGCCTTACCAGAGGCATCCAAGGTTTCACTGGTCGTCTATGACATGACCGGGCGGGTGGTAGCCGAACTACTCGACGGATCGTTGGAAATTGGAATCCACAGCGTCACATGGAATGCGTCGAATCTTCCCAGCGGTACGTACGTTTACCGGCTCCAGGCAGACGCATTTACCGAGAGCAAGCTCATGACGCTGCTGAAATGAGAAGATCCGCGAATCACTATCTACGCCATTCTGACGTCACAATGACAACCATGCGACAGGTCATGCTGACACTTGGCTTCAGCATGATGCTTGTAACGGTCGCAGCAGCACAACAGTCGCTACCAACCATTTCAGTAAAGAGTGGGGTTATCCGAAACCTTCAGGAGAAGAGCTTTGATCTACCCAAGTATGCGTCATCCACCGAAGTGCAACTCGACAGTAGGCTGGCAACCGTTTATAGCGGACTAATTGCTATAAACGGTGCATTCTATGTGGGGTACTGGAATGACGGCATCAGCAAGATTTCCAAAACATGCATGGACTGCATTACTTATTCTTACCGTAGCTACACAGCCGGCATGCGATTCTATGCAAACCCTCACGCCTTTCCCTTGGATCTCTTTACCGGGCTGTCATATCATTTCCTCCAGGTCCATTACGTGGGCGGCGCCGGCGTTGACGGCCGTCCTGGCACAGATTACCGGGATCGTTTTGGTACTTGGGAGGCAGGAATACGTCTAGTCATACCCTTTGCGGACCGCTTGGCCGTTAACGGCGAATTCCAAGCATACATCCCCCTGTCCAGGCACAACAGGTACAGAGTGCGGCCATCGGTGAAACTGGGAGCGTCTTATTCTCTCTGATGCATAGCATAGGTCTGGGGATCGCTGACAGGGGCCGCCGAAGGAAGAAGAGTGGTGCCCCAACAAATCTGTGTGGTGTCAATCAGGCCGAGTCCTGCGATTTGGTAGAAGTGATGACCGCCCTGATCCTGCGCTGCACGCATCACTCTGCGAACTTACCCACTAGCTACCAGCCGCCCGACACAACCTCGGACTGTACCAGTACAGTATTCACTTGGCACTCGGTCTGCCACTGCGCGCTTGACCTCCTTCTTGGCTGAGGGCTTCCGGTGCTGGGTCCCGGCCTTGAAGACCTCCCAGGGCGTCCGTCTCTCCACGCCACGGTGTGGTCGCTGGATATTGTAGGTTTCCAGGCAAGCATTGAGATCCTCCTGCATCTCCGCGCCCGTCTTGTACCAGGTCGTCTGCCCGTGATCCTGCGATCCTTTTCGAGGAGGGTCCGACGGAACGCTCGATGTAATAGACATTCCGGCAGGCTTCCCATACGGTAGTAGACGGTGCGGCGCTTATTCACCCCCGTGCAGAGCACCCGCCCCGTCGCTCATTCCCGTTTTTCAAGGCCTAAAACATTTCCGATAATAACACGTCGGGGGAAAGGATTGAGCGCCGTCAGCCCCGCGTCATGCCCTCATCCCCGGCCCCTGTGGCATCAGGGCACAATGTTCCAAGCAGCTACTAGCTCCACGCCGGTTTCCTCGTCGTAGATTGTCCCGTAAGCCTTCCCGCCGCGGATAGCGTACATATCCACATGCACTGGCAACGTTGTCGTAGCCACCATAGCACCGCTTTGTCCATCCAGCACCAGCCAGGTCGTCTCTAGAACACCTTCCGGCCAACTGAGCTTAACCCACATCCGGCAATTATCATCCGCCAGCCAGCAAGGCCATATACGCCGGCTTGGTGTCAGGCATATCCCGGCTGAGCGATGCTGTCCTATATGAGGCGAGCAAGCGCCTACTGCTGTCGCTGGCTGAGCTGATCACCAACTGCCCGCTAGGGCCTTACACATGATGATTACGCCGTATTCTGTACGCGGGTTGTTTCTCGTGCTCGCGGCTCTTTGGGCTCTGCCTGCCTCCGGAGTGGCCCAGGATAACCCCAAGCCCTCATTACCGGGTGATCCTGAAGGGGCATTGGAAGCGTTCCTGCGAGCCAGGGGGCAATTCGGAGATGCGCAGAGAATACTGGAGGCTTGGAACAAGCTGGACCCTGGCGAAGACCCGGCGCTAAACGCCCGCGGCGGCAGGAGTATCGGGGCGCTAATAGGAGTGAACATCTTAATGAGCGGGTATACGTTTGAAACGGTATCCCGCCTGAAGGAGGCCGGGTTTGATCTCGAGAGAGTGGTGCGGGGCGTTCCGGGGCAGGGGTCTCTTGCTGGCCTAGCAGCGAGGTCGGAGGTGGCAATCATTGCAACGGTTGTCGACCGGTACGATTCACTGGTGCCTCGAGATGGGTTTCGTTCCAGTGTTGTGCTACAAGTGCAGGAAGTGCTGCGGGGTAGCGTTGAAGGTCAGTACGTAATACTCCGGTTGCTAACCGGTAAGAACTCGAGGGGCGGATTCAATCGCGTGTCTCACGAGTTCGAAGGTCATGAAGGGGAGTCTTACCTTTTCTTTCTTTCCAATGGCCGTTACAGATTTCATGCCGGGTATAGCTAGTGCTTGTCCGAAAATCTTGTAAGTCTTTACACAACAACCAGTTATATCTACCAATTGGCGTCGAACTTTCCGACCACTTTACGCCGTCCCAAGTCCTCGAAACGAAGCTCTTCAGTATGACAGTCTGTTTTGCTCATTTGCAGTGCAAAGGATGGTTATAACTGATTGCACATCATACACTTACGTGGAGCTATGGTTCCCATTGTCGATACCCTGGTGATTTATCCGGGCTAATACCCGATCAGCCGCCATCTGCGGCGATTCTGAGGGTCTGTGGCGGCGTGAGCAGGCGACATGGCTGCCCCTCCATGGCTTGGATGCTCTCGCCCTATTCAGGAGGACCTCAGGACTCACTTCAGTGCCAGCTCTCGGTAATGGAGGCTAGGCATCCAGTAGCAGTGTCCGCCAGTAATCACGGTGTTTGTAGGGTATCTTGTCCGTCAGCTTGTCGCCGTTCCCACCCGCGGCGAGTGACCCGTGAATCGGCCATCCAGCCCGGCATGCCGGGCAGCCGCCGCGATGCGTCGTGCAACCGTGCGGCTGGGCATGCCGAATATGGACGCACTACCGCTGGGTGAGTTGCTTGCGAAGGGTGCCCCGCCCATTCGTGCGCCTGCTTGATCGCGCTGAGCGTGGACACACGCCAGGAGTGAGACTTGTCTGCGCGGTCCGTCAGATACACTGCCACGACCTCTGCTGCTGCGGGCAGTGGGGTGTATCCTTGTTCCAGCGCTCATGCATGGAAGCGGCGCCACAGCCCCTGGTACGCACGTATGGTGCTGGGGGCCAGGTCATCTGGAGCTCAGAAACCCTCGTCCACCGCCAGTGTAAGATGACCGTTAAGGGTAATTATCGGAAACTATTTAGACTCCGAAAAACGGGAATCAGCAGCCGCACCGGTTGCGGCACGACGCCGGAGATCACCACGCGCAAAAAGCAGGTGGAGAGCCGCCTCAGAATCAAGCTGATCGCATCCTGGCACGGTTTAGGGCTATTCTGGTGACCTTTCCCTGATAACAAGAAGTCTTCCGCTCCAAAGCCCCAGGACTGGTCCAAGATCATGAAGGGCGCGGCACCGGAAGACGTGGCCTGTACATTAATCGTGTCTAGCGATTGGGGTACACCTCAAAGCCTCGAATCTTGCCACCTTCTTCGCGTACTTTTCATTGTCAGCCGCCCATTTATAAGTTGACTGTGGACACCGCAGTTGTACCTTGCGGCCGTCTGGCAGTTAACGCTGCGGTTGTTTATTTTCACTAACAAGATGGTGATTCAGATGCGTTTTATTCGTTGTTGTTCCTTGGCTCTCGTGGGCCTATTCGTTGTGCTTGCAGGGTATGCCCCTCGTGCGTTTAGTCAATCGTTCGACCTTAGCCAGGCCGTCGAAGTAGCTGACCTCACGCCGCCTCCAATGCAACAGGCTGTTCGTGTTTCGTTAAGTGACCAGTACATACAGACATCCAATAAGTGTGCCTTCCCGGTAGTTGAACTTGGTGACGGTTCTGGTCTAGTTCTGCCAACAGCACCCCTTTCGCTGGGTGTCGGCTTGTCCGAGCAATCGAATTTAGTGCCTATCTGTAGCCTACCGCCCGATGCTACCCAAGAACAGCGTGACAGGTTTGATGCTTGCCTACTCAGGCTGGAATGTGAGCGCTTTTACGGCTGCTTTACTGACGATGGTGATCAGCTTGCCTCTTGCAGAAGGCGTGTGTGCGGGTGAGCACGTTCAGTCTTCCATCACTGCGGATGTGCCTGCCCATAGAGAGCAGGTCGAGCTTGGCTACAGGCTGTAGCAGGGTTGATGCGGCTGGCTGAGTGGGTGAGGCAACCGCATAGTGGGAAAACCTCGCCTACGAAGCAAGGGCTAGGTTGGTCGCTTGGCTAATCCAACGGCAAGTGGGCCGAGAGGAGCCGTATGAGGTGAGAGCCTCACGTGCGGTTGTGTGAGGGCCTCGGGGGGTTAAATCCCATAAGCGTTAACTTGTTTGTGTTTACCTGTTCCTGTATGTTGCCTGTACCAACACTGAGTTGTTATCACCAGGAGTGATAGTGCTGCTTGCTGTAGGCAGTTGCGGGCCACGACAAGCAGGAATGCCGGGCGGCATAGCGTGCTCTTGAGCCGCGACGTGGAAAAATCTTTGTAACCTCATCGCCATTCGAGAGAAAAGATGAAGGGAACCGTCTCCAGGGCAGCGGGCGACGAGGAATGGGGCGTGCTGGTGTCGTTCCTGCCCGCAAATTGGCAAGAGCTGGCCGCATCCACCGGTGCACTGCGCGGGCTGCGTAAGGACAAGTCACCGGAAAGCCTCCTTCGGACATTGCTAATCCACTTGGGGTGCGGACACTCTCTGCGGGAGACCGTCGCGCGGGCGCGCCAGGCTCAACTGGCCGATTTGTCTGCCGTAGCATTGCTCAAACGGCTGCGTAAGTCACGAGACTGGCTCTATGCAATGTGCATGGAGCTGTTTCACGAGCATGGTATTGAAGTGTCAACAGGCCGGGGATTTCAAATACGGGCATTTGACGCTACTGTCGTGCGTGAGCCGGGTCGTACTGGCTCAACATGGCGGCTGCATTACAGTGTCACCCTACCATCATTGGGCTGCGATTTCTTCAAGTTAACTGGAACGACGGGGGCTGGCACAGGGGAATCGTTCAAGCAATTTCCAGTCCGTTCAGGCGACTACATACTGGCGGACCGCGGGTACGCAACCGGTACGGGTATCCAACATGTGACCACAGCCGGTGGCTACGTAACGGTGCGCGTCAACACCGGTGCATTGCACTTTGAGAAAGCATCCGGCCAACCCTTTGACTTGTTGTCTTCGGTGGAAACGCTGCAGCAGGCGGGGGCAGTGGGAGTCTGGAGCGCAGCCGTTAAGGCAGAGACACCAGTGGCGGGTCGCATTTGTGCGCTGCGTAAGACGGAGGAGGCGATCGAGGAGGCGCACAACAAAATCCACAAGACCGCGCAGCGAAAAAGAAAGAAGCCTCGTGAAGAGACCTTGCGCTACGCTTGCTACGTCATCTTGTTTACCACCTTTCCCGAGGCAAAGTTTTCAGCAACGGAAGTGCTTCAGTGGTACCGGCTGCGCTGGCAGGTTGAGCTGGTGTTCAAGCGCTTCAAGTCGTTAGCCCAGCTGGGTCATTTGCCAAAATTCGACGATGATAGCGCTAGAGCCTGGCTCTATGGGAAGCTGCTGATAGCGCTGTTGACCGAAAAAATAGTCCGTCATGCGCGGACGCTTTCCCCCTGGGGCTACGACATGCAGGCGTACGTGCAGTACGTGGAGGGACTTCAAGTTCGCGCTAAACCAAGTCGTGCGGACCATTGAGCCCGGGTGCTCGCTATCGGAGATGATCCAACATTGGTCCACTATTTCCGGGCTGTTGGCGGCGCCTCCGAGAGCCAGAGTCAATCAAATTGAACGCTACTTCCCGAGTTTGTAAACAAGTTAACGCTTATGGGGTTAAATCCCCCCCCGGGGGCTACTCACTTTTTTCTAATCAGTCAGCATATACACCATGCGCCATATTGTCCTGACCGCACTCTTGCTTGTACCCTTCGCTGCATCAGCACAAGTGGGTTCCGTGCGCTACACGCATACGTATCCAGTTTTGTATAGCCACTATTTCTCTTACATTGCAGTCGCACACCAGTCAATGGGTGAAGAGTTGGCCGCACCTGCCACGCATGCTACGGTGTCCCGAAGCATGGTATTCGACGCGACCGCCTCCCTGATGTACCCGACGGATAAGCCGCACGTTGAACCAGGTGACAGACCGGCTAGAGAGGGACAAGAGCATATCGACACTACCTATGTCGACTTTGGTAGTGGAATGTACACGGAATCGCGGGTGATAGATTGGAGGGAGATCTCTCTCGTCAGTGACCAGCAACCGGCCATCCCGTGGCGTTTGGACGGCAAAGAGCGTGTTTATCTAGGCCGTCGCGTTATGAAGGCAACAGCGGTGGTGGATTCAGCCGTTGTTGAGGCATGGTTTACGCCAGAGATTCCGATCCCGGCTGGCCCGGGTCTATATGGCGGGCTGCCCGGGCTGATCTTAATGGTAACCAACGCAGCTTCAGGGGAAGTGTACGCTGCTGAGTCCCTTGATATGGACGTACTGCCCCGCGCTATCGCGCCGCCAACGAGAGGACGCAATATGTCGGATGAAAGGTATCGCCGGTTAAGGGCTAGGGAGATTGCAGATGACCGGCGCAGGTATGAAGAGGATATCCGCCAGATTAATGAGGGCGTGCATATCTTCGTGAAGCGAGGTGGGCAATAGACAACTCCTGTATTAGCTGGCTGCATCCAGCATCGATACCCGTACCTCTGTAAAAGGGGCAATGCTTCTGTGAGTTGCAGTGCTGTGGTCAGCTCGCCTGGGCCGTCTTGAATCTGCATACGGAGCTACAAACTTTCGGGACACGCAGTTCGTATCCCGTTCGGGAAAACGAAAGCGGTGCGGCTATGTTTGGGCAAGGCGTTGTTTGGCATGTTGTTTCGGTAGTGGCCGCGGTCTTTTGCGTAATCCCGACCGTTCATGCACAACGCTTTGCCGTGACGGGGGTGGTGGAGGACTCCGTAGGGACCGCCCTCTCCCAAGCTACGGTCGTGGCACTTGCGGGCACGGACTCAACGTTGGTCCAATTTGGCACTACTCGTAGCGACGGCCGTTTCACGCTGCATCGCTTGGCACCAGGCGGGTATATCCTGCAGGTGTCATACGTTGGCCACCAAACACTGCTACGGGATTTTGAGGTGCAACGCGCGAATGTCGACGTGGGCCGCCTTGTGTTGCTGCCACAAACCCAGGTGCTGGAAGAATTTGTGGTGACCGCCGACCGTCTGCCGTACGTTGTCCGTGGGGATACCATCGAGTACAATGCCCTGGCGTTTCTGGTGCGACCGCAAGATATGGTAGAGGACCTGTTGCGTCGCCTCCCTGGTATCGACGTGGATCGAAGCGGCACAATCACCGCGCAAGGAGAGGCCGTTGAGAATGTTCTGGTAGAAGGCAAGGAGTTTTTCGGCGGTGAGGATCCAACGATTGCCACGAGAAACCTGCCGGCTGATGCAGTGGACAAGGTCCAGGTCTACGACAAGCCATCGGACCGTGCTGAGTTGACCGGTGTGCCCGATGGGCGGGAGGAGAAGACCATCAACCTGGCGCTCACCGAGGAGGCCAAGCGCGGCGCTTTTGGCCAGACCACAGGCGGCTTGGGGGGCGACCGCTTGGATCAAGGCCGCTACTTCGGCCGGGCCAGCGTTTTCCGGTTCGCGCCGCTAACACAGCTAGCGCTGATCGGGAATGCGGACAACGTGAATCAACCCGGTTTCAGCTTTAGTCAGCTGCGCAGCTTTCGCGGCGCGGGCAGCGTAGTCCGACCGGACAACGGTATTTCTGAGTCGCTGGGGGCAGGCTTCAACGCCAACCGCGACGTTGGCGACAACACCACGATCAACGCCAGCTACTTCCTGACCGATCAGGGAAACAGGCAGGAAGGCTCAATAATGCGGCACCAGCTCTTGGGCTCTGCCGTGTCGGCGTTTAGTGATGAGTCGAATCATCGCAAAAGCAGCAGCCTGACACATACGGTGGTCCTGAATGCGGAAGTAAAGCTGGCCGAGGGTCACGATATGGTGCTTCGAGGCAGCGTGTCGCAAGGATTGTCGTCTCTTCGTCGTAGCGGCCTGGAAAGTACGACGGATCCGTCAGGAACGGTGCTGAACTCGGCAACCACCTCCACCGATGATGAGTCTGAGAATCTGAATGGCACTGCGCGTCTAACCTGGCGAAAGAGAATAGCGAAAAACGGCCGCAGTCTCATAGCCATAGGCACAGTCAATGCCCGGGATGCGAGCGAAGCTGCGGCCCTGAATTCGGAGACCCGGCTCTACAGTCTGGGAGACCTGCAGACCCGCGATGAGCTGCGTCAGCAGCAGGACCTGCAGAGCAATTCCTTTGGGCAGTCGCAGCGCTTGGAGTTATTGCAACCCTTGCGCACGGGCCACAACATTACCCTTTTCGTACAGCGATCGGCGACCAAGCGGAGGCAGGATAAGGCCTACTCCGACATCGTGGAAGGGCAGAGCATCCTGAATCGAGACCTCAGCGAGGGTCTGACCCAGAACTACGAGTACTGGCGCTCTGGCGTGAGCATTTATTTTCAAGCCCAAGACCGGTCATGGTGGGTAGATGCTGACATAGAAGCGCAGCAGTCGCGTCGCAGGGGCACCATCACGGGCCTTGACCAGACCGTCAGGAGCAGGTACACACATTTTCTGCCAAAGGTGTTGGGCCAAATGGAATTGGGTGATGCCGGTGGGGTGGACGTGTATTACGACACCAACACGCGCGAGCCCTCCCTCCGGCAGCTGCAACCTTTTGCAGACAACAGCAATCCATTGCGCATCCACATTGGCAACCCGGCCCTTACGCCGGAATATCGGCATGGCCTGGGAATTAACTATCATCCAGGATGGGGCCATTCAGGGATACGTCTGTGGCCATCCTTCGGCGCGGATTATACGCACAACAGTATTGTCCGAGTACGCACGGTCGATCAGGGGTTACGCCAGACAGTAAGTGCGGTCAACTCCGGTGCGACATGGTCGGCGGACGGTGCCCTCCATTTCAGTATGCCCATACAAGCGCTGGGAATAGAGTGGGGCGTAAGCAACAGTCTCGACATGGAGACGGGCACAGAGTTTATCAACGGCGAAGAAAATGACAGCAAAGTGCTGCGCAACCGAGTGCGCATTCGATTCGAATATCACAGCTTTGACGAGGTTGGAATCACCGCAAGCGGCAGGAGTACCTACAACAGGGTCAGCTACTCACTGAATCAGGAGCTGGATCAGAGCTATATCAACAGCACGGTCGATGCTGAGGTCTACTGGCGTCCTACTGACCACTGGTCGATCGAATCTTCGCTACTGTATCGCATATTTGATCGTGAGGTCTTTGGAGGCGGCCAGGATATAGCCCTTCTGAACCTGTCACTGTCGCGCCTGCTCCTCGGGGGAAGAGGCAATTTGCAGCTTGAGCTCAAAGATGTGTTCAACCAGGATCAGGGCGTATCGCTTACCAACGGAGCCACATACATCCAAGAGGCACGCGTTGTATCGCTGGGCCGCTATGTGATGCTGAAGTTCACGTACAAACCCCGGCTGATGTAGCGCCGCCGCCATGCCCCGTACCTGAGCCGCGCTGCAGGCATAGTGGGGGTGAACCCGGCGAGCGGAACCCAGAATGCCACGAGAGCATCTTTCGACCTGTCTTGGATCCTTCTGTTAAATGCAACTCCCGGAAGGTCCCCAGAATCGCCTGGATCGTTTCTGAATGCGACGGGGCGTGATCTGCGGCGATTCTGAGACTCTCCATCCTTTTTGTGCACGGCTATCTCATACGGCGTGCAGCCGGCGGCGCGGCGTTTGCCGCCCTTGCCGGGCAGGGTGGGGCCCTTCACCCGCAACTGGGGGCATTATGCGCTCCGTGATCGAGGACCGCCAGTCGGGTCGCCGGTGCCCCAGTGCTTCGAACTCTGCGTCCAGGCCCGGAAAAGTAGACCGCCTGCATCTCCATCCCGCACCATTGTAGCTTGGTCCGGTCGGATGCAACCACAAGGTCGATCTTGCCGGCAGGCTTCCTTGTCACGGCACTCTCCATAAACGGAACATCAACACCCTCTTCACGAACCATTTGTGGTCATCCGCCTCCATTTATATGGTTACAGGGACACCGAGTGTAGTACCTTGCGGTCGTCTGGCAGCTAACGCTGCCGTTGTTCTTATCATAAGAGAAGATGGTGATTCCGATGCGTAGTATTCGTTGTTGTTCCTTGGCCCTCGTGAGCTTATTCGTTGTGCTTGCCGGGTATGCCCCTCGTGCGTTTAGTCAATCGTTCGACCTTAGCCAGGCCGTCGAGGTAGCTGATCTCACGCCGCCACCAAATCAACAGGCTCTTCGTGTTTCGTTAAGTGGCCAGTACATACAGGCATCCAAAAAGTGTGCCTTACCGGTAGTTGAACTTGGTGAGAGTTCTGGTCGAATGCTGTCAGTAGCGCACCTATCGCTGGGTGTCGGCCTGTCCGTGCAGTCGAAGAAATCAGTGCTTGACTGTATCCTAGTGAACGATCCTACCCACAGGCAGATGGCCTCTTGGCTAGAGTGCGTAGAAAACATGGAATGCGAAAGCGGCTACAGTTACCGCTGCATAAATAACGATGGTGACGAGTTTGCCACTTGCAATGCGGATGACTGCGATATGGAGGATGAGGATGAAGATGGCTGAGCAGGGGTGATGCAAGCAAGACACGTCCCTTGTAGCCTTTGACGCCTTTTCCAATGCGCACTCTCCTGTGGGGTGCGCACTGGTCTTTTCCCATCTTCCTGCAGATACCATGCGGTACATGGGCAGAGCAGGGTCCATTTGTCCACCTCGGCCTTGCGTGCGATCTGAAGCGACTCTGAGGCGGGCTCCACCCTTGTTTGCGCGCAGTTCTTGCAGGCGACGTGCGGGGCGACCGGCCCGTCGATCAGGTCCGTTTTCCAAGTCCTAAAACATTTCCGATAATAACACGTCGGAGGAAGGAATTTAGCGCCGTCAGCCCGACGTCATGCCCTCAACCCCCGCACTGAATCCCGGATCCCCTGCCCACGAGGCTAAGGAAATCATCGGGCATGAGTCACTGGCGGTCAGCAGCAGATGCACCCAGGTCCGGCTGGCCCCAGACACGCGCCCCTCCTTATCCTCCAAAAACCGGCACCTTCAATTGTCGTAGACTGGGTAAGACTATTGGCAGTCATCATGGCGCTTTTCCGCAATCTGGGTCACGGTGTGCTCCCCGCTATTCCACGTTTTTATGGCACAAACGGCGATGGCTAGTGGTTGCCTAGTTCCCTGAGACGTTGGCAGCTCAGCCACCTCACCACTACTGGGCACCCCGGCCAATACCATTCCTGTTAAAGTGACAAATCTCCTCATAGTACTGGCTATCCTGATTCCCGGTACTTCAGTAGCGCAGTCGAGGTATGAGGCCGGCAAGGTGAAACAAAATGGCGGATGGGTGAATCCTACGCCAGAGACGGCTCTAGACGCCCTAAAAACGCAGACTACAGACCGCACAAAGCCCGCCGTAGCCGTACTACGACAAACATTCGAACCCCACTCGAAGGCGGGCCTTGACGCGCTCGCAGACGAGCTAGGGCGCATAATTAGAACTGGGACTAATGCGGAAGCGTATATGGCCAGCCAGGTCCTTCGTCAAGCTAGCGAACTGCTATACGGAGGGGGAGTGCCGTACGCGCGATCAGCAGACGTTTTCATAAGCGTATTTGAATCGTTTGAGGACCGCAACCAACCAAGAGCGATACGCGCTCTTCACGGCGCGTTTCACTCAGGGGGAGAAGAATACGTGCGCAAGCTGTTTACTTCAAGTAAGCAGCCGCCTGCGTGCAAGCTGTGTGGAGGCACAAGCGGAATAGACTGCGAAGCGGTGGAAAATCCGTGCCCCAACAAGGGGCCGTGGTGCCAGGCTGGTGGCATACTCGCAAGGAATGACGCCAAGGGGAATGGGCCGAGTCTGGAGGTGTGGTCCGACTTGTGCTACCGGCCTCGATTATAGGAATAACGCACTAGAATTTGTTGGATGGTTCCTGAATCAGACAATCCTTCCGTTCGTGCAAAGACTATCATCGGGGAAAAGATTGAACGCCGTCAGCTCCGCATCATGCCCTCAGCCGCTCTCCGGCCCGGCATGGATCACGGAGTCCCTGCCCACGAGGTCGAGGAAACCCTCTGGTATGTGTCACTGGCGACCAGCAGCAGATGCACCCATGCTCGGCTGGCCCCAGACACGCGCCCCCTCCTTATCCTCCAAAAACCGACACCTTCAATTTTCGTAGGCTGGGAAAGCCTGCTGGCATTCACCAGGTGTTAAAACTTGACTCTAACTGTCACCACTTAAGCTCATGTTGCGAATGCATCGTGCCCTAGGCGCCGCGTCACTCAGTCTTCTGCTTGTCCTGTCGGTGCAGTCCTGGATTACACCGGTAGCAGCAGGGTATTCCGTCGTGTACCACGCCCAGACGCGGGTGCATCCGACTAGTGAGAATATTCCGAAGATTGCGGATCCCGACTTCTTGCTGAAGCCGCCAGGCGATATCAGCACCATCGGTGTGAACTTCTATTCCTCCCTTGCACTCACAGACTCGTTCCAGATTGGCGTTGATGAGGGTGAAATACACGAGATGTTAGGCAACATTGTAGACATTGCTCTTGATCCCGACGGGCGCATATTCGTATTGGACAGCGAATTCAGTGAGGTGCTGATCTATAACGCTGATGGCTCATACTTCGGCACATTCGGCAGCGCGGGTGCTGGCCCTGGGGAGTTTCACACTCCTAGAGTAGTATCACTATCTGATTCCGGCACAATAGCCGTAGTCTTCGCAGATAGAATTCAAGTGTACGAGCGCTTGGACAACGGCCACTTCCACCCTCGCAACAGCTTTTATGCAATTGGTTCTTATGGCTGTGCCATGAATGGTCACATTTACATCCTTCGCTTATACCCCGATAGACCCGGGAACATACAAAAGTTCACGTTGGATGGGGAGTGGGTCGCATCGTTTGGCCACCCCTATAAGTCGGACAACGCTTATGTGGCAACCAGTCTGTCAAGGAAGGGAAGACTTGCCTGTAGTGAGCGGCACAGCGTCGTCGGCATGGTGTTAGAGCGGATACCAGTTTTGTATGGATATACAGAAGAAGGCTCACTCTTGTGGCGAGTGAAATTTGAAGGACTAAGAGCTGCACCGGTGGAAGAGCGGGATGGGGGACGCACGCTAGGCTTTAAGAGGTATTCGGCAGGCGAAGGTGCGCTTAGAAGCTTGCATGTTGATGCGGACGGCCATTTCAACATCCGTTATATGGTATTTGTCAAGCGCGGACGAAAGGCACCACATCACTTATATCGGATCAACGCGCAGACTGGATATGGCAACTATGCCGGTCATGCCCCGATGCTTCGCGCCATATACCGGGATTACGTTGTTCAGACTTTGAGTCATCCGTATCCTGCGTTACGTGTATTCCACTTTGGCCAATAATAGACCTTCCACCTAGTCGGATACATGGCTGTTGAACTGATAAATCGCCGCCTGCTGCTGTGGGCCCTTTTCCTGTTTTTGTTCGCTTGCGCTGGGTGTAGCCCGGTTACTTCCTGCACTGGCACTTAGCTTTACAGGGAGGCAGTCCCACATTGGCAGGGATTTGTCCTACGTGATTGGCGCTTTAGTGCCCCCAAACAATCGTGGAAAGGTCTCCGGAATCGCCCTGGACCGTACCTGAATGCGATCGGGCCCGATTTGCGGCGATTCTGACGTGCTCCATACCATTGTTTGCGCGCGGTGATTTCGGGCGGCGTGCAGGGCACCCTGCCGGTCGTTCATTGCGGTTTTCGGAGCTTAAATAATTTCCGATAATAACACGTCGGGGGAAAGGATTGAGCACCGTCAGCCCTGCCCCCTGCCGCCCCCGTCCTTGGCACTGGATCACGGAGTCCCTGCCCACGAGGTTAAGAAAGCCTCGGGCATGTGTCACTGGCGATCAGGTGCAGGTGCACCCATGCCCGGCCGGCCCCAATCGCGCGGCTCCCTTCCTATCTTCTAAAAACCGGTACCTTCAATCTTATCAACCTCGAGATTGGGATTGCACATTTTCTAGTTGGGTTTCGGCGGCTTTTGCCGAGATGGGCCCTCAAAGTAGATATCTTTTGGCAATAGATGGCGCTACGGGCCGAGTGTGTGGGTGCAAATGGGACGGTGCAAGCTTATATGGGCCCAAATGCGTGCTCACACGCGGATTTTCGGGCGCAGGCAGGCTCGTGGAGTGACTTCTCGGGCACGAAATCCCGCAGGAATCCTCTGATTGCACGCGTAAGCGGCGATCGTGGCAGGGTGCAGCGCCTCAGAGCGTCCGGACAGCTGCGGGTTTTGCTTATGCCAGCGTCAGCAGCGCACTACTGCGCGCGGGCATTGAGCGCCAGGTGTTGCCTTTGCAGTCCTTTGGGGCCGGCAGACCGAATCCCCACTAACCCCTCGACCCCCGGAGGAGGTCAACGTCTGGGTCAGCTCCTTCATGTCCTCCCGGCGTATCGGCTTCAGATTCGACTCGTACTGCATGAATATCGCCCCGCACCAGCGCTGACGCATCCCCGATGATCCCCAGCGCTTCACGTTCCGTGATCGGTTCGCTATAATGCTGTTGAGGTTCTCGATGATGTTCGTCGTCTTCAGACTGTCTCTGACAGCCTGGTTCCGCACCCCCAACCGGTGAAGCGTCAGCGTATCCTCCAAACCCTCCTCCAGACTGCGCGCGGCCTTCGGACACGATCGCTGCAGCGTTTCATGCAGCGACACAAGCGCCGCCCGTGCCTCCTTGTACGTGGGCAGTTCCCATGCCGCCTGAAGCCGACGCTTCATTTGCGTGGCCGCTGGCTCGCTCTTGATGTGACGCGTCACATTGGTACGCTTGTGCCATTGGCAGCGCTGGAATACGACCGCATCCCCAAACACCGCACTGATCCCCTTGCGAAGCCCGCGGCTGCCGTCCACCTGTACCAACAGCTTGTCGGTATGGGTGAAGCCCCGACGCAACAAATCCTGCAACAGCGACTGCACCTGCGCACTGTTCTCGGTACGACTTTCCGCAAAGCCCAGCACGACCTTCTCGCCCTCGGTCGTGATGCCCATCGCTACGATCATCTGCACACCAGCCAAATACTTGCCATCAAGCAGGAGCACCGCAAAGGTGTGCTGATCGAATCGGCGCGTCTCGAATTCCTTCAGTAGCGCTGCCGTCTGCGTAACGAAGGCGTTGCCAATGCTGCTGGCACTCAACCCCATACTATCGGTGAAGACCTGGGCCGCCTGCCTGTAATTGCGCCGCGAGAGTCCACACAGCAACCCCCTGGTCACGCTTTCCCGGTCCATAAGCCCACGCTTGCGCAAGAGGCGGTACGTTTGCAGAGGACGCTCCTTTCGGGTTCGTACATTCCGTACGCGCGGAACGCGGACCGCAATGCGCTCCAAACCGACGCGGATGGAACCCGGATTCGTCCCCCAGCGCTGAAAGCCGGTCTTACGGTGCTTCCCACGTGCGCCGCAAATGAAGCGGGCTTCGGCTTCCATGACCCATGTGGCCATCTTGGTAAGAAGATCATCGAGATATCCAAGGCAGCTGGCCAGGCCGATGAAATTCCTCTGCGCAAGCCCGTGAAGGTCCTCGATGAGTGATTGATCCAGCATAGGGGTATGGGTCATCATACGGCGTTGAGGTTGATGAGAGTCTCACGAAGTTGTGGCAGATGGGCCGCATGGGCCACACGGCGCAGCTGAGCCTCGTGTTCCAACAGCGCCAGTGCCATCTGTTCGCGTTGCTGGAAAACGGCGCTGGCCGGGGCCTGCAACCTGCGACCGATGGCATGCATGAAGCGCATCACGCGCAGCCCTCTGTCGAGCTTGAGCAGCATGCCCGTGCGTTGAATCGTCAGAGATTGCTCCAGGCCCTCCCATAGAACCTTCGCTGCGGACCGATTGACGCGCGTCAAGTCCTGGTGAATACGGGTGAGTGCGCGTTCAGCTTCCCGGGCATCGAACCCATTCCATGCCTGGCGGAGGCGATTGCGATACACAGGAACAAGGTCTTCCGGAAGACCACAGGTGACTTGATCCAACAGCGTATTGAGACAGCGCTGTATAGCGACCCTGGGGCCGAACACCTGGCGCACCGCCGATTGAAGTCCCGTGCTGCTGGGCAGCACACAGAGCAGCCCTTCGGCGGCCGAAAGACCACGACCGGACAGCGACTGCACGAAGGACGCAAGAGCAGAGACGTTTTCAGGGTAGCACGCTACCAGGCCAAGTATGCGGCGATAGCCTGTGATGGTCAGACCCGCTCCAAGAACGATGTTAACGCCGCGTGGGCACAGCCCGCGCAGCCACATCGCAACGACCGGGTCGTCTTGCAGACTGCGCGAATGCAACAGCTGCCACGCTTCATTCAACTGCGCCGAGTCCGGCTTTGTGTCCTGGGCCGCCGCAGAGGCCTTGATCACTACGGGCGGTGGCACCGGCTGCTGATGCGCTGCCGGAATGGGCCAGTCGGTGGTCAATTGTTGCAGTATGTGCGTGCAGAGCTTCATCAGAAGCCGCCGCGCGTCACCGGAGGGATTGATCTGGGCGTCTGCAGGCGCCTCAGCCCTCCCCAAGACAGGCTGTGAGGGGTTCATATGGTTGGAAAGGAATGGTGGAGACCAGGGTCCACCTCCACAGCAACTCTCCAATTCCCAACTTGAATTTGTGCGATCCCTTGAGGCTTTCCTCGAGCAGCTGTTTGCGCAGCTGAATGCGCCGCGCAGGGAGCGCCTCAAGCAGGAGCGGGCCTTTCTGGGGCCGCTTCCGGAGCGCCGACTGGAAAGCTACAAGGCGATGCGCGTGCGGGTATCGAAGGGCAGCACGATCCGGGTGCGGAACAACAGCTATTCGGTGCCGAGCCGGCTTATCGGCGAACAGGTCGACATCCGTCTGTTCGGCGAGGCTGTCGAGGTGCGGTTCGGGCAGCGTCTGATGGAGCGCATGCCGCGGCTGCATGGAAGAAGCAAGCACCGGATCGAGTATCGGCACGTGATCGACTCGCTGGTGCGCAAACCGGGTGCGTTTGCCCACTACCGGTATCGGGCCGATCTCTTTCCCACCCACCGGTTCCGGATGGCCTATGACGCGTTGCCTCGGGCGCGCAAAGCGCCTCTGAAGGCCGACAAGGCGTATCTGCGTGTGCTGCACCTGGCAGCCAAGGAGAGCGAATCGGGCGTAGACGCCGCCCTCAGCGTGCTGCTGAAGGGCAAGGAGGCCATTACGGCAGAGGCCGTAGAGGCGCTGCTGGACCGGACGCTGCAAGTTCCGGATTATCTGGTAGCGCCTCCTGTGGTGGATCTGAGCACGTACGACGGCCTTCTGGAGCCATCGACGACGGCTTCGCTCACGACGACCGCAGTGCGATGAAGACGCTCTCGGCAGCAGAGCTGGAGCGGTCCCTGCAGGCAGAGCTCAAGGAGCTCCGCATGCCGGCGATACGTGCTTGCTTCCGGGAGAAGGCCGATACGGCCCGCCGGGAGGCCATGAGCTTTGAGCGCTTTCTGCTGGAGCTGGTGGAACAGGAGCAGCAGGAGCGCCACAGCAACCGCATCCAGCGTTGGCTGCGTGCGTCTCGGCTGCCGCTGGAGAAGACGCTGGACACGTTCGATCGTGGCCGGTTGCCCCTGCGGATAGATCACCACCTGCGTGTGCTCCTGGAGGGAGGCTTCCTGGACCGCAAGGAGAACGTTCTGGCCTTCGGCCCTCCCGGCAGCGGCAAGACGCACCTGGTGTGTGCCCTGGGCCGGGAGCTGATCTTTCAGCGGCGTCGCGTGATCTTTTACAACTGCAGCACACTGGTGCAGGAGCTGCTATGGGCCAAACAGCAGCTGCGCCTGCCCAAGCTCCTGAAGCGGCTCGCGCGCTTTGAGGCGCTCATTATCGACGACATCGGCTACGTGCAGCACAGCCGCCAGGAGATGGAGGTGCTGTTCCTGCTGCTGTCGCAGCGCTACGAGCGGGGCAGCGTGCTGCTTACGAGCAATCTGGCCTTCAGCCAGTGGGAGCGCACCTTCAAGGACCCGATGACGACGGCCGCGGCCATAGACCGTTTGGTACATCACAGCGTGATTCTGGAGCTGAACGTGCCCAGCTACCGTATGGAGGCCTCCAAGCGGCGCCAAGAGGCCCAGAGTGAAGCCCAGGCCGTGGGTGAACCTGCGCCCTGAGTAGGCAGCGTCCGCGGTCCTATCCTGCCCTGGGACGTGGTCCCAGAGTCGTCAGCAAGGCGCGAGGTGAGCGCCATGCGTCCGTTCGGGACACTTGGCAAACTCGGGCATCCGTGCCAATGTCGACGCAAGCACCCTTTTTGGCCGGATAAAGGCGCCTCAAGCGGCGATTTCGCGGCCCTATCCGTACCACTGTCCGTCCGGGGGCGGCCTACTGGATTAACCTGTCACGTCCGCCGCCACGCACTGCGGAATAGGGCCAAAACAAATCTGTTCTGCCTCGAGCTTCGAGGCTCCGCAGCTCGCTGCTCCGCCTCGAAGCTCGGCCCCTCTCTTCATCCAATTTTGGCTCTACCCCTTTTCTAGTGGGTAAACTCCCTGCGGACGCTTTCGGGGTATAGATCCAGGCCTCCGAGGTGAAAGTAAATGGCGTTAGCAAACCGCCGTTTGTTGCGGAAGCCCCTACTGCGCACTTTGATTGTTTTGATCCGGCTGTTGATGCCTTCCGCAGGGCCATTGCTCACCTTCAGGATGATCGCATTGAGGATACCCCACAGGTGTGTTTTGATGGTTCTGGCGGCTGCCTTGACCGGTTCCAGCCGGCACCGCATGGCCCACGACAACCATCGCTCCCAACCCTTGCGCGCCCATGTGCGGTGGACATAGTGCCACAACTGCAGGGCCATTTCCTTGATAGCCCACGCGCGGGCCGTCTTCAACGTGCTGGTACGCAACTGCTGGAAGCGCGCCTTCTGCTTACCAGACATGTTGGCCGGGTGAGTCAACCAATCATACTTGGTTCCCTTGAGGTCTTCCAAGCCTTCCTTCATCAATGCCCGGTGCTCCTGGCGCCGAACCTTGTCCACGGCAGTCCCCAGACACTTCACCACGTGGAATTTGTCAAAGGCCACCTTCCGTTGCGCCTCTGGCACATGCTCCAGCGTGGCGTTGATGTAGGCCGGCCACATGTCCATGCTGACACTCTCGATGCCCTCCAGCTGCTCCAAAGTGAGCCCAGCATACCAACGCGTAAGTGTTTCTTTCTTACGGTCTTCGCCCACATGCAGCACCGTACCCGCCTTCGCATCCGAAACAATGGTGACATACGCGTGGCGCTTGCGGAAAGAGGTCTCGTCCACGCCAATATGGGCAACATCCCGCTCCTTCCTCCGCGCAAGGCCGCGTTGCACCGCGCGCTGCATGATCCCGTCTATCGCATTCCAGCTCACCCCCATCAGACGGGACACCGCCGACACACTCGCCTCCTGCAGCCAATCAATCACCAGCGCCTCAAACCCTGCAGTGAACCGTGACATAGGTTCCGCCCACGGAATCGACACGGTGCGCACTCCATGCTCTGGACATTCCACGCGGGGAAGTTGCGCAACCACCATGGTGCGATACTCGCACAGATCCAGGTGACGCCATTGCCGAGGACGGTGGTCGTAGCCCGGAGACGCCGAGCCGCACTCCGGACAAGGCAGCTGATGGCCGTCCTCGCAAGCCACATGAATCCGGACTTCTTGCGCCTCATGCGCAAACGTCACCTCGGAAATCTTCCAGGGAGCCTGGATGCCCAAGAGGCAACCGATATCGTTCTTTAGTTGCGACATATCGTTGATGGGGTTGGTGAACGTGTGTACCATCGTGATGAAGGCCTTGAAACGGGTATGAATCCGCATCATCTCATATCGTTTCCCGTTGAATACAACACTGCACCCATCTGATTAGGGGAAGAGCCCCAATTTTAATTGTCGCCGGCCCCACAATGTATTGACGTTGATCAGTCGATCGTGCCCCGCCAGAAGAAATGCTCACCGCCTAGGTGTCCCGGTTGCCAGCAGCCGGTCGGAACCTGCCCATCCTGCGGCGCTGACCTGCGCGGGACCGAGGAAAAGGGCGTTGATGTTCGCCTAGCGACCGATATGAAAGGTCTGGCCTGGGTCAATAACTACGACGTCGCTGTACTGGTCTCTTCCGACCGAGACTTTGTGCCTGTTGCCGAATTATTGGAGACCAAGGGCATCAAGGTGATTCATGGAGCATTTCCGCCGAAAGGCGCACAACTGAGCGCCCGGTGCTGGGGAAAGATTAATATCCCTAGATTGCGTGAAGACTTGCGCTTTAGCAAAAAGACTTGAGGCAGGTGGTTTGAGTTGGAGGGCGATTCATAACGCCTAGGGTGATAGGCAATGGCAACTTAACACACCCCCCTGCGCAACGGCCCATGGATTTACGCCGCCCTAGTGGGCCCGATGACCAACGAGACATAGTCGGATTCGTAGAGCTTCTGCAGTGGTCCCACAGCTTGGCACTGAAGACAATATAGTCGCCAATATAGCTGCCACTCATCGGACAGATACGCACGGTGCTCCACCGTGAGCCCGATTCGAGAGGCTTTAGCGTCCTCCCATGAGATCATCTGGCCGTGCGATAACCACCTTGCCGTGTCAAGTAGCTCGTTCACGGGCTTTGTCGTGTTACCGCCGTGGCGGAACATTCCATGTTTTAGCAAGCTTTCGCCAGCTACACGCACTCGATCAACGGCCGCCCGAACGCTGGTGCGCCGCCGGGTTACTCTGGTCGAAGATTTGACCCGCACCAAGCAGCGCTCCGTGCTCTTGTTGCAAAGTCGAGGGCATGTGTACCGGGCGGGCAAGAACTGGACGCAGAAATTCTGGCGGTGGCTGGAAGGCCTCGCGCTTGACCCCGTTGATGCGTGTACGCTGCAAAGCTTGTTGAACCAATGCCAGATGCTCGAAGCCCAGATCCGGGAGATAGAGCAACATATCGAAGAAGAGGCACAGATGACTTGCTATCAGCGCACGGTGCAGGTATTGCAAGCCTTCCGTGGCGTCGGGCTGTTTACAGCGATGCAGCTGACTTGTGAAATCGGTGACATTCGGCGTTTCGCACACCCGAAAGCACTGATGGCATACCTGGGATTGGTGCCCTCGGAGCACTCCTCCGGCCACCGCACCTGGCACGGCTCGATTACCAAGGCCGGTAACAGCCATGCCCGCAAGGCTCTGGTCTCTGCGGCCTGGAAATATACCCACTACCCCCGGCGTAGCCAGGCGCTGCACCAGCGTCAGCGCCACTGCGCTGCGGAAGTGGTTTCCATCGTCTGGAAGACCCAGCGGAGACTACACCAACGATACCGCGGCCTGATTCAGCGCAAAGCACCCACGAAAGCCATCGTGGCCCTTGCGGCCTGAACATGTCCGGAACGCTTCCGAGAAAAGCTATGGGAAAAGGGGCCCTGCGCACGGATGGAGAGTCCATGCCGAAACGCTGCGATAGCCCTTGTGGCAAGCTCGCGAAAATAGATTATGGTAGCTCCCGACGAATTCAATATCAGGCGTTACGGTCGGCATTGCCGACCCAGCACGCGGATACCAGTTCGATAAGCCGTCGAAGATGCCAGGGCCCCTTTTCCGATAGCCAGCTCATGAAGATCATGTGAAGTTACCGCGCACATATCACCGCCGCCTTGACCCGGCCCCTTCTACACCAGTTTCCGATAATGTAACGTATTCTCTGCCAAGCGATGACCATGGGATCTTGATTGGCCCGGCGCAGCAGTTGTTACTTGTCACGACTTCTAATATCTAGGCATGAAGCACAAGTCGGACCATGACTTAAGCGCCGCCCCTTTTTCGCCGTATATCGCAAGTATGCCGCCAGCCTGACACCATGTCCCTGTATTGGGGCATGGGTTGTCCACCTTATTGCAGTCCACCTGGGTTAGCCCCCCGCATATTTGACAGGCTTTCGGTTTTTCGCTGCTCTCAAACAGTTTACGCACATAGCTTGCGCCTCCTGCCTGAAATACGCCGAGGAGGGCCGTGCTCGCGTCCATGCTCAGTCTGTCATCATACGACTCATATAGCCGTATGAATACGTCGGCCGCCTTGGCGTAGGCTGTGCCATCGCTGTCCGTTACTGTGGCTGACATAAGGACTGTGCGAGCTCCGCTAACCTGCGCTTGCGTTCCCTCCCGCATAAGACGCCCCAATTCGTCGGCGAAAGCGTCCAGTTCCGAGCTAGGTACCGGCCCAAACTTTTGTCGAAGTATAGCCAGGGCGGGCTGATAGTCCGACTCGATCACGTCCAGCGCTGATTGTAATGTGGGTTGCTTCCAGACGCCGTTGTCCAAGTGCATACCGATCTTGGACTGCCCACTCACTCCAGCGGCAAGCATGCAGATTAGCAATGAGAGAAGTGTTCGTTTCATTGTTGCCTCCTTTGTTAGCAGTCAAAGTTGCCGTTTTCGTCGGATGTTACAGGGTGACCAAGAATCCATGTGCTTCCTGAAACTAGCCAGAAATGGGCCCCTATTGTAGGCGCTTTAGCGCGGCGCCCCGAACGGTAGAGCGGGCCGGTATAGAACGCGATCCATTCAGCCGACACGGCACGCCTAACTTCAGCCTTAGACCCACCCACCCTGGACTCCATAACACTCATTACGCCTCTTCCCGTTGAGCCACTTAGGCAAGCGTTAAGCCCCGCCTCATGCTCGTATTCATGGGCCACTATCTTCCCTTCGAAAACCGACCATGCGGGATCCGTTCCGCAGGTGCGATTAACTTGGTAGTAGCTTGCAACGTCTGACCCAGTAGTATAATTGCTGCATGTGCTTCTAGCTCCTGCGTGAAGCGGCCCACCAGCAGCAGCATAGTCTCCGCTGACCCACAAATTGGAGATAATTACTGGGGCGCTGCCCGCCATATACCTGCCTGCCCAAGGCCCGGATCCGGCTATTTCCTGCCCCGCTTGCGGCGGCCCAGAGGGCATTTCGTACAGTCCAAGATACGGCAACTCGTTGTCGTATTGCGGGAAAGTATTTAGTTGAGGAACGGACCAATCGGACCGGTGATTTACGACTATCTCCTTGAATTCGGTATAGCTCTCGGACTCGACAGAAACAGTTATTGTTGCCGTCTCTGTTGCGGTGCCGCTCCACACATTTCCGTTAGCCCCGGTGCCGGTATGCGATGCCCCCAGCGTGGACGACCAGTCAAACGGCTCTACCCCTTTTCTAGTGGGTAAACTCCCTGCGGACGCTTTCGGGGTATAGATCCAGGCCTCCGAGGTGAAAGTAAATGGCGTTGGCAAACCGCCGTTTGTTGCGGAAGCCCCTGCTGCGCACTTTGATTGTTTTGATCCTGCTGTTGATGCCTTCCGCAGGGCCATTGCTCACCTTCAGGATGATCGCATTGAGGATACCCCACAGGTGTGTCTTGATGGTTCTGGCGGCTGCCTTGACAGGTTCCAGCCGGCACCGCATGGCCCACGACAACCATCGCTCCCAACCCTTGCGCGCCCATGTGCGGTGGACATAATGCCACAACTGCAGGGCCATTTCCTTGATAGCCCACGCGCGGGCCGTCTTCAACGTGCTGGTACGCAACTGCTGGAAGCGCGCCTTCTGCTTAGCAGACATGTTGGCCGGGTGAGTCAACCAATCATACTTGGTTCCCTTGAGGTCTTCCAGGCCTTCCTTCATCAATGCCCGGTGCTCCTGGCGCCGAACCTTGTCCACGGCAGCTCCCAGACATTTCACTACGTGGAATTTGTCAAAGGCCACCTTCCGTTGCGCCTCTGGCACATGCTCCAGCGTGGCGTTGATGTAGGCCGGCCACATGTCCATGCTGACACTCTCGATGCCCTCCAGCTGCTCCAAAGTGAGCCCAGCATACCAACGCGTAAGTGTTTCTTTCTTACGGTCTTCGCCCACATGCAGCACCGTTCCCGCCTTCG
The DNA here is from genome assembly GCA_965218495.1 of Rhodothermales bacterium. GTDB lineage: Bacteria > Bacteroidota > Rhodothermia > Rhodothermales > Bin80. Next base: position 2,937,290 of record OZ244626.1, read on the forward strand.
CATCCGAAACAATGGTGACATACGCATGACGCTTGCGAAAAGAGGTCTCATCCACGCCAATATGGGCAACATCCCGTTCCTTCCTCCGCGCAAGGCCGCGTTGCACCGCGCGCTGCATGATCCCGTCTATCGCATTCCAGCTCACCCCCATCAGACGGGACACCGCCGACACACTCGCCTCCTGCAGCCAATCAATCACCAGCGCCTCAAACCCTGCAGTGAACCGTGACATAGGTTCCGCCCACGGAATCGACACGGTGCGCACTCCATGCTCCGGACATTCCACGCGGGGAAGTTGCGCAACCACCATCGTGCGATACTCGCACAAATCCAGGTGACGCCATTGCCGAGAACGGTGGTCGTAGCCCGGACACGCCAAGCCGCACTCCGGACAAGGCAGCTGATGGCCGTCCTCGCAAACTACATGAATCCGGACTTCTTGCGCCTCATGCGCAAACGTCACCTCGGAAACCTTCCAGGGAGCCTGGATGCCCAAGAGGCAACCTATATCATCAGTCTTTAGTTGTGACATATCGTTGCTGGGGTTAGAGAACGTGTGCGCCATCGTGATGATGGCCTTGAAACAGATAAGAAACGGGTATGAATCCGCATCATCTCATATCGTTTCCCGTTGAATGAAACGCTGTACCCATCTAAAATGGGGAAGAGCCAAATATTTTAAGCCGCGAAAAACGGGGATGGACGAACGGCAAGGCAGCCTGATCGACGCCCGAGATCACCGCGCACAATTAGGGTGGAGCCGCCTCAGAATCGCTGCGGATCGGCTCGCGTTCAGGTACGGTCCAGGGCGATTCCAGAAACCTTTCGCTGATAACCCTGATTATATCATCGTATGATCCCAATACAACGCCATGAAAACACGGAAGCCTAGTTCCGTAAAGCCATTCTGGGGGATGCCGTCCACCCGCAAGGTTGCAACGACCCTGCTTCCGGCCAATAGCCTGCTCGGCATTACCCTAGGCGTCGCTGTCGCATCCTTATTGGACGTGCAGTTGCTAGCCTTTTCGTTGATTGTATTGCTCGGCTTGGCATTTGGTGGTGGTGTGTGTGGCTTGCTCCCTGCTTGGTTTGTCCGCCGCTACTGGGAGGAGCGGCGCGTAGAGTCGGCGCGATCCGCTCCAGCGGACAACGTGGCTAGCACAGCTTGGCTACCGCTTAAGTTGTAAGTTGGAATCGGACGCTGGAGGTAACCAAGATGGACGGTGAGCCATGGGCAGCAGATAGAGCAGAATTCAAGCACGATGTTATGGGCAGCCTTCAGCTGAAACTGAAGTAGCAGCGAATAGCGACCGTTGCCCCCCATGCCGGCTACCTACGCCCGCAGCGCAAGGGCCGGACAAATTGCTGTGGCCAGACTACTCGAGACGTAAGGTGATGCTTGTCGTAGCCGTGCGCCGTGGAGAGGCGCACTGAGATTTGCGGGCTAGACACTTCTTCGGCCTACGTCGCGTTAACGTCAACCGCTACCAGATTAGATACCCATGATTTCTGACTACACCCTCACCCAGCTCGTCCGCGGTCTGATTGGTCGTCGCAGCGAAGGTGTCTACTGGGACTTCAAGCTTAAACACCACCTCAATTCAGAGGACCTAGTCCACGACGTTCTCTGCCTCGCGAACGCCGAGCACGATGGTCCGCGATTCCTCGTCTTTGGTGTGAAGGACGGAGGCACATCTGTGCAGACGATCAAGAGCGACAAAGGACGCCGATCCCAGTCTGACATAGCTGGTTTGTTCCGGGACAACGCGCAGAAGTTCTTCCAGTCTAGTCGAGTAGCCCGGGGGAATTTCACCCCCAGGCCCTCACAGATCCGGACATGCACGTCTCCGCGCATCCGGCTCCTCCCAGTCCGTCAAACGGTTGTTGCCAACCGTCCAGAGCCGTCGCCCTCAGGATCCTCCCGTTACCAGTTGTCCTAAGGCCAACAACAGACCAGGGTACCCCCTTCGCTTCACCTCCATTACAGAGATTTCCACACTACTACGGGGTACTCCGCCCCTGTGCCCCGCGTCGGTACTCAATCGCTTGAGGTATTTCCTCTTGCGAGTCTCCCTTAACATCGGGACGACAGGTTCCCACGTTCCCCACAAGAGCCTGATCCGACTTCTTGCCGCCTTTATGCCGGAGGCCGCCAGGGCAGTAAGCAGATCTCCCCCTGACTGTTCCCGGAGCAGGAACCCAACCCCGGTTTTGACCTCGTCTAAGGAACTTTCGACACGTCATCAGCGGTTCGCTTGCGCTCAACTCGAACGGATCGCACCTGACCCGTTATACCGGGCCTTTTCTCACCTGCTTACCACCACGCCTCTTAAGCGCAGCAGCGGTGAGCGGTTTGACGCCTCCGTCTGCACGGCGACGCCGAGGGGCCTACCCTCATCTCCTGTGCAGCACAGCTGCAGAAAGGTTACCTCATATCAGTATCCCTCCGCGCCTTCGTGGCGCACGATTCCCGACCTTCCACCTCCATACAATTGAGATAGACAATGCACTGGTGGACGTGCTGGTCATAGAGGACGAGTCGAAGAAGCCGTACCACCTCGTCAAGAAGATCAAGCAGGTCCGCGCACATCACATCTACACGCGCGTCTGCGACACAAACACTCCAGTCAACCGTGTTGCCCAGCCTCACGAGATCGAACGAATGTGGCGGCAGCGGTTCGGTCTGGACATGTCCGCTCTGGAGAGAGCCAAGCGGTGTCTTGCCGAACCGACGTCCTGGACCTTGGATGAAGAAGACGGATTCATCTGCGGCCACCACGACGTCTTCCCCGAATTCACGCTGAAGGCAACGAGCGCAGAAGAGAACGATCTAGCCTGTGGTCAGGAATGGACGCGGGGCGAGATTCGGACTGACAACAATCACGCTGGCTGGTACGAACTTCGCTTCCAGCAGACGCGGTTGAGGCGCATCCACTACGTCAGCTTCGACAACCGCAAGAAGAACATGGTCGCTCCAGACTGGAAGGCGGTCGGTCGGGGACGATTCTACTTCTATGAGGCCGACAGCATCCGATACGCGGTTCAGCGGTTCTGGACCGCTCAATATGGCCGCGATGACTCCAAGGGCTTGCGGATAATACACGGCAGAGGCGAATATGCAACTGAGGCATGTGCGCGTTGGAACGGGCAGGTCGATATTCCGGTGTTGTGTCCCGGCGAACTGGGGGGTTTCTTGGAACAGCGTCAGGTGAACACCACCCGGGTCAATGAACCGGCTAGTGACCCTGTAGAGCAGTACGATCTATTTCTGCGTAATCTGCTTGACTTCGACGACTGGCGGCGAATCCAAAGGCGTGATTACGGGGACTAGGCATAGCTACCGGTACACGAAATCACGGTCACCTACTATTCCCATGATCCCAAGCATGGAGTCAGAGGGATCGAGAATGCACTATACCCTACGCGACCAAATCACGGACCGCGGGTATGCATCCGGTCAAGTACAGGGCGGCTTGGAGACCACTCTTACCGCATTCCGGCCCGGTCTTGGCACTTATGGACCGTTTCAGACGCATGTGCACGGGAGCTTGCACATACCTCTCGGCCTCGAGAGCACACCATACGAGGCCCTATGTTGCACTCGCACCGACCCAATAATCGAGGCGTGCAACTGGGACCGGTCGGGCATGGGTGCATCTACACCTGTTCGCCGGTGACACTTGCCCGAGGATGTCCTTGACCTCGTGGGCCGGCGCTCCGTGAGCCAGTGCCGTGGAGGAGAGCGGCTGAGGACATGGCGCGGGGCTGACGGCGCTCAATCCTTTCCTCCGACGTGATTATTATCGGAAATGTTTTAGCCCGACTGGAGGTAGTCGTCTTAATCGCTGCGTTGTATTTCGTGTTTGAGAGCAGCGAATCATAACAATCTCGAAGCTGCCCATGGCTCGTCATTTCACCTACACTGTGACTACGAATGTTGAATGCGAACTCAGCGACGCTTCACCTTAATTTCATACTTGTGGTGAGAAATGCAGACACTAGCTTGCCATACCTTGCGTGCTCACGATGTCTTTCACCCAATCTCGAAGCAATCATGCGAATGATCAAGACCTTTGTCTCCCTTTTAGGGCTCGCCATGGTGCTGTCACTCAGCACAGAGCACATACCACACCCCGCGCAAGCTATCGCGGTTCCAGATGGCTGTGGTATCTGTGTCTATTATGACACGGAAACAGGTGAGCAGATAACACACCCCTACCGGGATACCGACAGTGACATAGTGGAGTATTGCCCCTGTGACTGTGGGATGTAGATGGAAGCACGCTAATTGACGCCTTGTAGCCTAACGTGCAGGCGGCAAATCATTTGCGCGCCGGTCGGGTCGGTAATGATAGCGTTCTGATGTCATTGCACCCAGTGGCAACTGTGGGGTGGGCGCATTTAATAGCCGCTCGAGACTACGTCCACGACGATAGTCAAGATCTGCCTGCGGGCTTGCGTCAGCAGGGTGCCCTGCCCAGGCGCGGCTGCATTCGTGATCTACCAAGCAGATCGAGACGCTCCGTGAGGAGAATTTGGTCTGTGTCGTGCTGAGCTAACTGTTCTTGCAAGGTACTAGCCATCCCGGTCAGGTGCAGCCACTCCGGCCTTTCAACTGTAGAGTGTGTCAGCGCGAACATTCTGGTTATTGATTAGGCGATCACCAGCGACCATGCGCAAGTATGTTCCAGATAGTCCGTGCCGTGTAGGTCGACTTGCTGGAGGATATCCATAGGCCTCTGATATTTCTGGGGTGGCGTCGGGCATGTGCGCATCAACAGTAGTACCCTGCCGGTCGATGGGAGCCGGGAAGACCAGGCACGGGTCACTCAGTTAAAATTCGACCGCAGTATCGGTCAGACGGAATTGCGGTGCTTGCGAGCCTCTTTATGGGCGTTCCTGTATATTGCTTATCATCTTCATCTGCGGCACCTTGAGCAGGAACGCTAGGGCACGTGAGAGGAGACGACCTTACACTGAAACCTTGGAAGAGCTCTTGACCTGCCTTGCCTGGTCAATGCCATGGCCACGGCGGCGGCACACATGTTCGAGGACACGGGAGTGACGACGATCAACGATAGCCCTGAAAGTGACCACTGCGGGCAGTATGTGCTGTGGTACAAGGTTTGCTGTGCTGCCCTGTTGTTGTTAATGGTGGCATCCTGTCGCAATGATGCGTCCAAGACCGAGCCTGTGGTATCCGATGTCTCAGAGCGGTATGTCATTGATGAAGGAATGCCGCCTATTGCAGCCATAAACGGTTACACCCCGCTTCGGGGAGACACAGCGCTTGTTGTTGACAATAGTGATGAGATCTTTCTTATTGTATCGGATCGGCGAGAAGAGATGATTGGCACCAAAGGCGTAGGTCCATGCGAGTATCAGGACGTAACGGCCTACTCAGTCGCTGGAGACACATTGTTCATTCTAGATCGTGGGCTTGGCAGACTCGTGGGTTATTCCGTCAGAGATGGCACGTGCCTCAGCGAGTTTGTCGACCCATTTCTGACCCACTTTACTGGTGTGAGCAAGACCGGACCGTGGTTCTATTTTACTATGAGCAGCTATTCTACGCCACTGGATCCTGAGACCGTACTGCTGTACAGGCTGAGCGCAGCAGGTGAATTCATACCCCTTGAGCTACGCAAGTCCGACCTTGGTGCAGACCTCTTGATGATGCCCATCAAGGCTGGCAGATTAAAACATATCAAAGAAAGGAATGGGGTGATATACTTTCTCCTGCCGCTCACCCACAAGGTGTGGAGCTACAATGTGCACGATGGCAGTGTATCGTATTTCGACCTGACACACGACTCTGCCGACATCTCTGCGTATGCCAACGTAACAGACTTTACGGCCGCAATGGGTATCGTCAGAGACATTGAGATGGAACTGGATTTGTTTTTGCTTGACGAGTACATCGCTGTGGGGTCAAATATCCGAGGTAAGTGGATGCGGAGCATCTACTCCTATGCGGGTGAACTCGAAGCCAGAGAGGAAGTATCCGGAGACATGGTGTTTGAGGAGAGTGGAGTAGTCTACAGGATTGTACCACAGGACCATGAGAGCCGTTCATTCCTGATCGAGCCCGTAGCGCCTAAGTAGCGAGCAACCGACAGGGCTTGCTCCAACCGCTACAGTGACAATCGGTATATCACAACCGCCGTGTCCCTCACTACATAGATGAAGTCCCGACCAACATCCATGCCCCTAGAACGCGGCTCTGGAAGCTCAAAGGAAAACTCGTATGAGCCATCGGCGGCTCTATAGACATCTATTACCAAAAGCCTCCTTTTCTCGGACAGGACCCATGGAGATATATATATACGGTCGCCTTGATGGCCCAGTGACGTCTTGAGCATCAGCGGGTACCCTTGCATTGCGCTTTGATCCTCAAGCACAGACTCCTGCCCCTGTTGCAGAGTCTCCCTCGCATAGACAACATTCCCTCTCTCGTCGTAGCGCACTATGAATTCGAAACGGGCGGGGCTGTACACGAGATCTCCGTCAACCGCTATTACTTCCCCCGCCGCTGTCGTTGGATTTAGGTCCGTTGCGCCAAATTGGGTGAGTAGTTCCGCATCGTGATAAAGACCAAACATTCCTGATTGGGGACCGGTGCCACCTTGCACGATGTAAACGAAGTACCTACCGTCGGAAAGGTGTCTTAAACCGTACGGCCTATAGTCGAGTGGAATCGAGCGCTGCAACGTGCCGTCGTCTTCAAAGATGGCCAATCTCTGCAATGAAAGATCAGGCACCCAAACGTTGCCATCTGGATCGACCGACGCGTACATGGGCGCCTCAAATTCACCAAGAGCCTTCCCCTTACCGTTGCCGTAGACTTGCACCAGCTTCCCATCCACATCAAACTTCTTGACCCGGTAATCTTCTTTGTCTGTGACAAAGAGACTGCCATGCTGATCCACGAATAGGTATCCAGGTCGATGCAGCCCTGCAGATTGGTCCAAGATAGCCACCACATCCGGTTGCACATCTTTCCAAATTCGACTTTCTACTTCTTGAGGTTGAATCGTAAATGGGAAACCCTCAACTTCCCGTCCTACTGGCTCGTGTTGGCAGCCAGCCAGAACAGTGACTATCGCTACAACTGCTGCACAGGCCGCCGCCAATCGTGCGGCCCGCACATTCTGCTGGCGAAGCCGTCCAATGGCGCGCCAGGCGCCTGCGTGAGAAGCGTGTGCAGCCAAGCCTGCCTTTTCGAAAGAGCTGCGGATGGCGGCTTTTGCTTGGGCGTACCAGCCGTGGGTGCGTTCTGGACTACGGACCGGCAAGTGAGTTCGCCCACTCCACATGGTTATCTTCATATTCCGATGATGCAGGCCACCTGAGTTGGGCGCAAGTTAGATATTTCTTTTCTTCTTTTGAGGTGTATTGGGCCAGAGGGATCGCATCTTGATGAATGTCAATAGTCTTTCCCGGTTTATGACAATTAAAAGTATCGGTTTGTTCACGGGATAAGGGGGCGCGCGTCTGGGACCAGCCAGGTATGGGTCCATCTGCACCTAGTCGCCAGTGACACATGCCCGAGCCCGACTTCGCCACTTTATGACAAAAACAGTATAGGTGGACACATTCTCCACATATAAGAAAAGAGTGTACTCCCGCCTGCTTGGCACTACTTTTCTTCTGCTGTGCGCCCGCCCTAGTCCTAGCGCGCGTAGTGTTGCCGATGCAGGCTGGGCGTGACGCCGCAGATCCGTGCGATCTGAGCCAGCTCTGCCCTTGGGCGCTCGTCCTGCACGTTGACAATCACCTAGCCTTGGGTGTCCTTGAGGGTCGTCATCACCCGTTGCCAGGCGCTCAGCTGCTGGCGAAGCGTCTTCCAGCTGGTGTGGATGCCCTGCGCCTTCAAGCGTGTCCGGATCAGGTGCACGGCGTGATAGGCATACACAGCTATACTGATGTGCGCCGCGATGCGTGCGTCCTTGCTGTGGTATAGCGGCCGCATCCCCAGTTCCGACTTCAACGAGCGGAAGGTGGCCTCCACCTCGGACAGCCGCCAGTACGTGGCTACAATGTGCTTAAGGTCCCATCCCGTCTGACTGGTGCGCAGTACGTAACCCCCCAGGGTGATTGGCGACATTTATTAATAGCGACAACGACAATTAAAAATAGCGGGACCTGAGGTCGTCTTGTGCGTGGACTGGCGGTTGATTCGTTCAGTCCACAATCGAGATGGTACAGGATGCGCAGGTCCTGCTTTTACGCAGGTTGGTTATGAGGAAGGGAGAGCCCATAGCGACAGCAGCGGCGAAGGCCGGGATGTGCGAGACTACCGCGCGCAAGTACGTGCGGTTGGGCAAGCTGCCCAGCGAGACGAAGAAGCCGCACACGTGGCGTACGCGCAAGGATCCGTTTGCTGCCGTGTGGGAGGAGGTCGAGGCTTTTCTGAAGGTTAATCCCAACCTGGAGGTCAAGGCGCTTTTTGGTGAGCTGCAGCGCCGGCATCCGGACGCGTTCCAGCCGGGACAGTTGCGCACGCTGCAGCGGCGTGTCAAGCAGTGGAGAGCCACCGAAGGCCCGGCGAAGGAGGTGTTTTTTGCCCAGGAATATGAGCCGGGAGACCGAGCCCAATCGGACTTTACGTGCATGAACGGGCTGGGCGTGACCATCCGGGGGAAGCCGTTTCCGCATCTGCTGTACCACTTCGTGCTGTCGTATTCCAACTGGGAGACGGGTACCGTCTGCCGGTCGGAGAGTTTTGAGGCGCTTTCGGAGGGCCTGCAGCAGGCCCTTCACGCCTGTGGAGGCGTGCCAAGGCTGCACCAGACGGACTCCCTGAGCGCTGCGGTACGCAAGCTGCAGCGCGGCGGCGGCGAGGCCTTTACGGATCGCTACCAGGCCTTGATGCGCCACTGCGGCATGGAAGCGCGGCATACGCAGGTGCGGAGTCCGCACGAGAACGGCAAGGTAGAGCAGCGGCACTACCGGCTGAAGCTGGCCATAAAGAACCAGCTCATCCTGCGCGGAAGCCATGGCTTTGAGAGCCGGCAGGCCTTTGAGGCTGGGATTGCACATTTTCTAGTTGGGTTTCGGCGGCTTTTGCCGAGATGGGCCCTCAAAGTAGATATCTTTTGGCAATAGATGGCGCTACGGGCCGAGTGTGTGGGTGCAAATGGGACGGTGCAAGCTTATATGGGCCCAAATGCGTGCTCACACGCGGATTTTCGGGCGCAGGCAGGCTCGTGGAGTGACTTCTCGGGCACGAAATCCCGCAGGAATCCTCTGATTGCACGCGTAAGCGGCGATCTTGGCAGGGTGCAGCGCCTCAGAGCGTCCGGACAGCTGCGGGTTTTGCTTATGCCAGCGTCAGCAGCGCACTACTGCGCGCGGGCATTGAGCGCCAGGTGTTGCCTTTGCAGTCCTTTGGGGCCGGCAGACCGAATCCCCACTAACCCCTCGACCCCCGGAGGAGGTCAACGCCTGGGTCAGCTCCTTCATGTCCTCCCGGCGTATCGGCTTCAGATTCGACTCGTACTGCATGAATATCGCCCCGCACCAGCGCTGACGCATCCCCGATGATCCCCAGCGCTTCACGTTCCGTGATCGGTTCGCTATAATGCTGTTGAGGTTCTCGATGATGTTCGTCGTCTTCAGACTGTCTCTGACAGCCTGGTTCCGCACCCCCAACCGGTGAAGCGTCAGCGTATCCTCCAAACCCTCCTCCAGACTGCGCGCGGCCTTCGGACACGATCGCTGCAGCGTTTCATGCAGCGACACAAGCGCCGCCCGTGCCTCCTTGTACGTGGGCAGTTCCCATGCCGCCTGAAGCCGACGCTTCATTTGCGTGGCCGCTGGCTCGCTCTTGATGTGACGCGTCACATTGGTACGCTTGTGCCATTCTGAACTTTGTCACTTTATTTTTTCCAAGAGCCAGTAAGTACCCTTCAGACAGTCACTTACGAAAACTGTCTTTTTCTATAGCACTACCATTTCAGGGTCGTTTTGTGTGCGCCTTGTAGGTGTAGTTGTGAGGCTTGAGGCCCATAATCATGGCGATCTGGCGCTGGAGCGGACCTTGGTCTGCATCCTTCTTCAACAGGATGCAGGAGCGCCGGTCTGTTGGCAATACGGTCGTGATCCGGTGCCACCGGTTCAGCTCAAACTGCAGCGTGGTCCAGCTGCTGTGGAGGTCATACTGCTTCAGCTTCGTGCGAATGAGTTGCACCGCCTGATAGGCCAGTACCGAGAGGAAGATGTGTGTCCGGATGCGCTCATCCTTGCTGTGGTATAGGGGGCGCATGCCCAACTCGGACTTCAGCGAACGAAACGTGCGCTCGATGTCTGCAAGCTTCCAGTATGTGCGTGCGATTTGCGAGGCAGACCAGTCCGTGTGGCTGGTATGCAGGATGTAGCCGCCCGATGCTTGCGTCTGCTGCTCAAACGCAGACAGGTGCGTAAAGGTGACCGCCTTCGCGTGCGTACTGTCCTTTTTGCGCAAGACATCGATCTTGTACTGGTACGAGACGCGCTTATGCCTTTCGAGCTCGCGACCGAGTCTGCGTTGCACCTTGTCGTATTCCTTGACGCAGCGGGGCTTGGAGAGTCCCTCGTGCAGGGTCTTCAGCGCAGCCTCGAACTTTGCCCGCCTGGTGTTCAGTATGCGATCACCGGTGGCCTTGCGTGCCTCGCTATGCAGGTAGACTTGCAGCGTTCCCTCTTGCTGCTCCAGGCGCCAGGCTTTGATGGAGACCCCGCTTTGTGTATTCCAGCACTCCTCCGGCGGGCGTTCAGGGGGTGGCGGCGCCTGCGTGCGCTGCACACAGATCCAATCCAGTCCCTTCGACCGCAAGTACGCCACATTGGCGCGCGTGGCTATGCCCGCGTCCATGATGACGGTCGCACGAGCGCCATTGAGCCTCTCCATGGCCTGTTGAAGCGTCTTTGGTTCGCTGGCATTGCCAGCAAGGACGGCTGCGCCACGCACAAAGCCGGACGCGTCCAGCATTAAGGCCAACGTCACCAACGGACAATCCGATCGCTTTTCCTTGCTTCGTCCATACGCCAGGAGCGCGCCTTTCTTGCGACCCGTGTAGAATGTGTTGGTCAGATCATACAAGATGAGCGTCTCACCAAAGCCCAACAGCCGCTGCGCATTGCCATAGAGTCCGTCCATAAGCGCTTCGCGCAGCGCATACAGCCGATCGCCTACGCGGTACAGCGTACTTGCGCACGGGGCCTCCAGCTGCACCAGCTCCAAAATGGCGGAGGCCTTCATCATCCACTGGTACGTATGCGCCTCACTTCCGGGCGACAACATGCGCCCAACCACCAGAACCAAGGCCATGCGAATAGCATCTTCTCGCATGCCCAGCGCGCGTAGCAGCGCCGCGAAGCCGAGTTGCTCCAAGGCTTGCAGGCATACGCGCTCGCCGCCGACCGTGCGTGTATCCGGATGATGCACTGCGTCGGTAATGATGGCATCGCGGTCATCGCGTCCGGCGTCCACATCGTAGTCCTTCTCACGCAGCCGGCGCACGATCTCGTCCACGGCGCGTTCGATCTTCTCATCTTCCAGCGGTAGGGCGCGCTGTCCGTGCAGCGCCAGCTCAACCCGCTTGGTTACGGTGGGCCAGTCGGCTTCGGCAATGTCAAAGTCCTGGCCAAGGTTCAGGATGGTTTTTTGATTGGGCTGGCCATTGACACGTCGGCATTCGAGCAGTCCGTATCCGGTGCGTTGCGTTTCGTTTTTAAGCTTGTAGACTCTCCTGCGGATGTACACGGCGTATTCGTATTGGCCTGCGCCCAATATAGCGGATGGGGGCGATGCTTGTGTGAAGTATTGATGAATAACACTAAAATAGCACTACATTGGCCTTAGACACAAATAACGGGCATATATCCTATGAGTAATACCTGTAAATCGGCCAATATGTACCGATTGGGACTATGCCAACACCTCGTCCGTCGGCAAAAGTGACAAACTTACGCATTGGCAGCGCTGGAATACGACCGCATCCCCAAACACCGCACTGATCCCCTTGCGAAGCCCGCGGCTGCCGTCCACCTGTACCAACAGCTTGTCGGTATGGGTGAAGCCCCGACGCAACAAATCCTGCAACAGCGACTGCACCTGCGCACTGTTCTCGGTACGACTTTCCGCAAAGCCCAGCACGACCTTCTCGCCCTCGGTCGTGATGCCCATCGCTACGATCATCTGCACACCAGCCAAATACTTGCCATCAAGCAGGAGCACCGCAAAGGTGTGCTGATCGAATCGGCGCGTCTCGAATTCCTTCAGTAGCGCTGCCGTCTGCGTAACGAAGACGTTGCCAATGCTGCTGGCACTCAACCCCATACTATCGGTGAAGACCTGGGCCGCCTGCCTGTAATTGCGCCGCGAGAGTCCACACAGCAACCCCCTGGTCACGCTTTCCCGGTCCATAAGCCCACGCTTGCGCAAGAGGCGGTACGTTTGCAGAGGACGCTCCTTTCGGGTTCGTACATTCCGTACGCGCGGAACGCGGACCGCAATGCGCTCCAAACCGACGCGGATGGAACCCGGATTCGTCCCCCAGCGCTGAAAGCCGGTCTTACGGTGCTTCCCACGTGCGCCGCAAATGAAGCGGGCTTCGGCTTCCATGACCCATGTGGCCATCTTGGTAAGAAGATCATCGAGATATCCAAGGCAGCTGGCCAGGCCGATGAAATTCCTCTGCGCAAGCCCGTGAAGGTCCTCGATGAGTGATTGATCCAGCATAGGGGTATGGGTCATCATACGGCGTTGAGGTTGATGAGAGTCTCACGAAGTTGTGGCAGATGGGCCGCATGGGCCACACGGCGCAGCTGAGCCTCGTGTTCCAACAGCGCCAGTGCCATCTGTTCGCGTTGCTGGAAAACGGCGCTGGCCGGGGCCTGCAACCTGCGACCGATGGCATCCATGAAGCGCATCACGCGCAGCCCCCTGTCGAGCTTGAGCAGCATGCCCGTGCGTTGAATCGTCAGAGATTGCTCCAGGCCCTCCCATAGAACCTTCGCTGCGGACCGATTGACGCGCGTCAAGTCCTGGTGAATACGGGTGAGTGCGCGTTCAGCTTCCCGGGCATCGAACCCGTTCCATGCCTGACGGAGGCGATTGCGATACACAGGAACAAGGTCTTCCGGAAGACCACAGGTGACTTGATCCAATAGCGTATTGAGACAGCGCTGTATAGCGACCCTGGGGCCGAACACCTGGCGCACCGCCGATTGAAGTCCCGTACTGCTGGGCAGCACACAGAGCAGCCCGGAGGCGGCCGAAAGACCACGATCGGACAGCGACTGCACAAAGGACGTAAGAGCAGAGACGTTCTCAGGGTAGCACGCTACCAGGCCAAGTATGCGGCGATAGCCCGTGATGGTCAGACCCGCTCCAAGAACGATGTTAACGCCGCGTGGGCACAGCCCGCGCAGCCAGATCGCAACGATCGGGTCGTCTTGCAGACTGCGCGAATGCAACAGCTGCCACGCTTCATTCAACTGCGCCGAGTCCGGCTTTGTGTCCTGGGCCGCAGCAGAAGCCTTGATCACTACGGGCGGTGGCACCGGCTGCTGATGCGCTGCCGGAATGGGCCAGTCGGTGGTCAATTGTTGCAGTATGTGCGTGCAGAGCTTCATCAGAAGCCGCCGCGAGTCACCGGAGGGATTGATCTGGGCGTCTGCAGGCGCCTCAGCCCTCCCCAAGACAGGCTGTGAGGGGTTCATATGGTTGGAAAGGAATGGTGGAGACCAGGGTCCACCTCCACAGCAACTCTCCAATTCCCAACTTGAATTTGTGCGATCCCACGCTGTTGAGGTTCTCGATGATGTTCGTCGTCTTCAGACTGTCTCTGACAGCCTGGTTCCGCACCCCCAACCGGTGAAGCGTCAGCGTATCCTCCAAACCCTCCTCCAGACTGCGTGCGGCTTTCGGACACGACCGCTGCAGCGCTCCATGCAGCGACACAAGCGCCGCCCGTGCCTCCGCGTACGTGGGTAGCTCCCAAGCCGCCTGAAGCCGACGCTTCATATACGTGGCCGCTGGCTCGCTTTTGATGTGACGCGTCACATTGGTACGCTTGTGCCATTGGCAGCGCTGGAATACGACCGCATTCCCAAACACCGCACCGATCCCCTTGCGAAGCCCGCGGCTGCCGTCCACCTGTACCAACAGCTTGTCGGTATGGGTGAAGCCCCGACGCAACAGATCCTGCAACAGCGACTCCACCTGCGCACTGTTCTCGGTACGGCTTTCCGCAAAGCCCAGGACGACCTTCTCGCCCTCGGTCGTGATGCCCATCGCTACGATCATCTGCATATCGGCCAGATACTTGCCATCAAGCAGGAGCACCGCAAAGGTGTGCTGATCGAAGCGGCGCGTCTCAAATTCCTTCAGTAGCGCTGCCGTCTGCGTAGTAGAGTCGGCGGGCGGCGCGCCACTCCGAGGAGCGCGTTTCCGCCCGCCGCTCACCGAACCCGGCGTGCGATTTTCTCGCACCGGGCTCTCCAGGCGGATCATGCATCTCGCACTCGGAAAAGTCGCCCGGAACGAAGAGCTTTGCCTAATGAAGGGGGACACCCTCCATCGCCTACTCGACACCCCTGATGACTCGGAGCCAAGCCTGTTTACGCCTTGACTGCCACGCTCCCCGGCAGAGCCGGAGCGCGCTTCCTTCACTTTCGCATGTGATGTCTCTGAGGTCTCCGACCGTAAACCGGCTGTTAGGACTTCGCCATTGCCGAGGCCTTTCCCTCTTTGAACACCGCTCCGCACCTGCGGCCCCTTCCCTCGGCGAGCATTACCCCGCTTCCACGGTAATACGGGCCACTCCGCCACCCTGTTGACCCAGCCTGGCTCTTGCGAGCTTCCAGTTGGTGTGCCCCACCATCAACAGGGTTTCCCGTGTTGCGTCTTTTCTCATCTTCCGTACGTGCCAGTGCCATTACCCCGGCGAAAACAGCTCGGTGCCTGTGTCGCTCGCTTCCCGAACTGCCGGCGGCCTTCCCCTACTTCATGGAGGGTCGGCTTTCGCATTAGCAGTTTCGAGGCCTGCTCAGCATTCACTACGCGTTCCGGCCCGTACGTTCGCTGAATCGCAAAGCGATCCTTTTGCCAAAGTGCTTCAGTCCATGTCGTTACCTCCATAAACCGCCTTGGCCGCTACCACCTGGAGCGACAGATGATGGATGGGATTCGCACCCACCAGAGAAAAGCGCCTTATCACGGCGCACATGAAGACGTTGCCTATGCTGCTGGCACTCAACCCCATACTATTCGGTGAAGACTTGGGCCGCCTGCCTGTAATTGCGCCGCGAGAGTCCACACAGCAACCCTCTGGTCACGCTTTCCCGGTCCATAAGCCCACGCTCGCGCAAGAGGCGGTACGTTTGCAGAGGACGCTCCTTTCGGGTTCGTACATTCCGTACGCGCGGAACGCGGACCGCAATGCGCTCCAAACCGACGCGGATGGAACCCGGATTCGTCCCCCAGCGCTGAAAGCCTGTCTTATGGTGCTCCCCACGTGCGCCGCATATGAAGTGGGCCTCGGCCTCCATGACCCATGTGGCCATCTTGGTAAGAAAATGATCAAGACATCCAAGGCAGCTGGCCAGGCCGATGAAATTCCTTTGCGCAAGCCCCCGAAGGTCTTCGATGAGTGATTGATCCAGCATAGGGGTATGGGTCATCAGACGGCGTTAAGGTTGATGAGAATCTCACGAAGTTGTGGCAGATGGGCCGCATGGGCCACACGGCGCAGCTGAGCCTCGTGTTCCAACAGTGCCAGTGCCATCTGTTCGCGTTGCTGGAAAACGGCGCTGGCCGGGGTCTGCAACCTGCGACTGATGGCATTCATGAAGCGCATCACGCGCAGCCCCCGGTCGAGCTTGAGCAGCATGCCCGTGCGTTGAATCGTCAGAGATTGCTCCAGGCCCTCCCATAAAACCTTCGCTGCGGACCGATTGACGCGCGTCAAGTCCTGGTGAATACGGGTGAGTGCGCGTTCAGCTTCCCGGGCATCGAACCCATTCCATGCCTGGCGGAGGCGATTGCGATACACAGGAACAAGGTCTTCCGGAAGACCACAGGTGACTTGATCCAGTAGCGTATTGAGACAGCGCTGTATGGCGACCCTGGGGCCGAACACCTGGCGCACCGCCGATTGAAGTCCCGTGCTGCTGGGCAGCACACAGAGCAGCCCGGCGGCGGCCGAAAGACCACGATCGGACAGCGACTGCACAAAGGACGCAAGAGCAGAGACGTTCTCAGGGTAGCACGCTGCCAGGCCAAGTATGCGGCGATAGCCCGTGATGGTCAGACCCGCTCCTAGAACGATGTTAACACCGCGTGGGCACAGCCCGCGCAGCCAGATCGCAACGATCGGGTCGTCTTGCAGACTGCGCGAATGCAACAGCTGCCACGCTTCATTCAACTGCGCCGAGTCCGGCTTTGTGTCCTGGGCCGCAGCAGAAGCCTTGATCACTACGGGCGGTGGCACCGGCTGCTGATGCGCTACCGGAATGGGCCAGTCAGTGGTCAATTGTTGCAGTATGTGCGTGCAGAGCTTCATCAGAAGCCGCCGCGAGTCACCGGAGGGATTGATCTGGGCGTCTGCAGGCGCCTCAGTGCTCCCCAAAACAGGCTGTGGGGGGGTCATATGATTGGAAAGGAATGGTGGAGACCAGGGCCCACCTCCACAGCAACTTTCCAATTCCCAACTTGAATTTGTGCAATCCCGTGGTTGACAGTAGTGATGAGATCTTTCTTGTTGTATCGGACCGGCGAGCAGGAATGATTGGCGCCAAGGGTGCAGGTCCCTGCAAGTACCTGGACGTAACGTCCTACACAGACGCCATTGCGACGCTGTCCACACACACGTAAGGTCGCTTCAGCACGGGCAAACGGGCACCCAGAAGGGGTGGTAGGCGCGGACTATATCATGAATCTTGACTTCCGCGGTTTAGGTGCAAAATAGTATGAGTGATACTTGATCAACATACAATAGTGAACACTACGCGTGCCGATTTTGAGGGAACCCTTGAGGCTCCTCTCGATCGTAGCCGGACTCCTTAGGGGAGCTGGTCGGGGGTGGCCAGCTCGCGGGTCCTGCTGGGGTACTTTAGTCCGGCTACGCTGTAGAGCGTCCGCTGAGCTGCGGTGGCGGGGGAGGCGAGCAGATACTGCTTCAGCGTACTGGTGTCGGTAATGAGGGAGACTTGAGCGCCGCTCAGCTCTGTCAGGATACGGGCCTCGCTGAGTGGCTCTTGGCCCGCATGCATGGTGTTGTGCTGGTAGCGCAGCAAGGCAAAAGCGACGAAGCAAATCGCGATGTGGGCCTTGACGCGGCTGGGGAGTCCAGTGATAGATGGGCCGCGTCGCCATGGTGTGCTTGAGCACGCGAAAGCCCTCTTCGATGCGCCACAGCTCCCCGTAGTACGCATAGATGTGTTGTGCTGGATGGCTTTCGCGATCCAGGCTGGTCCAAACACCGTGGAGCCCGTCAAAGCATGCGTCTCGGTCGATGGCATCCTGATCCAAGTCCACGGCATTGCGGTCCACCTTGAGAAAGCGGCCTCGTTTGCCGCTTCCCTTGATGCCTTGCCTCAGGCTACGCTTGAGCTTCTCTACGATGCTATCACGCTCATGGACATCCTTGTCCGCCCGCTTCTTGCTGTGGCGCAACACCAGACGCTGGCCCTTTAACTGCAATTCTGTTACGCTGATATCTTCGCTGACCGCGACCCAGTCATGGGACTCAAAAAGCTCGGCCTCCATCCTGCGTGGCAAGCTGCGTAGGCGCGCCGCGACTACCCAGTCCCAACCCTGGGAGGCGAGCAGGTCCAGGTTGCCCTGGCTCAGCATCCCGGCGTCCGCAACCAAGACCACCCTGCCTATCTCAAAGCGCTCCCGCAGGGCCTTCAGTGCCGGCTGGAGCGTGCGCACATCTGTCGTGCTACCTGGAAACAACTCATACCCTATCGGCAGCCCCTCCACACTCTGGAACAAGGCCAGAACGACCTGCACCTTCTGCGGCTTACCGTCTTTGCTGAATCCCTTCTTGCGAAGATCATCGGCCTTGTCGCTGGCAAAGAAAAGCGTGGTTACGTCGAAAAAGAGGACGTCCACATGCTCTTGCAAGAGTCCGCGCACTTCGTGCGAGACGATCGACTGCAGCCGCGCAATCCGGTCATCATTGACCGCGTCCATCATGCGGTAGAACTTGTCCGGATTCACTTCCACGCCATGGTGCCTGGAAAGCTTGTCACAGCACGCGCGCTTGCTGGAGCCCGGCGCGGCCAGTCGCATCAGCACGGCCTGACGAAACAGGCGCGCCGCCATCTTTTTGCGGGCCCCGAAGACCTTCTGAAAGCCCAGCCGATCGTACAGCGCCCCGAAGACCTCGTGAAAGCCCATAGTCAGACGCTTGGTCTCGGCCAGCTTGCGCGCATCGGGTATGGGCAGCGGCTGGTCGCCCTGGCTGCCATGGCGGGCCCCTTGCACGCGCTCGGCCAGATACTCTGGTGTAGAAGGGGCCGGGTCAAGGGGGCGGTGATATGTGTGCGGTAAGTTCACATAATCTTCATGAGCTGGCTATCGGAAAAGGGGCCCTGGCATCTTCGACGGCTTATCAACCTGGTGTCCGCGTGCTGGGTCGGCAATGCCGACCGTAACGCCTGATATTGAATTCGTCGGGAGCTACCATAATCTATTTTCGCGAGCTTGCCACAAGGGCTATCGCAGAGTACCGGCATGGACTCTCCATCCGTGCGCAGAGCCCCTTTTCCCATAGCTTTTCTCGGAAGCGTTCCAGACATGTTTAGGCCGCAAGGGCCACCGGTGTCGGTGGCACCGTCTGCATGGCTTCCCAGAGAAAGCCCACGAGTTCGCGCGCAAGGGCCACGATGGCTTTCGTGGGCGCTTTACGCTGAATCAGGCTGCGGTATCGTTTGTGCAGTCTCCGCTGGGCCTTCCAGCTGATGGTAATCACTTCCGCAGCGCAGTGGCGCTGGCGCAGCGCCTGGCTACGTCGGGGATAGTGGGTATATTTCCAGGCCGCAGAGACCAGAGCCTTGCGGGCATGGGTGTTACCGGCCTTGGTAATCGAGCCGTGCCGGGTGCGGTTGCCGGAGGAGTGCTCCGAGGGCACCAATCCCAGGTATGCCATCAGTGCTTTCGGGTGTGCAAAACGCCGAATGTCACCGATTTCACAAGTCAGCTGCATCGCTGTAAACAGCCCGACGCCACGGAAGGCTTGCAATACCTGCACCGTGGGCTGATAGCATGTCTTCTGTGCCTCTTCTTCGATATGTTGCTCTATCTCCCGGATCTGGGCTTCGAGCATCTGGCATTGGTTCAACAAGCTTTGCAGCGTACATGCATCAACGGGGTCAAGCGCGAGGCCTTCCAGCCACCGCCAGAATTTCTGCGTCCAGTTCTTGCCCGCCCGGTACACATACCCGCGACTTTGCAACAAGAGCACGGAGCGCTGCTTGGTGCGGGTCAAATCTTCGACCAGAGTAACCCGGCGGCGCACCAGCGTTCGGGCGGCAAGCAACGCCTTGTCGGGGATGTGAACCGCCGTCAGTAGGCCCGCCGCGTAGTAGCGGGCCAACTTTTCCGCGTCACGACGGTCCGTCTTGACTCGATCACCGGCACGCCGTGGAATCGACGAAGGTGCAATGACCGCGCAGGCGACTCCGTCGTCACTGAGCGTTCTATAGAGCGTGTAGCCACACGAGGACGCTTCGTAACAACACCGGGGTTCGCCAAAGGAACCACGAATACGGGCCATAAGCTTACGCAGCTTGGCCCTGTCGTCGCTGGGCAGCTCCACTTCAAGACAGACCCTCTTCGAAGCCGGATCGTATACGCACGCTGCGATCGTGTCTCTATGTACGTCCAGCCCGACGAAGACCGACTTCTGAGAAGGGATGACACTTATGGTGTGGTTCATGGGGTTGTAAGGTCTATGGAGAAGGATGAAGTCCAGGCGCCTGCGCCTCACAGGCAAAATAGCCTGTGCCCCCTCTCCGGCCCCTACTATAATATCTATAGGAAACAAGGAGGGCTGTCGCTCTTCCAGGAGCCGCAGCTTCGCCCGGTGCGCCAACCGCACCAGCGCCTCCAGCAGCGGCCCTTCAGGGGCAGAGCCCATATGCTTGACGATCCGCTGCCGCGGTCCCTTGCCGGGTACGCGGGTCGATTCGACAATCTGTACGCTAACGTTCTGGGTGGTCTTGCGTCGGACGGTACGGACGAACATGCTGAGCGCGGGATGGCTGCGAGTATCGCTACGCCCTAAGGTACATCAGCATCTTAACAATGTCAAGCACTAAATAGGACTGAACACTACAAAT
This sequence comes from Rhodothermales bacterium, assembly GCA_965218495.1. Classification (GTDB taxonomy): domain Bacteria; phylum Bacteroidota; class Rhodothermia; order Rhodothermales; family Bin80. The sequence continues at coordinate 2,957,627 of OZ244626.1, forward strand.
CAGCATCGCCCGAATCGACACGGCCCGCGTGATGCCCTGGCACATGTTTTGGGGATCACATCCAACACTGCATACTACCGCCCTTGGTGTCTCAACGCACGCCAGGAGTACCACAATGGATCGATTTGCCCTAAAAAAGCGCAAAAAGGGGCCCAAATCGGACAATGTAGCCACCAATTCGGCTAATCCACACGTAATCTGGACACCTCAGGCCGAAGCGTCCAAAGATCGAATTACCGCTTCATCCTGGCTGGCGGCGGAGCCCCTTCCTCGGCAAAACCGCGGAAGTCAGGAATGATTGGCGCCAAGGGTGCAGGTCCCTGCAAGTACCTGGACGTAACGTCCTACACAGACGCCATTGCGACGCTGTCCACACACACGTAAGGTCGCTTCAGCACGGGCAAACGGGCACCCAGAAGGGGTGGTAGGCGCGGACTATATCATGAATTTAATGTGGATAACTGTTGAGCCTCGTACACTTTTCGTGGTAACACGTTACCCTTGGTCCTGTTTTGTCACAGGATCAACCAAAATAGGAGTTAACATCATGAAAACGCTTAAACTAAGTCTTGTATTCGCAGCCTTGTTCGTCTCATCCATAGCTGTCAACTCTATCGTTCAGGAACTCCCTGCGAGGGATAGAGCATGGACAACAGAATGTTCTACTACGTGGGATGAAGAAGGGAACATGACAAGAAAGCAGACCTGCACAAGTGGCGGTGAAGAATGGCCATGTGATTGTGGCTGGGGAGACCCAGTGTATTAAGGGTTTACATGCCAACCGGTCATAACAGATTGGGCTGCCGATAGCAGGAACCGGCGCGTTGTGATTGCTGGACTCGTGCAGTCGTGTTGCCAGTCAGCAGCACAAACGGGTGGAAACGTGCTGATGCGCTTGCGCGTCCGGTCCCGATTTACTTCCAGAACGTCAGCATCCAAGAGCTGCGACGACGCAGAGAGGCTGACAACGGGGTTGTTGTATCCCTTGCCTGCTCAGGATCCTATGTTCCTACGTTCTGCTTTTCTGTGGTGCTTTGTGCTGGCCCACATAATGGGCTGTACCCGCTCCGACAGGGCAATCTCAGACAAGAGTTCCATTCCGTCTGTGGAGCCCTATACGGCGACGGTGGCTCTTAATAAGGTTCGCTTAATTGATCTGGAGTTCACTCAGGAGTCCATACTGCTTACAGCAAGAGCCGTTCGCGTCGACAGCAAGGGCCATTTCATTTGGGCAGAGAACAGGCCGCCAATGTACGTATTCGATGCCGATGGCAGGTTTCTTCAGACGCTTGGCTCACACGGGGAAGGTCCGGGGGAGTTTGGCACAACAGATGCTATGGACATTGATCGGGATGGGAATATTCATGTCTTGGATGGCGATATCAAAAGAGTCAGTGTCTTCTCCCCGGAGTATGAGTTCATGTACAGTTTTAGATTAGAAGGCATCCATCATCCGAAGCACGTCGTCATCAATAGCGATGGTCACACCGTGCTGCTCCGCGAAGCATGGTGGTACGGTTTCGAACCGGCGGTGGTCACGGTTGACAGCACAGGTCGACAGCTTTCGAGTGCGGGCGAAATACCGACGTGGGCCAAGGTCCAACTCAATGTGTTTCCCGCAGGAGGCCTTGGCGTTGATGCCAGCAATAACGTCTATTACACGTACACCTCGGGTCATCAGATCTGGAAAACGGATCCTGCAGGTGCTTTGCTTGCTGCCTTCGATGCGTCGCCTGCCTATTATATGCCCCCCGACCACGAGGAACTCAGGCGCATAGACAACCCGGGCAATAGCCGTGCTACGCAGGATCGCATAAGGTATCTCGACTCTATATCACGCGTCACCGGTTTATTTGTCGTTGCTGAGAATGACCTGGTGTTTCAGGAAATTATGACGCCGAAGGGGTTGGATGGTGCTGCAATACGTTTTGACCTTGAAGTCTGGCATACAGCGGGGTTCAGGATAGCAACGGAGGTTCGTAGCCGTCCAAAAATCGTATTTGCTGATGCGCGCTACCTATACTACGTGGCCAATAGGGGAGGGAAGGAGCAGAATCCGGGTGTTACGCTCTATGAATACGACCTTCAACGGAACGATGATGTACACATAACTCCAGACCATGCGGAAACTACGACTACCCAGCCTCGGTGATTGGATCGCCGTGATGCTGGTGGGACTCCTCGTTATCACCGTCCTGCTTTTATACCGACACAGGGAGATAACTGCGTTATATGACGAAAACCTTCGAGACTCCTTCTTGGCCCGTATGGAGGCCGAGGCTGTAAAAGTGGAAGAGCAGGCCTTTCAAGCCCTTCTACCTCACCATTTAGATGGCGTCATACCGCGAGGCAGCGCAGTCATGCCCGATGATGAAAGCGGCGTCTTATTCGTGATCATTACCGATTCGACCAATTGTTCAAATGGATTGTTGACGGATGTTCAGGTGCTAAATCGCATCCATGGCCATACGTCCACTGCGACCGTGCAAGGCTATTACATGGATGATCGTGATGACCGCATGGCTGATTTCATCTCGGTGTACGGCATTGAGTTTCCTATTGAGAAGAAACAATCGTGGGAGCATATTCCTGGCTTGGCGAACGTGGCTACGCCGCTTGTGCTGGCATATGACATCCGAAGTGGCTCTGTGGTGGGTGTGCATCACCCAATCCCTAATGATGCGCTCAAGAGCAAGCTGTTTTACATGCAGTGGGAATACCTCCACGATTGACATTCATCAGAAAGATCTTAAGTGCGCAATCAGCGGTCGCCATTAGCCTTATCTGGAGCAGGCGGCCTTTACGAATCAATAGCCGCGCCGAAGGGCGTTTTTTGACATGAACACAGTAATGAACTACCTGACGCGCTCACTCGTCATAGTAACGCTCATCATGGGTGTGTACGTGATGGGTGCAGTTGTGGGATCCGTGATAAGCCCAAACGATGTACAGGCCACAACAACGGACTGCGATGCTAACTGGAAATGCCATGGTGAGGAGGACTGCGGCAGTTGGCCCAGCGATCCAACTCTGTGCGGTGTTTGTGCCTCTTTTCCCGGACCACTCACCGATCAGGGTTGCATGTATGTACCTGAGTATGGTGGTAGCCACTTGAGATGTGAAGAGTATAATTGCACTGACGACATGTAACCAACATAACATAGATGCCAAAGGCTTCTACATTTTGGGCCTTGGTGCTGCTGCTCGCAGCCTGCCAGAACGACGGTGCAGGCCCAGGCAGTGATCCATTACCCTCTTCCAACGCTGATTTTCAACGCGTTGAAGGGCACCCACACCCCGACAGCATCCCTGCCGTTACGGATCCGAGGTTCATCATCAGGGATGTACCTCGGGATACCCTGTTCTGGATCGGGAATGCTCTCCGCGGCGGTCGGACAATCGGCAAAGCTGAAGGAGACTTGGACGAGATGTTGGGCACCATCCGGGATGTGGCCGTCAGCGACAGTTTCGTGTACTATGCGGATGGAAACTACAGCCATGTCCGTGCCTACGATTTCGAGGGCCACCTCGTTGACATATTGGGAGGCCCCGGAGAAGGACCAGGTGAGATGTCATGGGTGAGCAAGGTCTCCGTTACGGGTTCTGGCGACAGTGTGTATGTGGTGGTCGGATCCGGTCAGTATAAGATTTCGGTGTTCAGAAGGCGCCGGGATGGCACTCATGAATTCCGGAATTCGTTCTCATCTACCGTGGATTTCTTTAATGGTGCCATGTGCGCAATGCATGGGCACGTATACACCACGGGGTACAAGGAAGACCTCAGCGGTGTGATTCACAAACACACGCTGGAAGGGGCCTACGTGTCATCGTTTGGCGCCCGCTACAACCACGAGGCACGAATAGTGCGCTCAAATATCGCAGAATGGGCCATCTTGGAGTGTAACGCGACGCACCGCACACTCCTCCACCTGCAGAAACAAGCTCCCATAGCGACTGCGTTCACGGAGTCGGGTGCCGTGATCTGGCGAATCAAGTTTTCTGATGCCCGGATAGCTTTGGCAACAGCGCACTATTGGAAAAACCGACCATACAGGGTGTCAATTGGGCAGGGGATCCCATGGATCGGCGAATCGCGTGCCCCAGACATCGTGGGAGGGGCAAGCGGAGACACGTTCTGGCTTACACGCCGTGAACTGCTGTCCGAAGAACGGGATCGCTGGGTAGGCCACCTCTACAAGGTAGATGTGCTGTCGGGGCGAGGCGAATATGTGGGGCCACGCCCGTTCAATCATACCCTGCAAGCGGGAAGGAGAATTCAGGCCATAGCGCAAGAGCGGCTATTCGTCAGCCGGATGACACCGTTTCCCCAGCTGGGAATACATCGTATGCCGAGCGAGATACGATGACTAATTCGAAGGCGGACGTCCATCGGGCAGCCAGCAAGCTGGCAGCACTTGTGCTGCTGTTATCCGCGATATTTGTACTGTCTGCGTTGGACTTGCTCCCCTTCCCTGCCATCACGATCAAATGGCCGAGTGTGCACACCGAAGACTCGGCTCAATACGTGCCATCATTCGAAAGGCCCCTGGAACACGAAATGGTACTGGTGTACTTTGGTTCAGCGTCTTGTGTTTGGTGTAACAACCCCGATCTGCCAAGCATAATCGACAGCGTGAAGAGTACCGTACGTGCGCACGCAGCAGCACGTGGCATGTCATTCACGGCACTGGGGGTTGCCCTAGACTGGGATGCAAAAGAAGGCATGGCACATTTGGACAAGATCGGTCGCTTTGATGATATTGCCACGGGACGCAGCATATACGGGTTGGGAGCACGTACGTACAAGCACCTGCTGGATGGAACGCCACAGGTGTCGGTGCTGAAGCGCACGACGTCGACACTGAGTGACGGAGCCCCAACGCACTTTGAAGAAATGGAGCTGATTCGTCAGACCAGCGTGTACGGCATCGCCACATGGGTCCGGCGGGGTGCTCCTATACCTGCGGACACTTACTAGTCCTGCCCCTTAGCCAAAGCGGCTTCTTAACAATGGGCTGTTCAACTCTTCGATTAGGCTAATGCAGCCAGCTGCCGTGGTTGTTGGACCATGGATTCAATGACGATCTGGTCAGCGGCCCTGCTTACCGCGACAGCTATGCATATGTGCGCGTCGCCACGGACGGGCAGCAGCACGCTTCCTTCGCCAGACTGCCGCATGGGCCTACCTATGGCGACATCACGTCTGGTGGGACGTGAAGCTGCTGCTGCGGACGGAACCAGGAAGCTACGGCGTGCTTGGCGGCGAATCATGCTTCCGATTCATGTAGCCGCCCATCATGGGTACCAGCTTGATCGCAGACACTAAATCGGTCAGCTCAATCAGGCGATAATTCCGGGAGTACAACCGCAACATCGTGATGTCTGCTTCGGTGAAGATCACCTCGGGCGCCAGGTTGCTCACGGCACGACCCAGCAGCGTCATCAATATGATGCGCCGGGCCGTTACCATGTAGATGGTAATCAGGTTGTGCAAGGAGACAACGCTGGAGGAGCCCGACCGGGCATGCCAGTGACGCATACGCCTGAGGATATCTGTGACCTCGTGTGTATAGCGTAGCCAGCGCGGGGAGACCAGATTGGTAATGCCGACTCGCTTGGCGGCTGATTACGTCTTTTCACCTTGGCACCTTAGTGTCCCAGGATAATCGGGAAAAGGTCCCCGGAATCGCCCTGGGCCGCATCTAAATGCGACCAGGTGCGATTTGCGGCAATTCTGATGTGGCTCCACCCTTGTCTGTGGCGCGGTGATCTCAGCCGTCCTGCCGGCCATTGATTCCCGTGTTTCGGGGCTTAAATTCTTTCCGATAATAACACTTATCGGAAACTATTTAGCGGACAGGGCCTAGCAGAAAACAGTCTCCTGCGCACCCCTAAGGTCACGCCCCATGCTCCCTGCCACTGCCCCTGGCGCCCAGGTGGCCCCCGCGGAAGCCGCGCGCATCGCGGCCGTGCTGCAGGCCGCCCTGAGCCGCGCCACGATCGGCGCCTATACGCTGCGCCTTGACACCTACGCGGCGTGGGCCGCCGCCACGGGCCGCCCCTGGAACCATGCGCTTACGCTTCTGGCCTTCCTCTCCGGACCGGCCAGCGCGCGCTCGGACGTTTGGAGACAACAACTGATCGCCGCCCTGCGCTACGCCTGCCGTGAAGCCGGCGCGGCCGATTTTACGCGCGATCCCGCCATCGCCCAGGCCATGCGGGGCCTGCGGCGCCAGCGCCCCCAGAAGCCCGCGCAGGTCACCGGGCTCACCTGTGAGGTGATCGCCAAGATAGAAGCCACCGCCTGCGTTCCCCGCAAAGGACGCGGGCGGGGGCGCGGCATGGAGACGGCCAGGGCCGCCACCCGGCGCGGACACGTGGATATCGCGCTCGTGCGCACACTCCGCGACGGCCTCCTGCGCCGCAGCGAAGCCGCAGCCCTTCAGTGGCAGGACCTGTCCACAGAAGCCGATGGCTCCGGCAGGCTGCACATCGCGCGCTCCAAAACCGACCAGGAAGCGCGCGGCCACGTCGCCTACCTCACGCCCGACACCGCAACCTGCCTGGAGCGCATCAAGCCCACAGGCGCGCTGCCCAAGGAAAGGATCTTTGCCATGTCCGCGCGCACCATCGCCAACCGGATCAAGGCAGCCGCCGAGGCCGCCGGCATGGAAGGACGCTTCGCCGGCCACTCCGGGCGCGTAGGCTGCGCGCAGGACCTGGCAGCTAGAGGAGCCGGCCTCACCGAGCTCCAGGTCGCCGGACGCTGGCAGTCAGCTGCCATGCCGGCGCTCTACGCACGCAACCAGTTGGCCGGCCGGGGCGCCGTCGCAAAGTACCTCACGTAGCCAGCCATCCCGCTGGAGCTCGAGGCGGACGCGGCAGCGTAGGGGCCGAGCCAGTGACAGTGGCTCGTGGACGCCTGCTACGGACCCTGTGCGGCTCCGGTGTACGCCGGTGGGGTTTGTTAGCTGTTTTCCACGCTGAAGCGCGGAGAAGCGCTCTAACGGGCACGAAATGGTGCGGTTTAAGGGCGATACGGGCGCCAGAATCGCCGCAGATGACGTCTGATCGGGTATTTACCCGATCTGCGGCGATTCACGCGACCTCTCTTGGTAACAGCTCATACGTGGAACGCCCATGCGCACCCGTTCTCGCACAGCCTCACTGAACAGGGCGCCTCCCTTGCTGAGCTGCTGGAGAATACCACCCACTTCGGACACAAGCCCATAGCGGAGGATGCCGCACACTCTAGCCAGGCTATACCTACTAGAGAGCAGGCGTGTATGTCATTATGGGACAACTATCTGCACACTGGCGCCGCCCACCGCTACTCATCTTGTAGGACGAGGAGAAGTCCCAACGCCAATCGTTCCATGAGTCGTCCTGAAGCTCAGAAGTTTGGAAACGCTGCAGCGCTGTGGCCAACATTAGCCCACTAGCAGCAGATAGGAATGGCAGTGCCCTGTCTTCACTTGTTTGCGTAGCCGCACTGGGTACCGGCACTGTTGAACAAGCTAGGTTGCCGTGGCGAATATCATCGGTCCGACAGCGGATACAATCGTCACGTTCTGCTATGTGACGGTGTAATTGGCTTAGCCAATTGGCACCTGTTGTGGCATGAAGCACTACTGGGGCAAAACGCTGGGCGACCCGTGTCCGCACATCATGATCGTTGGCCAAAACGAGTATTAGATCGAACTCGCCCATTGTAACCCGAGCTTCGTGATACCATTCCGGATATGAGCAGCCCGGCAGATATTCTGCCACAACGGCGCTCTTGAGCCTCCCCTCTTCAGTCTGTATGCCTCCGGGCCATCCTGCGTCGCTTGCAGTAAAAAGCATACATCTGTTTGTATTGTGCAGGTGAATGCGATCCTTATCCAACGTGGTCCAACTACCCTCAACACCCATAGAATAGAGCCAATACGCCAAGGCGGATCCAACAGCTCCAGCTCCTACAAGGAGCACCGAACCAACGTCCAACACTTCCAAGTCGCCAGGCCCTAGTGCTGCCTTCTCGCATTCTCTCAAATTCCACGCAGATAGCACGCGGGGCTCAACGTTCATTCCCAAGGTCGCTCTTAAAACGGCAGCTGCGCCAAGACAGGCAGCCAAGGCACAGCCCCGCAGCGTACCGCGAAAGTCAGTAGTCAAGGGACAGGGTTCCTTTTGGAGATAAGCCAGTGCGCGGTCCGCTCCGAGACACCAACTATAACCTGTTCCGGCGCATTCGCTGATTCCCATACTTATACCGGGTGCCTCAGGCCGCCGAGTCTGGATAGTGAAGCATCCCCAAGGATCGATCTCTCTACACGTCCTGGTGAGGGTATCGCCAAGTGTTGGCCTTGCAAAAGGTACTCTTGCTGTAAGCCTTGTAGCTGGCTGCTCAAGGACAAACGTGATTTTCCTGTGCACTCTGGCAAGTTGATTGGCAAGGGAAAGGATTAGAAACTGGCCGGCAGTTGAAGTCGCTGCATCATTGCCTATACCGACCCATATGGGATGCTTGTCTGAAATTGGGCCGTTGATGTATTCCGTTGTCCGCCGATCTCGTTCCTGATAGAACAATCTCCGTTCGCAATCATATTGATGAGGCTTCATCGTAGATCGGTAGTTGCCGGTGCAATGGTCGTACACGCCATCACGGACTCTGGTGTGCACCATACCCATTGCTCCTGCTGGTACTGGTGAATAGCCAAGTCACTAAAGCTCCGCAGGGTTGTGCCGTAGTTAGGCGCCACTACTGAAAGCATGCCCTCGAACGGCAAGAGAATCAACTCGTCATCACCGTCTGAATGGCGTGCATCATTACCCGGGTGTGAGTGGACTTGGGCGAGAATACCCAGATTCATTGAACGTGCAAACCTAGAGGCGCGACCCACTTCTTGGCGCGATACCATAACCCTTCGCGCCGAATGATCACTTTTCGGTATCAGTACTGACAATATTAGCTGTACCGGCCCAATCTCGCGTCCCAGCCAGTACACGAGACCTTCATGCCCGCCATCCCGGATGCCCGCAAGAGCAAAACTGGTCAACGCGTTACCGGTGTCCATAATGACGGATTCAGCAATCACAAACTCTCCTTCAAGCTGGCCGACCGGCAACGACTTTGTTCTATATACGGGCTGCGTGTAGCTATCAGGGACCATTTTATTCCATCCTTCCTTTGCTTGCGACAAGGTCTCGACGTATGGCCTGAAGCATGTCTCCAATCGCTACGGCATAAACCGCCCTACCCTTCGGTGTTATCCATTGCGCCGCCCCACCCCAGTTACTATGTGGTCCAGCATGTTCTGAATAAGCCAACCGGTTAAAAGGCGCACATATTACGGGTGGATTGGGGCTATTATTCAGAAAGGTTGAACCGATAGTCGCATTGTGCGGGTGGGGGAAGAAACTCCTGCCAGTAATGCCCGCCCACCGCTCGTCACAAAACAGCCACGCAGGCGGCTCCTCGCGATAATTGTCAAATCTACCCAGGAGATAGAACGTCTCGCGTGTCGAGGGCTGCTCCATCGCCACGCGAATTTCCAGGTTGTCTGGATGCCACGTCAGGTACACACCGTGGGACGTGGCCCAGACTGTGGCACCCTCGAGCTCGCGCTCCACTGCCTCTATCGTTGTACCTCTCGGCACCATTAAACCCCTCCGCCAGTATCGACCAGCTCAAGCTTGTCACCGGTATGAACACCGGCCTCCTCTAGGGACTTGTTGTTGTCGAGGACATTGTCTCCCTTCTGGAGACCAGGATTGCCTCCCTTATAACCAAAGAGAGTCGCGGCCTGACTGGCTGCTTTTCTGACCGAGGTCGTCTTGTCCCACGTAAAATCCTTTGGTGCGGGAGTACGGGGCGCGAACACAATAACATGGAGATCTCCTGTGGATGGCTTGTACTCCTCCACCTCCAGGGGCTCGGGGCGAGTACGCTCATGATTACTCGAAGATGGCTGCATTAGGAATCCCTCTAAAATTAAGTTATACGGTTTGTCCACCCCTCCGGAAAGAGGCGGTCATTGCTTGTATACGAAAAGCCGTGACACCTGATTGGCGACATTTATTAATAACGACAATTAAAAATAGCGGGACCTGAGGTCGTCTTGTGCGTGGACTGGCGGTTAGTTCGTTCAATCCACTATCGAGATGGTACAGGATGCGCAGGTCCTGCTTTTACGCAGGTTGGTATTGAAGAAGGGAGAGCCCATAGCGACAGCAGCGGCGAAGGCCGGCATGTGCGAGACTACCGCGCGCAAGTACGTGCGGTTGGGCAAGCTGCCAAGCGTGACGAAGAAGCCGCACACGTGGCGTACGCGCAAGGATCCGTTTGCTGCCGTGTGGGAGGAGGTCGAGGCTTTTCTGAAGGTTAATCCCAACCTGGAGGTCAAGGCGCTTTTTGGTGAGCTGCAGCGCCGGCATCCGAACGCGTTCCAGCCGGGACAGTTGCGCACGCTGCAGCGGCGGGTCAAGCAGTGGAGAGCCACCGAAGGCCCGGCGAAGGAGGTGTTTTTTGCCCAGGAGTATGAGCCGGGAGACCGAGCCCAATCGGACTTTACGTGCATGAACGAGCTGGGCGTGACCATCCGGGGGGCGCCGTTTCCGCACTTGTTGTACCACTTCGTGCTGCCGTATTCCAATTGGGAGACGGGTACCGTCTGCCGATCGGAGAGCTTCGAGGCGCTTTCGGAGGGCCTGCAGCAGGCCCTTCAGGCCTGTGGAGGCGTGCCAAGGCTGCACCAGACGGACTCCCTGAGCGCTGCAGTACGCAAGCTGCAGCGTGGCGGCGGCGAGGCCTTTACGGATCGCTACCAGGCCTTGATGCGCCACTGCGGCATGGAAGCGCGGCATACGCAGGTGCGGAGTCCGCACGAGAACGGCAAGGTGGAGCAGCGGCACTACCGGCTGAAGCTGGCCATGAAGAACCAGCTCATCCTGCGCGGAAGCCATGACTTTGAGAGCCGGCAGGCCTATGAGGCTTTCCTCGAGCAGCTGTTTGCGCAGCTGAATGCGCCGCGCAACGAGCGCCTCAAGCAGGAGCGGGCCTTCCTGGGGCCGCTTCCGGAGCGCCGACTGGAAAGCTACAAGGCGATGCGCGTGCGGGTATCGAAGGGCAGCACGATCCGGGTGCAGAACAACAGCTATTCGGTGCCGAGCCGGCTTATCGGCGAACAGGTCGACATCCGTCTGTTCGGCGAGGCGGTCGAGGTGCGGTTCGGGCAGCGTCTCATGGAGCGCATGCCGCGGCTGCATGGAAGAAGCAAGCACCGGATCGAGTATCGGCATGTGATCGACTCGCTGGTGCGCAAACCGGGTGCGTTTGCCCACTACCGGTACCGGGCCGATCTCTTTCCCACCCACCGGTTCCGGATGGCCTATGACGCGTTGCCTCGGGCGCACAAAGCGCCTCTGAAGGCCGACAAGGCGTATCTGCGTGTACTGCACCTGGCAGCCAAGGAGAGCGAATCGGGCGTAGACGCCGCCCTCAGCGTGCTCCTGAAGGGCAAGGAGACCATTACGGCAGAGGCCGTAGAGGCGCTGCTGGATCGGACGCTGCAAGTTCCGGATTATTTGGTAGCGCCTCCTGTGGTGGATCTGAGCACGTACGACGGCCTTCTGGAGCCATCGACGACGGCTTCGCTCACGACGACCGCCGTGCGATGAAGACACTCTCGGCAGCAGAGCTGGAGCGGTCCCTGCAGGCAGGGCTCAAGGAGCTCCGCATGCCGGCGATACGTGCTTGCTTCAGGGAGAAGGCCGATACGGCCCGCCGGGAGGCCATGAGCTTTGAGCGGTTTCTGCTGGAACTGGTGGAACAGGAGCAGCAGGAGCGCCACAGCAACCGCATCCAGCGTTGGCTGCGTGCGTCTCGGCTGCCGCTGGAGAAGACGCTGGACACGTTCGATCGTGGCCGGTTGCCCCTGCGGATAGATCACCACCTGCGTGTGCTCCTGGAGGGAGGCTTCCTGGACCGCAAGGAGAACGTTCTGGCCTTCGGCCCTCCCGGCAGCGGCAAGACGCACCTGGTGTGTGCCCTGGGCCGGGAGCTGATCTTCCAGCGGCGTCGCGTGATCTTTTACAACTGCAGCACACTGGTGCAGGAGCTGCTATGGGCCAAACAGCAGCTGCGTCTGCCCAGGCTCCTGAAGCGGCTCGCCCGCTTTGAGGCGCTCATCATCGACGACATCGGTTACGTGCAGCACAGCCGCCAGGAGATGGAGGTGCTGTTCCTGCTGCTGTCGCAGCGCTACGAGCGGGGCAGCGTGTTGCTTACGAGCAATCTGGCCTTCAGCCAGTGGGAGCGCATCTTCAAGGACCCGATGACGACGGCCGCGGCCATAGACCGTTTGGTACATCACAGCGTGATTCTGGAGCTGAACGTGCCCAGCTACCGTCTGGAGGCCTCCAAGCGGCGCCAAGAGGCCCAGAGTGAAGCCCAGGCCGCGGGTGAACCTGCACCCTGAGTAGGCAGCGTCCGCGGTCCTGCCTTGGGATGTGGTCCCACTGCTTACAGGAAGGCGCGAGGTGAGCGCCTGGCGCCAGTTCGGGACACTTGGCACACTCTGGCACCCGTGCCAATGTCGATGCAAGCGCCCTTCTTGGCCGGGTAAAGGCGCCTCAAGCGGAGATTCCGCGGCCCTATCCGTACCTCTGTCCGTCCAGAGGCGATTTACACGCTCTGCGCAGCAGTCCTCAGGCTGTTTGCCGTGTTTTAGGGCGGTAGGTGACCAAACCCCGGCCGTTTGTGCGAAAACGGGCCTGTACGAGCTCATTTAGGCCCATTGGCAGCCCTCCAGATGCCGCTTACGCGGCCTTAGGCGCATGATCGTCCGTCCAGAGACGATTTGCACGCTCTGAGAGGCCGCTGGCCGTGTGTTGAAGCTTCAGGACAGGATACGGGATGTCCCAGGGCCTGATTGTTCTCATGTGCGGATGGATGGTCCTTCCGATCCGGCTGTATGCGGGCGCCCCTTCCATTGGAAACACCTGTCACGTCCGCCGTCACGCACTGCGGAATAGGGCCAAAAAAAATCTGTTCGGCCTCGAGCTTCGAGGCTCCGCAGCTCGCTGCTCCGCCTCGAAGCTCGGTCTCTCTCTTAATCCAATTTTAATTGTCGCCGGCCCCATCAAGTATTGACGTTGATCAGACACCCCTATGTTAGTCGCAACTTGTACGCACGTCACAGGTTATCGTAGCCATAAATACAGGCCGAACATGCCGAATCCAGCTGGACCAACTTACATCCTGTACAGCCTGCCCACCCGCGTAAACTTGAGCAGTGCGAACGATGAGGATTTGCTCGAATATCTTGCCATGTATGGGGACGATGGGCTCACGACCGAGGACCTTGCACTGATAGAAGAGGCATTTGCTGAGCTGTACCGCCGACATGCCAGAAACATCTCCGCAGTCCTCGGGCGAAGTCCCTACGTCCAGTGCTTAATTGACCACGAGGGACCGGGGGCCATAGCAAGCCTTGTTTCCGATACCTTCTTGAAGGTACGGGGGCAAGCAGCTACATCATATGACCCTAGTAAGGCCAGCGTGAGAACATGGCTCTGCCAAATTGCCCGCAATCTGTTGCTCGATCAATTGAGGCGATTACAAAGACAGCGGAACTCAGTGGTTTTCCGGCCACTTGACGACGTTAGGGGGTTTCCATCCCAAGACATCACAGAGCCAAATGAGCCAGAACTGCCTGGACGCCTTACGTCAAAGGAGTATGCCTTGTATACTGAGGCATGCGAACAATGTCTTTCCGATCGACAGAAACAGCACCTAACGGCTTACATGGAAATTCAAGTAGATGGACGTGCTGACCACGGAGCCTTGGAGGCACTAGCCACTAGACTACATACCACACCAGAGGCAATTCGGAAAAACAAGAGCCGAGCTCTAGAAAAAATCAAACAGTACATTGACAGCCGCCAGCACTGTAGTTAGGTCACTACCATGCGCGCCCAAAGCATGCCCTCGTACACAGGAACTGTTGCTTCCACTACGCCTACTCCAACCAATTCCTTCGTCCAATGTCTGTCAAACCTGCCGACCCTGTAGCCAATCGCAAGTTTATAGGGAAAGTTCGGGCTGCTATGTACCACCTAGGTTGGCTCATTCCCGTCACTGACGAGCAACTGGAAGCAGCTGAGCAACGATTGGATACGGACCCGATTGATTCTCTGCCAGACCTACAAAACCCGTATGCATTGTTTCGCACCGCGGAAGGCGAAACTAGGCAGGCGCAACGTCGCTCGTCAGTGCCGCCCGCTTTTCAAACAGAGCCTGAAAGACTGGCATACGCCGCGCGAGAGGGGCAGAGCATTCCTGATGACATCCGAGACAAAATGCGGAGAGACAGAAATAAGGCAGAAGACCGAGCAAGTAACAGCCCCAGTGCCAAAGAGGACTAGCCAAAGTGTGACCCGGCGCAACATCAAGCCAAGTCGCGCCCGCGATATCCGGGAATTGGCTGAAGCTATTGCCAACGAGTACTTCCCGGATCGTCCAGTTGAACCCGAAGAACTATTTCAGCGCAAGGGCATCACTTTCAATTATGATCACTACGGAGACACCTTCGATGGAATGCTGGAATGGGAGAATGGCAGGTTCCATGTATACTGTAACCTAGACCGAGTGGAAACAGCCGATTCGCCACGCGCACGGTTTACGCTCTGTCACGAACTGGGCCACTATTACATCGATGAGCATCGCAATGCCCTCGCCGCGGGTACTATACCGGCATATCCGTCTGAATGCGAGTATGAATCCGACGAAACAATGGAGCAGGAAGCGGACTTGTTCGCCGCCAACCTGCTCTTGCCACGGCAACGCTTTGTGAGACTCGCCGCAAAAATGCACCCCGGCCTCGACAGTGTACTGCAGCTCGCCAGACGGTTTGGTGCCTCTGTAACAAGCACAGCCCTTCAATTCGTAGAGACTAGCAACATTGAGTGCGCGCTAATTAAGTGGAGTCCACACACAAAGATGTGGAGCTGGGTGTCTTCTGCCATGTACGCCAGCGGTTTTGGTAAAACCATCACGGACAGGCACCGGATTCCTAGTGGATCAGCAACTGATCAAGCACTCAGGGATCTTCGTCCACCACCATCTGGATTTTTTTCCAGCGGCGGGACAGCGACAGATTGGTTCCCATATCCTAGGCATTACAGGCATGGCAATCCTATTCTGATCGAGTATGCTATCCCTATCGGAAAGTTCGGAGTGATCACCATGCTATTTAAGGACGACCAACACGACTAGCTTAGGAGGCTGTCGGGCTTTAAGAAGAACACACTCGATCCACCACTGTCACGAGCGCAGAGTGACGGTCGAGCCCGGCGCGAGTCATTGCATTCATCGTGGTTACGTTCGATAAGTACAATTATCAAACGTAACTTTTGGGGACTACATACCTAATTGTACCGGGCTAAGATCCGGTGCGAGTACCCGACACTGGACGTGCGCACCCGACTTTTGTTCGGGGCATGACGGCCAGGTGTGTTTAGCTCCTGTCATTCAGAAACCAGCCAATCATCTGACGGATCACGGCTCGTTGAAATCCATCTTTACCTGACGCATAGCGGGACGGTGCTCGACCACTTCCTCTACGATGTAGATGTTCTTTAGCTTGTTATTAATGCGCTTTTGTATCACTCTAACATCGCAGACCAGAAGATCGTCTTTAGCAAATTGGATCTGGCTGGTGCCTACGCGCTGAAGGAAGTCTTTATCCGCGATCGTAACCCAGACTGATGTAACTCCGTCATACATTTTCCACTTGTTACCTTCCTTGAATGCGGCAGCCACAATGGAGAACACCTGGCGTCGAATGCTGTCTGATACGATGTCTTCCGGCAATGCTCTCTGCGCGAAATATTCGGCCTCGCTTTCGTTTATCACCTGCTGGTGCATACCATGGCTAAACGTAACCTTACCTAGGCCGTCATGCTGTAATGGCTTATGAATCACATCATCTATGGCCGCCTGAACGGCTCGATCTTGATAGAGCGACAGCACCTTCTTAGCAAGAACGTATTTCTCCCCCTCCACAGTTAGCTGAAAATACTCATCATTCAGCTTCGTAACCTTTATGTTGTCAGTACGTCCCTTGACTCTTTTGAAGAGTGAGATCAAACACTCGCGCACCTCAGCTCCGCCGGTTATCAGTTCGACTATCTCCTTGGCATTCGTGATGAATCCACTGATAAAGAGTGTCTCAAACACAGTTTGCGACAGCTCCAGAAACACCTCAAACGATCCGCCTCCCATTGCCGTGACGTGGACCTTTATTTTGATCCTATCGTCATTCAGCGCATAATTAACAGCGTTGAACAGCCGCCTGATGGACAATAGTGCCGCCGCGAGATCGCGTACATCCATAACCCCGCCTTCAACGGCAGGGCCACCATAGGCTATAGAGAATCGCATGCGGCTCACAATTCGTATCGCAACTAGTTCATATAGTGCTCAAAGTACCTCTTTATTACGAATTCGCGGGGAAGCCACGCTGCGCGAGGCATAGGACCGCATACCTACATTATGCTAAGCCCCGAATCGCTCATTGTGCTCGTAGATTTTAGGCGAGTCAGCAACGGCTATTCTGAACTTGGTCCCGTGGTTGCGTAGAGCAAGTGATCCTAACTCTTTCTCGCGCGCGTCAAAGTCAATAGCAACGTTACCGCACAGGATCGCCTCAATTAATCTGGACGGCAGGGGATCAACATAGAGCAGCCTAATCTCTCGTACGTGAACTCATTGCGCTTCCGATCCCGCCTGCCGCTTACAAGGGCCAGCCTGTGCAGCTTGAAGAAGGCAAACGCCGTAACCAGTGTGTCTTCCGTCCAATAGGGCGACAAAATGGTGTCTGATTAGGAAAGGGCATGGCCTGCCTCGCCGCTGTGTTCAGCATCCGGGGCGAACCCGATATCCCGGATATGATTCAGCGTTTGTTGGAACCCACTACTCATGATTATTGCTCTTTGTCAGAAAAGCCTATAGAGGCTCGTAGAATCGCGTCTAACGCGCCTCGGGTTTTGCCGCACTCTCCTGGCGGTCCTTCCCGGGGGTCTATTCCCGTCACAGCCCGCGCGCCGTGTGAGCGTGCGCCGTCACAGCTCGGCAACCTTTGAGCGGATGGCCTCCAGGACACTCCGAAGTTCCTGCAGCTCCTGCAGCCGACCGGTGGCGTTGGCGTGGTACGCCAGCTGGTTCAGATTAACGCCGATGCGGTTCAGCTCGAGGCGCGCCGCGCGGTCAACCTTACGGCGAAGGGGCACCCCCAGGACCCCGCGGCGACAGTAGACCGCCCGCGGCAGGCCCGCGGCCTGTGCCGCCCGGTCTAGCGCCGCGGCCTCCTCCGGCGAGAACCGGAGCATGACGTGGGTAGTGCGCTTTTGGGCGGCCGCAAGAGCGGGCCGTCCTACAGGCCGAGTAGCCATGAGGCAACCCTCGTTTGGTTCTTAGCGCCCCCCGGGGCGCAACTCTTGTCGGAGGAATCCTGAATTAGCAATAATTTAGAGAGACCTTCGACCATCCTTGCTCCGTGTGGAATATGTAGTGGTATATGGAATCGCCGCGCACGGTGTGGAATATGCAGTTGGTAAATGACATCGTGCCGCCTGATGCAACCGTGGCACAGTTATTGGGTATGCGCCCTGTGTGAAAGCTGAAGTGTGCTAGATTATGCCGAAACCTGAAGCCTCAGGAAGACCGCCAGTAGCGGTGTCCAAAAGACGCACCGCGCGCCTGGTCACCTACGTGACACCCGCCGAGGCCAAGCGCTTGCGCAAGCGCCTACGACTCGGCCAAACGATCTCCGACGCCCTCCGTGAAGCCATGCTGGGTTTTGACCCTGCAGCACGGACCCCTGCCGTCGAAGCACTCCCGCCACCAGCGCCGCCCGAGGTGGCATCGCCTCCGCCGCCCACCACTCACGGCGGGGGCCCGTCTTCTCATCACCGCGCCTCCCCGCAGCAACAGCATGGGGCACCAGGCGTGCACCAGGCGCAGCGCCGCCCCCACATCGCGCCCCCGCCTCCCGCGGACCTTGATGGGCCGGCGCCGAAGGCAGAGCTCGTTGCCGCGGCGAAGAAGGTGCTCGCAACCGCTTGGGAGGAGCCCATATGGGCGAAGGGAGCGCAAGTGATTGCCGAGAGAGATCCCCAGCTGGTACTGGATGTCGCGCGCGAATCGCGGGCCCTGAGACACTCGGCGCGGGAGGGCTGGTTTCTCCTCAAAGCGCGGGCCGGCGAATAGCCTGCCGCGCGCTCGTCATTTCACCCACACAATCCACCATGATCATACAACAATGCGACGCCCTGGTAGCGGACCGCCAGTGGTTTGACGCCGCGCTGACCGCTTCGCACCTCAACGTAAGTTTGTCACTTTTGCCGACGGACGAGGTGTTGGCATAGTCCCAATCGGTGCATATTGGCCGATTTACAGGTATTACTCATAGGATATATGCCCGTTATTTGTGTCTAAAGCCAATGTAGTGCTATTTTAGTGTTATTCATCAATACTTCACACAAGCATCGCCCCCATCCGCTATATTGGGCGCAGGCCAATACGAATACGCCGTGTACATCCGCAGGAGAGTCTACAAGCTTAAAAACGAAACGCAACGCACCGGATACGGACTGCTCGAATGCCGACGTGTCAATGGCCAGCCCAATCAAAAAACCATCCTGAACCTTGGCCAGGATTTTGACATTGCCGAAGCCGACTGGCCCACCGTAACCAAGCGGGTTGAGCTGGCGCTGCACGGACAGCGCGCCCTACCGCTGGAAGATGAGAAGATCGAACGCGCCGTGGACGAGATCGTGCGCCGGCTGCGTGAGAAGGACTACGATGTGGACGCCGGACGCGATGACCGCGATGCCATCATTACCGACGCAGTGCATCATCCGGATACACGCACGGTCGGCGGCGAGCGCGTATGCCTGCAAGCCTTGGAGCAACTCGGCTTCGCGGCGCTGCTACGCGCGCTGGGCATGCGAGAAGATGCTATTCGCATGGCCCTGGTTCTGGTGGTTGGGCGCATGTTGTCGCCCGGAAGTGAGGCGCATACGTACCAGTGGATGATGAAGGCCTCCGCCATTTTGGAGCTGGTGCAGCTGGAGGCCCCGTGCGCAAGTACGCTGTACCGCGTAGGCGATCGGCTGTATGCGCTGCGCGAAGCGCTTATGGACGGACTCTATGGCAATGCGCAGCGGCTGTTGGGCTTTGGTGAGACGCTCATCTTGTATGATCTGACCAACACATTCTACACGGGTCGCAAGAAAGGCGCGCTCCTGGCGTATGGACGAAGCAAGGAAAAGCGATCGGATTGTCCGTTGGTGACGTTGGCCTTAATGCTGGACGCGTCCGGCTTTGTGCGTGGCGCAGCCGTCCTTGCTGGCAATGCCAGCGAACCAAAGACGCTTCAACAGGCCATGGAGAGGCTCAATGGCGCTCGTGCGACCGTCATCATGGACGCGGGCATAGCCACGCGCGCCAATGTGGCGTACTTGCGGTCGAAGGGACTGGATTGGATCTGTGTGCAGCGCACGCAGGCGCCGCCACCCCCTGAACGCCCGCCGGAGGAGTGCTGGAATACACAAAGCGGGGTCTCCATCAAAGCTTGGCGCCTGGAGCAGCAAGAGGGAACGCTGCAAGTCTACCTGCATAGCGAGGCACGCAAGGCCACCGGTGATCGCATACTGAACACCAGGCGGGCAAAGTTCGAGGCTGCGCTGAAGACCCTGCACGAGGGACTCTCCAAGCCCCGCTGCGTCAAGGAATACGACAAGGTGCAACGCAGACTCGGTCGCGAGCTCGAAAGGCATAAGCGCGTCTCGTACCAGTACAAGATCGATGTCTTGCGCAAAAAGGACAGTACGCACGCGAAGGCGGTCACCTTTACGCACCTGTCTGCGTTTGAGCAGCAGACGCAAGCATCGGGCGGCTACATCCTGCATACCAGCCACACGGACTGGTCTGCCTCGCAAATCGCACGCACATACTGGAAGCTTGCAGACATCGAGCGCACGTTTCGTTCGCTGAAGTCCGAGTTGGGCATGCGTCCCCTATACCACAGCAAGGATGAGCGCATCCGGACACACATCTTCCTCTCGGTACTGGCCTATCAGGCGGTGCAACTCATTCGCACGAAGCTGAAGCAGTATGACCTCCACAGCAGCTGGACCACGCTGCAGTTTGAGCTGAACCGGTGGCACCGGATCACGACCGTATTGCCAACAGACCGGCGCTCCTGCATCCTGTTGAAGAAGGATGCAGACCAAGGTCCGCTCCAGCGCCAGATCGCCATGATTATGGGCCTCAAGCCTCACAACTACACCTACAAGGCGCACACAAAACGACCCTGAAATGGTAGTGCTATAGAAAAAGACAGTTTTCGTAAGTGACTGTCTGAAGGGTACTTACTGGCTCTTGGAAAAAATAAAGTGACAAAGTTCCGTCAAGAACGACGGGTATGATGTCACCGTCTGTTACGACGGCCAGGAGGCGTATGAACGCCTGCTGGACCCCACCCCGCCCTCCGTGGCCGTGGTGGGCACGGATCTGCCTCGCGTGTCCGGTTCAGAGATCGCGCGCCGAACAAGGGCGCAGGGTCTCGACCTCGCCATCGTCCTGGTGCACCCCGCCCCTGGAAACAACGGACTGCAGCCCGCGCCAAGCGGTGCCATCAGCAAGCCGCTCCGCAGCGAGAAGCTGCTCGCCATGGTGGAGGAGGTGCGCCGCGCGCACAGGCACGAGCCGACAAAAGCGAGGCGCATCCGGCTGGGGGCCAAGTTGATCGACTTCCGCACCCGCACAGCCACCGGCGGGGACGTCGCACCCATCCGGCTGTCAGCCCATGAGAGCGGACTGCTGCAGTATCTCGCCCATTGTCACGGCCGCACGGTGCCGCTTGAGGAGATCAAGGCCAACCTCGAAATACCAGAAAGCATCACGCGCTTTCTCTTCGAGCTGCGGTGGAAGCTCGGCAACAACGGCATGTCTCCCCACCTGCGCCCCGTAGGGCGCACAGCGTGCCGACTGGTGGATTTCGAGGTGCTGGCGTAAAAGCCCCGCTTTGCCCTCCCGTGTCCGCCCTGTGCGGGCTGGTATGGGGAAGAATCGCCGCAAGCCGGGTAATACCCGGCGGCATTCCAGGCCAAAGGCACGAAGCCTGGCTGGCACTCGAGAAAAAGTATCCCGGCAGGATCGTGCGGAATCTGGAGCACATGGACACCATTCTGAAGGCGAAGCCCGACTACATCAAAAAAAACGCCGGCCCGGGCACAAGCCGACAAGCGGCGCAGCGGGCACCTGCAAGAGCCCTTGAGCGGCGCGCAGTGCGTGACCTGAAGGGCCGTCAGCCCTACCTTACCACGATGAAAAGTGAAATCACGACAGGCGCCAAAGCGGCGCCCTCCCCTCGCAGTGGCAAGCCGGAGCTGGTGCCGCCACCCCGCCTGGTCCCCATAACCTTCTCTGACCGCGGGCGAGCTACCTTCTTTCACGGGCGGGAGCGTGACCTGCGCGCCTTCCACGAGCTGCGAACGGGCGCGCTACGATCAAACGGCGGCACCGTCTTTCTCATTCAGGGCGCCCCCGGCGCCGGCAAGTCTGCCCTGCTTCACCAGTGCGCGCGGCGCACTGCACAGGACGGGTGGCGCGTAGCCAAGATAACGCATGACGCGCTGTATGACCCTGATGCGCTGGCGGGGTGCTTGGGTGTGCCTTATGCTACGAAGACCACAGCGCGGTGGAGGGCAGCACTATCCTCTGTCGCGGCGATATGTCCGCGCGCGACCGGCAAGAGGTCCACCGCGTATGCCGCCAGGGCGCTGGGCAACGTCCTGAAGCAGGCCGCCGCGCCCCACGGCCTCCTCCTGGTGCTCGATGAGGTGCAGATTCTCCGAAAGCTTCTTCCCTGGCACCACGCGCCTGCCATAGCCACAATCCTGGACCGCATACACAACGGCAGCATAGGCGCCCCTGTGATCCTGCTGGCCGGTGGACTGGGGGTATCCAGCGCCGTCTTCGGCGACTTTGGCGTGAATCGCTTCACGCAAGGCTGCCTGCGCCTTCTGGGCCGGCTCTCCCGGGAGGCCGAGCGGGCCATTATCCGCGACTGGCTGGTCAAGGCCGGCGGCGCGCACGGCGATCCGGACCATCTCACGCGCTGGATGGACACGATCGCGGCAGAGTGCCACGGATGGGCGCAGCACATACATATCTACGCAACGCAGGCGGCAAGGTGGCTGGTTGACGGCGGCGGTCTGCTCACGGAGCAGCTGCCGGCTGAGGTCTTGGCCGAGGGCCGTGAAGGCCGCGTGGAATACTACGACGGCAGGGTCGGGGACCTAGACCGCGCAGACAGAGTGGCGATGGCGAAGCTGCTTCGGCAGAAGGGGCCGAATGCCCCCTTTACGAAGTCGGAACTGATCGCGGCCTTCCAGCGTGGAGGGGCAGCGCAGAGCGCCGCAGCGGTATTTCAGCTTGCCTTGCACAAGGGCGTTGTGGCCGAGAGACCGGACGGCCGCTTTGAGAGTCCGATCCCGTCCATGCACGCCTGGATGGTAAAGGAATACGCTGACCCGCCGGGCACCGTCTATGGACTGGCGGTGTAGCCGTGCTGATGGCACCGTAGCAGACGGAGTTTCCGATCGCTTTCCTGCTCAAGGAAGGCTGCGCAGCGCCAAAAGGGTGTGCCACCGTCGATGAGGAACTGGCAGGAATGGACACGATCCCTCTATCGAAACAACAACAAACAGGGCGGGTGGGTGGGTTGTTTTTGCATTTGTTTGTTGTTGTTTATAATTATCGAAAGTTAACTCTTGCGCCTGAAAGGCGCCATAACCAGCGCGAAAGCCTGTCCGATCACGCCCCACCCGATAGTCGGAATCCTCACCTCCGCACGCCCATCCCTCCAGCGGCGGCTGCCCGCAAGCCTGACGGGCTTGTAACGCTAGACGGCGTTGTGAAGATGCACGGTGAGTACAAGACGCCGGACAGGCTCAAGACCGCTCTCCAGACCGAATAGGCGGCGCGGGGCCCGTGAGCTGGCAGATATCCGGGGTTGTCTTGCCTCTGGTAATTGGTATTATCTGGGGAAAGGACGGATCACCGTTAGCCCCATGTCATACTCTCACCTCCGTGTCCCTTCGTGACACACGAAGCCTGCATCCGCACGAATGCAAATGGGCTCCTGCGGACACCGAGCACGGATACGATCCAGCTTCCAAGACGGTATGTCTTGAAGTGGAGTTGCCTAGCGACGACAGGGCCAAGCTGCTTAAGCTTATGGCCCGTAGCCGTCGTTCCTTTGGCGAACCCTGGTGTTGTTACGAAGCGTCCTCGTGTTGACGCCTATGGGTTGTGCCCCGCCTCTCAACGTGTTTCGTACGCAACCTGCAAGGCCGTTGGCAGGATCACGGAAGTGCTCGTCACTCCAGCGCCGACTCGTTTCTGCTAAGAATCAAATGCGCGGCCGAGGCATTTGATCTTCTCTGGAAGACACCAGTGTCTACCCACGCCTCATCCTGTGGATGTATTCTGGTATACGGCAGTAAGTCGCCTGTGTCGCGCCTCACTGGATTTTGCGCACGACGGCCGACAGGACGAGAAGGTGCGGTAACACGAGCGCCTGCGGGTTGCGGAATGTGAAGAACCAGTCTGTAACTACTGTGGCGACAATAAAATCCTTGTCCATCATGCGCTAAACACTACTGGAATGGAGACTGCATTGCCGAAACAAGCAAGGGACTTCGACTTTGGGCAGATTAGCTTCGATTCCGACACAATGCAAGTCTTGTCGCTTTCTAGCAAAGCGGCGGAATTCGTGTTTCCCTTAACACAGGCCCCGGTCAACTTCTCGGTACTGAGAAGGGATGGATTGCTTTCGTACCGATGGGGTGTCAAAGTCAATAAGAAAGGGGACGCATATGTCTATTGTCGCGACATCAAAAACGCGGAAAAAGTCAGCCTTCACGCATCAGGAAGGCAGCACATATACATGCCGAAGGCTCCGAATGGGAAGGATGGTTTTGGCAGTCGGTTTGGTAACATTTGGAGGGAACCCGATTTTGACTCGGAAGCCATCGCGAGCTTCAGCCTCGTGTTTCCGCCTTGGGGTGTGGGTACTGGTCCACACTTCGTGAAGCATTCCAAGGATGAGCTGCTGATCATCGGCCATATAGAGATGGTCGTGGTTGTTGCCTTTTTCATCGTGGATGCTGGCAAGACGATGCGGGGCCGCATGCCTCATTTCGTGCTTGGCCAGCTACCCATGGAACCAGGAAGAACCCTACATGTCATCGCGTGGAGGGAACCACAGGGTAACTTGATTGAGATGGTTCGAACAGCACTCTCGCAAATTCCTCTGGCGACAGCGAATGGAAAAGCCGGCGCAGGCGAGTACACAGTTCGGTTGCAGGGTTTCCGGAGGCCTAACTCCGCCTACATGCTAACGGTGCCAGTACGCTTCGCTCCACCGTCAGACTAAGAGAAGGACATTCTGGGAGCGTCCACATCAGGTGGGTTCAAATCCCACGCGCCCGGACAGGGAGACCACCATATCCGAGGTAGGGTAAGCGTGCGGTCAACCCCCCGCAAGTGCACAGCGGTCGCTACTATGACGACTTGCTTCGGTACGAGTGGATGAAATCGCTCGGAATGGGTGGACGATTTGCGGTATGCATACGGTGGTGTAGGCACAGGCGGCGCCCCGTCTGTTACAGTCGCTATTTTCCTCTGAACGAAATCATGCCAGGGCGACCGCCATGACTATGCAGTCGGTACGTAAGATCGTTCAGCATTTGCTCGCGAAGCCGGTATAGAGACTTCGAGCTTCGGAACTCTTTGCGGGACAAAGAGACTGGGAAACTAGCGTTGACATGTAAAAGGCGACTCCTTCCGCCTCGTTCGAATGACGGGCTCTCCCATAACGATTCAGGGGGTGTTTTACTCCTGCGATGTGTCCTGGGCAAATCGAGACCGAGACAGCACGGTAAAGATCCGGGATTTCGTTGGGCGTAGTCGCAGGCCGCTTGAACCTGCACTAATACCCAGCAAAGTTTGTCATCGTTCGGATCATAGTCCTTGCAGCGGAACTGTTTTAGTGCTGCCTCTTCCCTGCTCAAGCCAAATTCCTCATTGAAATGTTTGGCTCTTCCCCTAATTTGATGGGTACAGTGTTGTATTCAATGGGAAACGATATGAGATGATGCGGATTCATTGCCGTTTCTGGCTTGTTTCAAGGCCATCATCACGATGGTACACACGTTCACCAACCCCATCAACGATATGTCGCAACTAAAGAAAGACATCGGTTGCCTCTTGGGCGTCCAGGCTCCCTGGAAGGTTTCCGAGGTGACGTTTGCGCATGAGGCGCAAGAAGTCCGGATTCATGTAGCTTGCGAGGACGGCCATCAGCTGTCTTGTCCGGAGTGCGGCTCGGCGTCTCCGGGCTACGATCACCGTCGCCGGCAATGGCGACACCTGGACCTGTGCGAGTATCGCACCATGGTGGTTGCGGAGCTTCCCCGCGTGGAATGTCCGGAGCATGGAGTGCGCAACGTGTCGGTTCCGTGGGCGGAACCTATGTCACGGTTCACTGCAGGGTTTGAGACGCTGGTGATTGATTGGCTGCAGGAGGCGAGTGTATCGGCGGTGTCCCGTCTGATGGGGGTGAGCTGGAATGCGATAGACGGGATCATGCAGCGCGCGGTGCAACGCGGCCTTGCGCGGAGGAAGGAACGGAATGTTGCCCATATTGGCGTGGATGAGACCTCTTTTCGCAAGCGCCATGCGTATGTCACCATTGTTTCGGATGCAAAGGCGGGTACGGTGCTGCATGTGGGCGAAGACCGTAAGAAAGAAACACTTACGCGTTGGTATGCTGGGCTCACTTTGGAGCAACTGGAGGGCATCGAGAGTGTCAGCATGGACATGTGGCCGGCCTACATCAACGCCACGCTGGAGCATGTGCCAGAGGCGCAACGGAAGGTGGCCTTTGACAAATTCCACGTAGTGAAATGTCTGGGAGTTGCCGTGGACAAGGTTCGGCGCCAAGAGCACCGGGCGTTGATGAAGGAAGGCCTGGAAGACCTCAAGGGAACCAAGTATGATTGGTTGACTCACCCGGCCAACATGTCTGCTAAGCAGAAGGCGCGCTTCCAGCAGTTGCGTACCAGCACGTTGAAGACGGCCCGCGCGTGGGCTATCAAGGAAATGGCCCTGCAGTTGTGGCACTATGTCCACCGCACATGGGCGCGCAAGGGTTGGGAGCGATGGTTGTCGTGGGCCATGCGGTGCCGGCTGGAACCGGTGAAAGCAGCCGCCAGAACCATCAAAACACACCTGTGGGGTATCCTCAATGCGATCATCCTGAAGGTGAGCAATGGCCCTGCGGAAGGCATCAACAGCCGGATCAAAACAATCAAAGTGCGCAGTAGGGGCTTCCGCAACAAACGGCGGTTTGCTAACGCCATTTACTTTCACCTCGGAGGCCTAGATCTATACCCCGAAAGCGTCCGCAGGTGAGTTTACCCACTAAAAAAGGGGTAGAGCCAAATGTTTATCGAGCCTCTCGGGCAGCGTGATGACTGCGCCACGCTCACATCCTTTCGTGCTGCCAAGTTGTGCTATGTGAGCCATGTCGTTCAATCTGGCTGCTTGCTCTGCCGTCATCTTTTGGCGATCGTTAACATTGATAGCTCTTTGCCAGAGAGCATTTTGACTATCGTGGGAGCGCAAATTCGCCACGTGGTCTGCCAGGATCGGGAACAGCGCTTCGTTTACCGCACGAAAAGGGTCGTCAGCCACGTTGGGCCCGCCAACAGCCGCGACCCCCAGCCTTGCGAGAATTCTCCCGAGCTCTGCTGATCGGCTATTCACATCTCCCGCCGCCAAATTTAGTAGTGATGAGACTGTGTCACCGGTGGCGCCAAGCACGCGCCTCTCCCAATCGACCAAAGCGCCCAATTGAGGCAGCGTTTCGATAATGTCCGAAATCTTCTTTACCAGCGCATCTGGATTCCTGACATCGCCATTGTCAAGGAAGTCGGATTTCGCTAATGGACGAACGGCGAACGGCTTTGTAACGCCTTCGAGACGTTCGTCAAGATGCTTTCGAAGACCTGGAGCTTCTTCCGGGGAGCTTGTCCACAGCAGGATGATATATGGGCCGGCGGGTCTGATCGTTCCTTCCAGCAGTCCCCCCAGCGTGCTGAAGTGATCTTTCCTTACTGAGGCCCCCCCCGCCCACCAGATGCAGGTCGGCGAAATTAATCCGAACATCCGGACAAGCCTTAATGCCCGCTGTATCTCCAGAGAAATGTATCGGAAGACAGGCAACGCCGGACTTGTTCAGACTCTCCACCAGCCCATCCATATGGGGCCGCTCGTCGTCAATGACTATGATTCTCGGGGAAGTCAGCACTACGAACTTGCCTTGAAGATCATGGCTACGACAGCACCATCGAATTCATCCGGAATAGCGAGTTCATCCCGCTCTGGAAATGCCAGATACCCGCCGTTTAACGTCATTGCCAGATTTGAGTAATACAGTCCGAGGCCCATCCCGTCAGGCTTTCTCGTGAAGAAGGGACGGACTAAGTAGTTGGGGGCATCATCTTGGAAACCGGGTCCATTGTCCGCGACAACAATGGCTGGCCCCGTCTCAAAGTCGTTGGACATTCCTATAAAAAGCTTCCGCTCGGACATATGACCGTTCTCCGGCCACCTGACCCGCAACCAATATAGCGCGTTGTCGATCAGGTTGTTCAGTGCACCCAGGACCAATCCGAATGAAAAGGACGATTCAAAACCGACGTTTGTATTCTCCAATAGGGGGCAGGAAAACTGGACACGATGATGGCGAAACCGAAGTATATTGAATTGCTTCGCCGCTGCAATGAGTCTACGGGCACTGTATCGCTTTTTGCTACCGCGCCGCAACAGAGTGGCGAATCCGTCAAGGATCCGCATCAGTTCCTGTGCCTGTCTCTGCGCGCTATCCAAGTCCCGGCCTTCGACGATAACGCTATGCAGCGTGCGGACCCCCCTTTCCACCTCGTGAAAGATGACAGCAAGATTGAGGCCGGACATCCCCGCGGTAAGCAGCGTTTCCTGCATGTCAAGGTAATTCTGCTCAATCTTTGCGACGTAGGGCTCGAAAGTATCAGCAATGTCGTGGTTTGCCAGTGCTCGTCTCAGTTCCTGGACGGGCTTTTCTATACGCGAACTGATTGGGTCGCTGGGCTTTTTCGTTAGTCGCCTGATTCGCTCTTTGTCGATCTGCCGCTCATTTTCCAGCGTCGCGAGTGCCCCCAGCACAATACGGCGTAGCCGGGTGCAGGCATCGTTCTCGACAAAGCCTTCCCTGCTGGTTTTTTCAATGAGATCGTTCGACGATTCCAGCGACAGGTGAACCGCACCCAGAATGATATTTTTGCTGATCCGCAGTGTGGGAACGTTCACGCGTCGAATATCCAGTCCGAGCCAGTCATCGCCCCGTTCTCCGTAGTTGTACACGCGGATTCCGTCCCGGTAGACACGAATGCCGCCATTCTCGTCAAGATAGCGTGTCAGCAGGCGCGTATCTCCCAAGCGCCGGAGTACCTCGCGATCACGATCAAATACATGAAACTCGCCCAATACGGGACCAACCCCCCGCGTCGTCATTTCGTCGGCAACGACTTTCCCGCCCATTCGGCCGCTGAGTGTCCTGGGGGACAGTTGCAGTCGTTCACCGACCTTCGAGACCTGTCGGCGTTTGAGATTAAGTCCCGGTACCTGCAGGAACTTGTAGACCCAATCGAACTTTCCGTCCTCTAACCGGAAATCAAACCTCCATACTGCTCTGTCAAGAATTGCAGCAAAGTCTGGAAGATCCTCGATCCAGTGCTCATTGCCCGGGATAGCCAGCGTTGCCTGAAATGCACCCGGTTCTCTGAATGGAGAACATATCGACGTAATCTGGGCGTGCAGGCGCCGGATTTCCCTTCTAGTCCAGGCAGGTGGACGTAGTTCGCGAACTTCAATGCGCGTCCCGGTCTTCTCTCCTGTAAATGCCTCCGCAGGTCGCATGCTTATCTTGACGGGTGCCTCGTCCAGATAGGGTTTGGCAATTAATTCATTCCAGTCAATATCGACGACACACTCTTTGCAGTCGCGCGCTCGTGTAGTCAGGCGGATCCGGTTCCCAAGTTTGTGGACAGCGAATCGTCCAAGTCCCTTTTCCCCGAGAGGTAGTCGATGGTGCTTCGGAGAACGTATTCGCTGTTCCCGCTGTTGTCGGCGATGATCGTTGCCCGGGACAAGCCAGACCGACTGCAATACTTCTGGTGACATACCTTCTCCGTCGTCTGTCACGGTTATCGCGGGTTCCCCTTTCGCTGTCAAGTCAATCCGAACGTCGACCTTGTTCGCATCTGCGTCATAGGCATTCTTGACCAACTCGAAAATCGCCAGTCGGGGACTGCCAATCAGCTCGTCGCCAAGCAATTGCAACAGCCTGGCCCTTGGTCGGAAAGGCCGAATGATTTTTGTTGATGTCATGTACTGCGAAATCCAATTGTCGAAGGCGCGCTTCGAGACATCCAGGAGATTGGCCGCCAAGAAGATAACCTGATGAAGCGTCGAATAGTTGAAATGAGGCAGCCCAGCATCTCGGCTATAACTGATGATGTGGCGATCAATAGCCACGCAGCACGTTCCCACCAGAAACCCGAGGCAGCCGACCGGTTATTGTCCAATACCGTGAAGCTGCAACAACGCTGCACGCAACCGGAGCCCTTCAGGCATCGCCCTCGATCCCCCGCATCGTGTGTTACCGCTGCCTGGATGAAGTGAAGCAGTGCTTCTAAGCGACTAATCTGTTCGGGGTGCTGCCAGCGAAGGAACTCCCTTGCCCCATACTTTGAAGGCATGGCAATGAGTCCGACAAGAGTGGCGGCTTTTTTATACGGGGTGGTAATCCTGTTCACGCGTGGATGGTATGACGATGCGGCAGTTCAAGCCCGGCTGCAGCATGGCATCTACGAGCATTGTACCGAGATATTGATACACTGGCGGATGATTGCCTCGCGGTTTCCGCACTCCCATGCGGGCCGCAGGGTAGGCCAACTGCTGTGCGGTCTCCAATATTTCCATGCCTTCGCGCACCATTTCAATAGATCCAGTAGGCGTCCTGTCTACTCTGACAGCTTGGCTGCACTGCAGGCAAGCGACTGAAGCAATGCCTTGGAAGGTCCTGCAACCGCCTTGCTTTGCGCGAATGCCATTGCGTTTAAGGTGCGAATGTCTGCATGATCGGATAAGGAGATCAGCGTGCTATCTACGTACGAGGGGCCCCAATGTACCATGATATCCCGCGAAATGGGGTACAGGAGTCTGCATTCAGGAAATGTCAGAGGTGTGGCAGGCGAGGGAAGCCAGAGTACAGGTTTGTCTCCAATTACAAAACTCTCGGACTGATTCGTTATCACGACCACGCCAATGCCCCGGCTTTCGAGAATGGGCATTAAGTCACTGTGTTCTTCCGGGTCATAAATAATTGCTCTAATCGTTGCTTTACGGGCCATCCGACACTTTCTGGCGGGTTCGAGGAAATACGCTCGCATCTCCTCGCTAAGAGGACCGAGGTCGCGCTCAATGTCATCAATTATGACAGACATATAGTCTGGCTCTCTTGCTGACTTCTGTGCTGCAGGGTGGCGCATGAATTGGCTGTACAGAAAGCGTAACCAAATTCGCCGCTCTGGCTCAGCCAGCATCGGACCGTCTCCTGACCGAGCCGTTGTAATAATCTTGTCTATCACGTCAGAAGCAAGCCCTTCCAATTGCGCCAGTTCTGATTCCACCGGCGCCGATTTGGTGCCATCTTCCTGTTCCTCGGTGTATGCATGGTTCTTTACAAAGACATTTTTTGACGAAGTCTCGCGTACTGAACCGTCCTTTCTCCTGAAGTAATACAGCTTCTGATTGCCATTGGCAAAATTCCGCAAGATAAATTGCGGAACGTAGTGGTGGCGTTTCGGTGTGTTACTCATCTCGTGGCTTCATCCATCTGCCGATCAAACTCCTTGTGCGACCCAGTGCTCCCCCAGTGGCGACGTCTCCAGCATCCCGCCACCGCGCAGGCGTACTATGGGTAGTCGGTCACCTACCCATATGGAAATGCCCGAAAAAGCCTATTGGGAGCAAGCGCGAACTAGTGTGGCAGTGGAGCTCATGCTGGCAGCAACTTGTCGCATTAGAGTGCGAAGCTGCGGGTAATCATTTCAAATACTGCCGCCCGGAGACCAGATCCACGAAGTCCCGCAGGGACATAAGCCAGTCCCGTTGTTCCCGCGTGTAGCTCTCACGAATGCGACCGGGCACAACGAGCTGTACGCGGTCCTTTCTCATCGTATTTGTCTGAGAGGGGGAAATACTTGGCTCCAGCGTTACAAGATGCTTGTCCTCGATCCTGTCAGCTTCCTTCAGGATCTGTGACCAGCGCTCCTTGCAGGATGACTTGGCGGCGAGCATGGTCAGCGAAGTTCCAGGAAAATCTCGGTTGAAATACTCTGTCTTGCCGGGAAATATGAAATCGGCCCATCTGCCGGTCTCGGTTTTGACCTGCGTGTCGTAACGGATCCCGAACTCGTCAAAGACCGCGCCCAGATGATTCTGGAAGGCATAGCCCATCCGGGACTTGCGGCGATTCTGAACGCTGAGAGAGTACTGTACAAATGCCTCGACATCAACCGTGCCGTCATCAGCTGCCCATCCCTGTCTGATGTCCTTCTCCACGATCCGTGCTTCAAGCCGGCGGAACATGGCATACTCGTGCTCCACCCAAGCCACCAGCGCAGCATCGGGATCATCGCGCGCGCTGACTTCGCGCAGCGTGAGACGTGCGCGGTCCGAAAACTCCCGGGTTGAAGGAAACGCGTTACCGAAGGCCTCAATTATGGTATCTAGTTCGTTGGCACGCGGATCCTCGTATTCAATGCCGATCTCGTCAAGCACCAGACGGCAGCAAAATCAAGACGTGCATCTGCCTGGTCGATGATCTCCCGGGCCACAAACAGGCCAGGCTGCGCATCTCCAATGCCAAAGAGCCATGACAGCTGGCTGGCAATTGTGCTGTCACCCGGCACCACAATGAAGAGAACCGTGTCATCCGGCCGGCGGGCCACATAAAGGTGGTCCCCCTCGTCCATCAGCGTCGTGACGGAATTGTCCTGATAGTACAGGCGCCACTCGGGACTGCGGGGCTGGTTTTCGCGCGTGTCATACCAGGAAAGAAACCCGGATGCAGCAACGGATTCCTGCTCATCCCGTATCCAGATGTACCGGGCGGGAAAACGGTTCTGCTTCTTGGGGATCGCACAAATTCAAGTTGGGAATTGGAGAGTTGCTGTGGAGGTGGACCCTAGTCTCCACCACTCCTTTCCAATCATATGAACCCCTCACAGCCTGTTTTGGGGAGCACTGAGGCGCCTGCAGACGCCCAGATCAATCCCTCCGGTGACGCGCGGCGGCTTCTGATGAAGCTCTGCACGCACATACTGCAACAATTGACCACCGACTGGCCCATTCCGGTAGCGCATCAGCAGCCGGTGCCACCGCCCGCAGTAATCAAGGCTTCTGCTGCGGCCCAGGACACAAAGCCGGACTCGGCGCAGTTGAATGAAGCGTGGCAGCTGTTGCATTCGCGCAGTCTGCAAGACGACCCGATCATTGCGATCTGGCTGCGCGGGCTGTGCCCACGCGGCGTTAACATCGTTCTTGGAGCGGGTCTGACCATCACGGGCTATCGCCGCATACTTGGCCTGGTAGCGTGCTACCCTGAGAACGTCTCTGCTCTTACGTCCTTTGTGCAGTCGCTGTCCGATCGTGGTCTTTCGGCCGCCGACGGGCTGCTCTGTGTGCTGCCCAGCAGTACGGGACTTCAATCGGCGGTGCGCCAGGTGTTCGGCCCCAGGGTCGCTATACAGCGCTGTCTCAATACGCTACTGGATCAAGTCACCTGTGGTCTTCCGGAAGACCTTGTTCCTGTGTATCGCAATCGCCTCCGCCAGGCATGGAATGGGTTCGATGCCCGGGAAGCTGAACGCGCACTCACCCGTATTCACCAGGACTTGACGCGCGTCAATCGGTCCGCAGCGAAGGTTCTATGGGAGGGCCTGGAGCAATCTCTGACGATTCAACGCACGGGCATGCTGCTCAAGCTCGACAGAGGGCTGCGCGTGATGCGCTTCATGAATGCCATCAGTCGCAGGTTGCAGACCCCGGCCAGCGCCGTTTTCCAGCGACGCGAACAGATGGCACTGGCGCTGTTGGAACACGAGGCTCAGCTGCGCCGTGTGGCCCATGCGGCCTATCTGCCACAACTTCGTGAGATTCTCATCAACCTCAACGCCGTATGATGACCCATACCCCTATGCTGGATCAATCACTCATCGAAGACCTTCGCGGGCTTGCGCAAAGGAATTTCATCGGCCTGGCCAGCTGCCTTGGATATCTCGATGATCTTCTTACCAAGATGGCCACATGGGTCATGGAAGCCGAAGCCCGCTTCATTTGCGGCGCACGTGGGAAGCACCATAAGACAGGCTTTCAGCGCTGGGGGACGAATCCGGGTTCCATCCGCGTCGGTTTGGAGCGCATTGCGGTCCGCGTTCCGCGCGTGCGGAATGTACGAACCCGAAGGGAGCGTCCTCTGCAAACGTACCGCCTTTTGCGCGAGCGTGGGCTTATGGACCGGGAAAGCGTGGTAAGAAGGTTGCTGTGTGGACTGTCGCGGCGCAATTACAGGCAGGCGGCCCAAGTCTTCACCGATAGTATGGGGTTGAGTGCCAGCAGCATAGGCAACGCCTTCATTACGCAGACGGCAGCGCTACTGAAGGAATTTGAGACGCGCCGCTTCGATCAGCACACCTTTGCGGTGCTCCTGCTTGATGGCAAGTATTTGGCCAACATGCAGATGATCGTAGCGATGGGCATCACGACCGAGGGCGAGAAGGTCGTCCTGGGCTTTGCGGAAAGCCGTACCGAGAACAGTGCGCAGGTGGAATCGCTGTTGCAGGATCTGTTGCATCGGGGCTTCACCCATACCGACAAGCTGTTGGCACAGGTGGACGGCAGCCGCGGGCTTCGCAAGGGGATCGGCGCGGTGTTTGGGGATGCGGTCGTATTCCAGCGGTGCCAATGGCACAAGCGTACCAATGTGACGCGTCACATCAAAAGCGAGCCAGCGGCCACGCATATGAAGCGTCGGCTTCAGGCGGCTTGGGAGCTACCCACGTACAAGGAGGCACGGGCGGCGCTTGTGTCGCTGCATGGAGCGCTGCAGCGATCGTATCCGAAAGCCGCACGCAGTCTGGAGGAAGGATTGGAGGATACGCTGACACTTCACCGGTTGGGGGTGCGGAACCAGGCTGTCAGAGACAGTCTGAAGACGACGAACATCATCGAGAACCTCAACAGCATTATTGCGAGCCGATCACGGAACGTGAAGCGCTGGGGATCATCGGGGATGCGTCAGCGCTGGTGCGGGGCGATATTCATGCAGTACGAGTCGAATCTGAAGCCGATACGCCGGGAGGACATGAAGGAGCTGACCAAGGTGCTGAGCACCTCCGGGGATCGATGGGTTAGTGGGGATTCGGTCTGCCAGCCCCAAAGGGCTGCAAAGGCAACACCTGCCGCTGGATGCCCGCGCGCAGTAGTGCGCTGCTGACGCTGGCATAACGCAAAACCCGCAGCTGCCTGGACGCTCTGAGGCGCTGCACCCTGCCACGATCGCCGCTTACGCGTGCGATCAGAGGATACCTGCGGGATATCGTGCCCGGAAAGTCACTCCACGAGCCTGCCTACGCCCGAAAATCCGCGTGTGAGCACGCAATTGGGCCCACATAGGCATGCACCGCCCCATTTGCACCCATACAATCGGCCCGAAGCGCAATCCATTGCCAAAAGATATCTACTTTGAGGGCCCATCTCGGCAGAAGCTGCCGAAACCCAACTTAAAATGTGCAATCCCGCTTCTTGCGCGGATCATCACCAAGGATGCGCTTCAGCACGCTCCCGCTCTTGCCGTCACCCACCTCGTGCTGGTTGGACCGTCTTGTAGCATCGACGCGTGTCAGGACCTTTGCCCCTACTCCGGTAAAGTACTCTGACAGGTAGCCGCGGGTCATTCGCCCTGTATTTCCAATTCCTGTTGCGTGCTTGCAAGCCATACGGCACACCGGCCGACAACACTGTCAGCGGGCTGACGTTTTCTTCCTTTCAGGGCGCACTCCCATACGCTGCAGACACGCCACCCCTCATCCAAAAGCCTCGTCCTGGTAGCGATGTCGCGCAGTCTGTTTCCCGTAATCTTGCTCCTCCAGAATGCCTTGCGGGATCGCGGCCACCTGAACAGGTGACAGTCATGGCCGTGCCAGAAGCAGCCGTTGACAAAGATTACAGCCTTGCGCCCCGGAAACACCAGGTCCGGCCTGCCCGGAAGCCTTCGGTCATGAAGGCGGTAGCGGAAACCGCGCCGGTGCAGGCCCCTGCGTATTTCAAGTTCGGGTTTCGTGTCGGTGCCCCGGATTCCGGACATCATCCGGCTCCTCACTTCCCTGCTTACGATATCCGTCACGTCTTCATCCCAGCGGCAGCTCCGTCTGCACCGCCGTGCCATCACGCAGGGCGAGTGCTGTCAGTATTTCGGGCTTTAACAGAACTGCTACAGCGCGTACCACGGGAACGACCACGGCATTTCCGAATTGCCTGTAGGCCTGCGTATCAGAAACGGGAATCCTGAATTCGGGCCTGCCCGGCTCGTCGAATCCCATCAGGCGCGCGCATTCGCGGGGCGTCAGCCTTCTGGGACGGTCGTGTGGCTGGCGCACAAGAATCTCGGATCCATCCTTGTAGTACCGCGCCGACAGCGTTCGCGCTACATCATCCGGGCCGAAGAGCGAGTAGCCGAAGCCGTTGCCGGCCCTGCGGTGTTTCTCCCTGTAGTCCCTGAGGTAGCGCCAAAGATGGCTGGACAGCGTGTACCTGGGATTGACGGCGGGTTCCAGAATGTTACCGAGCACGGGGCGGCGCCGGTCCGGAACATCCAGATCGTCAAAGCTGAAAGAACCGGGAAACCTGAACCCCGCAATAAATATCCTTTCACGCTTCTGCGGCACCCACGGCGAGGAGCATATGACCCTCGAGTGGACTTCATAGCCCAGCTCCTTTTTCAGGACGTTCATGATGGTCCCGAAGGTCCTGCCCCCGTCATGGCGCTGAAGGTGTTTCACGTTCTCCAGCAGGAAGACAGGAGGCCGGTGGTGCTCGATGATTCTGGCCAGATCATAGAACAGCGTGCCTTGCGTATCACACAGGAAGCCATGCGGCCTTCCGAGGGAGGGAATGCACAAATTCTAGTTGGGATTGGAGATTTGCTGTGGAGGTGGATCCTGGCCTTCACCACTCCATTCCCATCATATGAACCCCTCACAGCCTGTTTTGGGGAGCACTGAGGCGCCTTTAGACGCCCAGATCAATCCTTCCGGTGAGTCGCGGCGGCTTCTGATGAAGCTCTGCACGCACATTCTGCAACAGTTGACCACCGACTGGCCCATGGCGGCAGCGCAGCAGCAGCCGGCGCCGCCGCCCGTAGTGATCAAGCCTTCTGCTGCGGCCCAGGACACAAAGCCGGACTCGGCGCAGTTGAATGAAGCGTGGCAGCTGTTGCATTCGCGCAGTCTGCAAGACGACCCAATCGTTGCGATCTGGCTGCGCGGGCTGTGCCCACGCGGCGTTAACATCGTTCTTGGAGCGGGTCTGACCATCACGGGCTATCGCCGCATACTTGGCCTGGTAGCGTGCTACCCTGAGAACGTCTCTGCTCTTACGTCCTTTGTGCAGTCGCTGTCCGATCGTGGTCTTTCGGCCGCCGACGGGCTGCTCTGTGTGCTGCCCAGCAGTACGGGACTTCAATCGGCGGTGCGCCAGGTGTTCGGCCCCAGGGTCGCCATACAGCGCTGTCTCAATACGCTGTTGGATCAAGTCACCTGTGGTCTTCCGGAAGACCTTGTTCCTGTGTATCGCAATCGCCTCCGCCAGGCATGGAATGGGTTCGATGCCCGGGAAGCTGAACGCGCACTCACCCGTATTCACCAGGACTTGACGCGCGTCAATCGGTCCGCAGCGAAGGTTCTATGGGAGGGCCTGGAGCAATCTCTGACGATTCAACGCACGGGCATGCTGCTCAAGCTCGACAGAGGGCTGCGCGTGATGCGCTTCATGGATGCCATCGGTCGCAGGTTGCAGGCCCCGGCCAGCGCCGTTTTCCAGCAACGCGAACAGATGGCACTGGCGCTGTTGGAACACGAGGCTCAGCTGCGCCGTGTGGCCCATGCGGCCCATCTGCCACAACTTCGTGAGACTCTCATCAACCTCAACGCCGTATGATGACCCATACCCCTATGCTGGATCAATCACTCATCGAGGACCTTCACGGGCTTGCGCAGAGGAATTTCATCGGCTTGGCCAGCTGCCTTGGATATCTCGATGATCTTCTTACCAAGATGGCCACATGGGTCATGGAAGCCGAAGCCCGCTTCATTTGCGGCGCACGTGGGAAGCACCGTAAGACCGGCTTTCAGCGCTGGGGGACGAATCCGGGTTCCATCCGCGTCGGTTTGGAGCGCATTGCGGTCCGCGTTCCGCGCGTACGGAATGTACGAACCCGAAAGGAGCGTCCTCTGCAAACGTACCGCCTCTTGCGCAAGCGTGGGCTTATGGACCGGGAAAGCGTGACCAGGGGGTTGCTGTGTGGACTCTCGCGGCGCAATTACAGGCAGGCGGCCCAGGTCTTCACCGATAGTCTGGGGTTGAGTGCCAGCAGCATTGGCAACGTCTTCGTTACGCAGACGGCAGCGCTACTGAAGGAATTCGAGACGCGCCGATTCGATCAGCACACCTTTGCGGTGCTCCTGCTTGATGGCAAGTATTTGGCTGGTGTGCAGATGATCGTAGCGATGGGCATCACGACCGAGGGCGAGAAGGTCGTGCTGGGCTTTGCGGAAAGTCGTACCGAGAACAGTGCGCAGGTGCAGTCGCTGTTGCAGGATTTGTTGCGTCGGGGCTTCACCCATACCGACAAGCTGTTGGTACAGGTGGACGGCAGCCGCGGGCTTCGCAAGGGGATCAGTGCGGTGTTTGGGGATGCGGTCGTATTCCAGCGCTGCCAATGGCACAAGCGTACCAATGTGACGCGTCACATCAAGAGCGAGCCAGCGGCCACGCAAATGAAGCGTCGGCTTCAGGCGGCATGGGAACTGCCCACGTACAAGGAGGCACGGGCGGCGCTTGTGTCGCTGCATGAAACGCTGCAGCGATCGTGTCCGAAGGCCGCGCGCAGTCTGGAGGAGGGTTTGGAGGATACGCTGACGCTTCACCGGTTGGGGGTGCGGAACCAGGCTGTCAGAGACAGTCTGAAGACGACGAACATCATCGAGAACCTCAACAGCATTATTGCGAACCGATCACGGAACGTGAAGCGCTGGGGATCATCGGGGATGCGTCAGCGCTGGTGCGGGGCGATATTCATGCAGTACGAGTCGAATCTGAAGCCGATACGCCGGGAGGACATGAAGGAGCTGACCCAGGCGTTGACCACCTCCGGGGGTCGAGGGGTTAGTGGGGATTCGGTCTGCCGGCCCCAAAGGACTGCAAAGGCAACACCTGGCGCTCAATGCCCCCGCGCAGTAGTGCGCTGCTGACGCTGGCATAAGCAAAACCCGCAGCTGTCCAGACGCTCTGAGGCGCTGCACCCTGCCAAGATCGCCGCTTACGCGTGCAATCAGAGGATACCTGCGGGATATCGAGCCCGGAAAGTCACTCCACGAGCCTGCCTACGCCCGAAAATCCGCGTGTGAGCACGCAATTGGGCCAATTTGGGCATGCACCGTCCCATTTGCACCCATACAATCGGCCCGAAGCGTAATCTATTGCCAAAAGATATCTACTTTGAGGCCCATCTCGGCAGAAGCCGCCGAAACCCAACTTGAAAATGTGCAATCCCGATGGGCGTAGCGAAGGTGGTTTGTTGTGTGCGACCTTCACGTGCGAACGCTGCTTTCTATGGGGTATGATTTGCGTAGACGCGCTTCAAGCGTGTGGAGGACCATACGACAGTGGGGGATGATACAAGCCTACATCTGCTGCAGTTTGCCACTCTCGGGCTACTGGTTTTATTCTTCGGAGCATGCTCGAAGAGTGGTGGGCCCACCCGACCTGTAACGGCAGAGGGTCTGATTCTGCCGATTGAAGGCCAGGACCGTGAAGGCAGAGCTTGGCACGCGAGATCATTTCAGTTGCTGCACGAATTGCCGCGCGACCCGGACGGCTTGCTATACGATCCTGGTTACTTCACAGTGGACAGGAACCAGCATGTCTTCGTTGTCGATTACGGTGACTATCAAATCAAGCGATTCGATCCCGATGGCACATTTGGCACATCCTATGGAAATGGTTTTGGAGAGGGGCCGGGTGAATTCCTCAGCGTGAGTGACGTGCGAGTTTTCGGAGACAGTATGATTTGCGTGACAGATCCAAACGGCAGAAGGGTATCCTTATTTGGTGCCGACGGCGGCTTCAAAAGGAGCATTGCTACGCATGACAACCCCTCCGCGAAGTTCTCATTAACTGCGGGAGGAAGGTCATACTCCTTAAGTTTACACTTATCCGACGGCTTGCTATTTGAAACAAAGAGAACTCTATTCAGCAGCGAGGCAGTCAGGTTCGGAAGGCTTTTCGAAGATCAGAGTTGGGCCAACGCTTTAATGTTGGATGGGTTCATCAATACATATAGAGAAAAGCTGATATATGTACCATTACGGTATAATGTGATTACGCAGTTTGATGCGGGCGGCAATATCGTTTATGCGCGCACTACACCACGCGACGGCCAGTATGTGGAACCAGAAGTGGTGCCACAGCCTATGGCTGGAGTCGGTGTCTTGAAGAGAGTAACAGGCGAGCCAATCCATGGCAGTCCAATATTGAATGGTGACACGCTGTATGTCCACGTTCGTATTCCTGCGTCTTTTGATGCTTACGACCCCGTTACCGGAGACTATTGGTTTTCAATCAGGCTTCCGTGGGATACAAGGTTTACCAGTTACATCATGTACGACAGAGTTTATCAACTGCGCGATACAACGGTCGCAGTATACTCGATGGAGGAGTGAAGCTATGGACAAACGAGCGCGTGGCCAACCGA
The DNA here is from genome assembly GCA_965218495.1 of Rhodothermales bacterium. Classification (GTDB taxonomy): domain Bacteria; phylum Bacteroidota; class Rhodothermia; order Rhodothermales; family Bin80. The sequence continues at coordinate 2,997,883 of OZ244626.1, forward strand.
GTAAGGCTTAAAGGACTCCGTCCCGGAGGGCACCGTCTGCCTGTTGTTGGAGAAATGCTCGCCCATATCGGTATGCGGTGTGCTGCCATGTTGCTGTGCCTCCAATTGGTTAGGGAAGACACAACTTATTCAGTGTTACTAGACGCCCAACCTCACGCTCTGAAGGGGCACCCAAGCGGCCCTATGGTATCGGCTCTGGTGGCCCACATGCATCGGATTCGGTGGCCCACATGCATGGTAGTATGCATCTACTACAAGCGGTTGGAGTCGGGAACGTTTGAGGTGCCGACAGAATCTGCGCCCACCTGGGTGCAGATGGTTCTGCAACTGGAAGGTACATCGCTATCGTCGGTGCGATACCGAAGCCGTTATTGCTTGCCGTGAGGTAGAAGGTGTAAATGTAACGAATATAACTAATCAGTGTGAAACATCTGTGCGGATAGCGCATTTACCGGGCATGCAGGCCACGGTACCGCTTCTTGATGCGGCACTCAAATCGGCTTATTGGAGCCAATTCCCAAGTGGACCGCCGACCAAACAGCGAAATGCTCCGATTTTTGAGTGCCTCACACCCGCACCTGTCAACTCAACGCAAACCAGAGGGCTAAGCACGACGGGCTCCTAGGAATCCGCAATCCGCTCACAGTGGGTTGCCCTATGCTTGGGGTTGTTGTATACTTGCCAAGTGCTACGGTATGTGCCAACAGAAATGATACACTTTACCGTAGGCTAAGTTCCACGATATATCGGGCATTGTTTTGCAGCTGAGCGTGTTAGGTAGTGTGTTTGGGCTTGTTGATCCATACTGCTCTTGGCGGCATCGGTATGCGTGGTCTGCCACCCAAGAAGCGTTCCGGGTGTTGTGCGTAGGCCTCGTTCATGACTTGCTGACGGGCAGCTCTGACGGCTTCGGTATGGCCGTAGTGCACAGTCAGGGGGTGCATGAGCCCAAGGTCGGAGTGGTAGAACATCTCGTTGTACCATGCGAAGAACCATCGGGCCCATTGCTGGGCATCCTCCAGAGATCCGAACCGCCTCGGGTACAGGTGATGATACTTGGCGGTCCGGAATAGGGCCTCCGAGTACGGGTTGTCGTTCGACTGGTACGGTCGCGCATAGGAGCGCGTGACGCCCAGCTGCCCCAACAACTGGATATAGGTCCGGGCGGTCATGGGCGCGCCCCGGTCCGTGTGGACCGTGGGTGGATCAGCGGTGACCCCTTGGCGCTCGCAGGTGGTCACGACCAGATCGGCCGCCAGATCAGCCGTTTCGTACGGGGCCACCATCCAGCCCACCACGTACCGACTGAAGATATCTACGATCACGTAGCACTTGTAGTAGGTCCCTTTTCGGGGACGGCGCAGCGTGGTGATGTCCATGGACCAGACCTGGTTGGGGGCCGTGGCCACCAGCTCCGGCCTGGTGTAGGGCGGGTGTACCCGCTGGTTACGGCGCTCTCGCACCGCGCGGCTTTCTTTCAGGATACGATACATCGTGCGCCAATGACACACATAGGTGCCTTCATCCAGCAGCGTAGCCCATATCTGCCGGGGCGGCAGATCCATGAACCGCTCCGAACACAACAGTGCCAGAATCTGTGCGCGCCACGCGTCACCGATGGCGAGCCGGCCCTTTTGCCGCCTCCTTGGCTTCCGTGGCACTGGATGCAACCATCGGTGCCCGGTGCTACGGGAGATCTCCATGTAGCGGCACGGGGCAGTCATATCCATGGCCTTGGTGAGTTCCTCCAGCATAATCAACCTGGTTGCCCGGGCTCGTCGGGGGGAATCTCGAGACCAAGCAGTCCGGAGACTTTTTTTTGAACCTCGATGACCGTCCGGGCCTGCTTGAGCTCATGACGTGTACGCGCAAGCGTCTTGCGCACCGCTCGCAGCTCCTTTCTGAGCGCGTGCACCTTGTCGGCGGACTGCGTTCCAGCCTCCGGCCTGTCGAGCTGTTGGCGCCACTTGGACAGCTGAGACGAGTAAAAGGCCTTCCCGGCGCAACAGCGCGCCGACCTCTCCGGGTACCTGACAAGCGTCCGCTTCGCTGACGATGCGCTGCTTATAGGCCTTGGTGAATCTGCGGCGCTTGGCCCGCGGTACGACCTCCGTGGGTGGAACCTGCGGTGGTGCCGCACGGCCCTCATGAAGCCTTGAATCCATGGCGTTTGCCGATCTACGTGACTAAAAGACCGCCCACAACAATAACGACCGGAAGACTGCCATTGCACCCTAAATTAGGGTGCAAGCGTGTCCCACCTTTTTGTGGCACATAGGGCTATGATGTGGATACGTGCACATATGCCAGCGTCGTGTCGCGGGGTTGATCGGCCTTTGTACGGGGTACTGTAATGCCTGCGCCATTTCGCATTCAGGTCGCACCAGGGATATTGCGTTGGATACGCGAGCGGGCGGGACTTACGCCCGCCGATCTTGAGGGAAAGTTTCCGGAGTACGCTAAGTGGGAAGCGGGTGAGTTGAAGCCCACATTCAAGAAGCTGGAGAAGTTAGCGAGGGTCACGCATGCCCCGATTGGCTACTTCTTCCTTTCAGACCCACTTGAGGAGACGGTTTCGGTTCCTGATTTTCGCACGGTAGTGAGCGAGCGTGCGGGGAGACTTACTGTGAATCTTCTTGACACAATTTACCTGTGTCAGCGGAGGCAGAACTGGTTCCGTGAATTTGCTCGAATGAGAGGCGATCCGCCCTTGGATTTTGTGGCGTCTGTGTCGCTAGCCAGCGACAAAGTGAGAACGGCAGGGGCAATGCGAAAAACTCTTGGTTTTAATTTGGAGGAGCGCCGACAATTTGGTAGTGGCAGAGACGAGGTATTACGGAGATTCAAGAGGAGCGCTGAAAGCCTGGGGGTTCTTGTAATGACAAGCAAGGTGGTGGGCAATAACAACAATCGCCAATTGGATCTGGAGGAGTTTAGGGGGTTTGCTTTAGTGGACAGATTTGCTCCGCTCGTCTTTATCAACGGCTATGACAGCAAGGCCGCGCAAATGTTTACACTTGCACATGAATTGGCGCATATTTGGCTTGGAGAATCTGCCATTTCTGACGTTGGACTCAGGTCGGATCCGGCGCACCGAGTGGAAGTTTGGTGCAACCAAGTTGCCGCAGAGCTATTGGTTCCCTTTGATTCGATAAGCAGGGAGTTCAGCGGCACCGCCGATCTGTCTCGCGAAGTACAGCGGCTCTCTCGAAGTTACAGGGTGAGCACTCTTGTTATTTTGCGTCGCCTTTTCGACGCTGGCAAAATTAATCGGGTGCGGTTCTCGGAGTTCTATAGGGATCAGGTGGACAGTTTTAGGGAGCGGGAGGCTCTGAAGGCTAAGAGGGACAAGGATAAGGACAAGGACAAGCCTCGCGGCAATTTTCACCGAACGCTCGGGGATCGTGTCGGGCTACGATTCGGTTCTGCTGTTGCTTCGAGCACATTAGACGGTCAAACGCCGTTTTCTGAGGCCTTTCGCTACTTGGGCGTTAATAGTGTGTCTGCGTTGGAAAACATCTCCGCCAGCATTGGGCGTGCCTGAATCATTGCTTTTCTCTTGGACACCAACGTCCTGATCAACGCCAAGAGGTGGTATGTATTCGATCTATTCCCGGGATTTTGGGACTGGCTAAAAGTGGCGCACGAGGCAGGAGACGTATTCAGCATTCGCAAGGTTCTGGAAGAGCTTCGAAAGGGGAATGGTAAAAGAGACAAGGGGATTGCACATTTTTAAGTTGGGTTTCGGCGATTTCTGCCGAGATGGGCCCTCAAAGTAAGTGTCTTTTGGCAATGGATTGCACTTCGGGCCGTGTGTGCGGGTGCAAATGGGCCGGTGCATGCTTATATGGGCCCAATTGCGTGCTCACACGCGGATTTTCGGGCGTAGGCAGGCTCTTGGAGTGACTTTCCGGGCACGATATCCCGCAGGAATCCTCTGATTGCACGCGAATGCGGCGATCTTGGCAGGGTGCAGCGCCTAAGAGCGTCCAGACAGCTGCGAGTTTTGCTTATGCCAGCGTCAGCAGCGCACTACTGCGCGGGGGCATTGAGCGCCAGGTGTTGCCTTTGCAGTCCTTTGGGGCCGGCAGACCGAATCCCCACTAACCCATCGATCCCCGGCGGTGGTCAGCGCCTGGGTCAGCTCCTTCATGTCCTCCCGACGTATCGGCTTCAGATTCGACTCGTACTCCATGAATATCGCTCCGCACCAGCGCTGACGCATCTCCGATGATCCCCAGCGCTTCACGTTCCGTGATCGGTTCGCAATAATGCTGTTGAGGTTCTCAATGATGTTCGTCGTCTTCAGACTGTCTCTGACAGCCTGATTCCGCACCCCCAACCGGTGAAGCGTCAGCGTATCCTCCAAACCCTCCTCCAGACTGCGTGCGGCCTTCGGACACGATCGCTGCAGCGCTCCATGCAGCGACACAAGCGCCGCCCGTGCCTCCTTGTACGTGGGTAGCTCCCAAGCCGCCTGAAGCCGACGCTTCATATGCGTGGCCGCTGGCTCGCTTTTGATGTGACGCGTCACATTGGTACGCTTGTGCCATTGGCAGCGCTGGAACACGACCGCATCCCCAAACACCGCACTGATCCCCTTGCGAAGCCCGCGGCTGCCGTCCACCTGTACCAACAGCTTGTCGGTATGGGTGAAGCCCCGACGCAACAGATCCTGCAACAGGGACTCCACCTGCGCACTGTTCTCGGTACGGCTTTCCGCAAAGCCCAGCACGACCTTCTCGCCCTCGGTCGTGATGCCCATCGCTACGATCATCTGCACACCAGCCAAATACTTGCCATCAAGCAGGAGCACCGCAAAGGTGTGCTGATCGAAGCGGCGCGTCTCAAATGCCTTCAGGAGCGCTGCCGTCTGCGTAACGAAGGCGTTGCCTACGCTGCTGGCACTCAACCCCATACTATCATCGGTGAAGACCTGGGCCGCCTGCCTGTAATTGCGCCGCGACAGTCCACACAGCAACCCTCTGGTCACGCTTTCCCGGTCCATAAGCCCACGCTTGCGCAAGAGGCGGTACGTTTGCAGAGGACGCTCCTTTCGGGTTCGTACATCCCGTACGCGCGGAACGCGGACCGCAATGCGCTCCAAACCGACGCGGATGGAGCCCGGATTCGTCCCCCAGCGCTGAAAGCCTGTCTTATGGTGCTTCCCACGGGTGCCGCATATGAAGTGGGCTTCGGCTTCCATGACCCATGTGGCCATCTTGGTAAGAAGATCATCGAGATATCCAAGGCAGCTGGCCAGGCCGATGAAATTCCTCTGCGCAAGCCCGTGAAGGTCCTCGATGAGTGATTGATCCAGCATAGGGGTATGGGTCCCCAATTAATTCACTATATACCCTGCTACGGCCCTTGGAGGCCACTGTGCCGAAGGTGGCTAGGGCTTTAGTAGGTACGGCTGGCGTCCCGCGTTCGTCGTCGACATCGGGCCATTTTACGCTGCCGGGTGCGTTGTCACGCTATGGTGCCCCCCTAAGCCGCCGGCAATGTGAGCTCGCCCCGGAAAGCTCATGCTCCCGGTTTATTTCATCAAGGCCATTGGGGGGCTGAATGGGGCGATCCCCAGCCCATTGCAAGCCTTACGGAGGGCTATTGTGGGCGATTTTCGGGTAGTCAAAGGTCCGCTGGGCTGCCGCGGAAGCTAAGGAGGGGCCAAAGGTGTGTTGAACGCTCTGCTTTTGAGGCCGTTTGGTGTGGACAGGACCTACCCTGCCTGCACGTGCACTATGTAGTGTCCGTTTTGGATGCGCTTCTGCGCGCGAACGGAAGTGGAGGCGCTGCTGACCCCGCCGCTAACAGCGCTCGGGAATAATCACCCACTGCATTTCGTCGAAGCGCTCCCAATACCGGGCCCATCTCCGTGCCGCGCAGTCTGCTACCAGGAACGTCAGGTAGCGGGCGTGCCGAACGAGCCGAACGCCCACTTTGAGATACTTTTTCCGAAAGGTTGTCAAGCTCATGTACGGACGCTGGGGCACATGCAAATTGCTGCGCGCCACATGCAGCAGCCCGTACGCCAGCAGGTTCAGCAGGAACAGGGCTGCGTTGCGTGCGGACACGTCCCCTTCCTCCGCTGCGGGCACCGCTATATCCGCACCGCCACCCGCCTGTGCACGCCTGCGGGGCGAAGAAGACAGCGCCAGCGGGCAGGCCGCCTTCAGCTCACCCAAGTGCTTTTCGGCCTTGCCTCTCTTGCGGTAGCATCGTGAAAGCTGCGCCGAGGGGTAGTCCGCCAGACTCAGGTTGGTGATCAAGAAGTAACATTCCGGATAAAGGGTGCTGGTATGCGGGGGGATCACCAAGACCACGCGACGTTCGCAGTGCCATGACTGCGCCTGATACGCCAACTCAAAGTACTGGTACGTTAAGCACCATCCCGCTTTCACGTACGGTGCCGCCAGGTTCCGCAACACGTTGTTCTTTTTCAGGCGCATCACATAGCCGATGTCGGCCCGCTCCAGCTTCGTGCAGAGCTTCCCGTCATTAAAGCCCGCGTCAAGCCGTACGATTACGCGATCGGCCACATGCTTGCGGGCCCGCCTGGCAATCTTAAGGATGAAGTCGTGGCAACCCCGTACAATATGCCGGTTGCCCGGGCGCAACATTCCGCCCAAAATGTCGCCCGTTTCCCCGCAAACGGCGATCAGCGCCTGATAGATGGTGCGTCGGTAGTGCCCGTTGTACGCGCTGCCCTGCTGACGACCGTGGGTATCGATAGGCATCCCATCCACATCGATCACCAGCGTATGGTGGCGCCTGCCACCGTTGCGCACCAACAAGTGCTCCAAGCCAAGCTTGGTTACCATCCGGCCCACGGCGGCCAGATTGCATTGGAGACTCAGCATCCCCAGTAGCCGGGAGAGGGTGGGCTGCGAAGCCACGCCGTGTTCCGCGGTGTACGCGGCCGCGCTCCACTTCAACGAAGTGGTCACACGCACGGTCGGATCGTGCCGCATATCCTGGCTATCGCGCTGGTGTCCCCAGCCTTGCACGAGCAAGATCAGCCACTGCACCAGCAGCTTCGCCAGGCTATGGGTGCAGCGTCGCTTGTCGCGATAATCGGTCAGCTCCTCCGCGAGGCGCTCCCCCAGGTGGGTGGCGTCTAGTAGCTCGCGCCCGATGAGGGCACCGCCGTCAGAGGAGAGCGACTCCTTGTTGGAGCCCTCGATTCTCACCGATCTGTTAAAGGATACAGTCCGCTTAAAAGCCATACCGGATATTAGTTTAGCGATGGTGGTGAAACGCTCTTCAGGCCCATAGGCTCCGGTAATGCCGCAGCCTGACCGCCCCACGGTGCTGCGTGAGCGCTGCGCATGCCTGCAGTGCACAGGCTTATCGTTCGCGCCTGGTGATACGCAGCATTACCGCAGCAGACTGCCGATCCAAGTACCGGTACCGTAGACGCAGGTACACCCCGTAAGCGATGGTGCACCGGCTTCGCTGCAGCGCACCTTTGAAGCGCACCAGAACCTGGCCTCCGACTGTCCGACTCAGGCGAAAAAGGGCGTCAAAAGGCTCCGCCGAAGCACCATGCGCGCGTTCACCCAGTAGCCTCGGATCAACTTATTCAATCCAGACCGCTGAATCGAGCCAAATGAACTGTGAAATACATGATAGTCTGCATATTCTCTATTCAGCAGATATCAACTCCGACCCCAAAGCACCACGGCACCAATGTCTGAATGAATTAGATGGGGGGTCATCATACGGCGTTGAGGTTGATGAGAGTCTCACGAAGTTGTGGCAGATGGGCCGCATGGGCCACACGGCGCAGCTGAGCCTCGTGTTCCAACAGCGCCAGTGCCATCTGTTCGCGTTGCTGGAAAACGGCGCTGGCCGGGGCCTGCAACCTGCGACCGATGGCATCCATGAAGCGCATCACGCGCAGCCCTCTGTCGAGCTTGAGCAGCATGCCCGTGCGTTGAATCGTCAGAGATTGCTCCAGGCCCTCCCATAGAACCTTCGCTGCGGACCGATTGACGCGCGTCAAGTCCTGGTGAATACGGGTGAGTGCGCGTTCAGCTTCCCGGGCATCGAACCCATTCCATGCCTGGCGGAGGCGATTGCGATACACAGGAACAAGGTCTTCCGGAAGACCACAGGTGACTTGATCCAATAGCGTATTGAGACAGCGCTGTATAGCGACCCTGGGGCCGAACACCTGGCGCACCGCCGATTGAAGTCCCGTACTGCTGGGCAGCACACAGAGCAGCCCGTCGGCGGCCGAAAGACCACGATCGGACAGCGACTGCACGAAGGACGCAAGAGCAGAGACGTTTTCAGGGTAGCACGCTACCAGGCCAAGTATGCGGCGATAGCCCGTGATGGTCAGACCCGCTCCAAGAACGATGTTCACGCCGCGTGGGCACAGCCCGCGCAGCCAGATCGCAACGATCGGGTCGTCTTGCAGACTGCGCGAATGCAACAGCTGCCACGCTTCATTCAACTGCGCCAAGTCCGGCTTTGTGTCCTGGGCCGCCGCAGAAGGCTTGATCACTACGGGCGGTGGCACCGGCTGCTGATGCGCTGCCGGAATGGGCCAGTCGGTGGTCAATTGTTGCAGTATGTGCGTGCAGAGCTTCATCAGAAGCCGCCGCGCGTCACCGGAGGGATTGATCTGGGCGTCTAAAGGCGCCTCAGACCTCCCCAAAACAGGCTGTGAGGGGTTCATATGATGGGAAAGGAATGGTGGAGACCAGGGTCCACCTCCACAGCAACTTTCCAATTCCCAACTTGAATTTGTGCGATCCCGAGACAAGGAGTTATTCAAGTGGTTCATGCAATTAGGGAGAGGTTTCTTCTTGGAACCGTCAGAGAAAATGCGGCCCAGTCTTGCAGTGGTCGCGAATTGGTCAAGGGGTCAGAACTACAGCACTGAAGCGATAAACGAATTCCTGGGTGCGGCGGACTATTACTTGATCGTGTATGCACGCACGTAGAGACACACTATCGTCACGAGCGAGAAAAGATCACCAAGAAAAACGACGAAGATCAAGATTCCTGACGTGTGCGACAATTTCGGGATACCGTGCATAACGCCGTTTGAGATGCTTCGGCAGGCAGGAGTGAGATTCAGCTTGGACAGTGGCGGCGACAAATAGGTTCAGGTTGTCTGAAGCGGGTAGTAGTTGGAAGGCAGTTGTAGTGTGCCCAAAAAACCGGACATGCGTATTCCGCTGAATTGGGCCACCTGTCCGATTGAAGTGGGCCGCCTGGTTATCGCGAAGAATGCTGGGAGCATTACGGTTGAGGATTGGCTGATCTTGCGTTCAAAACGTGCTTTTTGCGTAAGCGTCCGGTCAACTATATCTTGCGTGGAGGCATAGTTCAGGTCTGACTTGTGGTCCACACCTAAGGACTCAAGAACGACCTATGCGTAAGCCAAGACGTATGGCGGGGGAGATGTTTCCGCTGGTAGAGCAATACATTCAAAGTGGCCACAGCCGGAAGGCTTTCTGTGCAGCGCACGGGTGATAAATGTCAATCAACACGCTGGCGAGAGGTGCCGGACCCGTCAGCGTCAGTCCGTCAACGATTAGTGAGATGTCCACGTAGGACGACATGGCGTCCGTTCCGGTCGCTCTGGATCCAAACAACACGGCCCGTTCCACGCGGTCATTAGCCGCGATCACGGCGATGATCGCCTAAGGATGCGCGTCCTTGGGGCCATCCGTCATGGTGTCCGCTTGGCATGCAGTGTCCGGTAGAGACGCAGCAGGACCGGGTAGTAGCGTCCGTTGATCAGGGCCTCCGCGTCTAGAGCCGCGTCGCTCAGGTACAAGTGGCTCAACAAGTTGCGCTTGTCCAAGGCATCAAGCGGGGTCTCGCAGTCGTCTTCGTCAATGTAGCCGACTTCGAAGCTCTTGCGAATCACTGCGCGCGGTACCATCACATCATGCCCCTCATAATAGAGCAGGTCCTTGAGCACGTTCCAGGTCAATTCGACACAGAACTCGAATGTCTTGATCAGGCCAGCCCGCTCCAGGTCGTCGTACCGCTCGCGTTCGCAGGCGTTCGTCAGTTGTGCAAGAGCCATCCTGAAGTTGTCGAGCCGTTGCTGCCAGCGCCTTTCGTCGGAATTGCTCACGGCCCACTGCCTCTGAAGCCGAGCGAGTTGAAGTTAGCGGCGATGGCGGCGTCAAGCCGCGCCCCCCCCCGGCCTGCTGTGTTTGCAGCTATGCCACCAGCCGACGCATACTCGCCTCGAATGGATTGCCGTCAACCTATTGAGGTCCCAGTGAAAACATGCACCTAACCCAGCGCATCCACATGGCTGTAGGGTGGCAACTCTCAGTCAGACTTCCCTGGCACTCTCGTCAGACAACACATGCCACATCCATCACCACGACGGCTACGCTGTGCTTGTGGTCGTCGGGTATGGAGTCCTCGAGCAGCGCTTCAAGCTCAGACGCACTGCCAACCGCCGTTCCGTTGCGCGTGGGACGACGGCAATTCGTTGGCGCATCGCCATACCAGAGCACAAGGTAAATCCCGTATCCTTCCGAAGCCGGCTCAGAGCAGTACTTGGCAATAAGTTGCGATTCCAATGCGCTCCAGAGCTCACCATGGCAACTCCACTTGACTTCCACCGGAATTCTGAAGCCCGCAAAGGAGACCTGGATGTCTGTGCGCGTGTCATTGGCATGTACGGCTTCGGGATGAACCGAGACACCTCTTCCCTCCATTCTAGTAGCCAAGCTGCTGGCTATGATGTCGCGACCAGCATTCTCTGGCTTGGGCCGCTCGGGCCTATTGTACCGGTCCACATTCCAGAATTGCCTCCAGTCGGAGGTGCTGCCATGGCATATTCGCACTGCAAGATCACGTAGTTCCGCTACCGTCAACGCGGCTAGGTCGGCGGCACTGGCAGGGTCGGCATTCGAGAGAACCTGTGCAACTTCCCGCATAGATGCATAGCGATACGAGAGCCGTTGGGAAATGGATTGCTGTCGCTTCGCCGCCGTGAGTATTTCGGAACGCCAAGCCGATAGGGCATCGTTTCTTGCCAGACTGCTTAGCGCATCTCTTGCCTGACTTCCGGGTACGCTCTGCAGTGCATCGAGCGGTCCTCTCACACAGTCTGCCGCGCTCTTTCTTGCCGGTGCGGACCGGTTGCCAAAGGATTTCGGGTCATAAAATGTTCCGATCAGCCTAACTATGGCCGCAAGGGCCGCAGTGCTCAATCGCTCTGTGCCCGCGCTCTTGAACAGCCCGACGGCTTTGACCAAAAGGCTAACGAGGAGCTGATCACCCGCGACAAATTCCTCCAGCCTCCTGACAAACCTATTGGAATCGGCGAACAGGCTGGCGGTAAGCCAGTAAACGCGCTGACTGGCTGTCATGCTCTTTGCGGCAAGTTTCGCCTCTGCCAATTCGACCACTTGTTCAGGTGCACAGAATCGCAGGGCTCCCTGCAAGAGGTGCATCAGACTGTATTCCTCGCCGCCCCGAACGGGCAATTTCCGCAGCAAAGGAAGTACGCACTTGCGGGCGACGGGCTCATATGTAGGTAAGTATAGGATTTCCGTCAAGCCGGAGGGGGATAATTTCGAATTGCTTGCCCAAGACGCTACGACAAAGGGCACGAATACGCTCGCAATCATATCTGGACGGCGAGAGCACAAGTCAGCAAACCAAGAGGGCATGCTGCCCGGACCACGCAACAGGTGTCGCCTGGCGCACAAATACACGGCAACAACGCGGCGAAGCCGCTCTTCATCGGACCAGAATGCATGCTCTGGCGCGCTCCGGTGCAGTTCCCACGTTCCAGCCATTAAGGGCAACACCTGAGCGGGCACGCGATTGATTCGAAGGAGGCGTAGGGTTTGACGCACTTCAGGGATATTCGCGGTCAGAGCGAAAGTGCGGATTTCGTGAAGCACCCTGCCTAAAAGGTCGTTGTTGCCACCAAGCAATCGTCCAAGACGCATGGTCGGCGCCAGCCCTTCAGCCTGTCTGCCCAGCCCAAGATAGGTCTCTGAAAGTCGGGTCAGCGTTTCTGAATCGAGGCGTAGGGGCATGCGGTCATGCCGCTGCAATTCCAATTTCACCTTCTCGCCTACTGCAGTTAGGGCGGATACTGCCTGCACTGAGCATTGCTCCTCATCAGCGACTGCTCTTCTGAAGAGAAGATCGGGTGGTGAATTCGGATCGCTCGCAAGGGAGTCGCCGGGCATGTTCCCGGGCGCATTCGGTTGCAATTCCATCCCCGCCACGGCCTTGCCTTGCTCGTGCAGAGGCTCCGGTGTACCGAGAAGCAGTCCTAGGTCGACTGTACAGTCGCCGAGCTGAGCCAACTCTTCCCGTAAACTCGAGTGAGTGTGCAGAAAATCCCGAACCTTCGTTTCCGACTGAAAGACTCCGAATTCATACGTTCGCGAATTCAGAGCGGACAACGCTGAGCACAGCCACGCAGCGAGCTGCTTTCTATTGGCGTGCAGTGCCAGTAGCGACAGGTGGTTCCCTAACGTGATGAGCAATACCTCGCGAATGGTCATGGCCAAGCGTCGATCATAGCGCTGCACTTCACCAACTCGCGTGACCAGCACATTGAGCAACTCTGGAAGGTGTGCGGCGCTTGACTGCGCCTGAACATGCCCGGCCCAAAATCGGATATAGGATGTGTCTGGCGCTAACCATGGTGTGTGCAGATACTGCACCACGGCCGCAGGCGTCAGCATCTCCGGATAAAGCCTTGGCAGCAGTCGGCCAAGAATGGCGTCTTTGTCATCCGACTGTGGCCGCCCTTCGATTTCAGATGCCAGCTCTGCAAGTTCGCTGCCTGTCGGTGACTCGTCCTTGCCATACCGGCGCAGGGCTGCCTCCAAGGCACGTAGTCGGACAGGCAATTGCCATGCGGTATCCCGTACGACTTGCAAGAGTGGACCGGCCGCCCTGGATGCGGCATCGCTTCGGCTGAGCGCCTCAGCCAGAATCGAGACCGCGATGGCTTGCCGCTCGCCACGCTCATTGTGCCGCAGGACACGGACGATATGCCCCTCCATGTCCAAGGTAGCTAGTCCGCCGAGATGGGGTCCCACCAGAATCTGGGCAAGAGGCGTCCGCCGCTCAAGTACCTCTTCTACAACGCCATTCAAGAGTTGCAGCTTTTCTGCTGGCGCAAACCTCTGTGTTTCGGCGAGGGCCAATATTTCCGCGGGCCCCCGCTGAATCAATTCCTCTCGGTTGGCTGTGCAATGCTCCGAGAGCCAAGCCACAAAGCCAGCAAATTCCGGCAGGAGTCGGCCACCATCGTCCGCCACCAGTGCCAACACCCGTTGCAGCGATAAGCGTTTTCGCAGGAGGCTGGCAACGTGTCGCACCGCAAGGAATTCGCAGACCGGCCTGAGCACCGGCACCATGCGCCCTTCGGAATCAGCGTTAAAGAGGCCCGAGTCTAAGATTCGGCGAAGAATCGGGACGTCATCCGCGGGAAGATCCCGCAACCGCGGAAAACCAGGAGCAGCCTTGCCAACCAGCGTGTAGCCTCTACTACCGCTTAGCAGGAGGCAGGCGCACAGGTATTCGGCTCTTTCCACAAGGCGCGTTGCACTAGGTTCGTCCTTTCGGGCGACGCCTAGCGCTACATTGCATTCCTCCAACAATTGGGTGCACTTGCGGTCCCACAACTGCTTACGCGAGCCGGGTATTTCGCCGCGGGCGAACATCTCCGCCATTAACGTCACGTTCAGCGGGTTGGCTGCCAGGCCTGACGAGCCTGCTGCCTCCGTGGCACGTAAGAATGAATCGATATCTTCAATGCCATGATTCTGCGTTAGCAGCACCCGAATATCCGCATCCGAGAGCGGATCAAGGAGCAGTATTCGAGCCTTGCGGTGTTGATATTCGGCCTCTAGCAACTCCCGGTCTAAAGCACCATACCAATGGGCAGGCCTACAGGCGATTCTGACCCGTGGCAACCCGAGTCGGCGCAGCTTGGCAAATATGTCATCTAGAATCTGTAACTCGTCTGTCGAGCGCAACCTGATTTCATCCAGCTCGTCAATGTACAGCGTACTGGCTGCAGCCACTTCAGGCCGAATCTCACGCCTCGTGAACTGGCGGGCCGTTATGTAGTAGCCCCCTGCAAGGCGGGCTTCCTCTTTAAGCGTCGTTGTTTTGCCCATCCCGGGATCTCCGAGTAGCACATACGCCGCCACATCCCTGAATTCTGAAATCGGTCGGGAGCCACTCCGGTATGGCACCGGTGAGGCTTCCTTGATTTCTACGCATGTTCGCGCTACGATGTAGCTCATGATGCATGAAAGAGGCTTCGGGCCGAGGTTGACAGAAAAGCCTCCAAAGGGATGCCGCCGGTGCCGACTACAATACCGCGAGCGTCGGAGTATTTACCGACGAATGCATCCAGACCCCTGACCGAACGGTGCCGTGATCCGCTCTTCACCTCTACTGCGACCAGACGCCGCCCTAGTCGCACGACGAAATCCACCTCCGTATTTCCTTCCCTCCAGTAGTAGATATCCATCTCAGGCGATGCCGTATTGCACAGATGAGCGCCGACGGTGCTTTCGACGAGGCGTCCCCAGTGGCTTCGGTCCGCCTTCGCTTCGGCAAACGTATACCCTGTGAGCGCGGACACGAGCGCCGTATTCAGCGCGACAAGTTTTGGGCTGCTGCGCCGCTGCGCTACGGTCTTTCCCGCGTACTTGTGCAGTCCCCTGATCAGCCCAACATGTGTCAGCAACTCCAAGTAGTGGGCCAGCGTGACCGTGTTGCCGGCATCCTGCAGTTGTCCGAGCATCTTGTTGTATGGCAAGATCTGACCGGAGTATTCGCTACCGAAAGCGAAGAGCTGCCTCAGCAGGGCAGGCTTTTTCACTTTCTCTAGCGCCAGAACATCTCGCTCCAGGACCGGCTCCACAAGTCCATTCAGGATGTAGTTGCGCCACCGAGCTTCTTCGCGGATGAACGGTGCACCTCCCGGATAACCGCCGAAATAGACGTACTCGTCCAAGGTAAAACCGAAGGCAGCCGTCATTTCCGGAAACGACCAGTGTGGGAGCCGAATGGTTTCGAAGCGCCCCATCAGGCTTTCGCTCAGACCCTTCTGCATCAACCACGGCGCGGAGCCCAGGAGTACGACATGCAGCGGGAGACCCTCTTGGCGGTCTTTGTCCCACAGCCCCTTTACAGCCCTTGACCAATTGCCCCGAACGTGCTGGATTTCATCCAGCACGAGAATGAATCCTTTGTCTGAACGCTGTGCTTCTTTCCGGGCGCTTTCCCAAGCCTGCACGAGCCAGGGTATATCAAGCTCTGATGAGAGTGGGAGGTCGGTGGAAAAGGCTGGGAGGTTCGAATGCCCAAGGCCACTTGGATCCGCTGAAAAGGGCATAGCCGGCTCGTCCGCTGACAGGTACTCACCGGGACGGTATGCGCCCTTCAGGGCTTGTCGTACAAGCGTGGTTTTTCCGCACTGACGAGGACCGGAAATGTTGATGAGCCGGAGAGGCTTTTCGCCAAGACGTCTCTCCAGTGTCGCCAGATGCGGTCGCGCAAACGAGGTCAAACCTTTACATACGGTACTGAGTACTGTTACTCATTACCGTTTATGATGTCGGTGGTTCCTGGATTACTTCAGAAGCAAGATTGTATCAGCGGCCAATCTGCTCGAATGCCACGGGTCATCCGGGTGGTAGCCCTGCAGCTACTTGCGCTTGGTGGTTTCACACGAATGGCGGCGCAAAGATCGGCCATGAGGGTGAAAAGCAATTCCGACTCTGCCGTGCGACTCGCAAGGAATAGGTGCTTTCGATTGTGGAATATATACCTAACTGCAAACTGCATGGGGCTTAGACGCGCCGAAGCTTGTCGTTTGTCGCCCTCTCATCTGCTGCTTGCTTCGGTTCCGACCTGGCCTTTAGCAGTCGTCTAACCGCCTTCTGTATCGTCAAACCGCGATAGCGCGGATTCGGACTTGGCGTGTTGTCGATTCGCTCAAACTCAGCGTATAACTCGTCCTTCGTATCTTTGGCCCTTTTCATTTCGCAATCAGGTCTTTGTTCATATGCCGCCGCCCTGCCAGCGCGGCCACCACGTGCTGCATTGGGCGAGCGTGTCCATGTCCCGGACGTTGTGCATTTGCACAAACTGATTCACGTACCGCTGAAAGTACTTGCGGGACATCTTGTGGTACACGCCGTGGAACGCCCGGTTCAGCGTGGCCCAGAACGACCCCAGCCCGTTAGTGTGGGCCATGCCGTTGACCCATTCGCCCGCGCTGTGTGTGACCGTCTCATGCTCCACACCGGTCATGCCCTTGTCTGGGCGCGCAAAGGGCTTGTATCGACGGCCGAGGACTTACTTCAATTCCGGCTATTGGAAATCGCGGCTAGTATTGACGGTTTCTGTGTGAAGATCGACGACTAGACTGATACGCCGCTCCCGCTAATCACCCTCCGTATCCGGACTTCTCGAGGCTGGCAATAATCGTCGTACAGAAACAGCCGCGTTGGAAGTTCCGTCGGAGCCTGCACGGCCACCCCATGTCGGCGGACAATTCTACGGAGGCCGCGGTCAATCCTCGCCCAATCCACAACATTGACCTTGAACGGCAGATCGGACTCTTCAAAGGCTTCGGCCAAGGCCGAGGCTGCGTGCAGTGACAGTGATTCCTCGCCCATGATGACGAGATCGAGATCTGAGTAGTTCTTTGCAGTCCAAGTTGCGCGCGATCCGAAGGCGAGCACTTCGCGATCTGGTACATGCCGCCGGAGAGCGGTACGGACGATAGCCCAATGATCGGGCCGAAGGTCAACGTTGGGGGCGGGCGTCCTCATGCCAGCCGGTCGCCCAATCGATCCCGAAGATAGGCCACCTCGTCGAGGAAGTCTGGAATGTAGCCGACTACATCGACCGCGATGGCCTCGACATACGCCTGACTTGTCATGCCGCGCATCCTTCGATAGACGCGCCACTCAGGCCACGATCCGAGCAATAGCCCCTGTTCATTCGCCTTGCGGATTTGCTCTTGGAATGTCATCTCATCGAACAGAGCCGGGTTGGGAGCCGCATACTCGAGGTAGCGTCTCAGAGTCTTGTAGCCGAGTTCGTACGTTAACTCGAAGCGCTGAATCAGGCCGTCACGAATCTGACGATCGCTAGTATCAATCTGATACCGCTTCAGTCCTTCCTCCAAGCTTTGGATCGCTCGTTCGAAGGGCATGATGTCGGTCCCATTGTCGTACATGGTGATATCGTCTCTAGAACCCCCCGCGCTAACAGATTCTCGGCGATCGCGGCATTGAGCCGAGCGCCTTCGGCCTGCTGTGTTTGCAGCTCTGCCACCAGCCGACGCATTTTCGCCTCGAACGGCTCGCCGTCATCCTCTTGAGGTTCCGCCCCGACATAGCGCCCCGGTGTGAGCACGTGGCCGTGCCTGCGCACCACGTCCAGCGAGGCGCTTTTGCAGAAGCCGGGAACATCGGCGTAACCGTCCTCCGCGTCTCCCGTCCGCCAAGCGTAGTAGGTGCCTGCAATCCGGGCAATGTCCTCGTTGGTCAGCTCACGGTGCGTCCGGTCCACCATCCGGCCGAGCTTCCTCGCATCAATGAACAGGATTTCGCCCTCTCGCTTTCGCCCGCGCGCCAGGAACCACAGGCAGGCGGGAATCTGGGTCGAGTAGAAGAGCTGGCCCGGCAACGCAACCATGCAGTCGACCAGCTCCGCCTCGATGAGGTTCTTCCGGATCTCGCCCTCGCCCGACTGACTCGACGACATCGGCCCGTTGGCCAGCACGAACCCCTCAACGCCCTTCGGTGCGAGGTGGTGAACCATGCGCTGCACCCAAGCGACGATTGCGTTGCGCTTCGGAGGAAAGCCGTAGCGCCAGCGCTTGTCATAAACCAGTCTGCCACCGCCCCAGTCCGAGACATCGAACGGGGGGTTGGCTAGAATGAAGTCCGCCCTCAGGTCCAGATGTCGGTCGTGGTGGAAGCTGTCACCATGGACGATCTGACCCACGATCCCTCGTATGGCCAAATTCATTTTCGCGAGCCGCTGTGGCGTGTAGTTTGACTCCTGGCCATAGATCGAGAGATCGCCGCGCGCCTTGCCGCCTTTGAATTGCCGCTGGCGTGGGCACAAATGGACGTGATTGACTGCACGAACATGCCCGAGGCTCCGCAGCAGGAATCGTAGACGTGCCCCCGGTAGGGCTCCAGCATATCGACGAGCAGCTTGACGACGCAGCGCGGGGTGTAGAATCCGCCCATAGGCGGGGATGCAGAGCGGCTCGTTAGCTGGCAGGTCGCGAGCCGATCCACTTGAGGCTGCACCTGCAAACGGTGTGCCTTTCCGGCGCACGCTTCCGAACACCGCTACGTGATTCTAATGCCTGGACTAGCGCGCGAATACGACGTTATGGGACGAATCATAGTCTGGCCCTCCAGAGATTCACGCCAGCATCGCGACGTAAACCACGCCACAGTTGTATCTTTCATCCCTATCAGCCCATGGCTTCGTCGCCGCACAGGCCGACGTGGGCAAGACGCGGGCAGGGTCAGGTGTGTCTTAACACATAGCACCCGTATTGATTTCATAGCGTGTCAATATGTCCAAGTGAGTCCATAAACTATTTGTAATTCATGGAGTCACCCACGATCCTATCCACTTGGTGTCACTCGCCCTTGCCTCTTGCGATCCTCGGTCATCTCTTATGTTAAGTGGGGATGAGCTCTGGCACTAATAAGGCCATTTCGCCACGGAAAGCAAAGCCCAAGGGCCGCCATCCCTACAAGGCGCTCTCGGCTGCCTTCATCCGCACCGCGTCTCCGGGAAGACGCGCCGACAGCAACGGGCTGTACCTCTACGTCCAGCCGGGCGGCGCCCGGAGCTCCCAGGGGGTGGATTCGATCAGCAGGTCTGAGCGACCGTCGCCGGTCACATCTCCGATGAGCAGAGTCTGGTTGACCGCCCGCCGATATTCATCCTGGGTCCTCCGGCCCTCATGCAGCCCCCCGCGGAGCCCGGTGTCCAGTGGCACCCACCCCGCCTCTCTGTGGCTGGGGGCGCCGGCCAGGTGGATCCCCCGGATGGCATTGGGGGTGCCGCCGAAGACACCCCCGCCCTGCAGTACAACTCGAGGCTCAGCCACGTGTCATCGCCCATGGCTCCCTTTAGCCTCTTCAACGGGCCGCCCCTGAGGGACTTTACCTCGATGGTCGTGAATATCAATGATCTGGCCGTTGCGATCGAGGTCGCGACGGTCCATCCCAAGCTGAATGCGGCCCTGCGACTGAACGGCGGCATCGGACCCCGGTTCGAATTCCGTCCGGCCGCCGAGTGTTCGCGCCCCCAGATGAACCTGGTACCCGCACAGCTCGCCATATTGGCGACGACGTTGGTCGGCGCGCTCGACGAGGACATCCAGACGGTTTTGCCCAGCCGCGTGTTCGATCCGGTGGACATGCTGTTCAACCTTCTCGCAGCCGTGATGGCGGCCACCGCGAGCTCGGCGCTGCGCTGGGCTCGGAGGCTTGCGCTGTGGCGGCTCGGTCGTCGCCCGACCAAGTCCTTCCGCATGAACCCCACGGCGGCTACACCAATAGCTTATTGAACAGTCTCACTCTTTGTTGGCACAGAGTGCAATCTGATTAACGGTGTGCCCTCCCCGGAGCGCTTCCAAGACCACAAGGATCTTGATATCTGCTGGATAGGAAATACGTTTCAATGCGCTTCACTGCGTTTGCGGAAGCTGGAAAATCTTTTTGCTGCCGTGTCCAATTCTTGGGTTGCACTATATTTGAAGAAGGCTCGTTCTTTGTTTCGAACCTCTTCGTATTCTGCAATTGAGCGCTAAATGGGCCAACGTTGATCAACGTACTGTCGCTAACTAATCTCCGATTCTTGCTGCGAAGACTTCTTCGCCACAAGACCCTGACGTTTATCAATGTGTCCGGCCTGTCCATCAGTATCGCCGCGTGCCTGCTGATCGGAATCTACCTGCTGCACGAACTGAGCTATGATCGCCACCATACCGGTGCTGATCGCATCTTCCGACTGGTTATCGAACGAACCGGCGAAGGCATTGAAAAAGCATCGGCCCTTACTCCCGAATTGCTGGCCCCTGCGCTCGAACTGCAGATCCCGGAGATTGAACATATTACACGCCTGGAAGCATCCGGCCTTCCCAGGGCTGTCAGCGCAGGACAGCGGAGCTTCCATGAAGAACGGTTTTTCTTTGCGGATTCGTCCTTCTTCAGCATGTTCAGCCACACGTTTCTGCAGGGCGACCCCGCTGCAGCATTGATGCAGCCCGGATCAGTGGTTGTCACCGCCTCAATGGCAAGCAAATACTTCCCGGGCGAGAATCCCATTGGCCGGGGCCTGACCTACGATGGGGATGACTACCAGATAACCGGCATCATTGAGGACGTGCCGTCGGCGTCGCATTTCCACTTTGATTTCCTGGCGAGGCTGGACCCCCAGGATGACGAGTGGTTCATGTATAGTGCATACTCCTATGTCTCCTTGCGGTCGAACACCCTTGCGGAAGAGGTAGAAGCAAAGCTTGAGGCCTTTGTCGAATCAACGATCAATCCACAACTAAGAAGGGGGAATTTCGGCAGGCTCCGGCTACAGCCGCTAACGGACATCCATCTGCAGTCCAACATGCGGAGCGAGATCGAGCCCAACAGTGATATCCGATATGTCTTCATATTTTCTGCTATTGCTGTGTTGCTTCTGCTCGTCGCCAGTATCAACTACGTAACGATAACCACCTCCACGGCATCGGAACGAAGCTTGGAAATAGGCATGCGCAAGACATTCGGCGCTCAGCAAAGCACGCTGATTCGTCAGTTCATCGGAGAGTCATTGCTGATTACGCTGGCGGCGCTTCTTTTCGGATTGGTCATTGCCGCTCTTGGCCTTCCCATGCTAAACAACGTCGCGGGACTGCAACTCACCGTAAGCGGGTCTGGTCTGGTCGGGCTGGTAACGTTCTGCGTTGTTGTGCTGCTTATTGTCGGGGTATTGGCAGGCAGTTATCCGGCTTTTTACCTGTCTCGCCTGAGTCCTGTTCATGCGCTGAGAGACACGCTCAACACAGGCAGAAATAGGTTCATCGTGCGCAAGATTCTGGTTTCCGCTCAGTTCACCGTGTCCATAGCGTTGATTGTTGTCACGCTTGTGATTCAGAGTCAGCTTGATTTCTTGCGCACCAAGCATCTTGGCTTCGACAAGGAGCACATCGTTGTCATTCACGACTGGGACGGGGAGTTGCGATCGGCATATAGCAGCTTCAAGAACGAGCTCACTGCGAATCCGCAGATCTTCCAGATCGCTGCGGGCAGTTCTCCCAGCAGGAGCGGCGGCTACTTCGTGCCACTGGATTCGGACCGTACGGAAAATGAATCCCAATTGAGACTGGTTATAGGAGACTTCGACTATCCAGAAGCCCTGGGCTTGTCATTCGTGTCGGGGGAGTCGTTCTCCACGGACCGAATGACGGATTCGACTACAGCCTTCATAGCCAATGAGTTGGCCATGCGGCGGCTTCGGCGCGAGGACCCTGCCGTAGCGTCGTTTTCATTCTGGGCCGGCAGGGGCCCTATCATCGGCGTGGTAGAGGATTTCCATATGCGCTCCCTGCATGATCCGGTGGAGCCCATGCTTATCATGCTTGATCCAGGATACAGTCGTACAATCCTGGTCAGGGTAGCGCCGGGTCAAGTACGCGCTGCGATTGCTGCAATGGAGCAGGCCTGGAGCACGTTTGCTCCAGGCAAGCCGCTGGCGTTCACGTTTCTGGACGAGGAGATCAATGCCGCGTATCAGGCGGAGCAGAGGCTGGCAGGCATTTTTCGCATCTTTGCGGGTTTGATTGTTCTCGTGTCCTGTCTCGGGTTGTTTGGCCTTGTGGCCCTTACAGTTGAGCAGCGAACTAAGGAAATCGGGATTCGTAAGGTTTTGGGGGCTTCCGTGCCCGATGTCGTCGTGCTCCTGGTCAAGGACTACGCCGTCCTGGTAATGGTGGCGCTTGTAGTGGCGAGTCCGATCGCATTTGTGGCTATGAGGCGCTGGCTGGACAGCTTTGAATACCGCATTGAGCTTGGGGCAGGCACGTTTGCAGCCGTAGCGATCATGACGCTGCTTCTCCTGGTGGCTACAGTAAGTATCCAGACTGTGAGAGCGGCACTTGCTGATCCGGTTAAGACCCTCCGATACGAATAGAAATGGCCTCGTTGAGCTCCAGGCGTCATGATTGACGAAAGCGCGCATGCGGGACCAACTGGCCGTACAGTGGTCGGCGTTTCTGGAGAGGGCCATGATCGCCAAATCAGAAAAAAGACCTGGACGCCCCGGCGATTGATATTGGCCGGTGGGGCAGCCGTGGTTCTGGCTTTCGTTGGAATTGCAATCTGGTCCGTTGCAGGGGGCAGCAAGCTTAAAGTGGACTTTGAGAGGATCACTGTGGGGACCGTGATCCTGGCACCTTTTCAGGAACTGGTCCTCGTTAACGGAAACGTGCTTCCGCTGGCAACCGTGTTTCTGGATGCAGTTGAAGGCGGGCGTGTTGAGGAGGTTTTTGTGCAGGAGGGGGCAGTAATAGAAAAGGGCGAGCCGATCCTTCGGCTTTCCAACAATACACTCGAGCTTTCGCTCATAAACGCTGACGCACAGCGCATTGAACAGCTGGTGCGTCTGGACGACATCCGGTTCCGGATGAAGCAGCGCTCCCTGGATCTGCGGCAGCAGATGGCCGAAATGGATTATCGCATACGTGAGCTTGAGTTGAAGCATGCGCGCGTGGAGCCGATGTTCAAGAAGCGCGTGATATCCGAAGAGGAATATGATGCAGTCCGGCTGGAGTTGGACTATTGGCTGAACAACAAGCGTCTGACGCTGGAGGGGTTTCGTCAGGATTCTCTCCAAATGGTAAGTCAACTGGCGCAGATGGAAAGCCGCATCCGGCGCATGGACGCCAATTATGAAGTCGTTCAGCGCATACTTGACGACTTGACCATCCGGGCATCAGTAACCGGTCAGTTAACGGCACTGGAGGCGGAAATAGGGGACGTGAGATCTGGCGGATTCCGGTTCGGGCAGATTGACGTAACAGATGGATTCAAGGTGCGCGCAGGTGTTGACGAATTCTACATCGCACGAGTACAGCGTGGCCAAACAGCAACCACAAAGCCAATCGATGGACAGACTTTCCCAATGAGAGTGACGCGCGTTTATCCGGAAGTGACAACAGGACGATTCGAAATCGATTTGGAGTTTTCGGAAGATGTTCCGGCCACCATCCGTCGTGGCCAGACAATCCGATTTGCGCTCGAGTTTAGCGCGCCGGAGGAAGCTGTGCTCGTGCCGCGCGGTGGCTTTTATCAGTCCACCGGTGGACAATGGGTATTTGTCATCGGCAATACCGGTGACTATGCGGTGCGGCACCCTGTACGGCTGGGAAGACAGGACGGCCAGCACTACGAGGTGCTGGAAGGCCTGTCACCGGGTGACCGTGTAGTGACATCCAGTTATGATACGTTCGGCAACGTTGACCGCCTCATTTGGTAATGGGCTGCCGAAGAGTCCCTTATGACATCCAAGCAACTTGGTGCAAGCCGTGATCAAGACCAACAATCTATCCAAGGTGTATCGAACGGACGATGTCGAAACGCAGGCTCTCAACAACGTGGACCTGATCATCCTTGACGGTGAATTCGTGTCCATTATGGGGCCGTCTGGATGCGGAAAGTCAACATTGCTCAACATTATCGGCCTTCTCGACAGGCCTACGAGCGGCACGTATCAACTGGATGGTCAGGAAATTGGTCACTTCAATGAACGCCAGCGGGCGCGCCTCCGTAAGGGGCGGATTGGCTTTGTCTTTCAGAGCTTCAACCTCATCAATGACTTGACCGTCCACGAAAATGTCGAATTGCCTCTCCAGTATCTCGGCGTTCCGCCCGACAGCAGGAAAACACTGACAATAGAGGCGCTAGACCGTACGCGTATTAGTCATCGTAACAACCATTTTCCTCAGCAGTTGTCCGGTGGCCAGCAACAAAGGGTAGCAGTCGCAAGAGCGATTGTGGCCAGTCCTGGCCTCATTTTGGCTGATGAGCCTACGGGTAATCTGGATTCCAAGAATGGAGCCGAGGTAATGGGCCTGTTGGCCAATCTCAATGAATCCGGCACAACAGTCGTAATGGTGACGCATTCTAGTTCTGACGCCGAATACAGTAACCGAATCATCAATTTGTTTGACGGCCACGTAACCCAGGACGACTAACGGTCAAGATGGTGCGCGGCTTGAAGTCAGACAGCTCACGTCGATGGAATCTTCCATGGCCACGAAAGTGCTGGCAAAAGTACCGGGTAGAGTCATGCAAGATGTATGCGTCAGGGAATTCTGTAAGATCGTGGAATTGCAGCCGGAACAGGTTGTAGTGTGCCAACAAGGCTGAGGGAGCCGCGCACGACGGCTATAAACCAGCACTCCGTGGGGGTGGTGCAAGTTGCACACGCATTAATCACGCACGATCGAAGTGGAAGGCACTTACCGCTAACCAGACTCTTCAGATCATCAGACCTCTGGCTTTTGTTCTCAGCTTACTGCCTGCATTTGTTCCTTGCCGTAGGCATACGAAACCGGTGTCCATTCTGGTCTGTACGACTGAGCCACCCGAGTAGTAACAAGGAGGACGGACCATGAATTGTGCCCGGTCATCATCCAGGGCAAGATTCTTTCTCGCGTGCCCAAGTCTTGTCCGAACATCCACCGCGCTCCTGTGCCTTTGTGCTGTATCCGTACTCACTAGTGCCCAGCCACAGAAATTGGTTGAGGTGTACCGGATCGGTAGCGAAGCCGCTGGGGATCCGGTCTTGTTTTCAAGCATCCTTGATATTGCGGTTGACTCAGAAGGAAGGATCTTTGTGGTGGATAGGCAGCTTGAGGGGGTGCATGTTTTCGGTCCGGATGGCTGGTTCCTTCGCGTGTTAGGAAGCAAGAGAAATGGTCTTGGCGGATTTAAACGATTGACGGGTGTGGCTGTCGGTCCGCACGATGCGTTGTACGCGTGGGACGGCTACCTCAAGCGTGTGTCGGTTTTTGCACCGGTTACCAATGACTTTATTCATACCGTTCCCATCGAAAGCATTGAGGGCAGGCAACAGAATCCGATGCATCTACTCGGCGTGACAGAAAAGGGGATTGTGTTCAGATACGCGACGCCCTTCGGCGTCGTGCCGGGTGGAATCCACAATCTGGGAGCTAAGCAAACTCCTGAGCCTGTGGTGCTTGTATCGTTCAACGGCAAGCCCGCTGAGAAACCATTGTTCGAGACAGTGTCGGAAAGGATGAATACGTTCGGGATGCGCACAGGGCGCAACTTCACCACATCGCAGCCCTATGTTGAGCAGTGGTTTGCTGGCGTGAGCCCTTCCGGGATGACGTATGCTGCGCTTAGCGACAAAGTGGACGTAGAATTCAAGGCGGAAGACGGACGCGTTCTACACAAGTTTTCGTGGCAGCATACGCCCGTACCAGTGACGCGCGCTGACAGGGAAGCACATCTAGAGCGTTATTCAACCGATGAAACACGGCAAGCGGTAAAGGCGGCTGGATGGCCAGAAGTAAGGCCCGCGTTCACCAACATGCTTGTGGACAGCGAGGAGCAGTTGTGGGTTCGGCTTTCAGCAAATCACGACGCCCCTATGGTCAAATATGTAGTACTGCGCATTGATGACGGCCAAGTTGTAAGTGAGATTGCCGTTCCTTCATCCGTGGAGATAATTGAGATCAGGGACGGAAGAGCTTACGCGAGTGCAGAGAGCAACAGCGGGGATCCCTTACTGGTGGTTTACAACGTACGTGACTGATTGCCAGCGATGCGTGCCGGGACGTAGTTCACCATCTTGGCAAAAAGGGACCTCATGAAGGCCAACGCACGGGCGCTGTAAATCCCGCTTGGGGTGCCCTTTCGCGATCATATTCGCTGGCTTTAAGCCAATAAACTCCGCTTTTCCATCCTTACTCTAAATGCCAAGCACTCCGTCCGTCCCGGTGCTATCGGCTGCGGGTCCTAGAACACCCCAATTAGGAGCGGTAAAGGGGTCTGAGGATCTCTGCGTCGTCGACATCGAACAGTACCTCTACCTAGTACCGTTCGTGACCAGCACGGACGGCACGCTGCTTGAGATTCGGGAAAGAGAAGTCTTGAATCATCAGGAAAATAACCGCATTTTGGCCTGATCACTTCAGGAGTGTCGGGCGAATGTAGACGCTCTGGCAGGACGTCGCGAGAAGTACGGGCTGAAGGAGAGTCAGCCATGAAGAGCCTGAACCTCGTTTCCCTGATGGATCGGTTCCACTCCTACGAGAAGTGCATGGAATTCCTCGAGAATCGACGATGGCTCGTGGGACCCGCGTGTGTCAAGTGCGGCGACACCGAAGTCGCCCCTGTGACCTGGGGCCCCGGACTCTGGATGTGCCGCTCCTGCAAGAACCGGTTCTCTCTCACGGCTGGGACCATCATACACCGCTCCTACCTGCCGCTCAAAAAGTGGTTCGTCGCAATCTACCTGCTCTGCCAGTCGAAGAAGGGCATGAGCACCCACCAACTCCACCGGATGCTGGGCGTCACCTACAAGACCGCCTGGTATCTCTGCCACCGGATCCGCGAGGCCATGGACAACGATCCATTCACCGGCCCCACCCTGTTCGGAATCGTCGAGGTGGACGAAGCGCTGGTCGGCGGCCGCACGAAGGGACGGAGGAACCGGGTGACGACCGAGACGTGGGTCGCGAGCGCCATCGAGCGTGGCGGCCGTGTCCACGTCGAGCGGATCCGGGACATCAAGACGCACACGGTCCAGGACGTCATCGACCGCACCGTGAGCCCCGAGGCCGAAGCTATCTACAGCGACGAGCTGCGGTCCTACATGGACCTCGAGACGGAGACGCGCCGGCACGAAACGGTCCAACACAACGCCGACGAGTGGGTGGTCGGCGATGTCCACACGAACTCCGTCGAGCGCGTCTGGAGCGTTTTCAAGCGGTTGATCGTCGGATCCTTCCACAAGATGAGCGTGAAGCACATGGACCACTACCTCGAGGAGCTCGAGTGGCGGTTCAACAACCGCGATAACCCCCACATCTTCCGCGACACGCTGGCCCGAATCGTGAAGTCCGAACCGCTTCACTACCGGGATCTGGTGAGAGGAGCCTAGCCGTACTTGGCGATCTCGGGAACAGGCTTGAATCTCCGTGAACCGAGTGGTACATTTCGGGCTCCGCGAGATCTCGTGATCTCTGACCGGGAGGAATTTCCTCCCCGGTGCGGAACTCACAGCAACACGAGGTAACCCATGTTGGAAGTCGTATCGTCGTTGCGCACTCGCTCTCCTGCTGGAGATTCTGGCGGCATCCGGAGACATTCGCTTCGCGCAGGAGGCGTACGACAGGTGCGTTGCCAAGCAGTGCGGGGAGAAACCGAATAGGGAAGCTGCTGTCGGCAGTGGTCGCCAGTTTCGCGCTGACGGCCACTACCGTATGCGCACAGGACGGGGCCAACGTGCCTGAGGCCATTGCGCTTCTACCCTTCGATTCGAGTGGTGCTCCGTTCAGCACTTCCGACGACATCGCGATCATGACCGAAGAGATCGCGTGCGTCATCAACTCCTTCGAGTCTCGCATTTACTGCGTGGATAGACGCGATGGCGGCATCAATGTATTCGGGGGTGAAGGCGAGGGGCCGGGGGAGTTCGTGGGGCTCACCGCCATTGAGCGTGGCCGCGATGGCCAAGTTGTGGCCGTGGACATCGGCAGGGAACGGTTGACTTTCTTCAAGCCGGGCGGCACCCTAGTGTCGGAGACGCGCTTGCCGTCCCGTTTCCAGCCACGGCTGCTTCGTGGTGATCGCTTGTTCGGATTCAAGTTTGAGATGCTGAACCTCGGCGGCGAAATCCTGCCCGGCATTGTTCCCATGGCAGCCGACGCCTACTCCGGGGAGATTCTGTGGGAGCGCTCGGACCTAGCCGACGCCGTGGGGCGCGAGTGTTTCAACGGGGCGGTGGGTGCCTCGACGCCAAGCGGGGGCCTTGTGTTCCAGGTCTGCGGACATGAGCTGGCGTTCTTTGCTCACAGGGATGCCCCGACCGCCACCGTGGTCGCTTCGCCCAACTACATCGAAGCTCTGCCCAATGAACGTGACGTGAGCGAACATGTGGAACTCGTCAGTGGTATCGGCCTTCGCAGGGGGTCGATGATGTCCGCATCGGAGATAGAGGCCATCGCAGCAGAGTTTCGCGAAAAGCCCAAGGAATGGATCCTCAAGCCGATCACATTCGACTTCGATGACCAGAACCGCCTTTGGGCGGCCACCACCCGCGACCGCGACGTCTTCTCCTACTTCGACATCTGGACCGGTACCGCGTACGCCGGCGCCGTGCGCGTCCGGGACCGGCTCATGGGCTTCGACATCTTCGGTTCGACCCTCGTGACCCTCGTGGAGCGAACACCCGGTGAGAGGGCGATCGACTGGTACGACCTCAGCAAGGTCGAGTGGAGCCACTAACTCACCGACCCACTCGAGTACCAGACGCTGGTGGGGTGGTAGAGTCCTCTTCGGGATCAAGGTCTATTTGCGTGACGACCATGGCCAGCTCGTTGCGGACGCGGACCTCTGCGACGAAGCAGACTCCCTAAAACCCATCGGGAACCTCGACGGAGGAGTCGTCGAGGGGGCCCTGCGCGGATGGTGTGACTGGGGTCAGCGCAGCAGACTACTTGGCTCACCTGCACTTTTTTGGGCTGAAGGGCCTGCTGCTCGCCCTAAAGCCCATGTTGCCTACCATCCCACCGGCCTGGTAAACAACTTGGGGTACCTCTTTGATGGTGAACGAGAGGGCCGAACCATCGCGTTTCAAAGAAACTTCAGCAGCATATCGACCAAACAGCAAGCACTCGACCAATAAAGGCCAGTTGTTCCGCCAAGAACTAGGAGAATTGGCCGGCTTCCGTCGGATTGGTTGGTCGATTTCCTTCGGAAAACGCAGTGCTCACAATTAATGCTAGAAAATCAGTACTTGGTCTTGACGACGGCGAAACCTCGCCATATACTAGCCGTAAGTGCTAGTATGCTAGCATACCTACAATTCATTGTTGTGCTTATCCCTAGCAAGGGTGGACGCAATGAAGAAGAAGCAGGACGTTTGGCCATCAACTACCTGGTGCAGATGTTCTTCAACGGCTCGGCCGAGCAAGCTGTGGCGGCGCTGCCCGACCTGAAGAGAACAAATCTCACCGAAAGCGACTTCGATCACCTCTCCGGCTTGATTGAGCGAACTAGACAAGAAGGGCGATAGACATGGATACGTTGTTTGAGCTCTCTCACTTCCCCGCCAACATGAGTTCCTGGTTGGTGCTGATGTTGACGCTGTTTGTCAAAGGCTCCCTCGTGCTGACTGCAGCCGGGCTCATGGCCTTCGCCCTGCGGCGCAATTCGGCGGCAGCCCGCTATCTGGTGTGGTGCGCTGGGTTGTTGAGCCTGCTCGTGCTGCCAGTGCTCTCGGCGCTGTTGCCGCAGTGGCAGACTGGCATTCTTCCGCAAACCGCTGTTGACACAGCCTATCCAGAATCTCAACGACGATTAACCAGAACGCTATGTCAAGACGTATCGCTGCTCTAGTTATTTGTTGCATTCCGCTTGCGGCTGCGGTGATATTCGACTCCGGCAGTACAGTCAATGCCCAGCCTGCGGATATGCCTGAGCGATTGGCATTGACAGAGGTGTTTCGTATTGGCGAGGAGGCTGAGCAAGACACCATACTGTTTGGCGACATCTTGGACATGGCTGTCAATTCCGACGGTCAGCTTTTCCTTGTAGATTGGGATGCGGAATCCGTATACGTTTTCTCCGCTACTGGCGACCTTGAGGATCGCATCGGAAGCCGAGGAAAAGGACCGGGAGAATTCGAGCAGGCATATGGAGTAGCAATTGGCCCTGGTGAGTCGATTGTCGTTTTTGATGGTCAGGGTGACCGACTTTCTCTATTTGAGCCGAAGAGTCACAGGTTTGTCTATAGCACGCGCGTTAACGGAGATGATTTCAGTAGCCCATCCAAACTGATTGGCGCCATTGACGACGGATTTCTAGTCAAATTCGTGCCCCCATACTGGGCTCCCGGCTCTGGAACAGGACTCGCGCTTGATACCGAACGATTTGCAGTGGTAAATCGTGTCAACCGTAGAGGCGAGGTGATTGGAGAGCCCATTTTGAGCCTGCCGAAACGGGAAGGCATCGTGTGGACCTCAGGTGGCCTATTGAAGGTTATGCGGATGCCATTCGGACGGGAAAATCACTTTCGATTGAGTGCCAGTGGACTACTATATTCAGGATGGAACGAGAGTATTGACTTGACGATAAGCACGACAGACGGCGACGTGGTGAACACTGTTCAACACCAACACGAGAGCGTGCCTGTAAAGAACAAGGACATTGACGCCTATGTGGCAACCAGATCGGAATCAAACAGGAAAATCATTCTTGACTCCGACTTACACGAGACTATGCCTGCCTACGAGACTTTTGCCGTCGACGATCAAGATCGGATCTGGGTCAAAATCATCAAGGACTTGGACAATTCCTCCGCAATGTGGCACATCCTAAATGCAGAGGGCGCCGTTGTCGCTGAAGCCGTGTTGCCTAAAAGCGTTGACCTTGTGGTCATCAGGGACGGTCGGGCCTACGGTAGCGGTGAATCAGGATCTGGCGAACCGTACGTCGTTGCATACAGCATTGGCCAGTAAAGGTCACGAGGACACATCTCGGAAGACTGGCGGGTGATGAATGTCAATTGTTTTTACCGGTCAGCGACAGAGTTTTTCCCGGTTGAACGGTGTTTGTGAAGGTCGTTCATCAGATTGAAGCCAGCCGCTCCAACTGCGGGCCCAATAACTTTCTTCGGCTCTTCCCCTAATTAGATGGGTGCAGTGTTGTATTCAACGGGAAACGAAATGAGATGATGCGGATTCATACCCGCTTCTTGTCTGTTTCGAGGCCATCATCATGATGGTACACACGTTCACCAACCCCATCAACGATATGTCGCAACTAAAGAACGATATGGGTTGCCTCTTGGGCATCCAGACTCCCTGGAAGATTTCCGAGGTGACGTTTGCGCATGAGGCGCAAGAAGTCCGGATTCATGTGGCTTGCGAGGACGGCCATCAGCTGCCTTGTCCGGAGTGCGGCTCGGCGTCTCCGGGCTACGATCACCGTCGCCGGCAATGGCGACACCTGGACCTGTGCGGGTATCGCACCATGGTGGTTGCGGAGCTTCCCCGCGTGGAATGTCCGGAGCATGGAGTGCGCACCGTGTCGGTTCCGTGGGCGGAACCTATGTCACGGTTCACTGCAGGGTTTGAGACGCTGGTGATTGATTGGCTGCAGGAGGCGAGTGTATCGGCGGTGTCCCGTCTGATGGGGGTGAGCTGGAATGCGATAGACGGGATCATGCAGCGCGCGGTGCAACGCGGCCTTGCGCGGAGGAAGGAACGGGATGTTGCCCATATTGGCGTGGATGAGACCTCTTTTCGCAAGCGCCACGCGTATGTCACCATTGTTTCGGATGCGAAGGCGGGTACGGTGCTGCATGTGGGCGAAGACCGTAAGAAAGAAACACTTACGCGTTGGTATGCTGGGCTCACTTTGGAGCAGCTGGAGGGCATCGAGAGTGTCAGCATGGACATGTGGCCGGCCTACATCAACGCCACGCTGGAGCATGTGCCACAGGCGCAACGGAAGGTGGCCTTTGACAAATTCCACGTAGTGAAATGTCTGGGAGTTGCCGTGGACAAGGTTCGGCGCCAGGAGCACCGGGCGTTGATGAAGGAAGGCTTGGAAGACCTCAAGGGAACCAAGTATGATTGGTTGACTCACCCGGCCAACATGTCTGCTAAGCAGAAGGCGCGCTTCCAGCAGTTGCGTACCAGCACGTTGAAGACGGCCCGCGCGTGGGCTATCAAGGAAATGGCCCTGCAGTTGTGGCACTATGTCCACCGCACATGGGCGCGCAAGGGTTGGGAGCGATGGTTGTCGTGGGCCATGCGGTGCCGGCTGGAACCGGTCAAGGCAGCCGCCAGAACCATCAAGACACACCTGTGGGGTATCCTCAATGCGATCATCCTGAAGGTGAGCAATGGCCCTGCGGAAGGCATCAACAGCCGGATCAAAACAATCAAAGTGCGCAGTAGGGGCTTCCGCAACAAACGGCGGTTTGCTAACGCCATTTACTTTCACCTCGGAGGCCTAGATCTATACCCCGAAAGCGTCCGCAGGTGAGAGTACCCACTAAAACAGGGGTAGAGCCCTTTCTTTCATACATCCGTCCTGACTTCCGCGGTTTTGCCGAGGGAGGGGCTCCGCCGCCAGCCAAGATGAGGCGCTGAATCGATCATTGGTCGATTCATCCTGAGGTGTTCAGACTTTGTGTGGATTAGCCGTATTGGGGGCTTCATTGCCCGATTTGGGCCCCTTTTTGCGCTTTTTTAGGGCAAATCGATCCATGGTGGTACTCCCGGCGTGCGTTGAGACACCAAGGGCGGTAGTGTGCAGTGTTGGATGTGATCCCCAAAACATGTGCCAGGGCATCACGCTGGCCGTGTCGATTCGGGCGATGCTGATTTGTAGTGTTCAGTCCTATTTAGTGCTTGACATTGTTAAGATGCTGATGTACCTTAGGGCGTAGCGATACTCGCAGCCATCCCGCGCTCAGCATGTTCGTCCGTACCGTCCGACGCAAGACCACCCAGAACGTTAGCGTACAGATTGTCGAATCGACCCGCGTACCCGGCAAGGGACCGCGGCAGCGGATCGTCAAGCATATGGGCTCTGCCCCTGAAGGGCCGCTGCTGGAGGCGCTGGTGCGGTTGGCGCACCGGGCGAAGCTGCGGCTCCTGG
This sequence comes from Rhodothermales bacterium, assembly GCA_965218495.1. Taxonomy (GTDB): domain Bacteria; phylum Bacteroidota; class Rhodothermia; order Rhodothermales; family Bin80. Next base: position 3,030,828 of record OZ244626.1, read on the forward strand.
AAGAGAGACAGCCCTCCTTGTTTCCCATAGAGTACCTGGCCGAACGTGTGCAAGGGGCCCGCCATGGCAGCCAGAGCGACCAGCCGCTGCCCATACCCGATGCACGCAAGCTGGCGGAGACCAAACGTCTGACTATGGGCTTTCACGAGGTCTTCGGGGCGCTGTACGATCGGCTGCACTTTCAGAAGGTCTTCGGGGCCCGCAAGAAGATGGCGGCGCGCCTGTTTCGTCAGGCCGTGCTGATGCGACTGGCCGCGCCGGACTCCAGCAAGCGCGCGTGCTGTGACAAGCTTTCCAGGCACCATGGCGTGGAAGTGAACCCGGACAAGTTCTACCGCATGATGGACGCGGTCAATGATGACCGGATTGCACGGCTGCAGTCGATCGTCTCGCATGAAGTGCGCGGACTCTTGCAAGAGCATGTGGACGTCCTCTTTTTCGACGTAACCACGCTTTTCTTCGCCAGCGACAAGGCCGATGATCTTCGCAAGAAGGGATTCAGCAAAGACGGTAAGCCGCAGAAGGTGCAGGTCGTTCTGGCCTTGTTCCAGAGTGTGGAGGGGCTGCCGATAGGATATGAGTTGTTTCCAGGTAGCACGACCGATGTGCGCACGCTCAAGCCGGCACTGAAGGCCCTGCGGGAGCGCTTTGAGATAGGCCGGGTGGTCTTGGTTGCGGACGCCGGGATGCTGAGCCAGGGCAACCTGGACCTGCTCGCCTCCCAGGGTTGGGACTGGGTGGTCGCGGCGCGCCTACGCAGCTTGCCACGCAGGATGGAGGCCGAGCTTTTTGAATCCCATGACTGGGTCGCGGTCAGCGAAGATATCAGCGTAACAGAATTGCAATTAAAGGGCCAGCGTCTGGTGTTGCGCCACAGCAAGAAGCGGGCGGCCAAGGATGTCCATGAACGTGATAGAATCGTAGAGAAGCTCAAGCGTCGCCTAACGCAAGGCATTAAGGGAAGCGGCAAACGAGGCCGCTTTCTCAAGGTGGACCGCGATGCCGTGGAGCTGAACCAGGATGCCATTGACCGAGACGCATGCTTTGACGGGCTCCACGGCGTGTGGACCAGCCTGGATCGCGAAAGCCATCCAGCACAACACATCTATGCGTACTACGGGGAGCTGTGGCGCATCGAAGAGGGCTTTCGCGTGCTCAAGCACACCATGGCGACGCGGCCCATCTATCACTGGACTCCCAGCCGCGTCAAGGCCCACATCGCGATTTGCTTCGTCGCTTTTGCCTTGCTGCGCCTGCTGCGCTACCAGCACAACACCATGCATGCGGGCCAGGAGCCACTCAGCGAGGCTCGTATCCTGACAGAGCTGAGCGGCGCGCAAGTCTCCCTCATTACCGACACCAGTACGCTGAAGCAGTATCTGCTCGCCTCTCCGGCCACCGCAGCTCAGCGCACGCTCTACAGCGTAGCCGGACTAAAGTACCCCAGCAGGACCCGCGAGCTGGCCTCTCCCGACCAGCTCCCCTAACGAGTCCGGCTACGATCGATAGGGGCCTCAAGGGTTCCCTCAAAATCGGCACGCGTAGTGTTCAGTATTGTATGATGGTCAAGTATAACTCATACTATTTTGCACTCAAACCGCGGAAGTCAAGAAAGGTCACGAGGACACATCTCGGAAGACTGGCGGGTGATGAATGTCAATTGTTTTTACCGGGATCGCACAAATTCAAGTTGGGAATTGGAAAGTTGCTGTGGAGGTGGACCCTGGTCTCCACCATTCCTTTCCAACCATATGAACCCCTCACAGCCTGTCTTGGGGAGGGCTGAGGCGCCTGCAGACGCCCAGATCAATCCCTCCGGTGACTCGCGGCGGCTTCTGATGAAGCTCTGCACGCACATACTGCAACAATTGACCACCGACTGGCCCATTCCGGCAGCGCATCAGCAGCCGGTGCCACCGCCCGTAGTGATCAAGGCCTCTGCGGCGGCCCAGGACACAAAGCCGGACTCGGCGCAGTTGAATGAAGCGTGGCAGCTGTTGCATTCGCGCAGTCTGCAAGACGACCCAATCGTTGCGATCTGGCTGCGCGGGCTGTGCCCACGCGGCGTTAACATCGTTCTTGGAGCGGGTCTGACCATCACGGGCTATCGCCGCATACTTGGCCTGGTAGCGTGCTACCCTGAGAACGTCTCTGCTCTTACGTCCTTTGTGCAGTCGCTGTCCGATCGTGGTCTTTCGGCCGCCGACGGGCTGCTCTGTGTGCTGCCCAGCAGTACGGGACTGCAATCGGCGGTGCGCCAGGTGTTTGGCGCCAGGGTCGCTATACAGCGCTGTCTCAATACGCTATTGGATCAAGTCACCTGTGGTCTTCCGGAAGACCTTGTTCCTGTGTATCGCAATCGCCTCCGCCAGGCATGGAATGGGTTCGATGCCCGGGAAGCTGAACGCGCACTCACCCGTATTCACCAGGACTTGACGCGCGTCAATCGGTCCGCAGCGAAGGTTCTATGGGAGGGCCTGGAGCAATCTCTGACGATTCAACGCACGGGCATGCTGCTCAAGCTCGACAGGGGGCTGCGCGTGATGCGCTTCATGGATGCCATCGGTCGCAGGTTGCAGGCCCCGGCCAGCGCCGTTTTCCAGCAACGCGAACAGATGGCACTGGCGCTGTTGGAACACGAGGCTCAGCTGCGCCGTGTGGCCCATGCGGCCCATCTGCCACAACTTCGTGAGACTCTCATCAACCTCAACGCCGTATGATGACCCATACCCCTATGCTGGATCAATCACTCATCGAGGACCTTCACGGGCTTGCGCAGAGGAATTTCATCGGCCTGGCCAGCTGCCTTGGATATCTCGATGATCTTCTTACCAAGATGGCCACATGGGTCATGGAGGCCGAGGCCCACTTCATATGCGGCGCACGTGGGAAGCACCGTAAGACCGGCTTTCAGCGCTGGGGGACGAATCCGGGTTCCATCCGCGTCGGTTTGGAGCGCATTGCGGTCCGCGTTCCGCGCGTACGGAATGTACGAACCCGAAGGGAGCGTCCTCTGCAAACGTACCGCCTTTTGCGCGAGCGTGGGCTTATGGACCGGGAAAGCGTGGTAAGAAGGTTGCTGTGTGGACTCTCGCGGCGCAATTACAGGCAGGCGGCCCAAGTCTTCACCGATAGTATGGGGTTGAGTGCCAGCAGCATAGGCAACGCCTTCATGACGCAGACGGCAGCGCTACTGAAGGCATTTGAGACGCGCCGATTCGATCAGCACACCTTTGCGGTGCTCCTGCTTGATGGCAAGTATCTGGCCGATATGCAGATGATAGTAGCGATGGGCATCACGACCGAGGGCGAGAAGGTCGTCCTGGGCTTTGCGGAAAGCCGTACCGAGAACAGTGCGCAGGTGGAATCGCTGTTGCAGGATCTGTTGCATCGGGGCTTCACCCATACCGACAAGCTGTTGGTACAGGTGGACGGCAGCCGCGGGCTTCGCAAGGGGATCGGCGCGGTGTTTGGGAATGCGGTCGTATTCCAGCGCTGCCAATGGCACAAGCGTACCAATGTGACGCGTCACATCAAAAACGAGCCAGTGGCCACGCATATGAAGCGTCGGCTTCAGGCGGCATGGGAGCTACCCACGTACAAGGAGGCACGGGCGGCGCTTGTGTCGCTGCATGGAGCGCTGCAGCGATCGTATCCGAAAGCCGCACGCAGTCTGGAGGAGGGTTTGGAGGATACGCTGACACTTCACCGGTTGGGGGTGCGGAACCAGGCTGTCAGAGACAGTCTGAAGACGACGAACATCATCGAGAACCTCAACAGCGTTATTGCGAACCGATCACGGAACGTGAAGCGCTGGGGATCATCGGGGATGCGTCAGCGCTGGTGCGGAGCGATATTCATGCAGTACGAGTCGAATCTGAAGCCGATACGCCGGGAGGACATGAAGGAGCTGACCCAGGCGCTGACCACCTCCGGGGGTCGAGGGGCTAGTGGGGATTCGGTCTGCCAGCCCCAAAGGACTGCAAAGGCAACACCTGGCGCTCAATGCCCGCGCGCAGTAGTGCGCTGCTGACGCTGGCAAAAGCAAAACCCGCAGCTGTCCGGACGCTCTGAGGCGCTGCACCCTGCCACGATCGCCGCTTACGCGTGCAATCAGAGGATTCCTGCGGGATTTCGTGCCCGAGAAGTCACTCCACGAGCCTGCCTGCGCCCGAAAATCCGCGTGTGAGCACGCATTTGGGCCCATATAAGCTTGCACCGTCCCATTTGCACCCACACACTCGGCCCGTAGCGCCATCCATTGCCAAAAGATATCTACTTTGAGGGCCCATCTTGGCAGAAGCCGCCGAAACCCAACTTAAAAATGTGCAATCCCTAGCAGGAATTATAGGTTTCATTTATGTAAGTCCCCAGCCATCAGTTGGCCTCATGAATCGATCTCGGTACTGGGGTAACACTCGGCTCCATCCATGCCGGAACAGACTGCCGTAGCTAAGATTAAAGCGCGCCGCGAACTAGTCCTGATAACCTTGGCGCGCGTAAATTCCATCGACCACGCGCGGCTACAAACCGAACAGTCATGAAAAGAACGACAGTCTATTGTTCCCTCGTCGTAGCGCTCCTGGTGGTACCAGTCCTGGTAGGCATGCTGGGGACTCAGGGTCCGGCGTACAACTCATTGGCAACCCGGTCGGAAGTATCGCACCGTGTGACCAGTTCACATGGACACCCAGACCTGTTCTCTAAGATTCACGATGAAATGCGGGGCCTAACGCAGGGCGATGTGTATCCAATGAATTACCAGATAGCAGAATATCAAAAAGCCCGTGCTGCACTGAACGGCCCAGGGAGTGCCATCGCGTGGCAGAGTCGCGGTCCAGCCAACGTTGGTGGCCGCACACGTGCCATCGTGGTCGATCCAGACGATCCTGACCTGAAGACATGGTATACTGGTGCTGTTGGCGGGGGCGTGTGGAAAACGGAAGATGGCGGTATGCGCTGGACATCCCTGACCGACCATCTGCCAAATCTGGGCGTATCCTGTCTGGCCATGGCCGAGAGCGATCACGATGTCATGTATATGGGCACCGGCGAGGGATTCGGCAACGTCGATGCTGTGTCAGGAAGTGGCATATTCAAGTCAACGAATCGTGGCGATTCGTGGGAACAGCTGATGGCGACGGCTACGGATCGCAGATTTCGCTATGTGAATCGGTTGGCGATTGATCCGACTGATCACGGCGTGGTAATCGCCGCCACCAATGAAGGCATTTACCGAACCACCGATGGTGGCATGACGTGGACGGAAGTGTACAGTACGGACGCAAGTGTTCAGGATCTGAAGCCGCAACCAGGCAACTTTGATGTCCAGATTGCAACATTGAAGGGCAAGGCCATATTGCGCTCGACGGACGGAGGGCAGAGTTGGGCACGTGCGTTTATTGGATTTCTTGGTGTCCGGGGAGGCCTTGAGTCCGGGCGTATGGAGATTGCCTGGTCGCCGTCTGAACCAGAAACGGTCCATGTATTGGCTGATAAGAGTGCAATTCATATGGGCTTAATTCGCAGCGACGATGCAGGCCTCACTTGGACGCCGACGTTTGATCACGATGAGGACCAATACGCCCCGACCAACCCGCTTGGCCCGCAAGGCTGGCATAACCAAGCCATTGCGGTTCATCCGTATTCTCCTGACACGGTATTTGTAGGCGGATCTCGACTATTGAGGATTGTATACGGCTCCAGAGAGCGGGACGAAACCGGGCCGCGGGGGATATTCTTTGGGGAGTCGGACGATTTCATGTCCTTTTTGCGCGTCCGCGGGGCGGTGCTCTATACGGGCATCGTTGTCCTTGGAATCAACCAGTCCGATGTCACCAATGTCGACGAGGAGGACTATGTCTCAATAGACTTCAGGTTCGGTCAGGGAACGCAGAAGGCACACGCCTTCACAGTTGCGAGAGATGGGGGCACCAATGGCGATGGCGGCGCGGGTATTGGATATGCTGACTATATGTATTCAGGATATGTCGAGGTGCCGTTCCAGGTATGGGATACGGACAATGACCGTCAGCTGATGGTCTCCTTTCGCGATCAGGCCGCTGATTCCGTCTGGAACCTGATCCCGCGCCAAACACAAGGACTGCGTGATGGACAGAGCCGAGAGTATCTGTTTGTCCATAAGTATGACTACGACGACAGCGCGCCGCATGCTGCCATTAGTCAGGATGGCGGCGTGGCAGATGGGATGCTCTACTACATGTGGCCGCATCTGGCAGCGGGAGCAACATGGGATCCAGGCAATTTGCCGGTAACGGACCTCACCATCGCGTATGCAAGGGGGAAAGCAAGAGAGCGAATAGTGACTAGAAACTTTGACCCGAACGAGGACACGCATTCGGGTCATCATAACATTACGATCCTCCCCATAGATCGGACCTCCAACGAATTCTATGTCCTAAGCGCCAATGACGGAGGTGTAGCCTCCTCTATGGACGGCGGAGATTCTTTTGTGGAATTAGACGCCGACGATTCGGGGTACAATACGTCCCAGTTCTTCAGTGTGGCTAAACGTCCGGGCGTAAACATGTATCTCGGCGGAGCTCAGGACAATGGCACGTGGCGTAGCGAAGTCAACCCGGATGCTGGAGCAGGCTGGAAGGCGCAAATAGGTGGCTACGGATTCGACGCCGTTTGGCACGCTACGGATGAGAGAAAGCTTCTGGGGACGGGACAGCACACTTTTATTCTGCGATCCACTGACAGCGGCGGCTCCTGGAGATCGGCCATGCGCGGACTTCCCCAAAGCAATCCGTTCTTTCCTACTCCGTTTGCTACGTCGCTCGGCTATTCGGACCGGGCACCGGACCGAGTCTTCACATTGGAACGCTCTGGAGTCTGGCGCTCGGACGACTTTGGACAAAACTGGACTGGCACCGCCATTGCCGAGAAATGGGGCTTTTCGCACGTCGGCAGAGTCCGGGTCTCCAAATCCAACCCGGATGTGGTCTGGGCAGGCTACTATATGAATGCCCAGTACACGCTACACGTGTCCACGGATGCAGGTCAGAGCTTCGCGCCAGTAGTGACCCCCGACTTTCACCCGGATGCCCTCTTGTCAGGGCTGAATACCCATCCGTCGGAAGATAGCACGGGCTATGCACTGTTTTCGCGATATAGCAGGCCAAAGATCCTGGAAACAAGGGATTTCGGAAGCACGTGGGAAGACCTTTCAGGCTTCGTAGGATCAACTGGCGGGCAAAGCACGAACGGTTTCCCGAATGTAGGTGTGTATGACCTCCTCGTTATGCCGGGGAATCCGCATGTGCTGTGGGCAGCTACGGACATAGGCATATTCAAGTCAACAAGTCGCGGCAATAGTTGGGTCTACGCCGACAACGGGCTGCCAGCCGTCTCTGTGTGGCAGCTGGATGTACGGGATGACCAGATTTTGGCCGCCACGCATGGCCGTGGCGTATGGACTGCCCCGCTTAGCGAGGTGGATGTGGCCACCGAAGATGCACTCGCAGAAGTGCCCGCCACCTTTAGTATGGAGCAGAACTATCCCAACCCGTTCAATCCTACTACGACCATCAGCTTTTCGGTGCCGGCAGAGGCGCGTGTAAGAATTTCAGTCTTCGACGTCACGGGGCGCAGAGTGGCGACGCTGGCCGACAGAGTATATTCACCGGGCGTACACGAGCTTGACTGGGAAGCGGGCGCCTTCGCGAGTGGCATCTACTTCTATCGCATGGAGTCAGACGCGCGACTGATCCAGACCCGGAAGATGACTCTCGTAAAGTAGCGCGCATAGCAGCCCTTGCTGCCTGCAGGCTGTAGTCCTTCCTGTTTTCCCACGGCCACCACGGATGTGCTCACGGTAACCAGTGTCGTTCCGCACGGGACGCCTGCGGTGGGCGGCGCCATGGTGTCGGGAAGCAACCTCACGCCATGGACGGTGACGGTCCCCTCCGCCTTCGCGTCCACCACCATAGGCACGGCGCCTGACGATTTGAGCTTCGCCGGAACCTGGGCCGAAGGGAGCGCCGCCGCCGGCCCCTTCACGCAGGGCGGTAGCCCGGATAAATCACCAGGGTATCGACAATGGGAACCATAGCGCCACGTAAGTGTATGATGTGCAATCAGTTATAACCATCCTTTGCACTGCAAATGAGCAAAACAGACTGTCATACTGAAGAGCTTCGTTTCGAGGACTTGGGACGGCGTAAAGTGGTCGGAAAGTTCGACGGCGGCCCTATGTCCTCGGACGCAGGTGCGCTGCTGTTACGGGAGGCCGACCGGATGTTCGACGTCATAGGCCGCTTTGCCGCCTGCTTCACCGACCACCGTGATCCCAGCAGGGTCGAGCATACCGTGGAGGCGATGCTCAGGCAACGTGTCTACGCGATATGCTTGGGCTACGAAGACGTTAACGACCATGACCGTCTGCGGGACGATCCCGTGTTGGCCATGGGCGTGGGCTGCGAAGATGTAACAGGTGCGCACCGGGCACGGGAACGCGACCAGGGACATCCGCTGGCGAGTTCGAGCACACTGAGCCGACTGGAGCTCGGCTCCAAAGGAGGGGCCGCATCGCATAGGTACAAGCGCATCGTAGCGGACCCTGAAAAGATCGACACCATGCTCGCGGACTTGTTCATGGATGTAACGGGCGAGCAGCCAGAGCATATCGTGTTGGATCTCGATGCTACCGATGACGCGATTCACGGCCAGCAGGAGGGGCGCTTCTTTCATGGTTACTATGGCCACTACTGCTACTTACCGCTGTACATCGTTAGCGGCAAGCATGTGCTGGCCGCTCGTCTGCGCCCCTCCAACATTGACGCATCAGCGGGCACGATAGAGGAGTTGGCGCCAGTGATAGCGCGTATCCGTGCGCGGTGGCCGCAGGTGCCCATCTGGATTCGTGCAGATGCAGGATTCTGCCGCGATGATATCATGGCATGGTGCGAAGCACAGGGCCTGCACTACATCATTGGTATGCCGCTCAATGCGCGGCTGAAACGCATCGTTGAGGAGGCTATGGAGCAGAGTCGGGCCACCTGCGAGGCCAGCGGGCAGCCTTCGCGGCGCTTCCGCAGCTTCGAGTACCAGACGAAGGACAGCTGGAGCTGTGCTCGGCGCGTGATAGCCAAGGCGGAATGGCTGCCTGGACCGCGCGGCTATAACGCGCGATTCGTGGTCACCAATTTCAGCGAAGACGCGTACGACGCGCGCACGCTATACGAAGATTTGTATTGCGCGCGTGGAGACATGGAGAACCGGCTCAAGGAGCAGCAGCTTACCCTGTTCGCTGACCGCACCTCTACGTCCATGATGGAGAGCAACCAGTTGCGCCTGTACTTCTCTACGGTCGCCAACACCCTGATGACCATCATCAAGACCGTTGGCTTGCAGGGCACCGCGATGGCGCAGGCGCAGTGCGCTACTATCCGTGTGCGGCTACTGAAGATCGCAGCACTGGTGGTGGTAAGCGTACGCCGAGTCCGCCTGCTCTTGCCCGAGGCCTATCCCTGGCAGCAACTGTTCGCGCGCGTGCTAAACAACTTGCGTGGCGCTGTGCACACCACCCAGGTCGGCGCACGCGCCTCACCTTCATAGGCCGTTCCGGATCCAACTTATCCCACAGATTGATAGACGCCACATGGTGGTTGCAGGATACGTGTATCCAAGAAGCACCGGTGCGCGAACAAAAGCCTTGATTCGCGCTCGAAACATGCCCGAAACAGCGCTTGCAGCCGCCGACTAAACGCTCCAGAAGGCGGGAATCAGCATTCGCATTCCCAAACCGTGACCCACTGCCTACAGACGCCCCGAATTATGGCGATTCAAGAGCTTGGTGAGCGATGCGGGTTAGATATAGCCCGGTGATGTCGCGAACCTTTTCGATAAAGAAGGGATCGCTGGACAGCTTGAACGTCCTGCTGCGATGGGGTTTGAGCCCAAAGAGGGCAAACCAGCGCTGCACTGTGCTCTTAGACACGCCTTCGGCCTCGGCCATCAGGCGAACGCTCCAAGCATTCGCATGGGCGGGCTTCTGTTGCAGCGCACGATTAATCACCTGGGCCACTTTCTCGTCATCGTGCGTTCGGGGCCGTCCCGGACGCAGCTCGTCGTGGAGCCCTTGCAAGCCACGGTCCAAGAACCGGCTCCGCCATTTGCTTACGGTGGACGCGGATACTCCCAGCGCACGGGCAACCGCAGCATTGGTGTCCCCAGCAGCGCAGGCCAGAATGGTCTTCGCTCTTTGAACCATGCCGTGGGGCATAGTAGTGGATTTCGACAAGGCGACGAGCTGGTTTCGCTGCTCATTAGAGAGAACTAGGGGCGCAAGTTTTCTTCCGCGACGCATAGACTTCTGGCATGGATGGTGAAGTCATTAATATACGTCGCTTATTAATGGGACACAACACTAGGTAGTTTGCCACTTTCGACACGCTGCGCCACTGCCGGGAAGTGCGCACGCGATAAAAGGCGCGCTCCATTTTCTTGATCCAGGCCTGCGACTTGCGCCAGCCCGCTATCGCATGCTTTTGGCACAGACGTGCCAGCTTCCTGATCAGACGGCGCAGCGCATCCCACAGCAAACGGACATCGGTGGGCCACTCCACATGGGTCTTCGCCACCGCTGAGTCGGCCCGGCAGTGAAGCGGATCAGAGTTCTTGTGCTTCAACAGCTGATGCCCACGGGCCACCACCACCGCATTGATCTGCTGCAGCGTCTCCTCGGTAAGCAGACGCACGTTGTCAATAACGGTCTGCAGGCGATACTGGTGCTTATCTCCAAAATCTGCATGCCCCAGCATCTGGCGCAGCGCCGTGTGAAAGTTTGCCAATTCCACCAGGCGGTCGAAGTCGCAGTCGAGCGCCTTCTGCAGCGTGCCCAGCACGAAGATCCGCCACAGGCACAGCCCCGGGCGGCCGCGCCGCAGATTGACCTTCGCGCCTAAGTGCTCCCGCAGGATCGCGAACACCCGCTCGCGGGTCTCGCTGTGCGTGAAGATGTCCTGCAGTCCACGCAGTACGGCCGGAATATCGTCTCTGGACCGAGCGTCAAAGCTGATCTCTCCAATGGGCGTGTGCCCAAGCTCAAACTGTGGCTCGAAGATCGCGCGCATAGCAGTAAATCAGGCGAATGTTGGGACAGAAGCGTACTAATCACGCCAATAACGGTACTAAGATCGGAAAACGGTGCAACATTCGCTAAAACAACGCAGGCAGCCGTTGGGGAAACTGCCCCGAAAACAGCCGCTCGACACTCCAAAATGCCCGATTTTCCGCCGCACGCGCCCGTACATCCGCCCTATGCGCCCAAGACTGCCGGTCTGCAGAGCCGATCAGGCATTTTTCGGGCAAGCACTAGCTACGCTATCTACACGGACCAACCACCAAGCGAAAGGCTGGCTTCCGTGCAATCGGCCGTGATGCCACCTTGTTAAGCCGGAAATGTTGCCGGGGGGTAGTCCTGGGCCCACAAAACGTACCCTATTCTAAATACGTCGTCCCTTTAATGGGTGCTACAAAAAGATTCCGCTTCAACAGGCTGGAAATTTATGCGGGTTAGCCGGAGGACAGATGCAGGCGAAGAGACAGATTGCTCCGCCGCACGGACTGCAGATCGAGTCGCCCCAGCTCTTGGCGTAGAAATCACGGCGCTATCCGTTGAAGTGGTAAGCAATGCATGCTGAATTGCCATCGAATCCAAAAGCAGATGCGCCTCCTGCCGACCTTGACAATCATTGCTTGATCAGCTGCATACGCCGCGTGATTGAGGTCGTGCCCGTGTCCAGCCGGTAGAGGTAAGAACCGCTTGCCAGGCTAGTGACGTGAAAGTAGACTTCATGACGTCCTGCGACTTCTAACCGGTCTGCCAGCGTAGTAACGTGACGTCCCAAGGTATCAAAGACGCGCAAGCGCACGTGGGCTGGCTCGGGAAGCTCGAAGCTGATGATCGTAGTTGGATTGAAAGGGTTCGGGTAGTTCTGGTCGAGTATGATTGTTGCTGGCAGTGCGCCCCCATCCGCAATGCCGGTAGGTGAGGCTACCCTCCGCAGCCGGACGGTTCTGTCGTCCGATCCAGAGGCCAAGCGCGTCCCATCGGGCGAAAACGCCACGGACTTTACCCAATCCGTGTGGCCATCGAATCGCTGCACCTCGTCGCCCGTGGCCACATCCCACAGCCGAACGGTTTCGTCGTCCGCTCCGGAAGCTAGGCGCGTCCCGTCGGGCGAAAACGCCACGGAGTTTACCCAATCCGTGTGGCCATCGAATCGGCGCACCTCATCGCCCGCGGCCACATCCCACAGCCGAACGGTTTCGTCGGCCGATCCGGAAGCCAGGCGCGTCCCGTCGGACGAAAACGCCACGGAGAGTACGAAAGACGTGTGGCCCTCGAGACGGCGCACCTCGTCGCCCGTGGCCGCATCCCACAGCCGAATGGTTTCGTCGAACGATCCAGACGCCAGGCGCGTCCCGTCGAGCGAAAACGCCACGGACCTTACCCGATCCGTGTGGCCCTCGAGACGGCGCACCTCGTCGCCCGTGGCCACATCCCACAGCCGAATGGTGCCGTCGTCCGATCCAGAGGCCAGGCGCGTCCCGTCGGGCGAATACGCCACGGCGTTCACCCAATCCGTGTGGCCCTCGAGACGGCGCACCTCGTCGCCCGTGGCCGCATCCCACAGCCGAACGGTGCCGTCGTCCGATCCAGAGGCCAGGCGCGTCCCGTCGGGCGAAAACGCCACGGCGTTTATCCAATCCGTGTGACCCTCGAGGTGGCGCACCGCATTGCCCGTGGCCGCATCCCACAGCCGAATGGTTCTGTCGGCCGATCCAGAGGCCAGGCGTGTCCCGTCGGGCGAAAACGCCACGGAGACTACGAAAGACGCATGGCCCTCCACGATGGCTAATCGGCGCACTTCATTGCCCGTGGCCGCATCCCACAGCCGAACGGTGCCGTCGATCGCTCCAGAGGCCAGGCGCGTCCCGTCGGGCGAAAACGCCACGGAGTATACCCACCACGTGTGGCCCTCGAGGCGGTGCACCTCATCGCCCGTGGCCGCATCCCACAGCCGAACGGTGCCGTCGTCCGATCCGGAGGCCAGGCGCGTCCCGTCGGGCGAAAACGCCACGGCGTTCACCCAATCCGTGTGGCCCTCGAATCGGCGCACCTCGTCGCCCGTGGCCGCATCCCACAGCCGAACGGTTTCGTCGGCCGCCCCAGAAGCCAGGCGCGTCCCGTCGGGCGAATACGCCACGGAGAATACGAAAGACGTGTGGCCCTCGAATCGGCGCACCTCATCGCCCGTGGCCACATCCCACAGCCGAACGGTGCCGTCGTCCGATCCAGAGGCCAGGCGCGTCCCGTCGGGCGAAAACGCCACGGACTTCACCCAATCCGCGTGGCCCTCGAGGCGGTGCACCTCGTCGCCCGTGGCCACATCCCACAGCCGAACGGTGTTGTCGTCCGATCCAGAGGCCAGGCGCGTCCCGTCGGGTGAAAACACCACGGCGTTCACCCAATCCGTGTGGCCCTCGAATCGGCGCACCTCATCGCCCGTGGCCACATCCCACAGCCGAACGGTGCTGTCGGCCGCTCCAGAAACCAGGCGCGTCCCGTCGGACGCAAACGCCACGGAGAGTGCGGAAGACGTGTGGCCCTCGAATCGGCGCACCTCGTCGCCCGTGGCCACATCCCACAGCCGAACGGTGTTGTCTTCCAATCCGAATGCCAGGCGCGTCCCGTCGGGCGAATACGCCACGGAGCCTACCGCTGTCCCAGGGGGCGTTGCCCATATCAATTGGCCAGCTGCCGGGGCTGTGACCGCCAGCGCAATGAGTACTGCCGTCGCACGTAACATGCTGCGATGCATCGTCTGGCACCTTCGCTGGGTTGAATGTCCAAGGAGCGCGCTAAACGAGAAGGGACATCGCGTGGGTGTGCTGCGAATAGTCATAACGTTACGTGAAGAATGTTGAAGAGACGGAAGATTTGAGGGTACGCGGTATGGTACGAATTTCATGCGTGCGGGGCAAGGACACCCACGGCTCCGGTCTTGATCGCAGCAGCGCCATTGCGTGCTTGGTGAATTTGGTGACAATTGCACCATGCGCTTCCGCAAGGACGTTCATGGCACGGAACCCAAGTGGACACTGTTGATGTTCCCGCAAATCTCCGCCTTTGGGCCATACGCAACGATAGAGCCTATGGCGTTCTGAGGGCGGAGAATGGAATGAAGATGCTGGTCGCTTACGCAATCAAGTAGCCCCCGCTTAGCGTTACAAGCCCGTCAGGCTTGCGGGCAGCCGCAGCTGGAGGGATGGGCGTGCGGAGGTGAGGATTCCGACTATCGGGTGGGGCGTGATCGGACAGGCTTTCGCGCTGGTTATGGCGCCTTTCAGGCACAAGAGTTAACTTCCGATAATTATACATGTAACCCATTGTTGAACACCGCGGTAATGCGCTTATGCAGGTTGGTTTCTGCAGCATTGGTCTCGTGCGTTCGCACGGAAATCAACCGGGGCTTAGGCTTCCATTTTAAGAGGACACCTGCTCTGCCATGAGGTATCGAAAACGAGCACCCGCGGTAAGTGGTGCTAGAAACATGGGAGAAAGAAAGCGCGCCGACATGGTTTAGGAAATCAAACACATGTCGAATTCCGAACACCATCCTGTCGCCCGACCTGAACCATTTCCGCCCGCTGTCCATGCTGGCGATTCCGTTGTTGTGGAGGAGATCATTGCGGATGTGCCGCAGGTATCCAAAAGCATCCGCCTGCGGGCGAATAGTGTCCTCCGCTTGAATATCCGCGCGAATAGCTGTCTGCAGTTCATTACGGTTGTGGCTTTCCCAGCGCGCAAATACTTCGGCAATCCAACCCTTGTACGCCATTTGCGACGCAGCACCATTCAGGCCGTACAGTTCGTCATCTGGGACACCTGTGATACAGGGCAGGCAGCACAGGGAAAGACCCGGCAGTTGTAGACCGCGTGTTACGCCAGGCTGCACATAGCACTCCGGCCGATTCTGTGCAGCGCTTGATAATAGATACAGCAACATGGCTGATGCTTCGAGAACATCATAATACAGCGAGGATATCGCCTCGGCGGGGCTCGAAGTATTCATAGGTATGATAGGAGAAATAACATGCTGCAGACATTCCGATGGTTTGCCAGTTCCAACCATTGCCTCTCGGGTTGACCGGCCGCCTCGGAAACCCTCTAGGCACCTGCTTGTAAGCAATTTACGGTCCTTCCGAGTACGTACTTTAAATGCAGCCGTGCGGACCTATCCGAGTGTGATTGGCGACATTTAATAAGGCTCTTCCCCATTTTAGATGGGTACAGCGTTTCATTCAACGGGAAACGATATGAGATGATGCGGATTCATACCCGTTTCTTATCTGTTTCAAGGCCATCATCACGATGGCGCACACGTTCTCTAACCCCAGCAACGATATGTCACAACTAAAGACTGATGATATAGGTTGCCTCTTGGGCATCCAGGCTCCCTGGAAGGTTTCCGAGGTGACGTTTGCGCATGAGGCGCAAGAAGTCCGGATTCATGTAGTTTGCGAGGACGGCCATCAGCTGCCTTGTCCGGAGTGCGGCTTGGCGTGTCCGGGCTACGACCACCGTTCTCGGCAATGGCGTCACCTGGATTTGTGCGAGTATCGCACGATGGTGGTTGCGCAACTTCCCCGCGTGGAATGTCTGGAGCATGGAGTGCGCACCGTGTCGATTCCGTGGGCGGAACCTATGTCACGGTTCACTGCAGGGTTTGAGGCGCTGGTGATTGATTGGCTGCAGGAGGCGAGTGTATCGGCGGTGTCCCGTCTGATGGGGGTGAGCTGGAATGCGATAGACGGGATCATGCAGCGCGCGGTGCAACGCGGCCTTGCGCGGAGGAAGGAACGGGATGTTGCCCATATTGGCGTGGATGAGACCTCTTTTCGCAAGCGCCATGCGTATGTCACCATTGTTTCGGATGCGAAGGCGGGAACGGTGCTGCATGTGGGCGAAGACCGTAAGAAAGAAACACTTACGCGTTGGTATGCTGGGCTCACTTTGGAGCAGCTGGAGGGCATCGAGAGTGTCAGCATGGACATGTGGCCGGCCTACATCAACGCCACGCTGGAGCATGTGCCAGAGGCGCAACGGAAGGTGGCCTTTGACAAATTCCACGTAGTGAAATGTCTGGGAACTGCCGTGGACAAGGTTCGGCGCCAAGAGTACCGGGCATTGATGAAGGAAGGCCTGGAAGACCTCAAGGGAACCAAGTATGATTGGTTGACTCACCCGGCCAACATGTCTGCTAAGCAGAAGGCGCGCTTCCAGCAGTTGCGTACCAGCACGTTGAAGACGGCCCGCGCGTGGGCTATCAAGGAAATGGCCCTGCAGTTGTGGCATTATGTCCACCGCACATGGGCGCGCAAGGGTTGGGAGCGATGGTTGTCGTGGGCCATGCGGTGTCGGCTGGAACCTGTCAAGGCAGCCGCCAGAACCATCAAAAAACACCTGTGGGGTATCCTCAATGCGATCATCCTGAAGGTGAGCAATGGCCCTGCGGAGGGCATCAACAGCAGGATCAAAACAATCAAAGTGCGCAGCAGGGGCTTCCGCAACAAACGGCGGTTTGCCAACGCCATTTACTTTCACCTCGGAGGCCTGGATCTATACCCCGCAGCGTCCGCAGGTGAGTTTACCCACTAAAAAAGGGGTAGAGCCTTTAATAATAACGACAACGACAATTAAAAATAGCGGGACCTGAGGTCGTCTTGTGCGTGGACTGGCGGTTAATTCGTTCAATCCACTATCGAGATGGTACAGGATGCGCAGGTCCTGCTTCTACGCAGGTTGGTATTGAAGAAGGGAGAGCCCATAGCGACAGCAGCGGCGAAGGCCGGAATGTGCGAGACTACCGCGCGCAAGTACGTGCAGTTGGGCAAGCTGCCAAGCGAGACGAAGAAGCCGCACACGTGGCGTACGCGCAAGGATCCGTTTGCTGCCGTGTGGGAGGAGGTCAAGGCTTTTCTGAAGGTTAATCCCAACCTGGAGGTCAAGGCGCTTTTTGGCGAGCTGCAGCGCCGGCATCCGGGCACGTTCCAGCCGGGTCAATTGCGCACGCTGCAGCGGCGGGTCAAGCAGTGGAGAGCCACGGAAGGCCCGGCGAAGGAGGTGTTTTTTGCCCAGGAATATGAGCCGGGAGACCGAGCCCAATCGGACTTTACGTGCATGAACGGGCTGGGCGTGACCATCCGGGGGGCGCCGCTTCCGCATCTGTTGTACCACTTCGTGCTGCCGTATTCCAATTGGGAGACCGGTACCGTCTGCCGATCGGAGAGCTTCGAGGCGCTTTCGGAGGGCCTGCAGCAGGCCCTTCACGCCTGTGGAGGCGTGCCAAGGCTGCACCAGACGGACTCCCTGAGCGCTGCGGTACGCAAGCTGCAGCGTGGCGGCGGCGAGGCCTTTACGGATCGCTACCAGGCCTTGATGCGCCACTGCGGCATGGAAGCGCGGCATACGCAGGTGCGGAGTCCGCACGAGAACGGCAAGGTGGAGCAGCGGCACTACCGGCTGAAGCTGGCCATGAAGAACCAGCTCATCCTGCGCGGAAGCAATGACTTTGAGAGCCGGCAGGCCTATGAGGCTTTCCTCGAGCAGCTGTTTGCGCAGCTGAATGCGCCGCGCAAGGAGCGCCTCAAGCAGGATCGGGCCTTTCTGGGGCCGCTTCCGGAGCGCCGACTGGAAAGCTACAAGGCGATGCGCGTGCGGGTATCGAAGGGCAGCACGATCCGGGTGCGGAACAACAGCTATTCGGTGCCGAGCCGACTTATCGGCGAACAGGTCGACATCCGTCTGTTCGGCGAGGCTGTCGAGGTGCGATTCGGGCAGCGTCTCATGGAGCGCATGCCGCGGCTGCATGGAAGAAGCAAGCACCGGATCGAGTATCGGCATGTGATCGACTCGCTGGTGCGCAAACCGGGTGCGTTTGCCCACTACCGGTACCGGGCCGATCTCTTTCCCACCCACCGGTTCCGGATGGCCTATGACGCGTTGCCTCGGGCGCACAAAGCGCCTCTGAAGGCCGACAAGGCGTATCTGCGTGTGCTGCACCTGGCGGCCAAGGAGAGCGAATCGGGCGTAGATGCCGCCCTCAGCGTGCTGCTGAAGGGCAAGGAGGCCATTACGGCAGAGGCCGTAGAGGCGCTGCTGGACCGGACGCTGCAAGTTCCGGATTATTTGGTAGCGCCTCCTGTGGTGGATCTGAGCACATACGACGGCCTTCTGGAGCCATCGACGACGGCTTCGCTCACGACGACCGCAGTGCGATGAAGACACTCTCGGCAGCAGAGCTGGAGCGGTCCCTGCAGGCAGGGCTCAAGGAGCTCCGTATGCCGGCGATACGTGCTTGCTTCAGGGAGAAGGCCGATACGGCCCGCCGGGAGGCCATGAGTTTTGAGCGCTTTCTGCTGGAGCTGGTGGAACAGGAGCAGCAGGAGCGCCACAGCAACCGCATCCAGCGTTGGCTGCGTGCGTCTCGGCTGCCGCTGGAGAAGACGCTGGACACGTTCGATCGTGGCCGGTTGCCCCTGCGGATAGATCACCACCTGCGTGTGCTCCTGGAGGGAGGCTTCCTGGACCGCAAGGAGAACGTTCTGGCCTTCGGCCCTCCCGGCAGCGGCAAGACGCACCTGGTGTGTGCCCTGGGCCGGGAGCTGATCTTCCAGCGGCGTCGCGTGATCTTTTACAACTGCAGCACACTGGTGCAGGAGCTGCTATGGGCCAAACAGCAGCTGCGCCTGCCCAAGCTCCTGAAGCGGCTCGCGCGCTTTGAGGCGCTCATCATCGACGACATCGGTTACGTGCAGCACAGCCGCCAGGAGATGGAGGTGCTGTTCCTGCTGCTGTCGCAGCGCTACGAGCGGGGCAGCGTGTTGCTTACGAGCAATCTGGCCTTCAGCCAGTGGGAGCGCATCTTCAAGGACCCGATGACGACGGCCGCGGCCATAGACCGTTTGGTACATCACAGCGTGATTCTGGAGCTGAACGTGCCCAGCTACCGTCTGGAGGCCTCCAAGCGGCGCCAAGAGGCCCAGAGTGAAGCCCAGGCCGCGGGTGAACCTGCACCCTGAGTAGGCAGCGTCCGCGGTCCTGCCTTGGGATGTGGTCCCAGAGCCTTCAGGAAGGCGCGAGGTGAGCGCCTGGCGCCAGTTCGGGACACTTGGCACACTCTGGCACCCGTGCCAATGTCGATGCAAGCGCCCTTCTTGGCCGGATAAAGGCGCCTCACGCGGCGATTCCGCGACCCTATCCGTACCACTGTCCGTCCGGGGGCGATTTACACGCTCTGCGCAGCAGTCCGCAGGCTGTTTGCCGGTGTTTTAGGACGGTAGGTGACCAAACCCGGCCGTTTGTGCGAAGAGGGGCCTGTACGAGCTCATTTAGGCCCATTGGCAGGCCGCTTAGGGATCGCACAAATTCAAGTTGGGAATTGGAAAGTTGTTGTGGGGCGATATTCATGCAGTACGAGTCGAATCTGAAGCCGATACGCCGGGAGGACATGAAGGAGCTGACCCAGGCGTTGACCACCTCCGGGGGTCGAGGGGTTAGTGGGGATTCGGTCTGCCGGCCCCAAAGGACTGCAAAGGCAACACCTGGCGCTCAATGCCCGCGCGCAGTAGTGCGCTGCTGACGCTGGCATAAGCAAAACCCGCAGCTGTCCGGACGCTCTGAGGCGCTGCACCCTGCCAAGATCGCCGCTTACGCGTGCAATCAGAGGATTCCTGCGGGATTTCGTGCCCGAGAAGTCACTCCACGAGCCTGCCTGCGCCCGAAAATCCGCGTGTGAGCACGCATTTGGGCCCATATAAGCTTGCACCGTCCCATTTGCACCCACACACTCGGCCCGTAGCGCCATCTATTGCCAAAAGATATCTACTTTGAGGGCCCATCTCGGCAGAAGCCGCCGAAACCCAACTAAAAAATGTGCAATCCCACCGCTTACGCGGCCTTAGGCACATGATCGTCCGTCCAGAGACGATTTGCACGCTCTGAGAGGCAGCTGGCCGTGTGTTGAAGCTTCAGGACAGGATACGGGACGTCCCAGGGCCTGATTGTTCTCATGTGCGGGTGGATGGTCCTTCCGATCCGGCTGTATGCGGGCGCCCCTTCCATCGGAAACACCTGTCACGTCCGCCGTCACGCACTGCGGAATAGGGCCGAAAAAAATCTGTTCGGCCTCGAGCTTCGAGGCTCCGCAGCTCGCTGCTCCGCCTCGAAGCTCGGCCTCTCTCTTAATCCAAATTTAATTGTCGCCGGCGCCATCATGTATTGACGTTGATCACGAGTGCAACTATTGAAGATCACAGCCTGGTCGTGGTAAGTGTATGCCGTCTCTGCCTGTTCTTGCCCGAGGCATATCCGTGGCCGCTACTGTTCTCTCGCGTGCTAAGCAACCTGTGTGGCACTGTTAACGCCACCGCGGGGCCCGCCAGGGTTGCGAAACCGCATCATGCCTGACCGGCGCCCTCTAGGCCTGCGCCCATTGACAATTCATCCCATTTTACCTGTCCATCCTCCTTGCGTCGTTTCATGATTCCCCTGTAACAGTAGTTCAGGGCTTGTGCAATCAACTTCGGCCGATCTCGTATCCTTTTGGAGCCTGAGGCGTGCAAGACTTTGGACGCCTCACCATAGAGTCCAGAGACCACCTCGCGGCATTTCAGCCTTTCTTCTACGTCCACACCCAAGTGCCACGCGGCGTACGTTGCTACGCGGAAACGCTTCTCGGTATTGCCCTCGATTTCGTAGAGAGCCTCGAAGGCAATTCGAAGCTCAATAAGCGCATCAAGAATGGATGTGGTCCTTTTTGCTCGTATCCATCTGCTGATCGCAACATCGAGACTTCGCTTTCTCGAGTCCTTGCCGGATTTGGGAAAGTGGCTCCCAATTGCTGCCCTTACATCGCTTTTGGTAAACAAGGTCCGCTGTAATGGCGTCGCCTCCCTCCAGGAGCACCCACTCGACCCCACTCTCGTAAAGGCTTGTAACTCACCCACATCATCCCACCAGAAATTGCATGACACCTGCCAGTCACGAGGCTGCGATAACGCTTTGCAAAAGCTATCGGGCGAAAAGCCCGGCACGACCATTGATGCACTGGAGTAAGTAAATTTTTTTCGCATTTCATCGAACGCATCAAAAGTCAGTGCTTCTCCTTCGTCCGGCTTAAACAGTACAGGAAAAATATAGCAGTCGATTGACAGAACGGTTGCTCCGGGGAGCTCTTTGTTTCGCCATTCAGGTAGACTGGTCGGGATATGCGGAAACCCAACGGGGAAGCGATCAAAGGATCGCGGTAGTCTGAGAAGACGCACGCCGTTTTCCAGCTCGATTGGCTGATCGATTTTGATTCCGTCCAGCAGGAAGTTGGCCTTGTAGCACAACGGAGCTCCCGCAGCCCACCCGGATACCAATTCCGCCACGTATCCACTACCAAGGTGCGCAGCCCCCCGTACCATAAGTTGGGCGAATTCAGGCACGGTGGGACAGGCCATGGATGAAAGCCCGCCCGTCAGGAAATGCAAACCATTGCCTATTCGGTCCGATTCAGGTTGCACAAACGGGTCCAGTACAGGCTTTAGACTCTCGACCAGCTTGCCCATAGCTTTGTTACTTGTTACCACCTTTATACGTCCCGGGGAGTATGTTTCGCGATGGTTCCATTTCCTAGCCTCAAATAGCTCGGGCAATCTGTTGGCGCTTATTTGTCCACGGTCCGAATACTGAAACGTGCTGTCGTTTACGGCCACTTGCAACACATTAACCAGGCTTTCCATTGGGACCTCTTCATTCATGGTTCTGACATTTGAACAGCAAATTACAACGCTTCCAGGTCATGCATATTCCGACGCAAATTGTTCGGACTGCTTGGACGGCATTCGTCGGTACAGGTGGACGAATTCAGTAGAATGCGCAAACGGCCGCGCATGGAAGCTCCACGGGCACGATTATTTGCCAGGGGAGGTCGCGAGACTCGCCGCAAATCGCATCTGATCGGGTATTTACCCGATCTGCAGCGATTCTAGCGCCCGCACCGCCCTTAAACCCCCGCTAAATGCGCCCGTGAGGGCGGTTTTAAGGCGGTTCTCCGCGCTTTTGCCTTAAACAGGTAAGCCCCCCCCGTGCACGTTCGCAGGAGACGCGCAGGGCCCGTAGCGTCCGTCCATGGGCCACTGTCACTGGCGCGGCACATATGCTGCCGGGTTCGCCTCGAGCTCCATGGGGCAAGCGTCTACGCGAGGTACTTCGCGACGGCACCCCGGCCGGCCAGCTGGTTGCGTGCATACAGTGCCGGCATGGGCGGACGCCTTGACCCTGTTGGCAATGGTGCGCGCGGACATGGCAAATATCCCTTCCTCGGGCAGCGCGCCTGTGGGCCTGATGCGCTGCAGGCAGGTTGCGGTGGCGGGCGTAAGGTAGGCAACGTGGCCGCGCGCGATTGTGCAGCCGCCCGGAGCCATCGGATTCTGTGGACAGGTCCTGCCACTGGGCGGCGGCGGCTTCGCTGCGGCGCAGGAGGCCATCGCGGAGCGTGCGTACGAGCGCTATGTCCACGTGTCCGCGCCAGCCGCGCCCTTTCCGCGGAGCGCAGGCGGTGGCTTCAATATTGGCGATCACCTCGCAGGTGAGCCCGGACACTTGAGGGGCTTTTGGGGACGCTCCCGGCGCAAGCCCCGCATGGCCTGGGCAACCGGCGGAGTCACGGGTGGGTGCGCCAGGCTAACTGGCAGGATATAGCGGGTGAAAGTCCCGTGTTATGAAGCTTAAACCAGGTACATATCTCCGCGAGCCGTGCGTGGTCATCCGTGAGGGTGGGCGCGAAGCGTCGGTAGCGGTACGTGTGGCCAGGGACATTGAGCACCGAAAGAGACATTATCTGGGTCGCCGAGGTTTTCCTCTATGCCGAAGGCAACATGTTCGTCCTCGCTATGGTGAGAGGGCGGACAGGCCCACGGTGTCCGAGACCCCATGGACGCACGCAAGTATCCTGTCGGGACCTGGGAGGTCTCTCCACTACCTATCCCTTTGGGGAAGGTCGCCAAAGCGTAGGCTAAATGCTGATCGGAGGACGTACGGTGGAGAGAAGTCAGATGCGACGATACAAGCTATGAAGCCGGCGAACAAAGCGGGGGTGCCCTCGTGGCGGAGTCAGTGGAGCGAAGCGTCGCACCCAAGGGGAAATCGTGAAGTTTCACACGTACCGGACACAGCGTCGGATACTGCGTGTCACAGGGGACGGATCGGTTACGGCTGCGGGTCGGTTTGCCGACCTGCTAACGTCATGCGCGACGGCGCGACCCAAGGGAGGAGCCGGATGCGTTAACGCGCACGTCCGGATCTGTGCGGGGCCCCCGGGAAATCCGGGGGCTACCGCGATGATCCGCGGCGCCGGCTTCGCGGCAGGCGTAGCGCCGATTCCGCGCGCCGCGCTGTTTCAGGACCCACGCGAATACGACTGCATGTGGTGGAGGGACCGGCCATTCTAAGGACATCTCATCGGTTTAGGTAGGCCGTGGCTACTCCCTCAGTGATCCTAGGCTTATGAATCAGAGAGAATAAGACACTCCCAGTTTTACCGATGGCTGTTTTGCGTATCTGCTGCCTCTTGAGCTGTTGGACCAAGGAGCGATGAATGCCTGGACTTCGCCGTTGACGGCCAGGTGATCCACTACGGGAATGACTATACGTATTCCTGCTTCCAAGGTGGCCCCGCCATCCCAGAAGTCGTCGTCCGCTTGGCCGGACAAGCTGCGTCCCCCCACATAGTTAGTACGGATGAAGTGATACGACAGCCCGGTAAAGAGATCGAAGGGAAAGGCGTGAGGGTTTGCATAGAATCGCATGCCGGCTGTGTAGCTACGGTAAGAATAAGTAATGCAGTCTATGCATGTTTTGGAAATCTTGCTGATGCCGTCATTCCAGTACCCCACATAGAATGCACCACTTATAGCAATTAGTCCGCTATAAACGGTTGCCAGCCTACTGTCGAGTTGCACTTCGGTGGATGACGCATACTTGGGTAGATCAGAGCTCTTCTCCTGAAGGTTTCGGATAACCCCACTCTTTACAGAAATGGTTGGTAGCGACTGTTGTGCTGCTGCGACCGTTACAAGCATCATGCTGAAGCCAAGTGTCAGCGTGACCTGTCGTATGGTTGTCATTGTGACGTCAGAATGGCGTAGAAAGCGATTCGCGGATCTTCTCATTTCAGCAGCGTCATGAGCTTGCTCTCGGCAAAAGTGTCTGCCTGGAACCGGTAAACGTACGCGCCGCTGGGAAGGTTCGAGGCATTCCATGTGACGCTGTGGCTTCCAGCCTCCAGCGATCCCTTGAGTAGTTCGGCTACCACCCGGCCGGTCATGTCATAGACGGCCAGTGAAACCTTGGATGCCTTTGGCAAGGAAAAGCGGATTTCTGTTGACGGATTGAACGGGTTGGGGTAATTGCCCTCCAGGGCGTAACTGTCCGGTAACACCTGTTGCTCCGCTGGACGCCTCTGCTGGAGGTTTTCATCCGCACCATTCTTCAGAAATCTACCAGCTATTGTGTAGACGGTCTTGTAGGCAATCTTGCTGCTGGAGTTTGTGCTGCTGACTCCGTGGCGTGCGTTGTCGGTTACCGTAAGCTTAAGATCAAAGTCGAAGGAGCTGTTGGCCATCCGGGAATAACTTGGTTCGGAGCCTCCGAATGCCCATGTACCGCAGCTGGCCTCGCGGCGCCACCCGCACAGTGGCTTGTATTCCCACTGATAGACGTAGGGGGGATTGCCGCCCTCGACGCGAGCTTCCCAAGTGCCGTTTTGCCAGTTTCTCAACGAATCCGGCCCAACGATTTCAACCGTATCGATAGCGACCGAACCCCCTCCCCCTGCATCCCCATTCCCTGGCGTATCTCTAATTGTTATGCCGTGGCCTGAGAATGCGCTTCTAATGATGCTGTCATTGCTCCCGCCATTGTGCTCACGATCCGCCAGAAGCATGTTGTAGCCGAAGGCCTCGAAAGTGCGGGCATGAGGCGTAATCTGCAAGGCTGTGAAAGCCAATCGGTCAGCTGTTGTTGGGTCGGTTGCACCACGGACATCCCAGATAGCACCCCCGATCACCTGACCGTTCCAGTAAAAGTCATTCGACGGCGAAAATGTAAGCGAATTGTCCAGATTCCGGCTAAGGCCTACACTTTCTCCAAAGATCGGGTCTTCTGTGAAGGAACACGCAAAATAGTCAGGGATACCTTCGTCCATGGCGTGGGTTTCGAGCTCGAAGGAGCCCGAAGAGATAAATGCGCCGTAGATCGCAACGATCACATTATGTGTGTATTCATGATAGATCACATCGCTGGCCTTGGCCCACTCAAAGCCCCCCATTGATCCGAATTCGAGGTTACCGTCACGGGCCCTGCCGTTTCTGCCAGATCCGCGATTGACCAACGCCCTCATCTGGTAGTCCATCCCATTGAAGTTGAGGGGAGAGGCCTTGAAGATGTCGTGCGCCCTGTGTACATGGTAGCGCACATTAGCCGCATCGGCCACATTGGCCGATATGGCCCCACTCCAGTGGTGATTGGTCACCACCGTTCCGCTCGCCGTAAATGGGTAAGTATAAGTGACATCGTCACTGCCCACGAAGTCGTTAAGATACTCGTAGAGCTTGACCCAATCACTTTCCAGCGGAATGTGCAAGAAATACTGAGCCGTGGCCAAGTGCATCGTGACCGAATAGTCTCCATTGGCATCGGTATGAAAGTAGCCCATGAGCTGACCTGAAGCATTGAATACCTTGATGTTCCTCGTCGAGAATGGAGCACTCACCGTGTTGTCATTGTGATCTCCCGGAAAGTAGGCACCCGTAATTTGGCCCTGCAGGGTAACCAGTCCAGCAGGGGTTTCAATGTCGTGGTTCCTAGCTGGATAACCTGCTGCATAGGCTAGGGTGTCTCTAATCTGTCCGGCAGGGTGTGTGGCTATGATCTTGTCGCGGTGGAAGACCGCAATGCCGAGATCGCGCTGTGCACGGCTCAAATCCTGCTCTTCCGCCGTGAATGAGTCCTGCTGCCGCTGACCAGACTTACCCGTCGAACGTGAGCCCGCGTGCGCATGGGACTCACGCATGTTGTTGGAAATACGCACCATCTCGCCGCTGTGTGCGTCAATATAGTAGCTCACGTAACGCAGCGAACGCGGCGAGAACAAGCCCACCTTCCAAGTCAGATGGAGTCGACCATCTTCCGTCCCATCTGGGGCGATAATAAGTTCTGCGTCGCCTCGTATTTCAACGTGATCTTCATTAAAGGTGTCCCGGGCCGTGGTGACTGCTGCTGCGGATGAGATGGAGGGCATAGTGGCTACCTCCACATTCGGGTAAGACCGGGTACCCAGCGTGATCACCTCACCAGACGAGTTGATGGTGTATCCAATCTCAGTCCAAGCTACGGGCACACCACGGTGTACCTGTCGATAGGACACGAACCACATCGTGCCATCTGTGTCGGCGCGCTGCAGTTGCACCTAGTTGGCGTCCAGGTTTAGAATGGGACTGAAGTCGTCAAGCAACTGGTGAGTCACGCGGTCAATAGCCTGCGAGTTGAGATGCCTGTGATCGATCCCATAGTCGTCCAGATTCACTGAAGGATTGAGCACGCGGTTTGCGGCACCGGTCGCCGGATCAACCTCCACCAGGAAGGATCGTCCCTGCTTGTCTTGCAGGGAAACGTAGTCTTATCCATAAGACACGTAATAGGGACATAGAACTAACAGCAAAGCGATAACAAGTCGGTTCATCGTGTTCTCCGTTTAGGTTCTATTAAGATCATATTGGCCGTTTTTCGAAGTGTCGCGGCTACCGTGCTGGCTACGACCGGCAGGCAAATGGAAACGATGCAAAGGTACCTTAATACTCTCTCCACTCCTTGGGGCCAAAGAAGAACAGAAGTGAAGAAGAAGAGAAAAAAGCGGCATGTGCCAACGACTCTGGTACAGGATGAAAGTGGTACCGCACGGAAAGTTGCCCTTGGGAAACCGAGGGCACTCACTCTTTTTCACCGGACCTCCAACGCCTCAACCATGACAGCATGGGCGTACCATTGCATAGCGGCAGCGTGCAGCCTCCCTGTTGTAGCAGTCCTTACAGCGGGAGTGCAGTCCATTGAACCGGGTCCGGTCCTTGTAGAAAGCCGTGTGCGGCAGGCGATCGCGGCATAGGGAGCACGTGTACGTGCCAGGGCGCACGGGTTTATTCCGCCTGCGTCCTGCCTTGTAGGGGCGGTTGTATGCGTTGCTCGGCGTGATCGGTATGGTGCGCGCCTCTGGAGCTAGGCGCGACAGACGATTGAGCGGGTCAACCTCCGCATGGATGAAGGCCAGCTCGCGGGCGTAGGCCTTCCCTGCAGGTACGTCCGCGGCCAGGATAGTAAGCTCGTAGGGCTGGCCAGCACTGAGTCGCCTGTAAAGCTCCATGTTGACGGCGGCGTGCAGCTGGCCGTGCTGACGGATGCGCACGGCGACCTCCTTAGAGGTAACGCCCACGTAGGCGCGCCCATCCGCAAAGCCGATGCGGTAGATGGTGCACGAGACCTCAGTGGTGTCCATGTCTGGCGACCTTTTCCTGATTACCTGGGGACGCTGAAGCCGTCGGGGCGGACTTCAGCGCCCGTGGGCCGTGTTCCCGCGGGTTCAGGCGGACAATTGTACTAAACGAACGTAACCACGATGAAGGCAATGACCCGCACGCCCGCGCTGCATGTACCGGGTGGTTTGCCCGTCGCCCACCGCAGGGGTATCTGCGCCGCGCCCGTCTGAAAACAACCAGGCCGCAAGCGGCCGGTTAAGTACATTCCCTGTACACTTAGAAGAAGGTACCGAGAGCACCGAAGTCCTCTGCTTATCCAGCAGGAAGATTGTTACCGAAGCACATTAGCGCCGTTTCCCGTGTAAAGGCGGGCACATTAGCGAGGCTCGGCGACTCTATGGCGACCTAGAGAGATAAGGCTGAGCAACCGTAGCGCCTGGGGTCGGGTGTCACATGTTGTCCACCGAATACACCACAACCGTGGGGATCACCGGGACGGGATCAAATACGGATGTGGATTCAATGGGTCCGTAAGCACGGCCAGACATGGCTATGCGCTTGGATTCCCCATTGGACCGAAGGCAGTCGCCTACTGACACTCGTCCATTACTGACTTGGCCACGTCGTCTACGCCCCGGGGGTAACCGGGCGGAGTCATAGCGCGGCTACGACCTGCAGGCTTTCGCGCCGATTTGTGGCGCCTTTCAGGCGCAAGAGTTAACTTTCGATAATAACACTGGCTCTTCCCCTAATTAGATGGGTACAGCGTTTCATTCAACGGGAAACGATATGAGATGATGCGGATTCATACCCGTTTCTTATCTGTTTCAAGGCCATCATCACGATGGCGCACACGTTCTCTAACCCCAGCAACGATATGTCACAACTAAAGACTGATGATATAGGTTGCCTCTTGGGCATCCAGGCTCCCTGGAAGGTTTCCGAGGTGACGTTTGCGCATGAGGCGCAAGAAGTCCGGATTCATGTGGCTTGCGAGGACGGCCATCAGCTGCCTTGTCCGGAGTGCGGCTTGGCGTGTCCGGGCTACGACCACCGTTCTCGGCAATGGCGTCACCTGGATTTGTGCGAGTATCGCACGATGGTGGTTGCGCAACTTCCCCGCGTGGAATGTCCGGAGCATGGAGTGCGCACCGTGTCGATTCCGTGGGCGGAACCTATGTCACGGTTCACTGCAGGGTTTGAGGCGCTGGTGATTGATTGGCTGCAGGAGGCGAGTGTGTCGGCGGTGTCCCGTCTGATGGGGGTGAGCTGGAATGCGATAGACGGGATCATGCAGCGCGCGGTGCAACGCGGCCTTGCGCGGAGGAAGGAACGGGATGTTGCCCATATTGGCGTGGATGAGACCTCTTTTCGCAAGCGTCATGCGTATGTCACCATTGTTTCGGATGCGAAGGCGGGAACGGTGCTGCATGTGGGCGAAGACCGTAAGAAAGAAACACTTACGCGTTGGTATGCTGGGCTCACTTTGGAGCAGCTGGAGGGCATCGAGAGTGTCAGCATGGACATGTGGCCGGCCTACATCAACGCCACGCTGGAGCATGTGCCAGAGGCGCAACGGAAGGTGGCCTTTGACAAATTCCACGTAGTGAAATGTCTGGGAGCTGCCGTGGACAAGGTTCGGCGCCAGGAGCACCGGGCATTGATGAAGGAAGGCCTGGAAGACCTCAAGGGAACCAAGTATGATTGGTTGACTCACCCGGCCAACATGTCTGCTAAGCAGAAGGCGCGCTTCCAGCAGTTGCGTACCAGCACGTTGAAGACGGCCCGCGCGTGGGCTATCAAGGAAATGGCCCTGCAGTTGTGGCATTATGTCCACCGCACATGGGCGCGCAAGGGTTGGGAGCGATGGTTGTCGTGGGCCATGCGGTGTCGGCTGGAACCTGTCAAGGCAGCCGCCAGAACCATCAAAAAACACCTGTGGGGTATCCTCAATGCGATCATCCTGAAGGTGAGCAATGGCCCAGCGGAAGGCATCAACAGCAGGATCAAAACAATCAAAGTGCGCAGCAGGGGCTTCCGCAACAAACGGCGGTTTGCCAACGCCATTTACTTTCACCTCGGAGGCCTGGATCTATACCCCGCAGCGTCCGCAGGTGAGTTTACCCACTAAAAAAGGGGTAGAGCCATTATCCTTATCGAAAGTTAACCGTCATGGCGACACTACCCGCTGCCAGTACGCTGCCCGAGCCGCTGGGCGGCCGCCAGGCCGCGCTCATCAGCGCCTCGCTCTCGGCCAACACCCGGCGGGCTTACCGCCAAGCGTGGGATGCCTGGCTGGCGTGGCTGGGCCAAAAGCAGGCCTCGGACGTCGCCGCGATGCATGACGCGGGCAAGGCGCCGGCCACCTGTGCTCTGCACGCCGCGGCCCTGCGCTTCGCCCACCGCGTGGGTGTCCAGGGCGCGCCCGTACCTGGGCCGCTCGTGGAGCGGACGCTGGCGGGTATCCGCAGGGAGGGACGCACGCGCGGGCGGGGGCAGGTCGAGGGTATCACGTGGAGTCAGGCCGACGCCACCGCGCAGGTGGCGGCGCAGGCCGGTCTCTCCGGACTCCGTGACGCGGCCCTGGTGGCCACCATGTCGGACGCACTGCTGAGGGCCTCTGAAGCCAGCGCGCTCACCGTGGCCGATATTCAGCGCCAGGCGGACGGCTCCGGGCTGCTCGTCCTCGCGCACTCGAAGACGGATCAGGAAGGGCGGGGCAGTACACTCTACCTCGGGCCGCCCACCATGCAGCGCATTGCGGCCTACCTGCAGGCTGCGGGGGTGTCGGAAGGGGCGCTTTTTCGACGCATGCGGCGCGGGGGCACGATCACACCGTCCCCGCTCTCACCCACCAGTATCCGGAACATCATCCGCGGCCGCGCTGCCGGCGCCGGACTCCAGGGCCGGCACAGCGCTCACAGCCTGCGGGTGGGGAGCGCCCAGTCGCTCATAGAGCGCGGAGCCACGCTGCCGGAGGCGCAGCTGGCCGGGCGCTGGCAATCTCCATCCATGGTGGCACACTACGCCGCCGGACAGCTGGCAGGACGCGGCGCGGTGGCCAGGCTCAGATACGCTGCACAAGCAGGCGATCCGTAAGCGTGCGGTCAACTACATCTTGCGTGGAGGCATAGTCAGGTCGGAACCTGTGGTCCACACTTAAGGACTCAAGAACGACCTATGCGTAAGCCAAGACGGCCGGAGGGGGAATGCACAAATTCTAGTTGGGAATTGGAGAGTTGCTGTGGAGGTGGACCCTAGTCTCCACCACTCCTTTCCCATCATATGAATCCCTCACAGCCTGTTTTGGGGAGGTCTGAGGCGCCTTTAGACGCCCAGATCAATCCCTCCGGTGAGTCGCGGCGGCTTCTGATGAAGCTCTGCACGCACATACTGCAACAGTTGACCACCGACTGGCCCATCTCGGCAGAAGTCGCCGAAACCCAACTTGAAAATGTGCAATCCCAGCATGTGTTTCCCTCTGGTGTGGTGATGGATTCGTCGTCGTAGTTGGCGCCACGGATGTTGGCGTGCTGGATAGAGGGGGCATCGTCCTGTGGCGTGGGGCGTTGGTCCAGGCGGTGCTTCAGGATGGAAGCGACGCTTGCGTACCTGTATGCCCCGAAGGCCAGCGCCCGCTGACACGCGCCTTCCAAGCGCTCCGGCCCGTGCTGTTGGCCTAGCCTTTCTATCCCCCTCAAGGACCGATAGCGGAGTACGGGATGTTGCAAGTCTTGCATCATGCACGTGATGAGCTTTTCGGTGGCAGGCCCTGCCGTGGCAATGCGCCAGCGCAGATCCCGCGTATCCAGGTATTGGCGGTGAGCCTCGGGCATGTGCGCTTCCAGGGTGGTGAAGCGCCCGGGTCGCGTGCTGCGCAGGTGCGAGGTAATGCGCTGCCCCTTCAAGAAGACTTCCACGGTGCGGTCGGTAACCCGTACGTCCACCTGCTTTCTGGCATGCACGAAGGGCACGCTGTAGCGATGGCCGGCCACTTCGATGTGGTAGTCCCGGTGCACCTTGGCCATGCGCCATGCGCCGAAGACGTACGGCGTCTCCGGCAGCGGTAGCATCGCAGGCCGGTCCCATGTTTCAAACCACGAGCGCCGGCTACCCTCCAGCTTCTGAAAAGGTTTGCTGTTGAGTTCGGTGAGCAGCGGACGTATGTGCCGGTTGAGCTCATGCAGGCCGCAAAAAGTCTGATGGCGCAGCGGCGCCAGGATGCCCTGCCGAGCCCATTGAACCCCTTTTTCCACTTTCGCCTTATCCCGAGCTTTTTAGGCGCGCGCAGGTACCACAATCACGCCGTAATGCGTGGCCAGATCGTGATACGTTGGATTCAGGTCCGGATCGCACCGGTGGGCCTTTACCACGGCCGCCTTCAGATTGTCGGGAACCACGTACCGTGGGACGGCTCCGAAGAACTCAAAGGCACGGCGATGAGAGGCGGTCCAGTCGGGGAGCTGTTGCGTCCATGTGGCTTCGACATACGTGTAATTGGAGCATCCGAGCGTGGCCACGAAGATTTGTGCCTTGCGCAGTTCACCCGTATCGGGATCTGCCACGGGAACCCTCTGGCCTGCGTAGTCCACAAAGAGCATCTCCCCGGGTACGTGGTCCAGGTGCATGACCAGATCACGCGCATTGTTCCAGGTGCGGTAGCGCTCACAAAACCAACTGTACTGATAGCCGTCCGGGTGCACCTCCTTGTATTCCGCCCACAAGAGCTCCAGCGTGACCCCCTTCCGCTTGCGTTCCTGGTGGATATAGACCCAGTTCGGGACGGGACGCTGCGCTTTGGGGGCCACAGGCTTGGCGAAAAGCTTTGCCTCGAGCACCTCTTCCGTGGCGCCCTCCGGCAACGGCCATGAGAGAGCGGCATCGCGGGCGCGGCGCAAATAGTCGATGACCGTACTGTGCGACAATCCCAGGCAGCGGGCTATGGTCCGCACACCCATCCCGCCCTCGTGCTTCAGGCGAAGTATTTCTTTGAGTTTACGCATGGAGATTCTTTTGGCAGGCATGGATTACCTCGTGAATGAATGACGAGGCACCCCATACCCAGGGCGTTAACAGAATCTCCAGTCGCGCAGACAGCCCAGCTAGACCGACACGGATCCCCATTCCGGTAGTCGACAAAAAGTGGTCGACTTCCACCGGAATATGCCCTACTTGGCACTACTACTGACCCAGGAAGGCCGTCAAGAAATTGCGGGCTTAGGGCAGATTGCGTCAATCTTCTGTAATCTGGAACGTATTCGATATCCGAGCTGCAAGCGGAACCATATTTTTGAGGGGGCCAAATTGGTCGTCTCCGTAAACCTCCATTGTCTCATAGATCTCGTATAGCAAACGATAAGTACCCGATATCTCATTGACGGAAAATCGCGGATACGTATTAGGGTATAGGCTGGATTGCAACGCCACCGCTTGCGTGTATGTCTTTCGTGGCTCCACCCGAATAGGCGGCACTAGACGCGTGTAACACACAGGCTCCAAGGCGTTGATCCATCCCGTGCTGTCAAGTTTCTGCAAGACGGGAATGGGCTTTTCGTTCGAACACTTACGCAGATATGCGGTACTGCCAGTTGGGTTTGTATAGCTCACTCGCATGGATACAACCAACGCATTGATCTCATCGTCTAGCACCAATGCGTATGTCTCCTGGTCTGTTTGAATTGGAGGAGAGTGATCAAGATCTGTATTGACCGATGAACAGTGAGAGAGGAGGCTGCACAAGAGGAAGGAAGCAGAAATTAAACGAAGTGATTTCATGACATTTCCGGAATACAAGATTGTGTGTTTAGCGTGGTATGAGGACGGAAGTATGACACGATCCGATGCTCCAGTCATCCTACTGGAAGAGATATGCCCGAAGGTTGTGCTTGTTCCACCTGTGCGGCCTTGAACCTTCGGCGGACCCGCGCAAGGAGCTGACCCTGAACCACCTCTGCCCCCTCGATAACCGGGAGCACGATGATCTCTCCAGGGGCGTCTCGCCTGACGCTGACCTCCACGCCAGGGTGGACGCGGCCGTCAGCCCAGATATGTACGCCTTCGCCCGATCGTCCAGCCGCACTTTCAGCCAGACTGTGTACTCCTGCGCCCATTGCTCCTTCAAGCTCGATATCGTGCTTGATGAAAGCCCCTTGACCCCCACCAGCGCCTCCAGTGCCGGTCGATACCCCCTTCACGTACAACCACGGTATCGCCGCATCCAGGCTGCGGCTCTTTCGCACGTACGGCGACACCAGCTTCGAATGAAACGGCGCCGGCTACCCGTCATCCCAATGACAGATCCACGACACATTCACCCGGACCGGACCGATCCCGGCTTGGATACCCCGCTCCCTAGAATTAGGGTACCCCGACCGGATCACCGCGGCACGCTCGTCTCCCGGCGTGACACAACTTTTGGGCAAATCTCCTAGCCCGCATCGCTCACCAAGCTCTTGAATCGCCATAATTCGAGGCGTTTGTAGGCAGTGGGTCACGGTTTGGGAATGCGAATGCTGATTCCCGCCTTCCAGAGCGAATAGTCGGCGGCAGCAAGCGCTGTTTCGGGCATGTTTCGAGCGCGAATCAAGGCTTTTGTTCGCGCACCGGTGCTTCTTGGATACACGTATCCAGCAACCACCATGTGGCGTCTATCAATCTGTGGGGTAAGTTGGATCCGGAACGGCCTATGAAGGTGAGGCGCGCACGCCGACCGTGGTGGTGTGCACAGCGCCGCGCAGGTTGCTTAGCACGCGCGCGAACAGTTGCTGCCAGGGATAGGCCTCGGGCAAGAGCAGGCGGACTCGGCGTACGCTTACCACCACCAGTGCTGCGATCTTCAGTAGCCGCACACGGATAGTAGCGCACTGCGCCTGCGCCATCGCGGTGCCCTGCAAGCCAAAGGTCTTGATGATGGTCATCAGGGTGTTGGCGACCGTAGAGAAGTACAGGCGCAACTGGTTGCTCTCCATCATGGACGTAGAGGTGCGGTCAGCGAACAGGGTAAGCTGCTGCTCCTTGAGCCGGTTCTCCATGTCTCCACGCGCGCAATACAAATCTTCGTATAGCGTGCGCGCGTCGTACGCGTCTTCGCTGAAATTGGTGACCACGAATCGCGCGTTGTAGCCGCGCGGTCCAGGCAGCCATTCCGCCTTGGCTATCACGCGCCGAGCACAGCTCCAGCTGTCCTTCGTCTGGTACTCGAAGCTGCGGAAGCGCCGCGAAGGCTGCCCGCTGGCCTCGCAGGTGGCCTGACTCTGCTCCATAGCCTCCTCAACGATGCGTTTCAGCCGCGCATTGAGCGGCATACCAATGATGTAGTGCAGGCCCTGTGCTTCGCACCATGCCATGATATCATCGCGGCAGAATCCTGCATCTGCACGAATCCAGATGGGCACCTGCGGCCACCGCGCACGGATACGCGCTATCACTGGCGCCAACTCCTCTGTCGTGCCCGCTGATGCGTCAATGTTGGAGGGGCGCAGACGAGCGGTGAGCACATGCTTGCCGCTAACGATGTACAGCGGTAAGTAGCAGTAGTGGCCATAGTAACCATGAAAGAAGCGCCCCTCCTGCTGGCCGTGAATCGCGTCATCGGTAGCATCGAGATCCAACACGATATGCTCTGGCTCCTCGCCCGTTACATCCATGAACAAGTCCGCGAGCATGGTGTCGATCTTTTCAGGGTCCGCTACGATGCGCTTGTACCTGTGCGATGCGGCCCCTCCTTTGGAGCCGAGCTCCAGTCGGTTCAGTGTGCTGGAACTCGCCAGCGGATGTCCCTGGTCGCGTTCCCGTGCCCGGTGCGCACCTGTTACATCTTCGCAGCCCACGCCCATGGCCAACACGGGATCGTCCCGCAGACGGTCATGGTCGTTCACGTCTTCGTAGCCCAAGCATATCGCGTAGACACGTTGCCTGAGCATCGCCTCCACGGTATGCTCGACCCTGCTGGGATCACGGTGGTCGGTGAAGCAGGCGGCAAAACGGCCTATGACGTCGAACATCCGGTCGGCCTCCCGTAACAGCAGCGCACCTGCGTCCGAGGACATAGGGCCGCCGTCGAACTTTCCGACCACTTTACGCCGTCCCAAGTCCTCGAAACGAAGCTCTTCAGTATGACAGTCTGTTTTGCTCATTTGCAGTGCAAAGGATGGTTATAACTGATTGCACATCATACACTTACGTGGCGCTATGGTTCCCATTGTCGATACCCTGGTGATTTATCCGGGCTAAGCTCGGGGGCGTGTACGGGCCGTACACCGAACGGCGGTATGCCAGCAAATACGTGACGGACATCGAGCACATGATTGCGCTCTCCGAAGCGCACGACAGCGGCCTGTGCGCCGCGGACGCCGGGACGCGCAGAGCTATGCGGAGGACCCGTTGAACCTGACGCTGGCCAGCCCCACGGTGAACCGGGACTCCAAGAAGCACTACGACGCAGCGGAGTGGTTACCACCACGCAACGCGTGCTGGTTTGCAGGGCGCGTGATCGCCGTGCGCAAGAAGTACAGGCTCACCATCGACCGGGCAGAGCGCCACGCGCTGGCGGCTGTGTTGAGCCGGTGCGCCTCTCTGCTGCTGGAGCGGCGCTAACCCCGCACGACCCGCACGTACACATACCAGTTACGGCGTATCAGCCCCCGCCAGCACGCAGCGCTGCAGGCGCTGTTCGTGCACCTGGGATGGCTGCGCAACCAAGCCGTGGCGAATTATCGGGATGATTACCAGGAGGGAAGGAAGACGGCGGCCTACTACGACCTGACCCGATGGCTGACGGAGCTACGGGGTGGCTCGGACGAGCGGACACGGCGGTTCGGGGTACATGCGCAGCGATCCGTGCTAAAGCGCCTGCGGCAGGGCTACGAAAAGTTCTTCAGGGACCTTAACTGAGGTAGTACACGGGCGGTGAGCGGGGGTTTCCGAGATAGGCAGCGGACATGGACAAAACCGAAACCGGATCTTATCGCCGACTTTTGCACTAGCACCGTGCGCTGCCTATTTTTCTCCGCCACCAAATGGCTACGCTATGCACATCCCGGACGGAATCCACCGTGCCGCGCTATGCGGCATCCTTGCCCTGTGTCTGAATTCGGCGGTGCTAGCGCAAATTCCCGATAGTCTGCTTCGCGCTGCGGAGCGAGGGGATGCACAGGCGCAAAATGCTTTGGGCGCTTTATACGCAGTTGGCGGCGAAGGCGTAGCGCTAGACTATCGCAAGTCAGTAGCGTGGTATCGCAGGGCGGCAGAGCAAAACCATGCAACCGCGCAATACGCTTTGGGGGTAGCGTACGACCACGGCAACGGCGTGGCACGTAGCGATACCGAGGCGGTCAACTGGTACCGCAAGGCGGCGCTGCAAGGCAACATGGACGGGCAATACTCATTGGGCTATGCGTACGGCTTCGGCAAAGGCGTAGTGCAGGATTTTCATGAAGCGGCTAAGTGGTTCCAGAAGGCAGCCGAACAAGGCTACGCGCCCGCGCAATATTATTTGGGAGGTGTGTATGGGACTGGTAGAGGCTTCCCGCAAAACGACTATGAAGCCGCGAAGTGGTTGCAAAAAGCGGCGGAACAAGGCAATGCGGCTGCGCAATACGCTTTGGCAATGGCGTATGTGACGGGCAAAGGCGTACCGCAAAACGACGTACAGGCGTACGCTTGGGCGAACCTTGCGGCGTCGGACGGAAACGAATCAGCGAGAGAGTTACAGGATGAGATTCGGGAGCGGATGGTTGCTACCCAAATCACCGAAGCACAGCAACTTTCGGCGGAATTGCTTGAACGCATAGAATCTGCAGAACCCCAATAGTGTGGGCCAGATAAGCATTGTGCTAGGATTGCCCAATTTGGCCGCCGGGGGTCTCGGACCTCAGGCATATGTGCGTCACCGGCATGCCCAGTCGAGTTCCTCCAGCGCTGCCTACATGAGTTCTATCCGCTACACTAGTTCCGAGGCGAACTTGCCTCATTATTGTTGGCACACCCCGCTGGTCAGGCGATTTAGCTTGACCAATCCACCATTCAGCCCTACTCAATCGTGGAATCCGATTTCCCTGCCAACACCAGCGGTAATGCAGTGGGCCCACCGACTGAGGTGGTTCTCAAGACCAGACGCCGCAGGTTGACTGCCAGCATAGGCTCCACCCGCTACACTGACCCCGAGACGAATCTGTTCGTTCTTGTTGGCACACACCGCAGGTCGGTGCGTGTGGGATTGAATTATTCGTTCTCCTCCAAGTTGTCAAGGGACTCGGCTACACGCCACTCTACCTACGTATTTTAGGTACCGACGGCGATTCAATCCACACCTCCCTGGAAGTATTTCAAGCGGTGGTTTCTGGCGAGCTACCCATCGCACGTGCGTCCCGTGAGTGCGGGGAAGTCCGCAAGGAACCAGGGAGCAAAGTGTGTTGCGGGAACGCACCGCGTTTTCACTTGTTAGGAATGCACGCTGTTTACTGGAGTTGGAGTATTCCTCATCCTAACCCATTCTGATCGGAACAATGAACAAGACAATGCACAGGCGCAGGGGCGCTTTGTTGGGCGGGCTGACCTTGGCCCTGCTGTTGATATGGGGCTTCGACACCTCCGTGAAGCCGGCCGCTGTGACCCCTGACGATGATTTGCTCGCCCTGATCAGGCAGGTGGAAAGTCCCTCGCAACTGCTCTGGACAACGCGCGACGAGAATACAGGCAGACACTGGAAAGAGTTGGAGTACAAGAATCGCGGGACGCTGAATTCAGGGGACCACTGGAGCCTTTTGACGCCCAAGGAAGCATTTGCCGTTTGGATTGCGGTAGGCTTGTTTGGCAGTGACGATGAGTCGGTACCCGATGTCGTGCATGAGACTCATGCAGACTGCGAAGGGGGCTCCGCGGACGGCCTCATGAGGTGTGTAAAGAAGTTACAGGCTGATTGCGATGGCGTTTGGATTTATATGACGGACGACGAGTCAGAGTTTTGGGCAGACGGCTACAACAATGTCCTTAACAAGCATGGGGAGTTAGCGGAATTTGCGGGCTGCAGTCTTCTGGGTGAAAGACTGCAGGAAACGACGGACGAGCCGGACTTCGCCATCGTTAAGGCGTTGAAAATGATTGGCAAGAAACACTAAATGACAGGAGGCTTGCCCGTAGAATTGGGTACCTCCGGTGAATGGTAGAAGGCCACATAAGACAAGGGGACGTAGAAGCTCAAGCAGAATAAGTGGCGGCCGGTCATTCAAATCTTGCCTCATTGAAAGGTCAGCGCTGCCAAACAGCGTTGACCTTTTTTGCTGCTGCCCATGGCTATTCCGGGTAGTAAAACAAGTTGCCCCGGAGTGGCAGGCGGCACACCTGTTGCTCCAAGGCCACGAAATACTTGTTGTAGGCGCGACAAAACCGTCGGCTCGGCACCCTTGCATGTTGTAGCCAAATCAAAGGTCACAGTAGGCTAGCACAAATCCGCCTTCTCCCGTGCCTCTTGTGCGGCCGATGGCCTGGACCTTGCGCGCCGTGCCGTACCCGCTGATGTGAACGACATAGTGCACGGCCTGTAAAACCATCGTGCGCTGGTCCGCACCCCCGGCTCCTTCGCGGGCCAGCCGCGCCAAACGCTCCAGCGCCCGTTCACAGTCCTCGCCGTGGACCGTGCCGCACCCGCCCGGATGGCCCGTTATCCACGCGTCTAACAGATCCTTGGCCGCACCGTCGCGGACCTCGCCGATAATGAGCCTGTTCGGCGTAGAGCGCAGGCTGTACTTTACGAGGTGTCGCATCGTTACCGTATCGGTGGTGTAGAGGCGCAGGTGATCGCGCCCGGTGATGCGAAGCTCGGGCGTGTCCTCCAGGATCAGCAAGCGGTCCCTGGGAAACTGCCGGGTGATCTCTGCCAGGATGGCGTTGCAGAGCGTGGTCTTGCCACTTGCGGTCGGACCCGCAACGATGATGTTGCGCCGCTGGGCTATGATCCGCTTGAGCAGCACGTGACCTGCTGCTGAAAGCACGCCTTGCGAAACGTATTCGTCCAGTGGAATCAGCCGACCCGGCGGCTTGCGAACGATGAGCGCCGGCCCTTCCGTAATCGGCGGCACAAACCCTTGGATGCGACACTTGCCGAAGGTACGTGGCAGAGCGGCAGCCAGCGACGGTCGCTCTGCGCTGATGCTGAGTCCGGCCTGCGTAGCTACCGCCCTGAGGAATGACTCAACATCCGCTGCGCGGAGGCGGACCGGAGTCTCGATGCGACCGCGCGTGTGGCTGACCAGGCGCACGACCATGTCCGGGTTGACGTAGACCTCCTCAATGTCATTGTCATAGAGTGCCTCCAGGATGGATTCGCCCAGGAACTGGCGCATGAGCTCCGCCAATCGCTCTGCGTAGTCACTCATCGCCTTGTAACGCCAAATGCAGGGGCGCCAGCCTCCGACGCGCGGCATCAGAAACCGGCGTCAGCACCAGAAAGGGCGGCGCGCACTCCACTGGGCCAAAATAGCGGCTGTCATAGCTGCGTGGGCTATACGTGCTGAGGACGAAGCACTCACCGGCGGCGAGCACATGCGTGCCTTCCGCCGCTCGGACCAAACGCCCTCGGGTATCGCGCTCCTGGAGCGGACCCTTGAGTACGGTGCGTGACCCTATGCGAATCTCCTCCTTGCTCACGAACACTGTGTCGCCTGGCAGCCCAAGCACCATCTTCCCGATCGGCGCGGTGCCTCCGGGGCAGGAGCCTGGACCCACATAGCCGCGTGCCCGTGCCAACGGCGCTGCGCGCCATGGGGTGCACACGCGCAGGATGTCGCCTCGCCGAACGCCTTCCCGCATCTCGGCCCTATATAGACCGCGCGGAAGCGACGCGGTGAGGTTGTA
This sequence comes from Rhodothermales bacterium, assembly GCA_965218495.1. Classification (GTDB taxonomy): domain Bacteria; phylum Bacteroidota; class Rhodothermia; order Rhodothermales; family Bin80. The sequence goes on from OZ244626.1 coordinate 3,071,289, forward strand.
GTGCAGCGGCAGCCTGAGGCTGCGCCACGGCTCCACATGCATGACCGCCATCAGCACCAAGAGACCCGTGGCAATAGCGCCGGCGACGCGTATCACGCCAGCAGCTCAAATTCGTTCAGCCGATACCCCACACCATTGACCGCCAGGATGTGCCGTGGCTTCTTCGGGGTCTCGTCGATCTTGCAACGAAGCGCATACGCATGGCGGTCTATCGTGCGCGTTTCGATGGTGGCTGGAATCTTCAAGACATGCACGTTGAACTCTGGACGCGAAACGGCCCTGCCTTCTCTGTAGGCCATATGCCGAAGCACGCCCCACTCCATGGGCGTAAAGTGGACTTCCTCATCGCCGCGTCGGGCTTCATAGCTTTCGAAGTCGGCGACGACATCGCCCACCCTGATTTTCTTTGGCAGGGCGCGTGTCGTTTCAGAGCGGCGGCGCACCGCCGTGGTGCGCGCCATGAGTTCCCGGCTGCTGAATGGCTTGACGACATAGTCGTCAGCGCCCATATTCAGTCCTTTTACGCGGTCCGACTCCTTTGCCTGGCCAGACACGATGATTACCGGCACCGTGATCCCGGATTCGCGTGCGAGGCACAACACCTCCAGACCGCTCATCTTGGGCATCACGTCATCAAGCACGACCAGGTCGAAGGGCCCGCATTGGACCAGCTTGTGCGCGGCCTCACTGCCGTCTGCGCAAAGGACTACTTCGTAGCCTTCGCGCTTGTATATGGTCTCAAGCGTCCTGCTCATGTACCACTCGTCGTCGGCTACGAGGACACGCGGCGATAGGGAGGTATTCTTACTGCTGTTGGTATACATGGCGTTTTACTGGTATGGTGTGTGAAAATCCGTCGGAGGCCTGCTCGACCGGAAGCAACACGCGAAACGTCGTGCCGCCTCCAGGCGTGCTGTCTACTTCTATTTGCCCCTTGTGCGCGTGCACCATCTTTCGAGCGATAGAAAGGCCCAGCCCTGTGCCCGGGCCGTCATGCCCCACGCGGTAGTACGGATCAAAGAGGCGCTGCCAGTGCTGCGGCGCGATGCCCGGACCCTGGTCCTGTACCTCCAGGACGACGTACGTACCATGTTGGCGACGGTGCTCAAAGGCACGTAACAGGATGCGGTGCGGCTCACTGTACTTGACCGCATTGTCCAGCAGGTTGTCCAGGACACGAGCGAGCGCGGTGCGATCAGCGAAGATGTAGGGCAAGGCCTTCGGAACGTACAGATCGAATTCGTAGCCCTGGTGGCTGTGAAGGCTTGCATGCAGACGGACTGTGACGTCCAGGAGCGCCTGGAGGTTGACGCCTTCCTTGCGCAGCTGTATCTCGGGGCCTTTGGCATGGCCAACCAGGACCGAGGCAAGCTCTTCAAGTCGCTTTACCTGCGCAGAGATGCCGTCGTGGTACGCCTCGCGCTCCTTGGAGTCCGGCTCCAGTTCGCGCAACAGGCCGTTGTAGAGTTCTATGGCGCAGAGCGGCGACCGCATGTCGTGCGACAGGCTCGCCAGATCCAGTCTGGCGGATGTGCTTTTATCCGGCTCCGCTGCACATGACAAGGCATGTATCACTGGTGGGGATGCAGGCATAGCTCGGGGTCCAAATTGGTGTCGTGTCTGTTGGTACTGCGCGCCCCGCTTATGACCGAATGCGAAGTTTGCGCCCGATCGGGCACCGGAGTCGCTGGCCGCCTCGCCGCACAACTACTGGAACCGCGGCGGAATTGCGGCACACTAGTTCCCAGGGCCGTTGATTCGGGTGGCCATCGCCAAAGCCACCCCGATCGGTTGTCAGGCACGTGCAAAGCCAATTCCATCATAGTGTCTACCCATTGGTTACCATCCAGTATACACGAAAGAACAGGGGATAATTATATGTGTAATAGAAATAATTGTGACGTTTTGATAAAGCCCTAGGTAAACCGATTGCTTCCGCCCCCGAGTTGCAAGCGGCTGTTGGCGCGCTTGGGGATATCTACAAGTGGGAAGCCAAGAGCGTAAGCGCCTTTTTCTGTGACCCTCGCTGCTTGCGGAGGAGGCAGGTGGTGGCGGCCTGCCCGGCGCATAGCCTTTTTTGTCAAGGGTCAAATAGCCCGCGTTGCTACGAGCATTCCTTTGACGGTTTGGCCTGCTTGTGTTGCGGCCTCAAGAACCAGCTCAGACTGCGCTGGATCGCAAGATTGGCACCCTCCGCGTCGAATCAGCGAGGCAAGAAACCCGAGCTTGGCGAGGAATTCCACCTGTGGCGCCCGCCAAAGAACGACAGTGGAGCATTCGCGTAGAATAGGCAGCCTCTCCTGCTGATAGGCACGCGGCCATACGGGCTGCTGGTAAGAATTCGCCCGTAGCACTGCGCCGCATTGATTACTTTTAGCGTCTTTCACGAATCTGCCCTTACGCCCGATGCATAAGACATGCTGCCCAGGCGCAGATGATTTCTTTAACCACCGCCTGGCGTCGCGGGAACTGCGAAAGTACCGACGTCGAGGGCCAAGTCGCTCCTCACGAAAGCTGATTAATGCACTCGTGTCGGAAGGCGTAGAAGCATGTACGGTACTGGATATCGGCGGTGGCGTCGGTGCAATCCAGCACGCGCTATTCGAGGCGGGCGCAGCCTCTGCAGTGTCTGTCGATGCGTCCGTTGAGTATATGCGCGCCGCCCAGAGGGAGGCGCTTCGGCTGGGAAATCGTACGCACACGTCCATGTACCACGGCGACTTCGTAGACCTGGCCAGCAAAATCGCGCGCGCGGACATTGTCACGCTGGACCGCGTACTTTGCTGCTACGAAGATGCCGCGAGACTCGTCGCTGCCTCAGCGGCCAAATCCAAACTCCTCTACTGCCTCGTATATCCGCGGGGCTCACCGCTGTCGCGCCTGGGCATCTTCCTATTTAACGGGCTTTGCTGGCTGAGCCGAAAGAAGTTTCGTACCTACTACCACCGCACAAGCAGAATTCGCAGCTTGGTAGCCTCCTTGGGTTTCAGCGAAGCCTACAGCGCCAAAACGCTAGTCTGGCGTATACAAGTCTACAAGCGTTAGCCAGGACCTTGCTGTCGCCAGCCTGAGCCGTACAATTCACAGGCTGCATGCACCAAATCAGGTTGTTCGTGCACAAAGTGAGAAACAGCCGATAGATAGAGGCCGCATGTATGTCCGGGCGGTTGATCAGTGGCAACGTCCCTGTGATTCAGTCCGTGTCGCGCGCGAGTGGAACCGAATGGCATGCTCTCCGCCCTCTCACGGCCTGCGGAAAGGGCCTCTCTTCTTCCGAGAAATCCCCTGACTAAATTGAATTTCCAGTAGCCCTTGCGCTTCGCGAAGCGCGGAGACGCTGCCAATTCTACATCCGAGCTGCGCGCCTGAATCCGCTTTTGGTCAAAATACCAGATCTCGGATGCTCCGCACTGCGCTCGAACACCAGCTTACACGGTTCGCGAGCGTTCCTGCGAACCGATAGCTGACCCGCTCACGCAGCATCTCGCCACAGCGCCTGCACGGTTGCGCAGTATTCGTGTCGGCTACCGGAACAACCAATCCACCAGCGCTTCCGGTCTTGGATGATATCTGTTGCAGGACCTTGCCCATGAGCCTGCGCCACAGGGATGCTGATGCCGCTTGAGTGCACAATTCCGTTCACTTTGTGGGCTTCGGGACTTTCTGTCGGCCTTGCACCCCGTTTTGGCTCCCAAAGTTCGTTGCACAATGGGTCTGTGTGGGACGTAGAACTCCCTGACAATTTCGGTGGCACAGACTCCTGGTTGGCTATCATTTCTCACGCGGCTCAGGCCCCGCCTGCGCGCCCCTCGCAACGCGGGCAAACCGTGGGCCTGCAGGCCCTTGAAGGGCGCGGGTCCGGGGCCATGACTGAAGCTGACCAGCACCATTGCCGCGCCCGTGCGTTTGTGGCAACTGGTTCGCTAGAATACTCGCTTATGCGCGCAACGCTTCGCACGCTGTGGCTGCTGCTGCCCTTGGCACTCACTCTGTCCGCCTGCTCTTCCTTGAAGCAGGCGCTCTCCAACAAGGAATGCCGACTTGAAGCGGGCAATCCGTACGATGTCGTCGCGATTGATCTGGCGCAGCATTCCATCATGCTTCTCTGGAAAGCCGACAGCGGCGAGCCGTTTCTGACGCTCGCCAATGCGCGATCGATGCTTGAGGCGCGCGGCGACAGCGTGATAGCCTTGACCAATGGCGGCATCTACACCCGCGAGTATGCGTCCCTGGGGCTGTACGTCGAAGGCGGTGACGAACTCGTGGCGGTAAACCACGCAGACGGGTATGGCAACTTCTACCTCAAGCCGAATGGCGTATTTCTGGTAGCCGATGGCAGCGCGCACATCGTTGAAGCCACCGAGTACGATTCCTCTGTCCCTGCGCCCGACTATGCGCTGCAGTCCGGGCCGCTCCTCTTGCTGGATGGCGCCATTCACCCGGCCTTTACGCGGGGCTCCACCAACTGCCGACTGCGAAGCGGCATCGGAGTGGATGCCCAGGGCCGTGTGTACCTGGCAATCTCCAACGGCGCTGTGAATTTCTACGACTTTGCCATGCTGTTCAAACAGGTTCTGCGGTGCGAAAACGCGCTTTACCTTGACGGGGCGATTTCTACGCTGTATGCGCCGGTGATTGGGCGCGAGAGCAGATCCAGGACGCGGTACGCGACGTTCTTGGCGGTGGTTGCGCGAAAATGAGCGCTGGTGTTGCCCCGCCAGGATTCGAACCTGGAACCTCCTGGTCCAGAGCCAGGCGCTCTGCCAATTGAGCTACAGGGCAAAAGAGCGGTCTAATACCGGGGTACCTCTTCGGTTCCTTGCGCCAGCCCATCCACGCGCTCCTTCGCCACCCCTCGCCACGCGGCAAGCTGCTCCGCCATAATGCTGCGCACCCGCTGGCGCAGGGCTACCGTGTCCCTGGCCCTAAGCCCCGCCGTGGGCACAGGCGGCAACACGCGCACCCGGACGTTTGCTGCGCCAAAGCGCCATTCGCCTCGCGGCAACGCGTCCTGCGAACCGTCAATGACCATGGGAAGGACCGGCACCTGCGCCTTGATCGCCAGCCGAAACGCTCCATCGTTAAACGCATACAGCCGGCCGTCCGGCGACCGCGTCCCCTCCGGAAAAAATATCACCGATACCTTGTGCTTAAGGTACTTTCGCGCTGCAACCAGCGCGCGCGCGCCGCTGGCCTTGCTGCCGCGATCCACGGTGATGTCACCAACGAGCCGCATAAGCGTGCCGATCAGCGGAGTCTTCAGCAGCTCCTTCTTCGCCACCCACTTCATCTCCCAAGGCACGCCGCTGATGATGGGGATGTCTGCCAGCGACAAATGATTTGAAACAACTACGTAGGGGTTGCGGGGATTGTCGAGCTGCGTTCCTTCGAACTCGACACGCCAGGCGCGGTTAACCTTTGCCATCGCGCTGCCCAGGCGCCGAAACACCCGGCCACAACGGTACAGGCCCGGCCCCCGATCAAACAGTCGTGCAACGGCCGTCATGGGTACCCATAGCAGGATCAGCGATACGAGCCCAACCCACGTGAGGGCCGACTCGAACCTGGAATGCAGCTGCATGATACTTTAAACGCGTTAGCCTCCAAAAACGCATATAATGCCTAGTGCGTTTCATTCTCATCCAATTCCGCACAGTGACATGGAAGACCCGCTGCACGCCAACTGGATGCGGTACTGCCTGACGCTGGCCGCGCATGGCAATAGCCTTGTGAGCCCCAACCCACGCGTTGGTGCGGTAGTGGTGGGCCCGAGTGGCCTGAGCCTGGGCGAAGGTTGGCACACCAGATTCGGTGGTGACCATGCCGAGCACATCGCCCTGGGAGATGCCCTTGAAAGCCATGGCCCTGCCGCACTTGAAAGCGCCACGCTGTTCGTCAACCTGGAGCCGTGCTGCCACGTTGGCAAAACACCACCTTGCACGACGTCAATTCTGCAGCACGGCATCCCGCACGTCGTAGCAGGCATGGCGGACCCGAACCCAAAGGCCGGCGGCGGCGCAGAATTCCTGCGTACCCAAGGCGTGGAGGTCACAGTAGGCGTCCTGGAAGACGACTGCCGGCGCCTAAACGAGGCCTTCCTCCATGGCCTGCGCAGCTCCCGGCCACTGGTGACCCTCAAGATCGCTCAGACGCTTGACGGCCGCGTTGCCACCTCAACGGGCCACTCCCAGTGGATCACCGGCCCCGAAGCGCGACGCCTGGCGCATGAGTGGCGTGCCGACTCAGACGGCATCCTGGTAGGTAGCGGCACGGCCCTGGCCGACAACCCATCGCTGAATGTGCGGCATGTCCAAGGGCCCAATCCGCGACGCTTTGTGCTCGACCGCCGAGGCACCCTGCCCGCCGACCTGAAGCTCTTTTCCGATGGCATGCCAACGACTGTGGTATTGGGGCCCTCGGCCACACCTGCCTACGAAGCACGGCTGTTGGCAAACGGTGGCGCAGTGATACGCACTCCAGAGCGTGGCGGGCACCTGGACCTGGCGGCCCTGCTTGATCAGCTCGCGGTGCAGTCGCTCATGGTTGAGGCCGGCCCAAGCCTTGCCAGCGCTCTGTTGAGGCAAGACCTGGTGGATCGGCTGTTTGTCTTTTCCGCACCAAAGATGTTGGGGAGCGGAATGTCGGCCATTGACGGGCTCAAGGTCGATTCGCTGGATGACGCACTATCTTTCGCGGAGCATCGCTGGGAATTGGTGGGACAGGACATACTGCTCCGCGGGTACCTGCGCGCAGTTTAGACGGGAGTCGCTAATGTTTACAGGCATCATTGAGGACGTGGGGCGCATAGTTCGGACAGTCCATCGCGCCGATGGGCGCCTGCTGCAGATAGCAGCTACTTTTTCCGATACGCTCGTGCCGGGTCAGAGCGTGTGCGTCAACGGCGCCTGCCTTACGGTGTCAGGCATTCACCCGAACGCCTTTGACGTTACCGCCGTCGGCGAAACCCTTCGCAAAACCACGCTCGGTCTGCTTCGCCCTGACTCACTGGTGAACCTGGAGCGCGCGATGCTGGCCACAGCGCGGTTCGAAGGCCACATCGTTCAGGGACATGTCGACGGCACCTGCCGCATCAGCGCGGTGCTGCACGAGGACCACGACCGCCTCTACACCTTCAATGCGCCGCCGGATCTGCAGCCCTATCTGATCCCGCAAGGGTCCGTAGCCCTTGACGGAATCAGCCTCACCATAGCACGCAAGGCCGCGTCTTCATTTACAGTGGCTATCATCCCAACTACGCACGCGCATACGACCGCGCGCTACTGGCACAAGGGCGCGCTGGTCAATATCGAGTGTGACGTGATAGGCAAATACGTGGCGAATTACCTGTCCGCCACGCGGACATAGACCTGCTTCCCTGGCAGGATTCGGGTCAGCCGCCCCCGAATTTTCGTGCTGCTACATTGGCATCGCCTTAAGAGTGCTGACATGCACGTTTAGCGCATGGTTGATTCGCAGCCCGTAGGTGCCCTGCGTGTTTACCTCCGAGTGCGGCAGACGTGCCACCATCTGATTGTTAACCCAGAACATCACGTCGTTAGGTCCATTCACAACCGCGAGTAAGTTTTTTACGGCGCTCTCGCTGTCCGGCCCGTAGGTTGCTATGGCATCATGGGCAGTCCAGTTGTTGATGACCACAGTTTCGGCTCCCACGCGCCGCTTGATCAGAAACTCTCCGGTGTTGCGCAGCAGAAAATAGTCATACGTAATCTCGTCGGTGTCCAGATCCTTTCCGGCAAAGAAGACGCCGTAGGCCTCGCGGCGCTCGCCCGGGTCAAACAGGTGGATCGTCGCCTCAATGCGATAAAGGTCGTCTGCTATGCTGTATGGATGGTAGAATATGGCCGCAGGTCCCGTCGTGATGTGCCAGCCGGGTGTCATATTCACAAACCAGATGTCTACGCTGTCCTTAACGGAACCCACCGTGAGGTCCGGCATGGGTTTATCCGTGCGGACTACCCAGGTCGAGGGCGTAGCCATGTTTTCACCCTCGGGCTTCTGCGGATCGGGCTGAGCATAGAGCGGTAGCGTCAAAAGCGCAATTGTGAGGAGGATGGGTAGGCGGCGCATGGGATCAGCAGGCTGGTTAGGTAAGGCGTTGTTGTAGCCGTGCAAAGATAGCGCTTCGCCGGCACTTGCGCAGGTTGGGGAATGCACTTGGGCTCGCACTGCAGCCAGGATTTCCCGAGGTGCCCATGTCGCCCAGGTACCGAGAGCGAACAATGAAGCTGTCTCTGGCGTATTTATATGCTAATTCGCCGCAAACCCAGTGCTCCACGAGATCTCCATACTGGAAGACGTTGACACCCGGAAGCTCGCCTACACCGAAATGGACGGGGCGCGTCAGGTGTATCTGGAGACCTACGGGTGCCAGATGAACGTGTCAGATTCCGAAATCGTCGCGGCAGTGCTGCGCGAGGGGGGCTATGGCCTGACACGTGATGCCAGGAGCGCGGATGTCATCCTGCTTAACACGTGCGCCATCCGCGAAAACGCGGAGCAAAAAGTCCGGCACCGGCTGAGCCACTTCCGTGCACAAAAGCGCAAGGCCCGGGGAGCGCTGAAGATCGGCGTGCTCGGGTGCATGGCCGAGCGGCTGCGTCATAAGCTGCTCGAGCAGGAAAAGCTTGTTGACCTCGTCGCCGGGCCCGACGCATACCGCGACCTGCCGCGCCTGCTCCAGGAAACCCACGAAACCGGGCAGGCCGCCATCAACGTCCAGCTGTCGCGCGAAGAGACCTACGCCGACATCGCTCCCGTGCGTGTGGACTCCAACGGGGTTACGGCGTTCGTATCCATTATGCGGGGCTGTGACAACATGTGCGCCTTTTGCGTGGTACCGTTTACGCGCGGACGTGAGCGTAGCCGGTCCGTAGCCACCATCGTGGATGAATGCCAGCAGCTGATCGACGACGGCTACAAAGAGGTCACGCTACTCGGGCAGAACGTCAACTCGTATCGCGACGGAACCGTAAGCTTTGCTGAACTGCTTTTTCGGGTCAGCATGCTATCGCCCCACCTCCGTATCCGCTACTCCACGAGTCACCCCAAAGACTGCACCGACGAATTGCTCCATGTCCACCGGGAGCGCGCGAACGTGTGTGACTACATCCACCTGCCCGTGCAGCACGGCAACACGGACGTTCTGCGGCGCATGCGCCGAGGGTACACGGCCGAGCACTACCTGAGCCTCATTGAACGGGCACGCACGGTATGCCCGGGCGTGTCGCTCTCCACGGACATCATCACAGGGTTCTGCGGAGAATCTGAAGCTGAGCACACGGACACACTCGCCCTCCTGGAGGCCGTGCGATATGACCACGCATACATGTTCATGTACTCGGAACGGCCAGACACCTACGCGGCGCGAAAGTACCAAGACGACGTTCCAACAGCCATCAAAAAGCGGCGACTGACCGAGGTGATCCAGCTGCAAAACAGCATCGCGCTCGAGAACAATCAAGCCGAAATTGGCCATATTCACACCGTCCTGATCGAAGGCGACAGCCGCCGCAGCACCGCGCAACTTCGCGGCCGCACCGACGCCAACAAGATGGTGGTCTTTGACCGGCAGGACTACGCCAGGGGGCAATATGTGAACGTATCAGTCACCAGCTGCACCTCGGCCACCCTCTTGGGCAAGGCCATCGGGCCGGCCTGAAGCTACACGATCCCGGGGCACCATGAAAGCAAAAGCGGATACCTTTATCGGCTCTTCCCCTAATCAGATGGGTGCAATGTTGTATTCAACGGGAAACGATATGAGATGATGCGGATTCATACCCGTTTCTTATCTGTTTCAAGGCCATCATCACGATGGCGCACACGTTCTCTAACTCCAGCAACGATATGTCACAACTAAAGACTGATGATATAGGTTGCCTCTTGGGCATCCAGGCTCCCTGGAAGGTTTCCGAGGTGACGTTTGCGCATGAGGCGCAAGAAGTCCGGATTCATGTAGTTTGCGAGGACGGCCATCAGCTGCCTTGTCCGGAGTGCGGCTTGGCGTGTCCGGGCTACGACCACCGTTCTCGGCAATGGCGTCACCTGGATTTGTGCGAGTATCGCACGATGGTGGTTGCGCAACTTCCCCGCGTGGAATGTCCGGAGCATGGAGTGCGCACCGTGTCGATTCCGTGGGCGGAACCTATGTCACGGTTCACTGCAGGGTTTGAGGCGCTGGTGATTGATTGGCTGCAGGAGGCGAGTGTGTCGGCGGTGTCCCGTCTGATGGGGGTGAGCTGGAATGCGATAGACGGGATCATGCAGCGCGCGGTGCAACGCGGCCTTGCGCGGAGGAAGGAACGGAATGTTGCCCATATTGGCGTGGATGAGACCTCTTTTCGCAAGCGCCATGCGTATGTCACCATTGTTTCGGATGCGAAGGCGGGTACGGTGCTGCATGTGGGCGAAGACCGTAAGAAAGAAACACTTACGCGTTGGTATGCTGGGCTCACTTTGGAGCAGCTGGAGGGCATCGAGAGTGTCAGCATGGACATGTGGCCGGCCTACATCAACGCCACGCTGGAGCATGTGCCAGAGGCGCAACGGAAGGTGGCCTTTGACAAATTCCACGTAGTGAAATGTCTGGGAGTTGCCGTGGACAAGGTTCGGCGCCAGGAGCACCGGGCGTTGATGAAGGAAGGCTTGGAAGACCTCAAGGGAACCAAGTATGATTGGTTGACTCACCCGGCCAACATGTCTGCTAAGCAGAAGGCGCGCTTCCAGCAGTTGCGTACCAGCACGTTGAAGACGGCCCGCGCGTGGGCTATCAAGGAAATGGCCCTGCAGTTGTGGCATTATGTCCACCGCACGTGGGCGCGCAAGGGTTGGGAGCGATGGTTGTCGTGGGCCATGCGGTGCCGGCTGGAACCGGTCAAGGCAGCCGCCAGAACCATCAAGACACACCTGTGGGGTATCCTCAACGCAATCATCCTGAAGGTGAGCAATGGCCCTGCGGAAGGCATCAACAGCCGGATCAAAACAATCAAAGTGCGCAGTAGGGGCTTCCGCAACAAACGGCGGTTTGCCAACGCCATTTACTTTCACCTCGGAGGCCTGGATCTATACCCCGCAGCGTCCGCAGGTGAGTTTACCCACTAAAAAAGGGGTAGAGCCCCTTTATCTATAGGCCAGCTGACTAATACGCATGGATCGTCAGGCTGTACAAGAGCGATTTGGCATCATCGGCACCTCTGCTGCGCTCCGCCATGCCGTTGACCGGACACGCCTGGTGGCCCGTACCAACGTCACGGTACTCATTGAAGGCGAAAGTGGCGTGGGCAAGGAGCTCATTGCCAACGCGATCCACGGCCTCAGCCTGCGCCGGCACGGACCGCTCCAGGTCATCAACATGGGTGCCATCCCCGAGGGCCTGATCGAAGCGGAGCTCTTTGGCGCCGAGAAGGGCGCCTATTCCAGCTCGGTGGAAAAACGCATCGGCTACTTCGAGAAGGCGGACGGCGGCACCATATTCCTAGACGAGATCGGCGAAATGCCACCGGCTGCCCAGGTGCGCCTGCTCCGCGTGCTGGAATCCGGGTCGTTCAGCCGCGTCGGGTCTTCGACGATGCGCACAACGGATGCACGCGTGATCGCCGCCACCAACAAGGATCTGGCCCGCGAGGTGAAGGCCGGGCGCTTTCGCGAAGATCTGTACTACCGGATCAGCACGGTTATCATACGTGTACCGCCGCTAAAGGAGCGCCGGGAAGACATCTATCCCCTCTTTCAGCGGTTCCTGCACGAATTCTCCCGAAAGTACAACGCTTCGCTGCGCCGCCTGACGGATGACGCCGTCGCGCTGCTCAAGCAGTACCGGTGGCCCGGTAACGTTCGCGAGCTCCGCAACGTCGCGGAAGCCGCAACGATCACGAATACCGAGGCCACGGTCAATGCCGACATGCTGCGCCCGCTCTTGCGTGGCGTGACGCATCAGCGTACTACAGCACTCGTCCCCGTCACCCGCGAGGAGACGGTTTTCCCGGAGCATGCTCTGATATACCGCGCGCTGGTGAGCCAGCAGGCAAGCCTGGGAGAATTGCACGACGAGATGCGCAAGCTGCGCACCGGACTCGAAGAAGTGGCTGCCCACCTGCGCGGTAGTGGGCGTATAGTGCAGATCGCGGAATCGCCACGGAACCTGCCCATGCTGCCGGTGCACACGGATTCCAACGGGTCTGACTTCATCGAATACGAGGAGGCCCAGGAAGACGAAAAAGCGGCAAGAGAAGGTGGCGAAGACACCATCCCGAGCCTGATTACTGCAGAGCGCGCGCTCATAGCCCGGGCGCTCAAGCACTTTGGCGGCAACCGGCGCCAGGCAGCCAAGGCGCTGGGCATCAGCGAGCGATCGCTGTACCGCAGAATCAAGGAGGCTGAAGAAGCGGCTTCCTGACATGATACGTTCGGCTTGGTGCCTGTTGCCGGTGTGGCTCCTTTCCGGGTGCGCGTACTACAGCTTCAGCGGCGCGTCCATCCCGCCGCACCTCTCAACCATCGCTATCCCGCTGGCAGAGGACAACAGCATAAGCCCGCTGACAGTGCTTGACGAAGCGCTGACAGAACTCCTCATAGACCGCTTCGTGCGCCAGACCCGCCTCACCTTGGTCGAGGATGAAGCCGAAGCTGACGTGCTACTCACCGTTCGGATAGATCGATACTCCAATGCCCCCACTTCCGTTACCGGCCAGGAACGTGCGCAGTTCAACAGGGTGTCGCTCTCGGTCTTTGCGCGGTACTACAATCGGGTCGATGACGAGGCATTAGAGCGCAGCCTCAGCAATTTCGACGACTACGATCCGCTTGCCGGCGGCCTGGAGGCAGAGGAGGCTGCAGCGCTTGCCGCGCTGGAGAACATCGCAGACGACCTCTTCACGGCGGCGACCTCAAACTGGTAGCGTGCCATGATCGCCTTCCTGTATGCGTTCGCGATGGCCGTGCTGGTGCTGTACGGGGTTAATCTGCTGTTTTTGGCGCTCATCTTCGTTCGGCACGACAAGACGCGCCATGGCCGGGCGCAGGGCGCTACGCTAGCGTGCAATGGGACCGTATGGCCAGCCGTTACCGTGCAGGTGCCGCTGTATAACGAGGCGCTGGTGGCGCAACGCATCATTGACGCGGTCGCTTGCCTTGACTATCCGCGCCATCAACTCGAAGTCCAGATCCTGGACGACTCCACGGACGACTCCACTGCCATCATAGCGCGCCGCGTCCGGCATTGGTTCGCCCGTGGCATCAACATCACGCACATCCGGCGCACCTGCCGCGACGGCTACAAGGCCGGGGCCCTTGCAAACGGGATGGCCCAGAGCCAGGGAGCGTTCATTGCCATGTTCGACGCGGACTTCGTGCCGCAGCCGGACTTCTTGAGGCGCATTGTGCCAGCATTCAATGACCCGAAGATTGGCATGGTCCAGGCACGCTGGAGCCACCTTAATGCGAACGTGTCCCGGCTTACCCGCCTCCAGGCCTTTGCGCTGGATGGGCACTTTGCGCTGGAACAGGCGGCGCGCCATGCCAGCGGTCACTTTATGAGCTTCAACGGTACCGCAGGCGTATGGCGTCGCACGTGCATCGAGGAGGCCGGCGGCTGGCAGAGTACTACGCTGACCGAAGACCTCGACCTGAGTTACCGGGCACAGCTTAAAGGATGGCGGTTTCGCTTCATGGCTGACCTGGCAGTCCCCGCAGAGTTGCCACAGGACATGAATGCGTGGCGGGCACAGCAATTTCGTTGGACGAAGGGCACCGCAGAGACCGCCATCAAGCTCCTGGGACGCCTGTGGCGCTCCACGCAGACCGCACCGATCAAGGTGGAGGGCACGCTGCACTTGACGGCGCATGTGGTGTTTCCGTTCCTGGCAGTGGCGACGCTGCTGCATGCGCCGCTGTTGATTATGGAACACACGGACTTTGGGCCCGGCCAGTGGTACTTTACGCTTATGGGCCTCAGCCTGGTCGGACTCTTGGGGTTCTTTTTGGCACAGCTGTTTGCGCAGCGTTCGCTGTACCCGGATTGGGGCCGGCGCATGATGTTCTTTCCTATGGTGATGGCTGGCACGATGGGAATGGCACTATCCAACACGCGCGCGATCTGGCAGGCCGTCCGCAAGCATCGGACACCATTTGAGCGGACCCCGAAGCACACCGACAGGCCTTGGTGGACGTCCCGCTACGCGCAGCGCTCCGTAAACCCTGTAATGTTCGGCGAGGCACTGCTGGCGGCCTATTCCATTGCTGGTCTGGTCGTGTTAGCTTTACAGGGCGCTTGGGCGGCACTGCCTTTTCAGGCGGTGTTTGCACTTGCGTTCTCATTTGTAACCTTCTGGAACGTGCTGCAGGCCCGTCGCACCCGCACACAAACCGCCTAAATTCATGATTGCTCACTCGCTCTCCAGTGCCATGGCCCTCATAGAAGCAGGGCGCGTACATGAAGCCATAGATCCGCTGAGCATTCTGGCACATGACAACCCTGGGCACCTGGGGGCACTGTACGCGCTTGGGCACGCCCTGGAGATTCTGCAGCGGTGGCCGGAAGCCGCGGAGACTTGGCTGGCCGCAGCGAACCTCGCGCGGGCGGGGACCACGCCGGTTGACGTTGACGAGATTCTTTCGGACATGCAGGCCGGGCAGTCTTCCAGCCCCATCACCGTTGCCCAATTTGATACCCCGGACCCCACGCTGAGCGATAACGAAGTCGTGACAGAAACGTGGGCCCGAATCCTGTCTGGACAGCAGCAATACGGAGAAGCCGCGAGGGTTTACAAAATGCTTGCAAGCAAGCACCCGGAAAGCGCAGAACGTTACCTGGAAAAGGCGCGAGAATCGCTGCAGCAGGCTGAGAGCGACGCTGCATGACGCTCCTCCCGCTCAGTCCGCAGCGAGAACGGATGGTGGCTGGGGTCATGAGTGGGACCTCCCTGGACGGCGTGGATGTGGCGATTGCCCACATCGCAGGGCACGGCCCCTCAATAGAAGTCTCGCAGAAAGGCTTTTCCACCACACCCTACAGCCCTTCGTTACGTACGCTGCTGATGGAGGCGGCAACAAGCGAGGCCTTTTCGGTTACCATGCTGTCGCAACTCAACGTTCGGGTTGCACACGAATACGCCCGCTGCATCCTTAGCGCGATGAAGGCGGCCGGCGTTAAAGCGCTGGATCTGGTCGGATCGCACGGACAAACGATACGGCACGCGCCGGATGCCTCACCCTGCGCTGAAATGGCGGTGGCATCCACGCTGCAGATCGGTGATCCGTCGGTGCTCGCCAACCTCTTGCGGGTTCCGGTAGTTGGGGACTTTCGGATGGCGGATATGGCGCTCGGCGGCCAGGGTGCGCCGCTGGTACCATACTACGACTATGTCGTCTTTGGCGATAGGAACCAGACGCGTGGCCTGCTTAACGTGGGCGGCATCGCTAACCTGACCGTGCTGCCGTCGGGCGGAAACAGCAAGGATGTCTATGGCTTCGACACGGGGTGCGGGAACATGGTCCTTGATGCGGTGGCAGAAATACTGCTCGGCATGCCATTCGACCGTGATGGCCACGCTGCTTCACTGGGCCACCCGTCCGAGGCGGTGCTCAGTAAATTCCTGGCGGATGCATATTTCCTCATGCACCCGCCCAAGTCGACCGGCCGTGAGCGTTACGGCCCCGCGTACGTGCGCCGCTTTCTGGCGGCATGCAGCGAGCTATCCAAGGAAGACATCCTGGCGACGGCTACGGCGCTGACCGCGCGCGCTGTTTGCCGGGCGTACCGCGCCTTTGTGCATGGTACACACCCCCTGGAAGTCCTGATTGTATCCGGTGGCGGCCGGCGCAACAAGACGCTGATGCGCATGCTCCAGGATTGCTTTGCACCCGTGGAGGTGGCTGCTTCCGATGGTTTTGGGGTCGACAGCGATGCCAAGGAAGCGCTCTGCTTTGCCGTGCTGGCTCACGAAACTATCAGCGGTCGGCCGACAAGTATGCCCGGCGCCACGGGAGCCCTCCGCCCAACCATTTTAGGCAAGATATGCCTGCCCGGATGAAAACGCTAGGCGACATTGGCGAGGCTGGCCTCATCGCGCAGCTTCAGGCACTTGTCGGCCCAATGCCGGGCGTGATCAAGGGCATCGGGGATGACGCTGCCGTATACGGCATGGGCTCCGGGCGCGCGCTGTTGGTCACGGTCGACACTATGGTAGCCGGCGAACACTTCTTGCCGGACCGTATGCCCTTTCGCCTGGTAGGGCGCAAGGCGATGGCGTCCAGCGTCAGCGACATTGTGGCCATGAATGGCCAGCCGCAGTGCGCAGTCGTCTCCCTCAGCGCGCCCGGCAGCACGGGCGTAGCGGCAATAGAATCTCTGTACCAGGGACTGCAAGAGCGAGCGCAAGAGTATGGCGTTGCGCTCATCGGTGGCGACACCACACGGTCCCGGGTGCTCTCGATATCGGTCACGGTGGTAGGCGAAGCGCTGGAACAGGACGTGGTGCTGCGAAGTGGCGCCCAGCCTGGCGACGTGCTGTGCATCACGGGCATGCTTGGCGCCTCTCACGCCGGGCTGCAGTGGATGCTGGCAGATAGCTCGGAGCAGCGGGCAGCTTGTGAAGCGGCACTCAAGGCCCATTTTGATCCGGCAGCGCGACTGGATGTCATTCTGGACTGGCGCACACGCGGGGTTCGGCCGCATGCTCTGACGGACATTTCCGATGGCTTGGCCACGGAAATCCACCACCTCTGTGATGCCAGCCGCTGCGGCGCCATAGTAGACACCGACGCGCTGCCGGTATCGGCGGTTGCAGTAGAGGTCGCCACACTGCTTGGCGAAGATGCCCTGGACTACGCACTGTTTTGGGGTGAAGACTACGAGCTCGTGTTTGCTGCTTCAGAGAATGACCTGGGAGGACTTGATCCGTCAACGTTTACGGCCATTGGGCGCTTTACAGCCGCATCGGACTCTGTCGTGGTTAAATGCCGCGACGGGCGCATGGATACCCTTCCGCGCAAGGGGTGGGAGCACTTTGTGACTTAGTGAACCTGCGTGACAAGGCGTGCCGTATTGTTACGTTAGGTAGCGCAAATATGCTCGAACAGCGGTACGATCAGTCGCTTTAGTCGTATCTAAATCACGGCAACTGTAGTCCGTTGCCTAAGCTGCTTCGCCTCGTCCGACGTGACGCGCAGAAAGACGCCTGCCGCCGTTGGCGGAAGGACTCCATAGACTTGCTCATCTGCGAGCAGGTGCGCGGGCAGCGCCAGGCCATACACATGCTGCAAAAGGCGCCCGACCGTGCGCGGCACTCGTTCGAGGATGCCTATATGTAGCGGTGCCGTTCGACTCTTCGCGCCTGGGTGTTTCGCGAAGCATTCACGCAGGTTTGACAACTGGTGGAGAAGGCGAACTGCACCCTTTGGCATTTGGCCGTAGCTCCCTCCCCGGAAGACGCAATCAGTATAGTCCATACGACGAGAGAGGATGCACTCTCTGCCAAATGATTTGGTGGGCAAGACTACGATTGAAGTCATAGAGCCCGCGAGTTCCTTAGTCCGCTCAACGTGATTGTAGTCGGCAGTCGAGCATGGCTGCGTGACGCTCAAGCCCGCATTGGTTCGCCAGAAGGTGGGCCGCGACCCCAAACCCGGCCCAGGCGGCACAGGCGAAGGCAGTGCGTGCACGGAGGGGTCTTTCCAGCACTTGGCCTGCTGCAACTCGGCGATGCTGGCTCCATGCTTTGCCGAATCTACTCGAAGGGGTTTATGTAGTACTCTGGGAACATGCTCAAACATGCCCAGCCCTGGTCAGTCATGAACAGGAACCGATCCGCTCTCTGCCTGTTCTGGCCCAGGTTCCTGGGCATCTGGCTCCTGAGGTTGCCTATCCTCACTGAGGCACATGCTGCGACAGCGGTTGCGATGGCCTGCTGTCAGCTCGTGGCGGGCGAGGGGTCCACACATGGAGCTGTGGTTTCACATGGATCTCTGAGGGAGGCACTTGCACCGCACAGCCTCAGCCGATGGCGTCCAAATGAGGATCTGCCAGCCCATTGAATTTGTGGAGTATAGCCGTGCTTGATACGAACGCGATGCATGTCATAAGAAGGCTATTTGCATTTGGGTTGTGCATACTGATTGCTGTACCCCTCACCAGCGGTCAGCATTGGATCACGCTCGAAGAAGCATTTCGAATCGGTGATGCTCCAGACGGCCTGTTTTTCGCCAGGATACCAGAGATCTCGGTGGATTCCGCGGACAGGATCTTTATCGCTGACGGGCATGCTGTCAGCGTAGTGTCTTCAACCGGAAATGAGGTGGGGCTTATCGGGAAGGAAGGCGAGGGACCCGGAGAATTCAGGCGGACATCATCCATAGTCAACGGACCCAAGGACTCCGTTTACGTTTGGGATGATGAGTTGCAACGCGTTACGGTGTTTGCACCCAATGATTTTCGATTCGTACGGACTCTAAGGATTTCGTCTGAAGAACTTAGTTACCCTTTAGAGCTGCTGGGTGTATCAAGCCAAGGCATGGCTGTTCGTTACCACCGCTCCACTGAGCTGTTTGACCTTGAAGGTGCCGAACGCTCTAAAAGCGTATTCGTACTCAGCCTCGGTGATGGCAAACGGCACGCTCGACCTCTGGTTGTGCTGCCGGACATGGAACGCGTGAACTATCCGTTGTCTTCCGGAACCTTATACGGTTTTCCTATGCCATTCGGCATGCGGCCGGTGTTTGAAGTCGGACACGGAGGACTTGTATACTATGGTATGAGTGGTTCGGTGGACATTCGCATCAAGTCACTGGATTTCCGAGATCGTGGAACAATCGTCTGGCAACACTCGCCAGTGCCGGTAACCCGGTCCGACCGGGAGGAATTCCTTAAGAGGACCGGGGAGATTCCGAGACTACGGAAGGCTTTGGAATCAGCCACATTGCCCCGGTACAAGCCAGCATACGATCAGCTCATTGTAGATGATCAAGCGCGTGTCTGGCTGAAGCTTAGCACCGCCTTTGGTGCCCAGGAAACCACTTGGGTTGTCCTGGACCAGACCAGTCAGGAAGTTGGGCGATTCGAGCTGCCAACAGGGTTAAATGTTGAGGCTGTCCGTGGTGATAGAGCGTACGGTACAGTTGCGGCTGAAAATGGCGCTCCGTTGGTGATCGCATACGACATAACAGTATCGGGGCACTGAGTTTCAGAGCACCAGACCTCAGCCCACGCAGCAGGGTACTGTTGGTACTTCTGCGACTGTAGTGGCAATGACCGTCATGTGCTACGCAGGCAGTTGCGCACCGGCCGCGTACCAGGACGCTTACCCTTCGATGTAGTTCAACGGGTCTTGCCGCTCAGACTCGAATGAAGGTTCAGGTGGTTTCCGGAACGCACCCCTGGAGCCGGCCAGCCCCAGACGCGCGTCCCCCTCATCCCCTCAACAAACCGATACATTTAATCGTCGCAAACCGGGGAAGACTATTGACATTCATCATCAGCGGCTCAGCGGCTCAGATTCCGATCCTGGCCCCTGTCCAGAGGCCGCCCGTGCTCTATCGTGAGCCGCACGCGCTCCCGCACTGCCAACTCATAAACGATGCCAAACACGCGTCAGCCTTGGTGCCCTTCGTACTCCGCACGGTTCATAGCGGGCTGACCACTAGCTCGGCAACACTGAGCACATAGAAGCCACTTTCATTTTCCCGCCGAAGGTATATGCGGCCTGCCGCATCTTGCCACAGGATGGAAATGGAGGTCTTAACCCTCTTGTTGCCATCCAACTCGGGATCATCTAGCTGCAGCGGCCCATACCCCAAAAGGGTGCCGTCTTGGCTGAACAATTCCGCGCTGGTATATCCAGTGTCACCGAGCGGGGTCTGCATCGTAAAGTTGACAATCTCGCCATTGGCCAGAATTACGAGGCCCAGACTCCAGTTCAAGATTTTCGCACGGTAGATCCCCTCCGGTGATGAACCTACTATAGCCGCTCTGCGATAATCCAGGTTCGCCTCAAAGTCGCGCTCGCTCACGAGGATATATGGAATTCTGGGAGCTGGTCCGCCTTTCAGCTTGTCCATAACCCAGGTGTCATTCGACCGTGTGTATCGGTAGACGTATCCACCGTAAACCTCATGGGCCAAGACTATCGTATCCGACCCGTTCGTTGCGACCTTCAATGCAGCTGACACACGGGACTGTTCCCTCTGGAAGGGTATGTCAAGGTTAAACAGGTTCCCCAGCTGCGCAAACGACCCGAGCCAGTTCAACTCGGCGTCGTGCAGATGCAGCACCGAGCGTTTCCCAGCAGGACCGTCTCTCGATTTCACGTACTTGAGTACAAAGGAATCTTCAAGTGATAGGATTGGACTTGGATGGATGGTCCGCTCTACCTCGAAGGCTTTTGTTTCGTGGCTATTGCCGAGCTCCGTGAAGATCGTGAACCGTGCACTGATTCGATCGGCCACGATCAGCCGATCCTGATCATCGACATGAATGCCAATGATGTCCTGCATTTCGCCAGGACCCTCGCCTCTACTCCCAATCGTAGTGACGTACCGCCCGCTGGTGTCGAAGACTCGAACGTCCGCACGCCTTCTATCATGAACATAGATGTTGCCCTTCGAGTCCGTCCTGATCAGCTTGGGGTATGACAATAGGTACTCGACTGGCGCTTCCTCGTCATCCCCGATGGCCAACTGCTCTACGAGCGTGAAGGACAGTTCCTGGGCCGAGGCCGGGGCCAGGAGCCAAGGCACAATGGCCAGCGCGACAAGGAATCGCCGCAAATCTAAATGATTGTTCATGTTATATCTTTGTGGACCGAAGAGCGACATCCGATACCAGCCGCGTAAAAGCCAGCACTGCTCGGTCATTCTGCCGGATAGATCGGTACGACCACGCTGGCCTGCAATGTTAAACAATACAATACCCCTTATCAAGTGCTGCTGAAAGGAGTTAGCCCTGCCCTGTAACCCATAGTCCGTGTTTGCACGGTTGCTCGTCCCCCGGGGACGAGCAACCGTTTTCGCTGCGCGAAAACGGCTCTCTCAGCAGTCGCTTGGCCGCGTAAAGATGCGATCTATGGCATATTCCGCGCCAAACCTTCCACCGATTCCGACGCATTTCGTCCCTCCGACTTGGTCTCGGTCACCTGGCGTGGACCCGTGCCAATCGCGGAGCCTGAAGATCGCGAAGGAAGCCCTATTGCAAAGAATCGTTCGCGCATCTGGAGCCGGCCGGCCCCAGACGCGCGTCCCCCTCCACAAACCGATACTCTTAATTGTCGCAAACCGGGAAAGACTATTGACATTCATCACACAGGATCAGCGTAACAGTTGCAGACCGTTGCGGGCGTGGCTTGACCTCTGCCATGGATACTATGCGGGTGATTGTTGAGGATGGATGAGGATGCTGTCCGTATTCTGGAACACAACTATTCGAACCCGTTCAATTTGTCAACGGTGATTCGCTTTTCGCTGCCGGCGACTAGGGCAGTAACGCTGAAGGTCTGCGACACGACCGGGCACGAGATGACTTCGCTGGCTGATCGTCTCTTTGAAGCAGGCGCGCAAAGTGCCATCTTTAACGTCTCGTCACTGGCCTGCCGGGGGAATATTTCTACTCCATACTGGCGGAGGATCGCGTCGAAACGCATTCCATGCTGCTGGTGCAATAGCAAGGTGCCCAGATGCGCATGCTGACAAGATGGGTCTTCCTGATCTGCCTGCTAGTTCCTCTCGCTGCTAACGGGCAAAATCGGATACTTATGCCAAGCCTTGATGTGGGCCTAGGCATGAGTTGGAAGGAGTACGAGTACCCAGGTTTTTTAATTAGTCGTAGGCACCGTTATGACGTACTGTTGAATGTGGAGCTTATCATACTAAACCCAAACCGCAAGCTGCTGCAAAATCTGAGGCCTTTTCATCGTGTGTCGATCGGTGCGTATACGGGATATGGCATTGGCATAGGAAGCATTGGGAGGCTTCACTTCATAGGAGTCTCGGCCGGTGTTTTCTTGTCTAACGCGATTTGGTCTGAATTCGACTGGGCGCTTAGACTTCAAGGCAAGCCAGAGTGTGCGTCATGCCATTGAGATTCTTTGGACTTGGGATTTCTCTATACCGCGATCAACTTGTGCGCACATTCAGCTTCGACTTGATAGTCAGAATGGGCTGGAACGGCAGGGAAAAATGACCTTTGTCCACTATTGCCCGTGCGGCCCTCTTCTGCAAGCCCACTCGTGCCCGTGCGGCTTTAGCCTCGATGCGCCCCGCTTACCCCTCATCAGCACCTCGATTTGCCCCCCCCTAATGAACCTTGCGGGCAAGCGCAAAGCCGCCACGACACGCACCCGATCGGGGGCGCTCAAGACACCCGACGTACTTGCCGCGGGCGTGGCTACCCGATACGCGAATCACAGCGCGCACTGCTCCAGCGGACGCACCTCGCGCTCAATCCCGGGAAAATAACGGCTGGCTTTACAAGCCTAACTCATGTTCGGGCGCATAAGGTTCACTATCACCGAAGGTGCGGATGCGTCGTTTTTCCCGGTCTATTCGGTTATTTTTTGGCGATTAAATACTTGACTTTGCACTTGCCCCAGCTTAGGCGGGAGCCTTTTGCGGTTTCGGCAGACCTGTCAGTAGCCTCCCCGCAATCGCTTTAGCTCGCTCGTGCACGTCCTTGTCTTGCCAGTTCTTTGGGCGGCTGGCGGCCTTTTTCTTCGTTAGAAACTCAGCCATCGATCGGGATAGGGAGGGGCCTCACGGCCCCCACCCTCCCACACCACCGTGCGTACGGGTCCGTACACGGCGGTTCAATGGACTTGAGCGAACCGGCTTGGGTGCCAAGGCCACCAGGCCGAGCGTGCCGGGAGTTCGGTTTCGGGTTGCGCCGCGCGAACTTCGGTCCCTTCCTCGTGGGCTCCACCGGATTCACCGGGGCTGTCCCACGTGAATGGCAGCGTTAGCTGGATATTCTGCCGCATTGGTCGCATGAGCTTCCCGTCCTACTACCCCTGTCCATTGTTCGGGCCTTCGTCAGCTGTGCCGACTACTTTGCATCGCGGTAGCCCCCGGATTTCCCGGGGGCCCCGCACAGATCCGGACGTGCGCGTTAACGCATCCGGCTCCTCCCTTGGGTCGCGCCGTCGCGCATGACGTTAGCAGGTCGGCAAACCGACCCGCAGCCGTAACCGATCCGTCCCCTGTGACACGCAGTATCCGACGCTGTGTCCGGTACGTGTGAAACTTCACGATTTCCCCTTGGGTGCGACGCTTCGCTCCACTGACTCCGCCACGAGGGCACCCCCGCTTTGTTCGCCGGCTTCATAGCTGTCGGGTCGGAGGAGGCGCCCCGAAGGGCTAACCTCCGTCCGCCGCTCAAACGGCTCGTACGGTTTTCCCGTAAGCCGCTTTCACAAAGGTGTCTCGTGGAGGGTTCAAGGAAGGTTTCAGTGGAATCAATCGTACATGGCCGTACTCCACTGTGGTGTAGACCTTCCTCTCCCCTGTTGGATTGTGCCCAATGCGACAGTCTCCTCAGCCGATGATGTACGGGTCTTTCACTAAAGGAACTGTTCCACCTCATCGACTTTACTCGCTGATCGCAATCTCTCCATTCCAAACCACCTTTGCCGACTGCCTTCCCCGACCCACCCGGCCGCCGCTTGCGCGGTCACCCGACTTTCGACGGGCTTGTGGTACTATGCAGTCGTCCGACGACTCGCCACGCATCCGTTCCCACTTCCCCTTACGGGTTATAGGGGCTGTTATCCCGGTGCCACCCGGGAACGTGACGAGCCCTCCTGGGGTTACGTCCAGATCTTCCGTACCGTGCCGTTCGCACACACCTTGGTTCGACGGGTGGATAAGAACGCCTTCGCCGAAATACAGCCGGCTCGACCTTGCCCCGTCTTTGGCCGACCGATTCGTCCGTGGGGTCGCCCCCTTGACTACGGCCCGGTACTGCTCCTCAAGCCCTTCAGATTCCACCTCGCGGTGGACACCCTGCCCTCCGGTTGTCTCGCGACAATGTCCCGACTTAGCGCCTGTCTTGGCTGTTTCCGTCGTTTCCAACTCGGTGCCCGTTTAGACCTTTGCTTATCGGTACATCCCGGCCGACGAGGCATTACCCCCGTCTTTGGATATGGCACCCCCTATCCGGGTGCCAGTGGGATTTGAACCCACCTGATCTGGGCGCTGCCCAGCACACTGTATCGTCGCATCTGACTTCTCTCCACCGTACGTCCTCCGATCAGCATTTAGCCTACGCTTTGGCGACCTTCCCCGAAGGGGTAGGTAGTGGAGAGACCTCCCAGGTCCCGACAGGATACTTGCGTGCGTCCATGGGGTCTCGGACACCGTGGGCCTGTCCGCCCTCTCACCATAGCGAGGACGAACATGTTGCCTTCGGCATAGAGGAAAACCTCGGCGACCCAGATAATGTCTCTTTCGGTGCTCAATGTCCCTGGCCACACGTACCGCTACCGACGCTTCGCGCCCACCCTCACGGATGACCACGCACGGCTCGCGGAGATATGTACCTGGTTTAAGCTTCATAACACGGGACTTTCACCCGCTATATCCTGCCAGTTAGCCTGGCGCACCCTCTGCTGACTTCTGCGTTGCGATCACATGCCTTACGACACGTTCAGTCCGGCTTGGCCGGACACAACGCAGATCTCCCAGGGTAAGACCAACCGCCTTCCCCGCACACCTGCCGAATGTACCACCCCGACGCATAGATGACGCGGACTTTGCGATAACCGGCTCGCTCGTCCGATCGGGTAGGCCTCGTATTCGGTTCTTGTTCATCAGGTCGCGGGTTTGCTACACGCTTCCTTCAGACCCCGCCTCGCGGCGACGCCCTTGCGCTTCGCTAATCCTTCGCCGTCATCTGGCTGGATAGAGGACTTTCACCTCCAAGCTGTTGGCCATGCCTGGCACACCGGTAGCCCCCGGATTTCCCGGGGGCCCCGCACAGATCCGGACGTGCGCGTTAACGCATCCGGCTCCTCCCTTGGGTCGCGCCGTCGCGCATGACGTTAGCAGGTCGGCAAACCGACCCGCAGCCGTAACCGATCCGTCCCCTGTGACACGCAGTATCCGACGCTGTGTCCGGTACGTGTGAAACTTCACGATTTCCCCTTGGGTGCGACGCTTCGCTCCACTGACTCCGCCACGAGGGCACCCCCGCTTTGTTCGCCGGCTTCATAGCTGTCGGGTCGGAGGAGGCGCCCCGTAGGGCTAACCTCCGTCCGCCGCTCAAACGGCCCGTACGGTTTTCATCCATCGGGATAGGGAGGGGCCTCACGGCCCCCACCCTCCCACACCACCGTGCGTACGGGTCCGTACACGGCGGTTCAATGGACTTGAGCGAACCGGCTTGGGTGCCAAGGCCACCAGGCCGAGCGTGCCGGGAGTTCGGTTTCGGGTTGCGCCGCGCGAACTTCGGTCCCTTCCTCGTGGGCTCCACCGGATTCACCGGGGCTGTCCCACGTGAATGGCAGCGTTAGCTGAATATTCTGCCGCATTGTTCGCATGAGCTTCCCGTCCTACTATCCCTGTCCATTGTTCGGGCCTTCATCGGCTATGCCGACTAGTATGCCCTCTGCTGATTTCTGCGCTGCGATCACATGCCTTACGACACGTTCAGTCCGGCTTGGCCGGACACAACGCAGATCTCCCAGGGTAAGACCAACCGCCTTCCCCGCACACCTGCCGAATCTACCACCCCGACGCATAGATGACGCGGACTTTGCGATAACCGGCTCGCTCGTCCGATCGGGTAGGCCTCGTATTCGGTTCTTGTTCATCAGGTCGCGGGTTTGCTACACGCTTCCTTCAGACCCCGCCTCGCGGCGACGCCCTTGCGCTTCGCTAATCCTTCGCCGTCATCTGGCTGGATAGAGGACTTTCACCTCCAAGCTGTTGGCCATGCCTGGCACACATCGGGATAGGGAGGGGCCTCACGGCCCCCACCCTCCCACACCACCGTGCGTACGGGTCCGTACACGGCGGTTCAATGGACTTGAGCGAACCGGCTTGGGTGCCAAGGCCACCAGGCCGAGCGTGCCGGGAGTTCGGTTTCGGGTTGCGCCGCGCGAACTTCGGTCCCTTCCTCGTGGGCTCCACCGGATTCACCGGGGCTGTCCCACGTGAATGGCAGCGTTAGCTGAATATTCTGCCGCATTGTTCGCATGAGCTTCCCGTCCTACTATCCCTGTCCATTGTTCGGGCCTTCATCGGCTATGCCGACTAGTATGCCCTCTGCTGACTTCTGCGCTGCGATCACATGCCTTACGACACGTTCAGTCCGGCTTGGCCGGACACAACGCAGATCTCCCAGGGTAAGACCAACCGCCTTCCCCGCACACCTGCCGAATGTACCACCCCGACGCATAGATGACGCGGACTTTGCGATAACCGGCTCGCTCGTCCGATCGGGTAGGCCTCGTATTCGGTTCTTGTTCATCAGGTCGCGGGTTTGCTACACGCTTCCTTCAGACCCCGCCTCGCGGCGACGCCCTTGCGCTTCGCTAATCCTTCGCCGTCATCTGGCTGGATAGAGGACTTTCACCTCCAAGCTGTTGACCATGCCTGGCACACCGGTAGCCCCCGGGTTTCCCCAGGGGCCCCGGACAGATCCGGACGTGCGCGCTAACGCATCCGGCTCCTCCCTTGGGTCGCGCTGTCGCGCATGACGTTAGCAAGTCGGCAAGCCGACCCGCAGCCGTAACCGATCCACCCCATGGGGCACGCAAAATCCGGCTCAGCGTCCGGTACGTGCAGGGCTTCGCGGTTTCCCCTTGGGTGCGACGCTTTGCTCCACTAGCTCCGCCACGTGGGCACCCACGCTTTGTTCGCCGGCTTCATAGCTGTCGGGTCGGAGGAGGCGCCCCGAAGGGCTAACCTCCGTCCGCCGCTCAAACGGCTCGTACGGTTTTCATCCCGGTAGCCCCCGGGTTTCCCCAGGGGCCCCGGACAGATCCGGACGTGCGCGCTAACGCATCCGGCTCCTCCCTTGGGTCGCGCTGTCGCGCATGACGTTAGCAAGTCGGCAAGCCGACCCGCAGCCGTAACCGATCCACCCCATGGGGCACGCAAAATCCGGCTCAGCGTCCGGTACGTGCAGGGCTTCGCGGTTTCCCCTTGGGTGCGACGCTTTGCTCCACTAGCTCCGCCACGTGGGCACCCACGCTTTGTTCGCCGGCTTCATAGCTCTTATCATCGCATCTGACTTCTCCCTGCCGTGCATCCTCCGCTCGGCTTTCGCCTTGACTTTGGCGGCCCCGCCCGAAGCGCTGGGCAGCAAGGAGACCTCTCAGGTCCCGACACAGTACGTACGTGCGTCCCTGGGTTCTCGGACACCGCGGGACTCCGCTCCTCCTCACCATAGCGGTGGAGCAGATGTTGCCTTCGACCATACGGAAAGTTTCGGCATCCCGGACAATAGCTTTTTCGGTGCTCATTAGCCCTGGCCACACGTGCCGCTACCGACGCTTCGCTGTCACCCTCACGAGGGACAACGCACGGCTCGCGGAGACATGCAGTTGGTTAAACTTTCATGACACGGGACTTTCACCCGCTGTACTGCGTCAGTTAGCCTGACGCACCCGTAAGCCGCTTTCACAAAGGTGTCTCGTCGAGGGTTCAAGGAAGGTTCCAGTGAAATCAATCGTACTTGGCCGTACTCCACTGTGGTGTAGACCTTCCTCTCCCCTGTTGGATTGAGCCCAATGCGACAGTCTCCTCAGCCGATGATGTACGGGTCTTTCACTAAAGGAACTGTTCCACCTCATCGACTTTACTCGCTGATCGCAATCTCTCCATTCCAAACCACCTTTGCCGACCGCCTTCCCCGACCCACCCGGTCGCCGCTTGCGCGGTCACCCGACTTTCGACGGGCTTGTGGTACTATGCAGTCGTCCGACGACTCGCCACGCATCCGTTCCCACTTCCCCTTACGGGTTATAGGGGCTGTTATCCCGGTGCCACCCGGGAACGTGACGAGCCCTCCTGGGGTATCGCGGTAGCCCCCGGATTTCCCCGGGGGCCCCGCACAGATCCGGACGTGCGCGCTAACGCATCCGGCTCCTCCCTTGGGTAGCGCCAGCGCGCATGACGTTAGCAAGTCGGCAAGCCGACCCGCAGCCGTAACCGGTCCACCCCATGGGACACGCAGAATCCGGCTCTGTGTCCGGTACGTGCAGGGCTTCGCGATTTCCCCTTGGGCGCGACGCTTCGCTCCACCAGCTCCGCCACGTGGGCACCCACGCTTTGTTCGCCGGCTTCAAAGCTACTATCATCGCGTCTGATT
Organism: Rhodothermales bacterium; assembly: GCA_965218495.1. Lineage (GTDB taxonomy): Bacteria > Bacteroidota > Rhodothermia > Rhodothermales > Bin80. The sequence continues at coordinate 3,099,601 of OZ244626.1, forward strand.
TCTCTCCACCGTGCATCCTCTGATCAGCATTTAGCCTACGCTTTGGCGGCCCTCCCCGAGGGGTTGGGCAATGGAGAGACCTCCCAGGTCCCGGTGCATTACATACGTGCGTGCCTGGGTTCTTAGACACCGCGGGACCCTCCTGCGCCTCACCGCTAGCGGCGAAGAAGGTATTGCCTTCGACCGATGTGAAAGCCTCGGCATCCCGAACAATGATTCTTTCGGTGCTCATTAGCCCCGCCCACACGCGCCTCTGCCGACGCTTCGTCTGCACCCTCACGGGAACAAACGCACGGCTCGAGGGGATGCGTAGATGGTTAGTCTTTCGCAACGGGGGACTTGCACCCCCTATAAAGCACCAGTTAGCCTGGCGCACCACAACCAGATCTTCCGTACCGTGCCGTTCGCACACACCTTGATTCGACGGGTGGATAAGAACGCCTTCGCCGCAATAAGGCCGGCTCGACCTTGCCCCGTCTTTGGCCGACCGATTCGTCCATGGGGTCGCCCCCTTGACTACGGCCCGGTACTGCTCCTCAAGCCCTTCAGATTCCACCTCGCGGTGGACACCCTGCCCTCCGGTTGTCTCGCGACAATGTCCCGACTTAGCGCCTGTCTTGGCTGTTTCCGTCGTTTCCAACTCGGTGCCCGTTTAGACCTTTGCTTATCGGTACATCCCGGCCGACGAGGCATTACCCCCGTCTTTGGATATGGCACCCCCTATCCGGGCGCCAGTGGGATTTGAACCCACCTGATCTGGGCGCTGCCCAGCACACCTTATCATCGCATCTGACTTCTCCCTGCCGTGCATCCTCCGCTCGGCTTTCGCCTTGACTTTGGCGGCCCCGCCCGAAGCGCTGGGCAGCAAGGAGACCTCTCAGGTCCCGACACAGTACGTACGTGCGTCCCTGGGTTCTCGGACACCGCGGGACTCCGCTCCTCCTCACCATAGCGGTGGAGCAGATGTTGCCTTCGACCATACGGAAAGTCTCGGCATCCCGGACAATAGCTTTTTCGGTGCTCATTAGCCCTGGCCACACGTGCCGCTACCGACGCTTCGCTGTCACCCTCACGAGGGACAACGCACGGCTCGCGGAGACATGCAGTTGGTTAAACTTTCATGACACGGGACTTTCACCCGCTGTACTGCGTCAGTTAGCCTGACGCACATCCCGGTAGCCCCCGGGTTTCCCCAGGGGCCCCGGACAGATCCGGACGTGCGCGCTAACGCATCCGGCTCCTCCCTTGGGTCGCGCTGTCGCGCATGACGTTAGCAAGTCGGCAAGCCGACCCGCAGCCGTAACCGATCCACCCCATGGGGCACGCAAAATCCGGCTCAGCGTCCGGTACGTGCAGGGCTTCGCGGTTTCCCCTTGGGTGCGACGCTTTGCTCCACTAGCTCCGCCACGTGGGCACCCACGCTTTGTTCGCCGGCTTCATAGCTCTTATCATCGCATCTGACTTCTCCCTGCCGTGCATCCTCCGCTCGGCTTTCGCCTTGACTTTGGCGGCCCCGCCCGAAGCGCTGGGCAGCAAGGAGACCTCTCAGGTCCCGACACAGTACGTACGTGCGTCCCTGGGTTCTCGGACACCGCGGGACTCCGCTCCTCCTCACCATAGCGGTGGAGCAGATGTTGCCTTCGACCATACGGAAAGTTTCGGCATCCCGGACAATAGCTTTTTCGGTGCTCATTAGCCCTGGCCACACGTGCCGCTACCGACGCTTCGCTGTCACCCTCACGAGGGACAACGCACGGCTCGCGGAGACATGCAGTTGGTTAAACTTTCATGACACGGGACTTTCACCCGCTGTACTGCGTCAGTTAGCCTGACGCACCCGTAAGCCGCTTTCACAAAGGTGTCTCGTCGAGGGTTCAAGGAAGGTTCCAGTGAAATCAATCGTACTTGGCCGTACTCCACTGTGGTGTAGACCTTCCTCTCCCCTGTTGGATTGAGCCCAATGCGACAGTCTCCTCAGCCGATGATGTACGGGTCTTTCACTAAAGGAACTGTTCCACCTCATCGACTTTACTCGCTGATCGCAATCTCTCCATTCCAAACCACCTTTGCCGACCGCCTTCCCCGACCCACCCGGTCGCCGCTTGCGCGGTCACCCGACTTTCGACGGGCTTGTGGTACTATGCAGTCGTCCGACGACTCGCCACGCATCCGTTCCCACTTCCCCTTACGGGTTATAGGGGCTGTTATCCCGGTGCCACCCGGGAACGTGACGAGCCCTCCTGGGGTATCGCGGTAGCCCCCGGATTTCCCCGGGGGCCCCGCACAGATCCGGACGTGCGCGCTAACGCATCCGGCTCCTCCCTTGGGTAGCGCCAGCGCGCATGACGTTAGCAAGTCGGCAAGCCGACCCGCAGCCGTAACCGGTCCACCCCATGGGACACGCAGAATCCGGCTCTGTGTCCGGTACGTGCAGGGCTTCGCGATTTCCCCTTGGGCGCGACGCTTCGCTCCACCAGCTCCGCCACGTGGGCACCCACGCTTTGTTCGCCGGCTTCAAAGCTACTATCATCGCGTCTGATTTCTCTCCACCGTGCATCCTCTGATCAGCATTTAGCCTACGCTTTGGCGGCCCTCCCCGAGGGGTTGGGCAATGGAGAGACCTCCCAGGTCCCGGTGCATTACATACGTGCGTGCCTGGGTTCTTAGACACCGCGGGACCCTCCTGCGCCTCACCGCTAGTGTTGTGTCCCATTAATAAGCGACGTATATTAATGACTTCACCATCCATGCCAGAAGTCTATGCGTCGCGGAAGAAAACTTGCGCCCCTAGTTCTCTCTAATGAGCAGCGAAACCAGCTCGTCGCCTTGTCGAAATCCACTACTATGCCCCACGGCATGGTTCAAAGAGCGAAGACCATTCTGGCCTGCGCTGCTGGGGACACCAATGCTGCGGTTGCCCGTGCGCTGGGAGTATCCGCGTCCACCGTAAGCAAATGGCGGAGCCGGTTCTTGGACCGTGGCTTGCAAGGGCTCCACGACGAGCTGCGTCCGGGACGGCCCCGAACGCACGATGACGAGAAAGTGGCCCAGGTGATTAATCGTGCGCTGCAACAGAAGCCCGCCCATGCGAATGCTTGGAGCGTTCGCCTGATGGCCGAGGCCGAAGGCGTGTCTAAGAGCACAGTGCAGCGCTGGTTTGCCCTCTTTGGGCTCAAACCCCATCGCAGCAGGACGTTCAAGCTGTCCAGCGATCCCTTCTTTATCGAAAAGGTTCGCGACATCACCGGGCTATATCTAAACCCGCCCGATCACGCGATCGTGTTGTGCGTGGACGAAAAGAGCCAAATACAAGCACTCAACCGCTCCCAGCCCACGTTGCCATTGGGGCTGGGCTATGTAGAGGGGTACACCCATGACTACATCCGCCATGGCACGACTACACTGTTCGCAGCACTCAACATAGCCACGGGCAAGGTAATTGGGAAATGCATGGCGCGGCATCGGCATCAGGAGTTTCTCTCCTTTTTGCGACTGCTCGAGCGCGAAACTCCGAAGGATCTGGACCTGCACTTGATCTTGGACAACTACGCAACGCACAAGCATCCGAAAGTTATGGCGTGGCTGTCCAAGCGGCCTCGTTACCACCTTCACTTCACGCCTACCTCCGCATCGTGGCTGAACCAGGTTGAACGGTGGTTTGGCCTAATCAGTCGGCGCGCGATCAAACGGGGTTCGTTTACAAGCGTAAAGCAGTTAAAGCAGACCATCGAGCAGTTCATTGCAGCGTACAATGAGGAGGCGACGCCGTTTGTTTGGGTTGCTACGGCGGACTCGATCTTCAGTAAGATTCAACGTTTAACGTCGCGTATTACTGGGACATAACACTAGCGGCGAAGAAGGTATTGCCTTCGACCGATGTGAAAGCCTCGGCATCCCGAACAATGATTCTTTCGGTGCTCATTAGCCCCGCCCACACGCGCCTCTGCCGACGCTTCGTCTGCACCCTCACGGGAACAAACGCACGGCTCGAGGGGATGCGTAGATGGTTAGTCTTTCGCAACGGGGGACTTGCACCCCCTATAAAGCACCAGTTAGCCTGGCGCACCACAACCAGATCTTCCGTACCGTGCCGTTCGCACACACCTTGATTCGACGGGTGGATAAGAACGCCTTCGCCGCAATAAGGCCGGCTCGACCTTGCCCCGTCTTTGGCCGACCGATTCGTCCATGGGGTCGCCCCCTTGACTACGGCCCGGTACTGCTCCTCAAGCCCTTCAGATTCCACCTCGCGGTGGACACCCTGCCCTCCGGTTGTCTCGCGACAATGTCCCGACTTAGCGCCTGTCTTGGCTGTTTCCGTCGTTTCCAACTCGGTGCCCGTTTAGACCTTTGCTTATCGGTACATCCCGGCCGACGAGGCATTACCCCCGTCTTTGGATATGGCACCCCCTATCCGGGCGCCAGTGGGATTTGAACCCACCTGATCTGGGCGCTGCCCAGCACACCTTATCATCGCATCTGACTTCTCCCTGCCGTGCATCCTCCGCTCGGCTTTCGCCTTGACTTTGGCGGCCCCGCCCGAAGCGCTGGGCAGCAAGGAGACCTCTCAGGTCCCGACACAGTACGTACGTGCGTCCCTGGGTTCTCGGACACCGCGGGACTCCGCTCCTCCTCACCATAGCGGTGGAGCAGATGTTGCCTTCGACCATACGGAAAGTCTCGGCATCCCGGACAATAGCTTTTTCGGTGCTCATTAGCCCTGGCCACACGTGCCGCTACCGACGCTTCGCTGTCACCCTCACGAGGGACAACGCACGGCTCGCGGAGACATGCAGTTGGTTAAACTTTCATGACACGGGACTTTCACCCGCTGTACTGCGTCAGTTAGCCTGACGCACCCGTAGGCCGCTTTCACAAAGGTGTCTCGTCGAGGGTTCAAGGAAGGAATCAATGAAGTCAAGCGTACAAGACCGTACTCCGCGCACAGCTTGCGTGTCGGAAGCTGTTTCCAGCCCGCGTTACGCCAGCGTTTGTGTCGGTGCGACCATATGCGTCACTCGATCCAGCGATCGAGTCGGTTGAAGAGTCTGCGCATGTGATCCCTGCAATAGTATTGGCCCCATCCGCGAATGACCGGATTGATCTGCGTAATCAGCTGCTGTGTGGATACCGGAGCCGCTCGGCGCGTGCGCCGTCGGATCTGGTCCTGGAAACGCTTAACGGACTTCTCCCTCGGAATGGCGTAGAGATCGCCATTACGTACTCCACTTTTGATCTGTGCGGCAGACAGCCGCAAGGGCCGGCTCCCACGCTTGATCTTGTACCCCAAATACTCGAAGCCATACTTGATATGGACGATTCGGGTCTTTTTGAGGTTCAGGGTTACGCCCAACGTCTTCAACAGCTTCTCAGCGACCGCTAAGGCCGCACGGGCTTCGCTGGCCGAGCTACACGTGACGACCCAGTCATCCGCGTAACGGGTCAACTGATACCCGCGATGTCGCATCTCCCGATCAAACGGAGTCAACAGAATGTTACTCAACAAGGGAGAGATCACCCCGCCTTGCGGGGTGCCGTGCGTCGTCGCTACGCGCTTGCCTTCTACTACACACCCGGCCTTGAGCATCTGCTTGAGCAGGCCCAAGATGCGACCATCCGATACACGCTGCTGAACTAGTGCAATCAGCTTGTCATGATCGACCGATCCGAAAAAGTCTTTCAGATCCGCATCCACCACCCACCTGCTGCCCGCGTTTAGCTCTCTCCACACCTTGCGAAGTGCACCCCGTGTGGATCTCCCTTTCCGGTACCCGAAGCTGGCTGCATCGAATACCGGCTCGAAGATCGGTTCCAACCGGTTCAGTATCGCTTGCTGGACTACCCGATCGTAAATCGTCGGGATTCCCAGGGTGCGGTACGCCCCCGGCTGGCCCGCCTTGGGAATACGGTGCGCGCGGACCGGCTGGGGCGTGTAGGTGCCGTCTTTGAGCTCCTGATGCATACGCTCCAGGTTCGCTTCAAGCGATGCCTCGAACGTCTCCAGGGTCTCTCCGTCCACACCGCCCGCCCCCCGTCCTTGCTTCACCTTCTTCCAGGCCAACTCCAGATTCTTCCGCTTGTACACCTTGTCCACTAACGAGTGGACCTTCCGCTCACCTGTTGGATTGAGCCAATGTGACAGTCTCCTGGGCCGATGATGTACGGGTCTTTCACTAAAGGAACTGTTCCACCTCATCGACTTTACTCGCTGCTTACCATTACCTCGCTCCAAACCACCTTTGCCGACTGCCTTCCCCGACCCACCCGGTCGCCGCTTGCGCGGTCACCCGACTTTCGACGGGCTTGTGGTACTATGCAGTCGTCCGACGACTCGCCACGCATCCGTTCCCACTTCCCCTTACGGGTTATAGGGGCTGTTATCCCGATGCCACCCGGGAACGTGACGAGCCCTCCTGGGGTTACGTCCAGATCTTCCGTACCGTGCCGTTCGCACACACCTTGGTTCGACGGGTGGATAAGAACGCCTTCGCCGAAATACAGCCGGCTCGACCTTGCCCCGTCTTTGGCCGACCGATTCGTCCGTGGGGTCGCCCCCTTGACTACGGCCCGGTACTGCTCCTCAAGCCCTTCAGATTCCACCTCGCGGTGGACACCCTGCCCTCCGGTTGTCTCGCGACAATGTCCCGACTTAGCGCCTGTCTTGGCTGTTTCCGTCGTTTCCAACTCGGTGCCCGTTTAGACCTTTGCTTATCGGTACATCCCGGCCGACGAGGCATTACCCCTGTATCTTGTTCGTGATGCTTAACGGAGTAAGTCGGTAGAGTGATCTATGGGGTGGAGAAGGCGGAAGTCATGATTAACAGTCTATGATCCCAAACTTAGCCAGCTCGTTTTTCTTGCTTTCGACGAAACGTTGTGCTCCGTTTGCGTCGCGTCAGCACGAGTCAACTCCCCGGGAGCAACCAATTACCCCCTGCGGCTTCGAGCGCCTAGGCGGGATCTGTGCCCCGGGTGAGTGCTGTGACATACCCCCCGTAGGGAGTCCGTGCCTTGGAGCACCGATACAGGGACTGATGGAACGTCACGGCGACTCGCAGTCATACATCACTCATCATTCACAAAGGAGGTAACCACCATATCCACGCATTCTCAACCGACCATCTTTGCTGGCATTGACTGGGGCTCCCAGTCCCATCAGGCCTGCGTTCTCGCCTCTGACGGCACGGTCCTCGGCGAGAAGGCCTTCCCGCACTCCGGTGAGGGGATCGGCCAAATGCTCGACTGGATGCTCGGCTGCGCACCCTGCGAGGCCGGGCACGTTGCGACCGCCATCGAGACGCCTCACGGCCCGGTCGTAGACAGCCTGCTCGAGCGCGGGTTTCAGGTCTTTTCCATCAATCCCAAGCAGCTGGATCGCTTCCGGGATCGTTTTTCGCCTGCGGGCGCCAAAGATGACCGTAGGGACGCTCGTGTACTGGCAGACGCGGTCCGCACTGATCCGGATTGCCTGCGCGCGCTTGATCCGCTGGATGCCGAGATTGTAGAGCTGCGCGAATGGTCGCGCATGACCGATGAGCTGACCGCCGAGCGCACCCGCCTCACCAACCGCCTCCGCGACCAGCTCTGGCGCTACTACCCACAGTTCCTTGAACTCAAGGCCGATCTTTCCGCGCCATGGGTGCTGGCCCTCTGGAAGCTCGCGCCCACGCCAACGGCTGCCCGCCGGGTGCGACCCTCCTCTGTGGCCAAGTTGTTGAAGAAACACCGCATACGGCGCTTCAAAGCCGAGGAGGTTATCCAGACGCTGCGTGCCAAAGCCGTAACCGTTGCCCCCGGCGTCGTAGAGGCCGCAACCTCTCATATCCGATACCTTGCAGAGCGGCTCGAGTTGGTCGCGAAGCAGATCAGCGGTGCCCAGTGCGCCATTGCCGCCATCCTCGAAAGACTCTCCGACAGCGAGGAGGCCTCCTCCGACAGCAAAAAGGACCCCTCCGACAGCGAAAAGGACCCCTCCGACAGCGAAAAGGACCCCTCCGACAGCGAAAAGGACCCCGCTGACAGCGAAAAGGGGCCCGCTGACAGCGAGGAGCCCCCGTCTGGGAAACCCCGTACGCCGCGTGACGCCGCGATCCTTTCGTCACTGCCAGGTGTAGGGCACGTTGTCCTGGCGACACTGCTCTCGGAGGCATCGGGCCCCATCCGCTCCCGGGACTACCAGGCCCTGCGCTGTTTATCCGGCGTCGCACCGGTCACCCGACGATCCGGCAAAATATGGCGCGTAGTCCGCCGACGGGCCTGCCAACGCCGCCTGGTAAACGCCGTCTATCACTGGAGCAGGGTGGCCGTCCAGCACGATCCCATCAGCCGGGCCAAGTACCGCGCCTTGCGCGAGCGCGGCCACACCCACGGCCGCGCCCTGCGCTCGGTCGCAGACCGGTTGCTGGCCGTCGCCTGCGCCATGCTGCGCGACGGCACACTCTTCGATTCCGGTCGCAGGACTGCTGCCGCCTGATCGCTGGCTCATCCGGCCTCAAGGCCAAAGTTGAAGGATCATATCAGAAGCCTATGGACAATAACCGATGCCCGCTGCGCAGTAAAGGAGGCTACGGACCTTTCCAAGCCCTCGCCATTGAGCGATGGCTCCAGAGTCAGACGTGCAATGACACATCATTCGCAGTCTCCAAGAACCTGCTTGGGGCTTGCGCTTTTTTTTCGATTTGAATGACATTTTTTTCTTGCTTCGTACTTGACAAAATGGTAGGGAGTCCCGTCTTTGGATATGGCACCCCCTATCCGGGCGCCAGTGGGATTTGAACCCACCTGATCTGGGCGCTGCCCAGCACACTGTATCGTCGCATCTGACTTCTCTCCACCGTACGTCCTCCGATCAGCATTTAGCCTACGCTTTGGCGACCTTCCCCAAAGGGATAGGTAGTGGAGAGACCTCCCAGGTCCCGACAGGATACTTGCGTGCGTCCATGGGGTCTCGGACACCGTGGGCCTGTCCGCCCTCTCACCATAGCGAGGACGAACATGTTGCCTTCGGCATAGAGGAAAACCTCGGCGACCCAGATAATGTCTCTTTCGGTGCTCAATGTCCCTGGCCACACGTACCGCTACCGACGCTTCGCGCCCACCCTCACGGATGACCACGCACGGCTCGCGGAGATATGTACCTGGTTTAAGCTTCATAACACGGGACTTTCACCCGCTATATCCTGCCAGTTAGCCTGGCGCACCCTCGGAATAACTCCAGAAGGCACTTCACCACCGCATACTGGGTGATCTTGTCCTGCAGAACTGCTATGCCAAGCGGGCGCCTTAGGGCGGGCCGGTTTCCCCATGGACTCGCTCAATAGCGTCAGCCAGGTTTCGCGTCTCGGCTGCCTCGTTCTGAAACCGGTCCGTATCCCAGATCTGCGCCGTCATGTGCCTCCCGTTAGCAAATACCGGTTCGCGGCTGACGTCTAAACGTTCAGGACCGAACAGCCCCGCCATAGAAGAATGGATCTCTTGCTGCACAAATGGATGGTCATATTGTATTATGGCGCAGGCAAGTCAGATATGGCGGACCACTATTCGTGCCGCACATTCGAGTTCAAAACAGAGCACAGTGACCTTGGAAACGAACATGCCTGTCGCCGGCATGCGTACGGCAGTCAATGAACTGCGCAAGAAGCTCATTGACATCAGCAAACGCAACCGCCTGACCAATTCACGTCTGCATAAGCCGCGTGGCAAGCAGATTGACATCTACGATGAGCACTCAGACGAAGTGTTCAAGATTCTGTATGTGAAGCGCAAGAAAATGCGCTTTAAGCCTTCCTCCGGTGACGGCTTTGATATCGACGAAATAGATGAGACGATCTTCGTGCCGTCATGGCACGAAGGAACTTCCGCCGCCCGGCATACGGATTCCTTCCTGCAGACTAAGTTCACGCAGGAAGCGCTGCAGAAGAAGCTGCTTACGCTCTACCGGGATGCTTCCTCCATGGAGGAAGAGCAGGGAATCAGCGTCCTGTACCTTGCGCTCGGTTTTGTGGAATGGTACGAAAGTGAATCGTCGGACCTAGTGCGGTATGCTCCGCTCGTGTTATTGCCTGTGGATCTTGAGCGCGACAGCGCACGCGGCCAGTTCAGGCTGGCCTTCCGCGATCAGGATCTGGAGACCAATCTGTCGCTGCGAGCCATGTTGCAGGCGGATTTCGGGCTGATGCTGCCGGACTTTCCAGAAGAAGAAGGATGGTTGCCGTCCAAGTACTTCAAGCGCGTCCGCGACGCGATTACTGCACGGAGGCGCTGGCGCCTGTTGCCTAATGCCATGCAGCTTGGATTCTATTCGTTCGCGAAGTTCCTGATGTACAAGGATCTTGAGGACATTGATGAGACCGCCGAGGATTCGCTGCTGAATCAGATTCTCGTGCAGGGCTTTGGGGCTGTGCCCAATGTTTTGGGCGGTGCTGGAAACTTGGACGAACGCTTTCCTGACCCCAGGAAGCTTGGCCATATCCTGGATGCGGATGCCTCGCAGACCAGGATTATCGATGCCGCCCGCAAGGGCAACAACCTGGTAGTGCAGGGGCCGCCGGGCACCGGCAAGTCGCAGACCATTGCCAACATCATTGCCGCGGCCGCCAAGGATGGCAAGCGTATCCTGTTTGTGGCAGAAAAGCGCGCCGCACTCGATGTCGTGTATGCACGCCTCGAAAAGTGCGACTTGGGCCCACTATGCCTAGAACTACATTCCCACAAGGTCAGCCGCAAGCATGTTTACGCCGAACTCAAGCGCACGCTGGCGTTGGGACAACCGAAAGAGATCACCGAGGATCGGTACACCCGCATCCTTGAGGTTCGCGACGAACTCAATGCCATCAGCGATCTGCTGCACACGGTGGATGAGTGTTCGGGGCAAACGCCCTACAGCGTTATGGGCACCCTGTCCCTGTTGCTGAGTAGCGACCTGACCCGTCCCGACTATACCATCAGCAGTGCCCCGGACTGGACACAGAAGAAATTTGAGGAGCGCTTGCACACGGTACAGCGGCTGGCCGAGTTTACACGTGACTTCGGCAGCGAGCGAACGCACTTGTGGCGCGGGGTGGGAAGGAAGCTTGGCCCCATTGACCGCGACCGCTTGAAAGATCAGTTGGAGCTTGCGCTTCAGGAACTCTCAGTGTTCGAGGCGGCGCTGAAGGCGGCAGCGACCGCTGCCGGAATGAAGAGCGCAGCGCAGTTGTCTATGGCGGGTGTTGCCGGCGCCCAGGTTATGGCGCTGGCAGAGCGGCCGTCAGAAGTAGGGGACCTAATCGAAAAAGGAGCGATCGTGGAAGATCCGACGGCAGCGCATGCGCTTGTTGTACTGGTGGCAGCGTGCCAAAAGCTGAAGGGAGCACTGCTCAAGCAAGTGACCCAGGGCGCACTGGAAGTGTTGTGGCAGGAAGAGCGACTGGAGATCTCTGCCCGCGGCCGGTCGCTGTTTCGGTTTTTTCACCGGCGGTACCGCAACGCCAATTCGCGTCTCAAGGGTGCCTGCACATGGCCGCCACCAAAATCCTTGGCGGAGCGCCTTGCGCTTTTGGATCAGTTGATCGAGTATGGTGGTTTCCGCGATAAGATCCGGCGCCAAAATGCCTTGGGTACGGCCGTGGCTGGCAGCCGGTGGCAGGATGAAGAGACAAACGTGGCCAACCTATTGCCGGGTATTCAGTGGATAGCTGCCCAGGCCAAGCGCACAGGATCGGGGAAAGCGGTGCGACGGCAGCTCGCCGCATTGCCTGATGGGATGGATCTGCACGAATTGGCTGGCGGGCTGAAGCGGGCGCGTGAGGACTGGGACGGCATCTGGCAGGGCATAGCAAGGCTGCTGGAACTGGACCAGGAGGCGGCCTTTGGGTCAGAGGACCTTGGTACTGCCTCATTTAGCGACATCAGCGCGCGTTTGGAAGCATGGGTTACCGACATGGAGGGCCTCGCTGACTGGCACCAACTCATCACGGCCGCCCGCTGCGCCTCCGACCTTAGTCTGGATATGATACGGGAGGGTCTGGCCGGCGGCAGTCTCCGGCCAGAGCATGCGCCGCAGGCACTTGAGTTTGTGTGGGCCGAGGCAATCTGGAAGCGCATGTGTGCGGCGGAGCCCAGGCTTGATACACTGGACGGCAAGGATCGCAGTGCCAAAGTGGACGAGTTCAGGCGTCTTGATCAGCAGTTGCAGCAAATGGCGTCGCAGGAAGTGATGCTGAAGCACTTTCTCAGAATTCCCCAGGGGTCGGCTGGCCAGGTCGGTATCGTGCGCGGAGAATCAGGCAAGAAGACGCGGCACATGCCGATACGGAATCTTCTGGGAGCCGCAGGAGAGGCTGTGCAGCGGATCAAGCCGGTGTTCCTGATGAGCCCACTCTCGGTTGCTCAGTACTTGCCGTCGGGCAAACTGACCTTTGATCTCCTGCTGATTGACGAAGCGAGCCAAGTACGCCCGGAGGATGCCGTGGGATCGATCATGCGGGCCTCCAAGGTCGTCGTGGTCGGCGATCAGAAGCAGCTTCCGCCGACCTCATTCTTCGACCGGCAAATAAGCGCTGAGGAGGGTGAAGACTATTCGGTGGATTTGGCTGAACTGCAGGCAGCGCAGGTGGGAGACATGGAAAGCATTCTTTCCCTATGCGAGGCGCGTGGCATGCCGGGCGGTATGCTTAAGTGGCACTACCGATCCAACCATCCGTCGCTGGTCGCTGTCTCCAACCATGAGTTCTATGATGACAAGTTGATCTGTCCGCCAAGCCCGCTGGAACCAGGCGACCAGACCGGCTTGAGTTTCACGCACGTCGGCGGCGAGTACCTGCGCGGCACCAAGCGCACGAATCCAGAGGAAGCAGAGGTCGTAGTGCAGGCGGTCCTCAAGCACGCACGCACATGTCCATCTGAAACGCTGGGTGTTGTTGCGTTGTCGGTGGCGCAGCGGGATGCTATCCGCAACAGGGTGGAATATATGCGTACGGAGCACCCAGAGCTGGAAGCATTTTGCAAGGAAGGCAGAGAGGAGAGCTTTTTCGTCAAGAACCTGGAAAATGTGCAGGGTGACGAGCGCGATGTCATCTTTGTGTCCATTGGGTACGGCAGGGATGCGAACGGTTACATGTCGCAGAGCTTTGGCCCGCTGTCGGCAGACGGTGGAGAGCGGCGGCTGAATGTGCTATTTACCCGTGCAAAGCGCCGGTGCAGGATCTTTGCTTCCATCCGCCACGGCGATATTCGTATCGACACCGCCAAACATGCAGGCCCTAGGGTGCTGAAGCGCTTCCTCAAGTATGCTGAGCATGGTGAGCTGGACGTTCCGCTGATTACGGGTGATGACGTGGAAAGCCCGTTTGAGGCTTCGGTGGCCCGCGTCATACAAAAAAGGGGCTACAGTGTTACGCCGCAGGTGGGATCGGCGGGTTTCCGGATCGACCTTGCTGTGCATGATCCAGACGATGAAGGACGCTTCATTCTGGCGGTAGAGTGTGACGGGGCGCGCTATCACAGTTCGAGTTGGGCGCGTGAACGTGACCGGCTGCGCCAGACGGTGCTGGAAGCAAAGGGCTGGCGGTTTCACCGGATCTGGAGTACGGACTGGTTTCAGAACGAGGCAGCGGAGACGCGAAAGCTGGTTGACGCTATTGAGCGAGCAAGCGCGGGGGGTCCGGCCCGCCCTAAGACGCCCGCTTCACCAAGGGCCAGGGTGGAGCGGGCCAAGTATCAGCCTGACGATGGCTACGAGTGCCCCCTCTACACTACGGCGCGTTTCTGGGTCGCAAACGGGTCCGAGATTCCTATTCCAGAGGCCAGTATGAGGAGCCTGGCGGGATTCATCAAGGATATTGTGTCGGTCGAGGGGCCCGTCCATCGTGACATCGTTAACAAACGCCTTAATGCCAACTGGGGCAATCAGCGGATGGGTGAACGGATCAAGGAAGCTCTGGATTGTGCCATTGACCGAGCAATCAGGAACAAGTCCGTTCGGACCAATGCGTCGAAAGTGTTTCTGGACCACTACGACCGGCAAGAACCGATCGCCATCAGAGATCGCAGCCACTTGGACGACTATATGCGAAGGCCTGGGATGCTGCCGCCAGCGGAGATACACGAAGCGGCCGTTAAAGTGGTGGAGCGCTGCATTACCATCAGCCCAGCGGACTGTGCCAAGGAGGTGTCCCTCATGTTAGGGTACACGACGCTCCGCAAAGCCCTGCGGGAATACCTGGAGATGAATATAGGTCGGATAGTCATGAAAGGGCGCCTGCTACTATCGGATGATCTGTTGAGGCTGCCATAGCCGCCCGATCAGGTGTCCGAGTCAAGCGGATCGTGCTGCGGCTGGGCGGCCTGGCAGGCGGCAAGGCCGACGCGAATGTGCGCCGCCCCTAGTCTGCGAGCCTGGCCTGCACAGGTCATTGCTGTTGATTAGTCTGCAGGGCTACCCGCATATCCCTCGCCTAGATCCGTCTCGTGGTCGTTTCTGACCAGCTGCTTTTGCACCACCGGCGGGTATGCAAGTGGAAGGGCTAGTAATACGGGAAGCCTTAACGGAGGCGCCAAACACGGCAGCCAATAGTCGGGTGCGCGTGTCAATAGGCACCAGCCGGTTACGGCAGTTCGTGAAGCGAGCTCCCAAGGGCGATTCACGACGCTGCTGTACCGCATCAATAGTGGCCCGCTCCATGGAAGCGTATTGGGTGCTTAAGCGTGATATAGGGTGTGCGTGGACGGCGTGACGAGCATCTGGAAAGTCGGTTGACAGACCTGTGTTCTCGCGTACTTCGTGGCGCGAAGGGAGCGGCTGTCAGTCAGAAAGCGCATAGTGTCCGGTAGCAGGCGCCCGCTTGGCATTGCAGTTCTGCAGGACAAGATCACCCAGTATGCGGTGGTGAAGTGCCTTCTGGAGCTAATCGGAGGGGCTTAGTTTCAAACGAAGAAAAAGGTCGCCAGCCGCCCAAAGAACTGGCAAGACAAGGACGTACACGAGCGAGCTAAAGCAATTACGGGGAGACTACTGACAGGTCTGCCGAAGCCGCAAAAGGTTCCCGCCTAAGCTCGGGCAAGTGCGTAGTCAAGTACATAATCGCCTATTTTTTCCTACTCCGTTCTTGGATAAACGGTATGGAGTCCCCCCTAACTAACCACCGAGGCCGCAGAGCTCGCCTGACATCCACGAAGACCCTACTCTGGCCGCGCCGCTCCCGGCCGATGGATGAATGCCGTTGAGCTTCCTGCCTCCACCGTGACGTTGGTATAGCCCTAATCAATCCGGCGCGGATGCGCTCCGAACCTTACCTTTGCTATGGGCAGTTTCCCTGTATCCGCTCCCGGGTCAGGGCTTTGTTCGCAGGCACACGGCATCTGCACGTGATCCGGCAGGCGCCGAACGTGGATTCACCCAGGAAACCGGCCCTTGGGAATGACCGCTTGTTGATTATGTAACCATGATGTGACACGCTATGCGAATGCACGGCATTAGATTTACCGCGTCCCAACCAGCCACCTCGCAGCCATGAAATGCACCTTCGTATTGCTCTTGTCTATGCTTCTGACGGTCACCGTCAGTGCGCAAAGCAGCGTATCCGGCACCGTTAAAGATGCAGACTCTGGAGAGCCCCTGCCCAGTGCAACTGTCCTCGTGGCGGGCACAACCACGGGCACGATAACCGATGATAGCGGGCACTATGTCCTTGATGGGTTACCGCCTGGCACACACACGCTCACCGTGTCTTTCATCGGCTACTACGAAGCTACGCGAATCGTGACGATTCGCGGATCCGACATAGAAGCCAACTTCAGCCTGGCCTTTACAAGCTCTGCACTGGAAGCCATGGAGGTCTTTGCCTCCCGCGCAATCGACCGGCGCACGCCCGTCGCGTTCACGAACATCGACAAGGTTGCCGTCGAGCGGGAGCTTGGGTCACGCGACGTTCCGCTTGTGCTCAACACCACACCATCGGTATACAGCACCGCCCAGGGGGGCGGGGCAGGCGATGCGCGCGTCAACGTCCGCGGCTTCAATCAGCGCAACGTAGCCATCATGATCAACGGCGTTCCGGTCAATGACATGGAAAATGGCTGGGTGTACTGGTCAAATTGGGACGGCGTTGGAGACGCCACGACTTCGATTCAGCTGCAGCGCGGCCTCTCCGCGGTTAACCTGGCCACGCCTTCAATCGGCGGCACGCTGAACATCATCACGGATCCGGCCAACAACGCGCGACAAGTCCTTGTGAAGCAGGAATTCGGCAATGACGGGTTCTTCAAGTCCACAGCATCCGTATCCACGGGGCTCGTAAACAACAAATTCGCATTTACGGCCAGTGGCGTCCGAAAGACAGGAAACGGTTACTACGATGGCACGTGGACGGACGCATGGGCCTATTACGCGGCGGCCGCGTGGAACGTTAATGACCGCCACCGCGTCGATTTGTATGCGGTAGGGGCGCCGCAGCGTCACGGGCAGAATCTGTACCGGCAAAACATTGCCGCCTACAACCACGACTACGCGCGGAAACTCTTTGAAAAGGAGGGCCTGGAATCCACCACCATCGCTGACATTCTGGAGCAGTTTCCGGAAGGAGGCCGGCGGTGGAATCAGAACGTTTCGTCAGTTGGTTCCAGCTACAGTAGCCAGCAGCACGATGGCTTTGGCAACATACGCCGCGTCGTCAGCGACCGCATCAACGAACGCGAGAACTTTTTCCACAAGCCGCAGATCAATCTTAATCACTTTGCGCAGCTGACGGACCAGGCCTTGCTGTCCACAGTAGTTTACTACTCTGGCGGCAAGGGCGGTGGCACGGGTACCAAGGGTCGGATGGAGTGGGACTACTCCGGTCCCTCACGCGTGGTAAACTATGACGCCACCATTGCGGCCAACATGGAGAATGGGACGTCGCTCGGGGTTCTGCGTAACAGCCACAACGTGCAATGGACCATCGGCGCCATCTCCAAGGTAACGCACAACGTCAACCCAAGCCTGACAGTCGAAGCGGGAGTCGACTGGCGCACCGCACAAATCGAGCACTATCGAACTGTTCGCGATCTGCTGGGTGGCACCGGTTATCAGCGCTATGACAGTGACTTTTGGGGCGAAGATGGCAGGGTGCTCCAACCTGGGGATCGCATCGACTATTATAACAGCAACACCGTTGACTGGCTGGGTGGATTCCTGCAGGGAGGATACGAGCATGGGCCCGGCTTCTTCTACGGCATGGTCGGGTATTCCGCAATCAAGTACTCCTATATGGATCACTTTCGCGACGACGGTGCCGGGCAGCCGTTCACGACCGCCACGGACCGAATCGGAGGCGCTCAGGTCAAGGGCGGCGCATCGTTCGCCCTCAACGATAACCTGTCGTTGTTCGCGAGTGCCGGCATAGTGTCCAAAGTGCCGATCTTCGACGGCGTGATTGACGACGTCCAGGGCGTCCTCAACCCAGATCCAAGAAACGAGCGCTTTCTGTCACTTGAAGCGGGTTCCTCGTTCCGCTCGCCGGATCGCAAGTTCGCAGGTAAAGTAAGCGTGTATCACACTACGTGGAAAGACCGAACTATTACGCGCAGCATCGTCCAGGAAAATGGTGATGACGGGCTTATCAACATTAGAGGGCTTGATGCGCTGCACCGAGGCCTGGAAGCGGAGTTAGCGTGGCAGCCCATCGATTTTGCACGTGTGGATATGGCTTTTGGCGTGGGCGACTGGCAATACCTGGACGACGTAAGGGTCCTTTATACGCCGGATCAGTCCGATCCCGCCACACAAGAACAGCTGTCCCTCTATGTGAAGAGTGTCAAGGTCGGCGACGCTCCGCAGACGCAAGCGGCCTACGCGCTCACCTTTTACCCGACTCGCGGTATCTACGCGAAGGTGATCGGGCGCAGCTACGGCAATCACTTCGCGGATTTTGACCCGACAGGCCGGACCGTATTGTCACAGGCAGGTAAGAATGTGTGGGAAGCACCAGGCTATTCCGTATTCGACATTAGCGCGGGATACGATATTCCGCGCAGGCTTGCCAGAACCAACTTGCGAGTCTTCGCGAACGTCTTCAACGTCTTCGATCAGATCTTCATCCAGGACGCCACCAACAACTCACGCTTCAACGCGTACCGGGGCAATGGTACAGGCGCCAACGCCGCAGACGATGCTGAGGTATTCCTTGGCCTGCCTCGCTCCTTTAATCTGGGCTTGCGCGCAACGCTCCGCTAACAGAGACACCCCACCGCAGACCGTTTGAGACCATTGTCCTCAATGGCTCTCCAGCGCGCGGCAGGCAATGCCTGCAGTAGCGGCGGCGGCACGGTAGGCCTCGGCTGCTCGCGCGCCTGATGGCGGCGGCGCAAGGGTGAGGATGTATTTGCTGACCTTATCCGGACGCGTCCGCAAGGCAACTTCGGCCCATGTTCTGATGGGCTCGCAATATCGGGCGGGCGTCCGCTTCAGTCAGCTATGCAGACTCGGTGGTGTTGCCAGTGAGCCGATATGCGAACCTGCAGCACCACCGTTGGCTCAAACGAGGCCATTGATGTGCTTAGCGTTACGGCGCATACGCTGAGCCACGCCCGCTGGCGGTATGCGAGATGGGTTTGCGGCGCGCGGCCAGCTGTGGCTTTTCGCTCCCCCGACCCGCCAGATACTTTACGACGTCAATCGGGCCTGCGTTCATCCCGTCCGCGTCCCCCCATGCTCAGCAATCCCGGACACAAAGGGCATACGCCATGTGGGTGGCTGCCGTCCGCGCACGTCGCAGCGCTTTTCGCGTGATCTAGGAGACATCCTGCGTCGTCAGGGAGCGAGGCTGGAGCCTGGCGGCTGCGAGCTCCAGAACCCGGTTCACGCCAGTAGCCGCCTAGGTGGACGGATTCTGGCCTCAAGGCCTTGGGCAGGACAAAGGGTCCGTTTCGAGTAAGTCACAGATCTAAATGATGGCGAAGCCGAGGGAGCGCTTTGAGGTCACTATGCTGCTCGGCGGCTTGCAGACGTTACCTCGGGCTAGGATCTTGGCCGAATTTCGTCGTTCTGTGACTCCAACAGCATGAGTGGGCAGATGTCAAGGCCCCATTTGCAATACGATCAGGACCTGACTGCGTGCGATTCTGGCCGCGAGATGCCGTGTGGAATGGCAACACGTAGGTACTTGAGGGTACCTTTAGCGCAGAACTTGAATGCCACTATGGCGTAGTCCGCTAGCTGTCTCTAGCCTGCGGCCGAATATGGAATCATCGAGTGCAATGTGGCATTTTGTCGCTGGAACGGTGCTTCTGCTTACTGCTCTCTCGTGGGCGTGCGGAGCGCCAATCGAGCCCAAGTCGGTTGAGGGTGCGCCAGGCTAACTGGCAGGATATAGCGGGTGAAAGTCCCGTGTTATGAAGCTTAAACCAGGTACATATCTCCGCGAGCCGTGCGTGGTCATCCGTGAGGGTGGGCGCGAAGCGTCGGTAGCGGTACGTGTGGCCAGGGACATTGAGCACCGAAAGAGACATTATCTGGGTCGCCGAGGTTTTCCTCTATGCCGAAGGCAACATGTTCGTCCTCGCTATGGTGAGAGGGCGGACAGGCCCACGGTGTCCGAGACCCCATGGACGCACGCAAGTATCCTGTCGGGACCTGGGAGGTCTCTCCACTACCTACCCCTTCGGGGAAGGTCGCCAAAGCGTAGGCTAAATGCTGATCGGAGGACGTACGGTGGAGAGAAGTCAGATGCGACGATACAAGCTATGAAGCCGGCGAACAAAGCGGGGGTGCCCTCGTGGCGGAGTCAGTGGAGCGAAGCGTCGCACCCAAGGGGAAATCGTGAAGTTTCACACGTACCGGACACAGCGTCGGATACTGCGTGTCACAGGGGACGGATCGGTTACGGCTGCGGGTCGGTTTGCCGACCTGCTAACGTCATGCGCGACGGCGCGACCCAAGGGAGGAGCCGGATGCGTTAACGCGCACGTCCGGATCTGTGCGGGGCCCCCGGGAAATCCGGGGGCTACCGCGATGGCTATCACTGTCCTTCGAAGGGCAGAGGATATCAACACGGGTGTGGGAAAATGTCTCGTTCCACAAGCTCCACGAGCTGCCTACCGAGCCGGATGTCTTCCTGATTCGGCCTACGCGGATAAGGGCGAGTGAAGACGGGCATGTCTACGTCGTGGACTACGGCGACATGAAGGTGAAGCGATTTGGACCGCAGGGGCGGCATGTAGCTACCTACGGTTACGGCGTAGGATCGGGACCCGGAGAATTGATGAATATTGTAAACTCAGGCACAATAGGGGACTCGGTAGTCTTTCTTGTTGACAATAGGCAGCGCAAAATATCGTTCTTTTCGAGTGACGGCATGTTGCTAGACGTTGTATCAACGAAGGAAAGAGTTTACAGGTACGTAGTAACGTTTAGGGGGCGGACGTACTCAATGATGCCCACCAGCGGCGAGCAGGCTGTCTTTTCAACCAGCTACGGAGCGGAGACACAGCAATTCGGGGGCTCTCTTCAGGAGGATCAAGCAGAGAATAGTCCTATGCTGCTCGATGGGTGGATTAACGCTTATGGCGAAGACCTCATCTACGTGCCAGCGTATTTCCCGGTGATTATTCGGTTTAATGAGCGTGGGGAGGTTGTTTATGCCCGATCGACACTAGACCTTGGAAAGGGAGGGCCTCCGCGAATAGAGACTACACCAGGCGTCCGCACAGTCGTTGCCGATCTTCTCAATTCCCGGATCGCAATTGATAAAGACAATATCTATGTCTACACGCGCCCGGACTCGTCCTTGGTAGCTGACCTGTACGCGCAGCAGGGATCGCACAAATTCTAGTTGGGAATTGGAGAGTTGCTGTGGAGGTGGACTCTAGCCTCCACCATTCCTTTCCCATCATATGAACCCCTCCCAGCCTGTTTTGGGGAGCACTGAGGCGCCTGCAGACGCCCAGATCAATCCCTCCGGTGACGCGCGGCGGCTTCTGATGAAGCTCTGCACGCACATACTGCAACAATTGACCACTGACTGGCCCATTCCGGTAGCGCATCAGCAGCCGGCGCCACCGCCCGTAGTGATCAAGGCTTCTGCTGCGGCCCAGGACACAAAGCCGGACTCGGCGCAGTTGAATGAAGCGTGGCAGCTGTTGCATTCGCGCAGTCTGCAAGACGACCCGATCGTTGCGATCTGGCTGCGCGGGCTGTGCCCACGCGGCGTTAACATCGTTCTTGGAGCGGGTCTGACCATCACGGGCTATCGCCGCATACTTGGCCTGGTAGCGTGCTACCCTGAGAACGTCTCTGCTCTTGCGTCCTTTGTGCAGTCGCTGTCCGATCGTGGTCTTTCGGCCGCCTCCGGGCTGCTCTGTGTGCTGCCCAGCAGCACGGGACTGCAATCGGCGGTGCGCCAGGTGTTCGGCCCCAGGGTCGCCATACAGCGCTGTCTCAATACGCTGTTGGATCAAGTCACCTGTGGTCTTCCGGAAGACCTTGTTCCTGTGTATCGCAATCGCCTCCGCCAGGCATGGAATGGGTTCGATGCCCGGGAAGCTGAATGCGCACTCACCCGTATTCACCAGGACTTGACGCGCGTCAATCGGTCCGCAGCGAAGGTTCTATGGGAGGGCCTGGAGCAATCTCTGACGATTCAACGCACGGGCATGCTGCTCAAGCTCGACAGAGGGCTGCGCGTGATGCGCTTCATGGATGCCATCGGTCGCAGGTTGCAGGCCCCGGCCAGCGCCGTTTTCCAGCAACGCGAACAGATGGCACTGGCGCTGTTGGAACACGAGGCTCAGCTGCGCCGTGTGGCCCATGCGGCCCATCTGCCGCAACTTCGTGAGACTCTCATCAACCTCAACGCCGTATGATGACCCATACCCCTATGCTGGATCAATCACTCATCGAGGACCTTCACGGGCTTGCGCAGAGGAATTTCATCGGCCTGGCCAGCTGCCTTGGATATCTCGATGATCTTCTTACCAAGATGGCCACATGGGTCATGGAAGCCGAAGCCCGCTTCATATGCGGCGCACGTGGGAAGCACCATAAGACAGGCTTTCAGCGCTGGGGGACGAATCCGGGTTCCATCCGCGTCGGTTTGGAGCGCATTGCGGTCCGCGTACCGCGCGTGCGGAATGTACGAACCCGAAGGGAGCGTCCTCTGCAAACGTACCGCCTCTTGCGCGAGCGTGGGCTTATGGACCGGGAAAGCGTGGTAAGAAGGTTGCTGTGTGGACTCTCGCGGCGCAATTACAGGCAGGCGGCCCAGGTCTTCACCGATAGTCTGGGGTTGAGTGCCAGCAGCATTGGCAACGTCTTCGTTACGCAGACGGCAGCGCTACTGAAGGAATTCGAGACGCGCCGATTCGATCAGCACACCTTTGCGGTGCTCCTGCTTGATGGCAAGTATTTGGCTGGTGTGCAGATGATCGTAGCGATGGGCATCACGACCGAGGGCGAGAAGGTCGTGCTGGGCTTTGCGGAAAGTCGTACCGAGAACAGTGCGCAGGTGCAGTCGCTGTTGCAGGATTTGTTGCATCGGGGCTTCACCCATACCGACAAGCTGTTGGTACAGGTGGACGGCAGCCGCGGGCTTCGCAAGGGGATCAGTGCGGTGTTTGGGGATGCGGTCGTATTCCAGCGCTGCCAATGGCACAAGCGTACCAATGTGACGCGTCACATCAAGAGCGAGCCAGCGGCCACGCAAATGAAGCGTCGGCTTCAGGCGGCATGGGAACTGCCCACGTACAAGGAGGCACGGGCGGCGCTTGTGTCGCTGCATGAAACGCTGCAGCGATCATGTCCGAAGGCCGCGCGCAGTCTGGAGGAGGGTTTGGAGGATACGCTGACGCTTCACCGGTTGGGGGTGCGGAACCAGGCTGTCAGAGACAGTCTGAAGACGACGAACATCATCGAGAACCTCAACAGCATTATTGCGAACCGATCACGGAACGTGAAGCGCTGGGGATCATCGGGGATGCGTCAGCGCTGGTGCGGGGCGATATTCATGCAGTACGAGTCGAATCTGAAGCCGATACGCCGGGAGGACATGAAGGAGCTGACCCAGGCGCTGACCACCTCCGGGGGTCGAGGGGCTAGTGGGGATTCGGTCTGCCAGCCCCAAAGGACTGCAAAGGCAACACCTGGCGCTCAATGCCCGCGCGCAGTAGTGCGCTACTGACGCTGGCATAAGCAAAACCCGCAGCTGTCCGGACGCTCTGAGGCGCTGCACCCTACCAAGATCGCCGCTTACGCGTGCAATCAGAGGATTCCTGCGGGATTTCGTGCCCGAGAAGTCACTCCACGAGCCTGCCTGCGCCCGAAAATCCGCGTGTGAGCACGCATTTGGGCCCATATAAGCTTGCACCGTCCCATTTGCACCCACACACTCGGCCCGTAGCGCCATCTATTGCCAAAAGATATCTACTTTGAGGGCCCATCTCGGCAGAAGCCGCCGAAACCCAACTTAAAAATGTGCAATCCCGCGCAGCAAAGACGGGGGACTACCGGTCGTCTATTCGCTTGCCGTTTGGTGGTGGAAGCAGAATGATGAATGGGCGCGTATACGACCGGCGCGATTCTACGGTTGCCGTGTATGCCGTTGAACGGTAGCGCAGCATCCGTCTCCACGTTACTAGTGAGCAACAATTTCCCGCCTACGGCCAATGGTGTCTGAAAGACAGGCACTGGATTCTACGACGAAACATGGATGGCCGCTTGGAACGTTAGCGACCATCACCGCATTGATCTGCGTGCGGTGGGGGCGCGGCACCCGGTCGCGGTCGCAAGCGGAGACGATCCAGCGGCACTAGTATGCGGGGCGTCGTGCTCAATGGGGCGGGGCTTGTTTCTCGCCAGTCTATCCTCTCGTGGACCGGAAGCTAACGGATCCTTTGCCTGTTCAGTACATTCCCCAGCCAGTCCGCGCGCAGGCGGCTGTACACATGATTCCAAGTTCCGCACACGTCCCGATGCCGGCAGAGAGTCGCAATAATACGGAGTCATCGATCTGTGCCAAGTGCAATGTCGTAGGCACAGGTCTTGCCCTGTTCTTAGCATGCACCCTCGTAGCAGCGTGCTCGGGCGGTGAGTCCGGCCCAGAGTCCCGCAACATCCATGAGTTGGATGTGCAGTTGCGTGAAGTTTTGCTTCTGGGGGAGGATGACTCCGCTTCGCCCGAATATCTATTCGGGTCACCTAAGTTTGTTGTTACCGACGGCCAGGGCCATATTTACGTGGCTGACGAGTCAGTCATGAATATTCGTGTATATGATGCCACTGGCCAGTACATCCGCACCCTTGGTCAGCGCGGTCAGGCCCCTATGGAATTCCGGAGCTTCCGAGGATTAACAATCAATCCAGAGAACGAAATTATCGCGCTAGACAGAATAAATTCACGGATTTCACGCTTCACAACTGAAGGCCAACTACTCTCAACACGTCCTTGGCGCAGGTGGGCAACGACCCAAATACGCTCATTTCGGAATGGGTACCTCTTCCTGAACAACCAAACAGAGGGAGTAGGCGACCTCGACCACCTATTCCAGAGCTATGGTCCTAGTCTGGAGAAAGACTCCTTGGCGTTTGGCAGCACTGATGAAATCATCGACCCACATGATAGGATTGAGAGCAGCATGCTGAGCAGTAGCCCAGGCTCCTTTGTCGTCACGGGTGACGGCGTGTTGTATGCACCCTCCCTTTATGGAGGTATGCTCTACATGTACACCGATGAAAAGGGCCAGTGGTACCAGACGAGGCAGCTAAGCGGACTCGTAGAAAAGAGGGCCTATACGAAGGTAGATCGCCCTGTCATTTACGAGAATGTTGACATCTTGGTCCACTATTCAGGGACAAAAGAAGGCGCACAGCTGCACAATACGAGCTTAGGACTTTTTCGTCTTCAAAACCACCAGATTGTCCACTTTACATTCTGCGAATTCGGGAGAGAGCGGCTTTTCGGCTTGGAACTGCGTGATGAAGACGGACAGTTAACTGGTTACGGCGCCATTGAGTCAGTGCCACTAACATCCCAGGGAATAGCCAGCCTGTTTCTGGACATTGTGTGGAAGGATGACCAGGATCGCTTCTATATCATAGATCGAAGAGTCAGACCTGTGATTCGCGTCGTGGAGCTCGAATACCGCTCAGTCACGACGGAGAGTAAAGGCCTGGGAACCTGAAACTTTCCTGCTCACACTACGACACCGTGCTCCGATCCTACACCCGTTGCCGCTTTTGGCCTTGCGTCTGAAGCGCAGATTGGGAGTTCAGGGAGCTCCACGTAGTCCCTGAAAACCATAGACCATTTAGTTGTCTGTGTGGTCCGTCCTGGCAAGTACCTAGCGGTCGTCTTCCTCGCGCATGAATTACGACGGCCATTGATCCCATGTTGAGTCCAGGTTTGGCCAGCTTTCACCACTAAAAGATGACCTTAACCCACTCTCCGTTTTTCTTAATGGCACTAAAGCAGACGGGCACGACCTTCTCCGGATCAGGTTTATTCTCTCCGAACAGTACAAGCAAGTCACCCGCGGCACACCACGTCGACTTCTTGTAGGGGCACCACTGCTCCTTCGGTGGCGTTGGCGGCCTTTGCATGCCAACGGGGACCGGGATCCCTTGCCCAGCATCCCAACACGGCTTTTCGGGCGGCTCGCTTGAGTTGAACACCTTCCATACGTAATCCTCACCACCCGTATGCAAAACGCTGTAGAGCGCACTTCGTGCCCTTTTAAAGTCGACGGTTACCAGGGACTCGTAGGCTTCAATGAAAACGTCCTTGGCCCTGGTGTAAGGTACCCCCTCTGGATAGTCTTCCATTGCTGAGAGCTGGAGGGCAAGTGCAGCACGAAACGATTCCGCCCCGCTGCCTTCACGGAACAGCCTCCCCAATTCGTCTGCGAAGGCGTCCAACTCTGCAGCCGAGTGCTTGCCAATTGTCTGTCGCAACACGTCAATGGCAGGGGCTTGCGTGGTACCCTCTGCAGCCAAGAGCGCGTTCAGAGCGGCTTGTGGCGTGGGTTCCTCCCACCCGCCGTTGACCCATATCATGCCCGGCTTATACTGCGCTGACGCAGTAGCGGGAATGGTGAGTGCGAGGAAAAGGAATAGGATTCTCATTGTGTTCTCCATTAGGTAGCGGCAGTCAACTGGACGGCCGTGCGCGTCTATCGTCTTCATTGCTTCGGCCCACCTTGTGCTGGTCGATTGTATCCAGAACGAGCTATTGCCTCTGTGTGCCAATAGCGCACATTAAACGTTTTTGGAATCAGGGAGCAATGTCGGATCCGCCACTCGCATCCGCTTTGGGCGGTTCAGTCTTGGCGATCAACCGTTAGCCCAATAAACACCCCTGCCAATACATACCAGACCAGTCTCGCTGACGTTCCTCCTACTGAGGTCGAGCACCGCGCGAAGCGCAGACAAGCACGGCCGCTTACAAGCGGCGGATTGTAGCGAAAACTGCAGACTGCACGGCGCCGGGTCGTAGTCGCAAGCCTGTTTCGTCCCAAGCGGAGACGACCCAGCGGCAGGGTATCGCGCGGTTGAAGCGGACGCTGACGAAGGCGGAGCCGATCATTGAGGTTCAAAAAAACTCTGCTATTTGGACAAGACCGCGCACAGGGAGTAGTGATGGTATAGGAGCTTACCATGCGGTTCCTCCACCCTTGAAAAGACGCAAGCTTGTCGTTTGATGGGGATGCCCCGCATGCGGTACAACGGTTTGATAGCGCCGCCGCACCAGCGCAAGAAGCGATCCAGGGAATGCTACATCGGCGAAGTAGAGCGCACAGGTCCGCGCACGGCGCAATCAGCGCAAGCATATGCCGGAACGCTTGCCATCGCGTCCCAGCCAGCTATGGCGCTGGAACATTGCCGAGCTTCGCGCGCCGTAGAAGTGGACGCACTACTCGCATCAAGTCATCATGGAGGTCAACAGCCGTTGCGTGATGGGCTGGACCATTGCTCCAAGGAAGTACTCCACCCTTGCCCGGAGGCTGATTCAGACGAGCTGCCGCTGTTAGGGCATTGCGCACCACCAGCTTACCAACCACAGCGACCGGGGCAGTGGCACGACGACAAAGACGCTCGCCCAGCTGACGGCGGAATTCGGCGTCAAGAAATCGCTCACGCGGCCCTGTTACTCCAATGACAACCCCTTTTCGGAAGCGCAATTCAAGACGATGAAGCTCCGGCCGACGTACCCGGGCCGCTTCGGCTCGCTGGAAGATGCCAAGGCCTGGACAGGGCGCTTCTTATACTGGTACAACCATAGCCACTACCACACGGGACTCGCGCTATTGGTGCTCGCCGTGGTGCACGCTGGCCAGGAGAAAGCCGTCCGGGCCGCGCGTCAACAGGTGCTGCAGGAGGCCTATGCACAGCATCCGGAGCGCTTCGTACGCGGGGTGCCGAAGGTGGGCATGCCGCCAAAGCATGTCTGGATCAACAAACCACCGGATCCAGGCGCATACCGACGGCAAACGTTTCAATTCGGAATAGAAACCGGACGCTTACAACCACAGGAGTCCAGGTTAGACCTGCAAAGCCCCAATTGCTCCCTAATTTATTTCAAAAACTGCCGCAACTCGTTGACGCATACCGCGCTAGTTTGGTATGTTAATGCCTCTTGAAGAGGGGATCGTGGTGTTATTGCAGCTATCCATGGGGGGCATCCTGCGACGTACGTGCTGAGGAGGGTGGTTTCTACTTGTATTATGGTTAGACACGTACTGTCTGCTTTGGACAGACTCGCCTCCGCGAGCAGGCTGCTCATCCTGCTGATCATCGTTGTTGCAGGATGTGGGCCAGAAGAACAGGAGAATCGCATCATTCGGTCACCGGTGGTGCCTTTCGACGAATTGTTCACAGTCGCCGACACCGTACGCCTGGACCCGTCAGTTATTATCGGAAGTGTTGGTTTCCTAGACGTCAACGCGCAGGGTGAGTTCTTGGTGAGCGATCACGTAGGGCGTGGCTTACATCGTTTTTCCCCGTCCGGGAGCCATGTGCGGTCCTATTCAGTGCCTGATTGTTTGCCTGACGAGGCGAATTTCATACCAATGAGTTCCCGCCTCCTTAGGAACGGAGGCATAATGACCATGAAAGTTGGGGGCGCTGCCGTCATCTTTGACGCAAACGGCAACTGTGTTGAAGCTACCAGGCGGTTCGAAGCCTTTTCCAGGGCGTTTTGTGAATACCAGGGTTCCATTTATGTACATAGAGTCTACGTAGAGGGTAAAGCAACTATGGGAGTCTACTCCCCGGCACTGGAGGCGATTGACGACCTGGAGATAGAGCCGCCACGTCTCGTTCGCCTGAACCAGTTCAATGCGGGACTTATGGGCACCGGGGTCGCTTGTTTTGCAGACGGGCCCTATTACGTGTACCCTGAAAGCATGGACGGTATGCCCGCCCCTATCGGGTCTTCCATTACGCAATACCAGCCAGAATTCTTTGAAATTCGACCGGACGACTTGTCCAAGGAGGCAGACGTCAGCGAACGATCGAGGCAGTCGAGAGACTATCCATCAACCGTTTCGATTTTTGCGCTGGATGGATCAACGCGCATGGTCGTAACCACTGGTCTGGATGATAAGTGGCGTCTGGACAGCTCGGAAGCAACTTCATCGTTAGGGTTGAGCATAGCCAGTAATACAGGACGTTTTCCGGGCCGGAGCACAATATCACCCATACCGCCTCGAGCTGCTGGCAATGGGTACTTTTATGCTGCCGGCGACAATGAGCAATTGCCCAATGGCGACTACGGTAACCCCGTAATCATTCGCTACCGCTTCATCCAGCCAGGGAACACAGGCAAATAGCCGCATTCGCATCATTTTGTGGTCGCGGTGCCGTTTGTGAAGTGTGCCCCAATTGTTGGACAGATTTCCGACGAATCTAAGACAGACGCATTGCCTGGGTTAAAAGTGTTTGTGGCGTAAGCGTCCCATGAAGTACATCTTGCGTGGAGGCATAGTTAGGTTGGAACTTGTGGTCCACACTTAAGGACTCAAGTACGACCTGTGCGTACGCCAAGACGTGCGGCGGAGGAGATGTTCCCGCTGGTAGAGCAATACCTGCAATGTGGCCAAAGCCGGATGGCCTTCTGTGCAGCACACGGGATATCCGCGAATCAGCTGTACTACTAGCAGGGCAAGTATCCACGTAAGGGTACAACCTCGCAAGGCGCGGCAATCCTGGAGATTAGCGCACCTGCAGCGGGCGACCGCGCGGTAGTGGAATTGGTCTTCCCTGGTGGTGTGCGTCTGCGTCTTTACGTGCCGGCCTCTCCCTCGTTTCTTCTGCCTTTGCTGCAGGGAGCGGTGACGCAGGCATGATACTGTTGGGTCCCAATCACCACTTCTGCCTCTACCGCGCGTCCACCGACATGCGCAAGAGTTTTTACGGGCTCTGCGGTCTGGTGCGCTCGGGCCTGAACCGAGATCCGCTCTCGGGGGAGGTATTCATATTCATCAACCGGCGGCGAACGCACATTGAGCTCCTGATTTGGGACCGCAACGGCTTCTTGCTCTACGACACCGAATTTCCTAGTACTTTAGCGGTCTCGGGAGCCGAGAAGGTGCTTGTTTTCTGGGGAGTCTGCAGCTGCTGTGGCGCGACCGGTTGCGCTGTCAGCCAGCCTAGAGGTGGTTTACGCCAAGCAGGCTGAAGGCCTTTTTCTGCTTGAGGCTTAGCGCCTGCAGCACCATCCTGACCGTCTTCTCGGGCTTGTTTTTCTCTACCAGCTTGAACTTGCCCAGCTGAGCCAGGTGGCTCATCAGCGACTGGAAGCTGGTGGCGCGAGCGCCGTCGCTGGTCTTTTTGGTACGCACCTTGCTTTGTGCTTTTGAGGGAGGGGGTGTGCCTGTGCCACCGCGCTGGCGTGGGGTCCTCCTCCGCAAACAGCATGGGGGCCAGCTTGTCTTTCATGTGCCAGTGTACGTAGTAGGCCAGCATACACAGGAAGATGTGACTCTTGATGCGGCGGGCCCAATGGTGGTAGATGAGGCGCACCTTCAGATCAACGGACTTGAGGCTGCGGAAGGCCTTTTCCACTACCACCAGCTGCTTGTAGGAAGCGACGGCCTCTTCGGATGCGAGCGCGCCGTCGGCGTCCCACCGCCCTGCAGCCGCCGTCCTTGAGCATGGAAGCGGGTAGGAACTCCCTCCGCCCGGTGCTATCCGCGAGGTGTCGCGGCCGCACCATATTTTCGACGACAGAGCTGGGCGAGTCTTCGGGCTGGGATAGCAACGCGCAGGTTTTCGCACCCGTAGCTGGCAACTTCTGGCCAGGGAGTTACGTTTGAAAATGGACTAGTACGCCCACAGCTCCAACCAAATGCATTCCACCACTTTCACATGTCGCGCTGCCGCTGTGGCTGGGTTGTTAGCTTGCATAGTTGGCGCCTGCAATTCCAAATTGGCAGTTGATCAAGTCTTGACACCTGTTCACGTGGACTTTGGCGAGCTATTTGCGCAGGAGGATACGATCCGCCTTGACAGTTCGGTACTAATCGGCGGTAGCTGGTCGCTTGATGTGAATTCGCAAGGCGAGCTCCTGGTGCACGACAACCAGAGCGGAGGTGTGTATGTCTTCTCCCCGGCTGGCGCACTCGTGCGAACGATGGCGATCACCGATTGCAATCCGGAGGCAACTTTAGGATTCGGCACACATTCTTCGTTCCTAGGCGATGGACGCGTTGCGGTATTGCACAGTAAGGGGGTGATCATATTCGATCAGGCAGGAAAATGCGTCCAGGCCATCACAGACGCGGAACTTGCGACAAACACATCGGCAATTTGCTTGCGGGAGGACACCACTTTTGCCATGCCACGCGCCGTCAGGGACAGCACCTACATAAGAGCCTACGGTCGAGACTTTACTCTTATTGGTCAATTTCAGCTCGCTGCGCCGAATTTCTTGCGCCGGGCGGCCGTAATGCTCCTATACCCTGGGCGCACAATGGCGTGCTTTAATGATGACGTTTGGTGGGTTTACGGAGAGAGTTTCGACGCAACCCCCCGTTTGCGCCACACAGGACTTACCCAATTCAGACCGGATTTCTATATAGAACGGAAAGAGGACTACCCCGAATTACCTCTAGTGGATCAGTCCAATTGGCAGAGAGTTGGCGCCATGCTTAGCAAAGCCGAAGCCGAAGCATCGTCCGTGCGCGGAATGTTCGCGCTTGACAACGAGACTCGTTTGGTCGTATACGACAATATCAGTACCGACAATAGAGAGCTTAGCACAGGCGCAGTTATCGCCAGTCACGAAGGCCGTTTTCCTGGTGTCAGCACGCTTTTTTCGAAGTTTCCAAACGCCGCCACTAATGGGATGCTTTATTTCGCGAGTGATCCGGAGGACCAACCTGGCGGCGAAGTCACCAACCCTATTGTTGTCCGCTATCGGTTCATTCCACCTACGGACCAGTAGTTCGCGGCACGATTGTGCGTTGCTTGCGGAAAGGTGTTTAAAACGGTGGCGTGCACTAGCGAGCTAACTTCTCATGGCTGCTCCATGCGTCAGAATGACGAGGCTCAGATCGTACATCGAGTGTGGAACGCACGCACAGTCCGCCGGAGACGTGTCGCTCGAAAGCCGGGTTGAGTTGGTGAAATTGAAAACAGCCCCGGTGTGTTTCGAACATACCAAGTGTCCCCGCCTGCCAATCCTTCAGTTAGGCGCCGCAATCGGACATCAACAGTCACGGAACGTGCGAATGGCGCTGCAGTCTGCTGCGACCGCAGGACTAGCCCATGCAGAGACCACTGCGTAGCCCCTGGAATTTCGTCTGCCTGTCGCCGGTGGCTCATAAAGTGACCACTTGATCCTTGGGCTGCCTGTGGCGCTCAAGGCTACCTAAATGCCCTATCGTTCGTGCCTATTCCGTGCCTTCGAACACGGCGCTGACGACATCCAAGATCTTGCCGTCTCTAAGATCGTCATCAATAGCGATTACTATGCCATCTTCGTCTACTAGTATGGGCCTCGGAAAACTAGTGATCTCAAACATTTCTCGCACGGATGCGTCATCCTCCCGCCCGACCCGCGTGTGCAGCCAAGGCATGGGGTAACGGTCTATTCGGAAGCTCTCGATGTCCGCAGGATCATCCAAAAATGCAACACTAAGAATTTCGAACCCGGACTCCTGGTACCGGTCGTACGCCTCTTCCAATGACGGTATCTCCTTAATGCAGGGTGCGCACCAGGTGCCCCAAAAGTCAAGCAGGTACATACGGCCTCGAAGGCCACTGTCGGTGATCGTTACAGAGGAGTCATCGAAGGAGATGAATGAGAATTGGGGTATGGGATTGCCAGCCTGTAGCCTTCTGTCCGGGTCAAAATCCCGTCGAGCTCTTTCCGCTTGCCACGTACCAGCGTGCGATGACTGGAGCATGGAATAGTACAGCCATTTCGTTTTCTCGTCCCCTTCCCTGTCTGCAGTGTAAACTCCGTACTTGAGAAACTGGGCACGCACATCCGGATCTGGATGGCTGTCAATTACCTGCTTTGCGTAATCATTGGCCAATCCCGGATCCCGTGCAACTCGCGCAAGTGCGTACATGAGATTCGAGGCGCCGACGCTACTCCAGGCTTCGTAGGACCAGAGCGGCGAATCAGGCGGGATTGTTTCGAAGGCCTCACGGGCCAAACGCCTGTTCCTTCTATTCGAAAGGGGCCCAAGCTCATCGAAATAACGAAGTATGAGCCACTGTCGGAGGAGAGAATCTCGCTCTCTTTCCAGCCGCTGCTTGATCGGGGCCCGTTCTTGTCTTGCAAGCCAGAGGTGCTGGATAAAATTGCCAGCTTGACTGAATCGCCGTACCCTTTGCTCCACGTCAATATAGACTGCTGCAATGTTGGCGATCAAGGGAGGGTCTGAACCAACGGCCGGATCGGCCACATGTCGCGGAAGCACCGAGGCATCGTAGATTATATCCACAAATGGTTTCTCAGCAACGTCGAGAACACTGAAGTAGTCGCCCTCGTAGTCCCAGAGGGGTCCCGATTCGTCAAAGACCAAGCGGTCATGGCTCGTACCTGCTGTCAGCTTGTCGCTGCTGAATTCGGATGCCTCTCCTCCATGGCGAATTCGGTACGCAAGGGTGTCTGCGTACGCTTGAACACGAGCACCTAATCTCCCATCTGGACGGCGCTGCATCTCCACGGCTTCCTCAGACGATGCCACGACTACGTAAAGCGGATCCGGTGCCAAGAAAGATCGATTTGTAGCGAGCCGAATATGAAGCTTAACCTGCTCGGGCTTAGTCAGGATAAGGGGCATTTCTTGGGTCTCATGGTGCACGCCGGTCGCATACATCCCATAGCCTCCCGGTTCGCCAAGCGTGAATGCAAACTGCCCGGAAGCATCGACTGGCACGACAACCGTCGTGTCACCCGGGCCGTCTTGAATCACCAAGTTGGCCATTGCCATGGGCCTGCCGTCTGCTCCCAGCAGTGTCCCGCTTAGGTCGACCTGCGCAGTTGCCACAATCGGAGATAGGAGGAGGATAAGCGCCAAAAAACAAGTGATGGGATTCCGCATCTGAGCTTGGCTATGCCGATGGGTAGAGATACCGCGATATGGTATTCAGACTACGACTTCTATTGCCATAATGTTGCCAAGTGCCGCCAGTGCATAAATCGATGCGAGGCGGGAATCCAGCTGGCGCGCCTACAACCCAAAGGTGCTTAGTGCCCTGGTCTAACAGCAGCCACGGCCACGTCTCTGGCCTTGGCACTGCTTGCGCAATCTCCAGGCATGGCTGTGAAGTCCAGCGCCCAGCCTGCTGCAATTCGTCCAAGCTGCCGGCGCTGTCCGTGCGTCCGCTGTGCCCGCAAAACTTGTCAATGAGCCCTGCTGCCCGTGCCGCGGCCCGTTTTCGCTGCGACTTCTGCCTTCCTCATGCGCGCTACCGTCCAGGCACGCACCGTCACTTGGGCACCAAGCACCACCCTCAACATGCCCCTATTCGAGCTGGGCGGACGGGTTAAGTGTCCAGCCGAGGTTCGTTGTGTGGGCACTCTTCCACAGCATGACCATGGATGCCTGAACGGCTGTCAGGCGCAGCACATTCTAAAAGCTCCAAATCCACATCGGCCAATTGCCTGAATTGCAGCAGCGCCCCCGAACTAATTCAGACTACGGTTTCTGTTAGGGCTGCAACCTCCGTGCCGCGGGGTTGCAACGTTGCAAAACCCGGCTCGATGCAGCAAACGCCACTGCGACGCAATCCATGCGCAGCCAGGTTTGCTTCAGCATCGGCATGCTGGCATCAGAATGGGGGGGGTCACGGGGAAATTGAGAAATCGAATGGAGCGATGGGGGCAACTTCGGCTTGGTCAGAGTGTCCTTACTCATAGATGAATACCAGTGGAGCTTCCCATGGCGTTGCCGAACTTGCAGGGCTGCCGCACTCTGCGACCTAGCTACTTTCTCAGATTCCGGCGCAGGGCCGTGTCATGTGTTTAGCGCCACTACAGTAGGCGGCTGTTGCCTCTCAGGCCTTGGTGCGTGGCGCTGTCGCTACTGATGATTGCATCCTGTCGCAACGATGCGCCCAAAACAGGCCCGGTGGCATCCGATTCAGTTGAGCGGCATATTTTTGATGACGGAGTTCCGCCAATTTCGGCCATAAACAGTTATACGCCGCTTCGCGGCGACTCAGCGCTAGTTGTCGACAATCGCGACCACATCTTTCTTCTTGTTTCCAATCGTCGAACAAGAATCGTGGGCACCTTGGGCGAAGGGCCGTGTGAGTATCAGGATGTGACCACCTACTCAGTCGTCGGGGACACAGTCTTCGTTCTGGATCACCGACGTGGCAAGCTGGTAGGCTATTCCGTCATAGATGGCGCATGCCTGAGTGAGTTTGTCTCGCCGGATCTGTCCCGTTTTTCGGCAACGGTTAGGGCCGGCTCGTGGTTCTATTTCACCAGGACCAACTACACCACAACGCTCGATCCCCAGACTGTGTTGCTGTACAGGCTAAGCTTAGCAGGTGAGCTCGCGCCTCTGGATCTGCAAAAGTCCGATCTCGTTGCAGATCTCTTGATGGCGCCCATCAGGCTTGGAGGAAGGTTGAAGCAGATCAAAGAGAAAGACGGCGGGCTGTACTTTCTGCTGCCCTTTTCGCACAAGGTTTGGAGGTACGACTTGCAAGATGGAAGGGTATCGTCTTTCGACCTTATACACGATTCTAGCAGCATTGCGGAGCATGCCAACTCGCTGGACGTGAATGCCATTTCGAGTGCCGTTTGCAAGACTGAGATGGAGATGGACTTCTTCTTGCTTGACGAATACATTGCCGTAGCATCCAGGATACGCGGAAAGTGGATGCGGAGTCTGTATTCGTATTCAGGAGTATTCATGGCCAGAGAGGAAGTCTCCGGCGACATGATGTTTGAGGAAAAGGGCGTGTTTTATGAGATTGTACCGGGAGACGTTGACACGCGACCCTTTGTGCTCAAACCCGTAGTTCCTAAAACTGGCAACTCGGAGTCTGCACCATAGAAACACCGCTGCCGCCAAAATGGGCGGACTCTTCCAAGTGTTGCGGACAACGAGGCATGTCCTGGGACTTGTATCCAATTTTCGCTCCCATTCTCATCGCACGTTGGATTCGGGTATTGGTTGCGTACGTGTCCACAGGGCATGCCCTGAAGACTCTCGGGCGTGGTATCATCGCGCGCTTGGGCAGGTGGAGGATCTGCAATAAACCTTCGATGCCAGTCGCTGCCAGTGTCCTGCAGGGATAGGGCTGTTGAGAAACCCTGCCAGCTGTTAGCGGCAAGTGCCGCGTTACGGGACATGTTCCCCCTGTCTGATTCCATCCACAAGGGTTGTCACATGTGCTGCCGTACTTGCCAAAGACAACAGCGGACCGGTGCGAACGGCTGTTGCAACCAATCCCAACACGCCACCCCATGCTCTCGCTGCACTTTCGGGCGATTCTGACCAAAGCGTGCGTGCGGCTACTGCCGCACACCCGAATACGACCGCCAGCCACTTGCATGTGCTTGCCAACGATTCGTTCTGGAGTGTGCAAGTGCATGTGGCCGCACACCCGAATACGCCCGTTGGCAGCATTTCTTTGCTTGCCGACAGTCACGTCTTCCAAGAACGCGCCGCTGTGGCCAAGAACCCCGGGGTGCCAACCAGTGTCCTTTACGCGCTGGCCAGCGACAAGAACATGCACGTGAGGGAGTCCCTGGCTGGAAATCCGCATGCGCCCATCGACCTATTGCACACGCTCGCCAGTGACCATAACCTGGTGTGCGCGCAGCATTCGCCAGAAGCCCGAGTGTACCGCAGGACCTCCTGCGCGCGATTGCTGGCGGACGCAACGTGGAGCTGGGCTACTCTCTTTCAGGCAGCACTCACACGCCCGCCGACATTCTGCGGAATCTCGCCCATAGGCTAAGTAATCGGCAAATACTTACCGAGAATCCGAGCGCGCCGCCCGACCTTCTAGCCTCTCTCTTGTATGGCGACGTTCAGGCTGGGCTGGCTTTTAGCCCGATCACACCGACAGAATTCCTGCGCACTCTTGCGGTTGATTGGCGCACGGGGAACAGAAAAACCGAGTGGCCAACGCTCCTGAAGAGGCAGCGATTGTGGCTTGGGTTCATTCCGCTCAGAGCCCTGCGACATTGCTACGGCCCGGCGTACTTCACACGTGCGCTTACATTCGTGTCTGCGCCCAAGGGAGCGTTTTTCACCAAGCGCCCTGCAAGCACTGCATGGAATCCCACTATCCATTCCGACTGCCGGTGGCCCGCAGCAGTTTCAGCGATCGCGCCCCCGCCTCCCATCAAAGCCAATATAGAGCGTTGGGCACCAACGCCTGGCTTCGCGTGCCTTGCAATAGCTCCCTGGCTTAGTAGCCGTGCGTGCAGAAATCCATAGCCAATCCATCCAGCACAGCCTGCCTCGCAGCGCTCCGCTGCATTGCCCCGATCGGGGAGCCCGGCGGTGTCGTAAGCGCCTCATTCCCTTCTCCAGACTGGTAGTCTCTGAGCAGGTAGCGGTCAATCTGGTCCAGCACCTGGCCGCGGTGCGCACGCGTTGACTCGTCACGAGCGCCGCCGGGGTTTTCCACCAGCCATTCGTGAATCTCGCGGAGTTTGTGCGTCGTCATGGCGCGCACCGCAGGTGCCGCACTCTCGTTCGATGCAAGTGTCACGAGCGCGTCAACCCACACCTGCTGTACCACGCGCTGCAACTCCGCCGCGTAGCGGGCCTCGGGCACCGGCATGCCCCACGTAGCATCGCTGATGATTTCCATCACTTCCTCGAAGTC
Organism: Rhodothermales bacterium; assembly: GCA_965218495.1. Classification (GTDB taxonomy): domain Bacteria; phylum Bacteroidota; class Rhodothermia; order Rhodothermales; family Bin80. The sequence continues at coordinate 3,136,862 of OZ244626.1, forward strand.
CGGTAGCGTGGCGTCAAAGTCATTCTGGTACGTCAGACGCGCGGCTCGCGCAGGATGGGTGATGAGCGATATCACCATGTGCGCGGCGGTCTCTGCCGGTGCATAGGGGTCAAATACGCGCCCCGTGTGGCCGTCAAAGAGCTCGCGGTGCTCTCCGTACCCCGGTGGACGTGGTGGGATCTGGGTGCGCAGGTGGGCTGGCAACTGGAGCGCGGCAGGCTGGAGGATCTGGGCCAGCGCCGTGGTCGCAGCGCGCTGCATGGCACCCGGTACTGCCTCTGGAAGCGGCAGATGATCGCCGCGTACAGCATAGGTGTAATAAACGCCGCCCAAGAGCTTTACGGTTGCCTCTACCTGGTAGCGGTGCCGCAGGTAAAGCGGCACCAGCACCTCTTCAAGTGTAGCCAGCGGCTTCCCGCTGCGCACGGCGGACACTCCAAAGCGCTCAAGGGCCGCAGCACGAACGCGCATCTCGTTGTCAAGTGAGGCCACCATTTCCTCCCCGTTGTCCCAGAGGTTGGCGATAGGCTGCGCCGCAGCGGGGCCCCTGGCATCAGCATCCGTTAGGTAGCGCAGCCCGCGCTGAGAGGCCTCCGCCAGGACCTGCTCCAGCATTGGCTGCTCGCGCGTACCCGGAATGAACTCAGAATAGCCGTAGGCTATCGCTACCTTGTCCCATTCTCCAATGCTACTGGCATAGGCATTGGCGAGATCGATGACGCCATCGTCGGTAAGAGTCGCCAGCGGTGCCGGGTAGTCCATCACCGACGCGCGACCTGTCGTAGACGAGGCGAAGTTGTGCGACAGGCCCAACGTATGCCCAATCTCGTGGGCGGACAACTGCCGGATGCGGGCGAGTGCCATCTCCAGCATTGGATCGGATGCCATTGAGTCGGCATTGACCGAATCCGCATAGGGCGACAATAGCCCTTCCGCTATCAGGTAGTCCTGCCTCACCCTGAGCGAACCAAGTGACACGTGCCCTTTGATAATCTCGCCGGAACGCGGGTCGGTAACGCTTGAGCCATAGCTCCACCCCCGGGTCGACCGGTGAACCCACTGGATCGTGCTGTAGCGCACATCCATGGGGTCTGCCTCCGCTGGCAAGAGCTCCACCCGATAGGCATTCGTGAAGCCTGCAGCCTCAAAGGCCTCCGCCCACCATCGGGCACCGTCTAGGAGTGCTCCACGCACGGGTTCCGGCGCACCTGGGTCGAGGTAGTAAACAATAGGTTCCACGGCGTCGCTGACCGCTGCCGAGGGATCCTGCTTCTGGAGCCTGTGACGCCTAATAAAGCGCTGCACCATGTCGTGCCCGATCGGCGCCGCGTAGTCGCGATACGAAAAGGCACCATAGCCCGACCCGGGATGAAACGCGCGCGGCGTGTAGTCGTCATCCGGTAGCCGTACCAGTGAGTGACGTACGCGCAGCGTCACCGATGTCGGATCCGCCGCGACATCGCGGACCCATGCACCCGGCCGATCCGAGGTAAAAGTCACACGCGCCTCCAGCTCCGTGTTGTCCGGAAACGCCTTGAGCATGTCCGGTACGGGCGCGCTGCGGCTGGCATCCAGCTTGAATGATCCCTGGTTACTGCGCGCAAGCGTCTGCACAATGGCGTGGCTGTCACGCACGATGAAGGCAGTTGCGTCAACCAGAACCGCCCCGTCTGTTTCGGCTACGGCCGTGAAACCCCAGATGATGCCTTCTGCAAAGGCTTCGCTTACCGAGGCCCGCTCCTTGGCGTCATCACTGTCGGCACGGAAGCGCAGGTTAGGCATGACCAGCAAAACCTTGGGCCCCGACCGCTCAAAGCGCACGAGCCTGGTCTGGCCCAACTGGCTTCGATCCAACCCGATGTCATTGGACCCCAGGCCTGCTGGCAGCGAGGTCAAGTAGATGAACTCCTCCTCAAGGCGCGACACCTCAAGGTATACCTTGCCGCCAGCGGGATCCCAGTACACAGGAACGAATCCTTCCTTCTTTTCCAGGTTCTGCGTCTTTTCAGCGATGGAGGGCAGATCCTGCCCGATTAGCGGCCAGGCCACCAAAAGTGCCAGTACAATTGCAAGAGTCGTGCGCATGAGTCTGATCGGAAGTGGACTAGAACGTAGAAAGGCGGACTAGAACGGCCGCTGCCTTAAGTGCCGGGACGGCAGCATGATGGTGCGCAGTCCGGGTCACAAACAAATTCCCCAATTCTTTGCCACTCTGCGGGAGCAACCGCCATGTAAGGATACAACCCAAGGATCACAAACGCGTTCACTGGTAGCCTATACTGCACTGTATCTCCTACACAACACGTCTTCAGTCCATGAATTCAGCGGGGCATGTCGTCCAGGTTGTCGGCCCTGTGGTTGACGTAGCGTTTTCTGCCAACGAGGTTCCAGACATCCTGGATGCCCTTGAGGTAGAACGCGGCGAGTTGGGCACACTCGTTCTTGAGGTTCAGCAACACATCGGAGAAGGCCGCGTGCGTGCGGTGGCGATGGATTCCACCGACGGACTCACGCGTGGCGACAACGTCACTAGCACCGGACAACCCATTGCGATGCCGACTGGTCCCGACATTCGAGGCCGTCTGTTCAATGTTGTCGGCAAAGCCATTGACGGTCTGCCGCAGCCCAAGGCTGAAGGCCACCTCCCCATCCACCGCGAGCCACCGGCATTTTCTGACCTGTCCACCAGCGTGGAAATGCTGGAGACGGGCATCAAAGTCGTGGACCTCATCCAGCCCTACTCGCGTGGTGGCAAGATTGGGCTCTTCGGAGGTGCGGGCGTCGGCAAGACGGTGCTGATTATGGAGCTCATCAACAACATCGCAAAGGCGCACGAAGGGCTTTCGGTATTTGCTGGTGTCGGCGAGCGCACGCGTGAAGGCAATGACCTGCTCCGTGAGATGATCCAGAGCGGCGTCATGCAGTACGGCGATGCCTTCCGTGAGGCCTTGGAAGAAGGCGAATGGGACCTGTCCAAAGTGGACATGGACCTCATCAAGGACAGCAGCATAAGTTTGGTGTTCGGCCAGATGAACGAGCCGCCGGGTGCGCGTGCACGCGTGGGGCTTTCAGGGCTCACGATCGCGGAGTACTTCCGCGACCTTGGTGGGCGGGATGTGCTGTTCTTTATCGACAACATATTCCGCTTCACACAGGCAGGCTCGGAGGTGTCGGCCCTAATGGGACGCATGCCGAGTGCGGTGGGGTACCAGCCGACGCTTGCCACCGAAATGGGTGAGTTGCAGGAGCGCATCACCTCCACGCGCAACGGGTCCATCACATCGGTCCAGGCGATCTATGTGCCGGCGGACGACCTTACGGACCCTGCTCCGGCGACTGCCTTTGCGCATCTGGACGCAACCACGGTGCTTTCGCGTCGAATCGCGTCGCTCGGCCTCTATCCGGCAATAGACCCGCTGGATTCCAACTCCACCATCCTCACGCCACGAGTAGTTGGCAATGAGCACTACCAAACTGCCCAGGACGTTAAGCAGCTCTTGCAGCGCTATAAGGAGTTGCAAGACATTATAGCCATCCTGGGGATGGACGAGCTTTCGGACGAGGACAAGCTTGTGGTGCAGCGCGCGCGGCGTGCAGAGCGGTATATGAGCCAGCCCTTCTTCGTTGCGGAGCAGTTTACGGGCACCCCTGGCAAGTTTGTCAAGATCGCTGATACGATTCGCGGCTTCAAGATGATATTGGCGGGTGAGTTGGATCATCTGCCTGAGAGCGCCTTCACTTACAAGGGTGTCATCGAAGAGGTTTTTGAGGCCGGCGAGGCAATGCTTGCTGCAGAAGAAGCTTAGATCCGATGGCGAGTACCTTGAAAGTCTCGATCGTGTCACCCGACGGGAGCGTGTTCGACGGCAGAGCATTGCGCGTCAAGGCGCCAAGCACAGCGGGCCGCCTGGAGATTCTCCGGCGCCACGCACCCATGATCGCATCCATGTCGGTGGGTGCGGTCATTCTCACCCTACCTGATGCCGAGCAGCTGACCTATGCCACCAGCGGAGGCTTCATCGAGGTACTGGGCGACGTTGTAACGATTCTGGGAGAATCCGTTGAGCCTGCCTCAGAGATCGATGTGGACCGGGCCCGCGCAGCAGAAGCACGCGCGCGGGCGCGCCTTGCGGAAGCCAGCGAAGACGTCGATCGCGCCCGCGCTGAACGTGCCCTCGAGCGCGCACGTAACCGCGCACGCATAGGCATCGGCCGTGTTGGCAAGTCGCACCAGGTTAGGATGCACGACACGACAATGAGCTCTGACCATGTTGTCGTGCGCGCGGAGCCTGCTGATCAGCGGCCGCCGGCCCAGGAGTCCGCGCCATAGAACCGCCAATGCCGCCTGAGTGGGGCGTTCCGTCCACAGCCTGCGCGCGACGAGTCGTTCTGTGGGGCCTGTCCTCGGTATTGGCTCCTATGCATCGTGTCACACCGAGTCTGGGTGGAGAACGAGAGCCCCATGAATTTCCTTTGGCGCAGACTCCTCAATGGCGCTGGGCGGCAGTATCAGCACTGCTCCTCCTCACAGCGGCGGTTGCGGCTGCTCAAGCGCCTTCGGCGTGGGAAAAGAGCGCACAGGGAAAGGTATCGTTCACACAGGCCGGCTTTTATCGTTGGCATGACGGCGGTGTCAGCTCGCTTGCGCTGAGCGTTGGTATGACCGGCAAGGCGGAACGCGCGGGTTCGCGCTGGAGCCAGGAGCACGAAGTCCACCTGGCCTATGGCTTGGTGAAGCAAAATGGCCTAGAAGTGCGTAAGGCCGAAGACGTTATCCATGTGCACCTCGCCTTTACCAACCCGGGCCGCGTGTTCTTTGGGATTTTGGAGCCGACCATTGCCGTGAGTATCAGGAGCCAGTTCGCTCCAGGGTACGACTACGCCAAGCAGGATTCGCTGCGGGGTCCGCCACGCATTTCCGGCTTGTTGGCGCCCGCAACACTGTTGGAGACACTCGGCATCAACTATGGTCCTGTGCCGTACGCCAGCGTAAAGTTTGGTGTGGCGGCAAAGCAGACCTTCGTCAAGGACCCGCCTTTGCGGCCACGATACAAGGTTCAGCGGGATCGCTCCGTTCGCAGTGAGCTTGGGCTCTCCGCGCTCATCAAGGTGGATCGCGACCTGTTTACTAACGTGCATCTTGACCACACGGTGCGGCTGTTTGCCTCCTTCAATCAGCCCCAGAAGCCGGACTTGCTTTCCGAGACGCTCATCAAGATGACCGTGAACCGCTGGCTGCACGTCAACCTGGAGTACGTCGCCAAGCTCGATCGGGATGTCGCCAAGTCTGTTCAGATGAAGGAGTTGATATCGCTGGGCGTCTCATTCGTGTTGATCTGACCCGTCTAGCGCTGCCGTTTACCTGCATCCAATCGCAGCCATACGCGATCCTGGACTCTTGGGCACAGCGTGATCGGCGTAAGTGACCGCCAAATTCAATTGTGGTCAGGTGAAACGTGCCTGCGCAATGGGATTGAGGAGTCGTGACCGCCGTTGCACTTGGGCTCGGAATGAGTCACACCCAATAGCATGCCCGTGGTCCTTTACCACGTGACCCACCGCTGGTCGTTGTTGGAGCGGTGATAGCCCGCGGCCGAAAGGCCGTAGTGGCGGCCTGCGACCGGAGGTGGAATAGGGCAGGCAATCGTCACTGGTGATGGCGGACGCCATAGTTAACGATGACTGCCTGATGTTGTGATGGAGAGCTTGTACATGAATTCTACAACACGCAGCCTGCCGATGCCCGACCGTTCAAACTGGAAGCCGCCAGGTGGTTCGCCGCGTCCGCGCGCACGTCGCACCCGTCCGCCATACGTGTGAGCAACGGCTGAATCTGAGCGCCAGTAAACGATCAAAAGCAACACACGCGCCGTCCGCGTCAAGGAATCAGCGCACGAAAATGCCGGAATAACTCATCGCCTACCGCAGTATCGCAAAGTCCGGTGCCAGTTTGTCCAGGCACTCACTATCACTCCGCCTTGAGCGTGCGTTGCAGTCACAAACTCTTCGATGGACTGCTCTGCCTCTCTTTGCCGGAAGTGGATTTAGACAATCGAATGCTCACTTGATCCGAACGAAGCTCCCCGGGCGTACCATGCCTCCCGTCGGCCCATCCAGCCGCAGCCGGTACAGGTATGTGCCCGAGGGAATGGCAGCAGCGTTTAGGTCTATGCCTCGTTTCCATCCCGCAGGCATATCCCGTGCCGGCACCAAGAGCACGCGCCGCCCTAGCACATCCAATACTTCGACGCTCACGCTGGCGCGCCATGGAAGATCGAACACGATCCGTGTAGACTGCTGAAACGGGTTGGGAAAGTTGCCTTGCAAGGTGAACGCCGTTGGCAACTCCCCTCGCTCAGCACCTAGCCCGGACATTACCTCGATGGTGAACTGCAAGGAGTCTTTCTGTGCAACCGAATCCATCGCCGCGTAGGTATAAGTTGCCTGCGGCGTGGTCACGTTAGGCGTTCCGCTCAGCGTGCGCGTGCTAGCGTCGAACGAAAGCCCGGAAGGAGGGTCCGGCACCAGCGTGTAGGTGATTGGAGGTACGGCGGAGGCTGCTTCTGGGAACTCAACCGACACTGCATGACCCGCAACATACACCTGATCGGCAATGCCATCTACGAAGTGAAGACCTTGACAATCAGGGCCCATAACCGTATTTATCCCATCCAGCCAAGCCTGGAAAACGGGGTCCAAGGGGGCGCACAGTTTTTCCCCGGCCCCTCCAAAGACCAGGTAATATAGCGGGCCACCGGGGTGTGGAACTATCTGTGTCAAGCTCATTGGCAAGGTACCCTCAAGGGCATTGTTATGCAGGTACAGCCCTATCAGCCTGGTAAGATTACCGAGTTCTTCGGGTACGCTTCCGCTGAGGTCGTTGCCGCTCAGTTGCAGCCATTCCAGGTTTTCCAGGTTACCCAGCTCGGAGGGAATCGGGCCCGAAAGGGCGTTGTCGTCTAAATACAGTAATGTCAAGTTGCTAAGATTGCCAATTTCACCAGGTATGTTTCCCGAGAGGACGTTGTCATTCAAGCTCAGCCACGTTAGACTGTCAAGTTTCCCCAATTCGGAGGGAATCGGGCCCGTAAGGGCGTTGTCGTCCAATGCCAGAGAATCCAGCCCTGCAAGGTTTCCCAGTTCAGAGGGAATCGGACCCGAAAGGGAATTCGAGTGAAGGAAAAGCCATAATAGATTTGAGGCGTTTCCCAGCGCGGGAGGTATGGAGCCAGTTAGGGCATTATCGTGCAGGCTAAGCAGATAAAGGTTGGAGAGGTTACCCAACGCAGGTGGAATCGGGCCCGAAAGGGCGTTACCGCTTGACTGGAGACTCCTCAACTTTGTCAGGTTGCCAAGCTCCAGGGGAATGGGACCTGTGAGGATGTTGCGGCGCAGGCGCAGCCACTCAAGATTCTCCAGGTTACCCAACTCGGAGGGAATCGGGCCCGTAAGGGCATTGCCCCCTAAGTACAGGACCATCAAGTTGGTAAGATTGCCTAATTCGCTCGGTATCATTCCGGAGAGGCCATTGTCTTCCAGACTTAGCCACCTCAGGTTGACAAGGCTTCCCAGTTCGGGGGGGATCGGGCCCGTAAGGGTGTTGTCGTCCAAAGCCAGACTATCCAGCCTTGAAAGGTTTCCCAGTTCGGAGGGAATCGGACCCATAAGGGTGTTCGAGTGAAGGAAAAGCCATTCTAGTTTTGCAAGGCTTCCCAGCGTGGAAGGAATGGTGCCCGTGAGGGCGTTATGGTGTAAGCTTAGCAGTTCAAGGCTAGAGAGGTTGCCCAGCCCAGGTGGGATCGGGCCCGTGATCTGGTTGCCGTTCAGCCTGAGATACTTCAATCTTGCCAGGTTGCCGAACTCGAGGGGAATGGGACCCGTCAGGGCATTGCTGTCCAGGTACAGCCATTGCAGCCTTACAAGGCTACCTAGCTTGGAGGGAATCGGGCCCGAAAGCATATTCCGGCGCAAAAACAGAGATTCCAGGTTTGCCAGGTTTCCCAACTCGGACGGGATCGAACCCGCCAGGGCGTTGGAGCCCAAATTCAGATGTTTCAACTTTGCCAGGTTGCCAAACTCAGGAGGAATCGGGCCCGTAAGTTTGTTTTGATCCAGAAGTAGGTATTCCAGATTTGCCAGGTTTCCCAACTCGGGGGGAATCGGGCGCGTAAGGGAGTTGTAGTACAAAGACAACCAAACCAGATTTGCCAGATTACCCAACTCGGGGGGAATCGGACCTGCAAGGGTGTTAGAATACAAAGCCAGAACTTCCAAACTTGCCAGATTACCCAACTCGGGGGGAATCGGACCTGCAAGGGTGTTAGAAGACAAGTTTACCCCAGCAACCCGCCCTTGCTGCACGGTAATACCATAGAAGCCACCGATCACCTGCGCGGTAATCTGGCTTCCCGTTAGCGTCGTATCCCACCCCGTGCTATTGGTCCAATTGCCCCCGTCGGTAACGTCGTACAACGCCTTTAGCGCAGCATAATCTTGCTCAAGCCCCGACTGGAGGGCGTGCGCCACCGGGGACGTAAAGGCTGTTAGCAGTAGGCAGCACAGAATGGGCAGTCCAATTCGCGAAGGGTGCATAGTCATTCCTCGGGTTAGCTATTGCTAAAGTACAAATTATTCAGAAAACTTTCCGCAGAATTAGTAGCGACCGACTATCTTGAAGGCATCGCTAATTGCTCTATGCTGGGTTGCAGACGGGATGGTGGTGGGCTTGATGATTCTTACCTAGAGTTGTGAATAGGGCAACTCAGAGCAACGGGAGGTGGTCGGCTCATGGTGGGCTCGGTGATGCAATGGCTGAGGCCACTCAGCGGTGAATTTGACTGGAGCTGAACCAGCACTTCTCGCTGCGTACCAGCATCCCGATGCGGCTGTTGAGTTTCTTCATCGCGTTCGCGGTTCGGAAGCTCGGCCCCAACTTCTCGGCTGCACTAAGTCCTTGCAAGGTCTGCGTTTCTTCCATTGCCCGCCAACAGGCTTCATCGCTGCCCGCAGGTGAGTCTACTCAAGGCCCGGGCAGATCGTGTGCGAGGCCGCCATTGGCTGGCCGTAGTCCGGATTCAGACCTGATCCAGACGGGTGCCTATCGCCCGCCTCGCTCGCTATCTTGCTGGCTGCGTTGCGCCATTTGATCCAGGATCAGTGCTGCACTGTCACCTGATCACCGAAGGCATCCCGAGCAACCTTGTGGATGCCTTTCGCCCCGGCAAGAATAAACAGCAGGCCTTGCGCGCGACTAAAGCCGCGCTGGATCAGCTCCCCCCGAAAACCCTTGTTGGCCTGGGTTTTATCGGACACCGTCTGCACGAATCCCCAGACTCTCCCCTCGCCGGGTTTGGCCTACTCCAGGCAGATCACTTTCGTAAACTGCATGAAGCATTTTGCCTTGACTCCGCAAGCATTCTGAACCCTACTTGTCGAGGCGACGCTCCATATACGTTGCTACTATGCGCGTTCCACGCTCAATAAACGTGCGCCGTAATGAAGTTGAAGGCTTCGCCATTGGCACAGGTGACCGGCGCGTATTTTCGCTGGCTTGTGCCGGAGAGTAGCGCCAGCCGTTCAGCGTGTCCCGTCCATACCCGCTATCACTTGTAGGTCCGTAGAGAGTGCACCTGGCCTAAAACCTCGCCCCGTTTGCGCGGCACCCGCGTTGCAACGCGGTGCCCATCCAGTTTTATGGGTTCCGAATTGGCCTGCAACTGCTCGCACGAACCGCCATTCAGGTTGCCTTCTTTATAGCCGTATTCGGCGCAGGCCTGCACAATTCTTGCTCCCTGATCGACCTCGCTGACAGCGCGTGTACCGAGCCGATTTCCTGCAAGTCTCACAGTTCGCGAATTTTCGGCATGGCATACGGGTGTGCGGCAGTTCATCCAATGAACCGATTGGGCGTGCTGTGCCCATAGAGAAGGTAGTCATGGCTTACTAACAGTGAAGGATATATAATCGACCCTGACGCCAAACAGCGGCGCTCTCCGGGGTCTCGCGGTCACTATCCCATTCATCGCCAGAATTGCCAATCCGCAACCAGCCAGAATGCGCGAAGAGGCGACGTCCTGTGAATTGCCGGCAGCAACGAGTACGCCATAGCTTGCCATGCGAAGGACCGGACAAAGTCTGACCTACCAATGCCAGACGCACTGCTCAAACTTGTGACGCGGGGGCAAACCCGGACGGCTTTCGCCCCGGATCCGCAACCATGACCCATATCGCGATGGCCACCAGGCCCATGCAGGCCGCGCCGGCGATGCTGTTGCTGACATATCCGGCCTTTACGTACAGCAAGCCCGCCAGCGCGCTGCCGCACCCAAATCCGAACTGCCCTACCGCGTTGCAGAGGCTGAAGAATGCACCCCGCTGATCGCTGGACACCATGGACGACATGAGCGCCTGCATGGGTGCCGCACGGAAAGACTCGAATGTCGTGGCCAGGCAAAAGAATATCGTCGCCGTCACCAGCCCGGTGACAAACAGCGTTACCGAGCCCACGATTGCGCAGGAACAAAGGCTGGCGGTTACTATCAACACCTTGCGCCCCGTACGGTCAGACAGCTTCCCGGCTACAGGGCTCGCCACAACCTGGGTTATACCCGCCACCAGAAACAGCGAAGCCACCTGCGTGCTGGTTAGCGCCACCTCCTTCTCCAACCACGTGGGCAAGAAGAATATGAACAGACCCACACAGGAATACATCAGGAAGTAGCACACGACCATTGTGCCCGGCAAACGTCCGCGTGCCAGCCGCCAGTACTTGCTTAAGGCGCGCCCAATGGACAAGGGCGCCTCGTCAAGCTTCACCTCCGGCTGGGGCAACATAAACAGCACCAGCCCGAAGGTCACCACCATGATCCATCCAAAGGCCACAAAGGGCGCCGTATACCCCATGCGGTCGGCCAAAATGGTGCCCGCCGGGATGCCTATGATCCAGCCGGCCGCAAAGCCGCTGATGACCCAACCCAGCGCCGCTCCCCGCTTCTCATACGGAAAGTAATCGCCAATGTACGCCGCGAATGACCCGGTCAGAATGCCCGCAGCCGCTCCCGAAAGGCCGCGCAGCAGGATCAGCAACCCGAGCGTTACCGCAAATGCATGCAAGATCAGCGTGAGGGCCAACGCACTGCTGCCAATGAGGATAATCTTTCTGCGCCCGAGCTTGTCCGACACCGCTCCGGCAATCAGTGCGAATAGCATGAGCGTGAGCGAAAACGAGGTGCCGATCAGCCCCAGAACGGGCTCGGAATCGGCACCCAACTGAAGCTCTTCGCCAATCCTCGGCAGAATCGGTGCCACGATGACCTGCTGCACGCTCGACACAAAGAGTATGAGCCACAGCGGTGCCAGTACCACAATAGCCCGGCGAGGCCTTTTGGGATTCGCCCAGGACAGTGTCATCTTGGGCACAACGCCTCATGGCAGCTGCTGACACTCATTACGCGCAATTCAGGGGTCACCCGCCAATAAAATCCTTAGTCGCCGCAGTCTTGCCTTGGCACAAACGTAGCGCGGTCGCTCCGACCAGATCACCGCGAACGCATACGTTGATGTGCGTAAGGTACAGCAAAGGCGCTGCCCAAACAGCCTTCGGGGTGCCCCCAAACGCCAACGCCTTCCTTCTTACCTTAAGGCCGCAATAGGATGTAAGACTCTCAAAGCACCTCCGGTATGAAGTGGATCCAGTATCCGTTGGCGGACGAATCGGCAGTACACACGCTGATGCAGCAGGGCAAAAACCTGCACCCCGCCATAGCGCGTGTGCTGGCGCTGCGTGGCATAGACTCCAAGGTGAAGGCAACACGCTTCTTTCACGGCAAACTGGAGAAGCTGGCGGACCTCCCGAATCCTTTGCTGATGCATGGCATGGAAGCCGGTGCCAAGCGCTTGGCACACGCCATCAAGGGTGGGGAGTTCGTCGTCGTGTATGGAGACTTCGATGTGGATGGCATGTCTTCTGTCGCGCTTCTGAAGACGTTCCTGGACAAGTTCCGCGCAAGGTCTGCATACTTCGTCCCAAACCGGTTCAAGGATGGCTATGGGCTGGGGTCGCGCGGCATCAAATTCGCCGCAGAGCAAGGTGCCTCCCTCCTCATAGCAGTGGACTGTGGGATTACGGGGGTAACGGAAGCCGCATATGCTAAGGCACAAGGGCTGGACCTCATCATTTGTGATCACCATCTGCCGAGCAGCGATTTGCCAGACGCAGTTGCGGTCATTGACCCAAAGATCGCCCTGTGTCCGTACCCGTTCAAGGAGCTGTCCGCCTGCGGTATCGCCTTCAAACTGGCACAGGCCACTGCGGCGGAGTTGGGCAAATACCCGGGCGTGCTGAGCGATCTCCTTGCTTTCGTTGCACTGTCCACGGTGGCCGACATGGTGCCGCTGCGGGAAGAGAATCGCGTACTCGTGCGGGCAGGCCTCGATGTGCTGCGAGAGACTCGGCACCCCGGGCTCAAGGCACTGGCGTCGGTCGCGAAAATCGATCTTCAGCACGCCGAAGCCAGTGACATAGCTTGGAAACTCGCCCCACGCCTCAACGCAGCGGGACGGATGGAAGATGCATCCTTGGCCATTGACCTGCTACTGGCAGACGACCCCTACGAAGCGAGAAATCTAGCCACCAAGCTCGAGCGCCTTAACCAGACGCGCCGCGCACGTACTGACGAGCTACACGCCGCCGCCAAGAAGCAGGCAAGCGTCCAAGTCTCGGGTCAGCATGATGGCGCGCTGGTACTCCATGACCATGGATGGCATGCCGGTATCCTGGGCCTTGCGGCTAGCCGCATCGCCAGGGAGTTTCTGCGCCCTGCGATAGCCCTGACGGTCGCCGGCGACACAGCGTCGGGGTCTGCCCGCACCTTTGGGAGCATCGACATACACGAAGCGCTGACCGAATGCCGCGATCTGCTCATCGGGTTTGGCGGCCATGCCGCGGCCGCCGGTCTGCGCCTGCACATAGACAACATCGGAGCGCTGCGCCAGCGGCTGAGCAAGTATGTCAAGGATCGGCTGACCCCCGAGGATTTTGAAGCAAGGATTCACTTTGACGCCGTGCTTTCGCTCAGCGACATTGACACCCAATTCGCATACGTCGTTCAGCACCTTCAGCCATGCGGAATGGGCAATGAGGCGCCCTTGTTTGTAGGCCACGACTTGGTAGCCACCTCCGTGAACAAGCTTAAGAATGGACACCTGCGATTTGCTGCGCGGCAAGCAGATGACCGGGGCGGTGCAGCGCATAAGGTCATTGCCTTCAACCTTGGCCACAGGTACAATGACATCACCAACGGGCAGCCATTTGACATGCTCTTTGCTATCGAGCAGAATCGCTTCCAAGGCACTACCACAACCCAACTTAACGCCAAAGACCTCCGCCCGCCTCATCGCGTCGAGCCATGACTACTTTGCGTATTCTTTGCGTCATTCTATGCGTGGGGCCCAGCGTGGCCGCCGCGCAATTGCGCTCGCCAAAGGACTTTCTGGGCTATGCACTCGGTGAGGCCTTCACGCCCCACTATCGCGTAGTGGACTATTTTGAGCACGTGGCAGCAGCGAGTCCGCAGGTCTCCCTGGTACGCTACGGCGCCACCTACGAAGGCCGGCCGTTGCTCTACGTCGTCGTGTCGTCGTCCGAGAACATGAACCAGCTGGAGGATATACGGACCAGCAACCTGCAGCGCATAGGGCTGATGGAAGGGGAGCCCACACGTGCCGCGCCCGCTATCGTGTGGCTGAGCTACAACGTGCACGGCAACGAGTCGGTCAGCACCGAGGCGGCAATGGCTACCATCTACGCCTTGGCAGATCCGGACAATGGGCGGACACAAGGCTGGCTTGAAGACGCCGTCGTCATCATTGATCCGTGCATCAATCCGGACGGGCGTGACCGCTACGTGAACTTCTACAGGCGCACCCGCGGCCGCTTCCCCAACTACCTCCCGGAGGCTCGCGAACACAGCGAGCCGTGGCCCGGGGGGCGCACCAATCATTACTACTTTGACCTGAACCGAGACTGGGCCTGGGGTACGCAGGCCGAAACCCAGCAGCGCCTCCCACAATACCAAGAGTGGATGCCACACATCCACGTTGATTTTCATGAGCAGGGCGTCAACGAGCCGTACTACTTCGCACCTGCGGCAGAGCCGTATCACGAAGCCATCACGCCCTGGCAGCGCGAGCTCCAGGAACATATCGGCCGCAATCACGCCAAGTACTTCGATGCACAGGGGTGGCTGTACTTCACGCGACAGGTCTTTGACCTATTCTATCCCGGGTATGGCGACACGTGGCCGATCTTCAATGGCGCCATCGGCATGACGTATGAGCAGGGCGGCTCCGGGCGTGCAGGCCTAGGTATTCTTACCGCCGAGGGCGACACACTTACGCTGCGCGACCGCATCGACCACCACTTTACTACCAGCCTGTCCACCGTAGAGACCGCTGCTAAGCACCGGGCGCGAATCGTTGAAGAGTTTGCGGCTTTCTTTGGCAATGTTCCGGCCGGGCCCTACGCCACGTACGTGGTAAAGGGAACCAATGCGGACAAAGCCCAGGCGCTGGCGCGCCACCTCACCATGCAAGGCATCACTTTTGGCAGCGTTTCGAGCCCGTGGCAAGGACAGGGATTCTCCTATAGCTCAGGGGAAACAGGCCGTGTTACCATCGTTCCTGGTGACATGGTCATCAGCACCCAGCAGCCAAAGCATGTGCTGACGCGCGTCCTCTTTGAACCGACATCCGTTCTGGATGACTCATTGAGCTACGACATCACTGCGTGGGCGCTGCCTTATGTCTACGGCGCAAACGCGTATGCCCTTCCGAAGGCCGTCCTGCCGGATGCCGCATGGAGCCCCACCGAGGACGCAGCCGTGGGTCCAGCAGGTCGGCCGGCGGCCTACCTGGTCGAGTGGCGAAGCTTCGCGGATGCGCAGCTCCTGGCGGCGCTGTTGGACAACGGGGTGAACGTGCGCTTTTCGGAGAAGCCCTTTGCGATTGGCGACCGCCAATTCGGCCGTGGCACGTTGATCGTAACGCGCGGGACCAATGGCCATCTGGGCGACGCCTTTGATAAGGCCGTCTTGGCAGTGGGAGAAATGATGCAGCAGCCGTTGCACCCGGTCCAAAGTACCCTGGTGACCCAAGGCGTTGACTTTGGATCCGCGGATGTGCCCTATCTGAAAAAGCCGCGCATCGCCATCGGAGGCGGGCAAGGAACGAGCTCATACGGACTGGGCGAGCTCTGGCACTTCTTTGACCAGCAACTGGGATACCCTGTTACGATTGTGGACACAGGCGACTTTGGAGGTATGCACCTGTACGACTTTGATGTGGTGATTTTGCCCAGCGGCTCGTATGCCCGCACATTGTCAGACGCCGTGCTCGGGCGCCTGAAGTCCTGGATTAATGATGGCGGCCGCCTGATTGCGGTGGAGGGCGCCGCACGCTTTCTGGCCGGTAAGGACGGCTTCAGCCTGAAAAACAAGGAGGAGGAAAAGGAGGGAGATGACAGCGAAGAGGAAGAAGAAAAGGTGCCAGAGCGGCGCCTGTATGGCGAGCGAGACCGCGATGAGATCTCCGAGAGCGTAACCGGTGCGGTATTCCGGGTGGACATGGACACAACGCACCCCTTGGCATTTGGGTATGAAGGGCCCTATTTCACACTGAAGCAGAGCAGTGACGCCTTCCAGCTGCTGGAAGACGACTGGAGCGTCGGCATTTTGGATGAAGACGCGCACGTAAGTGGTTTTGTGGGGTCCGGGGCCAGCAAACCCCTAGCCAACTCTCTCCTTTTCGGCGTACAGCCCATGGGCCGCGGCGAGGTCGTTTACCTCCTGGATGACCCGATCTTCAGAGGCTTCTGGCACAATGGCCGCCTGCTTCTGGCCAATGCCGTGTTCTTGGTCGGACAGCGCTCCCTCAGCAACTACTAGGGGCGCCGCCGTGCTTCCGCGTAGCAACGGCCTGTGTGCATACGCCTGGTGGCAGCACAACGCCGTCCGCCTCCGGACCATCATTGCCGCTGGATTTCTGCTCTTGTCGGCTACGGACGCCCGAGCGCAAAACCCACCGTTGAAGGGTGTGGTATGGGCACCGCCCTCCGACATCTCCGAAATCCTCTCCGACCTAACGGCGATGCGCGATATGCATGTGAATGCCGTGCACACCGGGCTGATCCAGGATGAGCGCATACTGATTATCGCAGACTCATTCGGGCTTGAAATATTACAAGAGATACCGATCGCAAAGCTCTCCGCTTCCTCGCTGCTTGACACGCTGACCTATGCGCAACGGATACTGCAGGACGCCGTGCAGCGCGCCAGGCCATACCGGTCCGCGCGCCACTTTGGGCTGGCCAGCGCAAGCGACACAAGCGACCCGGAGGTGTGCACCTTCTTTGAGACACTGTCTGCAACGATTCGGCTCCTACCCGGCGCAAAGGCATACTACCGCAGCGCCTTCATTGAGGATGATCAGTGCGCAAGTGCTGTCGATTTTGTGCTTCTTGACGCACTCGGCCCAGAAGATCCGGCCCACACCTTCAGTCGGTGGACGCATGCTACACCGGCTGGCCTGGGAGCTGTCGGGCGGCACGTAACTGCTGATGCCACTGGGCTTCTGCATCCTCATTCTGCTGAATCGCAGGCCCGCTACCTGGAGACGCACCTCAACGAGCTGTTAAGCAGTGAGGCCATAGCCATCTTCGTATACCGGTGGCGCGACGCAGCGCGTGGCGAGCGCGTGCATAACACCTACGGCCTTACTAGTGGTGCGGGCACAAGGCGGCTTGCCTATGATGTGGTCAGTGGCATCTATGGCGGGACGCAGCGCGCCTTTGCGTTCCCCAGAGGTACGCCGCAACGCGCCGCGTTTCCTTGGCACATGGTCCTGGGCTGGTTGGCCATCGGCATGCTCGGCGTGCTGTATTACTCCGGGCCACGCTTCAGGCATGCCTTGAAGAGGTACTTCACCTCGCACAGCTTTTACGTGGAGTCCATTCGGGACGGGCGCGGGGTGTTGCGTTCGTCTACTGCCATCTTCGTCGTGGTCCAAGCTCTATGCACCGGGATTCTTCTGGCAACGGCTGTTGAATCGGTGCAGCACCACGCCGCATTCCGGTATGCCGTAGGCTTGTTGTCAGAGGACCTGGCACAAGAGACGACCAAAGTGCTTTCCGGGCAGTGGATGCTGATAGGCAGCTTGGCTACAATACATGCTGTACTGATGCTTTGTATTCCTCTACTGCTAAGACTGATTTATTTCTGGAATCACCGACTCAGGGTAGCGAAAGCCTACATGATAGTCGTCTGGCCATTCTGGCATGTTGTACCGCTTGCCTTGGTTGCGATGACCGTATCCTCGCTTCCGACGAATTTAGCGTCTAACACTATACTGATGGTTTTCTGCGTGTGGCTTCTTGCGGCTGGCGCGGCAGCGGCGCGAGTCATGATTGACTTGGCGATGCTCGACCCGAGGCATTTCTTGCGTGTTATCGCCTTCTCTTGCGGTACCTTCACGCTTCTGGTTGCCGGCATGGCTGGTACAATGATCTCGCTGAATCCCGAGTTGCCCAGAAGTCTGGAATTCTTCTGGCACTTGGCTACTCGTACATAGCAGACTCCGCCGCCTCACGCAAGAGTCGCTCCCAAGTACGGTCTGCAAAGTCGTTAAACGGTGCCTTTTGGTGCAACCAACTGAAGTGCAGCGTAAATGGGGTCGCCAGGAGATAGTCCTGCCTGCGCAAGAGCGTGGTGGCAAGCCAAAAGCAGAAGTCTCGCGTCTTGGGGTTGGGCAGACCGCGGATGTCGTATACAAATCGATCGCAGTAGTACTTGCATACTACCTCCTCAAAATCGTCCGTATGCGTTGTCAGCTCCTTGATGTAATCCAGCTGCGGGCTGTCGTAATTCAGCAGCCACGGGTACACCGGCAACTCAAGCTTGCTCATGGCCATGGCAAGGCTCCACTCGCACGATTCTTCGGCGCGACCCTCAAGGAATCTCGTCCTGAAGTGCGTCTCGCCACTTCGTGCGAGACAGGCAGCAGCAGTTTTGCAGACCTCGCGCGTCACGTCGGGATCACTGGCATAGATCATCCCCGCCTGCACCCTCGGCAGGTAGGTTAATTCGAATCGCTTCAGAGTCTTGCGGCGACGATCACGCAGAAACTCCCAGATTACGCCCAGGCTCTTGGGCCCACCGAAGTACGGGTCGGCGCGCTCGAGGCCCGTCGCCGTGAATGGATACACCGACAACTGCGCCCATAGCTTGTCCGGCGCACGACACCAGACCATGTCCGCGTCCACATAGAGGGTACGGTCAAACGGCTTGAACCGGTTGAGGTGCAGCTTGAAGCCCACGATCGACTGGTGCGCTTCGGGCAGCAGCTCAATGCGGCTGAAGAGATGCGTGAGGTTGTGCCTGGCCAGCGCGTTGCGGTGAGATTCCGGGCAATACAGTGCTATCGGTCGCACCTTGTCGTGCCGCCGGAGCGTGACGAGCGAAGCCACGGCATGGCGCACATACTTTTCCTTGCCGTAGGTATGGAGTACGTAGCCTTCGACCGGCACGCGGCGCGCTGATGAGTTGCCGCAAGATACGCCTATGAGATCGGGCTTGCCAAAAAGCCGGCCCGAAACCTTGCCACCCTACGTGCCGGAAGGTGCTTCCAAGCGCGTGCGCTTCTTTTCCAGGCTGGCCATTAGCCGGTCAAAGCCCCTCTTGCGAATCACGCTCTGGAAGGAGACCGCATAGCCCTCAACCGTTCCAACGCCGTCCAAGATAATGTCGTAGAGCCACCAGGCGCCATCCTGGGTGTGGAGCAGGTATTCCACGGGCAGCTGCTTCCCATCGACTTCTGCGTGAGTGTAGACATGGGCTTTATTGCCCCTAACCACGACCTTGCCAAAAGTCACTTTTGCGTTATATACGGTCAGGTCCGAGAGTGATTGTGCGCGAACGATTGCGCCGAAGGTATCCACGTACTTTGAGCGCTGTTCCTCGGTCAGTTCAGCGTCAAAATCACCGAGCGCGAGGCGGCCCATTTCCCTAAAGTCGATTCCGTCGTTGACGAGCGAGCGGACGTGTTCTTCCTGTGCGGGATCGCTTTCGAGCTTGGCGATGGCCGCCTTGATGTCCCTGTCGCGCTGCTCAAGGAATGTGCGGACCTCTGTTTCAGCGTCCTGGGCTGCTGCAGCTGTAGCGATGCATCCTAAAAGAAGTACGACAGCGATCTGTCGGGCCCGAAACGTGCTTGATGTAGCGGTCATGATCTGATCTAATAGTTTTTCGGCCTTATAGCCCGCAGATCACACTAGGTTTTTGAAGCGCCATGATTTTGGGCGCCTCGAGCCGATGGGTTACGGTCCGGCAGCACGAATGCTGACTTCCGCCCCTGAGCCCGTAACAATAGGCGCGGCAAGTGCCTTCTTGGTCACGTTTTGCACCGCACCCTGGGCTTTCGTGCTTCGGATTTGTTGGCAATCTTCGGGGCGGATTCAGTGGAGCACACGATCGAAATATGCACCGATCAATCTGCAATATAAGGCGGGTTGGCTGTACCGGTGGCAACCTTGGCAACGCTTCAATCCCCTCTACAGCGGGGCATGGTCTGCGAATTGCATTCTGATTATTGCGAAAGTGAAGGAGTCGTAGGCTGGTCGCCTTTTGTGCGATGCTAGCTTACGGGGTTACCAGGACGTAAACAGACCTTCCAACGCGTGTTCCGAAGTGTTGGGTGGCTGCAGGGCATGTGCCATTCTCTGCGTAATGGAAGCCCGATGCGGCAGGATCAGCGTTCCTCGTGCGAGCTGCATGATCCGCCTGGAGAGCCGGGAGCGGGAAAACCGCATACCCGGTACGAAGAGCGGCGCGAGGAAGCACGGTTGTGGCAGCCGGACTGAGGCCCGGAGCGAAAGCGACGAAATTGCCACCGGCTCCTAAGGCGGGTGCGCCTCCCGCCGACTCTACACAGCGCAATCCACTCGCTGCACCCGGATCAGGTTCACCGGTGTATGGTCCTGGCAACCATTCTGTCCCTTCGAACTTTGCATCGGATTCCCCATGTGCAGCATATTCCGAAGCTACCCACTGCCATACAATCGCACTAAGTTGGACATATTTCTCGGCTACGGTCTCCATTCTGCTGCAGCCGCCGCCCAGCAATTAACGTTGGCGTACCGCCTGGACAGGAATTTGCAGAATTGCTCGTGTTGAATTCCGTTGGTGCGCTCAGTACTTGAATGGCTGCTGCCCGCAGCTCCTTCCCGCACCCAAAACGCATTCACTGCCTCCTTTGTCTGTCGTGAGCGTTCCCTCCTACAGCTCAACCTCCACGACCGCCTTCAGCCCTGGCTGCATCGTGTCCTCACTAACAGCAGCTTCAACACTTAGCCTACACAATTGCGCGCATTGCAGGTGCCATTCGCGGCACCTTGAGGCGATCGAGGTCTGCAGTCGCGCGGCGTGCAGCAATCGCGCTTACCGCCACACCTTTCGCGTTATTCGGCAGACAAAAAGCCATTCTCTTAGCCCATCAAATGGAAGGGTTGTCAGGTCCCAGGTGTTGCGCCAAGCTTGACGCGGGAATTGTTCCAGCGTGCGTGTTCCGTAAGCGCCAAGGCTCATGACAGAACCTCGCTTGTACTCCCACCTGAGCCCGGCAAAAAGGTCGACGCGGCTGTCAGACACAATCCGAGGGGCAGCCGTCGCGTCCTGCCCTTTTTCGTGCCCCGTTGCCTGAAGGGAAGACCCAAGCTCAAGATCTATGTGCCGCGTAATGGCGATCACACCAGTGACGTGCCCGAAGACGCACCTTGCTGATCTGGCTGTAGTAGACGCCACAGCGTATCCGTATGCGCACTGGCGTACCGCAACGAAGTGGCCGAGTACAGCAACGCGTCTGGACGCCGCTCTTGCCATTGACTGAACTGCTGCCGCTCGCGCCTTGGCCCCTGAAGCGTTCGCGCCCTGCCTCGTGCCTGCCATGCCAACGAGCGTACTAAGGGTAATCCTTGACCCGGCGCGGCCGTCCACCCGCAACCATGCGTACGAATTGCGTACACCATCCGTGATCACCGTGGTGCCAAACCCAGGTGCAAGCGTCCAGTAGCGTCTGGTGTCGCTCGCGACCGTCACATCGGCGCTGAATCGCCATTTGTTTGACGAGAGCAGGCCACCTCCTGCCGATACAGATACCTCGTTGTACCATGGAGTCAGCAAGGCAGCGTGTCCGGCTAGTGCAGTTTCCTGTACGTGCAGGTCCATATAGGAATACCACTGGCTGGCCGCTACGGCAAACTTACCTTTCTTCATTAACCTATTGCCACCGGAATCGGAATGGCGTACACCCGCAGCAATCGCGACTTGATCAGCTACGCGCGCGATGCCGGCTGGCCCTACAGCGAAATCCGGATGCGTCACCTCAGCGCGGGCGAACCAATTCCACGCCTTACCCAGCTGCCCGTACTCCAGTCGCGCCGCAATGCCAGTGCGGCGACCGGTGACACGTCTGACTCTGTGCGCCGTGGAGTCGCAGACTTCCTCACAGGGAAGAATCAGCTCTCGCACTCGAGAGGCAGCCACCTGGCCAGCTACGCGCCCGGTATTCTGCCCGATACGTAAATCCCAGTCCAATTGGGACGCTGCTGCCAGTTCAGCGGTGTCCGTATCAGTTGTGACTACGTACTCGCCAACCGGGCCTAGCAACGTGTCCGCAATAGTTGTGCTTACGTATTCACCAACCGGGCCTAACGTGCCCGTAAGTCCGACGCGCGACAACTTGCCAACGTCTTGCTGCAGCCGCGCCACAAACCCTAAAGGGAAATCGGTAAGCGTCCCCGTCGCCACGGTCCCTACTCCGGCAAAAGTGAGCCCCAGCGGCAATCGCCCGTGCAGCGATGACGCGCCCACAATTAAAGGTGCCGTATTGACGGATGCCAGATCGCGAAACAATGTGTTTGCGCCGGCGCCCGTGAAGGCTATCAACTGCTGACTGGCCGGAAAGAGTCTGCCGTACTCAACGCTGTTTTGGCCATCTATCAGTGGCTTTCTGAGATATTCGTGGAAATCCTCCGGCAGAAATTCCGGCATAGCCGCCGCCTGAATGACAACGCCGGGCGCCAAGGTCAATTCGGCCTCAACACCGAGAGCAGGCAGAATCCCACGCTCTTCCGTCAACACATCTACCGCAGCCGCATTGACGTGGGGAGTCACCCAGCGGTGGACGGCAGGACGTATGCGGTGCTCCAGATGCAGTGTTCCAAAGCGGGATACAGTGCCGCCGTTTCGTTCCCGCGTGGGCACCAGGGCCCATTCGACCACCTCGGCCTTGCGCGCAATCATGCGGCGAAAGTTTATCCCCCAACTCATATCCCGGGTACTGGCAATCTCCAGGGCGGAAAGCGGTATGGCCAACTCCGCCGTCCAACCGGTACTATCTATCCGTACGCGAGCCTCCCATTCGGCGTCCCATGACGTGTCAAACCCGAAGACGGCATCCCTGAATATGTCCTCCACTGCAGTCTCGCTTGGATATGCTCCGTCAACCAGCATGCCCTCCACTCGCACGCCCGATGCATTGACCGCGAAGTTGAACGCTGTCTTGCCGTCGTTGTACGTGTCCAGGGCAACGGCAAACCAATCAGCCGAATTGAATCTGTCACGCCTGCCCAACGTACGCCTGATCTGATCCGGCTCTGAGTCATGCAGAACGGCCCCAATGTAGAGCGTACGCTCATCGTGCAAGATGAGGACCTCGGACGAAAGGGTGGCCGGTTTCCCTTCATCAGGTGTAGTCTGAAGGAAGTCGGCAGCTGGAACTGCAGTTGCCCAGTCCGCTTCGTCCAGCACACCATCAACTCGAATCAGGGTCGTCGCTGCTGCTGCCTGCACGGCGCAGTCCGGTTGGCATCCCTGACTCACTTGCCAGATTCCCCAAAAGAGTGTCAGCAGCGCAACCATGGATCAAAAGGATGTTTTCGGTAAGGCGCAGCAGTGCACCGGACTGCGCGCAATCGCCAGGAACCACGATCGGCCAACGAGGCACTGGTGGAAGTCAAAGATTCCGCAAGCTCCCCTGGGCCACCGCGATTGAGACAGCACCGGCCTCATTGATCGCAGGGCATCAGATGACGCAAGCCTACCTTCAAGCTGTCCTCATCCCATGAGTTGCCTGCGGCATCAACGCGGAATGCCTGATTTGACGCACCGCCAAATATGCCCAGGCCACCCTCAACGTTTGTGTACAAAATCGCAAGTCCGTCTCCGAAGTAATCTGGATAGAACGGATCAACCAGTGCTAATGACTCGTGGTAAGACCAAAGCTCCTGGCTCCAGTTCGTTACTATCAGCCTGAAGTGCGGCGCAAAGGCGTCGTGGTGTTCTGCGAAGACCGTCAGCTCGATCTCCTTGGTCGCGCCCTCAAACAGCCAATCCGAAAAATACCCTGCGTGATAAAAGTGGTCTTCCGGCACATAAGGAAAAGACGGGTCGTTGACCAGCTCCAGCCATTCCCGCAGCTCAGGAAGGGCGCTGTCGAAATACATCCCTCTGTACCTTGTGGCCCCGGCGGCGGTCTCGTCTATTCGGACGGGACCTTTCTCATCCCGACAGACGGGCTCCAACTGCTCTACCTGAATGCTGTAGCGGTCATGCCCCGGCTGATCGTCTACCTGGAAACGCACCTCGTATGATCCCTTATTTGCGCCAGATGGCGGAGCCACTTCTTCAATCGCTATGAACCCCGCAGCAATGGCAGGGGCACTGGATGCCGCCATGGCCACCGGGAGCCCGGGAACAGTGACGGTCAGCATGTAGGCCATATCGCTCTTTGGATGCAGCTCCGCGGCAGACCTGAAGGTACCGTGGCCGGTATGGATGAGTCGCTCCAGCACGCCGTCGCCGCCCTGAATTGAAACCGATGCGTCGGTAATCACATGGTCTTGCCAGTAAACGCTGTCGGCGTACGGCACGCTACGGTGGAGCAGGACCGCCCAGACGCTGTCCGGCGAAAACTCCGCGCTGACGACCACTTTTGGCTCGTAGCCCGTCGGGAATTCCAAGTCCACGGGTGACTTACACTGCAGCCCCATGAGCACGATAATTACGCTCAGCCACCGCATAGTTAAAATCGCAATTGGTAGGACACTGCCGGAATCAGCTGCAACAGGCTCAGCTGCTTCCAGCGAATCACTCCTGACGCATCGACTTCCGGGTACACGTATAAAGGATTCCTTCGATTGTAGGCATTGTACAGGCCGAGGATGAAGGTGCGCTCGCCCCAATCAATCTGCCTGGTGAAATGCGCACTTACGTCGAGGTGATGGGCCGCGGGCACGCGGGCAGAATTGATTGGGCCATAGTCGAGAAAGTCATTCTCGGTGGGTCTCAGGCGATCCTGATATCTGCCGGATGGCAGCCAGATCGGATAACCACTCCCGTACACCCACGACGCCGCAAGCATGGTGTGGTCCGTCAGGCGGTACTGGCCGACCACGGACACATCGTGCCGCCGGTCATAGCCATCAGGGAATGGCACACCCGCATTAAGCCGCGTGAACCTTCGTGTGGTCCGGGCCCATGTGTAGCTAAGCCACCCGCTCAGGCGCCGTCTCTGTCGCTCAACGAACAATTCGGCCCCGTAGCTGGTGCCGCGTCCGCGCTCCACCAAAGACGGCCACCCCAACGTGCTCGCCTGATAGGGTCTGGCGTTTGCCTTGTACTCCAGCTGCCCGTTCATGCGCTTGTAGTAGCTTTCAAGTGAAACATCCACACCATATCCCAGGAAGCTGCGAACGAGGCCGACCGCCACTTGTGAGCTGCGCTGGGGACTTATTGCGCGCATGAACGGAATCCACACCTCCCGTGAGAGCTCACTCCCGGTTCCCGCCATCAGGTGCATGTACTGCTGCATGAACGCATAGGACACCTTCGCTGCCAGGTCTGCACTCAGCGGGATGTTCACGCTTGCGCGCGGCTCCAGCGCGCGCGCAACGCGTCCCTGACTGCCGGCGCCGGAAAGCCGCAACCCAAGGTTTGCGCGCGCGCCAAAGGGCAGCTGCACATCATCCTCTACGTACAGGGCCAACTCCTGCGAAGCTATGCCGCCAGCCTGGTGCTGCCGCACATTCAGGTCTGCATCTCCGTGACCGCTGTAGCGCGTCCGCACGGCAGACGGCGTGAAATTACGGGCGGCGAATTCCATACCGAAACGCATGTAATGCCTGAGTCCAGCCGCATACTCCATATCGAGGCGCGCCATGTAGTCCAACACGGACGACCGCCAGATCAGCCGATAAGTCTCTGGCTGTTCCGCAGGACCGGAATAGCGCGTGGCAAATTCGGAAGCTATCCGATAGCCTATTACGCCAGCGGTGACGTTGGCAAACAAGCGCTCGCCAAACAGGTGATTCCAGCGGATCGAAGCCAGTTGGTTCTGCCAGCCGAGCTCCATGTCCATCTCCGTTCGCGTCGGATTACTCGCCGTTTTGCGCTGCCTGAACGCGAAGGCATCCTTACCCATGTAGCCGCTGAGGTATATCCGATCTCGCCCGGAAATGATGTAGTTCGCCTTGAAATTCAGGTCCTGAAAGTGCACCGCATACCTCCGGCCCTTTGGCTGAAACCACCGCAAAATCTGGTCGAGAAAGGTGCGCCGCCCGGAAACGATAAAGGACGCCCGCTCACGCACTATGGGCCCTTCAAACATCAGGCGCGACGTAATCAGCCCCAGCTTCCCTTCGCCGCCAAAGTGCTTCAGGTTGCCCTCCTTCATGGTAAGGCTCACCACTGACGACAGGCGCCCCCCGTAACGGGCCGGAAAGCCCCCCTTGATTAATTCCACCTGCTTCATCGCAGACGGATTAAAGACGCTGAAAAGGCCAAGCACATGGTTCGGGTTGTACAGTGGCAAACCGTCCAGCAAGATCAGGTTCTGGTCCGCACGCCCGCCGCGAACGTAGATGCCGCTGAAGCCTTCGCGGCCCGACTGAATGCCGGGCAGCAGCTGCAGCGTTTTGAGCACATCCGTTTCGCCAAGCAATACGGGCAGCGACTCCACCTGCTCGACTGGCAAGCTGTGCTGGCTCATCTGGATTTGCCGCGCACGGGATTCGCCTTCGCCCGTAACCACGATGGCATCAAGCGTCATAACGCGCGGCTGCAGGAGAAATACCAGTGATGTGTCGGCCTGTACCGACCACTCGACGACCTGCGGGAAGTAGGCAACGTGCGTTACCGACAGCTTGAAGGGGCGCGGACCAACGCTGAGGCTGAAGAAACCAAACTGGTTTGAGCTCGTGCCCGCCCTCTCGCGGACGAGATGCAGGTTTGCGCCGGGAATCCGCTCACCGCTCTCTGCATCCTCAACGTAGCCGCTCACTGCGAAACTCTGCGCCATCGCGCTCCAGCCGGCAGTGAGGAAAAGGGTCCCTACAACCGCGTACCTGAAGTACCGCATGCGGCTGAAGCGCACTGCCAAGCACCGGCGTGGCGCTTGCATACACGGGCTATCAAGCATTCACGTTTCGCCGCATTGGTCCGTCGGCCTAAATCAGCACGCGTTATGACTCCTACCCTGTCCACCTGCGCCGTTAGTGGCCACCGGTGCTTTTAGATGCAATTACCGTGCCGCGGAACCGCCATCGCCGTTGGTATGCTGGCTGAGCCCGCACACAAAAGGCACCGATGTATGCAGATCCTTCAGGATATAGGCGTACTGGACCAGCCAGGCGATGGGACCGGACCACTATTGCAGGTTTGGCTGCTACGACCGATGGTAGGGGTCATAGAACATTGTGGCCCTGTCGATCCGTTACCGGGAGGAGACCATGGATAGGGTAGGCGGCCCACCGTATCGCGAAGGGCTCCTGGCTGCAGGGCGTGGAGGACCACGTCTTCGCGGTGCGCATCGGATTCGTAAACAAACCGCGGTAACGCGGCTGCGGTGGTTCCTGAACCCGCTGCTTCAGGGTAAGTGGTGGCCGGTGAAGTACATCTTTCGAGAAGGCCATGGAAGGTCAAAACCTGTGCTCCAAACCTTAGGACACGCGCACGACTATCCGACAGCGGAAACGTACGACGGAGGAAATGTTGTCGCTGGTAGAGCAGTACCTCCAAGGTGGCCAAAGCCTGAAGGCCTTTTGTGCAGAGCGGTGGCGCGCCTCCGTACGAGACACCGTGCTGCGGTTGACTCCCACTTGCTGGGCGATACGCCGCTCAAAGTAGCCCTGCTCGTAGCGAAGTGAGATGATATGCTTGACTCTGTGCATTGGTATCCGGTGTGCTGCTATGGTTCTGTGCCTCCATTCTGTTAGGGAAGGCACAACATATCCACGGCAATTGGCGCCCAGTCTCACGCTCTGCGGTCACACCTTAGAGCCTGGTGTAGCGGGCACTATGTCAAGGGGGGTCACATTTTTCTGGCGGTTTTGGCTTATGGAGAAGAGGCCAGGTGGCTTCGACGGTACATCAGTCTCGTTTAAAAAGTAAAATCAAGCCATTCGTATCCCGTCCCGTAAAAAAGTGCGATTTTACAGGACACGTGCTACCCTTTTCCGTGCGGTCGTCGTGCGTGGTGCTTTTGGCGATCTTTCAGTGCGATTTCCTACCACTGTCCGTTATGCGGATTTGCATGACGGCAGCGCGGGCTGTACGTCTGCCACTCTCGTTTTGGAGATTGCAGGATACCATGTAGGTTCCGGCATCTAGTGTCATATTGGGCTTAAAGGCCGAGGTGCTAACCTGGTGTAGAGCTTCCGGCAACTGTGCTAGACTGATAGTGGAGCATTCCTCGGCTACCCGGATCCGCCAGCGGTGGTAGGGCAAGCGCATTCAAGGGGCCGCGTTACGCACTTCCGCTACGGTTTGGGTCGAGTTGTGGAATAGGGCTGGGCTATAGGCTACGTTTCGTTTCCAGATGCTCCAGAGCACCGCCAGGATCTTGCGCTGGGTATTGAGCCGTGCATGGGTGGCGTTGTAACCCGAGTTGACCAACGAGGCCGAATAGAACCGCCACACCTCATTGGGCTCCGTTGCGCGGCCGTCATCGCGCGCAGCCGTCAACCATGCGCGATAGCTCATGGCCTTTAATTCGCCATTGCCAGCGCGATCAAGCCGCTTGTACATCAAGGGCTTTCCGTTGCTGCTGCGATCCACGATGCCGAGCTTGCAGTAGCGCCAGAGCTTCTGCCTGGTCGCAAACCGATGGGGCGTCTGGATAAATGCGTCAAAGACGTGGGCGCCGATCGGTCCCACGCCGGGCATCTTCATGAATTCCCCGATCTCCGAATACCGCTTCCCACACGCGAGCATCGTGCGCAGTGCCATACCCTGAGCGTCAGTCGCCGCGTCCAGGACTGCGTACAAGTGAGACAGCATGCTGCGGCGGGTCTTATCCGGCACCTTGGCCAGAAAGTGGTCGCGGTGCTTCTTGGTAAAGACGTGCCTTCCATCCACCTGTAGCACACCCGCACGGTGATACTTCGCCTTGACCTTGTTTTTAAGACTCACCTGCTCGTCCCGAAGACTCAGATAGTGTTGAACGGCGTCCTTGAAGATCACCCGATGATCGTCCTCCGCATGATAGACGCGCTTCAGCTCACCCAGTCGTAACAGGCGACACAAGTTGTAGACATCTTCCTGATCACTCTTGCGTGCGCTCTTGCTGATCAGGGCGTTCTGGCGCGGATCACACACGGTGAGCTCGTCCACGTATTCCCGCAGCAGTCCCGCCAGCCATGTGGCCAGCGTGGACTCCTCGAACACCAGAAGCTTTTCTTTTGCCTTCACGGCTACGATCTGGCTGATCAGGTTGCCTTCGGTCAGTGGAAACTTCTCCCGTAACACCAACTTGCCACGCGTATCCATACCTCCGAGGACACAATGGCTGGCGTGGGCGTCCAGGCCAAGGTAAATCCGATTCTGCATTGGGGGCCTCCCTGCGGTTTAGGTAACGAATAACGGACCACTACGTTACGAAGCGCGTGTCCGCTTTTTATATTACCTGGTGTTCGCGTGTTGGGCCGGGGTCGGCCGTAACGCATGATTTCGGATTCGTCCGGAGCTGCCATGATCTTTTGTCGCGAGTTCACCGGATAACGTATCGGCTATCGCATGGCTCTTCCATGGGTTCTCCTTCCGTACCCGGTCTCTCCTCCATAAGGCAAAGCGTGTGAGGTTTGGGGTGGCTATCGAATGGCGTGTCTTGGTACTGGTGGGATCATGCAGCTGGCGCCAATACGGGCTCAGCTGCCTTTTGCAAGGCATACCACAGAAAACCCGCCAGTTCTCGCGCCACGGCGACGTTGGCTTTGGGACGTGGTTTGCGGTGCGCCAGGGCACTAAAGCGTTTGTGCAGCCGGCGTTGGGCCTTCCACGCGATGCTGACAATCTCGGGTGAGACGCCCTGCTGGCGCTTCCGCAAAGCGGCGCTGGTTCGAGGATGTCGCGTATACTTCCAGGCCGTAGATACCAGTACCTTACGGGCACGTGCGTTTCCCGTTTTGGTGATGGCCATCGCGGTAGCCCCCGGATTTCCCGGGGGCCCCGCACAGATCCGGACGTGCGCGTTAACGCATCCGGCTCCTCCCTTGGGTCGCGCCGTCGCGCATGACGTTAGCAGGTCGGCAAACCGACCCGCAGCCGTAACCGATCCGTCCCCTGTGACACGCAGTATCCGACGCTGTGTCCGGTACGTGTGAAACTTCACGATTTCCCCTTGGGTGCGACGCTTCGCTCCACTGACTCCGCCACGAGGGCACCCCCGCTTTGTTCGCCGGCTTCATAGCTGTCGGGTCGGAGGAGGCGCCCCGTAGGGCTAACCTCCGTCCGCCGCTCAAACGGCCCGTACGGTTTTCATCCATCGGGATAGGGAGGGGCCTCACGGCCCCCACCCTCCCACACCACCGTGCGTACGGGTCCGTACACGGCGGTTCAATGGACTTGAGCGAACCGGCTTGGGTGCCAAGGCCACCAGGCCGAGCGTGCCGGGAGTTCGGGTTCGGGTTGCGCCGCGCGAACTTCGGTCCCTTCCTCATGGGCTCCACCGGATTCACCGGGGCTGTCCCACGTGAAAGGCAGCGTTAGCTGGATATTCTGCCGCATTGGTCGCATGAGCTTCCCGTCCTACTACCCCTGTCCATTGTTCGGGCCTTCGTCAGCTGTGCCGACTACTTTGCCCTCTGCTGACTTCTGCGTTGCGATCACATGCCTTGCGACACGTTCAGTCCGGCTTGGCCGGACACAACGCAGATCTCCCAGGGTAAGACCAACCGCCTTCCCCGCACACCTGCCGAATGTACCACCCCGACGCATAGATGACGCGGACTTTGCGATAACCGGCTCGCTCGTCCGATCGGGTAGGCCTCGTATTCGGTTCTTGTTCATCAGGTCGCGGGTTTGCTACACGCTTCCTTCAGACCCCGCCTCGCGGCGACGCCCTTGCGCTTCGCTAATCCTTCGCCGTCATCTGGCTGGATAGAGGACTTTCACCTCCAAGCTGTTGACCATGCCTGGCACACCGGTAGCCCCCGGGTTTCCCCAGGGGCCCCGGACAGATCCGGACGTGCGCGCTAACGCATCCGGCTCCTCCCTTGGGTCGCGCTGTCGCGCATGACGTTAGCAAGTCGGCAAGCCGACCCGCAGCCGTAACCGATCCACCCCATGGGGCACGCAAAATCCGGCTCAGCGTCCGGTACGTGCAGGGCTTCGCGGTTTCCCCTTGGGTGCGACGCTTTGCTCCACTAGCTCCGCCACGTGGGCACCCACGCTTTGTTCGCCGGCTTCATAGCTCTTATCATCGCATCTGACTTCTCCCTGCCGTGCATCCTCCGCTCGGCTTTCGCCTTGACTTTGGCGGCCCCGCCCGAAGCGCTGGGCAGCAAGGAGACCTCTCAGGTCCCGACACAGTACGTACGTGCGTCCCTGGGTTCTCGGACACCGCGGGACTCCGCTCCTCCTCACCATAGCGGTGGAGCAGATGTTGCCTTCGACCATACGGAAAGTCTCGGCATCCCGGACAATAGCTTTTTCGGTGCTCATTAGCCCTGGCCACACGTGCCGCTACCGACGCTTCGCTGTCACCCTCACGAGGGACAACGCACGGCTCGCGGAGACATGCAGTTGGTTAAACTTTCATGACACGGGACTTTCACCCGCTGTACTGCGTCAGTTAGCCTGACGCACCCGTAAGCCGCTTTCACAAAGGTGTCTCGTGGAGGGTTCAAGGAAGGTTTCAGTGGAATCAATCGTACATGGCCGTACTCCACTGTGGTGTAGACCTTCCTCTCCCCTGTTGGATTGTGCCCAATGCGACAGTTTCCTCAGCCGATGATGTACGGGTCTTTCACTAAAGGAACTGTTCCACCTCATCGACTTTACTCGCTGATCGCAATCTCTCCATTCCAAACCACCTTTGCCGACTGCCTTCCCCGACCCACCCGGCCGCCACTTGCGCGGTCACCCGACTTTCGACGGGCTTGTGGTACTATGCAGTCGTCCGACGACTCGCCACGCATCCGTTCCCACTTCCCCTTACGGGTTATAGGGGCTGTTATCCCGGTGCCACCCGGGAACGTGACGAGCCCTCCTGGGGTATCGCGGTAGCCCCCGGATTTCCCCGGGGGCCCCGCACAGATCCGGACGTGCGCGCTAACGCATCCGGCTCCTCCCTTGGGTAGCGCCAGCGCGCATGACGTTAGCAAGTCGGCAAGCCGACCCGCAGCCGTAACCGGTCCACCCCATGGGACACGCAGAATCCGGCTCTGTGTCTGGTACGTGCAGGGCTTCGCGATTTCCCCTTGGGCGCGACGCTTCGCTCCACCAGCTCCGCCACGTGGGCACCCACGCTTTGTTCGCCGGCTTCAAAGCTACTATCATCGCGTCTGATTTCTCTCCACCGTGCATCCTCTGATCAGCATTTAGCCTACGCTTTGGCGGCCCTCCCCGAGGGGTTGGGCAATGGAGAGACCTCCCAGGTCCCGGTGCATTACATACGTGCGTGCCTGGGTTCTTAGACACCGCGGGACCCTCCTGCGCCTCACCGCTAGCGGCGAAGAAGGTATTGCCTTCGACCGATGTGAAAGCCTCGGCATCCCGAACAATGATTCTTTCGGTGCTCATTAGCCCCGCCCACACGCGCCTCTGCCGACGCTTCGTCTGCACCCTCACGGGAACAAACGCACGGCTCGAGGGGATGCGTAGATGGTTAGTCTTTCGCAACGGGGGACTTGCACCCCCTATAAAGCACCAGTTAGCCTGGCGCACCACACACAGATCTTCCGTACCGTGCCGTTCGCACACACCTTGGTTCGACGGGTGGATAAGAACGCCTTCGCCGAAATACAGCCGGCTCGACCTTGCCCCGTCTTTGGCCGACCGATTCGTCCGTGGGGTCGCCCCCTTGACTACGGCCCGGTACTGCTCCTCAAGCCCTTCAGATTCCACCTCGCGGTGGACACCCTGCCCTCCGGTTGTCTCGCGACAATGTCCCGACTTAGCGCCTGTCTTGGCTGTTTCCGTCGTTTCCAACTCGGTGCCCGTTTAGACCTTTGCTTATCGGTACATCCCGGCCGACGAGGCATTACCCCTGTATCTTGTTCGTGATGCTTAACGGAGTAAGTCGGTAGAGTGATCTATGGGGTGGAGAAGGCGGAAGTCATGATTAACAGTCTATGATCCCAAACTTAGCCAGCTCGTTTTTCTTGCTTTCGACGAAACGTTGTGCTCCGTTTGCGTCGCGTCAGCACGAGTCAACTCCCCGGGAGCAACCAATTACCCCCTGCGGCTTCGAGCGCCTAGGCGGGATCTGTGCCCCGGGTGAGTGCTGTGACATACCCCCCGTAGGGAGTCCGTGCCTTGGAGCACCGATACAGGGACTGATGGAACGTCACGGCGACTCGCAGTCATACATCACTCATCATTCACAAAGGAGGTAACCACCATATCCACGCATTCTCAACCGACCATCTTTGCTGGCATTGACTGGGGCTCCCAGTCCCATCAGGCCTGCGTTCTCGCCTCTGACGGCACGGTCCTCGGCGAGAAGGCCTTCCCGCACTCCGGTGAGGGGATCGGCCAAATGCTCGACTGGATGCTCGGCTGCGCACCCTGCGAGGCCGGGCACGTTGCGACCGCCATCGAGACGCCTCACGGCCCGGTCGTAGACAGCCTGCTCGAGCGCGGGTTTCAGGTCTTTTCCATCAATCCCAAGCAGCTGGATCGCTTCCGGGATCGTTTTTTCGCCTGCGGGCGCCAAAGATGACCGTAGGGACGCTCGTGTACTGGCAGACGCGGTCCGCACTGATCCGGATTGCCTGCGCGCGCTTGATCCGCTGGATGCCGAGATTGTAGAGCTGCGCGAATGGTCGCGCATGACCGATGAGCTGACCGCCGAGCGCACCCGCCTCACCAACCGCCTCCGCGACCAGCTCTGGCGCTACTACCCACAGTTCCTTGAACTCAAGGCCGATCTTTCCGCGCCATGGGTGCTGGCCCTCTGGAAGCTCGCGCCCACGCCAACGGCTGCCCGCCGGGTGCGACCCTCCTCTGTGGCCAAGTTGTTGAAGAAACACCGCATACGGCGCTTCAAAGCCGAGGAGGTTATCCAGACGCTGCGTGCCAAAGCCGTAACCGTTGCCCCCGGCGTCGTAGAGGCCGCAACCTCTCATATCCGATACCTTGCAGAGCGGCTCGAGTTGGTCGCGAAGCAGATCAGCGGTGCCCAGTGCGCCATTGCCGCCATCCTCGAAAGACTCTCCGACAGCGAAAAGGACCCCTCCGACAGCGAAAAGGACCCCTCCGACAGCGAAAAGGACCCCTCCGACAGCGAAAAGGACCCCTCCGACAGCGAAAAGGACCCCTCCGACAGCGAAAAGGACCCCTCCGACAGCGAAAAGGGGCCCGCTGACAGCGAGGAGCCCCCGTCTGGGAAACCCCGTACGCCGCGTGACGCCGCGATCCTTTCGTCACTGCCAGGTGTAGGGCACGTTGTCCTGGCGACACTGCTCTCGGAGGCATCGGGCCCCATCCGCTCCCGGGACTACCAGGCCCTGCGCTGTTTATCCGGCGTCGCACCGGTCACCCGACGATCCGGCAAAATATGGCGCGTAGTCCGCCGACGGGCCTGCCAACGCCGCCTGGTAAACGCCGTCTATCACTGGAGCAGGGTGGCCGTCCAGCACGATCCCATCAGCCGGGCCAAGTACCGCGCCTTGCGCGAGCGCGGCCACACCCACGGCCGCGCCCTGCGCTCGGTCGCAGACCGGTTGCTGGCCGTCGCCTGCGCCATGCTGCGCGACGGCACACTCTTCGATTCCGGTCGCAGGACTGCTGCCGCCTGATCGCTGGCTCATCCGGCCTCAAGGCCAAAGTTGAAGGATCATATCAGAAGCCTATGGACAATAACCGATGCCCGCTGCGCAGTAAAGGAGGCTACGGACCTTTCCAAGCCCTCGCCATTGAGCGATGGCTCCAGAGTCAGACGTGCAATGACACATCATTCGCAGTCTCCAAGAACCTGCTTGGGGCTTGCGCTTTTTTTCGATTTGAATGACATTTTTTTCTTGCTTCGTACTTGACAAAATGGTAGGGAGTCCCGTCTTTGGATATGGCACCCCCTATCCGGGCGCCAGTGGGATTTGAACCCACCTGATCTGGGCGCTGCCCAGCACACTGTATCGTCGCATCTGACTTCTCTCCACCGTACGTCCTCCGATCAGCATTTAGCCTACGCTTTGGCGACCTTCCCCAAAGGGATAGGTAGTGGAGAGACCTCCCAGGTCCCGACAGGATACTTGCGTGCGTCCATGGGGTCTCGGACACCGTGGGCCTGTCCGCCCTCTCACCATAGCGAGGACGAACATGTTGCCTTCGGCATAGAGGAAAACCTCGGCGACCCAGATAATGTCTCTTTCGGTGCTCAATGTCCCTGGCCACACGTACCGCTACCGACGCTTCGCGCCCACCCTCACGGATGACCACGCACGGCTCGCGGAGATATGTACCTGGTTTAAGCTTCATAACACGGGACTTTCACCCGCTATATCCTGCCAGTTAGCCTGGCGCACCCCCGTATGGACTTCTCGCCGCTGGACCGTTCACCCGGTACCAGTCCCAAGTACGCCATCAGTGCACCCGGATGACCAAAGCGCCGAATGTCTCCCAGTTCACACACCAGCGTCAGCGCAGTAACGAAGTCAATACCCCGAAAGGCCATCAACACCTTTACGGCGTCACGGTAGGGCCGCTTTTCGGCCTCTGCGGCCAATCTGTCTTCCTGCGCACGGATCTCACTGCTCAGATAGTCCAACTGGTGCAGGTACGTCTCCAGTGTTGCTCGGCTCGCATCGGACAGCTCGAGCGCCTGCACCCACTGGCGGAACCTTCCAGTCCAGGGAGCACCCTGGCGATAGGCTAAGCCCAGCGATAGGAGCAAAGCCATCACGCGCTGCTTGCAGCGAACGCGATCTTCCACCAACGCCTCACGGCAACGTACCATGGCACGCGTAGCCTCCACTCCTGCATCGGGCACCGCCACCGCGGACAGCATGCCGGCAGCATACATCGTAGCCAATTTATGTGCATCACGACGGTCGGTCTTGATCCGCTCGCCCGGCCGACGAGGCATGGATGAGGGCGCAATCCACGCCAAGAGCACGTAGGGAGCGGTAAAGCACGTAGCCACACGACGACGCTTCGTAGCAGCATTGAGGCTCGCCATGCCGCTCGCGAATGCGCTCGACGAGCTTGCGCATCTTGGCCATGTCGTTGGGCAGCTTGGCTTCCAAGCAGACTTGCCCGGTGGCATGGTCGTAGACGCAGGCCGAAATGGAGTTCTTATGGACATCAAGTCCAACGTAGATCGTGGACTCGGCAGAATTTGGCATGTTGTTGCCCGATTAATTCACTATATACCCTTCCACGGCCCCTTGAGGCCAGTCTGGTGAAGAAGGTCCAGGCTTCAGTAAGTACGGTTGACGCACCGCATACGCCCCCGGCTTCGGGCCGTTTTCCGCTGCCCGGCGCGTTATCCTGCTACGGTGCCAGTCTCCCTGAAGCTGCCGCCAATGGGAGCTCGTTCTGAGAAACTCATGGTCCGAATGTATTTCATCAAGGCCATTGGGGGGCTGAGTTGAGCGATCCCCAGCCCGTTGCAAGCCACACGGAGGACCAATGCGGGCGATGTTCGGGCAGTCAAAGCGCCGCTGGCCCCTCGCGGTTCTCCATCAGGGACCATTGGTGCATGGAACCCCCTGCTTTTGAGCCCCTTTGGTGTAGACAGGGCCTACCCTGCCTGCACGTGCACTATGTAGTGTCCGTTTTGGATGCGCTTCTGCGCGCGAACGGAAGTGGAGGCGCTGCTGACCCCGCCGCTAACAGCGCTTGGGAATAATCACCCATTGCATTTCGTCGAAGCGCTCCCAATACCGGGCCCATCTCCGTGCCGCGCAGTCTGCTACCAGGAACGTCAAGTAGCGGGCGTGCCGAACGAGCCGAACGCCCACTTTGAGATACTTTTTCCGAAAGGTTGTCAAGCTCATGTACGGACGCTGGGGCACATGCAAAGTGCTGCGCGCCACATGCAGCAGCCCGTACGCCAACAGGTTCAGCAGGAACAGGGCTGCGTTGCGTGCGGACACGTCCCCTTCCTCCGCTGCGGGCACCGCTATGTCCGCACCGCCACCTGCCTGTGCACGCCTGCGAGGCGAAGAAGACAGCGCCAGCGGGCAGGCCGCCTTCAGCTCACCCAAGTGCTTTTCGGCCTTGCCTCTCTTGCGGTAGCATCGTGAAAGCTGCGCCGAGGGGTAGTCCGCCAGACTCAGGTTGGTGATCAAGAAGTAACATTCTGGATAAAGGGTGCTGGTATGCGGGGGGATCACCAAGACCACGCGACGTTCGCAGTGCCATGACTGCGCCTGATACGCCAACTCAAAGTACTGGTACGTTAAGCACCATCCCGCTTTCACGTACGGTGCCGCCAGGTTCCGCAACACGTTGTTCTTTTTCAGGCGCATCACATAGCCGATGTCGGCCCGCTCCAGCTTCGTGCAGAGCTTCCCGTCATTAAAGCCCGCGTCAAGCCGTACGATTACGCGATCGGCCACATGCTTGCGGGCCCGCCTGGCAATCTTAAGGATGAAGTCGTGGCAACCCCGTACAATATGCCGGTTGCCCGGGCGCAACATTCCGCCCAAAATGTCGCCCGTTTCCCCGCAAACGGCGATCAGCGCCTGATAGATGGTGCGTCGGTAGTGCCCGTTGTACGCGCTGCCCTGCTGACGACCGTGGGTATCGATAGGCATCCCATCCACATCGATCACCAGCGTATGGTGGCGCCTGCCACCGTTGCGCACCAACAAGTGCTCCAAGCCAAGCTTGGTTACCATCCGGCCCACGGCGGCCAGATTGCATTGGAGACTCAGCATCCCCAGTAGCCGGGAGAGGGTGGGCTGCGAAGCCACGCCGTGTTCCGCGGTGTACGCGGCCGCGCTCCGCTTCAACGAAGTGGTCACACGCACGGTCGGATCGTGCCGCATATCCTGGCTATCGCGCTGGTGTCCCCAGCCTTGCACGAGCAAGATCAGCCACTGCACCAGCAGCTTCGCCAGGCTATGGGTGCAGCGTCGCTTGTCGCGATAATCGGTCAGCTCCTCCGCGAGGCGCTCCCCCAGGTGGGTGGCGTCTAGTAGCTCGCGCCCGATGAGGGCACCGCCGTCAGAGGAGAGCGACTCCTTGTTGGAGCCCTCGATTCTCACCGATCTGTTAAA
Source organism: Rhodothermales bacterium (assembly GCA_965218495.1). Lineage (GTDB taxonomy): Bacteria > Bacteroidota > Rhodothermia > Rhodothermales > Bin80. The sequence continues at coordinate 3,174,630 of OZ244626.1, forward strand.
GGATACAGTCCGCTTAAAAGCCATACCGGATATTAGTTTAGCGATGGTGGTGAAACGCTCTTCAGGCCCATAGGCTCCGGTAATGCCGCAGCCTGACCGCCCCACGGTGCTGCGTGAGCGCTGCGCATGCCTGCAGTGCACAGGCTTATCGTTCGCGCCTGGTGATACGCAGCATTACCGCAGCAGACTGCCGATCCAAGTACCGGTACCGTAGACGCAGGTACACCCCGTAAGCGATGGTGCACCGGCTTCGCTGCAGCGCACCTTTGAAGCGCACCGGAACCTGGCCTCCGACTGTCCGACTCAGGCGAAAAAGGGCGTCAAAAGGCTCCGCCGAAGCACCATGCGCGCGTTCACCCAGTAGCCTCGGATCAACTTACTCTGCTCGGGTCGCTGAATCGAGCCAAGTGGACTGTGAAACACATGATAGTCTGCGTATTCTCTGCCCAACAGATAATAACTCTGACCCCAAAGCACCACGGCACCAATGTCTGAATGAATTAGAGGGGTGTTGCTATGCATGGTAGCGGGTAGCATCAGGTGAAGGGATGGACCTCCAAGCTACGCTCAGGCAGGAGGCCCTGCCCGCTATAAAATCTGGCTCTTCCCCTAATTAGATGGGTGCAGTGTTGTATTCAACGGGAAACGAAATGAGATGATGCGGATTCATACCCGCTTCTTGTCTGTTTCAAGGCCATCATCACGATGGCGCACACGTTTTCTAACCCCAGCAACGATATGTCGCAACTAAAGAAAGACATCGGTTGCCTCTTGGGCGTCCAGGCTCCCTGGAAGGTTTCCGAGGTGACGTTTGCGCATGAGGCGCAAGAAGTCCGGATTCATGTGGCTTGCGAGGACGGCCATCAGCTGCCTTGTCCGGAGTGCGGCTTGGCGTGTCCGGGCTACGACCACCGTTCTCGGCAATGGCGTCACCTGGATTTGTGCGAGTATCGCACGATGGTGGTTGCGCAACTTCCCCGCGTGGAATGTCCGGAGCATGGAGTGCGCACCGTGTCGGTTCCGTGGGCGGAACCTATGTCACGGTTCACTGCAGGGTTTGAGACGCTGGTGATTGATTGGCTGCAGGAGGCGAGTGTATCGGCGGTGTCCCGCCTGATGGGGGTGAGCTGGAATGCGATAGACGGGATCATGCAGCGCGCGGTGCAACGCGGCCTTGCGCGGAGGAAGCAACGGGATGTTGCCCATATTGGCGTGGATGAGACCTCTTTTCGCAAGCGCCATGCGTATGTCACCATTGTTTCGGATGCGAAGGCGGGTACGGTGCTGCATGTGGGCGAAGACCGTAAGAAAGAAACACTTACGCGTTGGTATGCTGGGCTCACTTTGGAGCAGCTGGAGGGCATCGAGAGTGTCAGCATGGACATGTGGCCGGCCTACATCAACGCCACGCTGGAGCATGTGCCACAGGCGCAACGGAAGGTGGCCTTTGACAAATTCCACGTAGTGAAATGTCTGGGAGTTGCCGTGGACAAGGTTCGGCGCCAGGAGCACCGGGCGTTGATGAAGGAAGGCTTGGAAGACCTCAAGGGAACCAAGTATGATTGGTTGACTCACCCGGCCAACATGTCTGGTAAGCAGAAGGCGCGCTTCCAGCAGTTGCGTACCAGCACGTTGAAGACGGCCCGCGCGTGGGCTATCAAGGAAATGGCCCTGCAGTTGTGGCACTATGTCCACCGCACATGGGCGCGCAAGGGTTGGGAGCGATGGTTGTCGTGGGCCATGCGGTGCCGGCTGGAACCGGTCAAGGCAGCCGCCAGAACCATCAAAACACACCTGTGGGGTATCCTCAATGCGATCATCCTGAAGGTGAGCAATGGCCCTGCGGAAGGCATCAACAGCCGGATCAAAACGATCAAAGTGCGCAGTAGGGGCTTCCGCAACAAACGGCGGTTTGCTAACGCCATTTACTTTCACCTCGGAGGCCTGGATCTATACCCGAAAGCGTCCGCAGGTGAGTTTACCCACTAAAAAAGGGGTAGAGCCTAAAATCTTTTGCAAAAATAGGCTGAGAGCGCGAAACCGGGCGTAGAAAGTTAGGGTGTGGGTGAGAATAATGCGGATTAAGTGCGTCGTGAGTCGTATACTGGAACACGTGTGAATCATAAATGTATACAATAAACGTGCAAATGCGATTGCGATCAGAGTTGTCCAGGTACTGGTCCACATTCCAGCTCAGATTGTTTCCATTGCTGGAGCTCACTATTGGCGAGCTCAGTGAACAGCACAGACGATTCGTTTCTGTGGTGGAATTAGTGCGCGTGGAGGAGCTGTTGTCGGGGTGCGAGTCCAAGGGTCCAGGCCGTCCGAAGGCGGACCGGGCTGCGCTGGCGCGGGCTTTTTTGGCTAAGTCCGTATTCGATATCCCGACCACGCGGGCGTTGGTGGAGCGGCTGAAGAGCGATCCGGTACTGCACCAGCTATGCTGCTGGGAGTGGTCGAACATGGTACCGAGCGAATCGTCGTTTTCGCGGGCGTTCGCGGAATTTGCCAACAGTGACCTGCCGGGGCGGCTGCACGCAGTGCTGCTGGAGTGCGCGCTGGAGGATCATCTGGCCGGGCACGTTTCGCGGGACGCGACCGCGATTTCGGCACGCGAGAAGCCGAAGCGGTCTGTGCCCAAGGCCAACGACGGCAAACAACCGAAAACCCCTACCCGCCTGCAGCGTCAACGCTCCATGGAGCTGGATGATATGCTGGAAGAACTGCCGAAGGACTGCAATGTCGGGACCAAACGCAATTCGAAGGGTCACGGGCACTGCTGGGTCGGCTTCAAGCTGCACTTGGATGTGATTGACGGGGGGATTCCGATCAGCGCTGCGCTAACATCGGCTTCGGTCCATGACAGCCAGGTGGCGATCCCGCTGGCAGTGATGACTGCCGCTCGGGTACAAAGTCTGTACGACTTGATGGACAGTGCGTACGATGCTAAGGAAATCCGAGAGCATAGCAGATCGCTGGGGCATGTGCCGATCATTGATATCAACCCGCGTGGCAATGAGGAGCTGAAGCGCGAGGCGCGGGCGCAACGCAGCATCGGACACGTTACGCCAGAGAGGAGACGCTTCAGAGAGCGCTCGACGGTGGAGCGGGTCAATGGACGACTCAAAGACGAGTTCGGCGGACGGTATGTGCGGGTACGCGGGCATAGCAAGGTCTACTGCCACCTGATGTTCGGCATCCTGGCGCTGACCGTCGACCAGTTGATGCGCCTGGTGCTCTAAGCGCACCCGTACCCTCACGTAGGGCCAGTCTCGCCATCAGCGCGGGCCGGGTCAGCTATGCCGTGTCATGCCTCCCTGCGCAGTTCGTCACCCCCATTCGAGCAAGACTTCCGCAATGCAAAGGTCAAACAAGTTGATACGTGCAGAATCACACTGGCTTGACGAAGCTCCTACTCCCAAATCAAGGGCTGAAGTGAATTTTGCAAAAGATTTTATAGCGGGCAGGGCCTCCTGCCTGAGCGTAGCTTGGAGGTCCATCCCTTCACCTGATGCTACCCGCTACCATGCATAGCAACAACATGCCAAATTCTGCCGAGTCCACGATCTACGTTGGACTTGATGTCCATAAGAACTCCATTTCGGCCTGCGTCTACGACCATGCCACCGGGCAAGTCTGCTTGGAAGCCAAGCTGCCCAACGACATGGCCAAGATGCGCAAGCTCGTCGAGCGCATTCGCGAGCGGCATGGCGAGCCTCAATGCTGCTACGAAGCGTCGTCGTGTGGCTACGTGCTTTACCGCTCCCTACGTGCTCTTGGCGTGGATTGCGCCGTGATTGCCCCCTCATCCATGCCTCGTCGGCCGGGCGAGCGGATCAAGACCGACCGTCGTGATGCACATAAATTGGCTACGATGTATGCTGCCGGCATGCTGTCCGCGGTGGCGGTGCCCGATGCAGGAGTGGAGGCTACGCGTGCCATGGTACGTTGCCGTGAGGCGTTGGTGGAAGATCGCGTTCGCTGCAAGCAGCGCGTGATGGCTTTGCTCCTATCGCTGGGCTTAGCCTATCGCCAGGGTGCTCCCTGGACTGGAAGGTTCCGCCAGTGGGTGCAGGCGCTCGAGCTGTCCGATGCGAGCCGAGCAACACTGGAGACGTACCTGCACCAGTTGGACTATCTGAGCAGTGAGATCCGTGCGCAGGAAGACAGATTGGCCGCAGAGGCCGAAAAGCGGCCCTACCGTGACGCCGTAAAGGTGTTGATGGCCTTTCGGGGTATTGACTTCGTTACTGCGCTGACGCTGGTGTGTGAACTGGGAGACATTCGGCGCTTTGGTCATCCGGGTGCACTGATGGCGTACTTGGGACTGGTACCGGGTGAACGGTCCAGCGGCGAGAAGTCCATACGGGGGCCATCACCAAAACGGGAAACGCACGTGCCCGTAAGGTACTGGTATCTACGGCCTGGAAGTATACGCGACATCCTCGAACCAGCGCCGCTTTGCGGAAGCGCCAGCAGGGCGTCTCACCCGAGATTGTCAGCATCGCGTGGAAGGCCCAACGCCGGCTGCACAAACGCTTTAGTGCCCTGGCGCACCGCAAACCACGTCCCAAAGCCAACGTCGCCGTGGCGCGAGAACTGGCGGGTTTTCTGTGGTATGCCTTGCAAAAGGCAGCTGAGCCCGTATTGGCGCCAGCTGCATGATCCCACCAGTACCAAGACACGCCATTCGATAGCCACCCCAAACCTCACACGCTTTGCCTTATGGAGGAGAGACCGGGTACGGAAGGAGAACCCATGGAAGAGCCATGCGATAGCCGATACGTTATCCGGTGAACTCGCGACAAAAGATCATGGCAGCTCCGGACGAATCCGAAATCATGCGTTACGGCCGACCCTGGCCCAACACGCGAACACCAGACTGATGTACCGTCGAAGCCACCTGGCCTCTTCTCCATAAGCCAAAACCGCCAGAAAAATGTGACCCCCCTTGACATAGTGCCCGCTACACCAAGCTCTTAATAGAGCTGTTTCATATTGTTTACCCCCGCCGATTTTTTGTCGAAACCCCTTGCGGCCCTAGCCCGGATAAATCACCAGGGTATCGACAATGGGAACCATAGCTCCACGTAAGTGTATGATGTGCAATCAGTTATAACCATCCTTTGCACTGCAAATGAGCAAAACAGACTGTCATACTGAAGAGCTTCGTTTCGAGGACTTGGGACGGCGTAAAGTGGTCGGAAAGTTCGACGGCGGCCCTATGTCCTCGGACGCAGGTGCGCTGCTGTTACGGGAGGCCGACCGGATGTTCGACGTCATAGGCCGTTTTGCCGCCTGCTTCACCGACCACCGTGATCCCAGCAGGGTCGAGCATACCGTGGAGGCGATGCTCAGGCAACGTGTCTACGCGATATGCTTGGGCTACGAAGACGTGAACGACCATGACCGTCTGCGGGACGATCCCGTGTTGGCCATGGGCGTGGGCTGCGAAGATGTAACAGGTGCGCACCGGGCACGGGAACGCGACCAGGGACATCCGCTGGCGAGTTCGAGCACACTGAACCGACTGGAGCTCGGCTCAAAAGAAGGGGCCGCATCGCATAGGTACAAGCGCATCGTAGCGGACCCTGAAAAGATCGACACCATGCTCGCGGACTTGTTCATGGATGTAACGGGCGAGGAGCCAGAGCATATCGTGTTGGATCTCGATGCTACCGATGACGCGATTCATGGCAAGCAGGAGGGGCGCTTCTTTCATGGTTACTATGGCCACTACTGCTACTTACCGCTGTACATCGTTAGCGGTAAGCATGTGCTGGCCGCTCGTCTGCGCCCCTCCAACATTGACGCATCAGCGGGCACGATAGAGGAGTTGGCGCCAGTGATAGCGCGTATCCGTGCGCGGTGGCCGCAGGTGCCCATCTGGATTCGTGCAGATGCAGGATTCTGCCGCGATGATATCATGGCATGGTGCGAAGCACAGGGCCTGCACTATATCATTGGTATGCCGCTCAATGCGCGGCTGAAACGCATCGTTGAGGGGGCTATGCAGCAGAGTCGGGCCACCTGCGAGGCCAGCGGGCAGCCTTCGCGGCGCTTCCGCAGCTTCGAGTACCAGACGAAGGACAGCTGGAGCTGTGCTCGGCGCGTGATAGCCAAGGCGGAATGGCTGCCTGGACCGCGCGGCTATAACGCGCGATTCGTGGTCACCAATTTCAGCGAAGACGCGTACGACGCGCGCACGCTATACGAGGATTTGTATTGCGCGCGTGGAGACATGGAGAACCGGCTCAAGGAGCAGCAGCTTACCCTGTTCGCTGACCGCACCTCTACGTCCATGATGGAGAGCAACCAGTTGCGCCTGTACTTCTCTACGGTCGCCAACACCCTGATGACCATCATCAAGACCTTTGGCTTGCAGGGCACCGCGATGGCGCAGGCGCAGTGCGCTACTATCCGTGTGCGGCTACTGAAGATCGCAGCACTGGTGGTGGTAAGCGTACGCCGAGTCCGCCTGCTCTTGCCCGAGGCCTATCCCTGGCAGCAACTGTTCGCGCGCGTGCTAAGCAACCTGCGCGGCGCTGTGCACACCACCCAGGGCGGCGCGCGCGCCTCACCTTCATAGGCCGTTCCGGATCCAACTTACCCCACAGATTAATAGACGCCACATGGTGGTTGCAGGATACGTGTATCCAAGAAGCACCGGTGCGCGAACAAAAGCCTTGATTCCCGCTCGAAACATGCCCGAAACAGCGCTTGCTGCCGCCGACTATTCGCTCTGGAAGGCGGGAATCAGCATTCGCGTTCGCAAACCGTGACCCACTGCCTACAAACGCCCCGAATTATGGCGATTCAAGAGCTTGGTGAGCGATGCGGGCTAGGGATTTCGACCCCAATTGTGCCTTTGTAAAGTGAGGGTTTACAGGGAATGTGAGAATCGTGAACTCGCACAAAGTAGTATCTTATAGTGGCCACGCTCACTGACCTATGAAAAACGGCATGTCCACGGACATAACCCCGCGTCCAGATGCAGATATTCTAAAAAAGCATGTGGCCATGATCCACGTGAGTGGTAGCCCGACCTTTCTGCAAAAGAAGGCGGCAAATGTGCTGCATTACCACGCCTATCACGAACTTGGCGACCCCGCCAAGCGGTTCCACACGATAGCCCTCACCGATCTGGCCGAGAAGATCGGCTACAACTCTAAAGACTGGGATGGACTCTTTGACGCACTGAAGGGGATGGTCAAGGTGGTCATATCGTGGGACATGACTGACGAGGGGGGCCGGATATTGGGGGCACTGGCCTACATGGCCGAACTGCAGATAGACCCTGCAAGCGGCACATGCCGCTACGCCTACCCCCCGTCCATGCGTGCATGGCTGTATCGGCCGGAAGTCTACGCGCAGATCAATCTGGACGTGCAGCGGGCGTTCAGCTCGCGTTACGCGCTCGCCCTGTACGAAAACTGCGTCCGCTACAAGGACAACAACAGCACTGCGCGCAAGTACAGGCAGGTAACGGACCAGCGGACACCGGCCATTACAGGATGGAAGTCGTTGACCTGGTGGAAGCGGGTGCTGGGTGTGGAGGAGGGGCGCCACACCCAGTTCAGGTACTTTCGGCGGGACGTGCTGAACCCTGCCATAAAGGAGGTCAGCACGCTCAGTAACATCAGTCTGGAGATGCACCTGCGACGGAAAAACCGCCGGATTACCGACATCCTGTTTGTCATTCACCCCAACCGTAACCCGTCACTGTTCGCGCCAGAGTACTTCCTCCCACCGCGCCAGGTGCCGGAGGTCGCGACCCAGGAGTTTCCCTCGCAGGCAGTCACATCCCCCCTAGTCAAGGAGCGCAAGGCTCGCCTGCGAAAGCCTCAACGACCGGCGCGGGAGTACACAGAGCTGGAACTGCCACTGGTCGAGCGCATGCGCAAGCATGGGATAGCCGCGCACAAGCATGAGGAGCTCTTGGCACTGGAAAAGACCGACCCTGGTCGCATAGAGCGCAATATCACCCTGTTGGAGGGGATCATCACCGAGGCATCCGAGACCATTAAGAACCCCGGCGCGTGGGTGGTCACAGCCATTCGCGACAACTACGCCGCAACGATGGAGCCGGAGATAGTCCGTGAGGTCAAGGCAGCCCAAGAACGGGAGCGGGCAGCCACTATCCGCAAGCGAAAACAGGCCGAGGCCGAGGCCCAGCGCGCGCGGCGCGCGCAAGACGAGGCAGCCCGTGAGGACAGGCGTATCCGCGCGCTGGGGCAAGAGCTGTTTGAGAGCTGGCCCGAGGACCGGCGACGCCAGTTCGACAACCGGCTTGAGACTCACCTGGCGAGTCAAATCGATGAAGAAACGGGAACTCCCGTGCTGTCGTCAGACTCCTACCTTCGAGCGCTCACGCTGAGGCACCACAGAGCCGCCGAGCTCGCTATGCTGGTGCGCCTGCAAGGGGACGACGGCCGCCCTTAACCCGCGTCAGAACGGCTTAAAACCGCCTTCACTGGCGCATATGGCGCCGTTTCCAGCTCTGTGCTTCAGAATCGCCGCAAATGGCGCTCGATCGGGTATTTACCCGACTTACGGCGATTATCGACCCGTTTACAGCCCCATATCATCACCACGCCCGCGATCCCAGGCCAGCGCCACACGCTTTCGGATGCGCTCCGCCGCCGCAGGGCTGGAAACAGCCTCATACGGCCCGTTTTGGGCCGTAATACGGCGATCTGACGCGGGGTAGCGTTTTTCTGGTATCCCCCCCCGCATACAGGGCGCGCTGCAGGACCGCTGTACGGCCCGAAGCAGCCAGCAATCATTTCTAGCCTACCCTAACCATCAACTCGTAAGTAAACCCCCAGCCTGCAGGCTTGCCATGCAGAGCGGGCTTACCGTACAGAAATATCCCAAGTCCCAAGAATTTCATGGGCATAATAAACGCTCCGGCTTGCCCATGAAAACCTACCCGCCAGCCGTCAGGGTGCTGGCCATCAGTGTCGTATAAAAAGCCCGGGATAGTAAGGTCTGGACCCACCGAGACACCTACGAAATGATACCTCCCGAAACTGGCTAGTCCGAAGCCATAACCCGTAAACGGCGAATATGACGCACGATGAATATACCCTAGGTCAGGCCCAAGTTGGCGGCTAGGGTCTACGATGATAAGCTGCAGACTCACTGTCGGATAGCCGCCGCCACAGACTAAAGTAAACCCGCAGGGTTCTTTGGGGGGTGGAGCATCGATAACACCGACGCCTAAACTCGGCATATATATGTGCTTCTGTCCGTTCGCAGTGATCGGCACCAGCAGGCAGATCAGGAAGATCAATCTCAGTAGGATGCGCATCTGGTCACCTCATCTACTTGATCAGTTGCATGGAACGGGTTTCGATGTGACCCTCCGACCGTATGGTGTAGTAATATACCCCGCTGGCTAGCGACGAACCATCAAAGACGACGCTCTGCGAACCTGCTGAAAAGAAACGATCAGCCAGCGTTGCCACCTCGCGCCCGGTCATGTCGTAGACCTTCAGCGTTACTTCCCTGGCCGCCGGCAGCGAGAAACGAATCACCGTTGACGGATTGAACGGGTTCGGATAGTTGCCCTCAAGATGGGGGGCGCCATAACAGGGTACATAATCACATTTGTCATGCCCACCTCCACCTCCGCCTCCGAGCCGAACCTCCACCGTCGTAGTGTCCGTGGCAGCGGCCAAACCGCGCGCGTAACGGTCCGTTACCGTTACCGTGATTTTGTGCGGATTGTACCTCATTGATAAAGAGTCCACTTTGTAGTAGTCGTCACCCCTACCTGCCGAATGCCATGCATTACAACGCACGCCCCTTGTGTACCTTGTGCCTCCGTCTGAAGGACACGAATACCAATGCTCCCATCTGTACTCATAGAAGCCGGATCCGCCCCCTACATTGGTGGCGTTCCACTTACCCGCTGTGTGTTCAGACAGAGACCAGTCACCACCTACCGACGCACGTAATGGAAACGTCTTGAGGTCTAGCCAGTGAAGGAGCGGCTCTGCGAGCTCGGCAGGAAATTCGTTATGATAACGATCATAGTTCGCTGAGAGCTGCACATTGAACGAGGCAGTGCCCCCATCCATAGCACTGGTGTGCGGGATAAAGGTGGGGTCAAGTCGGAGGTCCAGAAACTTCTTACTGGTAAACGTGCGCGGCAAATAGCTACCGCCTTCTGCTGTGACATCCCCTGAAGACAGGTAGAAATGAAAAAAATTCGGCACTATAAACCCAAGATCTACTTCAATTGTAAGCCATTTTTGCAGGTCACCGATGAGCCTGCTGCATATTCCGATGATGTGCGCCACTGAATCCGCATTGAAGAGCACCACCAAATCTGATTCAAGAGCGCCACCGAATCCGATGCAAGTGAGCCACCGAAGCCGATCCATGTGGGCCACCAGATCCGATACCATAGGGCCGCTTGGGTGCCCCCGCAGCGCGTGACGTTGGGCGTCTATTAACACTCCTGACTTCCGCGGTTTTGCCGAGGGAGGGGCTCCGCCGCCAGCCAAGATGAGGTGCTGAATCGATCTTTGGTTGCTTCGGCCTGAGGTGCCCGGACTACGTGTGGATTAGCCGAATTGGTGGCTACATTGTCCGATTTGGGCCCCTTTTTGCGCTTTTTTAGGGCAAATCGATCCATGGTGGTACTCCCGGCGTGCGTTGAGACACCAAGGGCGGTAGTATGCAGTGTTGGATGTGATCCCCAAAACATGTGCCAGGGCATCACGCTGGCCGTGTTGATCTGGGGAATGCTGGTGTGTAGTGTTCAGTACTAATTAGTGCTTGACATTGTTAAGATGCTGATGTACCTTAGGGCGTAGCGATACTCGCAGCCATCTCGCGCTCAGCATGTTCGTCCGTACCGTCCGACGCAAGACCACCCAGAACGTTAGCGTACAGATTGTCGAATCGACCCGCATACCCGGCAAGGGGCCGCGGCAGCGGATCGTCAAGCATATGGGCTCTGCTCCTGAAGGGCCGCTGCTGGAGGCGCTGGTGCGGTTGGCGCACCGGGCGAAGCTGCGGCTCCTGGAAGAGAGACAGCCCTCTTTGTTTCCTATAGAGTACTTGGCCGAGCGCGTGCAAGGGGCCCGCCATGGCAGCCAGAGCGACCAGCCGCATCCCATACCCGATGCACGCAAGCTGGCGGAGACCAAGCGTCTGACTATGAAGCCTTTTGCAAAAATAGGCTGAGAGCGCGAAACCGGGCGTAGAAAGTTAGGGCGTGGGTGAGAATAATGCGGATTAAGTGCGTCGTGAGTCGTATACTTGAACACGTGTGAATCATAAATGTATACAATAGACGTGCAAATGCGATTGCGATCAGAGTTGTCCAGGTACTGGTCCACATTCCAGCTCAGATTGTTTCCATTGCTGGAGCTCACTATTGGCGAGCTCAGTGAACAGCACAGACGATTCGTTTCTGTGGTGGAATTAGTGCGCGTGGAGGAGCTGTTGTCGGGGTGCGAGTCCAAGGGTCCAGGCCGTCCGAAGGCGGACCGGGCTGCGCTGGCGCGGGCTTTTTTGGCTAAGTCCGTATTCGATATCCCGACCACGCGGGCGTTGGTGGAGCGGCTGAAGAGCGATCCGGTACTGCACCAGCTATGCGGCTGGGAGTGGTCGAACATGGTACCGAGCGAATCGTCGTTTTCGCGGGCGTTCGCGGAATTTGCCAACAGTGACCTGCCGGGGCGGCTGCACGCAGTGCTGCTGGAGTGCGCGCTGGAGGATCATCTGGCCGGGCACGTTTCGCGGGACGCGACCGCGATTTCGGCACGCGAGAAGCCGAAGCGGTCTGTGCCCAAGGCCAACGACGGCAAACAACCGAAAACCCCTACCCGCCTGCAGCGTCAACGCTCCATGGAGCTGGATGATATGCTGGAAGAACTGCCGAAGGACTGCAATGTCGGGACAAAACGCAATTCGAAGGGTCACGGGCACTGCTGGGTCGGCTTCAAGCTGCACTTGGATGTGATTGACGGGGGGATTCCGATCAGCGCTGCGCTAACATCGGCTTCGGTCCATGACAGCCAAGTGGCGATCCCGCTGGCAGTGATGACTGCCGCTCGGGTACAAAGTCTGTACGACTTGATGGACAGTGCGTACGATGCTAAGGAAATCCGAGAGCATAGCAGATCGCTGGGGCATGTGCCGATCATTGATATCAACCCGCGTGGCAATGAGGAGCTGAAGCGCGAGGCGCGGGCGCAACGCAGCATCGGACACGTTACGCCAGAGAGGAGACGCTTCAGAGAGCGCTCGACGGTGGAGCGGGTCAATGGACGACTCAAAGACGAGTTCGGCGGACGGTATGTGCGGGTACGCGGGCATAGCAAGGTCTACTGCCACCTGATGTTCGGCATCCTGGCGCTGACCGTCGACCAGTTGATGCGCTTGGTGCTCTAAGCGCACCCGTACCCTCACGTAGGGCCCGTCTCGCCATCAGCGCGGGCCGGGTCAGCTATGCCGTGTCATGCCTCCCTGCGCAGTTCGTCACCCCCATTCGAGCAAGACTTCCGCAATGCAAAGGTCGAACAAGTTGATACGTGCAGAATCACACTGGCTTGACGAAGCTCCTACTCCCAAATCAAGGACTGAAGTGAATTTTGCAAAAGATTTTATAGCGGGCAGGGCCTCCTGCCTGAGCGTAGCTTGGAGGTCCATCCCTTCACCTGATGCTACCCGCTACCATGCATAGCAACAACATGCCAAATTCTGCCGAGTCCACGATCTACGTTGGACTTGATGTCCATAAGAACTCCATTTCGGCCTGCGTCTACGACCATGCCACCGGGCAAGTCTGCTTGGAAGCCAAGCTGCCCAACGACATGGCCAAGATGCGCAAGCTCGTCGAGCGCATTCGCGAGCGGCATGGCGAGCCTCAATGCTGCTACGAAGCGTCGTCGTGTGGCTACGTGCTTTACCGCTCCCTACGTGCTCTTGGCGTGGATTGCGCCGTGATTGCCCCCTCATCCATGCCTCGTCGGCCGGGCGAGCGGATCAAGACCGACCGTCGTGATGCACATAAATTGGCTACGATGTATGCTGCCGGCATGCTGTCCGCGGTGGCGGTGCCCGATGCAGGAGTGGAGGCTACGCGTGCCATGGTACGTTGCCGTGAGGCGTTGGTGGAAGATCGCGTTCGCTGCAAGCAGCGCGTGATGGCTTTGCTCCTATCGCTGGGCTTAGCCTATCGCCAGGGTGCTCCCTGGACTGGAAGGTTCCGCCAGTGGGTGCAGGCGCTCGAGCTGTCCGATGCGAGCCGAGCAACACTGGAGACGTACCTGCACCAGTTGGACTATCTGAGCAGTGAGATCCGTGCGCAGGAAGACAGATTGGCCGCAGAGGCCGAAAAGCGGCCCTACCGTGACGCCGTAAAGGTGTTGATGGCCTTTCGGGGTATTGACTTCGTTACTGCGCTGACGCTGGTGTGTGAACTGGGAGACATTCGGCGCTTTGGTCATCCGGGTGCACTGATGGCGTACTTGGGACTGGTACCGGGTGAACGGTCCAGCGGCGAGAAGTCCATACGGGGGGCCATCACCAAAACGGGAAACGCACGTGCCCGTAAGGTACTGGTATCTACGGCCTGGAAGTATACGCGACATCCTCGAACCAGCGCCGCTTTGCGGAAGCGCCAGCAGGGCGTCTCACCCGAGATTGTCAGCATCGCGTGGAAGGCCCAACGCCGGCTGCACAAACGCTTTAGTGCCCTGGCGCACCGCAAACCACGTCCCAAAGCCAACGTCGCCGTGGCGCGAGAACTGGCGGGTTTTCTGTGGTATGCCTTGCAAAAGGCAGCTGAGCCCGTATTGGCGCCAGCTGCATGATCCCACCAGTACCAAGACACGCCATTCGATAGCCACCCCAAACCTCACACGCTTTGCCTTATGGAGGAGAGACCGGGTACGGAAGGAGAACCCATGGAAGAGCCATGCGATAGCCGATACGTTATCCGGTGAACTCGCGACAAAAGATCATGGCAGCTCCGGACGAATCCGAAATCATGCGTTACGGCCGACCCCGGCCCAACACGCGAACACCAGGTAATATAAAAAGCGGACACGCGCTTCGTAACGTAGTGGTCCGTTATTCGTTACCTAAACCGCAGGGAGGCCCCCAATGCAGAATCGGATTTACCTTGGCCTGGACGCCCACGCCAGCCATTGTGTCCTCGGAGGTATGGATACGCGTGGCAAGTTGGTGTTACGGGAGAAGTTTCCACTGACCGAAGGCAACCTGATCAGCCAGATCGTAGCCGTGAAGGCAAAAGAAAAGCTTCTGGTGTTCGAGGAGTCCACGCTGGCCACATGGCTGGCGGGACTGCTGCGGGAATACGTGGACGAGCTCACCGTGTGTGATCCGCGCCAGAACGCCCTGATCAGCAAGAGCGCACGCAAGAGTGATCAGGAAGATGTCTACAACTTGTGTCGCCTGTTACGACTGGGTGAGCTGAAGCGCGTCTATCATGCGGAGGACGATCATCGGGTGATCTTCAAGGACGCCGTTCAACACTATCTGAGTCTTCGGGACGAGCAGGTGAGTCTTAAAAACAAGGTCAAGGCGAAGTATCACCGTGCGGGTGTGCTACAGGTGGATGGAAGGCACGTCTTTACCAAGAAGCACCGCGACCACTTTCTGGCCAAGGTGCCGGATAAGACCCGCCGCAGCATGCTGTCTCACTTGTACGCAGTCCTGGACGCGGCGACTGACGCTCAGGGTATGGCACTGCGCACGATGCTCGCGTGTGGGAAGCGGTATTCGGAGATCGGGGAATTCATGAAGATGCCCGGCGTGGGACCGATCGGCGCCCACGTCTTTGACGCATTTATCCAGACGCCCCATCGGTTTGCGACCAGGCAGAAGCTCTGGCGCTACTGCAAGCTCGGCATCGTGGATCGCAGCAGCAACGGAAAGCCCTTGATGTACAAGCGGCTTGATCGCGCTGGCAATGGCGAATTAAAGGCCATGAGCTATCGCGCATGGTTGACGGCTGCGCGCGATGACGGCCGCGCAACGGAGCCCAATGAGGTGTGGCGGTTCTATTCGGCCTCGTTGGTCAACTCGGGTTACAACGCCACCCATGCACGGCTCAATACCCAGCGCAAGATCCTGGCGGTGCTCTGGAGCATCTGGAAACGAAACGTAGCCTATAGCCCAGCCCTATTCCACAACTCGACCCAAACCGTAGCGGAAGTGCGTAACGCGGCCCCTTGAATGCGCTTGCCCTACCACCGCTGGCGGATCCGGGTAGCCGAGGAATGCTCCACTATCAGTCTAGCACAGTTGCCGGAAGCTCTACACCAGGTTAGCACCTCGGCCTTTAAGCCCAATATGACACTAGATGCCGGAACCTACATGGTATCCTGCAATCTCCAAAACGAGAGTGGCAGACGTACAGCCCGCGCTGCCGTCATGCAAATCCGCATAACGGACAGTGGTAGGAAATCGCACTGAAAGATCGCCAAAAGCACCACGCACGACGACCGCACGGAAAAGGGTAGCACGTGTCCTGTAAAATCGCACTTTTTTACGGGACGGGATACGAATGGCTTGATTTTACTTTTTAAACGAGACTGATGTACCGTCGAAGCCACCTGGCCTCTTCTCCATAAGCCAAAACCGCCAGAAAAATGTGACCCCCCTTGACATAGTGCCCGCTACACCAGGCTCCTTAGTGACAGTTTTGAATCGTAGTTTGTAAATTCCTAAGCTTCGTTGGGGGTATCCCTACAAAACGTTGGCGCAGCTTCGAATTTCACCGGAATCCATGAAGAAAGCTCTGCTCGTTGTCGTACTCCTCTTGCTGGCCATATTGACGAGCGTGCTAGAGCCCCCGGAAACCTCCGTCGATCCGACTACCATTGAGTCGCAGAGGTCGAAGCGTTTGCAACATCCTTACGGGTATCCAGACCGCTTTGTAGAGTATCATGCGCAAATCCGCGGTTCGGCACTCGGCGATCAGTACCCGCCCAATTACCAGCTTACAGAGTATTACAAAGCGCTACGCGCTCTCAAGCACCCTGGAATTCGTATTGGCTGGGTTTCGCGCGGACCGGGTAATGTCGGGGGCCGAACGCGGCCGATTGTCGTTGATCCTGATGATCCGGACCGGATGACGTGGTATGCGGGTGCAGTAAGCGGCGGCCTTTGGAGAACCACCGACGGTGGAAGAAAATGGACATCCCTCACCGATGACTTGCCAAATCTAGCCGTCAGCGCTCTCGCCATGGCCGGGAGCGATCACGACATTATGTACATGGGTACAGGAGAAGGATTCCAAAACACGTCCGCCGTGTCGGGCGCTGGCGTATTCAAGTCCACCGATCGTGGTGCGACTTGGCAACAACTTATGGCCACGGCTACGGATCCAGATTTCCGGTGGGTCAACCGCCTAGCCGTTGATCCCGGCAATGCCAATGTAGTTGTGGCTGCTACAAATTCCGGCATTTTCCGGACGGAGAATGGTGGGATGAGTTGGACGGACGCGTTGACATTTGGCTGCGGTAATTATTCGTATGCGGGTCGTGTCCAGGATTTGCAGGCACAGCCGGCCAATTTTGGTATCCAGATCGCAACGCTGAACTGCCAGTGGACACCGTCTCCTTCGGCCATAATTCGCTCAGCTGATGGAGGCAAGACATGGGAACGTGCCTATGAACCGAGTGATGCGGTCCGCATGGAAGTTGCGTGGTCTCATTCGAGCCCTGACGTGGTGTACGCATCAATCGATTTGTACCCCCCTTCTAGTGATTTGGCACGAAGTGACGACGCCGGTGCCACTTGGGCATTGACGAAGGATGCCGGTGAAGACCCCGTCAGCTGGCTAGGAAGTCAAGGCTGGTACGACCAGACTATTGCCGTGCACCCGTATTCTCCAGATACGGTGTTTGTGGGTGGCATCTTTCTGTGGAGAATAGTTGTAGGGCCGCCGCCCATGTCAGGGCCCTCAGCGATTGACTACGGTACGACAGACTTGTTCATGGACCTGGCAGCACACCCTGCCGGCACGCAGTTTGGCGGCGTACTTGCCTTAGGCATTGACCAAGCAGATGTTACAAATGTCGAAGAGACGGACTATGTGTCCATAGAATGGAGATTTGGCCAAGGGTCGCAGTTCGCACACCGGTTTACCGTTCTGGAGACAGGGGGAACCAACGGTGATGGAGGTGAAGGTATTCCATACGGTGAGTACTCGTATCAGGACTATGTCGAGGTACCATTCCAGGTATGGGACACGGGCAACAACCGACAACTGATGGTCTCCTTCCGCGACCAGGCCGATGACGGGAATTTTGACCTGATACGCTTTTCGACGCAGGGCGCGCGAGACGACCAAAGTCGAGAGTATGTATTCCTGCACCGGCAAGATTATCGCGACCACCCAGACGACGATATTGCGCAGGAGGGAGGCGTTGGTAATGGGCAACTCTATCTAATGTGGCCACACTTGATAGATGATGCCAGTGTCCTCTGGGACCCTGCCAGTCTACCAAACACAGCTTTACGCATCACCTATGAAAGAAGCCTGGAGAGAGAAAGAATTGTCGACCAAGGTCTGGACCCAAGTAAACACGTACATGTGGATCATCATAACATAACGATCATCCCCAGGGATGAAGCTACGAACGAGTTTTGGGTGATCAATGCGAACGATGGAGGCGTAGCGTTTTCGAAGGACGGTGGCGTTAGCTTTGAAGAAACAGACCGGTCTTCTTCGAACTACGTTACATCGCAATTCTATGGCATCGCCAAGCGCCCGGGGACAAATCAGTACATTGGAGGCACACAGGATAATGGCACATGGCTTAGCGGGCTTAATCCAGATGATAGTGAAAAATGGAGCTGGGAGTTGAGTGGTGACGGATTCGACGCCATCTGGCACGCAACGGATGACAAGAAGCTGATCGGATCCCTATATGCCAATTGGCTTGCTCGGTCTCTCAACGGCGGTGTCTCTTGGGAAAGTGCGAGAAATGGACTGACGGACGCCGGGTGGGCAGGAAGCCAATTCATAACTTCGCTCGGTTATTCGGATAAGGTTCCCGATAGGGTCTTTGCTATAGGAGCGTCCGGCGTTTGGCGTTCGGAGGACTTTGGGGGCTCGTGGACGGTGTCGGCCATTTCCGATAAATGGGGTTATAATCCTGGCAAAGTTCGGGCGTCAAAAGCCGACCCCGACATTGTTTGGGCTGGCAACAGGATGGATTCAAGAGTTACACTTCACGTATCCACCGATGGGGGACAGTCATTCCACCCTATTGTAGCTCCAAACCATGGTTTACAGAGCTACAAACTCTCAGGGCTCAACACGCATCCAGAAGAAGACAGCACTGCCTATGCGTTGTTCTCATATTTTGGTAGGCCCAAAGTATGGGAGACCAAGGACCTTGGGCAGACATGGACGGACTTGTCCAACTTCTACAATGGGCAGAGTACGAACGGATTCCCCGACGTGGCCGTGTATGATCTCCTCGTAATGCTATACAACACTGACTTGATGTGGGCCGCCACGGAAATCGGCATATTCGCATCAAACAGCAGCGGGCAGAATTGGCAATATGCCAATAACGGGATTCCGGCGGCCTCTGTGTGGCAACTCCTGGTGCGCGATGATCAGATTGTCGCGGCTACTCATGGCCGTGGCATTTGGACGGTCCCACTTGGTGAAGTAGTAGTGCTGCCAGTCAGCTTTGCGGATAGCGTGGAACATCAGACATTCACGGTAGGCGCAGAAATTGCACCGCTGGAACTCCCCGAAGCGACCGGCGGCATAGCCCCGCACACCTACACGCTGACCCCGGGGCCGCCGGCAGGGTTGGACTTTAATGCAAACACACATACGATAAGCGGTACACCAGCCGCAGTAGCACCCTCTACCGTATACACGTATGCTGTCACGGATGATGCCGGATCCGCCACGAGTCTCGTGTTTAACATCGAGGTTGTACAAGCCGTTTCGTTCGCGGCTGGGGTTGCAGATCAATCATTCCCGCGCGCGCAGCCTATTACACCACTCGTATTGCCCGAAGCCACGGGGGGAGCAACACCGATTGACTACACGCTTACTCCCAGGCTGCCGGTAGGATTGGCCTTTAGTGACTCCACGCGCACTATCAGCGGGACGCCGACGGTGGTCACGGATTCCACACTATATACGTACACAGGCACTGGTGTGAATGGATCGACCGATAGCTTGTTGTTTAGCATAAAGGTGTTTTCTCCCGTGGACGCTCAGCAGGAAACTTTGCCGTTCACATTTGCCTTGCGCGGCAACTATCCTAACCCTTTTCAGGAGGCCACGAACATTTCGTTTGATTTGCCCTGGCCCGCTAACGTGCGCGTGGATGTGACAGACGTATTGGGTCGCCGTGTATTGGCGCTTCCATACCAAGATATGGCTGCAGGCTGGGGGCGGTCTATTCGTCTAGACGGTGCTGCATTGGCCTCGGGTCACTACGTGTACCGAGTCCACGTACTGTCACCGGAAGGTGTTGCAATGCGTGTCGGCGTTCTTGTGCATGCAAAATGAGCCCTGAGACTGCGGACTAGCCTGGATTCCCACGTGCTTTATTGATCCAACGTGGTATCACATTTCGACAGAATTGGTCATGCTATGCGGATGTGGTGCTTCTTCCCCCTTAGCGATGGAATGACTTCGTTGGCTTGACTGCGCAATGCTTGAATCGTACCTTCAGTATTCAGAAAAACCGGTCTGGACTGGCTGAATGTACTTGCGTAGCATCGAAGCTCGTTGCACCGGCCGCGACGAAGCGCAACAGGCCGGCGATGCGGCCAGTTGCTCTGCCATTAGCCATAACCCATTTCGTATCTATCACGTGAACGACCAAGTACGCTTGCTATGGCTATCTACGACTTAACCGTTAATGGCAAGGCACATCAGGTAAATGTGCAGCCCGACACTCCTCTGCTCTGGGTGCTGCGCGACCACCTGAAGCTTCCCGGTACCAAGTTCGGCTGCGGCATCGCCCAATGTGGTGCATGCACGGTACTCCTTGGAAACAATGCCGTCCGATCCTGCTCCTATCCGGTGGCTGGCGTCGGCACGCAGCCCGTTACCACTATTGAAGGGCTCTCGGCGGTCGGCGACCATCCGCTGCAGCAAGCCTGGCTGGAGCATGACGTCCCACAGTGTGGATACTGCCAGGCGGGTCAGATTATGAATGCCGCCGCGCTTCTTAAGGCCAAGCCGAAACCGACTGATGAAGATATAGACCAGGGCATGGAGGGTAACCTCTGCCGGTGCGGTACCTACCTGCGAATTAAGGCTGCCATAAAAACCGCCGCAGCCAACATGGGCTAGGACCAATCACTCTAAACACCCGTGACCGTGTCGACCCAAACAGTATCTCGACGAACCTTTCTCAAGGCCTCCGCGCTGACAGGCGGTGGATTTGTGCTTGGATTCCATTGGATGGCCAAGCCACGTGCAGCAGCCGGCGCACCAGAAGCCGCCGAGCACGAAATTAACGCTTACCTCACCATCAGTGCCGATGGGACGGTGACGATATTTTCGGCCAACCCGGAAATCGGCCAGAACGTCAAAACCTCCATGCCTATGATCGTGGCCGAGGAGCTTGATGTGGACTGGAAAGACGTGGTCGTTGAGCAGGCTGGCCTTGATACAAATAACTTCCGACGCCAGCTTGCCGGTGGCAGCCAGTCTATCCGGTTCGGCTGGACAACGCTTCGTACCGCGGGAGCAACCGCTCGCCACATGCTCCTAGAGGCCGCGGCCGCACGGCTGGAAGTTCCTGTTGGGGAGCTGACAACCAAGGCAGGCGTCATAGAACACCGTGCATCCGGCAGCACACTGGGTTATGGAGACGTAGCCGAGGACGCGGCAAAGGTGCCGGTGCCAGCAGAGGTCGAGCTCAAGAGCCCCAGCGACTTCACCATTATCGGCACGGCGCGTAAGAACGTTGATGGCCCGAAGATCGTCACCGGGCAGCCCCTGTTCGGAATTGATGTGGATCGGGAGGGAATGCTGATCGCCATGATAGAGCACGCGCCGGGGTTTGGAATGCGGCTCAAGTCCATGAACGCTGATGCGGCGCGGGCGATGCCTGGCATCGTAGACATCTTTACCATTGATGCTTCCGTGCCCGATCGCCAGTGGAGCGATGTCAATGCCTTCACGGAAAAGGTCGTCGTGGTTGGCACAACGACCTGGGAAGTTATGAAGGCCAAGAAGGCGCTCGTGCTGGAGTGGGAGTCGGACGGCTCGCCAGAATCCACAGAGTTCCACGAGAGTGAATTGACCGAGCTGCTTAAGGGCGATAACACAGAGGTTGGGCGCCGAGACGGCGACCCGGAAGCCGCCTTTGCCCGCGCGACCACGGTGATCGAGCACACCTACAGCGCTCCGTTCTTGGCCCACAACACGCTGGAGCCAATGAACTTTTTCGCGCATGTACAGGGCGACCGGGCGGAGCTCCTTGGTCCCATCCAAACGCCGGAATTCCTGCGCAGATCCGTGGCCAGCGCATGCGAACTGTCTGAGGACAAGATTACCATTGACCTCACGC
This sequence comes from Rhodothermales bacterium, assembly GCA_965218495.1. Classification (GTDB taxonomy): domain Bacteria; phylum Bacteroidota; class Rhodothermia; order Rhodothermales; family Bin80. The sequence continues at coordinate 3,196,184 of OZ244626.1, forward strand.
GGATGGGAGGCGGATTTGGAAGGCGCCTGTACGGCAACTTCGCGGTGGAAGCAGCGGTGATTTCCCAAAAGATGCAGGCTCCCGTCAAGCTGGTCTATACGCGGGAAGACGACATGACTCAGGGCACGTATCGCCCCTCGTATAAGGTTCACTACCGGGCAGGGCTCGATGCAGCGGGCAACCTCATCGCGTTCTCCGTGCGTGGCGCAGGCACCAACGAGAGCCCGGTGTTTGCCAACCGCTTCCCCGCGGGCGCGGTGGACAACTATCTGGCGGAGCTGGTGGTGCTGAACTCCGATGTCTCCACCGGTGCCTGGCGTGCGCCTCGAAGCAACTTTATCGCGGGTGCCGAGCAGAGCTTCCTGGACGAGGTGGCCCGCGCTGCCGGCAAGGATCCCATCGACTTCAGGCTCGAACTGTTCGAGCGGGCCATGACAAACCCCGTTGGCGAAGACAACGACTACGACCCCGCACGCTATGCCGGCACGCTTAAGCTGGTTCGCGAAAAGTCAGGGTGGGGCACCGACAGGCCGGGTGTTTACCGAGGCGTGAGCGCCTACTATTGCCACAACTCGTACGTAGCACAGATTCTGGATCTTGCGATGGACGAAAGTGGGCCAAGGGTCCAAAAGGTCTGGTGTGCCATTGACTGCGGTATCGTAGTCAACCCGGATGCCGCTCGCAACCAGGTGGCCGGTGGCATTGTCGATGGCATTGGGCATGCGATGTATAGTGGTCTGTCCTTTGCGGATGGCAAGCCGGAGCAGAACAACTTCCACGCGTACCGCATGATTCGTATGTCTGAAGCGCCGCGTGAGGTAGAGACGTTCTTTGTGGACAATGGCATCGACCCGACAGGGCTGGGCGAGCCATCGCTGCCGCCCGTCTCCGCGGCCCTGTCAAACGCCTATTTCGAGGCAACAGGAGTGCGCCTTGACGCACAGCCATTTATTCGGGCCATCGAACAACCCCGGCGGCCTCAGGGTTAGGCCGCAAGGCGGTCGGCGAGAATTTCGGCAACGTCTTTGACCACCAGCGGCTGGTCTGCCTTCTTGGCTGCATCCGTCATCATGGTCAGGCAAAAGGGGCAACCTGTTGCCAGGAGACGGGCACCAGTGCCAGCGGCTTCTTCGTAGCGCGCGTCACTAACGGTGGGCGGCTCTTCTTCTTTCCACATCTGCGCGCCGCCGGCGCCGCAGCAGAAGGAGCGTTTGCCGTGACGTGGCATTTCCACAATCGGCAGGTCGAGCGCGGTTAGCGCTTCACGTGGCGCATCAATGATCCCATTCTGGCGACCCAGGTAACACGGATCATGAAACGTCACGCCGTCAAGCCCGTCCTCTGGCGCGAAATCCAGCTTGCCGGCAGCCGCGAGCTCTGCCAGGAGCTGGGTGTGATGCACAACTTCGTAGTGCCCGCCCAAGGCGCGATATTCCTTGCCGAGGGTATGCAGGCAATGCGGGCAGGTCGTTAGGATGCGCCGCGGGCGCACCGCGTTGAGCGTTTCGATGTTTTCGCGGGCAAGGGTGTCGAACAGGTACTCGTTGCCGCTCCTACGGGCGGCGTCGCCGGTACACCGCTCCTTTCCTCCGAGAACTGCAAAGCGTACCCCCGCCGCATGCAGCAGTTTGACAAGGCTGCGCGCCGTCTTCTGGGCCCGCTGATCGTAGGACGGCGCACACCCAACCCACCACAGCATGTCCGCATGCGGGTCTTCTTCAATCGTCGGCACCAGAAGGCCGTCGGCCCACCCCATCCGATCCGATGCTGCCAGGTTCCATGGATTGCCGTTTCGCTCCATGCCGCGATACGCCGACTGGAACTCGGCAGGAAACCGGTCCTCCATCAGCACCTCGCTGCGCCGGATTGCAAGGATGTCAAGCATTGGCTCGTTGCCGACCGGACATATTTCGACGCACGCCCCGCACGCAGTGCAGGCCCACAGCGCCGACTCGGTGATGGCGTAGTCCAGAAGTGTTTGCTCGGACGGCGTGCCCTGGGCCAGGGCATGCATATTCTCATTCAGAAAGTAGCGCTTGTTGACCTCCAGCGCGGACGGCGAAAGGTCCTTGCCTGTAACGTAGGCAGGGCACACGTCCTGACACCTGTTGCACATAATGCAGGCAAAGGCGTCAACGAGGCTGGTCGCCGGCAGATCTTCGATACGCTGTGCGCCAAACGTCTCCAGTGATTCGTCCTCAAAGTCGATGGGATCCAGCGCCCCAAGGGAGATGCGTTCAGGCTTCGTCCAGAAGTTGAAGCCCGCCATAATGAAGTGGAAGTGCTTGGTGTACGGAAAAAACGGCACAAAAAGCAGGATGAGCCCCAGCGCAATCCACCAGCACACATGGCGTCCAGCGTCCAAGGCTGCCCCCGGCCACAGTGGTGCCATCGCACTGGCAAGCGGCTGATAAGGGTCGTGGCCCTCTATTGCCACCCCTATGGACTCGCCCAGCAGCCTAAAGCCCACGTGGAGCAGAATGAACAGCCCCACAATCAGCGAGTCACGCGACACGGTGAGGTGAAAGAACCTGACCCTGACCGATGGTATGTGTCGGATATCACTCCGAAACGACAGGAGCTTCTTCGCCGGCGTAAAAAAGCGCCGGATTAGGAGCAGGACCATACCCAGCATCACGATGCCGCTAAAGAGATCCGCTCCCAGTCGATACACATCTCCCGCAACGCCGCCCCCCAAGAGGTGTATCCCCGTGTATCCCCACGCGACATCAAAGACATTGACCGCCATATAGAAGACGAAACCCCAAGCGATGCCTGCGTGCACCACGCTGGTCACCGTGCGCACCTTCCAGATGGGCTTCATAGTGATCCATGTACCCACCGCGCGCGCCATCCGGCGAAGCTTCAACCGGGGCTGGGGACCGCTTCCTCGCGCTATCGTCCTAAATACCGTAGAGAATCCCAGCCATGTCCCATACGCGGAAAACACCGCGGCAAGGGCAAACAGGACTTTTTCAGCCAGAGTCAGCATGCGAAACTTCAGAATTCACTTGGCGCTGGCGCACCAAGGCCACAGCGGGCGCTGAAGCACCGCGCCAAGAGCAAACAGTACGAGGAGTCCTGGCTTCCAAGGCCCGGCCCGACTGCCTGCTAGTCCAACGTATACAAAGCTGGATCGATCTCCATCCTGGTCCCCTGCACGATGGCGTTGTTTGCCACTATCGCAGTGACCGTAGCTTCCAGGCCGCGCTGATAGTCCGCAGCCGGCAGGTAGGGCCCGAATTCATGGTTATCCATGAAGTCGTTCAAGGCATACCAGAGAGGCGTCTCCACGCTGGGATCGTCTTCCGTCGGATCCTGGTTCTGGGCATCCAGCTGCGTGGCATTGGCTAACAGCGCGATGCCGGTTTCCTTGTAGAATTTGTCCTTGCGCGCATACACTTCCCAGCCGAGCATGGGGGCGTCCACCTCCTTGAACATCCAGGCCTTGCCACGATCCCTGAAGAGAATCGTGCTGTCAGTCCCATAGTAAGCCTCGTAAGCATCGTCAAACGAGCTGGCGAGCGTGGCGTCAAAGACCATGTGCATGCCATTGGGAAACTGAAACACCGCCTGCACGGTGTCAGGCACCTCACGTCCGTCCTTCCACGCCATAATCTGGCCGAAGCCCGTAACCGCCGTGGGTAGGGCACCCATGACCCAGTACGCGACGTCCATCTGGTGGATGCCCATTTCGCCCATCAGGCCGATTGATACCTCCGAGTCAAGGCGCCAGTTAAGCGCCCGCACACGCTCGGGATTGGGGGAAGTGCGGCGCCAGCTCTGCCGCGCATGCCACTGAGCACGCCCCATAGCCGGACGGCCAAGCGCACCACTGCGTATAAACTGGAAAACGGAGCGGTGCTGAGGGTTGGAGCGATAGGAATGCCCTACCTGGAAGATTTGGTCGTCAGCTACATCGCGTGCTGCCCTAGCCAGGGTGCGGGCATCCTCAATAGAATGAGCCATAGGCGCTTCGCAGTACACGTTTTTGCCTGCCTCCAGCGCATCAAGGGCAATGTCCTTGTGCAGGTGAGTAGGCGTAGCGATCACGACCGCCTGCACGTCCGGGTTGTCCAGGACTTCCCGGTAGTCTTCATGCCGGGTCGACTCGGGCATGTCTCTCTGGGCACGGCGAAGCATGGTAGCGTAGGTGTCGCAGATTGCGACGAGACGGGCTCCTGGCACGCGGGTAAGGGTTGTGGCGATTTCGCGCCCTCGCGGCCCGTAGCCGATCAGGCCGATGTTGACGTCGGCGGCAGATGACGGACGCGCGTGCGTAAACGATGGATCAGGCCGAATCTCAACCACGCGAGAAAGGCCCAGTAGTGAAGCGGCAACGCTGCCGGTTCTCAGGAAGTCGCGACGACTAATCATGCTATCAAGGTTACACGTAGTAGTGAACGGCCTGCGCCGGCACATTGGCTTCAATTCCGCCGGCAACCACGTGCCGTGGGCGACAGGCTACCAGATAACGCAATTTATCAAAGTTTTTGCAAGCGTGTGCGCGCTCATCTGATCCTAACACCAGAAGTGCGGTTGACAGGGCATCCGTCGTCGTGGCTGAGGCATGCACAACCGCCGATAGCTCCGCCCCCTGCACGGGGAATCCGGTACGCGGATCGATGACATGGCCGTAGGTCCGGCCGTTCTGCTCGAACGCCTTTCCCCACTCGGCCGAAACCGACAGCGCTTCTTCCTTTAGTGCAACAACGGCAAGAGGGGCATCAGTCTGCCCTGGATTCGCGCCCGGCACCGGAATGGCAACACGCCACGCATCCGAATTGGGTGGCGTCCCTAGTGCAATCATGGTGCTCGTACCACCATGAAGGAAGGCGCAATCAACGCCACACTCCTTGAGGACCAAGGCCGCCTCGTCGATCGCGTAACCTTTGCCGATGCCTCCCAAGTCGATCGAGACTCCGTCCCTTGTAAACGCGACCGATTGGTCCTTTTCGTTCAGCACGACATGCTGCATACCGATCACGGCGCGGGCGCGATCAAGAGCGGCACCGTCGGGCCACAGACCTTTTCCCCGAACGAAACCCCAACAATTCATCAGCGGCGCAACCGTCACGTCAAATGCGCCAAACGTACGTGTGGATATGCTGGCAGCCTGTTTGAGCAGTTGGAACACCCGTGCGGAGGCGCACACCGGACCCTGATGCGCTGTCTTGTTGATACGGCTGACCTCACTGCTGGGCCGGTAGAAGCTGAGCATTGATTCCAGGAGGCGTATTTCCGCGAGTGCCTCCTCACCGGCCGCACGCAGGCTTGCCGCACTGTCTCCATACATGACCAGCTCAAAGCGCGTGGCCATGGCCTCCAGGGCAAGCCTAACGGTCTGCATGGCTACGACCGGACTGTGGAAAAAAGCCCAAAGACCCGGCCAATTCTAAGAGGAGGCGCCAACTGTATTCAAGTAGCGGTGAGTACGCAAGGTAACACCCAAAGCGTTTGGTATCGGCATGTCCGCTCAAGTGATGAGTAATACGTTGAGCTCCCAAGTCTATGGGCGGTGGTGTACGTACCTAATGAAGCCCACTCGGACAGCACGTTGGTACAACCATGCCCGTGTAGCACAGGCGATGCCTCTCTTCTGGCAACGGCAATAGCAGCGCCGGGAAGTAGTGCGCCTCTCCGGGCAGCGCGAATTCCCTCTACCACCTCCCAAGGGCATTCGCACAAAAATGACTACACGTAAGTTTGTCACTTTTGCCGACGGACGAGGTGTTGGCATAGTCCCAATCGGTACATATTGACCGATTTACAGGTATTACTCATAGGATATATGCCCGTTATTTGTGTCTAAGGCCAATGTAGTGCTATTTTAGTGTTATTCATCAATACTTCACACAGACAACACCCCCACCCGCTATATTGGGCGCAGGCCAATACGAATACGCCGTGTACATCCGCAGGAGAGTCTACAAGCTCAAAAACGCCACGCAGCGCACCGGATACGGACTGCTGGAATGCCGACGCGTCAATGGCCAGCCCAAACAAAAAACCATCCTGAACCTTGGACAGGACTTTGACATCGCCGAGGCCGACTGGCCCACCGTAACCAAGCGGGTTGAGCTGGCGCTGCACGGACAGCGCGCCCTACCGCTGGAGGATGAGAAGATCGAACGCGCCGTGGACGAGATCGTGCGCCGGCTGCGTGAGAAGGACTACGATGTGGATGCCGGACGCGACGACCGCGATGCCATCATTACCGACGCAGTGCATCATCCGGACTCACGCACGGTCGGCGGCGAGCGCGTATGCCTGCAAGCCTTGGAGCAACTCGGCTTCGCGGCGCTGCTACGCGCGCTGGGCATGCGAGAAGATGCTATTCGCATGGCCCTGGTTCTGGTGGTTGGGCGCATGTTGTCGCCCGGAAGTGAGGCGCATACGTACCAGTGGATGATGAAGGCCTCCGCCATTTTGGAGCTGGTGCAGCTGGAGGCCCCGTGCGCAAGTACGCTGTACCGGACAGGCGATCGGCTGTATGCGCTGCGCGAAGCGCTTATGGACGGACTCTATGGCAATGCGCAGCGGCTGTTGGGCTTTGGTGAGACGCTCATCTTGTATGATCTGACCAACACATTCTACACGGGTCGCAAGAAAGGCGCACTCCTGGCGTATGGACGAAGCAAGGAAAAGCGATCGGATTGTCCGTTGGTGACGTTGGCCTTAATGCTGGACGCGTCCGGCTTTGTGCGTGGCGCAGCCGTCCTTGCTGGCAATGCCAGCGAACCGAAGACGCTTCAGCAGGCCATGGAGCGGCTCAATGGCGCTCGTGCGACCGTCATCATGGACGCGGGCATAGCCACGCGCGCCAATGTGGCGTACTTGCGGTCGAAGGGACTGGATTGGATCTGTGTGCAGCGCACGCAGGCGCCGCCACCGCCTGAACGCGCGCCGGAGGAGTGCTGGAATACACAGAGCGGGGTCTCCATCAAAGCCTGGCGCCTGGAACAGCAAGAGGGAACGCTGCAAGTCTACCTGCATAGCGAGGCACGCAAGGCCACCGGCGACCGCATACTGGACACCAGGCGCGCAAAGTTTGAGGCTGCGCTGAAGACCCTGCACGAGGGACTCTCCAAGCCCCGCTGCGTCAAGGAATACGACAAGGTGCAACGCAGACTCGGTCGCGAACTCGAAAGGCATAAGCGCGTCTCGTACCAGTACAAGATCGATGTCTTGCGCAAAAAGGACAGTACGCACGCGAAGGCGGTCACCTTTACGCACCTGTCTGCGTTTGAGCAGCAGACGCAAGCCTCCGGCGGCTACATCCTGCATACCAGCCACACGGACTGGTCTGCCTCGCAAATCGCACGCACATACTGGAAGCTTGCAGACATCGAGCGCACGTTTCGTTCGCTGAAGTCCGAGTTGGGCATGCGTCCCCTATACCACAGCAAGGATGAGCGCATCCGGACACACATCCTCCTCTCGGTACTGGCCTATCAGGCGGTGCAACTCATTCGCACGAAGCTGAAGCAGTATGACCTCCACAGCAGCTGGACCACGCTGCAGTTTGAGCTGAACCGGTGGCACCGGATCACGACCGTATTGCCAACAGACCGGCGCTCCTGCATCCTGTTGAAGAAGGATGCAGACCAAGGTCCGCTCCAGCGCCAGATCGCCATGATTATGGGCCTCAAGCCTCACAACTACACCTACAAGGCGCACACAAAACGACCCTGAAATGGTAGTGCTATAGAAAAAGACAGTTTTCGTAAGTGACTGTCTGAAGGGTACTTACTGGCTCTTGGAAAAAATAAATTGACAAAGTTCAGTACAGATGATTATGTTGCGGAGAGGAAGCCTACTGGGTTCGATTGTCCAGGTTCTGCAGGCATGCTGGCGCGCTGAGCCAATGCCGCAGCGTTCCCGGAATCCGATGCAGCTACAGGAGTAAATGGTCGATACACCTAGTTATGGTCAGCCTCCGCCCCACCTCGCCGCGGCCCCAGGTCCGATGTATCGTTAGCACCTATTCCACTCCCTCCCTCAGGCACCGGGTTGCCGTGCGACTGCATAATTGCAGCTAAGTACAAATCCGTCGCACCGCGTGGCGGACTTCTTCAGGGTCAGCCCCATTGGTAGGCGTGCACTAGCGTCAGTAGACGATTGGCTCCGCCGACGCGAAAAAACTAACCACATGCGCTCGAAAAAGCCACGGGCAGCACTGTAGGAGGACACGATCGCCCCATACCCCAAGCAGGGCCCTGCCTATAAGATCTTTTGTTGAACCATGTGACGGAAGGTCCCCTTGCGCAGGGCTGCGATCTAGTCGCAGCTTGCGGGCTCTACTACTTCGGCCAGCCACACATGCGAGGGCAACCCCGTATCGCCTACGATCGTGGTCCGGCGAAGGCTGAAGTGATCCTGTAGTTGCTGAAGCTGCGCTCGCAGCTGCAGCGATCGGCCATGCTGCCAGGTAAGGCCCCTACAGTATGCATTGATATACTCCCAGCACCTGCCCCCGAAAAAACTCGGATTGGCGCGCCACCCGTAATACCGCGCTGCAACCTGAAACGACGGCGGCTTCTATAGCGAAGGATCGGTGGAAGGCTAGGTTGGTCGACTGCGTGAGGTACCCACGCTCTTCCCTGTTCTTGTGCGTGCCTCCCCTTCGTATATGAGGTTACACTAGAAATGTGCCTGCATCTGAAGCGTAAAATGGCGAGGCGGGGCAAGGATGGCAGGACGCTCAACATAGTAGTATTCTCCGGCGTTTTCGACCAGGAGCGTAAGGCGGAAGTGTTGCCATTGGGCCATCAGGCGTGCATCGACCACCTTTCTCGGACCGACCAACTCGGCATCGCGGACGAAGCGGGAGAAATCAGAGTCAACCCGGTCCGGGGCACTGGCAAAGCGATAGTCAAGGCCGAATGACAAGGGACCGAATATCGGGGCAGTTAGACCGGCTTTGAGGAGGTGGCGTGAGCGGAGAAAAAGTGGCGTCTTGTCGACCAAGTCCTCGGCATCCAGGAATGTATAGCTGGCACTCACCAGCCAGTGCTCGTCGGTGGTGGCTGCGTTGACGCTGACTTCGAGGCCACGGATGCGAGCCTTGGTGAGGTTGACGAATTGAAACGACTGCTCGCGGCCGATAAATTTGGGCTCAACGAGGCGCTGGTAGTCATTCCAAAAGAATGCCACGTCCGTTTGTGTCACGATGCGTTGCGCCACGGGCAACAGACCTCGGAAGCCCAGTTCATAGCTGGTACTCAACTCAGGCTGTAGGTCCAGGTTGGATACAATGGGTAGGTAGGCCTGGTTGTTAACGAAGCGTTCGCTGAGGCTAGGCACTCGGAAGCCTTCCCCATATGAGGCCCGAACGGAAAGGCCTTCGACCAGGCGGATTGAAGCGCTGAGCTTAGGACTGAATCTGCGACTAATGGCGACTTTATCTATTTGGTAGGAATCGAAGCGCAAACCCGCCACTAGGCGTAGCCTACCCAAGAGTGATTGCTCGAACTGGAGAAATGCGGCTCGTTCCGGCTGACTACGAGCGGCAGTCTCTACCGAATCTGGTTGGAAAAAGCTTGACTCGGTCAATAGCTGTTCGGTAGTAACGCCGGCTGTAAGGTGCTGGCCTTGCCCCATCATCCAGTTGGCTTGCACTTCGCCGCCGTAGCGCACGCCGGTCGTACCCTTTGCGACTGGCTTCGGAGTGCCGTCATCTTCGAGTGGTTGGATGATAACTCCGATCACACGAGCCTTCACCGAATAGAAGAATGACCCGGTGACGACGTGCGAGAATGAGGGCACCAGGCTAAAGAGGTTGGTCTGATTGTCGCTAGTGCCCGATGCTTTGGTCCCACCGAAGACCAGTTCGCCGGGGTTCAGCGCGTCGCGGCTACCGTTCCAGTAAAGGAAGTTGTCGCTCTTTCGCCAAGTCCAGCCGCCGAGTAGGTCGAAGCGCACGGTGGGCTTTGGACGCCATCCGACTTTGAAAAACATGTCGAGGTCGCGCGCTCCGCTGGAGTTGGTAAATCCTTCGTCTTCATGGTAGGCGATGCTGAGCCAGAAGCCGTGTTTTGCTCCCAGCCGCCGGGCATAGGAGAACGAGCCGCCGCCAAAGCGGCGCGGGTCGTCGGCCCCGTCCCACTGTTCACGCCAGAGCTTGTAGCGCACCGGCTCGTAGGCTCCACCGAAGAGCCGAATCGTGGTTTTTGGTGTTTCGGGATAGTCTTTGGTGATAATGTTGATAACACCGCCTAGGGCACCGCTACCATAGAGAGCCGAGCCCGGCCCTTTTACCACCTCGATCCGCGCTATCTGTGACATCGGCAAGGCGTCGTGGGGGATGCCCTCTCGATCAGGTGCAAGCAAGGGCACCCCGTCGAGCAACAGCAGCACTCGGCTTCCGGTGTTGTACGCAAACCCCGATGAGCCTCGTACATTGACTTGATTGTCGGCCATCATTACTCCAGGCACAATGCGTAGCGCCTCGTCGAGAGACAATATGTTGCGCGTTTCTATCTCGCGAGGCAGCACCAGACTGATGCTGGCAGGTACTTCGATGAAGCGCTGCGGTCGGCGTGTTGCCGTCACGAGCGCTTCATCGCCCCAGAGAGTTTGTGCATGAAGTACGAAGTGCACCGTCACCTCTTCTCCGGCCACAACTGAGATCGACTCTTGTTTACTCTGGAAACCTACCGCCGAAGCTCGTATAGTGTATGTACCTGCTGGCACCTGTGGGATGCGGAAACGCCCGTTGAGGTCTGTCGCAGCACCCAGCGTGGTTGCTTCCAACACGACGTTTGTATGTGGTAGAGGCTGGCCCGCTGCGTCTTGAATCGTGCCGACGACAGCGCCCAGCTGGGCTTGGGCCACCTGAGTCCCAAGTGCCAGACAGAGTCCCATAAGTGGCATGATCCATCTACAAAACACGTTGGCAGGCGTATGCGTCATTGTTTGCAATCAGGAGGGAAAAGCGGCGGGTTGTGGAAGTCTGCCGTTACGGCGAGCTCTACCACTTCGTCGACTCGTACACGGTACATGTCGACGAGGCCCACGGGGCGCCAGTCCAGCAGGTTTCGGCTATACTGCTGAGCCACACCGCTATATAGGTAATATTGGGCATTGACGCTATCGACCGCGAAACTGTCGGAGGCAGTCCCATACTGAAGCCGATCACTAAAGACGAGTTGGTTGAGATCGCGGAAGAGGTCCAGGCTGTCGCATGGCACAAACGGTAGTGCAAAGAACCGGAGGTCGAAGAGCGAATCGGAGGGAGGCCAGACGGATTCACCGCCCACGTAGGTGATCGAGCCTCGGATGGCGCCGATGGGTGCCTCAGTGGGTGGTGCAATGCCGTGATCACACCCTGGGTAGATCAGCATCGAGACCACGAACAGCGGTAAAACACGCAAAGCACAGGAGGGTGTTGCCATGTTAAGGAATTGTAGCAATTAAGCTGAAAATAAGGGTAGAAAAGTGCGCAATTGGGCCGCTGTCGCGACTGGTTTTTCTTGAGCATGCCGACTGTGGCAACGGTACACGTGCTGGCAGGTGGCGCCAATCGGATGCCCAGCAGCTTGAAGGCCTGCTCATGCATCGTTTCCTAACGAAAATCGGCGTGCTGGGTGAGGTGATCGCCCCATTCTCCATTCCACAGCGGGCCGGTACTCGGTGATCAACGTCAATAAGAACTGAATTTGATCAGACGCCAACGCCACGACTGGCTGACGTGCAGATTCAACATCCAAATCTGGGGAATTATATATGAAACTAACAGGAATACGTAGGAAAGTTGACGTATCGCGAGTCAGGGTGCAGGATGTCGAATAGGCTGCTCTATATGAATCAGAATCCCCGGGTCCACTCGTTCATCTACGGGGAGGGAACGGCGGGGGCGTACACCCTACGAATGGTTCTGCCAATTGGTCCTGAAGTTCAACTGTTTGATCAAATCGAAAGTGTTATAGCAACGTAAATGCAGATCCTCACACACGTCGGGAATGTGTCGGTTTGCGCGCTTTTTTCTCGGCTTCGAGACCTCAGTGGTAACGACGAAGCGTTGCGTGGGATTGCATAGCGCATAGGCGATCAGAAACGGGTCTCGTCCAAGTTTCCTTATATCCTCGTCGTTCAAATCTGGTGCGTAGCGTGCCATCACCTGGTCAATGAGGCCTATGTCAACGTTCTCATCAAGTACCATCGTGTCTTTTCTGTCCTTCAGCCATCGTACGAGTCGATCTTCTTTTCCACTACAAACCTCTCCATATATCTCCAACGGAACCTTCGCTTTCTGCTTCGCCGCACAGTCAACGAGCCAACTCCAGAATTCGGGAACCCGTCCAATCGGGTAGTAATCGCGATTCGCGTCGATTAGGACGTTGGTATCGAGTAGGTAGAGCATGCACAGTTGTCTACGAATGTTTCAGGAAAAACGCAGCACTTTGCCTACCTGCGCGGGCTTAACGCCCAGGATTTTGGCAGCCTTGGTCGTAGACAATGCACCGGATCTCATCATGCGCTCAGTAAGCGACAACAGCGGCGTCCCGATCCTGTAACGATGAACCATGTAGTAATTTGGGCCACCACCCGATTCGCGAGTTGATTCACGTTATCTCTCACGTTTCTGTTTCCACTGTCTGATGAAACGGTCGCGGAGTTGGTTAAAGGTTGGCTGGTGAATGCGCCCGGAGCGCAGGAGCTGGTAGGCTACCATCGTGTGGCTCAGATTCCAACGCAAGGCGAACGAACTAATATGGCTTTCCTGTTCATCGATGTCCTGATTTGGTTCAATATGGATCTGTTCGAGCCCATCTGCCGGCAGCATACACATCGAAGCAACGGTGTTGCAGAACAGCTCGCTATCCTTCACACGATAACCGCCGCTGATGCCGGTCTGGCCAAGCAGCAAGTGGACCAGTTCATTTAGGAGCGTGAAAGACCGAGCTGGTGCGCCAGGCTAACTGGCAGGATATAGCGGGTGAAAGTCCCGTGTTATGAAACTGAAACCAGGTACATATCTCCGCGAGCCGTGCGTGGCCACCCGTGAGGGTGGGCGCGAAGCGTCGGTAGCGGTGCGTGTGGCCAGGGTTATTGAGCACCGAAAAACATGTAATCTGGGTCGCCGAGGCTTTCAGCTCGGTCGAAGGCAACATGTCCGTCATCGTTATGGTGAGACGGCGGACAGGCCCACGGTGTCCGGGACCCCATGGACGCATGTACATATCCTGCTGGGACCTGGGAGATCTTCTTGTTGCCCAGCGCTACGGGCGGGGCCGCCAAAGCCAAGGCGAAAGCCGAGCGGAGGACGTACGGCAAGGAGAAGTCAGATGCGACGATACGTAGCTGTGAAGCCGACGAACAAAGCGGGGGTGCCCTCGTGGCGGAGTCAGTGGAGCGAAGCGTCGCACCCAAGGGGAAATCGTGCAGTCCCACACGTACCGGACTCAGTGCCGGATTTTGCGCGTCCCAGGGATGAATCGGTTACGGCTGCGGGTCGGCTTGCCGACCTGCTAACGTCATGCGCGGCAGCGCGACCCAAGGGAGGAGCCGGATGCGTTAGCGCGCACGTCCGGATCTGTCCGGGGCCCCCGGGGAAACCTGGGGGCTACCGGGATGAAAGGAGTCTTGGTGGTTGATGATAACGAACGGGGCGATGTCGTCAGCAATGACAAAACCTCGAAAGACATCCACAGGGAAGTCGGTAAGGTAGTTTCCCAAGTTCCCTTTGAGCAGAACAAATACACCGGCGGCCTCAGCCTTGGATCGGAGCAAATTGAATGCTTCTCTTGAGTTGGGCTGCGCGTAGTACTGGGCGGGTAATTCAAGGTTAAGCACCTGATTCAGCGCCTCAGCAACGCGGCGTAACAATTGATTAGTACCTGTCGGTACACCTGCAAGCTCTTTTAAATTGCCCACGAATGGCAGGGATTCAGCTTCATCTTCGGCTTCCATCACGGCTCGGACCATGCTTTGCCGGCTCCGCACCTCGCGGAGGAGCGCATCGACCAAGGAATCCATTCTCGTGGATCGCGCTGCAGAAAACATACGGAAGTCGGTGCCCCGGCTCGCCTTTTGTGGCGGATCGAGCAAGTAGAAAGTGAGCAGCGGCCTGCGATATTGCTTCGCCATCCTAACCAAGACAGACCGGGATGGCTCTCTTTCCCCGTGCTCCAGCGCAACTAGCTTGTCAACAGCCGATACGTGCCGAGAAGCCCTAATTCCGATCTTATCAGCAGCTTCTTCAGGCGTCAGCCCTGCGGTCTCGCGTGCCCAAACGAGAATTTCGGCGTTTACCTTCGGCATCACACAAACTGTAGTGAGAACCTGATCACCTCTGCGCTGCACCGGACAGCCCCTGATGGACACATGCCTTCCTGTCCAGCGTGCCAGCCCACCATTGCAGCAAAACGGATTCAGGACAGGGCAGACTAGCGTTAGGCGGCATCAGTCCGTGGTGGCCCTCGATGGGGGCCAGCCGATCGGACACCTGCCTTACGCCACGCAACAGGCGCCACAAAAATCCGGCCACAGTTGTCAGCCTGGCCAACGAAACCCATTCCCGAAAGGTGCTGTCCATATGGCTCAAAGAATGCAGCACACCCACGGCTGGGCCTTCCAGTCTGTCAGCGTACCAAGGACATTACCAATTTAAACCTACGTCACAGCCAGTGTCAAGTTTTGTGGAGATTCTATAAAGCCAAGTACCAGATTCGGTAATCCGTTCCCAATTCGCCTGCCCTATGCTGGCTTATAGGACGCAAATAACGGACGCGTGTTCTGCGCGGAAAGGAAGGCGTATGACTGGCTGGCCCGTTACGTGTGGCCAGATGGACCGGTATGCGCGTTCTGTGAGTCGGGCAACGTTCAGGTAGGCATCAAGCACCCGAAGATGACGCACCGCTGTCGTGACTGCCCCAGGAAAAAGAAGTTCACACTGAAAACCGTCACGATTATGGCACGCTCCAAGTTGAGCTACCAGACGCGGGCTATTGCGGCACACCTAACCGTCACCAACCTGCAGGGCATCTCAAGCATGAAGCTGCACCGAGAACTAGGCGTTGCACAATAAGAGTGCCTGGCACTTGCTGCACCGCTTGCATAAGGCGTACTAGACCGGTACCCTCAGCTCGTGGTATTGTCCAAGATCAGGAGGCCTCCCCGTAGATTTAGCTCTATCTCACCGGTCATGCCAAGCGGCACCTCCTCAGAGAGCGTTATCAACTCAACATGCTCGAGTGGCATATCGGCCAATTGGACCATGGCGCCGCCCGCACAGGAGCCAATCAGGAATGCAACAGAGGCGAACATACTGAATCGTCGCTTGTGATCGCCTCATCAGCTGCTGCATGATCAACAATAGCGTCCAACATGCGCCGACGGGACTTTGCAGCTTGGATGCCGCTCTCCTGTACTGAGGCCGCGGGCCACAAGGTCACTGACTACCCGGCGGCAGCAGAGAAACATAAAAAGCGGGAGCCGGCAAGCCGACTCCCGCTCTCTGATCGTTCCCCATACGTGCGTACGGCTAGTCCAGCGTGCCGTAAGTCATCGTCTCGACCTTCCTGCCACTGCCCGTTGAGAGGGAACGCGTGGCCTCGTCGAAGTATAGCATTTCGCCCGTGCGCTCTGACTGCTCAGCCATCGAAATAATGGTCTGGCACCGAATCGCCACGTCGATGTTGCCATTGGTCTGGCGGTCATCCCTGATGGCCTGGAAGAAGTCGTTGATGTGCGCGGGGATGCTAACGCTCGGCGTGATGTTTTCTGTCAACTCCGGGTCCACTAGGTCGGCAAACTTCCGCTCAGGACGCAGCTCCACACTGGACCCGCTGAAGTAGAGCGTGCCTTCGTGGCCGCGGATCACCTGATTGAGACCCTGCTCGTTTACGGTGCAGCCGGTGATCATCATGCACAGGCCACTCGGGAATTCGGTCAAAACCTGGCAGTTTTCGGTCACATCCCGATCCTCGGGGCCGACATTGGCATCCATGATCTTCTTGTTGCCGATTGAGCAGACACGCATCGGGAACTCCTTCGCACCCGTGGCGATGAGTAGCGGATGGATACGGTGCGCCAGGAGGTCGCCTAAAATGCCCGCACAGTACGGGTAGTACTTGCGCCAGCGATGAAAATGCTGCTTGTTGAATGGCCGGTCCGACACGGGACCCAGCCACTTCGACCAGTCGATAGTCTTGCCAGCCTCCAGCTCTTCCTCAATTTCGTAGTAATTCCACTCGCCGTCAGGGCTGTTACGATGGTAGGAATCCTGCGCCAGGACCAGCGGACCGATTCTGCCGTCTGCAATCAGTTTGGCTGCATGATGCCATTTGCCCTCGGTGCAGAACTGGGAGCCGATCTGGAACTTCATCCCGGTCTCCTTGACCTTGTCGTAGATCTCGAAGGCCTCTCCGAGATACCTGGTCATCGGCTTCTCGCAGTACACGTGCTTGCCAGCATCAAGAGCGTCCACTGCGATCTTGGTATGCCAGTGGTCGACCGCGCCAATGAAGATGGCATCGATGTCGGGGTTGTCCAGCACGTACCGATAGTCCTCGTGTGCCGTAACTTTTGCTTCGCGCCCGGCCGCCTGACGCGCCATTTCGAGCGATTTGAGCGCCCGGTCCTGACGAACAGAGTACAGGTCGCAAGCGGCTGCACCGATCGCATTCAGCGGGATATCGTGCCTCGGCTTGCCCTCGTCGTCAACGTTGATGACGTTCAAGAGATGTGAGTTGTACCCCTGGCCACCGACCCCGATAAAGCCGGCCACGATGACGTCGTTGGCCCCGAGAATCGGGCCGATCGCGGGCGATTTGGCCCGCACGGCTTTCGGCTTGGTGCTGGCAGTCACCGCAGCTACAGCGGCGGCGGCACCCAGGGTCGACTTCAATAAGAAGTCGCGGCGTGAAGTGTGATCTGCAATCTTCTTCATGAGCATTGAGCTAGTTAAGTTGTTGTGTCGCGGTACCGTAGCCGCTGCAGTATGCCTTGCTTCCCGGTGCGCTTCGCCGAGCCAGCAGGCAGTGCCGAGCTACAGGTGCCCGACCAGGCGCCGATGCGGCAGCATTTGCTTCAGTCTGGCCCGCAGACAGGGGTACTTCTTATTAAGATACCACTCAACAGAATTCCACGCCCGGCGGCGGCTCACGCGCTGAAAGTATGGAACCGCTTCCTAGCTAGCTCTACCGTGAATCATACATGAAGTTTCTGCCATAGACAAAGTGGAAACTATCCTGCCCGTCTTCGCTAGAATTGCATCTTACAGCGCATCCTACCAGCCAGCCAAGACACGATGCTACGCTCGCTAATAGCTTTTAGCCTCGCCCTTTTTGTTGCCAGTCCGTCCCTGGGCCAGTCTACCACGTACGACTTCGACCCCGACAGCTCCAAAATCTGGATTGACGGGACCTCGAACAACACGCCGCACTGGACCGTGTACGCTACAGTATTTGAGGGGTCCGTCACCTTGAGTGCCAAAGGGGACAACGCACACGCCGAAGTGGAAGCGGTAACCCTTACCGTGCCCACCAAGATGATCAAGAGCAAGAAAAGCGGCATCATGGATCGCGTCATGTACGACGCGCTCGACGTCAACACGCATTCAGAGGTCACCTACACGCTGACCAGCGTTTCAGGCCTGGAAGTCACCTCTGCAATGTCCGCCACCCTCACGGCACACGGCGAGCTCACGCTCGGCGGGCAGACCAACGAGGTCTCCATTCCGGTAGAGGCTACGCTCCGTGACGATGGCATGGTCGTTTTCAAGGGGAGTCACACCTTGGTGCTAAAGGACTATGGCCTCAAGCCCCCAACAGCGATGTTCGGCTCCTTGCGCACCGGACCGGAAGTCACGGTTTCGGCGGAGTTTCACGCTGGGCCTCTGCAGTAAGTGCTACTTCTGGTCTATGAGCGGCGCGCCGCTGCTGGCCAAAGCTGCTTCCAGGCCTGGCAGCACGTCATCAACGTACGTGCCCAGCGCCGCCTCAAGCGTGCCTATCTCAGCTGTCGCGATGGCAATGCTCTCTCTGTGAAGCTCCGTTGGGCCGTAGGTGTTGCGCAGACCGCTGAATCCTACGAACATGTGGGACTGCACACTGGGCGCGTTGCGCTCTCCCGGCTCACTTTTTGACTTGTAGCCCCGCAGCTGCATCTCAAGGGCCAATAGGGTATTGCGTGCTTCGTGCAGCGACGCCGCGAGCCCGCCAGCCGGATTCTCGGCGCGCGTGAGGGCCATCTGCATCGCCGCTACCTTATCCATCTGGGCATCAAGCCCGCTGGAAAACAGGGCTACGCGGCTCTGAAGCGCCTCAACTTCGCCCCGAAACGCAATAATCTCTTCTGGAGAAGCACCTTCCACCGCTTTGTCCTTAAGTGGCACCACAGAAAAGGTGATGGGGCCACCAAGCTTCGATTCGGCGCCGTCCGCGACACGAATCAATGTGGCGGAATACTCACCCGGCGTAGCAAGGAAACCGTTGCCACCCCCTTGGGACTGCCCCGGCGTTATAGGCGCTTTTGACGCATAAGTCAGGTTCCACGATACGCGATGGAATCCCTTGCTGGTGCCGCCCTTGACGCGGTTGGCCACGGCGCCTGCGGCATCACGGATAACGATGTGCACTTCATCGGAAACCTCATTAACCTCCGCTTCGAGTGCATCCCAGCCCGGGAAGGGGATGTCACCATCGCCGGCCTCCTCCTCCGCATTGCGACGCTCCTCCTTCAGCGTTGCAGCGCCGGACTTGAGATAGTAGGTAAAGGTCGCCCCGTACTCCGGGTTGGGTGCGGCATAGTACGTGGCACCCTGTGCACCGCCGGCCACATCGCGCGGTACGTATAGAAGGGCCTTGCGCGCCGGAAACAGGTGCGCCTCTTGTGCCAGAAGTTTCGGTGTCAGCTCGCGGAGCGGCGTGTAGTCGTCCAGGATGAAGAAGCTGCGCCCGAATGAGGCGGCGACCACGTCGTTTTCGCGGCGCTGGATGGTGATGTCTCTAAAAGAGATGGTGGCATCACTGTTGACCTTGGTCCACTCCGCGCCGCCACTGGTGGTGAAGTATATGCCAAACTCGGTCGCCGCAAACAGCAACTGCGGATTGATATGGTCCTGGACCACACGCCAGATCAGCGTTCGATCCGGCAGGTTGCCTGCAATGGACTCCCACGTCTTGCCGCGATCGGAGCTCTTTATGAGGTACGGCGAAAAGTCGCCGAACTTGTGATTGTCAAGCGCGGCATACACCACATCCGCGTCAAACAGATCGGCATACAGATTGTTGACAAAGGCGGTGCCTGGAATCCCGTCAATGGAGCCTACTTCGGTGCGCGTCCAGGATCCTCCGTCATCCTCACTGATCTGGATGATGCCATCGTCCGTTCCGGCATACAGCAGCCCCTGCTGCAGTGGCGATTCTGCAAGTGACGTGATAGTGTTGTAGACCGACATCGCGTTGAAGTCCCAAGCGTTGTCCCAGCTCTGCACGCGACCCATAATTGGTAGCTCGAAGCGCTCCTGATCGCGCGTCAGGTCCGGAGACACGGGCGTCCAGCTGTCGCCTCGATCGGTAGACTTCCACACGCGGTACGAGCCGAAATAGATCGTCGTGGGTTCGTGCGGACTCACCACGATCGGAGCGTCCCAGTTGTAGCGTTCAAACTTTTCGCCGGCGCGGGCCTGCGGCTGTATCAGCACCTGCTCGCCGGTCAAAAGGTCGATCCGATGCAGGCGTCCCTGCTGCGCCTCTGCATAGAGGATGTCGGGGTTTCCCGGTTCCGTGGCAGACTGGTGTCCGTCTGCACCCAGGGTCTTGAACCAGTCGGCATTACGGATGCCCATCCGCCACTCCGTGCGGGAGGGGCCGCCGTGGGATCCGTTATCCTGGGTCCCGCCAAACACGTTGTAGAAAGGCAGCGCATCATCCACTGCCACCTTGTAGTACTGCGTGATCGGCATGTTGGCCGCGAAACGCCAGGTCTTCGTGCCGTCATACGTTTCGAAGAGTCCGCCGTCGGTCCCCATAAGGATGTAGTTCGGATCACTCATCTTGAACGCGATAGCGTGATTGTCCGAATGCTTTGCCGACTCCCTCATGCGCTCAAACGTCAAGCCGTGGTCCATAGATACTTGGACACGCACATCCATGAGGTAGAGTGTTCCTGCTGCGTGCGGCGTCGTGTACAGCTCCTGATAGTAGTGGGGCCCGGTAGCTCCGGATACCGCGTCTGACTGCTTCGTCCACGACTCACCCCGGTCGCGCGACATGAAAATGCCGCCGGACTTACGATCCAGCTCTATGGCTGCGTAGACGTGGTCCGGGTTGTGATAGCTGGTGGCGAGACCAATTTTGCCCAGGTTGGAGCCGGGAATGCCCTTTTTGAGCGCCTCCCATGTTCGCCCCCCGTCCTCACTGCGATGGAGCCCCGAGCCTGGGCCGCCTCCCATGTACGCTGCCACGTTTCTGTGCCGCTGCCAGGTAGCAGCATAGAGCCGGTTGGGATCACGAGAGTCGATCACGACATCGGTGACGCCGACCCAATCGTCATCGCCCAGCGTTCTGGTCCAAGTTTCTCCGCCATCTTCACTCATGTAGAGGCCACGCTCGCCGCCCGGACTCCACAGCGGACCTTGCGCAGCTACCCACACGATGTCGCTGTTGTCCGGGTGGATGATGATGCGCGAAATGTGCTCGGAGTCCTTCAGCCCCATGTTTTTCCAGCTCTTTCCGCCGTCGTCACTGCGGTAGATTCCGTCTCCGTAACCCACGTGCCGACCGCCAACGTTCTCACCGGTGCCGACCCAAACTGTGTGTGGGTTGCGGCTATCGATGGCAATTGCACCAATGGAGTAGGAGCCTTGCCCGTCAAACACCGACTCCCAGGTCGTGCCGGCATTATCTGTCAACCATACGCCCCCGGAGCCGACGGCGACGTACCAGACGTTTTCGTCGTTGGGGTGGATGGCAATGTCCGCAATGCGGCCAGAAGTGAATGCGGGTCCGATGTTGCGCAGCTTGAGGGCCGAAAAGTCCGTGTCGGCCACCGTCTGTGCATTGAGCGGCGGGACGAGGAGTAGGCCAAAAAGTAGTGGGAAGACTCTGAGTTTCATGATCCGGGAAGTTGCAGTGGTGAGTTAGCAGGTCAGCCGCGGCAAGCGGCGACCGAGGAAAATACAAACGCGGGGCGTTGGGATACGGCCGCATTGGGCCCCTTGAAGAGCAGACTCATGGCGTGCCGTTCACTATCCGACGACTTTAGCACTACCCACCATGCAGTAGCGCAGGCATGGCAATCAATCGCACCTTCTGGGGTCATTTACTGTCTGCGCCCCATGTAACCAAGTATAGTCCCCAATCTTTTCTTCGTTAGCCGTAGCTTTCGGCGCCTCCTACGGTGTGTGTATCGCGCCACTATCCGATTAGTCCAACCAATTCTCTCCTATGTTTGAAGTACCTGCCACATCTGCCTTCGTGCTCCTGTTTACGGAGCCTGACATCTACGACGGAGCAGCGGCCAAGCGATTCCTTGCGAGCGTCGACCTAAGCGCGGGTCAGGGGCTCAAGGATCAATTTACGGAAAACCACGATTTGGCTTATGCCGAGCTTACTACACGCAAGGGGCGCGTAAAACATCTGAGCCATGAATACCTTCGCGCCAATCCCGCCACACAGGTCGTATCGCTCGGCGGTGGGCTGGACCCGCTGACGCTAGAGCTCGCGGAACTCTTCCCGACTGCCTCGGTGTTCGATGTGGACATGAGTCAGATGGACCTGAAGGCGGACATTAACGCAGCGGTGGGCGGTCCCGAGATGAAATTCGTAACGTCCAATCTTGCCGATGCCAGCGCCCTAGCCAAGACGCTCCAGCTGCATGGTTGGGACCCCAACAGACCAACGCTGGTGCTGGCCGAAGGGATAACCTACTACGTGCCGGCACCGGTTTTTGCCCAGGCCCTTGAGGCGGTGCGGACGGACGGGGGCGCGCTGGTGCTGGAATACTCCCTGCAGGACGAAGAGATTACCGATGTCAACCATCGCGACGACTATGTCGAATTCTTTTCCGATTTGACGGACCTCTTGAAATTGCCGTTTCCGATGGTGCGCTACACCACAGCGTACGTGCAGCAACTGGCGAAGCAGCTTGGGGGGACGGTTGTTAAAACGCTTTATGAGCACCACACCGAGCTCGAATTAAAGGGCTACAACGAATTCTTCGAGGCACCCGACTCCGGTGCTATCCGCGTGTCGTTGATCTCATTCCAGTAGCTACTCCGGGTGCCAACTGCGGGCGGTGCCGCATGGCGTACGGAGCACGGTCATCCCACGCAAGCCACCTACTGCAATTGTGCTGGCTCCGGTGGCCCCCAACCCTGTACGGGAAGAGGCCACCATTTACTTGTCACTGCAAGAGGCCTCCGACATTGCCTTGGTCGTCTATGACGCCCTTGGCAGGCGCGTCTCGACCCTGGTTAGCGGGCACCGCACGGCCGATAGTCATGTGACTACTTTTGGCGCCAACAGCCACGCACCAAGAGTATATGTGGTAGTCCTCACCCACCGCGGCGAGATCCGGCACCAGTCACTGGTGATTATCCGTTAGCTTGCCCAGGACTTGGGCGTGGTCCAGACACGGCAGCTTTTGTCGTGTCCGGGCCTGATACACAAAGTCGAGCTCGGCAACAACCACGCTGGGACGATCGGGCGCCTGAGCGAGGACCTGCCCCCACGGATCAATGATCATCGCGTGCCCGAAGCTCTCACGGTGCTCATTATGCTGGCCCTGTTGTGCTGGTGCGACAACATAACACAGGTTTTCAATGGCCCGCGCACGAAGCAGGGCCTCCCAGTGATACGTCCCGGTTCGCCAAGTAAACGCAGAAGGCACAAACAGCACATTCGCGCCACGCATAGCCAGCCTGCGAAACAGCTCCGGGAATCGCAGGTCGTAGCAAATGCTAAGGCCCATAATCTGGCCATAGGCCTCAAAGGTCACCAGCTCTGAACCCGGTGCAATGTATCGGGATTCCTGAAAGTGGTGCGCCTCATCCAGGAAGATGTCGAATAGGTGGATCTTGTCGTATCTAGCAATAATGTCGCCACTTGGGTCGAACACCAGACAGGTGTTGGTCACCTTGCTACCGGCGCGCAGCGGAATGCTTCCGCCCACGATAGTCACGTTGTTTGCCTTAGCGAATTCGCGGAGCAACCGGATGCTGGGCCCGCGTTGCAGGTCCTCGACCACGGCCAGCTTTTCGCCTTCGCTATCGAGGAAGGATAAATTCTCTGGAAGCGCTACAATCTGGGCTCCCTTGCGAACCGCTTTCTCCAGGAGCGTTTGGGCCTGCGCCAGGTTGTCGTCGCGATTCTGCCGCGAACACATCTGCAACGCCGCAATGCATAGCGTTTCCATTAAATACGTGGGTTAAGTTAGCTGGCAATGGTACCGATGAAGAGCTTACCTTGCAAGTAGGAACAACACACTAAGCTCCGCTTGGATTGACCCATCGGCGCCCTGCAGGCGTTGCCGGCATGGGACTCCGGGCGACTTCAGCGACAATTATTACCGGTTATCACCCAACGTCATGCGACGACTTTCCATTTTGGGCCTCGTGGCCTTCTTCCTCGGCTGCCAGGCCGAAACCGCAGATCCCCTTGCCACCGAGGCAGAGGCCATCCGGGCAAGGCTTGCCGCCAGCGAGGGCGGGCAACTTGTACTGCGGGCTATTGATGCGGGAGGCGGCATCCGCGCCTGGCTCGAAGCACCCACCAGTACCTACACGTGGGATTTTGGCAGTGACGGCTTTCTCGTGAAGTCACACCTGGTAGCCGACAATCGCACCCGTCAGATCTATCACGACCTCATGGCTATCGGTAGCAGGATTGAGCCTGTTGCGCTCAATGCGCAGATGGCCTGGGACGGGGAGAGCGCCTGGATTTACCCGGACACCGTGCAGGTTAACCCGCGGTTTTGGGCGAGTACGGCGTACTACTTTCAGTCGATCCCGTTCGTGCTCGCCGACCCTGGGATTCGTTACGAGGTGCTTGCAGACGACTCACTCGATGGCACATTGCATCACTTAACGAAGGTATCATACGACGAAGGCGTAGGTGATTCGCATGGCGACTCGTACACGCTCTACGTCCACCCGGAGACGGGCAGCCTTAGCGCGATCCGGTACTCGGCTACGTTCGGACGCGGGCGTCCTGCCCCCGGTGAGGTGCGGGAGACGCTGATGTACTACTTGGACTACGAAACCATAGATGGCCTGACTGTACCGACGCGCTTTGAGAGCTATTCTTTTACTGACGGCCAGAAAGGCGCGCTTCGCGCAACAGCCATAGCGTCCGACATTTCATTTCGCGAGCCTTTCGACGAAGGGCGGTTGGCAATGCCGGAAGGCGGCAGGGTGCAGCCATTCGAGTAGCTCGGTTCCGCTCGTGCGCAGCTATGGCACGCGTCCTCATCGCACAAAATGAGCCTTCAAGAGAATCTGCGCAAGTCTTCCTGGGCTGCGGCGCCGGGCTAGCGTACAATAGCGCGGGGATGTCATGCGACGCAAACCACATAATGCTCCGAACGTCATTCGGGGTAGGGCCCGGACCCAAGCTACTGCAAGATCGTGCTCATGATGGCTCGCCGTCGCCTTGCGTAACGCATTGCACATATTCGCGGTAACGCCTTGAATGGGCTCACTAGCAAATGTGCCGCTTCCGTCACCGCACCTATCTCCAGTCGCTTTCGCGTACGGCAGACTTCTAACCCGCAAATTGTTCACGGAGTGAGCGCGCATCATGCTCGTGGTGATGAAGTGCATCGCAACCGCTGAGCATCTGGACCCAGTCCAACGAGGTAGTGGCCTTGACCGGGCCAGATGTGTCCAATACCAGGCGTGCTGGCTCGTTTGTAGGCTACTTCAGGATGGTCATTTGGCCCGTTCGAAACTCCATCCTGGTGGCTGTTACGGCGCGTACGCGGTATGGATACGTGCCTGAAGCCAGCTGCGCAACGTCCATCCTGATGGCCCGCAGGCTGCCCGCCTCAAGTTCTTCGGGTACGCTTCGCAGGACAGCGCGACCCAGCACGTCGAACACCTCTACCGTGACTGTCGCCGACATTGGCAAATCCACCAGAATGGTCGTCTGTGGATTGAATGGGTTGGGATAGTTGCCGTGCAACACAAAACGCTCCGGCAGTTCTGTCTGATCACCAATCCGTGTCACACCTGAAGGAAAAAAGACCGTCCCGTCGGCCTGCACGCCCATCATGGTCAGGCCTTCCCTGGCCGAGGTGCCCGAGCCGGAGAGACTCAGCACAAAGGCCTGCCGGGAAAGTCCACTCAGATCAAACTCAAACCTGTTTATCAGGTGTTGGTCGGTGGCAGCCACCACTTCTATTCCGTGCGACCCTGGCGACACCGTCACGTAGCTGCCGACGGTGCCAAAGTCTGCATCGTCAAGGAGCATAACAGCCGCGTCACCCGGCCGCAACAGGCGCACGTCCACCGCGGCCAGATCTCTGGCTCCATGCGTCACGTAGAAGGCTGCCTGGCCGTCCACATCATGGCTCCGTCGCACATCATCCACGAACACGAGGTCCACGTCCTCACCCTTGCCATGCGCTATCACATGGTAGTCGGTGCCCATGCCAATGCTTACCGATTGCGAGCGCAGCGGTTGGGCATTGTCGCCATCTCCCCCTCTAACGACGTCGATAGTGTGCTCGCCCTGCGAGAGCACATCAAATGCCGAGGCGGACTGGAACGTCCAGTCGTCTAAGATGCGCTGGCCGTCAACGTATACGTCGAGCGCCGACCCATCAACGTTCTGAACGAACTGGGCCGTCGGTGCCTGCTGCAAGGTGTTCTCCCACAGCACCTTGGCATTGTCCGCATTCTGGAACAGATCCTCCCTATTGCGTCCGGTAACCACCGCAAAAGCTACTTGGATTTCCTGGCTCGGAGCTATCGTGAAAGGGCCCAGCCCAGTCACTTGTGTCCAGGCATTGGCTCCGGATCCAGGGCCCTGGATGCCGCCGGTCAAGTACGACCATTTCGTCTGGTCCGTCAGTGGTTCCCCGTATCGAAGGGCCCGAAAGTGCACGGGCGCATTCGCTGAAAGCGGCATGGTGCCAGCTACCGCGGTAGGATTGGAGGCCGCATCCTGCTGAAAGCCTAGGTTTCTGCTCCCGTCGAAGCCGACATGATCCTGCCCCCAGGTAGAATTCATCCGCCAGTTGAACATCAGGCCTATATGAACATTGTCCAATTCGGCCCCAGTCGGATTGCTGATGGTGTATCGCAAAATGACAAAGTTCTCGTTCTCCTCTGCAGTATCGGCAAAGCTCTCCTGGAGTACCTCTACGCCTATCGGGTTGGGGGCACCGCCATCCACCAGCTCCATCCGCCCTTCCTGCGCCACTAGATGCCCGGGGTCTCGAATCTCCAGGCTGGCCCCCCGTTGCGGAACCCAGTCCATGTGCTGAGAAATCCTCTGGGTACTTCTTTCGTCACTGTACAGGCAGTCGGACACCGCATCCGGTCCGCTGGCGACGAGCAAGCCGCCCTCGTATATGATGGTCCGTCTTTGGTTGTTCGCGTCGTAGACCCAAACACCCGCGCTTGGTTGGCCAAAGCGGCTGTCCAGGAAGCCAAAATTCCCTTCGGTTGTGATGGTGAAACCCATTCCGCCGGTGATGTGCTCGAGCGTTTCTCCCTCGTTGGCCATCAGTCGCACGACATCAGGTGCATCGTCGTAGGATCCATCGCGTGCTCGGGGAGAAACAACAAAGCGCGAACGATACGGCGTATCCTCGGTCAAATGGAACTTGGCCGTGACGGACGTGCTCTCTCTCGTGCCCAATCGGCCAACGCTGACCGGGCCATTGTCAATTACGACGAACTCTGAGTCCGCAAACCAATCGATCGTCAGA
Organism: Rhodothermales bacterium; assembly: GCA_965218495.1. Taxonomy (GTDB): domain Bacteria; phylum Bacteroidota; class Rhodothermia; order Rhodothermales; family Bin80. Next base: position 3,223,067 of record OZ244626.1, read on the forward strand.
TTTTGGGTTTCGGCCAGGTAGTTGACAAGCGTTGCAGTGATTTCCACGGATTCGCCGCTTTGGAGCACCCGCTCCCCACCCGCCCAGTGCATCTCGGTTATGCGGATGGCGGGAAACCCGCTCTCCGTGACGGCGCGGTAGGCATCGACACGCCCGCGACCCAAAAGGCCCGCCAGAGAGGCATCATTGACAGCGTCGATGTTGTCAGCCGTAAGGCGTACCTGTTCGCGCACCTGATGCGGCGAAAAACTCGGGTTCGCCGTCTTGACCAGCGCCGCTATGCCCGCTACCAGCGGGGAGGCAAAGGACGTGCCGTTGTCTCTGCCATACGCATCGCCCGGACTTGGTACGATAACGTCCCGGCCGGCGGCAAACACATTTACGCTCCTTCCGTAATTGTAGAAGTTCACATCTGACCCTGCCAGCGTACCGCCAACGCTGAGTTCGATGCCGTAACTGCCGGGGTAAGAGGGGGTGTAGTCAGCGTTTAGACGCTCGTTTCCGGCCGCAGCTACGACCAGGGACCCTTCGTCCAGGGCCGAGTGCATGATCTGTGCTTCCGTCTGGGAATACCCGAATCCCCCGTAGCTCGCGTTAATGATATCGGCTCCATTCAGGGCAGCATACGTAATGCCCACGCCATAGCCGACCACCGGCATGAGCTTGGCATTCCAACTGGTGCCGGCCAGTCCGATGCTGTTGTTGGCCTCCGCCGAGGCGGCGCCAGCCACCGCCAGGCCATGGATTACGCCGTAATCATTCGCGGTGCCCGAGACAACGGGCGAATTCGTGTAAAAATCCCAACCGTGCACGTCGTCCACGAACCCGTTCGCATCGTCGTCTATGCCGTTGTTCGGAACCTCACCCGGATTGGTCCACAGCGTGGCCCGAAGGTCCTCATGGCCCAAGTCCATGCCCAACTCCACTACAGCAATCACGACATCACCCTGCTCGCCCTTGACCACATCCCAGGCGTCGGCCATGCGAAGACGCCGCATGTACGCTGCTTGCGAGAACAACGGGTCATTGGGCGTATCAGGAAGAGTGTTTATGCCAGCCTCCACAGAGGCTGAATCCCATGTCGGCGCGCGCATAAACCTCGGTTCGGCATATACTACGTTCGGATCCCGTGCCAGGGCAGCGGCTACCTGTCCGGAATCAAAGGACTCGTCATGATGCACGGCATAGATTCGTTGCAGCTTCCTGGTGCTTGCGGCAAGCTCTCTCGTCTGTGCAACGCGGTCTATGAAGGGAAAGGCCTTCGCGACTTCGGAGACGCCAAATTGGGCAGCCTCCTGATCGAAGACTGTAAGTCCTGTCTTGCCGGCAACCGCAGAGACGGTTACCCCCTCTGCGACTTGAATCCAGACAAATCCCGGGCTATAGGCCGCAGAAGGGTCGGTGGGCTGGGCAACTGCGACAGTACTCAGCAACATCGCGAGGCCTACCAGACAGGTAAGGCTGTTTTTAATCATGATAGCATGTGCGTAAGATTGCCATAAAACCACCAATTCAGACAGTAAGTTTCTACAGTTGGCCGACGGCTCCCCTTCCGAAGGTATCCACGTCAATATAGTCGGTGGCTATCGACACGATGGCGGTCAGGTTTGGATCGTAGCTCACTGATTCAATGATGCAGCAGCTTCCAGACCATTTCGCAGTGGTCTTGCCGCAAGTGGCAAGCGCCCGCAACTTGTCCACCGAGTGGACGCGTGTCACATTGTGGTGACAAAATGCTTCGCGATCGCCGAGCATCTGGACCTAGTCCAACGAGGCAGTGACCTTGACTGTACCAAACGTGTCAGCCACCTGAAGTGCTGTACGCGTTAGGGCTACTTCAGGATGGTCATCTGGCTCATTCGGACCTCGATCCCGGCAGCTGTGGCAGCACGCACGCGGTAGGGATACGTGCCAGAAGCCAGCTGCGCAACGTCCATCCTTATGGCCCGCAGGCTGCCCGCCTCCAGTTCTTCGGGCACGCTGCGCAGGACAGCGCGACCCAGCACGTCGAACACCTCTACCGTGACCGTCGCCGACATGGGCAAATCCACCAGAATGGTCGTATGCGGATTAAATGGGTTGGGATAGTTGCCGTGCAACACAAAATGCTCCGGCAGCTCTGTCTGATCGCCAGTCCGGGTCACACCTGAAGGAAAAAAGACCGTCCCGTCGGCCTGCACGCCCATCATGGTCAGGCCTTCCCTGGCCGAGGTGCCCAAGCCGGAGAGACTCAGCACAAAGGCTTGCCGGGAAAGGCCGCCCAGATCAAATTCAAATACATTGACCAGACGCTGGTCGGCTGCGGCCACCACCTCAACATCGTATGACCCCGGCGGCACCGACACGTAGCTGCCGACGGTGCCGTAGGCCGCATCGTCAAGGAGTACCACAGCCGCGCCACCCGGCTGCAACAGGCGTACGTCTACCGCCTCCAAGTCCCTTGCTCCATGCGTCACGTAGAAGGCTGCCTGGTCGTCCACATCATGGCTCCGTCGCACATCATCCACGAACACGACGTCCACGTCCTCACCCTTGCCGTGCGCTATCACATGGTAGTCGGTGGCCGTGCCAACGCTTATAGATTGTGAGCGCAGGGGTTGGGCATTGTCGCCATCCCCCCCTCTAACCACGTCGATGGTATGCTCCCCCTGGGAGAGTACATCGAATGCAGACGCCGATTGGAACGCCCAGTCGTCAAAGAGGCGCTGACCGTCAAGGTATACGTCGAGCGCCGGTCCGTCAATGTTCTGGATGAACTGGGCCGTCGGGGCCTGTCGCAACGTGCCTTCCCACAGCGCCTTGGCATTGTCCGCATTCTGGAACAGATCCTCCCTGCTGCGTCCGGTAACCACCGCAAAAGCCACTTGGACTTCCTGGCCCGGAGCTATCGTGAACGGGCCCAGCCCTGTCACTTGTGTCCAGTCATTGGCTTCGGATCCAGGGCTCTGTATGCCGCCCGTCAAGTATGACCATTTCGTCTGGTCCGTCAGTGGTTCCCCGTAGCGAAAGGCCCGAAAGTGCACAGGCACATTCGCTGAAAGCGGCATGGTGCCAACCACCACTGTAGGATTGGAGGCCGCATCCTGCTGGTAGCCGAGATTCCTGGTCCCGTCAAATAGTGCATAGTCCTGCATCCAGGTAGAATTCAACTGCCAGTTGAACATCAGGCCTATATGAATATTGGCCAATTCGGCTCCGGTCGGATTGGTGATAGTGTATCGCAAAATGACAAAGTCCTCGTTCTCCGCTGCGGTGTCGACAAAGCTCTCCTGGAGTACCTCTACGCCAAGGGGGTTGGGGGCACCGCCGTCCACCAGCTCCATCCGCCCTTCCTGCGCCACCAGATTCCCGGGGTCCTGTATCTCAAGGCTAGCCCCCCGTTGCGGAACCCAGTCCATGTGCTGACTTGCAATTTGGGGCCGCAATTCGTCACTGTTCAGGCAGTCGGAAACCGCATCTGGTCCGCTGGCCACGAGCAAGCCGCCCTCGTGTATGATGGACCGCCTCATGCCGTTCGTGTCGTAGACCCATACACCTTCACTTAGTTGGCGAAAGCGGTTGTCCAAAAAGCCAAAGTTCCCTTCGGTGGAAATGGTGAAACCCATTCCGCCGGTGACGTGCTCTAGCGTTTCACCATCGTTGGCCATCAGCCGCACGACGTCAGGGGCATCAACGTAGGATCCATCCCGTGCTCGGGGAGAAACCAATAAGCGCGAACGATACGGCGTGTCCTCGGTCAAAAGGAACCTGGTCGTGACGGACGTGCTATCTCCGGTCCCCAATCTGCCAACACTGACCGGGCCGGTATCAAATTGGACGAAATCGCCGTCCGCAAACCACTCGATTGTCAGGTTCTGGGTACCTGCCAGATAATTGACCAGCGTTGCAGTGATTTCTGCGGATTCGCCGCTTTGGAGCACCCGCTCCCCACCCGTTAGTTGCGCCCTGGTCATGCGGATGGCTGGGAATCCGCTCTCCGTAACGGCGCGGTAGGCATTGACGCGTCCGCGACCCAAGAGGCCCGCCAGCGAGGCATCGTTGGCAGCGTCGATATTGTCAGCCGTAAGGCGCACCTGTTCGCGCACCTGATGCGGCGAAAAACCTGGGTTCGCCGTCTTGACCAGCGCCGCTATGCCCGCTACCAGCGGCGAGGCAAAAGACGTGCCGTTGTCTCTGCCATACGCATCGCCCGGACGTGGTACGATTACGTCCCGTCCTGCGGCATACACATTTACGCTCCTGCCGTAATTGTAGTAGTTCACATCGGACCCTGACAGCGTGCCGCCGACGCTGAGTTCGATGCCGTAATTGGCTGGGTAAGTGGGGTTGTAGTCCGAGTTTATACGTGCGTTTCCGGCCGCAGCCACCACCAGCGCCCCTTCGTCCAGGGCCGAGTGCATGACCTGCACTTCCGTTTGGGAATAGCCGAATCCACCGTAACTTGCGTTGATGATATCGGCCCCATTCAGGGCCGCATACATAATGCCTATGCCCAGGCCATGGCCTGCCACCGGCATGAGCTTGGCATTCCAGCTGGTGCCAGCCAATCCTATGCTGTTGTCGGCCTCCGCCGAGGCGGCGCCGGCCACCGCTATGCCATGGATGACGTTGTCATCATTAGCGGAACCCGAGGCTATAGGCAAATCCGCATTAAAATCCCAGCCGTGCACGTCGTCCACAAACCCGTTCCCATCGTCGTCAATGCCGTTGTTCGAAACCTCACCCGGATTGGTCCACAGTGTGCCTCGAATGTCTTCATGGCCCAGGTCCATGCCCAACTCCACTACAGCAATCACGACATCACCCTGCTCGCCCTTTACCACATCCCAGGCATCGGGCATGCGAAGATGCCGCATGTACGCTGCTTGTGCGAACAAGGTGTCATTAGGAGTTTCAGGAAGAGTGTTTATGCCCACCTCCAGAGAGGCTGAATCCCATGCCGGCGCACGGATAAACCTCGGCTCCGCGTAAACTACATTCGGATCCCGCGCCAGGGCGGCGGCTACCAACCCGGAGTCAAAGGACTCGTCGTGACGCACGGAGTAGATTCGTTGCAGCGCCCTGGTGCTAGCAGCCAGCTCTCGCGTCTCTGCCACGCGGTCTATGAAGGGAAAGGCCTTCGCGACTTCGAAGACGCCAAACTGAGTAGCCACCTGATCGAAGACCGCAAGCCCTGTCTTGCCGGTACCAGGAGAAACCGCAACACCCTCTGCGAATTGCACCCAGACAAATCCTGGGCTATAGGGCGCCATAGGGTTGATGGGCTGGGCAGCTGCAACGGCACTCAGCAACAGTGCGAGGCCTACCAGACAGGAAAGGTGGTTCCTAACCATAATGACGTGTGCGTAAGATTGCCGTTGAAACACGAATTTCATACGGTGAGGTGCGACTGCCGGACCATGACTCCCCGTCCGCTGGCACAAGTGCTGGCATTGAATCTGAGCCGCATCGATGGCCTGTTACGGCCAGGGGAACGGCCTGCCACGTGAGTCTTCGCCGTGCAGGCTGGTGCACATGCCTGCAGCAGCGCCAAGTACGCGCGCCGAATATCCAGGAACTTAGCATCTTCGCGCTGCTTTCAGGAAGGTACTGACGCAGGCGGCCCAAAAGACCGAGGCAGCCACCATCGGCTCGTTCATTTCAAACCACATTGGTCCCTATGAAGATCCTCACTGCTCTCGCAGTTCTCTGCATTATTTCGGCCACACATCTCGCGTCCGCTCAGGATGTGGAGAAGACGTGGATCTTTCTCACCGACAAGCTGGACGGCGCCGGCAAAACCACGCAGGTTGAGGCCGGATACATTACTGGCAGAGCCACGGAACGACGCCAGCGGCGTGGCAGCCGCTGGACGCCAGCGCATGATGCCCCCATCTCGCCCCTATATCTGAACACTTTGGCGGCAGAGGGTGTGGAGGTTGTTCGTCGCAGTCGATGGCTGAATGCGGTCTCGGCCTATCTCGATGCTAACCAGCGCCATGCAGTGAGTCAACTGCCGTTTGTCCGCAAGCTGCAGCCGGTGGCGGGACTTGCCACGAACATTTCACCACCGATTCCAGTGCCGCCAGTTATTGCCCACCCCTTATCCAGGCGGCTTGACTGCGGACCATCCTGTGGGCAACTGCAGCTCGTGAACGCAATCACACCGCTTGACAATGGCATCAACGGACAAGGCGTTATCGTGGGATTCGTCGACACGCGCTTCGACTACAACGGCGTGCAGCTCGGACATCCTGCAACGGCCCATCTCGCCAATGCCAACAGAGTGAAATATCGCAACTTTACAGCCGACGACCCTGGCGTCGGCACGCAGCAGGATTTTAGCTTTCACGGTTTGAACACCAGTTCAGTGACCTTTGGCAACGCTCCCAATCAGCTGATAGGTCCTTGTTACGGAGCCGACACCGTATATGTCGCGCACACAGAGTGGGCCCCGCAGGAGCGAAATGTGGAAGAAGACAATTTTGTTGCCGCCGTCGAATGGATGGAAGCATCTGGGGTAGACGTCATTAACTCTTCCCTGGGTTACTCGACGTTTGATACCCTCGAAGTAAATTATGAAACCTCCGACATGGACGGAGATACCGGGGTAACCACCATTGCCTTTGACCTTGCTGCCCAAAAAGGCGTAGTCCCGGTATCCGCAGCGGGCAACGAAGGCGACGTGTCTTGGCGAATTATCACCACGCCCGCAGACGGCGATTCTGTCATCGCGGTTGGAGCCGTTTACCTGGACAGCACAAAGGTTGGTTTCAGCAGTGTGGGTCCCACAGCTGACGGCCGCACTAAGCCCGACGTTTCGGCACAAGGGGCCCGTGTGCACGTTGCCTATTCCTCTCCTTCAAGACCTTTTGGCCCTTCCAGCGGAACCTCGTTTTCTGCTCCCATGGTTACGGGGATCGTCTGCCAGATTCTCCAGGTTAACCCCAACCTTAATCCCAAAGAGGTCTGGGACGTTCTGACCTCGACCGCAAGTCAGCCCGCAAGTCCAGACAATAGCTTGGGCTGGGGCATAGTAAATGCTCAGGCAGCGATTGATAAGGCCAAAATGATCGGCACAGCCGTGGCGGGTGTATCGCCCGCGCCATCGTCTTTTGTTGTCCGCCAACCCTACCCTAACCCGTTTGGGGATAAGGCCTTCTTCGAGGTGCAACTCTTGCGCCCAATCAGTGATGTGCGGATTACTGTGCGAAATATCCTTGGCCAGCGTGTCCTGGTCCCGCATGTGGGCCCACTTAGCGCCGGAACACATACAATCGCTATCCAAGGTCAGGACTTGCCAGCCGGGCTCTACACGTATGTGGTAGAGGCCGGGGACGAAACGCAAACCGGACTGATGGTTCACGTGCGTTAGCCTGCAATCCCACGCGGACTAGGTGGGTGACATTTGCAGCAGCAAATGTGGTGCCAGTACAGCCCTTATTGGCCGACTACCTGGTCATGACCCAGCCCATCCCGTGGCTCCAGAATCGACGGCTGCGCATTGGCTGTGTCTGACACGGAAACACAGCTTCGCAAATGCGAATTGTTGCTCTTGGACATTGAAACTAGCGTACAATAGCACAAGGGTGGAACGCGATGTAAACCGCATAATGCTCCGAACGTCATTCGAGGTAGAGCCCGGACCCAAGCTACTGTAAGATCACGCTTGTGATGGCTCGCCGTCGGCTTGCCTGACGCCGTGCGCATATTCGCGGCAACGCCTTGAATGGGCTGACCTGCAAATGTGCTGCTTCTGTCCCCGCACGTGCCTCGAGTCGCTGTAGCGTACGGCAGAATCCGAACCCGCAGTTTGTTAGCGAACTGAGCGCACATGATACTCGTGGTGACGAAATGCATCACAATCACTGAGCATCTGGAAATAGTCCAGCGAGGCAGTGACCTTGACTGGACCAAACGTGCCAGCCAGTAGAAGTGCTGTACGCGTAGGGGCTACTTCAGAATGGTCATCTGGCTCGTTCGAACCTCGATCCCGGCAGCGGTGGCAGCACGTACACGGTAGAGATACGTGCCGGAAGCCAGCTGCGCAACGTCCATCCTTATGGCCCGCAGGCTGCCAGCCTCCAACTCTACGGGCACGCTGCGCAGGACCGTGCGTCCCAGCACGTCGAACACCTCTACCGTGACCGTCGCAGACATGGGCAAATCCACCAGGATCGCCGTATGCGGATTGAACGGGTTGGGATAGTTGCCGTGGAGCACAAAACGCTCCGGCAGTTCTGTCTGATCACCAGTCCGTGTCACACCTGAAGGAAAAAAGACCGTCCCGTCGGCCTGCACGCCCATCATGGTCAGGCCTTCTCTGGCCGAGGTGCCCGAGCCGGAAAGACTCAGCACGAAGGCCTGCCGGGAAAGGCCGCTCAGATCAAACTCAAACCGGTTGATCAGGCGCTGGTCAGCGGCAGCCACCACCTCTATCTCGTGCGACCCTGGCGCCACCGCCACGTAGCTGCCGACGGCGCCGTAGGCTGCATCGTCAAGGAGCATCACTGCCGCGTCACCCGGCCGCAGCAGGCGCACGTCCACCGCGGCCAGATCCCTGGCGCCATGCGTCACGTAGAAGGCTGCCTGATGGTCCTCGTCATGGCTCCGTCGCACATCATCCACGAACGCAAGGTCCACGTCCTCACCTTTGCCGTATGCAATCACATGGTAATCGGTGGCCGTGCCAACGCTTATCGATTGTGAGCGCAGCGGCTGGGCATTGTTGCCATCCCCCCCTCTAACGACGTCGATCGTGTGCTCGCCCTGCGAGAGCACATCAAATGCCGAGGCTGACTGGAACGTCCAGTCGTCAAAGACGCGCTGGCCGTCAACGTATACGTCAAGCGGCGACCCATCAACGTTTTGAATGAACTGGGCCGTCGGTGCCTGCTGCAAGGTGCTCTCCCACAGCGCCTTGGCATTGTCCGCATTCTGGAACAGATCCGCCCTGCTGCGTCCGGTAACCACCGCAAAAGCCACCTGGACTTCCTGGCCCGGAGCTATCGCGAACGGGCCCAGCCCCGTCACTTGTGCCCAGGAATCGGCTCCAGATCCAGGACTCTTGATACCGCCGGTCAGATATGACCACTTCGATTGGTCCGTCCGTGATTCGCCGGATCGAAGGGCCCGAAAGTGCACAGGCGCATTCGCTGAAAGCGGCATGGTGCCAACAGCCAATGAAGGGTTGGAGGCCGCATCCTGCTGATAGCCGAGATTCCTGGTCCCGTCGAATCGGGCATAGTCCTGACCTAGATTGGAACTCACACTCCAGGTGAACCCCAGACCAATGTGGATATTCGTCAATTCGCGCCCGGTCGGATTGGTAATAGTGTACTGCAGAATGACAAAGTCCTCGTTCTCCGCTACGGTGTCGACAAAGCTCTCCTGGAGAACCTCTACGCCTATGGGGTTAGTGGCACGGGTATCCACGAGCTCCATGCGCCCTTCCTGCGCGACCAAGCGCCCGGGATCTCGTATCTCCAGCTTAGCCCCACGTTTCGGGGTCCAGTCCATGTGCTGAGGATTTATCTGATACCGTCTTTCGTCACTGTACAGGCAGTCGGACACGGCATTTGGTCCGGCGGCCACGAGCAGGCCGCCCTCATGTAGTATTGACCGTCTTTGATTATTCGCGTCGTAAACCCAAACACCCTGGCCTGATCCGCCAAAGCGGGTGTCCAAGTAGCCAAGATTCCCTTCGGTGGTAATAGTGAAACCCATTCCGCCAGTGACGTGCTCGAGTGTTTCTCCCTCGTTGGCCGTCAGTCGCACGACATCAGGTGCATCGTCGTAGGTGCCATCCTGTGCTCGGGGAGAAACAAAAAAGCGCGAACGATACGGCGTATCCTCGGTCAATTGGAACTTGGCCGTGACGGATGTGCTCTCTCCTGTCCCCAATCGACCAACGCTGACCGGGCCGTTGTCAAAGTTGACGAAGTCGGCATCTGAAAACCACGCAATCGTCAGGTTTTGAGTATCTGCCAGATAGTTGACCAGCGTTGCGATTATTTCCGCAGCTTCGCCGCTTTGGAGCGCCCGCTCCCCACCCGTTAGTTGCGCCCTGGTCATGCGGATGGCGGGGAAGCCGCTCTCCGTGACGGCGCGGTGCGCGTTGACCCTCCCGCGACCCAGAAGGCCTGTCAGAGAGGCATCATTGGCAGCGTCGATGTTGTCAGCCGTCAGGCGCACCTGTTCGCGCACCTGATGCGGCGAAAAATTTGGGTTCGCCGTCTTGACCAGCGCCGCTATACCAGCAACCAGCGGCGAGGCAAAGGACGTGCCGTTGTCTCTGCCATACGCATCGCCCGGACGTGGTACGATGACGTCCCGTCCGGCGGCAAATACGTTTATGCTTCTGCCGTAGTTGTAGTAGTTCACATCCGATCCCGCCAGCGTGCCGCCAACGTTGAGCACGCTATTATAGTTGGCGGGGTAGAAGGGAAACTGGTCTACACTTAACCCATTGTTGCCGGCCGCAGCGACTACCAGCGCCCCTTCATCCAGGGCCGATTGTATGATCAGTGCTCCCGTATTGGAGTACCCGAATCCTCCGTAGCTAGCGTTGATGATATCGGCTCCATTCAGGGCTGCATACGTAATACCTACGCCATAGCCAACCACCGGCATGAGCTTAGCATTCCAACTGGTACCGGCCAATCCAATGCTGTTGTTGGCCTCCGCCGAGGCGGCGCCGGCCACCGCCGCGCCATGGATTACCAAGTAATCACTCGCGGAACCCGTGGCAACGGGCGAATCATTGCGAAAATCCCAACCGTGCACGTCGTCCACGTACCCGTTCGCATCGTCGTCTATGCCGTTGTTCGGAACCTCACCCGGATTGGTCCACAGCGTGCCCCGAAGGTCCTCATGGCCCAGGTCCATGGCCAACTCCACTACAGCAATCACGACATCACCCTGCTCGCCCTTCACCACATCCCAGGCGTCGGCCATGCGAAGACGACGCATGTACGCTGCTTGCGCGTATAGGGGGTCATTAGGCGTGTCGGGAAGAGCCTCTATGCCCGCCTCCGTAGAGGCTGAATCCCATGTCGGCGCGCGGATATACCTCGGTTCGGCGTAGACTATGTTCGGATCCCGTGCCAGAGCGGCGGCTACCTGTCTGGAATCAAAAGACTCGTCGTGACGCACGGAATAGATTCGTTGCAGCGCCTTGGTGCTTGCGGCAATCTCTCGCGTCTGCGCCACGCGGTCTATGAAGGGAAAGGCCTTTGCGACTTCGAAGACTCCAAACTGAGCAGCCTCCTGATCGAAGACCGCAAGTCCTGTCTTGCCGGCAACCGCAGAGACAGCTACCCCCTCTGCGACTTGAATCCAGACGAATCCCGGGCTATAGGGCGAAGAAGGCTCAGTGGGCTGGGCAGCTGCGACGGTACTCAGCAACATTGCGAGGCCTACCAGACAGGTACGGTGGTTCTTTACCATAATGACGTGTGCGTAAGATTGCAATTAAATCTCCAATTCAAACAGTGAGCTGCGACAGTTGGCCGGCGGCTCCCCTTCCGCTGGCACAAGTGCTGGCAATGAATATAAGCCGCTACGATCGCCTGTTGCGGCAAGGGGCAGGGACTGCGCCCTGTGGGGAGACCGGGCGGCGAAGGCCCCGACGACGGCGGCACTGAATTGGGCCTTGCAGTCCGGGCTGAAGGAGCTCGGACGGCCGACGATACGGGCCTACTATAGGGAGAAGGCCGCCAGAACCCGGTGTGAATCACTGAGCGTTAAGTGCGTACGACATTGACAGACGAACAGAAACGCCGCAACAACCATGCCTGTCAGTGGCTCCGGAAATCGCGGACTCGGCTGTAGAAAACGCTCGATACTTTTGATCAGGGGGCGGGTTGCCTGTGCGGAATGATCACCGCCTGAGCGAATTGTTTTGGTGGGGCCTTGTGGACCGTAAAGAGAACGTTCTGGCCCTTGGCCCTCTTGGCAGTGGCAAGACCCACTTGGTTCGTGCACTCGGCCGGTCACTGGTCTTCCGGCGCCACAGGGCAGAATTCTACCACTTCAGCACCCTACTCAGGAGCTCTGACGGCCCAGACGGATATTGCGCATGCCGCGGCTACTAAGGCGGCTTGGGCGCTGCGAGGCCATGACCTTCGACAGCAAAGGGAATGCGAAGCACGACAGACTGGAAATGGGGGTGCGCTTCCATCTGCTGTCGTATCACTACGAACGGAACAGCGTATTGGTTGTGAGCAATCTGACGTTGTCACAACGAGAGCAATTCTGCCACGGTCCCATGGCCACAACTGCGGCCATAGACCAGATAGCGCATCACAACGTAATTTCTGGAGTTGAACCTACCCTGCTGTCGTCTGGCTTCCTCACAGCGTCGCCAGGAAGGCAACCGCGCAGCGCGGGACGCTACCCTCAAATCAGAAACCTCTACGACGTAGCACAGGCTGCAGCAGGGTAGTGGAAAGCACCTAAACGCAGGGCCCAAGAAAGACGGCCTACCAGCGCAGCTCTAGCCCGCGACCGGCCCCACGCCAAGGCCGTGGGTCGCACGTGCCTTGAGATTCACTGATGGGATAGGTGCAACTTCGGTGCACTGCGCCCGGGTAGTGTCGTAGCCTGCGCCGGAAAGGATCTCTTAGCCAAGGTGGGCAGTGGAGCGCAAATCTCCGCCATGCCCTTCGAGATTTGAGGAGGAGCCGCGAGTTGCGAAGCCACGAATCTCTCCGCCATCTTAACGAGCTTTTAATTGTGGCTGTCCCCGCATATACTATACGTCAGACAACTGGGCGTTTCTTGAGCAAGCACTGCTTTCTTCCTGAGGCGAAACTGAATTCTATTGATCTGCGTTTTTGCGCGACCCCAACTTGCTTGGCATTTTCCTCCGTCAACCTAGGATTCTCCTGTAGTAGCCGAGCATCATCCTCCTTGATTTTATCCATGTTCCCGTCTGTTTTAGTCAGTTGGATGAGGTTGCAATGAGCAAACGCCAGCATGCCTTATTCGATGCACCTGGGCGGAAATCGGGATCGTACTGGCCGGTACCCTCGACCAGAAATGTGACGAAAGGCGTGAGCATTCTCAGTATTGCTTGGCTGCTATACGCGCTGGGCAGCGAACCTCTAGGAGAATTCTGGTGGTTGCAGGCGAGCGGAGCGGGCCTAGGGATTCTGGGGCTCTGGCTGGTTGCCTGGTGCTCCCACCGCTACTGGAGGAAGCGCGCGAAACAGTTTCGTGCTGGAGTCTTCATACAAAAACAACAGCATGCCTACTTCGAAACTGCTGAGGACAAACCTGGGCCGTTCCTGGCGGTATTCTCAGCCAGAATAGTCGTGCTAGTCTTGAGCATGCTCAGTATCGGCTGGCTCGTCAGTTTCAACACAGAGTTGTTTAGTGAATATCAAAGTGACACCTGGTGGCTGGGAGCAATCGCAGCGGCCTCATTGATGCTGATTGGCTGGCTGATTGGCTGGAGCTTCCTCTTTGCCTGGTGGGAGAAAGCGAAGCAGCCTTGCGCCGAGCTCGCCATAGAAGGACAACAGCATGCCTATTTAGATACACCTGAGGGCAAATGGAGACCAGTTTGGACGGTTGAATCCACCAGAATGCTGGTGCTAGCCATGAGCTTACTCAGCGCAACCTGGCTCTTGCGTTTCGCGTTTGACTTGTCTTTTGGTGAATATCAAAGCGGCACCTGGTGGTTACGAGCTAGCGCAGCGACTCTGGTGATTCTGGGAGGCTGGCCAATTGTCTGGGGCTTCCACCTTGACAGGAAGGAGCGTGCGACGCATTCTTGCGCCAATGTACAGGGATGATGTGCCGCCCGAGACACAAAGCGAGGTCGTTGGCAGGAACACGGCATTTGGCGAAACCGGGACGGAGGAAGCCTGACTCGCAACGCAGTGTTTTCCGTTCACATGCAGCCTCCTCCGTACAGCCCTACCCACATTCTGCTCTTTCTGCAGCACGGCGGGCTGGACCGCGGCCGCATGAACACTTGGGGATTCCGGCCAGTCGCGCTGCCCATACGGCCTGAGGCGCCGGATCCGGGCGGCCGCGAGGAGAGTAGCCCCATTGGAACCGCGTATAGTTCCTGGGATGCCGGTTTCTCAGAACGACTCTATTTCGCCGCGTTCTGCCCTGCCACGCTCACCTTTGAATTCTCCATTCGGAGGGGTTGGTTCTGACCTTGTCAGTGTGAGCTGGAGGCTTCCAGCGAGAGCGGCCGTTGGGCTTCGCGTGGGCTCGGTTCCCATTGTCCTCCTTGGCGATAGTCTTGCACACTGCAGCCGCAGGTAAAGGCCGTGGGCTCCTACGCCAGATCTGGGATCATTGGGCATTCCAAGTCGGCATAGCTACTCCGGCGACCAGTCCCTGTTGCTGCGCTAACTGGTATTGGGGCTAGACCTGACGACCTCCGAAATGTGCCCTGGTTCCGCTGCTACCCACCAGCCACATGCGGGCCGGCAATTAGAATGACGAAAATGCGCCCCAACTCACCTACCGATGGCGGCAGCCCGCGATGGCCTCCAGATTGGAGAAACGCCAATTCGACGGTAGTGTCGCCGTACCTGTTTTCTGCGCCATGAATTGCAGCCTGCCCAAACCTGCCAGCCGCGGACACTTGGTCTGAAGTAGATCGATGCATTTGCCCCCAGCCGTTGAGGACGCCGTCTACCACCCGTGCCAAAGCCGTGGGTGCCGACGCCAGGAAGGTCTGGGGAGGGGTTGTGGGCTCGCATTTGATTCCACGCCGTGCCCAACGCGAACAGCCTACAAAAGAGGGCTCCGGCCTCTTTAGCGGTATGGCCAATGGAAGCGAGGCGATCCGCACGGCCTCCCATAGCAAAGAACTTGTGATTGCGCACACTTGTCTCAGCAAGAATCCGCTTTACCACCTTTGACATGCCGGGAGATCCGTACGGGACGACTCGATCCGTCGCTGGTAGCCCAAATGCACCTGCCCTGCGCCAGGGCCAGGGTGCGTGTGTGTGCATGACCGAGCGCAAGGTGTCATCCAACACGTACAGGAAATTGTACATTAGGCTTGCGGACGAATAGCAGGGACCCTCGGCCACGAGCCTGGCCTCGGCCGAATCGCATCCGCATAGTGGGTGCCGGACAGCCTTGGCAGCGTACCTGCTGCGAGCCCGACAGCAGGAAGTGGTTCGCGGCCGAAGGGCCAGAGGCACCAGCTAACCCGCATCGCTCACCAAGCTCTTGAATCGCCATAATTCGGGGCGTCTGTAGGCAGTGGTTCACGGTTTGGGAATGCGAATGCTGATTCCCGCCTTCCAGAGCGAATAGTCGGCGGCAGCAAGCGCTGTTTCGGGCATGTTTCGAGCGGGAATCAAGGCTTTTGTTCGCGCACCGGTGCTTCTTGGATACACGTATCCTGCAACCACCATGTGGCGTCTATCAATCTGTGGGATAAGTTGGATCCGGAACGGCCTATGAAGGTGAGGCGCGTGCGCCGACCTGGGTGGTGTGCACAGCGCCACGCAAGTTGTTTAGCACGCGCGCGAACAGTTGCTGCCAGGGATAGGCCTCGGGCAAGAGCAGGCGGACTCGGCGTACGCTTACCACCACCAGTGCTGCGATCTTCAGTAGCCGCACACGGATAGTAGCGCACTGCGCCTGCGCCATCGCGGTGCCCTGCAAGCCAAAGGTCTTGATGATGGTCATCAGGGTGTTGGCGACCGTAGAGAAGTACAGGCGCAACTGGTTGCTCTCCATCATGGACGTAGAGGTGCGGTCAGCGAACAGGGTAAGCTGCTGCTCCTTGAGCCGGTTCTCCATGTCTCCACGCGCGCAATACAAATCTTCGTATAGCGTGCGCGCGTCGTACGCGTCTTCGCTGAAATTGGTGACCACGAATCGCGCGTTATAGCCGCGCGGTCCAGGCAGCCATTCCGCCTTGGCTATCACGCGCCGAGCACAGCTCCAGCTGTCCTTCGTCTGGTACTCGAAGCTGCGGAAGCGCCGCGAAGGCTGCCCGCTGGCCTCGCAGGTGGCCTGACTCTGCTCCATAGCCTCCTCAACGATGCGTTTCAGCCGCGCATTGAGCGGCATACCAATGATGTAGTGCAGGCCCTGTGCTTCGCACCATGCCATGATATCATCGCGGCAGAATCCTGCATCTGCACGAATCCAGATGGGCACCTGCGGCCACCGCGCACGGATACGCGCTATCACTGGCGCCAACTCCTCTATCGTGCCCGCTGATGCGTCAATGTTGGAGGGGCGCAGACGAGCGGCCAGCACATGCTTGCCGCTAACGATGTACAGCGGTAAGTAGCAGTAGTGGCCATAGTAACCATGAAAGAAGCGCCCCTCCTGCTGGCCGTGAATCGCGTCATCGGTAGCATCGAGATCCAACACGATATGCTCTGGCTGCTCGCCCGTTACATCCATGAACAAGTCCGCGAGCATGGTGTCGATCTTTTCAGGGTCCGCTACGATGCGCTTGTACCTGTGCGATGCGGCCCCTCCTTTGGAGCCGAGCTCCAGTCGGTTCAGTGTGCTCGAACTCGCCAGCGGATGTCCCTGGTCGCGTTCCCGTGCCCGGTGCGCACCTGTTACATCTTCGCAGCCCACGCCCATGGCCAACACGGGATCGTCCCGCAGACGGTCATGGTCGTTAACGTCTTCGTAGCCCAAGCATATCGCGTAGACACGTTGCCTGAGCATCGCCTCCACGGTATGCTCGACCCTGCTGGGATCACGGTGGTCGGTGAAGCAGGCGGCAAAACGGCCTATGACGTCGAACATCCGGTCGGCCTCCCGTAACAGCAGCGCACCTGCGTCCGAGGACATAGGGCCGCCGTCGAACTTTCCGACCACTTTACGCCGTCCCAAGTCCTCGAAACGAAGCGCTTCAGTATGACAGTCTGTTTTGCTCATTTGCAGTGCACAGGATGGTTATAACTGATTGCACATCATACACTTACGTGGGGCTTGGGTTCTCATTCTTGGCACACTGGTGATTTATCCGGGCTAGTGCTGCCGAAGCCGTATCCCTGATACCGTCCAGGGTCCTGCCCCCGCAGTCGCGCCCTACCTAGGCGCTGTCGCCAACCCCTATGCTCTAACAGGACAGCATCGGCCCACCTGCAGCCTGAACCTGATGACCCCCTGCCGCATAAAACCACAAGGTATGCACCCCACGGACTGTAGCCACGCTTCAATGCTTCGGTGCTTCTTACTGGTGAGCATGGTAGTACTTGCTTGGGGATGCGCACGCCCTACGGCTGCGCCTCAGCCCAACATCGTCCTACTTGTCGCGGATGACCTCGGCTATTCGGACCTCGCCCTGTATGCAGACACGGGCCTGGTAACGCCGCACTTGGAACGCATGGCCAGCAACGGCATGCGCTTCACCGACTTCTACGTAGCCGCTGCCTTCTGCTCTCCGTCCCGTGCCGCGCTGCTTACAGGTAAGTATCCACAGCGAGTGGGCATCTACAGAGGCCTGAATCCTCAGACCGATATAGGGCTGCCCCCTGGTGAGGTCACGCTGGCGGAGATGCTCCGCAGTGAAGGGTATGCTACGGCCTGCTTCGGGAAATGGCACCTGGGGCACCTCGAACGCCATCTCCCGCCGAACCACGGCTTTGATGAGTACTTCGGGATCCCGTATTCCAACGACATGACGCCGGACTCGACAATAAACCCCAACCCGTACGCACGGCGTCATCCGCCCCTACCGCTCGTCGACGGCGTCATGACCGTAGAAACAGAACCAGACCAGCGGTACCTCACGCGCCGCTATACAGAGCGCGCCGTAGACTTTATCGAGCGCAGTGGGGATCAACCATTTTTCCTGTACCTGCCATATGCCGCACCCCATGTGCCGCTATTCGTATCTGAGGCATTCGATGGCGCCTCCGGGCGCGGGCTCTACAGCGATGTTCTACTGGAAATCGACTGGTCTGTAGGACAGATCCTGGATGCACTCGAGCGCCAGGGGATTGAAAAGTCTACGCTCGTATTCTTCACCTCGGACAACGGGCCGTGGCTGGTGAAGGGTGCTGAAAGTGGATCCGCTGTACCACTTCGAGGGGGTAAGCGAACAACCTTCGAAGGCGGCCAACGTGTACCGCTGTTGGCATACTGGCCCGGCGTTATCCCGGCAGGCTCGGTTATGAGCGAGATGGCCACCGCCATGGATCTTATGCCCACCATAGCAGCCTTCGCCGGCATCAATCACAATTCGTGGTCCTGGGATGGCCACGACATCGGAGCGCTTTTGCGCGGCACGCCCGGTGCAACCTCTCCCTATAATGCCTTCTTTTTTGTCCAAGGCCTTCAGGTTGAATCCGTCCGCGCTGGGTCATGGAAGCTGCACGTGCCACACCGATACCGGCGTATTTCCAGAGCCTCGCTCTCTACGCCAACACGCCCCAAGTCGTATGTCCAGGACTCCATTGGACTCGCGCTCTTTGACCTCGCTGCCGACAAGGGTGAGCGCCACAACGTAGCGCAAGTTCATCTGGATGTCGTTACACGCCTCTCCGCCCTAGTCGACACCGCGCAGGCACGCCTCACCCTAAAGCGTACGGTGATGTCGCAATAAATTAGTTAGGGCCCTTTTTGAAGCCGCCGCAAGCCGTACGTTTCCACCAGATGCGACACTACGCCAGCATACGGAGTATGCTGGCTGGCCGCACTGAGCCAGCGTCCATTGCTGTACCCGAACGTGCTGAGGCTACCCCAGACGATGGCACTTGCTTCGATGAAGCATGGGTACACTTGCAGGCGCGTAGTATATCTGATGAGGGTTTGGTAGCGCGATGGCTGAATAGCCTGTACGTAATTGGCGTACATCTGACCCCCTCTGCGTGGGCGTTGCGTTGAGCGGTCATCGTCGCATACTGGGCTTGGTGGCCTGCGGCGCACTGGAGAATAGCGATGGAAGCAGCCCTTACAAGTGAGGTGCAACGACGCAGACAGCACACCATATTCACTATTGCGAAGCCCCCTCCCAACTAAATCTTACTCAATCCCCAACACCGAAGAATTAAGGGTGATTAAACAGCATATCTCATGATCCTGCCCATCTCTACTGGGTGTGTGCCAACACTTCCAGTTGCCTGTTTCACCGTCATTTTTCTCATCGGATCATGCAGTCCCGCCAATGAGAACTCACCTGCTGGCGTAACGACCTTATTGTTACCTGCGATTGCTATGCAAGAAAAGCAAGATCGAGCATGGCCTGATATCAACCTTCGCCCGTTGTTCGAATTGCCAACCGATCCAGACATTCCCCTGTACAATCCGGCCGGCGCAAGAACCGATAAAAGCGGCAATATCTATGTGGTAGACTTAGGCGATTTGAAGGTTTATCGCTTTGATTCCAGTGGCCAATATTCCGCCTCCTATGGAGCGGGTGTCGGAGAGGGCCCCGGAGAATTCACCAGCATTATGGACTGGGGTACGGCTGGTGACTCGATGGTCTATGTTGTGGACCATTTGGCCAGCAGAATATCCTTCTTTGGCATCAGCGGGACCTTTATGAAAGTCGAATCGCTCCAATTTACTCCATTAAGGTATGTACTAACGCCAAAGGGCCGTTCATATACCATGATCAATCACACGGATCATGTGTTAGAATCCAGAAAAGCAGAGGACGTTGCCGTGTTCGGGTCAACTGATGGGCCGAGGCCAAACAGTCCCGGCCCGGGACTAAATTCTGGAGTGCTGACGACTTACGAGGAACGGCTGCTTTTTGCATCAACTTATTGGCCAGTAATAGTTCAGTACAATACTGACGGGTCTGTCCATTATGCCCGTGCAACCCCAGATTGGGGACGCGTTGAGGATCCTTATTGGAAAGAGGTTGAAATAAGTGGCATGAGAGGGTTTCGTACGATATATGAATTGAACAGCGGCGATTTAAGCGTGTATGAAGGCAAATTGTTTGTGCATGTCTACTTGGACTACCTAGATCCGGAAGCGGAAGAGGTAATTGACGTATATGAGGCGCCAACGGGTGACAACGAGTATTCCTTCCGGCTCCCGCAAAGAAGCACGCACACGCACGTCATGCATGATCGAGTCTATCAGGTTACGGATACTACCGTTGTCGTTTACGCTATTGAATCGTAGCAAATATCACGAGCCTTACAAGGCGCTATTGAGTCTGGGAATTACGACATGAGTAGAGCGCTTCCTTCCGTAGGTACTAGATTCACTACGTAGCGGATTCGCCGCACGCAACGTGTCTCCCAGCCGGTTTGCGGCCCCCAGAGCCTCCGCCAGCGGCACACGCTTTGCAGCAGCACCCCCTTACGGCTTTAGGCACGGCTTAGAATTAGATCGGATAGAAGCCGATTGTAAGTCCTGCCCGACAATAGCGGGCACCGTCGTAATTGCACCCTAGGAAAATGACGAAGCACAGGACGGCCCAACGCCGCTGCGCCGGCCGCAGAGTTTTCTACAGACTCGTGGTCATAAATTCGACCGTCTCTGCGATCCTGGTAGCGTTTGATATTGACTGAATCTCACAGTGTTTCGAGCTGGCAGACGAGCCATAAAACGCCCATTCCTGCTGGGAAATCTAAAAAGCGGACGCGTGCCTACGGAAGTTTGTCACTTTTGCCGAGGGACGAGGTGTTGGCATAGTCCAAATCGGCACATATAGACCGATTTACAGGTATTACTCATAGGATGTATGCCCGTTATTTGTGTCTAAGGCCAATGTAGTGCTATTTTAGTGTTATTCATCAATACTTCACACAAGCATCGCCCCCATCCGCTATATTGGGCGCAGGCCAATACGAATACGCCGTGTACATCCGCAGGAGAGTCTACAAGCTCAAAAACGCAACGCAGCGCACCGGATACGGACTGCTGGAATGCCGACGTGTCAATGGCCAGCCCAGACAAAAAACCATCCTGAACCTTGGACAGGACTTTGACATTGCCGAAGCCGACTGGCCCACCGTAACCAAGCGGGTTGAGCTGGCACTGCGCGGACAGCGCGCACTACCGCTGGAGGATGAGAAGATCGAATGCGCCGTGGACGAGATCGTGCGCCGGCTGCGTGAGAAGGACTACGATGTGGACGCCGGACGCGACGACCGCGACGCCATCATTACCGACGCAGTGCATCATCCGGATACACGCACGGTCGGCGGCGAGCGCGTATGCCTGCAAGCCTTGGAGCAACTCGGCTTCGCGGCGCTGCTACGCGCGCTGGGCATGCGAGAAGATGCTATTCGCATGGCCCTGGTTCTGGTGGTTGGGCGCATGTTGTCGCCCGGAAGTGAGGCGCATACGTACCAGTGGATGATGAAGGCCTCCGCCATTTTGGAGCTGGTGCAGCTGGAGGCCCCGTGCGCAAGTACGCTGTACCGCGTAGGCGATCGGCTGTATGCGCTGCGCGAAGCGCTTATGGACGGACTCTATGGCAATGCGCAGCGGCTGTTGGGCTTTGGTGAGACGCTCATCTTGTATGATCTGACCAACACATTCTACACGGGTCGCAAGAAAGGCGCGCTCCTGGCGTATGGACGAAGCAAGGAAAAGCGATCGGATTGTCCGTTGGTGACGTTGGCCTTAATGCTGGACGCGTCCGGCTTTGTGCGTGGCGCAGCCGTCCTTGCTGGCAATGCCAGCGAACCAAAGACGCTTCAACAGGCCATGGAGAGGCTCAATGGCGCTCGTGCGACCGTCATCATGGACGCGGGCATAGCCACGCGCGCCAATGTGGCGTACTTGCGGTCGAAGGGACTGGATTGGATCTGTGTGCAGCGCACGCAGGCGCCGCCACCCCCTGAACGCCCGCCGGAGGAGTGCTGGAATACACAGAGCGGGGTCTCCATCAAAGCCTGGCGCCTGGAGCAGCAAGAGGGAACGCTGCAAGTCTACCTGCATAGCGAGGCACGCAAGGCCACCGGTGATCGCATACTGAACACCAGGCGCGCAAAGTTCGAGGCTGCGCTGAAGACCCTGCACGAGGGACTCTCCAAGCCCCGCTGCGTCAAGGAATACGACAAGGTGCAACGCAGACTCGGTCGCGAGCTCGAAAGGCATAAGCGCGTCTCGTACCAGTACAAGATCGATGTCTTGCGCAAAAAGGACAGTACGCACGCGAAGGCGGTCACCTTTACGCACCTGTCTGCGTTTGAGCAGCAGACGCAAGCATCGGGCGGCTACATCCTGCATACCAGCCACACGGACTGGTCTGCCTCGCAAATCGCACGCACATACTGGAAGCTTGCAGACATCGAGCGCACGTTTCGTTCGCTGAAGTCCGAGTTGGGCATGCGTCCCCTATACCACAGCAAGGATGAGCGCATCCGGACACACATCTTCCTCTCGGTACTGGCCTATCAGGCGGTGCAACTCATTCGCACGAAGCTGAAGCAGTATGACCTCCACAGCAGCTGGACCACGCTGCAGTTTGAGCTGAACCGGTGGCACCGGATCACGACCGTATTGCCAAAAGACCGGCGCTCCTGCATTCTGTTGAAGAAGGATGCAGACCAAGGTCCGCTCCAGCGCCAGATCGCCATGATTATGGGCCTCAAGCCTCACAACTACACCTACAAGGCGCACACAAAACGACCCTGAAATGGTAGTGCTATAGAAAAAGACAGTTTTCGTAAGTGACTGTCTGAAGGGTACTTACTGGCTCTTGGAAAAAATAAAGTGACAAAGTTCCGCCTAGTCTTGTCGGGGCACATCAGTGGCTACCCACACTGCCTGGGGCCCCAACATGCGCAACCGAACCTACCTTAGTCTGCACGCGCATGCCAGCCCGTGCGGTATCGAAAGCATGGACACATGCAGTAAGTTGCTGCTCTGCGACAGCAACTCACATGCAGCTGCCTGCTGATACGGCGGTAAGGCTACAGCGCAACCTACTTGGCCACGTTGAAGTCTACCGTCGCCTTCGTGTGTTCCCACATCAGCGCCAGCGTGCCGCCGTCTCTGGTGACGTTCAGGAAACTGATCGTGAACTGATCTACAGACGAGTCCCCCGTGTGGACATGCATGGGCACACGCAGCACATCCATGTCCTGCGAATACTCATAGGCACCCCAAATCCCCGGGCCCTCTTCGCGGCCGGAGTTCTTCGCCTGGTGATTGGAAAAAATCAGTGTCCACTCGTCCTCAGCTAGTTCTGCAAACACGCTGTACTCGCCGACGGCAAGCGTGCCAGTCCCAAACTGCAGGCTCGCCTCAGTGTTCAGCCGGGTGGACTTGTTGGCCCCCACACGCCAGACAGGGCCGTTTCCCGATACCTGATCGCCGTAGGAGTCTCCAGAGCCAAAGATGTTCGTTCGCCCGCGGAGAATTGGGCGGCCGTAGTCGACCGCGATCCAAGCCTCGCCTATCTGCGTGGCGGCTTCCCCGCGCGGTGATTGTGGCCGCTGTCCGTGGGCTAGGTCTGCTACCAGAAAAAGAGTCGCAAAGGCAGCTACAATTGATATCGTGCGCATGGAAATGACTGTGCCAAGTTGTACAAGCTAGTTGGTATGACGCAAGCTGGTGCCGGTTCCCAGCTACGGCACATAAAGGAGAGGGAAGAACTGACCCCTCACGGGCTTTCCGCGTGGAATCACCGGAATCCCCTTAAGAAGCGGCTCGTCGCTGTGCGAGGCCACGCCATCCAAGAATACGTTGATCACCATTGCCCGCCGTGGCCGGTCCGCCCGGTTCGCAAAAGACCCGTGCACCAGGTGCGGATGGTGAAAAGTCGCCTCGCCGCGCCGCAAAGGCACGGCGACGGGCCTGAAGGCCGCCTTCTGCTCCGCGCTCAGAACCTGCATGATGGCGTCCATGTCATTCGCCAAACCGGTAACCGGCAAGAGCTCCCATCGATGACTGCGAGGCACGTACTGCAGACAGCCGTTTTCGGGCGTGGCGTCGTCAAGCCCAATCCAGCAGGTAAGGTGCCGCATGGGCCGCGTGCGCGTCCAGTACGAGTAGTCCTGGTGCCAGGCTACAACCCCGCCGTGGTAGGCGGGCTTGCAAAACAGCTGATCATGCCAAAATCGAACTGCTCCATTCAACAGCTGACTGGCCGGCATCAGGAAAGCCGGATTCCATAAGGCATCGTGAAACGCGTCGGAGATGCGCCAAGCGCCCAGCGCATGAAACAACACGTTATCCGACTCCCCGCTTTCGTTGAGATGAAACTCGTGCCAGAGGTCCCGGCGCTCGTGATCCGGTCGCATCAGCTGCTCCAATTCCCGGCGCAACACTGCCACCTGCGCTTCACTCAGCATAGGAATCCCCGCCACGTAGCCTTGGCGGCGGTACTGCGCTACCTGCTGCGACGTCAGCCGATGTCGCTCAAGATCCCCGTGAAAAAGATCTGTCAGGGGCTCGTGCAAAGCGGACAGATCATGCATTGACTACGCTCCCCCCAAACTGTGCAGGTATGCTACCAGATCAATCAGCTCCTCGCGCGTCATTTGCTGCTGAAG
Organism: Rhodothermales bacterium; assembly: GCA_965218495.1. Classification (GTDB taxonomy): domain Bacteria; phylum Bacteroidota; class Rhodothermia; order Rhodothermales; family Bin80. Next base: position 3,247,468 of record OZ244626.1, read on the forward strand.
CTCAGGCATCAGCGACAGCTCGAACGGGGTTTGCGACTGAATCCGATCGCGCGCAAGCATAAGAGTGTGACCGTCTGCGGTGCGCAGCCTAACCGCCCGGGGCGTCTCATCCAGCACCCGCCCAACATGTCGCGTCCCGTCGCTCAGCGCCACCGCCACGGCCTCATAGCCTTTGCTGATGCCGGCGCTTGGATACAGGATCGCCTCAAACAGTGCCGCCCTGGAGAGCTTTGCCCCAATGTCCCCCAGCCCCGGGCCAAGCACACCGCTATCCGCTTTCGTGCTGTGGCACTGGCTGCAGTGAGTCTTGAAAACCGTGCGGCCACGCCTTGGGTTGCCTATGGCGACCAGTAGCGAGCGCAGTGGTGGTAGCGGCTCCGTGTTGCGGTCTTCGGGGACGCCAAGAACGGCCTCAGCCGCCATGCGCTGCTCCACGTCCCAAACGTTCAGCAAATGCCCCCGAACGGCATCAACCTGCGCTGCCGGAACCGCGCCGGCCGCAATCAGCTCCAACAGCCGCGCTTGCCCGACCCCGCTGGATGCCAAAGCGACTGTCGCCTGTCTGCGAAGGTCCGCCGGCTGTGCCGGATCCAGTGCCACGCCCTCTAGCAGGGCAACGGCGGCGGCACTGCCGACACTCGCTAGCCGCCTGAGTGCCGTCTGCGCAGCTGCGCTGGAGAGCACATCTTCAAGGGCCGCAACGCCATGGAGTCTGGCAAGAAGCCCGGTGGCCTGTCGGCCAAGACCCGTCGATGTCGTGTCAAGCACCATGGACCGCAGTGCCACCTCCTGGGAAGTCACCTGAAAGCGGTCAACGATGTCCAAAAACGCCTGCGTGCCTTGGGTCAGGTCCAGAATTTCATCGACTGCGCCCCGAAGCGTGCTATCTGGCTCCGCGTCGGGATCAGCAAGGTGCAGAAGTGCGCGGTGCAGCAACACGGACCGATCCCCGTGCCCACCACTGATGACCGTGCTGAACAGAGGGTACTTGGCTTCCGGCGCGTGGAAGTCCAGAGCCCGAAAATACCGGTCGCGTTCATCTGCACGGGTGGACTCGTCTATGATGAGCTGCACCAGCAGCGGTGCGGCTGCGGCTGCGCGCGATCGCCAGACGATGTCGCGCCCGGCCGGCGTGCGCCAGTCGTCGCCTATCGCAGCCAGCCACGCGCCAAAGTACCGGTCCCATTGCCCTTCGGCCGCGATGCCCAGTGCCTCCAGGTACCAGCGATCTTGACCATCATGCTGCACCGCCAGTTCTGCCCAGAGGAGGGCCGCCTCCGCATCTTGGGCATAGCGTAGCGTCAAGATCGCTTCGCGCCGCACCTCAGGCGCAGGATCGCCGACCAGGCGACGAACAAGGGGGACCACCGGAATGAGATCCCGCCCGATCTCGCGTGCCAGGCGCACGCCTACAACGCGCACGTCCGGGTCATCATGTTCCAATGCGAAGTCTACATGCGCGCCTCCTTCAAACTCTCTAGATTTCACAGCCCAGATTGCACGCGCCACCTGGCGTGGATTTTCAGCATCGAGGTATGGGCGAAGGTAGGTGTGGATCCCTTCGCGCGCGCTGCCCAGGCTCTGAAACGCCTCAGCACGCGTAGCCACGTTGGGGCTCATCAGCGCAGCTGCGGCTGCCTCCATATCAGCAAAGTCGGGTTGCGTTACGCTATATGGCTCGCCCGGCGGCGCCAGTCGGAAGATGCGCCCTCGCTCCTGGTCTACGGCCTGATTACCCCCTACGGTGGCATCGTACCAGTCCGACACTATGAGCGAGCCGTCCGGGGCCACAGCGACATCGGACGGCCTGAACCACTGGTCGCCCGGGCTGGTCAAGATGTCGATGACCTTCGCGGAGTAGCCGGCACCATCTTTGGTGACTGCATAGGCGCGAACTACGCCCGGACCGGCATCGGCATGAATGATCTGATTGTTGAAGAGGGGCGGTAGCAACGTGCCTTCATACATGGTGATGCCCGTAGGCGAACCTGCGCCCGTTTGCAATACGTTGGGCACGACGCCCGGGTCATTCTGGTGCCAGTGCCGCAGCGGAATCTCGCCATGCATTCCCGTGCGGCGCGTGGACCAGTGCGCGCCCGTCAGCTCATCGCGATAGCCGTAATTGCCGTACTCCATGACATAGTTGATCCTTACGCCGCGGTTGCCGTCATCATCATTGTCGGACTGCCACACCGTGCCGAAAGCATCGACCGTGAGTTCATAGGGGTTGCGAAAGTTGTGACCGAGCACCTCGACGGGCCAGCCGTAGCGGCCGGGGGCGAGGATTCGCAGTGGCCAGTGGTCGCTGGTGCGCAGCGCCATGCCCTGCTGAAAAGGCGTTCCCACGGCTGCTATCGCCCGCCCCGCAGGATCTGTGATCGGGCTCCCATTCTCGCCCATGAGCTGCGACCCCGCGTTGCCCAAGTTGAAGTACCACCGCCCGCCTGGCCCAAATACAAACGCGTGAACGCCATGATCATCCTGCAGGCCCCCAATGCCGGTGAAAAGCACCTCCTTGCTTTCAGGTTTGTCATCGCCGTTCTCATCGGTAAACACCCATACATTCGGGCTGCTGGACACGATGACCTTGTTGCCAAACACGGCGATACCCAACGCCGCGTTGACATCGGTGCCCTGATAAAAGACTTTGCGCACATCCGCGCGGCCGTCTCCTGTTGTGTCCTCCAGGATGACGATACGGTCCCCTGCCTGCTGCACTTTATGGTGTGGGTTGTAGTCGGGCCGGTAGTTCACGGCCTCGCAGACCCAAACCCTGCCACGCGCATCGACATCGATATTGGTCGGGTTGGTGATCATGGGCTCCGACGCGAACAGCGTTACCGCGAGCCCTTCCGCTACCTCGAATCCCTCTACGGCCCGTGCGGCAGCACGGCGCGGATCGTCTTTGCCGATATCGGGGGCAGGCTTAGCGCACGCGCAGAGCAGAAGGAGCACCACCGGAAAGGTGTGGCCAAAGGCACGTAAAATCAGAAGGGGTTGCATTCGCAGATTTTCCTTATTTATCCTTACCGTAATCTAGTTGCTATGTCCACGCGCCTGCAAGGGCGCCAAGCCTAAGAAATCTAATGATCAAGCGAGACAAGCTCTTCTGGGGTAGCTGCCTGGCCCTTCTCACCACGGCCTTCGCCTTTACGGTAATTTCCGGCATCGCCTTTACAGTGAAGCAGGAGTTCGCCCTGACCAACGCCCAACTGGGCGTCTTCACGGGTGTCTTTTTTATCGGCTTCACCATCAGCCAGGTCATCTTCTCGCCGCTGTGCGACACCATAGGCATGCGGTGGATCGTGCGCGGCGCCTTTGTCGGCCACGTTGCGGGCGCGATCCTGGTCATGACCGCGCAGGGTTATGTGTCGGCGGTGGCAGGCTCACTCTGCTGCGGCCTCGGAGCGGGGCTGGTCGAGGCTGGCTGTAACCCACTCGTGGCGGCACTCTATCCCAACGACAAGACATCGAAACTAAACCACTTCCACATGTGGTTTCCGTACGGCAACGTCATTGCCGCGATCGTCTTGACGCTCGTCTTTGCTACGATCGGTATCGGATGGCGCGGCCAGCTGTTTTTGGTGCTCGTTCCGGCGCTCGGCTACGGGATCATGATGTTGATGGAGCCATTTCCGCCGACCGAAGGTGTCAGCGCAGGCGTATCCGTGGGCCAGTCCTTTAAAGCACTCTTCGCGCCCATCATGCTCATCATGATGCCGATGATGCTGCTGACCGCCTCAATGGAGTTGCCACCAACCTCCTGGGTACCTCCGGTCCTGCAAGCCGGGGGCATCAACGGACTCCTGGTCTTTGGCTTCGTGTTCGGCATCATGGGCACGCTGCGCCTGTTGGCGCCGCCCGTGGTCCGTGTGTTGACCCCTACCGGAATCCTCTTCTTCGGATCAATCCTGGCCGTGGTGGGCCTGTACCTGTTCAGCATGGCCGAAACAACGCTTATGGCCTTTGCTACGGCGGCTGTCTGGGCCGTAGGCATAGCCTATTTCTGGCCAACGATGCTGGGGCTTGTTTCGGAGCGCAACCCGAAAAGCGGGGCCTTGGGCCTTGGCGTCATGGGCGCCATCGGGATGCTCGCCTCCTTCCTGGTTACGCCGTGGCTGGGCGGGGTCGCTGACCAGAAGGGGCACAGCCAACTGCCCGAAAACACAACCAAGAACATCCTCATTCAGGCCACGGAGGTGCTCCCCACTATGGCCTCCGGGGCACAGGCCATAGACATCATGGCCGTGGTTGACGACATAAAGTCGGTTACTGACCCAATCCTGGCAGCCGAAGCCGTTATGGATTCGTTGGCGACGATCCAGATTACATTGTTAGCACTGGACGACACCGTGCGAACCCCTGAAGATGAGGCGCGGGTTCAGGAACTACTGGCTGAAGAGCGCGAAATCGAAGAAGCCAACTGGTTGCCACCTGGCAGGACAGCTCAGCTGTTGCGCGCCATCGTGGGCACCGGGCTAGACTTGCCCGTCGTGGATGACGCCCAGGCTTTGCTTAACCCTGCAGACAACTACGGGGGCAGGAGTTCTTTTCGCACTCTGGCCCCCTTTGGTCTGATACTCGTTCTGGTCTTTGGCATCATGTATATCCGCGACCGCATGACCGGGGGATATAAGGCCGTGAAGCTGCACGCCAAAGACGCCGACGGACCAGCCGAGGGCGACGACGGCCACGCTTAGGGCGAAAGCAGCGCGCGCCGAATGACCTCAGCGGGGTGCAACGCCTCGCGGCACGTACCATGCTTGATCTGGTGGCGGCAGCTAACCCCTGCCGCCACTACGATCGTGTCCTCGTCTTCTGCGCGCACCGCTGGCAATAACCGGCGCTCGGCCATCTTGATGGACAGGTCGTAGTGCTCCCTCTCGTAGCCAAAGGAGCCGGCCATTCCGCAACAGCCCGAGTCAACTTCGCTTACTACATAGCCCTCGGGCAAGGACAGCACACGTACACTGGGGCCGGACCCTACCAGCGACTTCTGGTGGCAGTGACCGTGCAAGAGCACGCGCCGCGCCTCATGTGTGAAATCCAGCGGCAGCTGCCCTTCGTCTGCAAGGCGAGCAAGAAACTCATCAAAAAGGAGGGCGTGGTCCGCTACCTGGCGCGCCCGTGCGTCATCCGGCAAGAGATACAGGTACTCATCACGTAAGGACAGCAGGCAGCTCGGCTCCAATCCGACGATGGGGAGACCGCGCGCGGCAAAGGGGGCCAAACGGTTCACGGTGTGACGTGCTGCACTACGCGCCGCGTCTACCAGTCCCTTGGAAATCATCGGCCGCCCGCAGCACCGGTGCCCTGGAAGAAGCACCTCAAAGCCCGCCGCCTCCAAAACTTCCGTGGCGCCAATGGCAATCTGAGGCTCGTGGTACGTCGTAAACGTGTCGTGAAACAACACCACCTGCGGCCTCGCCGCATTTGTGCGCGGTCGCCGCTTGAACCAACGCGTAAAGGGTTCAACCGCAAAGGTTGGCAGCGTGCGTTGCCTGCTAAGGCCGAGCGCTGCTTCCATGCCGCGGCGTACCACCTTGTTCTTCAGCACAATATTAACCAGCCCCGCCTGCGGCCCACTATTGAGTCGGCCCAGGCGGGCAGCACTGCCGAAGAGGCGACTCCGAAGCGGAATGCCGTGCTTGGCCTGGTACTGGGCCAGAAACTCGAACTTGATCTTGGCCATGTCCACCGAGGACGGACACTCGGCCTTGCACGCCTTGCATTCTATGCAGAGGTCCATGACCTCGTACATTCGGCGGCTGGTAAGCTCACTTTGCGGCAGCCGCCCGGACAAGGCCGCGCGCAAGGCATTGGCACGGCCACGTGTAGAGTGCTCCTCCTCGCGCGTAGCCATAAAGCTCGGGCACATAGTGCCCGCCGTTTCCTTGCGGCAGATGCCCGCGCCGTTGCACATCTCGACCGCGCGGTCGAAGCCCAGGTCCTGGCCCCAATCCAGCCTTAATGGAAAAGGGATGACGCCATAGTCTGCGCCATAGCGCAGGTTCTGCGTAACCGGCGGCCCGTCAACCACGTTTCCGGGGTTTAAGATGCCTTGCGGATCGAATAGATGCTTGACCTCTTTGTAGAGCGAATAAAGGGCGGGACCGAAAAAGCGCTCGTTCATCCAGCTTCGGACGCGGCCATCGCCGTGCTCACTGGAGAGGGCGCCGCCATAGCCGTGCAATAGCTCCACGGCAAAGGCGGTGATTTCAGGCATCTTCGCAAGCTCTGTGGCCACCTTTGTGTTGATGAGCGGCCGTATGTGCACGCAGCCGGCGCTGGCGTGCGCGTAGTAGGCTACGCGCGTGTCACGATCCTTGCAGAAACCATCGATTTGCTCCACGTACTCTGCAAGATGCTGTGTGGGCACAGCAGCGTCTTCAATGAACGGGATCGGCTTGTAGTCGCCCTTTATGCTCATAAGGAGGCCAAGCCCCACCTTGCGCACGGTCCACACATCGCCCTGCCGGGCGGGATCCAAGACCGGCACAACAGCGCCGGTATGATGGTCTCCAAGATGCCTGCGAAGGCCCTCCACCTTGGAAGCCACCTCGGCCTGCGAATCCCCGTAGAATTCGGTGATCAAAACGCAATCCGGATCGCCCTCAATGAAGTGGGTCAAGAGCCGCGCATACTTCGGCACCCCGCGGCAGAGCCTCAGCCCCAGGTTGTCGAGCAGCTCCACGGCGCTGGGCGAGACCTCCAAGATCACCGGGACGGCACGAAGCGCGTGTTCGAGACTCTCAAAGTGCACAACCCCCAACCCCTTGACCAGTGGAATGGGCACGAGGTTCAGCTTCACGTCTTCAATGACGGCCAGCGTCCCTTCTGCACCGCATACCAGCTTGGCCAGGTTGAAGCGATTGTCCTGCGGCCACTGAAAGGACGGCCCTGCTCCAACAAAGCGGTCGAGGTTGTATCCTCCGCAGCGCCGCCAGTGACGCGGCGTGCCGCTGATAATGGCCTCGCGGTTGGCAGCCGGCGATACCATGCCCTGAATGCCGCGGTATAGGGCACCTTCTAGCCCGCTGCGCTGCGCCACCTCTTCCAACGAGCTGCTTTCCAGCGGCCCCAAGTGCACTCGTGACCCGTCACTGAGTATCACATTCATGGCCAGAACATGGTCCGCTGTCATGCCGTAGCAGATCGAGTGGCTCCCAGTGGAATTGTTCGACACGATACCCCCCATCGCCGCCCGGTTGGAGCTGGCAGGATCGGGGCCGAACTGCAGGCCATAGGGCGCCAAGTCCAGGTTGAGGCGGTCCAGCACAATGCCGGGCTGAACGCGGACCCAACGCTCCTCCTTAGAAACCTCCAGTACCCGGGTCAGGTGTGCCGTAAAGTCGATCACGAGCGCTTTCCCCACAGCCTGGCCCGCCAGGCTGCTGCCACCGGTCCGTGGCACCAGCGTGATCCCGTGCTGCGCGGCAAGCGAAACTGCCGCATGCACATCTGCGACCGATCGCGGCAGCAAGACGCCGTGCGGCATCACCTGGTAGATGCTCGCATCCGTGCTGTATAGGATGCGACTGTAGTCATCCGTGCGAACTTCTCCCTCGCACTGTGACCGCAAGGCTGCCAGGAAGTCCGGCAACGCAGTTGGTGCCATCTTCAGCCCTTCAGCTCCCCTGGTAGATGATTCTCCAGATGCGGCCCTTCATGGAATCGGAGACATACAACGTCCCGTCCGGTCCGGTAGCCAGCCCTGTCGGACGTGCGCGCGCGGAGTTCGGCACGGCCAAGGAATCCGTACCCGTAAACCCGTCGGCAAACGCCTCGGGTGCGCCTGCAATGGCGCCGTCCACAAACGGCAAGAACGTCACCTGGAAGCCCTGCTGTACCGGCTGGCGGTTCCAGGAGCCATGAAACGCCACAAAGGCACCCCCATGGTACCGCTCCGGAAACTGCGCTCCCTGATAAAACAGCAGGTCGTTCGGCGCCCAATGTGCCGGGAACCCGTGAATCGGCTCCTTCGCTGCCGCGCAGCGACCAGCCTCGATGCCATCGCCGCCATATTCCGGATTGAGGAGCTTTATGCCCTGATGGTGGTCGTAATAGCAATAAGGCCACCCGAAGTCGTCGCCTTCTTCGACCTCAAAGAATTCTTCGGAGGGCAGCTCGTTGTTCTGTTCTTCGGTATAGCGGTCTGGCCAAAAGCGATGCAGGTCATCCCTGCCGTGCTGCACCACATAGAGCTTCCCCGTGGCGGGGTTCCATGCGTTGGCAACACCGTTGCGTACACCCATGGCATAGCGGACCCCGTCGCCTGTCATCGTCTGCCCGATTACATCAGCCGCAAAACGCCAGACGCCGCCGGTCCCTTCCAAAAGCGGGCACGGGTCCTGACCCGGGCTCCCCGGCGTTCGGCTCTGCTCCATGCACGCGTTTGAGGGTGCGCCGACGTTGACATACAGGTTGCCAGCTTCATCAAACTCAAAGGGCTTTACGGCATGACTGCGTTGGTTGACAAACCCCGTCACTATAGGCTCTGCTTTGCCGACCGGCAGCAGTCCATCCCCCATCATCGGGTACCGCACGATGAACGTGTCTGCAGCGAAGTAGAGGAAATCTCCACGGAAGCGGATACCGGTGCCACCGGTCTCGCCAAAGAAGGCGATCGTGTCCGCGCGCCCGTCGCCGTCGTTATCCCGCAGGGCGGCGATGGCGCCATGGTCGTTTTTCTGGCGCAGTGCCACATAGATGTCGCCGTTCTCGCGTACGGCCAGGTGTCGGCCGCGCCCCAGCGAGTCGGCCACCACGATGGCACAGAATCCGTCTTGCAGCACCAGTCCGTCGTTGTCGCCTCCCTCCGGGCAAGAAATGGACATCATGGCTGCACCTTGATCACCAGCTTGGCACGCACCCATAATCAGCAGTAGCGCCGCCGGTAAGATTGCTGTTCTCATCGTGATCGTCAAGGTTGGTTGAAGAGGTCGGTTTGCTGCTTGATGCTGAAGTGCTTGTACGCCTTGGCCGTTGCCTGCCGGCCGCGCGGCGTGCGCTGCATGTAGCCTTCCTGAATCAGGTAGGGCTCATACACTTCCTCAATGGTCCCGGGCTCCTCGCCCACCGACACTGCGAGGTTGGTAAGGCCCACCGGGCCGCCGTCAAATTTCTGCATCATCGTGGTAAGAATGCGGGCATCCATATCATCGAGGCCTTCCCTGTCGACATCGAGTGCCGCCAGTGCCCGATCCGCTATAGCCAAGGTTATACGCCCGTCGCCATGAACATCCGCAAAGTCGCGTGATCGCCGCAGCAGTCGGTTAGCAATGCGCGGCGTGCCGCGGCTGCGCCGCGCGATTTCGCTGGCACCTTGCGGATCTATAGCCACGTTCAAAATCTTGGCGGACCGTACTAGTATCTTTTCCAGGAGCGGGGCCGAGTAATAGTCAAACCGGAAGTCGATCCCGAACCTGGCTCTGAGCGGTGCGGTCAGGAGTCCCTTGCGCGTGGTCGCACCCACCATTGTGAACGGTGGGAGCATAATTTTTACGCTCCGCGCACTGGGGCCCGAGTCGATGACGATGTCGATAAAGTAGTCCTCCATTGCCGAATAGAGATACTCTTCCACTACCGGACCCAGGCGGTGAATCTCGTCAATAAAGAGCACATCACCCTGGTTGAGCTTGGTCAGGATGCCGGCCACGGCGTGCGGCTTGTCCAGCACTGGGCCGCTTGTGGTCGTGATACGTGCCCCCATCTCCTCGGCGATGATGTGACCCAATGTGGTCTTACCCAAGCCCGGCGGCCCCGACAGCAGCACATGGTCCAGCGACTCGCCGCGCCCCAAAGCCGCGGTGATGAATACATGAAGGTTGTCTTTGATGCGCTGCTGCCCGATGAACTCGTCCAGGCGACTGGGACGGAGCTTCTTTTCAAGGTCCTCCTCGCGCAGGTAGGGAGAGGTTGGGCTTGGTTTGGAACCCATTCGTGGCGGCGTGACAGAAGGACGATTGCCTGCGGCTATGCACAAAAAGCAAGGTAACCTTTACAAACATAACGATACTGGCTACGTTTCAGCGGGCGATTTAAAACGTGGAGGCACAGCCTATAGGACCCCACCATGGCTGGCAACGTGTTGGTGTAAGCGATGCTGAACCTTCAACAGCAGCTCAAACTCCAGCAGAGACTTTCTCCGCAGCAGATCCAGTACATCAAGCTGCTGCAGTTGAACAACCTTGCCCTTGAGCAACGCATACAGTCGGAGCTGGAAGCCAATCCCATGTTGGAAGAGGTCGTCGAGCTGGGGGATACTGCGCAGGACGACCTTGAGGATACGCAGGACAATGACGACGACTTTGACTGGGAAGACCTGCTCCCGGCGGGCGAAGACGACTTCTATGGGCATAAGACAAGTGTTGACAAAGAGGAGCGCGCCGAGCGCCCGCTGGTGGCGGAGGTGTCCCTGGCAGACCATCTGCGCTCTCAGCTTTCATTTCTTGACCTGAGTTCTCAGGAGTCACTAATTGCTGAGCAGATAATCGGCTCCATCGACGACGATGGGTTCCTGCGCCGCGAGCTACTCTCTATCGTCGATGACCTCATGTTCACCTGCGGCGAGAGTTTTTCGATAGAGGAGGTAGAGAATGTCCTGTGGCGTATCCAGCGACTGGACCCGGCCGGCATCGCGGCCCGCGACCTCCAGGAGTGCCTCCTGGTGCAGCTGTCGGTGTTACGCGAGGGGACACCCGGTCGCGACACCGCGCTGACGCTGCTGTCGCGGTGCTTTGAAGACTTCACCATGAAGCGATTCGGCCGACTCCGCCAGAAGCTGGGCATAGACGATCGTGCGCTCAAAAACGCTTTTGATATCATCCAGCGGCTTAACCCCAAACCGGGGGAAGGCACTATCACCACGCAGGAGAACTACATCACGCCGGACTTTGAAGTACGCGCCGTGGGCGATGAATTTCATATCTCACTCACCACCGCGCGCGGCCCCCGTATCCGCATCTCGCGCCAATACCACGACATGCTTGAGCAACTGACACCCAGGAGCGGACCGGTGCCACGTAGCGGCACACAGGCCGAAACGCGCCAGTTCCTCAAGCGAAGGTTTGAGTCTGCCCGCTGGTTTATTGATGCCATCAACCAGCGCCGCCAGACGCTTCTGGCGGTAATGCGCGCCATTGTGGAAAAGCAGCGGGACTTCTTCACCTACGGCCCGGGCCACCTGAAACCACTCATACTTATGGACATCGCCGATGCCATCGGCATGGATATCTCCACGGTCAGCCGCGTGGCTGGCGACAAGTACGTGCAGTGCGACTTCGGCGTCTATGGACTGAAGTATTTCTTTTCCGAAGGCGTAGCGACGCATAGCGGCAACACAGTGTCCAATACAGAGGTCAAAGCCATCATCGAAGACATCGTCAGCAAAGAGGACAAGGCCGACCCTCTATCGGATCGCAAACTCGCAGAGATACTCGACGCCCAAGACTTCCAGATCGCCCGGCGTACGGTGTCAAAGTACCGGGAACAGCTCGGCATCCCGGTCGCGCGCTTGCGCAGAGAAATCGTCTTGCCGCGATAGCCATTCAGTCTTCTCGGGTGCTTCGCAGGAAGTGAGAGCGCTTCCAATACCTTCCCGGCACGGGTAGGCCGCAACGGTACCGCTTCTGAAGCTGCTGGCGCAACCTGCTGCGCCGGACCACGTCTACCAGAAGTAAGCAGCACACTGTATCTCATACCGCCCTTGTTGCTTAAAGCCTCGTGATTGCGTGTACTGCATATAGCCAGTATGCCACAGAGAGCCTTCCTGTCAGGCTCCTTTTAGGCCCGTTGGCCCGATTTTTGCGATTGCTGCGGGTGTGTCTTACTACAAAAGAGCCGGAAATCATGAACCACATTTCTGCATCCAGGCGCTCGGCGTTACTGCCAACGCTTTTTGCCCGGTACGTGAAGGGAGAAATTGAAGAGTCCCTGTGGAAGCGATTCTTGTCAATGCTAGATGCCACGGAGGCGCGGCCGCAGGAGCGGATGGCACTCATCGCCTTCATGAACGACTATTTCGTCGAGCGGAGCATGCAGGCCCTGCAGCTCACGATGCTCTTTGCAGACGATTTTGTGCCGCAGCCCCAGGCGCAGCACGTACTCTGCGCCGGATAGCCTACCGCCAATCCTTCACACCTTGCCGCAGCACATATACGCTGACGCCTCCGGGCCCACCGGAGGGCGGTGTGGAGCGCTCGGCGTTGACTGGCAAGTATGACTGCAGCTCGCCTTCAGCTCCGCGTCCGCGGGGCAGCCCCCGCCGCCTGGGCATAGGCAGCAAGGCCCCCGTACCACGCTACAATAACGGCCGCAATCAGGACCTGGATTGCCTGCTGCGCGGCTAGAAGCCCTGCCATGGGCGTCAGTGTGGCTGCCGTGACGTTTGACTCAAGCAGCACGGACGTGCCCGCCAGTAGGCTGCCGATCACTACGCAGGCAACAAAAAGCACCCAGATGGCCCTATGCCGAAATGGCGTAGTGAGCCCGCTGCCTATCGCCGCGAAGACGGACTGCTCCCCGACCACCATGGCCGCACGGGCCACATCCCGCATTACCGTACAGGCAGACAGCACGATCGCTGCCGCCCCGGGAGCAATGACAAGCAAGACCCAGAACCGACCCACTTCCCCCGACCAGAGCTGCCCTACCGCTAAGACGAGGGCCACGGCCAGCCCTGCCAGAATCAGGGCCATGCACAAGAATATCGCACCCAGGAGCAGGCTGCGAAGCACATAGCAAGTCGACCCACGCCAGAAAGAGCCACTCGGCCCCTGCAGCGCATGTAATAGGCCGACACTTGCCGCGGCCTTCCAAACTATACTCGCAGGCACGATCCACAGAATATGGATACGCTGCGCCCATAGCGCCGCGCCGCTTGCCTCCAGGATGTCGGCCCAAAGCGCCAGATCAAAGCCGCTCGCCAGGTCGGCTGCAAATCCTGAGGTGCCGACGACCTCTTGCAGAGGCGCCACCAGAAGGCAGGCCGTGGCCAAGGAGATCGTCGCATCCACGCCATAGACGAGAGCAACGAGCCACCAGCGCGCGCGCGCAGCCTGTGCGCCTTTCTTAAGCAGCGTGCGATACGTCATCAGAACAGCGATTCCACAATTCGCAGAGCATACTGCATCCACACCGTGAACTTGGAGACGTGCTTTCGCGCAAACACGCGCGACGACGCTGCCGCCATACCATTGTTGAGGCGATTCACGTCAAGCTTCACCAGAAAATCCGGGTCAACCCGCACATAGCGGACAGGGGCCATATGCGTGAACGTAAATGCCTTTGTGGATGCCCTGCCATCCCAAATGCGGTCCTCGGACGTACCATCTTCAAACTCCACGCGCACCACCTGCGGAAAAACGCCGTCGCGCTTGCGCCCCACACGTACCCGTGCGATATGGTCCCCACTCTTGAGTTGGCTAACCTGCAGCTCCTCTACGGCGTAGTCCACCACCGCCGTCCCATATACATACTGATCAAAGAACCACGCCAGATCCTCCCCCGATACCGCTTCGACTACCGCCTGGAAGTCTCTCGTGGTCGGATGCCTGAACCGCCAGCGGTCGTAATAGGAGCGCAAAATGTTCTGCATTGCCGGCCACCCCAGGTAGCCTTCCAAAGTGTGCAGGACAGTGGCACTCTTGGAATAGGACGCCTTGCCGTATTCTCTGCTTGAAGCATATTCCCAACTGTTGGTATAGAGCGCGCCGCGCTCCGGCGAGTCTTTGGCGTACCGCAGCCTGTGGCCTGCGGCGTCTCCAATCGGTGCCCCGGGAATATCAAACACGCTCCCCGCCCCAAAGTGGTCGTCCATCACCTTGCCCTCGACATACGAGTTGATGCCCTCGTCCAGCCAGGCTTCTTCGAATTCATTGGAAGCCAACAAGCCGTAGAAGTACTGGTGGCCAAATTCGTGGATCAGTACCAGCTCCAGCAACCGAGCCCACGCAGGCGCCTGGTACAGGGTCCCGCACGTGATCAGGGTCGGATACTCCATGCCGTTGCTCTGCCCCAACCCGTCCACCAGCGTCAGCGTGGTATAGGGATATTCGCCGACCATGCTGTCGTAGCGCTCCAAAGCTAAACGCGCGGCATCAAAGTGGCGACGCGCCTGACCCCGATGCTCCGGTTGGAGCAAAAGTCGCAGCGTGACATGACGCCACGCTTGTGTGTACTCCACAAATGCCGGACTGGCTGTCCACGCAAAGTCGTGCACGTCCTCGGCTATGTAGCGCTCCGTGCGACGCCCCTCCGTTTCGTATGCCTCAGTGCGGACGCCACTTGCACCTATGACGTAGCCTGCCGGCACGTCAATCGTTACGTCATAGGACCCGAAGTCCGCGTAGAATTCGCTGTAGGCATGGAACTGGTGCGTGTTCCACCGACCGCGTGGCGCGTCCGCAGGCACGTAGCGCTGCCCGGGCACCTCATATACGCCGAACTTCGGAAACCACTGCGCCACCATAAAGAACGGCGCTCCGTCATGCCGCTCCAGATATCCTGTTCGCGCCAGTATTCTGGGCAGCTGCGACGTAAACGCTAACGAAAGCTCCACCGTCTCGCCCGGCATCACGGGCTTGGGCAATACCAGGGCAGCCACGGTAGCGTCGTCCGCATTGCCGTCGTCCGGCTGAATGAAGAAAGTGCGCTCTAAAAGGCTTGTGCCCTCGGACGTCTCAAGCTGCGTAAACTCGATCCGGCCCCAAACGCTGTCTGCCGCAAAGCTGCGTGGCGCTCCGCCTCGGCCGCGCATAAACGTGGAGCCTTCATCCTTGAATGCGTTCAAGTACATGTGGAACTGCAACGTGTCAACGGGCACGGCATCCGGGTTGCGCCACGTCATCAGGCCGGCGCCATTCAGGGTCCGCGCCTCGCTATCCAGCGAGACATGCAGCGCGTAGGACACGCGCTGGTCGCTCTGTGGTGCCTCGAATATGGTCGCGCGCTGCGCTGCGCTGCCGGTGGCAGCAAGGAGCGTCGCTAACAGCGTGCAGGCGCGGAACATGGGAATGAGTAAGTTTTCGCCAAAGTCTACATGACAGCAGGTACGCAAACCGCGTGCCGTGCTGTATCATATCAATGAATTCTGCATCCGCACGATATGAAACGGTTCGAAGAGCTCTTTGCCGAGCTTCAGCACAAAGTACAAACGCAGGACCCTACTTCGCGTACCGTCAGGGCGGTAAACGATGGTCCCCATGCCATCGGCAAGAAGATTCTTGAAGAGGCTGCGGAAGTCTGGATGGCTGCGCAGCACGAAAGCCGCTTGAGGTGCGCAGAAGAGATCTCGCAGCTGCTCTACCATGTGCACGTCATGATGATTGCGCTTGGGCTGGAGCTGGAAGATGTCTATCGCTACCTGTAACGAAACCATGCTCTGGATCGCTCTACCCAACAAAGGCGTGCTGTCGGAAGGCGCTGTGTCCCTGATTGAGGCAGCCGGATATTCTTGCCGGCGCACCGGACGTGAGCTGTCCGTGCAAGACAGCGCGCAGAACGTAACCTTCACGTTCCTGCGGCCGCGCGACATCGCCACGTACGTCGATAACGGTGTTCTGGACTTGGGCATCACTGGACGCGACCTGCTCCTTGAAGGCCAGGCTCCCCTTATTCAGGTGCTGCCGCTTGGCTTTGGCAAGGCGCGCCTCTGTTATGCCGCGCCGATTGGCTCAGGACTCACGCTTGCGGACTTGGGCGGTCTGCGCATCGCCACCACATTTACCAACCTGGTTTCCGAGGATCTGCGGAAGCGAGGGCTAAAGGCCCGCCTCGTGCCACTTGATGGCGCCGTGGAAGTTTCTGTTAAGCTTGGCGTAGCCGATGTAATCGCTGACCTTGTACAGACCGGGACGACACTTTTTCACGCGGGGCTGGAAACTATCGGCCCGCCCATCCTGGAATCCGAAGCAATTCTGGTCGCCCGCCCACCGGCACTCAAGCAGGACGAGGGCGTGCACCGATTTCTTTCACGCGTCCGCGGCATCATTCTCGCCAAGCAGTACATCGTGGTGGAATACGACTGCCCTTCAGATGTGCTTGAGGCGGCATGTGCCATCACTCCCGGCATTGAGGCACCTACGATTGCGCCGCTTAGCCGCCCGGGCTGGGTGGCAATAAAGGCTATGGCCCAGCGTAGCGAAGCGAACCGAATCATGGACGAGCTTGAAGCTCTGGGTGCCAAAGGCATTATCATAATGGATATCCGTACATGTCGTATATAGAGCCATGCGTGCACTTCTTTGCCTCTTGCTTGTTGGCGCCGCGCAGGTGAACCAGGCGCAGCCCACGCTGGTGGAAACGCTGGAGTCCATCATCGCTACACAGCCCGACGCTACCGTGGCAGTCGCCATCCGCGACCCGGCCACGGGAACAGAGGTCAACCTCAGGGCGGACAGCACCTTTCATGCCGCAAGCACCATGAAGGTGCCCGTCATGATTGAAGCGTATCGACGTGCGGCTGAAGGAACACTTCTGCTGGACCACTCGCTCACCGTGTTGAATGCCTTTCGCTCCATCGTAGACGGCTCGCTCTACAGCATAGAAGATGACTCGGACGACGCGATCTACGAGCGTTTGGGCAAGGACATGACCTTCCGGGAGCTCATCCACCAGATGATGACCGTATCGTCCAACCTGGCGACGAATCTCCTCATTGACTACCTGGTAGCCGATTCCATTCAGCGCACCGTGGATCGGTTAGGCGCCTCCGGTATGCGCGTTTTGCGGGGCGTAGAGGACCTGAAGGCTTACGATCTCGGCCTGAGCAACCACACGTCTGCCCGGGCGCTAGCCGACCTGTTGGCGCACTTGCGAGAGGGCACGGCGGTGTCAAGTGCAGCCGACAGCGCCATGGTGGCTACCATGTTTCTGAGCGAGTTCAATGAGATGATACCTGCAGGACTCCCTGTTGAGGTGCGCGTAGCCAACAAGACTGGGTGGATCACGCGCATCCACCACGACGCCGCCATCGTGTACCCGCCGTCAGGCGAGTCCTATGTGCTTGTCATCCTTACCCGCGGCGTGTATGATCGCGCTGCGTCAGCAGACCTGGGCGCCCGCCTCGCACGGGCCGTGCATGCGTGGCTGAGGCCATAGCAGCGTCACAGACCTTCGTGCAGCGGCTTGTCGGACGCGATCGCCTCCAGCTGCTCAAGCCTGCGCTTCATGTCTTGGCGCTCCTCTTTGGCCGCATCGAGCCTTTCGAAAAGCGCTTTCGCTTCACCAGCGGTGAGCCTGGGGCGCACACGACGGTCTGCAATCTGCCAAAGCACCAGAAGGATTGCCCCGGCCACGACGACTATTGCGCCGAAGAGTAGGAGAACAGGCATAGCTTGGGCCTAGGGTGCTTCGGGCGAATGTAAGGAGTTGCCTAACATCTTGCGTCGACGCGACCGTACATGCCAGGAGTCCCGGTGTTCCAGCATACTTGTTTGGACGTTGCCGTGCAGCCACGCACCAATGCAGCGCGCGGCCTGCGACGTAGGTAACAGATGGATATGGTGCTACCCCGGGACACGTCTGGCTCGAAGCAGCTAGCGCTCAAAGCAGAGAGAGGTGGGCTGCAGCGCATGTCGCAATAGGGCAGTCAGTTGGAGCGTTGATGCGTAGTCAGCGTTCAGCAACGAGCGAGCCAACCAACAGTCCTGGTGGAGTTCCGGTGGCAACCCACACCTCGTTAGCGAGTGTTTCTCGCCTGGGCTCGAAAACCTGGCTGCGGTGCGGACGCTGCCAAGATCGTGCATGGTGCAGCGCCCAGCGGTGTGAAACGCAAGCTGGCACGCAGCGTCCTTTCACAAATTCTTCAGAATGTGATCTGCTATGGGAATTGCGATACGAGCACCTTTTCGGTTGCCCGCCGCGAAAAATAGCTCAAACAAGGGGCTATTTCTCGAATTCTTTAGCGTACGTGAGGTGCTCGCGACGCGGCTGAACACGCTATTCAAACGGTCCTTGTATAGCTGTGCAATGTGCTCGCTCCCTTGCAGTCGCTTTTGCCCTGCTTCAATGCCATAAAGTGTTGGCTGAGTATATTCAACGTATCCCTTGTTCCAGTATTCACGTCCGCCGAAGACTCGATCCAACTGGCTCGCCAGTTGGATCGTTGGTTCATTCTTTCCTGGCATCATGCGAGTGACCGCCATGAGCGGGAAAAGAATCCAGCAGTCAATCTTTTGGGTTTTAGCTATGGCTTCAACCGTAGTCCAAGAGACTTCAGTCGCAAACGGATCCAGAAACATCAGGGCGCGCTCATTCCATGACATCTTCCGGCAAAACCTGGGCACGTAAATGTTCGCATCTTCGCATTTAACCTCGATATCGAGACTAGGGTGCTTTTGCTTTAATTTCTCCTCGAGCGACTTCACACACTCGTGGTCGTTGTCGATGAATCTGAAGTGGTCGAAGGCCTTGTTTTCTATTTCAAGTGCAAGCGTGGCTGATCCTTTATGCAATTCGGCCATCTCAGCATACCCGTCGCCCAGCTGCGCAAACAAACTGGGCCTTTCACCCAGCCGCTGCACCTCGGCATCAGGCATCTTGTATCGACCGGATCCGGCAAAGGCATCGACGTAGATTAGCCGAAAGGGAGCGCTCTTTAATGCCGTCGTATAACTATCCATGTACTCTCGCAGAATTTTCAGTTTCTGCTTAGTCCGGTACTGCCAAAACTTGGGGTTTTCTCACCCATAGCTTATCGTTCGCCCTTAGGGCATCTGTGTCCATGTCCTGCCTTCCAACACTGCAGCAGTTCCCCCTTGTTTGTTTCGCACTCCTCCCAGCTGCTTGAGGAAAAACGCTACGCCTGCCTCGCAAGCCTGGTCCCGCAAGTCGCGCGCCCAGTCGATATTCATAGGTCTGGCTCCAGGTCCGCTCTCTCCTCCAACGATGATCCACTGAAGTGTATTCTTATCCAACCACTCTCTTAGATCAACACGCGCAAGCAACGGCTCAACGGACACAAATCGGACAGTGGCTGGCAGGCGCGCCAACACGGTAATCCGCGGAGCGTATTTCTGGTTTTCGACTGAAGTGCCAATCCAGACATTTTTCGGCCAGCCGCCGTCAAATAAAGCGTTGTGCTCATTCCACCATCCGACTGCACGCCCCGGCCGTTTTGTGAGAATCTGAAACACATGATCTCGCTCGTCCGCCGCACGCTTCATGACTTCGAATATCTCAGTTATGAATTCATACGGCACCCTGGGGTGAAACAAATCCGACATGCTGTTGACAAATACGCGCCGCCTTTTCACCCAGGAGAGGGGGCGTTCCAAGCGCTCACGGAGAAGCCGGACATGAGTCGGGCCGCTTTCATAGCCAGGGACAGCCATCCCCCTTAAGCGAGGGTAAAGGGCAAACATGTAGCAGTTATCGCACCCGGGCGAAACGCGCGTACACCCAGTCACAGGATTCCACGTCTCGTCGGTCCATTCGATGTTCGATGGCATGGGGATTGTGACCTAGAGTTGCCGGTGTTTAGACGTGCCGAACAGTTCACGTTGCAGGCGTTCCTTTTACCTTGTGGATGTCCGACAAGTGCCCTGTCGGCCTACAGATCAGCAGTTCTGCGCGACATAGCCGTTGAGTACGTGAACCAGGAGTCTGTGCCGCAGAAACGACTTCCAGCTACGGTGGCCGGAAAGGACAGCACCCATGAGAGACTACCCAATTGGAAAAGTGACTTTTAGTGCATGCCATATATAGTATCAGTACGCAACACACATGCTATACTCACATCTTCCTACGGCACCAAGCCAATAGTGTTTCGCTCCTACGACGATGCGTAGATGTTTCTCATGCCCCCGTCACTGCTGGTCTGGTTGCCGGTCAACCAACTGGCCCCCTCTTTGCCCACAGCGGTGAGGGGGTTGGATTTGCATGCATTGTCCACAATCAGAGTGTAGCTCTACCATTGGGCTCTGGCGCGCCAGCTGTCTGATTTTGTGCGTCGCGTCCGACCTCCGCTTAGCGCCTGCACCAGATCAGCCAACCGCCAAGACAACCAAGCCGCTGCTCCGTAAGCCAAGCCGCACGGCCAGATTTGATTCTCTCGTGACATGACGTCCACTGCAGCAGTGCTAAATGCACTGCCGTAAGAAATCAGCGTCCACTATCTGCTGAAGCGGCAGCCTGCTGCGTGGCGTTTTCCCCTGCCACAAAATAATGCTTGCCTACGGCGCACGCAGCGCAGATCTAGGCCAAGGCCCCTTCGGGCGCGCGCGCTGCCCGAGCAGAAAAAGAATTCGCACTGTCCTCGTCCGCAATCAGCGAAGTCGATTCCGACCCTTCCTCCAAACTGCCTACGACGATCGTTTCCAGGTTTTCAATCCGCTTCTTGGCGGACTGCAGCGCAATTTCGTTCTGCTTGATGCGCTCCAGCAGGTTGCCATCCACCTCGGACTTTTCCTTCTTGTATTCAATCCAACTCATCCAACCCGCAAGCATCAAGGCGGCCAGTGGAACTAGGACCCAAAGCATATGTGATATAGAATCGGTTTGTACCTTAGAAGGTATGCCTACGTTTGAAAAAAGTTGCCTATGATCGCCGTACTTCGGCGCCTGCTCCCGTTCCTTTCCCGCGGCCGCCATGCGACCAAGGCCCGGCTTGAACAAATGCTGGGCGAATCTATCCGCGACTTATCGCTCTACGAGCAGGCCTTGCGCCACCGGTCTATCAAGCCCAACCAGCCCGGGAGCCGCCTGAATTCGAATGAACGTCTGGAATTTCTGGGCGATGCCGTCCTTGGCCTGGTGGTAGCAGAATACTTGTACGAATTGTTTCCGGGCGAAATGGAGGGCTTCCTCACGCCGCTGCGCGCCAAATTGGTCAAGGGATCGGCGCTGACCAACGTTGCACGGTCCCTAAGCTTGGGCGCCGCAATTGAGATGAGCAGCAGGGCAGCACAGCATGGCGGGCGCGACCAAGACGCGTTGCTGGCCGACGCCCTTGAAGCAGTGATCGGAGCGCTGTACTTGGACCGTGGGCTCCATATCACCAAGCGATTCATCCATCGTTCAATGCTGGAGGGCGTCAACCTTGAGGCTCTGGCAGCGCGGCAGGACAACTTCAAGAGCCTGCTTCAGGAGTATGCACAAGCCCGCGGATGGCCCCACCCCACCTATACCGTTGTAGACACCAAAGGGCCACCGCATTCGAGGGTGTTCAAGGTTGCAGTGGATGTCGGCAACCAGGTGCGCGGCAAGGGCCACGCACCTTCGAAGAAAGAGGCCGAGCAACTGGCCTCGCGCGCTGCCCTGTCAAAGCTCAAGAGGCAGGAAACCAATCAGACCAAGAAGAAGAACTACAAGGGCCAGCTGCATCAACTTGTGCAAGCCAGGGGCTGGCCCAAGCCCCAGTACCGGGTCATCGATCAGCAGGGCCCGCCACATTCCCCGACCTTCACGGTAGAAGTCCAGGTGGGCACGATGGCATGCGCGAAGCAACAGGCAGGCAACAAAAAGGAAGCAGAACACAAGGCTGCTCGCAAAGCACTGGAGAAGCTCGCGCAACGAACAGCGAATACCGCAGATCGTTAGATGTGGCTTCCTGAAGCCTGCCCGTTTGCCACGCTATGAGTATTGATATGGGTTTTGGTGAGCACTTTGAGGATCGCCATATCGGCCCCTCGGCACAAGATATTCAAGCTATGCTTCGAGTGCTGGGCGTCAGCACGCTCGAGGAGCTGGTCCGCCAAGCCGTCCCGGATGCTATTCGCACAAAGTCGCCACTCAACCTGCCGCCCCGGTGTGAAGAACACGCGCTCTTGGACCTCGTCCGCGACATCGGGCATGAGAACCAGGTTTTCCGGTCCTACATCGGCATGGGATACCATGACACGGTGACGCCGCGCCCCATCCTGCGAGGCATCATGGAGAACCCGTCTTGGTACACGCAATACACGCCGTATCAAGCGGAAATTTCACAGGGACGCCTGGAAGCACTCTTGAACTTCCAGACTATGGTGATCGACCTCACCGGCATGGAGATTGCCAATGCATCGCTGCTCGATGAAGGCACAGCTGCCGCTGAGGCGATGATGATGTTTCATCGGCTAGCACGCACGAAGGAAAAGGACACGTTTCTTGTGTCGGATGCGTGCCATCCGCAAACCATCGGTATCGTGGAGGCTCGGGCGGAGCCCCTTGGTATCCAAATCGACGTGGGTGACCACCGCGCATGGTCCTTCGCGCCGCAAGTGTTCGGCGCACTGGTGCAGTATCCAGCGACCGACGGCGCACTGAATGACTACCGCGACTGCATTGAGGACGCGCACGCTTCCGGCGCCAATGTCGCTGTCTGTGCGGACCTGTTAAGCCTCGCGATTCTGGAAGCACCCGGCGAGTTGGGGGCCGATGCAGTGGTCGGCAACTCACAGCGCTTTGGCGTGCCGCTAGGCTATGGCGGCCCGCATGCTGCCTTTTTTGCTACGCGTGAAGCCTACAAGCGCCAAGTGCCTGGACGCATGATCGGCGTTTCCGTCGATGCGGATGGCAAGCCTGCACTGCGCATGGCGCTGCAGATGCGTGAGCAGCACATAAAGCGCGCACGTGCAACCAGTAACATTTGTACCGCGCAGGTGCTTTTGGCCGTCATTGCACAGGCCTATGCCCTATACCATGGCCCCGATGGCCTGCGGCGCATCGCCACCCGCGTCCACAGCCTCTCGCGGGTACTGGCGGCCGGCCTGCAGAGCTTGGGCTATACGCTCCGGCATCAGGAATACTTCGACACCATTTGCGTTGACCAAGCTCCCGCAAATTTACGATTGATCGCCGAGCATGAGGAGGTTAACCTGCGCTACCTTCCCGATGGCGCTGTCACCATCGCGCTGGATGAAACTGTCCTGGCGGAGGACCTTACACGCCTGCTCTACATATTCGGCAAGGCCGCGGCATGCACGGCGTTTATTACCGCGGAAATGGTCGCCGCCGAACTTGAGCCCGGCTACCACGGCGCACATGCGCGTGCGACGCCATTCATGGAGCATCAAATCTTCGCACGGTATCACTCGGAGACCGAGCTGATGCGCTACCTGCACCGACTGGCATCGCGCGACCTGTCGCTCACCACAAGCATGATCCCGCTCGGATCCTGCACGATGAAGCTGAATGCGGCAACGCAGCTCGCGCCGGTCACATGGGCGTGGTTCAGCCGCATGCACCCGTTTGCTCCGCCACGCCAGGCCAAAGGATACCAGCGAATCTTTCAGGACCTGGAAACATGGCTCGCCGAAATCACCGGATTTGACGGCGTCTCGCTGCAACCCAACTCCGGGGCCTCCGGCGAATATGCCGGCCTGCTGGTAATCCGAGCGTGGCATGCGAGTCGAGGCGACCACCATCGTACCGTATGCATCGTACCCGACTCTGCGCACGGCACCAACCCGGCGAGCGCAGTGATGGCAGGCATGCAAGTGGTGGTGGTAAAGACTACCCCCAAGGGCAACATCGACCTGCGAGACTTGACGGCCAAGGTCACGCAGCATAAGGATCGGCTGGCCGCATTCATGGTCACCTACCCGTCCACCTTCGGTGTCTTTGACGAAGATATCCGCGAAATCTGCGACCTCATCCACCAGCACGGCGGCCAGGTCTATATGGATGGCGCGAATATGAATGCCCAGGTCGGTTTGTGCCGCCCGGGGACCTATGGCCCTGACGTGTGTCACCTCAACCTTCATAAGACTTTTGCCATCCCGCATGGCGGGGGCGGCCCGGGCATGGGCCCGATATGCGTTGCGGCACACCTGAAGCCATTCTTGCCCGGGCACCCGGTCATTCCTACCGGAGGCATTCAGGCCATCGGGCCCGTGGCTGCCGCGCCCTTCGGCAGCGCGAGCATCCTGCTGATTTCGTGGGCATACATCTCGCTCTTGGGCGAGCGCGGCCTGAAGCGCAGCGCCATGGTCGCAATCCTGAACGCCAACTACCTGGCAGAGCGGCTTGAGGAATGCTATCCGGTACTCTTCCGTGGCACACGCGGGCGCGTGGCGCACGAGTTTATTCTGGACCTACGTCACTTCAAGCGCGAATGCGGCATTGACGCCCTGGACATTGCCAAGCGCCTTATTGATTACGGGTACCATGCGCCGACGATGAGTTGGCCCGTGGTCGGCACCATGATGGTGGAGCCTACCGAAAGCGAATGCAAGGCCGAACTTGACCGCTTTGTCGACGCATTGCGGTCCATTCGCCGGGAAATTGATGCCGTCGCCACCGGCAGAGCAGACCCCGTGCTGAATCCGCTGAAGCAGGCGCCACATACCGTAGCGCAGGTCAGCGCTGAACGATACGACCTGCCGTATTCAAGAGAACAGGCCGCCTTCCCTTCGCCATGGACCCGTGAGCACAAGTTCTGGCCTAGGGTACGCCGCGTAGACAACGCGGCCGGGGACCGCAACCTCGTATGTACATGCCCGCCGGTCCAGGAGTACCAACCGGCATACGAAGACGGGGACGTGGCCGTTGTTTAGTCCATAGCTGAAGTTACTACAGCAAAACCAATTCGCACCGTGATAGAAAAGTCAAAACAGTGGATGCGGGACTCAATCACCTTCAAGCTGCTTTCCATGGCAGTGGTGATCGTGCTGCTCATCATTCCATCCGTCATCATCTCCGTCCTCATTGAAGAGCGAAGCCGCACCGCCGACGAGGCCACCGAAGAGGTAAGCCAGAAGTGGGGCCATGCCCAGACCATCACGGGCCCCATGCTGGTGGTACCGTTCAAAGAGCTGCGCGAGACCGCCAGCGGGGAATTCGCGTCCAAAACGCGCCACGCATATTTCCTGCCGGAGTCCTTGCAGGTAAGTGGCACCATGGCGCCCAGCATGCGCTATCGGGGCATCTATGAGGTCACGGTCTATACCGCGGACCTTTCACTTCGCGGAAGTTTCGCTCCGCCCAGCTTCGCGGACTGGGAGGTAGATCCCGATGCCATCCTGTGGAACGAGGCCTCGGTCGTCGTAGGAATTCATGACATGCGCGGAATCAATGAGGTGATCATGCTTTCGTGGAATGGAGAAGAAAGGGCGTTTGGTGGCGGCATCGAAGCCGATGGCGTAGTAAATACCGGCGTCAGCGCGCGGGTTGGTGCCATGCAAGGGGGCGATTTCACCTTTGACTTCAGCCTCAACGGCAGCCAATCCATTCAGGTGGTGCCCGCTGGCAAGAAGACCACGGTGGCACTCGAATCCTCCTGGCCTTCGCCCAAGTTCGATGGCGCCTTTTTGCCGGACACGCGCGAAATCAGCCAGGACGGCTTCACCGCGCAGTGGCACGTGCTGGACCTTAACCGCCCGTACCCGCAGCGTTGGCGCGACACCACGAACGGCATTATGGAATCAGCCTTCGGAGTAACGTTGGTCATGCCCGTGGACCACTATCGCAAAGCGCTGCGTGCCTCGCGGTACGCATTCATTGTGATTACGCTGACGCTACTGACCTTCTTCCTGATTGAGGTACGCCAGAAAAAGCGT
The DNA here is from genome assembly GCA_965218495.1 of Rhodothermales bacterium. Lineage (GTDB taxonomy): Bacteria > Bacteroidota > Rhodothermia > Rhodothermales > Bin80. The sequence goes on from OZ244626.1 coordinate 3,272,946, forward strand.
GCCCATCCGTTCCAATACATCCTGGTGGGACTGATGCTGTGCCTCTTCTATACGCTCCTGCTGTCGATTTCGGAGCACGTCTCTTTCAACGCAGCGTACGCTCTCGCGGGTGTGGCCACCATCACCGCCATAGCTTGTTACATCCAGAGCGTTTACCACTCGCGGGTACTGAGCATACTGACTGGCAGCGTCCTGGTTGTCATCTACCTCTTCATGTTCCTCTTGCTGCAGCTGGAAGACTATGCCCTTTTGTCCGGCAGTATTGGCCTCTTCATCGCCCTCGTCCTGACGATGTACCTGACACGTAAGGTCCAGTGGTACCGGCAGGAGTAGTCTCGCCTACAGTAGCGTCTGGTAATACTGGTATGTTTGAAGCGCAATAGCCTGCCAGCTGAAGTGGGCTTCAACACGCGCGCGGCCGTGTCGCCCATAGTCCGCGCAGCGTACCGGATCCGCCATCAGGCCGCTTAGGGCTTTCGCTAATGCATGCGCGAAAGTAGCCGGTTCGTAGTCGACCAAAATCCCAGTCTTGCCGTTTTGGACCACAGCCGGGATACCCCCGACCTTTGAAGCCACGACCGCGGTTTCGCAGGCCATCGCCTCGAGGTTAATGATGCCAAACGGCTCATATACCGAGGGGCACACAAACACGCGTGCATGCGAGTAGAGCACGATCAGGTCCGGGCGCGGCATCATCTCTTGTATCCAAACCACGCGGTGCGTCCCCGCAGCCTGAACGCGTTCAACTTTGGCCGCCATCTCTTCTGCGATTTCTATCGTGTCCGGCGCGCCCGCGGCCAAGACTATTTGCATCCCGGGCGCCAAGTGCTCAATGGCGTTGACCAGGTGAATGATGCCTTTTTGGCGCGTGATGCGGCCCACGAACAGCACAAACGGAATGTTCGGGTCAACCCCATAGCGCCGAAGCACTTCCTCGTCAAATGTTGGCCGGTACTCACCAGCGTCAATCCCATTGGGAATCACCGTCACGCGCGCTGGGTCCACGCGGTAGAGCGAAGTCACATCGCGTAGCATCTGCTCCGATACCGCGATAACACCATCCGCATTTTCGTACGCGGTTCTTTCCAGCCAGCTGCTGGCATGATAGGCTGTTCCCAGCTGCTCCACCTTCCATGGCCGATGAGGCTCCAGCGAGTGTGTAGTTAGGACCAGCTTTGCACCGGCTAGCTGCTTGACCAGACACCCAGCCCAATGCGAATACCATGTATGACAGTGGACGATGTCGGCCTGCGCGACATAAGCGGCCATACGGATGTTGCGCTGCAGCGTGCTGAACAGCTTTGCGTGGCGCGCATCCTGTACACCGAGCTGGCCACCGCCTTGCACGCCTCGCACCACGGGGTTGCCGCCGGGCAGGTGCTGGTCGCCAAAGCTGATGACCTGCACCGCGGTATGGCGCGCGAGTTCGCGCGTCAGGTACTCCACATGCACGCCTGCACCCCCATACACATGGGGCGGGTACTCGTTTGTAAGGATGGTAACGCGCATGGTCTCTTCAGGGATGCTTGGTGTCCAAAATAGCAAATGGACTGGTTGGCCTAGTAAAGCCCGCGTCACCTCGGGCATGGTTGGACAAGACCATTTGGATTACCTTCATGCAGTACAAGTCTGTGCACATGCCGCTACTGGAGACACAGCCTGAGTCTCAGCGCCGTTTTGGCACCTTCGGTGGTGTCTTCACGCCCACGTTGCTGACGATTCTGGGGGTCATCATGTACCTGCGGGAGGGGTGGGTGATCGGCAATGCCGGCCTTTTGGGCGGCTTCCTGATCATAGCCCTCGCCTTCGTGATCACCATCTGCACGGGGCTGTCAATGTCGTCCATCACCTCAAACATCAGAATCGGTGCCGGCGGCGCATACGCGATAATCTCCCAGTCCTTGGGACTGGAGGTGGGCGGCAGCCTGGGAATCCCGCGCTATATTTCGCAAGCGCTCGCGATCACGCTGTACATCTTCGGCTTCAGGGAGGCCTGGCTCTGGGTCTTTCCGACTCACTCGGGATTCCTGGTCGACCTTTCGGTCCTGCTTGTACTCTGGGGCATCGCCTATAAGAGCGCGGACCTGGCCATCCGCGTACAGTACCTTGTCATGGCCGTAATCGGCGCGTCGCTGGTATCGATCGCCATAGCGGCCTTCACCGGATCGATGCAATATGACATAGCCGAAGTAGGGTTATGGGGGCGCTTTCCGGGTGCACCAGAAACGGGCTTTACTGGTACGTCATTCTGGGTCGTCTTCGCGGTCTTCTTCCCTGCCGCCACTGGCATCATGGCCGGTGCCAACATGTCAGGTGAGCTTAAGGACCCGCGCCGCAGTATTGCTACCGGAACCATGGCCGCTATTGCGGTCAGTTTTGTGGTCTACATTCTGCTGGCGTACTGGGTTGCGCGCTCTGCCACACCCGAAGAGCTTGCTCAGAATTACTACGTGATGGTCGATAAGGCGTACTGGGGACCGGCGGTGATCGCAGGCATCTTCGGTGCGACTTTTTCTTCCGCACTGGCTTCCATGGTGGGCGCGGCACGCATCATGCAAGCGATGGGAGAACACAGCGTGGTGCCGCGGAGCACATGGGTAGGTCGCCTCACCCGGCGCGGCGAGCCCCGCAACGCCATGCTGATTACGGGTGGACTCGTCTTCGTGTCAATGCTGATTCGAGACCTGAATGCCATCGCCCCCCTTATCACGATATTCTTTCTGCTTACATACACGATGCTCAACGTTGTGGTACTCATAGAGCAGAGCCTGGGGCTGATCAGCTTCCGGCCCCTGCTGCGAGTTCCGCGTATCGTGCCTCTAATAGGGCTAGTCGGCTCCGTGTTTGCGATGTTCATTATCAATCCTGTGGTAAGCTTGGTGTCGGTTGCTGTCGTGGTGGCGTTCTACTTCTTCCTGGCCAATCGCAAGATCAATGCGCCGTTTGAGGATGTGCGCAGCGGCTTGTTTACAGCGTTCTCGGAATGGGCTGCAAAAAAAGCAGTCGCTCTCCCTACCAAGCAGGAGCGGGCATGGAAGCCCAACCTGCTGATCCCCGTTGAGGACCCCGCTGTGATGCGCGACGCGTTTACGCTCATTGAAAACATCGCACGCCCAAATGGCGCGGTAAAGCTCTTTGGGATTAGCAGCCCGGCGGCGCCCTTGGACTTGGATGCCCAACTAGAACGGATGGCCCAGACGTACAGGGAGCACGGCGTGTTTTCATCGCATACTGTTCTCGACCACAATTCTTTTGCGAATGGGGTGATTTCCGGCATGCAGATGCTTCGGGGCAACTTCTTCAAGCCCAACATCGTCTTTCTGGGCATGCCGCGGGATGAAGAGCAGAACGCCGAATACAGGCGCTTACTCAGTAAGGCCGCAAGCCTGGAAATGGGAGCACTCATTTACGCGCGGCACAGAGGGGCGTCGCTTGGGCAGCGGCGCTACGTCAACGTGTGGGTGCGGGACCGGAGCCCCAACTGGCAGCTTTCATGGAATGTAGGCAACCTTAACCTGTCGGTGCTGACCGCCTATACGCTTATGCGTAACTGGAATGCATCCATGCGCATCCTGACGGTTATCAAATCTGAGGACGACCGCGTGGGCGCCACGCGCTTTATGGAGCTACTCATGGATTTGGCACGCATCCCCAACACAGAAGTCGTTGTCGCCTGTGGAGACTTTGCTACATATGTGGCCGAGGCACCGCTGGCCGACTTGCACCTGTTTGGGCTGCGCGATGAGCCTGACTTTGACTTCATCCGCTCGATGATAAAGCAGACAGGCGCAAGCTGCCTGTTCGTGCGGGATTCCGGTCGCGAGAATGTCTTCGCATAGCGATAAGCCAGAGGAGCCGGCAATCTCTTAGCATCTGCATGCGGCAAGCGTCGTCGTCGCTCACTCGAAGGAGATCTCCTCGGGTGTGTGCACAAAGAGCACATCGCGCAGCGTCGGGTAGTTCCTAAACACGTCGGCCCCGCGCTCGAGCAGGCTGTCCACGCCGAATCCGACCACTACCAGCGCCGCGAATTGGGACCGCTTTGCCACCATGGCCCGAAACGCACTCGCGGACTCAGTGGGAATGAACTCAATGTTCTTGTCCGAAATCGGCAGCCGCCCCTGCGACTGTTGGCGGCTGAATTCTTGCTTGACGTCACTGACCTGCGCCTTGGGCAGCGCGGCAAAGACCTGAATCGAAGCATCGTGCCAGGTCGGATGTCCCAGCAGAATGTAGCTCAGCAGGATCATCATGTTGGCATTCATGTGGTCGGACCACGTCAGCCAGATGTGGATGGCATCTCGCTCTCCAAAGTGATATTCCCCGTGCCGCAACACCAAGAGGGTCTTTTTCGTGCTCGCGGTAAAAACGCAGTGCTTAACGAGGTCCTCCACGATCTCCGGCGGATCAGACTTCGAGAATTCGAACATGACCATGTTGTTGGGCATGCCGGTAACCCCGGGTATTTGCAGGCTTTGCGCCAGGGCCGACGTCATCGATGGACTCACGATCGTGTCCATGTAAACCGGGCTTTTTTGCCGGCGCGCCATTTCGATCAGGCTCCGTTTGACCTCCTTGCTCTCGTCGAAGGACTGGGCATTCAGATACCCATGGATGTGGTGCAGATAGGTCCCAAAGCCATGCCGGTGGCTGAGCCAACGCACCATCATCATGGGGCTGCGCCGGTCAAAGGTGCGATCGTTCACCATGATGATGCTTGGCCGCCATTCGTCATAAACCTCTTCGCGGCGTTGCCGTTGGAGCCTCACGTGCATGTAGCGCATGGCCTGCGTCATGACCCCTTGGAACATGGCGGCCAAATCACCTTCGCCCCCCTTGGTTCGCTTCATGCCCTGGTAAAGCACTGCCATCATCAGCAGGGCCAGAAACGCAAACAGCGGGTCCATCTGGAACATCATAAAGAGACACATTACCGCACCGAGGAGGCTGACATACCACCGGGACCGAAAGGTTGGCCGATAGCTGGGGCGCGCAGCAAAGTGTTCCAGAAAACTTATGGCGCAGAGCGCGCCATAAGTCACCATAAAGAACATCGAGATGAGACGCGCAACAATGTTGACGTTGCCCAGGAGCACGATGATAAGCGCCATAACGCCAGTAATCAGCGTCGCGTTACGGGGCTCGTTCAGGGTTCCGTGCCCGTGTGCCAGCCACCCGCTAATACCATTGCCCGGGATGTTCTCATCCGCGCCTAGCGCCTGGAGCGTGCGTGGTGCTACCAGCATCGACCCAATAGCGCTGCTGAGCGTTGCGCACCCCAAGCCAATCAGGATGATTGGCCCCCACCAGGCGATGTCCGCCATGATGAGCTGATTTGCGGCCAGGGCATCCGGCGGCGCCGAGTAGTGCAGCTTGAGCACGATGCAGATGTAGGCGATCATACCGACGACCGTCGCTGCCAGTGTGCCCCGTGGCAGGGACACCCTGGGATTCTTAAGGTCTCCAGAAAGCCCCACGCCAGCCGTCATGCCGGTAAAGGCAGGAAATACGATGGCAAAGACCACAAAGAACGCGTCAGGGTTGGCAATTTTCGCTCCCAGGGAGATCGCGCCCTGCTCGAAGCCGTCCACGGGTTTGCCGAGGAAGAACATCGCAAGGCTTGCAATGAGCACGGCCACCACCACGTACAGCACCTTGATGCCCACGTCTGCGCCTTTGTAGAGCACCGTTGCCATAAGCCCGAGAAGCGCCGGCACCGACACAAACCGGACATCAAATGGAAGTCCCACCAGCTGTTCAAATCCTTCCGCAAGCGGCGTAAATGCCTCCGCGAGGGCAATAATGTAGAATGCTACTGAGATGGCCTGCGAAAGGTAAAGTGAAATGCCTATGACACCGCCGATGGTGGTGCCAAACGACCGGGAAATGATAAAGTACTCGCCGCCACCTTCCACTTTCCGATTGGTAGCGATTTCCGCGAGGGCCAACGCAGTAGGGATCGTTACAAGGTGGCCGAGTCCAATAATGAAAAAGACCCCTAAAAGCCCAACATTTCCTACGGCATATCCGAACCGCAGAAACATGATCGCACCGAGGATGGTGCTGATCCCGGTAAGGAAAACGGGCAAGGCTCCGAATCCATGCCCGGTTCGGGACTCCGCTAGGTGCGAACTGCCTTCCATCGTCAACCTGTCTGGCCAAGCTCCGCTAGCGGCCGCCAATTGGGGCATCCAAGCTCTTCAGGCATGCGGCCACCATCAAAGGCGCAAAAAGGCTAGCCGGTCATCTGTGCCCAGATGGTGCAGTATCCTAACGGGTGAACGGGTCCCTTAACGGTCTGGCACGTGCCACATCCGGTGCCGGATTCAGGCACGACGTAGAGTGCACAGTTCGCGCAATTCTTGCCCTCTTCAGGCGAGGTATCAGTATACTGCAACGACGTGCGCAGGGTGATGTCCGCTTCCGCCAGACCGCTGGTATCCTGACAGGTAAAGGAATCGTCGGCAGCAGCCGCGTCGTCCATCGGCGCCGCATCTTCCATCGGCTCGTCGGTCGGCGCCATATCCGCACTATCGCCGCCGCCACATCCCGCGATCGCCGTGCCCGTGCCAACGGCCCCGGCGATGCCCAAGACCTTTAAGAATCCGCGTCGTGTAAAATCTGTCATGCTCCCTCAAATGGATGTTCGAAACAACGGCCAAGCCCAATAATACCTTAACTCATCGGTAGTTTCCAACACGTGGCACAAGTTTTCTAGCTACGCATGATTTTCATCTACTCTGGTTGCAACCGAACACACCGGCCCATACCCTTGCAGCGAGTGCCTTCGGATTTTTTTGCCCTTACGCAAGAAGATTAGGGAATCCGGTGCCGCCCCCTCGTGGGCCATCCCGGAGCTGTACCCGCAATTGTAGGCTGCGCTAGGGACTTCACGTCCCAAGCGGGGGAATACGCCGGAGCATGCAGTCACTGTCTACGGATGGGAAGGCTGCAGGCTTCTCCCTGCTATGCGCGGCGAGTCAGGAAACCTGCCGAAGGCTACACGCCAGCAACCTCCGGGAACTGGGGTCTGCGGCCCGGCACTACTGCGTTGGTGCGTGGCCTGGACCGCAAATGTATTGGGGTCCAGGCATGAAGCGGCTCCTGCTGTGCCTTATCGTATTTCCGCCGGCTATCGCGCGTGCGCAGGATAGCACGCGCCATGCGCTCCCGACGGTTACCGTCACGGCAACGCGCCAGCCGGTCGCTGCGCATCTGTCGCCCTTCAGGTCCCAGGTTGTCAGCGCCGCTCTTATACGCGACATGGGTGCGGAAACCGTGGCCGATGTCCTGGCAGCATGCAGCGAATTCTATATCCGGCGCTATAGCGGTGGTCTGGCAACGCTTTCGCAGCGTGGCCAAGCCACATCTTCGACGCTCATCCTCCTTGATGGGCACCGGATCGCCAGCCCCTCCCTGGGGCAGCTCGACCTGTCACTGCTGCCTTCACTTTTCCTGACTAGTGTTGAGATAACCGCCGGCCCCGGCTCGTCGGCCTATGGTCGCGACGCTGTGGGCGGCGTGGTGCACCTGCGAAGCCGCATCAATGAGGGCGGGCATGCGCGCAGTCCGCTACGCCTGGAGATGAGTGGGGGTTCTTACGGCAAGCGGGTGATGAGCCTTGCGGCATCACATCGCCGGGGGCGCGTTGTGGGCACTCTGGCTGGGGAGTACGACGCTTCCACCGGCGACTTCCCCTATCGCAACAAAGCGCTTTTTCCGCCGCGCGAGGCGCCGCGCCACATTCGGATCACTGAGCCTTGTGCAGGCAAACGGACGGTGGAGCCTGGCAGCTTTGTACAACGATTCAGAGCGCGGCCTTCCCGCGATTCATTCCACGCTGCCAAGTCTGGAGCGACAATGGGACGAGTACATGCGGATTTGGACGCATGGATCGCAAAGCTTTTCGTGGGGCACGCCGCGGATGAGCGGACTGGCCCAGGTGGGCGCGCTGCGCAATCAAAACGGCCGGATAAGGATTGACGACACTGGCCGCACCTTCATCGGCACAGCCACGATCGAGGCAACCCTTGCGCCCAGGCTCAGCTGGCAAGTAGGCGGCGGGCTGGAAGGCGGCTACGGAAAAGCCACGCACCCGAGTCTGGCCAAGGATGCCCAAGAAAAGCACGCTGCCGCATTCGCGCAGGCTACCGCTACCTACGGGCCCCTTGCCCTGTATTCTGCACTCCGCCAGGATGTTTACCTGCGAGCGGCCGCAGGTGGCACTGAGTCCGCGGCTCGGCGCCAGCGTTCGCCTGCTGCGCAGAGTGCACGCCAAGGCCTCGCTCGGGCGTGCATTCAGGGTACCTACATTCAACGACCGGTACTGGCAGCCAAGCGGTAAACCGCTACTGAGGCCCGAGCGTAGCTGGACTGCTGACGCGGGCGTGCAGAGTTGACCGCGTTCGTCAGCCACAACACGGATGAGATCATCTGGGCCCCAACCAGGCGGGCTACTGGGCACCGGACAATGTCAGACAACGAATCTTGCGCGGCCTTGAGGCTTCGCTGGCGGCCAGGCTTGGGCTTACGCGACGCGCTGGCGCCTCGGCTGGGGTGCACTACACCTGCACGAGCGCAGGCAGCGCAGCAGACATGCGGTTGATTCCACGAAATCAGCTCAAAGGACACCTAACGGTGCGCCTTTTCACGCCAAATCAAGCGCGTCGCTTGACGCTCTTCTCCTCGATTCGATTCACAGGAACACAGGCAATTTCGTCCGAAGACTCGGCGCACGCTTTCGTCCTCGTGGACAATCAACTTCGTCTGCATCTGCCTTTGAAAGAACATGCGCTGGTTGTAGGCTTGGCCAGCGAAAACGCGCTAAATACGCGCTACGAGTTCTTGCCTTCGCAGCCAATGCCGCCGCGCCAACTGCGACTTGATGTAACACTCACCCTCTAACCTTCCTCTCAGCCATGCAACGGACCCTGTTTAACGCCGCCGCCCTGGTGGCATGCCTTGTAGTTTCCACCTCTGCTTCGGCCCAATATTTCCACGAGGTTTACGTTGCCAATCAGGGCAACTTCTCTGATAACAACGGATCGGTCACCTTCTTCGACGCAAATGCACCCACGCCCAATAGCACGCAGATCCTGGAGGATTTCGGGACCCTCCTTCAGAGCCTCACCTTGCATGATCGCACATTGTACATCCTCTCCAACACGTCTCACAATGTGGACATCATCGACCTGTTCACACATATGCGCGAGTCCCCGATCACGGGTATCCCGTCCCCGCGGTACATGGCTGTGGTTGCTGCGGACAAGGCGTACGATTCTAATCTCTACGATGCGCAAGTCACCGTCATTGATCTTGCGTCGCGTGCCGTGATGGGCACGATACCCGTCGGCACCAACCCGGAGGACATCGCCGTCGTGGGCAACCTTGCCTTTGTAGCCAACTCGGGATTTGGTGCCGACAGCACGGTAACGGTAATTGTCGTGGCGGCCGACACGGTCGTCAGCACGATAGATACGGGCTGCGATGGGCCACGCCACCTCGAGGTGGATAACGAGGATGAGGTGTGGGTATTCTGCAATGGCAACACCGTCTACAACGACGACTACACCGACGTGTTGGAGCGCACCAATGGCGCAGTGGTGATCCTGGACGGAACTACGGGCGCCGTGAAGGCGACGCTCCCGCTTGACAGTCAAGTCGGCGCTTCCAGCGCTGGGCAGGATGTGTTCTTTGCTTATCAAAACCAGGAGATGTTTCTGGTGCGGGGCAGCGAAAAGCTCATCCTGATCTTTTCTACGGCCACCAACCAGTACAAGGAGACTATTGCCCTTGCCGGCGACGAAAACGTTGGCGCCGTGGCCTACGATTGCGGCCGTTACGAATTGTACGCCGCGCGCCTGGATGCCGACAACCCATACACGGAGGCGGGGTTTGTGACAATTCACAGCCGTGATGGTGCGATTCTGCGCCAGTTCGCGACTGGCATCGCGCCTGCGCATTTCGTAGTGACGTCCGGGACTATCCAGGCTACCGACGACCTTGCGTCCTCGCCCGAGGGTTTCGCCTTGGTATCCAGCTATCCAAATCCGTTTGCGGAGCGCACCTCGCTTTCATTTGAGTTGACAGCGCCGCGGGTTGCGCACCTGACGATAGTCGATGTGCTGGGACGGGTCGTGGCGCAGCCGTTGCAGGGCTTCATGGCTTCGGGCGTGCATCAAGTGACTTGGGATGCGCAGGGATTGGCGCCCGGGACGTACTACGCTAGGCTAGCGAGTGGCCAAGCGGTCTCTACCCGGCCCCTGATCCTCGTGCACTAGCTTGAATCCCACGGGCGCTAGGCAGTGGGGATTAAGACTCGAATACCTTTCGCCCAATCCGGGCTACATGCCAAGAGATGGTGAATGCTTGAGAATGGTGCAATTGGCCTCTGGATTGCAGGATTGGCTTCGACCAATGAGGTTCACGCGGGGTGATTTGCGCCAAAGCCTAAGTGTAGCGCAAACTTGCATCCGCCTGGTTGCTTTGTGAGTGCTCTTGCAATAAAGCGGCTATTCCTGCGAATAGGGAGACGCCACATGCCCTGCCTGCCATCTCATTTCCCGGCAGGGTCGCTTGTGAGTTGCGGATGTGCCCGAGCTCAGGTCTATTTGTTTGGCGGAAATGCGCATGTGTTGTGTCCGACATTTGCAGAGATCCGCGACACCAACCGTGTTTAACTGCTCTTCAACTGCCACGTGGCGCCACGTCCGTGACCGCTCGTTTCTACCAAGCCCAGCTTTCGCAGTAGCGCCAGATTGTCCTGAACCGTTCTGCGGGCTGGCGGTGTCTGGAGTAGCTCCATAATCCCAGAGATTGGTATGGGTCCGCGCGCTGCAAAAATGCCCAATAGCTCACGCTGGAGTGCGGAGAGGGCATGCTCCACGCGGCTAGGTGCCACGTAGCGGCGTGGACGAAAGCGCACGATGACGGCTCCGGCCTGCTCTTCGATTTCGTAGGCGGCAAGTCCGGCTGCTTTGGTAAGCTCGACCATCTTGAGCGTGCCGCGCCCCCATGCTTCGATCAGCCCCCGGCGATAAAACACGTTAGCGACTAGCGGATTCCATGGCCGTGACGGATGTTGACGCATGAGGTCGGCAGGAGTCTGACCGAAGGGCAAGCTTCCGATACTCGAAATCTCCAGTCGTTCGTCATAAATGGCAATGGCAAGAAACCCCGATCCGGTGGCGTAGTTGAGGTGGCAAATCGCGTTGGCCAGCGCTTCGCGCAGTGCCTCAAGGGGTACAGCGGGTCGTCAATGCGGTCGAAGAGATTGGGGGACAATGCCGCCCGGCAACGGGAAGGTGCTGTCTTAAGAATTGCTGCGCTTTAACAAAGAGATCGAAGGCATGACCGTAGGCCTGCCGGCTGTCTTCGAACGCACTCTTGGTAGTCTCACGAAATCGGGCCAGGCGAAGCAGGCAGTGTGTGTAGGACGGAAACACACGGTTGGCCTTGCCGAAAAGCACTACGGCGGCGTTGAGAATATGACCATTTGCGATGAGACCCAAGCCCAGCAGCAGACGCTCTGGGTCTCGTATGCATGGCTCATCAATGCGCCCGCGCCGTATGGCCTCGTCGACCGTGCGCGTTATCTCTGCGTGATCCAGATCCTGCACGCCTAGCTGCTGAGCTGGCATCAACTCCCAGCGCCGAGTTGAGTGCATGCGCTCTTCCAACAAGCGCTCGTACTGCGACTGTGGCATCACGCTCGTGGTAGGTCCCTGGCGTACGCACGGCCTACCGTCATAGGAATAGGGGCGACTTCCTCCACTGGTGACGGAAAGAACGATTACACTGAGCCTGTCATCAAGCGGTACGATGTCCGGATCAAGCAGCGTGTATGGCTCGATGCGGCGCAGCTCGTGGATCAGCTTCTCGGCTGTCTGTGTCGATACTTCCTAGCCGACAATGTCCCCGCGGTCCATGACTCCGAAGAGCGCAGATCCACCGCCGCCGTTCAGCATGGCGCAGACCGTTTTCGCCGCGTCGCTACGCCTGCCTGTTGACAGCTTAAACTCTACTCCAGGCGCCTCACCGCCAGCCGCGACGGCCTCCAATTCCGTGCGTGTCGTGCCTCGAATACGCTGACTCTTTGCTGCAGAAGGCAGGAAAGCTTAAAATAGGGTAGTTCTGAATTCCGCCGTGCTCGATTGCGTGCAGGCGTTTGGCGCTTGCGAACTTGCGATTCTCAGAATAACTGGGACTTGGTTTCCGAGGTCGCAGACAGTTATAATTATTGTGTTACAGGAATGGGTGAGCTACCGCGGTGCGGCAGCTTCCCTGACAATCACCGCCGCAGGGACTCGGCTATGAATTCGGCGAGCAAAGAGGCCCCAGTTGTCCTCCTCGTTGACGACGAGGACGACATCCTCGACCTCCTGACCTACAACTTCCGGCGCGCCGGGCTCGCTACGGAGACTGCCTTGGATGGGCAGACGGCGCTGGAGGTCGCGCGGCGACAACCGCCCGACCTGGTCGTGCTGGACATCATGATGCCGCGCATGAATGGACATGATACGTGCCGCGCCTTTCGTCAGGACCAGCGGCTGCGCCACATTCCGGTCCTGATGCTCACCGCCCTGTCGGGGGACGACGATCACATCAAGGGTCTGGACGTGGGCGCGGACAGCTACCTGCCCAAGACTGCCAGCATCCGTGTCATCATATCCCAAGCCAAAGCGCTGCTGCGCGGGGTAAGACGACAAAACCAGCCTGCAGCGCGCCTGCTGGTAAATGACCTCGAAATTGACCGCGATCGCTACGTCGTCTTCCGCCATAGCGAAGGCAAGCGGGTAGCTATGCGCTTTCCGCGTAAAGAGTTTGAGCTCCTGTATTTCCTGGCAAGCTCACCAGGACTCGTCTTTTCCCGGCGCGAGCTCCTTGACCGGGTCTGGGGTACCGACGTGTACGTTGTGGACCGAACCGTAGACGTACATGTCCGAAAGATCCGCGAAAAGCTGGGCGCAAAGTTTATTGAAACCATCAAAGGCGTAGGCTACAAGTTCGCAGAGCAGCCCTGATCGTTGGCACTTGCCATGACCGCACATGGCCGTCACACATCGCTTATCCGTGAGCATAGCACTGAGTGCAGCCGGGGCCAGCGCCCTGTCACTCATGGTGCTGGCATTCCTGAATGCTGGCGTGCCATCATGGGCCGCGGTGCTGGGCATAGCCATAGTAGGCCTTGGAACGTATTGGGCAGCTACGCTACTGCTTAAGCGACGGCTCGCCCAGGCCCAAACTATCGTTGAGGAAATCCATCGCGGCAACTTCGAGGCGTTGGGAGGACGCAGGACTGAACGCGCCAGCGATGAGTTGGATACGCTGATCCGGCTCATCAACGAAACGGGACTTGGCGTCCAGCTCAAGATGCGGGAGCTGGAGCGTATAGAGCACTATCGCCGGGAATTCCTGGGCAACGTCTCGCACGAGCTCAAAACACCCATCTTTTCTATTCGCGGTTTTGCAGACACGCTACTGGATGGGGCGCTCAATGACAAAGCGGTACGCCGCTCCTTCGTGGAAAAGATACAGCATAACGCGGTGCGCCTAGGCAACTTGGCGGAGGACCTCTCCGAGGTCGCGCGCATCGAGATGGGCGAGCTGACCATGACTATGGCGCCGTTCAGCCTGCGCAACGTGGTGCGCGAAGTCGCGGAGTCCATTGAGCCACTTGCTGCTGGTCTGGACGTAACCGTGCGCCACACCATCGGAGCCTCGCTGCCCGCAGTGAGCGGTGACCGAGAGCGAATTCGGCAGGTGCTGTCCAACCTCGTAGATAACGCCGTCAAATACAGCAACCCGGGTGGACACGTTGAAATCGGCGCCCGCCAACTGCCAACCCACCTGGTTAAGGTATCCGTAGTGGATGATGGCATTGGCATTGCTCCCGAACATGTCGGACGCTTGACGGAGCGATTTTTTCGTGTTGGCACGAGCCGCTCGCGCAGCCACGGTGGGACGGGCCTGGGGCTGGCCATCGTCAAGCATATCCTTGGCGCCCACGGCAGCCAACTCATGATTGAGAGTCATCTTGGTCGTGGCTCTACGTTTGGGTTTTCTCTGCCGGCTGTCACAGAGAGCACCGAGCCGTAGCCAGCGCAAATAGCCGCTCAACCTGCGGACGCAACATCGCCAGCGACCCGCTGTTGTCGATCACATAGTCTGCGCGCCGCTTAAGCTCATTTGGCGGCAGCTGGTGCCGCATCCGCACGCGCACCGCCTCCACTGTTACACCATCGCGCGCCATGACACGTTGGATACGAACGGACTCCGGCGCATCAACTACAGCAACGCCGTCCAGCATCGCGTCCAGGCCGGACTCATAGATTAGCGCGGCCTCATGCACCAATAGCGCTGCCCGATCACGAACCGCTGCTTCGCGTTCTGCCGCAAAGGCCGCTCGTACACGCGGGTGCACAATGGCGTTCAGACGATCCAGTGCTTCGGCATCACCGAAGACCTGCGAAGCGAGCCAGGCGCGATTGAGCGCGGGCGTATAGGACTGGACACCAAAAGCCTCAATAACCTCCTGACGCACGGCCTCCGAGCGCTCCATGAGGTCCTTCGCCACAACATCGGCTACAAAGAGGCTTGCGCCAAGCGACTGCAACATGCGGCACGCGGCACTCTTGCCGCTGCCAATGCCGCCGGTAATGCCCAAAGTCCGTGTCATGCCTTACAAGCTCCAGACCACTGTGAGTGTTACCATTGGTATGAGCCGACGGGTGCCCTGGCGCGCGGATGCGCGGATGTGAGCAGCGGACAGTTCTGGAAGATCCCCGTACAGCCGGTGATAGACTCGCTGGATGTTCGCCCAGACATCCAGGCGCATAGCAGAGGGCTGCCGCTGCCAGAAGATGGCAGCTGTAGGACCCATCTGCCGGATCCAGCGGCGCCCGGGTCGCAAAATTGTGCCGGTGAGCACACGACCCTCGCTGTCTCGCAACACCTCGCCACTGGGCCCGACCCTGGTGTAGCGCACCGCCGCCGCCCGATCATAGTCCGAGCGCAGGTACAGGCGCCACCCGATGTCGGCGCGCAAGCGGCGCCCCGTTTCCATATGAACCCAAGCGTTGTACGTGCGAAGCGTGTCGAAGGGTATCTCCGCAAACGAATCCCACAGCAGCCGGCCCAAGTGCAGGTCCGCATAGCTGCCGGTTACCCGTAGCGCCGTGTCTCGCCAGAGTGCCTGGTCTATTTCAGCCTCTACGCGCATCTCGCGTGCCGATTGGTCGGTCGGGCGTCGGCCCGGAAGCACGAAATCGTCAACGGTATAGGTGGCCCGAATCTCCGAGGCCAGTTGCACACGCGTATGACGCGTAGGCTCCCAGCGAACGCCGGGGCGTAGACGCAAGGAGCGCTGCACATTGTTTTCGGCGGAACGCTCCGCTTTGAGGTACACGGCGTGATACCACGAGCCGAAGAGCCGCATGTCAGCCTGAACGTATTGGCTCACGTGCCACTGTACGCCTACCTCTCCCTGGTGATATATCTCATCACGGTCGTCCAGGTTGGCTTGATGCGTATCATGACGCACAATGCGGCTGCTGCCGCTCAGGGAAACGGAGAGGCGTGGCAGCACGGCGGCACGCATGGATCCTCGCAGCCCGAATATGCCCTCGTCATAGTCGGCTTGCAAGAGCAGATTGGTTTTCTGCGCAGCCTCAGAGGGCGGCAGCGAAACGCCATTGGTCAGCCGTCGCTCTTCGGAAGCCGCCGTCGCTTCTACCAGAAGCTGCGCCGCCACGTTGCGCGAGTCGTACACCAAGCCGAATTCCGCGTCCAGCGCACGCCGGTCAAAGTCCGTGTCAAAAAACAGCGTTTCCTCCGGCGCGCGCTTTGTACGAATCCGTCTCCTGTTGGTCCTGAGAAATGCCTGGGCCAACAAGCGCAGCCCTCCATTCAGTGGCGCAGAAACTTCCAGCGACGCATTCAGCGTGTCGCTGACCGTGGCCTCGATGGTTTCGTTTCGTGCTACGTTTCTATTGAGAAACGACGCCGATTGGTAGGTATCCCGCCGACGCGAGGCGACCTGCACCTCCGCCTGGATCTGCGCGGCGCCAAACTGACGCCGGGCACCGCCGGCAAACTGCACCGCATGCCCCCGGCGTGGCGTAATCTGTTGCCATAGCCCCTCTCCTTCCAGCCTAAGTTGGTACCCATCGCTGGCTGCGTGCCGCAGGCCAAGTCGTGCACCGAATGCCGGCCCTACATCCAGCCGCTGCGGCAACGACCCATCTTCCTGCAGCACGCCCGGCCGCCGATCTACAGCCGCCCCAATGATGGGTTCCGCAAATGCAGTTGTAGACAGTGCAGCACGCAGCCCGCCGTAGAGGCTCTGCGTGAAGGCGCGGCTAAGCCCGAACCAGTCCATGTTCCCGCGGATGTGGGCGGTCAGTTTACGTGCCAGCGGGCGCTGGGCGCTCACCCTTAAGATGTTTTCGTCGCGGAAGCGAAGGCGATTATCATATTGAACGTACGCGTCGGATAGGAAGCGATTGTCAACAGCAAGGTCCCAGCCGCCTGCCGTGGTAGCCAGAGTCGCGGTAGAAGTCCACCGATAGCGGTTCACGTCCCGCTCAAATCCGGTGCGCAGCACCTGGGCCTCCGGCGCGCTGGCCGCTAGGCCGGCCACAAGGACCAGCAGGAGGCGGCGCACCTTACCCTGGCGGCCACGCCATAGCGCGCCCGCCAAGGATGTGGAGATGCAGGTGATTCACTGTCTGCCCACCATCGACTCCACAGTTGATCACCACGCGGTAGCCACGGGTAAGATTTTCCTGCCGCGCCACCAGGTGGGCTACATGCAGAAGATGCCCCGCTAGAGCGCTCTCCACGGGCCCATCAAGGCTCGGAACGGGTTCGCGAGGCACTACCAGAACATGCGTTGGCGCCTGGGGCGCGATGTCTCTGAAGGCCACGCAGTGTGCATCTTCGTAGATGATGTCGGCCGGGATGTCGCGCTGGATGATGCGCTGAAAGAGCGTCGGGGAGGGCATGACGCATTGCGTGAAGGTGCACTCCCAAGCTGAACAAACAGGGTCATTGTTCGTTCCGTTTGACTTACTGCCAAGCCAAGCGGTAGGATGCCAACCGTACACATTACGCGTCGTGCCCACTTTAGCGCGGCGCATCGCCTGAATAACCCGACTAAGTCGGACGCCTGGAATCAGGCGACCTTTGGGGCTTGCAACAACGCCAACTGGCATGGACACAACTACCTCCTTGAGGTCACCGTGGCCGGCACGCCGGAGGTAGACACTGGGTACGTCCTTGACCTTGGCGAACTGAAGCAAATCATTCAGGAACACGTCGTGGACCATCTGGACCACCGCAACCTAAACCTTGACGTGGCCTTCCTGGAAGGCATCATGCCCACTACCGAGAATGTTGTTGTCGCTATATGGAATGAGTTGGCGCCACATGTCCCTGCAGGTCGGCTTCATCGCGTGCGCCTCTTTGAAACCGAACGAAACTACGCCGAATACCTCGGTCCAACGAATGATCAGCAGCAATGATGTGGCCAAAACGGACGGACTATACCAGCGCCACGAAGAGTATGACGAGCAAGCCACCGAAGAGATTGCCCGGCATGTCCACGCCATCCTGGGTGCTGTAGGGGAAGAGCCGCAACGCGACGGATTGCTCAAAACGCCTACGCGAGTAGCGCGGGCATACCAATTCCTGCTACACGGCTACGGGATAGATGCACGCGCGATCCTGGAGTCAGCCTTCTTTGAGGAATCGTACCACGAGATGATCCTGGTACGGGACATCGACATCTTCAGTATGTGCGAACACCACTTGCTCCCGTTTTTTGGCAAGGCACACGTGGCCTACATACCCAACGGCAGAATCGTTGGCCTGAGCAAGATCGCGCGCGTCGTTGATGCCTTTGCGCGCCGGCTGCAGGTTCAGGAGCGACTCACCGTGCAGATTAGAGATGCCATACAGGAAGCGCTGAAGCCTCAAGGCGTGGCCGTGGTGATCGAGGCCAACCACCTGTGCATGGTGATGCGCGGCGTGCAGAAGCAGAATGCGATCACCGCCACTAGTGCGATGAGCGGGGAGTTTCTTCACAGCCACCGGACGCGTGCCGAGTTCATGCGGCTTATCAATAGCCACATCTCCTAATTCACACGGGGATCATCCGGGTAGTTAACCAGGAGTGCGTATTCCCCGCCCATGAGAGCCAGCACAGTCCGCCACAGATTGGCAGGCTTCTCGGAGAATGTCAACTCATGCTGACCGTTTACCACGAACCAGCCGCCTCGGCGAATTTCGTCTTCCAGTTGTCCTGCCGACCAGCCCGCATACCCCAAGAAGAAGCGCAAATCATCAGGACCAGCGATGTCCAATTCCAGCAGCCTGCGAACCATCCCAATGTCTCCTCCCCAGTGCAGGGGGCCTGTCACGTGAATGGACTCACCTACAAAGTCTCCGTGGAGATGCAGAAAGTGCAGCGTATCGGTCTGCACGGGTCCTCCCAGCGACAGTATTGCTTCACCGGGCAGGTCCAGGGACAGGTCACGCACTTGCACATCAAGTGGCTGGTTTAGGATCAGCCCGAAGGATCCTTCCGCTGCGTGCTCACAAATCAATACTACCGACCGCCGGAAGTTAGGGTCGCGCAGCTCTGGAGGCGCAACCAGCAGGTCCCCAGGTACAGGCATTGCGGTTCTATGCATGTTAGGCTAAGCTCAGCGGCTGTCGCCATTCAGTAGTGCACGCTTGGCGCCACACCACCAATCTGCATTGCGCGTGATGGTCACAACGGTGATGCTGGTAAAGTGTGGGACCAGCGCAATGAGCGCAGGCGGCACCTCGTTCCAACGGTTTGCCCGAATGAGCACTTCCAAGTGGTCCGCCGCCTTGACGCTCCATAGCCATTGGTAGCGCAGCCGCTCCGCCTTCTTCCAATAGTTTCGCTCGTCCCAGACCTGCGCACTGTCATCAATGGTACGGTAAATGCCGCGCAAGTTGAATACCACAAACGCAGTCATGTCCTGAGCCTCTTCGTCAAAAGAGGACCGCTGCGCCAACAGGCGCAACACCTCTGCGCACGAGCGCATGTGCGCATGACGCTTTTTTGCAGGTGTATCTCCTGTCCGTATCAGCCGGGCCATGGCTCAATGTCTTTCACGCCGCAGAGTTTACGAACTTTGCCGCAAGCTGTTGTTATGCAGAGGAGACGACTGCTCGGCGGTCACGATTGTGTGGCCATAGAATCATCGTATCCAAATTGGAAATGCTCCTTCACGCTGCCGCCGCGGACGGAATTGCTGCCTTGGGACTGACTGTGCCGCATGCTTCTTCCGCGCGTACGTCAGAACTTGGTTGCATCGTGCCGTATTGCATTCGCCCGGGCGTCGTCAGCATGGAACCTTGCCTTGGTCTACTCCTCTCGGCGCCCGCACGCTTCATAACTGCACCGGCCTAGTTAAGGCCCGCGAAGACAAGACAGCATGGACGCCAAGGCGGGTCCGTCAAAATTACGGAAGCGAGCCCAGTGAACATGCGGCGCGCCAGGCAATTTCGATGCACCAAAACGTGACGGCCGACTTGCAGGAGGTTCTCGGCTTGCAGGAAATCGGCAGATGGCAGGCTGGCAGCAGACGGAGCTGACGGTACAATCTCCGCTCGAGTTGTTCGGTTTTGACTGGATGAGGCTGGGCTGTGATCCCTCCGGCGAGTAGTCCTACATTTTTCCGCTGATGCCCACCGTGGATCGAAGCTACTCTGAGCGCTCTGTCCAGATTGTGTGACGCATGATCCGGGCGCCATTCCCATAGGAGTGTGCCCCCAGTCACCAGCATGCCTGTGGGCTCTACAAGTTGATGCAGATGCCTGCGGCTCATCCGAAGGCGCGATCCAAACATGGCCGTGCATTACCGCATGGATGCTCGATCCAGTCATAAACGCAGCAAGTAGCGCAGACCAGGCTAGCTGCAGCGACATCTCGTACATCTGAACTAGTAGAGTCGGCGGGCGGCGCGCCACTCCGAGGAGCGCGTTTCCGCCCGCCGCTCACCGGTAGGGTCGGGGCCTGGCGCGCCAACCCGTAGGGTCCGGTGGCTTGTCCGTCGTTTTCGCTCCGGGCCTCAGTCCGGCTCCCATGAATCACGTTTCCAGGCCCCGCCTCGTCAAACCACGGCATGCGGTTTTCCCGCACCGGGCTTACCTGCTGATTACACCGCAAAGTTCATGCGCAGTTGGCGTGGGCGCGCTTTCGGCCGGTAGTACTCTATCTGCCACTGAGCATACAACCCCAGTCGCTCGTAGAACATCCGCCTACTCCACCGCTTCCACCCATAACCCTTGCGTCCGCGAGCACGCATCAGATGGCGCCGGATCTTAAGCTCGACCCAGTTACGAACGTAACCGAAACATCGGCTCGAGTGCCCTATGCGGAAATAGTTTACCCATCCCCGTAATATTGGGTTGATGCGAGCGATGACCTGTCCCACCGGCTGTGATCGGAAACGTCGGAATTCCTCCTTGAGTCGCCGCAAGAGCTTTGTACGAGCCTTCATACGAGGCACGCTCAATACGCCCCAACGGCCCCGCTTCGTCTTATGCCGACGAATGCGAAACCCCAGGAATGTGAAGCTCTCCCGTTGGGTGAGATCAACCCTCCGCGTCTTCTCCACGTTCAGTGAAACGTCGAGCTTGGCCAACTCTTCCAGTAGACGCCTGTACACGCCTCGCTCCAGCCACCGCCACTTGCGGTAGCCGTCCACCACGATCACCAAGTCATCGGCAAAACGGGCGTACTCCATATGGAAATACCCCCTCTCGCGGGTGACTGCCTTCGCGCGCTCCAGCATACGATCCACCCCATTGAGGTAGATGTTGCTCAAAAGCGGCGAGATGACGCCCCCTTGAGGTACCCCGCGCTTGCCACCGGACTTGAGTATCCGCTTCAGAAGCCACAGAATGTCACGATCCTTAACACGGAGCGCGACCTGTCGGAGCAGGATGTGATGACGAATCGTATCGAAATACGACGCCAAGTCCACATCAATGACCCGGGTCATTCCTTTGACTACCGCCGAAGTTACTCGATGTACAGCAGCATGCGGCGCACGCTTTGGCCGATATCCATAGGATCCCTCCTGAAAGTCAGCCTCGAAGATCGGCTCCAGAATCAGCTTCAGCGCCCCCTGCACCACGCGATCCCGTATCGTCGGAATGCCCAGCGTGCGGAATTTACCGCCGCCCTTGGGGATCCGCTTCTTACGCAATGGCGAGGGCCGGTAGCACCGTAGGATCAGATCGCGCTGAATGCACTCCAGAAACCCCTGCAAGCCGGTCGTCTCAATGGCTGCAAACGTCATGCCGTCGATGCCGGGGGCACCGTCGTTGCGCTTCGCCATACGATACGCCTCCTGCAGCGTCTCCAGCTTGCAGACATGCACGTACATGCCCCAAAAACGCCACTCTGGTACTGCCTTGGCTTTGCGGTATATTCTCCTCCTCAGGTCCTGCAGGCTTATAGTTGCCTCTTTCATGTCTTCAGTGCCTCCCATTATTGTCGGAAAACATACCAGCAGTGAGGCGCCTTCGCTCCACGGGCATTACCCCGTTTCATCGCTGTCGGGTCGGAGGAGGCGCCCCGAAGGGCTAACCTCCGTCCGCCGCTCAAACGGCTCGTACGGTTTTCCCGTAAGCCGCTTTCACAAAGGTGTCTCGTCGAGGGTTCAAGGAAGGTTTCAGTGGAATCAATCGTACATGGCCGTACTCCACTGTGGTGTAGACCTTCCTCTCCCCTGTTGGATTGTGCCCAATGCGACAGTCTCCTCAGCCGATGATGTACGGGTCTTTCACTAAAGGAACTGTTCCACCTCATCGACTTTACTCGCTGCTTACCATTACCTCGCTCCAAACCACCTTTGCCGACTGCCTTCCCCGACCCACCCGGTCGCCGCTTGCGCGGTCACCCGACTTTCGACGGGCTTGTAGTACTATGCAGTCGTCCGACGACTCGCCACGCATCCGTTCCCACTTCCCCTTTCGGGTTATAGGGGCTGTTATCCCGGTGCCACCCGGGAACGTGACGAGCCCTCCTGGGGTATCGCGGTAGCCCCCGGATTTCCCCGGGGGCCCCGCACAGATCCGGACGTGCGCGCTAACGCATCCGGCTCCTCCCTTGGGTAGCGCCAGCGCGCATGACGTTAGCAAGTCGGCAAGCCGACCCGCAGCCGTAACCGGTCCACCCCATGGGACACGCAGAATCCGGCTCTGTGTCCGGTACGTGCAGGGCTTCGCGATTTCCCCTTGGGCGCGACGCTTCGCTCCACCAGCTCCGCCACGTGGGCACCCACGCTTTGTTCGCCGGCTTCAAAGCTACTATCATCGCGTCTGATTTCTCTCCACCGTGCATCCTCTGATCAGCATTTAGCCTACGCTTTGGCGGCCCTCCCCGAGGGGTTGGGCAATGGAGAGACCTCCCAGGTCCCGGTGCATTACATACGTGCGTGCCTGGGTTCTTAGACACCGCGGGACCCTCCTGCGCCTCACCGCTAGCGGCGAAGAAGGTATTGCCTTCGACCGATGTGAAAGCCTCGGCATCCCGAACAATGATTCTTTCGGTGCTCATTAGCCCCGCCCACACGCGCCTCTGCCGACGCTTCGTCTGCACCCTCACGGGAACAAACGCACGGCTCGAGGGGATGCGTAGATGGTTAGTCTTTCGCAACGGGGGACTTGCACCCCCTATAAAGCACCAGTTAGCCTGGCGCACCACAACCAGATCTTCCGTACCGTGCCGTTCGCACACACCTTGGTACGACGGGTGGATAAGAACGCCTTCGCCGCCATAGTGCCGGCTCGACCTTGCCCCGTCTTTGGCCGACCGATTCGTCCGTGGGGTCGCCCCCTTGACTACGGCCCGGTACTGCTCCTCAAGCCCTTCAGATTCCACCTCGCGGTGGACACCCTGCCCTCCGGTTGTCTCGCGACAATGTCCCAACTTAGCGCCTGTCTTGGCTGTTTCCGTCGTTTCCAACTCGGTGCCCGTTTAGACCTTTGCTTATCGGTACATCCCGGCCGACGAGGCATTACCCCTGTATCTTGTTCGTGATGCTTAACGGAGTAAGTCGGTAGAGTGATCTATGGGGTGGAGAAGGCGGAAGTCATGATTAACAGTCTATGATCCCAAACTTAGCCAGCTCGTTTTTCTTGCTTTCGACGAAACGTTGTGCTCCGTTTGCGTCGCGTCAGCACGAGTCAACTCCCCGGGAGCAACCAATTACCCCCTGCGGCTTCGAGCGCCTAGGCGGGATCTGTGCCCCGGGTGAGTGCTGTGACATACCCCCTGTATCTTGTTCGTGATGCTTAACGGAGTAAGTCGGTAGAGTGATCTATGGGGTGGAGAAGGCGGAAGTCATGATTAACAGTCTATGATCCCAAACTTAGCCAGCTCGTTTTTCTTGCTTTCGACGAAACGTTGTGCTCCGTTTGCGTCGCGTCAGCACGAGTCAACTCCCCGGGAGCAACCAATTACCCCCTGCGGCTTCGAGCGCCTAGGCGGGATCTGTGCCCCGGGTGAGTGCTGTGACATACCCCCCGTAGGGAGTCCGTGCCTTGGAGCACCGATACAGGGACTGATGGAACGTCACGGCGACTCGCAGTCATACATCACTCATCATTCACAAAGGAGGTAACCACCATATCCACGCATTCTCAACCGACCATCTTTGCTGGCATTGACTGGGGCTCCCAGTCCCATCAGGCCTGCGTTCTCGCCTCTGACGGCACGGTCCTCGGCGAGAAGGCCTTCCCGCACTCCGGTGAGGGGATCGGCCAAATGCTCGACTGGATGCTCGGCTGCGCACCCTGCGAGGCCGGGCACGTTGCGACCGCCATCGAGACGCCTCACGGCCCGGTCGTAGACAGCCTGCTCGAGCGCGGGTTTCAGGTCTTTTCCATCAATCCCAAGCAGCTGGATCGCTTCCGGGATCGTTTTTCGCCTGCGGGCGCCAAAGATGACCGTAGGGACGCTCGTGTACTGGCAGACGCGGTCCGCACTGATCCGGATTGCCTGCGCGCGCTTGATCCGCTGGATGCCGAGATTGTAGAGCTGCGCGAATGGTCGCGCATGACCGATGAGCTGACCGCCGAGCGCACCCGCCTCACCAACCGCCTCCGCGACCAGCTCTGGCGCTACTACCCACAGTTCCTTGAACTCAAGGCCGATCTTTCCGCGCCATGGGTGCTGGCCCTCTGGAAGCTCGCGCCCACGCCAACGGCTGCCCGCCGGGTGCGACCCTCCTCTGTGGCCAAGTTGTTGAAGAAACACCGCATACGGCGCTTCAAAGCCGAGGAGGTTATCCAGACGCTGCGTGCCAAAGCCGTAACCGTTGCCCCCGGCGTCGTAGAGGCCGCAACCTCTCATATCCGATACCTTGCAGAGCGGCTCGAGTTGGTCGCGAAGCAGATCAGCGGTGCCCAGTGCGCCATTGCCGCCATCCTCGAAAGACTCTCCGACAGCGAGGAGGCCTCCTCCGACAGCGAGGAGGCCTCCTCCGACAGCAAAAAGGACCCCTCCGACAGCGAAAAGGACCCCTCCGACAGCGAAAAGGACCCCTCCGACAGCGAAAAGGACCCCTCCGACAGCGAAAAGGACCCCTCCGACAGCGAAAAGGACCCCTCCGACAGCGAAAAGGACCCCTCCGACAGCGAAAAGGACCCCTCCGACAGCGAAAAGGACCCCTCCGACAGCGAAAAGGACCCCTCCGACAGCGAAAAGGACCCCTCCGACAGCGAAAAGGACCCCTCCGACAGCGAAAAGGACCCCTCCGACAGCGAAAAGGACCCCTCCGACAGCGAAAAGGACCCCTCCGACAGCGAAAAGGACCCCTCCGACAGCGAAAAGGACCCCGCTGACAGCGAGGAGCCCCCGTCTGGGAAACCCCGTACGCCGCGTGACGCCGCGATCCTTTCGTCACTGCCAGGTGTAGGGCACGTTGTCCTGGCGACACTGCTCTCGGAGGCATCGGGCCCCATCCGCTCCCGGGACTACCAGGCCCTGCGCTGTTTATCCGGCGTCGCACCGGTCACCCGACGATCCGGCAAAATATGGCGCGTAGTCCGCCGACGGGCCTGCCAACGCCGCCTGGTAAACGCCGTCTATCACTGGAGCAGGGTGGCCGTCCAGCACGATCCCATCAGCCGGGCCAAGTACCGCGCCTTGCGCGAGCGCGGCCACACCCACGGCCGCGCCCTGCGCTCGGTCGCAGACCGGTTGCTGGCCGTCGCCTGCGCCATGCTGCGCGACGGCACACTCTTCGATTCCGGTCGCAGGACTGCTGCCGCCTGATCGCTGGCTCATCCGGCCTCAAGGCCAAAGTTGAAGGATCATATCAGAAGCCTATGGACAATAACCGATGCCCGCTGCGCAGTAAAGGAGGCTACGGACCTTTCCAAGTCCTCGCCATTGAGCGATGGCTCCAGAGTCAGACGTGCAATGACACATCATTCGCAGTCTCCAAGAACCTGCTTGGGGCTTGCGCTTTTTTTTCGATTTGAATGACATTTTTTTCTTGCTTCGTACTTGACAAAATGGTAGGGAGTCCCGTCTTTGGATATGGCACCCCCTATCCGGGTGCCAGTGGGATTTGAACCCACCTGATCTGGGCGCTGCCCAGCACACCGTATGGGATCATCTGACTTCTTCAACTCGTGCATCTCCGGTTACGGCGCAAGCGCCTTTCCATTGCGGCCCCGCACGACTGCGAGGCGAGTTGAAGATCTCCCAGGTCCCGGTGCAGTACGTACGTGCGTGCCTGGGTTCTCGGACACCGCGGGGCCCTCCTCCGCCTCACCGTTGGCGGCGAAGAAGGTGTTGCCTTCGACCGAAAGGAAAGCCTCGGCACCCCGGACGATACAGTTTTCGGTGCTCATTAGCCCTGCCCACACGCGCCTCTGCCGACGCTTCGCCTGTACCCTCACGGGTACAAACGCACGGCTCGAGGAGATGCGTGGATGGTTAATCATTCGCAACGGGAGACTTGCACTCCCTGTACTGGCACCAGTTAGCCTGGCGCTCCTTTCCCTTTGTTGATCCAGCGCGTGTGGGGCTCATGCACGGAGAAAAGCTTCTGGCCGTGCGGAATCTTCTCGCCCTGGATCAAACGGCGCGATACCTGGTCTATCAGCTTGCCTCCAGTCCGCAAATACCACGACACCTCCGCGCTTTCAACATCGTTTTGCCTCAATATCGCTTGCGTAGCCGTTGCCTTCGACACGATAGTGCGGCAAAGTGCAAGGTAGTCTGCCACTTTCGACGTACTACGCCACTGCCGGGAAGTGCGCACGCGATAAAAGGCGCGCTCCATTTTCTTGATCCAGGCCTGCGACTTGCGCCAGCCCGCTATCGCATGCTTTTGGCACAGACGTGCCAGCTTCCTGATCAGACGGCGCAGCGCATCCCACAGCAAACGGACATCGGTGGGCCACTCCACATGGGTCTTCGCAACCGCTGAGTCGGCCCGGCAGTGAAGCGGATCAGAGTTTCTGTGCTTCAACAGCTGATGCCCACGGGCCACCACCACCGCATTGATCTGCTGCAGCGTCTCCTCGGTAAGCAGACGCACGTTGTCAATAACGGTCTGCAGGCGATACTGGTGCTTATCTCCAAAATCTGCATGCCCCAGCATCTGGCGCAGCGCCGTGTGAAAGTTCGCCAATTCCACCAGACGGTCGAAGTCGCAGTCAAGCGCCTTCTGCAGCGTGCCCAGCACGAAGATCCGCCACAGACACAGCCCGGGGCGACCACGCCGCAAATTGACCTTCGCGCCTAACTGCTCCCGCAGAATCGCGAACACCCGTTCGCGGGTCTCGCGGTGCGTGAAGATGTCCTGCAGCCCACGGAGCACGGCCGGAATATCGTCTCTGGACCGAGCGTCAAAGCTGATCTCTCCAATGGGCGTGTGCCCAAGCTCAAACTGTGTCTCAAAGATCGCGAGAATAGCAGTAAATCGGGCGAATGTTGGGGCAGAAGCGTACTAATCACGCCAATAACGGTACTAAGATCGGAAAACGGCGCAACATTCGCTAAAACAACGCAGGCAGCCGTTGGGGAAACTGCCCCGAAAACAGCCGCTCGACACTCCAAAATGCCCGATTTTCCGCCGCACGCGCCCGTACATCCGCCCTATGCGCCCAAGACTGCCGGTCTGAAGAGCCGATCTGACATTTTTCGGGCAAGCACTAGAGTAGTAATAAACCCCGCTGGCTAGCGGCGAATCGTCATCAGCAAGTACCTCCTTATGAAAATACCAGACCTCGCAGAGCTTCACGCAGATCTCACCTGTCCATGACCTGCACCCTACCGGCGGAGTGCGGCGTGGGTAGCATAAGAATGCCCTTGCCACCCTATTCTGAACATCAGGTCGAGACTGTATCCCAACGCTGCGGGCAAGCCGAACAGAGCGGGCTTGCCGTACAGACGTATCCCAAGCCCCAAGTATTTCAAGGGCATGATGAACGCTCCGACTTGCCCATGGACACCTAACCGCCAGCTGTCACGGTGATGGAAGCCAGAGAGATCGACGCCAGAGTAAACGGAATATCTCGGGGTAGAAACATCTGGACCGGCGGAAATACCTACGAAGTGGCGCCTCCCGGAACTGGCTATTCCGAAGCCATAACCAGTAAACGGAAAAAGCGATGCACGATGAACATACCTTATATGAGGCCCAAGTTTGGGGGCAGGGCTTAGCATGATAAAGTGCAAAGTTGTTAAGGGATAGGCGCAACCAATCCAAAATGATGGAGGATGGCAGCGCCTACCCGTAACACCGCTCAGACCAGCACTAGGCATAAATATCAGCTTCTGCCCGTGCGCAGCGAGCGGGACCAGCAGGCAGGTCAGGAAGATCAATCTCAGTAGGATGCGTATCTGGACACCTCGCTATTTCACCAGCAGCATGGTACGGGTTGCGGTGTGATCCTTCGTCCGTATGGAGTAGTAATATACCCCGCTGGCCAGCGACGAGCCGTCAAAAGCGACGCTCTGCGAGCCTGCTTCAAAGAACCGATCGGCCAGCGTGGCCACCTCGCGCCCGGCCATGTCGTAGACCTTCAACGTTACTGCCCCGGCCGCCGGCAGCGAGAAGCGAATCACCGTTGACGGATTGAACGGGTTCGGATAGTTGTCCTCCAGGATTGGGGCACTGTCTTCTTCCAGTTCTTCATCAAGACGGGCCAAGCCCCCTTTGCCTTTCCCGCCGCCACCATAGTAGCCGCCGCCATATCCCTCCTCAGCGAATACAAATGCAGTGTCCACAACAGCGGTCAAAAATCGCGCGTAACGGTCCGTAACCGTTACCCTGATCATGTGCGGATTCCACCTCGTTGACAAGGAGTCCACTTCGTAGTAGTCGTCGCCCGCACCTGCAGATTGCCATTCATTACAACGCACGCTCCTTGTGCCCCTTGCGCCTCCTCCTGGAGGACACGTATACCAATGCTCCCATCTGTACCTATAGAAGCCGGATCCTCCCCCTACATTGTAGACGTTCCACTTTCCCCGTGTGCCTTCATTCAGAAAGTAGTCACCACCTATCGACACATTATGTAACGGAAACGTCTTGAGGTCCAGCCAGTGAAGGATCGGCTCGGTGAGCTCGTCAGGAAATTCGTTATGATAACGATCGTAGTGCGCTGAGAGCTCTACGTCAAAACTGCCCCCATCCATAGCACTGGAATGCGGGATAAAGGTGGGATCA
This sequence comes from Rhodothermales bacterium, assembly GCA_965218495.1. Lineage (GTDB taxonomy): Bacteria > Bacteroidota > Rhodothermia > Rhodothermales > Bin80. The sequence continues at coordinate 3,301,682 of OZ244626.1, forward strand.
GCTATGCTTATGCGATGAAAGCCAGGTTTATCGGTGAACGAGAGCGGTAAATAGCTGCCGGCTCTTGCTATGACATCACCCGTATCCATGTAGAAATTCCACGCACTATCCAATGGATTAGGTAAGGGAAGAGGTATAACTTTAAGCCATCTTGTCAAGCCAAAGGCGGGATGGCGACCAGTGGAGAAGGCCACCCCTATGTTCGTGGGGGCCGGCCCACCAGCGCCGCCGGTCGAATCCATAAAGGCATCATGCTCGCCATTGGCATAGGGATTATATACGAGCATCTGCTTCGCTGCTTTTGTATTCAGCAGAGCCTGAGCCGGCACTATGGCACCACTAACAAATGCACTAAATACCAGCACGGCTGTAGGAGGATGTCTGATCCAATCAAGCAGCTCTTGGTCTATCGCCGCCCCCCGGTGGGGAGCATCCATCGATACATAGTGGGACACGTCTAGCCCGCTCCCATTCGCCAGAGCATAGCGGGCGATAACGCCTCCCATGCTTATGCCCCCAACCCGGATCTGGGTGCTGCCAGTCTTTATCCCGCCGATGTACTTCACAGCACGCTTTACTGCGGCCGCATTCTCGAGCATGTCCACTCGCGCGTCGGCAAAGTCCAGGAGCAGAACATCCGCTCCTGCCCTCGTTGCTTCTTCAAAGAAGCGCGGCGCCATAGAATAATACCAGGCTGCGTTTCTACTATTATCTGAATCAAAGCCCTCTACGATGATGAACGGCTTGTCCAGCACCCGGTCATATTCACCATTCTTTCGTCCCAAAATCGAGACTCATGAAGTTGCCGTAGGTATCCGAATATCCCCACGTTCCGCCGCTCCATGACTGCCCCTTGGCCACAGGCACCGTCAAGAGTAACGCAAACGAGAAGGCGAGCACGGAATGATATGTAGGACGTAGCATAGCGCATGGTGTATGGGTGACATGCTTTGAAGGTAAGGATTGTGTCCCTAATTTACTGTAAAAACGTAACTGCCGTACCTGAAGTTGCCGGCCTTCCAAACCGGAATGCGCCTGATGCGACACGCAAGTCTGGAGAGCCTGGCACCGGCGGGAGACCTCGTCTGACACGCCCAAACACGCCGATCGCGGCCGTTTTTCTTGTTTTCGGCTTTACAAGCGCGCGAGGCGCGCTTGGGCAGGCTCCTAGCCTGAATTTCCGCGGAGCGTTTAGTAGGTGCACTGTTCGCAGGCCTTTTGCGTGATTTTGACTTCTATTACCGGCCTAATGCCTTCTTGTATACATAGTGGGTGTGAACGTATGAATAGATAACCACTGATATAGCAGTATATTTCTGACACGCTACCACACTGCCACTCTCAGCGAGATTGTCGACTTGCTGCCCTGTTTCAGTACTATGTGCGTCTAACATTTCCCAATTCCGCCCTGAAAGCGGAATAATATGCCGCTATCAAGTATCTGGCCTTGATTATTTAGCATGCTGTTACTATATTGGTAATAACTTCATACTTCATACCTTACGATCATGAGCCGATCCGACTTCTTCGCCCAACCCGACGGCCTGCCCATGAGGCGGTACGAAGCCATCAGAGCCTACCTCCATGAAGGATGCTCCATAGAAGAAGCCGCCAAGCGAGGCAACTATACCCCGGGTTCCTTGCGCAACCTCCTGCGACGATTCAGAAAACAGCATCGCGGTAGCCCCCGGATTTCCCGGGGGCCCCGCACAGATCCGGACGTGCGCGTTAACGCATCCGGCTCCTCCCTTGGGTCGCGCCGTCGCGCATGACGTTAGCAGGTCGGCAAACCGACCCGCAGCCGTAACCGATCCGTCCCCTGTGACACGCAGTATCCGACGCTGTGTCCGGTACGTGTGAAACTTCACGATTTCCCCTTGGGTGCGACGCTTCGCTCCACTGACTCCGCCACGAGGGCACCCCCGCTTTGTTCGCCGGCTTCATAGCTGTCGGGTCGGAGGAGGCGCCCCGTAGGGCTAACCTCCGTCCGCCGCTCAAACGGCTCGTACGGTTTTCCCGTAAGCCGCTTTCACAAAGGTGTCTCGTGGAGGGTTCAAGGAAGGTTTCAGTGGAATCAATCGTACATGGCCGTACTCCACTGTGGTGTAGACCTTCCTCTCCCCTGTTGGATTGTGCCCAATGCGACAGTCTCCTCAGCCGATGATGTACGGGTCTTTCACTAAAGGAACTGTTCCACCTCATCGACTTTACTCGCTGATCGCAATCTCTCCATTCCAAACCACCTTTGCCGACTGCCTTCCCCGACCCACCCGGCCGCCGCTTGCGCGGTCACCCGACTTTCGACGGGCTTGTGGTACTATGCAGCCGTCCGACGACTCGCCACGCATCCGTTCCCACTTCCCCTTTCGGGTTATAGGGGCTGTTATCCCGGTGCCACCCGGGAACGTGACGAGCCCTCCTGGGGTTACGTCCAGATCTTCCGTACCGTGCCGTTCGCACACACCTTGGTTCGACGGGTGGATAAGAACGCCTTCGCCGAAATACAGCCGGCTCGACCTTGCCCCGTCTTTGGCCGACCGATTCGTCCGTGGGGTCGCCCCCTTGACTACGGCCCGGTACTGCTCCTCAAGCCCTTCAGATTCCACCTCGCGGTGGACACCCTGCCCTCCGGTTGTCTCGCGACAATGTCCCGACTTAGCGCCTGTCTTGGCTGTTTCCGTCGTTTCCAACTCGGTGCCCGTTTAGACCTTTGCTTATCGGTACATCCCGGCCGACGAGGCATTACCCCCGTCTTTGGATATGGCACCCCCTATCCGGGCGCCAGTGGGATTTGAACCCACCTGATCTGGGCGCTGCCCAGCACACTGTATCGTCGCATCTGACTTCTCTCCACCGTACGTCCTCCGATCAGCATTTAGCCTACGCTTTGGCGACCTTCCCCAAAGGGATAGGTAGTGGAGAGACCTCCCAGGTCCCGACAGGATACTTGCGTGCGTCCATGGGGTCTCGGACACCGTGGGCCTGTCCGCCCTCTCACCATAGCGAGGACGAACATGTTGCCTTCGGCATAGAGGAAAACCTCGGCGACCCAGATAATGTCTCTTTCGGTGCTCAATGTCCCTGGCCACACGTACCGCTACCGACGCTTCGCGCCCACCCTCACGGATGACCACGCACGGCTCGCGGAGATATGTACCTGGTTTAAGCTTCATAACACGGGACTTTCACCCGCTATATCCTGCCAGTTAGCCTGGCGCACCCTCTGCCGACTTCTTCTGGCCCCGACCCGCCGCTTCGCCTCCCGCAGCCAAACCCCCTGATCGCCGAGCTGCCCGCATCGTCGCCCTCCGCAAAGAGCACAACGCCTCCATCTACCAGATCCAGCAGCTTTTGCGCCAGGAAGGCATGTCGGCCAGCCTGGGCTACATCCAGAACGTCTTCACCAGAGAAGGCATCCAGCGCCTGCCCCGCCGCCCGCCGCATCAGCGATCTCCGGTGACCACCATAGCCGACAGGCGAAAGCTGGACCTCGCCTCGCGCACCTTTCACACCGACTTTGCCGGCCTTTTTCTGTTCGCCTTCGATCTGGCTCGTATGCAGCTTGATCCGATGCTGACCGCCGCAGGCATGCCCGGCACACGCATGATACCGGCCGGTTGTGCGGTGCGCTCCCTGTTGGCACTCAAGCTGTCCGGCATCGGTCGGCCTTCCCAAGTCATGGCCGAAACCCTCGATGAGGGCCTGGCCCTCTTTGCCGGTCTGAACGCCATTCCCAAGCGCACCACGTTGACGGAATACTCCATCCAGGTGGATCCGACCTTTGCGGGACCCCTGATGCACCAGTGGTACCATGCTGCAGCAAAGCTGGCCGATGCCCTTGGCCCCGGGCGGTCCATCGACCTGGACTTCCACACCATTCCCTACCACGGCGACCAGGCGCTCTTGCAGAAGCACTACGTCTCCAAGCGCAGCCGCCGCCAACGCGGTGTGCTCACCATGCTGGCACGCGATGCCGAGGCCCGCGTCTTTTGCTATGCCGACGCTACGATTCGCAAGGAAACGCAAAATGACGCCATTATGCGCTTTGTCGACTACTGGAGAGCCCGCACCGGGCAGGTTCCGGGAGAGCTGGTCTTCGACAGCCGGTTCACCGTGTACACCAATCTGGCCAAGCTCACCGCCTTGAACATTGACTTCATCACGCTACGGCGCCGGCATGCCGCGCTGATCGAGCACATTAACGCACTCGACCAGTCGGCCTGGAGGCAGATTCGCCTCAAAAACATTGGCCGCGCTTACCGCACGCCACGCATTGCCGACGAGGTCGTAAAGCTGCGGGGATACCCCTATCCCCTACGGCAGATCATCGTCAAGGGTCTGGGGCACGACAAGCCGACCATTCTGATCACCAACCGGATGAAGCGGTCGCCCGCACAGCTGGTTGACCGCTACGCCCGGCGCATGATCATCGAAAACGTCATCAGTGATGCCATCGACTTCTTCCACATGGATGCATTGAGCTCCGCGGTACCCATGCGGATCAATGTGGATGTGCAGCTGACGGTCATGGCCAGCGTGCTCTACCGACTCCTTGGCGCACGCGCAGGCGCAGGCTATGAAAAAGCGGAATCGCGCACGATTTATCGCGACCTGGTGCGCCATAGTGGCAAGGTCACCATCACCGAAGACGAGATCCTCGTCCAGCTGCGCGCACGAGCCAGAGCCCACTACTTGGTCTCTGCGGGATACCCCGAATTACGCGAGCGCATCCCGTGGCTCGGCAACAAGACGCTCCGCGTACAGCTATCGAAAAGACCCTGATTGTCACAGGGCTAAATTGCCGCGGTAATTGAGGCTAGACACGGAGGTAGGTGGCGCTGGACGTGCCGCCCGGGCGGGCGTGGGTATATCGGCTGGTGGTCGCCAGCGACGCGTGACCGAGGGTTTCCTTAACTTCGTGGGCGGGCGCAGTCTGCGGGTTGCCGGCCCGGGCTTCGTTCACTACCAAAGACGACGCGACCAGCGCGAAGTGCCGGGGCGCCATACGCCACCAGTCGCGCGTGACCTGTTGACGTCCTGCGGCAACCAAGTCGCGGGAAGGACGCGCCGTCAAATAGCTGAGTACGGAAGTATCCATATAGACGGAAGGCAGCATACGACAGGGACAGGGCTCCAGCAGAAGATAGAAGATACGAGGACCGCGTCAGCAGAGAAGGTCAGCGCCCTACAACCCCAGATCCCAATCCTGATTGATCAACGTCAATACATGATGGAGCCGGCGACAATTAAATTTGGATTAAGAGAGAGGCCGAGCTTCGAGGCTCCGCAGCTCGTTGGGCCGCCGTACGCCACCAGTCACGTGTGATCTGCTGATAATCTGCGATAAGCGGGTCCATGGAAGGACGGGCAGCCAAATAGCTCACCACGGTGGCTTCCAGATAGACGGAAGGTAGCATACGACAGGAGTAGAAATCCGAAAGACTATACAAGATACGAGGACCGCTTCAGCACAGAACGCAAGTGTCCTACAACCCCAGATCCAAACCCTGCTCTTTCTGCACCACGGCGAGCTGCCAGGTCTGCGCCCCCACGGCCTGCTGCAGGGAGTCACGCTGCCGCAAGGGAAGCTGTGCAACCCGGGCGCGGACCGCGCGCTCCAGCGCCGCCTGACCCGGCAGACTACCGGGCTGCGCTGCATCTGCCCTGGCAGCGGTCTCCCGCTCCATGGTCTCCATGCGGGCGCAATCAGCCTCCGACGGCACGTTTCGCTCCGCGTAAGCCTGCGCACGCGCCATCCAACCCTGGCGGCAGCACGCGCAGCAGTCGTATCGGAAACCGTAAACAGCCCCAACCCCGCCTTGCGAGGCGCAGAACGCAACGCACCAAAACCCTCTGGACGCACTTGGAGGTCCTGGATCGCGTGCTCCAGTGAACGGGCTCCGGCCATGCGCCAAAATGCCCGATAAGCCTGAACAAGCTGGCGATAAACCTCCTTGAGTGCATCCCTGAAAGCCACCGACCGCTGACTGGCTCGTTGATGCTGCGCGTGCGCCTGGCGCAACGTGAACTGCGCCTGACGGTGCGCAACCTGTGCGCTGTTTAAGCCCTGGTGCTGCGCACGTACGGCCTCAAAGACGCGCACGTCAACGTAGGCCGATCGCAGCGCGGCATTCGAGCGCCAACGGCGGTAAGCGTGCTGCTGCGCTCGACGACGAGCGGGACGAAGCGCCGTCGGCAACGAGTCATGCGTACCGTGATTCACATACGACTGCAGCGACTGGCCGTAGCGCACCTCCAGCTGCGGCCGACTGCCCAGTGAAGCGATGCGGCACCCACCCACGTGCCGGCGCCCATCGGTAACCACCACGCCTCGGGAGCGAGCCTCGAGGCGCAACCCGTGAGCACGCAGCTCCGCGAGCAGCTCCTGCCAGGTGTTGGCCTTCGACAGCGCAGGTCCGACCGCCTGGTGTACCTCACGGGCAAACGCGCGGGCGCCACGACGACCACCCGAGTGGGAACGCTCCGGGCGCTCTATGCCCTTAGCGCGGGCGTGGTGGCCCGGCACGCGAACCAGATCCCAGCGCTGCTCCAGCTGCCGCAGCGTGTGCTCGATGCGGCGATAGTCGTGGCTGGCGCTCCAGGCCTTGCCCGTGTCCGGATGCACACGGTTCACCATCACGTGAACGTGCGGATGTGCCGTGTCGCGGTGCGCTACAATCCAGGCCTGATGATCCTGCAACCCATCCATCGGGATAGGGAGGGGCCTCACGGCCCCCACCCTCCCACACCACCGTGCGTACGGGTCCGTACACGGCGGTTCAATGGACTTGAGCGAACCGGCTTGGATGCCAAGGACACCAGGTCGAGTTCAGCGAAGAGCGCATTGGGGAGTGCATAGCATAGGGCGGGGGTAAGGCTGAGCCGCCAGGGACCGTGTCCGCTGCCGGTAAGCGTCGCCGCCCATGGATGCCGCACACCCAACCGGCGTAGCGCCCGATAGCGGCGCCGTGGAGTCTTCCACTGGTGCCACAGATAGGCCCGCAACCGACGACGGATCCAGCCGTCCAGCCTGCGCAGGACGGAAGGCGTTTCGCAGTAGCCGAAGTAGCCCCGCCAGCCACGAAGGTAGCGGGACAGCTCTGCGATGACCTGACGGAAACGCACGCCACGCGTACGGCGCGTCAATTCCCGGACCCGCTGCTTCAGACGCTCCCGGGCCTTCGGCGCGATGCACCGACGGGGCACCGGCCCACGCGTGAAGGTGAAGCCCAGAAACGAACGGACGGCTATGTCCCCTACCGCACTCTTGGTCGTGTTAACCTTCAGCTTTAGGCGCCGTGCAAGAAATCGGGTCACGCTCTCCATCACACGCTCCCCCGCACGCTGCGACCGTACATAAATGTTACAGTCGTCGGCATAACGGACAAAGCGGTGTCCCCGTCTCTCCAATTCCTTGTCCAACACATCCAGCATCACGTTAGACAACAGCGGCGATAGCGGCCCGCCCTGCGGCGTTCCCTTGACCCGCTGACTGACCAGCCCGCTCGCCAGCATCCCCACCGTCAAAAACGCGCGGATCAACTTGCGTATGCGCCGGTCCGTCACCCGCTTGGCCACCAGTCCCATCAGCTTGTCGTGATTCACGTTATCGAAGAACTTCTCCAAGTCCATGTCCACGACGATACGGTAGCCCTGCGCGACATACTCCTGCGCCTGCGCTACCGCCTGGTGGGCGGAGCGTCCGGGCCGAAACCCGTAGCTCGCCTCCGAGAACGTCTCGTCCCAGTCCTCCTGCAATACCTGTAGCAACGCCTGCTGCACGAACCGGTCAAGAACCGTCGGCACACCCAGGACGCGAACGCCACCCGATGGCTTGGGAATCTCCACCCGTCGCACCGCCTGCGGCGTGTACCGGCCTTCAAGAAGCTGAGAAATGATCTCGTTCCAGTGGGTCTGCAGGTAGGATCCCAGTTCGGCGACGGTCATCCCGTCTACGCCAGGGGCCCCTTTGTTGCGCTGTACCTGCGCCAGCGCACTCTTCAAGTTGCGGGGTTCCACGACCGCCTCCATCGACGGTCCCCGCACACGTGCCGGGAGTTCGGTTTCGGGTTGCGCCGCGCGAACTTCGGTCCCTTCCTCATGGGCTCCACCGGATTCACCGGGGCTGTCCCACGTGAAAGGCAGCGTTAGCTGGATATTCTGCCGCATTGGTCGCATGAGCTTCCCGTCCTACTACCCCTGTCCATTGTTCGGGCCTTCATCGGCTATGCCGACTGTCGGGTCGGAGGAGGCGCCCCGAAGGGCTAACCTCCGTCCGCCGCTCAAACGGCTCGTACGGTTTTCCCGTAAGCCGCTTTCACAAAGGTGTCTCGTCGAGGGTTCAAGGAAGGTTTCAGTGGAATCAATCGTACATGGCCGTACTCCACTGTGGTGTAGACCTTCCTCTCCCCTGTTGGATTGTGCCCAATGCGACAGTCTCCTCAGCCGATGATGTACGGGTCTTTCACTAAAGGAACTGTTCCACCTCATCGACTTTACTCGCTGATCGCAATCTCTCCATTCCAAACCACCTTTGCCAACTGCCTTCCCCGACCCACCCGGCCGCCGCTTGCGCGGTCACCCGACTTTCGACGGGCTTGTGGTACTATGCAGCCGTCCGACGACTCGCCACGCATCCGTTCCCACTTCCCCTTACGGGTTATAGGGGCTGTTATCCCGGTGCCACCCGGGAACGTGACGAGCCCTCCTGGGGTATCGCGGTAGCCCCCGGATTTCCCCGGGGGCCCCGCACAGATCCGGACGTGCGCGCTAACGCATCCGGCTCCTCCCTTGGGTAGCGCCAGCGCGCATGACGTTAGCAAGTCGGCAAGCCGACCCGCAGCCGTAACCGGTCCACCCCATGGGACACGCAGAATCCGGCTCTGTGTCCGGTACGTGCAGGGCTTCGCGATTTCCCCTTGGGCGCGACGCTTCGCTCCACCAGCTCCGCCACGTGGGCACCCACGCTTTGTTCGCCGGCTTCAAAGCTACTATCATCGCGTCTGATTTCTCTCCACCGTGCATCCTCTGATCAGCATTTAGCCTACGCTTTGGCGGCCCTCCCCGAGGGGTTGGGCAATGGAGAGACCTCCCAGGTCCCGGTGCATTACATACGTGCGTGCCTGGGTTCTTAGACACCGCGGGACCCTCCTGCGCCTCACCGCTAGCGGCGAAGAAGGTATTGCCTTCGACCGATGTGAAAGCCTCGGCATCCCGAACAATGATTCTTTCGGTGCTCATTAGCCCCGCCCACACGCGCCTCTGCCGACGCTTCGTCTGCACCCTCACGGGAACAAACGCACGGCTCGAGGGGATGCGTAGATGGTTAGTCTTTCGCAACGGGGGACTTGCACCCCCTATAAAGCACCAGTTAGCCTGGCGCACCACATCCAGATCTTCCGTACCGTGCCGTTCGCACACACCTTGGTTCGACGGGTGGATAAGAACGCCTTCGCCGTCATACTGCCGGCTCGACCTTGCCCCGTCTTTGGCCGACCGATTCGTCCATGGGGTCGCCCCCTTGACTACGGCCCGGTACTGCTCCTCAAGCCCTTCAGATTCCACCTCGCGGTGGACACCCTGCCCTCCGGTTGTCTCGCGACAATGTCCCGACTTAGCGCCTGTCTTGGCTGTTTCCGTCGTTTCCAACTCGGTGCCCGTTTAGACCTTTGCTTATCGGTACATCCCGGCCGACGAGGCACTACCCCCGTCTTTGGATATGGCACCCCCTATCCGGGCGCCAGTGGGATTTGAACCCACCTGATCTGGGCGCTGCCCAGCACACAGTATGCCCTCTGCTGACTTCTGCGTTGCGATCACATGCCTTACGGCACGTTCAGTCCGGCTTGGCCGGACACAACGCAGATCTCCCAGGGTAAGACCAACCGCCTTCCCCGCACACCTGCCGAATGTACCACCCCGACGCATAGATGACGCGGACTTTGCGATAACCGGCTCGCTCGTCCGATCGGGTAGGCCTCGTATTCGGTTCTTGTTCATCAGGTCGCGGGTTTGCTACACGCTTCCTTCAGACCCCGCCTCGCGGCGACGCCCTTGCGCTTCGCTAATCCTTCGCCGTCATCTGGCTGGATAGAGGACTTTCACCTCCAAGCTGTTGGCCATGCCTGGCACACCGGTAGCCCCCGGGTTTCCCCGGGGGCCCCGGACAGATCCGGACGTGCGCGCTAACGCATCCGGCTCCTCCCTTGGGTCGCGCTGCCGCGCATGACGTTAGCAGGTCGGCAAGCCGACCCGCAGCCGTAACCGATTCATCCCTGGGACGCGCAAAATCCGGCACTGAGTCCGGTACGTGTGGGACTGCACGATTTCCCCTTGGGTGCGACGCTTCGCTCCACTGACTCCGCCACGAGGGCACCCCCGCTTTGTTCGTCGGCTTCACAGCTACGTATCGTCGCATCTGACTTCTCCTTGCCGTACGTCCTCCGCTCGGCTTTCGCCTTGGCTTTGGCGGCCCCGCCCGTAGCGCTGGGCAACAAGAAGATCTCCCAGGTCCCAGCAGGATATGTACATGCGTCCATGGGGTCCCGGACACCGTGGGCCTGTCCGCCGTCTCACCATAACGATGACGGACATGTTGCCTTCGACCGAGCTGAAAGCCTCGGCGACCCAGATTACATGTTTTTCGGTGCTCAATAACCCTGGCCACACGCACCGCTACCGACGCTTCGCGCCCACCCTCACGGGTGGCCACGCACGGCTCGCGGAGATATGTACCTGGTTTCAGTTTCATAACACGGGACTTTCACCCGCTATATCCTGCCAGTTAGCCTGGCGCACCAAATCCTTCAGCACTACCGCGCATGCCTCCTCCATCTGCGCATGAGTCGGTCGATCCTCCGCTGCAAAAGACAAGCTCATGTGGTAGACCGGCTTCTTGCAACGGCTCGATTGTGCCGCTGCTACGCGCATCTCCCGCGCGATCTCCGTCCGATCCTCCGAAAGCAGGTTGCGCGTCTTGGTCCACGCTACGCGATCCCGACCACCGGCGTGCATCAGGTAGCGCGTCAGGCCCGCGAAATCCTGCCCCCTGGTAACCTTGCCGATCATAGCAGGGACCGCAGCGAAAGTACTTCGGCCAAGACCGCGCGCAGCCGGACCTCGTCTGGCAGCTCACCGGTCGCGTTCGCAATGTGCGCCAGCTGATTGCCGATGCGCGAGAAGGCGTGATATGCCGCGTCGTTGACCTTCCGGCTTAGCTGGTGATTGCCCGAAAAAGGCCTATTGGGAGCAATATGCCGGCAGATTGGGGGTGGGCGGTAAGCCTGTAGTCGCGGTCAGGGGTGTGCGCAAGGCGCGTAGCCCCCGAATATGAGTGGATTTGGCACAAAGCCGCGGCCTTCAGCCAGCTTTTCATGCCATTGCACTACAAACACGATATAGGTTTGCGCTCTCCCCATTGCAAGGAGTCTGGCTTGCTTCCGTGGCGGCGCTGGTAGGGCCTTACTGCGCCCTACTGCGTGCCTGGTGCCACTTTCGTCGGCGCGCTTCCTTCTGCTTCAGAACCTGACCTATGCGGTGCACATTGGTGGCCACCACTACCAGTGCCAGCGTCCTGTCGAAGCCGGCCTTGCCGTGGGTGCGCACTAGTGACATGCCCCGGTGATGGAGGTTATTGATCGCCGACTCTACGGCCGGGTGTTGACGCCGGGCTGCCACGAAGTCCGGATGGGTCTCCCGTTCGCGGTCCGCTTTACGGTGCCGCCCCTTCCGGGGCATCACGTTCAGGTCCAACAACTTGTCAAGCTGCTCGCGATTCTTTGGCGTGTAAAACCCCTTGTCCATGCTGCATGATGCCAGCGCCGGGTAGCGCCGCTTCGCCTCTGCAAGGAACGGCACGATCATGTCCTGGTCACCGCCTTCGTGCTGCACGTGGTGGCGCAGAATGAATTGATGCTGATCCTCCAGCACGCACACCGGTACGCCATCCATCGGGATAGGGAGGGGCCTCACGGCCCCCACCCTCCCACACCACCGTGCGTACGGGTCCGTACACGGCGGTTCAATGGACTTGAGCGAACCGGCTTGGGTGCCAAGGCCACCAGGCCGAGCGTGCCGGGAGTTCGGGTTCGGGTTGCGCCGCGCGAACTTCGGTCCCTTCCTCATGGGCTCCACCGGATTCACCGGGGCTGTCCCACGTGAAAGGCAGCGTTAGCTGGATATTCTGCCGCATTGGTCGCATGAGCTTCCCGTCCTACTACCCCTGTCCATTGTTCGGGCCTTCGTCAGCTGTGCCGACTACTTTGCATCGATCGGGATAGGGAGGGGCCTCACGGCCCCCACCCTCCCACACCACCGTGCGTACGGGTCCGTACACGGCGGTTCAATGGACTTGAGCGAACCGGCTTGGGTGCCAAGGCCACCAGGCCGAGCGTGCCGGGAGTTCGGTTTCGGGTTGCGCCGCGCGAACTTCGGTCCCTTCCTCGTGGGCTCCACCGGATTCACCGGGGCTGTCCCACGTGAATGGCAGCGTTAGCTGAATATTCTGCCGCATTGTTCGCATGAGCTTCCCGTCCTACTATCCCTGTCCATTGTTCGGGCCTTCATCGGCTATGCCGACTAGTATGCCCTCTGCTGACTTCTGCGCTGCGATCACATGCCTTACGACACGTTCAGTCCGGCTTGGCCGGACACAACGCAGATCTCCCAGGGTAAGACCAACCGCCTTCCCCGCACACCTGCCGAATGTACCACCCCGACGCATAGATGACGCGGACTTTGCGATAACCGGCTCGCTCGTCCGATCGGGTAGGCCTCGTATTCGGTTCTTGTTCATCAGGTCGCGGGTTTGCTACACGCTTCCTTCAGACCCCGCCTCGCGGCGACGCCCTTGCGCTTCGCTAATCCTTCGCCGTCATCTGGCTGGATAGAGGACTTTCACCTCCAAGCTGTTGACCATGCCTGGCACACCGGTAGCCCCCGGATTTCCCGGGGGCCCCGCACAGATCCGGACGTGCGCGTTAACGCATCCGGCTCCTCCCTTGGGTCGCGCCGTCGCGCATGACGTTAGCAGGTCGGCAAACCGACCCGCAGCCGTAACCGATCCGTCCCCTGTGACACGCAGTATCCGACGCTGTGTCCGGTACGTGTGAAACTTCACGATTTCCCCTTGGGTGCGACGCTTCGCTCCACTGACTCCGCCACGAGGGCACCCCCGCTTTGTTCGCCGGCTTCATAGCTGTCGGGTCGGAGGAGGCGCCCCGAAGGGCTAACCTCCGTCCGCCGCTCAAACGGCTCGTACGGTTTTCCCGTAAGCCGCTTTCACAAAGGTGTCTCGTGGAGGGTTCAAGGAAGGTTTCAGTGGAATCAATCGTACATGGCCGTACTCCACTGTGGTGTAGACCTTCCTCTCCCCTGTTGGATTGTGCCCAATGCGACAGTCTCCTCAGCCGATGATGTACGGGTCTTTCACTAAAGGAACTGTTCCACCTCATCGACTTTACTCGCTGATCGCAATCTCTCCATTCCAAACCACCTTTGCCGACTGCCTTCCCCGACCCACCCGGCCGCCGCTTGCGCGGTCACCCGACTTTCGACGGGCTTGTGGTACTATGCAGCCGTCCGACGACTCGCCACGCATCCGTTCCCACTTCCCCTTACGGGTTATAGGGGCTGTTATCCCGGTGCCACCCGGGAACGTGACGAGCCCTCCTGGGGTTACGTCCAGATCTTCCGTACCGTGCCGTTCGCACACACCTTGGTTCGACGGGTGGATAAGAACGCCTTCGCCGAAATACAGCCGGCTCGACCTTGCCCCGTCTTTGGCCGACCGATTCGTCCGTGGGGTCGCCCCCTTGACTACGGCCCGGTACTGCTCCTCAAGCCCTTCAGATTCCACCTCGCGGTGGACACCCTGCCCTCCGGTTGTCTCGCGACAATGTCCCGACTTAGCGCCTGTCTTGGCTGTTTCCGTCGTTTCCAACTCGGTGCCCGTTTAGACCTTTGCTTATCGGTACATCCCGGCCGACGAGGCATTACCCCCGTCTTTGGATATGGCACCCCCTATCCGGGCGCCAGTGGGATTTGAACCCACCTGATCTGGGCGCTGCCCAGCACACTGTATCGTCGCATCTGACTTCTCTCCACCGTACGTCCTCCGATCAGCATTTAGCCTACGCTTTGGCGACCTTCCCCAAAGGGATAGGTAGTGGAGAGACCTCCCAGGTCCCGACAGGATACTTGCGTGCGTCCATGGGGTCTCGGACACCGTGGGCCTGTCCGCCCTCTCACCATAGCGAGGACGAACATGTTGCCTTCGGCATAGAGGAAAACCTCGGCGACCCAGATAATGTCTCTTTCGGTGCTCAATGTCCCTGGCCACACGTACCGCTACCGACGCTTCGCGCCCACCCTCACGGATGACCACGCACGGCTCGCGGAGATATGTACCTGGTTTAAGCTTCATAACACGGGACTTTCACCCGCTATATCCTGCCAGTTAGCCTGGCGCACCCTCTGCTGACTTCTGCGCTGCGATCACATGCCTTACGACACGTTCAGTCCGGCTTGGCCGGACACAACGCAGATCTCCCAGGGTAAGACCAACCGCCTTCCCCGCACACCTGCCGAATGTACCACCCCGACGCATAGATGACGCGGACTTTGCGATAACCGGCTCGCTCGTCCGATCGGGTAGGCCTCGTATTCGGTTCTTGTTCATCAGGTCGCGGGTTTGCTACACGCTTCCTTCAGACCCCGCCTCGCGGCGACGCCCTTGCGCTTCGCTAATCCTTCGCCGTCATCTGGCTGGATAGAGGACTTTCACCTCCAAGCTGTTGGCCATGCCTGGCACACATCGGGATAGGGAGGGGCCTCACGGCCCCCACCCTCCCACACCACCGTGCGTACGGGTCCGTACACGGCGGTTCAATGGACTTGAGCGAACCGGCTTGGATGCCAAGGACACCAGGTCGAGTTCAGCGAAGAGCGCATTGGGGAGTGCATAGCATAGGGCGGGGGTAAGGCTGAGCCGCCAGGGACCGTGTCCGCTGCCGGTAAGCGTCGCCGCCCATGGATGCCGCACACCCAACCGGCGTAGCGCCCGATAGCGGCGCCGTGGAGTCTTCCACTGGTGCCACAGATAGGCCCGCAACCGACGACGGATCCAGCCGTCCAGCCTGCGCAGGACGGAAGGCGTTTCGCAGTAGCCGAAGTAGCCCCGCCAGCCACGAAGGTAGCGGGACAGCTCTGCGATGACCTGACGGAAACGCACGCCACGCGTACGGCGCGTCAATTCCCGGACCCGCTGCTTCAGGCGCTCCCGGGCCTTCGGCGCGATGCACCGACGGGGCACCGGCCCACGCGTGAAGGTGAAGCCCAGAAACGAACGGACGGCTATGTCCCCTACCGCACTCTTGGTCGTGTTAACCTTCAGCTTTAGGCGCCGTGCAAGAAATCGGGTCACGCTCTCCATCACACGCTCCCCCGCACGCTGCGACCGTACATAAATGTTACAGTCGTCGGCATAACGGACAAAGCGGTGTCCCCGTCTCTCCAATTCCTTGTCCAACACATCCAGCATCACGTTAGACAACAGCGGCGATAGCGGCCCGCCCTGCGGCGTTCCCTTGACCCGCTGACTGACCAGCCCGCTCGCCAGCATCCCCGCCGTCAAAAACGCGCGGATCAACTTGCGTATGCGCCGGTCCGTCACCCGCTTGGCCACCAGTCCCATCAGCTTGTCGTGATTCACGTTATCGAAGAACTTCTCCAAGTCCATGTCCACGACGATACGGTAGCCCTGCGCGACATACTCCTGCGCCTGCGCTACCGCCTGGTGGGCGGAGCGTCCGGGCCGAAACCCGTAGCTCGCCTCCGAGAACGTCTCGTCCCAGTCCTCCTGCAATACCTGTAGCAACGCCTGCTGCACGAACCGGTCAAGAACCGTCGGCACACCCAGGACGCGAACGCCACCCGATGGCTTGGGAATCTCCACCCGTCGCACCGCCTGCGGCGTGTACCGGCCTTCAAGAAGCTGAGAAATGATCTCGTTCCAGTGGGTCTGCAGGTAGGATCCCAGTTCGGCGACGGTCATCCCGTCTACGCCAGGGGCCCCTTTGTTGCGCTGTACCTGCGCCAGCGCACTCTTCAAGTTGCGGGGTTCCACGACCGCCTCCATCGACGGTCCCCGCACACGTGCCGGGAGTTCGGTTTCGGGTTGCGCCGCGCGAACTTCGGTCCCTTCCTCGTGGGCTCCACCGGATTCACCGGGGCTGTCCCACGTGAATGGCAGCGTTAGCTGAATATTCTGCCGCATTGTTCGCATGAGCTTCCCGTCCTACTATCCCTGTCCATTGTTCGGGCCTTCATCGGCTATGCCGACTAGTATGCCCTCTGCTGACTTCTGCGCTGCGATCACATGCCTTACGACACGTTCAGTCCGGCTTGGCCGGACACAACGCAGATCTCCCAGGGTAAGACCAACCGCCTTCCCCGCACACCTGCCGAATGTACCACCCCGACGCATAGATGACGCGGACTTTGCGATAACCGGCTCGCTCGTCCGATCGGGTAGGCCTCGTATTCGGTTCTTGTTCATCAGGTCGCGGGTTTGCTACACGCTTCCTTCAGACCCCGCCTCGCGGCGACGCCCTTGCGCTTCGCTAATCCTTCGCCGTCATCTGGCTGGATAGAGGACTTTCACCTCCAAGCTGTTGACCATGCCTGGCACACATCGGGATAGGGAGGGGCCTCACGGCCCCCACCCTCCCACACCACCGTGCGTACGGGTCCGTACACGGCGGTTCAATGGACTTGAGCGAACCGGCTTGGGTGCCAAGGCCACCAGGCCGAGCGTGCCGGGAGTTCGGTTTCGGGTTGCGCCGCGCGAACTTCGGTCCCTTCCTCGTGGGCTCCACCGGATTCACCGGGGCTGTCCCACGTGAATGGCAGCGTTAGCTGAATATTCTGCCGCATTGTTCGCATGAGCTTCCCGTCCTACTATCCCTGTCCATTGTTCGGGCCTTCATCGGCTATGCCGACTAGTATGCCCTCTGCTGACTTCTGCGCTGCGATCACATGCCTTACGACACGTTCAGTCCGGCTTGGCCGGACACAACGCAGATCTCCCAGGGTAAGACCAACCGCCTTCCCCGCACACCTGCCGAATGTACCACCCCGACGCATAGATGACGCGGACTTTGCGATAACCGGCTCGCTCGTCCGATCGGGTAGGCCTCGTATTCGGTTCTTGTTCATCAGGTCGCGGGTTTGCTACACGCTTCCTTCAGACCCCGCCTCGCGGCGACGCCCTTGCGCTTCGCTAATCCTTCGCCGTCATCTGGCTGGATAGAGGACTTTCACCTCCAAGCTGTTGACCATGCCTGGCACACCGGTAGCCCCCGGGTTTCCCCGGGGGCCCCGGACAGATCCGGACGTGCGCGCTAACGCATCCGGCTCCTCCCTTGGGTCGCGCTGTCGCGCATGACGTTAGCAAGTCGGCAAGCCGACCCGCAGCCGTAACCGATCCACCCCATGGGGCACGCAAAATCCGGCTCAGCGTCCGGTACGTGCAGGGCTTCGCGGTTTCCCCTTGGGTGCGACGCTTTGCTCCACTAGCTCCGCCACGTGGGCACCCACGCTTTGTTCGCCGGCTTCATAGCTCTTATCATCGCATCTGACTTCTCCCTGCCGTGCATCCTCCGCTCGGCTTTCGCCTTGACTTTGGCGGCCCCGCCCGAAGCGCTGGGCAGCAAGGAGACCTCTCAGGTCCCGACACAGTACGTACGTGCGTCCCTGGGTTCTCGGACACCGCGGGACTCCGCTCCTCCTCACCATAGCGGTGGAGCAGATGTTGCCTTCGACCATACGGAAAGTCTCGGCATCCCGGACAATAGCTTTTTCGGTGCTCATTAGCCCTGGCCACACGTGCCGCTACCGACGCTTCGCTGTCACCCTCACGAGGGACAACGCACGGCTCGCGGAGACATGCAGTTGGTTAAACTTTCATGACACGGGACTTTCACCCGCTGTACTGCGTCAGTTAGCCTGACGCACATCCCGGTAGCCCCCGGGTTTCCCCAGGGGCCCCGGACAGATCCGGACGTGCGCGCTAACGCATCCGGCTCCTCCCTTGGGTCGCGCTGTCGCGCATGACGTTAGCAAGTCGGCAAGCCGACCCGCAGCCGTAACCGATCCACCCCATGGGGCACGCAAAATCCGGCTCAGCGTCCGGTACGTGCAGGGCTTCGCGGTTTCCCCTTGGGTGCGACGCTTTGCTCCACTAGCTCCGCCACGTGGGCACCCACGCTTTGTTCGCCGGCTTCATAGCTCTTATCATCGCATCTGACTTCTCCCTGCCGTGCATCCTCCGCTCGGCTTTCGCCTTGACTTTGGCGGCCCCGCCCGAAGCGCTGGGCAGCAAGGAGACCTCTCAGGTCCCGACACAGTACGTACGTGCGTCCCTGGGTTCTCGGACACCGCGGGACTCCGCTCCTCCTCACCATAGCGGTGGAGCAGATGTTGCCTTCGACCATACGGAAAGTCTCGGCATCCCGGACAATAGCTTTTTCGGTGCTCATTAGCCCTGGCCACACGTGCCGCTACCGACGCTTCGCTGTCACCCTCACGAGGGACAACGCACGGCTCGCGGAGACATGCAGTTGGTTAAACTTTCATGACACGGGACTTTCACCCGCTGTACTGCGTCAGTTAGCCTGACGCACCCGTAAGCCGCTTTCACAAAGGTGTCTCGTCGAGGGTTCAAGGAAGGTTTCAGTGGAATCAATCGTACATGGCCGTACTCCACTGTGGTGTAGACCTTCCTCTCCCCTGTTGGATTGTGCCCAATGCGACAGTCTCCTCAGCCGATGATGTACGGGTCTTTCACTAAAGGAACTGTTCCACCTCATCGACTTTACTCGCTGATCGCAATCTCTCCATTCCAAACCACCTTTGCCGACTGCCTTCCCCGACCCACCCGGCCGCCGCTTGCGCGGTCACCCGACTTTCGACGGGCTTGTGGTACTATGCAGTCGTCCGACGACTCGCCACGCATCCGTTCCCACTTCCCCTTACGGGTTATAGGGGCTGTTATCCCGGTGCCACCCGGGAACGTGACGAGCCCTCCTGGGGTTACGTCCAGATCTTCCGTACCGTGCCGTTCGCACACACCTTGGTTCGACGGGTGGATAAGAACGCCTTCGCCGAAATACAGCCGGCTCGACCTTGCCCCGTCTTTGGCCGACCGATTCGTCCGTGGGGTCGCCCCCTTGACTACGGCCCGGTACTGCTCCGCAAGCCCTTCAGATTCCACCTCGCGGTGGACACCCTGCCCTCCGGTTGTCTCGCGACAATGTCCCGACTTAGCGCCTGTCTTGGCTGTTTCCGTCGTTTCCAACTCGGTGCCCGTTTAGACCTTTGCTTATCGGTACATCCCGGCCGACGAGGCATTACCCCTGTATCTTGTTCGTGATGCTTAACGGAGTAAGTCGGTAGAGTGATCTATGGGGTGGAGAAGGCGGAAGTCATGATTAACAGTCTATGATCCCAAACTTAGCCAGCTCGTTTTTCTTGCTTTCGACGAAACGTTGTGCTCCGTTTGCGTCGCGTCAGCACGAGTCAACTCCCCGGGAGCAACCAATTACCCCCTGCGGCTTCGAGCGCCTAGGCGGGATCTGTGCCCCGGGTGAGTGCTGTGACATACCCCCCGTAGGGAGTCCGTGCCTTGGAGCACCGATACAGGGACTGATGGAACGTCACGGCGACTCGCAGTCATACATCACTCATCATTCACAAAGGAGGTAACCACCATATCCACGCATTCTCAACCGACCATCTTTGCTGGCATTGACTGGGGCTCCCAGTCCCATCAGGCCTGCGTTCTCGCCTCTGACGGCACGGTCCTCGGCGAGAAGGCCTTCCCGCACTCCGGTGAGGGGATCGGCCAAATGCTCGACTGGATGCTCGGCTGCGCACCCTGCGAGGCCGGGCACGTTGCGACCGCCATCGAGACGCCTCACGGCCCGGTCGTAGACAGCCTGCTCGAGCGCGGGTTTCAGGTCTTTTCCATCAATCCCAAGCAGCTGGATCGCTTCCGGGATCGTTTTTCGCCTGCGGGCGCCAAAGATGACCGTAGGGACGCTCGTGTACTGGCAGACGCGGTCCGCACTGATCCGGATTGCCTGCGCGCGCTTGATCCGCTGGATGCCGAGATTGTAGAGCTGCGCGAATGGTCGCGCATGACCGATGAGCTGACCGCCGAGCGCACCCGCCTCACCAACCGCCTCCGCGACCAGCTCTGGCGCTACTACCCACAGTTCCTTGAACTCAAGGCCGATCTTTCCGCGCCATGGGTGCTGGCCCTCTGGAAGCTCGCGCCCACGCCAACGGCTGCCCGCCGGGTGCGACCCTCCTCTGTGGCCAAGTTGTTGAAGAAACACCGCATACGGCGCTTCAAAGCCGAGGAGGTTATCCAGACGCTGCGTGCCAAAGCCGTAACCGTTGCCCCCGGCGTCGTAGAGGCCGCAACCTCTCATATCCGATACCTTGCAGAGCGGCTCGAGTTGGTCGCGAAGCAGATCAGCGGTGCCCAGTGCGCCATTGCCGCCATCCTCGAAAGACTCTCCGACAGCGAGGAGGCCTCCTCCGACAGCAAAAAGGACCCCGCTGACAGCGAAAAGGGGCCCTCTGACAGCGAGGAGCCCCCGTCTGGGAAACCCCGTACGCCGCGTGACGCCGCGATCCTTTCGTCACTGCCAGATGTAGGGCACGTTGTCCTGGCGACACTGCTCTCGGAGGCATCGGGCCCCATCCGCTCCCGGGACTACCAGGCCCTGCGCTGTTTATCCGGCGTCGCACCGGTCACCCGACGATCCGGCAAAATATGGCGCGTAGTCCGCCGACGGGCCTGCCAACGCCGCCTGGTAAACGCCGTCTATCACTGGAGCAGGGTGGCCGTCCAGCACGATCCCATCAGCCGGGCCAAGTACCGCGCCTTGCGCGAGCGCGGCCACACCCACGGCCGCGCCCTGCGCTCGGTCGCAGACCGGTTGCTGGCCGTCGCCTGCGCCATGCTGCGCGACGGCACACTCTTCGATTCCGGTCGCAGGACTGCTGCCGCCTGATCGCTGGCTCATCCGGCCTCAAGGCCAAAGTTGAAGGATCATATCAGAAGCCTATGGACAATAACCGATGCCCGCTGCGCAGTAAAGGAGGCTACGGACCTTTCCAAGCCCTCGCCATTGAGCGATGGCTCCAGAGTCAGACGTGCAATGACACATCATTCGCAGTCTCCAAGAACCTGCTTGGGGCTTGCGCTTTTTTTTCGATTTGAATGACATTTTTTTCTTGCTTCGTACTTGACAAAATGGTAGGGAGTCCCGCCTTTGGATATGGCACCCCCTATCCGGGCGCCAGTGGGATTTGAACCCACCTGATCTGGGCGCTGCCCAGCACACACTACGCACCTCTCCGCCACCCTCTCGCCTTCGGTACATTTCCCGGTACCACCGGTTATAGTACCTACCTTCCTCCGGCAATTTCTCGCCGGGGCGAGGAGGGCTTCTCCAGTTGCTCGGCATGTCCTTGTCATCGTGCCGTCGCTATCACCCCGCCGAAGCGGTACGGTCGTCCCAATCAGATTACGACCGCCCGTGCTGCCTTCACCCCCGGGCTGAGGGCTCGGCCTTCGGGATACACTCTCGAGGCCACCTATGCGTTCACTCTCGTTACGGCCCGATGACTCGCGATCTCCCTTACGGAGACCGTGTCGGTAGGCTTCATGAATTAGGTTTCCCGCTTCCATGCTACCCAAGCTACAGAGCTCTGATTTCTACTCTGGCAGGACTGACTCCTGCTGAACATGCCAGCCTTGACTGGACACACAACCCGGCGTGCGATTTTCTCGCACCGGGCTCTCCAGGCGGATCATGCATCTCGCACTCGGAAAAGTCGCCCGGAAACGAAGAGCTTTGCCTAATGGAGGGGGGCACCCTCCAACGCCTACTCGACACCCCTGACGACTCGGAGCCAAGCCTGTTTACGCCTTGACTGCCACGCTCCCCGGCAGAGCCGGAGCGCGCTTCCTTCACTTTCGCATGTGATGCCTCTGAGGTCTCCGACCGTAAACCGGCTGTTAGGACTTCGCCATTGCCGAGGCCTTTCCCTCTTTGAACACCGCTCCGCACCTGCGGCCCTGTATCTTGTAAGTGATGTTTGATGGGGTACATCGACAGGGTGATCCTTGATGTGGAAATTGCGAGCTTCCAGTTGGTGTGCCCACCATCAACAGGGTTTCCCGTGTTGCGTCTTTTCTCATCTTCCGTACGTGCCAGTGCCATTACCCCGGCGAAAACAGCTCGGTGCCTGTGTCGCTCGATTCCCGAACTGCCGGCGGCCTTCCCCTACTCGTTGGAGGGTCGGCTTTCGCATTAGCTGTTTCGAGGCCTGCTCAGCATTCACTACGCGTTCCGGCCCGTACGTTCGCTGAATCGCAAAGCGATCCTTTTGCCAAAGTGCTTCAGTCCATGTCGTTACCTCCATAAACCGCCTCGGCCGCTACCACCTGGAGCGACAGATGATGGATGGGATTCGCACCCACCAGAGAAAAGCGCCTTATCACGGCGCACAACGAGGATTCGCCTACCTGACCGCTGCTATCATAGACTGACAAAGTCGACGGCAGGCGTAACAGCACGCTGGGGCGGCACCAGACAGGCGTCACTCTTAGGGTGTACACACTGTCTGGACACAAGGCACTTACTGGAGCATCGTGGTGGGTCTACGAGCACTACTAGAATGCCTGCCCCTGATGCAGCGGATGCAATTGCGGCGACTCTCACTTGATTTTCTCAGATGGTGACCTACCAGCCGAACTTGGATGAATCTCGGTCCGGTACTCATTCGCCGCAAAGTTCGACTCGAACGCGAGAGGCCCAGTGTAATCGCTGCGGAAGTACATCTCGCATCAAGCCCGACTCGCTCAGAGCAGGGGTCGAGGTCCCGGGAATGGTGAACCGGAGCTCAGACGCTCTGTGGAAACGCTATGGCCGAGTCGGTGTTCGATGCTGCTGAAGCAGTTTGGATCACTTGATCAGGTACCATCCGCCAAGTGGCTCAACGTCATGTTTTCCGATTACGAGCGTCAGCAGAACCTACCCGAAGCAGAGGTCATGCGGCGCGCATACAAGCGGGTCCTTTCGCAACGGCGCTCGTCGCGTTCACTCGGCATAGTATCGATTGCACTGCTGGCGATTTGGATCTTCTTTTCCGCAGCCACATTCGACCAATGGTGGGGGTTGGTGTTGGACCTCTTGATCTTCGCGGGATGGCTCATATTGATGTCGAAGGCAATTGTTGTGTGGTTTCGTCCAGACCTTCCATTCTGCCGCGCGGTATCCAGCCTTGTGCCGGAATTGACGCCGAAAGGGCAGAAGATGCACGACCGGATTTGCGGTGCGCTTCGCTCACCGACCAAGGACGCGTTGCTCGCCGAAATCAGCTAGGAGCCCGGGAGTCCCGCTAGGCCCTTTTCCGGTCCCGGGGGTTGCCCGCGCCGAAACGATGCCCGAACGCAGGTGCCGCCATTGCTTGGGTACCGTGTGTACACGCCGCTGAGTTTCCCGGAATTACAGACAATGTCTCTGCAAGTGCCCTGCGGAGCACCTCGGCGCGCGAGCTGCAAGCTTGGTGCGGTTGTGGAACCAGATCAAGTCCGGCTGCGCTGCTTGTAAGTATTCTGGGCTTGCTCCCAGCCCGATTCTGCCAATACTCGCTCCTCCGAATGCAGGAGCGGACCTTTGACGCTCTACTGAATCCTTATGACTGAATCGGTATTTTGTGGTATTGCACCCATTTGGGCTGGCTGATCGGGCACCATCCACAAAACGACAAGACGTCATGTTTTCCGACTACGAGCGTCGTCAGAATCTTCCCGAAGAAGTGGTCATGCGACGCGCATACAGACGACTCCTTTCGATTCGGCGCTCGTCGCGTTCAGCCGGGATAGTGTTGATTGCACTGCTGGCAATTTGGATTTTCGTTTCCGCAGCCACATTCGACCAATGGCGGGGGTGGGTATTGGACCTTTTGATTTTCGCGGGATCGCTCATATTGATATCGAAAGCATTTGTTGTGTGGTTTCGTCCAGACGTTCCATCCTGCCGTGCGGTATCCGGCCTTGTGCCGGAGTTGACTTCGAATGGGCAAAAGATGCACGACCGGATTTGCGGTGCGCTTCGTTCACCAGTCAAGGACGCTTTGCTCGCCGAAATCAACAAGTAGCCCGGTAGGCCCTTCCGCGGGCCCGCGGGTTGTCCGCGCCAAAACGACGCCAGAATGCAGGCGCCGCCACTGACTGGCTGTGTGTGTACGTACGGCTGACTTTCCCGGAATGCGCACCTTGGCAGCGTCTCTGCAGGTGCCCTGCGGAATACCTCGGCGTGCGAGCTGAAAGCTCGGTGCGGTTGTGGAACCAGATGCCTGGTCTAGATCAACTACGGCTGTGCTGCTTGTGAGTATTCTGAGCTTGCTCCCAGCCCGATTCTGCCAATACTCGCCCCCCCGACCGAATGCAGGGCCGGACCTTTGACGCTCTACTGAATCCTTATGACTGAATTGGTATTTTTTGCTATTGCACCCATTTGGGCTGGCTGATCGGGCGCCGTTCACAATAAAACGACAAGTCGCCATGTTTTCCGATTACGAGCGTCGCCAGAACCTTCCCGAAGAAGTGGTCATGTGGCGCGCGTACAGGCGACTCCTTTCGATTCGGCGCTCAACGCTACGCGCGGGGGTAGTGGCGATTGTTCCACTGGTGGCTTTTGTTCTCTTTAGCGTGTTTAGTCCCAATCAATCGCTCGTGCGGGTACTCTGCTTCGTCGGAGCATTGCTTTTAATGATGGCACCGGGATATGCTGTATGGATTCGCCCAGACCTAATTTTCCGCTACAATGTATCCCGTATGGTGCCGGAGTTGACACCGAAAGGTCAGAAAATGCATGACCGGATCTGCGGTGCGCTTCGCTCACCAACGAAGGACGCGGTGCTCGGCGAATTCAACTAAGAGCCATGGTACTGCACAATGCCACTGCCGTTGCACCGGTGCTAGCATGATAACCCGGGCGCAGGTGCCGTATGTGACCGCAGCTCTCCTCTTTTCTTGGCATGTGCATCTTGGCGATGGCGCCACAAGTGCGCTGCAGGGCACCACCGCACGCTGGCCTCAGCGTTGACTTGGTGCCATGGCCGTTAGCGTCCTATGCGCTGGCGAATCCGTCCGGCCCACGTCTTGAGCTCCGGAAAAGCCAGAAATCTGGCAATCCCGAGGTAAATCACGGCAAAACAGCCGATAATCGTCACTGCCTTAAATAGCAGAGGCCACGCGGGCAGCAACCACCAGAGGCCCAAGCTGGCTGCCGCCGCTGCGAGCGCAACGCAGGCCATTGCAAGAATCGGGCGCCACGGAAGGGCAAACCCGTCCACGCGCTTCTGCAGCGCCGCGTACAACCGCCACAGCTCAATCCACGCCGCCACCGCACTGCCTAGACCCAACCCGACCGCCCCGAACTTAAGCTGCGAGTCACTTGGCGCGAGGCCGACAACCTCCGTAACCATCCATTGGTCGAGCAGAAACATGAGCGGCACCGCCACTAGGACCGAAAGCACTAACCGAACCCCCGCAATCTTGGCCGGCGTCCTTGTGTTGCCCAGTGCCCAGAATGCATTCTGCAGGAGTCTGCTTGCGGTTGTCGCAACCAAGCCCAGGCTGTATGCGAATAGCACAGCCCACACCAGATAGTTTTCCTCCAGACCAAAGGCGCCGCGACGATAGCAAACCCCCACAACCAGAAAGCCCACACTCAGGTACCCTATGGCCGTAGGCATCGTTAGAAACATGCTCTGCCGAACGGAAGCCTGCAGGCGATCCAGAAACTTTCCCCATCCGCCGGACTCCATGCGTGCGAGCTCCGGCAATTCTGCGGCAGCCACCGAAAGTCCAAAGAGGCTGATCGGTAAGAGGTACAATACCAGTGCCGGGCGTAGCGCAGCCATCGCTCCGGTGGCCAAAAACGACACCAGGAAGAGGTCCACGTAGGCGGACACCTGCGACACTCCACGCCCTGCAACAGCAGGGCCGAAGGCCGCAATAGCCGTCTTGACACCCTCCACGCGCGTAGAAAGGCTTAGCCGAAACCCCTTCATCGCACGCATGACAAAGGGGAGCTGCACGCAAAACTGCAACACCCCGCCCACCAGTGCTCCAACGATGGCGGCAAACAGGATGCTGGTTAGCGCGTCAGCGTCACCCGCCGCGAGCCCGCTTCCAACTGCTCCCGCACCAACCACAAGTCCCGTAATGATGGCAGCATTCCACACCACCGGGGCAAAGTAGGGGACGAAAAACCGGCGATGGCTGTTGAGAATGCCCAAGGCCCACGCGGACAGCACAAGTATCCCTACCATTGGAAGTACAATGCGGACCGCCTGGATCGTGAGTTCCAAACGGTCCACGGTCATCTCCCCAGCTTCCACAAGTGCCGCGTCGCCGGTCCAGTCAAAGAGCAATACCGATACCATCGGTCGCGCCAGCGCGATGCCTATAAGCACCAGAGCTGAAACCATCACCACGAGCAGTGAGAAGACTGCGCCCGCAAAGCGCCCCGCGTCCTCCCGGCGACCCTCCTTCAGAAAGCGGCTGTAGACGGGTATGAACGCCGCCGAAATGGAGCCCTCCCCCAAAAGATTCTGCAGGACATTCGGCGCGCGAAATGCCGCTTGCAGCACATCGGCATGAGCCGTCAGCCCCAAAAAGTTCGTCACTACCGCCTCACGAATCAGGCCCAGGATCCGACTGGAAAAGATGCCTGCCGCGACCGTACGGGCGCGACTGCGGCGGGGCTCCGAGGCGTCTTCAGTCATGTCGAATTGCGGCTGTGGCCGGACTGGTGTTTAACGCGCCCGAGAGAAAAAGTGTGCACTGCCACCTGCAAGATGCATCGGCGGGCCCTTTTGTATCTTATCGGCCAGCGACCGGTGCGGCCTTCATGGTAGAATTCGTCAGCGGCATTTTGAGGGTTAAGAAGCCGGCGGAGGCAGTCGTGGAGGTCAATGGCCTGGGCTACAGCGTGCTCATTCCCACTTCAACGTATGAACGGCTTCCTGAGAAAAACGAAAACGTCCGACTGCTTACGTACCTCCACGTGCGCGAAGATGCTCTGCGGCTATTCGGATTTTCTACAAAGGCGGAGCGTACGCTGTTCAAGCTCATGATCAGTGTCGCGGGCGTCGGTCCCAAGGTCGCGCTGGCAGCCCTCTCTGCTATGAGTCCGACAGACTTGCGCCGCAACATCATCACCAAGGACAGCCAAATGCTCACATGTATCCCTGGCATAGGGCGCAAGACCGCGGACCGGCTTGTCGTTGAACTCCACGACCGTGTGTCCGAGCTCGGCGTTGAGGATATGAAGCCCGGCGGCATCGCACAGGACCGCGCCGACGCACTGGCCGGGCTCGAAACCCTGGGGTTCACTCGCGCCGCCGCGGAGCGCCGCTTGCGCGTAGTGCAGCGCAACAACCCAACCGCGACCACGGCCAGCGAGCTTATTCGTCTGGCGCTGCGCGAATAGACTGCAGCGCACAACGCTGCCCAAGCGTATCATGACAATCAACGACAACTTCCAATCAAGGCGAGTCATGCCACATTCCAACGTCACAAGACGCGCGTTCCTCAAGGCCGGCACCCTGGCCGGAGCCGCAGCGCTGGTTCCCGCCACGGCGACCGCAACGCGCCGCCAGGGGCCCGTCGTCATCGCAAGTGCCAATGGCAGTGACTGCGTGGCCGAAGCCCTACGGCATATTCAGGAGGGCTCCGATGCGCTGGATGCGGTCATTGCCGGTGTGAACCTGGTCGAAGAGGACCCGAATGACACGTCTGTAGGCTACGGCGGTTTGCCCAATGAGGACGGTGTGGTGCAGCTCGACTCCGCCGTGATGCATGGCCCTACTGGCCGAGCCGGTGCCGTTGCTGCGCTTGAAGGCGTAAAGTATCCATCAAAAGTCGCGCGCCTCGTCCTTCAGCGGACCGATCACGTGCTTCTCGTTGCGGATGGAGCGCAGGCCTTCGCCCGCATGCATGGCTTCCCGATCGAAGACCTGCTAACTGAGCGGGCACGCGAAGTTTGGGTCCGCTGGCGCGAAAACCTGTCCAACCGGGACGACTACCTGCCGCCGCACAACTCGCAAGACCGCGACATTGGCGAGGCCATGCGCCGCTCCTACGACCATTGGGGCACGATTCACTGCTCCGCTATCGACCTTGCGGGCAATATCAGCAGTGTTACCACAACCAGTGGCCTAGCATTCAAAATTCCGGGACGCGTGGGGGACTCTCCCATCATTGGCGCGGGCCTTTACTGCGACAACGACGTTGGTGCTGCAGGATCCACCGGTCGCGGAGAAGCTAACCTGGAGAACCTGGCTTCGTTTCTGATTGTCGAGCGCATGCGTGCGGGCGACAGCCCCCAGGACGCCTGTCTCTACGCGTGCCAGCGCATCGCGGACCACACGCGGCTGCGGCGCCTTCAGAACGAAAACGGCGAGCCCGCCTTTAACGTCTCATTCTATGCCCTCAACAAAGCCGGTGAGGTCGGAGGCGCACGCATCCGGGGAGCAGGGGGCAGGATGGTCGTAGCGGACGCTGATGGGACACGCGTGGTGGACCTTGCATACCTGTACGCCTAAGCCGTGCTGCTGAAGCCGAATGAGGTCGATGCGCCCGACCTTTTTGGCCGCGAAGGATCTCTCGTTCTTGAGGCGGGGTTTGGTGACGGCAGCTTCATGGTGCACTTGGCCAGGACCCACCCTACATGGAACCTGCTGGGTGCAGACGTCTCGCGCGGCTCCGTGTCCCGAGCATACCGCAGGCTTCGACGTGCCGGCGTAAAACACGCACGGCTGTTCTTGGGTAAGGCCGAGTTTTTGGTGCGCAACGTCGTCCAGGAAGGTGGCCTGCACCGGCTGTATGTAAACTTCCCGGACCCCTGGCCCAAACTGCGCCACCGCGATCGTCGCCTGTTGAACAGGCCCTTTCTTGCGCTGCTGTCCACGAGGCTCGCTCCGGGTGGTGCGTTACTTTTTACTACGGATGACCGGGCGTACTATGAGGCCGCAATAGAAGACGCGCAGCTGGCCGGACTGTACGAGATCTCCACACCAGCGCCGCTGAAGGCGATGCTGCAAACCAAGTATGCCAACAAGTGGAACACGCTCGACCGGCACATATACCATCTCCGTCTGACCAAGATCGCCGCTAATCCTGCCGCTTTCCCGCGTACCGTAACACGCATTGCCATGCATCACGTCTTACTTAACGGAAAGCTACCGAGCCTCACTGCTTTTGTGCCGTTTCGGCGCAGTTTTTCTGCGGGTCAGGTCGTAGTGACAGGAGCGCTACACCGCGTCGGAGACTCAGGGCTGCTGTTTGAAGTTCGCGTGCAGGAGGACGACCTCACCCAGGACGTTCTTGTTGAAGCCAAGCCTGCCCGCGCCGCGCATGCGGACGTGATCGTCAGCGTATCAACCTTTGGGCAGCCTCTGGCTACTCGCGGGACGCGAGAGGCTGTCAAGGCCATCGAGCAGTGGCTCACCGGAGGTGGCATGCAGACGGCCGAGACCTACTACTAGAAGGCCGTGCCGCAGAGAATGCCGGGGACTCCTCTGTTTTCCTGTCGGACCCATCATGCAACGAATTTGCTGCGCCATGTAGGGTACAAGCCCCACAAAACGCCTCATTGCGCGCATGATGAATATGAAATCTCCTTTTTAGGTGGCATCGGCATGTCTGTGGCGAATACTCCTGGAACCACATTGAAATGGCCTATACGGACGTTTCTTACGCCCGCATACTTTCTGGCCGCGACCAGACCAATAGGTTTGCGCACCCGCGCCGCGTGAACAAATAGGGCGCTACGGTCCGAGGACACACTTACGCGCCCCTGCCCGCCCCCAGTATCTTGCAATGGAAAAGGTGTGAGGGGCGGTGGCTACCGCTCCTGCCACTGGCCAGTCCTGAGTAGGCCGGATAGACGCAACATAGGCAGCAATCGGCGCTACGGCAGGTGCCGCGCGCTCCGAGGTCGCCTCAAGGGCCTGTACCGCCTCTTGGCGCGTCCGTTTGGTGCAATGGACATCTGGGGCGGCTTTCCTTGTGACACCACCGGGGGGCACCCGACTGAGCTGCCCCCAACAGCCAATTGCGTCCGCTGATTCCATGCCGCCCGCCCGGCTGGCACAGTACTCCCCCATGCGCTTAACCCCGCCACCGCAACACCCCCTGGAGGACATGATTCGCCTGCGCCTTCTCCACTTTGCGCAGTATCTGCATTCCAAGGCTGGAAAATCCCATGACGTGCTGCCCCCTCCTGCGGCTGTGCTGCCTTCCGGAGCGGGATAGCTCGTTTTGGATTATGGGGGGGGAGAGGGCAAGGCAGATCAAGTCGCACGCGCTCAGTAGAGTGCCCATCATGTACTTGTTTTGTGCTTGTAATGAGTGTAGATTGCGCGGCGAGCATTGAAGCGATTGTGGCGGGCCGCCTCGCGCGGAGTAGGCAAGTCGCGGCGCAGGCTCGTACTCTTGGCCAAATGCATGAACTGCGCCCCAATCAAACGCAGCCATGATCTCGTTTAAACAAACCGGCATCTGATCCATGAGTGATACCCCATTGAGCGACAAGTCGTATTTAAGCGCACTCCTCCTCTGCTACTTTTTGGGCATTTTCGGTGCACATCGCTTTTACGTAGGGAAAGCCGGTACGGCGGTCCTTATGCTGCTTACCGGTGGTGGCGTTGGTATTTGGGCAATTATCGATTTTGTCCGCATTGTCGTGGGAAGCTTCGAGGACTGCTACGGGCAGCTGTTACGTCCTGCTGTTTCCTAGTCGCTGTGCGATTCAGGCCGCCCCGCCGGGACACGTGACCGGGTTTGGCAGGCGGAAAACGAGTTGCCGCAGCCGCTTGAATCTAGACCCGACCTGTGGCAATTCGCCAGGGCGCGAAATCCGCCCCGTAAATTCCGCCAACACTTATCGACACGCGAGTAGGCTGAACTTGCCGGCAGCCGGTGGCGCATAGGATAAATGTGCTGAAGCCAGCCGTGGGTCTGTGCCGCAATCGTGGCGATTCATTGCTGCAGATGCTTACATTTGCCAGGTGCACTCCCCGCCTATTCCAACCAGTCGCCAAATTCCGCACGCTTCGCATCCGGCAAGATCGTTGGCGCATACATCGGCGCCATATAGCGGCACACCGCCTCTGTGACTACTGCAGTCCATGGTGCGCGCGTTGCGGCCGCCGCAGGGAACGTGCCGGTGCCGCTTTGATTTCATGGCCACCCCAGCGCGATCACCCCATGCAGTATGAGCCGCACCACCATCGATCTGACGCCTGAGCTGTACCAGTACATCCTTGACGTCTCCTTGCGAGAGCCTTCCGTGCTGCGCCGACTGCGGGAAGAGACTGCTCTCCACCCCGAAGGAAGGATGCAGATTGCCCCGGACCAGGGACAGTTTATGGCACTCCTTGCCCGCTTGGCAGGCGCAAAAAAGGCCCTCGAGGTTGGTGTCTTCACCGGATACTCCTCGCTGGCCGTCGCTCTCGCTATGCCACACGACGGGCTGATCGTTGCCTGCGATGTCAGCGCCGCGTTTACCGCCGTGGCGCAGCGCTATTGGAATGAGGCGGGTGTCGCCCACAAAATTGACCTGCGCCTTGCACCCGCAACGGAATCCCTGGCGCATCTTTTAGCGGACGGGCAGGAGGACACCTTCGATTTGGCATTTATTGACGCCGACAAAGAGGCATACGACACCTATTACGAATACACCCTGCGCCTGCTTCGCCCCGGCGGACTGATGCTGATCGACAACGTGCTCAGACAGGGCGCGGTGGCCGGCCCCCCTTCAGCCAACAGCGCTACTGCCGCCATACAGCGACTGAATGCAAAGCTGCATCGCGACACTCGGATCCATCTAAGCCTGGTACCCATTGGGGACGGGCTGACGCTCGCCTGGAAGATCTAAAGCCCCCTTCGCCGCTGCCACTGTACGCTGGGCTGCGAGGCTGTCGGCTGCGGCACTTGGCGACCCAACACCGCGGCGATCGCAGCCGCACGAGCATCCTCCGGCGTTGCTGGGCGAGGTGCCAGCAGTGCCGGATGCTCGCCGATAAAGTGCGTGGAGAGGTCGCCCCGCCGAAACGCATCGCTCTCCATCACGCGCAGGCAGAACGGAATCGTCGTTTTCACCCCGACAACGTCGTAGTCCTTGAGCGCCCGCACCATGCGCCGGATGGCTTCTTCGCGCGTTCGCCCCCATGTGGATACCTTCGCGATCATAGGATCGTAATGGATGGACACTTCGCCCGGTACATCGAATGCCGCGTCTACCCGGATCCCAAATCCCGTGCACGGGGCATGCCGGACGAGCATGCCTGCATCAGGCAGGAATCCGGCAGCCGCGTCCTCTGCGTACACGCGGCACTCAATAGCGTGTCCATACACGCCAAGGTCTGCCTGCGTGTATGGAAGCCGCTCGCCACGCGCTACACGAATCTGCGCTTCCACCAAGTCCAGGCCCGTGATCCACTCCGTAACGGGGTGCTCGACCTGCAATCGCGTGTTCATCTCCATGAAGTAAAAACTTCCGTCCCGGTCGAGAAGAAACTCCACGGTGCCCGCACCTTCGTACCCGCACGCGTAGGCAGCTCTGAGCGCCGCGTCCGTCATCTTCCTGCGCAGCGCGGGCGTGACAACGCAGGAGGGCGCCTCCTCAATCACCTTCTGGTGTCGACGCTGAATGGAGCACTCCCGCTCAAATAGGTGCACTGCTCCATCGTGGCTGTCGAGCAGGACCTGCACTTCAATATGTCTGGGCTTTACGAGATACTTTTCGATGAATACGCGACGGTCACCGAAGGAAGACTGAGCTTCGCTCTGGGCCAAAGCCATCGACTCTTTCAACTCACTGGGACTCTCGATCAGGCGCATTCCCTTGCCGCCCCCGCCCGCTGCGGCCTTGGTGATGATCGGATACCCAATCCGCACCGCCGTCGCCTTTGCCTCCTCCAGGCTTTCCACCGCATCAGGTGTCCCCGGCACCACGGGCACACCCGCCTGTTGCATCAGCGTGCGCGCGCGCGTCTTGTCACCCATGACAGCAATAGCACTGGCAGGCGGCCCAATAAACACTAGGCCCGCCGCCGTGCAGCGCTCGGCAAACGTGGCGTTTTCAGAAAGGAATCCATACGCCGGATGCACCGCATCCGCTCCGCATTCTTTTGCGGCATCAAGGACGCGGTCTATTGCCAGATATGACTGCTTCGACGGCGCTGGCCCAATGCAGCAGGCCTGATCCGCATACCGCACATGAGCGCTCTGGCGGTCGGCCTCGCTGTAAACTGCCACGGTGCGGATCCCGAGCTCCTTGCACGTTCGCATGACGCGAAGCGCAATCTCGCCTCTGTTGGCTATTAATACGTTGCGCAGCTGCCTCATGAACACATCGCGGTGCGCATCACTTCATAGAGCAGATGCGTAGAAACAGTTAAGCACCGGAAGAAGATACATGACACGCGGCAAACCCAAAGACTATTACAAAATCCTGGGCATTCAGCACGACGCGACCGGCGTCGACATCAAGCGTGCGTTCCGGGCGCTGGCCAAACGATATCACCCGGACCACAATCCCGGTGACAAGCGCGCAGAAGAGTACTTCAAGATGGTTCAGGAAGCCTATGGCGTGCTATCCGATCAGGACAAAAAGTCAGCCTACGACCACAGACTGCGTGTATACGAAACCGTCAACCACTTTCGCAGGCAGGCCCGCACGACCACGCCGCGTGGCACGAATTTCGAGAGACGCGCCGACGGCACCTTCGTGCGCCGGACAACGCCGCCACCCAGGAGTGGCAGCTGGTTCAGCAAACTCTTTGGCGATATGGAATACAAGCGCCGCATCACTAAAACGCTTTCCTTCGAGAAAGCCTTCCGCGGCGGCCCCGTTACCATCCACGTCCCGCAGGACAAGCCGGTGCGGGTAACACTCCCGGAAGACATCCGCGATGGCTACACCATCCGCATCAAGGATGTCAGCGGCCCGCCGCTGCATGTTACCTTCAAGGTAGCCCCACATGAGTCCTTCAGGATGAAGGGAAATGACTTGGTTTTGGCCGAAACGCTCGAGGTCGGCGCCATGGGCGCCATGCTTGGCGAGACCTTCCAGGTGGCCCATCCCAGCGGGACCACTGTGTCGGTGACTGTCCCGCCCGGGACCCAGCCCGGCGCCATGCTGCGAGTGCGCGGCAAGGGTGTTCGTGGGGGTGACATGTTCCTGAAAGTCAGCGTCCTCATCCCCAAGGACCTGACAATGCCGCAGCGCGAAGCACTCCACCACGCGGCCAAAGCCACGGGCCTCCTGTAGCTTTTGCTACCTGCCTTGAATGGACTGGTAGATTGCCCCAACCAGCGCCTCCGGCGTGATAAAGCCGCCACCCCAGGTCGCGTCATACGTGCTGGTTGGCTTTTGGGCCACGACTGCGTCCAAACTTAGCCCCTTTTCGATGCCTTCGTGCACCGCGCGCGTGACCGCCTGAAGCATGTCGCGGTACGCGGTAAGCTCCGCCTTGTTGGAAAGCGGGCCGTGACCCGGAATGATCTTTGTGTCGTCATCGGCCATATGGACGATCCGTGTTGCGGTCTGGATAATTCCACGGACATCTCCGCCACTGCCGACGTCAATAAACGGGTACATGCCGTTGAAGTACGTATCGCCCATATGGAAGACGTTGGCGTGCGCGAAGTGTACAATGGCGTCGCCGTCAGTGTGGGCATGGCCTATCCCGTCGTGAAAGACGCGAATCTGCTCCCCGTTCCAGTGAATGGTGAGCCCTTCGGCAAAGGTGACCACGGGCAGCGCGTCCGGCGGTGACGCGGGAATGGAACTTCCAAGCGACTCCCTGAACTGCTCCATGCTCATCCTGCTTCGGACGTTTTCATGCGCGACGATAATCGCTCCGGCTTTACCCAGATTCTCGTTGCCACCCGTGTGGTCGCCATGAAAGTGTGTGTTGACAACAAACTGTACCGGCGCTTCCGTAAGCGTGGCAATGGCCGCCAGTATCTTCTCGGTGAGGGGAGCAAATTGGTCATCAACCAGGAAGGCGCCGTCTTCTCCCACGGAAAGGCCAATGTTGCCACCCATCCCGACCAGCATATAGACGCCTTCGGCAACGCCAACTACCTCAATTTCGACTGCGTCAAAGTCCCGCTGCGCCCAGGCGCTTGCGGCAAACATACCCAATACAGATGCGATGACAAGAGAGCGGGTGAAATAGTGCATGGGACTCCTATGATTGGTAAGCTGTTGGTGCGCACGCTGTGACGGGAGTATGTGTGCCTGCGCAGTTTATTATTTGCCGACCTCCTTTGCGCGGCCAGCCAATTCGCGATCAACCAAGAAGAGGCTCGGGCCGACGGTACCCACCAAGCGCAGGTCGTCCGCAATCGCGCGGGCATTTTCTTCCTCTTCCAGTTGCTCGGTAACAAACCACTGCAGCAGCGTCTGCGAAGCATAGTCATGCTCCTCGACCGCCAGGGCGTAAAGGTCATTGATTCGCTTTGTGATATGCTGCTCGTGGCGCAGCACCAACTCAAAGACTTCCAGGGGCGTACTCGCCTCAAAGGCAGGCTGCCCGAGTGCCTCGAGCGACACCGGCGCGTCGCGCTGCAACAGAAAGTCATACAGCTTAAGCGCATGAGTAAGCTCCTCCTCCCACTGCAGGCGCAGCCAATGCGCAAAGCCCTTAAGGTTCTGTAACTCCATGTGGGCCGAAAGCGCCAGGTACAGATATGCGCTTTCAAGCTCGGCCCGGATCTGCAGGTTGATCGCCGCCTTCATCTTGCAAGATACCTTGCTGGTCATAGACATCGCGGAATCTGTTTAGTGCATGCAAGCCTGTCCAGAAGCAGTTTCCCGACATAGCCGAACAAAAAGTGTGCCGGCATCGTATCAGCGCGCGATCAATTCGCCCTTCTATGCTACACTGCTACGCATCGCAACTTACTGACTTTGCCGATGTCAAGTGCACCGCATATCCTATGGGCTGACGACGAGATCGACCTCCTCCGGTCTCACATTCTGTTTCTGGAGAACAAAGGCTACCGTGTGACGCGCGTCACCAACGGGTCGGACGCGGTAGCTGCCATGGAGCGCACCCCGTTTGACGTGGTACTGCTGGACGAGCAGATGCCAGGCATGGGCGGGCTGGATACGCTGGCTGCCGTCAAGCGCGTACGGCCCCGGGTACCGGTGGTCATGGTCACCAAAAGCGAAGAAGAGCACCTCATGGAGGAGGCGCTGGGAGACCAGATCAGTGACTACCTCACCAAGCCGGTCAACCCCAGCCAGATCCTGCTGACCTGCAAGCGCCTGTTGGAGCGTGCACGCCTGCGCAGCGAAAAGGTGTCGCACGACTACCTGCAGCGTTTTAGCCAGATTTCCATGGCACTCACGAACCCGCTCTCCCACCAGGAGTGGGTTGACCTGTACCGCGAGATTGTGCGATACGATGTACAGCTCGAAGGGGATGAGGGCGCGCGGCAGATCCTGCAGGACCAGTACCAGGAAGCCAATCGGGCCTTCGGACGCTTTATCGCCGCCAACTACACGGACTGGATCCGCCTCGCGCGCCGTCCAGCGCTCGACGCACGACCCGTGCTTTCGCACGAGGTCATCCCCGAATGGGTGCTGCCGCGGTTGGGCGAACACAAGTGTGTGCTATTCTTCGTCATCGACTGTATGCGGTATGATCAGTGGCTGGAATTTGAAAAACTGCTCTATCCGCTTTTTACCATAGAGAAGGAGTTTCACTATTCCATCCTGCCTACGGCGACACCATATTCGCGAAACGCCATTTTCAGCGGGTTGCTGCCTCGCGACATTGCACGTTTGCATGCCCGGGCGTGGGACTCGGGAGAGGACGATGAACACAGCAAGAATCGCCACGAAGAAGCGTTCTTAGCTGACCTCCTGAGGCGCAAGCGGCACACGAACATCCGGCTGCGCTACCAGAAACTGGTCGGCAAGGCAGACGGCCGCGCCTTTGCCAGCGAAGTGACCGACTTCCTGCAGGCAGACCTAAGCGCGATCGTGGTGAACTTTGTCGACATCCTTGCGCACAGCCGCGCAGACTATGACATCATCAAGGAATTGGCACCGGACGAGCGCGCGTATCGCGCTTTGACGCGCACTTGGTTTGAGCACTCATGGCTGTATCAGGCGTTTCAGAGCCTTGCCAAGCATGATTGCACCGTCGTCATCACGACCGACCACGGCGCGATCCGCAGCTTGCATGCAGCGAAGGTCCGCGGGGATCGGCGCACATCGACAGCGCTGCGATATAAGAGCGGCCGCAATCTCAAAGTCAGCACGAAGCATGCGCTCGTCATCAAGGACCCGCACGCGTGGGGGCTGCCCACCGATCGCCTGACCACGGACTTTATCATTGCCAAGGAAGACTACTACTTCCTCTATCCTACCAACTACCACCACTACCTCAACCTCTATAACGACTCAATGCAGCACGGCGGCGCGTCGCTGGAGGAAATGATTTTGCCCGTCGTTACAATGCGCCCGCGCCACTAGATGGACGCATTTGAGACGTACCTCTTGCAGCTGCCTCGTTATGGCGACAAGGGTGCGAAGGCCATGCATCCTGGCTTTGAGCGTGTCAATGCGCTGGTAAAGGCGATGGGTCGCCCTCACACGCAATTCGAGAGCATCCATATCGCCGGCACCAACGGCAAGGGTTCTACCGCGTCCATGGTTGCGGCAATCCTAAGAGCAGCCGGCCACTCGCGAGTGGGACTGTATACTTCGCCGCATCTGACCTCTATGCGCGAACGTATTCGCTGCGACGGTGCCATGGTCCCGGTTGCGTGGATGAATACGGCAGTTGCGCAATACCGCCACGTGATGGACGCGGTGCAGCCGAGCTTCTTTGAGGCCATGACCGCGCTAGCCTTCCTCTATTTTGCAGAGCAGGAAGTATCCGTCGCGATTGTTGAGGCCGGCTTGGGTGGCCGCCTGGATGCTACCAACATCTTGCAGCCGCGACTGAGCATCATCACGTGCATTGACTTTGATCACATGAATGTGCTGGGTCACTCACTGAGTGCCATAGCGCGGGAAAAGGGAGGGATCATCAAGCCGGGCGTACCACTGCTTACGGCTACATCCCAACCGGAGGCGCTGGCAGTGCTCGAAGCGATCGGCGCACACCTGCGCGCTCCGGTTCATGTGACGCACCGCGAATGTCAGATGGAAGCGGCACAGGGAGCAGACGGCCTTGAGCTCACTGCCACAACGCCACAGGCAACCTATTCGGCGGCAACGCTTGAGTTATCAGGCACGCACCAAGCAGCCAACGCGCTCCTCGCTATTCGTGCGGCGGAGCTTCTCTACGGGACTGCACCCGCAGCCATCCGTACAGGATTGCAGCATGTGAAGGCGCTCAGCGGGCTGCGT
The DNA here is from genome assembly GCA_965218495.1 of Rhodothermales bacterium. Taxonomy (GTDB): domain Bacteria; phylum Bacteroidota; class Rhodothermia; order Rhodothermales; family Bin80. The sequence continues at coordinate 3,340,213 of OZ244626.1, forward strand.
GGCCGCCTGGAATCACTCGCAACCTCGCCGCGAGTCATTTTGGATGTGGCGCACAACGAGGCCGGACTGCGAAGCGCGCTCGCCTACGCACGTACCCGGTGCCACGGACGACTCTTTGTTCTTTTTGGGCTGGTACGTAGCAAAGACGCTGCAAAGATGGCTCAGGCCCTTTTTGCAGCGCGCACAATTGTGTATACTTGTGACGTACCTGCCAGACGTGGGTTGAGTGCGAGCGAGCTTGCCGATATCCTGCGCGTCTGGCATGTGCCGATTGCCCGCTCGGGCACATGGGAAGCGGCCTTTTCGCACGTGAAGGTCCGCGCTGCTCCAGAGGACTGGATACTGGTATGCGGGTCCCATTACCTTGCGGGCGCGGTTCTGGGGGCCTATGCCTAGCGGTTCGATCATGAATTCTTCTTGTTGGCTTGCACATTGAGGCAACGGAATCCTGCTTGGTGCGTACCAGCATCAGGCAAAGATTGATACCCCTGCGTTAAGCCTCCTCCTGATTGGGCTGCCTGCCCTGCTGTGAATCACCCCTGTTAGTTTTTCCTGCTGCTTGAGATACGGCTTACGGGCCAGTCTGCTCATCCACCTCATCGGGCGTCGCTGCTCTCGCTGACACGCGCCTTCATCCATGCCCTGCTTGGCAACCTATCGCCAGACGACATGACTCACGCTGAATTGCAACGCAAAAAACTGTCCGAGCTCACGGACCTGGCCCGCCAGAATAAGCTGAAGGGCTGGACCCACCTACGCAAGCAGGGACTGATTGAGTTTCTTGCCGAGCGCCTTCCGGGAACTGGCACTGGCAACGGTGCCGCGGCGGCGCCCGCGCAGGCATCGGCTCCACAACCCCCGATCGTGCCACCACCTAAGCCTACCTCCCGGCCAGTGCCGCCCGAAGCGCCCGTGCACGCAAGGGCCAAGACGGAGCCTCCCGCCATGCTCTTCCCGCCCGAAGCGCCCGCACGCCCCAAGGGCCCGTCAGAGCACTCGCGCGCCTCGCGACCTCGGTTCCGGCACGTTGGTAAGCCCGGCGAAGGGTCGCGTGGAGAGTCTGCTCGCAGGCCTCCTTCCAACGAAGGGCGGGATCCCAAGCCGCGCACGCATGGAGACGGCGGGCGCCCGCCCAGAGAAGATGTGAATCGTGGTCCTCGCACGGATCAGCGGCGCGGCGGACCACGGCCCGATCGTCACCGGACACGGCGTGACAGCAGGCGTTCCGTGCGTGAAGAGCGGCGCAAACGCGTCTACGAGGGCCGTCCTGAGTACATGGCACATCACGAGCCCGGGCGCATGGAGCTGGATGCCATGATTCAAAAGACGGGGGTATTGGAGGTACTGCCAGACGGGTACGGGTTTTTGCGGTCCGCGGAATACAACTACCTCCCCAGTCCCGACGACATCTACGTGTCTCCCAGCCAGATTAAACGCTTCAGCCTGCGGCTGGGTGACACCGTTGACGGTGCGGTACGGCCGCCGAAGGAGGGCGAGCGGTTCTTTGCGCTGATCCATGTCAACAACGTCAATGGCCGCCCGCCCGGCGGTGTAGATGAGCGCCAAAGCTTTGACTACCTGACGCCGCTGTACCCTGAGGACCAGCTGCTCCTGGAGACACGCCCCAACGAAATGAGTATGCGCGTCCTGGACCTTTTTGCTCCCATTGGTAAGGGGCAAAGGGGCCTCATCGTGGCGCAACCCAAGACCGGAAAGACAATCCTCTTACAGAAGATCGCCAACTCCATCTCGGCCAATCACCCGGAGGCACACCTGTTGATCCTTCTGGTGGATGAGCGCCCAGAGGAGGTCACCGACATGCGTCGAAGCGTCAAAGGCGAGGTCATTGCCTCCACATTCGACCAGGACCCCGAACGCCATGTGGCAGTCGCCGGCATCGTGCTGGAAAAGGCCAAGCGCCTAGTTGAAGCCAAGCACGATGTCGTCATCCTGCTGGACTCCATCACGCGTCTGGCGCGGGCCCACAACGCGGTAGCCCCGGATTCGGGACGCACGCTGTCCGGTGGCATTGAAGCAGGCGCGTTGCGCGGTCCCAAGCGATTTTTCGGGGCGGCACGCAACGTGGAGGAAGGCGGCTCATTAACCATCATCGGCACCGCGCTGATCGATACCGGCAGCCGCATGGATGAAGTGATCTTCGAGGAATTCAAGGGCACCGGCAACATGGAGTTGGTACTGAACCGCGAAATGGCCGACCGGCGCATATATCCAGCCATGAACGTCGTGATGTCCGGCACGCGGCGTGAAGAACTGTTGATTTCGGAGGCCCGGCTGATGCGCATATGGATCCTGCGCAAGCTCTTGGCTGACATGGATCCCATTCCGGCCATGAACTTTCTCCTGGACCGCCTTCGCGGGACCAAGAGCAATGACGAATTCCTAGTGTCCATGAACTCGTAGTTTGGCCGCGCCTGCTCTCACCCCGCTGGGTACCTAACGATGGCTGTACCGGACGCGATCAAGGTGGTGCTGTTCGATATGGACGGTGTGCTGGTAGACGTCTCACGATCGTATAGACGGGCCATTGAAGAGACGGTGCTGTACTTCACAGGCCGAAGGATCACCTCGAGTGTGACGCAGCGCTACAAGAACCGGGGCGGCTTCAACGACGACTGGGGCCTCACACATGCCATAGTGGTTGACAGCGGCATGGAGGTTTCGCTGCCACGTGTGACGGCCGAGTTTCAGCGCCGGTACCGGGGCGACCGCTGGAATGGCTTTATCAACGACGAGCCGCCGCTGGTAGATGTCGCCACACTGGAGCGCCTTCGGCAGCATGGGTTCATTCTCGGCATTGTCACGGGCCGCCCTGCCGCAGAAGCACGCTGGACGCTGGATCACTTGGGGTGGCGTTCCCACTTCCCACTATTGGTGGCCCGGGAGCATTACGGACGGCGCAGCAAGCCGGATCCTTTTCCGCTGCTGCACGCGCTGGGACGGTTGCAGGCCGCCGGCCACCAAGTGCGCCCGGAGCAAGCGCTCTACATAGGCGATACGGTGGATGACGTTGTGGCCGCGAGCGCCGCCGGGATGTGGGCCGTGGGCAACGTGCCCCCATACCTGGACCACGCCGCACACAGCAGGCTGCTTATGGAGCGAGGGGCACACATCGTGGTAGAAAGCCCCAACCAGCTGCCCGGAGTCTTGGAGAGTTGGACGAAAATGGCAGCGGCCAGCGACAAACAGGGAATCGCGTAGTATCTTCGAAAGTGGAAAAGGACGCAGCCGACCTCTGGGAAGAGTCGCGCTGCGCCCTAAATCCCCCACTCACTGGAAGACATTTTGCAATACGAGTACGCCGGCCCCTAGTTACAGGGCTGACCAGGACTATTGCGCCCCAACAGCTACCTTGGTCGTGTCGGATGGTGCGGCTCCCTTTTTTTCTTGCCAAAGGATTTGTAGCTGCGGAAACCATGTCTGCGGCTATGCCGGTGATACGTGACGCACACCGCAAGGGCCTGCTCACCACCGTGGACCTCCTTGGGGAGCACGTCAAGGATCGCGGCCTGGCCGAGGCGGCCAGAGACCACTATATCGGGCTTTTGCGCTCGCTTGCAGACGAACACCGGCAGTACGGCGTCGAGGTCAACATCTCTATCAAGCTGAGCATGATGGGGCAGACTATTGACGAAGACTTTTGTCTGGATAACCTGCGCGCACTTCTGACTGTGGCGCATGAGACCCGCGGATTCATACGACTGGACATGGAAAACACGTCCGTCTTGGAATCTACGCTGCGCCTCTTTGACGCGGTATACCCAGAGTATCCTGCGGCGGTCGGCGTGGTACTCCAAGCTTACCTAAAGCGTACGCGCGAGGATGTTGAGCGCATGTGCGACCTTGGAGCGCGTGTTCGTCTATGCAAGGGCGCGTACCGGGAGTCGGCGGATCTTGCCTACCAGGATATGAAACAGATCCGCGCACGCTATATCGAATGTATGCAGGTACTCCTGCTGCGTGGCCACTACCCCGCCATCGCGACGCACGACGACGCGCTGATAGACGCCACACGGGCGTATGCCGCAGCCGAAGGTGTCGGCGCGGAGGCATTTGAGTTTCAGATGCTCTTCGGCCTTCGTCCCAAGACGCAGCTCCTTGTGGCCCAAAGCGGCTACAATATGCGTGTTTACGTGCCGTACGGCGACATGTGGTTGCCGTACTATTACCGCCGCCTCCGCGAGCGCCCTGAAAACGTGATGTTCCTCCTTCGCAACGTCTTTCGCACGTAGGCAGCCGGGGCTGAGCCGGCTTGCTTCGTAGCAGCACAGGCGCGCCGCGCGTTGGCAGTGGTCGAGCTCCACGGCGAACAGTGCATTTAGTCCAATCTTGACGCAGCCGCGCCCGCAGAAATCATTGCTGCGCTGCATTGTTCAGGCAGTCGCACGTCATTTAGACTCATTCTATCCACGAACGGTGACTCCCGCGTTTTTCGAATGGGTTGGTGCTCGTGCGCTCGTATTCCCCGGACTGCTGGCGGCAGCTGCCGGGACAACGTCGGCTCAAGTGGTGCCGGCACGCTCTTCCCCTTGCGACTCCTTGCGGGCGTATACAGCGTCACCAATTGTCATGAGCGCAACTTGAACGGAATAGTCTCTGGCGGAGGTTGCCGCACCGACCACGGTGATCACGGCCGCTGCCATGCAGCGACGGGGCCTGTTGCGGCTCGGTGATGCACTTGTTTCGACGCTAGGTCTGGCGGGTCGGCTATCACGGGACCAGGCTTCAAGTACAGGGACTCGCCCCCGAGAACACCCTAGTCATGATTTACAGGGAACCCGCCACTGGCCGAACCGCCAGCACACTTGATCTCCAGCGACTGACAACACACGCGCTGGAGCGTATTGAAACCGTGCGAGGCCCTTATTCTTCGCTGAATGCCAGTGAGGCGCTGGCTGGCGTGGTAAGCCTTGTCACAACGTCTCCAAACGAGTCTGCACTTTCTGCCAGTGACTCCAAGCACTTCCAAAGCGGTGTAAACCACCGCCGCAATCGCACCCAGCCGGCCCAAAACCGAAACCTTGGCCACCCAATCACCAATCAGGGAGCCCCGGCTGCCGAAATCAATGAATTCAAACTCGTGGTGAAATATGCAGCCTAACCTGAGGGCTGGGCAACACGCACGCGCTGCCCGCCAAACTCGTACTCCTTCGGCGGCTCAGCGCCCAACAGGTGCCGTACAAAGTAGTCCCAACGCTTGCGCATCCAGTACGAACTCCCGCGCCCAAATCCGTGGCTACCGCTCGGAAACACTATCAGGTCAAAGTCCTTGTTGGCCTCCACGAGCGCCTCGACCACCAGCAGGGTATTTGAAGCAGGCACGTTGCCGTCCATCAGGCCGTGGGCAATAAGCAGCTTGCCCTTAAGGTTCTCGGCCAAAAGGGCATTGGACTGGTTGTCGTAGTTCGTCGTGCCATCTTCATTCTCTACCAGCAGCCCCTGCCACTTTTCGCCCCAATCATCTTCGTAGTTCCGGTTGTCATGGTTACCCGCACCTGACACCGCCACTTTATAAAAGTCCGGGTAGCGTAGGATGCCGGCCGTTGATGCAAAGCCGCCCCCTGAATGGCCCCAAATGCCAACGCGGTCCAGATCCATCCATGCGTGGCGCGCCCCCAACTGTCTTATCGTCGCTACTTGGTCCGGCAAGCCATTGTCGCCCATGTTGCCGTAGTAGGCGTCATGGAAAGACTTCGAGCGTCCGGGCGTCCCCATCGCGTCGACCTCCACGACGATAAACCCAAGTTCCGCCAGCGCCTGCTTGTCCCCACGAGACGACCGGAACGACCGACTTCCTACGCTGCCAGACTGCGGACCCGGATACAGATAGTTGAGCACCGGGTAGGACTTGGTTGAGTCAAAGTCTGACGGCTTGTACATCAGGCCATACAGGTCTGTCTCGCCATCGCGCGCCGTAACTACAAACGGCACAGGCGGTACCCAGCCGCTCTCCAGGAGGTCTGCTATGTCCGCCTCTTCAAGCTCCACGACCTCCTTGCCGCTCATATCTCTTACCACCGCGATGGTGGGCGTAATAGGGGTGGAATAACTGTCGACAAAGTAGCGGCCCAACGGCGAGATCGTCACCGAATGGTGTGCCGCCTCGGGCGTAAGCAACGCAAATCCGGATCCGTCCAAGTTGACTTTGTACAGATGATCGAAATAAGGATCGGTATCCTCGCGACCCTTTGCGGTGAAGTACAACATCTGCTCCTCAGCATCGATGCGTCGCACCTGCTGAACGGCCCAGGTGCCGCTGGTAATCTGGTGCTTGAGCGCACCGCTTTCCAGGTCGTAGAGATACAGATGCCCCCAGTTGGTGCGCTCGGAATACCACAACACCTCATCCGAGTCAAACAGAACGTGCCAGTTCTCGGCATTGACACCGGACTCGAAATACGTGTCCACATGCTCGTGCAAAACGGTCCGAACCGCACCCGTGTTGGGGTCCGCTATGCGCAGCCATGCGTCCTTGTGATCGCGAGACGCCGAAACAAACGCCAGCTGCTCCGAATCGTCGCTCCATTGCACATCAAGAAAAGTCCCACCCCTTCCGGCAATGTGGTCCGTGGTCGTGCTGCGATGCTGATCCGGCGCCATGTCCAATCGCACCACGCGTGGCTCTTCCACATGAATCACTACGCGGGATATCCTGAAGATCACGCTGTCCTCCGGCAGCGGGTATTTCCAGGCCTCAAGCTCGGGGTGGCCCACCTCCGTGGTGACCATGTACATCTCACCTACACCGCGGGCATCATGCTGAAAGGTGGCAATCTTCCTGGAATCGGGCGACCACAGGAGCACAGGCATGTCACTACGAGTCCAGCCCGCGTTGTTGGTGGCATAACCATAGTCTTGTACGCCGTCAACGGTCAGCTGAGTCTTGTTGCCAGTTGCCAACTCCTGCACCCAGAGGTTGTAATCGTCAATGTACGCGGCAAGCTTCCCGTCAGGTGAGGTGACGCTGTAGCTCACGCCCACCGGGGATGCGTCAGCTGCAGCACACGTGAATGTGCCAAGGTCGCATCGTACCATCTGGCGGCGTAGACGTAGAGTGACGGCCTGCTCACCATCCTCAAGCTGAAAGTTCACAAACGACAGCGCAGCCATATCAACCTCCTCCCCCGCAAACTCCGCCAGGGCCGCCGTAAGCCGCGCTCGGTCAAATGCCTGGGTCCGCGTGCCCTGGGCTGGATCGACCATGATGACTTCCGCGCCTGCCCTCGTGCGGTTTTGGTACCAGAACCGGTTACCATCTACCCAGTTGGGACGGACGCTGGCGTTGTACACAAGGCCACTGGTACTTAGCGTGGCCTCGGCGCGCGCGTAGTCTTCCTCGGTCACCTCCTGCGCGGATGCCAACGTGGCCACGCAGGAAAGGAAAAGTAGCGCAGGTAGGAATCTTTGCATCATAAGGCGGATACCATATGTTGTAGTGGATTTGTGGAAACTCTCACACTGTGCATAGTGATCCCTAACTTGTGTGCGCCGCCCATTCACAAAACCTCCACTATTCCATGAAACTCCGTGCTCTGCTGCTAGCGCTGCCGCTCATGACCTGCGCCGCCTTCGCGCAGGACAACCCTCCCACGGAGGGCTTTGACCTGGCGGGATCAGATGCTCGCGCGATGGAAATCGCCGATCAGGTTATGGAAGCCTTAGGTGGGCGCACAAACTGGGACAACACACGCTACCTGTCCTGGAGCTTTTTCCGTGACGATCAGGTCTGGGACAAATGGACAGGGCGGTTCCGCTGGCAACAGGACAGCCTGGTCGTTCTCATGAACATCAACACGCAGGAAGGCGCTGCCTATGCTGACGGTGTGCCGGTACCCGACAACGATGCAGCCGTTGCTCAGGCCTACCGCAATTGGGCCAACAGTGGGTACTGGCTGCTGATGCCCTATAAGCTTAAGGACTCCGGCGTGACGCTCGGGTATGGCGGCGAGGGCACCACTGAAGATGGGCGCGAGGCCTACGTCCTCTCACTAAAGTTCCACGAAGTCGGCCATACGCCGAACAACCGTTATGACGTGTTCGTGGACAAGGAGACGAACCTGGTGACACAGTGGTCCTACTACGCCAGCGCAGCCGACGAATCGCCCGGCTTCACGCGGCCCTGGGAGAACTGGACGCAGCACGGCAACATCATGCTATCGGATGGGCGTGGCATGCTACGCGATGCGCCGCTTCGCCTCCCCAATATCGGCGTCTACGAGGAGTTGCCGGACAGCGTGTTTGAGGATCCGATGCGCATCGACATCTCCGCGTTAGGGCACTAGCTTCCCCACACCACAAGACCAGGCAGAAACGGCGAGCCCAAATCTTCGTGGTGCGGCAAGACGCGCACCGTATACCCGCGAAAGCCGCTTTGCCGGCACGTCACAGGCGCGCTTTCGTAAACGAATTCACCCTGGCTATTGGTGTCGATTACGTTCATCGGCTCCAGAGAGATGTCGTCGATCTCGCCGGTTACCGTAACACTTCCCAGGCAGAGCTGCACATCCACGTCCTCCGGCTTCAGCTTGCCCAGGGTCACATTGGCCCTGACGACATACTCGTCGCCGACTGTTTGCTCGCCCAACGGCCCGGATTGGGGCAGGGTTGCGCGAATCTTTGGCCATTCAGCCTGCACACGTTCCCACCATCTCGCCAGCGCACGCGTCCTCGCCATGCCTTGGCCCGCTAGTCGACCATAGCGCACCGCCGCTGTCAGGTACGCCTTTTCCACGTACTCCCGCACCATGCGATGCGAGTTGAATAGCGCGCTGTAGGTCCCAATCGACCCTTTCATGCGGGCAATCCACCCGTCGGGCAAGTCATCGGTACTACGAGAATAGAACAGTGGCACTACCTCCTGCTCCAGGATATCATATAGGATCGAAGCCTCCAGCCTGTCCTGGTAGGCGTGGTCATTAAAGGTTTCCCTCGTCCCGATTGCCCAACCCAGGGACGGGTCATATGCTTCGTCCCACCAGCCATCCAGGATGCTGAGGTTCAGCACGCCATTTGCCGCCGCCTTCATGCCGCTGGTGCCGCTTGCTTCGCGTGGGCGGCGCGGTGTGTTTAACCACAGGTCCGCACCCTGCACGAGGTAGCGGGCAATATTCATGTCGTAGTCTTCCACAAACACGATGCGCCCACGGAAGGGCTCTGTCCGAGATAACGTGACGACCTCTTGAATCAGTCGTTTGCCCGGCTCGTCTCTGGGATGCGCCTTGCCCGCAAAGATGGCTTGGACCGGCCGGGCCGGGTTGCAGAGGATGCGCGCCAGGCGTTCAGGATCCTGAAGCAGCAGCGCAGCGCGCTTGTACGTCGCAAAGCGCCGGGCAAAGCCAATCGTAAGCGCATTGGAATCCAGCGCGTCGGCAGCATCCGCCAACTGCGACTGGGGTGCACCATTGCGGGCAAGTTGGCGCCGAAGGCACTGGCGTGCAATGGTGATCAAACGCTCCCTGCGGTTGACATGCGTGCGCCACAACAGCTGGTCCGGCACGTGATTGACCCGCTTCCACATAGCATCATTGCTCGGCCCGTCTTGCCACCGTGGTCCGAGGTAGCGCTCGAAAAGCCGTTTCAAGGAAGCCGCACACCACGAAGACACGTGGATCCCATTGGTAATATGTCCAATGGGGACCTCGGCTTCGGGTACCGCCGGCCATAGTCGCTGCCACATCTTGCGACTCACCACGCCATGCAGCCGCGCTACGCCGTTACTGGTTGCACTCATGCGCAGCGCCAACCTCGTCATGCCAAAAGGCTCATGGTCGTTGTCGGGGTCCTCACGACCGAGCGCCAGAAAGTCCCTGCGCGAAAGTCCAAGGTCGCACTCGGCAAAACCCGTCAAGTACCGGTCCATCAAGTCCGATGGGAACCTGTCATGACCTGCCTCCACCGGAGTGTGCGTCGTAAAGACTGTACTGGCGGATGAGGCGATGCGAGCCTCCGCAAACGAGAGCCCTTCGCCTTGCATGAATTCGCGGATGCGCTCCAGTGTCAAGAATGCCGAATGGCCTTCGTTCACGTGGCAAATGTGAGGCGTGATCCCTAAGGCCCGCAGGGCACGGTATCCCCCTATGCCAAGCATGACTTCCTGACGAATCCGCAGCTCGTTGCCGCCACCGTAGAGGTAGTCGGTGAGGTCACGGTCCTCGTCGTGCGAATTGGCAGCGAAATTCGTGTCCAACAGGTAAAGCGGCACGCGGCCGACCTGTAGATGCCAGACCTGTGCAAATACCTGGCGCCCGGACAACAACACAGACACCGTGACCGGATTCCCAGCTTTGTCCAGTGCCAGCTTTAGCGGCAATACTGCCGGATCATTGACTTCGTACGATTCCTGCTGCCAGCCTTCTTCGCTGATGTGCTGCCGAAAATACCCCTGCTGGTATAACAGCCCGATTCCTACCAGTGGGACGCCCAGATCGCTTGCGCTCTTCAGGTGATCTCCGGCCAGCACGCCCAGTCCGCCGGCGAAGATGGGCAGGCATTCCGTGATGCCGAACTCCGCTGAAAAGTAAGCGGCCAGCGGTGCATGGCCCGTGCCATGCTCGCGCCTAAACCACGTGGATTCTGCCCGCATATAGGCATCGAAGTTTTCGCACACCTCCGCAAGGTGCGCCATAAAGCCTTCGTCCTCCGCTGCCTCCTGCAGCCGCAACTGGGAAATTATGCCCAGGAGCTTGACCGGATTGTTGCCCGCTGTATCCCACAGGCTATCACCCAGGCGGCGAAACAAATCCAGTGTGTCCTCATGCCAAGCCCAGCGCACGTTGTACGCAAGCTCCCGCAGGCGCTCCAGCGCCGGTGGCAAGGAGGGTACGGCAGTAAAGGTGCAGAGTGCACGAGGCTTCATCACTTGTCGATCAGGTTGTAGTGCAACTCAGGATTATGAGACACAGGGCCACAAGGGGCCGCAAAGTTAATGCGAAAATGCGCTAAAGTCCGGCTCGAGGCCAGATACGCAAATGAAAAGTCGCCCGTACTGGTTCAAGTCCGCCGCAGCATCAGCGAACCGGGATCCAGAAGAGGTGGTCTCGGGGCATGTGATGAGATAGCTGGCCGGGACATCGCTGCTGCAAGTCTCATCGCACCTGATGCACAGGCGGCTTAGTCAACTCTGTTCTTACATGACGGGAGAAGAACTGGCGCATGGTTTCAGGCGAGGTGACACAGACTATGGCTGTACCGCCTGGAGACATTGGTGATTGATTCTCGCATACTCCTCGCTGGATTGTCCTACCCTCACCTGACAAGGAGGCTGATGCCCGCCGACCAAAGCGGACAGAATTCCAACGCACCACGCCGCCTGACGGCCGCAAAGCGCCACGAGTTTCAGCCAGACTACTTAGTCGACATGGCGTCGCGGGTGCGGATGACTCGCCTGTGGGCGTTGTTGCCTACTGCCTCGTGGGCCCTTCAAAGTCGGGATTGGGTGTTGGCATCTTTGCGTTTTGACTCGCGCGCCAAGCGCGTAGCAAGGTCAGCAATTCCGCGTTCTTCGCTGGCATCGTACGGCTGAGATCCGTGGTCTCTCCCAGGTCTGCTTCCAGATCGTACAGCTCAGTAGCACCAGTTTCGTACCATTCGATAAGCTTGTAGCGTCCTGCACGGACAGCGCCAGAGGGGCGATTGCCACCGCCGGGGTAGTGCGGAAAATGCCAATAGAGCACGCGATCCGGCACATTCTTGCTGAGGAGATTTTGCCCGTCAAGATTCTCCTTTGGCGGAAGGCCGGTGAGCGACAGCAGTGTGGGCATCAGATCATTGGTTATGCCTGGGGTATCCCTAACGCTACCTGCAGCAGTCCCGTAGCCCTGAATGATCAGCGGAATTCGCACGCCGCCTTCATAAAGCCACCCTTTTCCGGCACGCAGCGGTAGGATGGCCGTGGGTGCAGATGTGCGTCCATTGCTAAGCGTGCTGAGGCCGCCGTTGTCGGAAGTAAAAACGACAATTGTGCGCTCGGACAACCGCAACCTGCTCAATGCATCCACAATTCGGCCCACGCTTTCGTCTACGGAGGCTACCATTCCTGCATAAACGGCGTGGCCTTGCTGCTCGCGCGTCATGGCGTTGTACAGTTCAGGCCGAAAGGAGGATTTGGGACGGCTCGATTCATAGCGGCTTGCAAGTTCCGGCTTGGCATGCAGAGGTGTGTGCACTGCATAGTGGGAGAGCACCAGAAGAAAAGGGGCCTTCTGATGGGCTTCTAGGAATTCAATCGCAGCATCCGTCAGCCGATCAGTCAAGTATGTGCTGTCTGCATCGGCCTGCAGGTCCGGAACACGTGTCGCCGGATTTCTATCGCTACCGTACGGCGCAAAGTGGGACCCCGGATGACCTGAGTCGTTGGACGCAAACACGGTTTCGAATCCTTGATGCTCTGCACGAAATCCTCCGGTGCCCAAATGCCACTTTCCAATGAAGCCCGTTGCGTATCCGGCAGCCTGGAACGCCTCACCGAGTGTTACCTCCTCCAAGGGCAGCGCCCTGCGAAACTCTGCCTGGCGCAGCATTCCGTTGCGTCGTCCATTGATCTGGTTTGTGAGCTGAAGACCCGCGGGATAGCGTCCCGTCATGATGCTTGCTCTCGTAGGTGAGCAATTCGGGCCTGCGGAGTAAAACTGCGTGAAGCGTACACCCTGTGCCGCCAGGCTGTCAATGTGGGGGGTCTGGTAGAATGTGCTTCCATATGTGCCGATGTCTTTCCAGCCCAGATCATCAATCAGGATGACCACGACATTGGGCGGCGGCTGCGTACAGGCGGCACCCGAGAGAAGCAACAACAGGAATGTGGCGGTGCGCGCGGGCATGGCGAGTCAGCGTGTTTAGTGCCAAACCTGAGTCGGAGTGGCCGCTTCAGAAGTGTCCAAAAGCACTTGAACAGGGCACGTTTGTGCATCGTTCCGTTCTGGTATACAGGCCCCTTCCACAGGTGATGGGCCAAGCGCCTTCGCGTGACACCATTGTCCATATGCACGCGGCGCGTCCTAGGTCGCACCTGGTGACCTCGTCCTTATCCACAACGTGGCACGCTGGGTGCGCGCGGATCATGCTCACCGGCGGACGGCGCTGCTGGCCGTAGAGTCCCTTCGAAATTTGCAACGGATTCCCCATGTGCAGCATCTTTCAAAGTCAGGCTCGGATCCATAAGCCGGCAAGTGTTGTACTGCCCATTTCGGTCACGCCTCAACGCAACCGCGATCGCCCCTTGCAACTGGGGTTGGGGCATCGCCTTTACCAACGCTGAGCCCCCGAGAGATACCGGTGTCCGTATCTTTTGCCCTTCGCAAGCCACCACTACACTTGACATATGCCTGAGCGGGCCATCGCGCTCACCAGTGGCCACTTTGAGACGGTCTTTGCCAAGACGACGCACGGGATACTCCGCGGCCCGAGCCGGTTCCCATTGGCCGGCGTCATCGACCCGGACTATGCCGGGCAGGACGCCGGCGCTGTGTTGGATGGCACGCCGCGAGGCGTACCGTTTTTTGGCAGCGTTGCGGAGGCACTAAGCCAAGTCCGCGCGCCCGTTACGCACTGCATCGTCGGTGTTGCCACCGTCGGCGGCATGCTGCCGGATTCGCTTCGTAGCGATCTGGAGGCCGCCGCCCGGGCGGGGCTGACCCTTGTAAATGGACTTCACTACTTGCTCGCAGACGATGCAAGCCTTGCTGCAATCGCGGCTTCGCACGGAGCCCGTATCGTTGACCTCCGCAAGCCACGACCGGCTTCCGAGCTGCGCTTTTGGTCCGGAGAGATCTTGTCTGTCCCCGCACTCCGCATCGCGGTTCTCGGCATGGACTGTGCCATTGGCAAGCGCACTACGTGCATGATGCTTCGTGAAGCATGCCGGGCGCGTGGTATGGCCGCCGAGATGATCTATACCGGCCAGACTGGCTGGCTGCAGGGCCTGAAGCACGGGTTCATTTTCGACGCTACACTGAATGATTTCGTTTCCGGCGAGCTTGAGGGGGCCATCCTTCGCTGCTACGGGGACACGCAACCGGATGTAATCCTCATGGAGGGCCAGTCGGGCCTGCGCAACCCATCGGGCCCTGCAGGCTCGGAGTTTATCCTTTCGGGCGCCGCGCATGGCGTCGTCCTGCAGCACGCACCGAAGCGAGAGTTCTTTGAGGACTTTGAAGAACTGGGGTGCGCCTTGCCACCTGTAGGCGAGGAAATGGAGCTCGTGCGACTGCTGGGATCCGAGGTGTGGGCTGTCACGCTGTTTACGCAGGGCATGTCGCATGACGAGGCGCAATCCGCCCAAGCTTTGCTTGAGGCTGACCTTGGAATGCCGGTGGTGCAGCCACTTGAGGAGGGCGTATTGCGCATCGCGGACCTCATTTGCGCGCACGTATGAAAATCATCCGCGCAGAAACGTTTACGGAGCATCTGCCGCTGGCACGCCCCTATGAAATCGCATTCAAGCGCGTAGACCGCGTCACGCTGCACTTTGTGCGGCTGGTAACGTCTTCACGTCTGGTTGGATTGGGGTCTGCCGCCCCTACGGATATCACCGGGGAGTCATCCACGGCGTGCGCTCAGGCCCTGGACGACATGGGCCAGGACTTTCTGATAGGCAAGGATCCGCGACACCTGAGGGCCCTTACAGGGGCGCTTCGCCATCACATGCCACACACCCCTGCGGCGCGGGCAGCCCTTGACATGGCGCTATACGACTTATTGGCGCACGATGCGGGCGTGCCTGTCGTGGACCTGCTGGGACGACGCCATAGCGGAATAGCAACCTCCATCACCATTGGAATCCTGCCCCTGGAGGAGACGCTCCATGAAGCGACAGAGTACATCGGGCGTGGCTTTCGCGCGCTGAAGGTGAAGCTAGGCCATGATCTTCAGGGCGATCTGGCACGACTGGTCGCGCTTCGCGCACATGTTGGCCCCCACATCCGCATCCGGGTTGACGCCAATCAGAGCTATACTCCAAGCGAGGCACAGGCACTCGCTCGCCAGAGCCATTCGCTGGATGTGGAGCTTATTGAGCAGCCGTTGCCAGCCACGGCTGTAGAGGCCATGCGCACCTTGCCCAGTTCGTACGCCCCCACAATGGCGGCCGACGAAAGCCTCCACACGGAGGCGGACGCGCTAGCGCTGTCAATGGCGCCACCCTTTGGCATCTACAACATCAAGCTGATGAAGTGCGGCGGTATAACCAGCGGCCTGGCCATCGCGGACCTTGCCGCGCTGGCAAACCTATCCTGCATGTGGGGGTGCATGGACGAAAGCGTGATCAGCATCGCCGCAGCGCTTCATGCTGCGTATGCTGCGCCAGCGACCCGGTACCTGGATCTTGACGGCAGCTTTGACCTTTCGCGCGACGTGGCCACAGGCGGCTTTCGCTTGCACGAAGGCCGCCTGGAACTGCTTGATGCGCCTGGACTCGGTGTACGCCTTACTTGATTACGTATCGGTGGGGCGCTGCTTTAAGACAAAGAGTCCCTCCCCCATACTCGTGACGATGATCACGCCGCTTTTGAAGTACGGGTAATTGCTCCAGGCCCCGCCGCCTCCCTCGTTCGGCGTGGTATCAAAGAAACCGATCTCGACCGGGTTGTCGGGCGCGGTGATATCCAGAATCCGCAGCCCGCTGCCGTAATTCGACTGGTACATCAGATTGCCGTTGATGTACAGGTTGTGGTCCGTGGTCGTCGTCTTGGCGATGTATTCGCGTATCAGTACAGGATCCTCCAAGTCAGTGACGTCCCATATGAGAGTGCGTGTGCCGTCCACCAGCTGCTGTGGCTCGTCGCCTTCGTCATTCATGAAGAAGTACGCGTGGTCCTCTGTCAACCAGCCCTGGTGGGCATAGGCCACCTTTGGATAAACGGTCATCGCGAGCGCCACAGGGTTTTCTTTGTCCGTCACGTCCGAAATGCTGAGAGCCGTTTCGTTAGAGCCAATGCAGATCTCCTTGCCCTGGTGCTCGGTGTCCGGGCCATGATAGACTACACACTGCGCATCATGGGAGTAACCGGTTTGCCGGCGCCCCGTGGAGGGATCCGCGAAGCATCCGGCAAACGTCGGCGCTGCCGGTTCTTGGATGTTGATCATATGCAGTCCGCCACCGCAGGTCTCGCCGCCGCCGCTGGCACCTACTGCGAACGCGAACCCCGTGTCTTCATTGATGACGATGTTGTGCGCACTGTGGATGCCCTCATAGAGGGCGGTTTCCGAGAAGGTCCCGGGCATATCCTTCACGGAACGCAGCTGCGACAGGTCAAACACCTGCATCCCATGCTCCCCGGCGCCATCGGCCACGATATATGCGTGATCTTTGTACACCTTGATGTCGCGCCACACATTCGGGCGCGAGCCTTCGGTCATGGGTAATTCCCCGACATAGACAGGCATTTCAGGGGTAGTGACATCGACAAACGATGTCCCATCGGAGCGGCCAACGAGCGCATATTCATGGCCGGTCTTCGGGTCCGTCCACCCCCAAATGTCGTTTGACATAGTGCCTCGGGAGCCACCCATCTGGTGTGTGGGCACAAAGGCGACGAGGTCGATTCTGTCGCAGGCCCATCCGCGCGCTTCGCCTTCTGCGCACTGGATTTCACCGCCCATCACCGGATCATAGCCTTTGATATCGTTCACCACCATTCCTTGCTCCTCCCACTGGTCGCCTAACGCCAGGATGACTGCAGCGCCCTCACGCCTATCCACCCCGGTTGCCCCGACCGCTGCCACATCACCTGTCACTGCGAGCACCGAGCCAAAGCTCGCACCAGCCGGCGTGATGGCGCTCAGCTGGCGCTGCGCACCGCCCCAATTTCCCTCGCGCCGCTCAAAGCGGTACACGGCCCCGGCACGCTGGTTTTCGCCAGGCGATCCGACCCAAAGCACTCCGTCCGCGAACGTCAGACTGGCACCAAACATCGCCCCCCTTTGCGGCTCAAAGGCCCGCAGCTGTGGTAACTCCACAAACTTCCCCGCCTCGTCCCGCTCGTAGACCATAACCGATCCCTGGCGCTGCGCAATCGCGGGCATGCCAACAAAAGCCATACCGCCACCCAGCGCCAGCGCGGACCCAAACCGCCCCCCTTCGACTCCGCTGTCTGGCTCCAAGGTGTCGGTTTGCGTAAAGCTGTCACCCTCTCGCTCATAGACGTAAACCGTACCGCGGCCATTGTCGTGTGCAGGCGAGCCGATAAGGGCTACGGCACCTTCAAGCGCGATGATTGACCCAAATCCCTGCGCCTCATCTTCGGTTAGCGTCGCAACTTGCGTGAATGCGCCGCTGGCGTCTTTGCCAAAAACATAAACCGCACCAGCCCCATCGCCTTTTTCGAGGGCAGACACCATTGCGGTCGTGCCGTCAAAGGCGACGCTACTTCCGAATTGGTCGCCTTCTGCAGCATCGGAGGCTGTAAGCGTGGCCGTGTGTGCCCATGCGCCCGCATTGCCCCTACTATATACGTGCACAGCGCCAGCGCCAGCGCCGCTGGCGCCGACCATGAGCACATCTCCGTGTGCCGCGAGCGCACGACCGAAACGATCGGCCTCGTCAGTGACACGTAGGCGCCCGGACTCTGCCCATCCTTCGGCACGGCTGTATACGTAGACCTCGGAGGCAAGCGACATGTTGCCGGTTTCGCCGACAAAAACTTCATCCGCCGTCGCTGCGACAGCGCCGCCAAAGCGCTGTGCATTGGACGGTAGCGCTGCAACAGCCAGCAGCAAGATCGTAGCGATTCTTAACATTGAATTGAAAAGTTAGTACGTAGGCTTCAGCGCGTCTTGTAGTATGTATCGCACAAGACGGTTCCATCTGATCCCGATGACCCGTGGTAGAACAGCACCGCCTACGAATAGGCCCCTGCAAAGCGTAGGATGCGGAACCTTGGCCGTACGTTGGTGTTGGCGGTGTGCCTTTCCAGAACGGTCGAGGCCCACGGGTCAGCGGTGGAAAACAACTCAGATCAAGTCGAGGCTGATGCCCGGAGCACCCGCGACGGCGGCGCGCTTCAGGAGCGATGGGCTCTTTTTCAGCGATGGACCCTCCACAGGTTTGGCAAAAAGGCAGACGTTGAAGGCATTCTCTTTTTGGTTGGTATTCAGGAGCTTGGCAAGGGATTTGTGCCGGACTTGGATAAAGCCAGAAAGGAGCAGATTTTGCTGGAAGGCACGTATTGCGTCCTGGAGACCCTCGGGTATTATGAGCGCATTGGCATGGAAGGCAGCGGGCACTGGATTTGGGAACAGACCAACCCACTGCCATCCGAACTCTCCAAGGAGGCTGAGGAGCGGATGTTACGCAGAGCTGTACTCCGCTACTTTGACATAAACCATAAGTATTGGACTCATGAGTCGTAAGGCATCGGTTCTTGTTGCAGTTGCGCTGGCATTGATTGCGGCCTGCGGGCAACCTGCATCTGAACAGTCGGCGGAGCCCGCACAGGCTGATGCTCCGCAAGAAGAATCTGCCCAAAGCGAATCTGGGCAAGCGGAATCGGCGCAGCCGGAGCCTGGCCCAGCCAACACTATGCAAGAAGAACCTGTGCCGACTGAGCCTGCACAGGCTGAGCCGACACAAGCCCAAACAGGTGTGACCAACTTCTACGAAATTACGACTCCTCAGGGGCGCATGGTCGTGCGCCTGTACGATGAAACACCGGGACATCGGGACAACTTCAGAAAGCTCGTTGCGGAGGGTGTTCTAGAAAACACGCTATTTCACCGCGTCATGAACCAGTTTATGATTCAGGGTGGGGACCCGAATTCGAAAGACGAAGACCCGTACAATGACGGCGTTGGGGGCCCCGGTTACACGATTCCCGCCGAGCTTGACTCCAAATTATTCCACAAGCGGGGCGCATTGGCGGCGGCCCGGCAGCCAGATCAGGTAAACCCCGAGCGTGAATCCAGTGGCAGCCAATTCTACATTGTGCACGGCCGGGTTTTGACGGAGGAGGATCTTGTGCAGATTGAGCAGCAGAGCAGGCAACGTGATCCAAACTTTACGATTCCCACAGAGCAGCGCGCAGTCTATACCTCTCTGGGAGGCGCGCCACATCTGGATGGCGCTTACACCATTTTCGGAGAACTGGTGGAAAGCCTCGATGTGTTGAATGCCATCGCCACTACCCAGACCACTGGCCAGTACGGCCAGCCAGCTAACCGGCCACTGGCAGACGTGCCCATGACGGTGCGACCACTCTTCAACTACGCACCCTAACTACGCCGCGCCAGTGCTGGCAACGTTCTCCCCGTGCCAGGGCGCTTGTATCTGTGGGGGCTGGAGTGCTCTGCACTTCACGTGGATTTTTCCGCGACGTCACTGAGGGTGCGCCCTGCGAAAACGGATGCTGCACCTTCGCAGCACGATAACCACCCCAGTGCCGCGCCAAGTTTCGCCGGGCGGTATCCTTTCCACACCGGCATCGCCATAGTACCGCTGGCCAGCCTTGACTAATGGGCCGCATTCTGGCACTGCCTTGTGAGCGGGCACCGGCCCGTTGCGCCCCACTGGACCTGTCGCCACCTGTTCCGCTCGCCGGCGTATTTTTTTTGCGAGTGCGGGATACTTGCAACCTTTGGACAACTATATTGTAAAAAGGATTTAGGTATGAACTTTCGAGAACTCATAGCAGAAGTCGGCGTCGCTCCGCGGCAAGTGCGGTACATGATTGGCCAAGGCTTCGTTCCACCCCCGACAGGTGGACGTGCGCACGCCTCGTACAGCGAGGAGCATGTCGCTGCCATCAGGCGCTACCTGCGGCTTAGAGAGCTCGGTTTCACACCTGCATCCATACGGGTGCTTCAGCAGGCGCGCGAGGGCGCGCCATTCCCCGTAGCACCGGGAATCACCCTAGTCGTTGATCCGGAGTTAATCGCTTCGCGCGAGCCAGTGGAACCGCTGCTGCTACGTATTCGCGCTCTCCTGCGGGAGATTTTCAACTAAAACGGAGAAGTACAATGACCGCAAGACGTTCCACAGTTTCCAATCACGGTGGTGTCGCATCCAGCCTGGTTCACGCCGCTGCGCCCGCCCCGACCTTCGATCCAGTAGCTGCGCTGGTTGAACGACAGCGCTCTGACAAGGGCGCGGAGCCAGCCGTACTTGTGGACATGGACATCGAGGTCACTATCCGCGGAGCGCTGGCACTCGTAGAGACTACACGTATCTACGAAAACCGCGAAGAACTGCCTATCGAGGCCCTCCTGAGTATTCCTGTACCCGTGCACGCCGCGTTCTTCGGATTGACAGCCAAAATCGGCGGCCGGCATCTTCGTGCCACGGCTATGCTCAGTGAAGCGGCGCGCCAGGAGTACGAGGACGCCATTGATGAAGGCAACGCCGCCGTACTTCACGAAGAGCTCATTCGCGGCGTGCACTTTCTGTCTGTCGGCAACCTGGGCGCTGGCGTAAGGGCCGAGGTCACAACCCGTTGGGCAATGCCTCTGCGGTTTCAGGCTGACCGCGGGCACCTTCGCATTCCCTTGACGGTTGGTGACGTTTACGGAATCTCTGGACTTCCAGATTCTGACGACTTGGTGAACGGCGGCGGCGCGGCTGAAGCCATGCTACGCGCGCGCCACGACGCTAGCGGCATCACGCTCGCTGGTGGCGTGTTCGTGCCGGTCGCGGACGGCAGCCTACAGGCTAAGATTCCGGCCAACGCGCCTGTTGACATCCTGGTAGAAGGCTGGAGCAGCACGGACCTTAGGGGTCGCACTCAGGATGGTCGCGGGGTCTCACTGTCCATTGAGCCCGGCCCGGACGGCTCCGAAGACTTGGATGTGGTTGTACTTGTCGATCACTCTGGATCGATGTCCTCGTGCTGCGAAGGCGCCTCCGGAACAATGCTGTCCACTCATGAGGCCCTGGTGAATGCGCTCCACCGCATGCCAGCATGGCTGCGTAAGGGTGACCGGATCGCACTATGGGAATTCGACCACTCCTGCGAACCCGTTGGAAACGGCCAACCCGCTGAGCCGCGCGCATTCCCGCGACTGGTGTCCAAGCTCAGCCCACCGGCGGGTGGAACAGAAATCGGGAAAGCACTCGATAGCGTTCATTCAGTCGAAGTCAGG
Source organism: Rhodothermales bacterium (assembly GCA_965218495.1). GTDB lineage: Bacteria > Bacteroidota > Rhodothermia > Rhodothermales > Bin80. The sequence continues at coordinate 3,361,294 of OZ244626.1, forward strand.
GACGTGCTGCTTATCACTGACGGCATGAGCTATTCACTAGATGTCCAGGCCCAGGCGCTGAGGGGCCGACGTATTCTTGTTGTGCTTGTAGGCGAAAACAGCCTTGAGGCCAATGTCGGGCACCTCGCGGCGCTTACTGGAGGCGACCTCCAGTTTAGCTTTGGGGTGGACGTGGCGCGGGCCCTAGAAGAAAGCGTGCGAGGACTCCGATCCCTGCATATTCCGGACGGACCGTTTGAAGCTGGCGAGAGCGGTCTACCAGTGCGACTCGTCACTGCCAGAGGGAATGCTTCCATTGAAGCACGCTGGTCTGAGAGCACAAGTGACACCGAGCGTGATGCGTTTTCGTCTGCCATCGCCGCCTATGCCGCCAGTCTCGCAGTGGCGCGATCGAGCGAAGACGATGCCGCGCGCATTGCCGTAGCTGAGGGATTGGTCACGCACCTTACCAGCCTAGTCCTTGTGGATGTGGAAGGAGAGCGGCAGGAGGGCATGCCAATAACGCAAAAGGTCAAATTGCCGACGCCTCGAACAAGTATGCACTATGGTCCCGCGCACGGGCCAATGTCTCCGCTGAGTTCGCCCGAGAGGGCTAGCGCACCGCCGCCAATGGGTGCCGTCCTGTATTGCAGGCCACCACTACAGGAGCTGGCCTCTTTTGATTCCGCGCCTTCCAGTATCCCCGCAGCCGCCCTCGACCTGAGCGCCATCTGCCAGCAGATTCATTGGGACGCCGAGGCCCCGGATTTGGGCAAGGGCAGCCTCATGCGCACCGCCCCTCACGTAGCCAAGGCAATCCGTAAATTGTCCACGGACCCATTCCTGAAATCAACCGCTGAAGCCTTCGGGATTGATAGCCTCCATTTGGCCATCGCCCTCCTGGCCCACCTCGCTTCTGCAGAGTCTCGCCAAGCGCGCCGCGTGCTGCGACGCCTGCTGGACAGCGTAGAACTGGTCGCATTTGAGGAATTTGCCGATACATTTGCTATGGACGGCGACCCCCAATACTTCCACTTGCCGTAGCAATATGCGCTTGCGATGCGGGCACGGGCCGGGGGTTGCAAGGGCGATCTCCGGCCCTCTGCAATGCTGCAGCCCTACCTGGACGACCGCGCAAAACGCCACGAGGTGAATACTGTCACACAGTGGCAAGAATCGATGTGCCGGAAGAAAGCCGACACCACTTGAGTGGGGACTTTTGTCCAGGCTATGCGAGTGTCAAGACGTGTCGTGAGGTTTGCGCCCAACTTGCACTACATTATGGATCCACACGCGGCAAACCGGAGTCGAAGGAATCCTCTGTGGCACATGGTCCCGGCAGTACGGTCTCAGCTACCGGTCCTCTGGGGACCTCCACGGTCAGCCGCGAGGGAAGCGACCCAACGTTGAAGCCGTGCTCCCGATCCCCGGCGCGGAGTCCAAGAACCCTCGAAGGAGAGTCTGTTGTTTTCAAAAACTGTACAAATCGATAGCAGTGGTCTATCTTGCTTTCGCTTCTGAAAGTAATGGCCGAATATGCCTCCTACTGCTGAAAGAAGGCCACAGCGGACCAGCCCTCTGGTCCGCTGTCCTGGAGGCTATCATGCGTCCGTTCCGCTACCGCTCCCTCCTACCATCGACTGGGACGGCGGCCTCGTAGCTGCACTTGAAGCGGTGACCCTGATGGTTGGCAAGTTGGCGGGTGAAGGACGGCGCCTGCCTAACCCGCATCTTTTCATCCCGCCGTTCGTGCGCCGGGAAACGGTGTTCTCTGGCCGCGTTGAAGGCATCGAAACGACGCTTGCTGAGCTTTTGGCCGCCGACGCTGGCGGGACAGCAAAGCGCAATCGCGCTGATATTTATGAGGTGGTCAGCTATGTGTCGACACTCGAGTACGGCCTGGCCCGCCTCCAGTCATTGCCGCTGTTGCTGCGACTTGTGTGCGAGCTCCACTAGCGGTTGATGCTGGGTGTGAGAAGCAATACAGCCTGGCCGGGGGAGTTCCGCAGCAGTCAGAATTGGATTGGACCATCCGGATGCTCCTTGAGCGACGCCACCTATGTGACGCCGCCGCCATCAGAATTAATGGCTTGTCTGGACGGTTTGGAGCGGTTCCTGCACGAGCGTATACTTCCTCCCCTTGTGCATGCCGCGCTGGCGCACGCGCAATTTGAGGCGATACATCCCTTCCTCGACAGCACCAGCCGCCGCCTGCTTATCACACTCCTGCTGGTCGAACGGGACGTACTTCCGACTCCGCTGCTCTATCTGAGCGCTTGGCTCGAGGCCACACAAAAGGAATACTACGCACACCTGCTGGCGGTAACGCGCGATGGTACGTGGGAGAAGTGGTTGTCGTACTTCTTTCGAGGTATCAAACTGCAGTCCGAGGACGCACTCGACCGTATCGGGCGCATCAAGGACCTCCACACCCGCTGGCACGAACAACTCCGCCCCGCTCATTCGACGTTGCCCGGACAAGCCCTCGACCTATTCACCGCGCACCTGTTTTGGACCGTATCCGCACTGGCTGGGAGGCTGGACGTTTCATTCGCCACCGCCCAACGTGCGATCGCTCGGCTGGAATCCGCAGGCATCGTCTCTCTCGCCTGGCCAGCTAAGCGGATTCGCATGTTTTGGGCGCGGGCCATCCTCGAGATTTTGGATGAGCCATCGCCTTTCATCTCAGCATGAGTTGATCGATGGCAGCTTGGCCAGCCACTGTGACCGGAGCTCCCGCTTCTCTACCCCGGCGCCGACTTTGACTGGATCTCCTCCCTGCGCAAGAGCGGGATCCGAAAGATCGTGGAACAGGGTCAGGTGCAGATGCCGCTCTTTGGTGAACAGGGCCTCGTCGAGGTGACCACCGGTCTCTATCCCGGCGAGCGTATCGTCCTCTGCCGCTATCCTTTCTAGTCCGAAGAATCGGCCCGCAGGCATGAAGCGCCGCCGAAGGCAACGGAAATGGCGCCGGAAAAGATTGCCCAGGCCACTCGGCGCCCGCGCCGCCCGCTACGAAAAGAAACAGATATTGCCGTCCGCGCCGGCAAGGTCATCGAACGCTGGAAGGTGGGAAGATTTTTCCAGTTGACCATTGAAGAAGGCCACTTCCACGACGGGTAAGCGGTAGCGCGCGAAGCGGCATTCGATGGCGTGTATGCCGTCCGCTCCAGCTTGCAGGACCGGGCGGCAGCGACCCTGGTCAAGGAATTACAACTGACTCACTACCGTAGAGCAGGCCTTCCGCCGTCTTATGTCCGTAGACCTGCAGATCCGTCCCATTCGTCATTACAAGACGCCGCGTGTTATCAGTCACATAATCCTGTGCATGCTGGCTGGCTGGCCTAATACGTACAGTGGCACCTGAAGCGGCGGCTTACCCCGATGCTCTTTGCGGTAGACGACCCTGAAGGCAAGCGCGCCGCAAACCAGCGTGTGATGCACGGGGTAGGGCGCTCCCCGCAGCCGAGAAAAAAGCGCGGTCCAGGCGGACTGAAACGGGCGGCCGGGCCATGACCTTTGCGTTGCTAATGGCGTATCTGGGCACGCTGCGCAAGCGCGAGGTCACCCCACGTGCATGTAGGCAAGGTGCAGGCAGCCTTTACGGTGCTGGGCGGCAAGTCAGAGACCCAAGCTCGCGCATTCCAGCTGTTGGGCATCAAGATCAAGTAGGGGCATTCCCAGTAACACCCCTACGGCGGAGACAAACTCGTTTAAGTCAACAACTTATTGTGCCTGATGTCACTAGGAAGAATAGGCCTGAAGGTTATACTTCATGAAATCGCATCGTGACGTAGCCTCATTAAGCTACATCGGCACTGGGGAGAGCTTCCGCTAAAGCCGAGCCCGTCACTGGTTCCGGCTCCGTGGTCCCAATGCTTGTTGTGTATTCAGTAAATACGTGATTCACGAAACCAGGCGCTAAAGAAGTACCGTAAATCTTGTAGCTTCTGGCTTGAGCCCGTGAATGCGACAATCGTGCCGCTATCCGACGAAGCCTAATGAACGAACGCCGAGCGCTGTCTGATCAGGAGCAAGTGCGCCTCGCCGCGCGTCGTAAGCTGGATGAGCGAGGCGTTAATGCCTACCCGTACGCGTGGGATGTGGACACGACAATTGCGTACGTGCTCTCCACCTTTGATGACGCGCTGCACCAAGACTCCCAGTCATTCCAAGTGTCCCTTGCCGGACGCATGATGTCGCGGCGCATCATGGGCAAAGCCTCATTCTTTGACCTGCAGGACGCACACGGACGCATGCAGGTCTACATTCGGCGCGATGACCTGCCCTCGGGCCTCTACAATGAAGTGTTCAAGCGCCTCATGCATATCGGCGATATCATCGGCATCCGCGGGCATGTATTCCGCACCGGCCGCGGTGAAATCACCATCCACGCCCATTCGCTGACGCTGCTCTCCAAGAGCCTGCGGCCTTTGCCGGTGGTAAAAGAGCAGGACGGCACCACATACGATGAGGTTACCGACAAGGAGTTTCGCTACCGTCAGCGGTACGTGGACCTGATCGTAAACCCGGAAGTGCGGACAGTTTTTAGGCAACGGGGCCGCATGCTGGTGGCGCTGCGCCGCTTTCTGGACACGCGTGGATATGTCGAGGTCGAAACCCCAGTGCTACAACCCATCTACGGCGGCGCGACCGCACGACCGTTCGTGACTCATCACAATGCACTGGACCTGCAGCTGTTTCTTCGCATCGCCGATGAGCTCTACCTCAAACGCCTGATTGTCGGCGGCTTTGATGGCGTCTACGAGATTGCCAAAGACTTCCGCAACGAAGGCCTGAGCCGCTTCCACAACCCAGAGTTCACCATGTTGGAACTGTACGTAGCCTACAAGGACTACGTGTGGATGATGGACTTGGTAGAAGAGATGATCGAACACGTTGTGGTGGCGCTCCACGGCACGGCGACGATTGACGTGCAGGGGCGTGACATTTCGTTTGCGCGGCCCTGGCCACGTAAGCCGATGTTTGAAGCCATCGCGGAGCGGATAGGCCATGACCTCTACGGAGCTGGCCGTGACACGCTGGCAGACGTGGCCACAAGCCTCGGTCTGGCGGTCAATGCCTCCATGGGAAGCGGAAAAATAATTGACGACATCTTTGGGACATTTGTAGAGCCGTACCTCATTCAGCCCACCTTTGTTACCGACTACCCGGTTGAACTCAGCCCGCTTGCCAAGCGGCATCGCAGAAAACCGGGCCTAGTCGAGCGGTTTGAGGCGATTTGCAACGGAAAAGAACTTTGCAACGCCTTCAGTGAGCTCAACGACCCGGAGGATCAGCGGAGGCGATTCGAAGACCAGGTTCGCCTGCGAGCTAAGGGTGACCTTGAAGCAATGCAGATCGATGAAGACTATCTTCGTGCACTGGAGTACGGGATGCCGCCGACGGCCGGATTGGGCGTTGGCGTGGACCGGCTGGCGATGCTCCTTACCAATCAGGCGTCGATACGGGATGTGATCCTGTTTCCGCTGCTGCGTCCGGAAGATCCCTAATTCTTTTTGCTGTTTCGGACGGCCACACGCACGTTGCGCTGCAGCCCGCCAAACCGGGCCCGCTTGACTGCGCTGCCCTTGAAGCGCTTGTGATAGGCGGCAAGATCCAGCTCTGCCCATTCGCCAAGCGGCGTATCCGCTATCCCCTGGCGGGGCATGAATCTTGACTCGCTCGTCGCATACTTGAACTTGTTCCAAGGGCAAACATCCTGGCAGATGTCGCAGCCGAAGATCCAGTTGTCGAAACCGTGCTCCAGGTCTTTCGGCACTTGGTCGCCGCGGTGCTCAATCGTCCAGTAAGAGATGCACCGATTCGAGTCAACAGCGTACGGCTGATAGATAGCATCCGTGGGACATGCGTCTATGCAGCGCGTGCAGGTGCCACAGAAATCCGGGATAGGGCTGTCGTATTCGAGTGGCAAGTCAATGATGAGTTCTCCGATAAAGAAGTACGAGCCCATCTCGCGGCTTATCAGGTTCGTGTGCTTACCGATCCAGCCGAGTCCGCTGCGTGCGGCCCATGCTTTGTCCAAAACCGGCGCTGAATCCACAAAGGCCCGTCCTGAAATCGGCCCGTTGTTTTCGTCTATCCATTGATACAGTGCATATAGGGCCTCCTTTAGCACGTGGTGGTAGTCATCGCCCCACGCGTACCGGCTCACCTTGCCGACGGAGGGATCGTCGGACAGCGTATTCGGCTGGTAGTAGTTGCGCAGCACGCTGATGACAGATTGTGCACCTTCTACGAGCCTGGTGGGGTCCACGCGCTTCTCAAAGTGCCTTTCCATATACGCCATGGACGAATGGCGGCCTTCGCTGAGCCATGTCTCCAGGCGTCGGGCTTCCTTGTCAAGTCTGGCGGCGCGCGCAATGCCACATGCGTCAAACCCAAGTCGTCTCGCTTCCTGCTTGATGGCAACGGCAACGCGTGCTCGCTGTGCTTTGTCGTAGCCGGGCATAGTTGTTCACTCCGTGGTCTACTCCCGCGTCAAAGGGCATCGCTTCCGCTGCAGGCGCGTACTCTCACTCTCCTACGGCCTCCAAATGTTAGTGTCCGGATCACTGAGATGCAAGCCGGTCGGGGCTGCCTATCTCGCAAGAGCTTAGCTGGAATCCGCCAAAATCGCTTCAACTTTCGCGGCCATTATTGTCTGCTCTCCCTGCAGTCGCCGATAGACACCGCAAAGGTCAATGTTTCACAATGCCTGCGTCGCACTAGTAAGAGTCTTGGTGCCAATTGCAATTGCACTTGAGGACAAGAATGGCAAGATACAGTCAGGATTCGGTGCGGGAATGATCGTCAATGATCAGGATTGGTTCATAACTGCTGGTCATATTCTGACCCGCATAACATGCCTAGACCGAGCCGTCGCGGCCTAGGCCGGGTCCGTTTTGAAGTACAGGCATCTAGTCCGAGCTATTACCTCATAGTGGACCTATATATGGGTCTGGAAGAAACAGACATGGGCGTTGCAAGGATTTCGGATCACGCACCCAAGATCAACCAAGTGTATCCCGCGTAATGCGCGAGCGATAAGCTATGCAGGGAGAGCTGCTTTGCCGCGTTGGGTATCCTTTTGCAGGCCCGCCCAATGTGATGGTAGGCACTTGGGGTTTGGCTTCAAAGACGTTTTCCCCGTAACCATGTTCGCCAACGAAGCGCTCGTTGGCCGGTTTGTGCTATTGGAGTCGGGTAAATGGATCGAGACAAGTTCCCCTGGCCTGTTAGGGCAAAGCGGTGGCCCGCTGGTTGGTACTGACGGACTCATACGCGGCATGCAGGTAAACACTCGGATTACGCGTCCAGCGTTCTTTTGGGGGACGATTGAAGAAGGCGGTCAGGATCCAGTGCCAGAGACGGGACGCGTTCCTGCATACTACCCCGCCGCCAGCTTAGACATCGGCTTGACCTCAACCAGCCGCCGTATCGCCTCCTTCGGCGTCAGACCGCGATATCTCGGATTCGGGCTTGGCGTGGTAGTGGAGTGCTCAAGCTCCTTTCGGATCTGCTTATTCGTTCTCATTTAGGCAACAGGCAGGAAAGGACAAGTTCGCGCTTCGTTTCACCTTCCGCATTGTGTGCTTCACGCCCAATACGCCCCACTGGACGAGGTAGAGCAAAAGCGCTACGCTCGCAAGGACGCCAAGCACAGCCCCTATATCGGCCAGGTACAGCCTTTGTTTGTCTGCGAACATGTCTACCAAGAGGGCCCACGGATCTAAAGTGCGCACCATGAGCACCGCGCCCACGCCAAGCACTGCCGCTATCGTAAAAAGCATGTGATTCGGTTTGTCAATCCTGATTCTCATTGAAATCACCTGCCCTACAGGTATGTCTGAAATGTCACAGGGCGTACGCAGAGTTGTTCCAGTGCCGTTGTTTCCCCTACGCAGTCAAGTCCTGGTACATTGACCGCTGTCGTACCAATGCCGCCGCTACGTGTTGCATTTGCGTGACTGTGTCCATTTCCCAAATGTTGTGCTTCTCGGCAAACTGGTTCACGTAGCGCTGCAAGTGCTTCTTGGTCATATTGTGGAATTCGCCGTGAAACGCCCGCTTCATGGTTGACCACAACGATTCCAGGCCGTTCGGGTGCGCCACTCCGTTCACCCACCTGCGTGCAACATTGGGGCACAGCCACCGGCACCACAAACAACAGGCGTCCCGTGGCCTTTACGGCTACGGGACGCCTGCATAAACGCTGTCAGGTTCTAATTCTCCGGGATGGTGTCCACCCGCCGGAACTGGGACGCACCGCTTTTCTTGGTGGTCTGACCCGAGGCGCCCTTACCTATTTCCGTCATTCGGTCACTGGCAATTCCAAGGTCTCTGTAGAATTGCCCTAGTGCACGTGCACGGTCCTGCGAAAGCTGCTGTGCACGCCGCTCATCGCGCGACGCGTGGCCCTCAATGCGCACGCTAAACTCGCAGTTTTGCAGAATCTCTACGTTCTCCAACAAGAGTTGCCGCACATCCTCGTTGAGCACGGACGCGTTGCGATCGAAGAAGACCGAGTTCATTGACGAAATGTCGCAGTCGAAACAGCCTTCGTTTGTAACCTCAACTGTCGTAGTCTGCGTGTCGCTGCCACCGGCATTGGTCACAACAAGGACGACTGAATACGTTCCCATTTCCGCATACGTGTGAGACGGGTTCGCCTGTTGGCTCGTGTGGCCATCGCCAAAGTCCCAGCTGAACGCGAGCGGCGCCGAGCCGCGCGCATTCGCGCTGAAGGTGATCGAGGGATCCTCATCGCAGGTGCTGACGGACGCCTTGTCGGTCGCTATCGTTACGATCTCCGCGGGCTCGACCACCGTGACCGAACAACTGCCCGTAGCTGGACCCGCTGCATTCTCGGCAGTAACGGTAACCGTATAGGTGCCGTCGTGGAGAAAGGCATGCGTAACCGGGGTGCCGCTGCCCGAAGTCCCGTCGCCAAAGTCCCACGTAATCGTGACAGGCTGCGTCGCCGCCGGGTTGGTCTCCGCGCTAAAGACAGCGTCCTCCCCCAACATCACATTACCGGTCGGGCACGTTACACTATGCACCCCGACCGGCGTGATAGCTGACGTGAGGTTGACCTTGAAACCCACGCCGATGCCGGAAAGAATATCCATGCCGCCAAAGCCGTTGTCCGCATTGCCATCAAGCTGGTCGTCCCCAAAATGCAAGCCGCTGTTAATCTCCAGGAAAAACGATGTACGCGCATTCATCGCAATGTCAAGTCCTACGCCCAACAGCGGCCCGAACCCGAAGGCACTCTCCTCCTGGCTGCAACAGGGTGCCGTCTTCTGCGTGGCCGTGCCAAAGGAGCCGATCAGGCCAAAGTTGAAATACGGCGCCGTTCGTTGTGCTGCTTCCGCAAACGTGTACCTGCCAAAAACCTGAATCGACACGCGCGACGAGGGATCTTCACCCACCGTTTCGTCTGTGCGCGTGTACGGCGCCGGGAACTGGGTGATTACGGGGTAGTCGCCATACGCAAGGGCAAAGCTCGCCGAAAACGGTACGCTAAACTGGTACCCGACCTCGGCAGCCAACCCTATGGGCGTGCCGACCCTGAAGCCGTCGCCGTTGAAGTTGATAGGAGACTTCTCGTTGTCACCGGTGTAGTTCGAAAGCCCCACCTTGGGCTTTATGAAGACGGTGCCTTCTGGGCGATACACTTTTCCTTGCGCCCAAGCCTCGCTCGCAGTCCCAATCAGGACGGCCAGTAGCATCAATGTTGAGTAGCGTTGAATCATTGGACCACCTCACGATCCTGGTTGCGGATACGGGGAAACCACTAGGATTCCCCACTGTGTGGAATCGCCCACCAACAAGGCAATCCCGCCGTAGGTACACGGAATTACGCCGAGGATAGCGCCTGAATGCGCCGCTGCATCTGCCGCTTGTAGTTGCCTGCCTTGTTCCTGTGAACGACACCCCTGCTGGCCAGGCGGTCCAGGTAGGACTGCACCGCCGGAAAAGCCACCGTAGCCTCCCCATGGTCCTCCGAGCGAAGCACCTTCTTCACCATCGTGCGCACTCTGCTGCGGTGAATCCTGTTTCTTACCCTTGCATGGGCATTCTGGCGAACCCGTTTGGCCGCCGACTTGTGCTGTGGCATACCTGCGTTATTAGTCTGGAAAATGGGCACTAGTAAATCCGCCGGTTGCCACAGAGTTCCCTGTACAGCGGTCAGTCCAACATCTTGCGGAGAAATGCAGGCTGATCCGAGGTTTCGCGCTTTACGCGCCGCCTCTCGTCACGCTCGGGCGTTGCCAGCTGTCTAATCGCAACGGTCGGCTTCACCTCGCCCCCCTCCGGCTTGGACTGGCGCCGGCTCGCCGGACCGCGCCGCTCGTACGCCGGGATGTCCAGCACCTTAAGGCTGTGCTCTCCCTTGTAGTCGAAGTAGGGCTCGTTCAGAGGCACCGTCCGCGTGCCTTCCGCCTTGTTAGTCGCCTCGAAGCCGGTGGCTATAACGGTCACCCGGAACTCATCACCCATGTCCTCATCCACCACGGTGCCAAAGATAACCTCGACGTCACCGCCGGCCTCTCGCTTAATGAGCTGCGTCGCTGCGGTTGCTTCCTTGATCCTCAGACCCCTACCCGCTGTGATATTCACCAGTACGTTGCGCGCGCCGCCAATGGACAGCCCTTCCATCAGTGGGCTGCTGATGGCCTCTATGGCCGCCTGTTCCGCGCGGTTTTCGCATTCCCGTGCGGTTCCAGTACCCATCAGCGCGGTCCCGCCGTCCTTCATCGTGGTACGCACATCCGCGAAGTCGAGGTTGATCAGGCCGGTGCATGTGATCAGGTCCGCTATGCCGCGCGTTGCGTTGTAGAGCACCGCGTCCGCCCGCTGGAAAGCTTCGATGAGCGTAGTGTCGTCATCTGCGATGTCCAGCAGCCGCTCATTTGGGATCACGACCAGCGTGTCAACATGTTCCTTCAGGTGCTCAATGCCCTCCAGCGCCATGTCCATCCGCTTCTCCCCTTCGCAGTCAAACGGCTTAGTCACGATGGCCACCACCAGGATGCCCAGGCGCTTGGCGACCTCGGCTACCACCGGCGCGCCGCCGGTACCCGTACCGCCCCCCATGCCGGCGGTGATAAAACACATGTCGAAGCCATGCAGCATCGTCTCGACCTCCTCTGCGCTTTCCTCTGCAGCCTCCGCCCCTATCTTGGGCCTCGCACCGGTGCCTAACCCCTTGGTAAGCACCCGGCCGGCTTGGATGCGGTGCGGCGCCAGCGTTTCGTTCAGCGCCTGGGAGTCCGTGTTCATCACCACGAAGTCCACATGCTGCAGCCCTTCGCGGACCATGTTGTTTACTGCGTTGCCGCCACCACCGCCTACTCCGACTACGCATATTTTGGCCATACATTCACCGCCATAGTCAAAGGTGAAGCGTGAGTTTGAGTGCTGTTCCATCGGTGTTCCTCCAGTAGGATTCATTGAAACGCTCGTAGGTGTGATTAGAATTCGTCGAACCAGCCCTTCATGCGCCCGGCAATGCGGTGCACCAGTGAGGGGCCGCTACTATCGCTGTGTAGGGCAGTCACGAGACCGCCGTCGTATCCGTTAAGCTGTGAAGCGCCCAGCAAAGACGGCTGTAAGCCGTAGAGTACGAGCCCGACGCCTGTGGCAAACTTGGGATCGGTGACTTCTTCCACAAGTCCCCCAGCGAGCCCGGTGGGCAGTCCGACGCGCGTCTCCATCCCCAGTATCTCCGAGGCCAACTCAGCTGTGCCGGCTACAAGAGAACCGCCCCCAGTGAGCACTACACCGGCCGCCAGGTGGCGGGAATACCCGCTTCGCTTGATCTCAATAGCCGCAATTTCAAGGATCTCCTCCATACGCGGCTGAATGACCTGGCTCAAGGCCGAGCGGCTGATGCTCTTCTCCGCCCGTCCCCCAAGGCCCGGAATCCGAATCTCCTCATCCGGCTCTACCTCGTCCACCAGCGCCGACCCGAACCTGCACTTGAGCGCCTCGGCATGATCCCGCATCACGCCCAGGCCCTTGCGGATGTCGTCGGTGACCTTATTGCCGGCCACGGCAATGACCGCCGTATGGCGAATCGTGCTGTCTTCAAAGACAGCGACATCGGTAGTACCTCCACCAATGTCGATCAGGGCAACACCAACCTCCTTTTCGTCGGCATGGAGCACGGAGAAGGACGAAGCTAATGGCTCCAGGACGATGGCATCAACAACGTACCCGGCCTTTTCTATACAGCGGTAGATGTTCTTGGCAGCGGACACGAGTCCGGTGATGATGTGCACGTTCGCCTCAAGCCGCACACCACTCATCCCGACCGGGTCCAAGACACCATCCTGGCCATCGACGATGAATTCCTGCGGGATGACATGGAGAATCTCGCGGTCCGCCGGCATGGCGACGTGCGTGGTGTCTTCCACCAGTCGCTCTACATCCAGCCGTGTGATTTCCTGGTCACGATGAGCGATCGTTACGACGCCTCGGCTCTGAAAGCTCTGCACATGGTCGCCAGCGATGCCAACAATCACGCTCTCCACGTTAACGCCGGCTGCGCGCTCGGCCGCACCGATGGCCTCTTGTACCGCCGCAACCGTCTTGTCAATGTTAACGACCACGCCGCGGCTAAGGCCTTGAGACTCCGCCAGCCCTATGCCGAGGACATTGATGCGGTCGAAACTGTCTGCAGCACCGACGACGGCACACACCTTAGTGGTGCCGATGTCCATGCCCAAAACGATCCGTTCGTTCATGGTGCTGGGTGGCTGTTTGTGTCTAGGTCGATCCTTCCCTGGTAACGATTTGACCTTCAAAGCGCAGGTCAATCATGTGGAAGGTCTGCGTAGGATGAGCAGCTATATGCTGGTCCCAGAACGAGCGAAACCACTGGAGGCGCGACGCAAAATCCTGGTGCCCCAACCATACCTCCACAGGCGCACCGTCGTGAACCGGTGCAGTGTAGAGCTTTAGGCCCTTTGGGGTAAGTATGAATTCCGACAGCAGGCGCTCCGTGCCCGCATCCAACCGCGCCAAATCTTGCGCAAGCGAACGCACTGCAGCGTGCTCCACCGGCTTCACGGGGTGGTACGGCTCGCTGAGATTTCTTAGAATCGGCACGTCAAAGGTGCTACGCTCCGTCACCGGCATCATGAACCCGGCCGGATCGATGAAATGGGTGCCGCGTCCAGTCTCATCAATTACCAGCAGAACCGGCGCGCGCTCCTCGATGCTCACCTGCAACACGCTGCTGGGGAAACAGGTAGCGGAACTCCATCGCACCCACGGATGCCGCCGCACGCGATCCGCGACGATTGCGGCCTCCATGGTAAAGTCCGTTGGCATCGCCAACCGCGCTATGGAAGCCGAGTCTGCCTGGCTCATGCCGCGGATGTCGAGTTGGATGCACGTGCGATGCTGCATCCAGTGGATGCCGTAGGCCGCGCCACCGACCAGCATTATCACCACAATGCTCGCAACCGGGAGCGCCCGTTTCCTATGTTGTTTGTTGTTGCCTTTCATCTCTGAAGTAAGGCCAAAAAGCGCCGCGCCACGCGCCAAATGTCGCCGGCGCCAAGGAAGATGACCACATCGCCGGCCTCGCAGCGCGACATCAGCATCTGTGGCAAGGCCTTCAGGTCCGGTTCGTAGTGCACATCGCGATGCCCGCGCCGAAGTGCAAGGTCTGCAATCAGACGTCCGCTGACCGATGCGCGCGGCTTCTCTCTGGCCGCGTAGATGCCGGTCACGATGACCGTGTCCGCATTAAAGAAGGCGCGCGCAAAGAGCTCCTTAAAGTCGTCGGTCCGTGAGTAGAGGTGCGGCTGAAATACAGCCACGATGCGCCGCGTAGGAAAGCCCTCACTAGCAGCCTGAAGCGTCGCCACGACCTCGGTGGGGTGGTGTGCGTAGTCGTCAATCACCGTTATGCCCTGCGCCTCGCCCAGCGTCTGGAATCGGCGCTGCACACCTGTGAATCGGGCCAGCCCCGCCTGAATCCGGCCAAAGGGCATATCCAGCTCCAACCCCACGGCGATAGCCGCCAGCGCGTTGCGCACGTTGTGGATCCCGATGGCCTTTAGTGTGATGGTGCCGAGGTTAATGCTGTCCCGCGTAACGCCAAAGCACGATGCCGCTCCGTCCTGTGTGATCGCCTCCGCCCGCACCATCGCCTGACGCGCCGTGCCATAGGTGATCAGGCGACGCTCAATGCCGCCTACAATCTGCTGCACTCCGATGTCGTCCAGGCACACGATGGCCGCTCCGAAAAACGGCACAGAATTAGCAAACTCCGTAAAGGCGGACCGAACATCGTCCATGTCGCTGTACGTGTCCATGTGTTCGGCCTCAATGGAGGTAATCACGGCCAATGCCGGCGTGAGCCGCAGGAATGTGCGATCGTACTCGTCGGCCTCTATGACGATGATGTCACCTTCTCCCGTCACCGCGTTAGAGCCCAGAACGCTTACTTTGCCGCCGACGATGATTGTTGGATCAAACCCGCCTTCCGCAATCACCAGGCCCACCATGGATGTCGTGGTGGTTTTGCCATGCGTCCCCGAGATGCCAACGCCGAATTTCATGCGCATGAGCTCGCCCAGCATTTCCGAGCGCGGAATGAGCGGTATGCGACGCGCGACGGCTTCGCATGTCTCTGCGTTCTCGGTGCATGCCACCGCGGACGAGTAAACCACCACGTCCGCGCCACGCACCTGCGCTGCCGCATGCCCTTCGAAGACCATCGCTCCCGCCTGCTCCAGGCTGGCCGTCACCTCGCTCTTCTGGAGGTCGGATCCCGTGACCTGGAATCCACGCTCCAGCAGCACGTGCGCGATTGAGCTCATGCCAATGCCGCCGATGCCCACCATGTGCACATGGCGGATCCGGCCCAAAAGCGGTTGACGTCGCTTGCCCATCACGTCGACGATCCGTTTGTGCGCCCTTTCCACCCCGCCAGGCGGAGCACGTTCTCGGCAATCGTTTGGGCTGCCTGGGGCCGCGCCGCCTCGGCTGCCGCCTTTTCCATCGCTTCCCGGCGCGCACTATCCTGCAGGAGCGCTACGGCAAGCGTCGCCACGGCGTGGTCGAGGTCTTTTTCCTCAGCCAAGATGGCGGCGCCCAGCTGCTTCATGCTCCGTGCGTTCTTTGTCTGGTGGTCCTCTGCCACATGCGGCGAAGGCACCAGGATTGCAGGCGTGCGCGTAGTTAAGAGCTCACTGCATGTGACAGCGCCGGCACGGGAAAGCACCAGGTCCGCCGCGGCATACGCCTCATCCATCCGGTGGACATACTCCAGCAGGTGCAGCCGCGCATGCGGCGCGACCTGCGGCCGCAGGCGCTTGTAGTAGAGGCGCCCCGTCTGCCAGATAACAAAAAGGTCCTCGTGCCTCAAAAGCGCCGCGAGGTGGCGCAGCATGGCCTGGTTGATGGCGAGGCTGCCCAGGGAGCCGCCAAAAACGAATAGTACGCGGGCACCGTCCGGGACGCCGAGCGCGGCGCGCGATGCGGCGCGATTCGCCTGCATCAGCTCCGCCCGGGTGGGATTGCCACTCAGGCGACATTTCTCCTTGGGAAACCACGCCGCAGCCTCAGGAAAGGCGATATGGATTTGCGCAGCAAATCGCGCTACGAGTCGGTTGGTGACGCCCGCATACGCATTCTGCTCCTGCGCCACCACTACGCGCCGACGGAAGTGGCCAGCCATCAGCACCGGGCCGGACACATAGCCGCCCGTGCCAAGCACTACGTCCGCGTCAAAGTCGCCGACCAGGCTCCAGCTCTGCAAGAGACCGCGCGCCAGCTTCCACGGAAGGCTGAGGTTCTTAAGCAGCGCCTTTCTGTGAAAGCCGCTCACCGTGATCGGGTGAATGGCATAGCCCGCACGAGGCACCGCCCGCCACTCCAGGTGGTCCCGCGTGCCCGCAAAAGCGATGGCAGCTTCCGGCTCCAGCGCCCGAATTGCGTGGGCAATGGCGATGGCGGGGTAAACATGGCCGCCCGTGCCCCCTCCAGCCAACAGTATGCGTGGTGCGCGGGTCATTGGCGAATCTGCCTCGAGATGTTCTGTAAGATGCCGATCATCACGCCAGCGGCGATCATGCTCGTTCCGCCATACGAAACCAGCGGCAGCGGCAGACCGGTCACCGGCAACAGGCCCACCGCCACGCCGGCGTGGATGAATCCGTACAGCGTCACGACCGTCGTAAAGCCCGTCGCCAGAAAAAGCCCCAGCGGGTCCGGCGCGTGCCGCGCAATGCGCAGGTATCCGCGCAGCATCAGGGTCGCAAAAAGGCCCAGGAGCGCCAGCGCCCCCAACAGCCCATACTCTTCGGCGATGATGGCGAAGATCAAGTCGTTGTATGGCGCGGGCAGGAAGTCTCGCTGCACGCTCTTGCCCGGGCCGCGCCCTGTAAGGCCCCCCATCGCAAAGGCGATGCGTGCCTGGCGCGACTGATACCCTTCAGCCGTTTCGCTGAACAGCTCCGTGGTTTCTGAGGCTGCAAACAGGTCCAGGCCCAGGTACGACTCCAGTCGCGAGGCTCGCTGCGGCGAATTCATAAGCATCAGCACAACGAGCACCGCGCACACGGCACCCAGCTTGGCAAGGTGGCGCACGCGTACACGGCCCACAAAGCATACCAGCAGCGCCGCCATGAGCACCAGGCCGGCGGTGGAAACGTCCTCCAACCCAATAAGCATGACCGTGACAAGTACCCAGAACAGAATCGGAAGCACGGCCCGCCGAAAGTCATCGATGTACTCCTGCTTGCGAACCAAGAGCACGCTCACATAGAGCACAAGCGCAATCTTTGCTATGTCGGACGGCTGCACGCTAAGCGGGCCCAGGTGGAATGCGCGCGTAGCACCGCCATAGGTGACCCCAAGAACGCGCACCAGAAAGAGCAGCGCCAAGGAACCCAGCAAGGTGATGCGCGCCCACCGGGCCAAGAAATGGTAGTCCACCAGGCTGAAGACGACCAGGGCTACCAGCGCCAGGACCACGCGCACAATGTGGCGCATGAGGAACAGCTCCGTGTCGCCCGCCGCCCTCACCTCAGCTAAGTAGCCTATGGCGCTGTACACCGCCAACGTCCCGACTGCGCTGAGCACCAACACTACCCACAGCACGTACTTGTCCATGGGTGGCTGGCCGCGCAGCCGTGCGAAGATGATATTTTCGGGCCTCCGGTTCACGTCAGAAGCCATTCACGAGTGCTTTGAATGTGTCCCCCCGTTGCTCGTAGTTCTCAAAGAGATCAAATGAGGCGCAGGCAGGGCTGAGCAGTACGACATCACCCGGGTTGGCGCATGCGCGCGCCTGGCGCGTAGCCTCTTCCAGCGTCCGTACGGCGACCACTGCACCGGCGTGCGGGCCGAGTTCTTGCGCCACCTTACTTGCGCTTTCGCCGAATGCGACCAGCGTATGCACGCGACCCGGCAACAGCGGCTTTAGCGCCTCGTAGTCGTTATCCTTTTCGCGGCCGCCAGCCAGAAGCACCAGCGGGGCGGCAAAGCTCTGCAGCGCATACCAGACCGCGTTGACGTTGGTCGCCTTCGAGTCGTTGACGTAGCGCACACCGTCAATCTCGCGGACGAGCTCAAGGCGGTGCGGCACACCCTCGAATGCGCTCAGGCTTTCGCGCAGCGACTCCAGCTCCACATCCATCAAGCGGCCGACGATGGCTGCTGCCATTGAATTCTGCACGTTGTGCGCGCCGCGCAGCGCCAACCTGTCGGTTGGCATAAGGGCTTCCGCCCCGTGCCCCAAGCGCAACACCAGGGTGCCCCCCGCTAGCGACGCACCCTCTGACAGCGTTTGGTGGTAGCTGAATGGAATGACGCGCACGCCGCTGGAGGTGGTAAGGCGGGCAGCATGCTCACGCACCAGCGTGTCGTCGTAGTTGTAGACGAGCACATCGTCGGTCCCGGACTGGTTCATGGAGATTCGCAGTTTGCTTTCTGCATAGCGCCCAAAGTCGCCGCCGTAGCGGTCCAGGTGATCCGGCGTAATGTTGAGCAGTACGCTGACGTTGGGACGGAGTGTGTCTATGTGATCGAGCTGGAAGCTCGAGACCTCCACCACGAGCTTCGTTTCAGGTCCGGTACTGTCAGCATAGGTTGACAGGGGCGTCCCGATGTTGCCGGCCACCACGGTCTCAAAGCCAGCCCGCGCAAATACGTGGCCAATGAGCGCTGTCGTTGTTGTCTTGCCATTGGAGCCAGTAATTGCCACCATCGTCCCCTGGCAAAACCACGAAGCCACCTCAATCTCGGAGTAGCGGGGAATTCCCCGCGTTGCCGCCGCCTGGGGAATCGGGCTTGCAGGAGGCACGCCCGGGCTCAGGACCATAAAGTCAGCCTCCAGGGCACGCGGCGTGTGGCCGCCCACCTCCAGGGCTACGCCCATGTCCAGAAGCGCCCGCTGGTGCTGGCGCGCCAGGTGCCGCGCCTCCGAAACCAGCACGCGTGCGCCATGGGCCTTAAGCAGGCGCGCAACCGCGCAACCGCTTCTGGCGGCGCCCATCACCGTGACGCTGGCACCCTGGACGTGTACCGGTTTCATTGTATTCTGAGCGTGAGTAATGTGGTGAGCACCGTGAGGACCGTCACGATCCAGAAGCGCACGGCGATCTTCACTTCATGCAGCCCTTTCGCCTCGTAGTGATGATGCAGGGGCGCCATCAGGAAGACACGGCGCCCGGTGCCGGTCTTTTTGCGTGTATGGCGGAAGTAGGTGGTCTGCATGATGACCGAGATGGTCTCCACAAAAAAGACCAGGCACAGCAGTGGCAACAGCAGCTCCTTCTTGACCATGAGCGCCAGCGTGCTGACGGCCGCGCCGAGCGACAGCGACCCGGTATCTCCCATAAAAACGGTGGCGGGGTATCCGTTAAACCACAGGAACGCGAGGCAGGAGGCCGCCAGCGCGGCGGCATAGACGGTTAGCTCACCCGCCGTAGGCAGGTGCATAACCCCCAGATAGTCCGCCAGCATGCTGTTGCCACTTATGTAGCAGAGTGCCACCAGGCCGAGCGCCACGATGGCCGTCGTGCCTGCCGCCAGACCGTCCAAGCCGTCGGTTAGGTTGACTGCATTGGATGTAGCGGTGACCGCGAACACCGCCACAGGGATGAACAGCAGCCACCCCAGACTGATGCCGACCTGCGGAAATAGATGGCTCAGGGCGTTGTAGTCGAAGTGCCAGTTGCGCAAAAACGGCAGATCGGTTATGTCCCGGACTTCGGCAAACTCCGGGTGGAAGTAAAGCACACTGCCGACGATGAGCCCGAGCCCGACCTGGCCGATGATCTTCAGCCGAGGCGCCAGGCCGGCCTTGTCTTTGCGGACGACCTTGATGTAGTCATCGGCAAAGCCGAAGACCCCCATCCATGCGGTTGCCAGGAGGATGAGCCATACATAGACTTCCATGATGGCACCCCAAAGCAAGGTGCTAATCACAATTGCCATGAGGATGATGACACCGCCCATCGTTGGCGTTCCCTCTTTGTGGGAGTGGTCCACCACTCCGGAGGAGGGTCCTCGGCGAACGTTTTCGCCAATCTGCTTTGTTTGCAACCAGTGGATTACGCGGCGCCCGAACAGCAACACGATCATGAGCGCCGTGATCGCAGCCAGTGATGCTCGCACGGTGATGAACTCTATCACCTGGAACCCCGGCGGGTGATAATGCGCTTCCAGATATTGCAGCAGGTAGTAGAGCATATATCAGTTAATGTGCACGCGCTGCGCAAAGGCCTCCAGGACGAGTTGGCGATCGCTGAGTGGATGGGCCTCGCTGCCTATAACCTGAAATGTTTCGTGCCCTTTGCCGGCGATGAGCACGACATCGCCAGCGCCCGCACGCTGGGCTGCGTGGCCAATCGCCTCACGGCGATCCTCAATCCACAGCACCTCGCGCGGGCGTTTCATGCCCTGCTCTATATCTTCGCTGATGGCACGGTAGCTCTCGCTTCGCGTGTTGTCGCTGGTAACGATCACATGGTCCGCCAAGCGCTCAGCGACGGCGCCCATGAGGGGGCGTTTGGCTTTGTCGCGGTCGCCGCCGCAGCCGAACAGGCACCACAATGCTGCCTGCGGAAAGCAGTGACGCGCCGTGACCAGTGCCTGCTCCAGTGCATCGGGCGTGTGGGCATAGTCCACAATGGCCAGCGCACCATCGTCGAAACGGAAGGGCTCAAAGCGTCCGGGCACTGGAGGCACAGTGGCCAGCACCGCAAGGACATCCGCAACCGGCAGTCCCTGGGCACAGGCTGCGGCATAGGCCGCCGCGACGTTGTAGGCGTTAAATGTGCCGCTTAACCGAGTGGTGAGTGCCTGCCCGTCCAAGCAAAGACGGAGGCCCTTTGCGGTGTCACCGAGCACCTCGAAGCGCATGTCCGCATGCGGATGCTGGCCGTACGCTACCTTCGTGGCCTCGGTGTCGTGCACCATCTTCGGGCCTGCCGCATCGTCCGTGTTGTAGACTGCCACCGCATGTGGCCCCAGCTCATCAAAGAGTCGTTTTTTGGCGTTCGCGTACGCCGCCCGCGTCTTGTGGTAGTCCAGATGATCGTGCTTCAAGTTGGTGAAGACGCCTACGCCGAACGGGATGCCGTGCACGCGCCGCTGATCGAGCGCGTGCGACGACACCTCCATCACGCACCAGCGGCATCCGATGGCTACCATTTCGCCTAGCATCCGGTGCAGCTCCGGTGGGCCGGGTGTGGTCAGGGACGCTTCTGTACAGGCGTTGCCATAGGCATAGGCAACGGTGCCGAGTAGGCCGCTCGTTTCGCCGAGCCCTGTCAGCACATGGTGCAGGAGCCACGCGGTGGTGGTCTTGCCATTGGTGCCGGTGATACCGAAACAGGTGAGCTGCTCGGCGGGATCGCCGTAGAGGGCTGCAGCGCAGAGCGCGAGCGCTGCACGGGCACTGGTTACCTGCACATGAGCCACCGCTTCTCGGGGAGAAGCCGATTCCGAAACCACCAGCACGGCGCCGCGCGCGATGGCCTGATCGACAAAGGCCAGCCCATCAACTTGCGTTCCGCGGATCGCGACAAAGCAACTGCCGGGCCCAGCGGTGCGGCTGTCACAGGTGACATGCCGGATCACAGGCCCTGTGCCTGAGCTCGCGCCCGTGACCAGCTGTGAGCGCTGCAAGCGGTTTCGCAACTCTGTATAGTGGACGGTTGGCATCACTCCAGCGTAAGCACCACCTCCTGCCTGCATGAGTCTCCCGCCGCGGGATCCTGGCTCACCACGCGGCCATGTCCTTTCAGGCGTACGCGCAGCCCGCGCTGTACCATGGCATGGCGTGCTGCGCGGGCGCTCATCCCAACCAAGTCAGGCATAATGCCCACGGTGGTGTTCTGCGCCAGGATCGGTCCTTTAGGGCCTGTTATGCGCATCTGCACCGGGGGCGCCGGAGGCATGATGTCCAAGTGCTGGTCGCCGGAAATCAGTCGCTCGGCCACCGTCGGTAGCGTTCTGATCCACCGCTCTGCCACGCGCTTGAACACCGGAGCTGACACCACGCCGCCATAGATGCTGGCTCTGGGCTCATCCATCACGATAACCATTGCCACCTGCGGGTTGTCAGCCGGATAAAAGCCTATGAAGTTCGCCCTGTACCCGCCCCCATAGCGGCCTCTGACCACCTTGCGCGCAGTCCCCGTTTTGCCGGCAATGGAAAGCCCCTGGACCTGAGCCCGCTTTGCGGTGCCACGTTCCACCACGTCCTTAAAGGCGGGTAGCAACGCACGCGCGGTTGCCTCATCCATGACGCGGCGTACGGAGTCCTGCCGCGCCGGATCATCGGCCGCGCGCCAGAGGACCCTGCCCGTAACGTCGCGACGCTCCGCCACGACATAGGGCTGCAGCAGGAGACCACCGTTGCCAAGCGCGGCATAAGCCATCACCATCTGGAGTGGCGTTACATCGACCTCGTAGCCAATTGCCAGCGAGGTGAGCGTGGTCTTGCTCCAGCGATTCGTTTTCTTGAGAAGACCGGGAATCTCACCGGGCAAGTCGATCCACGTCTTCTGCCCAAACCCGAAGTTGCGCGCATAACGATAGAGCTCGGCTCTTTCCAGCATCTGAGCCGTCTTTGCCATGCCCACGTTGCTGCTGAACGTAATGACATCCCTCAAGGGGATCTCGCCTTGGGCGTGTACATCGCGCATGACCCGCCCGAAGATGTTCAGCGTCCCGTCCTCGGTGTCTATGATGCGATCCATGGAGGTAACTCCCAGGTCTATCGCAGCTGAGGTGCCCACGAGCTTGAAGCTGGAACCAGGCTCCAGGCGGTCCGTGATGGCGCTGTTGCGCCAAGCGTCCCGGGGCGCCCCGGAAGGATTGTTTGGATCAAACGACGGCACGTTGGCCATGGCCAGGATCGCCCCGGTTTGCGGGTTGACGGCGATGGCGCTGCCGCGCCGGGCGCGGGCTTCCCGCACGCCGAGCTCGAGTTCTTCTTCCAGGATAGTCTGGCGAATTAGGTCGATGGTCAGCACAAGGGTCTGGCCATCTACGGGCTCCACGTCCACCCCCGCCGCGTCCACGCGGCGGTAGCCTCGCCTGTCGCGCAGTAGCATGCGACGCCCGGGCGTGCCCTGTAGGAACTCGTCGTATTCAAGCTCCAGCCCGGCTTGTCCGACGCCATCGCGGTCAACATGCCCCAGTACATGGGCTGCAGAAGTACCGTAGTTGTATTTGCGTGTAAAGCTCCCCAGGACGATGAGGCCGGGCACACCAAGTGTGTCAAGGACCTGGCGCTGTGCGGTGGTAACCTCCCCCATCCGTACATACCGGGGGCTCGAACGCGCGTCAATGCGACGGTGGATGCTGCGCTCACTCCAGCCGGTGACGCGAGAGAGCAGCGCGGTGAATTCCGCGCGCCCTTCTTCAAACCCGGGAGATGTCGGGTCGAGGGCCAGGTCGTAGCGCGGTGTGTTCACGGCCAATGCGCGCCCAGCGTGGTCTACTATGGTGCCCCGCTTGGCTGCCAGGACGGTCTGCGAGCGTGCCTGGCGCAGCCCCTGTGCGCGCAGGTCCCTTCCCTCAACAAAGTGGATCCAGACCAGCTGCCCCACGATTAGAAGCAATGCCACCGTGAACAGCGTCAGCAGCAAGTACATCCGCCCCACGATCTGGTCTTTGATACTCTGGCGTGTCATCTAGTTGGCCCGTACCAAAGGTGCATTGGAAAAGCCATCCTCCAGGCCCAAGCCAGGCGCCCGCTGGTGGATCACCGAGGGGCCGGTGGATTCGTCGAATTCCCCCTTCAACTCGTTGTAGCGCAGGTGCAGACGCAGGTTTTCTCCTTGCGACTGCTGTAGCGCATTCAGGATGTCCTGCGTCTGGTACACGTGTCCTATGTAGAGCGTGAAAACGGTGGCCACCGCCACCACAAAGAGGGCAAACCTGGCGGTAGAGATCGTCGTGACTTCCCCGGGCGCATCCGAGCCCAGCGAGTCGCTCCGCAGGTGTTGCCAGCGTTTCAATGCTGTCGCGGCGCGGGGCCGCAAGTCTGTATGTATGGCGCGCTTTCGAGCCATTATGTTGTTGTGTTGCTGCCTGGAATGCGTATGCGCGTTGCCGCGCGCAGCTTGGCACTTCGTGCTCTGGGGTTGTGCCGCATTTCGTCTTGCCCTGCCGTGGCGGGCTTCTTCAGCAGTGCACGCCAAGGTGACAGCGAGCGACCGTACAGATCTCGGATTGGCTCACCGGCAAGATTGCCATGGCGCATGACGCGCTTTACGCGGCGATCCTCGAGCGAATGGTAGCTGATGACCACGAACCGGCCGCCGACCTTAACGACATCCGGTGCCTGTTTCAGCACCGATTCGAGCTCCTGCAGTTCGCCGTTGACCCCGATGCGAATGGCCTGAAATACCCGGGCCAGCGTTTTGGCCTCATGCCTGGCGGGCACGGCGCTCCGCACGATGCTTGCCAGGGCTGTCGTGGTGGTGATGGGCCGCGCCTTCACGATTGCCTGCGTGATGCGGCGCGCCCGCGGCTCTTCGCCCCACCTGAAGAGTGCCTTGGCAAGCGCTTCCGGAGGCCACTCGTTGATGAGTACTGCGGCCCGCGTGCCGGTCTGCTGGTTCATGCGCATGTCGAGCGCCCCTCCGTAACGATGGCTGAAGCCTCGCTGTGCATGGTCTAGCTGATGGGACGAGACGCCGAGGTCAAGGACCAGCCCATCCACCTGACGTATGCCCTGTGTCTCGAGCATCGCCGGCAGGCTGCTGAAGTTGCCGCGCAACGCCACGAAGTTGGAGGCCGCCTGCAGGCGGACCCGCGCCGCTTCAATGGCCTCCGCATCGCAGTCTATGCCGATGACTCGTGCACCAGGTGCCAGCGCCGCCAGTAGCGCAGCGCTGTGGCCGCCCCCACCGAGGGTAGCATCGACATAGACACCATCCTTCGCGGTGACAAGCAA
The DNA here is from genome assembly GCA_965218495.1 of Rhodothermales bacterium. Taxonomy (GTDB): domain Bacteria; phylum Bacteroidota; class Rhodothermia; order Rhodothermales; family Bin80. The sequence continues at coordinate 3,385,718 of OZ244626.1, forward strand.
TTCCAGTACAGTATGACAAAGAACCGGCGTATGAAACGCGGCCAACACCGTCACCGCGCTTCCATGACGCGGGCCGCAAGCGTCTCGTAGTCCGCCTCCTCCTGCGAGAGGTATTCGTCGAACACTTGCGGATCCCATATTTCAATGCGGTCATGGGCGCCAAGGATCAGTGCTCGCTCCTTGATGCCCGCGTATTCAATGAGCGCCTTCGGCAATGGGATGCGCCCCTGGCTGTCCACCTTCACCTCATCGGCCCACATCATGATCCGCCGCGTGAAGGCACGAGACTCCCGGTCGTACGTGCTTAGCGACCCGATCGCCTTCTCCAACTCTGCCCAAGTGTCAAGCGGGTACAGTGAGATGCACTTCTCAAACCCCCGTGTGACCGTGAACGTGCTGTTCGCCTCCGGCCGTAGCGCCGTACGCATCTTGGCCGGGATCGCCGTACGACCCTTCGCGTCCACGCTGAACGTTGCCTGTCCTTTGAAGCCTGCCATCGCGCCTTTTATTGCAATATGCAATATAGGGATAATTCCCCACTTTTCCCCACAATCGTGGCAATCTACACCACCTGTGTCGAATCGTCATTTGCTTCCAGGACCCCTGTGATAGCCAAAGCGGTGTGAACGATATATGTACATATCTCCACTTGCGCAATTTGTCGGTATGGTGTAAATTTTTACACCTATCCCTAGTACCGCTATGCGACCGGCTCTCACCCAGCGACAGAATGAGGTATTTGAATATGTCAGAACGTACCTCAAGCAGCAAGGGCGCCCGCCAACGCTGCAGGAGATCGGCGTTGCTCTGGGGGTAGCGTCACCGTCGGGGGTGCGCAAGCACCTTATGGTATTGGAGAAAAAGGGATACGTGCGGCGCCAGCCGCGTGCGGCAAGAGGAGTACGCCTGGTGGACGCCGACCTGGACCCGTTGTCGGCAGACCTGGGTTCGGTGGCGCTGCCGGTGATAAGCCGCAGCAGCACCGCGACCGAGAGCGGTGCACTCCGGTTTGCCCCTGCGGCATACTTCCGCGTAGATCCCTACTTCCTACTGAAGGCGGAGCAGCGGGACCGGTGCCTGTTGGGCATCTGTACCGATGACGGCATGAGTACGGCCGGCATTCGCAAAGGTGACTTCCTGGCCATCGAAGAGGTGCATTGGCACCGGCTACGAAACGTGGAAACCGTTGCGGTACGTGTGGGCGAGGAGCTTCGGGCTCGTCAATTCGTGCGTCAGCGTGACAGGATCAAGCTGCGCCCTGCAGACCACCGGTACGTAACGGTGACCTTCATCCCAGGTCAAGCCTACATCATCGGCCGCGTGGTGGCAGTCATGCGACGCCTTTGACCGCCGCATCCGCGCCCTGCTCCCGATTTGCGTATGCTAGCGCCGCGCGAACAAAGGAGGTGAAAAGCGGGTGCGGGCGACCAACCCGCGAAAGGTATTCCGGATGGAACTGGGTGCCTAGAAACCAGCGCTTTCCCGGCAGCTCGGCAATCTCTACGAGGTCGCGCTCGAGGTTTAGACCCGAAAAGCGCATGCCGTGCTCCTGCAGTCCGGCGCGATGCGTGTTGCTGACTTCATAGCGATGCCGGTGCCGTTCGCGGACATTCGCCCTGCCGTAGATGCTGCGGGCCAGCGACCCCTCCACGACGTGGCACGCGTAGCCCCCCAGGCGCATAGTGCCGCCCTTGGCTGCCAGGTCGCGCTGCTCCTCCATAAAGTCTATCACCGGGTAGGGCGTGTCAGAGTTGAACTCCGTGGAATGCGCACCCTTCCAGCCGCAGACGTTGCGCGCAAATTCGATGATGGCGCACTGCAGTCCGAGGCATACCCCAAAGAACGGCAGATCGCATTCTCGCGCGTAGCGTGCCACCTCAATCTTTCCCTCTACACCGCGCTTTCCAAAGCCAGGCGCCACAAGCACACCCGTTACGCCCCGTAGCGCCTCCGCCACACCGACCTCAAGGAGCGTATCCGACAGCACGTACCGCACGTTGACTTGGATACCAAGCTCTACACCGGCAAGCATGAAGCTCTCAGATATGGACTTATACGCATCCTGATGCGCAACATACTTGCCAACCAAGGCGATGCTGACTGCACCGCTTGGGCTCTTCAGCCGGTGCAAGAACCGCATCCAGTCAGTCAGGTCAGGCTCGAGTGTCACCAGGCCATGCAAAAGGTCCAGCTTGTTCAAAACCAACTTATCCACACCCTGGCCCGCAAGATCCAGCGGCACCTCGTATATGGATTCGGCGTCGACGGCTTCTATGACGGCCAGCGGCTCGACGTTGCAGAAGAGCGCAATTTTGCGACGCAACTCCTGATTCAGATGCCGGTCGCTGCGGCAAACCAGGATGTCGGGCTGCAGGCCGTACGAAAGCAGGATCTTGACCGAATGCTGCGTGGGCTTGGTCTTAAGCTCGCCCGCTGCGGCCAAGTACGGCACCAGCGTAAGGTGCGCGCTTAGCGTGTTGGACGGACCGAGCTCATAGCGCAGCTGCCGGATCGCCTCTAGGTAGGGCAAACTTTCAATATCGCCAACGGTGCCGCCGATCTCGCAAAGCACAACATCGTAATTGGCTGCTTCCGCCAGATGAAGAATCCAGCGCTTGATTTCGTCAATGATGTGCGGCACGACTTGGACCGTCTTGCCCAGATAGGCCCCGGCGCGCTCCTTGTTGATAACCTCGCTGTAAACCCGTCCCGTGGTGACGTTATTGGCTTGACTGGTGGGATAGTCCAGGAAACGCTCGTAATGCCCCAGGTCGAGATCGCTTTCGGCTCCGTCGTCGGTGACGTAGACTTCCCCGTGCTCATAGGGATTCATGGTTCCCGGATCCACGTTGATATAGGGATCCAGCTTCTGGATGGTCACCCGCAAGCCGTGTGCCTTCAGGAGCCTTCCCAGCGAGGCGCAGAAGATGCCCTTGCCCAACGAGGAAGAAACGCCCCCGGTCACGAAGATGTACTTGGCAGCCACAGCAGTAGGATTAGGGCTTTTGTGCAATCACGAGGAGGCCCGTTCCACGAGCATTGACGCGCCGCGTATCAACAGCATGGAGAATGAGCGCCACGGGCAAGGTGGTCAGGTAGTAAAAGGGAAGCAGAACTACAAAGGCCCACGACACATTCAGCGCGCGCAGAGGGGCCTTCATTACAAGGCGCCAGGCCAGCGACCCGTACGGGCCATACGTGTACCGGCTTTCGGCGATTCCCAAGCCCACGGCCCGAAGCTTGGCCTCTAGCGCTTCTTTGTTGTAGCCCTCGCGCACATGTTCTTCAATGAAGCCGCCTTCCCCTTCAACCTGCGCGTCGGAGCCCCCCAGATCCGAAGGCGTGCTGATGACCACCAAGCCCCCGGGCGCCAGAACGCGCGTGAAACGCTTCAGTACGCCACAATCGTCTTCTATGTGCTCCAGCACATCCACGGCCAGAATGCAATCAAACGGACCGGGCGTTTTGAGCACCGTCAAGTCATCATACTCCACCAATATGTTGGGGGCCCGCTCGGCAAATAGCGCACGCGCACGTGCAAGGTAGTCCCGCTTGACATCCACGGCCACCACCTCGGTCCCTTCAAATGCTCGCGCCACGAACCAAGCATACTGTCCGAAGCCCGTACCGGCATCTAGCACGCGTATGGGCGGCCGCCTGCCCTGCAAGTTCCTGCGCAAGGCACGTCGCACGTGCCATGCCCGCAGCAGCAGCACATTCATGAAGGCGTAAAAAAGAAGCTGCAGCCGAGGGTACCGACTGAAGAGCGTGCCCAGCCTGTCTTTTACCGGGTCATAACGCATGTAGCACGCGTGGAGTAAGCACCATGCCATGCAATATAGAACACATCGAGCTATGCGGTCCAAATAAGCCCTGCTCGTTGGAATCAGTTTTGGCTTGATATGGGAACGTGCTATACGATCAAAAGGAGTTCCGCTGGTCGTTTCGCGGTGGATCCGCATCGAATGCGCAGCTAATGCGCAGCTAATGCGGCTGAATTACCCGACTAAGTTTGTTGATCCGAGGGTGCAGGGACATGGATTGGCGGGCGCCGCAATGGCCAACTCCGTTGCATGCACGTCCATGCTTTTCAGGCACATACCGGTCCTGCCAATGCCTCTGCGACATCGTCACAAATGGCGATCCTGATCAATAGTCCTCCCTAGCGAGCGTTGAAGTGGGCCTTCACTCGTTTCAAACAACCTACCACAACTTCGTCATTGTGGGAGGCCACCGCTGCCCTAGGGGGGGGCTAAAACAGCGGCTATACCCCCTTTCTTAGGGAAAGTACGTAGTTGAGTTGCTATGGATGGACGGACCGGTAGCGTGAATGAAATATCGAAAGTGAACACCTACCCCTGTTGTGTGATAGAAGCAAGTAGTGGTTTGCTTACTACGATGCATGTGGGCCACCTGCTTCGTAGAATGCACTCAAGGACACCCAAGGCCAGGTGATTGTCAACGCGCGGGACGAGCGCCCAAGGGCAGAGCTGGCTCAGATAGCACGGATCTGCGGCGTCACACCCAGCCTGCATCGGCAACGCAACGTGCGCCGAAACTATGAGAGTTTATATACCTGATTACGCATAACATCCTAATAGCGTGTACTTCAATTGGATCAGACACCAAGATGTAATGGGTGGACCAGAACAATCATTCAGAGAAGGAATCTCACTCGTAGAACTGTTCCAGACATTCCCCGACGACTTCGCCGCAGAGCAGTGGATGGAACATGTGCGGTGGGGTGACGACGGACCAATATGCCCAAGATGCGAAAGCAGAGATCGTGTAAAGGAAAGCCCCAACAGAAAACCAGCGGCCTACTGGTGTGGGACCTGCCGCAACCGCTTTAACATTCGTACAGGCACCGTTCTTGCCGATACCAAGATTGGCTACCACAAATGGGTGATAGCGATGTACCTTCAGGTTTCCAACCTGAAAGGCGTGTCAAGCATGAAGCTGCATCGCGACCTTAACATCACCCAGAAGTCGGCGTGGTTCCTGTCCCACAGGCTTCGGGAAGCAATGGTGCTGTTAGACGAACCCTTTCACGGACCTGTAGAAGCCGATGAACCTTACCTCGGTAGCGTAGAGAAGAACAAACACCAAGACAAGAAGCTGAACGCCGGTAAAGGCGCCGTAGGCAATACCGTGGAGGCTGGAATCAAAGATCATGACACAGGCCAAGTACGTGCTGAGATACTGCCTGACGCGGAGGCCGACACCTTGCAGGCATTCGTCCAAGAGCACACGGTAGCATGGGCTGACCGGTACAAAGACGAACGTGCGGCTTACAAGGGACTATCCAACCATGAAGCGGTATCACATAGCACAGCTGAATACGTACGTGAGCAGCTACATATAATCGGCAAGGAGCGCTTCTGCGCCACATTGCGACGCGGATACTACGGCATGTACCATCACATGAGCAAGAAGCACCTGTTCCGGTGCGTGGACAAGTTTGCCGGGCGGCATATCTTCCGCAACGTGGATACCATCGACCAGATGGCTTTCGCTGCCCGCCAGTTGCTAGGCAAGCGTCTTACGTACAGAGAGCTGATCGCTCATCAATAAGCTGAAGATGTGTACCCGAGACTTAGCACAGGAGAACGTTGCCAAGATCCGTGAGATGTTTCCCAACTGTGTAACCGAAGCACGCGATGACGAGACTGGGGGTATTCGCTTGGTGGTGGACTGTGATCAGCTACGGCAAGAGCTGAGTGGCAACGTGGTAGAAGGGCCGCAAGAACGGTATCGGTTGGATTGGCCAGGGAAGAGAATAGCTTTGGCGACAGCCAACGCACCAACAAACGGTACATTTCGACCTGCAAGAGCCGAGAGCGTTCAATTCAAGACGACCAAGAACTTGTTTATCGAAGGCGATAACCTTGAATCCCTAAAGCTATTGCAGCGTGCTTACGACGGTCGCATCAAGTTAATATACATCGACCCTCCATACAATACCGGAGACAGCAAGATATACAAAGATGATTATAGCGAATCACGGAAGGCTTACCTTGCTAGGTCGGGTCAGATCGATAGTAAAGGCGGAAATCTGCTGTCCAATCGAGAGTCAAATGGGCGCTTTCACTCGGATTGGATGACAATGATGTATGCTCGACTAAGCGTGGCGCGTAGATTGCTTTCGGACGACGGTGCAATATTCATTTCGATTGACGAAGGTGAGAAATCAAATCTGTGCAAGATCTGTGACGAGGTTTTTGGCAAAAAGAATTTCCGCAATACAATCCTCGTGCGAAGACGTGTCAAGAGTTTAAATGTGCAGTTTGCAGCCAGAGGTCTTCAAAGCATGAATGTAGGTTACGAGTATGTTCTGATATATGCAAAGAGCGAGTTGTTTCTCATGAACGCTCTAAGAAGGATAAAAGATACACCCAACACTACGGGGAAATGGGACGGCTTCTGGAGCAATGCAGACAGGCCTACTATGCGATATGAATTGCTGGGATTCACTCCCCAGACAGGTCAGTGGAGATGGGCCAAGGACAAAGCATACCAGGCTGCTGCAAACTATCAAAAATTTCAAAGCGAGTAAGAAGATAGGATGTCCTTGCTTGAATTCTGGCGTAAGACGGAGGGCAAGCTGCGATTCATTAGAAGACTGCCAAATAGGGTGGGCAAGAACGGTGGAGTTCAACACTGGACTCCACCGTCGGACACAGTTATTCGGACCTCAAATTGGACTGATATAGAAGTGTCTGAGATTCACAAAGACTTTGATCTGCCGTTTGACAATCCGAAGAGCGTCAACTTCATGCAAGAGCTGGTTCGTTTGGTACGGACACCGGACGATGCAATCATTCTGGATTTCTTTGCTGGCTCGGCGAGCACGGCAGATGCAATCATGAGGCTAAACGCGAATGATGGCAAGAACAGGAGGTTCATTATGGTGCAGTTACCCGAGACGGTCACTCCTTACACGGATGGAATGTCTACCGTAGCAGATCTAGCGAAGACTCGTATTAGACTTGCTGGCGAACGCCTTTTGGGGGCCGAATGTCACCCAATGTGGAACAAAGACATAGGCTTTCGGGTGCTTAAAATAGACTCCTCGAACATGAAGGACACGTACCACTACCCTCATGAGACCAGCCAAGACAAACTGTTTTCGGCTGTTGACAATGTAAAGCCCGACCGTGCGGCAGAAGATCTGCTGTTCCAAGTCATCGTAGACATGGGAATTGAATTGACGCTACCCATCCGAACGCGAGTAATACAGAATAAGACGGTCTTCTATGTGGGAGACCATGAGCTAGTAGCCTGCTTTGAGCGTGGCGTGACAGCGGACTTAATAAAGGAATTGGCAAAGCAGTCGCCACAACGTGTGGTCTTCAGGGACAACGGATTCGACTCAGATTCTGTTAAGGTCAACGTCACTCAGATCTTCCGTCAGCTCTCGCCTTCCACCCATATAGGCGTCATCTGACATGTGGTTTAACATCTACGACTATCAAACGGATGCCGTCATGTCGGTGATTGACTGCTTTGACGGCCAGCCATCATCGGGTAGAAAAGACTCGCAGATTCTGAGTACAACAGATGTGTTTAAGAACGCCGAAGTTCAGCTGACAAGTGAGGAGGTTCTGCAAAACGTCCGAGATGTACAGCGCCGTCAGAACATTCCCATGTCGGTGTCGCTGAAAGACTTTAAGACCTACAACACTAAGGGGGGTACCAAATGCTACCCCTACGCTTCTGCCACTGATTACCACCTCGATGTCGAGATGGAAACGGGTACCGGCAAGACCTACTGTTACACTAAGACCATCTATGAGTTTAACAAGCGGCACGGATGGATGATCAACGTCAATACATGATGGCGCCGGCGACAATTAAATTTGGATTAAGAGAGAGGCCGAGCTTCGAGGCGGAGCAGCGAGCTGCGGAGCCTCGAAGCTCGAGGCCGAACAGATTGTTTTCGGCCCTATTCCGCAGTGCGTGACGGCGGACGTGACAGGTGTTTCCGATGGAAGGGGCGCCCGCATACAGCCGGATCGGAAGGACCATCCACCCGCACATGAGAACAAGCAGGCCCTGGGACATCCCGTATCCTGTCCTGAAGCTTCAACACACGGCCAGCTGCCTCTCAGAGCGTGCAAATCGTCTCTGGACGGACGATCGTGTGCCTAAGGCCGCGTAAGCGGTGTCTGGAGGGCTGCCAATGGGCCTAAATGAGCTCGTACAGGCCCCTCTTCGCACAAACGGCCGGGTTTGGTCACCTACCGTCCTAAAACACCGGCAAACAGCCTGCGGACTGCTGCGCAGAGCGTGTAAATCGCCCCCGGACGGACAGTGGTACGGATAGGGTCGCGGAATCGCCGCGTGAGGCGCCTTTATCCGGCCAAGAAGGGCGCTTACATCGACATTGGCACGGGTGCCCGAGTTTGCCAAGTGTCCCGAACTGGCGCCAGGCGCTCACCTCGCGCCTTCCTGTAAGCTCTGGGACCACATCCCAAGGCAGGACCGCGGACGCTGCCTACTCAGGGTGCAGGTTCACCCGCGGCCTGGGCTTCACTCTGGGCCTCTTGGCGCCGCTTGGAGGCCTCCAGACGGTAGCTGGGCACGTTCAGCTCCAGAATCACGCTGTGATGTACCAAACGGTCTATGGCCGCGGCCGTCGTCATCGGGTCCTTGAAGATGCGCTCCCACTGGCTGAAGGCCAGATTGCTCGTAAGCAACACGCTGCCCCGCTCGTAGCGCTGCGACAGCAGCAGGAACAGCACCTCCATCTCCTGGCGGCTGTGCTGCACGTAACCGATGTCGTCGATAATGAGCGCCTCAAAGCGGGCGAGCCGCTTCAGGAGCTTGGGCAGGCGCAGCTGCTGTTTGGCCCATAGCAGCTCCTGCACCAGTGTGCTGCAGTTGTAAAAGATCACGCGACGCCGCTGAAAGATCAGCTCCCGGCCCAGGGCACACACCAGGTGCGTCTTGCCGCTGCCGGGAGGGCCGAAGGCCAGAACGTTCTCCTTGCGGTCCAGGAAGCCTCCCTCCAGGAGCACACGCAGGTGGTGATCTATCCGCAGGGGCAACCGGCCACGATCGAACGTGTCCAGCGTCTTCTCCAGCGGCAGCCGAGACGCACGCAGCCAACGCTGGATGCGGTTGCTGTGGCGCTCCTGCTGCTCCTGTTCCACCAGCTCCAGCAGAAAGCGCTCAAAACTCATGGCCTCCCGGCGGGCCGTATCGGCCTTCTCCCTGAAGCAAGCACGTATCGCCGGCATACGGAGCTCCTTGAGCCCTGCCTGCAGGGACCGCTCCAGCTCTGCTGCCGAGAGTGTCTTCATCGCACTGCGGTCGTCGTGAGCGAAGCCGTCGTCGATGGCTCCAGAAGGCCGTCATACGTGCTCAGATCCACCACAGGAGGCGCTACCAAATAATCCGGAACTTGCAGCGTCCGGTCCAGCAGCGCCTCTACGGCCTCTGCCGTAATGGCCTCCTTGCCCTTCAGCAGCACGCTGAGGGCGGCATCTACGCCCGATTCGCTCTCCTTGGCCGCCAGGTGCAGCACACGCAGATACGCCTTGTCGGCCTTCAGAGGCGCTTTGTGCGCCCGACGCAACGCGTCATAGGCCATCCGGAACCGGTGGGTGGGAAAGAGATCGGCCCGGTACCGGTAGTGGGCAAACGCACCCGGTTTGCGCACCAGCGAGTCGATCACATGCCGATACTCGATCCGGTGCTTGCTTCTTCCATGCAGCCGCGGCATGCGCTCCATCAGACGCTGCCCGAACCGCACCTCGACCGCCTCGCCGAAGAGACGGATGTCGACCTGTTCGCCGATAAGTCGGCTCGGCACCGAATAGCTGTTGTTCCGCACCCGGATCGTGCTGCCCTTCGATACCCGCACGCGCATCGCCTTGTAGCTTTCCAGTCGGCGCTCCGGAAGCGGCCCCAGATAGGCCCGCTCCTGCTTGAGGCGCTCCTTGCGCGGCGCATTCAGCTGCGCAAACAGCTGCTCGAGGAAAGCCTCATAGGCCTGCCGGCTCTCAAAGTCATGGCTTCCGCGCAGGATGAGCTGGTTTTTCATGGCCAGCTTCAGCCGGTAGTGCCGCTGCTCTACCTTGCCGTTCTCGTGCGGACTCCGCACCTGCGTATGCCGCGCTTCCATGCCGCAGTGGCGCATCAAGGCCTGGTAGCGATCCGTAAAGGCCTCGCCGCCGCCACGCTGCAGCTTGCGTACTGCAGCGCTCAGGGAGTCCGTCTGGTGCAGCCTTGGCACGCCTCCACAGGCGTGAAGGGCCTGCTGCAGGCCCTCCGAAAGCGCCTCGAAGCTCTCCGATCGGCAGACGGTACCGGTCTCCCAATTGGAATACGGCAGCACGAAGTGGTACAACAGATGCGGAAGCGGCGCCCCCCGGATGGTCACGCCCAGCCCGTTCATGCACGTAAAGTCCGATTGGGCTCGGTCTCCCGGCTCATATTCCTGGGCAAAAAACACCTCCTTCGCCGGGCCTTCCGTGGCTCTCCACTGCTTGACCCGCCGCTGCAGCGTGCGCAATTGACCCGGCTGGAACGTGCCCGGATGCCGGCGCTGCAGCTCGCCAAAAAGCGCCTTGACCTCCAGGTTGGGATTAACCTTCAGAAAAGCCTTGACCTCCTCCCACACGGCAGCAAACGGATCCTTGCGCGTACGCCACGTGTGCGGCTTCTTCGTCTCGCTTGGCAGCTTGCCCAACCGCACGTACTTGCGCGCGGTAGTCTCGCACATGCCGGCCTTCGCCGCTGCTGTCGCTATGGGCTCTCCCTTCTTCAATACCAACCTGCGTAAAAGCAGGACCTGCGCATCCTGTACCATCTCGATAGTGGATTGAACGAATCAACCGCCAGTCCACGCACAAGACGACCTCAGGTCCCGCTATTTTTAATTGTCGTTGTCGTTATTAATAAATGTCGCCAATCAGATGGACGAAGTTTATCGTCATGGTTCCGTCTATAGCCATCCGTGAAGGGGTATACCAGTCGTTACAGATCACTGCCAACCACTTTATGGAGCATTACCATGAACGGGCTCGCTTCTTTATCTACAACTCTGGTCGACTGCATGAGCTGAACAGTTTTGCGTCAGACGCCGGCATTAATGTGATGGTTATCAACATCCAAGCGTTCAACGCGACGAATCGAGAAAACCGCCGCATTTATGAGGAACTTGACCAATTCCAGTCGCGCAGGCCAATTGACGTGATAGCAGCAACTCGTCCGATTTTGATATTAGACGAGCCACAGAAGTTGGGAGGAAAGGCGACGGTAAAGGCGTTGCCGAATTTCAATCCGTTGATGATCTTGCGCTATTCGGCGACGCATAAGGTGCGACACAACCTGGTTCACCGCCTTGATGCTCTGGATGCGTACAATCAGAAGCTGGTCAAGAAGATTGCGGTGCGGGGTATTCAGGTACGAGGACGAAGCGGCACGACCTCCTACCTATGCCTGTCGGAGGTCGTCCAAAGAGCCGGGCCACCAGAGGCATGGATAGAGCTAGAAATAAAGAACAAGTCGGGCAAGATCCGAAGACTACTACGACGCCTGAAGTGTGCCGACAATCTGCAAACCGTGTCAGGTGGGTTGGACGCATACAAGGGATATACCATCTCCCAGATCGACTATCGAACCGGCAAGGTTGAGTTTACTAATGGCAAGGACATTGAGGTAGGTCAGGCTCAAGGCGATGTAACCGGATATGATCTGCGTCGCATACAAATCAGAGAAGCAATAAAGGCGCATCTCGACACCGAGGAAAAGCTGTTCTTGGAAGGCATCAAAGTCCTGTCGCTGTTCTTTATAGACAGGGTAGCGAAGTATAGAGATTACGACCAGCCCGACGAGAAAGGAGAGTATGCCAGAGTATTTGAGGACGAATACCGCCGCCAAGTGGACGAGTATCTGAATGACATAGCCAATGGCAGCAAGGAGTACAGAAGGTACTTGGCCCGTATTGATGTATCTAGGACGCATAATGGATATTTCGCGATAGATGCGAAGACGAGGCGTTTGAAGGACCCGTCAAAATCGGGAAACGCGATTGGAGATGTTGATGCGTACGACCTAATCTTGAAGGACAAGGAGCGGCTTCTGGCATTCGACGAGCCTACGCGATTCGTCTTTTCACATTCTGCTTTACGGGAGGGGTGGGACAATCCGAATATTTTTGTCATTTGTATGCTCAAGAATGGCAAGAGCAATATTTCCCGCCGTCAAGAGGTAGGTCGCGGATTGCGTTTGTGTGTCAACAGAGATGGCAAGCGGATGGACGATAAGGCACGGGTACATGACATAAACGTCTTAACCGTCGTTACAAACGAAAGCTACATGGGATTTGTAGAGGGTCTGCAAGACGAAATCGTAAGGGAACTCCATTCACGTCCGAGGCGCGCCACCGTCGAGTACTTCTTGGGCAAGGTTTTGCAAACAGAGTCAGGACCCGTATTGGTTGATAAGGGCATGGCGGATCTGATTTTCAGCTACCTAACATACAACGAGTACAAGGACGACGAGGACTATCTGACACCGCTATATCACGAAAGAAAGCGGAAGGGTACTCTGGCGGCCTTGCCTGCGAGGCTACGGCCATATGCAGATCCTATCGTCCAATTGATTGATAGCGTGTTCAGTGAGGAACTGCTGCCAGAGATTCTTGACAGCCGTAGGTATCAAAAAAACAATCTCAACGACAATTTCCACAAGGAGGCGTTTCAGAAGCTTTGGCATTCAATCAATCGTAAGGCGGTCTATTACGTAGACTTCGACTCCGAAGAGCTGATTGAGAAGTGCGTCAAGAAGATAGACGGACATCTACGAGTGTCGCCGCTCCAGTACGTGGTCCAAGAGGGGGAGCAGAATGACTCGGTGACTGAATTACAACTACGAGATTCCGGCGGATTTAAGAGTGGGAAGACTTCACACGAGCAAGGTCAGCAGCAACCTTCGGAAGTGGGGTACGATCTCCTTGGCAAGATTGCAGTCGCCACCACACTCACACGAAGAACGGCTGCCAAGATTCTCAGGATGATTAGTCCTGATTGCTTCCAGCAGTTTGGGTACAACCCAGAGCAGTTCCTTACGGAGGTGCCACGGATCATCAACGAGCAGAAGGCATCAATTGTGATCGAGCACTTGGTCTACGATGCGTTGGACGACCGCTATGACGCAGACATCTTCGCAGCAGGACAGAACCGACAAGACTTTTCGCGTGCAACACGCAAACTTAAACGGCACGTCTACGACCATGCCATCACGGATTCCGATGTCGAGCTAGAGTTTGTCAACGCCTTGGATAATGGTGCTGAGGTCGAGGTTTATGCCAAGCTGCCGCGTGGCTTCACAATTCCAACACCTGTTGGGAATTACAACCCTGACTGGGCCATCACCTTCAAGAAAGGCGATGCTAAGCATGTGTACTTTGTAGCTGAGACCAAGGGATCATTGTCGTCTCTTGAGCTTAGGGGGACAGAGAAGGCGAAGGTTGACTGTGCCAAGAAGTTCTTTGATCAGGTCGTACGGGAGATTGGTCGTAAGCGTGTCAAGTACAGTGTGGTTAGCAGCTATGGAGACTTGATGGACATTGTTGGTGAAGCTGCTGGCCCATGATAAAACCAAGAAGTAAGACTGTTCGTAGTGAGCCTAGAGCTACGCCGTCTAACCCCGAAGAGGTAGCTGACCGTAAGGAAGGTTACGTGCTAAGCGTAGCTGACCGGTGTTTGGTGGATGAGATGGCGAAGCGTTTGGCAAGGGTCTTATTAAGCACCCCTCCTAAGCCACGTAAGTGACTGTTGCGTAATCAGGTATATAATACCCAAAATTTGAGCGGGCGCAAGGTGGGAGTAAAGTAGTGCCAAGCAAGCAAGCGCGAGTATACCCTTTTCTTATATGCGGGGAGTGTGTCCACCTATACTGTTTGAGTCATGAAATGGCGACGACAATCCGAAACTCATCGCCGGAATAACGACATACCGCCACACACGCGGGCGCAACTTGCAGGAGTAATCGGGTGCGCTAACGAGATCTGTGTAATGGGCCCGTGACCGGGGTCCCTACCGTGCTGCTCCGCTCTTAGCGGAATTGGGCGTCCTTGCCAGTCAGATTCAAGTCGGCACGGCTATGTGGATCAGCTTGGATTCCGGCTTTGAAATGGTTTCTTGGAACGACGTCCTGTGTTTCGGTAGGCCATCCGAATAGCGTGCTGTTTTCAAGTCGTAAAAATTGCGGAGCAGAAAGTCGACAAACCTATACGGTGTTAATGGACGCGCAACCGGAATGCGACATTGCTCAACGATTCCGAGTGTGAGGTGAGAGGCGGGATGTACCACATCTTTGTGCGAGTCTGGATCGAAGTCAAATCGAAGCGGAGCAGGGGGCCAACCGTGGGCAGTCACGTCGACATCGATATTGTCCTCCAAGTAATGCTGTTCGTGGAGATGAAAAGCGTCCAGCCATGGACTCGGTAGAAAGGCAAGGCGATGGCGCAGTAGGCGTCTATGTTTAAACTCATACTGGATCTGCACGAGAGCCCCATCCAGCATCATTACACTGTATACCCGGTGGCGGACCGATTCCCGGTAGACATCCGCATAGGACTTGTTTTTCGAGACCAATGCCAAATGTTCGGCACCGTAGAACGTGATCGCAACCGACCCAACTTTGCGAAGACTTCGTGGGGCCCGTTGCTCATTCACGAGCCCCTCATTCGTCATGAAGCGAATTAAACCCTTGATGTCTGAATACAACTGCGCGGCCGTTGGCATCAGTCCTATCGGACGTTCCTAAATAGCGTCACCAGCTTGCTCACGATGGCTTGATCCAGATCCGGAACTTCCAATTGCCCGGATTCCAGATCGGCCACCAAGTCTCCAATCGATCGATTTCGACTATTCAGCCTTGACTCCTCCGCTCTCGACATGTCACGGTGAATATTACGCAGGCGGCTACTCTCCTCCTCAGTTGGGTAGTTGAAACGTAGTTTGAAATTGTTTTCCGTCAGTCTGCCAAACTCCCGGCAGAGCTCGCCCATTTCCTGCCCAACCCCTACAACCCGCACCCAAGCTTTGCTTCTGGTAATGGCCGTGAATAGGCGATTCCGGATACTGGCCAAATTTCTCCTCGTCGAGAGTCCCTCGTGCGCATTGATTACGTATACCATACCAGCCTCGTTGCCCTTGGCACGGTGAACGCTGGTGAAAGTTACTGACTCGCGGTCTTCCCGCATAAACGTGTCGGCACTCGTATCAACTCCTGCAATATGCGCATCAATACCGCGGTCGTAGAGCATACTCTGGATCGGTCCGACGGCCCTTCTAGTCTTCTGGGGATCGGGATGAATCACCATGATATCGCTGGCCATCAGCTTGTCAGTGCGGAGGTTCTCTTCAATAGCCTTCACCAGCCACACTTGCTGCTCCTCCGTGCTGTCAAAGCATTTGAATTGGACAAGATCGTCCCGGCTGGAATGGGCCTCTAGGAATGAGGGACTCGTCGTCGGCCCTCGAACTAACTCCACGTCGGATCCAGGCTCCAACGTGCCGTGTACTACTTTGTAGCCAATATCCTCCCACAGTATGGGATGATCGAACATCTGAACCAGTCCCGTGCTGGAATCCGAACTGGGGCGGCGATAAATGCCAAAGCCGATAGCGTGCGCCACTACCAGGACGGGTCCCGGCGTACGGTAGCATGTCGGCAGAACGATATCCGGCTTGGGCGCCGGTCCTTGGGACGCTGGCAACCGCACGACCGGCGAGCCGTTACGACGCCCGAAAATATCCTCAGGCGGAGGCAGAGACTCACCGGTAAGGTTCTGGAGTTCGTCATAGCAGTAAACGAGCCTTTTGGGCGGCTTTAGGAAATGGTGGCAAAGGCGGAGAAAACTGGGCGGTAGGTCCTGCGCCTCGTCAATCAGAATTGCATCGTAGTACGGTGTCAGGCTGTCTGACTCCTGGATGGCCTTTTTGCATATCGAATCAAAGGCACGGTCTCTTCCAAAACTGCTCGATGCCCGGCGAAAATCGAGGTACTCAAGATCGTGCTGCGTGCAAAACTGATGATAGATACCAGTGCGGTGCGCGGCTCCAGACGCTCCCCACGCATTAATGATGTGTAGCTTGTCCCAGTTGGGTTCCACTCTTCCATCTTCGTAAACGAATCTCCTGATTAGCCGCCGGAAATGGGCCTTCAGTGATCGCGTGTGGAACGTAACGCCAATGACCCACTCTGGATGCAATACGTGCAGATAGGCGGCCTTGCGCGCAAGTACCACGGTTTTTCCAGACCCTGCCAGCCCGCGGATTCTTTGCACGCCTCTGACAGTCTCTATGGCACCGCGACGCTGGAACCTGTCCAAGGTGACAAGTGCATCTTCAATTCCTCGCAGTTTATTGCAACGGGTTTCAATGGGACACTCAGGTCGGTTTGATGTGCCTAGTCTAATTTTCGACACGCCATCAAGTGCCGACATTACTTGACGGTAGAGAGTGCTGTTATCATCCTTGCGCGTGAACGACCTCATGGCGCCCAACAGTTCCTCCGGGCTAGTGTTATGTCCCAGTAATACGCGACGTTAAACGTTGAATCTTACTGAAGATCGAGTCCGCCGTAGCAACCCAAACAAACGGCGTCGCCTCCTCATTGTACGCTGCAATGAACTGCTCGATGGTCTGCTTTAACTGCTTTACGCTTGTAAACGAACCCCGTTTGATCGCGCGCCGGCTGATTAGACCAAACCACCGTTCAACCTGGTTCAGCCACGATGCGGAGGTAGGCGTGAAGTGAAGGTGGTAACGAGGCCGCTTGGACAGCCACGCCATAACTTTCGGATGCTTGTGCGTTGCGTAGTTGTCCAAGATCAAGTGCAGGTCCAGATCCTTCGGAGTTTCGCGCTCGAGCAGTCGCAAAAAGGAGAGAAACTCCTGATGCCGATGCCGCGCCATGCATTTCCCAATTACCTTGCCCGTGGCTATGTTGAGTGCTGCGAACAGTGTAGTCGTGCCATGGCGGATGTAGTCATGGGTGTACCCCTCTACATAGCCCAGCCCCAATGGCAACGTGGGCTGGGTGCGGTTGAGTGCTTGGATTTGGCTCTTTTCGTCCACGCACAACACGATCGCGTGATCGGGCGGGTTTAGATATAGCCCGGTGATGTCGCGAACCTTTTCGATAAAGAAGGGATCGCTGGACAGCTTGAACGTCCTGCTGCGATGGGGTTTGAGCCCAAAGAGGGCAAACCAGCGCTGCACTGTGCTCTTAGACACGCCTTCGGCCTCGGCCATCAGGCGAACGCTCCAAGCATTCGCATGGGCGGGCTTCTGTTGCAGCGCACGATTAATCACCTGGGCCACTTTCTCGTCATCGTGCGTTCGGGGCCGTCCCGGACGCAGCTCGTCGTGGAGCCCTTGCAAGCCACGGTCCAAGAACCGGCTCCGCCATTTGCTTACGGTGGACGCGGATACTCCCAGCGCACGGGCAACCGCAGCATTGGTGTCCCCAGCAGCGCAGGCCAGAATGGTCTTCGCTCTTTGAACCATGCCGTGGGGCATAGTAGTGGATTTCGACAAGGCGACGAGCTGGTTTCGCTGCTCATTAGAGAGAACTAGGGGCGCAAGTTTTCTTCCGCGACGCATAGACTTCTGGCATGGATGGTGAAGTCATTAATATACGTCGCTTATTAATGGGACACAACACTAGACACCAACGAATTATCGGATTCTTCGGACTGTCGCGAGCACCCCGGCGCAAAAGAAAGCGTTTCTATGTCTATCCGCAGCCTTCTCTGATCCATCAGCGTGGGATGGAGCCTCAGTCTTGCTTCCATTCTGTTATAGGCATCGTCCTGGCGTTGCCCGTACTCCCCCGGATCCTCTCCATCAATCAGGTCGAACAGTATCATTCCGCCGTCCCTGAACAGCAGCAAGGCGTCTATTGGCTGAGGCTCCTCTGAAGACGGCAGGATCGGGAAGCCGATGTATAGCTGCCCATCAAGATTCGACTGCTGGCGAAGAATGTGCGCAAGCCTTTCGCTGGCCGCCGGGTATCGAGGAGAACCGTATGTTACGGAAATCGGCACTCAGAAACCTCGTAGATATTCTTTCTTCCAGTGCGCAGGCATCCAGCTAGGACTACCCTGTCCCCAAATTAGCGACTTGACTTTGTAATTCGTGCCGTGTAACTTTGCGGCATGCTTACGCAGAGCCAGATTCTTCGCACGCTGCGGACCTCTGAGCCGCGGCTTTTGCGCACGTTGGAAGCGCATACCGGTGAAAGCCGTACGGCCATCAGCCGCCAGGTGTGCCATGCATTCGACTTTCGTGATGCGCGTGGGAATCTGCAGCAGACCGGGTGCCTGAAGGCGCTCAAGACGCTGGAATCCGAGGACAGGCTGTCGTTGCCCGCGCCCAGGCGCACCATTGCAAGCGGTACGCCCCGGCTGTTGGACCAGCCGGTGCCGAAACCAGTGGAGGTGCCCGCTTCGCTCAAAGAGATCAAGGGCTTGGCATTGGAGTTGGTGGAGGATGCGGCGCAGCGTGCGCGCTGGAACACCCTGATGGCAGCGGAGCATCCGCAGGGGGTGAGGCAGTTTGCGGGCGCGCAGATAAAGTATTTGTTTCGGAGCGATCACGGGTATCTGGGCGCGATCGGGTTTGCGGCTTCCGGCCTGTATTTGGGACCGCGCGACCGGTGGATGGCTTGGACGCACGCGCAGCGCCAGCAGCATCTGATGCGCGTAGTGGGCCTGAACCGGCTGTTAATTCGGCCAGGCGTAAAGGTCAAGAACTTGGCCAGTCATCTTCTGGGGAAGGTGCTCAAGCGGTTGCCCGTGGATTTTCAGGCACGTTACGGCTATGCTCCGTGGGTCGTTGAGACCTTCGTGGGGCCTGAGCAGCGGGGGACCTGTTTCCGTGCGGCGGGATTCCAATATGTGGGAAGGACCACCGGCCGGGGTCGCCATGCCGAGACCAAGGCGTGTACCCGGACGAAGAAGGCGGTGTTCGTCTATGATCTGGACCGCCGGTGGCGCAAGCATCTCGGGGTGGCGCACGTAGAGGCGTATCCCAAACTGGAGGCTGGCGCGGGGCTGGATGCCGAGACCTGGGCGGCGCAGGAGTTTGGGGGCGCACAGCTGGGGGATAAGCGGCGGACTACCCGCCTGGTCAACAGTGTCACTATATTGGCACGAGCGCCCGGCGAGTCCATAACGGCCACCATGAAATCCGATCGTGCCGCGATACGGGGATATTATCGCTTCATAGAGAAGGCCAACGAGCGGGGGACCACGCCCGCGGATATCCTGGCGCCGCATCGCCGTCGTACGATCGAGCGGATGCGCACGGAAAAGACGGTGCTGTGCCTTCAGGACGGCACGGACATCAACTACAGCACCCGTCCTGCGTGCGAGGGCTTGGAAGTGATCGGGCGCAACCAGACCACCGCGAAAGCACGGGGGGTGCATTTGCATACGACGTTGGCGTTGAGTGCGGAGGGGTTGCCGCTGGGCGTGCTGCGCTGTGCCTACAGGACCCAAGCGGGAAAGCACGCAGCTAAGACGCAGCAATGGATCGACGGACTGCATGACCTGGCCGAGGCGGCCACACACCTCAGCAGCAAGACCCGCGTACTCTGCGTCATGGATCGGGAAGCGGACATCTTTGCCCTGTTCGCCGCGCAGCAACAAGTGGGACGGGTGGATCTATTAGTACGGGCCAAGGCGAATCGGAGACTGGGAAGAAAGGGTCCGTTGTTGTTTGAGTTCATGCGCCAGGGGGCGCCCAAAGGTACCATTGAGGTAGCGATACAGCGGCTGAGCCGTCGCGAGAAGTCGGGCCGTGTCAAGCATAAGGGCCGTGCGGGCCGCATCGCACAGATGGAGGTACGCTACCGTACGGTCATGCTTCCGCCCACCCGTGGACAGCAGGGCGGCCCGGTGAAGGTCACCGCCATACATGTTGGAGAGGCGGACCCGCCAGAAGGACAGAAAGCGATTCAGTGGTACCTGCTTACGACAAGGGAGGTGACCTCGGTGGCACAGGCCGTAACAATGGTCGACTATTACATGTTACGCTGGCGTGTGGAAGACGGCTTCCGGATTCTCAAGAGTGTGTGCAAGGTGCAGGAGTTGCGCTTGCAGAAGGCCGATAGTCTTCACCTGGCCATCACCATCAACATGGTGATGGCGTGGCGCCTGCACTTGATGACGTTACTGGGTCGCCAAGATCCGGAAGCACCGGCCGAGATCCTGTTTACAGATATTGAGCTGTGCGTGCTGCGAGAATACGCCGAAGGATTCAACCTGGCGTCTCCCGATGATCTGGCTGCAGCCATTCTGCTGGTGGCGCTGATGGGAGGATACATGAATCGGAAAAGCGATCCGCCGCCTGGCGCCAAAATCATGTCGCGCGGCTACATCCGGTTGGAGACCGGGGCGGTACTGTTCTCCCTGCTTCAGAAGAAGTACGGACTGTGGCCGCCATAGGGTGTTTAGAAAGAAGAGAAAAGGCCCACCACAAAGCTCGCCATGGAGGGCTATTGATCAGGACCGCTATTTGTGACGATGCTGCAAAAGCATCGGCAGGATAGGTGCGTGCCTGCGAAGCACGCACGCGCACGATGCAGCTTTTGCCATTGCTGCGCCCGCCAATCCAAGCCTCTTCACCCCCAAATCAACGCCCTTGGTCGGGCATTACAGCCGTGTTAGTTGCACTATCTACACGGACCAACCACCGCGCGAAAGGCTGGCTTCCGTGCAATCGGCCGTGAGGCCACCTTGTCAAGCCGGAAATGTTGCCGAGGGGTAGAGCTAGGATACCCACATGCATTGCCCCCAGTTCCAGGTAAGCACTCGCAGACCAGCAGCGGTGTCCTCCCCGGTTACACCCGCTTCATGATATTTCTACGAGCCTGTTGAGCTTAGCCCTACTTCGTCACTATTGGACTCCACCGCCGCACCTTAGGACGAAGACAGACACTCCCACCCGGCTTTTACCGACATTTGAGCCGTTTCTCCCTGCTTTTTCATCCGATTGGAGAAGAATTCACGATAAGCTCGGCTACAAAGCTGATTTTCGGCACTCATGACCCATCGTCTGCCAAACTAAGCGGTACAAGATGCCGGATTACCGAATGGTTGAGCCGCACGGCTATCCGCGGCGCTACATCACGCCCGGTGTCTCGCTGATGACCTCATAGGGTGGTTTCTCCTCCATACGCTGCCGCACGACGAGTTCCGCAACGAAACCAGTGCTCATCAGCAGGAGCCCAACCATGATCAGGAGCGCACCTAACAGCAGGGCCGGCCGATCGCCTACAGGACTGCCGAAGACCCACTTTTCGATCGAGATCCACAGGCTCAGGGCAAAGCCAACCAGGAAGGCCAACAGTCCCCACGTGCCAAAAAAGTGCATTGGACGCGCTCCAAAGCGCGTAAGGAAGGTCACAGTAAGCAGATCCAGACAGCCGCGAACATACCGCTCCAAGCCAAACTTCGAGCGCCCGTGGCGTCTCGCGCGGTGGCGGACCTTTTTTTCGCCAATCCTGCCGTACCCCTCCCACTTGGCCAAAAGCGGGATGTAACGATGCATCTCCCCATAGACACGCACCGCCTTTACTACGTCCTGCCGGTAAGCCTTGAGGCCGCAGTTGAAGTCGTGCAGCCTGATGCGGGACACCGTTCGAGTGACCAGGTTAAAGAATACGCTCGGCAGCGTCTTGGTAAGCGGGTCCTTGCGCCGCACCTTCCATCCACTTACCAGGTCAAGCCCCTTGTCAACCATGGCCACCAGGGACGGGATTTCGGCCGGATCATCCTGCAGGTCGGCATCCATTGTCACGACTACGCGCCCGGTAGCACGCGCAAAGCCCGCCATAAGGGCCGCGCTCTTGCCGTAGTTGCGGCGAAAGCGCACACCCTTGAAGCGCTCGTCCGCGGCGTGTACCGCGCAGATGGTATCCCATGAGTCGTCGCACGATCCGTCGTCAATCAGCCAGACCTCAAACGTCAGCCCGCTGCCCGTACACGCCGCACGAATCTCGTCTGCCAGCACGCCGAGCGATGCAGCCTCTTCGTAGGCTGGAACCACGATGCTGACGTCCACCGGCATCGCTTCGACCTCTACACGTCCAGCGTGGCGTAGCGGGCGTTCCGCTCAATGAACTTCCTGCGCGGCTCCACGGCATCACCCATCAGGGTCGAAAAGATCCTGTCTGCCGTCGCCCCGTCTTCGATGCTGACCTGCTGCAGCATGCGTGTTTCAGGATCCATGGTGGTGTCCCAGAGCTGCGAGGGATTCATCTCGCCCAGACCCTTGTACCGCTGGATAGTAGCCTTGCCATTCTTGTTCGCTTGCATCTGCGCAATGGAGTTCTGTAGTTCCTCATCATTCCAGCAATACCGCTCCGCCTTGCCCATCTTGGCCCTGTACAAAGGGGGCAGCGCAATATAGACAAAGCCTTGCTCCACCAGCGGACGCAGGTGGCGATAAAAGAACGTCAACAGCAGCGTTCGAATGTGTGCTCCGTCCACATCGGCGTCCGTCATCAGGAGCACTTTGTGGTAGCGCAGCTTCGCTATGTTGAAGTCTTCTTCGCTGGAGGCCAGCCCCGTGCCAAGCGCCGTTATGATATTCTTTATTTCCTCGTTGCTGAGGACGCGATCCAGGCGGGCCTTCTCCACGTTCAGGATTTTGCCCCGCAGCGGTAGAATCGCCTGGAAGTGACGGTCCCGTGCCTGCTTTGCAGAGCCGCCCGCGGAATCCCCCTCAACCAGATACAGCTCGCATTCGTCGGCCACCTTCGAGGCGCAGTCCGCTAACTTGCCCGGCAGGCCTCCACCCCCGAACGCGTTCTTGCGTTGGACCAGCTCCCGCGCTTTGCGGGCGGCAGCGCGCGCCTCTGCCGCCAGGACCACTTTCCCGAGGATCCGCTTAGATTCTTTTGGGCGGTCTTCCAGCCACACCTTGAGCCTTTCGCCCACGACGCGCTCGACCGTGCCCTGCACATCGGAGTTGCCGAGTTTTGTCTTGGTCTGCCCCTCAAACTGGGGCTCCGCCACCTTGACACTGAGTACGGCCGTGAGCCCTTCGCGAAAGTCATCGCCCGACAGGTCGCCCTTGAAATTCTTCAGCAGCGAGTTACGCACCGCATACGCCTTCAGCGTCTTCGTCAGCGCCTTGCGAAACCCGGAGACATGCGTACCGCCCTCATGCGTGTTAATGTTGTTGACAAAGGAGAGAACGTTGGATGAAAACCCGGTGTTGTAGCGCATCGCCAACTCGACTGTCTTGTCCCGGTTGGCGATGTATATGGTTTCTTTCTGGATAGGCTCGCGCGCTTCGTCCAGGTAGCTGATGAATTCGCGCACACCCCCCTCATAGCAGTAGTCTTCACGCTCACCTTCTCTCCGGTCCTCCAAGCTGATCCTCAGACCCGCATTCAGGTAGGCAAGCTCGCACAGCCGTTCGGACAGCGTGTCGAAGCGGAACTCCGTCGCGTCAAAAATATCGTCGTCCGGCCAAAAATGCACGGTGGTCCCGGTCGACTCTCCTTCTTCCAGCGCGCGCATCGAGCGCACCGGGCCCCGGGGCTTTCCCCGGGCATACTCCTGGCTGTACATATGGCCTTCTCGACGGGAGGTTGCCAGAAGTCTTGACGAAAGCGCGTTGACACACGAGACGCCGACGCCATGCAAGCCGCCGGACACCTTGTAGGAGTCCTTGTCGAACTTGCCACCGGCATGCAGCACGGTCATGACAACCTCTAGGGCGGAGCGTCTTTCCTTGCGGTGCATCCCGACCGGGATGCCCCGCCCGTTATCGCTCACAGATACCGACCCGTCCTGGTGAATGACGACCTCAATGTCAGTGCAGTGCCCCGCGAGGGCTTCGTCGATGGCGTTGTCGACCACCTCGAAGACCAGGTGGTGCAGCCCGCGCCGCCCAACATCCCCGATGTACATCGCCGGGCGCTTGCGGACCGCCTCCAAGCCTTCCATGACTTGGATGCTTTCGGCGCTATAGCCGCCCGTCGTTTCTGTCACCAGAGGCTTTGGGTTGGTCCAGCCATTAGACGCCTGAGCGGCACGTCTGTTCGGTCCAAGCGCGCACAAGGATCTCAAACGGGCTTAACGGGGACGAGCCCCTGAAAAGGCGACAGCACCGCCTGGAGCGCCGCCGCGTTCCGGTGTGTCGTCCGAAACCGCACCCGCGTCACCATTTGCGGGCTGGCTCCATTGCCATGCACATAGACATGGTCTTCCGCCAGGACCTCGGCCATACGATGGATCCTCGCAAGGACCTTGCCTTCGGTCACCGGCACGTAGGCGACGCGCTCCACCGTGGTACCACTCAGCAGCACGACCAGGCGCGCCTTAAGGGCTTCCAGTCCGGTTCCCCGGAGCGCGGACGCGAACACGCATTCAGGATAGGCTGCACGTAGCCCCGCAATCTGGTCCGGGTAGAGGAGTACATCCACCTTGTTAAAAACCAGCAACGTGGGCCTGTTGGCGGCACCAATCTCTTCGAGCATTTCGTGAACGACCTGGATGTGATCTTCGTAGCGCGAATGCGCTACGCTCACGAGGTGGATGAGCAGGTCGCTCTCGCGCACCTCATCCAAGGTGCTTTTGAAGCTTTCTATGAGTTTGTGCGGCAGCTTTCGGATGAATCCGACGGTATCCGCAAGGAGCACATCCTTGCCCGGGGCTAGCGTCACAAGCCGCGTGGTGGCATCCAATGTAGCGAAGAGCTGGTCTTCCGCCAGCACATCGCTTCCCGCCAGCGCATTCAGCAGCGTAGACTTGCCGGCGTTGGTATAGCCAACCAGCGACACGGTACGGTGCTGGCGGCGGCTCCGCCTTTGCGTGGCGCGCTGCTGATCAATCCGCTTCAGTCGATGCTTCAGCGTTGCCAGGCGCTGTCCAATCAGGCGGCGATCCGTCTCAATCTGCGTCTCGCCCGGTCCCCGAGTGCCGATGCCGCCTTGCTGCCGCGAAAGGTGTGTCCAGTGGCGCGTCAGCCGCGTGCGCAGATACTCCAGTTGCGCAAGCTCAACCTGCGTCTTGGCTACGGCCGTCTTGGCGCGCCGCGCGAAGATGTCCAAAATGAGCGCCGATCGATCCAGCAGCTTACATGCGATGTCACGTTCCAGGTTGCGGATCTGGACAGGACTCAGGTCATCGTCAAAGATGACCAGATCCGCATTGTGGTGCGCTACATACCGTTTGAGCTCCTCTACCTTTCCGGAACCAATGTAGGTGGCCGGATTCAGGCGCGGCAGTGCCTGCGTGAGGCGCCCCGCGATGCGGGCGCCTGCCGTAGCAGCCAGGAGCGCCAGCTCATCCAGTGAGTCATCAATGTCGGCTCTCTTGGCCTGGGGCCGTATCACACCCGCCAAGATCGCGGTTTCCTGTGGCGTTTCCGTGGTGTGCAAGGACTATGCAGTTTGCTCCTTTCGCCGCGTGGACACAATCATCTCCAACCCCATGAATACCAGGGCAAGCACCACAAACAGGCGCCAAAGCTCTACGCCGACGCGGTCCTCTCTCATGCGTTCGGCCAGACCTTCCTGTGCGCGCGTTACGCGTATGGGTACGCCTGTGGCCTCGGACAGCACGCTCGCGGCCTCGTCCTCCGGTGCCACGGCCAAGTCAGACTCTTTGAAATCCGTATTCACGGCCATGCGCCGCGCCACTGCGCCACCGACCATTACGTCATAGATGCCGGGAATGCCGTATTCCTCTGAGGTCTCTATCACGGTGGCACCGATCAGCTGCCGCTGCTCGGGCGTGACTTCTTCGCCCGTGGGCGTCACTACATGGACCCGCCCGGTTATGTTACCCAGCCGGATCGACTCGGCTTTGCCTGCTGTCAGCCGGTTGCCCTGAACGGACTCACCCGCGGCCAGATAGTGCACGGCGCGGTGCATCAGCGGCACAAAGAGGCCGCGAACCGGCAAGTCACTCCAACTGGGATCGGGGCTCACAACGAACACGAGGGCAAGGCCTCGCCCTTTGCGGATCTCCTGCAAGAAAGGCTGCCCACTCGAAAGCGACAGCAGCGTCTGCTCCGCGCCGGATTTTGGCTCATAGACTGCCGCACGATATACGGCGGGCTGCTCCATCCGCCCCGCGTCTTCAAAGACACCCTCAAACAGCGGATGCTCCCTGTCGAGGCTGGTAACCGTTGCAACAGGCGGGCCCCCTCGCTCCGCAGCAACATAGTTGCTTACACGCCCGCCGCCGAGCGCGCCCAGCAGCACGTTGACGTCCGTAGGCACCTCGCTTGGAAACAGCATCAGCCCACCCCCATCGCTGACATAGCGTGCGAGGGCCACTACTTCCCCGCTGGACAGCGTCCGCGGCCCCACCAGCAACACCGCATCGTATGCGCTCAGATCAGCGCGAGAAAGATCCGTGCTTTCGATTGTTTCGACTTGCATGGCATCGTCTCCGGGCGTCAACGCGAGCGTCAGAAATCCTGTCGTAGCCAGCGGCCCCCGCACCGCCAACACCCTTCGGGTCGCCGGCACATGTAGCGTGAAGTAGTGCTGGTTGTCCGCAGCAAACGCATCGTCCTCGGCCTGCACCCGGCCGGCAAGCCATCCACGTGTGGCTGGCGTCGCCATAAAGGATACCGCGATGCGTGCACCCGGCGCCAAGTCCACACTTTGCTGCGCCACGCGCTCTCCCGCCAGGTACAAGCTGGCTACGTAGTTGTCCACCCGCGCACTCTGGTAGTTCTTGAGCATAGCCTCGATGCGCACGGATTCGCCCACCTCAACTATGCGGCTGCTGACCTCCACCGCGCCTATGGCGACGTTCTCGTGCGCGCGGCCACCCACGGGTACGAGTGTCACGCGCACCTCCTCGGCCACGGCGCGACTTGTGGTATCTGCAAGCATACTCCGCTGCAAATCCCCCACAAAGTACACCTCCTTATTAAGGTGGGTACCTTCGCGCTGCAGCACCTCTGCCGCACGCGCAATGGCCTCAAGCGCCGTCATGGCACGCGCATCCGGCACCGCCGCTTCGATCGCCTCCAGCGCCTTCGGGCCGCGCGCTACCGGACTCGGGGCGGTAAGCAGGACATAAACTTCATCGGCGACTTCCGCCAGCGCCCCGGCGTGGGTCCGGGCTTGCTCCATGTAGCTGCCGCCCCCGTCACGAAGCGCCATCGACAGCGAATTGTCGATCACAATCGCCATCGATACCTTGGCATCTCCCGTGAACGCGCTCCCTACCAGGATAGGGCGCGCGAACACGGCGATGAGGCAGAGCACAGCCAGCGTCCGAAACAGCAGCAGAAGCCACCGCTCCACGCGCACGCGCTGCAGCGTGGAACGCCGCAACTCTTTCAGGAAACGCAAAGAGCTGTAGTCTACCCGCCGCGCCCGCCGAAAGTTGAACAGATGAATCAGGAGTGGAATGGCCGCCGCCGCCAGAGCAACCAGCACCAGCGGGTTCAGGAAAGCCATAGCAGACGCGAAGAGTCGGGACTGCGTGGTACACAGTCATGCCCCCGCCTGTTCCGACACCACGGGAGGGCTCCACCGGCGCGCACACGCGTTAAAGTAGGTTGCACACTGCTAAGGTCATGGACTCTTCTTCCGGATTCGCTCACGGCGTTGATCCCCGCCACTTTATTGTTGTTCGTGGTGCCCGGCAGCACAACCTGAAGAGCATCGACTTGGACCTTCCCAAGCACCGGATCAACGTCTTCACGGGACCCTCGGGGTCTGGCAAGTCGTCGCTGGCGTTTGACACCATCTTTGCCGAGGGTCAGCGCCGCTATATGGAGAGTCTGAGCGCGTATGCCCGACAGTTTCTGGTTCGGATGGATAAGCCTGATGTCGACTACCTTGGCGGGCTTGCACCGGCCATAGCGATCGAGCAGAAAGCGCTTGCCCGCAACCCGCGGTCCACGGTTGCTACTCAGACAGAGATCTACGATCACCTGCGCCTGCTGTACGCGCAGGTAGGGACGACCATTTCGCCCACTAGTAGGGAGCCGGTTACGCGCGACGCGCCCCGTTCGGTTGCCCATGCCCTGGCTCGGCGGTGGGTGGATGGCACGCGCTTCTACCTGGCTTTTCCGGTGCCGCCACGTACGTCGTTGGAGCAGCTACGCCGGCGTGGCTATTCCCGACTTTTGTCCACCGGCGCGCCCGGCGCAGCAATGGTTATCGACATTGGCCACGGTGATGTCGAACTCCGCCCTGATGGGCTGTATGTTCTGCAGGACCGGCTGGTGATTCGCAAGGGAGACGAAGCCAATGCCACGCGCATTGCGGACTCCGCGCAGCAGGCGTTCATAGAGAGCCGCGGGTACTGCTTAGCGGTGCAGGCACAGGAGGGCGGCGAAGTGCGCGAATTCAGTGAACACTTTGAGCGTGACGGTATGAAGTTCACTGAGCCCACGACGCACCTGTTCTCCTTTAACAGTCCGGCTGGTGCGTGCCCGACCTGCCAGGGCTTTGCTCGGCGTAAGGGACTTGACCCCGATCTCATTATTCCGGACCAGGAACTGTCGCTGCGCCAACGGGCTGTGGCGCCCTTCAGGGATCTAACAAAGTGGGAAATCCATCAGTCGAATCTTATCATCGCTGCCATGTATGTGGGCATCGATATCGACTGCCCCTACCACGCGCTGCCGGAGGCGCACAAAAAGATCGTCTGGGAAGGCACCAAAGATTATATCGGCATCTGGCCCTTCTTCCGCTTTTTGGAACGCAACTTTTACCGCAGACACTTCCGCTTCTACCACGCACGTTATCAGGGCTATAGCAAGTGCACGGACTGCGGCGGCTCCCGGTTGCGCCGTGAAGCCCTGTATGTTCAGGTTGGCGGGCTGCATATCGGACAGGTCGTTGAGCTGACCACCAAGGATGCGCAGGCGTTCTTTGAAGAGCTCAAGCTTACGCCCTTTCAGGAAGAGGTCGCCACCATTCTGCTGAGCGAGATTCGCAAGCGCCTACGCTTCCTCGTAGAAGTTGGATTGGGGTACGTAACGCTTGACCGCCTTTCTCAGACGTTATCTGGTGGAGAGAGCCAGCGCATCAATCTCGCGTCTTCTTTAGGCAGTTCGCTGGTGGGGTCACTGTACGTGCTCGACGAGCCAACCATTGGCCTTCACCCGCGCGACACGCTGCGTCTGATCAACATCCTCAAGCGCCTGCGCGACTTGGGCAACACGGTGGTAGTAGTCGAGCACGATGCCGAAGTGATGCGACATGCTGACCAGATCGTGGACCTTGGACCTGGGTCCGGTCAGCAAGGGGGTACGGTGACCTTCCAAGGCAGCTACGACGCCATGCTCCAGTGCGAGACGTCGCTCACCGGCGCCTACCTCAGCCAGCGTCGGAGCATTCCCGTCCCGGATGTGCGGCGCGTACCCGCGTGGTCGCAGGCAATCGTCGTCAAGGGGGCACGCGCACACAACCTCAAACGCCTCACGGTGGCCTTTCCGCTCGGCCTAATCACTGTCGTGACCGGTGTCAGCGGCTCTGGAAAGTCCACGCTGGTCCACGACACGCTTTATCGGGGCCTCCGGCGGCTCAAGGGACTATCGACCGGGAATGCATCCGTGGCTGCCCATGACGAGATCACGGGATACGGACTATTCGATCGCGTCGAGATGGTGGACCAGAGCCCCATTGGCCGCTCGCCCCGCTCCAACCCGGCGACCTATACCAAGGCGTTTGACGGCATACGCCAGCTCCTTGCGAAAACTTACCAGGCCCGGCTGCGGGGGTATATGCCTGGATACTTCTCCTTTAACGTGGACGGCGGTCGGTGCGACCACTGTGCTGGTGAAGGCACCACCAAGGTTGAAATGCAATTCTTGGCGGATCTGCACCTGGAATGCGAGGAATGCAGCGGCAAGCGCTTCAAAGAGGACGTGTTGGAGATCCGCTTTAATGGAAAGAACGTAGATGACATCCTGAACCTCACTATTGATGAGGCGGTAGCATTTTTTGCGGACGCCCGGGCAGTCTCGGGGCGCCTGCGCGTGCTCAGCGAAATCGGACTCGGATACCTGACGCTTGGCCAGCCGGCCACCACGCTGTCCGGCGGCGAAGCGCAGCGCATCAAGCTTGCCACGCACTTGGGCGCACGTACCCAGGAGCATATCCTTTACGTTTTCGACGAGCCTACGACCGGCTTGCACTTTGATGACATCCGCAAACTCTTGTCCGCATTTAACCGGTTGGTGAATATGGGTCACACCGTCATCGTGGTTGAACACAACCTTGATATGATCAAGTCGGCCGACTGGATCATTGACCTTGGGCCTGAAGGTGGATTCGCCGGCGGTCGGATCGTAGCGGAGGGTACGCCCGAGCTTATCGCTCAGCACGAGACCAGTCATACGGGCCGGCACCTCCGGGAAGTGCTGAGAGGAAAACAATTCGCTGCCGCTGTTACTCTTTCGTGACTGCTTGCGGCTGTATCTGCCTAGGGTAGGACTGCATTGTCGGGCCTGGTTCGATGTGCAGGCCAAAGGGGTAGGCCGAAGACACCGCCACAAGAGCATGGTACCATGAGACGGGCACGGATCGCGGGGCACGGCAAGGTCGCGGGCAGGCATATCGCGATATTTGCAGGCGCGTACAACCACATTTCCGACGGCGTCACGCTGACGCTTAACCGCTTGGTCGCCTACCTGGAAGGCCGAGGAGCTCAGGTACTCGTATTTGCACCGACTTCCAAGGCGCCACCGCCCTTCAAGCACGCCGGCACGCTTGTCGCGGTGCCTTCGTTGCCGTGGCCGGGCCGCAGTGACTACCGGCTTTCACTTGGGCTGTCTCGCAAGGCGCGGGCGCAACTGGAAACTTTCAGCCCGGACCTGGTCCACATTGCTTCGCCTGATTACCTGGGCAAGCAGGCCCTGCAGTGGGCCAACGCGCAAAAGATCCCGGTCGTTACCTCCTTCCATACCCACTTTGGAGCGTACCTGAAGTATTTCAGCTCGTACCACCGGCTTTATCGTATGGACCTTTTGGAGGGGACGGCCTGGCGCTATGGCCGGTGGTTCTATCCGCAGTGCCAGCACATCTACGTACCTTCGGAGTCCATCGCGGATGAACTCCGCTCGCGTGGCATTTCCAACGGGCTACGCCTTTGGCCGCGTGGCGTGGATCCTGAGCAGTTTCAACCAGAGCGGCGGAGCCTGGGCTGGCGACGCAGCTTGGGTGTAGAGGACCACGAGGTGGTCATCACCTATGTAGGACGACTGGTGTGGGAGAAGGGCCTTGATGTGTTTGCAGGCGTTGTCAGTAAGCTTGAATCCCGGGGAGTCCCACACCGAAGCGTGATGGTAGGTGATGGTCCGGCGCACAAGCGGCTCGCTGAGCGCTTGCCCCGCACGATCTTCACGGGTCCACTCTCCAAGGACCATCTGGCGACTGCGTACGCGTCCTCGGACATATTTCTATTTCCCAGCGACACGGAGACCTTCGGCAACGTAACGCTGGAAGCCATGGCTTCAGGGCTTCCAGCGGTCTGCGCCGACGCCGCGGGCAGCAACGCGCTGGTGGTGGACAAAGTCACCGGATTTCTAGCTACGCCCGGCGACGACGCCGACTTTGCCCAGAAGGTTGAACGCATGGTAAACAACCCTGAGTTGCGCCGCATCATGGGATCACGGGCGCGCACACGGGCCCTGCTGTTTGACTGGGACCAGGTTATGGCGGCCATGGCCGGCTTTTACCAGGACATCTGGCTCCGCCCGTCGAATGGTGAAGCGTTTATCGGCAAGCGGTCGAAACCAGTCGTTGCACGCGCAGCCGCATAAGCTGGTATGCGGCTGCTGTTTGTTTCGCATTCATTTCCGCCTTGTGGCCGCCCGATGGCAAGCGTCGGCGGCATGCAGCGAGTGGCCGTTGAGCTTTCTGAGACACTCCCGGCACATGCCGAAGTCACGCGGCTCATTCTTCGCAGCGCCTGGCGGTGGCATCACATCCAATGTGCGCTATGGCTTATCCCCACGCTGGTACGCATCTGGCGCAAGGCGCGGCGCGCAGAGATAGATGCCGTGCTTTTCTCTTCCATGGTGACCGGGGCACTGGGTCTGCTGCTGCGACGCACGTTATCGCGGCGAGGCATCCCGATGGCAGCGATTGCCCATGGCAAGGATGTCACGCAGAAAGGCCCATACCAGTGGTTTCTTGTCCGGCGCGTCCTGCAGGTACTTGACACGGTGTTGCCGGTAAGCCGTGCCACGGGCGCAGCGTGTGTGGCGCGCGGCATGCCTGAAGCGCGCATTCATGTCATCCCCAACGGTGTTCAAGCAGCCCGTTTTGCAGCTATCGCCAGGCGGCCAAAGGCCCCGGGGCCTTTTCTGTTGTGCAGCGTCGGGCGCCTAGTGCGACGGAAAGGAGTTGCCTGGTTCGTTCGTTCGGTGATGCCACAACTGCCAAGCAGTGTTCACTACCACATTGTTGGTACAGGCCCTGAGCGAGAACGAATCGCCGAGGCCATTCGTGACTGCAATCTTGGTGGCCGGGTACGCCTCTTGGGTCGCCTCTCTGATCAGGACCTGCTTCGTCTTTATGCACGGGCAGACCTTCTGGTGATGCCCAACATCCCTGTACCTGGCGATATGGAAGGATTTGGAATTGTGATGCTGGAGGCCGGTGCCTGTGGCGTTCCTGCGGTAGCAGCCCGCCTGGAGGGTATCCAGGATGTCATCGCCGAAGGCGTAAACGGCCACCTGGTCGAGAGCTGCGACGCGGATGGCTTCGTTCGCACCGTTGCTCGCTATGCGGAAAAGCCGGCTGCGCTACTGACGCTTAGTGCACAGGCGCGCGAGCATACTTTCACGCATTTTCGGTGGAGTACCGTCGCCGCGCGTTATGTGCAAGCAATGGAAGGGCTTGCATCCTGACGCGGCAGAGGCGGCACGATTCGCGCTCAGGCACGCACGTGGCTACGCCTGATAGCTGGAGAGTTGCCGACCTGCAAGTAGCCTAGAAGCCCGAGCAGACCTTCACGGTCTCAAGTTTTTCCATCGCGTTCGTTTGGCCATAGGCCTGAAACAGCGCCCTGCAGATGCCACTGATGTCCACCTCCACGCCCTCAGAAATCAATTTCTCAGAAAGTACTTTGGCACGCTCCAAGTACGGGATGGCCAGAGCCATCAGTCTTTTTTTCTCCTCATCAAGCGCAAAGTATGCTTCCTGCCGCGCATCGATCTCTTCCTGGGAGAGCGAGTCCCGCTCTGCCCGTAAGGAGTCATCGAGCGCTGCGGCCTGCCGCTGTATATCCGTGGCTTTGTTGATGAAGGCTGCTCCGAGGTTGTAGTGTGAATCAACATGCTGATCATCGATCGCTATCGCCACCTCAAGTTGCTCGATCGCTTCGTTGTACCGTTCGGCCTGCAGGAGGAGCGATCCAAGGTTGTAGCGCGAGATCCTGTCATCCGGCATGGCTTGGACCCGTTCCTGGTACCGCTCGATCGCACGGTCATTCTGGCCCGTGGACGCGTAGGCATTCAGCAGCAAGCCCTGCAACTCTTCGTCTCCAGGAAACATCTCCACCCCTTCCTCGAGTGCCATAACGGCATCGTCTGTGCGCTCGTTGCTCAGGTAGATACGTCCGAGATAGTTGTACCATTCCATTTCCGCCGGACCAATTTCCAGGGCGCGCTTCAGCGGCTCAATCGCTTCAATGTCAACGCCACCGCTCATGGCGGCATAAGCCCAATTCAGGTAGGGGTCCAAGGAGTCCGGCATCACCAGTGAGGCCGCCCTGAATTGCAAGCTGGCCTTCATGAAGAGTTCTGCCCCGGCTTCTGCGTCAAGCGCCTCCCGGGCGCCGTTAAACAACTCCACGCCGCCCATAAAGGAATTCTGGTACGCGATGAGCAGCTTTGTGGTTACCTCCGCTTCGCTCCTCGGCCTTACCTCAAGCAATTGCCGGTACGCGGCTACCATCTCCTTCCAGTGTTCGAGGAAGGCCTCTCCCTCCGACGCCATGGCCTCAGCCTCGTGAATTCTTGCCAGCAGGTCGAAGGCATTGTGGTCATTCGGCTTGTCTTTAAGGCGGGCCTGGACGATGCTGTGTGCCTCTTCGAAGTTTTGAGCCTCCAGAGCGCGCTCGGCCTTGCGCAGCTGCGCCGTAGCAGCGGGCGCAACCGCGCCTGCTGTGACAAAAAGAGCGAGAAATAGGCAGATCCGTTTCATGGCAGAACACTAATAGCAAGTAGTCAGGGAAGTACCGGCACTCCTATACATACGATCTTTTTTTCCATTCCGCAAGTCCAGCCGGCGGTTTTGGTGTCGTCGATTCTGTAGACCTTGCGCGACGTGGTGTCTTGCGTACTATTGAAGCAGTTATCCGCTCGCTCGCGGTGGCATCTATGCGCCCGGTGCCGCGGCGGAGCTATCGGGTCAAAAGGTTCAACCGACTGGAGTGGCAGAGGTCGACTACGAGAGGCGAACGAGACCGCCAAGATGAAGTCAGTACCCAAGAGGCAGCCATGACGCCGATGGTCGCCAGTGTGTTCGCTTTGGAAGAGTATTCGGCCTCCGGTAAATCCCAATCCGAGGGTACGGCTCATACTTCACTGTATCCAAGTGCTCTGCGTCCAGTGCTGCCACCCGTGATTGGCTGCCGTTTCCATGCCAGGCTGCATACCAGCCCATAGTGCCCCCTGCCCGTATGCCGCATCCACGCTGAAGGAACTCCTCTTCCCCTTCTTGTTTGCACAAAAAGTAGACAACGTAACTAATGAATGAGCCCGACCGTGTACCCGCAGTTAGGCTGATCGTTCTGCTTTCTCCACTTCCGGCCAAAAGATCTTTCACGGCGGTCCGCCCATCGGACGTCAGGCGCATCCGTACCGGCGTCATCTTTACGTTACGAAACTTGACGCGCCAGACTACGGCTCCGGTTTTCAGATTTTCGGGTGAACGTAACCATCACGCGATTCGTTTTGTTGCATGCCAGCCTTATCCGAGCAGCTTGCAACAGGCGAACTAAAGGAACGGAGGACTTGTAGGGCTCCCCAAAGGATGTAACGCGCTCACCTTCAAGGGTGTATTTGTGGATAATCACATCCAACTTCTCGGAGTGCCCGATCATAGTTATGCAGGCATGCCCATGCACTGCGTATATACCGCCGAACGTCAACTTGCCCGCCAAAGTAAAAGAATACTCCAGTGCCACTTCCACACTCAGACGCTGCCCCCGCCCCCGGGTGCGGACCTGCTGCACAACCCCATGGGCATCTACGTTACCAGCTATGCCCTGGCCGAAACCGCCTCGCTCGCCCCCAAGGGGGGCTGAGCGCGCAGCATCACGCGACGTAGTTGTGGACCAGTTGTTCATCACCCTTGAGCTCGTCCCCGCCACCGCCCTGCTGCGAACGCAGGCTGCCGGCGGCGAGCCGAAGGCTCAGTACCAGCTGGGTATTGCGTACAAGGAGGGGGCGGGCGTCGAGAAGGACCTGGGACAGGCCGCCAGTTGGTTCGCTCGGGCGGCCGCGCAGGGCGACGCCCGGGCTAAGTACCAGATGGCTCGGGTCTGCGGGCTGCGTAAAGATGTGTGGGTGGTGGTGAGGCGGTGCGAGATAGCCGCCGCGCAGGGGGATCGCGGATCGATGTACAGGCTGGGCGAGTTGTACCAGGCAGGTATAACCGTTCTTCAGAGCGCCGCGCGCGCTCGCGGGTGCTATGCCCGCGCGGCCGCGAAGGGACACCCCGGGGCTGCGCAGGCCCTGAAGGAGATGCAGCTGGTGCGGGACATCATGCCGAGAGGGGTGGGGTGGCGGTGAGGCACGCGCGTGGGCGGCACCAGCATCTGGCATCCGTGCGGGCTTATCATGGGGCAGTCGTTCATTTACTTACACACACCGCCATGGATACATCACAACACGACAGCGCGCAGCTGCAGGCACAGGCCGACGCCGGTGACCGCGGCGCCCAGTACAAGCTGGCCACACTGCACCGGAAGGGCGCGCCAGGCATTCCCCGGGACCTTGACAAGGCGGCCACCCTCTACGCGCTGGCTGCAGAGCAGGGCCACGTCGAGGCCACGTTCCAGGTGGGGATGGCGTACCAGGAGGGGGCAGGCGTGGTGAAGGACCTGGGACAGGCCGCCAAGTGGTTCGCGCGGGCGGCCGGGAAGGGGCACGCCCGGGCGCAGTACCAGATGGGACAGGCCTGCGCCCAGGGCAGGGGGGTGGAGCAGAACGAGACGGCGGCCGTGTACTGGCACCGCATGGCGGCGAGGCAGAAGCACCACTGGTCGCAAATGCAGCTGGGGATCGCATACTACCGGGGGCGCGGCGTGGAGAAGGATGTCGCGGGCGCCAAGGCGTGCTGGGAGCAGGCGCCCACCGGGGCAACAAGAAGGCCGCCCGTGCAGTGGTGCAGCTGGCTGAGGCCGAGGCAGAGGGGATCACGCTCGACGCGCCCTGGCTGTTCAGCGTGGAGCGGGAGCGGAAACGGGCGGATGCCGGTGACGTGGATGCTCAGCGTATGATGGCCTTTGCGTACAAGCGCGGCGGCGGCGGCGTGGAGCAGAACGAGACGGTAGCCGCGCAGTGGTACGGCCTGGCGGCAGCGCAGGGGGATGCCGAGGCCCAGCTCCAGATGGGGCAGGCCTGCGCCAAGGGCGTAGGCGTGGAGAAGGATTTGCGGGAGGCCGCCAGCTACTTCACCTTTGCTGCCAGGCAGGGTCACGCCAGGGCTCAGTACCAGATGGGACAGGCCTGCGCACAGGGCAAGGGGGTGGAGAAGAACCTGGAGCAGGCCGCCAAGTGGTTCGCTATGGCGGCGGAGCAGGGGCACGATTGGGCGCAGTGCAAGCTGGGCGCGATGTACGAGAAAGGCGAGGGGGTGCTCGCCAGCAGCGCCGACGCCCGCGCGTGGTATGCCCGCGCGGCCGAGAACGGCAATCCGAAAGCGGCTCAGGCACTGAAGGAGATGCAGGAGGCTGTCGGCGGTGGCGGCCCTATGCCGGAGGAGGCGCAGAGCCTGGTGGGTGAGGCCGCCGGCTGACGGCGCCCAGGGGGCTATGAGGCGAGATTATGAGTGCGACACAACTGGAATTGAGGCTCGGCGTTATCGCTGACCCGCTGAAACAGCAGTTGGCCGCGCAGGGGTGGCAATGCGGAGACAAGGATTGCCAGCTGTGGGAGGCGTTGCGTCTCAGCCTCAACAGGCTGAGGATACACGGGGTGCTGTCTGCGGCGGAATCGCAACGGGCTTCCCGGCGGTTGTTGAAACGGATTGGCGGGGGTGTTAGGCGGGCCGCGTGATCTGCCCGAGCGGTACCCCCGGGGCGCGCGTGCCGACAGCCCGCGAAGCAAAAGAGCACATGCCCCTCTTACCTTGGGTAGAGCCACTCGCAGCCTATCCACCGCCATGGCACTTTCCATTCGCATCCTGCTCTTCGGACTGTTGTGGCTGTTGCTGCCGGCGCTCCATCACGCGTTGGCCCAGCAGCCGACCGAGGAACGCATAGTCGATGTCAGTGGGCCTGTGCAGCAGGCCATAGACGCCCAGGTCCGGACCTACAAGGACGGGGGGCGGCCTGCCGTCCTGCGGCTCTCGGACGCGCTCGTGTACCCGTTCGGCCTCTACCAGCCGGTCCTGACGTGTACCGTGCTGCGCGCCTGCATCATTGAGCTGGAGGAGGGTGAGGTGCTCATCAGCATCATCGCCGGCGACGATCAGCGCTGGCTGATCGAGCCTACCGCCACGGGGGCGGGGGCCGCGACACCGCTCATCTCCGTGAAGCCGACGGGCCATAACATCACCACCAACCTGGTGTTGTCCACGGACCGCCGTGTGTACCACCTGACGCTGGACAGCCCGCCCAGGCAGGGGCGGCGGCGCGGCGGGATTGCAAAAAATGTAGTTGGGTTTCGGCGGCTTCTGCCGAGATGGGCCCTCAAAGTAGATATCTTTTGGCAATAGATGGCGCTTCGGGCCGAGTGTGTGGGTGCAAATGGGACGGTGCAAGCTTATATGGGCCCAAATGCGTGCTCACACGCGGATTTTCCGCCGTAGGCAGGCTCGTGGAGTGACTTTCCGGGCATGATATCCCGCAGGTATCCTCTGATTGCACGCGTAAGCGGCGATCTTGGCAGGGTGCAGCGCCTCAGAGCGTCCGGACAGCTGCGGGTTTTGCGTTTCGCCAGCGTCAGCAGCGCACTACTGCGCGGGGGCATTGAGCGCCAGGTGTTGCCTTTGCAGCCCTTTGGGGCCGGCAGACCGAATCCCCACTAACCCATCGATCCCCGGAGGTGGTCAGGGCCTCGGTCAGCTCCTTCATGTCCTCCCGGCGTATCGGCTTCAGATTCGACTCGTACTGCATGAATATCGCCCCGCACCAGCGCTGACGCATCTCCGATGATCCCCAGCGCTTCACGTTCCGTGATCGGTTCGCTATAATGCTGTTGAGGTTCTCGATGATGTTCGTCGTCTTCAGACTGTCTCTGACAGCCTGGTTCCGCACCCCCAACCGGTGAAGCGTCAGCGTATCCTCCAAACCCTCCTCCAGACTGCGCGCGGCCTTCGGACATGATCGCTGCAGCGTTTCATGCAGCGACACAAGCGCCGCCCGTGCCTCCTTGTACGTGGGCAGTTCCCATGCCGCCTGAAGCCGACGCTTCATTTGCGTGGCCGCTGGCTCGCTCTTGATGTGACGCGTCACATTGGTACGCTTGTGCCATTGGCAGCGCTGGAATACGACCGCATCCCCAAACACCGCACTGATCCCCTTGCGAAGCCCGCGGCTGCCGTCCACCTGTACCAACAGCTTGTCGGTATGGGTGAAGCCCCGACGCAACAAATCCTGCAACAGCGACTGCACCTGCGCACTGTTCTCGGTACGACTTTCCGCAAAGCCCAGCACGACCTTCTCGCCCTCGGTCGTGATGCCCATCGCTACGATCATCTGCACACCAGCCAAATACTTGCCATCAAGCAGGAGCACCGCAAAGGTGTGCTGATCGAATCGGCGCGTCTCGAATTCCTTCAGTAGCGCTGCCGTCTGCGTAACGAAGACGTTGCCAATGCTGCTGGCACTCAACCCCAGACTATCGGTGAAGACCTGGGCCGCCTGCCTGTAATTGCGCCGCGAGAGTCCACACAGCAACCCCCTGGTCACGCTTTCCCGGTCCATAAGCCCACGCTTGCGCAAGAGGCGGTACGTTTGCAGAGGACGCTCCTTTCGGGTTCGTACATTCCGTACGCGCGGAACGCGGACCGCAATGCGCTCCAAACCGACGCGGATGGAACCCGGATTCGTCCCCCAGCGCTGAAAGCCGGTCTTACGGTGCTTCCCACGTGCGCCGCAAATGAAGCGGGCTTCGGCTTCCATGACCCATGTGGCCATCTTGGTAAGAAGATCATCGAGATATCCAAGGCAGCTGGCCAGGCCGATGAAATTCCTCTGCGCAAGCCCGTGAAGGTCCTCGATGAGTGATTGATCCAGCATAGGGGTATGGGTCATCATACAGCGTAAAGGTTGATGAGAATCTCACGGAGTTGTGGCAGATGGGCCGCATGGGCCACACGGCGCAGCTGAGCCTCGTGTTCCAACAGTGCCAGTGCCATCTGTTCGCGTCGCTGGAAAACGGCGCTGGCCGGGGTCTGCAACCTGCGACTGATGGCATCCATGAAGCGCATCACGCGCAGCCCTCTGTCGAGCTTGAGCAGCATGCCCGTGCGTTGAATCGTCAGAGATTGCTCCAGGCCCTCCCATAGAACCTTCGCTGCGGACCGATTGACGCGCGTCAAGTCCTGGTGAATACGGGTGAGTGCGCGTTCAGCTTCCCGGGCATCGAACCCGTTCCATGCCTGGCGGAGGCGATTGCGATACACAGGAACAAGGTCTTCCGGAAGACCACAGGTGACTTGATCCAGTAGCGTATTGAGACAGCGCTGTATAGCGACCCTGGCGCCGAACACCTGGCGCACCGCCGATTGCAGTCCCGTACTGCTGGGCAGCACACAGAGCAGCCCTTCGGCGGCCGAAAGACCACGATCGGACAGCGACTGCACGAAGGACGTAAGAGCAGAGACGTTCTCAGGGTAGCACGCTACCAGGCCAAGTATGCGGCGATAGCCCGTGATGGTCAGACCCGCTCCAAGAACGATGCTAACGCCGCGTGGGCACAGCCCGCGCAGCCAGATCGCAACGATCGGGTCGTCTTGCAGACTGCGCGAATGCAACAGCTGCCACGCTTCATTCAACTGCGCCAAGTCCGGCTTTGTGTCTTGGGCCGCCGCAGAAGGCTTGATCACTACGGGCGGTGGCACCGGCTGCTGATGCGCTGCCGGAATGGGCCAGTCGGTGGTCAATTGTTGCAGTATGTGCGTGCAGAGCTTCATCAGAAGCCGCCGCGACTCACCGGAGGGATCGATCTGGGCGTCTGCAGGCGCCTCAGTGCTCCCCAAAACAGGCTGGGAGGGGTTCATATGATGGGAAAGGAATGGTGGAGGTTAGGGTCCACCTCCACAGCAACTTTCCAATTCCCAACTTGAAAATGTGCAATCCCGCGCGGCAGCGGGCTTAACCCCCTGGACACGTACACGCGTCAGGTCTCGTTCTACTACCCGGCGGCCGGGGTGCGGACGCTCGACGCCGCGGCCGCGGCGCTGAACCGGCGGGAAGCGCTCACCCCGGACATCGGCCTCGGGCTGGGTGAGCTCAGCTACGACTACAGCTGGCGCAAGGACAAGGTCTTTCCGTGGGAGCCGGCGGTGATCTTCGATGACGGTGCGCGTGTGTTCATCAAGCTGCCCGAGGCCGCGGCGGGCAGCGAGCTGCCCCTGCTGACAGTAGGTGCCAAGGGGGCCGAGCAGGTCCTGAACTACGACGTTCGGGACGGCTTCTTCGTCGTCGACGGCCTCTTCGAGTACGCGCGCTTGGTGCTGAGCCGGTCCGCACGGCCTTCGCTGCTCAGGCGGCGCCGGCAGGTGCAAACTGCATTGCACATCCATACGGACAGGTAGATGACAGACGCTCCCGGACACGAAGACATCCTCGACCCGGCCCCTCCGCGCCGGTTGTCGCGCAAGAACATACTCGCGCTGGTGCTCAGCGCCGTGGGGGTCGTTCTGGTGCTGTTTTTCAGCAGCCAGCCCGGCCGGGACCGCGGGCAGGGCGACATAGTCCCGCCCCCGGATCCAGCCGCCTACGGCGGGGTCGCGCCCATCACAGTTGAGGAATCGGCGGACATCCCGCTGCCCCCTGCGTATCCTACTGGCAACCCGTGGGGTAGCGGGCCTGCGCCCGAGCAGTGGGGCGGGGCCGCTGGGGCAGGGCCCGCGGAGCAGCGACAGCTTTATGAACAGGCTCGCAAGTCACGCACCGTGCTCTACAGCGCGGGCGCGTCGGATACGCCCCGGCAGGTTGTGTCCGGACAGATGGGCGAGGCCGACGATTCAGACGCGCTAATCCGCGACGCGCTTGCGCCGCTGGCGGCGCTAGGCCTGGCGGCAGGCGGCGCAAGTGCTGGCCCGGCCGCCGGAGCGCAGGGATGGCAAAGCACCACCACAGGGAGTACCGTCGGGTACGGCAGCCACGTTGTCAGGCAGGGGTCGGTGATCCATGCCGCACTGGAGACGGCGGTCAACACGGACCGGCCCGGCCCCGTCATCGCCCGGGTGGTGCGGCCGGTCCGGGACAGCCAGGGTTTTCGGCATGTGCTGATTCCTTCGGGCACAAAGCTGATCGGCGCCATGCAGAACACGCCGCCAGGGTTTCGCGAAGGCGTGGTAGTCGCGTGGACGCAGATGCAGTTCAGTGACGGGCGGGTGCTGGATCTTCCCGGGTTTCCAGCCATGGAGACGACGGGCGG
Source organism: Rhodothermales bacterium (assembly GCA_965218495.1). Lineage (GTDB taxonomy): Bacteria > Bacteroidota > Rhodothermia > Rhodothermales > Bin80. The sequence goes on from OZ244626.1 coordinate 3,427,525, forward strand.
CCAGGGCATCGCCGAAACGGTGGACAAGCACCGCGCGGGACGCTTTGGCGCTGCGGCGCTCCTGGCCCTCATGGGGGCGGGCGCCACGTACGCCACGGCTCAGGCCGCGAGCTCCACAACGGGGCTGGCAGGAGCCGCGCCGGGAGTCGAGCTGGCCCGCATGGGCGGCGCCGCGGCGACGCGGCGGATGTCGCGACGCCCGACCGTGACAGTGAGTCCCGGGTACCGCTTCCTCATCTACGCGTCCGACGACATCGCGTTGGACCCTGTGCGTTGAGCGCAAGCAGCGGCATATACGGCTACGAGGCCCCGGCGCCGGTCAGCGTATACGGCCGCCTGGCTGCGGCCATGGGTGGCGTGGCGCTTGCCTCGGTCATCGCCACCAACATCCTCGCAATCAGCTGGGGCCCTCCTTCGGGGGCGAGGCTGATAGTGCCGGCGGCGGGGAGCAGGCTCCTGTGCGGCACCATGCTCGTGGCATGCGCGCTGTCGGCGTGGCGGATGCCGCGCCTGAGGCCGGCCTCCTACGCCGGTATGGTCGTTGCGGTGCTGCTCGCGCTGAGCCCCATCTACCACCCCTACGCCTTCTGGCGCATTGGCGCGCGCGCAGCCCGTGGAGAGTTGCCCGGCGCTGATGCTACGCGCGTGCTGCTGGCAGCACTGGTCAGTGGCGGCAGTGCCACTGCGTTCACGCACCAGCTGCTCAAGCTGGTGCGGCTGCGTGCTGGTGGCGTGAAAGGCTCCACGCGGTGGGGAGGGGGTGAGGCGCTAAAGGCGGCGGGGGAGGGCTGCTGCTCGGCAAGCTCGACGGCCAGCTCCTGCGCTACGACCGGCCCGGGCACCTGCTCACGGTCGCTGCGACGCGCAGCGGCAAAGGGGTGGGATCCATTATTCCGAACCTGCTTCACTTTCCGGGGAGTTTGATAGTGACCGACCCCAAGGGGGAGAACTATTACGTGACCGCGAACTGGCGCAGGGAGGAGCTGGGGCACGAGGTGGTGGCTATGGACCCCTTCGGCATCACGAAGGGGGCTCCGGTGGGCTTCAATCTTCTCGACCTCATCGACACCCGCGGCGAGGACTACGTGGAGACGGCCATGATGATGGCCGAGATGCTGATCGTCAAGACCGGGAGCGGGGACCCGTACTGGGTCCTGGAGGCCAAGGCGCTGCTGTACACCTTCATCCTTCACGCGGCCTCCAAGCCCGAGCCGGGGGAGCGCAACCTTATTGAGGTTCGGCGGATGCTCACGCTGGGGCCCATGGAGCTGGAAGAGCTGCTGGGTGACATGCTTCGCAGTCCCATCACGCAGGTGCAGGAGGGGGCAGGCAGGCTCCTGCAGAAGTCCGAGCGCGAGCGGAGCGGCGTGTTCTCCACGGCGCAGAGCTACACGCACTTCCTGGCCAGCCCCAGGATGGGGCGCGTCCTGACGCAGACCGACTTCTCCCTTCAGGGCATCGTGCAGGACCGCCTGAGCCTGTACCTGGTGTTACCTATGGAGCACCTGACTGCCTTCGGCCCGTGGCTGCGGCTGATGATCACGTGCGCCTATTACGTCTGCACGCACGAGGTCATCAAGCGGGAGCGGAGCAAGCACCGCATACTGTTTCTGCTGGACGAGTTCGCCAACCTGGGCTACATGTCGAACATCAAGGAGGCTCTATCGCTGGGCGGGGGCTACGGGGTGTCACTGTGGCTGATCCTGCAGGACTTCGCGCAGCTGAAGCGCGCCTACAAGGACGAGTGGGAGTCTTTCGTCGCCAACAGTGATGTCATTCAGGCTTTCGCCATCCAGGACCCGTTCTCTGTGGAGAAGGTCTCGACGCTGCTGGGCAAGACGACCGTGTGGCAGCGCAAAACCCGGAAGTCTTCGCGGAGGGAGGGCGGACGCCTGGTCCGCGACTACGACGAGGACAGCCGCCCGCTGCTTCGGCCGGAGGAGCTCCGGCGGATGGATCCCGCCAAGGAGATACTGCTGGTCCGTCCGTACCAGCCCGTGGCCGCTACCAAGCTCTGCTACTACGCGGACCCCATGTTCGCAGGCCGGTGGCAGAAGAACCCTTATATCACCTCCTAAGCACTCGCACCGATGTTGTCTCAGTTTGCTCTCAGCCGGCTGGCACCTCTGTTGGCCTATCTCATGCTCTACGCTCCCGTGCGGGCGCAGACCTTCGACCAGATCACACGCCCGGCCGCCGCGCTGACGCGCCCGGCGCAGATCGACTCCTTTCTCACGGAGCTCCTCATCCCGCCCCCCGACACGGTGACCACGGTGCTGATAGTGGACATCACCGCGAACGGGTACGGCCCGGACGACATGGTCATAGTTTTCCCGGCCCAGCTTATCTATCCGCTGGGGGAGCGTGTTCCTCCGACCTTGCAGACCATCATGCAGTCGTGGGAGCTGGAGGCAGACTACCGCCTCGATGCCACGCTGGCCGAAGCTCGGCGCGTGGAGGCGGAGGCGCACCGCGCCCGCGATCCTCGCGCGGCTATCTCTGGCGCCTGCGTCAACGCGATCGCGCGCTACTACGACGCTCCGGACCTGGACATGCGCCTCACACGCAGGGCGGACGGGCTGCGCCTGGAGATGTGGAACTTCGACCCAAGCGCTCTGCGCTACAACCCGCCACCCCCTGACGCGTGTCTGACGGCGCGCGCCGAAGAGTGGGGGCAGCGCTTCAGGTTCGCGCGGCCTTACCTTGTCACATCATTTAACCAGCCTGGCGACTGTGTCGAGACGCGGCACGTCGACGGGCGCCTGGAGACACGCCCTTGCCAGTGATGATCCAGACCTTTTCCCGCCTACTTCGTCTTTCCTGCCTGGCGCTGCTTGTGCCGGCGGGGTGGTGCCATGCGCAGTCTCAGGGGCACCTCGACGTGCACGTCACCGTGCTGCCGGCGGTGCTGCGGGTCACCGTCACATCCGCCCTGGTGGACTTCGGGCAACAACGCGCCGATGCCGGCGTGGTGCTGCTTGACCCCGTGACCGGGGAAATCTCGCGGGCGGTGGGCGGGCGGCATCAACTTGGTGTGGTGCATGTGACCGGCAGGGCCGGTACGCACTTTGCCATCAGCGTGGAAGCGCCGCGCGCTCTGCAGGGAGAGTCCATGGACATCGGGTACGGGCTGCGCTGGGCGCAGTCCGCTGACTGCGGCGGGCAGGGGTATACCTCCATCAGCCACCACCGCGCGTTCAGCGGGCAGATAGGGGAGGCCGGCCAGGCCTGCCTCCGCTTTGGCGGCGCCCTGGACCTGCAGGGCGCGCCGCAAGGCCGCTATGCCGGCGCGGTGCAAGTCCGGCTGTCAACACTGTAACGCTACCCGACTACCATGCCCCTTATCACTCTCGTTGTTTTGATGGCCCTCACGGGTGGCCTTGCCGTCGCGCTCTTCCCGGGTCGCGCAGGCGCGTTTCTGCAGGGGCTGGCCGTGAAGTGGTGGCAGTTCCTGGTGGGCTTCGTCTTCGGCGTGGTTTCGATCACGGCCGTGGGGGGATGGTCCCCGTTCCTCCTCATGGTCTTCTTCATGCTGGCCGGCGCCTTTGGTACATGCCTGGCCATGTGGGTCCTGCGCGCCACTACCAAGGGTCGGCGCCTGGCAGCGATCCTGCTCGTCGTGCCTGCGGAGCGCAACCAACCGGCCGTGCCGGTGAACGGGACGGCGACCACAGGGAAGGGTGGGGCGGCCTGAGAAGGGACTCTTGGGACTTATCCCCGCAAGACCCTTACTGCCCCCAGCTCCTCCTGGCGGATGTACGGTCCTCGCCTGGTATCGCCTGTGCTGCTATGGCGCGGGCGGGCTAGATTCCCAGGTCGTCCTCCTTGTCCATCCGCAGCCGTCGCCGCCGCCCGCCCGTTGCTGGGGTGGCGGAGGGATTTCGCGAGTCACGTGTGATGTCCTGCCCCATACCCATGATGTACTGGGACATCCTGCCAGCCTCAAGGGCCGCGGCGTGGATCTCCATCGGCTGGCGTTGCAGCTGCTGGATCCAGGACTGAACGTAGGCCGCGCCCCGCGAGGGGTCGTGTCCGATGCCAATGCGTGTGCCGGAACGAAGTGGAGGAAGACCTGGTCGAGGACCGCATCGGCCCCGTCGAGCCCGGCATTCCGAGAACCATACAGCCTTCATTGTCCCGGTGGCCCCTCTTCGATCACCCGGGACCGTCGCCAAGGGGATGCTGGCTGGAGCCGGACGACATCCCGCCCGGGTGGCTGGAGTCCTTTCCCGCAGGAAAGGACATCCTGGCCAAGTCCATGGAACTGATGTCTGTTTCCGCGCTAAATCCGGGCCAGAGGCTTTTGAAGCGACGCAAGTGCGAATACGAACTGTTCGAGAGTATCGAGCATGCCTGGTACTTCCCGACGGTCAGTGAAGGGTTTGGCAGCATGAAAGCATTCACAGACTTGGCCCAGACCATCCTGCAGCGCCGCAAGTCCCGATCAGGACGGTCACTCGAGCTTCATGTGAGGGACATTTTCCAGGAAGAAGGAATGCAGGAAGACATCAACTTCTCATACAACAAGGAGTCCGATCCCGGCCGAAAACGCGACTTTTTTTCCATCCGCCGAGGCATACAGGAATCCGGAATTCCCCACGGAGCAGCTTCGCATGCTGGCGGTCAAGACGACCTGCAAGGATCGCTGGCGCCAGATACTGAACGAGGCGCAGCGCATAAAACCCAAGCATCTGCTGACGCTTCAGGAAGGCGTCTCGCACCGGCAGTTCGATGAGATGCAGGAGTCCAAGAATCTTGTGCTCTTCCTGAGTTCAATCACAAAGAACTCACGCGCACTGCGAGAAGAAGTGGACTACGGCATCAACATCCAGGGACTACCAGTTATAGTGGTGTATCCCGATTTTAGCGAGAAGTCCGACATCATCATTTGCGATTCGAAGCAGGTCAGGACACAGATTAAGAACCTGTGGGGCAAGTTGGCCACGTTTAGAGATTCTATGAAGACAGTGCCCACACTTCACGTGCCAAACAAGAAGGACTTGATCCGTAAGGCACTTGGCGAAAAGGATTTACAAGTGCAGACGAAGGGTGAGCCAGGCGTCTTCTTTTATCCGTGCTAGTGTTGTGCCTGAAAGAATCGCTGAACACGATTGGGGTACACTATAGCCTTCTCGCTACGAGAATATTGCGACTATGACAGGCAGTAATCGATATGACTACCCGCAACGTCGTACTCGCACGCGACAAGCTACTGCCAGCATGAGTTCCACCTGCTACACTAATTCCGAGACGCACTTGTCTCATTGTTGCTGGCACATACCGAGGGCGGAAATGCGCGAATCACAATACACGGTTCGCTATCTTCCTAGTCATTGGGTGTCCGACAGTGCGCTGACGGCCTCGACCGTAATAAAGGTTGAGGCATGCACGGAAGACACTATCTGGCAACCAAAAATGCCGATTTTGTTCCGATGAAAGTGGTAGATCTGTTTTGTGGGACAGGCGGTTTTTCGCTTGGTGCACACTTGGCAGGCCTTGAAGTAGTTCGCGCTATCGACATCGATCCGGTCCTTACGTCAACCTTCAAATCGAACTTTCCCAATACCAACCTGACCTTGGGTGATATTTCGGAGTTGTCAGGCAGTGACCTGAAACGGACTGTCGCCGAGCCGATCGACGCGCTTATTGGTGGTCCTCCTTGCCAACCCAAGTTTACCATGCACTTTTTGCAAGTCATTTATGTTCAAGGACATACGTCACCCATAAATACCTCTTCTGGCACTACAATGGACTACGGAAGGACTTTTAGTACTGCCGATCAGACGACGGTCTTCTTCGTAGAGAGGGGCTTGTAATCTATATCCAAGGCGTCATAGATCGACCGGAGCTCGGGATCGGGCTGTGCAGTTGTGCGCACATGGAGCGTACGCCCGTCGCGGCACGGGAACACACTGGTCGTGCGCGTTTGTCGCTGGAGGATGCTTCGAAGCGTCGTCCAACTGGAGGAGAGCCCTCGGCTACGCAGGCGAGTTCGGATTACCTGCACGAGTTGGTACGCGATGACCGAGATGAACAGATGCCCTTCGGCGCGCAGGCCCGTCGAGTGGTAGATGGGTCGTAGGCCCAGTTCCGACTTCAGGGTGCGGAACACGGCTTCCACGTCGGTGAGCCGGATGTAGGTGCGCCACAACGCTTCGTCGGTCCAGTTCACCAAATTGCTTCGCAGGCAGTACACTCCTGGATGCGTCGCCATGGACCCCGGTAGCAGTCTCTGCTCCCATTCAATCGTGTGCGCGCGCTTGCCGCTTTCGTCAGGCTGCACCGTGATGTCGTAATGCTGTCCTATCCCTCCGTATCGCTCCTTCAGGCGCCCGAGGCGCTCAGAAACCACCTCAAGTCGCTTATGCGTGCGCGGGCGGGAGAGCCCGTCGGACAGTTTCTTCAGGGCCTGCTCAAACGCTGCGGTCTGCCGTGCCACTATGGCTTGCTCCTTCGCAGCCCGGGACGCAGAGTAGCAATAGAGCCGCACCTGGTCGTCCTGTACCTGCCGGTATAGGGATAGACGCTCACCACCGGCCGTCGTAAGAGTTTGTGCTGCCTCAGGATCAAAGACCCGCCTGCGCTCCCGAGCGACCACAATGTACTGGTACTTCTGCGCATGCAGCCATTGTATACGATCTTCGGTCGCTATGCCCCGATCCATCACCACGAGCGCCTCGGGACCCGCTTGCAGTACCGCCAGCATCTCCTCTAGCGTGTGGTGCTCCCGCACATTGCCCGCGAAGACCTTGCTCTTGCGTACGAAGCCGCTCCCGTCCAGGACCAGGGCCAAGGTCAATAAGGGACAATCGCGGCGCCGCTCCTTCGAGTGACCACGCTTTGCCTTGTCTATGTTGGCCCCGGTACCCTCCAGAAATGTGTTGGTCAGATCGTAAAGCGTGACCGTTGGACGCGCAGCAAACAGATCCAGCGCCTGCGTAAAGAGGTGCTGCTCTATGGCTTGCTGATGCCGCACGAGCAGGTCGCTTGCCCGATAGAGGTGCATGGGTCCCATCGCTTCATAGGAACCGCCCACAAACTCGTCCAGGCCACTGTTGCGCTCCAGCCAATGCTTGGTGGCCCGTTCACTGCCCGGCTGCGCCAAGCGTCCGATGATGCTGCCAATGGCAGCGCGCCGCATGGAGGGGGTCATCTGCAGCCTGTCAAAGAGCGCGGGCATCTTCAACTGCTCCATAGCCCACAGCCCTACGTGCTCCACGCCCACCGTACGCGATCGGATCGTCTTGATGGCGTTGGCATTGACCACACGCCAGTCTGCCACGGCCCCGTTGCGGTCGGTAGGCTCGATCACCTCCGCGCCACGCGCCGCCAACAGGGCCGCGATGCGCTGCGCTTCGCCTTCTATGTGGGAGGACAAATCCGGCCATAGCTCGAGCTGTCCCATCAGCACCGTCTCAATACGCTGGCACAGACATCGCCAGTGCTTCTTATCGACCTTGAAATGTGCGCCGAGGTTCAGCAGCGTCCGTTGTCGCACCCGGTCTCCCTCCCGCTTGGCCTGACACAGCCGGAAGGTGTAGTAGCGCGTACCGTCCGCTCCGGTTCGCGTGAGTGCGCGGCGTATAAACACAGTAGTGTACGGCGTGGTTGGGATAGCCCTGAAGCCAATATAGTCACCGGTCGCGGTGTAAACAAGCACGCCAGTACGATTATGGCACTACATTGTCGAGTAGCGAGACGATATATTCAGAAGTGGAGTAAACTCGGAGGCAAAGAGGGGAAATCAGGCACATAATGTGCCCACAAACAGGTCATAGTGGGGGCAAAGCGGTGAATCGTCCCTAATCTTCCTCGCAAGGTCGCCAAATTGTGCCGGAATTGAGGCCGCAATTGTTAAACCCGGGCCAAGGATTCAGTATGATCGGCCGAAGAGATGAATCCGATCCGCGTCGTTTACTCGTTGATCATTTCTTCAGGCTGGTGGCGGAGGTCCGGCCCACTTTCTTCGTGATGGAAAATGTCGTAGGGTTGATGCGGGGAAACGCGCGAACTATCCTGGACGACGCGATGTGTCGCTTGCCTTCTGACTACTGCGTGATTGGTCCATCTGTTCTGAATGCATCCGATTTTGGTGTCGCTACTAGTCGGCAACGAGTATTCGTCGTTGGCGTGCTTGCCAAAAGGATAGACTTGCCGTCGCTGATTCCTGAAACAGATAGGACCAGAGTAACCGTTCGTGATGCGATTGCTGATTTGGCGGAGGCACGAGAAATCGATGTGGACCGTAATGGTTTTGATATCTGCGAGCTTTCTGACGGAAAAACCGTTTCACGTTATGCAAGGGCCCTTCGGACAAAAGATAGACGCTTTACTGGCAACCGGCGTACAGTACATACCCCTGCTGTGGTGAAACGGTTTACGGGCATTCCATCTGGCAAGACTGACCCGATCGGTCGTCACCAACGGTTGTCATGGGATGGACTGTGCCCGACGTTACGTGCAGGGACGGGTTCGGACCGTGGTTCCTATCAATCCGTCCGTCCACTCCACCCGGACGAACCTCGGGTCATTACAGTACGCGAAGCTGCGCGACTGCAGGGCTTTCCTGATCGGCATCGCTTCCATCCCACGATGTGGCACAGCTTTCGGATGATCGGAAACAGCGTTCCCCCTCCGGTTGCGGCTGGTCTATTGCGGCAAGTGCTTAAAGCCTGCGATGAGTCGGGGCAAGAAAATTCGGACTAGTCTTGGAAAATACCGGAACGTCAATGCGGCACGCCGGAGGGCGAGTGCCACTACCTGGAAGCGCGAAGCTGGGGCTCGACATTGCGTAAGAGAGATACTGGCTAACACATCCACCTTAGGGGGAGCCAAATGGCAGAGAATGGTGAAAGAGTAGCACAGACGACGCCGTCAAAATCGTTCTTCGTCAGTATGCTTACTCGAGACATTGAGCTCGAAGATGCCATACTCGACCTGTTGGACAATTGCATCGATGGTGCCGTTCGTATCAGGAATAGCACCGAGAACGAAACGCAGTCCTTCCACGGGTATTGGGCAAAGCTAACGCTGTCAGGCACACGCTTTTCGATTACGGACAATTGTGGAGGGATACCTATAGGCATTGCGAAGCAACGAGCTTTCAGACTTGGCCGTCCTCAATTTGGCGAAGAAGATGAGCTTGGCGGAAAGACTGTGGGTGTCTATGGGATCGGGATGAAAAGAGCGATATTCAAGCTCGGACGCGATGCCACCGTTACATCGAATGGACCGGATCCGTTCAAGGTGCATATAGATGCCGACTGGCTTGATTCAGATGACTGGCAATCATTCGACTTGTCGACTCATAATCCGGCACCGAATGAGCCTTCCGGCACCGACATCTACATAACTGAGTTGTTTCCGGCTGTAGGGGACAAGCTTGGATCTCGGGATTGGATCGAGCAATTCCGCAAACATGTCGCCAGTCACTATGCACTAATCCTTGCCAAGGGCTTTGAGGTTAGAATCGTTGCAACTGGCGTTTCGGGTCGGCCTATAAGAGGGACAGAATTCGCTCTCGCAGTAACAGGAGGCCATTTGGGAGGTGAGGGCATCCAGCCATTCATTTATCGGGGCGAAATCGACAACGTAGGTGTGCAGATTTTTGCAGGCTTGCTGCGTAAGCCGCTTACGCCTTCCGAAATCCAAGATGCAAAAGGGGAAGACACACGGAGATCGGCGGCAGGGTGGACCATCGCTTGCAATGATCGCGTGGTATTGTCCCGTGATCGTACTTACCTAACGGGCTGGGGAACGGGGGGCGTGGCCTCATACCACGGTCAATTCTCAGTCATTGCAGGGATAGCGTTGCTGTACGCGGACGAAGTTCAGAACCTGCCTCTTACTACTACAAAACGTGGTATCGAAATCTCTTCCGCAGTGTATGATCGCGTGCTGCGCATTATGCGCACCGCGACAAAGAAACTCACCGCCTTCACCAATGCTTACAAGACCGACGCGGCGCGGCAGCGACTCTTGGGCGATGCGCGAAATGTGTCCTTGGCCAAACTACGTGCATTTGAGAAGCTGACGACAGTGAACAAGGGCAGGCTGTCCGGTTTCGCAACCTTTATACCGGACCTTCCCAAGCCGTCGCGAGAGAGACGCACGCCCAGTGTGACATTTAATGCGGAGGCCGAAGAGATCACTGCGCTCAGGGAGTTTTTTGAAGAAGAAGAGCTGAGCAATAATAAGGTTGGTCGGCTCGCATTTGAGTATGCGCTAGAGCATTCAGGGTTTTCAGACCAATGACCTCCGGTGCGCAGGTGCAATACCATCTTCGAGCGGCGAAGACACTTGATCGAAACCTGTTTGTGGAATTACTGAGACAACTGGGATGCGTCAAGCGCCTGAATGGCTATGTATACGCATCTATGGGCGGCTATTCGATGGCAGACCACCACCGAATACACCGTGTACTAGGTCTTCGGCGGCTGTTTTGCTTTGACGAAGACCGCGCCATTGTCCGCCGCCAAGAGTTCAATCGACCGATCCGCGAATGTGTATGTGTTGAAATGGGATCGGATAGCTTCGTGGAGGATCCAGGTGGGGCTTATAAACGACACGGACTGCGCGACCATGATGGGCAAATCGTGTGGCTCGACTATACGCGACCCAGTAGTATCGGCAAGCATGTCGGAGAGTTTGTCAAACTGCTGGCGGAGTGTGATCATGGTGACATCGTACGACTCACTTTAAACGCTAATGAAAAAGCGCTTAGAGGTGGTAAACAGACGTTGTCCACTGCCCAAACACAGCAAGCTCGATGGGACTGGCTTCTGATGCAAGTCGGCCAGTATGTCCCGGAAGACACGTCGCCGTTGTATCTGGCATCCAACAGATTTCCTCCTCTGTTGGCTCGAATTATTCGAGCTGCCGCTGCAGATGCCCTCGGAAACGATGTAGCTCGACCCCTTTCGTTGGTTCGTTATGCTGATGGTCATCAGATGTTCGCGGCCACGATCATCGTCGACTTCTGCCCGCGAGGAGCACGCATCGATTTGTCTAAGCTGAGCACTTGGCCTCTTTTCTCGCGCTCGTGGTCCGAGATTCATCAGCTTCGAATAGCGACACTGACTCCAGCAGAGCGAGCGTTGGTCTACAAACTTATCCCTACAGTTCCGCCAACTAAACTCGCCAAGGATCTTCCATTCAATCCGTTTGATGGCGTGCTATCCCCAGCCCAACTCGCGGACCATCTCACGAAGTATTACGATTTACTTCGCTTTTATCCGGAGTTTCTCGTAACCGACTAGTGAGGTGCAGATCTATGACACTGGGATATGAGACACCAGCAGCCGTGCCACGGTGCTATGCCCGGCCCTGGCACTGCGGGCGTAGGTGGGGCCGGCATGGATGGACTTCCCAGCGCCCGGTCTGCTGCAGCTCAGCGAGGCCGTGTGTGAAAACGGGCGCGCATGGGCGTTCCACGGGCAAGATTATTTGCCAGGGAGGTCGCGAGAATCGCCGCAAGTCGGGTAAATATCCGATCAGACACCATTTGCAGCGATTCTGACGCACGCAGCGCCCTACAACCCGCGCCATACATGCCCGTGAGGCGGTTTTGAGGCGCTTCTCCGCGCTTTAGCTTAAACAGGCATAAAAAAATCCCCCCGTACCTACGCGCCCGGAGTGGCCGGCGAAGCGCCCTTCCATGCCGCTGGCCTGGGCGGTTGGCGATGGTGCGCGCGGACATGGGAATGATCCGGTCCTCGGGCCGCGCGTCCGCAGGTTTGATGCGCTCCAGGCAGGCGGCGGTGTCGGGCGTGAGGTAGGCCACGTGGCCGCGCTCTTCCTGGTCGGTTTTGGAGGGCGCGATGTGCAGTCTGCCGGAGCCATCGGCTTCTGTGGACAGGTCCTGCCACTGCAGGGTTGCGGCTTCGCTGCGGCGCAGGAGGCCATCGCGCATCGTGCGCACGGGCGCGATATCCACGTGCCCGCGGCCGCGCCCCTTGCGGGGAGCGCAGGCGGTGGCTTCTATCTTGGCGATCACCTCGCAGGTGAGCCCGGTGACTTGCGCGGGCTTCTGGGGGCGCCGCAGGCCCCGCATGGCCCGGGCTACGGCGGGGTCGCGCGTAAAATCGCTCGCGCCGGCTTCGCGGCAGGCGTAGCGCAGGGCGGCGATCAGTTGTTGTCTCCAAACCGTCCGAGTACAGGCTGGCCGGTCCGGAGAGGAAGGCCAGAAGCGTAAGCGGGTGATTCTAGGGGCGGCCGCTGGCGCGCGCCCACGCTGCGTAGGTGTCAAGGCGCAGCGTGTAGGCGCCGATCATGGCACCGCTTAGGGCGGCCTGCAGCACGGCCGCGATGCGGGCGGCTTCCGCGGGGCCACCTGGCTGGCTGCGGCAGGGACAGTGGCAGGGAGCATGGGGCGTGACCTTAGGGGTGCGCAGGAGACTGTTTCCTGCTAGGCCCTGGCCGCTAAATAGATATGGCTCTTCCCCATTTTAGATGGGTACAGCGTTTCATTCAACGGGAAACGATATGAGATGATGCGGATTCATACCCGTTTCTTATCTGTTTCAAGGCCATCATCACGATGGCGCACACGTTCTCTAACCCCAGCAACGATATGTCACAACTAAAGACTGATGATATAGGTTGCCTCTTGGGCATCCAGGCTCCCTGGAAGGTTTCCGAGGTGACGTTTGCGCATGAGGCGCAAGAAGTCCGGATTCATGTGGCTTGCGAGGACGGCCATCAGCTGCCTTGTCCGGAGTGCGGCTTGGCGTGTCCGGGCTACGACCACCGTTCTCGGCAATGGCGTCACCTGGATTTGTGCGAGTATCGCACGATGGTGGTTGCGCAACTTCCCCGCGTGGAATGTCCGGAGCATGGAGTGCGCACCGTGTCGGTTCCGTGGGCGGAACCTATGTCACGGTTCACTGCAGGGTTTGAGACGCTGGTGATTGATTGGCTGCAGGAGGCGAGTGTGTCGGCGGTGTCCCGTCTGATGGGGGTGAGCTGGAATGCGATAGACGGGATCATGCAGCGCGCGGTGCAACGCGGCCTTGCGCGGAGGAAGGAACGGAATGTAGCCCATATTGGCGTGGATGAGACCTCTTTTCGCAAGCGTCATGCGTATGTCACCATTGTTTCGGATGCGAAGGCGGGAACGGTGCTGCATGTGGGCGAAGACCGTAAGAAAGAAACACTTACGCGTTGGTATGCTGGGCTCACTTTGGAGCAACTGGAGGGCATCGAGAGTGTCAGCATGGACATGTGGCCGGCCTACATCAACGCCACACTGGAGCATGTGCCAGAGGCGCAACGGAAGGTGGCCTTTGACAAATTCCACGTAGTGAAATGTCTGGGAACTGCCGTGGACAAGGTTCGGCGCCAGGAGCACCGGGCATTGATGAAGGAAGGCCTGGAAGACCTCAAGGGAACCAAGTATGATTGGTTGACTCACCCGGCCAACATGTCTGCTAAGCAGAAGGCGCGCTTCCAGCAGTTGCGTACCAGCACGTTGAAGACGGCCCGCGCGTGGGCTATCAAGGAAATGGCCCTGCAGTTGTGGCATTATGTCCACCGCACATGGGCGCGCAAGGGTTGGGAGCGATGGTTGTCGTGGGCCATGCGGTGTCGGCTGGAACCTGTCAAGGCAGCCGCCAGAACCATCAAAAAACACCTGTGGGGTATCCTCAATGCGATCATCCTGAAGGTGAGCAATGGCCCTGCGGAAGGCATCAACAGCCGGATCAAAACAATCAAAGTGCGCAGCAGGGGCTTCCGCAACAAACGGCGGTTTGCCAACGCCATTTACTTTCACCTCGGAGGCCTGGATCTATACCCCGCAGCGTCCGCAGGTGAGTTTACCCACTAAAAAAGGGGTAGAGCCATAGATATTATAGTAAGGGCCGGGGAGGGCGAAGGGCTATTTTGCCTGTGAGGCGCAGGCGCCTGGACTTCATCCTTCTCCATAGACCTTTCAATCCCATGAACCCTGCCATCCCTTCCCAGCAGTCGGTCTTCGTCGGGCTGGACGTACATAGAGACACGATCGCAGCGTGCGTATACGATCCGGCTTCGAAGACGGTATGTCTGGAAGTGGAGCTGCCCAGCGACGACAGGGCCAAGCTGCGTAAGCTTATGGCCCGTATTCGTGGTTCCTTTGGCGAACCCCGGTGTTGTTACGAAGCGTCCTCGTGTGGCTACACACTCTACAGAACGCTCCGTGAAGACGGTGTCGCCTGTGCGGTCATTGCGCCCTCGTCGATTCCACGGCGTGCGGGTGATCGTGTCAAGACGGACCGTCGTGACGCGGAAAAGTTGGCCCGCTACTACGCGGCGGGCCTACTGACGGCGATTCACACCCCTGACCCGTCGTTCATCGCCACCCGTTCGCTGGTGCGCCATCGGGTCGCCCTGGTCGAAGATCTGAGCCGCACCAAACAGCGTGCCGTGCTCTTGTTGCAAAGCCGCGGGCATGTGTACCTGGCGGGCAGGAACTGGACGCAGAAATTCTGGCGGTGGCTGGAAGGCCTTGTGCTTGACCCCGTCGATGCGTTCACGCTGCAGAGCCTTTTGAGCCAGCGCCATATGCTCGAAGCCCAGATTCGGGAGGTTGAGCAACAGATCGAAGAAGAAGCGCAGAAGGCACGCTATCAGCGCACGGTGCAGGTGTTGCAAGGCTTCCGGGGCATCGGGCTGTTTACGGCGATGCCGCTGACTTGCGAAATCGGTGACATTCGGCGTTTTAGACACCCGAAGGCTCTGATGGCGTATCTGCGACTAGTGCCCGCGGGGCATTCCTCCGGCCACCGCACCCGGCGCGGATCCATCACGAAGGCGGGCAGCACGTACGCACGCAAGGCCTTGGTCTCAGCAGCTTGGAAATACACCCACCTGCCCCGGCGTAGCCTTGCGCTGCGGAAGTGGTTACCATCAGCTGGAAGGCCCAGCGGAGACTACACAAACGATACCGCAGCCTGATTCAGCGCAAGGCGCCCACGAAAGCCATCGTGGCCCTTGCGGCCTAAACATGTCCGAAACGCTTCCGATAGCCAGCTCACGAAGATCATGTGAACTTACCGCACACATACCGCAGCCCCCTTGACCCGGCCCTTACTACACCAGTTTCCGATAAGTGCTATGAAGGCCATGACCCGCACGACCGCACGCAGCTCCGGCGCACAACTAACCCACGGGAACGGTAGTGCGGCATAACACTTCTCTAGATCCCTAGAATGGCAGCTTCCTACCCCCACGGCATACAGGTGGACAAGCCGCCTAGTACGGAAACTCATAGCGCAGTATGTACGGATGGCGACGGGACGATACGTACAGGTGGCGGTCATGGACCATTGCCCTGTTGGATCTCTTGAGGATGTTGTCGTTGTCCGATGTATCCATGGTTGTGCTCAGAAGAACCGTGCCCACATGCTTGTAGCGATCGCTACCACTGATCCGGATGAAGTGCCACCGTCCGCTGTTAGGGCTGACCGGAACAGCTATGTACTCGTTATTCAGTACATGAAAAACCGGAATTAAAAAGCGTAACCCCACCCCCGGCATACCAGGCCGCTCCATTTTGTAATTTCCTGCATGCTCCTTCACTGAAGTACCAGTGAATATTATTGTATGAACATGCTGATGATTGTCGTCGAATACAAAGACGTAGGGTAGTCCCCGAAACGCCGCGAAAATAAGTCGATCCTCTGGCGTAGCCCCAACATTAAGCGAATTCATCGGTGGTTGTGTAATGCCCAATGAAGGTAGAAATGGTTTGGTTGCTTCATAGGGCGCCTCTGTTTCCCGCGGGCAAACCCGAAACTCATGCTCCATGGGACACGGAGCGTATAGGTACGTGGCACTTGCTGACAGCCCCCCGCCAGTCGCGCCGGAAACCAAACGGGATGGCGCAGTGGCCACATATTCAAGACGAGTGGATAAGACCTGCAGGCGAGATGTTTCGCTTGCATAAAAGTGCGGCTCAGCATAAGCCAGGCTGGACAGTCCAACGAATTCGAGAGGACCGGATCCCTCTCGGCCTACTCTCCTGCGCAGCAAGCCATCCAGTCCACTCACAAAAATGGCGTTTGCCTGAGCGTCAGCAACGTAAAGGCTGTCCTGTGCAATGGTAAACCTAAAGTAGTTGCCTAGAATTAGGGAGTCCCGCATCTGCCCCAACTCCAGATTGGGATGCCACACCTGTTCGGGTAAGGCATCCACGTCTATCACCGTCTGGGGTGCAGCAGCCAGCAGTGAGTCGATGATCTCCGACTCTATGACTCGCACGAATTCAGGAGATTGACGACAGCCCCCCGCCGAAGCGAGGAGCATCGCCAACAGCATTACTCTTGTGCAGAACAGCTTGGCCATCGTACGCGAATCTTCGCAGCTTGCTGAGCCTGGGTAACGTGCCACGCTCTTGCAGTGCTGCCGACATAAACCTTATCAGCCACCTCCGAAGGACACACCGCAAATGGAGCCCGTCCATGTACCGGATCCGGACCATTCCCCGTAGTCGCCATCATCACAGTCTATGGTCAACGTCCAGCTGTTCTGACCTTGGTCTAGGTCTGTTTGACACAACCCGTTGTAGCATGAAAAGGTGTACTCAGGACTTGCAGCCACTGCTACATACGCTACAACGCCGGTCAAGGCCAGTGCGAGTGATAAAACGATCTTTTTTAAAGAACTCATAGTGCTACCTCCGTAAAATTAGTGAGGCGCCAAAGGTAGCTGATGTTCTCCCAAATACAAGTGGCTTCGTCAAGTATTCGTATTGCCCGGAAAGTGTGCTGCCGGGCCCGCCTCGAGCTCCATCGGGCCACTGGCTACGTGAGGTGCTTCGCGACGGCGCCCCGGCCGGCCAGCCGACTGCCAGCGTCCGGCGACCTGGAGCTCGGTGAGGCCGGCCCGGAGTGGCCGGCGAATCGCCCCTGAATGCTGGCGGCCAGGGCGGCTTCGCAGGAGACTGTTTCCTGCTAGGCCCTGGCCGCTAAATAGATATTATAGAAGGGGCCGGAGAGGGGGCACAGGCTATTTTGCCTGTGAGGCGCAGGCGCCTGGACTTCATCCTTCTCCATAAACCTCACAATCCCATGAATCCCACCATCAGTGCCATCCCTACCCAGAAGCCGGTCTTCGTCGGGCTGGACGTACATAGAGACACGATCGCAGCGTGCGTATACGATCCGGCTTCGAAGACGGTCTGTCTTGAAGTGGAGCTGCCCAGCGACGACAGGGCCAAGCTGCGTAAGCTTATGGCCCGTATTCGTGATTCCTTTGGCGAACCCCGGTGTTGTTACGAAGCGTCCTCGTGTGGCTACACGCTTTATAGAACGCTCACTGACGACGGAGTCTCCTGTGCGGTCATTGCGCCCTCGTCGGTTCCACGGCGTGCCGGTGATCGTGTCAAGACGGACCGTCGTGACGCAGAAAAGTTGGCCCGGTACTACGCGGCGGGCCTACTGACGGCGGTTCACGTCCCCGACAAGGCGTTGCTTGCCGCCCGAACGCTGGTGCGCCGCCGGGTTACTCTGGTCGAAGACTTGACCCGCACCAAGCAGCGCTCCGTGCTCTTGTTGCAAAGCCGCGGGCATGTGTACCGGGCGGGAAAGAACTGGACGCAGAAATTCTGGCGGTGGCTGGAAGGCCTCGCGCTTGACCCCGTTGATGCGTGTACGCTGCAAAGCTTGTTGAACCAATGCCAGATGCTCGAAGCCCAGATCCGGGAGATAGAGCAACATATCGAAGAAGAGGCACAGAAGGCATGCTATCAGCGCACGGTGCAGGTATTGCAAGCCTTCCGTGGCATCGGGCTGTTTACAGCGATGCAGCTGACTTGTGAAATCGGTGACATTCGGCGTTTTGCACACCCGAAAGCACTGATGGCATACCTGGGATTGGTGCCCTCGGAGCATTCCTCCGGCAACCGCACCCGGCACGGCTCGATTACCAAGGCCGGCAACTCCCATGCCCGCAAGGCTCTGGTCTCTGCGGCCTGGAAATACACCCACTACCCCCGGCGTAGCCAGGCGCTGCACCAGCGTCAGCGCCACTGCGCTGCGGAAGTGATTACCATCAGCTGGAAGGCCCAGCGGAGACTGCACAAACGATACCGCAGCCTGATTCAGCGCAAAGCACCCACGAAAGCCATCGTGGCCCTTGCGCGCGAACTCGTGGGCTTTCTCTGGGAAGCCATGCAGACGGTGCCACCGACACCGGTGGCCCTTGCGGCCTAAACATGTCCGAAACGCTTCCGAGAAAAGCTATGGGAAAAGGGGCCCTGCGCACGGATGGAGAGTCCATGCCGAAACGCTGCGATAGCCCTTGTGGCAAGCTCGCGAAAATAGATTATGGTAGCTCCCGACGAATTCAATATCAGGCGTTACGGTCGGCATTGCCGACCCAGCACGCGGACACCAGTTTGATAAGCCGTCGAAGATGCCAGGGCCCCTTTTCCGATAGCCAGCTCATGAAGGTCATGTGAAGTTACCGCGCACATATCACCGCCCCCTTGACCCGGCCCCTTCTACACCAGTTTCCGATAAGTGTTACTACTGGGTGCGCGCGCTTTCAGCAGCAGGAGCTGCCGTGGTCGCCGGCCGCCTTGTTGTAGTCAATTAGTGACTGAGCAAGATTTTCGGGGTTGGGGTAGAAACGAGCGGGAATTCGCGCCGGTTGTGGCGCCTGTCAGGCACAAGAGTTAACTTTCGATAATTGATATTCACGGAATGGGCGGCGATGACGCCATGCCTCCTCTTCTTCGCACTGCATCAGGGGCACCGGATCGCCATCAACAACGGCCTGCACGAGCCAGTCCGAACAGATCGGTGCAATGAAACCCAACCCTTCGTCGGGATCGAATCCTAACAGTCTCCACAGGAGATGTTTCTCGGACGGCGTCTTCACGTCACGTGTGAGGGGGTTCTGAATGAGAGTGTCGAAAAAGACGGGATTCCGGGCCTCCGACCATCTCTTCAGCAGTGTGCTCCTACCAGACCATCGAAAATGGTACGACATCGGCTTGCAGGTGGCGAGGTCGAACGAAGTTCCCAAAAGGAACCATCCGCGGAGGTCGCGCGCATCAACGATCCAGATCATGTCGCCATAGAAGTCTTCGCGACTCTGCAACTCGCCTGCGGCAATCGGAGAATGCTGGATTTCCACGACGCGTCCGCTGTCCGCCTTAACGTCTGCGATGTGCCTTTCCCCCGTTCGCCCGTCGACATGCACTGTTTCCTGCCACTGCTCTGGAAAGCAATTCTTCCACATGACATGCCAGTCGGTTTCGGGTTCATGCCATGGGTCGCAGCCGACCCGGCGTTTATGTGCCCAATGCCATCGCACGTATCAACCGCATTTGGAGATCATTGCCCGACCACAAAGGGCACATGTTCCGGCGATACCGGGGTGCGGTGCAGTGCGAACCTCGTTGACAAGCGCGAATCTCAATGGACGCTGCTCGGCCGCTTGACAGGGGATTCCGAATACAGGCTGAGCCTTCCTGACACGTACTCGGGACGGTAACTTACGCAACCACCGACCAACCGACCCGTGTCCTGCATCGGCCCCGTCGTTGGATACCAGGGTGGCAAGAATGGGGGTCGCTCTTGGGAGGATGCCGAATCCTGAACTTGTATCAACCGCGAGGCATTGTAGGTGCTGTCGGAATCGAATCCGGTCGGGGATCGACAGGGTGGCCGACAAGTAATCGGCCTCAATGGGGGGTGTTGACTGTGCGCTCATTGTGGATCGGCTAGATTCCCAGGTCGCAGGAGGTCATTAGAAGCGGCGCCAGCAGTGCCAGTCCCCTGATTGTGGTGGAGTCATACAGATGTCGGTGCACGGCGGCTGGTTGGTGTGAGTGTCCGTATCCAAGGTGCGGCCACATGTACCCTTTTGCCGGACAGTCCCGTCCGGCGGCAGGCGCGGGCACCTCTTTACCTGCCTTTCCCTATACTGTGCTACCCACCACATCGGCGGCGCACGGCCATGTACCACGCCGACATCATTAACACGGAGCGTCCGCGGCTTGCGGCTCTGGTGGCCGCCTTGAACCGCCTGCGCGACACACCCCACGCAGCGCACTGGCCGGCGGGCTGTTTTGATGTCGCGCCTATAGCAGGCACCTCTCAGCGCGCACGCTTGGTCTATGTGTCTCCCGATCCGCTGTCGGCGGACGTGCTTGACGCGCTACGCTGGTACGCACGCGCACAGCAGGCTGAGCGGCACCGTATCGTCCTTGACCACGCTTGGGGACGTCGGGACTCCACGGCATGCCCACCGACATGAACATCCGCCCTAGCCTCAATTCCCACGCGTCATTTTGGGGACTTTGGACATGACAATTGAGGCATAGATCGTCATGCAAGTCGGATGTGCAGTGGCAGGTTGCCCAGCCAGGGAATGGGCTCTGCGGCGTTGTGGTACCCGGCGGCGCGCAGGTACGGGTTATTGGTTCGTCGGGGTAGCTGGACGATGATGCGATCGGCTTCGATGGTGATGTCGGCTCCGGCCCGCACAAACTTGCGGAAGAGGGTACGCGGCTTGGCTGATTCCATGCCGTTGCCAATCCTGGTGGCCTGGAGGCGATAGAGCGTACTGGCCATGAGGGTGAGCTGCAGGTCCACGTCGATGTTCATCGGTACTGCGGAGCTGAGCGCATCCATGTGGAAGAAGTCGATGGCATCGGCCAGCGTGTTTTCTATGACCATGCGCCGGGCATAGCGATCGACCAGTTGAGCAGCCGGGGTCGTCCACTGATTGGTGAGCAGCAAGGTGGGTTTATCGTGGCCGAGGTCCTTGATGGCCATCTGCCGGAGGTGTCCGTTATAGCCGCGCAGGCGGACCTTCTGCTCCAGGATGCGGGGCGTGCGGAAGGTGCGACCGACGTTGGTGAGTCTTATCTGCCGCCACTGCTCTTTCGGTTTGGCGGCCAACTCCTGCAGCATCTTCCGGGAGCGGCGCCGCAGCGTCAGGAAGGCGATCCCCCGTTCCTGCAGCCTTGCCAGGTTGGCATAGGTGGTGAAGGTGCTGTCAAAGACCAGTTCCTGCGGCACGGCCCCGGTGCGCTCGCGCCAGAAGTCGACAAAGCTCAGGATCTGCTCGTTTCGCTTTTTCTTGCGTATCTGGGCATCGACATAGACGAAGTGCCGCGCCTGCGCATCGCGCGCAACCATTGACAGGATGCCCATCTGGCTGCGGCTGCGCTTGGAGATGTAGTGTTTCTCTACGAGGGTGTCCTTGCCGTGGTAGGGGATGGTGTGGAAGTCGAGGTCAAAGGAGGTTCCTCCTCCGAGCGGGATGCCGAGGCCGTGCGTGGCCTCGTGCCACCCCTCCATGAGGCTGCGGCAGTGGTCGGGATGGACGCGGCACGAGTATTCGGTGAGCGTGGAGCGCTTGGGCATTATGTTGAGTCCGGCAAACAGGGCCAGTCCCGGGTCCAGGGCCTCGGCCATGACATGGGCGCTGCGCCGCAGCCCCCACAGCTTCAGTGCCAGCAGGGCGCGCACGGCGCAGCCCGCCGGAATCATGCTGCTGCCGGGCATGCCACTGCGCTCAAGCAGCGTATCGAAGTGGACACGGGCCAGATCGTGCGCGAAGAGGAAGAGGCCGCCAAAGTCGGTATGGAAGCGGCGTGGTGACAGGTCCAGCTGCCGATAATTGGCCACCGCGGCCTGTTCCGGACGCATGTTATCGAGTCGTTCCTGCAGCCCGCGTCGGTGAAGCTTGCCGATACCGGCCGCCCGTAGCACCCGCATGACCGTCACGCCACTTACGGGGACCCCTTGCTGCGAGAGTATCGCAGCGATCTCCGTAATGGACAGGTTTTCCTGTTTGCGCAGCGCGACTATGCGCTGATCGCGCCCTTGGCGGGCCAGGGCCCTGGCCTCTGCGGCGGGCTCGGGTGCTTGCGGCTGTGCCTTCTCTCGGCGCTGCCGAGCACTGAGAAAGAAAGGCTGTTCCGGGTTGCTCTGGAATTCAGCACAGAGGTTACGGACCGTTCCGTAGGAGTATTCGAAGCGCTCTGCGACCTCTGCCAGGGGCAGCTCTTCGACGTATCGCGCTCGGAGGGCTTCGTACTGGCGGTGTACGCTGTTCTTGGGTGCGAGGAAGAAAGCGGCGTGTTTAGTCATGTTCGTAATGACAATGTGTAATATAGTACACCCGTTATTACTGCAATGACTAATGCGTGACGTTCCTGTGTCAAAAAAGATGATATTCCGGCCTGGATGTGCCCGCATGCTGGCAGGAAGGCCCAAATCGAACCTCTTCAGGGAAAAACATGGCTATTGGCAGCCCTCTCCCTTACCCGTATCGCTACACCGAATCTGTTATAGTATAGTGACACTCGTTACACATAACACACGAGGTATGACACGAATGGACGAAAAAGGGCCTTACAGGGCCGTATTGCGCCAGAATTGCACTGCAAACTGTCACCTGCCCGCAGCCCGTGGTAATTCAGGCTAGGACGCGGGGCGATGTAGGCACGGATGCGGCGGCGGGAGCCGAACGCCGCGTTGGCGCGTATGCACGGTCTGTAACGGCTGGGGGTCATGGCACCTCACTCCATGAAGCACTCCTCTGAAACGCTGCCTCTTAGGAGCGGAATGCCGCACGTGAGGATGCGGGCAATTACTATCTAATGCTTTTACGGAAAGGCTAGGCTGTAGGACTTGTGCAAACGGAAGCATATCGCTAGACTAATGACATGCTAGAGAACAATACACCTGAGAGCGTGGAGGCCAGCTCCGCCACTCGTGCTAACATAAACGAAGAAGTTGAGGGCTTGGATGAAGCCGGCGGATCGTTGGCCGCCTACCCGATTGACGACATTCTAATCCGCCAGTCAACGCGCACCGTTCACGAGATCGTTCGGCGCATCACCAAGGGGCGGTACGTTATGAACCCGGACTTCCAGCGGGATTTCATTTGGAAGGAAGACAAACAGAGCAGGCTGATTGAATCAGTGATCATGCGCATTCCACTGCCCGTGTCGTACTTGGCAGAGGACGAAGATGGGCGCATGATCGTAGTGGACGGCTTACAGCGCCTAACCACTTTTCAGCGGTTCTTGAGTGACGAATTAAGGTTGCGGCTGGCCACTAGAAAAGACCTCCACGACAAGCGGTTCTCGGAACTCCCCGCCAAGATTCAGAATCGAATTGAGGACTGCAACCTCATTCTCTATGTCATAGACTCCAAGGTTGCGGAACGCGTCAGGCTCGATATCTTCGAAAGGGTGAACAGCGGGGAGCCTCTCACACGGCAACAGATGCGCAATTGCCTGTACTCGGGTAGTGGCACGCGATTCCTCAAGGACGAGGCGGATAGCAAGATCTTCAAAGCGGTGACGGACGAGTCCCTCAAAAGGGGGACGATGCGTGACCGGGAATTCGTCAATCGGTTCTGCGCCTTTCAGCTCCTCGGGGTAAGCGAGTACAAACGTGATATGGACGCTTTTCTGGCTGAGAGTCTTCGTCTTATGAACAAGATGGCGTCGCACGAATTCGCCCAGCTGTCAACTGAATTCCGCCGTGCACTCGCAAACAACGACCGGCTGTTCAATCACCACGCCTTTCGGAAGAGCATGGCCAATCAGGCCGGCGGACGCAGCCCAATCAATGCCTCCTTGTGGGACGTGCTGTCTACAGGGCTCTCGAGGTACGATGTAGAGCAGGTTGAGACTCGGGCCGACCCACTTCGGCAGGCTATGCTAGATCTCTTGAAAGACCCGGAGTTCGAAGCGTCGATTTCCATCGGAACCAACGACTTAAAGAGGGTAAGGTGTCGGTTCCGTCTGGCCCATGCGCAAATACGAGAGGTCCTGGGTGGTCACGCAGATTGACCTGAAGCGCTTCAAGTGCTTTGAGCTACTTAGGCTACCTGTGCGTCCGCTGACGATGCTTTCCGGGATCAATGCCTCCGGTAAGTCCTCCGTTATGCAGGCGCTCGCAATCCTGCACCAGACCATGCGTGAGCATGAGTGGTCATCGCGGCTGATGCTCAACGGATCGGCTGTGCGCCTAGGTACGGTTACGGATGTGCTCGATCAGGTTCATGGGAGGGGAGGTTGTGACATCACCATAGTTGGCCGCAATGAGGCGCAATATAGTTGGACATTCGAAGGAGGGCGCACCGAGATGTCTATGGCCGTTCGGAATGTACAGGGCAGGACTGAGGACGGCCATACTTTGGACTTCGATGTCACCAAACCGCTTCGATACCTTCTGCCGGAAGCAGCGGGCGAAGATACGCTGACGCATTGTCTGCGCGGGCTGACTTACTTGACTGCGGAGCGAGTTGGTCCTCGTGACCTCTATTCGCATGACGATCCGCAGCTCACGCCAGTGGTGGGGGCAAAGGGCGAATATGCTGTCAGCATTCTTTACTCCAACTCTGAAGACCCTGTGTTGCCTGGCCTCGCTGCCGAAGGTATAGCCAATACGCTACGCCACCAAGTGGAGAACCGAATGGCCCAGTTCTTCCCGGGCTTCGTAATGCAGGTAGACCGCATTCCTCGCGCTAGTTCGCTGCTTCTTGGGCTCCGAGTTTCGAAGGATACCGGATTTGTGCGCCCCATCCATTCCGGTTTTGGCCTGACGCAAGTTCTGCCCATCGTCGTAGCGGCCTTGGCCGCACGTGACGGGCAGCTCTTGCTGGTTGAGAATCCCGAAGTCCATTTGCATCCGTCGGGCCAGGCAGCCATGGGCGAATTCTTGGCCCAGACTGCATCTGCGGGCGTCCAGGTAGTGATCGAGACCCACAGCGATCATGTGCTCAATGGAATACGACGCGCCGTTAAGTCCGGCACTTTAGCGGGCCGCGATGTAGCATTTCATTTCTTTCGCCCACGCAGCGACGCAGGTAACCAAGTCCAAAGCCCGGAGCTAGATGACAGCGGCAACCTTGACTGCTGGCCAGCAGGCTTTTTTGATCAGTTCGATCGGGACATGAACTACTTCGCTGGCTGGAGCTGATATGGAGCTTCTGGTTAACGACCTGTCCGTACACGAACAGTTTTACGACATCTCGGAATTTGGCGCGGCCCTGCACAGGCTAATCCAGATGAGAGACATCGCGCAACGTTTTGGACGCCAATTGGAGTGCAATAAAGGGTTCACTTCTCGAAGCCCGCGCCAGGACATGTCGATGCAGCAAGCAATTAGACATTCGTGCAGCCGAGACCAACGGCGCGCTATAATGAGCTGGATTACCAGTAGTGGCCCATTTTGGGATGATCTACGCAAGCATGGCGAGGACGAATACCTTGAATGCCGCAGTGAGATTGTCACAGACTACGCAGTGGGCGAAGCTGCATTTCGGAAGCTACATGGAACTGATTGCTCTCTCGTCAGCGTTAGGCCGTCAGATTGGGAGATTTCGCCAATAGAGGTTGTCTGGCGGCGTGATGACAATGGCCTAGAAGACCAATACACATCCGTCGACAATTGGTTGGACGCCGCATCATTGGAGGGCGCACTACAGGATAAGCAGGAGCCCGTAAGATCTTGGACAGAACTGATTGAATCTTCTAAACGCCGTTTCACTAGCCTAACATTTGCTGGCAACTGCATTGACCGTCTCGAGGGCGTTCCCTTTAAAGTATCCTCAGCAAACAGGCTTTGCGTACTGCTCAATATATTGGACCAGATTGCGCGTGCAGTCAGTCCGAAGGGGAGATATACCTCCGAAAGTAGGCGGCTTTACGAGGAGTATTTCAAAGGCGGTAAATCATGGTTCTCCGACTCGTCTACTCAGGAGAAGAACCTCTTCCGGAAAGAATTGAAGTTCGATCACCCGGACAGCCAAGGGGATACGCTTTTTTGCCCGTGGCACGGAAAGGAGAACTACTTGACGCTTCGTCTTCATTTCTCGTGGCCGATCAAAGCTGGGCAGCCGCTCTACATCGTATATATAGGTCCCAAACTCACGAAGAAGTGACCAGTTATTGGCGATTCCGGGTCTTAAGGATCTTCATGGCAACGGGGTTCGTCAGGGATTCCGACTATCGGGTGGGGCGCGATCGGACAGGATTTCGCTACGGTTTTGGCGTCTTTCAGGCACCAGAGTTACCTTTCGATAATGTCGTTCATCAGACCTTATTCGAGAATCCATCCTATACCTCTAGCGTGGGGGGTGCAATGCACAATTAGGGCGCTTCTGCACGGCTGTAGCACTGAGTCGCCCTGTTCGGTGCCTCGGACCAGCGGGTTGCTCGAGTGCCTCTCATAGGCCATTTCCTGAAAATCCATAACGTACCTTGATCAGGATGACCTTAGAATGAACTCTATCTACCCAGCTACATGCCAATCTTCTTGAATGACGCCAAGGTGTTCACCGTGATCGCTTTGCTGGCCTCATTGATAGTCGTAGCCTCATGCCAGCGTTCTCAACCCTCCGTTTCCCTTGAACCTGCCCCGGTACTCACGCTCACGGAAACTGTCCGTATCGGCGACGAAGCGGCAGGCGACACGATACTATTTGAGGACGTGAATGCAGTAGCGGCAGATTCAAAAGGCCGGGTGTATGTGCGGGCAAGGCAAGTCTACGGGATTCTTGTGTTTTCAGGTGAAGGCGGTTTTATTCGCCAAATTGGCCGTCAAGGCGCAGGACCCGGAGAATTTGAGAACGAGCCCTATATGTATATAGGACCACATGATTCCGTGTATGCCTTCGACCATCGCAGTGATCGGGTAACGGTTTTTTCCCCCAATGATTTCAAGGTAGCTTCGACAGTGAAGATTGGTGTCGGCGCCACTCCTCAATCGACCCCCTGGGGTATCCTGGCAACTACGCCAGAAGGGCTACTTATGAAGTACGTCCTGCGTCCAGAACGTTTGAACGAAGTCAAGCTTGTAGACTGGAGTGGCCGCATCGTGCGTGATTCCTTGGCACCCCTTCCTTCTTATGAAACGGTAGTGCTAGAGCACAGCAGAGGCTCAACTGACTATCCGCGCGCGTTTGGGCGTAGCGCGTTCTTTGCCGTAGGGGCTGATCGTCTGATTTACTTTGGATGGAACGAGGACGTAAGTTTTAAGTCGGTGACGCCGGAAGGGATTTTGGCGCGCGAATTTACCGTGCCACATGCAAAGGTACCGTTGAGTTCGGCTGATAAGGCAGCCGCACTAGAGCGTGCACCCAATTTTTTTCGAGCACCACTCAGCCGAGACATGCCCGGCACCAAGCCGGCGTATATGGCCTTGCTGGCAGATGACAAGGGCGGCCTGTGGGTTAAGCTCAGCTGGCCGGAAGGTGCTCTAGAAACGACTTGGCTGGTGCTGGATGGAGAAAGCGGTGCTATAGTGGCTACAACAAAGTTGCCAGTGCACGTGGATCTGTACGCTGTCCGCGGCGGGAAGGCTTATGGGATAATCGACGACGAGGAAACTGGCGTGGAGCTGGTGGCTGTCTGGAACATTGTGCCCTGATGCCACAAGGGCATGACGCGGGGCTGACGGCGCTCAATTCTTTCCCCCGACGTGTTATTATCGGAAATGTTTTAGACCCCGAAAAACGGGAATGAACGACTGGTGCGTATTCCGATGAATTCGTCCACTCGTACCGACGGACCCTTCACAGCACCCACGGCCGCTTCGCGTTCAAGGGATGAACGATAATACCGGGCGGCTACGTTCGCACAGTGGCGCGTGCAGCTCAGGATCAGGAGCGGCGGGATCAGGGCGGCCACCCCTTCCACCACGCAGCAGGACTCGGCCTGCTTGACACCACACAGATGTGTTGGGACACCACTCCTCCAGCGGAGGCAGCGGAGGCGGATCCTCTCCCGGCACCAAGAACCTTGCTTCCCCGGACTGGAAGCAGGGTTCTAAAGGCTGTTCGCTTGCCTTGAACAGGTCGCGAACGTAGTCAACGCCGCCTGTTGTGTAAACCCCGCTCAAGGCGCCATACGCCTTGGGATGACTACGATCCTCAAGTGTCTCGTAGACCCATATGAATACATCAGCAGCCCCGGCATACGGGGTACCGTCCTGGTAGTCGCTCGCAGCAAAGATCAGAGCCAAGTCGGCGGCCATCGACTGGATCTCGGTCCCGTCAGTTATGAGTCGTCCGAGGTCAGCAGCGAATGCTTCCAGCTCCGCAGCCGGGTGGGTATCGAATTTCTGCCGCAGCACGGCCACAGCGGCCTCATAGCTCCCAGGTCCCTTCTGCGCCATTAGAGCACGCAGCGCCGTCGTGGGCGTCGGTGTCTGCCACACGCCCTCCTCCATGACCATGCCGCGTTCAGGCAGTACAATAGCCTCCTGCGCTCCCGCACTAGCCGGAAGCAGAAGGACCAACAATAGAAGCGTAAGATTCTTCATTAGCATTCTCCGTCAGCAGCCACGCTGACCGAGTTCGCCGACTACCTCGGGAGTACCTAGTGTTATGTCCCAGTAATACGCGACGTTAAACGTTGAATCTTACTGAAGATCGAGTCCGCCGTAGCAACCCAAACAAACGGCGTCGCCTCCTCATTGTACGCTGCAATGAACTGCTCGATGGTCTGCTTTAACTGCTTTACGCTTGTAAACGAACCCCGTTTGATCGCGCGCCGACTGATTAGACCAAACCACCGTTCAACCTGGTTCAGCCACGATGCGGAGGTAGGCGTGAAGTGAAGGTGGTAACGAGGCCGCTTGGACAGCCACGCCATAACTTTCGGATGCTTGTGCGTTGCGTAGTTGTCCAAGATCAAGTGCAGATCCAGATCCTTCGGAGTTTCGCGCTCGAGCAGTCGCAAAAAGGAGAGAAACTCCTGATGCCGATGCCGCGCCATGCATTTCCCAATTACCTTGCCCGTGGCTATGTTGAGTGCTGCGAACAGTGTAGTCGTGCCATGGCGGATGTAGTCATGGGTGTACCCCTCTACATAGCCCAGCCCCAATGGCAACGTGGGCTGGGAGCGGTTGAGTGCTTGTATTTGGCTCTTTTCGTCCACGCATGTGTATTCTGACGAAAGTGCCAGGGTAATCTGATTTAAAGTTACCACCCTGCAGCCATGTGGACGCGCTGGGTTAGATGCATGTTTTCGGAGGTTGAATTGAACGAGTTTACGGATTTTCTTGATGCGTGTGGGCTGGTGTTTTCAGCAGTCGTTTTCGCATCGATTCGCCTTTGAGTTTGATGCGGTAGGCGGGTTGTACGAGCCGGTCGAGGATGGCGTCCGCGAGCGTGGGGTTAGGCATGGTCTCGTGCCAGTGTTCGACCGGCATTTGACCGGTAGCGATCGTGGAGCGTTTCTGGATCCGGTCATCGAGAATCTGAAAGAGGCATTCCTGCTGCGCGCTCGTCACACTTTGCAGGCCCCAATCATCGAGCACGAGCACATCCAGCCGGGACAGCGTGTGCAGGACTTGCAGATAGCGGCCGCTCGCGCGGGCGAGTGCAAGTTCTTCGAGCAGGCGCGGCAGGCGGTGGTAGCGGGCCTTGAAGCCTTCCAGGCAGGCCTTGTGGGCGAGGGCACAGGCAATGAAGCTCTTGCCCACGCCGGTGGGGCCGGTAATGATCACATTGAGATGTTGGCGGATCCAGTCGCAACTGGCCAGATCGAGCATCAGCCTTTGATCCAGTCCGCGCGGCGCGCAAAAGTCCAAATCTTCGATGCAGGCCGCCTGGTGCAAGTGGGCGCGTCGCAATCGAAGCTTCAGGGCCCTGTTTGCGCGGGCACTGGCTTCCCGATCAACCATGAGGCCTAAGCGCTCCATGAAGCTCAGCCGGTCGCTTTCGGGCTGTGCCAACTGATCACGCAGCGCGTTGGCCATGCCGTAGAAGCGAAGTTGTTCGAGTTTGTCAATAATGGGATGGTGTAGCATAGGCTCAGGGCGTTTCAGGTTCAGGGTTGGCAAACAGTGATCCGTCGGCGAAGTAGTCTCCGCCGCGAAGGTTTTCATGCAGGATGGCCGGGGGATTGGCCGCGGGCGCTTCCCGCAGGTCACGCCCGCTCTTAAGCAGGGCAGCCACACTGGGATAGTTGTAGGTGCCGAGCTGTAGTGCAAGGCGAGCGGCCGCTTCCAGGCGCTCCTTTGGATAGGTGTGTTGTAGCCGTACAAGCCCCATGATCGTGCGGTAGCCGTGCTCCGGGTGCTTGCGGTTTGCCAGGATTGCAAAGGCCAGCGCCGAGGTATCAGGTCCAATCTTGCGGGTCTGGTCCAGGTGGTATTCCTGATCGATAAACTGGCGATGCCCCTTGAGCATGTGATCTTTATGTGTGCTGCGCTGTCCCCGCTGCCGCAAGCGCGCATGAGCGGCGATGAGCTTTGACTTCAGGAAGCATTCCACCACGTTTTCCGTGATGCAGACATCCACTTTCTTGCGCGCATAGCGGTAGGGGACGCTGTAGTAGGCGTGGTCCAGCTGTATGTGGTAATCGATATGGACGGTCAGCTTCTTCCAGTCCCTGTAGGTGAACGGCACGGCTGGCAGTGCACGCATGGCGGGCAAGTCGCGCTCCACAAAATGACTGCGTCGTGAGCCGGACTTTTTCTGGAAGGGCTTGTCGTTAAGCTCTTCCAGTAGCGGGGCAATCGCTTTATTGAGCTCCGCAATGCTGAAGAACCGGCGATCGTGGAGCTTCGCCAGAATCCACCCCCCGACCAGCTTCACGGCTTGTTCCGCTGGGGCCTTATCTCAGGTTGCCAAATGCGAAGCAGCCGGAATCATCGTTAGCCCAAGCCAGCGGATCATCCTTGCCGGATGCCGGACGGCGGCAGCATGTCGCGGCGGCCGGCTCAGACGGCTGTGTGGAAGTCACGCATCCCTTCCATCCATGGCGCGGGCGCCGATTCCCGCGCCAATACTGCCTGACGACCGGCAATGTGCAGCTGGTGCGCTGCATCGTGGATGAGGACACGCTGCGGTGCTTGCCCAGAGCGTGGACAGACTTGCGCGTGGTAGACGACTTCGAGCGGGCATCGGCGGGCCGTGCACTCTTTCGGGCAGACGATCTTGTGGCACTGAGGTCGCTGGTGGACACACTTATGGATGATCAACAATAATGCAACCGCCTGATCAAGAATTACGCAACATCACTGCAAATGAAGCGACATATAGCCGCATTTAATCGCTGTTCTATGCGTAATTGTTGTCGCATTCCAAAGCAGTGTGTATATTCCATGGTGATCATTACTCTTGACGGTATGCCCAACAACAAAAGCGAACGCCTGCGCAAGTCCGGAACCCTCAACCCGCACCCGGAAGCGGTCTCCGATCCCCTGTTTGAAGGCAGCCCCTTCTTCGATCCGCGAGACCTCCTGCAGGTCCGCTACGAGATGATACGCTCTCATAAGAAAGACACGACCCTCGAAGAGACTGCGGCCCGGTTCGGCATGTCCGTACCTACCTGTGTGCGCGCAAAGCGCGCCTTTCGGGAAGGCGGCCTGCAGGCCCTGATTCCGGGGCGCCGCGGGCCACGGGGACGCCGCAAGATCACGCCCGAGATCCTGGATTTTGCCGAGGACTACCGGGCCACGCATGGCGCCGTCAGCGTCCGCAAACTCGCCGAGCTGATACGCGAACGCTTCGATGTGACCATCCACTTCAGCGGCCTTCACCGGGCACTGTTAAAAAAAACTCTGGAAAGCGCTCATGACGCAGTGCTCCATTGCCAGGACACCCATCGCTATGGCCGGTGGCGCCAGCGGTGGCTCAGTGGCCTGCACAGCCAGGCCATCTCCATGGTGTGCCACCATGGCCTGGCGCGCGCGCTGGTGCTTTCTGCACGGGTGCCGGGCATCTGTGCTCCGAGCGTGCCTGCACCCATCGCACCATCAGCTCCACTGCTTAGGCAGGCCGCGTCCATGAGCTGCCATCTCATCCACTCATTGCGTGTTGCCTATGCCCAGACCCTCATCCCATAAGATCACCGCCGACCATCTCAACCGCCGGGCCTGCCTGTATATCCGCCAGTCCTCGCTTCATCAGGTGCAGACCAACAAGGAAAGTCAATTCCGCCAGTATGACCTGCGCAGACGTGCCATTGCCTTGGGCTGGCCCGAGGACCGGATTGACGTCATTGACGAGGATCAGGGCAAGTCCGGCGCCACCAGTGCCAATCGCACGGGATTCCAGGATCTGCGCGCGCGTGTCGGTGCCGGAGAGGTGGGCATGGTGCTCAGCCTCGAGGTATCGCGCCTGTGCCGGGACAATGCCGAATGGCATCAATTGCTTCGGATCGCAGCCGTGGCGAAGACCCTCATCCTGGACGAACATGGGATCTATGACGTAAGTGACATCAACGATTGGATGCCGCTCGGCCTCAAGGGACAGCTTTCGGAGTACGAACTGCGCGGCATTCGCGAACGCATGGTCGGGGGCCAGCGCTCCAAGGCGCTGCGCGGAGAGCTCAAGCTGCCCTTGCCCATCGGGTTGGCATACACCGATGCAGACAAGATCGTATTGGATCCGGATCAATCCATCACCGAAGCGATTGCCTTGGTATTCAAGACCTTCCGGCGACTGGGATCAGCCATGCAGGTCACCAAGTGGTTCCGGCGACAAGCGATTCGCCTGCCTTCGCGGCCCCGCACGGGTAGCGGTGAAGTGCACTGGGGCGTGCCCAATCAAAACCAGATTCAGCGCATCCTCCATAATCCCCGCTATGCCGGCTGCTACGCCTACGGCCGCACGAGCACGCGCACACGCCCAGACGGGTCCGTGCAGCATACCCGCCTGCCCATGGACCAGTGGCTGGTGTGTATCCCTGATGCCCATGTGCGGTACATTGACTGGGAGGAATATCTGCACAACCAGGAGACCCTGCGCATGAACGCGGCGAGCTTCCTTCGCGGGGCCGAGCGTATGCCGTCGCCACGCAAGGGGGCGGCCTTGCTTCAATCCCGCATCATTTGCGGCCTGTGTGGTCACAGGATGCGCGTGAACTACAACTATTCCGGCTGCAAGGATATCAACTGGTACTATCTGTGCAAGGAGAACATTGTTCGCCGCGGCACGCGTACATGCCAAAGCATGCGCGGGGACGTGCTGGATGCGGCGGTATGCGGCTTTGTTGTCGCCGCGGTTAACCGGGAGAATCTGGCGCTTTCCCTGATGGTACGCGAGCAGCTGCGCAGCGACTTTGCCACGGCAGACCGCCAGAGAATCAACCATATTGAAGGCTTGCGGCACCAGGTGGATCTGGCCCGTCGAAGGTACATGGAAGTGGACCCGTCGAACCGCCTCGTGTCCGCGACGCTGGAGACCGAATGGGAAGCCCGCCTGAAAGCCCATGGTGAAGCTGTCAGAGAACGAGAGCGGTATGTAAAAGCCCAAATGAGCATGCCCGATGCCGAGTTGGACCAGCGCATCCTTGCGCTGGCCAGCGACTTTGGCAGGGTGTGGGACGCGGCCGGTACCACCAACGAGGACCGGAAGCGTCTCTTGGGACTGCTCATCGAGGACATCACCGTGACCCGAAGTGGATACCAGGTGAACGTCGGACTGCGTTTGCGTGGCGGACGCACCCACGAGCTGCCTCCGGTAGAGTTGCCCCGACCCCGCGCAACGGTCATCCGTCGCGATGCCTCGAAGCAGGCCCTGGTCGAACTGGACGCACTACTTGAAGCAGGCTACGATGATACCCGAGCCGCCGAGGAGCTGGACCTGCGCGGGCACCGGGACAGCTTGGGAGGACGGTTCAACGCAAAACGCATTCGCAACATTCGCGTACGGAATAACCTGCCCGGAGGAATCGAGCGGCAACGCGAAAAGATGCGCGCACAGGGGTACAAAACCGCCACAGAACTCGCCGCCGAACTCGCCATACACGCTACCACGGTAGGAATACGAGCCCGGGAGGGCAGAGGCATTGACCTCCACCAGATTCCTGCCAGAAAGCGCACCTTCGCAATGTACAGAATCAGCCCCAAAACACAAACCACACCTACGGCCTCATCATGAATCCTACAGGTCGCATCCAGACTCCAAAGACTTGTCCCGAGGTTTTCGAACGCGGGCGGGCAAAATGCTGGTGTCGTAGTAGGTAGCGAAGTCCTGGTAGGTTGGATTGAGCTCTGGATCGTAGCGGTGCGCCTTCTTGACGGCAGCCTTCAAATTGTCACAGACGATCGCCTTCGGCACAGCGCCGAAGTACGATAAGGCGCGCGCGTGCGCCGTGATCCAGCTGCACAGCGATTGATCCGGGACGGCTTCCGCATACGTGAAGTTGGAGCAGCCCAGCGTGGCTACGAAGATCTGGGCCTTGGTAGCCTTGCCCGTGACCGGATGAATGAGGTTTACGGTGGTGCCGGCAAAGTCCACAAGCAGCTTGTCGCCCGCCTTGTGCTCCAGGCGCATGACCACCTCCTGAGACGCGCTCCACGTCTTGTAGAGTGCGCAGAAGTGGCTGTAGCTGTAGCCGTCCGGGAAGGCGGCATGGTACGACTCCCACACCATTCGTAAAGTGACGTGCTTCCTGGACATTTGCTTGTTAACCGCCTCCCAGTCCGGCTGGTACCTGGCCTTGGCCGCGGACCGGGACTCCGGAAAGAACATCGCTTCCAACACATCGTCGGTGAGCCCCTCCGGCAGCGGCCAACGCAGTCCCAACACCTCTGCACGGCAGAGGTATTTGCGCACCGTGGCTCGGGCAAGATGCAACGAGTCTCCGATCAGGCGCTTGCTGTAGCCTTCCCGGTGATAGTAGCGAAGTACGTCTCGGAATTGTCGCATGGAGGTTCGTGCTTGGGGCATCGTTGTGCGCTCGTTTGGTGGAAAAGCACAACGAAAGCCCTCAGGCTTGGCAAAGCTCCAGCGCCCCACAAGACGCCCTGATTCGATAGAACACACCCCGGCAAAATCCGGCCGCCAGGGGTGGCACTTTCAATCAGATTAGGGTGGCACCTTCAATCAGACTGGGGTGGCACTTTCAATCAGAATATGCACACGCACAACACGATCGCGTGATCGGGCGGGTTTAGATATAGCCCGGTGATGTCGCGAACCTTTTCGATAAAGAAGGGATCGCTGGACAGCTTGAACGTCCTGCTGCGATGGGGTTTGAGCCCAAAGAGGGCAAACCAGCGCTGCACTGTGCTCTTAGACACGCCTTCGGCCTCGGCCATCAGGCGAACGCTCCAAGCATTCGCATGGGCGGGCTTCTGTTGCAGCGCACGATTAATCACCTGGGCCACTTTCTCGTCATCGTGCGTTCGGGGCCGTCCCGGACGCAGCTCGTCGTGGAGCCCTTGCAAGCCACGGTCCAAGAACCGGCTCCGCCATTTGCTTACGGTGGACGCGGATACTCCCAGCGCACGGGCAACCGCAGCATTGGTGTCCCCAGCAGCGCAGGCCAGAATGGTCTTCGCTCTTTGAACCATGCCGTGGGGCATAGTAGTGGATTTCGACAAGGCGACGAGCTGGTTTCGCTGCTCATTAGAGAGAACTAGGGGCGCAAGTTTTCTTCCGCGACGCATAGACTTCTGGCATGGATGGTGAAGTCATTAATATACGTCGCTTATTAATGGGACACAACACTAGCTGCCAGACCGAGCCTGGCACTATCCAAAAGCTATCACCGCTACGGTACCTGCGCGCTCAGCTCGGTGCCGTAATCGCCGCAGATGGCGCATGATCGGTCAAAGATGCGATCTAGGGCGATTCCCGGACGCCGCAATGGGCAGGCGCCGTCGCGCCGCACTCGCCCCCGCTTTGCGCTTGGGCGTACCAGCTCAGCCGAGCTGCGGCCGCACCCGATAGCGGCTCTGTCGACACGTAGACTAGGCGGACGAAGTCGCCTGCCGGCGCCGACACTGGCTCGGCCGCAAACCATCCGTTTGGCCAAGCGGCTGCATCCGCGGACCTACGCAGTCGGTGCATTGAGAACACCAGCGGAGCAATCTGCATGCGCTCCGTACATATTATGTCGGTGTGGTACATAGGCAGGCAGCTGACGCGCCGGATGCCGGGAAGGAACCCACACAGTATAGGAAAGAACGGGCATAGGCGCCCCACCCTGGCCCGCGTCTCCTAATCCCCTGCCCCTGTGGCATCATTCGTACAGGATGAAAGTGGTACCGCACGGGAAGTGGCCCTTGGGAAACCGAGGGCATTCACTCTATTCTGCCGACCTTCTAAGCAGCCCCTCCAATGCCTTGACCATGACAGCATGGGCGTATCCTTGCATCGCGGCTATAGAACGACTGTCAAGGCGCACCTCTCGCTCATGGATTACCATCCGCCCCTGCAGGCGCCGGTAGCGACCCACGGCGGCGAGCCGCCTCCCTGTTGTAGCAGTCCCTACAGCGGGAGTGCAGCCCATTGAACCGGGTCCGGTCCTTGTAGAAAGCGGTGTGCGGCAGGCGATCCCGGCATAGGGAGCATGTGTACGTGCCAGGGCGCACAGGTTTATTCCGCCTGCGCCCTGCCCTGTAGCGGCGTCTGGATGTGTTGGACGGTGCGAGCGGCAAGGTGCGTGCCCCTGGAGCCAGGCGCGTCAGGCGATTGAGCGGATCGGCCTCTGCGTGGATGAAGGCCAGTTCGTGGGCGTAGGCCTTACCTGCAGGTACGTCCGCGGCCAAGATAGTAAGCTCGTAGGGCTGGCCAGCACTGAGCCGCCTGTAAAGCTCCATGTT
Organism: Rhodothermales bacterium; assembly: GCA_965218495.1. Taxonomy (GTDB): domain Bacteria; phylum Bacteroidota; class Rhodothermia; order Rhodothermales; family Bin80. The sequence goes on from OZ244626.1 coordinate 3,464,049, forward strand.
GACGGCGGCGTGCAGCTGGCCGTGCTGACGGATGCGCACGGCGACCTCCTTAGAGGTGACGCCCACGTAGGCGCGCCCATCCGCAAAGCCGATGCGGTAGATGGTGCACGAGACCTCAGAAGTGTCCATGTCTGGCTGCTACAGGCCCAGCACATCGCCATATTCACCGGCCGACGCTGGCGGCCATCCTTTCCCTGGACACCTGCATCGCCTGCGCTGCCTTAGGGTTCCCACTCTCGGCCGCACGGGTATACCACTCGCGCGCCCTGGCAGCGCTCCGGAGCACACCCGCACCCTTCCGGTGCAGTACGGCCAGCTGGTACTGGGCATCCCTGTCGCCGGCGCGGGCCTGCAGCTGCCCTGTGTCATGCTGTGACATATCGATGGCGGTCTGCGGGGTGGTGAATCACCATCCCATAATAAGCCCGCGAGGATGCGAGATGCTGGAGCTGGATGCATTGGGCGGGAATTATGACAGGAAGCGGCTGTCAACCTTTCTGTATAATTCCCGCCTCTACTCCGCGGCCTCTGCGGCTTGCGCCGCGTAGTAGCGGGCAACAGCGCCCTTTCCGGCTCTCTGGGCGCGGGTGTAGTGTGCTGGCATAGACGACGACTTCCAGCGTCCCGCCGTCTGGAGCTCGACCAGCGAAATACCCATCGCAGCCAGGTCCGAGGCCATGCCTACCCGGGGAGAGTGGCCCGTGAAGCGCCCCTCTAATCCCCCATGGCGGGCTGCGTTCGCAATGCGGCGGGCTACAGTGCGACTGGACATGCCGAGTATAGACATGTCGCCGTCCGCAGACATGCGGACATCCTGCAGGGCCGCTACCGTAGCCCGGGACACATAGAGCACCTGGCCGCGGGCGTCCTGGTCGGTCTTGCTGCGGCGCACGGTCAATCGTCCGGTACCATCCGCCACCACCTGCAGGTCCTCCCACACGAGTGCCGCGGCTTCGCTGCGCCGCAGCAGCGCATCGCGCATCAGGCACACGAGCGCGACATCGACCTTTCCGCGTCGTTGGGCAGCGGCGGCGGTTTCTGTGCGGCCCGTTGCTGTCGCACGTGGACGGCACGCCGTGGCCCTGATGGCGCCCACCATCGCGGCTGTTAAGCCGGTTGCCTGCCTTGTCCGCTGCTGACCTGCCCTGGCGGCTTTGCGCCGCAATCCCCGGAGCACGGTGGCCACCGCCGGGTGCGCTCCGGGCGTGGAATGGCCCGCCCATTCGTGGGCCTGCCTGATCGCGCAGAGCGTGGTCGCGCGCCAGGAGTGGGATTTACCCGCGCGGTCCGTCAGGTACATGGCCACCACTTCGGGCGGGGCAGGTAGTGCGGTGAACTTGTGCTCGTTTGCCCATGCCTGGAAACCGCGCCATAGCGCCTGATACGTGTGTACGGTGGTGGGAGCCAGGGCGTCTGCGAGCGCCTCTGCGACCCGGGCGGCCGCTTCGGAAGGCATGGCTTGCAGGGCTGTTGCGGGAAGTGTTGCCATGTCCGTTAATGAGCGTCTCGCGATCTTAGCCGCACTAGCTTGCGGCGTACCAGACTCTCGAACTCCTCACGCTTGATCGGATCGGCCGCCAGCAGCTTCTTGCTCGATGCCTCCAGCGACAACACTTCCCAATGGTGACGCATTAGCTGGTGATGCTCTGGATGCAATCTGGTGACTAGCCCTACCCCTCGGCAACATTTCCGGCTTGACAAGGTGGCCTCACGGCCGATTGCACGGAAGCCAGCCTTTCGCGCGGCGGTTGGTCCGTGTAGATAGTGCAACTAACACGGCTGTAATGCCCGACCAAGGGCGTTGATTTGGGGGTGAAGAGGCTTGGATTGGCAGGCGCAGCAATGGCAGGAGCTGCGTCGTGCGCGTGCATGCTTCACAGGCACGCACCTATCCTGCCGATGCTTTTGCGGCATCGTCACAAATAGCGGTCCTGATCAATAGCCCTCCATGGCGAGCTTTGTGGTGGGCCTTCTCTCTTCTTTCTAAACACCCTATGGCGGCCACAGTCCGTACTTCTTCTGAAGCAGGGAGAACAGTACCGCCCCGGTCTCCAACCGGATGTAGCCGCGCGACATGATTTTGGCGCCAGGCGGCGGATCGCTTTTCCGATTCATGTATCCTCCCATCAGCGCCACCAGCAGAATGGCTGCAGCCAGATCATCGGGAGACGCCAGGTTGAATCCTTCGGCGTATTCTCGTAGCACGCACAGCTCAATATCTGTAAACAGGATCTCGGCTGGTGCTTCCGGGTCCTGTCGACCCAGTAACGTCATCAAGTGCAGGCGCCACGCCATCACCATGTTGATGGTGATGGCCAGGTGAAGACTATCGGCCTTCTGCAAGCGCAACTCCTGCACCTTGCACACACTCTTGAGAATCCGGAAGCCGTCTTCCACACGCCAGCGTAACATGTAATAGTCGACCATTGTTACGGCCTGTGCCACCGAGGTCACCTCCCTTGTCGTGAGCAGGTACCACTGAATCGCTTTCTGTCCTTCTGGCGGGTCCGCCTCTCCAACATGTATGGCGGTGACCTTCACCGGGCCGCCCTGCTGTCCACGGGTGGGCGGAAGCATGACCGTACGGTAGCGTACCTCCATCTGTGCGATGCGGCCCGCACGGCCCTTATGCTTGACACGGCCCGACTTCTCGCGACGGCTCAGCCGCTGTATCGCTACCTCAAGGGTACCTTTGGGCGCCCCCTGGCGCATGAACTCAAACAACAACGGACCCTTTCTTTCCAGTCTCCGATTCGCCTTGGCCCGTACTAATAGATCCACCCGTCCCACTTGTTGCTGCGCGGCGAACAGGGCAAAGATGTCCGCTTCCCGATCCATGACGCAGAGTACGCGGGTCTTGCTGCTGAGGTGTGTGGCCGCCTCGGCCAGGTCATGCAGTCCGTCGATCCATTGCTGCGTCTTAGCTGCGTGCTTTCCCGCTTGGGTCCTGTAGGCACAGCGCAGCACGCCCAGCGGCAACCCCTCCGCACTCAACGCCAACGTCGTATGCAAATGCACCCCCCGTGCTTTCGCGGTGGTCTGGTTGCGCCCGATCACTTCCAAGCCCTCGCACGCAGGACGGGTGCTGTAGTTGATGTCCGTGCCGTCCTGAAGGCACAGCACCGTCTTTTCCGTGCGCATCCGCTCTATCGTACGACGGCGATGCGGCGCCAGGATATCCGCGGGCGTGGTTCCCCGCTCGTTGGCCTTCTCTATGAAGCGATAATATCCCCGTATCGCGGCACGATCGGATTTCATGGTGGCCGTTATGGACTCGCCGGGCGCTCGTGCCAATATAGTGACACTGTTGACCAGGCGGGTAGTCCGCCGCTTATCCCCCAGCTGTGCGTCTCCAAACTCCTGCGCCGCCCAAGTCTCGGCATCCAGTCCCGCGCCAACCTCCAGTTTGGGATACGCATCTACGTGCGCCACCCCGAGATGCTTGCGCCACCGGCGGTCCAGATCATAGACGAACACCGCCTTCTTCGTCCGGGTACACGCCTTGGTCTCGGCATGGCGACCCCGGCCGGTGGTCCTTCCCACATAGTGGAATCCCGCCGCACGGAAACAGGTCCCCCGCTGCTCAGGCCCCACAAAGGTCTCAACGACCCACGGGGCATAGCCGTAGCGCGCCGCAAAGTCCACGGGCAACCGCTTGAGCACCTTCCCCAGAAGATGACTGGCCAGGTTCTTGACCTTTACGCCTGGCCGAATCAACAGCCGGTTCAGGCCCACTACGCGCATCAGGTGCTGCTGGCGCTGCGCGTGCGTCCAGGCCATCCACCGGTCGCGCGGTCCCAAATACAGGCCGGAAGCCGCAAAACCGATCGCGCCCAGATACCCGTGATCGCTCCGAAACAAATACTTTATCTGCGCGCCCGCAAACTGCCTCACCCCCTGCGGATGCTCCGCTGCCATCAGGGTGTTCCAGCGCGCACGCTGCGCCGCATCCTCCACCAACTCCAAGGCCAGGCCCTTGATCTGTTTGAGCGAAGCGGGCACCTCCACTGGTTCCGGCACCGGCTGGTCCAACAGCCGGGGCGTACCGCTTGCAATGGTGCGCCTGGGCGCCGGCAACGACAGCCTGTCCTCGGATTCCAGCGTCTTGAGCGCCTTCAGACACCCGGTCTGCTGCAGATTCCCACGAGCATCACGAAAGCCGAATGCATGGCACACCTGACGGCTGATGGCCGTACGGCTTTCACCGGCATGCGCTTCCAATGTGCGCAAAAGCCGCGGCTCAGAGGTCCGCAGCGTGCGAAGAATCTGGCTCTGCGTAAGCATGCCGCAAAGCTACACGGCATGATTTACAAAGTCAAGTCGCTAATTTGGGGACAGGGTAGGACTAGCCTGGATTTCCAAGAGCAATAATTCGCATTAACGACGTGATTGCTTCCTGTCAGACAAAGTCAATGCGCAGCCGTCGATTCTGGAGCCACGGGATGGGCTCGGTCATGTCCAGGTATCCTGCTTTGAGCAGCGCTCCGTTGTGGGCGCGCCTTCCCAGCCGTACGGTGACCTGCTCTTCGCTCAGCGTGACGGTGGCGGGGGCGGCGACGAATTCGCGGAAGAGCGTGCGTGCCTTGCTCTTGGCATAGAGCCCGCCTACGCGGTGGGCCAGCATGCGATAGAGCGCGCTGGCCATGAGGGTCAGCTGCAGGTCTACGTCGATCTTCATGGGCACCGCCGCGGAGAGCGCGTCCATATGGAAGAAGTCGATGGCATCGGCGAGGTTGTTTTCAATGATCATGCGTCGGGCATAGCGGTCTATGAGCTTCGCCGCCGAGGTTTTCATGTCATTGGTTATCAGCAGCGTCGGCTTTTCATGCCCCAGGTGCGTGATGGCGATTTGCCGGAGCTTTTCGGGGTAGCCCTTCAGCTGAATCATTTCTTCAAACACGCGCGGAGTGCGATAGGCCCGCCCTACGTTGGAGAGCCGAATGGTGCGCCAGGACTCCGCGGGCAGGGCCATCAGGGTCTCCAGCAGCTTAGCCGTCCGCCTGCGCAGGGTAAGGAAGCGGATGCCCCACTGATGGAGCTTAGCCAGATTGGCGTAGGTGGTCAGGCGACTGTCGAAGACCAGCTCGGCCGGCCTGCGGCCCGTCCGCTGCTGCCAGCCATCGACAAAGTGCAGGATCTCGTCATTCTGCCCTTCCTTGCAGACCTGGGCGTGGGCATAGGCGAAGGTGCGGCCGGCGGCATCGCGGGCCACGAAGGCCAGGATGCCCCGCTGGCGCCGGCTACGCTTGGAGACGTAGTGCTTCTCGACCAAAGCCCGGTCGCCGTGATAGGGAATGGTGTGGAAGTCCAGGTCGAAGGAGGTGCCACGGCCCAGTCGTGCGTCCAATGCCATGATGCCGTGATGCCACTGGTCCATCAAAGGTGGCAGCCGACGGGGATCCACCCGGCAGCTGTATTCAGAGAGCGTGGACCGTTTAGGCATGACATTGAGCCCGGCAAACAGGGCGGGTCCCTCATCCAGGATGTCCGGCATCACGTGATGGGGCCGGCCTATGCCCCAGAGCTTCAAGGCCAGTAGCGCCCGGAAGGCGCAACCGGCGGGCAGCCGCTGACTGCCGGGCATGCCGCCGGCTTCCAGCAGGGAGTCTATCGGCAGGCGTGCCAAATCAAAGGCGAACAGAAACAGGCCTCCGAAGCGGGTACGGAAGTGGCGGGGGTTCAGGTCCAGCCTGCGGACATCGGCCGCGGGTGCCCGCCGAGCATGGTGCTCCTCGCGCATCTCTCGCGTGCGGCGCCAGAGCCGGGGCAGTCCAGCTTGCTTGATGGTGCGGGCAATGGTGGAGATGCCGGCCGGGATGTTCTCCTGAGCCAGCCGCTGCTGAATCTCACTGGCGGAGAGGTTCTCCTGCTTGCGCAGCGCAAGAATGCGCTCGGTGCGGCGGATATGCAGGGGCGCTGCAGGCTGCGGCTTGCGACCGGGCTTGCTGATGCGGAAGAAGTCGATCACGGGCTTCTTGCGGAACTGGGCCGCAAGGTTCCGGACGCTGCCTTTGTGATAATCGAAGCGTCGCGCCGCCTCTTCAGCGGAGAGGCCCTCGACGTGCATGGCACGCAGGGCCTCATACCGGCGGTGGTTGGGGTTGGAGGGTTGTAGGAAGAGATGGGCAAGCGATGACATACGAAACAGTACAGGTACATAGTATATACCAATGTAGTATAGTAACAACACAGATGCAAGTCACTGCGGCCATTGGTGGCCAAAAAGGACCCTGATGTCTCCAAAGATATCTTAATACCCACCAAATACCGTCCTGAAGGCGTTAGAATACACGCAGGCCCTTGATGCCTTCGTCAATATGATAGAGTGGTATATACTAGCTGATAGTGATGATACGTATGCCACCTGACAAACAGATATAGAGCCAGAGAATCAAAAAGCCCTTGTCAGGGCGCACAAAGGGCTTGTATCGACGGGCGAGGACTCACTTCAATTCTGACTCTTGGAAATCGAGGCTAGCCATACGATGTCCCCATCATTGAGGTCGTGGGATGGATTGTCGCTCCTCCCGCCGATGGCCTCAAAAAAGGACCAGTCCACAGCGACGGCCAGCTTCTTTCCCCAGCGCCGTAATGTAGGCGTCTTCACCTCCAGCTGAGGCATCAGGCGCTTCGCACTGGATGATCGCCAATCAGGCCGCCGACGCCCAACAGGCATCGGCGGCGCGCTTCCGCCGTCACTGCGGAGCTGCTCGAATTCCCTCGCCATGCCGTCGCCTGAAAAATATACAACCTGGATCTCCAACCCATACCACTCCGATGCGGCTTGATTGCTCGCTATGACGATATCCATGCGACCCGCCTCCCGCCCGGTAGCAGGCGCGCGCATGAACGGTACTTCGCGGGCCACATATATCTCGTTGAACCCTGCTATCTCGGCTAGCCTGAATTTCCGCGGAGCGTTTAGTAGGTGCACTGTTTGCAGGCCTTTTGCGTGATTTTGACTTCTATTACCGGACTAATGCCTTCTTGTATACATAGTGGGTGTGAACGTATGAATAGATAACCACTGATATAGAAGTATATTTCTGGCACGCTATCACACTGCTACTTTCAGCGAGATTGTCGTCTTGCTGCCCTGTTTCAGTACTATGTGCGTCTAACATTTCCCAATTCCGCCCTGAAAGCGGAATAATATGCCGCTATCAAGTATCTGGCCTTGATTATTTAGCATGCTGTTACTATATTGGTAATGACTTCATACTTCATACCTTACGATCATGCGCCGATCCGACTTCTTCGCCCAACCCGACGGCCTGCCCATGAGGCGGTACGAAGCCATCAGAGCCTACCTCCATGAAGGATGCTCCATAGAAGAAGCCGCCAAGCGAGGCAACTATACTCCGGGTTCCTTCCGCAACCTCCTGCGACGATTCAGAAAACAGCCCGCTGCCGACTTCTTCTGGCCCCAACCCGCCGCTTCGACTCCCGCAGCCAAACCCCCTGATCGCCGAGCTGCCCGCATCGTCGCCCTCCGCAAAGAGCACAACGCCTCCATCTACCAGATCCAGCAGCTTTTGCGCCAGGAAGGCATGTCGGCCAGCCTGGGCTACATCCAGAACGTCTTCACCAGAGAAGGCATCCAGCGCCTGCCCCGCCGCCCGCCGCATCAGCGATCTCCGGTGACCACCATAGCCGACAGGCGAAAGCTGGACCTCGCCTCGCGCACCTTTCACACCGACTTTGCCGGCCTTTTTCTGTTCGCCTTCGATCTGGCTCGTATGCAGCTTGATCCGATGCTGACCGCCGCAGGCATGCCCGGCACACGCATGATACCGGCCGGTTGTGCGGTGCGCTCCCTGTTGGCACTCAAGCTGTCCGGCATCGGTCGGCCTTCCCAAGTCATGGCCGAAACCCTCGATGAGGGCCTGGCCCTCTTTGCCGGTCTGAACGCCATTCCCAAGCGCACCACGTTGACGGAATACTCCATCCAGGTGGATCCGACCTTTGCGGGACCCCTGATGCACCAGTGGTACCATGCTGCAGCAAAGCTGGCCGATGCCCTTGGCCCCGGGCGGTCCATCGACCTGGACTTCCACACCATTCCCTACCACGGCGATCAGGCGCTCTTGCAGAAGCACTACGTCTCCAAGCGCAGCCGCCGCCAACGCGGTGTGCTCACCATGCTGGCACGCGATGCCGAGGCCCGCGTCTTTTGCTATGCCGACGCTACGATTCGCAAGGAAACGCAAAATGACGCCATTATGCGCTTTGTCGACTACTGGAGAGCCCGCACCGGGCAGGTTCCGGGAGAGCTGGTCTTCGACAGCCGGTTCACCGTGTACGCCAATCTGGCCAAGCTCACCGCCTTGAACATTGACTTCATTACGCTACGGCGCCGGCATGCCGCGCTGATCGAGCACATTAACGCACTCGACCAGTCGGCCTGGAGGCAGATTCGCCTCAAAAACATTGGCCGCGCTTACCGCACGCCGCGCATTGCCGACGAGGTCGTAAAGCTGCGGGGATACCCCTATCCCCTACGGCAGATCATCGTCAAGGGTCTGGGGCACGACAAGCCGACCATTCTGATCACCAACCGGATGAAGCGGTCGCCCGCACAGCTGGTTGACCGCTACGCCCGGCGCATGATCATCGAAAACGTCATCAGTGATGCCATCGACTTCTTCCACATGGATGCATTGAGCTCCGCGGTACCCATGCGGATCAATGTGGATGTGCAGCTGACGGTCATGGCCAGCGTGCTCTACCGACTCCTTGGCGCACGCGCAGGCGCAGGCTATGAAAAAGCGGAATCGCGCACGATTTATCGCGACCTGGTGCGCCATAGTGGCAAGGTCACCATCACCGAAGACGAGATCCTCGTCCAGCTACGCGCACGAGCCAGAGCCCACTACTTGGTCTCTGCGGGATACCCCGAATTACGCGAGCGCATCCCGTGGCTCGGCAATAAGACGCTCCGCGTACAGCTATCGAAAAGACCCTGATTGTCACAGGGCTAAATTGCCGCGGTAATTGAGGCTAGCCAACGTGGTATCAGGTCGCGATCCTCGAAACGATGCGGGCATACGATCACCGGCGACCCCACAGGGTGGTCTATGCGCCCCGTCGCCCGTCGGGGATTGCACATTTTTAAGTTGGGTTTCGGCAGCTTCTGCCGAGATGGGCCCTCAAAGTAGATATCTTTTGGCAATGGATTGCGCTTCGGGCCGATTGTATGGGTGCAAATGGGGCGGTGCATGCCTATGTGGGCCCAATTGCGTGCTCACACGCGGATTTTCGGGCGTAGGCAGGCTCGTGGAGTGACTTCTCGGGCATGATATCCCGCAGGTATCCTCTGATTGCACGCGTAAGCGGCGATCTTGGCAGGGTGCAACGCCTCAGAGCGTCCAGACAGCTGCGGGTTTTGCGTTATGCCAGCGTCAGCAGCGCGCTACTGCGCGCGGCATCTAGCGGCAGGTGTTGCCTTTGCAGCCCTTTGGGGCCGGCAGACCGAATCCCCACTAACCCCTCGACCCCCGGAGGTGGTCAGCGCCTGGGTATCCATCGGGATAGGGAGGGGCCTCACGGCCCCCACCCTCCCACACCACCGTGCGTACGGGTCCGTACACGGCGGTTCAATGGACTTGAGCGAACCGGCTTGGGTGCCAAGGCCACCAGGCCGAGCGTGCCGGGAGTTCGGGTTCGGGTTGCGCCGCGCGAACTTCGGTCCCTTCCTCATGGGCTCCACCGGATTCACCGGGGCTGTCCCACGTGAAAGGCAGCGTTAGCTGGATATTCTGCCGCATTGGTCGCATGAGCTTCCCGTCCTACTACCCCTGTCCATTGTTCGGGCCTTCGTCAGCTGTGCCGACTACTTTGCCCTCTGCTGACTTCTGCGTTGCGATCACATGCCTTGCGACACGTTCAGTCCGGCTTGGCCGGACACAACGCAGATCTCCCAGGGTAAGACCAACCGCCTTCCCCGCACACCTGCCGAATGTACCACCCCGACGCATAGATGACGCGGACTTTGCGATAACCGGCTCGCTCGTCCGATCGGGTAGGCCTCGTATTCGGTTCTTGTTCATCAGGTCGCGGGTTTGCTACACGCTTCCTTCAGACCCCGCCTCGCGGCGACGCCCTTGCGCTTCGCTAATCCTTCGCCGTCATCTGGCTGGATAGAGGACTTTCACCTCCAAGCTGTTGACCATGCCTGGCACACCGGTAGCCCCCAGGTTTCCCCGGGGGCCCCGGACAGATCCGGACGTGCGCGCTAACGCATCCGGCTCCTCCCTTGGGTCGCGCTGCCGCGCATGACGTTAGCAGGTCGGCAAGCCGACCCGCAGCCGTAACCGATTCATCCCTGGGACGCGCAAAATCCGGCACTGAGTCCGGTACGTGTGGGACTGCACGATTTCCCCTTGGGTGCGACGCTTCGCTCCACTGACTCCGCCACGAGGGCACCCCCGCTTTGTTCGTCGGCTTCACAGCTACGTATCGTCGCATCTGACTTCTCCTTGCCGTACGTCCTCCGCTCGGCTTTCGCCTTGGCTTTGGCGGCCCCGCCCGTAGCGCTGGGCAACAAGAAGATCTCCCAGGTCCCAGCAGGATATGTACATGCGTCCATGGGGTCCCGGACACCGTGGGCCTGTCCGCCGTCTCACCATAACGATGACGGACATGTTGCCTTCGACCGAGCTGAAAGCCTCGGCGACCCAGATTACATGTTTTTCGGTGCTCAATAACCCTGGCCACACGCACCGCTACCGACGCTTCGCGCCCACCCTCACGGGTGGCCACGCACGGCTCGCGGAGATATGTACCTGGTTTCAGTTTCATAACACGGGACTTTCACCCGCTATATCCGGCCAGTTAGCCTGGCGCACCAGCTCCTTCATGTCCTCCCGGCGTATCGGCTTCAGATTCGACTCGTACTGCATGAATATCGCCCCGCACCAGCGCTGACGCATCCCCGATGATCTCCAGCGCTTCACGTTCCGTGATCGGTTCGCAATAATGCTGTTGAGGTTCTCGATGATGTTCGTCGTCTTCAGACTGTCTCTGACAGCCTGGTTCCGCACCCCCAACCGGTGAAGTGTCAGCGTATCCTCCAAACCCTCCTCCAGACTGCGTGCGGCTTTCGGATACGATCGCTGCAGCGCTCCATGCAGCGACACAAGCGCCGCCCGTGCCTCCTTGTACGTGGGTAGCTCCCAAGCCGCCTGAAGCCGACGCTTCATATGCGTGGCCGCTGGCTCGCTTTTGATGTGACGCGTCACATTGGTACGCTTGTGCCATTGGCAGCGCTGGAATACGACCGCATCCCCAAACACCGCGCCGATCCCCTTGCGAAGCCCGCGGCTACCGTCCACCTGTACCAACAGCTTGTCGGTATGGGTGAAGCCCCGATGCAACAGATCCTGCAACAGCGATTCCACCTGCGCACTGTTCTCGGTACGGCTTTCCGCAAAGCCCAGGACGACCTTCTCGCCCTCGGTCGTGATGCCCATCGCTACGATCATCTGCACACCAGCCAAATACTTGCCATCAAGCAGGAGCACCGCAAAGGTGTGCTGATCGAAGCGGCGCGTCTCAAATGCCTTCAGTAGCGCTGCCGTCTGCGTCATGAAGGCGTTGCCTATGCTGCTGGCACTCAACCCCATACTATCGGTGAAGACTTGGGCCGCCTGCCTGTAATTGCGCCGCGACAGTCCACACAGCAACCTTCTTACCACGCTTTCCCGGTCCATAAGCCCACGCTCGCGCAAGAGGCGGTACGTTTGCAGAGGACGCTCCCTTCGGGTTCGTACATTCCGTACGCGCGGAACGCGGACCGCAATGCGCTCCAAACCGACGCGGATGGAACCCGGATTCGTCCCCCAGCGCTGAAAGCCTGTCTTATGGTGCTTCCCACGTGCGCCGCATATGAAGTGGGCCTCGGCCTCCATGACCCATGTGGCCATCTTGGTAAGAAAATGATCAAGACATCCAAGGCAGCTGGCCAAGCCGATGAAATTCCTCTGCGCAAGCCCGTGAAGGTCCTCGATGAGTGATTGATCCAGCATAGGGGTATGGGTCATCATACGGCGTTGAGGTTGATGAGAATCTCACGAAGTTGTGGCAGATGGGCCGCATGGGCCACACGGCGCAGCTGAGCCTCGTGTTCCAACAGTGCCAGTGCCATCTGTTCGCGTTGCTGGAAAACGGCGCTGGCCGGGGTCTGCAACCTGCGACTGATGGCATTCATGAAGCGCATCACGCGCAGCCCCCTGTCGAGCTTGAGCAGCATGCCCGTGCGTTGAATCGTCAGAGATTGCTCCAGGCCCTCCCATAGAACCTTCGCTGCGGACCGATTGACGCGCGTCAAGTCCTGGTGAATACGGGTGAGTGCGCGTTCAGCTTCCCGGGCATCGAACCCATTCCATGCCTGGCGGAGGCGACTGCGATACACAGGAACAAGGTCTTCCGGAAGACCACAGGTGACTTGATCCAGTAGCGTATTGAGACAGCGCTGTATAGCGACCCTGGGGCCGAACACCTGGCGCACCGCCGATTGCAGTCCCGTACTGCTGGGCAGCACACAGAGCAGCCCGGCGGCGGCCGAAAGACCACGATCGGACAGCGACTGCACAAAGGACGCAAGAGCAGAGACGTTCTCAGGGTAGCACGCTACAAGGCCAAGTATGCGGCGATAGCCCGTGATGGTCAGACCCGCTCCAAGAACGATGTTAACGCCGCGTGGGCACAGCCCGCGCAGCCAGATCGCAACGATCGGGTCGTCTTGCAGACTGCGCGAATGCAACAGCTGCCACGCTTCATTCAACTGCGCCGAGTCTGGCTTTGTGTCCTGGGCCGCAGCAGAAGCCTTGATCACTACGGGCGGTGGCGCCGACTGCTGATGCGCTACCGGAATGGGCCAGTCAGTGGTCAATTGTTGCAGTATGTGCGTGCAAAGCTTCATCAGAAGCCGCCGCGAGTCACCGGAGGGATTGATCTGGGCGTCTGCAGGCGCCTCAGTGCTCCCCAAAACAGGCTGTGGGGGGGTCATATGATTGGAAAGGAATGGTGGAGGCTAGGGTCCACCTCCACAGCAACTTTCCAATTCCCAACTTGAATTTGTGCAATCCCATCGACGGGCGAGGACTCACTTTAGTTCTGACTCTTGGAAATCGAGGCTAGGCCGAGGATGTGGTTGTGGTCCACGGTCCCGGGTCTCTGCTCAAACTGTCCAATTCGCCAGTGGAGTGCCCGCACGTTGACGCCGATCTGTCGAGGACACCATTCTGAGGCAATAGAGACGGCTGTGAGTACCTTTGGGCCTTTCTGTCATAGCTATCTAGATTTCGTAACCAGCAACACAAATCCCCCGACGGGGTTTCAGGAACGCTTAGCCACGGCATCCCAGTAGAAAGTTGTATTCTGGTAATCCTCCAGATCCAACGGTGAATGTGTATACCCTTTGCTTGTTCGTGGCTGCAGTCAACTTTGCTATGATGTGCACAGTGACCTGCGGGGTGTTTCGTATCCGCCCATACAATTCCACGCTCCTAGCGCGTCCGAACCGAATCTCGTCCTTTGGTGCTCCTTGCGGGGTTGCAACTGTAAGACGCTGACCTTCCTCTTGTCCCCACGAAACTTCTATAGATGAAACAGCGTGCACCGCAGGTGGTGGATTCAATCTAACAGCAAAATTCCCTGCATAGCATAGATATGCCAATGAAGCATGCGTCCCAGTTGGAAAGCCGGACGGCCCTAGTAGATCCAATTGGTCCGATTCTATGAGTTCGCCAGAGCGCTTCCATCCTCCCGGCATTGAGTGGTGTTCATTTTGTTTTGCTACCCTCTCATTTTGTTCCGCCATCCTCTGTTCGCGCTCGTAGTACCCACACTTCTTGCGCGCCTGTTCGATAGCTGCGGTCGACCCGCGCAGTGTAAAGCGGAATGCTACGCGTCCCGCACCATACCAGCGCAACTCGACAGCAAACGTATTCTTTGCCAACAGGCTATCGATGATAGCACTGCTAGACTGAAAGTCCATGTCGTTAGATCCGAAGGCTTGTGACATGGGTATGGCCGTGACTTGCCCATCCCACGCAGCTCGAACATTATGATTCTTGTAGTTTCCCGATCCGTAGGAACCATCTGTTAGGTTGGGCTGTTTGGTAAACCGCAAGAAAGCGAATTCGCCGCCATCCACGTTGCATTGGTAGTAGATTCTCCCTCGTGTTCCTTCATATGGGGAAACCAAATCGCGACTGGTCGCAAATGGCGAACTTGCCCCATGGGCATCTATCTTGCCTGTGAGGTTATCTGCATTGTATGCGAATGATCGCCACTGCGCGGCAGATGTGGTCACCGCCATTCCAAGGAGCGGTGTAAGGATTAGTAAGCGTTTCATAACGTTAGTACCTGCGCGCCAACAAAGAGTGAGACATTTTACCGTACAATACCAACAAGGAAAGTACGGCGAAAAAGGCAGCCCAAACAAGCGCTTCTATCAGCCGCTTCCCACGTCCAATCCACGTCTCCGGCGGTCTTCAAGCACCTGGATCAATGACGGCAAAAAGAGCAGCGCAGCCAGCAGTGTGGTGCCTATGCCTGCGAGTGCGAGCGCGCCAATGGTGTTGAGGCCCGGATGAAAACTCAGCAGCAATCCCGAAAAGCCCACCATAGTCGTCAGCGCTCCCATGGTGACGTGCTCTCCGGTGGACCGTAAGACCCTGAGCAAGGAGCCTCGCCCCTCCTCACGGTAGCGATGCACTATGTGGACACCCGCATCGTTGCCAATGCCGATTACCGCGGGTATCACCACAAGGTTGTAAAAGTTCATGCGCAGGCCAATCACCTTCATAACAAGCAGCATCCATAACACGCCCACCACTAGCGGCAGGAGCGCCAACAGCGCGAGCCGAACGCGAAGGAAGTTGGCCCACATAAGCAGCATGACAATCACCAGGCTGGCCAGAACCATGTAGGGCGCTTCCTGCTGCATAAGGCGCAGCATGTCGGCTGCGACGATGGAGGAAGATCCTGCATGGTAGGTATCCCCGTCCTCGGTCGTGACCGCGCCAACATCCTCGGCAAACGCGATCGACTTGCGACCGTCGGACAGACCTATGGCAGGATATATCGTTACGAAGTTGCCAAGGTCACCGCTTTTGGACGTAAACCGCTGCCGCAAAAGGTCAGGAATGTCGGCGAGCATGATGAGCTCACGCGTTTGCGCGGCCCGCCGCAAGGCTTCAATGTCGTCGTCGGAACCCAACACCGGATCGGCCAGAAGCGTATCCCTTATGTAAGCGATGCGGGAAAGCCTTTGATGCTGCTCCTCCGCCGTCATCGGAAACCGCTCCTGAAGCGTTTCCACGGACCGGATCGTTGTGGTGAAAGTGTCTCCATCAATGACATGCACCGTCGTGTCGATGTGCATCTTCTCCCGCAGAACCGCTGCGACAGCCGGCGTCTTGGCCGGATCGTCTACGACGATGTAGGCCGGGTTGCGCCGTCCCTGCTCGTAAAAGGCGCGTTGTACTCTCGTAGCTATATCTATCCAATCCTCATACCTGGGCTCCAGCTCTCCGAACCGGTACTCAAAGGTTACACCGGGCGCTTGGAATAGTGCCAGCACCAACGCGAATACGCTCCCAGTCAACACGCCGCGAGCACCGGGGAAACGCCCCTTCCGGAGCACATGCGTAGATCCGTCACGCTCATACCTGATCAGCCCCATGCTCTCCATGGTCACCAGAAGTGCCGGGAGCACGAACAGCATCGCCACCAGTGCCAATATCACGCCACAGCCCGCTATAAATCCAAACTGGCTGAATCCTTTAAAGTCGGCTATCACGAGCACATACAAGGCCGCGGCCGTTGTAAATGCTCCTACGGCAATCGCCTGACCCGTGCTCATGAACGTGCGTACTACCGCTTCTTTGGGACTGTAGTTTGCTCGCTCCTCGATGTATCGAGCGTAGAAATGAATGCCATAGTCAATTCCGAGACCAAAAAGCACCAGCCCTAGTGTGGAACTGAGCAGGTTGAGAGTATCAAACGCCAGATACGCTACCGCGGCCGTCCATGTCAGGCTCGCAAACAGTGGCGCCCCAATCATAAGTGCCGTCAGCGGTGCCCGTGTCAACTCAATCAGAACCAGTCGTCGCGTAAGGTGCCCACGCCCGCGCGTCTGGCAGGCCTTGTAGAAAAAGTAGGCCATGATCGTCAGGAGAACACATGCGAGACCAGCTCCAAACGAGCCCAAGACATCGTCAGTGATCGTGCGCACCTCAACACGGTGCCGCCAAAGTCGGCCGCCGAGGACGGTAGCGAGCGCTTCGTGATAGGTGGCCGGCTCTAGGCGTTCGATGGTACGCTCCACAGCACCGTAGAGCGTTTCAATGTATCCGACGTCTGTAAGTGAGCCCGCGGTAAAGAGGCGCACCACCAAGGTGGTACTGTCTTCGGAAACATAGTACTCCTTGCCAACGATGCGCTCAAATGTGGCGCGCAGGTCTTCGCTGTCGTCTTCCCCCGTATCCTCCTCATCGTCGAGGTCGAAGAAAAACGGGTTGGCCTCCAGCTTGGCCTCGTAAATTGCGTCCTCCAAGCCAGTGACCACGTCCTCCAGCTCCTTGTCGGTAGCGAAGTAGAGGCCGTTGTCCCGCAGGAACTCCGTGTCCCGCCTGAGCTCCGCACGAACAAAGAAGGGATCGCCGGTGCGCTCTTCGCGTAGCGCCAGCGCCTCGGGGACCAGCGCTTCAGCAAACGCGAGGTTTGCCGCAAAAGAAGGGCTTTCAATGGCCAGGTCAACCGACACATCCCCGCCCCCAATGGTAGCGCGCATGCGCTCGAGAGCCTGAACGCTCGCGTAGTGCTCTGGAATCAGGTTAGCAAAGTCAGGGTCGATGACGAGGTTGCGCGCCAAGAGCAGGCTTACGGCAGTCACGATAGCCGCCAGCCCGAGCACCCACAGAGGTCTGCCTGCTACGCTCCTTATGACGGGGCGTAGCGCCTTGAAGATGTGTTCCATGTTACACTTGCGCGGCTATTGCAATGGCATCAAAGTACGCGTCTGAGATCCCTTCCGTGTTGTCAGTATCGCCCCATACCATGATAAAAAGCGGCCTCTCTGGTGCCTCTTTGCCAAACAAGGCCCAAAAGTCGTTCCGAACGTTTCGCTCAATCTCGATCCAGCTGCCCAGGCCATCCACCGCGCTGGATACCACCAACACGCGCAGCTGACCGTAGCGCGCCGTCGTTCCGACCGGCAACGTTGAGCTGTATGTGTACTTTATGGAACACAGGCGCCCCAGCCAGTCGTTGCAGTCGAAGGAAACGTAGAAGGCAGCCCCCGTGTCGTTGTGGGCGTTGGAGGTTTCGCGAGCGCCCTCGGGTAACATGTCGGCGCGCCAGCGCCATGAAAGCAACGGGTGTGTTCGCGTATCCCAGTCGAATCCCTCTTCCCCGTTTACCCGCGCCACCTGGACGGTTTCGTTGCGCGTAAACACCCGAAGGACCTTTTCTCCATCCAGTGTGACCGCTTCAACATAGTCATCGTCGCGCTGGAGGGTGCTCGGCAGGGGCCGTGCGCTTTTGCTTCGCCGCTCCAAAATCCGCCACTTGGTCGGCACTGGCCCTGCGTACGAAAAGTCCTCAACGAGGACACGCTGCGCCCACACCACACTGGTGCCTGCCATACAAAACACCAATAGCAGGCCCAGACGGCGCATCACGCGGGCAATTGCTTCCATGTACCTTCGGCGCACTTTTCCCATAGTCGAACAACAGACGCAACAAATGCCTGTCGGGTCACACTGAGGGCTTTCCCGCCGCGCCGTCGCGCCGCTCAAGCGCAGGCAAGGCCGCAAAAAAGAGCAGGCTGATGCCCCGGTGCACCACGACTACCGCCCCAAAGAGCGCGAGAATGTGTGCTTCCGAAACCCCCAGCTTGGTGGCGAGCGCTACGGCAATACCCAACGTCAACAGATCAGGTTGAAGGAATGGAATGCGTGTCCCAAGGATGATAGCGGCTGCGTAGGTAAACCACACCTTCAGGGGCACCTCGGGCATGGCGACGTGCCACATAGTGATCTCCGCGACCTGCCGCAACAAAATACGAGCCACATGAACACTGAAGACCATGGAGGCTGAACGCCACGGCATGGAAAACACGTACTTCCATACCCGTACCAGGATCGCCAGGACGATAGCCAGAGCGATGGTTCCGGCAATGATCGTGCCTTGCTGCCGCTCGCCTACCAGGTCGGACAGCGTAACCTGCCCGGTGAAGATGAACACGGTCACCAGGATAATGGTCACCATTGTGGAAACCGCCGATGACAGAATGTTCTGGTCGCGAATGGTCTTCATCAACTCCACTGCCGGCTCATCGACATGCCTGGTGGCCCAACTGTAGAGAAACACCTCGCCTGTATATCCCAGTACGTCCTTGTTCAGGATTCGCTTCTTGATGAAGGCCGGGATGCCGTGTCGTAGCCGAAACGTCCACGTGATGCGATACGCCAGTACCTGCGAAGCCGGCAAGACGAAATACACTACGAGCAGCAGCGCGTAGAAGTGTGGCTTCAGTGGCAAGCCACTCGCAACCTGCGCCAGATCAACATCCCGGAGCTTCCAGGCCAGGAAGGCCACGATTCCCACTGCGAACACGATCCGTGCCCCTTTTAGCAGACGGCGGCCGTGGCTGGAACCCGCAAAGGACTGCCAGCCTTTCTGGATGGCATCAAAAGTCAGCCGCATTCCCGTTGTGATAGCGTGCGCAGTAGTGAAAGGGGGTAAGTTTGCTTCACTGCCCTATGTCGCTTGCTAAGAAACCCCCAAAGCGCCATATTGTTAGACCGACTGTCGTCGAACGTGGGCCTACGACTATTACTTGTGTGATGGACACTGCTGAGCCTCAGATAATTCACACGTACGAATCGCTGGAGGTCGGCCAGTCCTTTGCGACCTACCGGTTCGTCAGTGAAGACGACGTGCTGGCCTTCGCAAGAATCACCGGCGATGACAACCCTATCCACGTAGACGCCGCGTACGCGGCAGAAACGCGCTTTGCCAACAGGATCGTGCACGGTGTGTTCCTATTGGCGCTCATCTCGAAGGTGCTGGGACACGACTTTCCCGGGCACGGAAGCGTCGCGGTAAACATCTCCTGCCGTTTCTTGCGGCCGGTGCCAGTCAACTCCACGGTAAAAGTTGAGGTCAGGGTTTCGGAGAAGCTGGCAAAGCGTCGCCAAGTGAAAGCCAAGACCTACATCTATAACGAGGCCAACAAGATGACCCTGGCCGGGGAGGCTGTTTTTATTCCTCCCACCAATGACAGTAACATATAATCAACACGTATCTATTTGCTTGTTGCTGTCTTAATCGTCCGTTATTTCAACCCTGCCATAGTGGATTCGCATTCGCCGGTTTGACTCATCACTGAACGGCACAAACCTGCTGACGGTCTGTTTCTCGGCGGCCGTGATCAAGCTCTGTCCCAGCAGTTCACTTTGCAGGAGTGATAGAAACGCTTCAGCACGCTTGGCATCCAGAGAATCAAAGACGTCATCCAGCAGCAGGATAGGCGGCTCTTCCAGACGATTCTGGAGATAAAGGTGTTGGGCCAGCTTGATGGCGATTCCAAAGGTACGGTGCTGCCCTTGCGACCCGTACTGCCGCAGTTCATAGCCATCGATTGAAAGCAATAATTCGTCGCGGTGCGGGCCCACAAGCGTTCGGCCCATCACTCGCTCACGCTTCGCTGTTGCGTGGAGGCATTGCCGAAAGGCCTCCTGAACCTCTTCACTGCTGCAGCCCTCCTGCAGGGGCGCGATGCCGCGATACGCCATTGCAGGCTGCTCCTCAATGGTCGCAAGGTGCCGGTATGCATCTTGCAGGAAGGCTGCAAAGTCGACCAGAAACTGGACACGTGCTGTGACAAGCCAGCTTCCATGCTCTACCAGCCCCTCGTCCCACGGCG
This sequence comes from Rhodothermales bacterium, assembly GCA_965218495.1. GTDB lineage: Bacteria > Bacteroidota > Rhodothermia > Rhodothermales > Bin80. The sequence continues at coordinate 3,483,988 of OZ244626.1, forward strand.
CCAGCGTCGCCGGGTCCAGCACTTGGTGCCGCCGCCGCGCTGCGGTAAGCATCTCATTGCGCTGGCGCAATACGCGCCGGTAACGCATAAGTCGGTCCATGTAGGCCGGGCGCTCCTGACTCAGTATGTTATTGATGAAGCGTCTCCGCTCATTAGGTGCGCCAGACGTGATGGCGATGTCGCCCGGCGCAAACGAGACCACCGGCAGCATGCCAACCAGGTTTGCCAGTCGCTCAAGTGGCGCACCGTTGGTGAAGATGTGCTTCCCACTACGCGGATCATAGAGCAGTCGTACCTCCGCGGCGAGGCGACGCCGGCCACCGAAGGCAGCCGTCAATTCAAAAAAAGGACACTCTTTTCGAAGTGCGAGGCGATCGTTGGTAGTCAGAAAGCTTTTCGAAAGGCACAGGTAATGAACGGCTTCCAAGATGTTGGTCTTTCCCGCCCCATTCGGCCCGTAGATGAGGTTGACCTTTGGCGCAAAGTCCAGCTGCGAGTCCTCGTGCGCTCGAAATGAACGCAGCCGGAGCGAATGTACCCTCATGCGGTCGGCGGATCTTCGGCCCGGTCTGTTGGTCTGTGTGAAGTTGGTGCCCGGGGGCCCAATGTAACTCCTATGGCGTACTAAGGCCTAAACATCAGATTTCTATGTCAGATTCTACGAAGCTTTATCAGCAGCTTTCGTCTCTGGTTACGGAGCAGCGCAATCCGCGCTCCCGGCATATAGATACAGCTGACATTTCGGAGATTCTGCGCATCATCAGCGAGGAAGACCAGGTAGTACCTCAGGCCGTACGCTTGGAGCTCCCCTACATAGCCCGTGCGGTTCAGCTAGTTGTCGATTCGTTTGAAGGCGGTGGCCGCTTGTTCTACGTGGGCGCGGGCACCAGCGGCCGCCTCGGGATTTTGGACGCGTCTGAGTGTCCGCCCACCTTTGGTACACCCCCTGAAATGGTACAGGGCATCATTGCCGGCGGCCGCAAGGCCGTATTCAGATCCCAGGAGGGCGCTGAGGACGTGGAAGCAGATGGTGCGGCCGCTCTTAGCGCCCATGGCGTTACACCGCGTGACGTTGTTTGCGGGATTGCTGCCAGCCGGCGGACCCCGTACGTCGTAGGGGCGGTGAAGGCTGCCCGTGCGCTGGGATGCAAGACTCTGTTCGTAACCTGCAACCCGCGAAGCAGCTTTACGCTGCGTGTCGATGTGGCCATTTGCGTAGTCGTGGGCCCCGAAGTAATAATGGGCTCGACGCGCATGAAGAGTGGCACGGCGCAGAAGCTCGTGCTCAACATGCTGACCACTGCGGCCATGATACGCATGGGCAAGGTATACGAAAACATGATGGTCGACCTCCAGATGAGCGCACAGAAGCTCGTTGAGCGTTCACGCCGAACGGTGATGGTTGTTACGGGACTGAACTACGATGCAGCTGCGGTTGCGCTCAATGCCGCGGGTGGCCATGTCAAGACAGCCTTGGTAATGATTCTTGCAGCAGTGGATCGAACTGAGGCCTTGCGCCGCCTGGAGCGCGCCAACGGATTCGTTCGCCTGGCTGTCGCTTGAGACTGGGTATCGCTCGCAGCACCTGGCGAATGGCGGCGGCGCTTCGTTCTCGTATCTTTGGGGCAAGTACAACGTAAGGAGCCTGGACACGCTGGACCAAATGCGGCACGTAGTGGCCGGCATGGTTGCGAATCGGCTAATTTATAAGGAACTGGTGGCTCAGCGACGCCAATTCCGTACCAGTGCGCATACTTACCACTTCTGGACAGTGTGGGGAATTTTCGACTCAGGCAGACACCTTGCTCGGAGGCCTACCCTATTGGCGAGAAGGACTCCCTGAGACTTGCTGGAGGAGCAGGTCGGCAATCAGGTTTGTGAGCGAGGTTAGATTTCCGTTATCAGCTTCTTTAAGGGCTGATACGTAGAGCGGACGGTTAGCCCTGATCAACTCGGGCAGTATTGGTTGCCCACCGAGCCAACTTCCAAACTTTGTACATATCACAAAATGGCAAGCGGCTCTGGCGGTTCTGCCATTTCCGTTCCTGAATGGGTGGATAGAATTGATCGACCAAAGGACAAATGCGCCCATGGATATTGGCTGCATAGCGTCCCACCCTACTAGCACCTTAGATATGAAATTCCCCATTAAGTCTTCGACCATATAGGCGGGAGGCGGCACGTAGCCACCAACTTCAACCTCTTCATGCCTGAATTGCCCTGGGGAGACATGAAGCTGCGCTATTGCATGGTGATTCAGCGCCCTCACCATTTTGAGTGTAAGGTGGGGGGTGTTCAGGTCCAGTGAGGCCCGCACCGCCGATTCAAGGAAGCTGTACTGTCTGTCCCTGTTCGAGGCCTCGAGCCTCTTATATATGGGGTGGTCTTCTGTCTTGCCGACAATATCGTAAACGCTCACGGTTACACACCGTAATAGCGTTCCATGTACTGATCTATTCGCTCCCTCGTCTCAGGATCAGGATTCGCCGTGCCATACAAGTTGTATCGCTTTTGCTCCAGTCGGTCTTTGCCCGTCATGTTTTCCTCAGCCTCTGCCAGTTTCTTGAGAGCTTCTTCCACTTCTGGGGAGGGCGGTGGAGCTTCGAGGGCGCTTTTAAGAACTCTATCCAGTATATCTGTCATGGCTTATTCCGGTTCGTCGGTGGTAAAACGCACACCTGTATGTTGTTTGCGACTACGTGCGTTCCCGTGGGTACGCACGTAAAGAAGCCACGGTCCAAATATAGCCGAATTTTCTGCGAAGAATCGCACTGTTTGCGGCCACTGGCCCGGTGTGAGTGTCGTCGCCACCATTGCAATGAACCCGGCGCGAACTTCACGCAACTGAGTTGAGTTTGACCTGTTCCGCAAGCTGGTACAAGCCTGCACCTTAGTTGCAATGTCAGCGACACTCGCGATCACTGTACCGCTAGTGACAGCGGTCGTAGTACTCACCATTCTTTTTGTTGGGGCCTTCAAGGACCGCAAGGCTCTCCGCAAGATATTATAGTAAGGGCCGGGGAGGGGGCACAGGCTATTTTGCCTGCGAGGCGCAGGCGTCTGGACTTCATCCTTCTCCATAGACCTTACAATCCCATGAACCCCACCATTGGTGCCATCCCTACCCAGAAGTCGATCTTCATCGGGCTGGACGTACATAGAGACACGATCGCGGCGTGCGTATACGATCCGGCTTCGAAGACGGTATGTCTGGAAGTGGAGCTGCCCAGCGACGACAGGGCCAAGCTGCGTAAGCTTATGGCCCGTATTCGTGGTTCCTTTGGCGAACCCCGGTGTTGTTACGAAGCGTCCTCGTGTGGCTACACGCTCTACAGAACGCTCACTGAGGACGGAGTCTCCTGTGCGGTCATTGCGCCCTCGTCGATTCCACGGCGTGCGGGTGATCGTGTCAAGACGGACCGTCGTGACGCGGAAAAGTTGGCCCGGTACTACGCGGCGGGCCTACTGACGGCGATTCACACCCCTGACCCATCGTTCATCGCCACCCGTTCGCTGGTGCGCCGTCGGGTCGCCCTGGTCGAAGACCTGAGCCGCACCAAACAGCGCGCCGTGCTCTTGTTGCAAAGCCGCGGGCATGTGTACCGGGCGGGCAGGAACTGGACGCAGAAATTCTGGCGGTGGCTGGAAGGCCTTGTGCTTGACCCCGTCGATGCGTTCACGCTGCAGAGCCTTTTGAGCCAGCACCGTATGCTCGAAGCCCAGATTCGGGAGGTTGAGCAACAGATCGAAGAAGAAGCGCAGAAGGCACGCTATCAGCGCACGGTGCAGGTGTTGCAAGGCTTCCGGGGCATCGGGCTGTTTACGGCGATGCAGTTGACTTGCGAAATCGGTGACATTCGGCGTTTTGCACACCCGAAGGCTCTGATGGCGTATCTGGGACTGGTGCCCGCGGAGCATTCCTCGGGCCACCGCACCCGGCGCGGATCCATCACGAAGGCGGGCAGCACGTACGCACGCAAGGCCTTGATCTCTGCGGCCTGGAAGTATACCCACCTGCCCCGGCGTAGCCTGGCGCTGCAACAGCGCCAGCGCCACTGCGCTGCGGAAGTGGTTTCCATCAGCTGGAAGGCCCAGCGGAGACTGCACCAACGATACCGCGGCCTGATTCAGCGCAAAGCGCCCATGAAAGCCATCGTGGCCCTTGCGCGCGAACTCGTGGGCTTTCTCTGGGAAGCCCTGCAGACGGTGCCGCCGACACCATTGGCCCATGCGGCGTAAGCATGCCTGAAACATTTCTGAGAAAAGCTATGGGAAAAGGGGCCCTGAGCACGGATGGAGAATCCATGCCCCCTCTTTGCGATAGCCCTTGTGGTGAGCGCGCGATGCAAGATTATGGTAGCTCCCGACGAATTCAATATCATGCGTTACGGCCAGCACTGCTGGCTTAGCACGCGGACACCAGGTAATATAAAAAGCGGACACGCGCTTCGTAACGTAGTGGTCCGTTATTCGTTACCTAAACCGCAGGGAGGCCCCCAATGCAGAATCGGATTTACCTTGGCCTGGACGCCCACGCCAGCCATTGTGTCCTCGGAGGTATGGATACGCGTGGCAAGTTGGTGTTACGGGAGAAGTTTCCACTGACCGAAGGCAACCTGATCAGCCAGATCGTAGCCGTGAAGGCAAAAGAAAAGCTTCTGGTGTTCGAGGAGTCCACGCTGGCCACATGGCTGGCGGGACTGCTGCGGGAATACGTGGACGAGCTCACCGTGTGTGATCCGCGCCAGAACGCCCTGATCAGCAAGAGCGCACGCAAGAGTGATCAGGAAGATGTCTACAACTTGTGTCGCCTGTTACGACTGGGTGAGCTGAAGCGCGTCTATCATGCGGAGGACGATCATCGGGTGATCTTCAAGGACGCCGTTCAACACTATCTGAGTCTTCGGGACGAGCAGGTGAGTCTTAAAAACAAGGTCAAGGCGAAGTATCACCGTGCGGGTGTGCTACAGGTGGATGGAAGGCACGTCTTTACCAAGAAGCACCGCGACCACTTTCTGGCCAAGGTGCCGGACAAGACCCGCCGCAGCATGCTGTCTCACTTGTACGCAGTCCTGGACGCGGCGACTGACGCTCAGGGTATGGCACTGCGCACGATGCTCGCGTGTGGGAAGCGGTATTCGGAGATCGGGGAATTCATGAAGATGCCCGGCGTGGGACCGATCGGCGCCCACGTCTTTGACGCATTTATCCAGACGCCCCATCGGTTTGCGACCAGGCAGAAGCTCTGGCGCTACTGCAAGCTCGGCATCGTGGATCGCAGCAGCAACGGAAAGCCCTTGATGTACAAGCGGCTTGATCGCGCTGGCAATGGCGAATTGAAGGCCATGAGCTATCGCGCATGGTTGACGGCTGCGCGCGATGACGGCCGCGCAACGGAGCCCAATGAGGTGTGGCGGTTCTATTCGGCCTCGTTGGTCAACTCGGGTTACAACGCCACCCATGCACGGCTCAATACCCAGCGCAAGATCCTGGCGGTGCTCTGGAGCATCTGGAAACGAAACGTAGCCTATAGCCCAGCCCTATTCCACAACTCGACCCAAACCGTAGCGGAAGTGCGTAACGCGGCCCCTTGAAAGCGCTTGCCCTACCACCGCTGGCGGATCCGGGTAGCCGAGGAATGCTCCACTATCAGTCTAGCACAGTTGCCGGAAGCTCTACACCAGGTTAGCACCTCGGCCTTTAAGCCCAATATGACACTAGATGCCGGAACCTACATGGTATCCTGCAATCTCCAAAACGAGAGTGGCAGACGTACAGCCCGCGCTGCCGTCATGCAAATCCGCATAACGGACAGTGGTAGGAAATCGCACTGAAAGATCGCCAAAAGCACCACGCACGACGACCGCACGGAAAAGGGTAGCACGTGTCCTGTAAAATCGCACTTTTTTACGGGACGGGATACGAATGGCTTGATTTTACTTTTTAAACGAGACGCCCCATCGGTTTGCGACCAGGCAGAAGCTCTGGCGCTACTGCAAGCTCGGCATCGTGGATCGCAGCAGCAACGGAAAGCCCTTGATGTACAAGCGGCTTGATCGCGCTGGCAATGGCGAATTGAAGGCCATGAGCTATCGCGCATGGTTGACGGCTGCGCGCGATGACGGCCGCGCAACGGAGCCCAATGAGGTGTGGCGGTTCTATTCGGCCTCGTTGGTCAACTCGGGTTACAACGCCACCCATGCACGGCTCAATACCCAGCGCAAGATCCTGGCGGTGCTCTGGAGCATCTGGAAACGAAACGTAGCCTATAGCCCAGCCCTATTCCACAACTCGACCCAAACCGTAGCGGAAGTGCGTAACGCGGCCCCTTGAAAGCGCTTGCCCTACCACCGCTGGCGGATCCGGGTAGCCGAGGAATGCTCCACTATCAGTCTAGCACAGTTGCCGGAAGCTCTACACCAGGTTAGCACCTCGGCCTTTAAGCCCAATATGACACTAGATGCCGGAACCTACATGGTATCCTGCAATCTCCAAAACGAGAGTGGCAGACGTACAGCCCGCGCTGCCGTCATGCAAATCCGCATAACGGACAGTGGTAGGAAATCGCACTGAAAGATCGCCAAAAGCACCACGCACGACGACCGCACGGAAAAGGGTAGCACGTGTCCTGTAAAATCGCACTTTTTTACGGGACGGGATACGAATGGCTTGATTTTACTTTTTAAACGAGACTGATAAGCCGTCGAAGATGCCAGGGCCTCTTTTCCCATAGCTAGCTCATGAAGATCATGTGAATTTACCGCACACATATCACCGCCCCCTTGACCCGGCCTTTACTACACCAGAGGTGGAGCCCGGCAATATCCGTGGACGTCGAGGTGACCAAGTTGGCCAAAGAGCGGGACACGCTTTCCTGGGATATAGAGCAGTTGAGGTCGGACTATGCCGAAAAGCGCTCAATTTACTGCAAGCTAAAAAGGGAGGTGGCGGTGTATAAGGACGAGCTTGCCATTGCCGAATTGGGCGTATACGAGCCGCATTTTGAGTTTTCAGATTCGGAGGATTACAAGGCTAGGAAAGAAGTCGTCCGGAAGAAGCTGAAGGATATGGTCAGAGCCAAGACTGCCGTGATATGTAATACGGAATGGCGTGTGGACGGAAGCAAGGCCAAGGGGACGACAATGACCAAAAGGAACATACGGCTTACGCTTCGTGCTTTCAACAACGAGTGTGAAGCAGCCATTGCGAATGCCAGGTGGAACAATGTAAATGCAATGGAAAGGCGCATTGTGAAGGCAGCGGAGCAGATAGACAAAATGAACCGCTCGACTAACGTATTTGTACAAAAGGTTTATATCCGTTTAAAGCTGCAGGAATTGTATCTGACGCATGAGTACATGGAAGCAAGGAAGCGCGAAAAGGACGAGCGCATTGAGCGGAATCGGTTAGAGCGCGAGGACAAGAAACGCGAACAAGAGGCACGGAGGGTAGAAAGGGAGGAGGAGCGCTACCGGAAGCTGTTGGCAATAGCGAAAAAGGAGGCTCTGGATAGCATAGACGCGAAGAACGCTGAGGAGCTTGAGAGGCGCATTGAAGGATTAGAGCGGAGCCTGCAGGAGGCGAAAGAGAAATTGCACAGGGCGCGCTCAATGGCAGAGCAGACACGGGCGGGGTATGTCTATATTGTATCCAACATAGGATCGTTCGGGGACGACGTTGTGAAGATTGGAATGATGAGGCGGCTAAACCCTGACGACCGCGTTAGGGAGCTGGGAGACGCCAGCGTGCCATTCAGGTTCGACACGCATGCCTTGGTTTATACTGAGGACGCGCCTGCCATGGAGGCGGCACTGCATGAGAAGTTTGGTAATCGTAGGGTAAACGCCGTTAATCGAAGAAAGGAGTTCTTTCGCGTAGATCTTGAAGAGGCGGAGGCTGCGGTTAAGGAGTTGGACCCGAGGGTCGTGTTCATAAGGGGGCGGGAAGCGCAAGAATATATGGAGACGGTTGCCCTGCGGGAGCAACAGTTGCAGGTGGTCAACGAGGGAGAGTTTCCGGAGACGATCTGAGGTGCCAGGCAACCCTACTCTGCCTCGCAGCAGCAGGGCTGCTCCAGGTGCAACATTGCCTGAACTTCTCTTTGTCTTTCCCGGTGCACTTTACTTAACCCTGCGTGTCGAGTAACCAGGAACAAGCCCCCGAATCTCTGTCGTATCGCAGGGCAAATAGCGACATCAAGCAATAAGAACGAAGAAGAAGCGACAAGCGGAATTGGACCGGATTGACAGAAAGCCTAGACCCTACCCACAATACAAGTGACTAGCGGTAAAGGAAACGGCGTGGGCGATTTTGAATGGCGGGAAGCGAGTCGAATTCAAAAAGAAGTAGGTTGCACAGGCCGCTGTATAGGGTGCGACGGGCTTCACTTAAATACATAAGTGCCAATGGAATAGTGTCTGTCATGAGTGGTGATCGTGTTGTTGTGGGTCTCCACCACCCCTACATGCGTGTCATTGTCTACAAGCCTACGGACACAGGCCGTTGAAGAAACCTTCGGGCACCGGGTGGTAGTTTGGGCCTGAAGTCATTTGCTTCCCGCTCTGTCCAGGCTTAGGCAGTCGCAGTGTTGCTCCAGTCGCTATAGCTATAGGTACCACGTGTCACGCTTACACACAGGTCAATATATCCATACCTATTCGGCTAGGAGTCCAAACTGTAGAATCGGCCGCTAGAAGCGGTGTCCTAAGCAATGTCCTAAACGGACCTCTTCCGGCGGCTGCTGCCCGATGCGACGTAATCTGCCGCTGCGTGACTCACGTGTCTTAGCGGCATGCTTCGCTCAAGGTAACTTGACCGCTACCTCCCGCGCTGAGGCTGCAACGTTTCGCACCCGTGCCGATGAGCTGAAGCTCCTGCTACCTCCGTCCTGTCTGGAGCGGCTGCCAGCGAATCACTTGCACCAACTTAAGGTGAAGGTGTTGAATTTGCATGCCTGTTACGCCCTTAACCTGCATATTTCACCACGGGCATGAATCTGCTGATTTCGGCAGCAGAGGGCTATCGGATTGGTGATTGGGTGGCCAAGATTCCGGTTCTGGTCGCCTTAGGTGCTGCATCGGCGGTGGTGAGCACCGCTCTGGAGACGTTGTCAGACGCATGCAGCACGATTTCTTCGTCTATCAGCGCCGCGAGCGCGTACGTATCCCATCACCACGTAGTGGCGTCTGTCATTCTTTGGGATACAGCGGCCCGCTTGGCCTCTAAGCAGGCGAGTGAGAGGCCCCGTATGCGGGAGGGGATCGCCCAGGGGCAGACTCCATGGGTGCGCGCTCAAACGCGCGCACGTTGGCAAGTACGCGAGCGAACAAGGATGGCCACGGATAGGCCGAGGAAAACGATAAGCGGTATCGGCGTGTGCTTACGACCAGGACCGCGGCGATCTTCACCAGCCGCATGCGGATGGTTCCGCACTGCGCCGAGACCATCTCTGTGCCCCTAAGCCCCCGCTCTTTGATGGTCGTCATCAGCACATTGGCGAACGTAGAGAAGTACAGCCGCAGCTGGTTGCTGTGCAACTTCGACGTAGAGGTCCGATCCGCAAACAGCGCGAGCTGCTGCTCTTTGTTGCGATTCTCCATGTCGCCGCGCGCGCAGTACAGGTCTTCGTACACATGGCGCGCATCGTAGTGCTCCTCGCTGAGATTGGTGACCACGAAACGCGCATTGTAGCCGCGCCGCCCGGGCAACCACTCCGCTTTGGCCACCACACGCCGGGCGCAGCGCCAACTCTTCAAGGTGCGGTAGCGAAAGCTCTTGAATCGCCGCGCGGCTGCACCACTGGCCACACATTCCTGCCGGACCGCCTCCATCTCTGCAACAATCGTGGCTTGCAGTCGCGTATTGCGAGGCAGACCCAGAAGGTATTGCAGGCCGTTGTCCTCACACCACGCCATGATCGGTTCGCGGCAAAAGCCCCCATCCCCGCGAATCAGGATCTGAACCTGTGGCCACTGCTGACGGATCTGCGCTACCACACGCGAGAGCTCCGCTACCGAACCCTCCGACGCATCAATGTTGGAGGGGCGCAGACGTGCCGCTAACACGTGATTGCCGCACGTGATATACAGCGGCAGATAACAGTAACCACGGCAATAGACATGATAGAAGCGCCCCTCTGGTGTAGTAAGGGCCGGGTCAAGGGGGCGGTGATATGTGTGCGGTAAATTCACATGATCTTCATGAGCTAGCTATGGGAAAAGAGGCCCTGGCATCTTCGACGGCTTATCAGTCTCGTTTAAAAAGTAAAATCAAGCCATTCGTATCCCGTCCCGTAAAAAAGTGCGATTTTACAGGACACGTGCTACCCTTTTCCGTGCGGTCGTCGTGCGTGGTGCTTTTGGCGATCTTTCAGTGCGATTTCCTACCACTGTCCGTTATGCGGATTTGCATGACGGCAGCGCGGGCTGTACGTCTGCCACTCTCGTTTTGGAGATTGCAGGATACCATGTAGGTTCCGGCATCTAGTGTCATATTGGGCTTAAAGGCCGAGGTGCTAACCTGGTGTAGAGCTTCCGGCAACTGTGCTAGACTGATAGTGGAGCATTCCTCGGCTACCCGGATCCGCCAGCGGTGGTAGGGCAAGCGCTTTCAAGGGGCCGCGTTACGCACTTCCGCTACGGTTTGGGTCGAGTTGTGGAATAGGGCTGGGCTATAGGCTACGTTTCGTTTCCAGATGCTCCAGAGCACCGCCAGGATCTTGCGCTGGGTATTGAGCCGTGCATGGGTGGCGTTGTAACCCGAGTTGACCAACGAGGCCGAATAGAACCGCCACACCTCATTGGGCTCCGTTGCGCGGCCGTCATCGCGCGCAGCCGTCAACCATGCGCGATAGCTCATGGCCTTCAATTCGCCATTGCCAGCGCGATCAAGCCGCTTGTACATCAAGGGCTTTCCGTTGCTGCTGCGATCCACGATGCCGAGCTTGCAGTAGCGCCAGAGCTTCTGCCTGGTCGCAAACCGATGGGGCGTCTGGATAAATGCGTCAAAGACGTGGGCGCCGATCGGTCCCACGCCGGGCATCTTCATGAATTCCCCGATCTCCGAATACCGCTTCCCACACGCGAGCATCGTGCGCAGTGCCATACCCTGAGCGTCAGTCGCCGCGTCCAGGACTGCGTACAAGTGAGACAGCATGCTGCGGCGGGTCTTGTCCGGCACCTTGGCCAGAAAGTGGTCGCGGTGCTTCTTGGTAAAGACGTGCCTTCCATCCACCTGTAGCACACCCGCACGGTGATACTTCGCCTTGACCTTGTTTTTAAGACTCACCTGCTCGTCCCGAAGACTCAGATAGTGTTGAACGGCGTCCTTGAAGATCACCCGATGATCGTCCTCCGCATGATAGACGCGCTTCAGCTCACCCAGTCGTAACAGGCGACACAAGTTGTAGACATCTTCCTGATCACTCTTGCGTGCGCTCTTGCTGATCAGGGCGTTCTGGCGCGGATCACACACGGTGAGCTCGTCCACGTATTCCCGCAGCAGTCCCGCCAGCCATGTGGCCAGCGTGGACTCCTCGAACACCAGAAGCTTTTCTTTTGCCTTCACGGCTACGATCTGGCTGATCAGGTTGCCTTCGGTCAGTGGAAACTTCTCCCGTAACACCAACTTGCCACGCGTATCCATACCTCCGAGGACACAATGGCTGGCGTGGGCGTCCAGGCCAAGGTAAATCCGATTCTGCATTGGGGGCCTCCCTGCGGTTTAGGTAACGAATAACGGACCACTACGTTACGAAGCGCGTGTCCGCTTTTTATATTACCTGGTGTCCGCGTGCTAAGCCAGCAGTGCTGGCCGTAACGCATGATATTGAATTCGTCGGGAGCTACCATAATCTTGCATCGCGCGCTCACCACAAGGGCTATCGCAAAGAGGGGGCATGGATTCTCCATCCGTGCTCAGGGCCCCTTTTCCCATAGCTTTTCTCAGAAATGTTTCAGGCATGCTTACGCCGCATGGGCCAATGGTGTCGGCGGCACCGTCTGCAGGGCTTCCCAGAGAAAGCCCACGAGTTCGCGCGCAAGGGCCACGATGGCTTTCATGGGCGCTTTGCGCTGAATCAGGCCGCGGTATCGTTGGTGCAGTCTCCGCTGGGCCTTCCAGCTGATGGAAACCACTTCCGCAGCGCAGTGGCGCTGGCGCTGTTGCAGCGCCAGGCTACGCCGGGGCAGGTGGGTATACTTCCAGGCCGCAGAGATCAAGGCCTTGCGTGCGTACGTGCTGCCCGCCTTCGTGATGGATCCGCGCCGGGTGCGGTGGCCCGAGGAATGCTCCCTCGGCACCAGTCCCAGATACGCCATCAGAGCCTTCGGGTGTGCAAAACGCCGAATGTCACCGATTTCGCAAGTCAACTGCATCGCCGTAAACAGCCCGATGCCCCGGAAGCCTTGCAACACCTGCACCGTGCGCTGATAGCGTACCTTCTGCGCTTCTTCTTCGATCTGTTGCTCAACCTCCCGAATCTGGGCTTCGAGCATACGGTGCTGGCTCAAAAGATTTTATAGCGGGCAGGGCCTCCTGCCTGAGCGTAGCTTGGAGGTCCATCCCTTCACCTGATGCTACCCGCTACCATGCATAGCAACAACATGCCAAATTCTGCCGAGTCCACGATCTACGTTGGACTTGATGTCCATAAGAACTCCATTTCGGCCTGCGTCTACGACCATGCCACCGGGCAAGTCTGCTTGGAAGCCAAGCTGCCCAACGACATGGCCAAGATGCGCAAGCTCGTCGAGCGCATTCGCGAGCGGCATGGCGAGCCTCAATGCTGCTACGAAGCGTCGTCGTGTGGCTACGTGCTTTACCGCTCCCTACGTGCTCTTGGCGTGGATTGCGCCGTGATTGCCCCCTCATCCATGCCTCGTCGGCCGGGCGAGCGGATCAAGACCGACCGTCGTGATGCACATAAATTGGCTACGATGTATGCTGCCGGCATGCTGTCCGCGGTGGCGGTGCCCGATGCAGGAGTGGAGGCTACGCGTGCCATGGTACGTTGCCGTGAGGCGTTGGTGGAAGATCGCGTTCGCTGCAAGCAGCGCGTGATGGCTTTGCTCCTATCGCTGGGCTTAGCCTATCGCCAGGGTGCTCCCTGGACTGGAAGGTTCCGCCAGTGGGTGCAGGCGCTCGAGCTGTCCGATGCGAGCCGAGCAACACTGGAGACGTACCTGCACCAGTTGGACTATCTGAGCAGTGAGATCCGTGCGCAGGAAGACAGATTGGCCGCAGAGGCCGAAAAGCGGCCCTACCGTGACGCCGTAAAGGTGTTGATGGCCTTTCGGGGTATTGACTTCGTTACTGCGCTGACGCTGGTGTGTGAACTGGGAGACATTCGGCGCTTTGGTCATCCGGGTGCACTGATGGCGTACTTGGGACTGGTACCGGGTGAACGGTCCAGCGGCGAGAAGTCCATACGGGGGGCCATCACCAAAACGGGAAACGCACGTGCCCGTAAGGTACTGGTATCTACGGCCTGGAAGTATACGCGACATCCTCGAACCAGCGCCGCTTTGCGGAAGCGCCAGCAGGGCGTCTCACCCGAGATTGTCAGCATCGCGTGGAAGGCCCAACGCCGACTGCACAAACGCTTTAGTGCCCTGGCGCACCGCAAACCACGTCCCAAAGCCAACGTCGCCGTGGCGCGAGAACTGGCGGGTTTTCTGTGGTATGCCTTGCAAAAGGCAGCTGAGCCCGTATTGGCGCCAGCTGCATGATCCCACCAGTACCAAGACACGCCATTCGATAGCCACCCCAAACCTCACACGCTTTGCCTTATGGAGGAGAGACCGGGTACGGAAGGAGAACCCATGGAAGAGCCATGCGATAGCCGATACGTTATCCGGTGAACTCGCGACAAAAGATCATGGCAGCTCCGGACGAATCCGAAATCATGCGTTACGGCCGACCCCGGCCCAACACGCGAACACCAGACTGATGTACCGTCGAAGCCACCTGGCCTCTTCTCCATAAGCCAAAACCGCCAGAAAAATGTGACCCCCCTTGACATAGTGCCCGCTACACTAGGCTCTGCAGCGTGAACGCATCGACGGGGTCAAGCACAAGGCCTTCCAGCCACCGCCAGAATTTCTGCGTCCAGTTCCTGCCCGCCCGGTACACATGCCCGCGGCTTTGCAACAAGAGCACGGCGCGCTGTTTGGTGCGGCTCAGGTCTTCGACCAGGGCGACCCGACGGCGCACCAGCGAACGGGTGGCGATGAACGATGGGTCAGGGGTGTGAATCGCCGTCAGTAGGCCCGCCGCGTAGTACCGGGCCAACTTTTCCGCGTCACGACGGTCCGTCTTGACACGATCACCCGCACGCCGTGGAATCGACGAGGGCGCAATGACCGCACAGGAGACTCCGTCCTCAGTGAGCGTTCTGTAGAGCGTGTAGCCACACGAGGACGCTTCGTAACAACACCGGGGTTCGCCAAAGGAACCACGAATACGGGCCATAAGCTTACGCAGCTTGGCCCTGTCGTCGCTGGGCAGCTCCACCTCCAGACATACCGTCTTCGAAGCCGGATCGTATACGCACGCCGCGATCGTGTCTCTATCCCGGATAAATCACCAGGGTATCGACAATGGGAACCATAGCGCCACGTAAGTGTATGATGTGCAATCAGTTATAACCATCCTTTACACTGCAAATTAGCAAAACAGACTGTCATACTGAAGAGCTTCGTTTCGAGGACTTGGGACGGCGTAAAGTGGTCGGAAAGTTCGACGGCGGCCCTATGTCCTCGGACGCAGGTGCGCTGCTGTTACGGGAGGCCGACCGGATGTTCGACGTCATAGGCCGTTTTGCCGCCTGCTCCACCGACCACCGTGATCCCAGCAGGGTCGAGCATACCGTGGAGGCGATGCTCAGGCAACGTGTCTACGCGATATGCTTGGGCTACGAAGACGTGAACGACCATGACCGTCTGCGGGACGATCCCGTGTTGGCCATGGGCGTGGGCTGCGAAGATGTAACAGGTGCGCACCGGGCACGGGAACGCGACCAGGGACATCCGCTGGCGAGTTCGAGCACACTGAACCGACTGGAGCTCGGCTCCAAAGGAGGGGCCGCATCGCATAGGTACAAGCGCATCGTAGCGGACCCTGAAAAGATCGACACCATGCTCGCGGACTTGTTCATGGATGTAACGGGCGAGGAGCCAGAGCATATCGTGTTGGATCTCGATGCTACCGATGACGCGATTCACGGCCAGCAGGAGGGGCGCTTCTTTCATGGTTACTATGGCCACTACTGCTACTTACCGCTGTACATCGTTAGCGGCAAGCATGTGCTGGCCGCTCGTCTGCGCCCCTCCAACATTGACGCATCAGCGGGCACGATAGAGGAGTTGGCGCCAGTGATAGCGCGTATCCGTGCGCGGTGGCCGCAGGTGCCCATCTGGATTCGTGCAGATGCAGGATTCTGCCGCGATGATATCATGGCATGGTGCGAAGCACAGGGCCTGCACTACATCATTGGTATGCCGCTCAATGCGCGGCTGAAACGCATCGTTGAGGAGGCTATGGAGCAGAGTCAGGCCACCTGCGAGGCCAGCGGGCAGCCTTCGCGGCGCTTCCGCAGCTTCGAGTACCAGACGAAGGACAGCTGGAGCTGTGCTCGGCGCGTGATAGCCAAGGCGGAATGGCTGCCTGGACCGCGCGGCTATAACGCGCGATTCGTGGTCACCAATTTCAGCGAAGACGCGTACGACGCGCGCACGCTATACGAGGATTTGTATTGTGCGCGTGGAGACATGGAGAACCGGCTCAAGGAGCAGCAGCTTACCCTGTTCGCTGACCGCACCTCTACGTCCATGATGGAGAGCAACCAGTTGCGCCTGTACTTCTCTACGGTCGCCAACACCCTGATGACCATCATCAAGACCGTTGGCTTGCAGGGCACCGCGATGGCGCAGGCGCAGTGCGCTACTATCCGTGTGCGGCTACTGAAGATCGCAGCACTGGTGGTGGTAAGCGTACGCCGAGTCCGCCTGCTCTTGCCCGAGGCCTATCCCTGGCAGCAACTGTTCGCGCGCGTGCTAAACAACTTGCGTGGCGCTGTGCACACCACCACGGTCGGCGCGCGCGCCTCACCTTCATAGGCCGTTCCGGATCCAACTTATCCCACAGATTGATAGACGCCACATGGTGGTTGCAGGATACGTGTATCCAAGAAGCACCGGTGCGCGAACAAAAGCCTTGATTCGCGCTCGAAACATGCCCGAAACAGCGCTTGCAGCCGCCGACTATTCGCTCTGGAAGGCGGGAATCAGCATTCGCGTTCGCAAACCGTGACCCACTGCCTACAGACGCCCCGAATTATGGCGATTCAAGAGCTTGGTGAGCGATGCGGGCTATGTACGTCCAGCCCGACGAAGACCGACTTCTGGGTAGGGATGGCACCAATGGTGGGGTTCATGGGATTGTAAGGTCTATGGAGAAGGATGAAGTCCAGACGCCTGCGCCTCGCAGGCAAAATAGCCTGTGCCCCCTCCCCGGCCCTTACTATAATATCTTGCTGGCCGTGCAGCAAATCATCGGTTGCATCGATATCCAAAACAATCCGCTCCGGGGGCGCTGCGTGACTTTCTGTAAACAGGCTGACCAAGAGCGCATACATCTTATCAAAATCTGCCACTATACGCTTGTAGCGATCCGTCGCGGCCGTCTCTTCCCCTCCCAACTCGAAGCGGTTCAGTGTGCTGGCGCCCGCCAGCGGATGACCCTGGTCGCGGGCTCGCGCCCGCTGGGCGCCTGTTACGTCCTGGCGCCCCACCGCCAGGGCCAACACCGAATCGTCCCGCAGACGGTTGTGATCATTAACCCGCATCGCTCACCAAGCTCTTGAATCGCCATAATTCGGGGCGTCTGTAGGCAGTGGGTCACGGTTTGGGAATGCGAATGCTGATTCCCGCCTTCCAGAGCGAATAGTCGGCGGCAGCAAGCGCTGTTTCGGGCATGTTTCGAGCGCGAATCAAGGCTTTTGTTCGCGCACCGGTGCTTCTTGGATACACGTATCCTGCAACCACCATGTGGCGTCTATCAATCTGTGGGATAAGTTGGATCCGGAACGGCCTATGAAGGTGAGGCGCGTGCGCCGACCTGGGTGGTGTGCACAGCGCCACGCAAGTTGTTTAGCACGCGCGCGAACAGTTGCTGCCAGGGATAGGCCTCGGGCAAGAGCAGGCGGACTCGGCGTACGCTTACCACCACCAGTGCTGCGATCTTCAGTAGCCGCACACGGATAGTAGCGCACTGTGCCTGCGCCATTGCGGTGCCCTGCAAGCCAACGGTCTTGATGATGGTCATCAGGGTGTTGGCGACCGTAGAGAGGTACAGGCGCAACTGGTTGCTCTCCATCATGGACGTAGAGGTGCGGTCAGCGAACAGGGTAAGCTGCTGCTCCTTGAGCCGGTTCTCCATGTTCTCCAGGGATTGCACATTTTTAAGTTGGGTTTCGGCAGCTTCTGCCGAGATGGGCCCTCAAAGTAGATATCTTTTGGCAATGGATTGCGCTTCGGGCCGAGTATGTGGGTGCAAATGGGACGGTGCAAGCTTATATGGGCCCAAATGCGTGCTCACACGCGGATTTTCGGGCGTAGGCAGGCTCGTGGAGTGACTTTCCGGGCACGATATCCCGCAGGCATCCTCTGATCGCACGCGTAAGCGGCGATCTTGGCACGGTGCAGCGCCTCAGAGCGTCCAGACAGCTGCGGGTTTTGCTTATGCCAGCGTCAGCAGCGCACTACTGCGCGGGGGCATTGAGCGCCAGGTGTTGCCTTTGCAGCCCCCTGGGGCCGGCAGGCCGAATCCCCACTAACCCATCGACCCCCGGAGGTGCTCAGGACCTGGGTCAGCTCCTTCATGTCCTCCCGGCGTATCGGCTTCAGATTCGACTCGTACTGCATGAATATCGCTCCGCACCAGCGCTGACGCATCCCCGATGACCTCCAGCGCTTCACGTTCCGTGATCGGTTCGCAATAATGCTGTTGAGGTTCTCGATGATGTTCGTCGTCTTCAGACTGTCTCTGACAGCCTGGTTCCGCACCCCCAACCGGTGAAGTGTCAGCGTATCCTCCAGACTGCGTGCGGCTTTCGGGCACGACCGCTGCAGCGCTTCATGCAGCGACACAAGCGCCGCCCGTGCCTCCTTGTACGTGGGTAGCTCCCAAGCCGCCTGAAGCCGACGCTTCATATGCGTGGCCGCTGGCTCGCTTTTGATGTGACGCGTCACATTGGTACGCTTGTGCCATTGGCAGCGCTGGAATACGACCGCATCCCCAAACACCGCGCCGATCCCCTTGCGAAGCCCGCGGCTGCCGTCCACCTGTACCAACAGCTTGTCGGTATGGGTGAAGCCCCGATGCAACAGATCCTGCAACAGCGATTCCACCTGCGCACTGTTCTCGGTACGGCTTTCCGCAAAGCCCAGGACGACCTTCTCGCCCTCGGTCGTGATGCCCATCGCTACGATCATCTGCACACCAGCCAAATACTTGCCATCAAGCAGGAGCACCGCAAAGGTGTGCTGATCGAATCGGCGCGTCTCGAATGCCTTCAGTAGCGCTGCCGTCTGCGTAACGAAGGCGTTGCCAATGCTGCTGGCACTCAACCCCAGACTATCGGTGAAGACTTGGGCCGCCTGCCTGTAATTGCGCCGCGAGAGTCCACACAGCAACCCCCTGGTCACGCTTTCCCGGTCCATAAGCCCACGCTTGCGCAAGAGGCGGTACGTTTGCAGAGGACGCTCCTTTCGGGTTCGTACATTCCGCACGCGCGGAACGCGGACCGCAATGCGCTCCAAACCGACGCGGATGGAACCCGGATTCGTCCCCCAGCGCTGAAAGCCGGTCTTACGGTGCTTCCCACGTGCGCCGCATATGAAGTGGGCCTCGGCTTCCATGACCCATGTGGCCATCTTGGTAAGAAGATCATCGAGATATCCAAGGCAGCTGGCCAGGCCGATGAAATTCCTCTGCGCAAGCCCGTGAAGGTCCTCGATGAGTGATTGATCCAGCATAGGGGTATGGGTCATCATACGGTGTAAAGGTTGATGAGAATCTCACGAAGTTGTGGCAGATGGGCCGCATGGGCCACACGGCGCAGCTGAGCCTCGTGTTCCAACAGTGCCAGTGCCATCTGTTCGCGTTGCTGGAAAACGGCGCTGGCCGGGGTCTGCAACCTGCGACTGATGGCATGCATGAAGCGCATCACGCGCAGCCCCCGGTCGAGCTTGAGCAGCATGCCCGTGCGTTGAATCGTCAGAGATTGCTCCAGGCCCTCCCACAGAACCTTCGCTGCGGACCGATTGACGCGCGTCAAGTCCTGGTGAATACGGGTGAGTGCGCGTTCAGCTTCCCGGGCATCGAACCCGTTCCATGCCTGGTGGAGACGACTGCGATACACAGGAACAAGGTCTTCCGGAAGACCACAGGTGACTTGATCCAGTAGCGTATTGAGACAGCGCTGTATAGCGACCCTGGGGCCGAGCACCTGGCGCACCGCCGATTGCAGTCCCGTACTGCTGGGCAGCACACAGAGCAGCCCGTCGGCGGCCGAAAGACCACGATCGGACAGCGACTGCACAAAGGACGCAAGAGCAGAGACGTTTTCAGGGTAGCACGCTACCAGGCCAAGCATGCGGCGATAGCCCGTGATGGTCAGACCCGCTCCAAGAACGATGTTAACGCCGCGTGGGCACAGCCCGAGCAGCCAGATCGCAACGATCGGGTCGTCTTGCAGACTGCGCGAATGCAACAGCTGCCACGCTTCATTCAACTGCGCCGAGTCCGGCTTTGTGTCCTGGGCCGCAGCAGAAGGCTTGATCACTACGGGCGGTGGTGCCGGCTGCTGCTGCGCTACCGGCATGGGCCAGTCGGTGGTCAATTGTTGCAGTATGTGCGTGCAGAGCTTCATCAGAAGCCGCCGCGAGTCACCGGAGGGATTGATCTGGGCGTCTAAAGGCGCCTCAGACCTCCCCAAAACAGGCTGTGAGGGGTTCATATGGTTGGAAAGGAATGGTGGAGACTAGGGTCCACCTCCACAACAACTTTCCAATTCCCAACTTGAATTTGTGCGATCCCTGTCTCCACGCGCACAATACAAATCCTCGTATAGCGTGCGCGCGTCGTACGCGTCTCCGCTGAAATTGGTGACCACGAATCGCGCGTTATAGCCGCGCGGTCCAGGCAGCCATTCCGCCTTGGCTATCACGCGCCGAGCACAGCTCCAGCTGTCCTTCGTCTGGTACTCGAAGCTGCGGAAGCGCCGCGAAGGCTGCCCGCTGGCCTCGCAGGTGGCCTGACTCTGCTCCATAGCCTCCTCAACGATGCGTTTCAGCCGCGCATTGAGCGGCATACCAATGATGTAGTGCAGGCCCTGTGCTTCGCACCATGCCATGATATCATCGCGGCAGAATCCTGCATCTGCACGAATCCAGATGGGCACCTGCGGCCACCGCGCACGGATACGCGCTATCACTGGCGCCAACTCCTCTATCGTGCCCGCTGATGCGTCAATGTTGGAGGGGCGCAGACGAGCGGCCAGCACATGCTTGCCGCTAACGATGTACAGCGGTAAGTAGCAGTAGTGGCCATAGTAACCATGAAAGAAGCGCCCCTCCTGCTGGCCGTGAATCGCGTCATCGGTAGCATCGAGATCCAACACGATATTCTCTGGCTCCTCGCCCGTTACATCCATGAACAAGTCCGCGAGCATGGTGTCGATCTTTTCAGGGTCCGCTACGATGCGCTTGTACCTATGCGATGCGGCCGCTCCTTTGGAGCCGAGCTCCAGTCGGTTCAGTGTGCTGGAACTCGCCAGCGGGTCGAGTAGCCCGGGGGAATTTCACCCCAGGCCCTCACGGAACCGTACGTGAGACTCTCGCCTCATACGGCTCTTCTCGGCCCACTCCGCCGTTGGACCAGCCAACGACCAAGTCCTTGCTTCGCAGGTGAGGTCCTCCCGCAACGCGGTTGCCTCATCCAGTCAGCCAGCCGAGTCGGCCTCTTCGCTCCACGGGCATTACCCCGTTTCATCGCTACTACAAGCCGATCCGCCCCCGTGGGGCGCATTGGTACTCAATCACTTGTGGGATCTCCACTTGTGACGCTCCCTTTGCATCGCCCCGACAGGTTCCCACGTTCCGCATTGAGGCCCAGATCGCATTCTCGCCGCCTCCATGCCGGATGCCGATCGGGCAATAAGCAGGTCGCCCCCGACCTCGTCCCGGAGCAGGAGATAAACCCCGGTTTTGACATCGTCTAAGACCTTTCGACACTTAGTCAGCGGTTCACTTGCGTTCGACTCTACGATCCACACCTGACGGAGTCATAGCCCCGCCTTTTCCCAGCTCGCTCACCACCAGACCCTTAAAGCCCAGCAGCAGTGGGTGGTTTGCAGCCTCCGCCTGCACAGCGGCTGCGGAGGACCTACCTCCATCCTCAATGCAGTTACGCAACACTCAAGCTATGTTAAAGTACATCACTTTCGCGCCACTACGTGGCACACATGTCCCTGGTCGCGTTCCCGTGCCCGGTGCGCACCTGTTACATCTTCGCAGCCCACGCCCATGGCCAACACGGGATCGTCCCGCAGACGGTCATGGTCGTTCACGTCTTCGTAGCCCAAGCATATCGCGTAGACACGTTGCCTGAGCATCGCCTCCACGGTATGCTCGACCCTGCTGGGATCACGGTGGTCGGTGAAGCAGGCGGCAAAACGGCCTATGACGTCGAACATCCGGTCGGCCTCCCGTAACAGCAGCGCACCTGCGTCCGAGGACATAGGGCCGCCGTCGAACTTTCCGACCACTTTACGCCGTCCCAAGTCCTCGAAACGAAGCTCTTCAGTATGACAGTCTGTTTTGCTCATTTGCAGTGCAAAGGATGGTTATAACTGATTGCACATCATACACTTACGTGGGGCTTGGGTTCCCATTCTTGGCACACTGGTGATTTATCCGGGTTAAGGTCTTCGTAGCCCAGGCATAGCCCGAAGATCCGCTGCGCCAGCATCTCCTGCACAGAGTGCTCCACTCTGCTTGGTTCCCGATAGTCCGTAAAGCACGCGGCCAGGCGGCTTATGACGTTCACCTTCTGCCTGCTCCACCTCCCGGAAGAGCAGCGCGCCGCCGTCCGAAGACATGCGACCGCCGTCGAATTTCCCGACGACTTTGCGTGGGCCCATGCCCGCAAAGGCTAGTGTCTCATTAGCGCATTCTGTTTGCACAGCCGTAAGCGTATTAGTGATTCCTATACCGTTAGGTATCATATACTTATGACTACACAACGATCTCACCATCAACAGGCTGGTGAATTATGCGGGTTAAGACAGGGATAAGCACCCCAACAGCGCCTGCGTGGCGAGAATGATACCGAGAGTACTGATCTATCCGTGTTCGGTTGGGGGCCCTTTCCTCACTTGGGGAAAAGTGCAGATTAAAATATGACGCGCCGTTTCGGGTGCTTTCGACTGACTTTGTGCCGAGTCGCCGGATGATATGCCCATTCCTCCAGCGGCCGTGCGAGAGCTTTTACGCATTGCTCCTGATGGTGGTCAAGATCGCGAAGCATGCGGGTTGTTTGAATTGCGGTGGGTGTCGGTTGGCAGCTCGAATGCTCGGGCTGGTGCGAGAAAGGGAAGGGCGGTGAAATACTCCCGTAGCGGACGGGAGCAAGTGTACCCAAAGGCGGAGGTTAACACCAGCTTGCGCACGCGACTTCTAAAGGCGCCCAGGAAGGCAGCCGGTACGGAGCGACCAATCTGGCCCCCACTGGCTGCCGCCGGAGCGTGCCAAGCAGGCGGTGCAGGACACCGCATTGGGCGCGGCTGTGAAAAACGTCAATGCACCCGGCATTGACTTGCAGCCTTTTCGCGCAGCCGCGCGCGCCAGGCTCGATCAGCTTCGGTCCGCCCAATGTTTCACGTGAAACACTTCGCTGCAAATGCCTGACCGTTGCCGCCCAGCCTATACGCTTACCCTGCGCGCCAGACCAAAGAGCTGTCCCAGTGCGCCAGACGTTTCACGTGAAACACTTCGCTACGCAGCCGATACGATGGCCGCACCGCGCGAACGGTTACGCCCGCGGTCAGCAATGGCCCCGGCACGTCATCGCAAATGTTTCACGTGAAACCTTGAATTCGCCAACGAAAACCGAACTTGAGCGACACGCCCCTAAGCGACATACTGCATAAGGTTGCGGCGTCGCCCTTCTGCCGCGCGATCATCCGGTGGTGCCAGGCCGAAGCTGCGGAGCCATTGCATGTAACAGACGCGGCCGGGTCGCTACCGGCATTCATCCTCCAGCACATTTGGAGCACCTCGCGCCGCTTTACCCTGTGCATACTGCCGGACGCCGACACCGCCCTTTACCTGCACAGTGACCTGGATCAAATCGCCGGCGACGGTGGGCACCTGTTACTCTTTCCGCCCAGTGGCCGCACACCGTATGATCGAGAGCAAGTTGCGCATTCACTGCCACTGGTACAGCGCGCCGATGTGCTGCAGCAGCTAAGCGAAGGGTTTCGTGGGATTGTCGTAACCAGCATTAACGCGCTGGTAGAACGTACACCCGCCAAGGCGAGTGTACGTAGCGCATCACGCACCCTGGCGCTTGGAGAAATTATTCAGCCGGAGCATCTCATACAAAGCCTCGTCGATCAGGGGTTTGAGCACGTGCGGTTTGTTGACCAGCCTGGCGAAATAGCCTGGCGTGGCGGAATAGTTGACGTCTACTCCTACACCAGTGGATATCCCATCCGCATCGAATTTGTTGGCGACGAAATAGAATCCCTGCGTGAATTCGAAGCACGCTCCCAGCGGTCGGTCAGCAATTTGGAACGCGTACGCATCGCGCCACGCCTTGAGCGTTTTGCAACCAGCAAAACCACCTACTCCTCGCTGTTTGACTATATGGCGGACGACGCCCTCATGGTGCTCTTTGACAACCTGCGCTTTGAGGCGCTAACTACAGACCTGTTTGAAACGGCTTCTGCGCGCTACGCCGAAGCAGACGCACGTGACACGCTGGCTGCGCCACGGGAACGCTTCCTGGACAATGAAGCGCTGCAAGCGGTACTTGGCTCGCGTCCAAGGTTGCACTTTGGCACGTTTACCGGCTCTGCCATCAGCTCCACAGTGTCTACCGGCAGTCGCCCCCAACCTGCCTTCAATCGGCAAATGAAGCTCCTGCGGACCCATCTCGCTGCTGGCGCAGACGCGTCCACCCTCACGTTTATCCTGTGCGACACCAGCGGCCAAATGGACCGACTTACCGATCTGCTGGATACCACGCTCAGCGACGGGTTTTTGAAGCTGGTCGTGCAGTCGGTGCACAAAGGATTTGAGCTACCCTCAGCCGAGCTTGCGGTATATACGGACCACGAAATCTTTGGGCGTTACCACCGTCCCGCAACTCGCAAGCGAAAACGGCACGGCGGCATTCGGCTGCATGAGTTGCGCAGCCTGGAGCCCGGCGACTTTGTGGTCCATACGGACTTTGGGGTCGGCACGTTCGCCGGTTTCCGCACCATAACCGTGCGCGGCAAAGAGCAAGAGGCCGTCCGCCTGCACTATGCAGGGGGTGACGTGCTCTATGTAAACATCAACGCGCTCCACAGGCTGCACAAGTACAGCGGCAAAGAGGGCCATGCGCCTAAACTCACGAAGCTCGGGTCCGGCCAGTGGGAAAGATCCAAGCGCAGGACCAAGAAGCGTTTAAAGGATATTGCGCGTGACCTTATCCGACTCTACGCCAAGCGCAAGGCTGCTGCCGGCTACAGCTTCTCGCCAGACTCGGTATGGCAGCGAGAGATGGAGGCCTCCTTTGCCTTTGAAGACACTCCCGACCAGTTCAGCGCCACCGAGGCCGTCAAGCGCGACATGGAATCGCCTGCCCCGATGGACCGTCTGGTCTGTGGCGATGTGGGCTTTGGCAAGACGGAAGTAGCTGTCCGGGCTGCATTTAAGGCGGCCCAAGACGGGAAACAGGTAGCGCTACTGGTGCCCACCACTGTGTTGGCCCGGCAGCACCAGAACACCTTCACTCAGCGCCTTGAGCACTTCCCGGTTCGGATAGAAATGCTCTCCCGGCACCGCACTGGAAAGGCCGCGCGGCGCATCCTGGACGAGCTACAGTCGGGGGTAGTAGACATCCTTATTGGCACGCATCGCATCATTTCCAATGACGTGACATTCAAGGACCTTGGCCTCCTGATAGTGGATGAGGAGCAACGATTCGGCGTAGGGGTAAAGGAGCGTCTGCGCCAGATTCGGGTGGGTGTGGATACCCTAACGCTGACCGCGACGCCCATTCCCCGGACACTGCAGTTTTCACTCATGGGTGCGCGGGACCTGTCCATAATCAACACGCCGCCGCCGAATCGGCAGAGCATTGTTACAGAGATTCACTCCATTGACAAGCGACTCGTCCGCGATGCCATCTTGTACGAGGTAAGTCGCGGCGGTCAGGTTTTCTTTTTGCACAACCGTGTCGACTCGATAGAGGACATTGCCGCGATGCTGCGTGATCTCGTTCCGGGTGTGCGTATGCAGGTGGCCCACGGCCGGATGCCCGCAGCTGAAATCGAACGTGTCATGACCGCGTTTATCGACCGCAAGTTTGACGTACTCATATCAACCACGATCATCGAGAATGGCCTTGATATTCCCAATGTCAATACGATGATCATCCACCACGCGCAGCGGTTTGGACTGGCGGAGCTCCACCAGCTACGAGGCCGCGTGGGCCGCAGCGACCGCAAGGCGTTCTGTTACCTGCTGGTTCCGTCGATCCACGCGCTCACGCGCGAAGCACGGCAGCGATTGCGTGCCGTAGAGCAGTTAAGCGAGCTTGGCAGCGGATTCCAGATCGCAATGCGCGACTTGGACATTCGCGGTGCCGGTAACGTCCTCGGCGGGGAGCAGAGTGGCTTTATCGCAGACCTGGGCTTTGCGACGTACCAGCAGATTCTGGACGAAGCAGTCAGAGAACTCCGCGCAGATGAGTTCCCGTCGCTTGCCAGCGAAGCACCGGTGCCTCCGGCCGCCGATGCCGCTGTGGACACAGATTTGGACGCCGCCTTGCCGGGTTCCTATGTCGAGAGCGATCTCGAACGATTAGGGCTTTATCGTCGACTCGGCGAAATCGCGACGACGGACGCGTTGGCTGACCTTCGTGAAGAGCTGCGTGACCGGTTTGGCCCGCTCCCCACCGAAGCCCGGAACCTGTTCACCGTCGTGCGCATGAAGCTGTGCGCCACGAGGCTGCGCCTGCCACGCGTTGCGTATCGCAACCAGCGACTGTTTCTGCACTTGGCTCTGGACGACCTGTATTTTCGCGAACATTGCCTCCAGTCGCTGCTGGAGCGCCTGGAGGCAACAGGCCACCGCTACGTCATGAAGGAATCCAAAGGCGGTGTGCCGCGCGCCATCATTCAGCGCGTGCCAACGTTGAAGGTCGCGCTCTCGCTACTGGAAGCGCTCTCAGCGTAGTCGGAGACTCTTGCCGTATGAGTCAACGTCACATGGACGGATACTGCTCCGCCAACTCAAGCGCAATTGCGCGAATGCGGCGCTGCAGCTCAATGGGTGCAAGGACTTCGACCTGCCGCCCAAAGCGCAGCAGGTACTGCGCCAAATACGTCATATTTTCGAATCGAAAAGCCACCGTCACATGCTCCCCGTCCGCCTGCTCTTCCTCGATTCGGGCCGGTATGCTGCGCCGCGCCGCCCCATAGACGGATGCCGGAAAACGGACGGTAATGCGCTCGCCCGCGGGATTTGCGCCTCGCGCCCGAAGGTACTCCTGCAGCTCAAACCCCTCGGGCGGCGTAAAGCGACGGGCGAGTACTTGCAGATCCTGGATATACTCCAACACGAATTGCCTCATGTCACGCCGGAGATGGTCGAACGCGATAAGATTCCAATGGTCCGTGTAGTATACGAGTCCCAGCGGGTCCACTTGCCGCCGCGTAAGTTCCTTACGGCTTCGTACATAGTATTCGATCCACACCGTTCGGCGTTCTGCAATCGCCTCGCTGATTGATGCCCAGTATTCGTGTGCAGGCGTCTTGTGCAACCAATACGGGTCCAGCACAGTTCGTTCGTTCAGCGCGTCGATGTACTGCCGCGTTGAGTCCGAAAGAACGGCCCGAATCTTTTCCGCCACCTCATTGGCTTCCTTCGTTATCGAGGCATCCGAACGCAGCTTGATAAACTCCGTACCCATCAGCAGCGCAGCCGCTTGACGCCCCGTAAACATTAGCGGCGGAAGGTGATACCCCTTGAGGACTTCATAGCCGAATGACTCCGCATAGGCGATTGGTACGCCGGCCTCGCCAAGCGACCGCAGGTCACGAAAGATTGTGCGCTGGCTGACCCCAAAATGCTTTGCCATCTCCGCTACCGTGGTCCTCTTCCTGCCCTGTACAAACATCACCAGGGCTAGCAACCGGTCGGTACGTTTCAGCGTCCGCCTCTCACGGTCCATTGCGATCACGTAGCTGGAAGACGTGTATGATGGCTTTCTCGCGGAACCACGGCCCCAAGCAGTCCAGCGGTAGCACCTCTACGCCAACATCGCCGTAGGCGCTGTGCAACGCGGCCATCTCGCAAGATAAGTCACCGCCCTTTAGGCAAATGAGGCCTGCCGCCCATGCACCTTCCGTCGTCATTCGACCTTCCGATGCTATGCGCACGTGCCATTGCCACAGCGTAGCCAGCGGTGCCGTAGCTCTACTGACGCTGTGCGTTGCCGACCCGGGCCAGGCTAGGGCGCGACCACACCACGTACTAAGGTTCTCAAGCCCTAATTCACGGCCAAGCCTGCGCACAGCCCAGATCTTTTTCTGCACGGAATCCACGGCTGTGACCCGAAGGCCCGGTGCGGCAATCGCCAATGGTATGGCCGGCAACCCGCCCCCCGTGCCCCAGTCCACAACATGAGCGCCATCGGGGAAAGGGCGAATGGTCAGCGCCAGGCTGTGCCTGATGTGGCGCTCCCAAAAGTGCGCGGCCTCGCAGCGCGCCACCAGGTTGTGGTGCCGGTTAAGCTTCCAGAATGCAGCCTCGAACGCGCGTAGTTTATCGATCTTGGGCGCATCCAGCACGTCACGCCCCGGCGGCTACGCGTACGCGAGTTGTCCCCGCGGCGGTAAGCAAAACCATTAGCACGGAAAGATCAGCCGGGCTTACGCCGCTGATCCGAGAGGCCTGCCCCAAAGTTTCAGGCCGTATCAGCGTAAGCTTCTCGCGCGCTTCCATGCTAAGGTTGGTGGTGGCTCCATAGTCAAAGTCCCGCGGAATGCGGCGCGACTCCAGGCGCGCCATCTTCCTGGCCTCTTCCTCCTGGCGGCGCACGTACCCTGCGTATTTCAGGTCCGTTTCCACCAGTTGTGCTACGCATTCCATTCCCGGAGCTTGCATCGCCACACTCTTGCCCACGGCCGATAGCAACGCCTTCAGCGAAACCTCGGGACGCAGCGCCACCCTGGCCAAGGGCACTGGGTGCGCGAGCGGCTGCGTTCCTGCCAACGTCAGGAAGTTATTGACTTCCGCCGGACGAACCGTGGTCTTCTTCAGGGCAGCCAGCGTCACCTCGATGGATTTCCGCTTGGCACACATGCGCTGGTAACGCGCTTCGCGTACCAGCCCCAACTGGCGCCCGAGGTCCGTAAGCCTTAGGTCTGCCGTGTCTTGCCGCAAGAGTATGCGATGCTCGGCGCGCGAAGTAAACATGCGGTACGGCTCGTCAGTCCCCTTGGCGATCAGGTCGTCAATGAGCACTCCTATGTAGGCTTGGGCGCGCCCGAGCACAACAGGGTCCTCTGAGCCCAGATAGCGAACCGCATTGATGCCCGCAACAAGCCCTTGTGCAGCGGCTTCTTCGTATCCCGTAGTGCCGTTAATCTGGCCTGCAAAAAAGAGGCCTGCCACACGCTTGGTTGCAAGCGAGTACTGAAGCTGGTGCGGTGGAAAGTAGTCGTACTCAATTGCATACCCCGGGCGCAGCATATGAACCTGCTCCAGCCCTGGCACCTGCCGCAGCGCAGCGTGCTGGACCGCTTCGGGCAGGCTCGTAGAAAACCCGTTGACATACACCTCGTACGTGTGGCGTCCTTCGGGCTCCAGGAACAGTTGGTGGCGCTCTTTATCTGCAAAGCGGTCAATCTTGTCCTCTATTGACGGACAATATCGCGGGCCGCGCCCCTGAATGCGACCCATAAACATGGGACTCCGGTCAAAGCCAGCACGTAGTGTGTCATGAACTTCCGGCGAGGTATAGGCCAGCCAACAGCTCAGCTGATGGTCCGTCAACTTGTCGGTCATAAAGGAAAACGGGCTCGGATTCTCGTCCCCCTTCTGCTCAGTGAGTTGGCTGTAGTCCAAGGAACGTCCGTCAATTCTTGGCGGTGTACCGGTTTTCAGCCTTCCGGACACGAAACCCAAAGCATGGAGGCAGCCAGTAAGTCCTCGAGTGGCCCGCTCTCCCATGCGCCCGCCGCCAAATTGCTTGTCCCCAACATGAATTATGCCGTTCATAAACGTCCCACTGGTGAGGATGACCACAGGTGCTTCAAAGGTCTCGCCGAGCTGCGTCTCCACCCCCGTCACGCGGCCCGACTTCGTGACGACGCGCGTAACCACATCCGCACGAAAGTACAGCCGTTCCTCCGCCTCCAGTGCCTGCCGCACCGCGTTAGCATACTCCACACGGTCGCACTGGGCTCTCGGGCCCCAAACCGCAGGCCCCTTGCGGCGATTTAGCATCCTGAACTGGATACCTGCCGCGTCCGTGGCGACGCCCATGATGCCACCCAGCGCATCAATCTCCCGGGCGATGTGCCCCTTGCCGATGCCGCCGATGGCCGGGTTGCACGACATGCGGCCCAACGCCTCCAGATTCATCGTGATCAGAAGCGTGCGCGCACCCATGCGCGCCGCAGCCGCAGCCGCCTCTGTGCCAGCGTGCCCGCCGCCTACCACAATTACGTCATACCCCGACATAGATTTGCGCTCTAATGCAACTCTAGTTAATTGCGCAGGCATCCACGCGGTTCCGCTGTTTACTTTCCGATGCAGAAACGCGAAAAGATAGCGCCCAACACGTCCTCATTGGTCACCGCACCGGTGATGCAGCCCAGCTCATTCAGTGCCGCCCGCAGGTCCATAGTAAAGAGGTCCACCGAAATGCCCTGGTCCAGTGCCGCCTGCGCCCGCGCTACCGCATCGGAAGCGCCGCGCAAGTGCGCGTGGTGCCGTTCACTTGTCACCAGTCGAACCGTGTCCGCGTCCTGGTCCACGACGGCAGCGACCACCGCCGCGCGGAGCGCTTCCAGCGCGCTCGCGTCTTCCAGCGCCACTAGCGCGGATATGGCAAGGCCCTGGGCTCCGCCCGCCAGGTCCGCCTTGTTACCCACAACCAGTACCTTAGCATGGTTGATCGACGCCAGAAATGTGCGCTCACTCTCCGCAAGCCCCACCGACAAGTCATAGACATACAGCACCAAGTCCGCCTGCACGATGGCTTCGCGCGACCGGCGTACGCCCTCCGCCTCTATGACATCCAGCGCGTCGTGCAGACCCGCCGTGTCGATGAAGCGAAACAGAAAGCCGCCAATCTCTTTATCGGCTGCTACCGTGTCCCGCGTCGTGCCGGGCGTGTCGCTGACGATGGCGCGGTCTTCGCCCAATAGCGCATTCAGCAGGGTGGACTTGCCGGCATTGGGACGCCCCGCGATCACTACCCGCACGCCTTCCCGTACCAACTCGCCGAGGGCGTAGGATGCTAGCGCGTGTGTTAGCAAGCGCTGCGTGTTGCGCAGCAGTGAGCGCAGGGCGCTGCGATCGGCAAACTCCACGTCTTCATCGGAAAAGTCGATCTCCAGCTCCGCCAGTGCGCAGACATCCAGCAGCGCCGTTCGCAGTTCGTCTATGGTCTTCGAATAGCGCCCCCGCAGGCTGTCCACCGAGGCGCGATGAGCGCGCGACGATGAGGCGTGAATCAGGTCGGCAACCGCCTCGGCCTGGACCAGATCAAGCTTTCCGTTGAGGAAAGCCCGCTGCGTGAATTCCCCCGGTGCAGCCAGACGTGCCCCTGCTGCCAGCAGGCTCTGCAGGACAAGCGCGACGACGTAATCGCCGCCGTGACACGACACCTCGACCATGTCTTCGCCCGTGAAGGAGCGCGGCGCCCGAAACACCGCGCAAACAACCTGATCAATCGCATCGCCACCAGGCGCGTGCCACAGCCCCACATGGAGTGTGTGTGAGAACACCTGCGAAAGGTCTGCGCCCTGAAAGCATTGCGCGGCTACCTCAATGGCCTGAGGCCCACTCACGCGCACAATTGCTAGTGCGGCCTTGCCGCGTGCCGTGGCAATGGCCGCGATGGTATCAGAGGCGGTCATGGTGGCGCGTGTTACCTGCGGCGCAAATTGCCCTTGCCGGATCCCTTCTTCTTCAGTGGGGCATTTCGAATGACACCTTTGCGGGTGGGCTCCTGTGCCTTCTTTTTCTTCAGGCCGATGTTGATGAGCTGCTGCTGCGCAGCCGTGAAGACGTTGTAAAAGAGGTAGTATAGGCTGAGCCCGGACGGCAGGCGGTTAAAGACGACAAAGATGACCAGTGGCATCCCATACATCATCATCTTTTGCTGCATGCCGCTGGTCGGCGTGGACTGGACGCGCATCTGTATAACTAATGACACACCCATGAGCACGGTGAAGCCTGCTACGTAATCTCCGTAGAATGGGATGCTAAACGGCAGGTCCAGGATGGCATCGGGGGCCGAGAGATCTGGAGCCCATAGAAAACTCTGTTGCCGGATGTCGATGGATTGCTGCAAGAACTGCCAAAGCGCAATGATTATCGGGTACTGGAGCAGCATGGGCAGGCAGCTGCTGAGCGGGTTCATACCCGTTTCCTTGTACAGCTTCATGGTCGCCTGCTGCTGCTTCTGCGGGTTGTCCTTGTATTTTTCCTTGATCTCTTTCATCTGCGGGGCTAGCTCCCGCATACCGGCCATGGATTTGTACGACACGCGCGTGATAGGGAAGAGTACCAGTTTGATCAGCAAGCAGAACACGATGATCACCAGCCCATAGCTGGGGATCATAGAGCTGAGCAGCGCAAAGGTCGGGATGAATATGAAGCGTGCCAGAGGTCGCGTGATCCATTCGAACGCGTTCCATCCATAGTCTACCATGCCATAGAGCCCCTCGTACTGCTTGATATAGCGGTAGTCGAGCGGCCCCAGATACAGCCGAAAGTCGTCACCTCCAAGCCGTGGGGACCCCATGTACAGTCTTGCCTCAAGGTCTATCTGGATTCCGGGCTCATCCAAGTCGCCCGTGCGCATGCCTACGAGATAGGCTTCCAGCGCGGGTGCAGCAGGGATGACTGCGGCGGTAAAGTACTTGTTCTTGACGCCTATCCATGAGACATCACCCCGCAGCGACACCTCGTCTTCCTCGCGTCGTCCCAGGCTCACGCCTTCCACCTCGCCGCCGCTTCGCGCCCACGCGCCGACCTGCGGCGCTTCCTCCTTTCTGTTGGTGGGATCCTCGCTGAAGGGCACGGCGCCTTCCCATACCAGCTCGTACCCGTCGCTGGTCTGAAATGAGGACGCGTCGTTCATCTCCACTTTGAGCCCTACCTCATAGCTGCCCGGACTGAAGGTGTACGTCTTGCGTATGAAGCCGTCGCCTGCGGCCGTGGTGAACGTCAGCGAGCGCGACTCGTCCAAGACATCCAGGCGGTCGCCCCGGTAGCTGGATTCGTAGAAGAAGTCGCGCGTATCGCGGTTGCGGCCACCGGGGGACTGAAACCTGAGCCCCAGGGCAGGCTCGTCGCCAATCAGCTGCACCGGCGTTTCCTGGTCAAACTGGCGGTACTCAGACAACGAAAAGCGCGTCAGCGTCGCCCCTTTGGTTGACAGTTGAGCCTCATAGAGCCGTGTCACGACCGTGATCTGTCGCTCTTCTCCCGTAAGCGCGACGGTAGTGTCCTGAATCGTTTCAGGCACCTCGGCAGGCACGACCTGCTGCGGCACCTCGACCACTTCGACGGCGGAATCCTGTGGTGGCGCGTCCTGCCCCGGAGGCTGGGGCGCCGGCATCCACCACATCCATACGATGATGACCGCCGCCATCAATATTGTTGCCGTGATTACACTACGATCCACAAGAGGCCTCTTTGCTTATGCCAGGTCGCACCTGCATGCTGGCGGCAAGGATGTCCAGCGCCTGCAAAAGGTCTGACCGCAATTTCGAGTTCTTCACCGTGCTGCGACTGCGGCATAGCACCATGACCGTCAGCGTGTGCCCCGGCTGCGCGCGCAGCGTCGCGCGGACCCGGCTGGTACGAAACGACTCGCGCAGGACGCGTCGCATCGTATTGCGACGCACCGCTGTCTGCTGGCGCCTGACGGCAAAGCCTACCTGGATGGGACTGGAGGTGCCCGTGATATGTTGCGGCACTGTGCGGTATAGCAATCGCACTGTGCCTACCGAGATGCTTGATGTGTCATTGCGCCCATGCGCGAACAGCGGACGGATGAGCCGTTGGCGCTTCAGGCGCGCCGCGCGCGGCCACGCTTCAGGCGTACAAGGCACGCTACTTGCCTATGTAACGGTCACTCACCGTCAACGAGCGACGACCTTTCTTGCGGCGCCGGGCGAGTAGCTTGCGCCCGTTGCGGTCACTCATGCGCTGCCGAAATCCATGCTTGTTCCTGCGCTTGCGCCGGCTGGGCTGGTACGTACGTTTCATCGGTGAATGCCAGACTTTGTCGGACGCGCGTAAACAACGCAGCGGCAAGAATGTGCCCAGCCGCCCCAACTTTCCTGAAAAGGACGCGTTGGAGTGGGTTGCCAGCGGGAATAGCTCAGCAGGTAGAGCATCAGCTTCCCAAGCTGAGGGTCGCGGGTTCGAATCCCGTTTCCCGCTCTCTGGGGCGGTTAGCTCAGTTGGTTTAGAGCGCCTGCCTTACAAGCAGGAGGTCGGGGGTTCGAATCCCTCACCGCCCACCGCCTTCCGATCCCAAGCGCCATTCCACGCGGCTTACGATCCCTTCTTCGATCATAAGCACCAGTAGTGCCCCATCCGTCTGATATTTCCATCGCCCTTCTTCTTGCGCAAGCGGCGGACCCCAGAGGCGTCGCACCTGCGATGCCGGGTATCCTACTCGGATCCCCTCGGGTGCTGTGTGGCGGCTGTCAGTAAGGGCTATCTGGGTCAGCGTATCCCCCTGCATCCCGAGCTCAAAGCCGTAGAACTGCAGCACCACGCTAGACCCCTGCTGGACTTCCTTGGCGGGTTCTCCAAACCACATGTCCAGTGCTTCACGCGTCCATGCACGTTCGCCGCTGGTGGCAACATCGATAAAGCCCGCCACGTCAACGGGTGCGGCAAACTGCAGGTACTGGTCCGACTGGGAGCAGGCGCTGATGGTGGCCACCAGCGCAACAAGCACCATGCTGAACCGCGAAATCCTGCCCACACCAGGTATGGTTATCGCTTGCGCTGCGTGCGCTTGCGGTGATGTTCGCTGCCTCCGGGCTGAACGCCATGGGTGCGGCTGTGGTACAACTCGTCTACCAGCATCGCCAACAGCTCGGGCTCTTCGACTGCAAGCGTCTTGACTAGCGGAACAAACCGTGCCAGGCGATCCCGTTGCTGGTTGCTCTTGTTGCGGAGCGCCCCTTCCAGCGCCACCGTAGCGCGCTCAACTACGCGCGCCGTCGTCTCTTCCTCTGTGGGCAGTAAACGTTTTTCCATATCCAACGCGTAATAGCGGGCGATTGCTCGAAGCTGCGACTCATCCTCGAGCGTAGCCAACGTGATGGCGACTCCCACCCGTCCTGCACGGGCCGTACGCCCCGTCCGGTGAATATACATCTCCGCACTTAGCGGCACGTCATATTGGATGACGTGGCTCAGCTCACTGATGTCAATGCCGCGTGCGGCCACATCGGTAGCAACCAGGATGCGCAGCCGACCGTCACGTAGCTGCTGCATAGCCTTCTCCCGCCGCTCCTGCGCCAGGTTACCGGACATTCCAGTTGCCACAAACCCGTAGTTACTCAGGAGAGCCGCCAGGTAGGCCACCTCGCTCTTGGTATTTGCGAAGATGATGGCAGACTGCGGATTTTCAACCTCCAGCAGCCGGATAAGCGATCGGCTTTTGCTTTGCAGATCCGCGCGGTAGTACACGTGCTGAATCGTGTCTACGCTGATCTGATCCGCACTTAGCCCCAAGAACGACGGCTCTTTAAGAAACATACGCCCAAGCGCACGCACCTTCGGCGGCATCGTGGCGCTAAACATGTACGACTGGCGTGAGACCGGCAGGTACCGCTGCAGAGTCTGCATGTCGGGCATAAACCCCAAGGAGAGCATCTCGTCCGCCTCATCCAGGACCAGCAGGCTGAGATGGGACAGGGTAAAGGTTCCTCGCGCCAGGTGATCCAGGATGCGGCCAGGCGTACCCACCACCAGATGGGCACCAGCTTTGAGGCTTTCGGTTTGCTGCTTGTATCCTACGCCACCGTAAACGAGCGCGCCAGTGAGCGCCCGACCCACATTCATGCGCTCCCACTCCTCGTAGACCTGGCGCGCGAGTTCGCGTGTCGGCGCCAGGACCAGCGCTTGCGTTTGCGCTAGCGTTGCATCAAGGCTGCTAAAGATCGGCAGCAGGAATGCGCCCGTCTTGCCGCTTCCGGTGCGGGACTGCACAATGAGGTCGCGCCCGTCCAACATGTACGGAATCGCAATGGCCTGCACAGACATGAGCGATGGCCACCCGGTGGCCTGAAAGGCCGTTCGTGCCGCAGGTGGTAGCGTGTCCTTGGTCGCTGCCGGAAGAGGTGGGTCTGGAGGGGGAAACTGGGTTCGCGCTACGCGCTCTTTTTCGCCCCGCCGTGCGCGCGCCGTAAAGTCTATCGTCTTCGTATACTGACTTGCCATGCGCCTTACATTGCTATCCCCCCGTCCACCACCATCGTGTGCCCGGTAATATAGCTGGCTGCATCGGAGGCAAGAAACAGCACAGGCTGCGCGATCTCTTCTGGTGCTGCGACACGCCGCAGCGGGATCGTTTTCATGAGCTCCTTACGCATCTCGTCGCTTAGCTTCGCCGTCATGTCCGTATCGACGTAGCCGGGTGCCACCGCGTTTACGGTGATTTTGCGGGCGCCGAGCTCCTTGGCCAAACTCTTGGTAAAGCCGAATACGCCCGCCTTTGAAGCGGCGTAGTTGGATTGGCCTGCGTTGCCACTGATGCCGACAACAGAGGAAATGTTGATGATACGGCCGCTGCGCTGGCGCATCATGGGCCGATAGGCTGCCTTGCAGAAGTTAAACATGCTTCGCAGGTTCGCCGCAAAGACATCATCCCAGTCGCTGTAACTCATGCGCAACAGCAGGTTGTCTCGCGTGATGCCGGCGTTGTTTACCAGGATATCCAGCCGACTCCAGGCACCGAGCACCCCTTGCACGGCCTCCGTGGCTGAAGCCATCACGGCTGCGTCCCCCTGAAAGGACATCACCTCCGTACCCTTGCCCCGCAGCTCCGCTGTCAGTGCCGCCGCCGCTTCAGTGGAGCTCCGGTACGTAAACGCAACCCGTGCGCCGGCTGCGGCAAATGCCTGCACGATCGCACGCCCGATGCCGCGCGTGCCGCCGGTCACCAGCACGGCCTTGTCTTCAAATGTCATGCCGAATCTGCGCGCTTCATTTGCTCCACTTCTGTCTTCGTGCCCACGTTTGTCAAAGCAACCTTACGCCCGAGTATGCGCCGCACCAGCCCGGTCAATATGCGACCCGGTCCGATCTCGGCAAAGCGCGTGCAGCCGTCCTGGTGCATTGCCCGAACCGACTGCATCCATAGCACGGGTGAAGTGATCTGCAGCAGGAGGTTTTCGCGTATCTCGTCGGGATCGGAGGTAGCTCGCGCCAGGGTGTTCAGGTAAACGGGGCAGGTGGGCTTTCTTATCACGAGGTCCGCGAACTGGAGCGCCAAGCGGCCGTGCACTTCCTGCATCAGCTTCGAATGAAAGGCTCCACTCACGCGTAAGGGCAAGACGCGCCTGGCCCCGCGCTCTTTAGCAAGCACCGAGGCTTTGGCAACCGCCTCCCTGTCGCCCGATATGACTATCTGTCCCGGGGCGTTGACGTTTGCGGGTTGCACCGTAAGCCCCTCCTTAGACGCGGCCAGGCAGATCGCTACCAAGGCTTCAGAGTCCAGCCCTAGTACCGCGCTCATGGTTCCCGGGCGTTGCTGACCCGCCTGTGCCATCAGCTGGGCCCGCAGGCGTACGGTGCGAAGGCCATCCGCAAAGGTGATGGCTCCGCTGGCCACCAGTGCACTGTATTCTCCTACGCTGTGGCCGGCCACGGCATCGGGCATGCGGCCCAATACGCTGATGACCGCCATCGAGTGCGTGAATATCGCAGGCTGGCATATGTCGGTCTGCATCAGGACCCAGTCCGCACGGTCTTCCGCACCGCCCTGCGAGAAGCAGCATTCAGACAGCTCAAAGCCAAGAATGCCGTCGGCTTCGTCAAAGAGCGCACGCACTTGCGGATACGCCTGATACAGATCGTGCGCCATCCCAGGGTACTGCGATCCCTGGCCCGGAAAAAGGTATGCGCTGCTCAATTCGAAATACCGTTGTGTTAACCCAATGCTTCTTCCATCTCCTGCGCAGGCTTGCGAGCCTGGGCATGCCCGTCATAGGCCCATCGCAAGTAGGTGGCCCCCCACGTGTATCCACCTCCAAAGGACGCCAGCACTATGTTGTCTCCCTTTCGGAGGGCGTGCTCCCAGTCATAGAGGCACAACGGAATCGTAGCGGCCGTGGTGTTGCCGTAGCGGTTAATGTTGAGCATGACGCGCTCGGCGCACAGTCCCATGCGGCGAGCCGCCGCATCAATGATACGCCGGTTCGCCTGGTGGGGCACGAAATATCGTATCTCCTCGCTGGTAAGCCCATTGCGCTGCATCACCTCTGCCGCCACGTTGGCAAAAGCGGCCACCGCAAACCGGAAGACCGTCCGCCCATCCTGATGCAGGTAGTGCATCTTCTTGTCAACCGTCTCATGCGAAGGCGGGTTCAGGCTCCCGCCACCGAGCATACATAGCGATTCCCAATTATTGCCATCGCACCGCAACACGGTATCTATCAGTCCGTTGTCGTTGAGGTCAGGCTCCAGCAGCACGGCCGCCGCTGCATCCCCAAAAAGGACGCACGTATTTCGGTCAGTGTAGTCGGTGATGCTGCTCATCTTGTCGGTGCCCACCAGGAGCACGTTGCGGTAGCGGCCGCTTTCGATAAACGACGCTGCGGTAGTCAGGCCAAACAAGAAGCCGCTGCACGCGGCCGAGAGGTCAAAGCCCCAGGCCCGGGTTGCTCCCAGGGCAGCCTGCACCTGGCATGCATTAGCCGGAAACAACATGTCCGGTGTTACGGTGGCCACGATGATAACCTCAAGGTCGGCGGCGTCCATGCCGCGCTTCTCCAGCGCCTCCTTGGCCGCCTCAATGGCCATGTAGGTGGTTGCCTTGTCCTTGTCTCTCAGGATTCTCCGCTCTTCGATCCCCGTGCGCGTGCGAATCCACTCGTCCGTAGTATCGACAATCTTTTCCAGGTCTGCATTGGTAAGCCGCTCTTCTGGAAGAAAGTGGCCAACAGCGGTGATGGCAGCTCTAATCATTATTACGCGTCAAGTCGGCGAGGTGAACCCGGCTCTGGATCGCATGTGTAAGGTTGGCCGATGCGGTCCGAGCAGCCAAGAGCAGGGCTTGTTCCAATGCGCGGGCGCTGCAACTGCCGTGGGCCACGAACACGGTTCCGTCCACACCCAGTAGCGGTGCGCAGCCTCCATAGGTCTCGGGGTTGAATCGGCGCTTGAGGCCGCGGACGATACCCTTGAAGCTTTGAGCCGCGTGCGAATCCAGCTTCTGCTCCTCAACTTCCTGGCTGACCATGACGGGCAAGGCCGTCATGACGCTCTCCGCGAGTTTCAGCACAACGTTGCCTACGAAGCCGTCACAGACGACCACGTCCGCAGCATGATGAAGTATGTCCCGCCCCTCGATGTTGCCTATGAAGTTTATGTTACTGGCGGCAGAGAGTAGCTTGTACGCTGTCCGCACCAGCTCATTGCCTTTGGCTGGTTCTTCCCCTACGCTGAGCAGGCCCACGCGGGGCTCGTCAATATCCATCGTGCAGCTTGCAAAGGCCGTCCCCAAGTGGCCATACTGGAGCAGGTGCTCCGGCTTGCTGTCCATATTCGATCCGACATCCAGCAACAGGCACTTGCCGTTGGTGCTCGGAAAGTAGCTGGGAATGGACGGCCGCGTCACCCCGGGCAGACGCCCAAGCACGAAAAGCGAGGCCGCGGTGATGGCGCCGGTGTTACCGGCACTTACAAAGGCGTCCGCCTTGCCTTCGCGGTGATACGTAAGCCCTATATGCATGGAAGAGTGCGGCTTTGCACGCACCGCTGCCACGGGCGACTCGCCCATGCCGATGATCTGGGGCGCGTCAATCAGCTCAATCCGCGAGTGCCCACCGGGCGCGCGACGCGCCATCTCCTCCCGAAGCATCTGCAGCGGTCCGAACAGCAGGAGAAGCAGATCGAGGTCAGCCTGCTCCACGGCACGCAAGGCGCCCGCAATGACGACCCCCGGCGCGTCATCGCCGCCCATCGCGTCTACAGCAACTCGAGTTGGCATCGGTATTTCAGCCTACAGCAAAAGCGGCGAGCGGCCGCGGCGGTAGCCGGACACTACGCGGCTTCCTGGGCTTCAATTATCTGTCGCCCGCGGTACGTGCCGCAGCTTGGGCATACGCGATGGCGCAGCTTCGCGCTGCCGCAGTTCTCACACTGCATCGTGTCCGGGCGGGAGAGGCCGCCATAGTACACGCTGCGGCGCTTTCGCGTACGAGCTTTGGAATGCTTACGCTTAGGATGAGCCATGATCAGTCAAAAATCGGAATGTAGGTGGCGCAGCGGCGCCCAATGCTGCGCGATAGTGGGTTCAGGAGCACCGAATTCACGCTGAAGGTCAATGTCCCGGGCACGCGGCGCCACCTTGCGGGCCGGCACCGCCAGCACGAGCGTATCCCTTGCCACACTGGCCACATCAACCTGACGCTGCAATGGCTGAAGAACTATCGCTTCGTCGTAACCGTGCTCACTCGCCTCGGCGCCATCGGGCTGCAGCAAAATACGGCACGAGCCTGACACACGCGTGGAGTACGCATCCAGCGTACGGTCACAGGCCAAGTGGGCGTCAGCGGAGGCCGCAACCGACAGCACCAGATTACCGCCTTCAAGCACCACGTGTACGTCTATCTGTATGTCTGAAAACTCCGCAGGATCCAGATCCAGAGCCTGCGGATCGGGCGTGAAGCGGCAACGCCTGCCCGCAACTAGGTCGACGGTCTGCATGTCCATATCCATAGCGCGCCGTAAACAGCCACTCGCAGCCGGTGTTCCGCCTCCGAGCGCCCTGCGTTGTCCTGGCAGGTGCCCCCGGAAGTCCATAGCCAATGTGCCCTTTTTGCGCAGTGGACAAATTGTGCATAACCCGGTGGCGATACTAAAAAGCTACATTGCGACATTATTACCGTTATGCGAAGGATTATTCGCAAAGTCCAAAAGGAATCTAAGTTCCTATTATTTAGATACTTACATCTGTTAGCTACTTGTGAATATTTTGTGACTGCCACGTGCGTTGCGTGCGCTGCGCGGTTGCATATTTAAGGCTACAATGTGGACAAGTTGTCAACGCCCTGTGCGACCAAAGCTTTATTTTGGCATATGCAACCGTTGCGGCGCGCGTTTAGGCGGGCTCTCGGTAAATCGCGGCGCGGTGCTGGACTGCCGGGCTTCACCGCAGCGCATTACCTCTCGGAATCTGCTTGTATGGACATCGTATCTTGTCAAGCCGTTGGCACAGTACGACTGCCTGAACCGTAGCCTACCGTATGCTCCCCACTCCTATTGAAGCCTGGCAGTCCTGCCTGGAGATCATTCAGGACAACATCAATGGCTCCAGCTTCCAGGCTTGGTTCGCTCCCATCAAGCCCGTTGATCTGGTGCAGAAGGATGAGGAGATACGTTTCACCGTCGAGCTGCCTAGCCGCTTCTTTTACGAGTGGCTCGAAGAGCACTACTACAAGCTGCTCAACACGACTATCGCCAAGATCCTCGGTGCCGAAGCGCGGTTGTACTACAAGGTCATCATCGTTGAGCAGGAGGATAGCAGCGACAGTGATTCCATGCGGTTGCCGGCGCGTCCGTCCAGAGGCAGCGTACCCGGGTCTCGAGTGCGTACCGGGGCTGAGCCAGGCGTCGCAGCCCCATCACAGGCTGTGGCCGCTCCACCTTTGCCGACGGTGGACCCCAAGCTTAACAAGAATTACACCTTCGACAACTTCATCGAAGGGGACTGCAACCGGCTGGCTCGCAGTGCTGCACTGGCCATCGCGAAGAACCCGGGGGGAACCTCGTTTAACCCGTTTTTGATTTACGGGGGCGTAGGGCTCGGCAAAACCCACCTGATACAAGCCATCGGCAACGGCGTCTTGGCCAACGATGCCTCAAAGCGCATCCGTTTTTTGTCCAGTGAACGCTTCACGAATGACTTCGTGCACTCAATCCAGCAGAACGAGATCAGCCGCTTTTCCAAGTTCTACCGGAGCATCGATGTCCTGATCATCGATGACGTGCAGTTTTTTGGCGGCAAGGAAAAGACCCAGGAAGAGTTCTTCCACGTCTTCAACGAGCTGCACCAGATTGGAAAGCAGATTATCCTGTCCGCCGACAGGCCGCCGAGTGAGATCAAGGGGATAGAGGCACGACTGCTGTCCCGCTTCGGGTGGGGCCTTACCGCTGACCTGCAGGTGCCGGAGCTGGAGACGCGCCTGGCGATCTTGAATCGCAAGGCCGCTGATGAAGGGCTCGATCTGCCGCCGGATGTGATCGACTATATGGCACGCAACGTCAAGAGCAACATTCGCGAACTCGAAGGGGCGTTGGTGCGCCTTATGGCATTATCGACGCTGCAGACCGATGAAGTCGACATGGCCATGGCCAAGACCGCACTCAAGGACCTTATCCATTACCGGCCAGCGAGCCTGTCCATTGACCGTATCCAGCAGATCGTCTGCGAATACTTTGACATGGATCAAGACCTGGTGCGTGCCAAGACGCGCAAGCGCGAAGTTGTGCAGCCAAGGCAGATTGCCATGTTCTTTTGCAAGGAACTCACGCAGAATTCCTTGAAGACTATCGGTTTACAGTTCGGTGGACGCGATCATTCGACGGTGA
Organism: Rhodothermales bacterium; assembly: GCA_965218495.1. Taxonomy (GTDB): domain Bacteria; phylum Bacteroidota; class Rhodothermia; order Rhodothermales; family Bin80. The sequence goes on from OZ244626.1 coordinate 3,526,344, forward strand.
TCTACGCGAATCGGAGCGTAAGCAATCAGATGGAAACAAATCCGCAGTACCGCGAGATGGTGGATCAGATCCGCCAGTGCTTGATCGACAGCACGTGACGCAGCTCGTGGCCGAAGCCTCGCGCGGTCGCCGCTGACGTGTCAGCAAGCCTTGTTTTTGCTTAAGTTTGATTTGAACACCTGTGCGGACTCATGAAATTCTCAACCAACAGTAAGGTACTTGCCAAGGCGCTCGACAGCGTGTCCACTGCGCTGCCGCTGAAGACCACGATGCCGATACTGAATTGCATCCTGTTCGAGCGGGACGCGCGCGGCCAACTCTGTCTTACGGCGTCTGACCTGGACAACACCATAATCGAGCGGGTGCCGGTTCAGTTCCACGACGCAGCAGGCGGCCCGCCCATCCGCATCGCCGCCCCGTCGGCGTACCTCCTGCAGACGGTGAGGAACCTGGGCGATGTGCCGGTTGAGTTCGAGTTTATGCCGCACTTTTCGCTTACAATCAAGACCGATCAGGGTAAATACACCATGTCCGGGCATGATGGGGGAGACTTCCCGGCGGCGCCTAAGCTGGAGGCTGAGCAGCATCAGTTCGAAATTTCCCGGGAGCTACTCGCAAAGGCGGTGGAAAAAGCCAGCTTCGCCGTAGCTAAGCAGAAGGCCCGCAATGCGATGTCGGGGATCCTGTTTCAACTCGAAGAAGACCACCTCAGGATCGTTGCCACCGACAGCCTTCGGCTGGTAATGTTCAAGTGCCTGGCGGTGCGGTGTTCTGAACCACTAAAGGCGGTTGTCCCCGCCACCGCACTAAAGGGGATCAGCCGGCTGTCGGGAGTGGACTCCTGCAAGGTGACCGTGGACAAGAAGCACACTTCGTTTGACTTTGGCACCTCAACCCTTATCGCGCGCATCATTGACGCACCGTTTCCCAGCTACGAGCGAGTCATCCCGAAGAACAACGACCGGACGCTCCGCGTCGATCGTGAGTTGTTTTGGGCATCCGCGCGCCGCATATCGCTCTTTGCAGGTTCCAACGCAAAACAGGTCCGGCTTGACATCCAGAACGACTCCCTGAAGATCAGCGCCGAGGACATCGAGCGTGCCCACTCCGCCTTTGAAACGATCCCATGCGAATTCAGCGACATCGCGGACGGGTCCGGCACGTTGACTATGGCCTACAGTTCCGCATATCTCCTAGGTGTACTCCAGCACCTCGAAAGTCAAGAGGTCATCTTTGAGGTGGGCGACCCCAACCGGGCCGGCACCGTACGACCGGCGATCAACGAGCCAGGCGTTGTGCTCATGATGTTGCTCATGCCCGTCATGCTGAGCACGTACGTCTGATCAAGATCGGGTAAAGATTCTGTCTGCACGCGAACTTTCCACCACTGGGGGGTGTTTTATTGTGCTACCCACGGATCCGCGTGCAGATTATGGACATTCGGAGCTTTAAAACCAGGAGTGCCCGGGCAGCCGACATCAAGCGTGCCTGGTATGTTATTGATGCGCAGCAAAAGGTCGTAGGTCGCCTGGCGTCGCAGGTCGCAACCATTTTGCGCGGCAAGCACAAGCCGCAGTTTACGCCCCACGTTGACACGGGTGACTTCGTCATCATCGTCAACGCGGAGCGAGTGCGTTTTACAGGCAACAAGGAGAACGACAAGCGCTATTACCGCTACAGCGGTTACCCGGGCGGGCTACACTCGCGCACGGCTAAGGAGATGCGTCGGCGCCGCCCTGAGCACCTGGTGCGGCACGCCGTCAAAGGTATGTTGCCCAAGGGCCCCCTGGGGCGGCAAATGCTAAAGAAACTCAAAGTGTATACGGGCAATAGCCACCCGCACCAAGCACAGCAGCCGCAGGTTCTCGAATTATAGCAGATTATGGCCACCGTCACGCAGTACGGCGCCGTTGGACGGCGCAAAACCTCTACCGCCCGCGTGTATTTGCGCCCAGGCAAGGGCGCAATTCTGATCAACCGGCGCCCGTTGGAGCAGTACTTCTCCACGGAGGTGCGGCGGCGCACACTCCTGTCGCCCTTTACGGTCACCGGCACGCTGGGCAGCTACGACCTAGTGGTGAATGTACATGGTGGCGGCCTCACCGGGCAGGCCGAGGCAATCCGCCTAGGCATTGCGCGTACGCTTCTCAAGGTGGATGGGGAGTTTCGCAAGCCGCTGCGCAACGCAGGCCTCCTGACTCGCGACCCGCGCATGGTGGAGCGCAAGAAGTATGGGCGTCCCAAGGCACGTAAACGATTCCAATTCTCCAAACGTTAGCTTTTTAACCCCGCATACTATCCGATGCCTGGCAGGGTGACCGCAAGGTTTTGCCTGTGCACGTGACGATAGTAGAGGCTCAACCCAAATGCCATCCATGGAAGAAAAAACCTCCGCTAAGCCGGAGCGCAAGTTTCGCGTTCAGATCGATGAGTTGCTGCGTGCAGGTACGCACTTTGGGCACCTTTCCAGCCGCTGGAATCCAAAGATGCGCCCCTACATCTTTATGGAGCGCAACAAGATCCATATCATCGATCTGGTCCAGACGCGAGCGTTGCTTGAAAAAGCCGCCGATGCCGCAGCACGCCTGGCCAAGCAGGGCAAAGCCGTCCTTTTCGTCGGCACCAAGAAGCAATCCAAGGGCGCGGTGCGCGAGTGCGCCCTGCGGTGCGACTCCCCGTATGTGGTTGAGCGGTGGCTGGGCGGTACGCTGACGAATTTCCAGACGATCCGCAAGAGCATCCGGCGTATGGAAGATCTCGGGAAGATGGAGCAGGACGGCACGCTGGATCAGCTTAAGAAGAAGGAGCGCCTTATGAAGGGACGCGAGCGGGCAAAACTTGAGCGCAACCTTAGCGGCATTGCCACTATGTCGCGCATGCCCGGGGCACTGTTTATCGTCGACATCCGCCGGGAGCATATTGCGGTGGCTGAAGCGCGTAAGCTCGGAATTCCGATTATCGCGATGGTCGACAGCAACTCTGACCCTGACCTGGTCAATCATGTGATTCCGTGCAACGACGACGCACACGCGTCCATAGCGCTTATTACGTCAACGATTGCAAGTGCGGTGAGCGAGGGCAAAAAGCAGCACGAGATCGAGGTCAAGACGCGCAGGATGGAAAAAGAGAAGCGCACAAGGGACCAGCGCACAGAAACGAAGCCCGACGCCAAGCCAGAACGCAAATCGCGCCGTGAGCGCAAAAGAGTTGCGGCGTCCTAATACTGAGAGTTATGGCGATTTCTGCTAAAGAGGTGAAGAGGCTCCGGGGCATGACCGGAGCCGGTATGATGGACTGCAAACGTGCGCTCACCGAAACCGGGGGCGACTTTGAGGCCGCTATTGACTTGCTCCGCAAGCAAGGTCAGAAGATAGCCGCCAAGCGCGCGGAGAAGGAGGCCCTTCAGGGCTTGGTCGTGACCAAGATCAGCGGGAACGGCCGTATGGGCATCATGGTGGAAATTAACTGCGAGACCGACTTTGTAGCCCGCAATAATGAATTTGCCGCCTTTGCGGATGCCGTGGCACACCTGATTTTGGAGTCCAGGCCGTCCGATCTTGATGCAGTCATGGCACTAGAGTACGCGGCAGGCCTCACTGTGGCACAGGGCCTGACAGAGCTCACTGGCAAGATCGGCGAAAAGATGGGCATCCGCCGTTTCACGGTCCTGGAGAGTCAGGCCGGCTATGTGGTAGCCTATGTCCATCCGGGCGCGCGCCTTGGGGTGCTGGTAGAGCTTGCCGGCAATGGCCAGGAACAGAAGACGGGCCGCGATGTGGCCATGCAGGTGGCTGCACTTAACCCCGTAGCTGCTTTCCGCTCGGATGTGCCCCAGGAGGTACAGGAGAAGGAGATGGAAATCGCCCGGGAATCGGCTCGCAACGAGGGCAAGCCGGAGAGAATCCTGGATCGTATCGCCCAAGGCAAACTTGAGCGGTATTTCAAGGACAACGTCCTGGTGGAGCAGCCATTTGTCAAGGATGCCTCCCTCCGCGTACGTGACATCTTGACGCAGGCGGGGGTCGAGCTGCACAAGTTTGTCCGCTACCAGCTCGGAGGATAGCCCGAAAGTACCGGGCAGCCCAGAAACGCCATCCCATTGGAACCAAAGCCCGGTCCTGCCTACCGCCGCATTCTGGTAAAGCTTAGCGGTGCGGCCTTACTGGGCCGGCAGTCCTTCGGAATCGACAAGGAAGTCCTGCAGCGCTACGCGCGGGAGATTTCCAGCGTGGTCTCGGCAGGGGTTGAAGTAGCATTGGTCATCGGTGGCGGCAACATTTACCGCGGCGTCCGCGAGGCTTCTGCGGACATGACCCGCGCCATGAGCGACTATATGGGCATGCTCTCGACGATGATCAATGCCATGGCGCTCCAAGATGCGTTGGAGCAGCGCGGCTTGCAGACGCGGCTGCTCTCCAGCATCGTCATGGAGCAGATTGCGGAGCCGTTTATTCGCCGCCGAGCACTCCGACATCTGGAAAAAGGCCGGGTCGTCATTTTTGGAAGCGGCACAGGCAGTCCGTACTTTACTACGGACACAGCAGCCGCCCTCAGGGCGCTCGAAATTGATGCGGAGGTCCTCATCAAGGGTACCCGCGTAAACGGGATTTTTTCTGCGGATCCTGAGATAGACATCGATGCCGAGCATTACGAGCACATCTCGGGAGAAGAGGTTATTCGAAGAGGCTTGCGTGTAATGGACATGACGGCATTTACACTTTGCGAGGAGTCTAAGCTGCCGATCATCGTTTTTGACGTAAACACTGGCGGTAGCCTGCTTCGCATTGTGCAGGGAGAGCACGTAGGCACGCTGGTGCACTGGGAAACCTAGGGCTCTGGAGGTACTTCCATGCTTGACGAGATGCTGGAATTGATCCTGGAGGATGCCCGGGACCGGATGGACCGGACCATTAGGGACCTCAAGGCCAAGCTGCAGGGCATTCGAGCGGGCCGCGCGTCACCACTAATGCTGGCCGACGTGAAGGTACACGCGTACGACCGGGTGATGCCGCTGAGTCACTTGGCCTCGGTTACCGCACCGCAGGCCGACCTGCTTGTCGTCCAGCCGTGGGACCGCGCAACCTTGCGGCTGGTGGAAAAGGCCATCTTGAGCTGCAACCTGGGTTTGAACCCGTCCAATGACGGGGCGCTTATCCGCGTACCGGTCCCGCCGCTGACCGAAGAGCGCAGGCGGGTACTCGTGAAGAGCGCGCGCCGCTTGGGAGAGGAGGCGAAGATCGCCATCCGCAACATCAGGCGCCATGCCCGGGACGACGTCAAATCGACGCAGGAAGAGGAAAAGCTGTCGGAAGACATGCGCTATATGGCGGACGATCGCCTGCAAGACGAGACCAATAGTTACGTAAAAAAGATTGACGGCGTTCTCCGCTTGAAGGAGGATGCGATTATGGCAATTTAGCCGGAGAGGTGCCGGAGAGGCCGAACGGGCTCGCCTGGAAAGCGAGTGTACCCTGAGCGGGTACCGAGGGTTCGAATCCCTCCCTCTCCGCTTACGCGTGGCGTCACTGCACGGCAAGGCAACAACTTTCTGTTGCTCCGCCATGCGCGGTGGATCGAGGTGGCCTGTCATGCGCGCTACCGAATGGGCCAGGTCATCCCGCTTGAAGCTACCTAACAGCCTGCGCCGCAGAAGATCGCTGGGACCCCTGCTACCCTACCCACTCGACTCGGTTACCAATTCCAGGTGCGCGAATTCATCGGAATACGCGCTATGCCCGTCACTGGACAAGGCATGTTCCACGGTTCGGCACTCGACTGGATTGTTTGCCCATAGTTCCGGTAAACGCATAGGCAAGGCCTGCACTCTTCATCGTTCTTACACTCGATGTCAATGGACTGATGCATGGTGACTCTATCCCCCTGCTCCTTCCACGTGCGCGTCAATCTGAGGCGCAAACGGTTGGTCGTAAATCCGCTTTCCAGTCGCCCTATACAACGCGTTGGCAAGGGCTCCGAATACCGGTGGGAATGCAGGTTCGCCCAACCCCGTTGGATCTGTCTCATTCTTTACAAAATGAACATCTATGGCCTTCGGCGCCTCGCTTTGACGAATAAGGCGGTACGTATCAAAGTTGTTCTTTTCAGGAACACCTTCCTTGAAGGTCATAGAGCCGAACATGGCGTTGCCTATGCCGTCAACAACGGCACCTTCAACCAGGTTGGTAGCGGCGTCAGGACTAACAACGATGCCACAGTCAAGGGCGCTGCAGACCCTCTGAATCAGCGGCTTCCCTTCTTCGACAACCATGTCGAGCACATGCGCCGCGTAGGAGTTGTGGCAATAGTAGGCGGCAACGCCGCGGTGGACACCTGACTGATCTTCGCCCCAGCCCGATCTCTCCCGAACCAATTCCAGCACTTCTGCATAGCGAACGGCGTAGTAGTCGTTGCGCTCTCCGACAGGATTGGTTCTGGCACGTTCCAAGAGTGCAAGACGAAACTCGATGGGATCCTTTCCCGCGGCCTCAGCCACTTCGTCGAGAAAGGACTGTTCAGCTCCAGCGATAAAGTTGGACCTGGGTGCTCTAAAGGACCCAATGGTAATATTCGAGGCAATTGTCCAATCCTCTGCGAGGTAATTATCTACTGCGCCGGCCGGAAAGCGGTTAGTGTATAACGGACTTTCCGGGATACCCCCGGCCCGGACATGGATTGCAGTGAGGATGTTATCGGCATCCAGGGCAGCCCTGTATGTGGCGCTATAGGTCGAGCGGTAGATACCCGCTGTCATGTCATCTTCGCGGGTATAAATGAGTTTTACAGGCGCATTTGTTCTCTGAGAGATAAGCGCGGCCTCGATTAGCCAGTGGGCGTAAGATCGCCGTCCGTATCCTCCCCCCAGTCGCGCCATCTGTATGTCAATCTTTTCCAGTGGCAATCCAAGTCGAGCCGACAAGGCTTGTGCCGTGTATTCCGGCTTTTGCAGCGGCCCGACCAACTCTGCCTTCTCTGCTGTCACGTGTGCAAAGAAGTTCATTGGCTCCATGCAGTTATGGGCAAGGAAGGGCGCAGTGTAAGTGCGTTCAATGATCTTCGCGGCCTTCTTGAATGCCGCCTCCGGGTCACCGTCCCTACGTGCAATTCTTACCTGCCTTGTCGCCATTGCAGCAACGTGGTCCGTAGTGTTTTCTAGGCCTGCCGGAATACGAACGGTCTGAGTGCTGCCAAAACGCCTTCTCGTTTCTGTGGAATCGGCGATGGGCTCCCACTGGATGTCCAGCGCCTTTTTTGCTTTCATCACTTCCCAGGTTGAGTTTCCCACAACAGCCACCAGGTCCGGGAATGTGCATGTATCGAAGAACTGCTTTTCATAGTCCTCATGAAGCGTTTTAATAGTTAAAACGTCCTTTATGCCCGGCATTGCCAGTGCCGAGGAGCCGTCAACCGACTTCAGTTTCATCCCAAATGCCGGGGGATGGGTGATCATTGCGATTAGCATCCCGTCGCGCTGAATGTCCAGCCCAAACAGTGGCTGGCCGGTCACAATCTTGAACCCATCCACATTCCTTCTTGATGTGCCAATTATCCTGAAGTCCTTTATGTCTTTCAGCTGAACTTCCTCTGGAACCGGGATTTCGGCGGCGGCTGAGGCCATTTCGCCGTAGCTTGCTGATCTGCCGGTGCGCTTGTGGTGCAAAATGCCGGCTGCAGTTGTGATCTCGTCTATCGGTACCTGCCAAGCCTTGGCCGTCGCCTCCTGGAGCATTCTCCTAGCCACAGCTCCGGCCATTCGGAGACTCCGCCACCCGCGTCTTATGGCCTGACTACCGCCAATAAACTGGCGCGTATAACTATCCGTGTCTAAAGGCGCCTGTTTTACAACAACGCTCTTCCAATCCACATCGAGTTCCTCCGCCACGATCATTGGCATGGAGGTCTTTACATTCTGCCTCCTTCCGGATTAGGTGACATTATGGTGACTTTGCCGTCTACTCCGATCTTAACAAAGGCGTTGATGTCGAACTCTTCCTCCGGCTTTCTGACAGGTTGCCCGGCTGCCGGCTAGCCAGTTGAATCCAAGTAGCATCCCGCCCCCTGTTAGCGCGGAGGCTTTTATGAAGGATCGTCTGTTGAGTGTCGTCTTAACTGTAGCCACGAGAACTATCGTTTTGAAGCGTATCTCAATCGTTGAACCGAATTCCAACGCGTTTAAGATAGTGCATTGCCAAGGTTGAAGATATCTGTGGGACCCTTCGGGCAGGCTGTCGTCGCGCCTGCTGCGGCCGTCGGTGGTATGGCCCCAGCCACGTATTTGCAGACCTCGGCCAGGGTTCGGTATCGCAACGTCTGGTGCGAACGGTGATGGTTCCAGAGAGAGTGAACACGAAGTGCGCAAGCAGTCGCTGCCGCGCCGCGGGCAGGGTCGCGTACTCGTGAAGATATACCTCCTCGCTACGCGCGTCAGGTTCAGGACGGGCACACGGCGGAAAAAGAGTAGTGCCAGGCAGGCGGGAGTTCACGCTATTATGCTATGTGTAACATGGGGCTCACTATATACTTTGGGTCGCACCATGACGAAGTTGGGTCGGGTTGACTACGCGATAGAGCATTGGGCTACGCTGCCAATCGGCCCAGGCGGCGCGCGCATTCCAAGGCTTCGAAAACGGTGCAGATAGTGAGAGCCCGATTGCGCCCAGTTAGCCGCGCACGCTTGAGCAACTAACGCAACTGCGCGCCCGCAGCCTTCGTGGTGCCCCGCGGATGCTCCCGGTCCATCAGGGGCGCACGATCCTGCGCGGGCCCGACGAAAACGTGCCCAAGATCCTGGAGCTTGTATACCTGGTCCGGAACATTTACCGGCTCCGAAACAACTGCGCCCAAGGCAAGTGGTCTTGCCACATGCGGCGAACGCTGCGCCGCCACCAACGAGTTTCGGCTTTAGGCTTCCAGGGTTCGAAGGAGTTTCATGCAGCCGGTCCACTGCGGACGACCGCGCGCATCTTTAGAATTCAACTTCTCACAAACAATTCCACCGATCCCTGTCCGGCTTTGGTCGCACAGGGCGGCCAGAGTCACCAACAAGGCCGACTCCGAATTCGAAAGCGTACCCAGAATCTGAAACTGCGCCCCCATAACGATTCGCAAACCGCTTCAGAGCCCGTTGCTAAAACTTAGTTGTGGCTGATGGCCAGGCCTAGTCCGGTCCGCGTGCGTACCTGGCGGCCAACGCCACTGTTCAGCGACGGGCCCCAGCACGTCTGGCGACTTCCCTGTTTCGCTGCCGGAAAGGGCCCTGATCTACCAGGATTCAGCCCGCATCCTGGCAGTGTGCCCACACGATCAGCACTCCGACCGATCGGCGCCTGCCATCGAGACCCGATCCGTACCGAAGCGTTCGACGGCCTCAAGCGTCTCGCGCACGTCGTCCCACGTAGTCGTGTGATTCAGAATGCAGACTGGTCGACGAGATGAATGCGCGGTCTTCCCAGAATACACGCGCGAGCACGTGCCGGTTGAGTGCTTCCAGCGCGACTTCGTTACTGCCGCAGCGGGTGTTTACACGGAAGCAGACGATTCCGAGCGACGCCGGATACATGAGTTCGAGGACCTCGCTGGCACGGATGTACTCCGCGGCACGGCTGGCCAGCTCCATCCCCTTCGATACGGCCTGCCGGAAGGCTGCCATCCCGAAGGTCTGCACCGACATCCACACTTTCAAAGCGGGCGCGGCGCGGCTCAGTTGCAGCCCACAATCCGCAAAGTTGGGGTGGTTCGTGCCCCACACCGTGTCCTGCAACACGTCGTGCCTCAGCGCGAAGGTACGCTCAAGCGTATTTATGTCCTTTACGAGCAAGCAGCCAGTTTCGTACGGCTGGAAGAACCATTTGTGAGCGTCCAGCCCGATCGAATTAGCTCGTTCACACCCGCGAAGCAGGCGCCGTCCTTCGTCCGTTACGACCGCAAAGCCGCCGTAGGCTGCGTCGATGTGCAGCCACACGCCTTCGTCCTCGCAGTACTTGGCCACAGCGATCAGCGGATCGATGGCCCCCGTGCTGGCCGTTCCCGCGTTGGCGCACACCTCTATGGGCGTTAGCCCCTGCGCTCGGTCATTGGTGACGACGTGCCTGAGCCGCTCCATGTCGAGGCGAAAGTGGCCGTCGCTCGGCACCCAACGCACATTTTCTGGCCGCACGCCGACAATCATCGCCGCGCGAGCGAGTGTCGTGTGGCTCTGATCACTCATGTAGATGGACGGCCGCTCTGGGTGGCCCGCCTCCTGCCGCGCGGCGACCAGCGCGTTGACGCTGGCAGCAGAGGCCCCACTTGTGAATAGGCCGCCCGCGCCCTCAGGGTAGCCGATCCACTGCCTTATCCAGTCAATTACTGTCAACTCGATCTGGCTGGCGCCGCTCGCTGTGAGCCAGGTGCATTGATTGATACTACATGCCGCTGACATGAACTCGGCCAATAAGCCCGGCCACGTGGGCGAGGACGGGATGAATCCGAAGAACCGCGGATGATCGAGCCGCGCTGAGAGAGGCAGGATTTCGCGGGCGACCTGTTAAACGATCTCCGTGGCTGGCCGGCCGTTTTCTGGCGGATATGCCGATTGTCGCGCCGCGAGTGCCGAGCGAAACTCGCCGTCCCAACTGTCCCCAGCGGCGAGGGTCTCTGTTCGTTCTACGAGAAGATCTGTCACCGTAGACACCAGTGCACGCACGTGCTCGGGTGCCATCTGCAATCCGCTGTCTCCGTTCACAATTTCCTTGGCGGTCGCTGCATGCCGGTTTTCCACGCCCGATTTCATCTCACTTTGTGAAGTCAGCATCGCCTGCTGTATCGTTGCCGTGGGCGCCATCGACTGGGTAACGTCCGAGGTTTGGAAGGTAGGGAAACCCTGACTAGTTGAGAATTCAATTTGGCCCGGATGTTGCTACAGACTTAGTTACCACTCGCAATTGTGGTCCAAAGCGATATGACATTGCTTCGGTGATGGTTATGGCCTCTGGATTTGGCGATACATTTCCCCGGTCAGGACATGACTTCGACCGCACCGGTTCACCCTGCTGCGACGAGATTCGGGCCATTCACCCCTCTTGGCAGACCAACGATGGCGGCGGCGGCTTGGATATCGAACCTCGTGTGCGTGCACGCCGGCTTGCGGAAGAGCGTTTGCAAGCTTGGCATTCTTCATGCCGCTGCCAAGTTGCACGCAGCGCAGAGCGCACGGCAAAGTACAGAGCTTATGACCGAGCAAGACCTGCAATGTGCCAAGGTCCATGGGCTGAACGATGGCCCGACGGTATTCGCCCTTCACTTTGGCACATCCACTCCGCCACTTCGTATCCATGCTACTGGACCATCTCCCTTGTGCCTCTACACATTACCGGTCTCCGGCAGGCGAGACGACTGCGCCTGACCCTTTTGGGTCATTACCAGACTGCGCAATGGCTTGCGACTCCATAGAGACTCACCGACTGCCTCATTCTTCTGGGCGCGCTACCCAGATGCCGCCCGTATCAACGGGCGACCAGTGGCTCTGCGGCCGTGCGGTGCGGCGCGTAGGTGTTCGTTCGGCAGCTGGCATGCGGATCGGGCTGATGCTTGCCATGATTGCTATGGCGTCTTGCTCCGGTCAGACCGCTAGCGTTGATGAGCTCAACAAAACAGCCCGCCAGGATTTTGTCGCTTTCGATTTTGTAGAGGCGCGCGATGCATTCGCGGAGGCACTCAAGCGGGACCCGCACAACGCCGATGCTGCGTATGGGTACGCGCGCTCCTTGGGGGTGCTCAATCTATTCGAAGACGCTGTGCCGGCTTTTGAGCTTGCGCTGAAACTTGCGCCGGAGAATCCGCGTGCCCATGAGGGGTACTTGTCGGTGCTTAAGCAGGGAGGGATCTATCGCGGACGCCGCGACTGGCTCGATCGCACGATTGAGGCTGGCAGTGAGGTAATTCTGGCGTTTCCTGACCGGGTACGGCCATATGAAATAGTCGAGCAAGCAGTAGGCGTCCTCAACGAGTCGAGTCGGTGGCTTCAGATGCTCAATGCGCTTGAAACGCGGCTTGAAGGCTCGGCAGTCTTTCGCATTCATCACCTGAAGGTACGGTTGCAGGCGGCACGCTCGTCAGGCGACGAGGAATCTCTGGCGGTGAATAAAGAAGAGCTACAGGATGCTCTGGCTGCCGCAGTCGCCGCTGAAGCGGAAGCTTCCGAGCATGGGGCGCAGCCCGACGCCGGCCGTCGCTACTTTCTGGCAATGGGTTACAAGGAGCTGGGTGAAACTGATGCGCAGATTACCTGGCTGGCCCGTCTCGAAGAGACTGCCGAAGGCCGCGAGATGGGCGCGCGTATGGCCCATACCGACGTGCATTACGAACATTTCTGGCAAGCCAGCGAGGCACCACTTGAAGAGAAGTTGGAGGTCTTCGAACGCTGGAAGCAGCGCTTCCAGCCGGCATGGGAAACTGACTTTTTCAGTTTTTATGAAGTACCGCTGTCTCTGGAGACCGATCAGTTGGTTGACGAAGCCTTCAGGCAGCGCGACGAGGGCGGCAGGCCAAGTGGTCAGATCCTCGATCGGATCGTAGAGGTAGGCGCAGTCCTGGTGCACCTCGACACCGGGGGCGGGGCGGCTCGTTACGCCAGGGTCGCCCGAACCCTTGTACGTCTTGATGTCAGATTTTGTGTAGCGCTGGAATTTGCCGACGCGGCGCTCAAGGAGGAGAGGCCCGGTCTGATCTACCCCGGTGAGCAGGCCGGCCAGTATGAGCGCAAACAGGAGCAATGGATAGCTACCTTCGATCACCTGCGAGGCTTGGCGCTTGTTGGAATGGACCGTGATACGGAGGCAGAGCAAGCATTCCGCAGGGCGATTGACACCCGTGCAAGCTCTGAGCGCCTCGCCTCGCTCGGTGAGCTTTTGGCCTCTAGTGGGTCCAATGAAGAGGCGTACGAAACGCTCATTGCCGCACTGGCGCACAACGCTGAAGACGACCGGCTGAAAACGGAGACAGGTCGCATCCGGAGCGTGGCGATTGAGGTAGCAGCGCGCACGGGACGCGACGAGGCAGCACTGGACGCTGCGCTTGAAGTTGTGCGCGCAGATGTCACACGCGCGGCACGGCAATCCCTGGTGGACAACCGACTAGAGCGCGAGGCCCCTGACTTCAGCCTCACCGACACAGAAGGCAATCAATGGCGCCTGTCGGACCTTCGGGGTAAGGTGGTACTCCTCAACTACTGGGCTACATGGTGTGGCCCCTGCCGCAGGGAGTTCCCTCATTTCCGTGATCTCGTGGATTCGTATGCATCGGAGGACGATGTGGTATTTCTTGCCATCACGACCGATACCGACCACAGCGAAACACGCGACTTCCTCGAAGAAAACGACTACCGTTTCACGGTGCTGTTCGACGAAGGCAGTGCCACAGATTTCCATGTCACCGGCCTTCCTATTCACTTCATTCTGGGACCCGAAGGTCGCATCCAATATAAAAGCTTGGGGTTCCCCGGCGCTGCGCACTACGACGAGGAGATGCGCTGGCGGATCGAAGCTCTTCGGCGAGAGTAGGTACTTGCTAGCATGAACTTCCATGCGTCATTTAGGGGACAGACAATGCGACATTGGGGGCAAGAGTCATGATACAAGGCGGATGTACAATGGCGAGTTGTCCAGGCAGGGAATGGGCACTGCAGCGTTGTTGTACCCACCCAATATCGTTGCACCGTTCTTACAACTGACCACGCCCTGCGCAATCGGATGATTCAACCCATGCAAATTCTGCCGAAATACGCCTTCGCAATCACGGCGACCCTGGCATTCGTCACCGTGTCAACTAGCCGCGCGCAAGTCTCCGGGGTAAATGCAGCGGTTTCTCCCGTCGGCCAACGCATCTTCTTCAGCGAGGACTCCGGACTTACCGACGGCTTCCTGTACGGCGGCGATTTCGGCTTTCGCTTCGGGCAGTTTCTGGAATTGGGTGGGAATTACTTCTTCGGCAATCGTTTGGAAACCGATTTTTCGCACTTCACGCCAGGCTTGCTCACCGACAACGTGATGGACAAAACGGCTGCTCTGGAGGCTCTGGGAGAGCTAGAAACTCGAGAGGTCCGGCTCAGGCGCTACGGAGGCAAGCTGCGCATAAAGGTAGGACACGGCCGTGTCTTCCCCTTCCTGTCTACGGGCACCGGAATTTTGCGCTTCAACCCCGATGGCGTCTCCGCGAGCGATTACATATATGCACAAGCTGGAGTCGGCCTCACCTTGGGTGTATCCGAGCGTTATTCCGCCTCCGTTTCAGTCGAAAACCTGTCCTACCGGTATAACCCGGCCACCACGTTCCTGAATGATGATGAACTGGTCACCGCGGAGCTCTCCCGTGAGGATTTTCGCCGTGCAACCGTGCACAACTGGGGGCTCTCTGCGTCACTGCACATGAACCTGGGTGCACGCGCAAGCGACCGGCTGACCTATTTTGATCGGGCATTGCTCTCGCAGTACCGGGGTGGCTATTTCCGCCTAGTCGTGGAGCCGTTCTATGGACAGATCAACTTTAACGATGGCTTAGCCTTTCCAGCTTCCCGCGCCATTGGCGGAATCAACGCAGGGGTAGACTTGGGCCCATACATCGGTCTGCGTGGTTTCTACTGGCGAGACACGGACCAGGAAGGAATCTTTGAGGAAGGTCTCCCAAATAAACTGGGCGATGTTGAGTTCTATGGCGGCGAACTGAACCTCCGGTTCAACTCTCAATTTGGTGCGCGCAACTTCACTCCGTACCTGATCGTCGGCGGTGGTTATATGAACGTCACGGCAGGTTCCGGCTTCGTGGATCTCCATGGCATCGTACCAGAGAGCCGCTATTTCGCCATGGGTGGCGGTGGCATGGAATTGTCGCTGACCTCGGTCATCAAGCTGCAAGGCAGCTTGCGAAGTGTGCTCATGAGCCCAGGGGCCATTGAAGACGTAAGCACCCCCGGCAATATACTAGGAAGCCTAATGTATACCGCCGGTTTCAACTTCAACATCGGCAGCCGCGGCCGCACGTTAGGGAGCAGTATCCAAAGGCAATTAGCCGCCGAACGTGCCAAAAATCAAGTTCTTGCCAAAGCAATGGAAGTTGAGCTGGCGCGTATACAGGCCCGCCTCGATTCGCTCGAGGCCACGCCCGCGGGGTGGCAAACATCAGAAGCTGATTCTGCCGAAACGCGCACGGCTGAAGTCACGCTGTCAATGCAGGGCGATTCTATCTCCAGACCGATACCGATCCCAAGCCGTCTCTCCGGGCAAACGTTGATGATCCCGGTCCCCATGGAAGGGGAACTACACATCAGCTTTGGGAATGTGCCTGCCGCAACCCCTGGCGAGGCAGCCCTTGCTCCGCCAGTGATTGTTGTCATGCCCCATGCGAGGCCACTGCTTCCTGCAGACCAATCCATTGTGCCCTCCAATCAGGCAAACCTGCAGGCGGAGGGCGATTCGGTGGTCGCTCTTCCAGGCGGTCTCACCGTAACACAAATTCAGCAGATCGTAAGCGAGGCCCTTGCCGAGCAGCAGCCCCAGCAAGGATTGACCGACGACGAGCTCGACGAATGGCTGCGACGCATGGAAAGTCGCATCCAGCGGGAGATCGCCCGGGTATCTGAGGAGATACGGGACGACGTGTCCGACCGTACTCCTGACGTGCCAGTCGTCGTTTCAGACTCGTCAGCACGGCGAGGAATCATGGCTTCGATTCGACTGCGGCGAAGGGTGGCCGTGCTGCCGTTGATCGGAATTCGTCTGGGTTCTGGTCCGGAGCAGCTTCTTATAGGCGCGCGCGCTGACTACAGGTTTTATGGCCGGAAGGTCCGATTTCTTCCGGAGGCTGTGATCGGTGTTGGTCCATCCATAGCCTTCGAAGTACTCGGCAATCTGGCCTGGGACTTCAACTTCGTCGGACCGCTGCGGCCCTACGCTGGCCCCGGAATTGGCTTCATTAGCGACCGCGGTCTTGTGGGCCTGGAGTTCGCCGTCAACCTTCTGGTGGGAGCTGAGTATTCGACGAGGAAAGGCACTACCTTTTTCGGGGAATACAATGCTGTCAATTTCTTCGATGTCCACCGGGTGATTGTCGGCTACCGGCTGCGACTCTAGTCAGACCACGGCGGGTGCGCGTGCTGCAACTGAATACGCGCCTGGTTTCCCAGTGCCCGTGGATGCCCTGTTCCGGCGTTGTGCTTTGGCGTGCTCACGCACGGCGACCTCCGCGCTGTCAATCGCACCAGGCAGACCGGGATCGTTACTGAACTTTGTCAATTTATTTTTTCCAAGAGCCAGTAAGTACCCTTTAGACAGTCACTTACGAAAACTGTCTTTTTCTATAGCACTACCATTTCAGGGTCGTTTTGTGCGCGCCTTGTAGGTGTAGTTGTGAGGCTTGAGGCCCATAATCATGGCGATCTGGCGCTGGAGCGGACCTTGGTCTGCATCCTTCTTCAACAGGATGCAGGAGCGCCGGTCTTTTGGCAATACGGTCGTGATCCGGTGCCACCGGTTCAGCTCAAACTGCAGCGTGGTCCAGCTGCTGTGGAGGTCATACTGCTTCAGCTTCGTGCGAATGAGTTGCACCGCCTGATAGGCCAGTACCGAGAGGAAGATGTGTGTCCGGATGCGCTCATCCTTGCTGTGGTATAGGGGACGCATGCCCAACTCGGACTTCAGCGAACGAAACGTGCGCTCGATGTCTGCAAGCTTCCAGTATGTGCGTGCGATTTGCGAGGCAGACCAGTCCGTGTGGCTGGTATGCAGGATGTAGCCGCCCGATGCTTGCGTCTGCTGCTCAAACGCAGACAGGTGCGTAAAGGTGACCGCCTTCGCGTGCGTACTGTCCTTTTTGCGCAAGACATCGATCTTGTACTGGTACGAGACGCGCTTATGCCTTTCGAGCTCGCGACCGAGTCTGCGTTGCACCTTGTCGTATTCCTTGACGCAGCGGGGCTTGGAGAGTCCCTCGTGCAGGGTCTTCAGCGCAGCCTCAAACTTTGCGCGCCTGGTGTTCAGTATGCGATCACCGGTGGCCTTGCGTGCCTCGCTATGCAGGTAGACTTGCAGCGTTCCCTGTTGCTGCTCCAGGCGCCAGGCTTTGATGGAGACCCCGCTTTGTGTATTCCAGCACTCCTCCGGCGGGCGTTCAGGGGGTGGCGGCGCCTGCGTGCGCTGCACACAGATCCAATCCAGTCCCTTCGACCGCAAGTACGCCACATTGGCGCGCGTGGCTATGCCCGCGTCCATGATGACGGTCGCACGAGCGCCATTGAGCCTCTCCATGGCCTGTTGAAGCGTCTTTGGTTCGCTGGCATTGCCAGCAAGGACGGCTGCGCCACGCACAAAGCCGGACGCGTCCAGCATTAAGGCCAACGTCACCAACGGACAATCCGATCGCTTTTCCTTGCTTCGTCCATACGCCAGGAGCGCGCCTTTCTTGCGACCCGTATAGAATGTGTTGGTCAGATCATACAAGATGAGCGTCTCACCAAAGCCCAACAGCCGCTGCGCATTGCCATAGAGTCCGTCCATAAGCGCTTCGCGCAGCGCATACAGCCGATCGCCTACGCGGTACAGCGTACTTGCGCACGGGGCCTCCAGCTGCACCAGCTCCAAAATGGCGGAGGCCTTCATCATCCACTGGTACGTATGCGCCTCACTTCCGGGCGACAACATGCGCCCAACCACCAGAACCAGGGCCATGCGAATAGCATCTTCTCGCATGCCCAGCGCGCGTAGCAGCGCCGTGAAGCCGAGTTGCTCCAAGGCTTGCAGGCATACGCGCTCGCCGCCGACCGTGCGTGTATCCGGATGATGCACTGCGTCGGTAATGATGGCGTCGCGGTCGTCGCGTCCGGCGTCCACATCGTAGTCCTTCTCACGCAGCCGGCGCACGATCTCGTCCACGGCGCATTCGATCTTCTCATCCTCCAGCGGTAGTGCGCGCTGTCCGCGCAGTGCCAGCTCAACCCGCTTGGTTACGGTGGGCCAGTCGGCTTCGGCAATGTCAAAGTCCTGTCCAAGGTTCAGGATGGTTTTTTGATTGGGCTGGCCATTGACACGTCGGCATTCGAGCAGTCCGTATCCGGTGCGTTGCGTTTCGTTTTTAAGCTTGTAGACTCTCCTGCGGATGTACACGGCGCAGTCGTATTGGCCTGCGCACAATATAGCGGGTGGGGGTGTTGCCTGTGTGAAGTATTGATGAATAACACTAAAATAGCACTACAACAGACTTCGTCAATAATAACGGTTATAAACCCTATGAGTAATAGATGATAATCGAGTTCAAGTCGCCTATTTTAACCGTGCCAACGCCTCACACGTCGGCATAAGTGACAAACTTACGGTTACACTGACCACCGGCCGCAAACCCGAAATACACCAGTATAAGCTCACGTTTCAGCGGCTCCGCGTTTGATGGTTTGTACTGCGTCGAGTCTTCGTGAGCGGAGCGCGCGCACCAGTTCATTATCGCCAACTATGTGTAGCAGGTATCCGATCCCTATCATCAGCAACACGAGCAGTGCAATGATCCTTGCTAATTCAGCCTTTTCTGGTTGCAGCATGGTTCGTTATGGCACTATGGCATGACAAACCGGTACGTCTGAATGTATAGATTGGGGTACTCTCCCTCGCTATCCCGGCTTGGCTGAATCACGCGATAGAGCAACCCGTATTCTCCATGAAGGAATTTGGGCATCATAGGGATGCCCATCTCCTCAGCAATCAATACGCCTTCTTTGGAGATCACCTGGTACCCTCCCTCTCCCTTCTTGCCACCATACTGAACAAAGAGCGTCTGACCCGTCAATTCGAAAAATCTGTCGATAGTCGTGATATCCCGGCCCCACTTGAGGAGTCCTCTTAGAGCTTCTGTGGCGTCAGGTGGAAGATCCCGACGCGGAAAGTGAAACCACGAGTTATCCAGCACAAGTTGGTCATCAAGCGTGCCGTCCAAGGCAAATTTGAGCACTTGTGCTTCTACTGAAGAAGCGTAAAAGATGTGCTCTCCATCTGCAATGAGGCCGCCGCCCCGTAGCCGCCAAACAGCATTGGGAAGCTTGGAAGAGGGCATTGGAAACACCTCAAGCTCTTTCCCCTTGGGATCCATATGCCGCAGGACCCGCTGCGTCAGGTCCCAGGGGTTACGAGTGACATCATAAAGGATTCCCGAAGGGTCGACAGCAAATTCCCGATTGCCTCCATAGTCTTTATCAGCGCGGCCCAAGCAATCTCCCTCCGCTGTGAACCGAAATCCCCAACCCCCGGCGTTTTGGACAAAGATGAACGCATCGCCCGCAAATCGGGCCGTCATTGGATGAAACAAGAAGCCCGGGTGGCAGACGGTTGGGTCCAGTGATGCCTGTAGATTGCCCGTCGAGTCGAACAAAAAGACTTGCCTGCCCTTATGATCAACCACAAGCACGCGTCCAGTCGGATCCACATCCATGTGGTCAATCGTTGCTATCAGCAACGTATCCGGAAAAAGCTGGATCGTCTTCGCCTTCTTGAAGTATTTGAGATCAAGGGGCGTAGCCTGTGCTCCCAGATATGGAGTCAGGTAGGCACTCATGGAAAGAGCACCAACAAGGCCTAAATAGGCAAGTTTCTTTGCCATCGAGATCACTCGCGTTAACCTCCCTCAGGGTTGAAGCAGTAACGCTCCATGAAGGAGCATATTGCCCTGTGTGCCTGTAATGTACGTTACACTTTTACTTCAGAATTTATGGAGCAAGACTGGATCCGCTATTGTCACCCGGTCTGGGCGATTCAGCTTCCCTGATTAACCGTTAGCTCAATGGACAACCCTACCATTACATTCCAGGACAGCCTCCTTGGCGTTCCTCCTATTGAGGTCGAGCCTCGCGCGAAGCGTAGGCAATTCACGGCTGCTAATAAGCGGCGGATTGTAGCGAATGCCGAAACCTGTACGGCGCCGGGGCAGTTCGGGGACTTGTGCCAAGCGTCACTTTGACGCGACCAAGTTATTCGCGGCCAGCTCCCAGCGATCCGCAGCGCCACTCGTACGTTACAGTTGTATGGGCCCGCGCAAAATCATCGTCATTACCGCGCCCAGCGGCGCAGGGAAAACCACCCTCGCGCGGATCATGCTGGCGGCATTCCCGCAGATGCGCTTCTCGGTGTCGGTCACCACGCGCGCGCCGCGGCCAACGGAGGAAGACGGCACGGACTACCATTTTGTGACGGTAGACGAGTTCCAGCGCCTCATTCGCGAAGACCACTTCGCCGAGTTCGAAGAGGTGTACCCCGGAACTTACTATGGAACCCTTCGCTCCGAGCTGGAGCGGGCTTCCCGGGAAGAGCCCGTCCTCTTGGATATTGATGTGAAGGGAGCCATGCGGCTACGTGAGCACTATGGCGATGAGGCGCTGACAATTTATATCCGGCCGCCGAGTTTCGCTGAACTGGCAGAGCGTCTCCGTGACCGTGCCACCGAATCCGACGAGTCTCTGGAAATCCGGTTGCAGCGGGCCAAAAAAGAGATGCGCTACAGGAATACGTTCCACGTTGACGTGATCAACAACGAGCTTCAAAACTCGGTCCCTGCGGTGGCCATGGTGATTCAAGCTTACCTTCAGGTATGATGCGTGACCAGGCTCTGCGCGGGCGCACCGTACTGCTGGGCGTTACCGGCAGCATTGCGGCCTACAAGACGCCGGCACTAGTGCGGCTGCTTAAGCGCCAGGGCGCCGAGGTCCAGGTGCTCTGCACGCCCACTGCAGTGCGCTTTGTCACCCCTGAAACACTGGCCACGGTGTCAGGGCGCCCGGTGCTGACGGACATGTTCGCAGGCCACGACACCTGGACGCAGCATGTCGAACTGGGTCAGGTCGCCGACCTTTTTGTGGTTGCACCGCTCTCCGCGCAGACACTGGCAAAACTCGCGCACGGCTTTGTCGACTCCATGTTGACGGCAACAGTACTTGCTGCCCGCTGCCCGATCCTGCTCTGCCCGGCAATGGACCACCAGATGTACGTGCACCCGTCGGTCCGCGCAAACTTGGAGCAAGTGCAGCGATACGGGTACCACGTGATGGAAGCTGCGTGGGGAGAACTCGCGAGCGGCATCACAGGCTATGGGCGCTTGCCAGAACCCGACCAGATCCTGAAACGCATCATACACTTGCTGCGCGACGCAGCCTCGCTTCGTGGAAAGCATGCCTTGGTCACCGCAGGCCCAACGCGTGAGCCCATTGACGCCGTTCGCGTGGTGACTAACCGCTCAACAGGCACCATGGGCTTCGCGCTGGCGGACGCCCTTGCAGGACTCGGAGCACAGGTTACTTTGGTCAGCGGTCCTACATTGCTAAGAACACCGACAGGGGCGCGCAGGGTTGATGTCGGAACGGCTGCAGAGATGCATGACGCCGTCCTTGCGCATGCCTCGGCTGATTACGTATTCATGGCCGCTGCCGTGGCCGACTATGCGCCGAGCGCGCCTGCTGACGCCAAGCTCAAGAAGAGCGACGCTGCCCGCTCGGTTCTCCTGGAGGCTACCGTCGACATCCTTCGGAGCCTGGGACAGAGGAAGCGGCCTGGGCAGGTCCTGGTTGGCTTCGCCATGGAAACGCACAATGGTCTGGCCAATGCCCGGCACAAGCTGGAATCCAAGAATCTGGACTGGATCGTGCTGAACTACGTGAATGAAGAAGGAGCGGGCTTCGGCACTGGCACTAATTGCGTGACGTTACTCGGGCGGGATGGCTCTGAGGAGAGTTTCCCAACCATGCCCAAACGCGCCGTGGCCGAAGCGTTACTTCAGCGCATCATTCACAAGGTCTGACGGTGTGCATAACGCTGTGCATAGTTAGCGCAAAAGTAGTGCGTTGCACATCTTGCTTGGCGCTGGTTCGCACCGGTAACTTGTACCCTTGCAAACCGCTACCGCTGGATGAATCTCTTCACCGAACTGCGCGCCGGAATAGAGCAGGAATTCGCCCTCCAAGGGCCGATTGTGCCAGGCTCAACATTCTCCGACTGCATTCGTGGACGGATTCCGGCCGGCTCACCCGTGCGCGCGCTCTACACGCTGGAGGACATCGCGGAATACGTCAGGAGCAACGTCCTAACCCCCATTGATGAGCACCGCACCAACGCTGTGTTGGGAAGCGGTAACCCGGATGCGGACCTGGTCTTAATCGGAGAAGCGCCGGGAGAGGACGAAGACCTGCAAGGGTTGCCATTTGTCGGTAGGGCGGGGCAACTTCTGACTAAAATCCTGCGGGCGATCAACTTCGACAGGGAAGAGGTTTACATCACCAACGTGCTCAAGACGCGACCCCCTGGCAATCGCAATCCCAGAGCGGACGAGATCGCTGCGCACATTCCTATTCTGTATCAGCAGCTCTCGCTAATCAGGCCTAAGCTCCTGTGCTGCCTCGGCAAGATAGCAGGCAATGCGGTGCTGGGGTGTGGATTAGCGCTGGGAGCGATGCGAAAGCAGTCGTACGTATACTGCGGAATCCCGCTCATGGTCACGTACCATCCGGCCGCGCTCTTGCGCAACCCGCAATGGAAGCGGCCTACCTGGACAGATGTGCAGCAGCTTCGTGCCAAGTACGATGCGCTGCAAGGCGCCACATAACGTACATGCCTATCCCTGACGATTCCTACCCGCAGCAGCGCCGCCCGCGGCGCCAAGGTTCGCTCCGTAGCCTGAGCGAGGCTACTGGCCGCATTCCACCCCAAGCGCCGGATGTTGAGCGCGCTATCCTGGGCGCCATGCTGATTGAGCGCGAAGCAATTCCGCGCGCCATAGAAAACCTGGTGCCGCAGTCGTTCTATCTGCCCAAAAACGAAAAGATTTACCAGGCCATATGCAGCCTGTTCGAGCGTGGGACGCCCGTCGATCTCATCACGCTTCATGAGGAGCTCCAAAAGCGCGGTGATCTGGAAAAGGTAGGCGGCGCCTATTACCTGACCGAGCTCACAGCGCGGGTAGCCTCGGCTGCCAATGTCGAGTACCATGCACGCATTGTCGGTGAGAAGGCGCTGCTGCGCAACTTGATCTCGACCATGACGAACCGCATCGGCGAGGCCTATGAGCCCGCCACCGATGCCTTTGAGCTGCTGGACCAGGTTGAGAGCGACATCTTCCAGATCTCCGAGTCTCAGATGCGGCGTTCCGCGAGCCCCCTGAAAGCCGTCATCAAGGACACGCTGGTACACCTGGAGGCTATCCATGGCCGGCAGTCCGGGATCACCGGCGTACCCAGTGGCTTCGCCGCACTGGACCGGCTGACGGGTGGATGGCAGGCATCCGACATGATCGTTATCGCCGCACGGCCCTCAATGGGCAAAACCGCGCTTGCGCTGGCCTGCGCCCGCAATGCGGCCTTGCACCGCGACGACCCAACGCCCGTGGTCATCTTCTCACTGGAGATGAGCGCGCAGCAACTCACGCAGCGCCTCCTTACCGCGGAAGCGCGCGTCAACGCGCAGGAAGCCCGAACAGGGCGGCTGAAGGACCATGACTGGAAAGAAATAACCAGGGCGGCGGGGCGGCTGGACGGCGCACCTATTTTCCTGGATGACACGCCAGGGCTCGGGATCCTTGAGCTACGTGCCAAGGCACGGCGCCTGGCAGCCGAGCATAACATCGGCCTCGTTGTAGTGGACTACCTGCAGCTCATGCACGGCACTGCCTCACCAAATCGGGAACAGGAGATTGCCCAGATATCGCGCTCACTCAAGTCGCTCGCCAAAGAGCTCGACAAACCTGTCATAGCATTGAGCCAGCTCAATCGGGGCGTGGAAACGCGCGGAGGTAGCAAGCGCCCGCAGCTGTCCGACCTGCGGGAAAGCGGCTCCATCGAGCAAGACGCTGATGTGGTCGCCTTCATCTATCGCGCCGAGCGTTACGGCATACAGACCGACGAAAACCAGCGGTCCACCGAAGGCATCGCGGAGGTAATTATCGGCAAGCAGCGTAACGGGCCCACGGGGACGGCCGAACTCGCGTTTGTCCGTGACTACGCCCGCTTCGAAAACCTGGAACACTACAGGCAGGAGCCGGACTACGCCGACGAAGAAAACGAACCCTACTGAGGTGGTGGAGGTGACGGACGGATTCGAACCGCCGTACAAGGCTTTGCAGGCCTCTGCCTAACCACTCGGCCACGTCACCTGATGCTGCACGCCCGGCAGGACTCGAACCTGCAACCTGCGGATTCAGGTTTGTGCCAGTTTCCTGGCTCCCCGGACTATCCCTTCACCTTCTCCGTCACGGAGGAAGGTGGCGGCCGTCTAGTCTCTACACCTTTCCCGGCCCGGCCGGGACTTGGCTCGGGATTGCCCTAGGATATGCACTAGTACCCCGTAGGTTTCCCCGACTTTGACCACTTACACGCCAGAGGTTTCCCTCCGGCGGCCCACTTGCCGTAGAAGTCCGCTGCTCTATCCGGTTGAGCTACGGGCGCAACATGAAAAGAACCACTGGTCGGGGCGGCCGGATTTGAACCGACGACCCCTGCGTCCCAAACGCAGTGCTCTACCGAACTGAGCTACGCCCCGAGTGTGTCTACTGCGCCGCGGTGAGGGCCTCCAACTCACTGTCGACCTCTGCCAGCGGCACCATCTTTTCGCGGTAACGGTAATGGCCATTAGGCTTTTTCTCGGCCACAACGACCTTGGCCATAACCCTGAGCGTCCGCTTCCGCTTGCGGATCTTGTCCCCAAAAGACTGCGCCTTCGCCATTGTCTACCTGATTTCGCGGTGAACCGTGTGTTTGCGCAACTTGGCGTTGTACTTTTTGAGCACCAGCCGTGCCGGCGAATTGCGCCGATTCTTCACGGTGGAGTACCGGCTGGTGCCCGGTGCCTCAGTGCACTCCAGGATCACATTCAGCCGAACGTCTTTTCCTTTTCGGGCCATGGCTACCTCCCGTGATCTATATGCGTATGCCCTGCTTTCGGGCTTTCCGGAGCACGGCCGCAATGCCTTTCCTGTTGATCGTCTTGATCGTCCGCGCCGAAACACGCAGGCTAATCCAGCGATCTTCCTCCGGAACGTAGAACCGCTTCCGCTGCAGGTTCACCCCAAACCGGCGTTTGGACTTGTTGTGGGCATGGGAGATGGTGTTACCCGCCATCGGTCCCTTTCCCGTAAGCTGATCTTTGCGCGCCATCGGCGTTGCTGTTGGCTGTAACCCGAGTACCTCTACCTACAGGGTAGCCTCGTTGTATAACGAAGAGCGCCCGCTGTTCCCGCAACCAGCACAGTCTTCGATACTCCCAGACCTGGGCACGCGCCTGCGGACGACTCCGCGCAATGTACGCGGCCAAGGCGGCGTCACTGGTTCACCGGTGGGCCTGCACCCCGCGCGCAGGTAGCAGCCTGGAAGCGCGGTAGGCAGGATACAATGCGGCAAGCAAACAGAGCCCGAACGAAACAACGCCGATCACCACGAGGTCAAGCGCCCGAATCGATACAGGATAGGCATCGATCACAAAAGACTCGGCGCCGATCAGCGGAACTAACGCAAAGTATTTCTGCGCCAGCACCAACGAGAGTCCAACGGCAAAGCCGATTCCTGCGCCCAGCGCGCCGATGAGCGCACCTTCCAACAAGAATATTCGTTGAATATCACGGCGGCTTGCGCCCATGGCCTGCATCACACCAATGTCACGGCGCTTCTCAATCACAACCATCGACAACGATCCCACGATGTTGAACGCAGCTACGACCGTGATGAGAATGAGCACGATGGAGGCGCCCCACTTCTCCAAGCGCATAACGTCGTACAGGGACTTCTGCAGGTCATACCAGGTCTGCACCTGATAGCGTTCGGGATCAAGCACCTTTTCCAGCGTGCGGCGGGTCGCCGCTGCTTTGTCGAGATCGTCAAGGCGCAACTCAATTCCCGTAACCGCATTGTTCATCTGAAACAGCCGCTGCGCATCGGCCAGCCCCACGAACACATGCGTGTTGTCGTAGGTAGGCTCCAGCATAAAGTGCCCGCGCACCTCAAAGCGCTCCAGGGGGGGAGGGGCAAAGAACCTCGTAAGCATCGTCTCCATGCCTGCCGCAGAAAACAGGGCAACCTGACCACCGGGCCGCTCATTCGTCCGCGGCATGAGGCCCAGACGCTCTCCCAGCCCGAGCCCAATAACCATGCCCCGATTGTCCAGGCTAAACGATCCTCGCGCGGGCTGCACTTGCTTGTACGTGGCAGTATCCACGCCCCGGACGATCACCACGCGGTTCGCCTCGCTCTGCCCTTCATGCATCAGCAGCGCTTTGCCCTCCACGTAGGCTGCCACCTCTTTCACGTGGGGCAAATCCAGCGCCACCGCAGAGAGCTCGGGGACACCGTCCGCATCAAGGCCGCCGCTCCCTGCACTCACGATCCGTACGTGCGGGTCCAGCGACACCAAAAGGTCGCGCACAATGTCGTAAAAGCCGTTCATCACAGAAAGCACCACGATGAGCGCGGCCACTCCGAGGGTCACGCCCGCGATGGAGATGCTGGTAATGACCGAGATCAGGCTGACCTGGCGGCGGCTTGCCAAATAGCGACGTGCAATCAGTAGCCGGTATCCCACGCCTACCCGTTTCCCTGGGGGTCCGCCGGCTCCTCGCCTGGGGATAATGGCTGAAGTATGGGTGTCGGACTCATAAACAGATTTGAACCGACCAGCGACGGCAAAACGATGCGTCCGGTTTCAATGAGGAACGGGTGGCCTTCTGCCCGTTTGCGGGTGGAAAGCAAAATGGAACCATCCACGGCTGCGTATTCTTCATAGTCAAGCCACAGGTAAGACCGTATCTCGCCGCTGGGTAGCGGGTAGCTGGTACGCACCAGACGACCTGACTTGCGGTCTGAATAAAAGTAAAAGGACGTCGAGGGCAGACCTTCCCAATGCGGAATCGTAACCTGAATCACGTCTTCCGCTTCACTGGTGGAGTCGGGCAGATACTTGCGCGTCACGCCGGGATCAAAGAGCAAGAACGGCGCCGTGATGAAGAACAAGTCGTGGAAATACCTTATTCGAAACCGTTCCATCAGGGTTGCGGCGTCCTTCTTTATGAGCTCGGATCCCTTCCAGTACACCTTGGCATCGAGGGTGTCCGTGTAGAACACCGCGACGTAGGGCTCATTGTTCGGACCAGGCATCTCAATCCGGTAAATGCCCAACTTCTTGTCCCAAAGGTGCTGGATTGTGTACACCAATTTGCGGTCGTTATACAGTTTGAAGTCAAACCGTAGGAACGTAACGGCATCCCAAGCCGCCTGCCCGCCGGACGCCTCTATGATGCGCATGGCTATTGAGTCCGCCTTGCTGTCCGTCTCCTGCGCCATCGCTGGCGCGGCCCCCAAGAGCAAAGCACAGACGAGGTGCCACCGGTAGTGCATGATTCTGTTTCTGCCGTCTATGTGATTCGTTGAACTTGAAAACTCATTCTTTTCAGAAGCCTCTGATTTAGCCGGTTTTCTACGCAGAAGCAGGGACAACTCTCCGCAAGTCGCAAAGTGCCCCGGCTCAGGCTCGTTAAGTGCCTGATCACGGAGTCCGCGCGCGACGCTCAGGTCACAGTCAAGCACCAAGCTACCCGCTGCCCATCCCTGCTGATAGCGTAGCCCGCTCGCGCGGCACCGCAAAGACTACACTTTCGCCTACTGTTTGTTGCGGCCCAGCCAGCCCAAGTAGTTACCCGCACGTATCAACCCGCACCTATGCGTTCTCCAGGCTGCACGTTTCATACGTGACCTTGGCAGTTGGCTCTGCCGTCGTGTACTCCTGGCTCATACCGAGCCGGGCGACAGCTGTGTTTGGTCTTTTGCTTTGCGCTCGGAGCACTCCACCCGCCGTGCTGTTGTACAATGCACGGCTGAGCCTCGGCCTTGCTCGCCCATCCTACGCGTACGTTGTCGCGCGCGGCGCCGCAGCAGCCCACTGGAAAGCGCAATGGCCGGCCAAACCTGCTGGCGCCCGTGCCTACGCTGCCAAAGTTCATGTTGCCCGCTGTGCGTCTAGAATGGCCTTGCTGACAGTCCTTTTGCCGCCGATACCTGCGGCGGTTCTGCAAGAACTGCTGCAAACGTCGTGGCTCGCTGCGGACTCGCTTCTCGCGCGGACACAAGACACTCACGGGAATGCTATGCCCGGTTCGGGCGCGAGTCATTCGTTACCCTCTTTCCCACTCTACATGTGCCCGCTTGCGCCGCAGCACCCCGCGGTGCCTGCCATACTGCCCTTGAGCTTTTCTGCGTTGGGTAGTCCGGCAACAAGAGGCACCTACCAATTTCTTGGCATTTACGAAATAGGTGCGCCCTTGAAGGGCGCACCGGGCCACGAATTCGCGATTTTTGCCCTAGCAGACTCGCAGCCAGAGGTACTTCGGTCACGAATGTGCGGTCGTATTGCCACCGCTACAACCACGGCGCCCGTACTTACCCGCCACGACCTGAGCGCCCCACATTGAATCGAAACAGGATCACATCGCCATCGCGCACTACGTACTCCTTGCCTTCCGACCGCATGGCGCCCGCCGCACGCACCGCGGCTTCCGAGCCTAGCGCGATGAACGTCTCTATGTCGATGGTTTCAGCACGGATGAATCCGCGTTCAAAGTCAGAATGGATCTGCCCCGCGGCCCGCGGGGCTTTCGTGCCGCGCGGCGCGGTCCATGCACGAGTTTCCTTTGGTCCGTGCGTAAAGAATGTGATAAGGCCCAGCAGCTTGTAGACAGCTCGTATCAGCCGTGCCAGACCCGGTTTCTTAAGACCTGCGACTTCCAGAAACTCCAGGCGGTCTGCCGGGCCCAGACGCACCAGCTGAGCCTCAAAGTCTGCGCTTATAGTCACGCAGGAGGCTTCTTCGTGCGCTGCGATGCTGCGGACGCAGGCCGCATGCCGACTACCCTCCGGTAGCGAGTCTTCTGCCACGTTGGCCGCATACAGCACCGGTCGGCTTGAAAGCAAAAAGAGACTCTGCAGCCAAGCGCGCTCTTCTTCGCTCCTGACCGTAGCCGCGCGTGCGGACTTACCACTGCCCAAATGGCTCACGAGCCTCTGGTAGAAGACGAGCTGTGCGCGGGCCTTCTTTTCACCGCTCTTGGCCTGCTTGGCTGCCTTTTCGACGCTACGCTGCGCTGTGTCCAAGTCCTTTAGTAGTAGCTCCGTTTGGATAATCTCGATGTCGCGCTGCGGATCCACGCTCCCCGCCACGTGCGATATGTTGTCATCCTCAAAGCACCGCACCACGTGCACGATGGCATCCACCTGCCGAATATGTCCCAGAAAGGCATTACCGAGCCCTTCTCCACGCGAGGCGCCGGCCACCAGCCCGGCGATGTCGACGAAGTCTACTGTCGTGGGCACCACCTTGGGCGATTGTGTGCGTTCCCATAGGCGCTCAAGGCGGCTATCGGGTACCTGCACGACGCCCCTGTTGGGCTCAATCGTGCAGAATGGGTAATTTTGGGCTGCAGCTTGCGTGCCGCTTAGCGCATTAAACAGGGTGGACTTGCCCACATTGGGGAGCCCTACTATGCCGCAGGTCAGTGGCATTGCGGGATGGCTTATGTGCTGAGTGCAGCGCGCACCGTGATTTTATTGACGCGCAGTCAACGATATTGTCGCCTTCGCGTTCACGTAACTGAAGCTTCGGCGCTGCGGTGGTGTACGCGCTGTATTGGCGACTGCGCCACACGCCCGTGTGCGGCTAAATTTGCTTTCAAGCGATGGTGCTGAAGAATTCCACAATCTTAGGCCTTGCCAGCTTCCGAGCCCTGCCGCCAGCCGGGGCCCTGCTATTCGCACTTTGGCTGCCCGGCACAGCGGCGGCGCAGCTGCTGCAGGTAGGTCTTGCCGGGTGGCCGGGCGTTGGGATGCAGGTCAACTATGTTGATCTGCACACTTTGTATACGCTGGAGACCGCTCTTCAGGCAGACTTTGATCCATTTGTTTCTCGCCACACCCTACGCGTCGCCGGCTCTGTTGGTGCAGCCATCTTACCGCTCAGCATATGGCGCGCGATTGGGCAGGCCGATTACGGGTACGACCTGGACTTGGGCGTACGGTTTGGCCCACGCCTCGTATTTGTTGAGAACGCTACGCGCGCCGACAAAAACAAGCAGTTCAGCCTCTTCATTGATCCGTTCTTGCGCTTTCGCCGGCGAATGGGACAGTCCGGTCGCTTCTTCTATTTAGAAGTTGGGCCGGTGCGGCCGGTATTTAGGGCCGGCTTTTGGTTTGGTATATAGGATAGAACGTCGACGTTCGCTACCGAGACGAATTCCTCTTCGGGAAGCCGAACCGCAGTCAGACGACCTAATCCAGGCCGCTGCACATACACACATCCTGTGTCAATACCTAGCATCCGATGCCTTCGTATCGGCGCAGGTACCGGCGTATGGCCGACCACGACAGTCTTTTCCCACGTTACGGGCTGATCGCGCCCTGGGGGCCGTAGCCACAAAAACTCCTCCTCGTTAAAGTACGCGATGTTTTCTGCTATCGTCAGGCTGGGATGGAGCCCGCCATGTACGAAGAAGTAGTCCGGCATGTCCAGGTAGCTGCGCGTCGCTCGCACGAAGGCGCGCTGCTCCGGCGGGATGTCCAACGCACCCTCTTCGGTCAAGTAGTTATCCATCGTGAATGCACCACCGTTCGCCATCCAGTCAAGGTGTCCTTGGCCGTCCAGATAGTCGATCATGTAGGCCTCGTGATTGCCACGCAGAAATGTGCACTTGTACTCTTTCTGCATTTCCAGGCACCTCGCGATGACGCCACGCGAGTCTGGCCCACGGTCAATGTAGTCTCCCAAAAAGACGAGGTGCTCATCCGGTTGCGGAGAAAGCACTTCAATCAGCCGATCCATTGTTCGTGGGCATCCGTGGATGTCTCCAATCGCTATAAGGCTCATGGCTTTATGTGGATGAGCTGCGTTGCGTTTAGTCGCACCAGCCGGTGGGCGGCGCCTACCACTGATCGGCTAACCTCAGGATTGTGGCGGCTGTGACGCGGAGCCGTGCATGTCGGGCGGCCCGGCGCAAACAAGCCCTCCAGTGCCTGCGGCATTACAAAGGTTGGTTTGTGCTCAGGGACTCTTCGCGGCTGCTGCCCCCGTCGGAGCCAGCTTAGCCTTACCGGGCTCTTTTTTCGAGCATTCGGGACTCCAGATTCTGCGCGATAGGACAAGGCTCCTGCCAGCCGACGTGGCAGCCGGATCTTTGGTAGTGCACGCCAAGCGCTCGCTACGTTTCACGACGAATTGGCACCGTGGAGCCCCGTTACAGCCACATGGCTAGGAAGCTTCTGGTCGCTCTCGCAAAGCCAGTACAATCCGCCTTCTAGCAGGTCCTGCACCCTGGACAGGTCGCGCCACGCACTGCGCGTAAACCTCAGCAAGGTCTGAAAACCCAGCCCGTCAACGCGCTCGTGCCCTGTATAGGCCAACTGCTGCATTCCCTCGCCTGTCAAGCGCCCAGCCACCGTGGATACCCACCACTCGGCCTGGGCATCGGGAAGATTTGTTTCTGGATGGGCTGCAAGCTCTTCGGTAGCGTTCTGTAGGATCTTGTACATGGAACTGCTCTGGGATGGACCGTCTTGATCGGACCGGCCTTCATAGCACGTGCCGCAAACACATCTTGGGGACTGCTTTCGCACGTGCGCAGGCCCTGCTGCAGTCAAGAGCGCCGTGGCACTGAATACTCCTTCGCTGCCATATGGTTGGCCTATGTTGCAAGGGCGCAGTCAGCTGCCGCAGACATAAGCCTAAAGACCAGCCGCTTGTAGCGAGTTCCGCGCACCTGAGGGGAGTACTGCGGCAGGTTCGAGCCTGTACCTGGCCAGCACCTTCACTTGAAACGCGGCTCGAAGCACGGAATGCGCGCGCGTGCATCTGCCCGTCTCACATGCAGAACCGCGGGTTTGACTCTGTGATAGCGAACTTTCACTTCCCGTATGGCATCTTCGCCGTCACCTCCGTTGTTCGCTGTCGCCACTGCAACCTGGAATTGCCCGCTGCTACCATAAGCCGACCCGTGTGCGCTCATGCCGAGGACTTCACTGGAAGGCATGCGGTGAATGGGGTACGGAAAGAATGAGTATCAGGACCAAATGCGACAAGAGAGTCAAACAACCGTGCCCTAAGGGCGTTCGGAGATTACGGTGCCTACACCCTGCTGGGGTTGCGGCAGCGCATGTCCATACAGTAGTCAGGAACTTTACGCTCGTGAGAAACGATTAATAATTACGTGTTAGATGGCTCATCTGCATCCCTCCAACATTGATGCGTCGGAGGAGTCGGTAGAGGGACTCTCGCGTGTGGTAGCACAAGTACGCCAGCAGTGGCTGCAGCTTCGGATCCTGGTTCGCGGCGATGGAGGCTTTTGTCGCACGCAGCGCATGGCGTATTGTTAAGGACAAACGACCTTCAACTCCTCGTGAGCCTGCCTCGCAGTCCGCGACTGCAAGGCAGGATTGCTGCTGACATGCAGAAACGCCGAAGGCATGAAACCGCATTTTTCTATGGCGCAGACCCTTGGGAGCTGGAGAGGCAATCAGGCAGTAGCCAAAGGAATCAAGCGTGCTTGCTGCGTGGTGCCGCTACCCCGGGATAGACACCTGAAGTGCGCCCTCACAGGATTGTTCGGTCGCCTTGCCGTGTTAGTGTGTCTTCTCTGCGCCTGCTTCTTCCTGCTCGGCAGCGTAGCGTGGGGGATGACTGACCATGCAGCGTGGACCTCAGCGCCCGATGCCGGGGCCGCACAGTCCAGCGAAAGTATCCAGTCCACTACCGGATCAGCCGCACACACCATCAGCGGGCAGGTCGTTGATGCTGAAAGCTGCGAGAATGTGGTCGGGGCCGCCATATACGCACCTTACCTCGAACTGGGTACCATAACCAATCAGTATGGCTTCTTCAGCCTAACGGTGCAGGCCGATACCGTTTCGCTCGTCATTTCGCACATCGCCTATGCGCCGCAGCCGCATTACATGGTGTTAGGCGCGGACACATTGCTTGATGTCGCGTTGCAGCCCGCCACTGTGGGGCTTGATGGAGTTGAGGTGGTCGCTTCCCGCGGGGACACTCCCGTGGAAGCGGTCCAAATGAGTCAGGTGAATTTGCCCATTGCGCAGATTAAGGCGATCCCTGCGCTTCTGGGAGAGGTCGATATCCTTAAGGTGATCCAACTGCTGCCCGGCGTTCAATCGGGAAAGGAGGGATCAAGCGGACTCTACGTTCGAGGTGGGGGCCCTGATCAGAATCTCATCCTGCTGGATGGCATTACCGTGTACAACGCCAGTCACCTGTTCGGATTCCTCAGCACCTTTAACGGAGACGCCGTCAAGGACGTATCACTGATCAAGGGTGGATTCCCTGCGCGATATGGAGGCCGCCTGTCGTCCGTCATTGACCTGACGATGAAGGAAGGCAACCTGAAGGAGCACAAGGGGTCGGCCTCCGTCGGCATCGTGGCGTCCAGTGTCACCGTGGAAGGACCCATACGAAAGAATCGTGCATCATTTCTGGTGTCGGCGCGCCGCACGTACCTGGACCTTCTCGTCTATCCGTTCCTGAAGAAATCGGAGAAGGGGGGGGTACTACTTCTACGACGTCAATGCCAAGACCAACGTCATCCTGTCAGACCGGGACCGCGTGTACGTCGGTGTTTATACCGGCCATGACCGCGGATTCGGGCGCAGGAGGACAGACAATTCCTTCACCATTCGGCGCAACAGCCAGGATTTCGGATGGCGAAATGTTACAGCAACGGCGCGGTGGAATCGCATTTTGAGTCCCAAGCTGTTCGCCAATGTACTGGTGGGATTCACGCGCTTCCGCCTCCGCACGCGCTCCGAGCAATCGACCAAACTCGCTGACGATCCTGACGGATCAACTTCGCTGTACCTGTCCAATTTCTTGTCAGGAATCACGGACGGCATCGGCCGCGTGGACTTTGAATTAGCGCCCGGACCGAGTCATTATGCGCGTTTCGGTGTTATTGGCGTGCTGCACACCTACCATACGGGGGCATTGACCCGTCGGCAGTCCGGGCCGGATATCATACCGGTTGACACCCTCTTTACACCGACTCACATCACCAGGAGCGTGGAGCTGAGCGCCTACGTTGAGGATGAATTACGACTGACTCCTCAGCTGAAGATTAACGCCGGCATACACGCTTCAAGCTTCCTGGTAGAAGGATCCAGGTATGCCTCTGTTCAGCCGCGAATCAGCCTCTGGTGGGGCTTGGCCGGGACCACCGCGCTAAAGGCATCCTACGCCTCCATGCAGCAGTACATCCACCTCTTGCCGTCGGCCAGCGGTCTCTCGCTGCCAACGGATCTTTGGGTTCCTGCAACAGACCGCGTTCGACCGCAGGAGGCCAATCAGGTGGCTTTGGGGCTGGCGAAGACACTGCGGGGCGGGCGCTATGAGATCACGATCGAAAGCTATTACAAGAGGATGCGGCACCTGATCGAGTACAAGGAGGGCGCCGACTACTTTGAAGCAGCACTCGGCTCCTGGCAGGACAAGATTGAAAACGGCCGCGGCTGGTCTTATGGGGCGGAGTTCTTCCTCCAAAAGCAGTTAGGGCGCACTACGGGTTGGTTGGGGTATACACTCTCACGTACGCAGCGGAAGTTTGCTGAGCTCAACGACGGCAATACATTCCCCTACACATACGATCGTCGCCACGATGTCTCCCTGGTTGTCAATCATCGCCTCCGGGCATCAGTCGAGCTGTCGGGAACTTGGGTATATGGCACCGGTCAGTCAATTTGGCTGCCCGTAGGGCAATTCTATGGAGTGGACCACGATACTGGCGAGTTTAGCGCCGGGCCCTGGGGCCAGCAAACGTTGCGTCTGTATGGGCCACGGAATGGATCAAGGATGCCCTCCTACCATCGCTTGGATATGGCCGTTCGCCTGCACAGATCAGGGCGACGGTTTACACGCACATGGTCCTTCGGCCTCTACAATGCGTACAGCCGAAGGAATCCGTTCATATTGACGGCGACACCAGCGAAGGGAGAGGACCGTGGGCCAAGCCAATTGGTCTTCAAGAAGATCACCATTTTCCCCATCATACCGTTTGCCGCATTCCGACTGGAATGGTGACCCATGAAACGACCACGACGAATCCTTTGCGCACTGCTTCTTTTGACCTGGATGGCCTGCGAAACGGTCGTCGAGATCGATCCACCGGCATACGAGCCGGAATTGGTTGTGACCAGCTATTTCGCGCCGGACAGCCTTTGGTCGGCCGCGATCCACCGAAGCCTGGGCGTTGGAGTATCACAAGACCCGTCGGCGCAGTATGTAGAGAATGCCACTGTTACCATACTGAGCGGCAGCGACATCGTGGACACCCTGCGCTATGCAGGCCGCGGGCGCTATGCGTCCAACACCGAACGATACCCGGTGGCCGGCAAGCCCTATACCCTGCGAGCGCACGCTCCCGGCATGACAACGGCTGAAGCGGTGTCTACCGCACCCGTGCCGACACCAATTTCCGAGATCTCCTTCGAGAACTTGGGGTTGATTTCCCCCGACGTCCCGATAGCTCGCGAATACAAATTCAGACTTCGCTTTCGCCTCGAAGACCCTCCAGGGCGGAATTTCTACCGTTTCGGTATCTACAGGTTCAGAGAGAATTTCAACAGACACTTTTACCCAGACCTCAACCTGCCGGACAGCGTATACCGGCCGATATCTGTGGATACCGGAGATGTCTCCTGGTCCTGCGGGTACTCTGACGCGTACCATGGAACGCCGTCCACGGGCTGCCCGGGTTGCGGCTGCAACGATGCTGCCGTGACGGATCAATTCTTCGACGGACAGGCCTACCAGGTATCCGTAACATTCAGCCTGTATCTAAGTTCGGGGGGTGACAGAAACGAAATACTGCTGTTGCTATCCACGTTGAGCGAGGACTACTTCGAAGTTAAGCGCACGCTGGAGGAACAGGCCGAGCAGGATGCCGCGTTCTCCGCGCCGCTGGACGTCTACTCCAATGTGAAGGGCGGCCTGGGTGTGTTCGCCGGATACTCCAATACCGGTGTTATCCTACCCATCCCGCTCGATGAGTAAGGCCAGGAGCATACACCCCGTTCTATGACACCATCGCCCGTTCGGCCACGGATTGGGCCATAGCGATCGTGCAGTTCGGGACTTGGTTTCGCGTGGCGCAAGTCGCGCGGTCCGGCCGAATCCGGTCCATCCAGTCGCCTGTGGGGGAAGCACGCTGGACACGGCTTTGCCCCGCGGTCTGGTGCATGTCGGCACAGTTTTTGTGCTTCTTGCACCCATGACTGACTCCGATCGAAAGAGGCTGGCGCGCGAGCGTTTTACAACCCCCATCGAGCTGCGCCCAGCGGGAGAAACGACCGCCGGGCAGGAGGCCACGCGCAGGTGGACTTTGGGCAGGGACCCGACGGACGCTATCCGGCTGGGCATTGTGCCGCCATATACGAAGCGTTATTGGCGTGAGAGAGGCATGGAGGTCATCCCCGACTGGATCCCGGAGAAGTAGGGTGGGCACGCCCTACTCGTTGGCGATGACTTCAGCCCAGATAAACTGTCTATCCCCGCGCCTGCGGGGGGAGCTTAGCATCGTTAGCAAACATGCGCAATGACGCGCCCGCGCGCAGCATTGCCTCCGCCGAATCCATATCTGCGAAAGGCGGCTCATACCGTAAGTCGTTGCCCTTAACATCCCACGATACTCTGACGTGCGGACTCGGAAGCACTCCCAACATACCGATTACACAGCACAGGATAAACAGCACTGCGTATATGCCCTATGTCGCTCGCCTTGCGGTCATCAGTTTAAGGTCGTCTTGTAGATACGAACATGAGGGTATGGCCGATCTGTTCGTAGTGCTATATTATCTTCCCAAGCCGCCGCGAATCCACCTAAAGGACCCCAATACGTGCCTTCTACAGTGCCTGGATCAATTCGAAATACGTGGCCTGTACTAACCAAGTCATACGGAGAGGCCTCCGCCATCTTGGATACCGTTATAAAACTGGATAGAAAATTACCGTGGTCGTCTACGTGTAAACCCATATGGCGGCTTTGCCCGTCCCTCAGGCTTGGATAGCGGAGTGACGGACGCCCATCATCAGTCCTGCCCTGCAGAACGCCAGCCGACGTGAAATCCTCCAATCTAAATACCCACAGCAAGGTACCATCATCCGAATAGCCGGATATGAATGGCATGTACCGTCGCACCCAGCCAACGATATTGTATGGCGCGCTACATGCCAAGTGGCCTCGGTCCGACAATTGGCTGACAACAAAGGGCACGTCCGCAATATAGGTGCTCCCGAAGGAGTCAATGTACGTACCGTCCAAAGAGAACTTGTGAATAACGCCGTTTACATCCGGCGCATAGTCTAACATATAGACATAGCCGTTCATGCTACAGGCCCCTCCCTCCCAAAACGCCGGATAGTCCACGTTGAAGGTACGATCGAATACAAAGCCAGAGGTGTCTGTGTGTGCGAATACGGTAATTCTCAAGTCCGTGATTACAGCCTTACTACCACGATCAACTAAAGTAATAGAGGTCGGTCTTAAGAATTCGCCCGGGCCTCTACCGGCGCTGCCAAAGGAGCTGAGGTAGGTCCCGTCCACATTGTATATGTACACGGCGTTAGACTCAGTATCGAGTATATACACGCGGTTGAATTCATCTACGGCTACTTCGCCGACGTGGCCAAACATGGCGTACGTTGGTCCTTCGTTGACACCGATCCTGACATATGAAGACGTATCAGGAATTACATCAACAATATCGACGCCGCCCACCGGAATGGACAGCGGCGTGGCATCGGCTATCTGGAGATTCGGGGGTGTAGGATGAAGAAGAGAGTTGGGAAGAGGTTGTTGATGGTCCCCATTTAGCCAGTATAGCAGCAATAGGAAGGCAGCCACTACTGCGATTATAAGGACCGCCCTGGTGGGCGTACTTATTTTAGCCATAAAAAGAGACAGAAAGTCAATCTCGGATTAGCGAATCATTCGCAAGGAATTGTTTTGCAGTCACCATTTGGCAAGGAGTCACAGTCAGTATCTTACTCGGAGCCAGGCTCATAGGCTCGGCATTCTCCGAGCATCGTCTCCTGGCAGTATTTCATGTTCTCGCACTCTGTTTCTGCGGCATGCGCCGTAGGCACATCAAAAAGCGGGCGAACGAGCGGACCGGAAGAATAGCCAGCAAGGGCTACAAGACAGCCGACTGACACACCGGCTAACAGGCGCTTGACAGTGGTAAACATGGGTCATTATGGGGGCTGGGTTAGACCAAGGACCGGCGTCTTGGTTGCATCCGGCCTCAGCATGAGGCCAACGATTCGGCCGCGCAGCCATATAGTGCACGCCTTCCGCCAAAACAAAGGAAGGATAAGACGAACAGCATCTTCAGGCCGTTTATGCTGGGCTGGGGCATGAGGTGGTAGTGGCTACGCTCGTCGACGTGGCCACCTACCCGCCGGACCGGGCACCCGGCGCAGCCACATCTGGCATTCTCAGGCTTTCGTCCCTCAAAGCACCAGTGAAGAGGCCGAAAGCCCATCCTGTCGCCTGCGGGGGAAGCACGCTGGACACGGCTTTGCCCCGCGGTCTAGTGTATGTCGGCACAGTTTTTGTGCTTCTTGCAGCCATGAGTGAATCCGATCGAAAGAGGCTAGCGCGCGAGCGTTTTACGACTCCCATCGAGCAGCCGCCTGGCGCCCTTCGACTTTCCCGTGGTGCGCAATTCACGCGCTCACACGTATCACTTAGCACGACGTGAAGCCAAGGCGGCCGTCCTGGAGTCGTCGCCGCCGTCCACACACTACCGAGGAGAGACCCATGCGATCCCCCATTCTTCGAGCCGCCGGAATCATCACTTTGCTCGCGCTTGTGGGCGCCGGCGTACCGACCACACAGGTGCCGACCGGCACAATCGAGGGCCGAATCACCGTCGCGTCGTCGGGCCAGCCGCTACCGGACGCCGCGGTCATGGTGGTGGGCACCAGCATCGGCGCCGCGACCGATACGACCGGCCGCTATTCCTTGGCGAACGTCCCTGCGGGAGAACACACCGTGAGGGTCGCCTTCGTCGGTCATGCGACTCAGGAACGGCAGGTGTCGGTCGCAGCGGGCCAGAAGACGGTGGCCGACTTCGCGCTGCACCCGGCCGCGAATCTCGACTATCTCATCGTCAGGGGAGCCGGAGCTCTCTACAGAACCGACGCGATCGGCGTCCCGATCGTCAGGGGTGGAGCCAGAGCTATCAACAGTGCCAACGCGATGATCGGCGTCAGGGTCCCGAGAAAGGACTTCAACACCGAGTCCTACGCACACATCGACGAGAACGACTTCAAGCTCGTCAGCGCGTCCCCGCTCTCCACCTTCTCGATCGACGTCGACCGGGCCTCCTATGCCAACGTACGGCGCTTCATCCAGGAAGGCAACCGGCCGCCCGTCGACGCGGTGCGCATCGAGGAGATGATCAACTATTTCCCCTACGATTGGGGCGATGTGGCCGGAGAGCATCCCTTCGCCGTGACCACCGAGGTATCCCAAGCCCCGTGGAAACGCGAACACCGTCTGGTACGGATCGGCTTGCACGCCCGATCGATCGACACTGAAGACCTGCCGCCCAGCAACCTGGTCTTCCTGCTCGATGTGTCAGGGTCAATGAGTCCGCCCGACAAACTGCCACTCCTCAAGAGTGCGTTCGCACTCCTGGTGGACCAGCTACGGCCCCAGGACCGGGTCGCGATCGTGGTCTACGCGGGTGCGGCGGGGCTCGTGCTTCCTTCCACCCCGGGCGCCCGGAAGGGCGAAATCGTGGCCGCTCTGGAGCGGCTTGATTCGGGCGGCAGCACGGCCGGCGGTGCCGGACTGAAGCTCGCGTACGAGACGGCGCGCGAGCACTACATCGACGGCGGCAATAACCGGGTCATCCTAGCCACCGACGGCGACTTCAACGTGGGCGCCTCCAGCGACGGCGAGATGGTACGCCTCATCGAGAAGGAACGTGAGAGCGGCGTGTTCCTGACAGTGCTGGGCTTCGGCACCGGGAACCTGAAAGATTCCAAGATGGAGCAGATCGCCGACCACGGGAACGGCAACTTCCATTACGTGGATGGGCTCCTGGAGGCGCGCAAGGTGCTGGTGGAAGAGATGGGCGGAACGCTCTTCACCTTGGCTAAGGACGTGAAGCTTCAGATCGAGTTCAACCCGGCACTGGTGGCTGGCTACCGCCTGATCGGCTACGAAAACCGGCTCCTGGCCGACAAGGAGTTCAACGACGACACTAAGGACGCGGGGGAACTGGGGGCCGGACATACCGTCACCGCGCTGTATGAGGTAGTGCCCACGGGGGTCTCGGTGCCGCGCGAAAATGTGGACGACCTGCGCTACCAGCCGCAGGCGGACGACCAGCCGCTCAGCGAGTTCGAGGACGAGATGCTATACGTCAAGGTCCGCTACAAGGACCCCGACGGGGCGAAGAGCAAGCTTCTGGCGCAGGCCGTACCCGACCGGGCGGGCTCGCCATCGACCGATTTCCGCTTCGCGACCGCCGTGGCGGGGTTCGGCATGCTGCTGCGCGACTCCGAGCACACGGGCAGCCTTACGCTGAACGATGTGGTGCAGCTTGCGGAGAAGGGCAAGGGCGACGACCCGCGCGGCTATCGGGGCGAATTCATCCGGCTGGTGGAGGTGACGCGGGATCTGGGGTTGCCGATGGCGGAGGCCGTGGAACCGGGCGGACGGCTTTAGTCATGGCTGGTCGCTGACGACGGCCGTAGAGGCTGAGGGCGCTTTACCAGATCCGACCCACTGCGTCCTTGGAGACGGGCACCAGGCCGCACCCGGGCAATCGATGTCCGGTCGAAGGGCTCCCGATGGGGACCCGGGAGGCGCCCGGCCTGTTCTCCGCGCCCCTGACGTTGACAGCGAGCTCCTGTAAACCCTGACCGACGGTAGCTCCGGCAACGTCGAACGCGGCCGCTTCGGCGGAGCGATCCGTATTGCGAGGACCGACTTGTCCCGCATGGGTGCTGCCTCGCGGGAGGACGATGTCTCGTAGTGCGAGTTTTAGGAATTATTTGGCGGTTTGCCAGACTAGGCGATCTAAGGAGCCTTTCGAGCTAAGCCTACTAGCTTGCGACTACTTGGCGGCTACTGGCGTAAGGCCGGCGAAGATCGGTGCACGTTGCTGTTCGGTTAGCGGCTCGTCTTTGATTCGACTTCAATAGGGCGCTTTGCGCCCCGCTCTTGCGGCAACCAGGCCTTGTTCTGGCCCATCTAGCCGCGGCTGACCACGTAGAGCCTCCTGATGTTCAGCGCGGTGCACGCCAGTGCCCACTCTTCCTGCACGGACTCCGGCCCGCGCACTAGGAGCCGCCACCAGCCCAAGGCTTGCTTGGCGGTGCGAAAGACCGGTTCTGCAGCCTACTTCCGTGCTTTGCATAAGCGCCTAACTTCTTCGGTCTTCAAACGCGCCTTTACAATATGCTCCCCGATCAGACTAACGCCCCGCTCCTGGACCGAAACCGCTACGCGTGGCACTGGCAAACGATTTAGCGCATGCTGGCCTAGTGCGATAAAGCCCAAATCCGGCCTGGCCAGCGCAAGCTTCCGCCGTGTCGCAAAATAGATGCGCAGATTCGCACCCAGCCTGCCAGGCCGTCCAATCCGCGGAGCTGCTCCCTGCAGCATCTGGACAATTCTGCGGGCCGGGCGTAGCTTACTGCTGTCGCGGCAGGCTCCGCACTTGTACACGCCGACTACGTCCGCGCCAAGGCCACTTAACACCCGGCGGCCTTGTGCGGCACGCGCGCAGAATAAGACCCATAGTCCCTTTTCCTCATGAGAATTGCCTCAGTTGCATCGCTTGCCGCTCTCGTAGCGTTCCTAAGTGCGGCAGCGTACGAGCCGCCTGTCGCACTCAAGACGTGCCCAGAAGGCACGGCTCCATACATGGAATACCGCCTCTTCTTCGGGCGCAGCACGGCAGACGGACAGGTATCGGATGCAGACTGGGGCGCGTTCCTTGCCCGCCAGGTTACGAGCAGATTTCCCGAGGGGCTGACCGTCCTGAACGCCTACGGACAGTGGCAGCGCAACTCCGGCGAGCTGCTCCGTGAGCAGAGCAAAGTGGTGCTGATCCTGACGCCACACGGAGCTTCCCCGCTGCAGAAGACAAAGGGCATTGCCGAGGCATGCAAGAGCCGCTTTAATCAGGACTCCGCGCTCCGCGTCGTAACGGATGCCTGTGTAGCATTTTAGGCCTCTTAGACAATTCTTCCAACACTTGATTGGAAACAATGCCTGCATGGCGATGACAGGTCATGGACGAATGCGGAGTCGGGCACGACTCACCTGTGGCCCCTGGCGGCCCGCCCTGTTCCTGCGCAAAAGCGAACGAATACCTCCTGGAGTTTGCCCAGCACTCCAGACTCCTCCTCCCCTCTGTAGAAACAGTTGCCGCTGGCATGTGAGTCAATATCGTCGAAAGAACTCTCTCAGAGAGGAAATAAACGAGCACGAAACAATCAGCCTGTGGCAGTTAGGCTATATGTCTGGCAAAGAACTATTGCGTTCTCCGCGCCCCTGATGCGGTCCAGAACGTTCATATAAGATTCTCAAGATCGGAAACCAAAACGCGTAAATCCGAGAGCACCATCGCCAAGAAACACCACATCCGCCGCGAGTCTCAGCGCAACATGGATCCGCCTTCAGCGGACCGCTATTTCCAAGATAAGCCGTCAATGCAAGCAACCGGAAGGCTACTTACGCCCAGACCTTACGCGAAAAAGAAAGGTACCAACGGAGGAGACGTTAAGCAGCCGCTCCCTTGGTCGTAGATTTCCCCTGACTGCGCTAAGATCGGCGTCCTCTCTTCCGAGCGCTATTCCCCGGATCGCCGGGCGAGTTTTTCTATCAACTCCTCCATGCCCTTCAGACCACGACCTGACTTGCGTAGCTCACCCTTCTGCTGCAACTCGTAGACGATCGCATCCAACATGCCGTTGATGAACTGACCACTGCGGTCAGTGCTGAAGCGCTTGCCGATGTCGATCGCTTCGTTGATCGTAACTTTGGGCGGGATGTGGTCGAACCTAAGAAACTCGCAGATGGCCATGCGAAGCACAAGGCGGTCCAGAATCGCCATACGCACAAGCTCCCAGTTGTCTGCGTGCGCCTTGATTAGTTCGTCAGCGCGCGTTGCGGTTTGAAAGCTGGCCGCAAACAGCTGCTCCGCAAATTGGAGAATGGCCTCGTCTTCCTTAAGCCTTGGCCGAATGATCGTAGCCACTACATGCCCACGGTTACCGCCACCCATCGTGTGCGCGTAGAGTGCCTGCAACACAGACTCTCTCGCCAAGCGCCGATTAACCATGATACCACCCCTGGAAACAATGGCGGCGCTGAAGTCGTCGCGCACTAGTTCTCCACCCACATAGGCACGGCCACGCTGTCCAGCAGCGATGCCGTAGTAGAGCCAAAAGCGAGCTTGGAAAGCGGCGTCACAAACTGCGCGCCCACCAGCAACAAGTCCGCCTCAAACCGCTTTGTGCAGTTGACAATCTCTTCGCTTGCATCCACGCCTACAACGCTGTGGATGTCCACGTGAAAGCCGTGCTTTTGCACG
This sequence comes from Rhodothermales bacterium, assembly GCA_965218495.1. GTDB lineage: Bacteria > Bacteroidota > Rhodothermia > Rhodothermales > Bin80. The sequence goes on from OZ244626.1 coordinate 3,569,971, forward strand.
TACGCTTGTGCTTGCCGCAACTCCAGTTGCGATTCCGCGCGCCCACCCTTCGAGTGGACGTTGACGATATCCACGCCTACGTCTGTGCCGAATGGCTGCATGTGCACGAAGCCTCGCAGCGATCGGACGCAAGCCGCAGAGCTGTCAAACGCAACCACTACGCGCTTAACTTCCCGGTACCGATTGGGAACAACAAGGACAGCGCCAACGACGCGCTTGATAACCTGCCCCAACGTTATGGGGGTCTCGTTAGGGTGGGCATAATAGAAGTGTGGCTCCCTCCCGATTATGAGCAAGTCGGCGTATTTCCCATCCTCAACTATACGATCAGCAGGCTCCCCTTCCTGGATGCGGGTCTCGTACGCTACTCCAGCATTCACCACCGCAGCCCGAAATCTGTCCAACAGCCCTCCCGCAACCTCGCGAGCCTCTGCAGTCAGGCTAGCCTCCACCTTCTCCATCAGATACATGCTGCCGATACCACCTCCACGCGCACCCTTTTCTATGCTGCCGGTATCGACTACTGCAACGCCCGTGACCTCCGCATCAAACCGATGCGCCAGTTCCGTCGCGTAGCGCGTGGCAGTAGGCGTATCGGTGTCGGAGTCCAGAGCGACGAGAATGCGTTTGATCATGGGAAGCGCTGGTGGTCGTGGGCAGGAAAGGTAACTGTTTGCGGGTAGGTGAACAACCAGCGTCCGTAGGCACTTATGCACACCCGGGCCACCCCCAATGGTAATGGCTCTTTTTTATGTAAATAAAGATCAGTTATCATAGAGCCTGTGGAAATGTGGATAAGCTCGGGGCTATTGGCATTGGGGCAGCAGCCGAGACCCGCTGCTGCAGAAAAAGGTAGGGCCGAGATGCCAATTGACCCTGTAGAGAACGCATTCCGGCAAGATTGCGCAACTGTTCAGAATGTGAATAACAGGCACGCAAATCTGTATAACATGCCAGTAAGGCGGGTTTTGCGGAACCCCATGTACCAGTGCACAGGCAGCACACGCCTAATCCACACGTTATCCATGTCCTTTACCCCATGAAGTATCGGATTTCCGTTAGCGAAGCGCAGCAACTGGTGCTCTCGCGTGCTACGCCGGTGGAGGCTCTCCGCGTGCCCAGGTCACGTTCGCTTGGGCGGACGCTGCGGGCGCCCGTGCGCGCTGCAGACGATCTTCCACCGTTTGATAACTCAGCGATGGATGGATTTGCCGTGCGCTGGGAGGTCTGCCAAGCGCTACCGGTGACGCTTCGCGTAGCGGAAACAATCACTGCAGGGCATGTCCCGAGCATGGGGCTGCAGAAGAATGCGTGCGCATCAATAATGACCGGGGCACCGATGCCGAGCGGTGCCGATACAGTGGTCCCGGTAGAATGGACTGAAGATGCTGCGCCAAGCTGGGTGCGGATTGGACGGGTGCCGGCGCAGGGAACCTACGTGCGCCGGGCAGGCCAGGATGGAAGGAAGGGCGATAGGGTGTGCGAGGCTGGTGTGGTGATTACACCGCCGGTGTTGGGAATGATTGCAGCGGCCGGTGTGGATGAGGTGATGGTCAGTCGCTTGCCGCGCATAGCGGTCGTTACTACCGGCGACGAAATACATGCAGCACCGGGACGGTTACCTTGGGGCAAGATTCGCGACATTAGCGGGGCGGCGCTTGCGGCGCAGGTAACTGCCGCTGGCGCTATGCCGATTGGCCCGTACCATGCACGGGATCACGTGTCAAGCGTAGAGCAGGCTATTGAAGCGGCACTGGAGAAGACCGATCTGCTCTTGGTTGCAGGGGGCGTTTCGGTGGGGGAGCGCGACTTGGTGAAGGCTGTACTGGACGACATGGGGCTAGCCATGCAATTTTGGCGCGTTCGCCAGCGCCCTGGCGGGCCACTCGCGTTTGGACTGCTGGACGGCCGCGCAGTGTTCGGGCTGCCGGGCAACCCCGTTTCCTCTGCAGTGTGCTTTGATCAGTATGTGAGACCGCTCGTTGCGGCGATGCTGGGCCGGAGCCAGATTCGCCGTCCACGGCTGCGCGCGGTCCTGAGCAAGGACACGCCCAAGAAGGCCGGGCTGCACTATTTTGCGCGCGGCGTCTACAGCGCCAGCGCGGACGGGCGCCTTATGGTCCGCGACACTGGTCCACAGGCATCAAACCTGTACTCGTCGCTGCTGCGGGCAAACTGCATCATCCACCTTGAAGAAGAGGTGGAAGCAGCACCCGCGGGCTCAGCGGTGGAAATAGAGCTGCTCAGCTGGCCTATTGGTTGATCGCAGGCAACGCAACTGCCTTGTCCCAGAGGGTCAGCGCTTCAATGAAGGTCTGGTCGATCTGGTTATAAAAGGGATAGGCAGCACGCGACCCATAGAGCTGTCTGGCGAGAAGAGCCTTCAAGTAGGTGTTTACCACATCCCGGTTGGCTTCCAGGTCAGCTCTGGCAATCACGCGGTCTTCAGCCGAAGCAGCCCCGGCATCGTCGGTCAGCGCCACGGGCACCTGGGACTCGGAGGCGGCACGCCAGAAGTCTTCCCACTGCGCCGCGGAAAACGAAAACGTTTCCGCATAGTCGGACTGGCGATCCTCCCACAAAGAACGCAAGCCCTGCTCATTGCGCGTAAACCACTCACGAAACGACTCGAAGAGGGAGCCGCCGTATACGACCTGCAGCACTGGCGCCATCATGCTATCGGGCATCACTGGGTGATCTGGGAAGATGCCCCCGCCACCGAAAACCGTGCGCCCGTGTGTCGTCGTGTACTTCAGTGAGTCCGGGATACTCTCCAGATAGCGATCCGGGTCAAGGGCTGCGTCGCGCAGCGACCGATATTTCTCCTCCAGGTAGCCGCGCCGATCACCATCGTCGTACGGCGTCTGTATCAGGCGTCCGGAAGGCGTAAAGTACCGTGCGGTCGTCATCTGTAACCGGCTTTCGTCCGGGAGCTCGAACTGATTCTGGACCAGTCCCTTGCCGTAGGTGCGCTGCCCGACAATGAGCGCGCGGTCTTGGTCCTGCAGCGCGCCGGCAACGATCTCGCTGGCAGAAATCGAGAGCCTGTTTACCAAAACGATTACGGGTTCCTGCTCTAACAAGCCAGGCCGTGAGGCCTGCAAACTCTGATCCGGCACGGCGCGCCCGCGTGTCTGAACGATGATGCCCTCGCCTGCTAACATCTCATCAACAACTAAGGCGGCCGCCTCCATGATGCCGCCTGCGTTGTCCCGCAAGTCGACAACGAGACGCTCCATGCCTTGCCTCTTCAGTTCGCGGACGCCTTCCACGAATTCGCGGTAGGTCGTCTGTGCGAAACGGCTGATCTTTATGTAGCCGGTTACCTCATCCACCATGTACGCGCTGGTGACGGAATACAACGGGATCTGATCACGAGTGATTACGAACTCAAGGGGCTGTGGAAGGCCGAGACGCTTTGCAGTAACGACTACGGTGGTGCCGATGGGACCTTTGAGGCGACGCCGCACCTCGTCATTATCCGCGCCCACGATACTGGTGTCGTCAACGGCGATAAGGCGGTCACCGGCGCGAAGGCCCACCTTTTCGCTTGGCCCGCCTTCGATTGGCGAAACCACTTGGGCCGTGTCGCCGGGAGGAATCTCAAACCAGATACCGATGCCGCCAAAGGAGCCGCGGTAGCTCTCGTTGACTTCCACGAACGCCTCCGCGTTGATATAGGTGGAGTGCGGGTCCAGCGACGCGATCATGGCCTCGATGGCCGCTTCGGCAAGCTCCGCAGGTTTCACCTCCTCAACATACCGCTTGTTTATGATGAGAAAGGCCTCCTCCAACTTCTTCAACTGCTCGGTGGTATCGGTGCGGTCGGAAGACCGGCTCACCCCAAGAATGGCACCGACGAAAAAAAGAAAGAGTGCCGGGAATACGTAGCGTGCCTTAAAGATTTCCATCACCACGATGTGCTGGGCTGAAGGGGCCAAAGCTCCCTAAAGATAGCGTTGGATTGGTATGGAGGCAGGAATAGGGCGCGCGCTGCCATAGGCAATACGTGCCCAGTCCAGTTGGTCGCCAAGTCGCCGCATTCGTTGACGTAGCTTATGGTGCGTTCGCACTGTTTCACCATTGCCAAGATACACGCGCTATCCGCGCCAGACTCTATTGCTGCAACTGGCCCGGTACGCAACAGGGTCGCCTGCCCCACAAAGTTACCGTAAGATACGAGAATTGGCGCCCATTGGTGTCATTCCCGTGCTGCCGCAGTTTCTTATGCCATTCCAGTATCATTAGGGTTTGCATACCCCAAACCATTCCGCCCAACCTTATGAAAGATCTGGGCCGGGATTTTCTGGACAAATCGCGGGCGCTTCTATTGCAGGACTACTTGCCAAAGGTCGAGCACTGCGTATCCAGCCTTCCAGGCGACATGTTGTGGTGGCGGCCCAACGAGCAGTCCAATGCTGTCGGCAACCTTTTGCTACACCTGGCCGGCAACGTGCGCCAGTGGATTATACACGGCGCAGGCGGCGCGCAGTGTACTCGCACGCGGACAGAGGAATTCGCAGCTGAAGGGGGCTTGACCCCGGCAGCACTACTGCGCCAACTCCGTGCTGCGTGTACGGAAGCCGGCGTAGTGCTCGCGAAAATAGACGCACAGCGACTTACGGACCGGCGCGTCATCCAAGGCGTAGAGGTCACCATTATGGGCGCCGTATACCACGCGATAGAACACTTCTCTGGCCACCTGGGCCAGATCATCTATATCACCAAGCTGAGCACAGGTAAAGACCTGTGCTTTTGGGTCATTGGTGACCAGGGCGCTGTAGAGCGCGGCTGGACGATCCCCTGATCAGTTGACGGGTATGGTGTCCGCCCGACGGAACTGCTCTGCGCCGCTCTTCTTTGAGGTCCCAGACGCCCGTCCAAGTCCACGTGCACTCACGCGCCGCGCTTCAACACCGTTGTCGACGTAATACTGCATCACGGCGCGTGCGCGGTCATCCGACAGGTCCTGCGGGTTGCGTTCAAACGGGCCTGCCAGCCCTTCGACGCTGACGACAAGATTGGGACAGCTGTTGGTAAGGATGTCGAGATTGTCCGCGAGTTGCTCCATGCCACTGTCGTTCAGGACGCTGGAGTTGCGCTCAAAAAAGGTGGAGTTCATCTCGGCAAGGTCCGCGCAGAAGTCAGCTTCCCACACCGTGACCCCGATAGTGGCCGTGCGTGCGTCACGCCCGTGCGCGTTGGAGAGCTCAAGCGTTACCACGTAGCTGCCCGGCTCCATGAAGGTGTGTGATGCCCTGGGCGTATTGGCCGAGCTTCCGTCACCGAAAGACCAGGCGTACGTGAGGGGCGCATCGCCTCGCACGTTGGCACTGAAGTCCACGGGAGTTTGGGTATCCGTCGTCGTTGAGCTCGCCACGATGGCGACGACTTCAGCCGGGACGGGCGGATCCATTACTACGACGCTGTGAGTCTCGGTGACCGATGCCTTGCCCTTCCTGTTGGACGCCGTTACGGAAACGGTGTAGGTGCCAGCGGTTCCAAATGCATGTTCTGCCGAAGAGCCAGAGGCTGCTGTGTTGCCGCCAAAGTCCCAAGCGTACTCCACTGGTGGCTTGGCATCCTCATTGGCCATGGCAGAAAAGGTGCCGCTCTGGTTGGTCTCAAGCTGCTCTGGGCCGTCCACGGTCAACATCTCAACGTTGCGAGGGCTACAGCCGGCGAGGAGAAGGCCGATCAGTAGAAAAGACAGGGCAGCGGCGCGCGTGTCAGTCATGGGAGTTAAGAAGCTTCGTGTAGGGTAAGTAAGTAAGAATCATGGCGTAACGCAGCGGTATCCCGCACGCGGTAAACCTATGACGCTAGGATACAAAAAAAGCGGCATACTTACACGCGCAGGGCACGAAAGTAGCTGGGATATAGAGCAGCCCAGCATTGCGTGAAGGCATCGCCCTATGTTAGGGCGATTTGCTCGTTGAGCCGCACTGGCTGAAACCGCAGAGCAGGCCAAGACGCAAAATATGCAAATAAAAAAGGAAAGCAGGTGACACCGCATCCGCCATGCGCGGTCCGGGGCGCGTGCAAAAAGCCACGTGACTAACGACGCAGCAAGATTACTTGGGCGCCTGCACGACGCGTTAAGGGCTCGTAGATTCGCCCAGGACGACCGCGGGCTGTTTCTGGTCCGCGCGGTCTTCTGCCTGTTTGCGGACTGCACCGGTGCCCTTGGCGCGCACAGGCCCTTTCGCACGCTTGTAGAGCGGAGCGTGGCTGCACAAGCAGACGAAGAGGATGCCGCACTTTTACGCGCCTTTTTGGTGCTAGGTACGCCGCAGAACGAGAGGCCACCAGGCTTGGAACCAGGCCTTGCGGACCTTCCGTACGTGCACGGGGAACTCTTCGCGACGTCAGTAGACCTGCAGCCCCTTGACGCAGCAATACAGCAGCTGATGGTCGAGGCGGCAAGGCTGGACTGGTCACGCTTCGCGCCTGCGATGCTGGGCTCTCTGCTCTTGGCTGTCATGCAGCCGCCGGAACGAAGGGCGCGCGGCGTACACTACACCACCGAAAAGAACATCCGCAGGGTCATTGATCCGCTGTTTCTTGACGCGCTCCACGAGGAATTCGGGAAGCTGAGGACGTGTGCAGGCGCGCGCGGAGCTTACGGCCTGCAACGGTTCAGGCAAAGGCTCCGGGCGCTCCGGGTTCTGGATCCGGCCTGCGGATGTGGCAGCTTTCTTGTAGTTGCCTACCAGGCGCTACGCGAGTTGGAGGTGGAGGTGGTGCGCGAGCTCAGGCAGCGGGATGCCGCTGTTGGTCCCCTTGCCATTGTGAACGTTGACCAGTTTTTCGGGATCGAAATCAGTGCTGTGTCCGCACGAGCGGCCGAGGTCGCAATGTGGATGATGGACCAAAGCATGAATCGGCGAGTGAGCCTTGAGTTTGGCAAATCGTTTGCGCGGGTACCTTTTCAGGTGCGTCCAAGCATCATGCAAGCCGATGCGCTGGAAGCGCATTGGGACGACCTGCTGCCGCCCGGGCAATGCTCGTATGTGCTTGGAAACCCACCATTTCGCGGCGCAAAGCTTCAGACCAACAGGCAGCGAACACAGGTTAAGCAGATTGCTGCCCTCGGTGGCACAGGAGGTACGGTGGACTACGCCGCGGCCTGGTTTATGCGAGCCGCGGAATACGTGGGTCGAGCCGCACCCAAGGACGCGCCACAGATTGGCTTTGTGGCAACCAACTCCATAACTCAGGGCGAACAGGTAGCGCAACTCTGGCCGCGAATTTTGCGCGGGAATGCGCTGGAGATCACATTCGCGCACCAGACCTTTGCGTGGGACACCGATGCTACCGTCTATGTGGTGGCCATCGGGCTTGCCACCAGCGCGCAGGCACCACTCGAAAAACGCCTGTTCTGCTACGAGGGCGGCAAGGGCGAGCCCGCAGAAAAGAAGCACGGCGCAATCACGCCGTATCTGCGCGGAAAAGAGTCGCTGGCGAGTCGCTTGCTGATCGTCAGGGAGGCGCCAAGGCCAATCAACGGGCTCCCCAGGCTGGTCATGGGCACACAGATCATAGATGGCGGGCACTATGTGCTAGGTGAACCGGAAAGGCAGCAGCTCCTTGACGAGTGCCCCGGTGTCCGCCCGTATGTGCGCCCGTACGTGGGAACGAAGGAGTTCCTGTGGTCAAAGCCACGCTGGGTGCTATACCTGAAAGATGCGCCGCAACCGTTCATTGAGCGGGAGGCGCCAGTGAGGCGCCGAGTGGCGGCTGTCCGGGCGTGGCGCCTCAGAAGCAGGCGCGCCAGCACGGTTAAATTGGCACAGACGCCCACGCTATTTCAGGCGGGTGCTACGCCGACAGAGCCCTTTCTCGTCATTCCGCACGTGAACTCGTTACGCAGAGAATACATACCCATCGGCTGGTTGGAGCCACCGGTCATCCCCAGCCACGCGCTGAAGGTGCTGTGCGGCGCAAGGCTGTGGCACTTTGCGCTTTTGACGTCGGCCATGCATATGGCTTGGACACGCAGTATTGGCGGGCGCTGGGGCAACAGCGATCGCTACTCGTCGACAGTGGTTTACAACACGTTTCCGCTCCCGGAGGCCGGACCGGAAGATCTGGAAGCACTGGAGCCCTGTGCGCAGGCGGTCCTGGAGGCTAGGGCCCGGCGTGCCGAGACCTCGCTCCATGCGCTATATGATGCAGAGGCCATGCCGCGCGGGCTGAGGAAGGCGCATGAGGCGCTTGACCGCGCAGTGGACAAGCTGTACCGGCCGTCTCAGGGGTTTGCTTCAGATCGCGAACGCGCACAGCACCTACTTGAGTCGTACACGCGCCTGACAGCTTCCTTGGCGTAGTAGGCCGGACGTGCAGCGGCACGGTCGGCGGCAGCCCCGAATGCAACCGCCAATGGTTCAGCGGTTCGAAAAGCCCGGGCATCTGCTCTGCTGCTTTGAAAGTCGTCTCGAGCGTTCGGATCTTGGTGCCGTGCGGGCGCATCGCCCTAACGTGTAGCGCCTGATCGAGCACTACTGCTTTTGGCGAATTCTTCAAGGGCAAAGAGCCAGTGGGTCGCAGTGAGCGGCGTCAAGTCGATCGCAAACGGCGCTGCAAACCACGGTACGAGATGCTAGCGTTTAGTTATCAGTATTCTGGGGAGGAGTGAATCGATACCGGATTAACACGGGATTACCCTTCTCGCCATTGGAAAGCATCTCAACATCACCCGTGAAATACAGCATGCCATTCCCAGCTGCCTCTGGCCAAAAGGGAGTGATGGTACTCACGGCGAAATAGCGGTTTTTGTGATCCACAATCGTAAGACCTATGCCTTCACCTTTTGGATAATGTGCCACAACACGTGTTGAACCATCTATACTGAATATTCCATACACCCCAGTGCCAGCGTCATTACTGCTTCCGCGACGAATATCAACTGGTGCATCACGCCGTCTTTTCACGAAGTACGGCGGCTTGTACTGCACTTGGGCTGACTGAGGCTGCACGGAACTCGCATCCATGTGTCCCTGGTACATATACCACACACCATCGTCAAAGCACGCAAGGCTACGCCCTGGTGTTACTACTTGGGCCGCCAGGTTGGGCCATTGAGGGGGCTCAATGGCAATCTCCTCCAGTAGCACCAGACTTCTTGAATAGGCCTTCAATTTGGCAACGGGTGCCCCACGAGGGCGCGGATGGGGCATCGCAAAGATTGTATCCTCGCGAGCGCAGGCAGAGGTTATGTTCACAAACTCCGCGCCTTTTGCATTCATAACGCACTTACCGGCGCCGTCGAAGACGTAGGCACGCCCACGTCCGTCATACGCCATGATGTGGCCATTGCCGACAAACTGGGCACCAAACGGCTGGAATCCTGCACCTGGGTCACATTCTTCCACGCTCAGCTCACGCAAGAACTGTCCTGTAGCGGACCACACGGATGCGTTTCGGGCACCATAGTCAGTAATCAGGATCTCGCCCGCACTGTTCACATCCAAGTCCCAAATCCACCCGATTAGAACCGATGGGTCCAGCCGCACGGTGTCTTCCAGGGCGAAGACCTCGTCAAACTCCACCAGCCTAGTATCTTCCACGCGGTCGGTTTGAGCACGGATGATGTTGCTGAACAGGAAGCACGAAAGGCCCGCGATAACGAAGGCACGGACGCAGACTTGATGCGAAAATATCATTGGCACTGTATGCACGCAAAGGTTCCGGGTTTGCTGCAACACGGACGGCCAGGCATACATCTTATCCACAGCGTTCGATCCCTGCGTATCCTGGTCGGCGATCGGGACAGTTCGAAACAGGACAGTCTTCGGTTGGGGGTAGTCCACTCCCAATACATAAGGTTATCAGGTGCTTGGGTATGCGATTCAGCCTGTACCTGCGATGGCACACGCCATGCAGATAGGAGCAGAGCACAGACAAGGTCGGCACAGCGCAAAATGGAGCTGCGCCGTCAGGGGGGTGTCAGGCTGGCCAGCTGGGATTCCTTGACCAGAAACGCGCCCACTCCTAGCGGCCGTTCTCGTGCACGGAAAAGCCCAGCATCATGCCCGCGGAAAGGTGCTCAGCGATATGGCAGTGGGCCATCCAGTCGCCGGGGTTGGACATCTCTATCAAAAGGTCCATCGTAGAGCCGACCGGCAGAACCGCAGTGTCCTTCCAGACCAAGTTCGTGTTGCGTATGCCGTCCATCTCCAAAACCAGAAACCGCTGCCCATGGACGTGAATGGGATGGTTCATGGGATGAAAGCTCTTCGGATCGTTGAAGATGCGGACCTTGACCACGTCGCCCACCGCGAAGTCCCACTGGATGTCCATATTCTCATTCCCCGTGGCCACCTCGCGCATAATCCATGTAACCTGGCTGCCGGTTGAGAGCCAGTTCATCATCGGCATCGCGTCATTCCACTCCATTGGGGGCACGTAGAGCGTGTCGACCTCCATCGCCATCATGATGGGCACAGGAAGGTTTTCGACACGCACGGTGAGTGCCAGCTCCTTGTCAGGCGCACGGTCAAAGATGTCGCGGTATGCGCCGATGTCTTCAGCCACGTCGGCGTTAGTGCGCAGCGTCGCAAATGCTTCCCCGTAGTTCGGGGTGGCCGGAGCGCCAGTCACGGTCACCAGTCCCAAAGTGTCTATGTGCGGGTAAAACTCCCCGCGGAAGTGGTTGATAGCCTGAATGGCGTTGGTGATAGCATATTCGCCTTCATCTTCAAAGTGGACTTCCACCGTGTACCGCTCGGCTGGCGCGATGGGTACGCTCTCCACGAACACCTCCCGCTCGAACTTGCTCACATCGGAAGCAATGACCTTAATGGGGGCACCTCCAAAGGTGACATTAAACGTGCGCGCGTTGGCAACATTCGTTATAAAAAATCGCACTACGGCGCCGCGCCGCACCGACGCGGCATAGTCCGTGACACCATTGGCAAGCATTACGTTGCCGAAGCGACCCATCAGCGCATGCGTCGGTGACTCCTGACCCCACGGGATAAGGCCGTGGCTATCAATCAGAAGGTCATCCAGCACGAGGATTTCCTCCTGATTTACTGCGCTGTAGTAACCCTCGTGCTCGGAGCTTACCAGCATGTTGCCATACAGGCCCAAGTCCTGCTGCATGTCTTCCCGCATGTGCGGGTGGTACCAGTAGAGCCCTGCGTCCGGAAAGTAGACCTCGTAGACGAAGGATTCGCCTTGAGCTACCGGCGCCTGCGTAAGGTCTGCCACGCCGTCGAATCGGTTGTCCAAGCGCAGCCCGTGCCAATGCACGGTGGTGGGCTCTTCAATCTCATTCTGAAACACCACCACCACAGTGGAACCGCGAGTGACGCTGATGAGCGGCCCCGGGTATTGCTGATTGTAGCCGTACATCACAAAGGAGTCGCCGCCAATCTGCCGCCTCACCAGCGTGGCCTCCAGGTGGAGCGTATCGCCATCGGCGAGCGTGACGACCTCGCTCGGGCGCGCCAGAGGGATGCCCATAGTACGCTGATCCGGAAGAGCAGGCAAAGCTGGCGGAAGTGCCTCCTCAAGCCCCGGCATCATCGGCATGCTCATGTCCATGGGAGGCATGCGCCAGACCAGCGAGTCTGGCGCCATCGCGGGCATCTGATGGTGGTGATGCTGCGCCTGAGCAGATGGCACAAACGCTATCAGGTAGCCAAACGCGAGGCCGCGTCGGGTCATTCTTAGTAGTAACCGTAGACGGCGCATGGCTCCTGTTCGAATGGACCATGACCCGCCATCGTGTGCATAAGGCCGCTACGAGAAAGGCCGCGCATGACCACCGGGCCCTGCCACCGGGCACGATTCGCCGGTTCGGGGGGCTCCAGCGTGATGATTACCAGGAATTTATTCCACTCCGTCCGACCACGGACCGGGCCTGCTACCGGTCCAAGTCGTACCACCTGCTTGAGATCCGGCGTAGAAAGCCAAGCCACATACTGGCCACTCGGGGCCGGCCGGAGGTTGTCAACGACAACTTCCACATCGTAGCGGTAATGGCCCTTGTCGGAGATGGCAATGCCGAACGGCGACTCCGTGAAGGTCAGATGAGCTACCCCTGTGGCCATTCGCGCCGCGGGCACCCGTCGGGTGGGCACCAGCTCGACCTTGTAATACTCCGGTGGGGCCGAACAGAGACCAGCCGGCGTGCCGCCTGCTAACAAAAGTGCTATCGCGAGACCTACCATCGTGACCTATTCACTATCCCATTGCTGTACGCTTGAAATGTTCGGCACACCCCAGTCCTCACCGTGCCAGCCGCGAAACCCGTCCATGCGAAATGTCCAGAACCCGGTGGACATGTCACTGACCACAATGAGGCCATCCGCATTGCGGACATCGACTCCAAAGGCGCCGTTGAACATCGAATACCGATCGGTGTTGGGCGGGCCAAGGTAGGTGTCGTAATACGCCACGGTGACCGGATTCGTGGGGTCCATCATGCTGAAGATCTGCAGCCCGTCCAGGTAGCCCGATACAAAGACGTATGGCCACCGCACCTCGTGGTTGTTAACCAAGTGCTGCCAGTCCGCGGTCCAGGCGCTGATCGGGTTGCGGATGTTGGAGACCTCGCCGTCCAGGGCCGGCTTAAGGTCAAAAATGCGAAGAGGCGCGTAGCGGTATTCTGTTTCCGCGATGACGTAACGCCCATCGGGCGAAGGTGTAAAGGTGTGGCCGCCGCGTACACCGCTGATGCCCGTCAGCGTGACCAAGAGCTGCGGGCCGTCAAGGTCGGTGATATCGTATACATAGTAGCCGCCGGTGCCGCCTCCATAGAAGCGGTCCGTCGCAGTGTCTTCATGATACCCTACGTAAAAGTCATGATAGCCGCGCCGGCCTGCGCGCCCGAGCGGTGACTCGGGGACCGGCACGCGTGCGATCTGCGCAGAGTCCAGATCACCCTCGACTATCATCCCCAGGTCGTAAACGTTTGCAAATGGGCCGGACACGGTGCTGAAAAGCAGCACGCGCCCGCTGGAGTGCTTGTAGATAAAGATATTGTGGAAGCCTCCGGGGAGCTCCGGCTCGCGGATGCGAGCCACCTCCTTGACAAGACTGGCATCGGGAAGGCCAGTGACATCCAGAATTACTGCCCCGAGATCCCGGTTCGGCCCGCCCGAGCCAAACTGGAGCGACTGGACTACGTAGTAGCGATCCTTCCACTTGAAGTACTTCACATCCATGCCGCCCGTGCCCAAGTGGAGGTCCTGGTCTTCAATGCGCCACTGGTAGAGGACCTTGGGCTGTGCAGGGTCGGAAATATCGATGATGTCGGTGCCCCGGGGTCCTTCCGTGCCGTAAACCATACGGGACACGTACGCAAAGGGCCGGTGCAGCTCCTGCTCCAGGTCCATATCCGCCACGCTCAGGCGAGGTCCCAGCTCAATATGGCCCAATACCGTCAGGTTGTCGCTGCCAGGCTTTTCGGCGGTCCACTGCGCAGCGGCCATTGGTGGCGCCAGGGCAAGGAGTACGATAAGAGCAATACGCATGGCTATTCTCGGTTTACTGCGCTGCAGGACCGCGGTCCCAGTCCTGCGCGCTGGAAATATTCGGCATGCCGTAGTCGCGTCCATCCCATCCATCGAATCCATCCATACGGAATGCCCAAAACCCGGTGGACATGTCACTAACTACGATGAGCCCATCGCGGTTGCGCACATCAACGCCCCAAGCCCCATTGTATACGTTCCACGTATAGGGGCTCGCCATGCGGGACTCTTCGCGGTCGTTATGGCGACCATTGTAGGTGTCATAATAAGCTACGGTAAAAGGGTTCTTGGGGTCCTCCATGTTGACGACCGACATACCGGTTTCGTAGCCGGATACGAACAGGAATGGCCAGCGCACCTCATGGTTATGCGCTAGGCTTTTCCAGTCAGCGTGCCATGCGCCGATGGCGTGATCGATGGTCTGGACTTCTCCATCGAGCGCCGGCTTCAAATCGAAGAAGCGGAGGGGTTGGTATTGGAACTCCGTTTCGCCGATGGCATAGCGCCCATCCGGTGAGGGCGTAAAGGTGTGGCCCCACGAAACGCCGGGCACGCCCACTATGCTCACCAGCGGCTTAGGGTTGGCCAGGTCGGTGATGTCATAGACGTAGTAGCCGCTGCCACCGCCACCATAGAAGCGGTCCTGGCCGCTTTCGGGGTGGTAACCCACATAAAAGTCGTGATATCCTCGCGACCACATGTTTTCTGTCTGCGTCACCGGGACGCGCCCCACCAGTGCATAGTCCTCGTTGTTGAGCACCGCATCCATCTCGGACTGATAGCCTTTCAGAAATCGGTCCAGGTCGAACACTTTCGCATAGCGGCCGCTGGTGGCAAACAAGAGCGGCTTGCCTGAGGAGTGCTTGTAAGTAAATGTATTGTGAAAGCCGCCCCTTGCCTGGGACTGGCGGATGCGACCGACTTCGTGAAACGATTCCGGCAGGTCCGTGACATCAAAAATGATTGCGCCGACATCGGAGTTGGGACCGCCCTGCCCGAACTGCACGGATTGCATGTAATAGTAGCGGCCCTCATGCTTAAAGTACCGACCGTCCATGGCGCCACCCTGATGCAAGTCTTCGTTCTCAATGCGCCAGCGGTGGATCACCCTGGCCCGCTTCGGGTCGCTGAGGTCGATGATATCGAAACCCTTTTCGTAAAGGCGTCTCCCGACATAGGCAAAGGGGCGTGCTTCGTCCTGTTCCACCTCGATGTCGGAAACTGACCCGGGCACGCCCAGCGGAAGATGCGCGACGACGGAGATGTTTTCGCTTCCTCGCTCACCGGGCGGTGGCGGGTGCGGCGGATGCACGAGACCCTGAGCGGCTACGGTGGCGGGGGCAAGAAGCAGCAGTATCAGCAAACGCATAGCAGGTCAGTGTTTATTGGTGATCGGGTCCATTGTCCCAGTCCTGGGCGCTGGACATGTTGGGAAGGCCCCAGAGGTGGCCATGCCATCCGCCGAAAGCTTCCAGCCGGAAAGCCCAGAATCCGCTGTCGAGGTCGCTGGCAACAATCAGGCCGTCCGCGTTCCGAACGTCCACGCGACTGACACCGTGGCGGGCACGCGCAAGCGGTGCGCCGCTGGCCGCTGGCGCGGTACGGTAATAGGCGTCGGTATAGGGGTTCCCGGGATCAAAGATGTTGATTACATGCACGCCCGCCTCAAAGGCCGCCACGAAGGCAAAGGGCCAGCGCACTTGGAGCGCCGCGTATTCGTTCTGCCAGTCGGCCATCCAGGCTCCCGCAGCTGTGCGTACGCGCGGATTGCTGAGCGCAAAGATGCGTATGGGGGCCGTGCGGTATTCCGCAAGGGTGAGAGCATGTTCTCCGTCTGACACAGGCACAATCATGCGTCCGCGTTGCACGGCCGCCGAACTGATGTGCGTGAGCGGCTGCCCGACCGCAGAAAGGTCGGTGATGTCGTATACATAGTAGCCACCTGCGCCGGCCAGATAAAGGCGGTCCTGCTGCGTGGTAGGCTCGTAGCCAGCGAAGGCAAAGTCAAAGCCCGTAGTGGCCACCGGCAGATCAGCAGGCGTATCCAGCGTCAACTGCGACCCATCGTCGCCGGCAAGTACTTGCTCCAGGTCAATGACTTCTAAGGGGCCGCCGTTGGTAGCCAGCAAGAGTGCGCGACCGCTGGAATGTTTGTATGCGAAGAGTGCACCAAAACCTGCGTCTCGCTCAACGGACGCTACTACGCGGGCCTCCGAAGGAATGGTGGTTTCAAGAATTTTGAAGGAGGGCGCATCCATTGCCAGCGCCAGGTAGTGCTTGTTCCCGACTTTGAACGCAGCAACATCCCGAACCATGCCTTCGGTCATCTCATAGGCGGTAGCTGGCGAAGACTCGTTTGTGAGATCGAGCCCAATGAGCCCGCCGCGCTGCGGCGCGAGCCACGCGTACGGCCGGTCCTGCTCGAGCGCCAACGCGTTCGTTCCGCCCTCAATCGCCACATGGGCCACCACCTGAATATTGCGGCTGCCGTCCTGCGCCCACGCCGAGCTTGCGAAGGCAAAAAGAATCAGTAGAGAGAATCTCATCGGTACGCGTTTTCTCGAATTGTACGTATTTCGCGTGGCTTTCGCAATAGTATGCTTCGCATGCGGAGACGGCAGCGTTGGTACGGCCGTCAGGAAATCATAATCTGCCCAGAGTCCTCATAGTGCCCGACCTTGCAGTGCGGACACGGCTTGCGCTCCAGCGTCCACGTGTCTGCGATATCGGGGGCACTACACGTTGGGCACGCCCCAATAGGTGCTCGTGAAACCACGTCGAACTCGGCTCCGCACGCCATGCAGAGGTGTGGGCTGTCAATCCCGATGCAGCGCCATCGGTCGCTGCTTGGATGATAGGCGTAGCACTTTTTGCCGTTCTCGTCCAGAAAGTAGGGGTTCCCTTCATCCCACGACTCGATGGACTTCTGGCATCCAGTACAAACAAAGACCCTCCCAAAGGCCATGGCGATTTAGTTTTTGGTCAGAATCTCTCTCCCCCCGGCAATAGCGGGCGACCTCCCAGGCGCTGCGTGGTCCATTGATTTCACCGAGTCTTGCGACAAGTATGCGCCCGGAAAGCAACGATACGGAGCACCGTGTCATGCGGTCATGCAAAGTGGCCGGGCGACTCATCAGGAAAGCCGTATGGTACTTCCGTCTTGGACAGGCAAGCCAGCACATCAACCCAACGGTTACCGCCGGCGCAAATCTCAAGTTCCTTAGCTGGGTGGATTCTTGTAGTATGGCTTTGCGATAGCCGGCGTACAACTATTGGAGCATGCGGCAACGGTACGCTTTGAGAATTCAGGTGTGGCAGGTCCGGCATTCAAAAGCGGGCTCTCCGGCGGCGCGGGTGCGATTCGGAGTGTGCCAACGAGTTGGTGTCAGATTGTGTCATTGAAATACCGGTACTTCAGCGTCACGACTGTTAGTCTTCACGTTTCGACCTCGTCTAGAAGAGGGGCGAGGCTTTGGGAGGGCGGCCTGGGGACCGGAATCTATACCCCGCTCCTATCAGACAAAATGCAGCGTCCTGCCACCTGCTTTTGATGCTACGGATGTGGAGAATGCGCTGGCGCTATAGTGCCGCTATTTCGGTTCGGCCCCCGCCCAGGCTGAAAGGAAGGGATAGGTGGCCCTACGCCTTGCGCTGCCTAGGAAACATCAAGCCCGCTATCATTCAGTGATGGCTCCGGGCTGCAACTTCACCCTTTACGCCTGCGTCTCGGGCGCACGGAGGACCTGAGCAGATTCTTCACGCGCAGCGGCAAAGACAAATAGCGCGATAAAGAGCACGACCGGGTTGAAACCCGGAAGGATCGGGTTGGGGAAAACGGCCGCGAAGGCAAAGAGCACGGCGAATGCCTGACCTGTGTAGCTAGCAATGCGCGTGGCAGCTCGGTAACTCAGCCGAGAGGCTAGCGCAGCACGCAGCACACGCCCCCCGTCCATCGGAAATGCCGGCACCAGGTTGAAGACGACAAGGAGCAGATTCATCGACACTAGGGAGGAGAGGATGGCGGTGCCGCCAGCCTCATTCCTGACGATGAGTCCCACGCCTTCAAGGCCGCCGCCGACCATCGCGAATACAAAGAGCACGGCGGCGATGAACAAGTTGACGGCCGGTCCCGCAAGCGCAATCAAGAGCTCCTGCCGCGGTTCGCGAGGCATGCGGGCCAAAAGCGCAATGCCGCCAATGGGGTACATGGTGATGTTGAGCGTCGGGATGCCGAAGCGCCGGGCCGTAAGCGCATGGCCGAACTCGTGCAGAATGACGCACGCAAAGAGCGCCACCGTGAGTACCAGGCCGTCAATAGCCATGGTCAGGGAGCGGCCCTGCCACAGCATCCACACGAAGAGGCCTGCAAGGGCTAGCAACAGGGACCAGTGCGCGTAGACGCTGATGCCAAACAATCTGCCTAGTTCGTAGCGGGACTTCATGGGCGGTTCGTGTGTTAAAGGCTATTATTGCGATTCGCGACCCATTTTGTTTCACTGGGAGGTACATACATACGCGCCATGAAGTGTATGCATAGGACTGTGGCCTGCGCAGTTTACGCGCGGGTTTCGTATAATGCGTTGCCTTTTCGCTGCTGCGAATGAGAACCGCTCTTGTTGCCTTCCTTACGATTCTGATCACGGGTGCCGCCCTCAACGACGTGCGCCTGAAATACTTCAACGTGGAGCCCGATGGGAATGCGTTGGCGGTTACGTGGGAAACGGAGCAGGAAAATCAGGTGCAGAGGTTCGAGGTTTTTCGCAAGGCAGGGTTTGACGCCGATTTCGTGCTCGTAGGGCAAAGCAATGGGCATGGCATCAACTTGCAGTACAAGGTCATGGATGACCAGGTCTACAAGGCTGGTAGCTCCGACTTTATCGACTATCGACTGGAAGTCGTGTTCAACAGCGGTGTGCGCCAGCGCCTAGCGGAGAAAAAAGTCAACTACACCTCCACAGCCATTCGGCGCAGCTGGGGCAGCATAAAGGCGATATTCCAGGACTAGCGCATGCCGGGACATGCGTACGCTCATCATAAGTCCGGAGCGCGTGCGGCGAACCTTCAGCCGCCTGGCCTATGAAGTCGTAGAGCGCAACCGTGGAGCGACGGATCTGGTCCTTTTCGGTATCCTGAAAAAGGGCCTGCCCGTAGCGAAGGAGCTCGCCAACCATATCACGCCGCTGGCAGATGCGCCGATTGCGGCGTATCCCTTGGATGTCGCGGCGTTTCGGGATGACCGTCTTACGCAGAGCGAAGTGCGGTTTGACCGCCCGATTGACGTGACGGGCATGCGTGTGCTGTTGGTAGATGACGTGCTGTATACCGGGCGCACGGCACGGGCGGCGCTGGATGCCATCATTCGCTATGGGCGACCGGCCTGCATACAGCTGGCGGTCTTGGTGGATCGTGGACACCGCGAGGTGCCAATTCAGCCCAACTATATTGGCCGCTGCATTCAGACGAAACACAAGGAGCGCGTCGTTGTGGGCGTGGACGAAGCATTTTCGGTCTACGTGGAAGAGTAGAATATCCGCGAATTCTTTCGTCGTGCTGCGCTGCGCCCAATATGCGGACGCATCCAGCCTGATGTGGGCAGGGTTGCACTGCGCAGGATTCCTGATTGCTGGAACTGATTCGTGCCCGGCAGGGCTCCCTCGAGTACCTTCCGCCGATGCCGAAATGGTGCGAGTACGACTGGCCGGATTAGTGGGTCACGCAGCTACTGCTCGTCCATATTCCAGAACAGCGTCAGCTCGCTGCCTTCCGGCACGCGGTTACCGGCCGGATGGCTCTGGCTTAGGACCCGCGGGTCCAGCCTTTTGGCGTACGACTGAGGGTACACCTTTGCGTGCAGGCCGGCTTCGCGCAGCAGGTCCAGCGCCTCGCTCATCGGCAGGCCGGTCACAAGTGGCACACTTACCAGGCGGTTGCCCAAGCCCGTGCTGAACCATATCGAAACGCTATCCCGGCGCAGCACCACCGAGTCAGGCGGCGGGTACTGGCGCGTAACCACGTCGGGGTATGGTGTAGGAAAGGAGTCTGGCAAAACTTCGCCGACCATTAGCTGCGCCCGTTGAATCATGTTGCGAGCGGCGGAAATTGTTGCGCTGACCAGGTTGGGGACCCGCACGGAGTGGATGGCTGCAATCAGCACCGGCCAACGGAAGGGGAACAAGGCACAGAAGGGCAGGGCGGACCGCTTGGCGGCGCGCACGGGTGCATCACTCGGGGACGAGCGCCCTGCCCCCCGTCGTGCTCCACGCTGCGCACGGGTGCGCCCAGATAACTACGGGCGACAGGGGTGAGCGCATCAGCGGCGCGCAGTGCAGTCTCGATGCCACCCCTCGTGGCAGGCTCCAGCTGAAGA
Organism: Rhodothermales bacterium; assembly: GCA_965218495.1. Taxonomy (GTDB): domain Bacteria; phylum Bacteroidota; class Rhodothermia; order Rhodothermales; family Bin80. The sequence goes on from OZ244626.1 coordinate 3,589,822, forward strand.
AGGCGGGCAATCTGCTTGCCGGCCTTGACGAGCCTCTCGACGCCACCTGCGCCTGCCCGGCCTCGGCCCGCGCAAAGGCAGCCTGCTGCCCTGCCGCAATGGTGAAGATCCGGGTGCGGAGCGCTTCCCCATCAGACGGGTGGAGGCAAGCCCCTTGTGATTCCGTATGGTCAACAGGGTCTTGACATCCGCGTACCGCCCCTTGGCCGCGGTGAGCGCCTTCTGCAGACGCTCCACATCCTCCCTGGTCTAACAGGCATTGGAGGCGGTGATGAAGGCCCGCCGAGCGGGCCGGAGCGCAGACTCGACATCCACGGCTTTGCGCCTTCGCTTCCAGAGCCTTTTGCGACGCATCTGCTGGCCGAGGCGAAGGGGCAGCGACGTGTACCAGCCGACAGGGCGCTCCTCCATGGGATCTGGTGCGTGGTCCAGACCTTGCCGGTCCAGGGCGGCCTGGGCGTTCCGCGAGGCTCTCCGCCGAGGGCTTCCGTCGCTTCGCCGCGGCGTAGGCCCGCACCTCCAGCTCGAGATGCATATCGACCGCAGCAACCCGACGGCGCCGAAACGAGCGCGGCAGCCGCAGACGGGCCGGGCGCTGCCTCATAACAGCCAACGCACCCGTCCACGCCGAGCTGCGTGAGTGCGGCCGTCAGCGCAGCCAAGGCGACGGCCGCGGCGAGCCTCGCCTGCCCTCGCAGAAGATCGCGCAGGCTGTACAAGAGCACGCGCCGGGTGTGGGCGGCCGCTGCCGCGCGCCAACAAGTCACAAAAGCCGCTGCGATGGCGACTGTGCGCACCGGATTTGCCCTGATCTACATCAATGGCATCGATGTAGTCATCAGACCAGCCTAACGGCATGCTGGAGCAAGCCATACTGGCGATGGGCTCTCTCTGTACCTCCCACTTGGCCTACGAGGTCCTTCACGGCACGCAAGGGCCGCTCCGCGTTCAAGGGATGTACTTTACCGGACGGTTACCCTATGGACGCAGCGCAGATTCAGCGTGACGCACTGTTCCACGTTCTTGGACCCAACGGAGGGACCGCTGAATGCGCTGACTCGGGCAGGGCCCAGCCATTTCAGGGACCTCTAGTCGGCTCAGGTAGGCCGCCGCGGCCCCTGTCAGCGATCCCAGGCTTATGAATCAGAGAGGATAAGATACTCCCAGTTTCACCGATTTCCGCGTTCCTAACCTTTTGTGATTGGACAGGTGCATGTATGCCTGGAATTCGACGTTAACGGCCAAGTGATCCGCAACGGGTATGACGAGACGTATTCCTGTTTCCATGGTACCCAAACCATTCCAGAATTCGACGCGACGGCCGGGCAAGTCAAGGCCCTTCACGAAGTTAGCGTGAGCGAAGTGATACGACAGCCCGGTAAAGAGATCCAGGGGAAAGGCGTAGGGATTCGCATAGAATCGCATGCCGACTGTGTAGCTACGGTAAGAGTAAATGGTGCAGTCATAGCACGGTATTTTGGTGGTCTTGCTGATGCCGTCATCCCAGTACCCTACATAAAGTGCACCACTTGTAACGATTAACCCGTTATAAATGGTTGCCAGTCTTCTTTCGATTTGTGCCTCCGTGTACACCGCATACTGGTGCGAGTCTCCGGAAAAGATCTTGTGCTGAAGGTGTTGGATAATTCCACTCTTTACTGAAATGGCCGGTGGAGATTGTTGCGCTGCTGCGACCGTTACCAGCATCATGCTGAAGCCTAATGTCAGCATGGCAGCACGCTGCCGCATGGTTGTCATTTTGAATTCAGAATGGCGTAGAAAGCGATTCGCGGATCTTCTCATTTCAGCAGCGTCATGAGCTTGCTCTCGGCAAAAGTGTCTGCCTGGAACCGGTAAACGTACGCGCCATTGGGAAGGTTCGAGGCATTCCATGTGACGCTGTGGCTTCCAGCCTCCAGCGATCCCTTGAGTAGTTCGGCTACCACCCGGCCCGTCATGTCATAGACGTCCAGTGGAACCTTGGATGCCTTTGGTCACGCAGCTACTGCTCGTCCATATTCCAGAACAGCGTCAGCTCGCTGCCTTCCGGCACGCGGTTACCGGCCGGATGGCTTTGGCTAAGGACCCGCGGGTCCAGCCTTTTGGCGTACGACTGAGGGTACACTTTTGCGTGCAGGCCGGCTTCGCGCAGCAGGTCCAGCGCCTCGCTCATCGGCAGGCCGATCACAAGTGGCACACTTACCAGGCGGTTGCCCAAGCCCGTGCTGAACCATATCGAAACGCTATCCCGGCGCAGCACCACCGAGTCAGGCGGCGGGTACTGGCGCGTAACCACGTCGGGGTATGGTGTAGGAAAGGAGTCTGGCAAAACTTCGCCGACCATTAGCTGCGCCCTTTGAATCATGTTGCGAGCGGCGGAAATGGTTGCGCTGACCAGGTTGGGTACCCGAACGGAGTCCCGCGTGTTGTCGCTCTGCTTCAGGTATGCCGTGCGTCCCGCTTTGACCTGTGCTCCGGGCAGCGGGCGCTGGGCCAGGATGGTGCCGCGCTCCACGCTGAAATCAAGCACGGTGTCCCACTGTACGGCACCGAGGTTGTGGGCCAGGAGGGTCTCCGCGGCCGCGTCATGCGATAGCCCCGTAACCTGGGGCATGGAGAATGCCGTGCCAGCCCGCGTATAGCGGGGCATGACCGAGTTGTTGAACACGAGCACGGCTG